>NZ_LMMO01000001.1 GCF_001422285.1 Frigoribacterium sp. Leaf263
GGTCGACGCGGCGCGCATGGTCGCCGACGGGAAGGCCGACCGGGCGATCCTGATCTGCGGCACCGGTCTCGGCGTCGCGATCGCGGCGAACAAGGTGCCCGGCATCCGCGCGGTCACGGCGCACGACTCGTTCTCGGTCGAGCGCAGCGTGCTCTCGAACGACGCGCAGGTGCTCTGCATGGGCCAGCGCGTCGTCGGACTCGAGGTCGCGCGGCGCATGGCGCGCGAGTGGCTGGGTTACGAGTTCGACACCTCGAGCGCCTCGGCCGAGAAGGTGCAGGCGATCTGCGAGTACGACGGCTCCGCTCAGCCCGTCGGCCTCGACGCCTGACCGGCACGACCGGCACGACCTCGTCGACGCGGCGGAGGCGCCGAGCGGGAACGCTCGCAGCCTCCGCCGCGTTGACTGTCAGCATGAGCCCTGCGACACCCGAATCGAAGACCTGCCGCTCGTGCGGTCGACGCATCGAATGGCGCAAGAAGTGGGCGTCGAACTGGGACGACGTGGCCTACTGCAGCGACGCGTGCCGCAAGCACAAGGTGACCGCTCGGGATCGCGAGCTCGAGCAGCGCATCCGCGACCTGCTCGCCGCTCGGGCGGCGTCGTCGAGCATCTGCCCCTCCGACGTGGCGCGCTCGCTTCGCCCCGACGACGAAGACGCCTGGCGCGGCCTGATGGAGCCCGTCCGCCGGGCGGCCCGACGCCTCGTCGCCGCTGGCGAGGTCGACATCACGCAGGGCGGCTCGGTCGTCGACCCGTCGACCGCCAAGGGCCCGATCCGCATCCGCCGCCACCGCCCCTGACGGTCCGCGCCACCGCGCTCACACGGGTTCGAGCGGGGCCCACGGCCGTGGCGGGCGTTCGACCGCGACCACGTCGCCCGACGCGACCCGCCCTCCCTGCACCACCACGCCCATGACTCCGGCCTTCCGCACCAGCTCACCGGCGTCGTCCCGTCCGACCACGGCCTTGAGCAGCCCCGATTCGAACCGGTCGATCTGCAGGCACGGGTTGCGGAGGCCGGTGATCTCGACCCGCGCCTCCTGCCCCAGCGCGAGGACGGTGCCGGTCGGGAGTCCGAGGAGGTCGACTCCGCGCGTCGTGACGTTCTCGCCGAGCGCCGACGGGGCGACCTCGAACCCGAGGGCCGCGAGGTCGTCGAACAGCTCGGCGTGCATCAGATGCACCTGCCGCAGGTTCGGCTGGCCGGGGTCGCGAGCCACCCGTGAGCGGTGCTGGACCGTCCGGCCGAGGTGCGCATCCCCCTCGACGCCGAGGCCCTCGAGAAGGGTGATCGAGTCGACCGGCCGCTTGCTGAAGCGGTGCGCGGAGTCGAGGCCGACGGAGACGACGGAGGCGCGGGTCATGACGGTCAGTCTCCTCGCCCAGCCCCGCCGCGTCGAGCCCCCTCGCTCTGCGCCCGGTGCGAACCGACGTGAGCGCGCTCGCCGGGGGCGGGGCGTCCGGGTCGTCGGAGCGGTGGGCTGTCAGCGGCGCACGTCGTGCAGGTGATGCAGGGGGTCGTGCACGAAGTACCGGGCGAGCGAGTCGATGGTGAACGCCGAGCCGTCGCTGCGCAGGCCCGTCCGGCCGAGCTCGTCGTCGGGGACGGCCTCGAAGGCGCTCGCCACGGTCTCGGCGGCGGACACCAGCTCGGCGGCCACGGCCTCGGGTCGCTGCGCGGCGTAGTCGTCGGCGAGGGCCGTGGCGTCCTGATCCCAGTCGGCGAAGGCGGGGGAGTCGTCGGCACGCATCAGCGCCAGCCGCCCCGCGAAGACCCGGAACACGTCTCGCACGTGAGCCGCGTACTCGAGCGTCGACCAGGTCGCGTCGTCGGGGCGGTCGCGCGCACCCGGTCGGGCGAGCTCGGCGGGCCAGGCGGCGGCGTTGCGCCTGACGAGCTCGGGCACGTCGCGGTACCCGATGGTCGCGGCGTCGAAGCCGCACTCCGCGCACGGGCGCTCGAGCACCCAGGTCCAGTTCTTCGTGTCGGGCGTGATCGGCATGAGATGACGCTAGGGCCAGCCGTCGGCGGTCGCCATCGACATCCTGCCGTTCGCCGTGCCCCCGGTGCCAGACTCGACGACGCCACCGCCCCGCCGCCGCCGCCACCGCCTGGTGTCGCCCCCGGGTCAGCCGGTGGGCCCGTCGACGTCGCGGCCGTCCCAGAGGTCGAGGCAGTCGATGCGCTCGGCGCCGTGCTCGCGCAGGTACCGCCCGGCTCCGCGGTCGCCCTCGAGCGTCGAGGCCAGATCGCGCCAATGCGCCCGCCCCACGACCACGGGATGGCCCGGACGCCCGCCGAACACCGACTGCCGCAGCGCGTCCACCCCGAGCGCCGCCGGACCGCCCGACAGCGACCGCGCGACGGCGGACGCCGGCAGCGTCGGGTAGTCGACCAGCGAGACGACGGCGACCCGCGCCTCCTGCAGGTCGGGGTCCGAGTCGATCGCCCCGAGTCCGGCCCGAAGCGATGCCGAGAGCCCCGTCGCCCAGTCGTCGGCCACGACCACGCCGACCGCGGAGCCGAGGAGGCGCGGGTCGGCCGCCAGCACCGCCGCGGCATCGTCCGCCTCCGCGCCCAGCACGACGACGACCCGGTCGCACCCGCCGGCCATCAGGGTCGCCACGCCCCGGGTCAGCCAGGGCCCGTGCTCGTCGGCGGCCAGCGCCTTCGGTCCGCCCCGGCGCGACCCCGCGCCCGCCGCGAGCAGGAGCCCCACGATCGGGCCGGGTCGTGCGAGCGCCATGGCCACAGGCTAGCCGTCGACGAGGGCGCTCACGCCCTACGATTGACGCCACCCGTCCACCCCGAGGAGCCGTGTGTTCGAGATTGCCGATCGCCTGCTCGCCCTGCTCGACGCGGGCGAACGGCTCGCCGTCGCGACGGCCGTCTCGATCGACGGCAGCGCGCCGCGCACCGTGGGCACGTCGATGGCCGTGACCGCCGACGGCGCGGTGATCGGCAGCATCTCCGGCGGCTGCGTCGAGGGAGCCGTGTACGAGACGTGCCGGCAGGTGCTCGACGACGGGGTGGCGCAGCTCGACGTGTACGGCTTCAGCGACGAGACGGCGTTCGAGGTCGGGCTCAGCTGCGGCGGACGGATCGAGATCCTCGCCCGCCTGGTCACCCCCGCCGACGCCGTCACGATCGCCGCGCTGCGGGAGGCCGCGGCGGGGCGCGAGGCGACGGCGCACGTCGTGGTCGGACCCGTCCGCGTCGGCGAGGTGGCGGCGTCGATCGACGACTGCGCGGGTCTGCGGGTCTTCAGCGAGCGCTCCGTTCCGCCGCCGCGCCTCCTCGTCTTCGGGGCCGTCGAGTTCGCCGTGGCCCTCTGCGGCGCCGGGGCCGTGCTCGGCTACCGGGTGACCGTGTGCGACCCGCGGCCGGTGTTCCTCACCCGTGAGCGCTTCCCGGCGGCCGAGCAGGTCGTCGTCGAGTGGCCGCCGAACTACCTCGCCCGCACCGAGGTCGACGAGCGCACGGTGATCGCGGTGCTCTCGCACGACGAGCGGTTCGACGCCGATCTCGTCGCGGCGGCTCTCGCGTCGCCGGCCGTCTACGTCGGCGCGATGGGGTCGCGGACGACGCACGACCGGCGGCTCGCCGCGCTGCGCGAGCGGGGAGTCCCCGAGGAGGCGCTGGCCGGCCTGCATTCCCCGATCGGCCTCGATCTCGGTGCGAGCACCCCCGAGGAGACCGCGGTGTCGATCCTCGCCGAGGTGCTCGCCGTGCGATCGGGCGCCTCGCGTGCGTCGTTGCGCGAGCGGTCGGGCAGCATCCACTCTCTGAGCTGACGCCCCGGCGCTCCGCGTCACGAACGGGTCACGAGTGGCCCGCGGGTCTTGCCCGCAGCGGCCGCGACTTGGTTCCCTGAGCCGAGAGGGGGGGCGAGATGCCGTCGAGCGAGACAGTGACCGGGTCCGGCCGCGCCGACCGCCGACGCCGCGCCGACCCCCGGCGTCTGGCTGCGACCGGCACCGCCGCCCTCCTGCTGGTGCTCGCTCTGGCCGGCTGCGCGTCGGGCCCCGCGCCGGCGCCTGACCCCGACGACCCGATCGCCGCCGCGCGAGAGCTCGTGGACGCCGGAGGCGTCGTGAAGTCCGGCGACGCCACCGCCACCTGCGGCGAGTTCGTCCTGCCGCAGGGCGTCGAGCTCGACCCTGCGGCGCTCGACTGCCTCGCCGACGCATCCGTCGCGGGGGCGTCGGCCGAGCTGGCCTGGGCGTACCCGACGACCGAGGGCGACCCGATCGTCTCGTTCGCCTTCGTGCGTCCGGGCGTCGAGGGCGTCGAGACGTACACGACGACCGCGTTCGACTCGCACGGCGGGGGAGCCGTCGGCTCGTGGTCGGGGACCCTCTGCCCCGACCCGCGCGACGTCTACGGCGAAGGCGACTGCCGCCTCCTGCTCGAGGGCTGACCCGGCCCGCGCTGCCGGTGCGGCGGGTTCCCGTCCTCGGTGGCGGTTCAGCGCTGACCCGCCACGGGTGACACGAACCCGCCGGACCCCCGGGAGCGCCGAGGAGGCGCGCCTCAGCCCGCGGGGGTCGTCCCGGCGGCCGTGCTCTCGCGCACGACGAGCTCCGGCTCGAAGACGATCCGGCGGGGTGGGCGCTCGGGGTCGTCGGCCTCGTCGCGCAGGATCTCCACGGCGGTCTGCCCGATCAGCGCGCTCGGCTGACGGACCGAGGTGAGCGGCACGACGGCCGCTCGGGCGAAGTCGATGTCGTCGTAGCCGATGAGCGCGACGTCGTCGGGCACGCGCAGGTCGCCCTGCATGACGAGGGCCTGGAGCACGCCCATGGCGGCGAGGTCGTTCGCGGCGAAGATGGCGTCGGGGCGGTCGGCGGCGTCGCGCCGGGCGATGGCGCCGGCGGCCTCGCGACCGTTCTGCACGGTGAGCGCGGGGATCTCGACGACCTCGAGCGTGGCGCCCGGGGTGGCCGCGACGGCGTCGCGCGCGCCCGCGAGGCGGTCGGCCACCTGCTGCAGATCGGCGGGGCCGCCGACGAAGGCGATGCGGCGTCGTCCGAGGCCGAGGAGGTGCTCGGTCGCGAGGTACCCGCCGCGCACGTCGTCGACGCTGACGGACGAGAACTCGGTCAGGTCGGCCCGTCGGTCGACCAGCACGGCCGGCACGCCGCGGAGGCGCAGGCGCCGCAGGCGGTCGGAGACGTCGCCGACGGGCGAGATGAGGATGCCCATCACCCGCTGCTCGTCGAAGAGATCGAGGTAGTGCGCCTCGCGTTCGACGAGCTGATCGCTGTTGCCGAGCAGGATGATGCGCCCCGACTCCTCGGCGGCGGCCTCGGCGCCGCGGGCGACGTCGGTGAAGAACGGGTTGCCGCCGTCGAGGATGATCAGCCCGATCACGCGGCTGTCGCCGCCGCGCAGCTGGCGGGCGGCGTCGTTGCGCACGAAGCCGAGGGCGGCGATGGCGTCGCTGACGCGGGCGATGGTCGACTCGCTGACCTTGCCCGGGTTGTTCAGCACGTTCGAGACGGTGCCGACGGAGACCCCGGCCGTCTCGGCGACGTCGCGGATGCTGGCCTGCCTCATCGCGCCTCCCCGGTGCTCTCGTGGCCTCCGACGAGTGTGCCATGCCCGTGATCGAGCTGTGATCCACCGACCGCGGGCGCCTCTTGACGTCGAGTCGAGTCTGCCTCTACAGTCGGCACGAACCGAATTTGAAACGATTCACTTTCTCGACGACGAGAACGACTAGGAGAACGATCAGTGACGATCGACCCCACACCGGGCGGGCCCTCCCCGACGGCGACCGTGCTCGAACTGCGCGGTGTGCGCAAGACCTTCGGGGCCGTCGTGGCCCTCTCGAGCGGCAGCGTCCGGCTGCGTGCCGGCGAGATCAACGCGCTCGTCGGCGAGAACGGCGCCGGCAAGTCGACGATGGTCAAGATCCTCGCCGGGGTGCACCAGCCCGACAGCGGCGACTTCCTCTTCGACGGCCACCCGATCGTGTTCCGCAGCCCGGCCGAGAGCAAGGCGGCGGGCGTGAGCGTGATCTACCAGGAGCCCACGCTCTTCCCCGACCTGACCGTCGCCGAGAACATCTTCATCGGTCGCCAGCCGACCACGCGCTTCGGCTTCATCGACCGCGCGGCCATGCGGGCCGCCGCCCGCGCGCTGTTCGAGCGTCTCGGCGTGCCGATCGATCCCGACCGCGTCGCCGAGGGCCTCTCGATCGCCGACCAGCAGATCATCGAGATCGCGAAGGCCATCTCGCTCGACGCCAAGGTGCTGATCATGGACGAGCCGACGGCCGCGCTCAGCGGAGTCGAGGTCGAGCGCCTCTTCGGCGTCGCCCGGGCTCTGCGCGACCGCGGCAGCGCCATCATGTTCATCTCGCACCGCTTCGACGAGGTCTTCGGTCTCAGCGATCGCATCACCGTCATGCGCGACGGCGCGTTCATCTCGGAGCACACCACGAGCGAGGTCACCACCCCCGAGATCGTGCGGGCGATGGTCGGCCGCGACGTCGACCAGCTGTTCCCCAAGCAGGAGGCGCGGATCGGCGACACCGTCGTGAGCGTCGACGGTCTGACGCGGGCGGGCGTCTTCCACGACGTGTCGTTCGAGGTGCGGGCCGGCGAGATCGTCGGTCTCGCGGGTCTCGTCGGCGCCGGTCGCACCGAGGTGGCGCGGGCGCTGTTCGGCATCGACCGCTACGACGCCGGCTCCGTCACGATCGGCGGTCGCCGACTCGCGCCCCGCGATCCGATGGCGTCGATCAAGGCGGGCATCGGCTTCGTCCCGGAGGACCGCCGCAAGCAGGGCCTCGTGATGGACATGTCGGTGAGCCGCAACACGACGCTCACCCTCCGGACTGCGCTCAGCCGCCTCGGTCTCGTCAGCGCGCGACGTGAGCGCGAGGCCGCCGCCGACTGGTCGCGTCGGCTGCAGGTCAAGACCGGCAGCCAGGAGCTCCCCGTCTCGACCCTCTCGGGCGGCAACCAGCAGAAGGTCGTGCTGGCGAAGTGGCTGGCGACCGACCCGACGTTCCTCATCGTCGACGAGCCGACGCGCGGCATCGACGTCGGCACGAAGAGCGAGGTGCATCGGCTGATCAGCGATCTCGCGGGTCGGGGCATCGCGGTGCTGATGATCTCGTCCGAGCTGCCGGAGGTGCTGGGCATGGCCGACCGCGTGCTCGTCATGCGCGAGGGGCGCCTCACGGCCTCCCTCGACCGCTCCGCCGCGGACCCCGAGACGGTCATGAACGCCGCCACGGGCGCCGAGCCGGCGCTCACCACCACGACGACGGAGACCAGCCGATGACCACCTCGCACGCCCTCGCTCCGAGCACCGGCACCGGGCGGAGCCCGATCGCGTCCCTGGTCCGTCAGCGCGAGGTGCCCGTCGCCTCGGCGCTCGTGGTGCTCGTCGTCGTGACGACGATCGCCAATCCGCTCTTCGTGTCGTCGCAGGGCGTGAAGGACCTCATGCTCAACGCGACGATCACGGTGATCATGGCCGTCGGACTCGGCACGGTCATCATCACGAACAACATCGATCTCTCGGTGGGGTCGATCCTCGGTCTCGTGGCCTTCGGCACGGGGTCGGTCTTCGCCGCGGCACCCGACATCCCCATCGTGCTCGTCTTCCTGATCGGGCTCGCGCTCGGCGCCCTGCTCGGCGCGATCAACGGGTTCCTGGTGACGGTCGCCCGGGTGCCGTCGCTGGTCATCACCCTCGGCATGCTCTACATCTACCGGGGCGTCAACAACGCCTGGGCCGGCGGCCAGCAGTACTTCGCCGGCGACCGGCCGGCCGCGTTCGGCCGGCTGTCGGTCGACACCGTGCTCGGCGTCCCCGTCATCACGGTCATCGCGATCGTCGTCGTGGTGCTCGTCGCGGTCTTCCTGGCTCGCACCCGGCCCGGCCGCGACCTCTACGCGATCGGCTCCGACGACGAGGCCGCGCGCCTGTTCGGCATCCCCGTCAGCCGCCGCGTGCTCACCGCGTTCGTGCTGAACGGCACGCTCACCGGTCTCGCCGGCGTCCTCTACGCGTCGCGCTTCAACTCGGTCGGGGCCACCACGGGCACCGGCCTCGAGCTCGACATCGTGGCCGCGGCCGTCGTCGGCGGCATCGCGATCTTCGGCGGCTCGGGCAGCGTCGTCGGCGCCGCGATCGGCGCCGTGCTGCTGACCACCATCACGAGCAGCCTGACCGCCCTCAACGTCGACAAGTTCTGGCAGCAGGCCATCGTCGGCGTCCTCATCCTGACCGCCATCCTCGTCGAACGGATCGCCTCGATCCGCAAGGCCCGGAGACTCCGTACGAGCGAGGCCACCAATGCCTGAGCAGACCACCACCCCGTCGGCCGCGACCTCCGGGGTCGGCCCGCGCCGCGCCTCCTCGGCCACCGGCGCCGTCGACGCCGATCGCCGCGACGCCGGTCGCGTCGACCCCGAGTCCGCGGCCGAGAGGCGCCTGCGTCGTCGACGCCGCCTGACCGGACGCGGGGCGATCATGGTCTACGCCCTGCTCGGCACGCTGATCGTCTGCTCGCTGACGGTGCCGCGCTTCGCGAGCGTGCAGACGACCGGGTTCCTGCTGCTCGACGCCATCCCCATCCTCATGATCGCCATGCCGATGGCCCTCGTCATCATCACCGGCGAGATCGACCTCTCGGTCGCCAGCACGGCCGGCCTCACCAGCGCCGCGATGGGCGTGCTCTGGGCGGCGGGCTGGGGGATCCCCGAGATCTTCGTCGTCTGCGTTCTGATCGGCGTCGCCTGCGGGGCGCTCAACGGGATGCTCGTCACGACCGTGGGGCTGCCGTCGCTCGCGGTCACCATCGGCACGCTGGCGCTCTACCGGGGGCTCGCGCTCGTGGTGATCGGCGACAACGCCGTCGCGGACTTCCCGCCCGCCCTGACCTCGTTCTTCACCTCGAAGATCGGCGCCACCGGGATCCCGACCGCCATGATCGGCGTGGCCGTCATCGTCGTGTTCTTCGGCGTGCTGCTGCACCTCAGCTCGTTCGGCCGCACCCTGCCGGCGATCGGGTTCAGCAGAGAGGCGGCGAGCTTCGTCGGCGTGCACGTCGGCCGGGCCAAGTTCTGGATGTTCGTCTCGACCGGCGTCGTGTCGGCCCTCGTCGGCATCTACTGGACCCTCCGCTACTCCAGCGCCCGCAGCGACAACGCGACCGGCATCGAGCTCGCGGTGATCGCGGCCGTGCTGCTCGGCGGCGTCTCGATCTTCGGCGGACGCGGCAGCATCCCCGGCGTCGTCGCCGGCGTGCTGATCATCTCGAGCGTCAGCTACGCGCTCCGCCTCGGCGGCATCAGCGACGTCGTGCTCAACGTCGTCACCGGCCTGCTGCTGGTCGGCAGCGTCGTCACGCCGAGTCTCATCGCCGTCATCGGCGCGAAGCGGAGGGCGAGACGCTCGGCGCGCGAGGTCCTCGCCGCCTCCGAGACCGCCGCGGCCTGACGGCACCGCCTCCGCCACCCCCCCCCTACCCACCCAGCACCGCCCCGCACCACCCCACCCAGCAAAGGACGGAACGATGATGTTCACCACCTCCACGAAGCGCGGAGCGCGCCGCGCCCTCGCCACCGCGGCGGCCCTCGCGGGCGTCGCGCTCGTCGCCTCCGGCTGCGCCCTGACGGCCGGCTCGGGCGACGACGACTCGTCGTCGGGCTCCGGGTCCGACGGCGCGCAGTCGATCGCGTTCGTGCCCAAGCAGCTCAACAACCCCTACACCGACGTCGTCCTCGGCGGCGGAGAGGACGCCTCGTCGGCGATCGGCTACGACTACAGCGTCGTGGGTCCGCTCGAGGCCAGCGCGTCGTCGCAGGTCACCTTCATCAACACGCTCACGCAGCAGGGCGCCGACGTCATCGTCATCGCCGCGAACGACCCCGACGCGGTCGGGCCGGCCCTGCAGGAGGCGCGCGACGGCGGCGCGAAGATCGTCGCCTTCGACTCCGACACGAACCCCGACTACCGCGACGTGTTCATCAGCCAGGTCGAGGCGAAGGACGTCGCGCTCATCCAGATCCGCCAGATGAGCGAGCAGATCGGCGGCGAGGGCGACATCGCGATCCTCTCGGCGACGGCGAACGCGACGAACCAGAACGAGTGGATCAAGTACATCGAGGAGGAGGTCGACACGAACCCCGACTACGCCGGGATGAACATCGTCTCGAAGGTCTACGGCGACGACGACGACGCGAAGTCGTTCCAGGAGGCTCAGGGCCTGCTCCAGGCGAACCCCGACCTCAAGGGCATCATCTCGCCCACCACGGTCGGCATCGCCGCGACGGCCCGCTACCTCTCGACCTCCGAGTACAAGGGCAAGGTCGCCCTGACGGGGCTCGGTCTGCCGAACGAGATGCGCGAGTTCGTGAAGGACGGCACCGTCACCGCGTTCGCCCTCTGGGACCCGGCGCAGCTCGGCTACGTCGCCGCCTACGCGGGTCAGGCGCTCGTCGACGGCACCATCACGGGTGCCGAGGGCGACACCTTCGAGGCCGGCGACCTCGGTGAGCGCACCGTGGGCGCCGACGGCATCGTGATCGTCGGCCCGCCGACCGAGTTCGACGCCGACAACATCGACGACTACGACTTCTAGTCGCCGTCGCGGGGCCGCCGGGCGACCACCCCGGCGGCCCCGCCCTCCCTCGGAGCGCGCCTCGCGCCTCCTCGTCTCATCCGGCGCGCCAGCGCCCCGTCGACACCGGAGTCGTCACCCCATGAGCATCAGCACCGCCGTGTCCGATCAGCTGCCCCCGATGCGCCGCCGTCGCACCCGCGTCGGTCTCGTCGCCGGCGGTCTCGGCACCTACTGGCCGCAGTTCCCCGGGCTGCTGCCCCAGCTGCAGGAGTCCACCCGCTACGTCGCCGACCGCTTCGGGAGTCTCGACGCCGAGGTGATCGACACCGGCTTCATCTCGGACGCCCAGGAGGCGCGGGTCGCCGCCGACACGCTCCGCACCGCCGACTGCGACCTCATCGTCGTCTTCCTGACCACGTACCTCACCTCGTCGATGGTGCTCCCGATCGCGCAGCGCGCGGGGGTGCCGGTGCTCGTGATAGACCTGCAGCCGACCGAGAGGATGGACCACGACCGCTTCGACACCGGACTCTGGCTGGCGTACTGCGGCCAGTGCCCGGTGCCCGAGGTCGCCAACGTGTTCCGCCGGGCCGGCATCGAGTTCCGGTCTGTCACGGGGCACCTGCGAAGCGAGCGCGCCTGGCGGCGCATCGAGCGCTGGGTGCACGCCGCCGGAGTCAGGGCGAGACTGAGGGAGGCGCGGCACGGCCTCATGGGTCACCTCTACCCGGGCATGCTCGACGTCTCGACCGACCTGACGCTGCTGTCGACGCACTTCGGCTCGCATGTCGAGGTGCTCGAGTTCGACGACCTGCGGGTGCGCGTCGACGCCGTCACCGACGCCGAGGTGCGCGACCGCGTGGCCCTGGCCCGCGAGGTGTTCGAGGTCGACGCGTCGGTCGACCAGGAGGACTTCGACGGGGGCGCCCGCGTCTCTGTCGGGCTCGACCGGCTCGTGGCCGACTTCGACCTCGACTCGCTGGCCTACTACCACCGGGGTCTCGAGGGCGAGCAGCACGAGAGGCTCGGTGCCGGCATGATCCTCGGCGCCTCTCTGCTGAATGCCCGCGGTCTGCCGGCGGTGGGGGAGTACGAGCTCCGGACGTCGGTCGCGATGCTGGCCGCGCAGGCGCTCGGCGTCGGCGGCTCGTTCACCGAGATCCAGGCGATCCACTTCGACGACGGCGTGGTCGAGATGGGGCACGACGGGCCGGCGCACCTGGCGATCTCGTCGTCGCGGCCGATCCTCCGCGGCCTGGGGGTCTTCCACGGCAAGCGCGGCTACGGCGTGAGCGTCGAGTTCGACGTGCAGCCCGGGCCCGTCACGACCTTCGGCCTCGGGCAGGACCGCGACGGCGCGCTGTCGTTCGTCACGAGCGAGGGCGAGGTCGTGCCCGGCCCGCTGCTCCGGATCGGCAACACGACGTCGCGCGTCGACTTCGGCGGGGACCCGGGCGAGTGGGTCGACGAGTGGTCGCGCACCGGCATCGGGCACCACTGGGGGCTCTGCGTCGGGCACGTCGCTCGGGACGTCGCGGCGGCGGCGTCGCTGCTCGGCATCGACCACCGGCACGTGTCGGCCCCCTTCGACGACGCCGACGGGTTCGAGCGGAGTCTCGGGTCGACGCTCCCCTGAGACCGCTTGCCGGGTGTGGCGGCACTTGCTACGCTCGCTGTATTGAAACGATTCAATGACGAACCGGAGACCCAGAGATGACCGCCGACGAGCACGAGCGCTACGCGTTCCGCCTCCAGGTCGCACCCGAGCGGCTGACCGAGTACACCCGCCGGCACGCCGAGGTCTGGCCCGAGATGCTCCAGGCGCTGCACCACAGCGGGTGGCGCTCGTACTCGCTCTTCGCCGCCCCCGACGGGCTGCTGATCGGCTACGTCGAGGCCGGATCCCTCGAAGCCGCGCAGGTCGCCATGTCCGAGACCGAGGTCAACGCCCGCTGGCAGGCCTCGATGGCCGAGTTCTTCACCTCGCTCGACGGCACCCCGCCCGATGAGGGCTTCGAGCCGCTCACGCAGGTCTTCAACCTCGAGGCGCAGCTCGGCCTGCCGGGCGGCGGTCGCTACGCAGCCCCGAAGCCCACCGCGACACCACCGACCGCTGCGACACCACCGACCGCTGCGACACCACCGACCGCTGCGACACCACCGACCCCGGCGTCATCGACGACGCCCGGCGACACCACGATCACGATCACGGAAGAGACCTCATGACCACCTTCGAGTCCATCGCCCCCACGCTCGAGCGTCAGGCCATCGAGCTGCCCAGCTGGGCGTTCGGCAACTCGGGCACGCGATTCAAGGTCTTCGGCACCCCGGGCACGCCCCGCACCGCCGAAGAGAAGATCGCCGACGCCGCGACCGTCCACGAGCACACGGGCCTCGCCCCGAGCGTCGCCCTGCACATCCCGTGGGACGAGGTCGACGACTTCACGGCCCTCCGCTCGTTCGCCTCCGATCACGGCGTCGCGCTCGGCACGGTGAACTCGAACACCTTCCAGGACGACGCGTACAAGTTCGGCAGCCTCGCCCACAGCGACGCGTCGGTGCGACGCAAGGCGATCGACCACCACCTCCGCTGCCTCGAGATCATGCGCGAGACCGGGTCGCGCGACCTCAAGATCTGGCTCGCCGACGGCACCAACTACCCCGGCCAGGACAGCCTCCGCCAGCGTCAGGACCACCTCGCCGAGTCGCTCGCCGAGATCTACGCCGGGCTCGACCCCGAGCAGCGCCTCGTGCTCGAGTACAAGTTCTTCGAGCCGGCGTTCTATCACACCGACGTCCCCGACTGGGGGACCAGCTACGCCCAGGTCTCGGCGCTCGGCGACCAGGCGCTGACCTGCCTCGACACCGGGCACCACGCGCCCGGCACGAACATCGAGTTCATCGTCATGCAGCTGCTGCGCCTCGGCAAGCTCGGCTCGTTCGACTTCAACTCGCGCTTCTACGCCGACGACGACCTCATCGTCGGCGCGGCCGACCCGTTCCAGCTGTTCCGCATCCTGTTCGAGGTCGTCGACGGCGGCGGACTCGACGAGGGCTCTCCCGTCCAGTTCATGCTCGACCAGTGCCACAACGTCGAGGACAAGATCCCCGGCCAGATCCGCAGCGTGCTGAACGTGCAGGAGATGACGGCGCGCGCCCTGCTCGTCGACCGGCCCGCGCTCGACGCCGCCCGAGCCTCCCACGACGTGCTCGGCGCCAACGCCGTGCTGATGGACGCCTTCTACACCGACGTCCGCCCCGCCCTGGCCGACTGGCGCGAGGGCCGGGGTCTGCCCCGCGACCCGATGGCGGCCTACCTCGCCAGCGGCACCCCGGAGCGCCTCGCCGAGGAGCGCGTCGGCGGCAGGCAGCTCAGCTGGACCTGAGCCGCCGCTCCGGCAGCAGCCGATCCGCAGCCGACCCGCTCGACACGACCCGCGCCTCCTCGGGGGCCCAGACAGAAGACGGACCCATGACCACGACCACCTCCACCGCCGCGGCCGACCTCATCGCCCGCAGCAACCGACTCGGGGCCGACCCCCGGGTGACGAACTACGCGGGCGGCAACACGTCGGCCAAGGGCACCGCCGTCGACCCCGCCACCGGCGAGCCGGTCGAGCTGCTCTGGGTCAAGGGCTCGGGCGGCGACCTCGGCACGCTGACCGGGTCGGGCCTCGCGGTGCTCCGCCTCGACCGGCTCCGCGGGCTCGCGGGGGTCTACCGCGGGCCCGAGCACGAAGACGAGATGGTCGCCGCGTTCGACTACGCGCTGCACGGCAAGGGCGGGGCCGCCCCCTCGATCGACACGGCCATGCACGGTCTCGTCGACGCCGCGCACGTCGACCACCTGCACCCCGACAGCGGGATCGCCATCGCGACGGCCGCCGACGGCGAGCGACTGACGGCCGAGATCTTCGGCGGGCGCGTCGTCTGGGTCCCGTGGCGCCGCCCCGGCTGGCAGCTCGGGCTCGACATCGCCGCGATCAAGGCCGAGAACCCGGAGGCGATCGGCACGATCCTCGGCGGTCACGGCATCACGGCCTGGGGCGACACGAGCGACGAGGCCGAGGCGAACTCGCGCTGGATCATCGAGACGGCCGAGGCGCACATCGCCGAGCACTCGCGCGTCGACCCGTTCGGCCCCGCGCTCGACGGGTACGCCGCGCTGCCCGAGTCCGAGCGCCGCGCCCGCGCCGCCGCCCTCGCCGCCACGATCCGCGGACTCGCCTCGCACGACGCTCCGCAGGTCGGCCGATTCAGCGACGACCCCGCCGTGCTCGAGTTCCTCGCGAGCGCCGAGCACCCCCGGCTCGCCGCGCTCGGCACGAGCTGCCCCGATCACTTCCTCCGCACGAAGGTGACGCCGCTGCTGCTCGATCTGCCGGCGACCGCCTCCGTCGACGAGTCCATCGGGCGCCTCCGCGAGCTGCACGCGCAGTACCGGCTCGACTACCAGGCCTACTACGACCGTCACGCGACGCCCGACAGCCCGGCCATCCGCGGGGCCGACCCGCTCATCGTGCTCGTGCCCGGCGTCGGCATGTTCTCGTTCGGCAAGGACGCGCAGACCGCGCGGGTCGCGGGCGAGTTCTACGTCAACGCGATCAACGTCATGCGCGGTGCCGAGGGGCTCTCGACGTACGCGCCGATCGACGAGGCCGAGAAGTTCCGCATCGAGTACTGGGCCCTCGAGGAGGCCAAGCTCAAGCGTCTGCCGGCGCCCCGGCGCCTCGCCACCCGCATCGCGCTGGTCACCGGCGCCGCGTCGGGCATCGGGAAGGCGATCGCGACGCGTCTCGCCGCCGAGGGGGCCTGCGTGGTCGTCGCCGACCTCGATCTCGCGAAGGCGCAGGCCGCGGCGGCCGAGATCGGCGGGCCCGACGTGGCACGCGGCGTCGCGGCGGACGTGAGCGACGAGGCGGCCGTCAAGACCGCGATCGACGAGGTGCTGCTCGCGTTCGGCGGCCTCGACCTGGTCGTCAACAACGCCGGGCTCAGTCTGTCGAAGTCGCTGTTCGACACCACCGAGGCCGACTGGGATCTCCAGCACGACGTCATGGCGAAGGGCTCGTTCCTCGTCGCGAAGAACGCCGCGCGGGTGCTCGTCGACCAGGGGCTCGGCGGCGACATCGTCTACATCTCGTCGAAGAACTCGGTCTTCGCGGGCCCGAACAACATCGCGTACAGCGCCACGAAGGCCGATCAGGCGCATCAGGTGCGACTGCTCGCCGCCGAGCTGGGCGAGCACGGCATCCGGGTCAACGGCATCAACCCCGACGGGGTCGTGCGGGGCTCGGGCATCTTCGCCAGCGGCTGGGGCGCCAACCGGGCCGCGACCTACGGCATCGACGAGCAGGATCTCGGCGCCTTCTACGCCCAGCGCACCATCCTGAAGCGCGAGGTCGTGCCCGAGAACGTCGCCGCCGCCGTCTTCGCCATCTGCACGAGCGACTTCTCGCACACGACCGGGCTGCACGTGCCGGTCGACGCGGGCGTCGCCGCGGCCTTCCTCCGATGACCGGCGTCTCGTGACCGCGGCAGGCGGCGGCGCGGTCGCTGCGGTCGACCTCGGCGCCACCAGCGGGCGCGTCATGCTCGGCCGGGTCGACCGCGACGGGGTCCGGCTCCGACCGGTCGCCCGGTTCGCGAACGACCCCGTCACCGTCCCCGCTGGAGGCGCGGGTCGGGCCGGTCCACCCGCTGCCGGTCTGCACTGGGACGTCCTCGGCCTCTGGCGCTCCGTCACCGGCGGCCTGGCCGCCGCCCTGCGCGACGAACCCGACCTCCGCTCGATCGGGGTCGACTCGTGGGCCGTCGACTACGCCCTCCTCCGCGACGGACGGCTGCTCGGCGCGCCGTACCACTACCGCGATGCGCGGACGGCGGCGGGGGTGGAGGCGGTGCACGCCGCGGTGTCGCCTCGTGAGCTGTTCACGCGGGCCGGGCTGCAGCATCTGCCGTTCAACACGGTGTTCCAGCTGGCGGCCGATCGCGCCTCCGGAGTCCTCGCCCTGGCCGATCGCGCGCTGCTGGTGCCCGACCTGTTCTCGTGGTGGCTGACGGGGGTGGCGGCGACCGAGTCGACGAACGCGTCGACCACCGGTCTGCTGTCGCCCGTCGAGCGCGTGTTCGACGTCGATCTGATGAACCGCGTCGGCGTGCCCGCCGACCTCTTCGCGCCGCTCGTCGAGCCCGGCGCCCGTCTCGGGCCGCTGCTGCCGTCGATCGCCGAGCTGATCGGTGCACCGTCGTCGCTCGGTGTCACCGTCGTGGGATCGCACGACACGGCGTCGGCCGTCGTCGGCGTGCCGCTCGGCGGCGACGACGCCGCCTACGTCTCGAGCGGCACCTGGTCGCTCGTCGGCCTCGAGCTGTCCGCGCCCCTGATCACCGAGGAGGCGCGCCTCGCCGGATTCACGAACGAGGGCGGGGTCGACGGCCGCACGCGGTTCCTGAAGAACGTGTCGGGCCTCTGGCTGCTCAGCGAGTCGATGCGCACCTGGGACGGCTCCGCGGCGACGGCGGCCGAGCGCAGCAGCGATCTGGCCGCACTGCTCGCCGAGGCGGCCGACGTCGTCCGCCCCGTGCCCGTCTTCGACGCCACCGACGAGCGCTTCTCGCCGCCCGGCGACATGCCGGCCCGCATCGCGTCGTGGTGCGTCGAGCACGACGTCGAGCCGCCCCGGGGGCGGGCCGAGACGGTCCGCAGCATCCTCGAGTCGCTCGCTGCGGCGTACGCGTCGACCCTGCGCGACGCCGAACGGCTCTCGGGTCGCACGATCCGCACCGTGCACGTCGTCGGCGGCGGCTCGCAGAACGCCCTGCTCTGCCAGCTGACCGCCGATCGGACGGGCTGCACCGTGCTCGCCGGGCCGGTCGAGGCCACGGCCCTCGGCAACGTCCTCGTGCAGGCGCGGGCCGTCGGCCTGATCGACCCGTCGTCGTCGCTCGAGGCGCTGCGGGCGCTGGTGTCGGCGTCGTCGGCACCCGTCCGCTACCTGCCCCGGGTGCCGTCGCGCGCCTCCTGAGCTCCCTCCGCCCATCTCGAAAGGACCACCCATGGTCGACCGTCGCATCCCCAAGCTCCACGACCTCGCGCCGCTGATGCAGTTCAAGAAGCCCACCTTCGACCTGAAGGCCAAGCGGCTCCGCGAGGCGCTGACCATCGAGGACCTGCGGAGGATCGCGAAGCGCCGCACGCCGACCGCCGCGTTCGACTACACCGACGGGTCGGCCGAGGCCGAGATCTCGCTGCGCCGGGCCCGGCAGGCGTTCCGCGACGTCCAGTTCAACCCGGCGATCCTCCACGACGTCGCCACCGTCGACACGGGCTGGGACGTGCTCGGCAAGCGGGTCGAGCAGCCGTTCGGCATCGCCCCGACGGGCTTCACCCGGATGATGCAGACCGAGGGCGAGAAGGCCGGCGCCGCGGCGGCCGCCGCCGCCGGGATCCCGTTCAGCCTGTCGACGATGGGCACCGCCAGCGTCGAGGACGTCGCGGAGGCGGCACCCGGGGGCCGCAACTGGTTCCAGCTCTACATGTGGAAGGACCGCGACCGCTCGATGGCCCTCGTCGACCGCGCGGCGGCCGCGGGCTTCGACACCCTGCTCGTCACGGTCGACGTGCCGGTGGCCGGAGCGCGCCTCCGCGATTCGCGCAACGGCATGACCATCCCGCCGTCGCTGACGCCGAAGACGATCATCGACGCCCTGCCGCGCCCGTGGTGGTGGGTCGACTTCCTCACGACCGAGCCGCTCGCCTTCGCGTCGCTCGACCGCTGGTCGGGCACCGTGGCCGAGCTGCTGAACACCATGTTCGACCCGACGGTGACCTACGACGATCTGGCGTGGATCAAGTCGCAGTGGCCCGGCAAGCTCGTCGTGAAGGGCGTGCAGACCGTCGACGACGCGCGCCGGGTGACCGACCTCGGCGTCGACGCCCTGATCCTCTCCAACCACGGCGGCCGTCAGCTCGACCGGGCGCCCATCCCGTTCCACCTGCTGCCCGACGTCGTCCGCGAGGTCGGCGGCGACACCGAGGTGCACCTCGACACGGGCATCATGTCGGGCGCCGACATCGTCGCCGCGGTCGCCCTCGGCGCGCGCTTCACGCTGATCGGCCGCGCCTACCTCTACGGGCTCATGGCGGGCGGGCGCGAGGGGGTGGACCGGGCCATCGAGATCCTGTCGGTCGAGATCGCGCGCACGATGCGCCTCCTGGGCGTGAACTCCCTCGACGAGCTCGAGCCGAGGCACGTCACCCAGCTCGAGCGCCTCGTGCCCCGGGCCCGCGGCTGACCCGTGCCCTTGCTCGTGCCCGTGCTCGTGCCTCGGGCTGCGACGGGTTCCCGTCATCCGTGGCGGGTCAGCGCCGACCTGCCACGGACGACACGGACCCGCCGCATCGCAGGACGCCCAGCGAACCCGAGGCGAGCCGAGGAGGCGCGGTGTGCGTCACACGCCCCCGCATCGTCCACAATGGGGCCGTGACCGACATCGAGACATCGAGACGTGCCGACGGCAGCAGCCGTGATGACATCCGCGGGGCCGTCGACGGCGACCTGCGCGGCGACGTGAGCTTCCTCGGCAGCCTGCTCGGGCGCGTGCTGCGCGAGTCCGGCTCCGACGACCTGTTCCGCGACGTCGAGGCGGTGCGGGCCGCCGTCATCGCCGCGTACGAGGGGGCCGGCGGCGCCTCGCTGGACGACGCGCAGGCCATCGTCGACGGCCTCGACCAGGAACGCGCCGAGCAGGTCGCCCGGGCCTTCACCTGCTACTTCCACCTCAGCAACCTCGCCGAAGAGCACCACCGCGTCCGCGTGCTGCGTCGGCGCGGCAGCGCGCAGCGCACGGCCTCCGACTCGGTCGCCGACACGCTGCAGCAGCTCGTCGCCGAGGTGGGCGCCGACGAGGCCTCGAAGCGCCTGAGCGACCTCCGCTTCCACCCCGTGCTCACCGCGCACCCGACCGAGGCCCGGCGTCGAGCCGTCGCGTCGACGATCCGCCGCATCAGCGACCTGATGGACGAGCGAGACCGGCTGCAGAACGACATCGCCGTCGCCGAGGCCGAGCGCCGCCTCCTCGAGGAGGTCGACACGCTCTGGCGCACCTCGCCGCTGCGCACCACGCGCCCCACCCCGCTCGACGAGGTCCGAACGGCGATGAGCGTCTTCGACCAGACCCTCTTCGAGATCGTGCCGCAGGTGTACCGACTGCTCGACGACCGCCTCCTCGGCGACCGGGCCGGCCGCGAGCCGGCCGTCGCCCCGGCGTTCCTCCGACTCGGCAGCTGGATCGGCGGCGACCGCGACGGCAACCCGCACGTCACGGCCGAGGTCACCCGGCAGGCCGCCGACATCGCCGCCGAGCACGTGCTGCTCGGTCTGCACCGTGCCGCGTCGCGGGTGGGTGCGACCCTCACGCTCGACGAGGCCGACACCCCCGCCGATGCGACTCTGCTCGCCCTCGCCGAGGCCCAGCGGGCGCTCGACCCCGAGCTCGCGTCGAGCATCGGCGTCCGCTCGCCGAACGAGACGCACCGTCGGGTGCTGCTCTTCGTGGCGGCCCGCATCGAGGCGACCCGTCGCGACGGCGACCCGCTCGGCTACGACGCGCCCGAGCAGCTGCTCGCCGACCTCCGCGTCGTGCAGCACTCGCTGCGGGCGGCCGGGGCGCATCGCGCCGCGAACGGCGAGCTGCAGGGACTCGTCTGGCAGGTCGAGACCTTCGGGTTCCACCTCGCCGAGCTCGAGGTCCGTCAGCACTCGCAGGTGCACCGCACGGCGCTCGCCGAGCTGCGCGCCGGCGGTGAGACGAGCCCGATGACCGACGAGGTCCTCGCCGTCTTCCGCACCATCAAGGACCTGCAGGTGCGGTACGGGGTGCGTGCCGCCTCCCGGTACATCGTGTCGTTCACGCAGTCGTCCGCCGACCTCGCGAACGTGCACGAGCTGGCCGCGTACGCGCTCGGGTCGGCCGAGGCCGCACCCGTGCTCGACGTCGTGCCCCTGTTCGAGACGTTCGCCGACCTCGAGGCGAGCACGCGCATCCTCGAGGAGGCGCTGGCCACCGAGGTCGTGCAGCGTCGCCTCGCGGAGACGGGCCGCCGACTCGAGGTCATGCTCGGCTACTCCGACTCGTCGAAGGACGTCGGGCCGGTGTCGGCGACGTTCGCCCTGTACGACGCGCAGGCGCGCATCGCCGACTGGGCGGCCGCGAACGACATCACCCTGACGCTGTTCCACGGACGGGGCGGCGCCCTGGGCCGCGGGGGCGGTCCGGCGAACGAGGCCGTGCTGGCTCAGCCGCCGCACTCGGTCGACGGCCGCTTCAAGATCACCGAGCAGGGCGAGGTCATCGTCGCCCAGTACGGCAACCAGGCGATCGGCGCCCGGCACCTCGAGCAGATGGCCGCCGCCACGCTGCTGGCCTCGAGCCCGTCGAACGAGTCCGAGAACGCCGAGGCCGCCGCCCGCTTCGCCGACGTCGTCACCACCATGGACGAGGCGTCCCGCGCTGCGTTCTTCGGACTGGTCAAGGCCGAGGGCTTCGCGTCGTGGTTCGCCGCCGTCACCCCGATGGAGGAGGTGGGCCTGCTCGCCCTCGGCTCACGCCCGGCCCGTCGCGGTCTCTCGGTCGAGTCGCTCGAAGACCTGCGGGCCATCCCGTGGGTGTTCGCCTGGACCCAGGCCCGCATCAACCTCGCCGGCTGGTACGGGCTCGGCTCGGCCCTCGCGGCCGTCGGCGACGTCGACCTGCTGCGCGATGCGTACAAGACGTGGCCGCTGTTCCGCACGATGGTGAAGAACGTCGAGCTGTCGCTGGCGAAGACCGACGGGCACATCGCCCGCGAGTACCTCGGCCTCGCCGAGCGCGACGACCTCGCCGGCGCCGTGCTCGACGAGATGGCGCTCACCCGCGAGTGGGTGCTGAAGGTCAGCGAGCACGCCGAGGTGCTCGACGGTCGCCCCGTGCTCAGCCGGTCGGTGCGTCTGCGCAGCCCGTACGTCGACGCGCTGTCGCTGCTGCAGCTGCGGGCGCTCCGGTCGATCCGCGTGAACGGCGGAGGCGACCCGGCCGATGCCGACCACCGCCTCCTCCTGCTCACCGTGAACGGGATCGCCGCCGGGCTGCAGAACACGGGCTGATCCGACGAGCGGGCTCGCGAGCACCGGGCGCTTCCGCCTGAGCCTCGATCGAGTGGTCCGAGAATGCTCTTCGCGGTCGTGGGAAGAGCATCTTCCGACCACTCGAGGCACGAGGCAGGGGGTGGCACGCGGGCGGCGCGACGCGGGCGTTGCGACGCGACGCAGCGCCGCGCGGGCGAGGCGAGCGACGCGCGAGCGCCCGTCAGGGGGCGCGCGTGTAGGTCGTGACGGCGTCGTACGACTTGGCCGGGCCGCGCACCGTCCACCGCTCGACGAACGACGTGGGCGACAGGACGCGCGTCTCGACGAGGTAGTCGTCGGGAGCGCACGGATGCCGCGCCTCCCAGGCTCCCGCTCGCAGGTCGAGGTCGACGAAGTGCCGTCCGTCGGCGAACCGGACGTCGAGCGACCCGTCCGCCCGCGGGTGATACGTGAGCCGTCGACCCGCGGAGGCGCGGTGCGAGCCCCGCACGACCTCCCCCTCCTCGACGTACGAGGCGGGTCGTTCGGGGTCGTCGCCCGCCGCCTCGACGACCGCGGTCCCCGTGAAGACGGTCTCGTCGCCGACGAGCCGATCGACGACGCGGCGCTCGACGCGCCAGCGGCCGAGCAGCAGCGCGAGGGTGTCCATCCGTCCAGTGTCGCGCACGCGCGATCCCGTGGTTCCGCGGTCGGTCCGCGGTGCCACGCAGGGGCCGGTGCCGTCGAGCCGTCCGCGCGCGAACTCCGACCTTCGGTCGATCCGGCGGGCCGGGCGCCCTCCTTAGGCTCGGGGCATGACCTCCTCGGCATCGACACCCCACGCGGCGCCGGTCGCGCCGTCGCTCCCGGCGGCGCCGCCGGCCCCGGCGCCCGTCCCGCCGGCCCCGCCGCGGCGTCCCGCGACCGGTGCGGGGCCCGGCCGCGCGCACCTGTCCCGGGCACGGCGCGTCTGGGCCGAGACCTGGCGACTCGGCCTCGCGACGCTGGTGGGCCTCCTGGCCTTCGCGCTCGTCTGGCCCGAGACGGCCACCGCCGACTGGAGCGACGCCCGGCTCGGGCTCGGCATGATGGGCGATCTCGCCGTCGGTGTCGCCACCCTGGTGCTGGTCGCGTTCCGCCGCCGCGCACCCTTCGTCATCGCGCTGATCCTGGCGGCCTGCGGGGGCGTCTCGACCCTCGCGACCGGTGCAGCCGTCCTCGGCCTCGTCTCGCTCGCGACCCGTCGCCGCGCTCGCGAGCTGGCGACCGTCGGGCTCGTGTACCTCGCCGCGGGCTGGTTCTCGGAGTCGGTGATGTTCCCCGCGATGGGCGACTCCCTGCCCGCCTGGCAGCTGCTGCTCAGCGGCGTCGTCCTCTACGCCCTCGTCGTGGCCGTCGGCGCCGCCATCGGCAGCCGCCGCGACCTGATCGCCTCGCTGCGCGACCGGGCGGTGCTCGCCGAGCACGAGCAGTCCCTCCGCGAAGCGCGGGCCCGCGACCTCGAGCGCGGCCGCATCGCCCGCGAGATGCACGACGTGCTGGGGCACCGCCTGTCGCTCGTCGCCCTGCACGCCGGCGCCCTCGAGTACCGCGGTCGCGAGCTCACCCCCGACGAGGTCGTCGAGACGGCGGGCGTGGTCCGCGACAACGCGCAGTCGGCGCTCAGCGAGCTGCGCGACGTGCTCGGGGTGCTGCGCGACCCGTCGGCGTCGGGGGCCTCCGAGGTCACGGAGGTCGCGCCTCCTCAGCCCTCGCTGGCCGACCTGCCCGTCCTGCTCGACGACGCCCGCGCCGCCGGGACCGAGGTCTCGGTCGACGTCGACGACCGCACCGCGGCCCGCCTCGTCGAGCTGCCGACGTCGCTCGGACGCCACGCCTACCGCATCGTGCAGGAGGGGCTGACGAACGCGAGGAGGCACGCCCCGGGTCGACCGGTCGAGGTCGCCCTGTCGGATGCCCCGGGTGAGGGGCTGCGGATCGTCGTGCGGAACCCGATGGCCGGCGGAGTGACGACCACGCCGGGCCACGGTCTGACCGGGCTGGCCGAGCGGGTCCGACTCGTCGGCGGGACGTTCCGGGCCGGACCCGACGGGCGGGGCGCGCACGTCGTCGAGGCGGTGCTCCCGTGGAGCTGACGCCCGCCGCCGCGACCCGCGCCGCCGCGACCCCCGCCTCCGCGCCGATCCGGGTCGTGATCGTCGACGACGAGATGCTCGTCCGCACCGGGCTGCGGCTGCTGCTCGGCGGGGACCCGGGCATCGAGGTGGTCGGCGAGGCCGGCGACGGACTCGAGGCCGAGGGCGTCATCGAGCGCACCGAGCCCGACGTCGTGCTGATGGACATCCGGATGCCCCGCTGCGACGGTCTCGTCGCGACCGAGCGCGAGCTGGCTCGGCGCCCCGATCTCGCCGTGCTGGTGCTCACCACCTTCGACGCCGACGATCTGGTGCTCGCCGCGCTGCGCCACGGGGCCCGGGGGTTCCTCGTGAAGGACACCCCGCCGCACGAGCTGGTCCAGGCCGTCCGCACCGTCGCGGCGGGCCGGTCGATACTGTCGCCGTCGG
Organism: Frigoribacterium sp. Leaf263; assembly: GCF_001422285.1. Classification (GTDB taxonomy): domain Bacteria; phylum Actinomycetota; class Actinomycetes; order Actinomycetales; family Microbacteriaceae; genus Frigoribacterium. The sequence continues at coordinate 24,266 of NZ_LMMO01000001.1, forward strand.
TGCTCGACCGGGTGATCGGCGTGGCCGCCGGAAGGATCGGCGGGCACGGCGGAACCGCAGTCGATCCGGCCGCCGGTCGCGACGAACGCGATCGCCTCGCCCGCCTCACCGGGCGCGAGACCGACGTGGCGCTCGCCGTGGCCCGCGGGGCGACGAACGCCGAGATCGCGTCCGAGCTGTACGTCAGCGTCGCCACCGTCAAGACGCACGTCGGACACGTCTACGAGAAGCTCGAGGTCGACAACCGGGTGCAGGTGGCGCTGCTCGTGCATGCGGCCGGGCGGGGTCCGGCGACGATCGCGTAACAGCATCGCGCGGAGGTCGACCGCGACGGGAGCGGCTGCCATGATCATCGGAGGGCCGCCCGCCGTCCGGGTGCCTCGTCTCGAGAGCTCGTCTCGCCCGACCAGGAGGTCGCCCCGTGTCTGCCCGCACGAATCGCTCGTCGTCCCGTCTCCGCCACCCGCGCCTCCTCGGCTCGGTGGCTCTCTCCGCCGTCGCGCTGATGGCGCTCGCCGCCTGCGCCTCGGCGCCCACGTCCGAGGCGGACCCCGCCTCGACCGACTCGACGCACTGCTCGCGCATGGTCACGAACTCGGGTGGCCTCGACGACCGCTCGTTCAACCAGTCGAGCTGGGCCGGGCTGCAGAAGGCCGAGAAGGAGGACGGCATCGCGGCCGAGGTGCTCGTCTCGACCAACGAGACCGACCTCGCCCCGAACGTCGCGCAGGCGGTGTCGTCGGGGTGCGGCTTCGTGCTGACCGTGGGCTACGAGCTCGCGCCGGCCACCGAGGAGCAGGCCGCCGCGAACCCCGACATCGACTTCGCGATCGTCGACGAGACCGTCGAGGGCGACAACGTCAAGCCGATCGTGTTCGACACCGCCCAGGCGTCGTACCTCGCGGGCTACCTCGCGGCGGGGGTCTCGAAGACCGGCACGGTGGCGACCTTCGGCGGCGGCAACCAGCCCCCGGTGACCCTGTTCATGGACGGCTTCTCCGATGGCGTCGACGCGTACAACGAGGCGCACGGCACGACCGTCGCGCTGCTCGGGTGGGACAAGGAGGCGCAGGACGGCTCGTTCACCGGCGACTTCGAAGACGTCAACAAGGGCAAGCAGCTGGCGCAGGCGCTCATCGACCAGGGCGCCGACGTGATCATGCCGGTGGCGGGTCAGGTCGGCGAGGGGGCCGCGTCGGCGGCGCTCGACGCGGGCGACGTCTCGGTGGTCTGGGTCGACAACGACGGGTACGACACGCTGCCCGCCGAGTACCGCCCCATCCTGCTGACCTCGGTCATCAAGGACACCGAGCAGGCCGTCCAGGACATCGCGATCTCGTCGGCCGACGGGTCGTTCACGAACGAGCCGTACGTCGGCACGCTCGACAACGACGGCGTCGGCCTCGCACCGTTCCACGACCTCGAGTCGTCGGTGCCCGCCGAGCTGAGCGGCGAGCTCGACGCCCTGCGTGCCGACATCGTCAGCGGCGCCGTGACGGTGGAGTCGCCGAGCGCTCCGTAGGCCGCCTCAAGGACTCGTTCTCAGCCTTCAGGAGGAGCGGCGCAGCAGAGTCTTGACCGCAAGACATAACGATCGGTAGCGTTTCGCGTGTCGCACTCAGGGTGCGGCCTGGGAATCCGACTGACGAACCGCATCGGCTCTCGCTGCGCTCGCGGTTCATTCGAGGTGTTGTTCGTGATCCTGCCACGCCGAACGATGTCGAGGGCGGTCCTCGGCGTAGCCGTCGGTGTCTGTCTGGTCGGTCTGTCCGCCTGTACGAATTCATCGGTGCACGAGGCCGATCTGCCGCTGCCCGAGAAGAATCGGCATCGGTGGCTGTTGCCGCTCGACCAGTACCAGTGGCCGCTCGTCGATCCTGTCTCCGATGCAGAACAGGTCATCGTCGCATCGTGCCTTTCAAAGGTCGGATATGAATGGCGCGTCGTACCGACTGAGGACGGGGCGAGTCCGCAGGAGTCCTGGAGCGACGCCGGCCGCAAACTCTTCTCCGTCGAACTCGCAGAGAAATACGGCTACGGGAATTCTCCGATGCTGGATCAGGCCCCAGCGCGTATGGACGCGGACCGCGCGAACCGCGCGGTCTCGCAACAGCACCCTGAGGCAGTCGACGCATGTTTTGAAGAGGCTGCTCCAATTCTCGGCATCGTGGACGGTTCTGCGTACGACTTGGCTCAACAGATCGGCAACCTCGCTTACGCCGAAGCAGAACAAGCTGTCGAGGTCCGCGATGCCGCAAGCGACTGGCGAACGTGCATGAAGGATGCTGGCCTGCCCGATCTGCCCGATGTGCCCGAGGAGATGCCCCCGGCGTCGGTCGACACGGGCGACGACGGCGATGGCATCGATGCTCCCTTCCGAACCGGCGACGAACTCGACGTGCCCGCCGAAGTGCGTCGCGTCGCTGTCGCCGATGCCACCTGCCGAGACTCCACCGGCTACACGTCGACGTTCTACGACGCGGAGTGGGATGCCCAGGTAGAAGCCATGGGCTCCAGAATCGATGTTCTCGAGCGTTTCAAGCAGCAGGCCGAAGAGCAGCGTGCTCTCGCCGAGAGGTATCTCGCAGAGAATGCCGTCTCGCAGTGAGGAAACGATCACGATTCGCCCTGCTCGTTCCCGCCGCGGTGGTCGCGTCGGCGGCCCTTGCGGGGTGTGCGACCGCTGCTGTCCAGGGTGCGGACCTCGACCTGCCCGCAAAGAACCAGTCCCAGTGGCGACTTCCGCTCGATCAGTACCTGCTGCCGCTCATCGACGTCGAGTACGACGCCCAGCAGGTGTTCGTCCACAAGTGCATGGCTGAGGCTGGGCGCGAGTGGGTGGTCCGTCTCGACCCTCCGGGCACCACGACCGGCGAGTCCTGGAACGCTGCGGGCCGCAAGCTCTTCTCAGTCGAGCTCGCCGAAACGTACGGCTACGGGAACTCCGGCCAGATCGCGAGATCGCCGGAGGCTGAACAGGCTTGGCTCAATGGCGAGAGATCCAGACGGGCTGTGGCTGAACAGGCGCCGGAAGCCGCCGAGGGTTGTTTCGAGCAGAGCACGGCAGTCCTGGACGATGAACCGAGTTGGCAGGTCTACGACCTGGCGATGGAGATCGCGGGTGGCGCCTCGGGTGATGCGCAAGAGTTTCCGGAGGTCGAAGAGGCGGCCTCTCGATGGCGCGAATGCATGGCCGACGCAGGGCTCCCCGACCTTCCGGCCGTGCCTGAAGAGATGCCACCGGCATCTGTCGATGACGGAGGTGGCCCGGCCATCGACGCGCCGTACTCGGTCGGCGACGAATTCGACGTCTCCGCGGAGGAGCGCCGGGTGGCGGTCGCGGATACGACGTGTCAGGACTCCTCGGGTTATGCGAGCGCCCTGTACGACGCGGAGTGGGAGGCGCAGGCCGAAGCCATGGAGTCGCATGCGGACGACCTCGTGCGGTACGGAGCGCAGCTCGAGGAGCAACGCGCACGCGCAGAGTCGTACCTCGCCGAGAACACCCCGGAGGCTCGATGAGACCCGGGGTCGAGCCCGACGTGCCACGGGAGGTGCAGCATCCGACCCAACGTGTCGTTGACAGTTATGCATATCGGTTGTTAGTGTTTAATCTGCCACCTTGAAGGGTGGTCTTGGGCACCGTCGAACGAACCGCAACGGTCCTCTTGCGGTACTGGCGGTTCGTTTAGAGGTCCTACTTCATGGCTAGATCAAGCCGACCGATTCTCAGCGCCCTAATCGCGCTTGGGATTCTCTCCTCCTCCGTCATCATGGCCGCACCAGCCTCGGCGGCGCCCAGTGGATGCTCCACGCGGGGGCACGGATGCACGTACGAGGATTCCGGCTACCGCGGCGGCCGTATCAACTTCTATGAGTACGTACGAAACTTCAAGGACGTCTGGCAATGGGGCGGAACGAACCATTTCCTGACCAACGACTCGGCCTCCTCTGGCTTCAACAACGGGACCACGAATCGCGTCGTCAAGTGGTTCGATGACGCGAACTATCAGGGCCCTCGTAAGACCGCGGCCCCGCAACGAGGGCTCAATTTCGGTACGTCCAACGACAAGATCTCCTCGGCGTGCTTCGAGGGCTACTGCAAGTGAAGCGCCCCTCGATCAGGTGGTCGAGCGTCGTGGTCGTCATCGGGACATCCCTGAGCCTCGTCGCATGCACCGAAGACCCGGTCGACGACTCCGTCGTTCTCACCGAGAAGGATCGCGCATCGTGGAGTCTCCCGCTCGACCCGTACCAGAGGCCTCTCGTCGATGTCGTCGCCTCCGCGCAGGATGCGTTCATCCAAGACTGCATGGGGGACTCGGGGGTTCTGTGGAAGGTCGCACCGACCGAGCGCGAGGCGGCTGTCGGTGAATCGTGGAACCCGGTCGGACGAAAGCTCTTCTCCATCGAACTCGCGAGCGAATACGGCTACGGGAACTCATCGGAGATCGCACGATCTGTCGCCGCGCAACGAGCGATGTACGAAGCCGAGTCAGCGAACAGGAGCTTGCCCGAGAGCGCCCATGCGGTCTTCGATCGGTGCCTCGCGGACTCTCGGGAGATGACGAATGAGGCTTCGGGGCGCGGCTCATACGAATTGGCGGAGCAGCTCGCGGGAGTGGCCTACGGTGACGCGAAGGCTGATGACGATGTCGAGGCGGCGGCGTCTCGATGGCGCGGATGTCTCCGTGAAGCCGGTGTGCCGGATCTCCCACGATCACCCGATCAGATGCCCCCTGACTCGATCGCGGGGCTGAGGGGGTCCAATGTCGATGGCGCGGACGCTTCCGGCGAGGATGAACCCGTCCCTGCGGAGGAGATACGCCTCGCCGTCGCCGATGCCGCCTGTCGCGAGTCGGTCGCGTACGCCAGCGCCCTCTACGAGGCTGAATGGCAGGCGCAGGCGGAGGCTGTGGCGGCACGGGCCGATGATCTGAGCCGCTACAAGCGACAGATCGACGACGAACGGGCGCGAGCCGAGGCGTACCTCGCTGAACACGCCGCCGATGCGCGATGACAGCCCATCGAGCGGCAGCACGGGTGCGAACTTGACCCTCATCCGTTCCCGCAAGACCCTCGCCGTCGGCGGAAGTGCGGCGATCGTCGCGCTCCTCGCCGGCGGCTGGGGGCTGGCCCACGCGTTCGAGTCGCCCGCCCAGCGCGAGGCGGCCGCGACCGCCCCGTCGCCGCTCCCGGTGACGAGCGAGGTCCGAGTCGGCGACCTCACACGCCGCATCACCTTCCAGGCGACGGTGGGTCGCACCGGCCTCATGTCCGTCGCGCTGCCCGCCCCGGCGGCCGAGCCTGCCTACGTGACCGGGAAGCCCACGTCGGCCGGTGCCCCCGTCACCGCAGGCCAGGTCGTCACCGAGGTCAACGGCCGCCCGGTGTTCGCCGTCACCGGCGCCTTCCCCTTCTACCGCGAACTCCGCCGAGACCACACGGGCCCCGACGTGCGACAACTGCAGACGGCCCTGCGCGATGCCGGCATCCCCACGACCGTCGACGGTGTGTTCGGCGCCGGTACCGAGCGATCGCTGGCGGCGCTCTACTCTCGGGCCGGACACGCGCCTCCCACCGAGGTCGCCATCGAGGAAGACCGGGGCGTCCCCGGTACAGACGCCACCCCCGGCACGGGCGCGGCCGTCGACGCGACCGGCGCACAACCCGCACCGGTGGGCACCCCTGCACCCTCATCGAGCGCCGGCTCCGCTCCCTCCGCAGCGGACACGAGCGACACCGAGGCGACCTCCGACCGCCCCATCAGGCGTCGAGTGGTCGCCTCGCCGTCCGAGTTCGTCGTCGTCCCGACCCTCCCGGCCGTCGCGGCCGAGACGCCGGCCGTCGGAACCGCCGCCAGCTCCGAGGTCCAGCTCCGCCTGGAGTCCGGCCGCCTGCGCGTGACCGCCGATGTTCCCGTGCTCATCGCCGAGACCCTGATCGAGGGCTCCACCGGCACCTTCTCCGCTCCCGACGGCGCGACCACGCCGATCACGCTCGAGACCGTCGTGCCCGGGGGCGACGACGATGCCGAGTCCCGCGTGATCCTCGACGCGGCTGACGGTGAGCTCGCGGCCGACCTGCTCGGAGCGGAGGGCCTCGTCGCCCTCGACATCGAGACCGTGCAGACCGGGAGCCTCATCGTCCCCACGGTCGCGGTCGCCGGTGGTGGATCAGGTGAGGCGCACCTCCTCGTCGAAGAGGACGACGGGACCTTCCGTCGCATCCCCGTCATCGAGACCGGCCAGCTCGACGGCGAGAGCGCCGTCGAGCCGACGGACCCCGACGACCTCGCCGAGGGCGACCGCGTGCGGGTCGACTGATGGCCCTGCTGCAGCTCCGCGGGGTCGGACGCACGTTCTCGGGCGCGGTCGAGGTCGCCGCCCTCGACGACGTCACCCTCGACATCGAGGCGGGCGAGTTCTTCGCCATCATGGGCCCCTCCGGCGGCGGCAAGTCCACACTGCTCAACACCGTCGGTCTGCTCGACCACCCCACCACCGGCACGTACACGATCGCCGGTCACGACATCGATGGATCGACCTCGCGTCACCTCGCGGAGACACGATCCGAGACCTTCGGCTTCGTCTTCCAGGGCTTCCATCTGCTCGACCAGCGACCCGTCCGCGACAGCGTCGAGCTCGGCCTCCTCTACCGCGCCGTGCCGGCCGCCGAGCGTCGCGTCCTCGTCGACGACGCGCTCGCCCGCGTGGGGCTCGACGGGCTCGGCGACCAGCTCGCCGCGAAGCTCTCCGGCGGCCAACGTCAGCGGGTCGCCATCGCCCGGGCGCTGGCCGCCGGCACCCCCGTCATCGTCGCCGACGAGCCGACCGGCAATCTCGACTCCGAGAACGGCGCGCTCGTCGTCGAGACCCTCCTCGCCCTCCGCGACGCGGGCACGACGGTCGTCCTCGTCACCCACGACCCGACCGTCGCCCGCGCGGCCGATCGTGTCGCGCACCTCCGCGACGGGCGCATCGAGTCGGTCGACCCGGCCGGACCGGTCGGACAGGCCGGACAGGTCGAGTCGGTCGAACCTGTCCCGGTCGAGCCGGTCGAGCCGGTCGAGCCGGTCGAACCGGTCGAACGGGTCGAGTCGGCCCCGGCCGGTGCCGGCGCGGTCGCCGCAGGGGATCTCGCGGTCACGACCGGCGCGACCGGTGCGCGGCGGACGACCCGCGCCTCCTCGGCTCCCGCGCCGACGGGCTCAGGAGGCGCGGGTCGGCGACCCGAGAGACCGGGCCGCCCGTCGCGCCTCCGGTTCCGCGACCTCGCCGTCGACGCCCTGCGCTCGGTCACCTCGCGGCTGGGCAAGACCGCGGGCCTCGTGGCCGCCGTCGCCGTGGCGGTGGCGCTCGCCGTCGCCAGTCTCGGGCTCTCGGCGTCGGCGCGCGCCCAGGTCGGCGACACCTTCGATCTGCACACCAACCGCGACGTCGGGGTCTCGTGGGACTCCCCGGTGGACCCGACCGCCGAAGGGGAGGCTCCGGGGGCGATCGGCGGGGGCGCGGTCGTCGCTCCGTTCGGGAGCCCCGCGGCCGCGGCCGATGTGGCCGGCAGGCTCGCCCGGGTCGCGGCGCTCAGCGGGGTCGAGTCGGTCGGGGCTCTGCACGAGCGGGGCTCGGCCGTCGTCCGGGCGACCACCATGCGCGACGCCCTGCAGGCACCGGTCGTGAGCATCGAGGGGGACCTCCTCGCGGCCGCCCGCGTCGACGTCGAGTGGCTCGCCCGCCACGGCCCGACGCTCGGCGAAAGGGAGGTGCTGATCGGCCGCGGTCTCGCCGCTCAGCTGCCCCTCGGTCCGCTCGCCGCGGCGCCCGTCGTCACCCTGGGCGACACCGAGGTCGCCGTCGTCGGCATCGTGGACGACTCGCCGCGCGTGCCGAGCCTCGTCGGAGCCGTGACGACCGGGGCGCACTCCCTGGCGGGAGTCGAGAACCCCTCCCAGACGTCCGTGCTGATCCGGACCGGTGCGGGCGCGGCTCAGCAGGTCGCCCGGCAGGCGCCGGTCGCCATCGATCCCGTCGCCGCCGAGACGTTCCGGATCGATGCCCCGATCGACCCGACCACCCTCCGCGCCGAGATCGAGTCGGACGTCGCGTCCACCCTGCTGGCCTTCACCGGGGTGGCGCTCCTCGCGGCCGTGGCGGGTCTCGGCAACTCGATGGTGCTCGCCGTCCTCGAACGGCGCAAGGAGCTCGGTCTGCGCCGAGCGCTCGGCGCCCGCCCCGGTCACATCGCCGGGCTCGTGCTCGCCGAGTCCGTGGTGATCGGCGCCCTCGGCGGACTGCTCGGGCTGGCGCTCGGACTCGGGGCGTTGCTGGTGATGACCATCGCCCGGCAGTGGATCCCCGTCTTCGATCTGCGTCTCGCACCCGCCGCACTCGTGGGCGGAGTCGTCGTCGGTGCGGCCGGCGGGCTCATCGCGGCCTGGCGGGCGAGCCGCATCGAGCCGCACGAGGCGCTCCGCCTCTGAGAGCCGAGGAGGCGCGGCGCCCCTCAGTCGCGCAGCGCGCCCACCGCGAACCGCTGGTTCGCCAGCACCGGCAGCGACCCGCGCGCCGCATCGACGGACGAGAGGTCGACGTCGACGACGAGCAGCTCGGGCTCGGCCCCGAGCTCGTGAAGCACCACGCCGAACGGCGACACGACCATGCTGTGCCCCACGCCGGTCGGCGCCGTGCCGGGCGTCTCGACGCCCTGCGACGCGGGGTCGCCCTGCCCGACCGCGACGACGACCGTCGTCGTGTCGACCGCCCGGGCGCGCGCGAGCAGCTGCCACTGCTCGATCTTGCCCGGCCCCGCACCCCACGACGCGCACACGACGCTCAGCCGCGCCCCCGCCGCCGCGTTCGCCACGAACAGCGACGGGAAGCGGATGTCGTAGCAGGTCGCCAGGCCGACCAGGGTCTCGCCGACCGTGACGGTCACGGCGCGCTCGCCGCCCTCGACCGAGTCCGACTCGGCGTAGCCGAAGGCGTCGAACAGGTGCATCTTGTCGTACGAGTCGTCGGTCTCGGCCGTCGGCCCGGCGACGATCAGGGTGTTGCGCACCCGCCCGCCCGAACCCGGCGTGAAGGCGCCCACGACGATCGTGGTGCCGAGGCGTCGGGCGAGCGCCCGCACCTCCGTGGCCCAGGGCCCGTCGAGCGGCTCGGCGACGGCGCCGAGGTCGTTGCCGAAGGCGCACAGGGCGGCCTCGGGGAACACGACCAGCTCGGCTCCCTGGGCGACCGCCGCCTCCGTCGTCCTCCGGATCTCGGCGAGGTTCGCCCGGGGGTCGGCCGAGCTGATCATCTGAGCGAGCGCGATGCGCATGGTTTCTCCGATCGGTGGTGTATACGTATGGTATGCAGATGAGCCCCGAATCGCCCGTCCCCGCGGCCTCGGGGCGCGACCGGGCCTACGAGTACCTCTACTCTCAGGTGCTCGTCGACCCCGCCATGCAGGGGGCGTTCCTCAGCGAGCAGGACATCGCCGAGCGCGTGGGCGTCTCGCGCACCCCGGTCCGCGAGGCGCTGCTGCTGCTCGCGTCCGACGGGCTGGTGCAGATGATCCCGAAGCGGGGGGTGCGCGTGCCGGTCATCAGCGGTCGCGAGATCGCCGAGCTGATGGAGCTCCGCGGGGTGCTCGAACGCCACGCCGCCACGACGACCCTCGCCTCGGGTCGTGTGCCGCTCGAGGCGATGCGGGTCGTGCTCGCCGCCCAGCACGGGTTGAAGGACCTCGATCCGCGCGAGAGCGGCCAGCGCTTCATCGAGCACGACCGCGAGTTCCACCAGCTGCTGGTCGACGCGGCCGGCAACGACCTCATGTCGCGCAGCTACGAGAAGCTGCGCGCGCGTCAGGTGATGGTCGGCGTCGAGGCGCTGTTCCGTCGCACCGATCGGCAGGAGCGGGTCTGCGCTGAGCACGACGAGATCGTCGAGGCCCTCGCGTCGGGCGACGCCGAGGCCGCGCGTGATGCGATCGATCGTCACCTCGGGGTGACGCTCGACCTCCTCCTGCGCAGCTGACGTCACGGCGTCGCCCGATCGGCGCGGGTCAGTCCCGGCCCGCCGCGGACGGCCCCGAGGAGGCGCGGGTCGCGTCGACCCCGTCCGTCGCCGGAGCCTCGGCCAGGTAGTCGGCGTCCTCCTGGACGTTCGAGTCGCGCCCGAGCGCCAGCCCCACGAGGGTCAGCACGACGGCCACGGTCAGGTAGACGGCGACCCCGAGCCCGCTCCCCGTCTCCTCGAAGATGATGGTGAACATCAGCGGGGCGATGGCTCCGCCGAAGACGCCGGCGATCGTGTAGGCGAGCGAGCTGCCCGTCGAGCGGAGCCGCGGCGAGAACTGCTCGACGATGAACGCGGCCTGCGGCCCGTACATGAACGAGTGGAAGACGAGGGCCAGCACGATGCCGATCGTCAGGACGACGGTCGACGAGCCGTCGGTGATCGCGAAGAACACGTAGGCCCAGACCGCGGCTCCCACGGCGGCGACCGCGTAGAGCAGTCGACGGTTGATGCGGTCGGACAGCGCGCCCGCGAGCGGGATGCACGCGAGCTGGAAGGCCGAGCCGATGAGCACGGCGACCAGGACCTGACTGCGCTCGAGTCCGAGGGTGACGGTGCCGTAGGTCAGCGTGAAGACGGTGAAGAGGGCGTAGGTGACGTCGGGTCCGATGCGGCTGAGGATGGCCGCGATCAGCGGCCGCAACTGCGTGGTGAACACCTCGCGGACGGGCGCCGCCGGAGCATCGCCGCGCGCTTCGAGAGCCTGGAAGACGGGGGTGTCCTCGAGCTTCAGGCGGATCCAGAGGCCGAAGCCGACCAGCACGGCCGAGGCGAGGAACGCCACGCGCCAGCCCCAGTCCAGGAAGGCCTCCTCGGTGAGCACGGCCGTGAGCACCGCGAGAGCGCCGTTGGCGAGCAGGTTGCCGGCCGGGGGACCGACCTGGGCGGCGGACGACCAGAAGCCGCGCCTCCTCGGGTCTCCGAACTCGCTCGACAGCAGCACCGCGCCGCCCCACTCGCCGCCCACGCCGACGCCCTGCGCGAAGCGCAGCAGCACGAGGAGGATGGGTGCCGCGAGGCCGATGGTCGCGTAGCTCGGCAGCAGTCCGATGAGGAACGTCGCGAGGCCGATGATCAGCAGCGTCGTGACGAGCACGGGCTTCCGACCGATCTTGTCGCCGAGGCGCCCGAACACGAACCCGCCGACGGGCCGCGAGACGTAGCCGACGGCGTACGTCGAGAAGGCGAGGATCGTCGCCGTGTAGGGGTCGCTCGCCGGGAAGAACACGACGGGGAACACGACGGCCGACGCCGCCGAGTACACGGCGAAGTCGTACCACTCGAGCGAGGTGCCGGTGAGCGAGGCCGTGAACGCCTTCGCGAGCGATCGGCGACTGGCCGGAGCGTCGTCGACCAGGGGGTCCGGCGTCTGTGGATCGGTGGTCATGGGCTGTCCTATCGAGTTCGGTGGGGATCGGTCGGAGGGTGGTGCCACGGCGATACCGTGTGTATACAGTAGGTGTACGACAAGCCGGACGACAGGGCCGAGCGTCGACCCGGCACATCTTTTACCGGACCGAAACACACGACCGCCTTCTGAGGGAGACCCATGAGCACGCTCCACTTCACCTTGCCCGACGGCTCGACCGAGACCGTCGAGGTCACGCGCCTCCTGAACGCCGGATACGCCGGTCGCGAGCAGGACGAGGTGCAGGCGCACATCGCCGAGCTCGCCGAGCTGGGCGTGCCCGGCCCGACGACCACGCCGGCGCTGTACCCGGTCTCGCCCTACCTCGCCTCGCAGGCGACCGCCGTCGACGTGCAGCACGAGCGCACCAGCGGCGAGGCCGAGTGGGCTCTCGTCATCACCGGCTCGGGCGTGCTGCTCACCGTCGCGTGCGACCACACCGATCGCGCGCTCGAGGTGCACGGCGTCGCGTGGAGCAAGAACGCCAGCCCCGACGTGCTCGGCACCCGCGCCTGGCGCCTCGACGACGTCCGCGACCACCTCGACGACATCACCCTGCGCGGGTACGTCGGCGAGGGCGACGCCCGCCGGCTCATCCAGGACTCGACCCTCGGCGCGCTGCTGACCCCCGACTACTGGCTCGACGTGCTCGCCGAGCGCGACCTCGCCACGCCCGGCACCGTGCTCATCTCGGGCACCGTCGCCATGCTCCCGGGCGTCGACCAGTTCGCCGACTCGTGGTCCGTCGAGATGCACGACCCGGCCACCGGCGACACCCTCGAGGCGGCGTACCGCGTCGTCCCGATGCCCGCGCCGATCGGCTGAGCCGACCCGCACCTCCTCGGCCCCGGGCCCGGCCCGTCGACCCCGGCCCGGTGCCCGGGCCCAGACCCCGGGCCGGGTGCGGTCGTCAGCGGGCCCGGGCTCGTGCCGCCCCTCAGCGGGCGAGGCGCCAGAGGCGGTCGCGCGACATCGGCAGCTCGTGCGGACGCACGCCCAGGGCGTCGCGGATCGCGTTCGCCAGCGCCGGGGCGACGGGGTTGTACGGCGCCTCGCTCATGCTCTTCGCGCCGAGCGGCCCCAGCTCGTCGTGGGTCTCCGCGAACAGGACCTCCGTCTCGGGGACGTCCGAGAACTTCGGCAGCCGGTAGTTGCGCAGCGCCGTCGTGAGCACGCGGCCCTCGCCGTCGAGCATCATCTCCTCGTAGAGGGCGGTGCCGATCGCCTGGGCCGTGCCGCCCTCGATCTGCCCGCGCAGCTGCTCGGGGTTCAGCACGGTGCCGGCGTCGGCCGCCTGGATCGAGCGCAGCATGCGCACCTCGCCGGTGGACCGGTCGACGGCCACCCGGAACGCGTGCACGTTGAACGCGACCGAGCGCGGGGTGCCGTCGTGACTGCCGTCGGCCACGAGGGGCCCGTCGGCGAGCAGCTCGTCGACCGTCACCAGCCGGGACGAGGGCGGACCAGCCGAGGAGGCGCGGGTCACGACGACCCCGCCCGGCACCACCTCAGGTGCGGCGCCCCCGTCGACGACGTCCGCCGCGCCTCCTGAGAGGGCCAGCGCCCGATCGACGAGAGCGGCTCGCAGCTTGTGCGCCGCGGCCCAGAGGGCCTTGCCCGCGACGACGACGCCGGCCGAGCCGAAGGCGCCGGAGTCGTAGCGGGCCACGTCGGTGTCCGACTGGCGGATCGAGACCCGGTCGGGAGTCGTGCCGAGGGCGGTGGCGACGAGCTGAGCGTGCACGGTCGTCGTGCCGTTGCCGAATTCCGCGGTGCCGACGCCGATGTCGTAGCCGCCGTCGGGTCGCAGCTCGACCGTGGTGTCGGCGAAGTGCCCGCGCGGCGGCATCGTGGCGATCATCGCGAGGGCCATGCCGGTGCCGGTCGACCAGGTGGGGCCCACGGGGGCGGGCTCCGGGTCCGGGCCGGCCAGCGCCTCCTCGACGAGATCGAGGCACTGGTCGAGGCCGTAGCTGCCCCAGATGAGGTCGGTCTCCTCGTCGGGGTCGGTGACGACCATCGCATCGCCGGGCACGACGACGTTCTTCCGGCGCAGCTCGAAGGGGTCGATGCCGAGCCGGATCGCCAGCTCGTCCATCGCCGACTCGATGGCGAAGATCACCTGCCCGAGGCCGTACCCGCGGAACGCGCCCGACGGCAGGTTGTTCGTGTAGACCGATTCGGCGTCGACCCGCTTCGACGCGCAGCGGTAGACCGCGATCGACTCGTGCACCGAGTGGTACATGACGCCGACGCCGTGGTTGCCGTAGGCGCCGGTGTCCATCAGCTGGTCGACGTGCAGGGCGGTGAGCGTGCCGTCCGCGTCGGCGCCGAGTCGGACGCGCACGCGCATCGGGTGCCGGGTCGGGGCGATGGTGAACTCGTCGTCGCGGGTGAACTCGTACTGCACGGGGCGGCCGGTGGCCAGCACGGCGAGCGTGACGAGGTCTTCGGTGAGGAGCTCCTGCTTGCCGCCGAAGCCGCCGCCGACGCGTTTCGTGAAGACCCGGACCCGGTCTTCGGGCAGTCCGAAGACGTGGGCGATCTCGTCGCGCACGAGGAACGGGACCTGACTCGAGGTGCGGAGGACCAGCCGCCCGTCGTCGTCGAGCCAGCCGCGGGTGGCGTGAGTCTCGAGCGAGCCGTGACTGACGCGCTGCGTCGTCCAGGTGCCCTCGACCGTGGCGGCGGCCGCGGCCAGGGCCGCCTCGACGTCGCCGGTCTCGCCGTGCATGGCCGCGACGGTGTTGCGCTCGGGGAACGCGATGCGCGAGACCTCGCTGGTCTTCTCGCCGTGCAGCAGTGGGGCTCCGGGGCGCCGCGCCTCCTCGGGGTCGAAGACCGCGGGCAGCACCTCGTACTCGACGACGATCGCGTCGCGGGCGAGCTCGGCCTGCCGCCGCGACTCGGCGACGACCGCGGCCACCCGCTGGCCGCGGAACCGCAGCACGGGGTCGATCACGAGGCCGTCGTCGGGGTCGTCCTCGCGGTCCTCGTGGCGGCCGGTCGAGAACAGGGTGGAGGGGGAGTCGTGGTGGGTGAGCACCGCATGCACGCCGGGCAGGGCCAGGGCCGCGGTCGTGTCGATGCGCACGATGCGCGCGTGCGGGTGCGGGCTGCCGAGCACCGCGATGTGCAGCAGCGTCGTCGGGGCGGGGGAGTCGAGCGTGAACTCCTCGCGCCCGGTCACGACCCTCAGGCCGGCCGGCGCCTTGACCGAGCGCCCCGCCGCCTGTCCGACGGCCGGCGACACCGTGTTGTCGACGCCGCAGACGGCGTCGCGGATCGCCCGGTACCCGGTGCACCGGCAGATGTTCCCCTTGAGGAGGCGCGGGAGGTCGTCCCGATCGGCCTCCGTGAACGTCGAGGCCGTCACGACCATGCCGGCCGTGCAGAAGCCGCACTGGAACCCGGCCGCGTCGACGAAGGCCTGCTGCATCGGATGCGGGGCCTCGGGGGTGCCGAGCCCGGCGGCCGTGGTGACGCGGCGGCCGTCGAGTCGATGGGCGGGGTAGACGCACGAGTGCACCGGATCGTCGTCGACGAGGACCGAGCAGGCGCCGCAGTCTCCCGCGTCGCAGCCCTTCTTGACGCTGTGCACTCCGGCGTCGCGGAGGACGGTGCGTAGCACCTGCCCCGCGGCGACCGGGGCGTCGATCGACTCGCCGTCGACCTCGAACACGACGCGTCGACCGTTGTTCGTGATGCCCTGCGTCCCCGTCGAGCCGTGGCGGCGCCGTGCGCCCTCGTCGTGCGTGCTCACCAGGAGCCCCCCAGTTCTCGTCGGATCTCCTCGGCGAACCCGCCGCTCGTCGCGCGCCGCCAGTCGGGGGCGCCGTGCGGGTCGTCGTACCACTCGTCGACGCGGCTCATCGCGTCGGACAGCGCCCTCGCGCCCGGCACCTCGTCGAAGCGCAGCTGCACGGGGCGGACCGTGCCGGCCGTGACGGTCACGACGAACTCGCCCGACGCGGCGAGCCGCCCGGTGACGAGCGTGCCCGACCGGCCCAGCGGGCTGAGCGCGATGCGGCGGAAGGCCGTCCGCGACTCGAGCGACGCCGCGGGGACCTCGAGCGCCCGGAGCACCTCGCCGGGAGCGAGCGCCGACTCGCGGACGCCCGTGACGAACTCGGCGACCGCCGTGCGGCGTTCGCCGCCGTCGGTCGTCCAGACGACGGCCGTCGCGTCGAGGGTCGCCATGAGCGAGGTCATCGCGCCGGCGGGCAGGCCCAGGGCGACGTTGCCCCCGACCGTGGCGACGTTCCAGATCTTGAACGAGGCCAGCAGGCTCTCGGCGCACTGACGGACGAGCGGCAGGGCCGACCACCCGGGGCGGGGCGCCAGCCCGGTCAGCTCGGCGATCGTGCACGTCGCGCCGACGGTCAGCCCGTCGGCGGTCTCGCCGCACGGCGACCAGCCGAGCGAGGTGAGGTCGACGAGCCCCGTCAACCCGGGCTGCGCCTCGGAGTACAGCCACGTGCCGCCGCCGAGCGGCCGCTCGCCCGGAGCGAAGACGAGCTCGTCGCGGGTCGAGGGGGTGCGGACGTCCGCCACCGTCACCAGGTCCATCCGATGCTCCCGCCTGTGGTCGTCGGCGTGCAGCCAGTCGTGGATACAGTGTCGTCCATGATCGACGTCTCCGAGAGCCAGCTGCGCGAGCACCTCGCGACCGCCCTGTCCGTGCAGCGCTGGGTCGACGACGTCGCCGCCGAGGCGCCCTTCGCCGACGTGTCCGACCTCGTGGCCGCCGCGGAGCGCGCCGGGGAGCGTCTGACCGACGCCGAGATCGACGAGGCGCTCGCGCACCACCCGCGCATCGGCGAGGCTCCCGACGGCGAGGGTGCGTCGCAGGACTTCAGCCGCCGCGAGCAGCAGGCGTCGCAGCTGACCGACGACCCCGCCGAGGTCAAGGCGCTCGCCGAGGGCAACGCCACGTACGAGGAGCGCTTCGACCGGGTGTTCGTCGTGCGGGCCGCCGGGCGCAGCAAGGCCGAGATCATCGCCGAGCTCGACCGTCGTCTGAAGCTCGACGACGAGTCCGAGAAGCAGGAGGCCGGCGCCCAGCTGGTCGAGATCGCCGTGCTGCGACTGCGGCAGACCTTCGGGCGCACCAGCGCCGAGACCGGCCGCTCGGCCGAGACCGCGTCGCCCCGCGAGCCCGAACCGCTCGGCGCATGAGCCACGTCACGACGCACGTGCTCGACGCCGCGCTCGGCCGACCGGCGGCCGGCGTGCCGGTCGTGCTGACCGACGAGTCGGGCGAGGTCATCGCCTCGGCCGTCACCGACGACGACGGCCGCGTCGGCGACCTCGGCCCCGACTCTCTGCCGGCGGGCGTGTACCGCCTGGTCTTCGACACCGCCGTCTACTTCGCGGCCGCCGATCGCCGCACCTTCTACCCGCGGGTGACGATCGACTTCGACCTCGTCGACGAGGGCGCTCACCACCACGTGCCCCTGCTGCTCAGCCCGTTCGCGTACTCGACGTACCGGGGCAGCTGACCCGCGCCTCCTGAGTCCGTCCGCCGACACCGGCCTAGTAGTCCGTCCGGTGGTCGTGAGCGAGCCAGGCGTCGAAGGGAGCCGGGGCGTTCTCGGGTCGGACGGCGTCGACGGGGAGGTCCCACGTCGCGCGGTCGCGGCCGAACAGCTCGTAGAACTCGAGGTCGTCGAAGCCGCCTCGTGCGGCGTCGTGCCGGTCGGCGGCGTAGACCACGCGGTCGACACGGGCCCACAGCGCCGCCGAGAGGCACAGCGGGCAGGGCTCGCACGAGGTGTACAGGGTCGCCCCGGCCAGCGAGAAGTCGCCGACCGCGGCGCAGGCCGCGCGGATCGCGACGACCTCGGCGTGCGCCGTCGGGTCGAGGTCGCGGGTGACCCGGTTCTGCCCCTCGGCGAGCACGACCCCGTCGCGCACGATGAGGGCCCCGAACGGGCCGCCGCCGTCGGCGACGTTCGCCACGGCGAGATCGATGGAGCGGGCGAGCCACTGGGCGTCGTCGGTGCCGGGCATGGCGCCTCCTGCGGGGGTGTCGGGTGCGGGTCGGGTGGGGGAGGCGGCGGTCATGCGAGACCCGCGGAGGCGCGCCAGGCGTCGCCCGCGGGGGGCGCGTCGTCGCGGAGCAGCGTGGCCTCGATCAGACCGTAGGGCCGGTCGGCGGCCCAGAAGACCTCGTTCTGGTTCTCGAGACCGAACCGGTCGAGATCGTAGGCGAAGTGGTGCCGGTTCGGGGCGACGAGACGGATCTCGGCGATCGCGGGCACCGCCTCGAGCACGGCGCGGCCCATGTGCCAGAGGGTCTGCTGCAGGGCGAGCGACTGCAGGGTCGCGAAGTGGGCGACGAGCAGTCTCTTCACCTCGGCGTAGACGCCCTCCCAGTCGACGTCGGTCGAGGTGAAGCGCCACTTCGCGTCGAGCGCCGTGGCCATGACGCGGTCGTGGGTCTCGGGCAGGGTGGTGAACTCGTCGCTGAGGAACCCCGCGAACTCCGAACCCGTCGACTTCAGCAGCACGAGGTCCTTCAGGCCGCCGATCACGTGCTCGCCGCTCGCGTCGACGGTGACCGCGGCCGTGCGGATCTCCTGCCCGGAACGCAGCCAGGTGTGGTCGTGCTCGACGCCGTCGACCACCGCACGCTGCCACGCGTACTCCTCGATCTCGATGCGAGCCCCTTCGACGGGGCCGACGTCGGTGACGAAGTGGCGCGCCAGGTCGAGGCCGAACCGCTCGATGGAGGTCACGCCGTGCGACTTGGCGAACGCGAAGGTCGTGTTCTTCTGGGTGTCGGTGGGGAGCACCGCCGACTGATCGCCCTCGAGGTACGCCGCCTCGAACGGACCCCGCAGCGCGGTGGTCACGTTGAGGTCGCGGATCTCGTGCCGGGGGCTGTCGCGCACGATGCGCACGAGCCGGGACTCCGCCTTGCCGTACTGATTGTCGCCGAGGATGATCGCCATGCGGTGATCCTCACACGGCCGTGTGAACGGCGTGTTTCACGATCGGCGGTTTGTGAACTGATTGTTTCAGAGGCGCCCTCGGGAGGGACGGCCTGCTGGGTAGGGTCGAGAGGGCCCCGGGGCGGACAGCCCCGATGCGCGAGATCGAGAGGCACCGCATGACCGACCCCCGCCCCGTCGTCCCCGTCCTGCAGCCCGGCGAGGGCGACCTGCCCGGCGACGCGTATCTGCCGGCCACCCCCGAGACGACCCTGTGGGGTCGACTGCCGTGCGCCTCCGACGCCCCGGTGCTCTCCATCGAGTCGGGCGCGACCGTCACCATCGACACGGTCAGTCACGAGGGGGTGCTCGACGACCAGGGGCGCGACCCGCTCGCCTACTTCGCCTCCCACGGGGTGCCCGCCGAGGGGGTGCTGCGCGACGCCGTGGCCATCGCCGCCTCCGACGCCTCGGGTCGCGACGCCGCCGCCGACGGGCCGCACGTCGTCACCGGCCCCGTCGAGGTGCGCGGCGCCCGCCCCGGCGACCTGCTCAAGCTCACGGTCGTGACGGCCACGCCGCGGGTGCCCTACGGCGTCGTCTCGAACCGGCACGGCCGCGGCGCGCTGCCCGGCGAGTACCCGCTCGGCGCCGACCCGGTCAGCGTGTTCGCCGGCGTCGACCAGGGCCCCGACGGTCTCGTCGGCACGATGCCCATGGTGCCGGGCGGGCCGCCGGTGGTGAGGTTCCCGTTGCGGCCGTTCCTCGGCATCATGGGCGTCGCCGTGGCCGGCGACGAGCGGCCGCACTCGGTTCCGCCCGGTCCGCACGGCGGCAACATCGACATCAACCTGCTGACGGAGGAATCGTCGCTCTACCTGCCGGTGCAGGTCGACGGCGCCCTCGCCTACGTCGGCGACCCGCACTTCGCCCAGGGAGACGGCGAGGTGGCGTTGACGGCCATGGAGGCGTCGCTGCGTGTGACCCTGCGCTTCGACGTCGTGCCGCACGACGTCGCCGTGACCGAGTTCGGCGAGCTCGCCGGGCCGCTCGTCGAGACGCGCGAGCACCTCGTCCCCACCGGCATGGACCCCGATCTCGACGAGGCCGTCCGCGCCTGCGTCCGCGCCGCGATCGCTCTGCTGCGCGCCCGCTGGGGCATGGACGAGACCCTCGCCTACGCCTATCTCAGCGCCGCCACCGACTTCGACATCTCGCAGGTCGTCGATCTCGTGACCGGCGTGCACGCGCGCATCCGCGTCGCCGACTTCGACGGCGTCGCCCGCGGAGGGGTCTCCCGTGGCTGAGCGCGCACTCGACGACGCGGGTCGGGCCGGCGGCTCCGAGGAGGCGCGGGTCGCGCCGACCAGGCAGCCCACGACGATCGAAGGGGCCGCTGCCGATGCGCTGCCCGCCGGGCTGCTCGAGGCGTTCGACGCGTACGAGCACGCGCTGGCAGCCGACGACCAGGAGGCTCTGGCGTCCGCCTTCGAACCGACGGCGACAGTGATGCGGGCCGACGCCGGCGGTCTGCTGGTGGGGCACGACGCGATCACGGCGTTCCGCGGTCGACGCGGCGGCGGGCCCGTCCGTCGGGTCGTCGAGGTGCACGTGCGGGTGATCGGCGACGACGCCGCGCTGATCGTGTCGGTGAACGCGCCGGCCGGCGGCGGACGGGGCGTGGTGACGCAGCTCTGGCGCCGCGTCGGATCCGATGCGAGCGCGGGCGCGAGCGCGAGCACGAGCACGAGCGCGAGCACGAGCACGAGCGCCGGCGCCACCGCAGACGCAGACGCAGACGCAGGCGCGGAATCGGGCGGCCCGGCGCAGGGCCCGTGGCGCATCGCGTCGGCGCACGTCCAGGCGCCGGCGCCCGCCGTCGACCGGCGCGTGTGGCGTGTGGTGGGGGAGCCGCTCGTGCCGGGGCGGCGGGGTGACGGGGCGACCGGCACCGCGCCTCCTGAGGGGGCTGCCGACGGCGTCGAGCCGACCCTCGTCGGCGAGACCGTCGCCGTCAAGGACCTCTTCGCCGTCGCCGGGCACGCCGTCGGGGCGGGGGTGCCCGCCTACCTCGAGGGCGCCGCCGTGCAGACCGAGCACGCCGCCGCGGTGCGCCGACTGCTCGACGCGGGCGCCTCGATCACGGGCATCGCCCAGACCGACGAGTTCGCGTACAGCATCGCCGGGCGCAACTCCGCCTACGGCACCCCGCCGAACCCCGCCCGGCCCGGCGCGATCTCCGGCGGCTCGACCAGCGGCCCCGCCGCAGCGGTCGCCCTCGGTCAGGTGAGCATCGGCCTCGGCACCGACACCGGCGGGTCGCTGAGGGTGCCCGCGTCGTATCAGGGGCTGTGGGGCATCCGCACGACCCACGGCGCCGTCGACCGCACGGGTCTGCTGCCTCTCGCCCCGAGCTTCGACACCGTCGGCTGGCTGACCCGCGATGCCGGCACCCTGCTCAGGGCCGCCGCGACGTCGCTGCCCGCCGACGAGCAGCGCGGGGTCGATCCGGTGTTCGCCGTCGATCCGACGCTGCTCGCCGCCGTCGCGCCCGAGGTCCGCGACGCGTTCACCCGATCGATCGACGAGGCCGTCGCGGAGGGGCGCATCGCCCGCCCCGAACCGGTCGAGCTCGGCGACGTGGCCGCGCTGTTCGAGCTCTTCCGGGTGCGGCAGGCGTACGAGGCCTGGCGCTCGAACGGCGACTGGATCGAAGCGCACCCCGGGCAGCTCGCCGACGACGTCGCCGCGCGCTTCGCCTTCGGATCGAGCGTCTCGCCGCAGAGGGCCGAGGAGGCGCGGGTCGCCCTCGCCGACGAGCGTCACCGCCTCGAGGCGGTGCTCGCCGACCGGGTGCTGCTGCTGCCGAGCGCCTCGTCGGCCGCGCCCTCGCTGAGCGCCACGTCGGCCGAGGTCGACGCGGTGCGGTCGGCGACACTGGGGCTGACGTGCGTGGCGGGGGTGCTCGGCGCGCCGGCCGTGTCGGCGCCGCGGCTGCACGGGCCGGTCGGGTTGTGCTTCATGGGGCCGAGGGGCTCCGACCTGGCGCTGCTGGGACTGGCGGCGGCGTGGTCGGGGTGACCCGCGCCTCCCCGGCTCCCGCCTCGCTGGTGGCAGAGGCCGTGGTGGCTCTCACCCTCTGGGTGCGCGGTGACATCCCCACGGATCGCCTCATCTTCGAGGTCGAGCGATGCGCCCACGTCCGGTTCTCTGACGACAGGCGGAATGAGCACTCTCCTGCGGACTCGTCGACACGGTCGCCGTCTCTGCGCAGCTCGCCAGGCGATTCTTCTCGTGCTGCTCTGACCCCATCCCGTCTGGGTGTGCGGTCGTGTCAGTCGGCGTGACCATCGATGATCGCGGTGACGCGGATCTCGACGCGCATTCCGGGGAGCCCGAATGCGGGTGCCCCGATCTGGGTCCAGGTGGGTCTGCGTTCGCCCATGCGCTGGCGCAGTCGAGCCACCATCAGTCGTGTGTCCTCCGATCCGATCACGCCCCCGTCGGGGAGGTGGAACGAGATGACGTCGATGACGTCGTGCCAGCTGGCCCCGGCGGTCGCGAGAGTCCGTTCGACGTTGTGGAACGCGCGGTCGATCTGCTGTTCCAGGGTGTCGGCGATCACCATGTCGTCGTCCCATCCTCCCTGGCCGGAGGTCTCGACGCGCTGGCCGATCCGGACGGCCTGAGACGCGTGCACCGTGTGTCGTGCCGTATCTCCGTAACCCGGAGTGGCGAAGAACTGCGGGATTCTGTCACTCGATCCGGTCATCGGATGCCTACCTGTCGATGGACTGCATGTTGCCGTCGTCGTGTCGTGCTCCGGAGGCGGGGGTGAGGCGGTCGAGCCGGTCCAGCTGGTCGGCGGTCAGCTCGATGGCATCGGCCGCCGTGTTCTCTTCGACGCGCCCCACCCTGCGGGTGCCGGGGATGGGGGCGATGTCGTTGCCACGCGTGAGGATCCAGGCGAGCGCGGTCTGGGCTGGAGTGGCGCCGACCTCGGCGCCGATGGCTTTCACCTCGTCGACGATCGCGAGGTTCTTGGTGAAGTTGTCGCCGGTGAAGCGGGGGTTGGTCTTGCGCCAGTCGTCGTCGGGGAAGTCGGCGACGCTGCGGATCTGACCGGTGAGCAGGCCGTGGCCGAGCGGCGAGTACGGCACGAAGCCGATGCCGAGTTCACGGAGCACCGGCAGGATCTCGTCTTCGACGTCGCGGGTCCAGAGGGAGTACTCGGTCTGGAGGGCGGCGACGGGGTGCACGGCGTGGGCGCGGCGGATGGTGGCGGGGCTCGCCTCGGAGAGCCCGAAGTGCAGGACCTTGCCCTCGGCCACGAGGTCGGCGACTGCCTGTGCCGTCTCTTCGATCGGAGTCGATGGGTCGACGCGGTGCTGGTAGTACAGGTCGATGTGGTCGGTGCCGAGTCGCTTGAGCGATCCCTCGACTGCCGTCTTGATGTTGGCGGCACTGCTGTCGATGGTGCCGGGCCCGCCGCCGGAGTGCGAGACGAGGCCGAACTTGGTGGCGATGACGACGTCGTCGCGTCGTCCGGCGATGGCCTTGCCGACCACCTCCTCGCTGTGGAACGGTCCGTAGATCTCGGCGGTGTCGATGTGGGTGACGCCGAGGTCGAGGGCCCGGTGGATGGTCGCGATCGACTCGGTGTCGTCGAGGGCGCCTTCGTGCGTGTAGGTGCCGGCCATGGTCATGGCGCCGAGGCCGATGCGTGAGACGGTCAGGCCGCCGAGATGTGCGTTCTTCATGAGCAGGTGCTTCTTTCGGTGATGGGCGTGTTGATGACGTGGGGAGAGGACGCAGCGGAGTCGATCGCGTCGGCGGGGAAGTCATCCGCTGCCGAGGGCATCACCTCTGCTGCGGCGTGGCCTGGGCGGTCGCGCCCGAGGCCTGCGGTTGGTTCAGGTTGGCGAGTAGCTGGAGGCCGTCGGCGGAGGGGGAGCCGGGCTCGGCGGTGAAGACGAGCATCTGCAGGCCACGCTCGGAGGCGAGGTCCATCGTCTCGAATGAGAGGGACAGGTCGCCGACGACGGGGTGGTGCACGTTCTTCGTGCCCGTGCGGTGCTCGCGGACGTCGTGGGAGGCCCAGAGCCGACGGAACAGATCGCTGCGGGTGGACAGCTCGCCGACGAGGTCGCTCAACTCGCGGTCGTAGGGCGACCGTCCCGCTTCGCGTCGGAGGACGGCGACGATCTGCCGGGCGTTACCGTCCCAGTCTCGGTAGAAGTCCTGTGATCGGGCGTCGAGGAAGACGAACCGGGCCGCATTGACGGGGCTGCCCTGGCCGCGGAAGAGCTCGGAGAAGAGGGCACGTCCGAGGGGGTTCGTGCCGACGGCGTCGAGGCGCCCGTTCTGAACGAACACCGGGACGGTCGTCATCGCGGCGAGCATCTGCTGCACGCCGGGACGGAGCTGGTCTCGCCGCGGTGCCAGCCGCTTCTTCATGGGATGCGTGCCGGCGTTGGCGATCCGGACGAGGTCCAGCAGGTGGGCGGACTCCGTCTCGTCGAGTTGCAGAGCGCGGATGATGCCGTCGAGGACCGAATCGGAGACGCCCAGGGCGGTCCCTCGCTCGAGCTTGCGGTAGTACTCCGGGCTCACCCCTGCCAGCAGGGCGACTTCCTCGCGTCGGAGACCGGGCACACGTCGGCGACCGCCGAAGTCCGGCAGCCCGGCGTCCGCGGGGGACAACCGTGCTCGTCGGGAGGTGAGGAAGCCCCCGATGTCGTCGTGCTCTCTGTCCATGAGTCGAACCTACGACGAGGCACGACTGACAAAGGGGTCCTCTTGATGACCCCCTCGGAGCGTCGCACGCCGTGCAGCATGCCTTTCTAGGGGGGTCTCACGCGGGCCCCTCTCCCGAAGCCGCCGATGCCTACCGTCGAATCCGTCGCGAGGTACGCGACGACAGGAGAGGAACACATTGAGCAAGACACTCACCGGCACCGTCGCGATCGTCACGGGTGCCAGCAGCGGTATCGGTCACGCCACCGCGTTGTCCCTCGCCGAACGGGGCGCCTCCATCGCCCTCGTGGCGCGCCGTCAGGACCGCCTCGACTCCCTTGTGAGCGAGATCGAGGCCGCTGGCGGGACCGCTCTGGCGGTCGCGACCGACGTCTCCGACCGCGAACAGGCGGAAGCGGCCGTCCAGAAGACCGTCGAGCGCTTCGGACGCCTGGACATCCTCGTCAACAACGCCGGTCTGATGATCCTCGGCCCGTTCGCGGACGCTGACGTCGACGACTTCGAGCGCATGATCGCCATCAACCAGAAGGGGCTTCTCTACCTGACCAAAGCCGCCTTGCCGTACCTGACGAAGTCGGCCGGCGATGACGTTCGCGGCGTCGCTGACATCGTGAACATCTCGTCCATCGCGGGCCGCGAGGCCTGGGGCGGCTACGGCGTCTACGCCATGACGAAATTCGGCGTCAACGGTTTCACCGAGGCTCTTCGCCAGGAGATCACCCAGAGCCACGTCCGTGTGGGCGTGCTCGAGCCCGGCGCCGTCGACACCGAGCTCGTCTCGCACAACACGGATGAGATAGCGGCGGGCATCGCAGCGTTCCCCGAGGGCAAGCAGAAGCTGCTTTCTGAAGACATCGCCGACGGCATCGCCTACATGGTCACCCGACCTCGTCACACGTCGATCGGCGAGCTCTGGATCATGCCCACCGACCAGGCCTGACCTCATCCCATCCCGCCACACCGACAGGAGGACACATTCCATGAAGTACCGCATGCTCGGCAGCACCGGCACCAGCGTCTCGAACATCGCCCTCGGCACGATGGGCTTCGGCACCGAGACCGACGAGGCCGAGGCCTTCGCCATCCTCGATCGATTCGTCGAGGCAGGAGGCAACCTCATCGACACCGCGAACGTCTACGGCGGGGGTGCGTCGGAAGAGCTGCTCGGTCGATGGTTCACGAATCGGCCCGGCGACGTCACCGACCGGGTCGTGCTCGCCACCAAGGGACGATTCGGTTTCGGGCCCGACATGAACGATGCGGGCCTCTCGCGCCGGAACCTCGATCGTGCGCTCGGGGGGTCCCTGCGCCGTCTCGGCCTCGACACCATCGATCTGTACCAGCTTCACGGTTTCGACCCGTTGACCCCCGTGGAGGAGACCTTGTCGTTCCTCGACGATGCTGTTCACGCCGGCAGGATCCACTACATCGGCCTGTCGAACTTCACCGGCTGGCAGCTGCAACTCGTGCTCTCCACGGCGAAGGCCATGGGGCTGCAGCTGCCCGTCACCCTGCAGCCGCAGTACAGCCTGGTGTCACGGGAGATCGAGTTCGAGATCGTACCTGCCGCACTGCATTCCGGCATCGGCCTCCTGCCCTGGTCGCCCTCCGCCGGCGGTTTCCTCACCGGCAAATACACCCGTGACGTCCTCAAGCTCGACGGGACTCGCGCGGGCGCGGACAACCCCATGAACGACCACATCTTCGGGGACCTCGCGCGCACGGATCAGAACTGGGCCACCCTCGACGCCGTCAAGGAGATCGCCTCAGAGATCGGGGCGACACCGAACCAGGTCGCGCTCAGCTGGGTCACCGCCCGTCCCGGCGTGACGGCGCCGATCGTCGGGTCGAGGACCTTGGCGCAGTTGGAGGAGAACATCGCCGCCGCTGACCTCGAACTCCCGGTCGAGGCCACGGCGAAGCTGGACGCGGTGAGTGAGCCGACCCCGAACGACTACCCGTACGGACCATTCGGGGTGAAGCAGCGCGACCGCTACGTCGACTCGAGCGAGCAGGCGATTCAGGAACTCTTCTGAGCCGGTCTCGTCACGACCCTCGCGTGCGGCCCGCCATGACCATCGTCCGGGCGGGCCGCACCCGCTTCTGCGTCTTCGTCCGCGTCAGGGTCGTGGGGGCTGCGACGTCGTGGCGGTGGCGATGAGGTTGCCCAGCAGCTGCAGGGCAGTCGCCGACGCGGAGGCCGGTTCGGCGGTGAAAGCGACGAGTTGCAGACCGGGTCCGCCGGTGACGTCGAGTGCCTGGTAGTCCAGCTCGACATCCCCGAGGGTGTCGTGGTGGAGGCGCTTCATCCCCGTGCGGTGCTCTCGGACGTCATGTGAGCCCCAGAGGGCGCGGAACGCGTCGCTTCGCGTCGAGAGCTCGCCGACGAGGTCGCTGAGCTCGCGATCGAAGGGCGCCCTGCCGGTCTCGACGCGCAGCAGGGCGACGAGCTGGTCGGCCGATTCATCCCAGTCACGGTAGAAGCCGGTGCTCCGGGGGTCGAGGAAGAGGTAGCGGGCGAAGTTCGGCGTCCGCTCGGCGTCGTCGAACATCTGGTCGAAGAGGGCCCTGGCCATCGCGTTGGTTCCGAGCACATCGAGGCGGCCGTCCTGCACCAGGGCAGGGACGCCGGTCAGGGCGTCGAGCAGTTGCTGTACGGACGGCGCGACCGCGCGTGGACGTGCTGGAGCGCGCCTCCTCACGGGTCGGACGCCGTCGTTGGCCGCCCGGACCAGGTCGTGCAGGTGCGCCCGCTCGGTGTCGTCGAGGCGGAGGGCTCGGCTGACGCCATCGATGATCCCCTCGGAGACACCCGAGGCGTTGCCGCGCTCGAAGCGCACGTAGTACTCGGCGCTCATGCCCGCCAACAGTGCGACCTCCTCACGGCGGAGGCCTGCCACGCGGCGACGTCCGCCGAAGTCGGGCAGGCCGACCTGCTGGGGCGTGAGACGTGCGCGCCGCGACGTGAGGAAGTCGCGGATGTCGTGTGGCTGTTCCATGCACCGAATGTAGGCGTCCCCCGGGGTGGCAGGGGGGTTCTCGCAGGGACCGTGTAGGGCGGGTCTGTCTCGGTCACGGGTGGTGTCGTTGACTGGGGACATCGCCACCGCGGACCGGAATCATCACGGCCCGCTCGACAAGAAGGACATCATCATGGCTGACAAGAACGTCTGGTTCGTCACCGGTGCGAGCCGCGGGCTCGGCACCGACATCGCCCGCGCCGCTCTCGCCGCAGGACACTCCGTCGTCGCGACGGGTCGCGACGCCGCCAAGGTCGAGGCCGCCGTCGGCGCCCACGACGACCTCCTGACCCTCTCCCTCGACATCACCGACCCGGCCGCCTCCGACGCCGCCGTGGTCGCGACCGTGGAGCGCTTCGGTCGCATCGATGTGCTCGTGAACAACGCCGGCAACTTCTACGCCGGGTTCTTCGAGACGCTGACCCCCGAGCAGATCCGTGCTCAGATGGAGACGAACTTCTTCGGCCCCTTGAACGTCACCCGGGCCGTGCTGCCCCTGCTGCGTGAACAGCGCTCGGGGCAGATCATCACCGTCACCTCGACGGCGGCCTTCGTCGGTGGCGCGTTCACATCCGCCTACGCCGCGTCGAAGTTCGCACTCGAGGGCTGGGCGGAGTCGCTCGCCCCCGAGCTCGAACCGTTCGGCATCTCGTCGATGACTGTCGTTCCCGGCTTCTTCCGCACCGAGCTGCTCGTCGAGGGTTCGTCGACGCTCTGGCCCGAGATCGAGATCGCTGACTACGCCGAAGGCACCGCCCAGACCCAAGCCGCCTTCCGCGGCATGAACGGGCAGCAGGGCGGCGACCCCGCCAAGCTCGCCGACGCTCTCGTCCAGCTCTCGGACGGTGACGCACTGCCGGCGCGCTTCGTCGCCGGCGCCGACGCCATCGGCGGCATCGAGCAGAAGCAGGCCCTCGTGCAGCAGCAGATCGAGGCGAACCGGGCCCTGTCCGAGTCGCTCTCGCACGACTCCTGACCCACCCCGCCCCTCCTTCTCTCCCATCCCTTCTTCGCTCTTCACGAAAGGCACGACCATGGCAGCACCCCTCGGCATCATCGGCTCCGGTGCGATCGGCAGCACCCTCGCTCGCCTCGCGATCGCAGCCGGCCTCGACATCGTCATCAGCAACTCCCGCGGGCCGGAGAGCCTGACCGGACTCGTCTCCGAGCTCGGTCCGCGTGCCCGGGCGGCGACCGTCGTCGACGTGGCCCGCGAGGCCGACATCGTGATCACGGCGATCCCGCTGGCCGCCGCGACCGACCTGCCCGCTGAAGCCCTGGCCGGCAAGATCGTCCTCGACACGACGAACTACTACCCGCAGCGCGACGGCCGGATCGCGGCCCTCGACTCGAACGAGTCGACGGCCAGCGAGCTCGTCCAGGCGCACCTCGCCGACTCGCACGTCGTCAAGGTCTTCAACGCCATCACCTTCGCGAGCCTCGGCAACGGTGCACGGCCTGTGGGCGACCCCGAACGCAGCACCCTGCCGATCGCGGGTGAGGACGCCGAGGCCAAGGCCCGAGCAGCCGAGGTCGTCAGCACCCTCGGGTATGACACACTCGACACCGGCAGGCTGGCGGACAGCTGGCGCTTCGAGCCCGGCACGCCGATCTACTGCGACCCGTACATGCCGGCCTGGCCGACGGAGAAGCTGCCCTTCGACGAGCTGCTCGCGTGGCTGCTGTCCGCGCCCGTGATCACCATGTCCCCGGAGCGTGCCCAGGAGCTGATCGACAGCGCCGTCCGCGGTGCGGCCGGCGGGTACTTCCCCGAGACCGCGTAGCCGGATGGCCCGCCGTCGTCCCCTCTCGGTCTAGGCCTCGAGGTCGTCCACCGGGAGCCAGACCCGCATCGTCGACGGGCCGCGGTTGCCCCACGTGGCGTAGGGCACGAGCTCCACGCTGCCCAGAGAATCGGCGGTCGCGGTGGAGCGGCCGTAGGGCCATCCGCCGGCAGGCGTGCGGCTGCGCGAAAGCTCGACCCGGGCACCGGCCGGCGTCGTGACCGGGTCGACGGTCGTGTCGACGAGCACGTCGTTCACGGTGCCGGAGGGCAGGTCGGTCGACTCGAGCGCGAGCACGAGGGGTCCTCTCTGAACGGCGACCTGGCCGCGCGCGGCGTCGATGCGAGCATCCGGTCGGACCCACTCGGCAGGGGTCGGCAGATCGAGCACGACGACGTCGCCCGCCGAGAAGCGGCGGCGGACGACGATCGTCGGCCCCTGGGCCTCTCCGGCCTCCTCGCCGGGCAGTGCCACCGTCACCGCGGAACCGTCGGCCCAGGAGGGGACACGGAGAGCGAGCTCCACCTCGCGGTCGACGTCGCCGCGCCACGTCACCGCGACTCGCCCGTCGAGGGGGTATCCGCTCGTGACCGACAGCGCCACGGGCGTGCCGTCGTCGAGCACGGTGTCGACGTCGTAGCTGCCGTACTGGTGCAGCTGCACCCCGTCGGCCGTGCGAGTGGCGAAGAACTGCTCGACGCTGGCCAGCGTGCGGGCCACGTTCGTGGGGCAGCACGACACCTCGAACCAGGGCGCGCGCAGGCTGGACAGGGCGCGGGCGTTCAGCTCGTCCTCGTCGGGCTCGACGCCCTCGGTCCTCTGGTGGAGCGTGTTCGTGTAGAAGAACGCGCGCCCGTCCTCGCGCGGCGAGGCGAGAACCACGTTCAGCAGGGTCCGCTCGATCAGGTCGGCGTACCGGGCGTCGCCATCGGCGAGCAGCAGCCGCCAAGAGAGCATCGTCGAGGCGATGCCCGCGCAGGTCTCGGAGTAGGCGCGGTCGGGCGGCAGCTCGTGGTCGGCGCCGAAGGCCTCGTCCTGGTGGTGGGAGCCCATGCCGCCCGTGACGTACGTGCGGGCCGCGACGGTCGCCTCCCACTGTCGACGGACCGCATCGGCGAGCTCGTCGTCCCGGGTCTCGACCGCGACGTCGAGAGCGCCCGCCGCGAGGTAGAGGGCCCGGACCGCGTGACCGCGCAGCACGTCGGCGTCGCGCACCGGCACGTCGTCCTGGAAGTACTCGGAGCCGTACTCGATCTGGCCGAGCAGCCCGTGCCCTCGCCGCTCGACGAAGAGGCGGGCGAGCTCGACCCAGCGCGGTTCGTCGAGGGCGCGGCCGAGCTCGGCCAGGGCGACCTCCACCTCCGGGTGCCCGCAGATCGCGACCCTGCCCTCAGGGCCGAAGACGGACCACAGGTGCTCGGCGAGACGGCGACCGACCTCGACCAGGCGGGGCGAGGCGCCGGTGCGCTCGGCGGCGACCACGGCCTGCAGCAGGTGGCCCATCGAGTACAGCTCGTGGCCCCACTCGAGGTCGCTCCACCGTGGGCGCTGCCAGGCACGGCCGAAGCTCGTGTGCAGGTAGCCGTCGTCCTCCTGCGCTGCGGCCACCCGGTCGACGAGGGCGTCGTAGCGGGCCTGCAGGGCCGGTTCGCGCTCGCGTCCGAGCTCCCAGGCCATGCCCTCGAGGAGCTTGTAGACCTCCGAATCGACGAACTCGATCCCGGAGTGCTCCCAGGGGGTGCCGGGATCGCCGAGGCCGGCCGCGGCACGGTCGAAGTTGCCCGTCCAGCCGATGCGCTCCATCCAGTCCTCGCAGTGGCGCAGCACGACGTCGGCGTTAAGGGCCTGCTTCTCGGCCCAGAAGCCGTCGGTGAGGCGGATCTCGGTCGCGTCGAGCGGGGTCAGCGTCGAGGAGGACGGCGAGACGGTTCCCGCGAACCGGCGGGCGCCGGCGACGGCTGACGAGGAGGTGCGGGTGGCGGGAGCAGTGGTGGTCACGTGAGTTCTCCGAGTGGTGAGGGAGGGGAGACGAGCGGGGGAGGAGATGCTGGCGCTCTCGGCGCCGGTGTCAGTCCTTGACGGCTCCGGCGGTGACGCCGGCGGCGACGTAGCGCTGGGCGACGACGAGCAGGACGGTGGCGGGGATCGACGCGACGACGGCGGTCGCCATGATCGAGTTCCACTCCTGGTTGTTGTTGCCGATGTACCGGTAGATGCCGAGGGTGATCGTCTGCGCGTCGCCGCCGCTGTTCAGGGTCGACGAGAACACGAAGTCCGACCAGGCCCACAGGAACGCGAAGAGCCCGACGGTCACGGCCGAGTTGCGGCTCACGGGCAGGACGATGGACCGGAAGGTGCGCCACGCCCCGGCGCCGTCGAGCTTCGCGGCGCTCATCAGCTCGTCGGGGATGCCCCGCATGAAGGCCGTGAAGATGAGCACGCCGAAGGGCACCGCCAGGGTCGAGTCGGCGATGACGAGTCCCCACCACTGGTTGAGGATCCCCAGGTTGAGGTAGATCGCGTAGAAGCCCATGGCCATGATCACCTGGGGGATCATCTGCGCGACGATCATCACGAAGCTCAGCGCGCCTCCTCCGACCGGTCGGAGCTTCGCGAGCGAGTACGCGGCCGGTGCCGAGAGGGCCACCGTCACGACGACGGTGCCGAGGCCCACCAGCAGGCTGGTGCCGAGGTAGGGCAGCTGCTCGGCGACGACGGCCCGGTAGCCGTCGAGGGTCGGCGCGGAGGGGAACCACGACGGCGGACTCTGCCGCATCTGCGCGGTGGGCGTCAGCGAGACGTTGATCATCCAGTAGATCGGGAACAGCATGATCGCGGTCAGCACGACGCCGATCAGGGTGGTGGCGAGGCTGCGGCGTCCGGCACGACCCGAGGAGGCGCGGCGGGCGGCGGAGGTCGGGGCGGCGGCCGGCCGGATGGTGGCGCTCATGACCGGTCCTGCTTCCTCTGCACGCGCAGGTAGACGAACCCGCAGACCAGGGCCATGACGATCAGCAGGTTGCCGACCGCGGCGGCGGGGCCGAAGGAGGGGAGGGTGGAGCCGAAGCCCAGCTGGTACGACCAGATGGCGAAGGTGGTCGAGGCGTCCCCGGGCCCGCCGCGGGTCATGATCCAGATGATGTCGAACACCTTCAGCGTGTAGACGAGTCCGAGCAGGATGGTGATGGCGGAGACCGGGCGCAGCAGCGGGAACGTGATGCGCCGGAAGACCTGCCAGGCGTTCGCCCCGTCGAGCGCGGCCGCCTCGTAGATGTCGCCGGGGATGTTCTGCAGGCCGCTGTAGAGGATGACCAGGTTGAACGGGATCCCGATCCAGATGTTGGCGATGATGACGCTCGTCAGCGCCCACTGCGGAGAGGTCAGCCAGTTGACCTGGTCGCCTCCGAGGGTGCGGATGACCGAGTTGACGACGCCGCTCTCGCTGTTGAGCATCCACGACCAGGTCGATGCGCTGACGATCAGCGGCAGCAGCCACGGGACGAGGAACAGCGCCCTGAGAGTCGAGGAGAGCGGGAACCTCTGGAAGAAGAACACGGCGAGGGCCATGCCGATCGTGAACTGGAACGCGATCGAGACACCCGTGAAGAGGAGGGTGTTCATCAGGGCCGGGCCGAAGGTCGGGCTGGCGAACACGTCGGCGAAGTTCTCGAGGCCGATGAAGGGGGCCGTGCCGTCGATGAACGACCGGACCGTGTAGTCGTGCGTCGAGAGGTCGACGTTCCGGACGAGCGGCCAGACGTAGAAGACGGCGAGGTAGGTGACGACGGGGGCGAGGAACGCCCAGGCGGTGAGCTGGGAGGCGCCTGGTCCGCGTCGGCGCCGGGGCCCGGCGCCGGGGAGGCCGGGGTCCGGGTCCGGCCTCCCCCCGGGCGGTGCCTCGCGACGTTCCATCGTGTCGATGCTCATGGTGCTGCTCCTCGTCGTCGGGCGTCGTCCGGTGCGGTGGGTGGTCAAGTGGGTGTCGGTGCGGTCACTCGGTGGCGGACGCGGCGGCCTGCTGCGCCTCCTTCAGGGCGTCCGCGGGGTCGGATGACCCGCTGAGGCTGTTCTGCACGGCCTTCCAGAGCTGCTCCGAGATCTTCGGGTAGTCCGTGCCCAGGTCGTCGCTCGTGCGGCCCTTGGCATCGGCGACCGCGGTGACCCACGGCTCGAGATCGGGGTCGGTCGCGACCTGCTCGGTCTGAGCGTCCTTCGTGGGGGCGACGTACGACAGGGTCGTGTCCGTGGCGACGAGGTTGTCGGTGCTCGTGAGGCACGACTGGATCTTCTCGCTCACCTCGTACCGGGCGTCGTCGCTCTGCACGGGGACGGTCAGGAACTCGCCACCGGTGGGGGCGGGGGCCGCGCCGCCGTCCTTCGACGGGATCGAGATGATGCCGTAGTCGATGCCGGACTCCTTCACGCCCGCGAGCTGCCAGGTGCCGTTCTCGCTGAACGCGTACTCGCCGGTGAGGAACTCCTGCCAGCTCGTGGTCTGCGTGTTGTTGATCACCGAGTTCGGGGCGTAGCCCTTCTCGACCCAGTCGGTCCAGAGGGTCAGAGCCGAGACGGCGTCGTCCGAGTCGAGTTCGGTGAGATCGGCGCCGGAGCCCCAGTACCAGGGCAGGAACTGGAAGCTGCCCTCCTCGGTTCCGATGCCCGAGAACGTGATCCCCTTGCCTCCGGAGGCGGAGACCGCCTCGAGGGCGGAGATGAGGCTGTCCCAGTCGGTGATCGACGCGGGGTCGACCCCGGCGGCGTCGAGGACGGTCTTGTTGTAGTACAGCGCGAGCGTGTTGGCGCCGATGGGGACGCCGTAGGTCTTCCCGTCGAGCTGGCCTGCGGCCAGGATGTTCGCCTCGATCGTCGAGGTGTCGGCGCCCGTCTCGTCGGTGTCGGTGAGCAGGCCCGCTTCGGCGAGGGTCGAGACGACCGGGTTGTCGACGAGGAGCAGATCGGGCGAGTTGCCCTGCTGTCCCGCGAGCAGGGCCTTGCTGGTGAGGTCGGAGGTGTCGTAGCCGGTGCGCTCGACCGTCACGCCCGCTTCCGTGCCGCACTTCTCGATGAGCTTCGCCCAGTCGCTGGTGTCGTCGAACTGGGGGTACGGGTCCCAGAACGTGTAGGTGCCGGAGGCGGCGTCGGACGAGCCGCCGCCTGCCCCGCCGGCGCAGCCGGTCAGGGCCAGGGTGGCGGCGGCCAGGCCGACCATCGCCACGGCGGTGCGCTTGCTGCGGATGAACGAGATCACAGGAGGTTCCTCTCTGAACTGCTGCGGGTGCTCCATCAGAGGGCCCGGCAGGTGCAGCACAGGGCGCTCATCGTCGAGAGCAACGAGACCGAAACTGGTTTCGGGAGTGAAGTTACACGGCACGCAGTTGCCCGTCAATGCCCAAGTGAACTAATTTCGGTACATGACCACTGCAGGAGAGGGCAAGGCGATGGCGTCGCCCGTCACGCTGGCTGATGTGGCACGAGCTGCCGGAGTCTCGGTCGCCACGGCGTCCAAGGCGCTGAACGGCCGGGCCCAGGTGCGCGAATCGACCCGCGTCAGGGTGCAGGAGGCTGCTGCGGCTCTCTCGTTCACCCCCAACTTCTTCGCCCAGGCGCTGAACTCGGCGCGGACGGGCACGATCGGGATGGTCACGAGCGACCTCGACAACCGCTTCGTGCTCCCGGTGCTGCTCGGCGCCGAGGACGCCTTCGGCTCGGGTTCGCTCTCGGTGCTGCTCGCCGACGCCCGGGACGACGCGCTCCGCGAGCAGCTCCACCTGCAGACGCTCCTCACGCGCCGAGTCGACGGGCTGCTCATCGTCGGTCGGACGACGAATCCGCGCCCGCCCGTCCCTCTGCTCGCTGACGTCCCCGTCGTCTACGTCTACGCCCCGTCGAGCGACCCGAAGGACGCGTCGTTCACTCCGGACAACGTGCAGGCCGGACGACTGGCGGCGGAGCATCTGATCGAGAAGGGTCGGACCCGCATCGCCCTGATCAACGGCGAGGCCTCGTACGCCGCCGCTCGTGATCGCGCGGCGGGTGTCCAGCAGGCTCTGACGGCGGCGGGGCTAAAGATGGTCGGCGGCACCGCTCTCTTCGGGCAGTGGGGCGAGGGCTGGGGTCGCGACTGCGCGCGCCTCCTGGTCCGGGGCGGCGAGCCGGTCGACGCGATCATCGGAGGCAGCGACCACATCGCCCGGGGCGCCATCGACGCCCTCCGCGACGAGGGCGTGCGGGTTCCCGAGGACATCTCCGTGGTCGGCTTCGACAACTGGGATCTGCTGGTCCGCGAGTCGCGACCGCCCCTGACGAGCATCGACATGTCGCTCGAGGAGCTCGGCCGCGCCGCCGCTCAGCACCTCGTCGACGCCATCGGCGGCGCACCGTCACCGGGCGTCGTCGCCGGTCCGGTACGACTGGTCGTCCGAGACTCGGCCTGACCGCGGGCGGAGGTGCTCGACCCTGTCCGGTCGATCAGCTGATCGCCGGCCGCCGGACCGGGTGTCGGCGAGGTGGGATGGAGAGGGGTGCACTGACCGTGCATCCCGAAGACGGCCCGCGGGTCGTACGGTCGTCGTCATGGACAACAGGAGCGAGGTGCGGGACTTCCTCACGACGAGTCGCGCCCGTGTGACTCCGGAGCAGGTCGAGCTGCCCGGCGGCCCGGGGCGTCGCGTGCCCGGCCTGCGACGGGCCGAGGTGGCGATGCTCGCGGGTGTCAGCGTCGAGTACTACTCGCGCCTCGAGCGAGGCGATCTCAAGGGGGTCTCCGACGCCGTGCCCGAGGCGGTCGGCTGATCCTGCACCGGGTGTCAGCTCGGCTCCTCCTGCCGGTGACGCGCGTCCGTGGTGGTGCGTGCTACGGGAGGGTGACGACGGCCTTGCCGCGGATGCGGGTCTTCCCGAGGGCGTCGAGTGCTGTCGCGGTCTCGGCGAACGGGTGGGTGGCGCCGACGACCGGTCGGATGACTCCAGCGTCGACGAGTGCTGCGATCTCGGCCAGCTGACCGCCGTCGGCGCGCATGAAGAGGAACTCGTACGAGACGCCGAGCTTCTTCGCCCGGGCCCGCACCGTGCGGCTGAGCCCGGCGATCGCCAGGCGCAGGACCGGGTTCAGCCCGGCGGCCTTCGCGAAGGCGGGGGTGGGTGGTCCCTGGATGCCGATCGCGAGACCGCCGGGGCGGAGCACCCGCAGCGATTTCGCGAGGTTCTCGCCGCCGAGGCTGTCGAGGACGAGGTCGTAGCCGGTGAGCTCCTCCTCGAAGTCCTGGGTCCGGTAGTCGATGACGACGTCGGCGCCGAGATCGCGGAGGAAGTCGGAGTTCGCCGAGGAGGCGGTGGTCGCGACGTGCGCTCCGAGGTGCTTCGCGAGCTGGATCGCGATCGTGCCGACGCCGCCGGCGCCCGCGTGGATCAGCACCTTCTGGCCGGGCCCGACGTTCCCGCGCTCGACGAGGGCCTGCCAGGCGGTCAGGGCGACGAGGGGGAGGGACGCGGCCTCGACGGTGCTGATCGTGGTCGGGGCGAGGGCGACGTCGGCTTCGTCGACGGCGATCCGCTCGGCGAAGGTGCCGATGCGGGGATCACGGGGTCGGGCGAAGACCTCGTCGCCGGGCTTCAGGCTGCGGACGGAGCCGCCGACCTCGATGACCGTCCCGGCGACGTCGTGGCCGAGGACGAGGGGCGCCTTGTAGGGGAGGATCAGCGTGAACTCGCCCTCGCGGATCTTCGCGTCGAGGTGGTTGAGGCCGGCGGCTGCGACGTCGATCAGGACGTCGTGGTCGCCGAAGGTCGGCTCGGGGACGTCGACCTCGTGCAGGGGCTGCTTGTAGGCGTCGAAGGCGAAGGCTCGCATGAGGGGATCTCCTGATGAACTGAGGCGGGTGGTGCCGAGGACGCCGCGGGCGCGCCGTATCCGACTGAGCTCAATACTGAGTGCACTCAAGAACTTTGTCAAGGCGTCGGCGTCAGGGGGCGGCGTGAGTTCCATGCCCGAGGTGCTCGCCGTCGCGCCCGACCGGCGGCGACGTCGTCGTCGTCGACCTGTTCAGCAGGCGACCACGGGCCGCTCCGCTCCGGGTCTCAGAGGTGCTTCTCCATGCAGTAGCTCGTCGGGTCGTCCGCGTACGTCCCGAAGCGGGGGATCTGCTCGTAGCCGAGCTTCTCGTACAGCGCGATCGCCGCGACCTGAGGCAGCCCGGTCTCGAGCTGCACCGTGGTGATGCCGGAGGCCCGTGCGTGCGCCTCGAGCGCCTCCAGGAGGCGCCGCCCGATGCCGAGCCCCCGGGCGGCGTCGGTGACGAACATCCTCTTGATCTCGGCCGAACCGTCGCCGCGGTCGACGAGGGCCGCCGTCCCCCTCGCGGCGCCGTCCTCGCGAGCGACGAAGAGCGAGACGTCGTCGGCCTCGAGGGCTGCGAGATCGAGTCCGTAGTAGCTCTCGGCCGGGTAGAGCGAGAGGGCGAACTCGTCGCCCTGGCGCAGCAGGGCGATGACGTCGTCGGACTGCGGGCTCTCGATGCGGATCGTGGGCATGAGTCATTCTAGGAACGGACCGGCCGGACGCCGACCGCCCGACATCACGGCGTCCCGAGGTCGACGGCTACGACAGAGCGCCGTCGCGACGCTCGGCCGGGACGCCGTTCACCTGCGCCCAGGCCAGCTCGAGCTGGGCGACGACCGCGCGCGGGATGACGACCGTGACCCTCTTGCCCCGCACCAGCGCCGTGATGGTGGTCTCCTGGCGATCCGTGACCCGCGACAGCACCTCAAACCCCGCGGGTTCGACCCGGGTCATCGACAGCGGCCCGGTCGATCGGGCGGGCGCGGAGCCCCACAGCAGATACCCCTCATGGGTCTCGGCCGCGTAGGCGACACCTCGGGCTGTCCACTCCGCACGAAAAGGCACACCGGAGTCTACTGGCACCGCCCCCGACCCGAGCCGGGCGTCCGGCGCGCCGACCGGGCGTCCGGCCCGCCGAGCCGCACCCGCCGCCCAGCGCCGCACTGCACGGCCCGGGCAGTTCACGTGCCTGAAACACGGGTTGCGTATCATCTCCAGGGTGAAACGCGTCTTCCAGCAGATCGATCCCCCCGCTCGTCTGTTGATGGGCCCCGGCCCGATCAACGCCGACCCGCGCGTGCTGCGCGCCATGTCCGCGCAGCTCGTCGGTCAGTACGACCCGGCGATGACCGCCTACATGGACGAGACCCAGGCCCTCTACCGCGAGGTCTTCCAGACGGCCAACGAGCAGACGGTCCTCGTCGACGGCACGTCGCGCGCCGGCATCGAGGCCGCGCTGGTGTCGCTGATCGAGCCGGGCGACCGCGTGCTGGTGCCGGTCTTCGGGCGCTTCGGGCACCTCCTGCGCGAGATCGCCGAGCGGTGCGGAGCCGAGGCGCACACGATCGAGGCGCCGTGGGGCCAGGTCTTCACGCTCGAGCAGATCACCGCCGCGATCGAGCGGGTCAGGCCCTCGCTGCTCGCCGTCGTGCACGGCGACACCTCGACCACCGTCGCCCAGCCGCTCGAGGGTCTCGGCGAGGTCTGCGCCGAGCACGGCGTGCTGTTCTACACCGACGTCACCGCGTCGATCACCGGCAACGCGTTCGCCACCGACGAGCTCGGCCTCGACGCCGTCACCGCCGGGCTGCAGAAGTGCCTCGGCGGCCCCTCCGGGTCGGCCCCCGCCACGTTCTCGCCGCGAGCGGTCGAGGCGATCCGCGCCCGGACGTCGGTCGAGGCCGGCATCCGCGGCGAGGGCGACGTCACGAGCAGCCGTCGCATCGCCTCGAACTACTTCGACCTCGCGATGATCTTCGACTACTGGGGCCCGCAGCGACTGAACCACCACACCGAGGCGACGACCATGCTCTACGGCGCCCGGGAGTGCGCCCGACTGGTGGTCGACGAGGGTCTCGACCGCACGATCGCCCGGCATGCGCTGCACGGCTCGGCCATGCTCGCCGGGGTGCAGGGCCTCGGGCTCGAGGTCTTCGGCGACCTCGCGCACAAGATGAACAACGTCGTCGCCGTCGTGATCCCCGACGGGGTCGACGGCGACGCCGTGCGCGGCGCGATGCTGACCGACTTCGGCATCGAGATCGGCACCTCGTTCGGTCCGCTGCATGGCAAGGTGTGGCGCATCGGCACGATGGGCTACAACGCCCGCCGCGACACCGTGCTCACGACGCTGTCCGCCCTCGAGGCCGTGCTGCGGCGCGCCGGCGCCCCCGTCACGACGGGCGGCGGGGTGGGTGCCGCCTACGACGTCTACATCGACGCCGACCGCGCGGCGGCCGCGACGACAGGCGGCGCAGGAGGCGCGGCGTGAGCCCCGACGCGCTGACCGTGCTCGAGCGCTGCGACGTGCTCGCCGCCGTCTCGTCGAGCGGCACCGGCCTCACCCGCGTCTACCTCAGCCCCGAGCACGCCCGGGTCAACGAGCTCGCCGCGGGCTGGATGCAGCAGGCCGGCATGACGACGTGGCTCGACGCCGCCGGCAACCAGCGGGGCCGCTACGAGGGCGCGGAGCCCGGGGCGCCCGCGCTGCTCCTCGGCTCGCACCTCGACACGGTGCCCGACGCGGGCCGCTACGACGGCATGCTCGGCGTGCTGCTGGCGATCGCGGTCGTCGAGCGTCTGAACGTCGAGGGGGTGCGCCTGCCGTTCGCCGTCGAGGTCATCGCGTTCGGCGACGAGGAGGGCACGCGCTTCGGCACGGCCCTGCTCGGATCCCGGGCGGTCGCCGGCACGTGGGACGCCGACTGGTGGGGCCTGCTCGACGCGGAGGGCGTGAGTCTGCGCGACGCGTTCGTCGCCTTCGGGCTCGACCCCGAGGCCGTGGGCGACGCCGCGCCTCCTCGGGACTCCGTCATCGGGTACCTCGAGACGCACATCGAGCAGGGGCCCTACCTCGAGGAGGCCGACCGGGCGCTCGCCGTCGTGTCGTCGATCGCGGGGGCGCGCCGCTTCGAGCTGACGATGGAGGGCGTCGCCGGTCACGCCGGAGGGGTGCCGTTCCACCGACGGCACGACGCGCTCGCCGGCGCCGCCGAGGTGGTACTCGCCGTCGAGCGGATCGCCCGCGAGGCCGGGTGCATCGCCACCGTCGGGCGTCTCGAGGCGTTCCCCGGCGGGGTCAACGTGATCCCCGGGCTGGTCGAGTTCAGCCTCGACCTGCGGGCCGAGCACGACGACCGGCGCGACGAGGTCTGGGCCGCCATCGAAGCCGCCGCGGCCACGACCTGCGCCGAGCGGGGGCTCGTCTTCACCGCTCACGAGACCCACTCGGCGCCCGCCGTCGTGGCCTCCCCCCGGCTCGCCGAGGCCGTCCGCGGGGGCATCGTCTCGACGGGTGACGTCGAACCGCTCACCCTCTTCTCGAAGGCGGGGCACGACGCCATGGCGATCGACGCCCTGACCGACTGGGCCATGCTCTTCGTCCGCTGCGGCAACGGCGGCATCAGCCACCACCCCGACGAGATCGTCGATGCGGCCGACGTCGCCGTCGCGCTCGACGCGTTCGAGGCGACCGTCCGCGAGCTGGCCGGGCCCGCACCGTCCTCCGTCGGCGCCGCGTGAGCGACGACGGAGGCGCGGGTCGCGTCGATCCCGCCGCGCCCGCTCCCGAGGGCATCCGCGACCGCATCGACTCCGGCTACGGCGCTCTCAGTCCGCGCGAGCAGCGGGCGGCGGACTTCATCCTCGATCACCTCGACGATCTCGCGGTCTACACCGCGACCGAGATCGCCGAGCACAGCGGGGTGTCGAAGGCGACCGTCTCGCGGCTGTTCCGGCGCCTCGGGTTCACCGACGCGCAGGAGGTCCGCGACCAGGCGAGGGCGTCGCGGAGCCGCGGCGTCCCCGTCGGGCCGGCCGGCGCCTCCTCGGATCTCGTCCGCCACGCGGCCGCCGAGCACCGCAACCTGCAGCGCATGCTCGACGGACTCGCCGACGGCCGACTCGAGCAGGCCGCGAGCCTGATCGCCGGCGCGCGGCGCGTCGTCGTCGCGGGGTTCCGCAACAGCTATCCGGTCGCGTCGCACCTGCGGCAGCAGCTCGTGCAGGCGCGCGACGACGTGCGACTGGCGCCGCAGCCCGGGCAGTCCGTCGGCGAAGAGCTCGCCGGGCTGAGCGAGCGCGACGTGGTGGTGCTCGTCGGATTCCGCCGCCGCCCGGCGGGGTTCGCGGGCCTGCTCGGCGCGCTGGTCGAGCAGGGCGTCCCCGTCGTGCTGATCGGCGACGTGACGGCCCGGGCGACCGGGGTGCTGCGACTCGAGTGCCCCGTCGACAGCGAGTCGCCGTTCGACAGCTACGCCGCGGCGATGAGTCTCGCGGCGCTGCTGGCCTCGGCCGTCCTCGCCGAGCACCCGCGCGCCGGGCGCACCCGCATCGGCGAGATCACGTCGCTCTACGCCGCCCTCGACGAGCTCGAGTAGACGGACGGACGTGCCGGTGCGAGTGGGCTGCCTCGCCCGGTCGTTTCCCCTAGGGTCGGAGGCATGGTGAGCAACGACGACGCCCCGGGCACGCGGCCGCCCAAGGCCGAAGTCCGCGAACGGCTGCTCGTCGCCGCCGCACGGCTGTTCTCCACCGGCGGAGTGCACACCACCACGCTCGACCAGGTGGCCCGCGAGGCCGGCTTCAGCAAGGGCGCCGTCTACTCGAACTTCTCGTCGAAGGGCGACCTCGTCGTCGAGCTGCTGCGCCGCGAGACCGAGGGGGCGCTCCGGGCCCTCGACGACATGATGCTGCCCGGCACCGAGCTGACCTCGCTGCCCGACGCGGTCCGCCGCGCGTTCGAGCCGTATGGCCCGGGCACCGCCGAGGACTTCGCCCTCATGTCGGAGTTCCGATCGCAGGCGCTCGCCGACGAGCGCGTCATGGCGGTCTTCGTCGAGCAGCGCCGCGCGGTGCTCGAGAAGCTGCGCGGGCTGATCGACCAGGTCTTCGCCGGAGGCACGGTGCCGGTGACGGGGCTGTCGTCGGACACCCTCGCGCGCCTCCTGATCGATGTCGCCCTCGGCTCGGCGTTCGACTCGCCCGCGACGGGCGAGGTCTCGCCGGGCCAGGTCATGGGCGAGGTGATCGCGGCGCTGACGCGGAACGCGGCGGGCCCGTCGGCCTAACCTGCCGAAGCGCCTCCCGGTCTCAGCGGTCCGTGGCGGGTGGTCCCTTCCGGGGATGCCGGATCGTCGCGACCGTTCCGATGACGCAGACCACACCCAGGGCCGCCGTGGCGGCCAGCAGCAGACCGCCGCCGACGGATGCGCCTCCGCCCTGCACGATCCCGACGAGATCCTGGACCGCGAACGAGAGCCAGAACACCGCGGCTATGCCCCAGCCGACCGACGACCCCCGGAACGTCGGGCGGTGCAACCGCAGCCGGCCCTTCTGCTGGTCCGCGTTCTCGTCCATGATCGCTCCCTCGCTGTCATCGGCCCTTTCACCGTACGTCGAGCATCACTCGGGTTCAACCCCGGGCTCGAGGGCGGATCAGCGCATCCCGGGCCCGTCGCCCGGCCGGTCACGAGTCCTTGACGCAGGCGCTGGTCGTCGCCATCATGCAGAAGCGATCGACGGCGACCGGCCGCCGGCACCCTCCGAGAGGCGGCCCCGATGCCCACCACGATCTTCGTCAACCTGGCCGTCGCCGACCTGCCCCG
Organism: Frigoribacterium sp. Leaf263; assembly: GCF_001422285.1. Classification (GTDB taxonomy): domain Bacteria; phylum Actinomycetota; class Actinomycetes; order Actinomycetales; family Microbacteriaceae; genus Frigoribacterium. Next base: position 66,893 of record NZ_LMMO01000001.1, read on the forward strand.
GTCGCGGGCCTTCTTCGAGGCGCTCGGCTACTCGATCAACGAGGGGTTCAGCGACGAGAACGCCGTGAGCGTCGTCATCAGCGATACGATCACCGCGATGCTGCTCACCCGCGGGTTCTTCGCGGAGTTCACGAGCAAGGCCATCATCGACGCCACCACGTCGACGGAGGTCCAGCTCGCCCTCAGCGCCGAGAGCAAGGAGGAGGTCGACGCGATCCACGACGAGGCCCTCGCGGCCGGCGCCACCCCCGCCGGCGAGCAGGACCACGGCTTCATGTACTCGAAGAGCTTCGACGACCTCGACGGTCACCACTGGGACTTCGTCTGGATGGACGCGGAGGCAGCGGCCGGCGGGGCGCCGGAGATGTCCCTCGACGAGATGCGGGCGAACACGACGCACAGCTGACGCCCGTACGGACCGCGTCAGCGCCCGTCGATCGTCCCGATCTCGGCATCCGATCCCGCGCCGGGCGTCAGCGCAGGGCGCGGACGAGCTTCGCGGCGAGGCGCACGGTGACGACGCTCGTGACGACCCACGGGCCGGCCACGAGCAGCGGGTCCATCCAGCGGTGGTGACGGTCGACGCGGGTGCGGTCGCGCGACGCGGCCCGCACCTCCTTCCTCGCCTCGGCCGTGATGCCGGTCTCGGTCACCAGGTCGTCGGGCCGCCCGGTGACGAACGACCGCAGGTGCGCCCCCGTCGAATCGACGCGGTCGCCGGCGACGAGCAGCAGCCAGTGCGCCAGGCGGCCTTCGCTGTAGCGGTCGTAGGCGAAGCGGCGGATGACGCCCGACAGGCCGTGCAGCGGCTGGGCCGTGCCGAAGACGGGCGTCACGAAGGCGTGCTCGATCGACCGCTCGCGCCCCTGACTGCCGGGCTGGCGTTCGGGGAACTCCCAGTGTGCCCCGGAGGCGCCGGGCGCGTACTGCAGCTTCGGGTGCGCCGGGCGGTCGGCCGGGTCGAGATCGGCGCCCCAGCCGGGGATCCGGGCTCGCAGCTCCTCGGCCGTGGGGACGTCGCGGGGCTTGGAGGGGAGGTAGGCGAGGGGGATGTCGTCGTGGTCGCTCATGGGCTTCCTCTGCTGCTCGGGGGTGCTGCTGGTGTCGTGACTGCTGGTGTCGGGGCGGTCGCCGGCGCGGGCGGGGTCAGGACCCCGGAACCACGAGGGTCTTGATGTTCCCGTCGAGCTTCGCCGAGAAGAGGTGGTAGCCCTCGGCGATGTGCTCGAGCGGCACGCGGTGGGTGACGATGTCGCTCGGCGTGAAGTGGCCGGCGCGGATGTGCTCGAACAGGCGCGGCCACTGGCGCTTGACCGGGGCCTGGTTCATGCGGAGGGTCAGGCCCTTGTTCATGGCGTCGCCGAACTTGACGGCGCTGAAGATCGGGCCGTAGGCGCCCATCACCGAGACGGTGCCGCCCTTGCGGACGCCGTCGATGGCCCAGTTGAGGGCGATCGGCGAGCCGCCCTGGAGCTTGAGCTTCGCGCTCGTGACGTGCTGGACGAGGTCGCCGTCGGCCTCCGCACCCACCGCGTCGATGACGACGTCCGCACCGAGATGGTCGGTCTGCTTCTTCAGCTCGACCACGATGTCGTCGTGCTCGGCGAAGTTCAGCGTCTCGGCGTGCGCGAAGGTGCGGGCCTTCTCGAGGCGGTACTCGAGGTGATCGACGACGATGACGCGGGCGGCGCCCATGAACCACGCCGACCGTGCGGCGAACAGGCCGACGGGGCCGGCCCCGAGCACGACGACCGTGTCGCCCTGGGCGATCTCGCCGAGCTGCGCCCCGAAGTAGCCGGTGCTGAGCGCGTCGGTCATCAGCAGGGCGTCCTCGTCGGCGATGTCGTCGGGGATGATGCTCGGACCGACGTCGGCGAACGGCACGCGGACGTACTCGGCCTGGCCGCCGTCGTAGCCGCCCGTGGTGTGCGAGTAGCCGTAGATGCCGCCGACCGCGGTGGCGTTCGGGTTGACGTTGTGGCAGTTCGAGTACAGGCCGCGGGCGCAGAACCAGCACGAGCCGCAGTAGATGTTGAAGGGCACCATGACGCGGTCGCCCTTCTTCAGGGTCTCCACCGACGAGCCGACCTCCTCCACGACGCCGATGAACTCATGGCCGAACGTGTGACTGATCCGGGTGTCGGGCATGAGGCCGTGGTAGAGGTGCAGGTCGGAGCCGCAGATCGCCGCGAGCGTCACCCGGACGATCGCGTCGTTCGGATGCTCGATGCGCGGCACGTCCTTCTCCTCGACGCGCACCTTGTACGGGCCCCGGTAGGTCATGGCTCTCATCTGTCGTCTCCCTGTCTCGCGGGCCGACCCCGCGGGGTCGGGCGGCGCCGCACTCGCGCCATCCGTCCAGTCAACGTCGCCCTCCCTCGGGTGGGGCGGAGGCGCCGAGGGGACTTGCCGGGGGCCGCCGGGGCCGCTACCATCCGAGCCCGCTCGGGTCGGGGCCGGAGGCGCGGGTGAGGTCGCCGGTGGCCGTCCTCCGGGACGGCGACGGCGACGCGGGCCGGTGTCCGACGAGGGCGGCGAAGGCCCAGTAGTCCCTGGTGGTGTCGTAGTGGTGACGACAGTGCCGGCACGTCCACCGGACCGAGGGCGTCGCGCTCCCGGGCGTCCTGCCCGCGATCATCGACCCGGTGCACTGGCAGCGTGGGCAGCTGCGCGTGGGAATCGTCATCGATGTCTCCTCATGCCGCGGTGTCGGTCGTGAGGTCGTTGTACTCCGTCGACGCCGGGGGACGCCACCCCTCGACACGGTGCTCCGACGGGCCCGGAGGATGGCGACGCGGAGTCCGTTCGTGGACTCCCCGACTGAGCGGGGTGGGGACGTGTCGAGAGGTCCGATCGTGAGGGCGATGGTCGTCTGCGGGCTGTCCGTGCTCCTCACAGCCGGTTGCGGGGCGACGATCCCCACCGATCCGGACGGCACGCTCGACAGGGCGAGAGGAGGCACGTTGAGGGTGGGTGCCACGGCGAACGGCTCGTGGGTCGATCTCCGCGAGGGGGAGGATCCCGCCGGCCGGGAGCCGGATCTCGTGAGATCGTTCGCGTCGACCCTCGATGCGGACGTGGCCTGGTCCTCCGGAAGCGAGGAGGCGCTGGTCGCCGGGCTGGAGGACGGCGAACTCGATCTCGTCATCGGCGGGCTCTCGGAGGACACCCCGTGGTCCGAGGAAGCGGGGATGACCCGTCCGTACACCGAGAGCATCGACGGACGAGGCGGGACGGTGAAGCACGTGATGCTGGTCCCGCTGGGGGAGAACGCCCTGCTGTTCGAGCTCGACTCCTTCCTGCTCGGTTCGGGCGACCCGCGATGAGGGACGCGACCCGGACGGCGGAGTTCGGCCATACGCAGCTGCCCGACGAGCAACGGGACGCGTTGAGACGAGCCGTCAGGCTGGAGTGGGTCACGATCGGGGTGCTCACCGTGACCGCGACGCTGATGTTCCTGGTGCTCGGCAGCTCGCAGGCGATGCGGGTGGCCTGGATCGAGGACCTGCTCTCGTTCCTGCCGCCGATCGCGTTCCTGATGGCCACTCGGGTGATCCGCCGTCCGCCCACACGCGATCATCCCTACGGTCTTCATCGAGCCACGGGGATCGCCCATCTCGTCGCGGCGGTCGCACTGCTGGTGATGGGCGCCTACCTGATCGTCGATTCGGGATTCAAGCTCGTCATCGCGGAGCATCCGACCATCGGCGGGATCGAGGTGCTCGGACGGACGGTGTGGCTCGGCTGGCTGATGATCGCGACGCTCGCGGTGACCTCCGTCGCCCCGGTGATCCTGGGCCGTGCCAAGCTGACGCTGTCCGAGACGCTGCACGACAAGGTGCTGTACGCCGACGCCGACATGAACAAGGCCGACTGGATGACCGGAGCCGCCGCGATCGCGGGGATCGTCGGGATCGGCGTGGGGTGGTGGTGGGCGGACTCCGTCGCAGCGCTGCTGATCTCGGTGAGCATCCTGCACGACGGCCTGCGGAACCTGAGGGGCGCCGTCGCGGGTCTGATGGACCGACGGGCGAGGACCTACGACGACGAGGCCCCCCACCCTCTGTCCGATCGCATCGACGAGCATCTGACCGCGCTGCCCTGGGTCGAGGAGGCGAGGTCCCGGGTGCGCGATCTCGGGCACGTGTTCCATGTCGAGTCGTTCGTCGTCCCTCTGGAGGGCACGACTCCGTCCCTCGAAGATCTGGAGGCGGCCCGCTCCGAGTGCGTCGACATGGACTGGAAGGTGCAGGACATGGTGATCGTGCCGACAGCCGGGCTCCCCTCCGGGTTCCTGCCGGGCCTCAGCACCTCCGGCCAGGACCACTGAGGCCCCACGCCATCGACCGGGCCGCCCCACGTGCGTGCGACCTCGTCGGTGATCGCCGTGTTGGCTGGGGCGATGCAGACGTTCCTGCCGTACTCCGACTTCCGCCTCAGCGCCGAGGTGCTCGACGACCGCCGCCTCGGCAAGCAGCGGGTCGAGACGCTGCAGGTCATGCGCGCCCTGACGGTTCCGGGCTACGGCTGGCAGCGGCATCCCGTGACGGCCATGTGGCGCGGCCATCGGCCCGCCCTCATGGCGTATCAGGCGGAGACCTGCTCGGTGTGGGTCGCGCGCGGCTTCGCGGACACCTGCCTGGAGAAGACGCTGCTCGCCCTCGACGCGGTGCCCGAGGATGCCGACGCCTACCGCCGCGGCGACATCGTGCCGCCGTCGTGGCTCGGCCGCGAGGACGTGCACCGGTCGCACCGCTCCAAGCTCCTCGCCAAGGCGCCCGAGTTCTACGCCGAGGTCTTCGGAGGCGACCCAGCCGATCTCGAGTACGTCTGGCCCGTGCCGACCGCGGGCGGCGTCTGAGGCGTCGGCGACGAGCCGCACGACGGCCGCGCCTCCTGCCCGGCTCAGACCCCGTCGACCGGCACCTGCAGCGAGCTGCCCCGCACGATCAGGCGGGGTGGCAGCACGACCGTCTCGTGGCGGTGGGTCTCCGGGTTCTCCAGCTCGTCGCGCAGCAGGCGCATCGCCTGGCCGCCCATCTCGACGCCCGGTTGCCCCACCGTCGTCAGGGGCAGGGTCGTGCCCTGCGCGAAGTGGTTGTCGTCGTAGCCGGTGATCGACAGGTCGTCGGGGATGCCGACACCGCCGAGCAGCAGCGACTGGACGATGCCCGAGGCGAGGGCGTCGGAGGCGGCGACGATGCCGTCGGGTCGCGCCGAGGGCTCGTGCGCGACCAGGTCGCGCCCGACGGCCAGCCCGGCCCGGACGGTGAGCGCCGCGGTGGTGATCAGCTCCAGCGGCGCCCCGGCCTCGCGGGTCGCCGCGGAGGCGCCTTCGAACCGGTGACGGACGGCTGTCAGATCCAGAGGACCTCCGACGAAGACGATCCGTCGGCGTCCCTGGTCGAGGAGGTGCTGCGCGGCCAGGCGACCGCCGAGCACCTCGTCGACGACCACGCCGCAGCTCTCGTCGGGCTCACCCGGCCAGTTGACGTGCACCACACGCAGACCGCGCCGGCGCAGACGTCGTGCCTCGTCGAGCGGACCGTCGAACGGGGCGAGGACGATGCCGGCCGCCTGCGCCTGCTCGAACAGCTTCAGGTAGCCGGTCTGCTTGTCGAGATCGACGTCGGAGTTGCCGAGCAGCACCGACTGCCGGCTGAGGTCGGCCTCGCGCTCGACGCCGCGAGCGATGTCCAGGAAGTACGAGTTCCCGAGGTCGACCGCGACGAAACCGACGAGGGTGCCGCGACCCGCGGCGAGCGTCCGGGCCGAGGTGTTCGGCGTGAAGCCGAGCGAGGCGATGGCGTCCTCGACCCGGAGCCTCGTCGCCGGCTTCACCCTCGCCGGGGTGTTGACGACGTTCGAGACCGTCCCCAGCGAGACGCCCGCGAGCCGTGCCACGTCGGCCATGACGGGCGGTCGTCGAGGTGAGGAGGGCGTCGAGGTGGTCATCGTGGCGCCGAGCTTAGCTCGCGACCGGTCTCGGTCGGGTATTGACAAGCCCCATCCGGTGAGTTGATTATGAAGCGCTTCAACTTTTCTGAGGCACCACCATTCAAGGAGGAATGATGCCCCGCACCGCTCGCCGTGTCGCCGCTCTCACCGTCGCCGGCCTTTCGATCGCCGCCCTCACCGCGTGCTCCGGTGGGGGAGCGGGTCAGGCCGCCACCGAGTTCACCGTCCTCGGCAACGTCGAGAACGAGGTCGTCCCTGCAACGCTTCAGACCCTGGCCGACGGCGCCTGCGCGACCGAGGACGAGGCCATGCCGCTGAAGATCGAGACCGTTCCCCAGACCAACCTCAACCAGCAGGTCCAGCTCCTCGCCGGTCAGGGCGGTCTGCCCGTCATGTACGCCGTCGACACGAACGAGCTCGTGCAGCAGCTCGACGACGCCGGCTTCGTCGCGCACTTCGACGAGCTCTTCGACGAGCTGGGGGTGGCCGACTCGATCGAGCCCGCCGCCCGGTCGACCGTCGAGTCGCTCTACGACGGCGAGTTCCTCGTGCTGCCGACCGAATACAACATCGAGGGCATCTGGTACAACAAGGACCAGTTCGCCGAGAACGACGTCGAGGTGCCCGAGAGCTGGGACGACGTGGTCGCCGCGGCCGCCACCTTCCAGGACGCCGGGCTCACGCCGTTCGCCGCCAGCGGCGAGCAGGGCTGGCCTCTGACGCGCCTCGTCGGCAATCTCATCGAGCGCGAGCTCGGCCCCGACGCCCTGCAGGCCGTCGCCGACGGCGACGCCTCGCTGACCGATCCCGAGTACGTGGCCGCGGCCCAGCAGATCGCCGACCTCGGCGCCGAGGGCTACTTCGGCGAGGGCGTCGGCTCGATCGACTACGACACCTCGATCAACGAGTTCCTCAACGGCAGCTCGCCCATGCTCTACATGGGCAGCTGGGTGCTGAGCAACTTCGCCGACGACACGGCCAACCAGATCGGCGAGGACGCCATCGGCTATCTGCCGTTCCCCGACGTCGAGGGCGGCCAGGGCGACAGCAGCGAGCTCGTCGCGAACGTCGGACTGCCCTTCACGATCAACCCGAGTGCGCTGAACGACGACAGCAAGGCGTGGGTCGCCTGCATCGCCGAGAACTACGGACAGGTCGCCCTCGAAGACAGCAGCCGCATCTCGGGCTTCACGGTGTCGGGCGACGCGGCGGGGAACGCCCTGACGACGGAGGTGCGTGACCGCATCTCCGAGACCGACACGACCATCCCGTGGTTCGAGGCGTACTTCAGCACGCAGGCGACGACCACCTCGCAGCAGAACGCCGCGCAGCTCGTCACCGGCGCCATCACGGCGGAGGAGTTCATGACGCTCGTCCAGGGCGATCTGGGCTAGAGCCTCCCGCGAGGGGGAGGGGCGGCGACGAACGCGACCCCGCCCCYCCCCCCCGCCCCCGCGCCATCCGCCCCTCGCGACCCGTACTCGCGACCCCCTCGCCCCGACCGTCCGTTCGCACCGAAGGCCCCTCATGAACCCCCTGCTCGGCGACCGGCGCGCGACCCTGATCCTCATCGGGCCCGCGCTGCTCATCTACTCCGTCGTGATGCTCGTCCCGATCATCGTGTCGTTCGGCTACACCCTCACCAGCGGCAACGCGATCACCGGGTTCACCTTCTCCGGGCTCGAGAACTACCAGCGCCTCGTGACCGACACCCGGGTGCGCGACGCGCTGCTGCTCACCGTCCGCTACGCCGTCCTCATGACCGTCCTGCAGGTCGGCTTCGGCTACCTGCTGTCGCTCCTCTACGTCTTCGTGCTCCGCAGGTGGTCGAGCGCCGTCCGCACCCTGGTCTTCTTCCCGGTCGTGCTGCCGACCGTCGCGGTGGCGCTGCTGTTCCAGCAGATGTTCGCCATCGCGCCCCAGAACGGCCTCGTCAACACCGCCCTCGAGGCGATCGGCCTGTCGTCCGTCGACTGGTTCGGCGACGGAGGCACGGCGTTCCTCGTGATCATCGTGATGGACGTCTGGCGGTCGATGGGCTTCTACGGCGTCCTCCTCTACGCGGGCCTGCTCGACATCCCCGAAGAGGTCTTCGAGTCGGCCCGCATCGACGGCGCGTCGGGCTTCGGCCTGGTCCGAAGGATCGTCCTGCCCCTGTCGCTGCCCGTGCTGATCTCCTCGCTGATCTTCTCGGTCAACGGCACGCTGAAGGTCTTCGACAGCATCCTCGCCCTCACCAACGGCGGCCCGGGGACGTCGACGAGTCCGCTGACGATCTACATGTTCGACACGTCGTTCCGCTTCGGGCAGTACGGCTACGGCAGCACGGTCGCGTTCCTCCTCACGATCGTGTCCCTGCTCGTGACCGTCTTCATCTTCCGCGCGAACCGCCGCGACCTCACGAAGGACTGACCGATGACCTCCGTCGACACCACCGTCCCCGTCCCGTCCGCCGTCGCCTCCGCTCCGAGACCGCGTCGCCGTCTCGCGCCCCGGCGCCGCCTCGGGCAGATCGTCAGCGGCGTGCTCGTCGCGCTCCTCCTGGTCATCGTGGTCGGACCGCTCGTCTGGATGGTGCTCGGTTCGTTCAAGACGCAGACCGAGTTCCTCGAGCAGCCCGTCTGGGCGCTGCCGCAGCAGTGGAACCTCGACAACTACGTCTTCGCCTGGACGCAGGGGAACTTCGCCCAGTACGCGTCGAACTCGGTGCTGACGGTCTTCCCGTCGCTGCTGCTCGTGCTGCTGTTCGGCTCGATGGCGGGCTTCGCGCTCGAGGTGCTGGTCTGGAAGGGTCGGGGCGCGATCCTCATCACGTTCCTGGCCGGCATCATGGTGCCGACGCAGATGATCCTGCTGCCGCTGTTCGCCGCCTACTTCCGACTCGGCCTGACGGGCACGCTCTGGCCCCTGCTCATCACCTACACGGCGACGAGCCTGCCGTTGGCGGTCTTCCTCATGGCGACGTTCTTCCGGGCCGTCCCGCGCGAGATCTTCGAGGCAGCCACCCTCGACGGCGCCGGACTCATCCGCTCGTTCTTCCTCGTCGGGCTCCCGATGGTGCGCAACGCGCTCTTCACGGTCGGTCTCGTGCAGTTCTTCATGCTCTGGAACGACCTGCTCATCGCCCTCACCTTCACGAACTCCGGCTCGCTCCGCACGCTGCAGGTCGGACTCCTGAACTTCACCGGACAGTTCGGCTCGGTGCAGTACGGGCCGCTCTTCGCCGCCATCTGCCTCAACGTCGTGGCGATCCTCGTCATCTACCTGTTCCTCAACAAGCAGGTCCAGAAGGGCCTGACGGCCGGCGCGGTGAAGGGCTGATGATGAGCGCGACGGTCATCGACCTCCGGATCGAGCACGGCGGGCCGGCCCTCGGCCTCGGCACGCCGCGGCCCCGCCTCTCATGGCGTCTCGACGGGCCCTCGGGCTGGCGGCAGTCCTCGGTCGAGATCGCCCTCGAGACCCGCTCGGGCGCGACCCGGACGTCCGTCCTCGAGACCGACGAGCAGGTGCTGGTCGCCTGGCCCTTCGCCGACCTCGGCTCGCGCGAGCGCGTCCTGGTGCGGGTGCGGGTCACCGGCGTCGACGGCTCCGTCTCGCCCTGGAGCGACCCGACGCCCGTCGAGACGGGGCTGCTGCTGCCGACCGACTGGCAGGCCCGTCCCGTGGGCGGCGCCTGGGGCGAGGCGCCCGGCACCGATCGCCGTCCGTCCCGTGTGCGCCGAGGGTTCCGGCTCGACGCCCCCGTCGCCGCCGCCCGCCTCTACGCGTCGGCCCACGGCGTCTTCGAGGCCGAGATCAACGGCGCACGGGTCGGCGATGACGAGCTCTCGCCGGGCTGGACCTCGTACGGGTCCCGACTCCGCTACCGCACCCACGACGTCACCGAACTGCTCGTCGAGGGCGACAACGTCATCGGCGCCTGGCTCGGCGACGGCTGGTACCGCGGTCGCCTCGGCTTCAACGGCGGCTACCACGACCTCTACGGCACCGATCTCTCGTTCATCGCGCAGCTCGAGGTCGACCTCGTCGACGGGAGGCGCGTGGTCGTCGCCACGGACGACCGGTGGGAGGCGCGGGTCAGCCCGATCTCGTTCAGCGGGCTCTACGACGGCGAGCGTCATGACCTCCGGCTCGACGACGACGCCTGGTCGATCGCGGGCGCCGACCTCGACGGCTGGACGCCGGTCGCGGTGGCCGGACGCGACCCCGCCACGCTCGTCGCGCCCGAGCAGCCGCCGGTGCGGTGCACCGAGGAGGTCCGGCCGGTCGAGCACTGGACGACCCCGCGCGGCACCGTCGTGCTCGACTTCGGGCAGAACCTCGTCGGGCGCCTCCGCATCACGGTCGACGGCGAGGCCGGACGCGAGATCACCCTGCATCACGCCGAGGTGGTCCAGGACGGCGAGCTCTACCGACGCACCCTGCGCCTGGCCGCGGCGGAGGACGTCGTGACCCTCCGCGGCGACGGCCCGGTCACGTGGGAGCCGCGGTTCACCGTGCACGGCTTCCGCTACGCCGAGATCACCGGCTGGCCGGGCGACTTCGACCCCGCGGCCGTCGTCGCCCGTGTGCTCCACACCGACATGGAGCGGACCGGCTGGTTCGAGAGCTCCGACACGGGCGTGAACCGCCTCCACGAGAACGTCCTCTGGAGCACCCGAGGCAACTTCGTCGACATCCCCACGGACTGCCCGCAGCGCGACGAGCGTCTGGGCTGGACGGGTGACATCCAGGTGTTCGCGCCCACCGCCTCCTTCCTGTTCGACTGCTCGGGGATGCTCGGCTCGTGGCTGCAGGACCTCGCCATCGACCAGCTGCCCGACGGCACCGTGCCGTGGTTCGTGCCGCGGATCCCCGGCGGTCCGTCGTGGGAGCCGATCGAGCCGGGAGCGGTCTGGGGCGACGCCGCCGTGCTGACGCCGTGGACGCTGTACGAGCGGTTCGGCGACGCGGGCGTGCTGGCCCGGCAGTGGGACTCGGCGAAGGCCTGGGTCGACCTGATCCTCGAGCGGGCGGGGGAGGACCGCGTCTGGGACGAGGGCTTCCAGCTGGGCGACTGGCTCGATCCGGCGGCCCCGCCCGACGATCCGGCCGACGCGCTCACCGATCGTCACCTCGTCGCCACGGCCTACCTCCACTGGTCGACCCGGCACCTGGCGTTGACCGCGGAGGTGCTCGGGCGCGACGACGACGCCACCCGGTACGGCGCGATCGCCGACGAGGTGCGCGCGGCCTTCGTGGGCCGGTACACCGACGGCCGGGGCCGGACGACGAGCGACGCCCAGACGGCCTACGGTCTCGCCGTGGAGTTCGGTCTGATCGAGGGCGAGGAGGCGCGGGCCGGCGGAGACCGTCTCGCCCAGCTGGTGGCCGAGGCCGGCAACCGCATCGCCACGGGCTTCGCGGGAACGCCCGTCGTGGCACCCGCGCTCACCCGCACCGGACACGTCGACCGCGCTTACGACCTGGTGCTCGAGCGGTCGTGCCCGTCGTGGCTGTACACCGTCGACATGGGCGGCACGACGATCTGGGAGCGCTGGGACAGCATGCTGCCCGACGGCACCGTCAACCCCGGCGAGATGACGAGCTTCAACCACTACGCCCTCGGCGCCGTGGCCGACTGGCTGCACTCGACGGTCGCCGGACTCGCGCCGGCGGCGCCGGGATGGCGCCGGGTGCGGTTCGCGCCGCGTCCCGGCGGCGGTCTCACGCACGCGTCGGGCCGGCACCTGTCGCCGTACGGGGAGATCTCGTCCGAGTGGCGGATCGACCGGGGAGCGTTCCTCCTGACGGTCGCGCTCCCGGTCGGTACCAGCGGATCGGTCTCGCTGCCCGACGGCACGACCGTCGAGGTCCGGCACGGCCGGCACGAGTTCCGCTGCGAGCTGCCGACGGCGGCGGAGGAGGCGGCGGGCTAGCCGCCCTCCCCGCCCTCGAGGTCAGCCCCGGCTGAGCAGACGGGCGGGAGGCGCGTCCGAGTCCACCCGGACGCCCGCCACCCAGGTCCCGGCGACGGCGCCCATCAGGGTCGCGCCGTCGAACGCCGAGACCGGGTTGCGGTGCCGGAGCGCCGTCGCGTCGACCGTGAACGGCGTCTCGGGCGCGAAGGCGACGAGGTCCGCCGCGCCGCCCACCGTGATCGACCCCTTCGGCGGTCGTCCGGCGGTCGAGCCGGCCCCGAGGTCGACGAGCCCCGCCGTGCCCGACGACATCCAGCCCACGACCCTCTCGAGGGGGATTCCGCGAGCACGCGCCCCCGTCCACACCGCGCGGAAGCTCACCTCGAGCCCGGCGATGCCGCCCCAGGCGAGGTCGAACGAGCCGTCGCCGGCGAACTTCAGCGCCGCGGTCGACGGCGAGTGGTCGGAGGCCACGACGTCGATCGTGCCGTCGACGAGAGCCTCCCAGAGCAGCTCGCGGTTGCGCTCGTCGCGGATCGGCGGGCAGCACTTGTACTGCGTCTCGCCGTCGCCGATCGACTCGGCGTCGAAGGTCAGGTAGTGCGGGCAGGTCTCGACCGTCAGTCGCAGGCCCTCGGCCTTGGCCGCCCGGATCGCCGCCAGCGCCGACGCCGACGACAGATGCAGCACGTGCGCCCGCCCGCCGGTCTCGCGCAGCGCGTCGATCACGTGCTCGATCGCGGTCTGCTCGACCGCCTCGGGGCGCGACCGCACGAAGTCGTCGTACACCGCGCCTCCTGCCGTGACCTCGAGCGAGGCCGCGGCGGCGTCGAGCTGGTCCGGGTCCTCGGCGTGGACGATCAGCAGGCCGTCGAAGGCGGTCAGCTCGCGGAGGGCCGCGAACAGCTGCTCGGTCGACAGGTGCGGGAACTCGTCGACGCCCGAGGGCGAGAGGAACGCCTTGAAGCCGAAGACGCCGGCGTCGTGCAGCGCTCGCAGGTCGCCCGTGCCGAGGTTCGACGGGATCACCCCGCCCCAGAAGCCGACGTCGACGACGGACTGCGCCGCGGCGGCGGCCCGTTTCAGGTCGAGCGCCTCGACCGTCACCGTCGGGGGGATGCTGTTCAGCGGCATGTCGACGATCGTCGTCACGCCGCCGGCGGCCGCGGCGCGGGTGGCCGAGGCGAAGCCCTCCCACTCGGTGCGACCCGGCTCGTTCACGTGCACGTGGGTGTCGACGATGCCGGGCAGCAGCACCTGGTCGGGCGGCAGCAGACGGTCGTCGTCGACGCGGACCGTCGTGAACGGCGCGTCGACGGGTCCGATCTCGGCGACGACGCCGTCGCGCACGGCCACGGCGGCCGCCCGCCACTCGCCGTCGACGAGCACCCGCTCGGCGCGCAGCACGAGGTCGACGGGGATGGAGACGACCGGCTCAGGCACGGGTGCCCTCCGGGGTCGACGCGACCCGCGCCTCCTCGGCGGCGGCTGCCTCGGCCGCCTCCGCCTCGAGCTCCTTTCGGCGCTTCCGCAGCAGGTGACCCGCGAGGGCGACGAGCAGCGTCAGCCCGCCCGCGGTCCCCATGCCGATGCCGATGTGCACCTGCAGCAGCAGCGCGCCGACCCCGGCGCCGACCAGGATCATCAGCACCGCGAGCACCCGTCGCGGGAAGTTCTTGCCCGTGCCGCCGGCGAGCTTCGACTCGGAGGCGAGCCCCACGATCGTCGAGGTGACGACGACGGTGGTCACGTCGGCCACCGCGAGCTTCCGCGCCGCGGCGGCCTGCAGACCCATGGCCGCGCCGAGCAGCCCGGTGATGGTGAACGCCCAAGGCGACCCCTCGACCGGCAGCACGACGAAGCACGACACCCCGAGGCCGAGCAGCACCGTGCCGGTGACCGAGAACGCGATCGTGCTGCGACCCGACCAGCCCGCGCGAGCCGAGCGGAGCAGGGCCCCGCCGAGCGCGGCGCCGATCATGAACGCGACCAGCGCGACGATCGGGCCCACGATGGGCAGCCCGTCGGCCTGCGCGATCGCCATGCCGAGGATCACCACGTTGCCCGTCATGTTCGCCGTGAACACGCGGTCGAGGCCGAGGTAGCCGACGGCGTCGATGATGCCGGTCGTGAAGGTCAGGGCGAGCATCATGATCAGGTGCATGCGCGCCTGGTCGGCACGGAACTTCTTCACGGGGGTCCTTTCGTCACGGCACGGTGGTCCGATTCTTCCAGCCGAGGAGGCTCGGGTCGGCACGGTCCGCCCGTCGCGTGGATCGGACGCCGGGCTCGAACCCTGTGCGGGGATCAGCCCGCGCGGTACGAGTGCGTCCAGCCGTCCGGCCCGAGCGACCACTCCCGGCGGCGGCTCGCGGTGTCGGGCGCGCTGGTCCAGAAGGTGAGGCGGGTGGGCCGGACGACGAAGCCGGTCCAGCCCGCCGGTTGCTCGAAGCCGTGGGCGTGCTCGCGTTCGAAGGCGGCCCAGCGGGCACGGCGCTCCTCGAGCGGCAGCCCGGCGAAGTCGTGCGAGTTGAGCCAGGCGAGCTGCTGCAGGTACGGCGATCGTGCGCGGTAGGCCCGGGCGATCGCGGGGGCGTCGGCACGCGACGCGACGCCCCGCACGACGATCTGCCGGGTGAACCCCGGCCAGAGCACCGTGATCGCCGCCTGCGGGCGCGCCTCGAGCTGCGCGACCTTGCGGCTGGCGGCGTCGGTGTGGAACACGAAGCCGTCGCGGTCGAACGAGCTCAGCAGCACGGTGCGGGCGTCGGGCCCGCCGTCGGCGTCGACCGTCGAGAGGGTGATCTGCGGTCGGTCGGGGTCGTCGTCCCCGGGCAGCCAGTCGGCGAGCAGGGCCCAGGCGTCGTCCGGCACGCGCACCGGACCCGCACCCACGGAGTTCGCGCCCCGGGGGCTCGCACCCTCCGGGCCGGCACCCACGGAGCTCGCGCCCGCGGAGCCCACGTCGACGGTGCTCACGCCCCGAACCCCACCGGCCCCGGCGCCGGACGGTGCCGGAACCGTGCGATCTCGGCCAGCGACTCGACGCCCCGGCGCAGCGCCGTCTCGTAGAGCGTCGCGCCCCACTCGGCGTTCGCCCCGCTGGCGTCGCCGACGACGCCCGCCGGGCCGAAGTCGTCGCTCAGCCAGCCGAAGTGCACGGGTCCGCCGTTGAACCGGACGTACTCGAGATCGATCATGTGATCGGGGATCCACCGGTCGGCCTGCGTCATGTCGACGAGGTCGGGGCGCAGGTGCAGGATCATCGACGTCTCGCTGTGCCCGCCGTGCACGCCGAAGCCGTGCTCGTCGGGTCCGTTCACGCCGTCGCCGGGCGCCATCCCGCTGCCCATCAGGAAGGTGCGCAGACCGAACCGTCGGCGGAGCTCGCGCAGGGCGACCTGCAGCAGGGCGATGTTGCCGCCGTGCCCGTTGTAGAACACCAGCGTGCGGGCCGGGGTCGCCGCGACCGAGCGTCCGATGTCGACGACGGTCTGCAGCAGCGTCTCGGCCGTCAGCCACATCGTGCCGGGCGCCCAGTGGTGCTCGTCCGACTTGGTGTAGGCGAGCGACGGCAGCAGCCAGACGTCCTGCCCGGCCGCAGCCGCCTCCTCGACGACGGCCCGGCCGATCAGATCGGCCATCAGCCAGTCGGTCGCGAGCGGCAGATGGGGCCCGTGGTGCTCGATGGCGCCCGTCGGCAGCACGAGGATGCTGTCCTCGGTCAGGGCCGAGGCCGCGGCGGGTCCGCTCAGCTCGACGAGGTCGCGCGAGCGGCGGCCGGGCGGGCGACCCGAGGAGGCGCGGGTCGACCCGTCGACGCCGCTCACGAGACCTTCACCCCGGTGTCGACGCCGATGCGTCCGGTGGGCACGGGATGCCCGCCCTTGACCCCGGTGTCGGGGCCGCCGACCGTCAGCGGGTCGACGAGCTTGCCGGGGTTCAGCAGCCCGTCGGGGTCGGTCGTCTCCGCCAGCGCCCGCGTGCGCGCGGGCTCGAAGTCCACGTACCACTGGTGCGGGTTGTGGTAGCCGACGCCCAGGCCCTTGAGCTTCTCGAAGCCCGCGTAGACGTCGGCGGCGCTCGTGTAGACGCCGGCGAGCATGCCGATCGGCCGACCGTGCTGCGACTCGATGTGCAGCATGCCGCCGGGGTAGACGGCGTGCACCTCGTCGATGCGGTCGACGAGGGCGTCGCCCGAGACCTCGACATGGAAGTACGTGTCGGGGTAGGCCTTCTGCAGCCACTCGATCGGGTGGTTGTACGACATCATGCTGATCTTCATCGACGTCTGCGCGCCCTCGCGGACGTCCTCGACACGGCCTCCCGCCTCCTCGACCATCCGGCTCGCCTCGGCGACGGTCGCGACGTCGAGGATGGCCCGGAGGCTCACCCGGCCGGCGGGGATGCCGGGGTCGGCCGGCAGCGCGTCGGCCAGGGTCGGCAGATCGGCGCTGACGAGCCGCGGCGTCGGCTCGAGGTCGGCGAACGGCCTGATGAGGCCGAGGGCCTGCTCGAACGTGTCGAAGCTGGCGAAGAAGCCGCGCCAGTCCTGCAGGGGCTCGAGCTGCACGGTCGCCCGGGCGATGACGCCGGCCGTGCCGTAGTTGTGCACGTACGGCTGCGCGTCGTCGCCCTCGACGTGCACGAGGGTGGCATCGGGCGCGGCG
Organism: Frigoribacterium sp. Leaf263; assembly: GCF_001422285.1. Lineage (GTDB taxonomy): Bacteria > Actinomycetota > Actinomycetes > Actinomycetales > Microbacteriaceae > Frigoribacterium. Next base: position 83,424 of record NZ_LMMO01000001.1, read on the forward strand.
TGCACGACGTCGAGCGCCGTGACGAAGCCCGAGCTGTTCGACCCGTGCTTGATCGATCCGGTGCCGCCCGAGCCGCCCGACAGGAACCCGCCGAGCGACGACTGGGCCGTCGACGGGTACATGAGGATCTGCTGCCCCGCCTTGTTCGCGGCCTGCTCGAGCGCGACCATCGTCGCGCCGGCCTCGGCGGTGATGAAGCCGTCGCCGACCTCGACGATCGCCTTGGCGCGCGTCATGTCGAGCACCAGCCCGCCCGACATCGGGATCGCCTGGCCGTAGTTGCCGGTGCCCTTGCCGCGCGGGGTGACCGGCACGCCGTGGCGAACCGCAGCGGCGACGACCTCGGCGATCTGCTCGGCGCTCGCCGGGTAGGCCACCAGGTCGGCGAGACCGAGGGGCAGCTGCTCGCTGATCACGGGCGAGAGCCGCGAGCCGTCGACCGACGCCTTCTCGCGGGCGGCGAGCTCGACCGAGACGCCGCGCTCGCCGAGCAGGGTGCGGAGCTCGCCCTCGAGGGCGGCCAGCGCCTCCGGGGCTGCGGGGGGACGGATGTCGTTCATGGTGCGTCCTGTCTGGAGAGGAGGGAGGAGGCCCGGCTCGCACCGGGCCCCCGGGTGATCAGAAGCCGAGGCTGATCGTGTCGTCGAGGAACTCGTTCGTGTACAGGTCGGACGGCGCGAGGCCCTCCTTCAGCGTCGAGCCCTGCTTCTCGAAGATCTCCGTGTCGAGGTCGATGATCGTCTGCATGCGCTCCTCGTCCATGTCGCCGACGTAGCCGTTGTCGCCGTCGGTCGCGATCTTCAGCTCCTTCATCTTGTCGACGGCGTACGCGGCGACGTCCTCGTCGTAGACCCAGCCGGTGTCGTACTGGTCGACGAGGTCGACGATCTTCTCGTTGGTGGCCTCGGGCGAGGCGAAGTAGTCGACGTCGGCCTGCTGCAGCACGGGCACGAGCTTCTCGAGGCAGGGGCTGAGCTCCTCGAGGTCGCCGGTGCGGACCGACATGGCCTCGGGGTAGATCGGGTAGCCGGTGTCATTGATCAGCTGGTAGTCGAGCGGCTCGCCCCAGGCCGAGACCTGGTTCTCGTAGACGAACGGCTCGGCGGTGGCGAAGCCCTGCTGCGCGTCCTTGCCCTGGGCGACGACGAACTTCGCGGGGGTGCCGTCGTAGCTGCCGTCGGTGACCGACTCGGGCACGATCCCGTTGCCGACGAGGTAGTCCATGTAGGCGGCGCCGCCGAAGTAGCGGACGACCCCGCCCTCGGCCTCGAGCTCGGCGCCCAGCTCCTCGATGGTCGACACGTCGGGGTAGGTCGCCGGGTCCCACATGATCATCTGCGGCGAGATGTCGTTCTCGGCGAAGACGGCCGTGGTGGGCAGGTCGGCCGAGTTCTGCACGGCCACGTCGGTGGTGACGTAGCCCATCGTGATCTCGTCGTCCTGGTACATCTGCGAGGGGACGGTGTTGAAGCCGATGGCGGGTCCGCCGGCGCGGATCTCGACCTTCACCCCGGTGGGCTCGCCGCCGATGACGAGGTCGCTCGAGACCGACTTCTGGTCGGCGTCGACGGTGTAGTCGTCGCCGAGCAGCTGATAGGCGTGCCCGTGCTCGGCCTCGGGGTTCCAGTCGGTCTGGATCACCACGGTGGCGGGGCAGACGCCCGAGAGGTCGACGGCCGACCCGCTCGCGGCGGCCTGCGGGGCGGCGTCGTCGCTCGATCCGCCCGAGCAGGCCGAGAGGGCGGCGGCCGTGACGACGACGAGTCCGAGGGCGGTGAGGGTGCGGGAGGCGCGGGAGGTGCGGGGCATGGGGTCTCCTGTCGGGGGTGGAGCAGGGGATGGTGCGGGGCGGGGTGCCGTGGAGCGTGTGCTGTGGATGGTGCGGGGAGGTGCTGTCGGGAGGTGCGGAGGGGTGGTCGAGGAGGCGCGGGTCGACTGGGCGATGCGCGCTGCGGGGGAGGGGCGGCTCAGTTCGCGCTGTACCAGCGGCCGATCGCGAGGCGGCGGAGCCAGCCGAACGCGACGAAGACGACGACGCCGAGCACGCTGGCGACGACGATGGCGGCGAACATCTCGGCGCCGTTGAGGCGCTGGTTCATCACCGAGATCAGGACGCCCAGTCCGCCGTCACCGCGCTGGAAGAACTGGTCGGCGACGATGGCGCCGATGACCGAGAGGCCGGCCGAGTTGCGGAGGCCGATGAAGATCGAGGGCAGCGCCGCGGGGAACCGCAGCTTCGTCAGCAGGGTGAGGCGCGAGGCGCCCTGCAGCTGGAAGAGCTCGCGCTGGCCCTTGTCGACGGACTGGAGGCCGAACAGCGTGTTCGAGACCATCGGGAACAGCGCGAACATGACCGTCACGATGATGCGCGACGGCATCTCGTACCCGAACAGCGAGCCGATCAGCGGCACGAGCGCGAGGATCGGGATGCACTGCAGCACCACGGCGTAGGGGAACAGCGCGCTCTCGATCCAGCTGGCCTGCACCATGAGCACGGCCCAGGCCATGCCGATGACGATGGCGATCGCGAGGCCGATCACGGCGATCAGGGTCGTGTTGCCGAGGGCCTCGAGCAGGTCGGGGCGGAAGTCGCCGTCGAAGAGCAGGGCCTGGACGACGAGGTGCGGGTACGGCACCAGGAACGGCAGGCCGCGCACCTGGTCGTAGTAGGCGGCGATGGCGTAGCCGACGCCGATCAGCACGAAGAAGACGGCGATCGGCAGCACGATGTTCCTGATGCGGGTGGCCCGCGGCGAGGCCGTCCGCCGGGGCGGCTTCGGCCCCGAGAGGCGGGTGGCCGTCGTGGCGGCGGGCTCGGTGCGCGAGACGCGGGTGTCGACGGCCATCAGTTGTGCCCTTCTCGGAGTGCGTGGCTGACCTCGCCGACGAGTTCGGCGAACTCGGCGGTGAAGCGGATCTCGGGGTCGCGGGGCATGTCGAACGGCACGTCGAACTCGCCGACGATGCGCCCGGGGCGACCGGACATGACGACCACGCGGGTCGAGAGGTAGACGGCCTCCGACACGGAGTGGGTGATGAACAGTCCGGCGAAGCGCTTCTCGACGAACAGGCGCAGCAGCTCGTCGTTCAGTCGTTCGCGGGTGATCTCGTCGAGTGCGCCGAACGGCTCGTCGAAGAGGAACAGCTCGGGGTCGAGGGTGAGGGAGCGGGCGAGGGAGGCGCGCATCCGCATGCCGCCCGACAGCTCCTTCGGCAGGTTCGACTCGAAGCCCGACAGGCCGACCAGATCGATCGACTCCTGCGCCGCGGCACGGCGGGCGGTCTTCGGCGCCCCGTTCAGCTCGGCGAGCAGCTCGACGTTGTCGCGCACGGTGCGCCAGGGCAGCAGCGTGGCGTCCTGGAAGACGTAGCCGATGCGGTCGGTGTCGACCTCGGCGCTGCCGTGCGACGCGTTCTCGAGCCCCGATGCGATGCGCAGCAGCGTGGACTTGCCGCAGCCGGACGGGCCGACGACGGTGACGAACTCGCCCCGGTCGACGGTGAGGTCGACGTCCTGCAGGGCGACGGTGCCGTTGGCGAACCGCATGGCGACGTCGCGGAAGTCGAGCAGGGTGTCGACCCGCGTCGAGGCCGGCGGGGCGACGGGAGGGCTGGCGATGGTCATGATCGGGTCACCGGGTCTCTGCGAGGGTCGGGCGGGGGGAGGCGGGCGTCGCCGTGGAGGACGACTCCGCGAGGGACTCCGCGGGATCGGCGATCGAGCGGGTGACCCGGCTCTCGGCGACGAGTCGGCCGGCGTGGACGACGAAGCGGTCGGCCGACGCGTCGGCGACGACGTCGGCCAGCGAGCCGGCCCGGACGGCCAGCAGCTCGGCACGGGCCCCGGCGGCGACGCCCGCGACGGGCAGCCCCATGACCGATCGCGCCGAGTCGCTGACCGCGGCGTAGGCCTCGTCGATCGTGAGATGTCCGGCGGTGACGAGCAGCATGGCGGTCTCGAGCGCGTCGCTGCGGCCGAGGGGGTTGAAGGGGTCGCGGACGTTGTCGGCGCCGGCGGCGAGACGCACGCCCGCGTCGAGCAGCGGCCGCAGTGCGGTGAGGCCGCGCGGCGTCGAGACCGGGTGGCCCCAGCCCTGCAGGTACAGGTTCGTGATGGGGTTCGCGATGACGCCCATGTCGGCGGCGAGCACGGCCGCGACGATGTCGTCGCGACGCTCGGCGGGCATCGAGCCGAGCCGCGTGCAGTGCCCGGCCGAGACGGTCGTCGTCCAGTCGGCGACACGGCGGGCGTACTCGTCGAGGGTCACGGCCCCGTCGAGGCTCTCGTCGGTGTGCAGGTCGACGCCGACGCCGCGGCGCTCGGCGAGGTCGAGGAGGCGGTGCAGATCGCCGTGCGGATCCCTCGACAGGTGGGGTGCGCCTCCCACGAGGTCGACCCCCAGGTCGAGGACGGCCTCGATGTCTGAGTCGGGGCTGTCCTGCGAGGCGAGGGCGACGATCTCGACGTCGATCAGCCCGCGCAGCTCGTCGCGCACCCGCACCAGGGCCTCGGCGCCGCGGGTCGGCCGGTCGCCGAGCAGCACGTCGACGTGGGTGCGGACGGCGGTCGTGCCCTGGGCGAGCATGGCCAGCAGCTGACGCCGGGCGCGGTCCGCGATGTCGTCGACCGTCATCGTCGCGGCGTAGACGCGCCACGAGGCGATCGCGAGCTCCAGGTCGCCCATCGGCGGGCGGATGGCGTCCCACGAGAGGGCCTTGTCGAGGTGCGCGTGCGGCTCGGCGGGTGCCGTGAGGAGCACGTGCCCGGCCAGGTCGAGGGTCTCGATCCCGGGGGCCGCGGGTGCCGTGCCCGCCGGGAGCACCGCCTCCACGACGTCGCCCGCGATGCGCACGTCGACCACCTCGCCGCTCGGCAGGGTGGCGTTCCGCAGCAGGGAGAGCTGTCGGGGCAGTCGGGTCACGGGGGCCTCTCGGGTCGGGCTGGCGTACGGGCCGTCGGTCGGTCAGAATGTTGATGGCGTCAACATGTGTCAATCTAAGGAGTGCTCGTTTCCGACAGATGACGCGACCGTTTCGCCGTGTTAATTGCTCGCCGAGCACACCGGACCCCGTGGTAGACCTCGTCTGACCACCCGACCGAGGAGGCCCCCCGTCACGTCCCTCGACGCCCCCGTCGACCCGCAGGCCCTGGCCGTCGGCGGTCGGATCCGCGCTCTGCGTCGCGCTCGCGGGCTCACCCTCGTCCAGCTCGCCGCCGAGGCGCAGCTGTCGCATCCGTTCCTCAGCCAGCTCGAGCGCGGACTCGCCCGACCGAGCATGGTGTCGCTCGAGCGGATCGCCCGGGCCCTCGGGTCGAGTCAGGTCGAGATCCTCGCGGTGGTCGACGATCAGCGCACGGCCGACGGGCCGGTCGTCGGCTTCGTCGGGGTCGCCGACGGATCGACCGGACGCTACGGGCAGGCCGCCGCGCGCCTCCTCACCCCGCCCGACCGGCCGTTCCGCGTCATGGAGATGTCGGGCGCGAACCTCGACCCCGGCGACTTCTTCGTGCACGCCGAAGACGAGTTCGTGCACGTCGTGTCCGGCCGGCTGCGCGTCGACCTCGACGACGAGGGCGCCCGCGTTCTGGCCGCGGGCGACTCCCTGTACTACGGCGGCGGCACCCGTCACCGCTGGAGCGCCGTCGGTGACGACGGCTACCGCCTGTTCGTCGTCAAGCAGAGACCGGAGCCCGTGTGACCGATCCGACCCGCCTCCCCGAGACCGCCCTCGACGCCGTCGTCACCGCCCGCACGCGTGCGGCCGAGGTCGTCGACCTCTTCGAGCTCGCCGCCGCCGACGGATCGCCGCTGCCGCGCTGGCAGCCCGGCGCCCACGTCGACGTCGCCCTGCCCACCGGCGAGGTGCGGCAGTACTCGCTCTGCGGCGACCCGGCCGCCGACGGGTGGCGCATCGGCGTGCTGCGCGAGACCGACGGACGAGGAGGCTCGGCCTGGCTGCACGAGAACCTGGCCGTCGGCGACACGGTCCGGCTCGCCGGCCCCCGCAACCACTTCGAGTTCGAGCCGCGGCGCGGCACGTCGTACGTCTTCGTCGCCGGCGGCGTCGGCATCACCCCGATCTCGGCCATGGCCCGCGCGGCCGCCGCGGCGGGCCTCGACTACGTGCTGCACTACGCCGGCCGGTCGCGCTCGACCATGGCGCTCATCGACGAGCTCGCCGCCCTGCACGGCGAGAGACTCGTGCTGCACGTCGCCGACGAGGGCGGACGCCTCGACGTCGAGGCGCTCTTCGCGGCCCTGGCCCCCTTCACGACGACGTACTGCTGCGGACCCGAGCGACTGGTCGCGGCGGTCGAGGCCGCCGGCGCCGGGCGTCAGGTCGTCGTCGAGCGCTTCGAGGCGAAGGCCGTCGGCGAGCCCGTGCGGCACGAGTCGTTCGAGGTCGAGCTGGCCGGGTCGGGCCTGACGGTCACGGTGCCGCCCGACCGTTCGGTGCTCGACGTGGTCGAGGAGGCCGGCGTGCTCGTGCTCTCGAGCTGCCGCGAGGGCACCTGCGGCACCTGCGAGACGACCGTGCTCGAGGGCGAGGTCGATCACCGCGACTCGATCCTGACCCCCGACGAGCAGGCGGCGGGCGACCGGATGTTCCTCTGCGTCTCGCGGGCGGCCTGCCCTCGCCTCGTGCTCGACCTGTAGGCCCGCGCCTCAGCGGGCGAGGCGGGCGGTGAGCGCGTCGACCAGGTCGTGCTCGTCCGCCCCGACCAGGCGTCCGCCGTCGACGACGCGCCTCCCCGCCACGTAGACGTCCCGCGGTCGTCGCCCGGGCGACGCCCACAGCAGCCCGGCGACCGGGTCGGCGACGCCCGCGTCCGCCACGCCCGAGACGTCCCAGAGGCAGAGGTCGGCGGCGGCTCCCGGGCGCAGGTGCCCGAGCTCGGGTCGTCCGAGCCCCGCGGCCGAGCCGGCCGTCGCCATGCCCAGCACCGTCCGCGCGGGGACGGGAGGCCCCACGAGGGGTGCGACCTGCAGAGCCAGCCGGGCGTCCGCGAGCAGATGCCCGGCGTCGTTGCTCCCGCCGCCGCTCGTGCCGAGTCCGACGGGCACGCCGGCGGCCAGGAGCGCCGCGACGGGGGCGATGCCCCAGCCCATCGGCAGGTCGCAGCCCGGGGCGTGCGTCGCCGTCACCCCGGCGGCCGCGAGGCGGGCGATCTCGTCGGGCTCGACGGCGCAGAGGTGCGCGATCGTGACGTCGGGGGCGAGCCAGCCCCACTCGTCGAGCAGATCGAGCGGTCGCCGCCCGTAGCGCTCGAGGGCGATGACGACGTCGACCTGCTCGTTCGCCTGGGTGCGCCTCCGGAGTCCGTGTCGGGCGGCGACCTCGCCCAGCAGCTCGAAGGTCTCGCGGCCGTCGCTGTGCACGCCGGCCGGGCCGACGGCGATCTGCAGCATGCCGTCGTCGGACACGCCGCCGGGCGGGAGGGCCCCGGAGGCGCGGGTCAGCAGACCCCGCACGATCGCGTCCGCGGAGGCCGCCGCCGTCTGCGGATCGTCGCGCGCCGAGCCGCGCACGAACACGAGTCGCCCTCCGAGCAGGGCTGCGGCGTCGGCGACGGCGCGCGCGATCGCCGCGGTGTCGGCCGCCGACACGGCGGGCACCGGCCAGTTGAGGTGGTGGTCGGCGACGGTCGTCACTCCGCTCAGCAGCCCCTCGGCCACGCCGACCGCTGCCGTCGCGGCGACGAGCGACGGGTCGATGCCCGCCGCGCCGTAGGCCCCCGCCATCGTCGGCAGCCAGTCGGACATGGGGACCCCGCGGGTGCCGGGCAGCGTGCGGAACCCGCTCTGCAGCAGGTGGTGATGCGCGTTGACGAGACCGGGGGTGATGACGCAGCCGCTCGCGTCGAGGGTCTCGGTGACCTCGCCCGACGACCCGTCGACGATCACCCCGCCCTCGACGAAGAGGCTGCCGGTGGTCTCGGTCGCCTCGTCGACGACGATGCGGGTGGCGCCGGTGATCTCGAGCATGGGGCGTGTCTAGCAGCGACGTGTGTCGCGGACGTTACCGGCGCCTCCTCGGCTCGTCACGGAGGTCGTCGGCTGCGGACGGGGATCCCAGCCGGCCCTCGGAACCGAGGTTTACACTCGCGGACATGTCTGACAGCGCTCCCGACCGCATCCTCATGTTCGGCGCCGAATGGTGCCGGGACTGCCGTCGGTCGAAGGCGCTGCTCGACTCCCGCGGGGTCGAGTACGACTACGTCGACCTCGAGGCCGTCGCCGACGGCGCCGACCGCGCCTACGCGGTCAGCGGTCGCACGAACATCCCCGTCGTCGTGTTCCCCGACGGCACGCACCTCGTCGAGCCGACCGATCCGGAGCTCGCGGCGCGGCTCTGACCGGTCCTCCCCAGGCCGCGCGACCTCGTGCGGCGCCCCCATCTCCGTCTGACGGCGGTGGTCCCGGTCCGCGCCGTCCGCCAGGCTGATCGCGTGAGCACGAATCCTCCTCCACCGCCCGTCTCCGGTGCCGCGAGCCCGGCCGGTCTCCCGCCCCTCCCCGTCGCGCCGCACCCGACCGAGGCGGCCCCGCCGCCCACCGCCTGCAGCGGCCCGATCGCGGCGTCCGAGCGCTTCATCGCCCCCGATCTGCTGCGGGGCGTCGCTCTGCTCGGCATCGCCCTGGCCAACGCGGTCTACTACATCGGTGGTCGGGTGATCGGGCCCCTGGGTCGCCCGGTCGACGGCTCGGCCGGCGACCACGTGGCCGACGTCATCGTCGGCACCTTCGTCGACAACCGGGCCTTCCCGCTCTTCACGCTGCTCTTCGCCTACGGTTTCACCGTGCTCGTCCGGCGTCAGGCCGAACGCGGCGTCGATCGCCGTCGGGCCCGCTCGCTCCTGCTGCGACGCAGCCTCTGGCTGCTCGTCTTCGGCGCCCTCCACGTCGTGCTGCTCTTCGAGGGCGACATCCTGTTCAGCTACGGGGCCCTCGGTCTCGTGCTCGCGGCGATGTTCGCGGCGAGCGACAGGGTGTTCCGGGTCGTCGGCTGGTCGACGCTCGCGATCTTCGCGCTCGCCTCGGGCGCCGACGGCGTCGGCGGGGGAGCGGGCGATCTCTCGTGGCTCCCCTTCGATCAGACGACGCTGCTCGGCGACCTCCTCTGGCGGGTGCTGGCGCTCGTCGCCCTCGTCTTCAGCGCGCCGCTGACGGTCGCCATGCTGCTGCCGATCGCCGCGCTCGGCACGCTCCTCGGGCGTCGCCGGGTGCTCGAGCACCCCGAGCAGCACGTTTTCCTGCTCCGCCGCCTCGCCCTCATCGGGTTCCCGATCAGCATCCTCGGCGCGCTGCCCCTCGTGCTCGCCTCGATCGGCGTCGGGGAGCCCGGCCCGGTCGCCCTCTACGCCCTCGGCGTCCTGCACGGGACGACCGGCGTCGCGGGGGCCCTGGCGCTCGTCGGCCTCGTCGGCTGGTGGGCCGCCGGCCGGGCCGAACGCGTCTCGGCGGGCGCCCGGCCCGGTGCCGTGCTGTCGGCGCTCCTGGCGGTCGGCCGCCGGTCGCTGACCTGCTACCTGCTGCAGTCGGTGCTCTTCGTCGTGCTCCTGAAGCCGTGGGCGCTGGGTCTCGGCGTCGGGGCGGGCACGCTGCGGGTGGCGCTGATCGCCGTCGGCGTGTGGCTGGTCACGGTGCTCGTCGCGGTCGTCCTCGAGCGCACGGCGACGCCGGGGCCGGCCGAGCGCCTCCTCCGCCGCCTGAGCTACGGCCGCTGAGCGCCGGGTGGCCGAGGGCCGGGTGGGCCATGCTGGGGTCGTGACCGACTCCTCCTCACCCTCCGCCGCGCCTCCTGCGCCTCCGATCGACGCGGACGCCCGCGCCCATCACTACGGGGTCTTCTACTCCCTGGCCGAGGGGCCGTCCGACGACGTCGCGATCGTCGTCGGCAACTGCCAGGCCGAGAGCCTGCGGCAGATGCTCGAGGGGCCGGGGCTCGCGACGGTGCGCATCCCCGCGGTGCACGAGCTGACCGCCGCCGACCTCCCGTACCTGCAGCACTGGGTGTCCCGGGCGTCGGTCCTCGTGTCGCAGCCCGTGCGCGACGACTACCACGGTCTGCCCCTCGGCACGGCTCAGCTCGCGGCGGTGCTGCCGGCCGGGGCCCGACTGCTGCGGGTGCCCGTGGTGCGCGTCGCCGGGCTGTATCCGACGCATGCGATCGTGCGTCCGCCGAGCGACACCTCGCTCGTGCCGCCTCTCGTCGAGTACCACGACCTGCGCGTGCTGGTCGAGGCCGCCATCCGTCGCGAAGGAGGCGCGGTGCCCGTCACCGGCGTCGCCGGCCGACTCGACGCCCTCGCCGTCCGCACCGTCGCCTCCGAGTCCCTCGCTCAGCTGCGCGCCCGCGAGGCCGCGAACGCGACCATCGTGCTGTCCGACCTCTTCGAGCAGCCGTCGTTCGAGCAGATGCGGACGCTGAACCACCCCGGCAACCCCGTCTGGAGCACCGCCGCGTCACGGGTGCGCGAGGCGCTGGGCCTGCCCGATCACGTCGTGGACCCGGGTCGTCCGCTGCTCGACCGGGTGCACGCGCCCCGGCTGGCTGCCGTCATCGAGACCTTCGGCCTCGCCGACGAGCCGACCGAGCACTGGATCGTCGACGGAGCCGTCGTGCCGACCGACGAGGTGCGCGCCGCCCACCTGGCCTGGTACGCCGAGCACCCCGACGCCGTCGACGCCGGGCTCGCCCGCCACAGCCCGGCGCTCGCCGCCCTCGACCTCCGCTGACCCCGCCCGCCCCGCCCGGGGGTGAGGGCGATCAGGCGCGGCGGCGACCCTCCGCGACGATCGTGCCGACCGCCTCCTCGATGTGGGGATGCTCGAAGGCGTAGCCGCCGTCGACCAGGCGCCGCGGTTCGATCCAGCGGCTCTTGAGCACGAGCTCGCTCTCGGTGCGGAAGACCGCCATGCCGATCTCGAGCATCCAGCGGAACGCGGGCAGACCGAACGGCATGCCGACCGCGCGTCGTGCGACGCCCATCATCGTCCGGTTGTCGACGGGGTTCGGCGACGCGATGTTGACGACGCCCTCGATCTCGTCGTGATCGCGCAGCCACATCAGCGAGCCGATCATGTCGTCGATGTGGATCCAGCTGAACTTCTGGCGTCCGCCGGGGGTGGCGCGGCGGTGGTAGGTGCCCGCCCACAGGCGCGCGCGGGTGGCGGGCCACCGCCCGTCGAGCTGGGGGCCTCCGAGGCCGGCGCGGGCGAGGTTGAGCAGCGGCGCGAGGGCGCCGGCGTCGCCGAGCACGATCGCGATGCGCAGGGCGACCCGGCGCGTGTGCGGCAGGTCGGGGGCGAACAGCGCGTCCTCCCAGGCGGTGGCGACGTCGACCGAGAAGCCCGAGCCGATCTCGCCGTCGGCCTCCGACTGGGGTCGGTCGTCGGCGTGACGGTAGATCGTCGAGGTCGACGAGTTGAGCCAGAGCCGAGGAGGCGCGGCGCAGGCGGCGATGGCCTCGCCCAGTTCGCGCGTGGTGGCCACCCGCGACCGCACGATCTCGGCGCGGTTCGCCGGCGAGTACCGGCAGTTGACGCTCTTGCCGGCGAGGTTCACCACCAGGTCGGCGCCGTCGAGCAGAGCGGTGATCGCGGCGGTGTCGCCCCAGCGGGCGTCGGGGCCGTGGCGTCCGATCAGGCTGACCCGGGCGCCCTCGGCGCGGAAGGCGTCGGCGAGATGGCGACCGATGAACCCCGAGGCGCCGGCGAGGACGACGTGCTGAGTCACCGGACGCCTAGTCGGCGTGGGTCGGAGCAGGCGACGTCGTGCGGTCGTCGACGATGGCGTCGGTCGCGAGTTCGCGGAGGGAGTCGATGCCGTTCATCGCCGCCCCCTTCTGGCCGTAGGCCTCGGACGTCGCGACGACCTCGCCGGCGGCCGTGGTCAACGCGAAACGGAACATGCCGTCGGCGTCGTGCGTGACGATGAATCTTCCAGCCATGGGAGCTCCTGAATGAGAGTGCGCGACGCGCTGTCGGTGGTCACACCCTACGACGCGCTCCTCGGCTGCGACCGGGCCCGTCGAGCCGCCTTGACATCTGGCATGTCACATTGCAGACTGAACCGGCCGCGATGCGGCCATCGGCTCCGATCCCCCCGTCGAGCCGGTGGCCGCGTCGTCGGTTCCGGGGGCGTCTCGGGGTTCGACCCGCGCCTCCTGCCCCCCGGTCAGTCGACCAGGACGACGGCCATGGCGGACTTCAGGGCCTCGCGATCGCGACGCAGCCGCGTGACCTCGGCCTCGAGTTCGGCGATGCGGTCCGCGGTCGAGGCGTCGAGCGAGCCTGGACGCCGTGCCGGTGGGGGTCCGGCCAGGGTTGTCGACGGGCCCGTCTCGTCGGACGACGAGCCCGAGCCCGAGTTCGATTCCGGCGTCGCGACGGTCTCGGGGTTCTGGGCGCGCTCGTGGGCGCGGAGCCAGGCCCGCAGCGACTGCTCGCCGACGGCGAACTCCACCGCGGTCTCGCGGATGATGGCGCGGTTGCCCGGCTCGGACTCGCGTCGTTGCAGGACCCGAGCGAGCGACTGCTCTCGGACGGCGGTGCTGTACTTCTGCTCGAAAGGCAAGGTGGTCTCCCGTGATCGATGCGGCCGACGTGCCCTTTGGCAATCGACCGTGATGACCATAACGCAGTCGTGTGGGCCGACATGCCATCATCGTCATGTCACATGACAGGACCGCAGATGGTCGTACTGCTGCCCGGACGTCCGCCCGTCCTCCCCACTATCTCGGGCTCGACGCCTTAAGGTGGCTGGTGTGTGGCGCGCCGACAGACAGCATGACGACGACGACGACGGAACCCGTTCCGAGGTCGTCCCGACGAGCGCGCCCGGTGGCGCGCACTCCCCGCACACCGTGAGCCTCGGTGATCCAGGGCTCTCGGTCGGCAACGCGGCCGAGCCCGTCTGGGCGGTCTGGCGTCAGCAGCTGGGCGAGATCGGCGGACGATCGACCCTGCTGCACTTCGGCGACGAGCAGCGCGCCCGCATCGAGCTGAGCACGACCCACCCGGGCGGTCTCGCGCAGTTCATCACCGGCAAGACGACCCTCCTGTCGAGCCTGATCCGCGACGACCTCGCGCTGCGCACCGCGCGGCTGGCGGCCGGCGAGATCGCGGCCAAGGGTCTCGAGCTGGCCACCGTCCGCGGCATCGACGCCGTGCACCTGGCGATCGGCGTCGCCGCCTGGTCGCACGCGGGCCACGACTACCGCGCCCCGGTGCTGCTCCGTCCGCTCGCGATCCGCCGGCACGGGCGCGACTTCGAGGTGAAGCTGCTCGGCAGGCCGTTCCTCAACCCGGCTCTCGTCGACGCGCTCCACGAGCAGTTCGACATCGCGCTCGACGCCGAGTCGTTCGTCGCCCTGGCCAGCCGCGAGGGGTCGTTCACGCCGAACCCGGTCATCGACCGGCTGCGCGGTCTGACGGCGCACCTCGAGTGGTTCACCGTCCAGCCCCGACTGATCGTCTCGACCTTCGCCGAGGTCGGCACCGAGATGGCGCTCGACACCCGCGAGCTCGGGCACCCGGTCCTCGACGCCCTGACCGGGAACGCCATGGCGCTCCGCCAGGTGGCCGAAGGGCATCGCTCCGCCTCGGCGACCCCGCAGGACGAGCGGAGCCCCGAGACCGACACCCTGCTGCTCGATGCCGACCCCGAGCAGGAGAACGTGGTCGCGCAGATCGCCGCCGGCAACTCGGTGGTCGTCAAGACCCTGCCCGGCACGGGCGGCACGCAGACCATCGTCAACGCGATCGGTCGTCTCGTGTCGCAGAACAAGCGCGTGCTCGTGGTCAGCGCCCGACGCGCGACCCTGAGCGGCATCGGCGACCGCCTCACCGAGGTCGGTCTGCCCGGCGTCGCCGTGGCGCCGAAGACGCTGCGACGCGACGTCGTGCGGGCCATCGGCCGCAACGAGAAGGCGACCCGTCCTCAGATGGGCGAGGTCGACGACGCCCTGGTGCGTCTGCGCAAGGTGCTCGTCGACTACCGGGGCGCCCTCAGCAAGCGGGACCCGCGCCTCGAGGTCTCCGTGCTCGACTGCCTGACCGAGCTCTCGCGTCTCGCCCTGCTGCCCGCGCCTCCGGCCACGACCGCGCGACTCAGCCGCCGCAGCATCGAGGCGATGGTCGACGGCCGCTCACGGGTCGCCGAGACGATGGTCAACGCGGCGAACCTCGGCGAGTTCCGCTACGGCCCGGGCGACTCGCCCTGGTACGGCTCGCAGTTCACGGACTCGTTCGGCGCCGGCGACGCTCATCAGCTCGCCAAGAACCTGCACCATCGCGACCTGCCCCGCCTGCTCGAGCGCGCCGGCGACGTCATCGGCAAGACCCGGATGCGACCGTTCGAATCGATCGCCGAGCTGGGCGTCTACCTGCGCCTCCTGACCGAGATCCGCGACACCCTCGACAAGTTCCTGCCGGTGGTCTTCGACCGGTCGGTCGCCGAGCTCGTGGCGGCGACGGCGCCGAAGCGCGAGGCCCCCGACATGTCGAGCGCGAACCGGCGTCGGTTGAAGAAGCTCGCTCGCGAGTACGTCCGCCCCGGGGTCCACATCGCCGACCTGCACGGCGCTCTGCAGCGCATCCAGCAGCAGCGGTACGAGTGGCAGCGTTTCGTCGCCGCGGGCACGCCCCCCGAGGTGCCCACCGGCATCGCCGACACCCACGTGCTGCACCAGCAGGTCTCCCACGACCTCGAACGCCTCGACCGCCCGCTCGGTCTCACCGGCGACGAGGGGCTCACCGAGATCGGCGTCGTCGAGCTGCAGCAGCGGCTCGACGCCCTGGCGGCCGAGAGCGACGTCCTGCAGAACCTGCAGGAGCGCACCGAGCTGATGACGACCCTCCGCGACCTCGAGCTGACCCCTCTCCTGACCGATCTCGCGAACCGGCACGTGCCCGAGCAGCAGGTCGCCGCCGAGCTCGAGCTCGCCTGGTGGCGGTCCGCGCTCGAGTCGCTGCTCGAGGCCGACCGCGCCCTGCTCGGGGCGAACATCGCCATGCTCGACCGTCTCGAGGCCGACTTCCGGCTCGTCGACGAGGCGCACGCCGCCGGCAGCGCCCAGCTGCTCGGCTGGCTGCTCGCCGAGAACTGGACGATCGGTCTGGTCGACTGGCCCGACGAGGCCGCCGCCCTCAAGCGCCTCCTGCGCCAGGAGCACGTGACCGCGCGCCTCCTGCACGACGCCGCCCCGCACCTCTCGCGGTCCATCGCCCCGGTCTGGCTGGCCTCGCCCTACGAGGTGCACACCATCGCCGACACGGTGCCGTTCGACACGGTCATCCTCGTGGACGCGGGCGCCACGACCATCGCCGAGAACGTCGGCGCGATCCGTCGCGGCAAGCAGACCGTGGCCTTCGGAGACCCGGTCACGCAGACGCCCTCGGAGTTCGACATCGCGGTCACGCCGGGCAAGCGCCCGCCGTCGCACGACGACGCGACCCTCGAGGCCCTGCACGCCGACAGCGCCCTGGCGCGTCTGTCGACCCTGCTGCCGACGCTCTCGCTGACCCGCAGCTACCGGGCCGGCGGCGAGGACCTCGCCGAGCTGGTCAACCGCCGCTTCTACGGCGGGCGCATCGAGTCGCTGCCCTGGGCGGGGAGCTTCCTCGGTCACGGCAGCATCGCGCTCGACTACGTCTCGGGCGGAACGGCCGTGCCCGACCCCGAGTCCGGCGCCGTCGAGAGCGTCGACGCCGAGGTCGACCGGGTCGTCTCGCTCGTGGTCGAGCACGCCCGCACGCGGCCCCGCGAGTCGCTCATGGTCATCACGGCCAGCGCGAAGCACGCCGTGCGCGTGCAGCAGGCAGTGCTCACCGCGGTCTCGGGTCACAAGGACCTCACCGAGTTCGTGGTCGGCGACCGCGCCGAGCCGTTCATGGTGGCGACCCTCGAGCAGAGCGTCGCGCAGAGCCGCGACCACGTCGTCTTCTCGATCGGCTACGGCCGCACGCCGCACGGTCGGGTGCTGAGCGACTTCGGTCCGCTCGGGCAGCCGGGCGGCGAGCGTCTCCTCGCGGTCGCGATGACGCGGGCCCGTCGCTCGATGGTGATCGTCACGTGCTTCCAGCCGAGCGACATCGACGGCGGCCGCATGGGCCACGGGACGGTCGCGCTCTCCGAGATCCTCACCGAGGTGCAGGTCCGCACGACCGCGGAGCACGTCCCCGACGACAGCGACCCGATGCTGGTCGACCTCGCCCGACGACTCGAGGCCAAGGGCATCCCCGTGGCGCTGGGTCACCGCGGCAAGCTCGGCCTCGTGGCGGCGCACGACGGCGTCTGCGTGACGATCGAGACCGACACGACCCTCTCGCGCACGAGCCTCCGCGAATCGCTGCGGGCGCGTCCCGAGACGCTCCGCCGACTCGGGTGGCACTACGTCAGGGTGCACGCGTTCCAGCTGTTCACCGACCCCGATGCGGTGGCGTCGCGCGTGGCCGAGGTCCTCGGCATCGAGGGATCGCGCACCAGCGAGATCCCGAGCGTGCCGGCCAGCCAGCACGTCAACCGCGGGTGAGTCGAGGAGGCGCGGCGTCCGACGACGACGCCCCCGACGTCGTCGAGGCGGTCGCGCAGCACCCCCTCGTGGTGCGGCGTCGCGGCGGGCGTCGGGTCTCCACCGACCCGGTGCCCGGCAGCGATCCGACTCCCGCACCCGAGCCTCCTCGGCACGCCTCGGCCGAGAACGACGCGCAGCTGCGCGCCGACGTGCCGCCCCACTGGGGCTGACCCGCACCACGGCGTGGGCTTGAGGCGTGGGCTGGCGGCGTCGGCCGACGCACGGCGTCCGCCGGACGCACGACGGCCCGCCACGGGAGCGTGGCGGGCCGTCGCGGAAGCGGGGGAGCTGCGGTTCAGCGGCTGCCGAGGGGTCCGTTGGCGCCGGTGCGGTCGGTGCCTTCGGCGAGCGGCGCCGCGCGCGAGCCCGACCCGGCGGCCGGCGCGCTCTGAGCGCGCAGCAGGTCGCGGATCTCGCTGAGCAGCTCGACGTCGGTCGGCGGCACGTCGGTCGGCGTCTCCTCCGCCGCCTGGCGCGCGAAGGTCCGCTTCAGGAGGTGGTTGACCGGCAGCACGAGGCAGAAGTAGACCACCGCGGCCACGATCACGAACTGGATCACGGATCCGAGCACGGCTCCGAAGAGCAGCTGGGCGTCGCCACCGTCGCCGAGGGTCGGGATGCTGACGATCAGGCTGTCGTCGAGCGAGGAGGCACTGAACGCCGCGCCGATCAGCGGGTTGAAGATGTTCGTCACGAGCGAGGTGACGATGGCGGTGAACGCGGCGCCGATGACCACGGCGACGGCCAGGTCGATCACGTTGCCGCGCAGGATGAACTCTTTGAAACCCTTCACGGGCGTGCTCCTTCGGGTCGATTGATGACAGAGCCTGTCGGAGACGACCTAACCACGGGGCGGCTCGGCCCGCCAGTCACTTCGCTGCGGCCCCGCCACCGGAGGAGGAGCCGGATCCGCTGGAGCCGGAGGACGGCGTCGACGACGACGACGACGCGCCTCCTGAGGTCTTCGCCTCGGAGGAGCCGCCCGTCGAGGGCTTGTCTCCGGAGCCGGAGGCCTTGTCGCCCGACCCGGTCTTCGACCCGGCGCCGCCGCCGGAGCCCTTGGCGCCGCGCGAGTCGGTGCGGTAGAAGCCCGATCCGTTGAAGGTGACGCCCACGGGGCTGAACACCTTGCGCAGCTTCCCCTGGCACACGGGGCAGACCGTGAGGGTGTCGTCGGTGAACGACTGGACGATGTCGAAGGCGTTGTCGCACTCGGTGCAGCGGTAGGAATACGTGGGCACAGGGATCCTCGTCGGAAGAGCGGGCCGCGTCAGAACTCGTGGACGCCGGAGGGCGTCACGACCCCGTCGACGGGCTGGTCGTGGCGTTCGCGGGGCACGGTGTCGACGTACTCGGGATCGAACACCACAGCATAGACCGGGGGCCGTTTCTCCATCGAGCCGAGGGTCTTGTCGAAGTAGCCGCGGCCCCAGCCCATGCGCATGCCGCCGTGGTCGATGAGCGCCGCGGGCACGACGATCAGGTCGACGTCGTTGATGGCCATGGGGCTCAGCACCTCGCCGACCGGCTCGGGCAGGTCGAAGAGCCCGCGGGTCTCGCTCTCGCCGTCGCCGACGGCCCAGTCGAGCAGGCCGTCCTCGCGCGAGATCGGGAACAGCACGCGGATGCCGTTCTCGAAGGCCCAGTTGACGAAGGGGCGGGTGTCGGGCTCGTCGGCCGTCGAGAGGTAGGCCGAGATCGAACGCACCTCGAGGCTCGTCGCGAGGTCGATGAGGTGCCGGGTGATGCCGACGCTCGCCTCGGCCCGATCCCGTCCGGTGCGGTTGCGGCGCCGCTGGCGGAGCTCGGCTCGCAGGGCGCGTTTCTCGTTGCCGACCTCGTCCGTCATGCGCCCAATCGTAAGGGGAAGAATCGGCGCGCCCGCGAGGCCCCTCCGATCGGTACGCTGACCCGCATGGGCTTCTCTATAACCAAAGCAGTCATTCCCGCAGCGGGTCTCGGGACTCGGTTCCTCCCCGCGACCAAAGCCATGCCGAAGGAGATGCTGCCGGTCGTCGACAAGCCGGCGATCCAGTACGTCGTGGAGGAGGCCGTCAACGCCGGCCTGACCGACGTGCTGATGATCACCGGCCGGAACAAGAACGCGCTCGAGAACCACTTCGACCACGTGAGCGAGCTGGAGGAGACCCTGCGCAAGAAGGGCGACCACGACAAGCTCGCCAAGGTCAACCAGTCGACCGACCTCGCCGACATGCACTACGTCCGTCAGGGCGACCCGCTCGGTCTCGGCCACGCGGTGCTCCGCGCGAAGATGCACGTCGGTCGCGAGCCCTTCGCCGTGCTGCTGGGCGATGACATCATCGACGCGCGCGACCCCCTCCTGAACCGCATGATCGAGGTCCAGGGCCAGAAGAACGCGACCATCGTCGCGCTGCTCGAGGTCGACCCGTCGATGACCCACCTCTACGGCATCGCGACCGTCGAGGAGACCGACGTCGACGACGTCGTCAAGATCACCGGCCTGGTCGAGAAGCCGGCTCAGGGCGAGGCGCCCTCGAATCTCGCCATCATCGGTCGCTACGTCATCCGCCCCGAGGTCTTCGACGTCCTCGAGAAGCAGGAGCCGGGCAAGGGCGGCGAGATCCAGCTGACCGACGCGCTGATGAAGATGGCCAGCGCCGAGGAGTGGACGGGCGGCGTCTACGGCGTCGTCTTCCGCGGTCGTCGCTACGACACCGGCGACAAGCTCGACTACATCAAGGCGATCGTGCAGCTCGCCAGCGACCGTGACGACCTCGGCGCCGAGCTGCGTCCGTGGCTCAAAGAGTTCACGGCCGGACTGGAGTAGGCGAGCGCACCTGTGGCGACCATTCCCACGCTGGCGGAGGGGCGGATCGGCATCCGGCCCCTCCGTCTGCGTGACACCCGCGACCTCGACGCGGCCCTGTCCGAGAACCGCTCGTGGCTGCGCCAATGGGAGGCCACGAACCCGAACGGCTTCACGAACCACGACGTCCGCGGCAGCATCCGCGCTCTGCAGACGAACGCGCGCGCCGGGCTCGGCCTGCCCTTCGCGATCGAGCTCGACGGCCGCTTCGTCGGTCAGCTGAACGTCAGCGGCATCACCTACGGGTCCCTCGGCTCGGCCACGATCGGCTACTGGGTGACGCAGTCGGCCGCCGGTCACGACGCGACGCCGACGGCCGTGGCGCTCGCGACCGACCACTGCTTCCGGGTGCTGGGGCTGCACCGGATGGAGATCTGCATCCGACCCGAGAACGCCCCCTCGCTGCGGGTCGTCGAGAAGCTCGGCTTCCGCTACGAGGGTCTCCGTCGGCGCTACATCCACATCAACGGCATGTGGCGCGATCACTTCTGCTTCGCGCTCGTCGCCGAAGAGGTGCCCGAGGGGGTCCTCGCCCGCTGGAGGAGCGGCACCGTGCCGGTCGGCCAGGGCGGCGTCCCGCCCGAGGCCCTCGCCGAGGCCGGGCGCGCGCTCCCGATCTGAGCGTCACCGCCTCCTCCGAGCCGCGCGGCGCACATCCGTCCGCGAATCGGGCAGACACACCTGTCGCCTAGGCCTCGCGGCCCCCTCCGCACTCATACCTTTGTCACCATGAACATCGAGTCCTGGGGTGGTGGCGCCGTGCTGGCGCTCGTCGCCGTGCTCTGGGTCGCGTATCTCGTGCCCACCTGGCACAAACGTCAGGAGTACCTGGCCACCGAGCGCAACGCCATCCGTCTCCAGCAGACGCTCCGCATCCTCGCGCAGACCGCCGAGCTGCCCGAGGAGGTCCGCGTCGAGGCCAACGCGCGATCCGTCGCGCAGGCGCAGCGGATCCTCCGAGACGAGGAGGCGCGGCGCGAGGCTCTGAGGAGGGCGCATGAGGCCGCGCGCCAGCGTGCGATCACCCGCGAGCTCGCCGCCGCCGGTCCGAAGCTGTCGGCCGCCGACCGCGACCCGGCCCTGGCCGCGCGCCGACTGCGCCGGTCGCGTCTCGTGTCGACCGCGATCCTCATCGTCAGCCTGATCGCGATCGTCGTCGCCGTCGCGAACCTGCAGGCCGCCTGGCTGCTCGGCGTCGCCGGTCTGGTCTTCGGAGCCGGCGCGGTGGCGATGCTGTCTCAGCTCGCCGCCGTGTCGCGTGCCCGGTCGAGGCGCCAGGTCGTCGCCGAGCCCCGGGTGGCTCAGCCCTTCCGCGACTTCGCCGACGGGTCGCCGCAGTCGACCGGCACCGAGGAGGCGCGCGAGGGCGAGCAGACCGCCTCCCGTCAGTGGACCCCCGTCCCCGTGCCGAAGCCGCTGTACCTCCGTCGTGGCCGTCAGCGTGCCGTCGCCGGGGCCGGCATGGCGCCGCGACCGGCGCCGTCGGCACGGACCGACATCGAGCCGGACCTCCGCGCCGAGGCGGCGCGATCGGTGCAGGCGCTCCGCGAGGCGCAGCTCGACGCGCTCCGTCAGGCGGCTCGGGCCGAGGCGGCCCTCACCGCGCCGACGACGCGCACCGTCCGCGAACGGCCCGCCACGCCGGCGGCCGAGGCGACCACCTCGGCGGCGTCGGCCGCTGCGGCCGCGGAGCCCGCGCCTCCCGCACCCGACAGCCGCTTCGCCCGCATGGGCATCATCGACGACCTGGGTCAGCCGTCGATCCGGCTCGACGAGGCCCTCGCCCGGCGCCGCGCCGTCTGACCCGGCGAGGTTGGAGCGCCCCTGCGGGGGTGCTATCGTTGCAGAGCGGTTTCCGGGGCTATGGCGCAGTTGGTAGCGCGTCTCGTTCGCAATGAGAAGGTCAGGGGTTCGAATCCCCTTAGCTCCACGGAATGCAGAGAGGCCCCCGGCGACGGGGGCCTTTCGCTTGCCCGGTCGCGATGCCGCGCACCTCGGCATCGGTGCGGAAAGATGGGGGAGTGCCTCTCGTCTCCACCGATCACGCCCTGCTCGCCCGACTCCGCTCCGACCTGTCGTCGTCGGGGTTCACCGTCGACCGCCTGAGCGGCCCCGACGCCTGGGGTCCGACGGCCGGTGCGGCGCTCTTCCGCGGCGAGCGGGTCGCCGCCCGTCGCGCTCTGCGCCGCAGCGCCCGGGCGAACGACGGGATCCGCACGGCGGCGACGCTCGCCCTGCTGTTCATCCTCGGGTACCCGCAGCCCCGGGCCGACGTCGAGCGCGCCCTGCCCACCCTCGGCGTCGACGACGCCGAGACCCTCGGGTTGATCGAGACGGACGACGCCGCGTCGACTCCGTCGGACGTCGCGGGGCCCGACGTCGACGGCCCCGCTGCCGAGGGGACGGCCGGCGTCGTCCGGGCCCGGGTCGACCTCCGCCCGTACTCGTTCGTCGACGGCGTCGGCGAGGCCGCCTGGTGGATCGCCTCCGATCTCGGCGAGCTGGCCCTCGGCGGCGCGCTCCGCGAGGATCACGTGCTCGGCGTCGGCGGGGCGTCCGCGACCCTCGCGGGGCTGATCGTCCCGCGCGACGTCGACCGGGCGCTCGATCTCGGCACGGGCTGCGGCATCCAGGCGATGCACGTCGCCCGGCACGCCCGCCACGTCGTCGCGACCGACATCTCGACCCGCGCACTCGCCTTCGCCCGGTTCAACGCGGCGCTCAACCTCATCGACGGCATCGAGTTCCGCCTCGGGAGCCTGTTCGAGCCGGTGGCCGGCGAGATGTTCGATCACGTCGTCTCGAACCCGCCGTTCGTCATCACACCGCGTCTCGAGGGGGTGCCCGAGTACGAGTACCGCGACGGCGGCATGGAGGGCGACGACCTCGTCGCCTCGGTCGTCGCCCAGGTGGGGCGGCACCTGACCCCCGGCGGCGTCGCCCAGCTGCTCGGCAACTGGGAGTCCGCGGGCCCGGGAGGCGCGCCCGCCAAGAAGGGCGCCTACTCGGTCGCCGACTGGGCGTCACGCGGAGGCGTCCCGCTCGACGTCTGGGTGGTCGAGCGTGAGCTGCAGGACCCGGCCGCCTACGCCGAGACGTGGATCCGCGACGGTGGCACCCGCCCCGGCAGCGACGAGTTCGAGCGCCTGTACGAGGCCTGGCTCGGCGACTTCGAGGCCCGGGGCGTCGAGCAGGTCGGGTTCGGCTACGTGACCCTCCGCCGCCCCGTCGACGAGGCGCGTGCGCCCGTGGTGCGGATCGAGCGCCTCCTCGGGGCCATGGGGGCGAACGAGGTCGGCCTCGGCTCGCATCTGCTCGCGACGATGGACGCCATCGACGCCCTGCGGGATCTCGACGACGACGCGCTGCTCGCGACCCACCTGCGCGTGGCCGGCGACGTCACCGAGGAGCGGCACTACTGGCCGGGCAACGACGACCCGACGGTGCTCACCCTCCGGCAGGGCGGCGGGTTCGCCCGCAGCGTCGAGTCCGGCACGGCCCTGTCGGCCCTCGTCGGAGCCTCCGACGGCGAGCTGTCGGCTGCGGCCGTCGTGGGGGCGCTGGCGCAGCTGCTGGGAGTCGAGGAGGCGCAGCTCCGTGTCGAGCTGGCACCGCGCCTCCGCGAGCTGGTCGCCGTGGGCATGCTCCGACTCTGAGTCGCCCGGCGCGGCGACCGGCGGCCCCCGCGGGACCGCCGGCCGTGATGCGGCTACCGCCCGTTGCGGTCGCCCCAGGTGCGCCACGAGTACTCGGGCACGAAGCCGAGCAGGTCGCGCGCCTTGTCGGAGCTGAGCAGGGGCTCGTTGCCCTCGATCGCCGCCCGGCGCTCGACCTGCGGGTAGTAGCGGTCGGCGAGCACGGACGTCGGCGTGTTCATGACCGTGTCGGCGTTCGCGATGATGAACGCCTCGAAGCCGACCATGTCGGACTCGAGCGCCTTGCGGACGGCCTGAGCGCCGTCGCGGGCGTCGATGTACGAGAACAGGTTGAACGTGCGCTGCTCCGGGGTCTCGTCGAAGGGGAACGCCTCGTAGTCGCCGTCGTCCATCACGTTCGAGAAGCGCAGCCCGAACATCTTCAGCTGGCGGTCCCAGCGGGTGAAGTGGCGCGCCATCTCCTCGTCGAGGGCCTTGCCGAGCGAGTACGACGACTCGGGGCGGACCGCGTACTCCTCGTCGACGGGCAGGTAGGGCGGGTCGAGGTCGAACGGGATGCCGAGCAGCGTCTCGCTCGAGGCCCACACGACGTTGCGGATGCGCGCGGCGCGGGCGGCCGCGAAGACGTTGTAGCTGGCGGTCACGTTGTTCGTGAACAGCGACGCGTTCGGCACGAGACCGGGCGCGGGGATCGCCCCGAGATGCACGACGGCGTCGATGTTGTCGTACCGGTCGTCGATGTGGGTGAGCGCCTGGACGACCTCGCCGTAGTCGGCGAGGTCCACGCGCACGAACGTCACGCCCTCGACGGGGTCGGGGCTGGGGGCCCGGTCGAGGAGCACGACCTCGTAGCCGTGCTCGACGAGGTCGCGGACGACGGCCCGGCCGAGCTTGCCGCTGCCGCCCGTCACGGCCACCCGCTCGTGGGGGCCGAGCTTCGACGTGCTGCGGTCGGTGGTGCTGGGGGGAGTGGACGTCATCGTCTGTTCTTCCTGCCTGTCGGGGAGACTCCGTTCTACCAGGAGGCACCGACACCGGGAGGGTCGACCGGACGGGTGATGCGGACCACCCGGCGACGATCACCCGCTCATCTCGCCGTGCAGGCCGGTCGAGCCGCTATCTTGTAGTGCGCTCTCGGCTGGTTACCGAGGCGCCCGCGCCCGCCGATCGATCGGCGGTCCCGTGCCCGGTCTCCTGATCCGATCGCGCACGGCCCCGGTCCAGGGCGCGGACCGCACGCCTCCGTCCGAGTCTCGACTCGTCGACGGGGGCGTGCCGTCTCTCCGGCGCGATGGGGCAAGATCGAGTCATCATGCCCTCCGCTGCCACCGCTCCTCTCGCCGCCCTGCTGCCCGCCCGGCCGGGCGCCGCCTCCTACGATGCGGACGCGGCGTACGCGGACTTCGCCGGCTGGGCCGAAGGCCGCGGTCTGCCCCTGTACCCCGCGCAGGACGAAGCGATGATCGAGCTCGTCTCGGGCGCCTCCGTCATCCTCAGCACGCCCACCGGCACGGGAAAGTCGCTCGTGGCCGCCGGCGCCCACTTCGTGGCGCTGAGCAAAGGGCAGCGCACGTACTACACGGCCCCGATCAAGGCCCTGGTGAGCGAGAAGTTCTTCGCCCTCGTCGAGCTCTTCGGGCCCGAGAACGTCGGCATGGTCACCGGCGACTCGTCGGTCAACTCCGACGCGCCCATCATCTGCTGCACCGCCGAGATCCTGGCGAACCTGGCTCTTCGGCACGGCGACGACGCCGAGGTCGACCAGGTCGTCATGGACGAGTTCCACTTCTACGGCGACCAGTCCCGCGGCTGGGCCTGGCAGGTGCCGCTCCTGCTGCTGCCGCGGGCGCAGTTCCTGCTGATGTCCGCCACGCTCGGCGACGTCACCCGCATCACCGACGACCTCTCGCGACGGACGGGGCGGCCCGTCGCCCGGGTCACCGGCGTCGAGCGCCCCGTGCCGCTGCACTACACGTACGCGCAGACGCCGGTTCAGGAGACCGTCGAGGACCTGCTGGGCACCGGGGAGGCGCCCGTCTACGTCGTGCACTTCTCGCAGGCGGCGGCCCTCGAGCGGGCCCAGGCGCTGTCGAGCATCAAGATCGCCAGCCGTGAGCAGCGCGACGAGATCGCCGAGCTCATCGGCGGATTCCGCTTCAGCACGGGCTTCGGCAAGACCCTCGGCCGACTCGTGCGATCGGGCATCGGCGTGCACCACGCCGGCATGCTGCCGAAGTACCGCCGTCTCGTCGAGCAGCTCGCCCAGAGGGGGCTGCTGCGGGTCATCTGCGGCACCGACACCCTCGGCGTCGGCATCAACGTTCCCATCCGCACGGTGCTGCTGACGGCGTTGACCAAGTTCGACGGCACGCGCATGCGACAGCTCTCGGCACGGGAGTTCCATCAGATCGCCGGTCGTGCCGGTCGGGCGGGCTACGACACGTCGGGCTCGGTCGTGCTGCAGGCGCCCGAGCACGAGATCGACAACCTCAAGGCCATCGAGAAGGCCGGCGACGATCCGAAGAAGAAGCGGAAGATCGTCCGCAAGAAGGCGCCCGAGGGGTTCGTCTCGTGGGGCGAGCCGAGCTTCCAGAAGCTCATCGCCGCCGAGCCCGAGGCCCTGACCTCGCACATGCAGATCACCCACGCCATGCTGCTGAACGTCATCGGGCGCGGCGGAGACGTCTTCGGCGCCGTCCGGTCGCTCGTCTTCGACAACCACGAGCCGCGAGCCCGGCAGTACGCGATGGCGCGGCAGGCCATCTCGATCTACCGCACGCTGCGGACCGCCGAGGTCGTCGTCCAGGAGCCGTCCGTCGACGGGGGCGATCCGGTCATCCGGCTGACGGTCGACCTGCAGGCGAACTTCGCGCTGAACCAGCCGCTCTCGCCCTTCGCGCTCGCGACCTTCGACGTGCTCGACCGCGAGTCGCCCAGCTACGCGCTCGATGTCGTCTCCGTCGTCGAGTCGACGCTCGACGACCCGCGCCCGATCCTCTCGCAGCAGCAGTTCAAGGCCCGCGGCGAGGCCGTCGCCGCCATGAAGTCCGAGGGCATCGAGTACGACCAGCGGATGGAGCTGCTCGAGCAGGTCACCCACCCCAAGCCCCTCGACGAGCTGCTGACGGCGCTCTTCGAGACGTACAAGGCGTCCCAGCCGTGGATCGGCGACTTCGAGCTGAGCCCGAAGTCGGTCGTCCGCGATCTCTACGAACGGGCGATGACCTTCGGCGACTTCGTGAACTTCTACGGACTCGCCCGATCCGAGGGTCTCGTGCTGCGCTACCTGTCCGACGCGTTCCGGGCCCTGCGGCAGACCGTCCCCGACGAGGCCAAGACCGACGAGCTCGCCGACCTGATCGAATGGCTGGGCGAGCTGGTGCGACAGGTCGACTCGAGCCTCCTCGACGAGTGGGAGGAGATGCTCAACCCCCGGGAGGTCGACGCCCACGACGACATCGTCCCGCCCGTGCTGCGTCGCTTCAGCGCGAACGAGCGGGCCTTCCGCATCGCCGTCCGCAACGAGATGTTCCGGCGCGTCCAGCTCGCCGCGCGCGACGACGCCGAGGAGCTCGGTCGGATCGACGCCGCCTCGGGGTGGGACACCGACCGCTGGGGCGAGGCGCTCGACCGCTACTACGACGAGTACGACTCGATGGGCACCGACGCGGCCGCTCGCGGGCCGCACATGCTCGTCGTCGAGCAGCTGCCGACGGTGTGGCGGGTCCGGCAGATCCTCGCCGACCCCGAGGGCGACCACGACTTCGGCATCTCGGCCGTCGTCGACCTCGCGTCGAGCGACGAGCGGGGTGAGGCCGTGGTGACCGTCACCCACGTCGGACCCGCCTCCGAGCGCACCGGGGGCATGCGCGTCGAGGAGTAACCTCGATCCCGTGCTCCCCGACCCGGGAGCCGCCGATGACCGCAGCACCACCGTGCTCCGTTCCACGAGGAGGACCCATGTCTCGCCTGTCCGGAAAAGTCGCGATCGTCACCGGGGCGGCCTCGGGCATCGGCGAGGCCATCGTCCGTCGATTCGCCGACGAGGGGGCGCACGTCATCGCCACCGACATCGTCGACGGGACGGCCGTCGCGGCAGAGGCCGGCGCCGAGTTCCTCCGCCACGACGTCGCCAACGGCGGCGACTGGAAGCGCGTCATGGACCACGTCGCCGAACAGCACGGCCGCCTCGACGTGCTCGTCAACAACGCCGGCATCGTCTCCGGTCAGTCGATCGACGTGACCCAGCTCGAGAGCTGGAACCGGGTCTTCGCCGTCAACGTCACCGGCGTCATGCTCGGCACCCGCTTCGCCATCGAGCGGATGCGCGCCAACCCCGAGGGGGAGGGCGGCTCCATCATCAACCTGGCGCCGGCGACGTCGTTCCTCGGCTTCGGCGACGACGCGGCGTACACGGCGAGCAAGCACGCGCTCGTCGGTCTCACCCGCTCGAGCGCCGCCCACGCCGCGCAGGAGGGCTGGGACATCCGCATCAACTCGCTGCACCCCGGCCCGACGGACACCGCGATGTTCCGTCGCCAGGTCGAGGCGCAGCCGGGCCTGCTCGACGCGTTCAAGACGATGAGCCCGCGCGGTCGGCTGGCTCGACCGGAGGAGGTCGCCGGGCTCGCCCTGCACCTCGCGTCCGACGACTCGGCGTTCTCGACCGGCGGGCAGTTCGTCGTCGACGGCGGCCTGTCGAGCACGCACCCCTCGATGTAGCGCAGGCGTCGATCGAGCCGACCCGCGCCTCCTGGGTGGAGCGCGCGCTCCACGGCCATCACGCGGAGGTGCGTGACAGCACCGCGAGCCTGCCCGCCCCCGCCCTCGAGCCCCGGGCCGGAGATCGAGTGGTCGGAAGATGCCCTTCATCCTCGATCGAAGGGCGTCTTCCGACCACTCGACGCCGCTGCCGTCGAGACGCCGGCGCGGGTCGCGGGTCGCGGGTCGAGGGTCGCGTCAGAGCGTCGACCGCGGGGGAGGCGCGGGTCGCGTCAGAAGAGCGTCGCGGGAGGCGCGGGCGGGGTCGCCGGGGCCGCGATCGGGTCGGTCGTCGACACGGGAGCCCCCGGCCAGCCGGGCCCGCTCGGCACCGTCGTGCGGTTCTGGAACGCCGTCGCCGCACCGCGCGCGCGCACGTCGGCCGCCTCGTTCATCTCGTGGCCCACGTGACCGCGCACCCACTCGAAGCGGACCCGTCGGCCGGCCAGGGCGGCGTCGAGCTCCTTGAGGATCTCGACGTTCAGCACCGGCTTGCCGTCGGCCTTCCGCCAGCCCTTGCGCTTCCAGCCCGGCATCCACTCGGTGCAGGCCTTGATCGTGTACTGGCTGTCGCAGAGGATGTGCAGATCGTCGTCGGTGCCGGCGGTCGCCCGCAGCAGCTCGAGCACGGCCGTCAGCTCGCCCTGGTTGTTGGTGGCCCGCGGCCAGCCGCCGGCCGCCCAGCGCTCGTCGTCGACGTACCAGGCCCAGCCGGCCGGTCCGGGGTTGCCGAGGGCGGATCCGTCTGCTGCGGCGGTGATGGTCATGCGGGGGTGCTCCTTGCGTCGACGGCGTGCCTGACCACGGTAACGGACCCGGCCCGCGCCTCCTGTCGGGGCCCCGCGGCGGGCTCGCGTCATCGGTGGCGGGTCAGAGCTGACCCGCCACCGATGACGGTGACCCGCCGCAGCCCGCGGTCACTCGACGTCGTCGGGGTGCGACCCGGTGCGGCGGCCCGACTCGAGCCGGGCGATCGCCGCGAGGTCGGCGTCGTCGAGCTCGAAGCCGAACACGTCGAGGTTCGAGCGGATCCGGGACGCCGTCGCCGACTTCGGGATCACCACCATCCCCTGCTGCAGATGCCAGCGGATGACGACCTGCGCCGTGCTCACCCCGTGCCGCTCGGCGATGCCGAGCAGCACCTCGTCGTCGAGGATCCGCCCGCGGGCGAGCGGCGACCACGCCTCGGTGACGATGCCGTGAGCGTCGCCGAACGCGCGCAGCTCCCGCTGCGGCAGCCACGGGTGCGCCTCGACCTGGTCGACGACCGGCACGACGTCGGTCTCGCCGAGCAGTCGCTCGAGGTGCGCGATCGAGAAGTTGCTGACGCCGATCGACCGGGCCCGCCCCTCCGCCCGGATCGTCTCGAGGGCGCGGTAGGTCTCGACGTAGCGGTCGCGCGCCGGTGCGGGCCAGTGGATCAGGTACAGGTCGACGTGGTCGGTGCCCAGCCGGGCGAGGCTCTCGTCGAACGCGCGCAGGGTCTCGTCGTAGCCGTGCGCCGTGTTCCACACCTTGGTCGTCAGGTAGACGTCGTCGCGATCGAGCCCGGAGGCGCGGATCGCCCGCCCGACGCCGGCCTCGTTGCCGTAGAGGGTCGCGGTGTCGACGTGGCGGTAGCCCTCGTCGAGGGCGATGCGGACGACCCGTTCGGCCTCGTCGTCGGCGACCTTGTAGACGCCGAGGCCGAGCTGCGGGATCGTCGTGCCGTCGGTGAGCTCGA
Organism: Frigoribacterium sp. Leaf263; assembly: GCF_001422285.1. GTDB lineage: Bacteria > Actinomycetota > Actinomycetes > Actinomycetales > Microbacteriaceae > Frigoribacterium. Next base: position 112,994 of record NZ_LMMO01000001.1, read on the forward strand.
GCCGGGGGACTTCGATGTCGGACATGCTGAGATCCTGCCAGGCCGAGGAGGCGCGGGTCAGCTGGGCTGGACGGCCACCGGCTCGGTGTCCGGCAGCGGGCTGGCGTCGCGACCGCGCAGATCGGGCAGCGAGCGGTGGAACAGGACCCCGACGATCATGCCGACGAGGGCGAAGGCGGCGGCGACGATGAGGCCGCCCTGCCCGCCGATCCGGTCGATGTAGAAGCCCGCGATGGCGGAGCCGAGGGCCGAGCCGATCAGCTGCCCGGTGCCCGCCCAGCCGTAGGCCTCGGCGGTGTCGCTGAACTTCACGCTCGACGAGACGATCGCGAACATGACGGCCAGCGCGGGGGCGATCCCGACGCCGGCGATGAGCAGCGTGACGCTGAGAGGCCAGAGGCCGGTCATGAAGACGGCCAGCGTCATGCCGACGAAGACGATCGAGAGGCGTCGGGCGAGGGCCCACGGGCCGACCGGCACGTGACCGAGCGCGAGACCGCCGACGAGCGAGCCGGCGGCGAAGATCGCGAGCGCGATGCCGGAGTCCGCGCTGCCCTCGCCGAAGAGAGCGACGACACCGGCCTCGACGGCGGCGCACGCGCCGATGAGGAGGAATCCGGCGACCGTGGCGAGCAGCACGGTGGGGCGGGCGAGCACCTTGCCGAAGGCTCGCTTGCTGCGGGGGATCCGGACGCGGCCGACCTCGGGCGAGGCGATGAACCAGACGCCGCCGCCGACGAGGAACGCCGCGGCGAGCCAGATCGCCTCCTGGGTGCCGATCTGGGTGCCGACGAAGGTCGTGATCACGGGGCCGGCGACCCAGATGATCTCCTGGGCGGAGGCGTCGAGGGAGAACAGCGGGGTCAGCTGGTTCGAGGTGACCATCTTCGGGTAGATGGTGCGGACCGCGGGCTGGACGGGCGGGACGCTGAGCCCCGTCACGAAGCCGAGGGCCATGAACGCCGGCACCGAGAAGTCGACCAGGGTGAAGGTCATCATCGAGGCGAAGCAGACGATGAGCGTGAGGGTCAGCACGGGGCGCATGGCCCAGCGGCCCATCCACCGGCTCGTGAGCGGACCCGAGATGGCCTGACCGATGCTCGTGGCCGCGAGCACCAGGCCGGCGGCGGCGTACGAGTGGTGCACGTGCTCGACGTGCAGCAGGAACGCGAGCGACAGCATGCCGAAGGGGAACCGCGCGGTCAGCTGCGCCGCGATGATGCGCGAGACGCCGGGCGTCTTCAGCAGGGTCGAATAGGTGCTCACGAGTGGTCAAGTCTACGGAGCGGCCCCGTCGCCCGCGACACGCCGACGACCCGAAATGGGGCCAACCCGATTCGAATGTCGGAGGTGGGGAGAAGCATGTGGAGAACCACCCGGAATCGGGGAGAACACCCCGATAACTGTTGGCAACTTGTGGGCTGCCCTGTGGAAAGTCGGACCGGTCAGAGTTACACCGGTGTAACACCGCATGTAGTTATGGGTGCCGTCGTCGGCCACTAGATGTAGTATCGAAGAGTCGCCACGGGCACTACGCCCCGTGGCCCGCGAACCACCAGACCCGGCCTCGAAAGCCGGCCAGAACACAGGGGATCCCATGGCCATCACCGTCTACACCAAGCCGTCTTGCGTCCAGTGCACGGCCACGTACCGCGCCCTCGACAACAAGGGCATCGAGTACGACATCCTCGACGTCACGGCCGACGACGCCGCGCTCGAGACCGTCAAGGCCCTCGGCTACCTGCAGGCCCCCGTGGTCATCGCCGACGACGACCACTGGAGCGGATTCCGCCCCGACAAGATCGCCGGCCTCGCCGCCCGCATCTCCTGACCCACTCGGGTCCGCCGGGTCGACGTCGTCACGACGGAGCCCGGCGAATCCACCGACAACGCAGGAGGGCCCCGGGTCATGACGAACCTCGTCTACTTCTCCAGCGTCTCGGGCAACACCCGGCGATTCGTCGAGAAGCTGGGCGTGCCGGCCGAGCGGATCCCGCTGTTCCCGTCAGAGCAAGCGCTCCACGTCAGTGACCCCTACGTCCTCGTCCTCCCCACCTACGGTGGCGGCGAAGGGCGGGGCGCCGTCCCGAAGCAGGTCATCCGGTTCCTCAACGACGAGGGCAACCGACGTCTCATCCGAGGCGTGATCGCTGCGGGCAACACCAACTTCGGAGAGGGCTACTGCCTGGCCGGCGACATCGTCTCGGCCAAGTGCGAGGTTCCCCTTCTCTACCGTTTCGAGGTCTTCGGAACGCCGGACGACGTACAAGCAGTACACACAGGATTGGAAGAATTTTGGCTTCAGCAGTCGATGATCTCGAAGTGATCGCCGCACCCGGACAGGGTCTCGCCGGCACCACCGGGATGGACTACCACGCGCTCAACGCGATGCTCAACCTCTACGGGCCGTCGGGCGAGATCCAGTTCGACAAAGACCGTGAGGCTGCGAAGCAGTACTTCCTGCAGCACGTGAACCAGAACACCGTCTTCTTCCACAACCTGCGCGAGCGTCTCGACTACCTGGTCGAGAACGAGTACTACGAGGCCGCGACCATCGAGCAGTACGACTTCTCGTTCGTCGAGAAGCTGAACGACCTCGCGTACTCGAAGAAGTTCCGCTTCCAGACGTTCCTCGGCGCGTTCAAGTACTACACGTCGTACACGCTCAAGACCTTCGACGGGAAGCGCTACCTCGAGCGCTTCGAGGACCGCGTCGTCATGACGGCCCTCGGTCTCGCGCAGGGCGACGAGAAGCTCGCCGTCGACCTGGTCGAGGAGATCATCGCCGGTCGCTTCCAGCCCGCGACGCCGACGTTCCTCAACACCGCGAAGGCTCAGCGCGGCGAGCTCGTCAGCTGCTTCCTGCTGCGCATCGAAGACAACATGGAGTCGATCTCGCGCGGCATCAACTCGTCGCTCCAGCTCTCGAAGCGCGGTGGCGGCGTCGCCCTGTCGCTGTCGAACATCCGTGAGGCCGGCGCCCCGATCAAGCAGATCGAGAACCAGTCGTCGGGCATCATCCCCGTCATGAAGCTGCTCGAAGACAGCTTCAGCTATGCGAACCAGCTCGGCGCCCGTCAGGGTGCCGGCGCCGTGTACCTCAGCGCCCACCACCCCGACATCATGCGGTTCCTCGACACCAAGCGCGAGAACGCCGACGAGAAGATCCGCATCAAGACGCTGTCGCTCGGCGTCGTCGTGCCCGACATCACGTTCGAGCTCGCCAAGAACAACGAGGACATGTACCTCTTCTCGCCGTACGACGTCGAGAAGGTCTACGGGGTCCCCTTCGGCGACGTGGCCATCAGCGAGAAGTACCGCGAGATGGTCGCCGACTCGCGTATCAAGAAGACAAAGATCAAGGCGCGCGACTTCTTCCAGACGATCGCCGAGATCCAGTTCGAGTCGGGCTACCCCTACATCGTGTTCGAAGACACGGTGAACAAGGCGAACCCGATCAAGGGCCGCATCAACATGTCGAACCTCTGCTCGGAGATCCTCCAGGTCAACACCCCGACCACGTTCAACGAGGACCTCTCGTACAACGAGATCGGGAAAGACATCTCGTGCAACCTCGGCTCGATGAACATCGCGCTGTCGATGGACGCCCCCGACCTCGGCAAGACCGTCGAGACCGCCATCCGCGGCCTCAGCGCGGTCAGCGACATGAGCCACATCACGTCGGTCCGCTCCATCGAGGTCGGCAACGACCAGTCGCACGCCATCGGCCTCGGCCAGATGAACCTGCACGGCTACCTCGCGCGTGAGCACGTGCACTACGGCAGCGAAGAGGCCATCGACTTCACGAACATCTACTTCTACACGGTGCTGTTCCACGCCCTGCGCGCCTCGAACACCATCGCGATCGAGCGCGGGGTCACCTTCGGCGGTTTCGCCGACAGCACCTACGCGTCGGGGGAGTTCTTCGACAAGTACACCGAGCAGGTGTGGGCCCCCTCGACCGCTCGCGGCGCCTCGCTGTTCGCCGACGCCCAGGTAGCCATCCCCACGCAAGACGACTGGCGCGAGCTCAAGGCCAGCGTCATGGCGCACGGTCTCTACAACCAGAACCTGCAGGCCGTGCCCCCGACCGGGTCGATCTCGTACATCAACCACTCGACGTCCTCGATCCACCCGATCGCCTCGAAGATCGAGATCCGCAAAGAGGGCAAGCTCGGTCGCGTGTACTACCCGGCGCCGTTCATGACGAACGACAACCTCGAGTATTACACCGACGCTTACGAGATCGGGCCCGAGAAGATCATCGACACCTACGCCGCGGCCACGCAGCACGTCGACCAGGGTCTCTCGCTCACGCTGTTCTTCAAGGACACCGCCACGACGCGCGACATCAACAAGGCGCAGATCTACGCATGGCGCAAGGGCATCAAGACGATCTACTACATCCGTCTCCGCCAGCTCGCGCTCGAGGGCACCGAGGTCGACGGCTGCGTCAGCTGCATGCTCTAGTGCCCCGATCGTGCGCCGCCTCGGCGACGCACCCCTCGCGGCACCCGGCGCGGGCCGGTCTCGAACACCGGCCCGCGCCTCCTGAACTCCCGATTCTGTCTTCGAAAGGCATGTCATGACCATCACCGACCCGGTCCACGCGACCGGCAAGTCGATCCCGCTGATCAAGTCGGTCAGCGCGATCAACTGGAACCGCATCCACGACGAGAAAGACGTCGACGTCTGGAACCGCCTGGTCAACAACTTCTGGCTGCCCGAGAAGATCCCGCTGTCGAACGACGTCCAGTCGTGGAACACCCTGACGCCCGAAGAGCAGCAGCTCACCATGCGCGTCTTCACCGGTCTGACCCTGCTCGACACCATCCAGGGCACCGTCGGCGCCATCAGCCTCATCCCCGACGCGATCACCCCGCACGAGGAGGCCGTCTACACGAACATCGCGTTCATGGAGTCCGTCCACGCCAAGAGCTACTCGTCGATCTTCTCGACCCTCGCGTCGACCCCCGAGATCGACGACGCCTTCCGCTGGTCGGTCGAGAACCCGAACCTGCAGAAGAAGGCTCAGATCGTCCTCGACTACTACACGGGTGACGATCCCCTGAAGCGCAAGGTCGCCTCGACGCTGCTCGAGTCGTTCCTGTTCTACAGCGGCTTCTACCTGCCGATGTACTGGTCGTCGCGAGCGAAGCTCACCAACACGGCCGACCTGATCCGCCTCATCATCCGCGACGAGGCCGTGCACGGGTACTACATCGGCTACAAGTTCCAGAAGGGCCTCGAGGGAGCCTCCGAGGAGCGCAAGCAGGAGATCAAGGACTACACGTTCAACCTCCTTTTCGAGCTCTACGAGAACGAGATCCAGTACACGCAGGACCTCTACGACAGCGTCGGTCTGACCGAGGATGTCAAGAAGTTCCTGCACTACAACGCCAACAAGGCGCTGATGAACCTCGGCTACGAAGCCATGTTCCCGAAAGAGACCACCGACGTGAACCCGGCGATCCTGTCGGCGCTCTCGCCCAACGCCGACGAGAACCACGACTTCTTCTCGGGGTCCGGCTCGTCGTACGTCATCGGCAAGGCCGTCACCACCGAAGACGAGGACTGGGACTTCTAACCCCCGAAGCCACCGTCGCCGAGAACCCCGAACGCGAGAGAGAACCCCCGTCGAACGGGATTCCTCTTCGCCTTCGGGGTTCTCGTCATGTGCGGGGCGTCGAGACCGCGGACCCGCGTCGTCCCCGCGTGCCGGCGACCGTCGTGCGGTGCCGGGGCGGGTTCGACGCCGCCGCTAGGGTCGGAGGATGACCACGGGGGAACGGACACCGGCAGACGCACGCGTCATCCTGCTCGCCATCGGGCTGGGGGTGGCGGCAGTGCTCGTCGGACTGGCGCCGTGGCTGCTGACCGGCGCCCGCCTCCCGCTGCAGAACCTCTGGGCCGCACCCGTCGTCGAGGCGGACGGGGTGACGGCCGCTCCCGAGTCGATGCCCGTCTCGCTCCTCCCCTTCAGCCAATACGCGCTCACCCTGCAGGCGTCTCTGCTCATCACAGGGTCGGCCGTCGCGGGCCTGGTCGCCCGGGCAGCCGGCGCGCGGCGGAGCCGAGGCGCCGTCATCGCGGTCCTCGCCGGGACGGTCGGCGCGCAGTCGGTCGCGCTCGTCCAGAGCTCCGTTACCGTGACCGGTGGGCTCGCCGACCGCGTCGAGTCGGTCGTCTACCTCGGCGCCGTGGTCGGGGCCGCGGTGGCCGGCATCGCCTTCGGGGTCGTCGTGCTGCTGCTCATCGCCCGGGCGCGCCGAGGGGCGGCCGTCGTCGGTCTCGCCGTGGGGGCGATCGCCCTGGCTCAGTGGGGCTACGCGCTGGTCTACCCGCCGTTCTCGCTCGTGACCGAGAACGTCGCCGTCGCCGACTCCGTGCTGCGGTGGCTGCCCGCCGTGCTCGTCGCCGCCGCCATCGTCTGGACCGGGGTCTCCACCATCGGGCGCGCGATCGGTGCGACCGTCGCGTTGCTCGGCCTGTGGATCGGGCCCGCCGCGATCACCGCCATCTCCAGCGTCGCGGGGAGCCGCGTCTATGCGAGCTACCCGTTCGAGATGGTCGAGATCGCGGGGAGCATCTTCACGTCGGCCCTCGCGTCGCCGGCGACCTGGCGGGCGGTGGTCGTCGCCGCCGTGCTCGCGGGCATCGGGCTCGCCGTGCGTCGCCCGGTGCTGGAGCGGCGTCGTCGCCACGGTGAGCGGGTCGCGCCCTCGACGTCGTGAGCATCGGTCCCGTCGACGCAGCGCGCGACGACGGGTCCGTCTTCGCGCCCGGGTCTCGGCGGCGAGAGGGAGGGCGGCCTCCGGCCTCAGCCGACCGCGAGAAGCGCCGCACGGATCGCGGCGATGCCGACCCGCACCTCGGCGAACGTGGTCGAGAGCGGCGACAGACCGATGCGCAGCCCGTCGGGGTTGCGGAAGTCCGGCACGACGCCCTCCTCCCACAGAGCGGCCACGACCTGCTCGAACGCAGGGTGACGCACGGTGACGTGGCTGCCTCGCGCTGCGGGCTCCCGTGGCGTCGCCACCTCGATGCCGAGCGGCACGAGCCAGGCGTCGACCAGCGCGAACGCGTAGTCGGTGAGGGCGAGCGACTTCGCGCGGATCGCATCGATCCCGGCCTCGTCGACGACGTCGAGCATGTCGCCCAGCGGCAGCATGCCGACGATCGGAGGGGTGCCGCTGATGAAGCGCCGGATCCCGTCGGCCGGCGTGTACCCGTCGGCCATCGCGAAGACGTCGGCCGCACCCATCCACCCCTGGATCGGCTGATCGAGCGACGGCAGCAGATCGCGCCGCGCGTAGACGAACGCGGGCGCCCCCGGCCCGCCGTTCAGGTACTTGTACGTGCAGCCGACGGCCACGTCGACGCCCCACTCGTCGAGCCGCATCGGCACGACGCCGACCGAGTGGCAGAGATCGAACAGCACCAGGGCGCCGGCGTCGTGCACGAGCCGCGTGATCGCGGGCATGTCGGCCAGATGCCCCGACCGGTACGACACGTGGTTCACGAGCACGACGGCCGTGTCGGGGCCGACCACGTCGGCGAGCAGATCGACGGTCACCCCGAGGGCCGGGTCGACGTGCACCCACCGGACCGTGGCGCCCCGTTCGCGGGCGATGCCCTCGACCACGAAGCGGTCGGTCGGGAACTGGTCGTCGTCGATGACGATCTCGTGCCGGTCGGGCCGTGCCGCGAGCAGGGCGCGGATCGCCTTGTAGAGCAGGACCGTCGTCGAGTCGCCCACCACGGTCTGGCCGGCGGCGGCTCCGAGCGCCGCAGCGCCGATCCGGTCGCCGAGAGCCACCGGGCGATCCATCCACTGCTCGTCCCACGAGCGGATCAGGCGGCTGCCCCAGTCGTGCGTCACGAAGGCGGTGAGCCGCTCGGGCGTCACCCGCAGCGGCCGCCCGAGCGAGTTGCCGTCGAGGTACGACACGACGTCGCCGGCCGGCATGAACCGGTCGACGAACGACGCGAGCGGGTCGGCGGCGTCGAGCGGCTCGGACGGCAGCTCGGCCGGCGGCTCGGACGGCGGGGGAGTGATCGAGTCGGCGGAGGCCGAGGAGGTGCGGGTCACGTGGTCTTCTCCAGCAGGGTGTCGGGGGTGATGACGGTGGCGGTGGCCAGCCAGTCGGAGGCGACCGCGGAGGGGTCGGAGGTCGGGGGCGGCGTCGCGATCCACGTGGCGCGACTCGGAGCGCGGCCGGTCTCGCCCGTGCCGCCGAGTTCGGCGCCGGCCGTGAGGGCGTGCAGCAGCTGCTCGAGATCGAGGCCCGCCCGCTGCAGGGCCCGCAGCTCGCGCGCGTTCACGCCGACGGGGAGGTCGCCGTTGCCGAGGTCGGTGCCGTAGAGCACGTGCCCGCCCGCGGCCCGGAACCTCGCGAGGTTGGCGACGGCGACGTCGTGCACCGCGCCTCCTCGGCCGTGACCGTGGATGTCGAGGGTGCTGATCCAGCTGGTGCGTGCCGCCAGACGCTCGACGAGGTCGTCGTCGAGTCGTTCGCTGAAGGGCGTGTGCGCGAGGCGGGCGACGCCGGCGTCGAGGGCGCGGCGCGCCTGCCCGGCGCCCTGCACGTGGGCGACCGGCACGAGCAGCCGATCGGTCGCCGCGTCGACGATCGTCCGCAGCGTGACGTCGTCGAACACCGGACCGGCATCGGAGTTGAGGCTGATCTTGACGAACGACGCGCCCAGGTCGTGCATCCGCTCGACCTCCCGCCGAGCGCCCGCCGGGTTCGAGACGACGACGGCCGCCGTGTCGGGTGCCCACTCGGACCGGCTGGGATAACCGCCCGGCGGGCACAGCAGGCCGCCCGCCACGCGCACCTCGGGCCACCGCTGGTCCAGGCGCCCGTGCTCGGGCCAGAGCGAGGCCTCGTCGGGATCCCAGCCGAGATCGTCGACGCGCGCGATGCCGCCGGAGGCGAGAGCGGTCGGGTCGATCAGCCCGAGATGCACGTGCGAGTCGGCGAACGGCGCGAGCAGCGTGCCGGGCAGATGCGGCAGCCCCGCGTGCACCGCCTGGGGAGGGCCGAGCAGGTCGATGCCGTCGGTCACACGCACGAGCGAGCGACCCGACCACCCGCCCGACCAGGCGTGATCGACCGTGACGAACCGCGCCTCCCGAGTCATGCGTCGACCCTATGCCGCCCGGGTGCGCGAACGGCGATCCGCCCGCCCCCATTCACAGGAGCGGGCGGATCAGGCGGGCAGGGGAGGAGGCGCGGGTCGCGTGACCCGCGCCGGTCGCGACTCAGCCGGGCAGCACGGCGCGGCTGCACCGCGCGACGTACGGCACGCGGACGACGTCGAGGCCGCGGGTGTCGGGGTGCGTGTCGAGCAGGTGCTCGACCCGGGCCAGGAGCTCGGTGCGTTCGGCCGGCGACAGCGTGATGACGTAGCTGCGCGAGGCGATCATGTCGAGGAACTCCTCGCGCGTCATCTCGTGCACCCACTCGACGTCGTGCCGCTCGATCGGGCCGAACGGCGCCCCGACGGGAGGGGCGTCCGACTGCAGGTCGCGTTCGCGCGGCTGACGCATGACCCGGCTGAGCTCGGCCACCCAGGGCACGCTCTCGTCGCGGATGTTCCAGATCAGCGCGAGGGTGCCGCCCGGGCGGAGCACGCGCGCGACCTCGGGGACGGCCCGCACGGGGTCGACCCAGTGCCAGGCCTGCGCGACGAAGACGGCGTCGACCGACGCGTCGTCGAGCGGGATCGACTCGGCCGAGCCCGCGACCGACGTCGCCGCCGGCACGACCCGCTCGAGCTGTTCGCGCATCCCCTCCGAGGGCTCGACGGCCGTCACCGAGGGCACCGTGTCGAGCAGCACCCGGGTCAGCTTGCCCGTGCCCGCACCGAGGTCGACGACGTGACAGGCGCCGCTCGGGAGGAGCCACTCGACGGCGGCCGTCGGATACGACGGTCGGCCGCGCTCGTACACGTCGGCCGCGAGGCCGAACGACGAGGCGAGATCGGAGTCGGGGTGAGCCGGGTCGAACCCGTGCTGAAGTGGTTGATGCGTCACCGGCATACTGTCGCACGACTCATTGCGTCACAGTGCGACTGTTACGTCGCGTGGAGGGGAGCATGTATCGAATGACCCCACCACTGACCTCTCCACAACCGCTCCGCGTGGTCGCCGTGTCGGGAACCCTGAGCACGCCGTCCAAGACCGACGCCCTCGTCGACGCCATCCTGGACGAGCTGGCCGAGGTGCTGCCGATCGAGCGGCACGTCATCCGCGTGAGCGAGCTGGGCCCGCTCTTCGCCGGGGCGCTCACCCGCGACCAGCTCGACGAACGGGTCGAGCGCGAGCTGCGAGCCATCGAGTCCGCCGACCTGCTGATCGCCGCCTCGCCCGTCTACCGCGCCTCCTTCACCGGGCTGTTCAAGCACCTGTTCGACTTCGTCGAGCAGTACGCCCTCGTCGACACGCCCGTGCTGCTGGCCGCGACCGGCGGCAGCGAGCGGCACGCGCTGATCCTCGAGCACTCGATGCGACCGCTCTTCGGGTTCTTCCAGGCGCTGACCCTGCCGCTCGGGGTCTACGCGCACGCCAGCGACTTCACGGATCGGCGGGTGACGGCGCCTCTGCTGCAGGAGCGCATCCGCAACGCCATCGCCCGCGGTCTGCCGCTCATCCGCTCGAGCATCGCCGAGAAGGAGCGCATCGAGCGCGAGCTGCTCGGCGAACGGGTCGACGAGGTCGCGCCCGAGCTCGAGGGGGCCGCGGCGGGGCCGACCCGGCTGTTCAGCTGAGGACTGCGCCGGTGGTGGACCGCGCGCGGGAGGAACCGTCTGTGCCGGACGGTATCGTCTTGTCATGACCGATCCGACGACTCCCCGCGACGAGGCGGTCGCCCGCGCCGAGCTCCGCGACGACGAGGCCCGGCGGCTGCTCGGCATGCTGTCCGCGGGCACGCTGCCCGCCCGTGCGCAGCAGTGGATGACCGACGGGCTCGAGCATCCCTCGCTCACCGTGTTGGCGGGTGCGCTGACCAGCACCGACGAGCGACGGGCTGCGCTGCTCGCCGAGGCGGCCGAGTCGTTCGGACTCGGTTTCGCGTCGGTCAAGGCGGCGCGGGCGTATCACGGCGAGCGGATCGTCGCGTCGATGACGGCCGCCTCCGCATCGTCGGACGCCCTCGGCTACTCCAACAGCTTCACGGACACCATCGAGGAGTCGGTGCGGGACAGCATCTCGCGCCTGTTCCGGCCCCGCGGCTGAGCGGCCCAGCCACCGCGTCCGCCGAGACGCCGCGAAGTCGCCGAGACCCCCGTGCGCGCACAGGGGTCTCGGCGACCGACCGGGGTCTCGCGGCGCGCGGCGCGCGCTACGCCTTGCCGACCTCGAGCTCGACGACCGCCCACGACAGGGCCGGCAGCGTCAGGCGTGCCGAGCCCTCGTCGACGGTGACGCCCTCGAGGGGCACGAGGCCGACGGCGTCCTGCGCCTGCTCGGTGTTCGAGGTGAAGCGGTCGCCGCCCTCGGGCACGGTGAGCAGCTCGGCGCGCGTGACGCGTGCGCCCGAGAACCCGCGCAGCGCGATCTCGACGTCGGCCGCCTCGTCCAGCCCGCGGTTCGCGAGGAAGAACGCGACGCGCCCCGTCTCCTCGTCGTAGGTCGAGCTCACGTCGACGAGATCGGCGTCGCCGTACTTGGCCGTGTCGACCTTGTCGCTCGTCACGAGCGTGCGGAGGATCTGCCCCGACGCCAGCGCGGCCATCCGCGCGAACGGCCAGAAGATCGTCTGACGCCACGCCGGCCCGCCCTGCTCGCTGCGGATGGGGGCGATCACGTTGACCAGCTGCGCCTGGTTCGCGATCTTGACCCGGTCGCCGTGGCGCAGCAGCGAGTTCAGGAACGTCCCGACGACGACGGCGTCCGTGACGTTGTACTGGTCCTCGATCAGACGCGGGTGCTCGACCCAGCCCTTCGAGACGTTGTGCGGCTGGTCGTCGGTGTCGAGGCCGGTCTGGTACCAGACGTTCCACTCGTCGAACGAGATGTCGACCTGCTTCGTGTGCTTGCCCGCCGCCTTGACGCCGTCGATGGTCGAGACGACCTCGTCGATGAAGGCGTCCATGTCGACGGCCGTCGCCAGGAAGCTCTTCGCGTCGCCGTCGTGCTCCTGGTAGTAGGCGTGCATCGAGACGTACTCGACCTCGTCGTAGGCGTGCGTCAGGACCTCGTGCTCCCAGGCCCCGAAGGTGGGCATGCCGCGACCCGAGCTGCCGACCGCGACGAGCTCGATGGTCGGGTCGACGAACTTCATCGCCTTCGCGGCCTCCTGAGCCAGGCGGCCGTACTCGGTGGCGGTCTTGTGGCCGATCTGCCAGGGGCCGTCGAGCTCGTTGCCGAGGCACCAAAGCTTGATGTCGAAGGGGTCCTTCGCGCCGTTGGCGATGCGGCGGTCGCTCAGCGCGGTGCCGCCGGCGTGGTTGGAGTACTCGACGAGCTCGCGGGCCGCGTCGACGCCGCGGGTGCCGAGGTTCACGGCCTCCATGACCTCGGTGCCGGCCAGCTTCGACCATTCGACGAACTCGTGCAGGCCGAACGCGTTCGACTCGACCGTGTGCCAGGCGCCGTCGAGGCGGCGAGGCCGCTGGTCGACGGGGCCGACGCCGTCCTCCCAGTTGTAGCCGGAGACGAAGTTGCCGCCGGGGTAGCGGATGACGGTGGCGCCGAGCTCCTTGGTGAGCTCGAGCACGTCGTGGCGGAAGCCGTTCTCGTCGGCGGTCGCGTGACCGGGCTCGTAGATGCCGGTGTAGACGCAGCGGCCCATGTGCTCGACGAACGAGCCGAAGATGCGGCGGGGGACCTCGCCGATCGTGAACTCGCGGTCGACGGTGATGCGGGCGGTGGACATGGTGCTCCTCAGGAGGTCGTGGCGTGCGGTGTCGGTGGTGCGGTCTGTCGGGAGGGGACGGGGAGGCGCGGGTCGGTCACTGCCCCCCGAAGCCGGTGGTCGAGATGCCCTTGATGATCTGCCGCTGGAAGAACAGGAACACCAGGATGAGGGGCAGCGCCGCCAGGATCGCCGACGCCATGTTCTGCGCGTACTGGATGCCGTAGGCGCTCTCGATGGTCTGCAGGCCGACCGGCAGGGTCAGCAGGGCGGCGTCGTTCGTGACGATGAAGGGCCAGAGGAAGTTGTTCCAGGCGCCGATGAACACGAAGATCGAGACGGCCCCGAGGATGGGGCGCGACAGCGGCAGCAGGATCGTGAAGAACACCCGGATGCGGCCGGCGCCGTCGACCCGCGCGGCGTCCTCGAGCTCGATGGGCACCTGGTCGAAGAACTTCTTGAGCACGAAGACCATGGCCGGCGCGATGGCCTGCGGCAGGATCACGCCCCAGTACGTGTCGACCATGTTGAAGGCGAGCATCTGGTAGAACAGCGGCACGATCAGCACCTGCGGCGGGATGATGATCGACGCGATGGTGGCGACGTAGAGCCACTTCTTGCCGGCGAAGTCGAGGCGCGAGAAGGCGTAGGCCACCAGCGCCGACGTCGCGACGACGATCAGCGTGATGACGATCGACGTGAACAGGCTGTTGAAGAGCCACGTGGGGATGTTCCCCTGGGCCAGCACGGCGCGGTAGGCGTCGAGCGTGAAGCCCCCGGCGGGCAGCCAGGTCTGCGGTGTCGCCGCGGCGTCGGCCTCGCTCTTGAACGAGGTCGACAGCGACCAGAGGAACGGCAGCAGCCAGAGCGCGGCCAGCACGATCAGGACCACCACGCTGACGACGGCGAGCGGGCCGAAGCGGCGCTGGCCCGGCTTGTGCGGGCGCCGGGCGCGCTCGGCGGTGGGGGCGCGGAGTCCGCTGCCCGGGGCGACGGCGGGGGCGGTCATCGCTGGGCTCCTTTCCGGCGCTGCGCGGCGATGGCGAACTGCGCGACCGAGATGACGATGATCAGGGCGAAGAAGATGTACGAGATGGCCGACGAGTAGCCGAAGCGGTAGCCGGTGAAGCCGGTGTCGAAGATGTACTGCACCGCCGAGCGGGTGCTGCCCGCCGGTCCGCCGGTGGTCATCTGGTAGATCTGGTCGAAGACCTTGAGCGAGGCCAGCACCTGCAGGATGACGATCAGGCCGGTGGTCGGGCCGAGCTGCGGGATGGTGATCGACAGCAGCGACCGCCAGCGACCGGCGCCGTCGAGCGACGCCGCCTCGTACTGCTGGTCGGGGATGTTCTGCAGCGCCGCCAGGTACAGCAGGAAGTTGAAGCCGACGGTCCACCAGACGGTGGTCGCGACGACGGCGATCATGGCCGTGTTCGGATCCTGCAGCCAGGCCGGCTGCGGCAGGCCGACGGTGGCGAGGACGGTGTTGATCGGCCCGAGGGTCGGGCTGTAGAGCTGGATCCAGAACAGCGAGACGACGGTCGACGCGAGCAGGTACGGCAGGAAGAAGCTCAGCCGCCAGAGCCACTGACCCGGCAGCCCCGTGTTGACCAGCAGGGCGAGCAGCAGGGCGATGACGACCAGCGGGATCGTGCTCAGCACCGTGAACCACAGCGTGTTGGCCATCGAACGCCACATGTCGCCGTCGGCGAAGGCCTCGGCGTAGTTCGCGACGCCGATCAGCTCGCCGCCCGAGCCGGTGAGGCTCTGCCCGGTGAAGCTGAGGTACAGCCCGTGGATGACGGGCCAGACGAGGAACAATCCGAACAGGATGGCGAACGGGGCGGCGAACCCCCAGCCGATCCGGTTGTCTTTGTGGGCGCCGGGCTTCAGGCGCGAACCGGTCCGCACCCGCTCGGGCGCCGCTGATCGCGTCGTCGTGCCGGCGCCGGCCCCGCGGGCCTTGACCGTCGTGGTGGTCACAGGTCGACTCCTTCGTCGTCGTGTGTCATGGGGTGGTGCGGTGTCGCGACGGGCGATGTCCGCTGGTGACGCGCCTCCTGAAGGGCCGGAGCCGAGGAGGCGCGGGTCGGCCCGATCACACCGGCGCCGGCCGCGAGAGCTGCGTGTTGACGCGGTTCACGAACGCGCGCATGCCCGCCGCGGCGTCGTTCTTCGACAGCACGACGGATTGGACGTTGTCGAGGAAGTACGTCTGGAAGTCCGACCCCGAGCCCGTGAACCAGGCGGGCGGGTCGTAGTTGAGGTACTGCGCCGCCTCGGCGTAGTTCGCCTGGGGCTGCAGCTCGGCGTACGCGGAGCTGTCGACGACGGGACCGTAGGCGGGGATGTGCCCGGCCTCGGCCCACGAGATGGAGTCCTTCAGGATGGTCGACACCATCTTGTAGACGTCTTCGCGCTTGACGTCGTCGACCTCGCTCTGCCGCGGCAGCACGAACGAATGCGAGTCCGCGTAGACGGCCGGCGTGCCGAAGAGGGTCGGGATGATGCCGGCGTCGAAGGGGATCCCGGCGTTCTGGGCGCTCGGGACCTCCCACACCCCGGTGAAGAGCATCCCGCTCTCGCCGCTGACGAACTCGGCGATGCCCGACTGGATGTCGCTCGCGGTGGCCATGGCCGTGCCGTCGGTCATCTTCTGCATGAACTCGAGCGCGGTGACCGCCGCGGCCTCGTCGTACTCGACCGTGCCGCCCTCGGTGAGCACCATGTCGGCGCCCTGCTGCTTGTAGAACGTGTAGAACATGCGCCAGAGCTGGGCGCCGTCGTTGAGGTAGCCCCACGAGGCGCCGTGCTTGCCGGTGACCGCCTGCATGGCGTTCGCGACCTCGAGGAACTGCTCGGGGCTCGTGATGTCGACGAGGCGTCCGTCGCCGCCGAGGGCCCCGGCCTTCTCGGCGATCTCCGTGTTGTACAGCAGGATGAACGGGTGCGAGTCGAGCGCGACCGAGAAGAGCCGGTCGCCGCTGAAGCCGGCCTTCCAGACGGCGGGGGCGAAGTCCTGCTCGCGCACGCCGTACGAGGCGAGCTTGTCGACGTCCCACGGGTCGAGCAGCCCGCCGGGGGCGTAGCCCGGGACCCGCGACGCGTGCATGATCGCGACGTCGGGGGCGCGGCCCCCGGCCGAGGCCATCGCGAGCTTGGTGTAGTACGGCGTGCCCCAGGCGAGCACCGTCTGGGTCGCCCGGAACTCGGGGTTCTGGGCGTTGGCCTGATCGATCAGGGCCGACATCTTGATGCCGTCGCCCCCGCTCAGCAGGTGCCAGAAGCTGAGGTCGGCGACTGCGCCGGAGCCGGAGACGGCGCCGGTCGAGCAGCCGGCGAGGCCGCCGACGGCGAACGCGCCGCCGAGGATGGCGGCCCCGCCCACCAGCAGGTTCCGGCGGCTGAGGCCGTGGGCCGGGGGTGTCTCGCTCGGTGCGCCGGGCGTCGCTGAACGTGGGGTCATCGGTGTCACTCCTTCGTGAATCGTCGACTGCCGACAGCATTACATCGTTGTAACCGATGCGCAAGAGCGGGCTGCGAGTTCGGTCCACCCCGCGGCGCGGGTCGAGGAGCCGCGGGTCAGGGCAGTCCGAGGAGGCGCAGCCCGGCCGCCGCCGCAGCCCCCGCGACGACCACGACGAGGAAGGGCGCACGGAGCACGAGTGCGATCCCCGCAGCGACCAGCGCCCCGAGTCGGGCGTCGAGCACGAGCTGCTGGCCCGTCGCCACCGTGTTGGCGATCGTCAGCGAGGCCAGGAGCCCGATCGTGAGGGTGCCGGCGACCCGCGCGACGCGAGGATCCGACAGCAGCGACCGCGGGACGAGGTAGCCGCTGAGTTTCGTCAGGTACGCGACCACGCAGGCGACGCCGATCCAGATCCAGGTGCTCACACCGCGCCTCCTCGGTGCTCGCCGGCGTCGTCGGCCGGCCCCTCGGACGCGTCCGCGCCCACCACGCGGCCGTGGCCGCTTCCGGCCCGGCCGCCGGACCAGCCGAGACCGGCGGCGACGACGGCGGCCAGCACGATCGGCACGCCCGGCGGCGCGAAGGGCACGGCGATCACGGTCACCAGCGCGCAGGCGACGGCGACCGCGCCCGCGTCCCGCGTGCGGAGGCGGGGCCAGAGCAGGGCCAGGAACGCGGCGACGGCCGCTCCGTCGAGGCCCCAGCGACGGGGATCGCCGAGCGCGTCGCCGGCGAGGGCGCCGATCAGCGTGAAGAGGTTCCAGAGCAGGAAGACGCCGACGCCGGCGACCCAGAACCCGCGGCGCTGCTCGACCGGGTCGGACTGACCGGTGCTCGTCGCGAGCGACTCGTCGATGGTCACCTGGGCGGCCAGCGGGCGGAGCAGACCGCGCGGGCGCAGCAGCGCGTTCAGCTGCATGCCGTAGATCGCGTTGCGGACGCCGAGCAGCGCGGCGGCCCCGGCGGCGGCGGACCCTGCGCCCCCGCCGGCGATCACCCCGACGAACGCGAACTGCGAGCCGCCCGAGAACAGCAGCAGGCTGAGCACGCAGGCCTGCGCGGTCGTCAGACCCGAGGCCACGGCGAGGGCGCCGAACGAGACCCCGTAGAGTCCCGTCGCGACGGCGATCGAGACGCCGACCCGGACACCGGGGGAGCGGCGCAGCGGCAGAGGGGCTGCGGGCGTCGACACGCTCCCAGCGTAGGGGTGGGAGCGGGCGTATGACTCCCGGCGTCTCCCGCCCGAGCCGGCCGCAGGGCGCGCGGGGCCTACGGCGTGGGCATGCCGCCGTCGACGTGAAGCGTCTCGCCGACGACGTAGCTCGACTCGCCCGACGCGAGGAACACGTAGGCGGGGGCGAGCTCGGCCGGCTGACCCCAGCGGCCCAGGGCCGTCTGGCTGCCGACGTCGGGGAGCGCATCCGACGGCTGACCGCCGGCGGGCTGCAGGGGAGTCCAGATCGGGCCGGGCGCGACCGCGTTGACGCGGATCCCCTTGGGGGCCAGCTGCATCGCGAGGCCCTTCGAGAAGGTGTTGATCGCGGCCTTCGTCGAGGCGTAGTCCACGAGCATCGGGGCGGGCTGGTACGCCTGGATCGACGTCGTGTTGATGATGGTCGACCCGGGGGCGAGGTGCGGCAGGGCGGCCTTCGTGATCCAGAACATGGCGTAGACGTTGGTCTTGTAGGTGTCGTCGAAGTTCTCGTCGTCGAGGTCGGCGAAGTCCTCGACGTGCTGCTGCTTGCCGGCGTTGTTCACGAGGATGTCGAGCCCGCCGAGACCGTCGACGGCCTTCTGCACGAGGTCGAGGCAGACCTGGCGGTCCTTGATGTCGCCCGGCAGGGCGACGGCCTTGCGGCCGGCGGCCTCGATGAGTCCGACGATGCGCTGGGCGTCCTCCTCCTCCTCGGCGAGGTAGCTGATGGCGACGTCGGCGCCCTCGCGGGCGTAGGCGATGGCGACGGCCGCGCCGATCCCCGAGTCGCCGCCGGTGACGAGCGCCTTGCGGCCCTCGAGGCGACCCGAGCCGCGATAGGTCTCCTCGCCGTGGTCGGCGGGCGAGCTGAGCTCCTCGTCGGTGCCGGCGCCCTCGAGGTACTGGGCCTTCGGGGTGATGTCGGCGAACTTCTTGGTGGGGTCTTCGAATGCGTACTGGTCTGCGGACATGGTGGAGCCTCTCGATCTCGGCAGGGGAGGTCCGACGGTAGGCCTCGCCGCGCCTCCTCGTCAGGGGCCGCTGAAGAACGGCCGTCGTCTATCCCGACGACGAACGGAACGGCCGGAGGCGCGGGTCGACCCGGGCGCTCGTCCCGCCGGTCAGCGTCGCGGAGCCGTGCTCGCTCTCGCGACGATCGTGTGCGGGATGATCGCGAGCTCCGGCGGCCGATCGCGGTCGGCGATGCGGGCGGCGAGCAGCTCGAGGGTGCGGACGGCGAACAGTCTCTTGTCGAGGGCGACGGTGGTGAGCGGCGGCAGGACGAAGCGGCCGTCGGTGATGTCGTCGAATCCGGCGACCGACACGTCGTCCGGCACGCGGAGGCCCGCCGACCAGAGCGCGTGCACGGCGCCGATGGCCAGCGAGTCGGTGAAGCAGAAGAGCGCGTCGGGTGCGTCGTGCCGGGCGAGGGCCTCGGTCACGGCGGCGGAGGCGGCGGCGGGCGACCACGCGTCGCACGACCAGCGAAGGCCCTCGTCGACCGCGAGGCCGGCGGCGGCCATGGCCTCGGTCCAGCCCTGGGTGCGGGCGCGCGCCGTCGCCGTGTCGAAGTCGCGGCCCGAGCTGCCGAGCACGGCGATGCGTCGATGACCGAGTCCGATCAGGTGCTCGGTCATGTCGCGGGCGGCCGAGACGCTGTCGACGCGCACCTGGTCCACGAGGGTCTGCTCGACCTCGCCGATCACGACGAGCGGCGGCAGGCTCTCGGCGCCGACGATGGCGCTCTCGTCGAGGCTGGTCGGGTTCAGCACGAGACCGTCGACGAGGTGCTCCTTGCCGCGCAGCAGCAGCTCGCCCTCGCGTTCGGGTCGCATGCCGGTCTGCTCGAGCTGCACCGACCAGCCGCGCTCGTGCGCGACCTCGACGAACCAGTGCGACATCTCGGCGCTGTACGGGGTGGTGAGGTCCGGGAACGCCAGCGCGATCGACCCGGTGCGTCCGTTGCGGAGCCCCCGCGCGCTGAGATTCGGCACGTAGTCGAGCTCCGTCAGCGCCTGCTCGACGCGCTCGCGGGTCTCGGGTCGCACGAACACGACCCCGTTGATCACGTTCGACACGGTCTTCGGCGAGACCCCGGCGAGGGTCGCCACGTCCTTCACCGTCGCACGCATGCGCCAAGGCTAGCGGCGGCCGCGAGACCCCGGGAACCCGCCCGGACCCCGGCGTGCGCGGCGGGGTCCGGGCGGATTCGGACGGTCTCGTCGTACTGGCCGCTCAGGCGGAGGCGAGCACCTTGACGATGCGCTGCAGCGAGACGCTCTCGCTCGGCCGCAGGTCCTGGGCGAACAGGCTGAGCCGGAACTCCTCGAGCATCCACCGGGCCCGGACGAGCGCAGGAGGCGCGGTGCCGGTCGGGGGAAACGTCCCGCCCGCCGACTCGTACCGCTCGGTCGCCTGCTGCACCTCGCTCAACCAGACGCGGTCGCGCTGGGGGTTCTCGAGCAGCTTCGTCGTCCGTCGGGCGATGCCGACGAGGTACACGGGAACCCGCTGGAGCTGCTGCAGCCCGGTCGCCGACACGAAGCCCGGGTAGACGAGCCGGTCGCGCTGCTGGCGCATGTCGGTCAGGGCCGCGAGCAGATTCATCGACGTCGCGCTCTTCAGCGCCTTGTCGGCGTCGCGCGCGGCGGTCAGGGTGCGGGCGACGAGCGACACGGTCTGGAACATCTGATCCATGACCGCGCTCGAGACCCGGTCGCGGGTCGAGAGGAACTCCTTCTTCGTCATCACCATGCCGTCGGGCTTCACCCGGAACAGGACGTCGTCGACGACGGCGACGAGGCAGTCCGCGAACAGCGCCGCCGTGTTCTGGTACGGGCTCGTCGCGAGGATCAGCTTCTCGGGGCTCGTCAGATGCTGCTGCACGTACGCCACCGGCGAGGGTGTCGCGAGCATGAGCAGCCGCCGGACGCCCTTCGGCGTCGCGAGGGCTTGATCGGCCGGGGTGGCCATGAGCGTGATCGAGACGGAGTCGCCGTGGTCGACGAGGGCCGGGTAGGCGCGGATGACGGTGTCGCCGTGCCGCGTGTCGACGACCGCGGGCAGCTCGTCGAAGTCCCATGACGTGATGCCGGCGCGCTCGAGCGAGTTCGCGGGGCGCTGGTCGGCCTCGGCGACCCGACCCGGGCCTCCTCGGCTCCCGCGGCCGCGCGCGTCGCGTCCGCCGCCCTGCGTGACCCGCGCGACGCTGTCGCGCGTGGCGTCGCGGAGACGGTGCTGCAGCGCCTCGAGGTCCTCGTCGGCGCCGACGGCCCGCCCGCGGTCGTCGACGACCGCGTACGTCACCCGGAGGTGCGCGGGCACCCGGGCGAGATCGAAGTCGTCGGCCGAGACCGGCGTGTAGGTGAGCTTCTTGATGACCGAGGCGAGGGTCGCCGTGAACGGCTCGGAGACGTCGGTCGGCGGAGCGTCGGGCAGCTCGTCGGTGATCCGCTTCGCCCAGTCGGCGGCGGGGACGACGTTCTTGCGGATCTGCTTCGGCAGCGACTTGATGAGCGAGGTGACCAGCTCGTCGCGGAGGCCCGGCACCTGCCAGTCGAAGCCGACCGGCCGCAGGCGCGGCAGCAGAGGCAGGGGCACGACGACCGTCACGCCGTCGTCGTCGGCGCCGGGTTCGAACTTGTAGCGCAGCGTCAGCGTCTGGTCGCCCTGCTGCCAGGTGCTCGGGAACCCCTGCTCGTCGACGTCGGGCTCGTCGTCGCCCAGCAGGTCGGCGGCGGTCATGGTCAGCAGGTCGGGCGTCTCGGTCCTGGCCTTGCGCCACCAGCCCTCGAAGTCGCGCGTGCTGGCGACGTCGGCGGGGATGCGGCGCTGGAAGAACTCGAACGCCGCGTCGCCGTCGACGAGGATGTCGCGGCGGCGCGTCCGCTCCTCGACCTCGGTCAGCTCGCGGATCAGCCGCTGGTTCTGCTGCTCGAAGGCTTGGCGGGACTCCCAGTCGCCCTCGACCAGGGCGTGCCGGATGAACAGCTCGCGCGCGTAGGCCGGGTCGATGCGCGAGAACTGGATGCGCCTCCTCGGCACGATCGGGACGCCGTAGAGCGTGACGCGCTCGTAGGCGACGACGGCACCCTGCTTCTTCTCCCAGTGGGGCTCGCCGTAGCTGCGCTTGACGAGGTCGGGGGCGAGCGGCTCGGCCCACGCGGGGTCGATGGCGCCGTTCACGCGGGCGAAGAGGCGGCTCGTCTCGACGAGTTCGGCGCTCATGATCGCCGCCGGCTGCTTCTTCGCGAGGGCGCTGCCCGGGAACACCACGAAGCGCGACTGACGGGCGCCGACGTAGTCCTTCTTCTGCGGGTCGAACAGGCCGATCTGGCTGAGCAGGCCGGCGAGCAGGCTGCGGTGCACGCCGTCGGGGTTCGTGCTGCGCTCGCCGATGTGCAGACCGAGAGGGCGGGAGGCGCGCGACAGCTGGCGGTAGACGTCCTGCCATTCGCGGATCCGCAGGTAGTTCAGGAACTCGTCGCGGCAGAGGCGCTTGAAGGCGTTGCCGCTGAGCTCCTTCTGCTTGTCCTCGAGGTGGTTCCAGAGGTTCAGCAGGGTCATGAAGTCGCCGGCCGGGTCGCGGAACCTCGCGTGCTTCTCGTCGGCCTGCGCGCGCCTCTCGAGCGGACGCTCGCGAGGGTCCTGGATGCTGAGGGCGGCGACGATGGCGAGCACCTCGCGGGTCGTGCCGTGGGTCTTCGACTCGACGACCATGCGGGCCAGCCGGGGGTCGATCGGCAGGCGGGTCAGCTGCTTGCCGACGCGGGTGATCTGCCCGCCCTGGGTCACGGCACCGAGCTCGCGGAGGAGGTCGAGGCCGTCCTTGATGCCGCGGGAGTCCGGCGGCTGCAGGAACGGGAACGCCGCGATGTCGCCGAGATCGAGCGAGATCATCTGCAGGATGACCGCGGCGAGGTTCGTGCGGAGGATCTCGGGCTCGGTGTACTCGGGGCGCTTCTCGAAGTCGGTCTCGCTGTAGAGACGGATCGCGATGCCGCTGCTCGTGCGGCCCGAGCGGCCCGAGCGCTGATTCGCGCTGGCCTGCGAGATGGCCTCGATCGGGAGGCGCTGCACCTTGGCACGGGTCGAGTAGCGGCTGATGCGGGCGGTGCCTGCGTCGATCACGTACTTGATGCCCGGCACGGTGAGGCTGGTCTCGGCGACGTTGGTCGCGAGGACGATGCGTCGCCGCGTGCCCGCGGTCGTGCTGGGCCGGAAGACCCGGTGCTGATCGGCTGCGCTGAGGCGGCCGTAGAGCGGCAGGACCTCGGTGTGCGGGAGGTTGCGACCACGGATGCTCTCCTCCGCGTCGCGGATCTCGTTCTCGCCGCTGAGGAACACGAGCACGTCGCCCGAGCTCTCGCCGGCGAGCTCGTCGAGCGCCTCGTTGATGCCCTGGAGGTAGTCCTTGTCGTCGGCGCGCTGCCGTCCGCCGGAGCCGGGCCCGGGGCCGGAGCCGGGCCCGGGGCCGGAGCGGGACCCGGCGGACGGGCCGCGCCGCGCCTCCCGCCGGTCGTCGTCCTCGTCGTCGTCGAGGTCGTCGTCGTCGTCGCCGGCCGCGTCGTCGGCGACGAGGGGGCGGTAGCGGACCTCGACGGGGTAGGTGCGCCCCGAGACCTCGACGATGGGGGCGTCGCCGAAGTGGCGCGAGAACGACTGCGGGTCGATCGTGGCACTGGTGATGATGAGCTTGAGGTCGGGGCGACGCGGCAGCAGCTGCTTGAGGTAGCCGAGCAGGAAGTCGATGGTGAGGCTGCGCTCGTGGGCCTCGTCGATGATGATCGTGTCGTAGCGCTCGAGGTCGCGGTCGAAATGGATCTCGTTCAGCAGGATGCCGTCGGTCATCAGCTTGATCTGCGTGTCGGCGCCCACCCGGTCGTCGAAGCGGACCTGGTAGCCGACGACGCCGCCGACCTCGTCGCCGAGCTCCTCCGCGATGCGCTCGCTGATGGTGCGGGCGGCGATGCGGCGGGGCTGCGTGTGCCCGATCTTCGTGCGGCCGAGCTCGAGGCAGATCTTCGGCAGCTGCGTGGTCTTCCCCGAGCCGGTGGCGCCGGCGACGATGACGACCTGGTTGTCGCGGATCGCGGCGGAGATGTCGTCGCGCCGCTGGCTGACCGGCAGCTCGGCCGGGTACGTGATGGTGGGGATCATGGGCGTTCCAGCTTAAGCGGTCGTACACCCTCCCCCGGCGCGCGGGGCGGGCGTTCCGAGTGATGGCGGAGGCCGTGCCTCCCGGGTGGGGGTCTGTGGGGGGACGTACTATCCTGCGAGGATCACTCGTCAACGGAGACGGAGAACACCCGAACATGAGCACCCCCTCTCGCGCGACCGCATCGGTCGCCGCGATCCTGTCCGAGTCCGCGACGCGTTTCGCGGACGACATCGCGGTGATCGTGGGAGCCGAGCGCACCTCCTACGCCGACCTCTGGCAGCAGACCCTCGCCTACGCCGGCGCCCTCCGCGCCAAGGGGGTCCGTGAGGGCGACCGCGTCGCCATGCTCGTGCCCAACGTCGCGGACTTCCCCCGCGTGTACTACGCGACGCTCGCCCTCGGCGCCGTCGCCGTGCCCGTCCACGCGCTGCTGAAGCGCCACGAGATCGAGTACGTGCTCCGCGACAGCGGCTCGACCATCCTCGTCTGCGCCGCCCCGCTGCTCGCCGAAGGCGCCGCCGGCGCCTCGCTCGCCGGCGTCGACGTCGTCACCGTGCTCGCCCCGGGAAGCCCCGTCGACCCGCACGGCACCGGGCACGACCGGCTCGAGGCGCTCGCCGAGACCGCCGAGCCGCTCGACACCTACGTGCCCCGCGACCCGTTCGACACCGCGACGATCCTCTACACGAGCGGCACGACCGGCACGCCGAAGGGGGCCGAGGGGTCGCACTTCGCGCTCATCGAGCAGGTCAACACCAACCTGATGAGCACCTTCGACATGCGACGCGGCGACGTGCTGCTCGGCGCCCTCCCGCTGTTCCACACCTTCGGTCAGACCTGCACCATGAACACCGGTCTGCGAGCCGGCGCGACCATCGTCATGCTGCCGCGCTTCGACGGCGACGCCGCCCTCGCGGCCATGGTCGAACACGAGTGCGCCATCTTCATGGGCGTCCCGACGATGTACATGGCGCTCCTCGACGCGGCCACGCGCTCCGACGCCCGACCGACCCTCCGGTACGCCGTCTCGGGCGGAGCCTCGCTGCCGCTCGCCGTGCTGCAGCGCTTCGAGCAGGTCTTCGGCGCACCGCTGCACGAGGGGTACGGACTGACCGAGACCTCGCCGGTCGCGACCTTCAACCACGTCGGGCGCACACCGCGGCCGGGCACCATCGGCACCCCGATCTGGGGCGTCGACGTCGAGATCGCCGACCCCGGCGTCCTCGACTCCATCGCCCTGCTGCCCCACGGCGAGATCGGCGAGCTCGTCATCCGCGGCCACAATCTGATGAACGGCTACCTCAACCGCCCCGACGACACGGCCGAGGCCATCGTCGACGGCTGGTTCCGCACCGGCGACCTCGGCACCAAGGACGACGACGGTTACCTCACCATCGTCGACCGGACGAAGGACATGATCATCCGCAACGGCTACAACGTCTACCCGCGGCAGGTGGAGGAGGTGCTGGCGACGCACCCCGACGTGACCATGGCGGCCGTCTTCGGCGTGCCGCACGAGCGACACGGACAGGAGATCGAGGCGGCCGTGGTGCTCCGCGAGGGTGCGACCGTCGGCGCCGACGAGCTGGTGACGTTCGTCTCGGACGAGATCGCGGCCTACAAGTTCCCCCGCGTCGTGCACATCGTCGAGTCGCTGCCCCTCGGGCCGAGCGGCAAGATCCTGAAGCGCGAGCTCGTCGCCCGCTTCACCGCGCCCGAGGTCGTGCCGAGCGCCCCCTGACCCGAGCGCCCCTGACCCGGCCGCCCCCTGACCCGCGCGGCCCGGCGGAACCGCCCCGCACCTCCTCGACGCATCCGGGCCCGCCGCGCCCTACGATGACGGCATGCCCGCCATCGTGCTCGCCGCGCTCCTCTGGGGCACGACCGGCACGGCCGCGACCCTGCTGCCGGGCGACGTGAGCCCCCTGGCGACCGGCGCCGCGACCATGGGCGTCGGCGGTCTGCTGCTGGCGCTGACGGCGCCTCGGGCGACCGTCGCCGTCCTCCGAGGAGGCGCGTCCGCCTGGCGCAGGATCCTCCCGGGGGCGCTCGCCGTCGCCGCGTACCCGCTCGCGTTCTACTCGTCCATGTCGCTCGCCGGGGTCGCGGTCGGCAACGTCGTCGCGCTCGGGACGGCGCCGGTGTTCGCGGCGCTCCTCGAGCGCTTCGTCGTGACGCGGGGGACCGGGCGCCCGCTCGACCGACGCTGGGCCCTGTCGGCCGGGGCGGCCGTGCTCGGCGTCGTGCTGCTCGTCGGCGGGGGCGCGGGGCACGGGGCGGCTGACGGCGGGGCGGCCGTCGCCGGCCCGCTCGGCACCACGACCGGCGCGGACGCCGACCTGCTCGCCGGGATCGCCCTCGGTCTGCTCGCGGGTCTGGCCTACGCCGTCTACACCGACACCGCCGGCCGCCTCATGCGCGACGGGCATCCGTCGCGAGGCTCGATGGCCGCCCAGTTCGGCGTCGGCGCCCTGCTGCTCCTTCCGGTGCTGCTGCTGACCGGCGCGCCCCTGCTGCAGTCGACGGCGTCGGTCGG
Source organism: Frigoribacterium sp. Leaf263 (assembly GCF_001422285.1). Classification (GTDB taxonomy): domain Bacteria; phylum Actinomycetota; class Actinomycetes; order Actinomycetales; family Microbacteriaceae; genus Frigoribacterium. Next base: position 139,220 of record NZ_LMMO01000001.1, read on the forward strand.
GGTCGCCGCCTACCTCGCCCTCGGCCCGATGTTCGTCGCGTACCTCGCCTTCGGCCGGGGACTCCGCACGGTGACGGGCTCGCGGGCCACGACGGTGACGCTGCTCGAGCCCGTCGTCGCGACGCTGCTGGCCGTGCTGGTCGTGGGCGAGCGGCTGTCGCCCCTCGGCTGGCTCGGCGTCGCGCTGGTGCTCGCGGGCGTCGTCGCCGTGGCCGTCGCGCGACCCGGCCGGTCGCGCCTAGAGTCGAGGGCGTGATGCTCAACGACGTGCACGTCCACCGTTCCGACGACCCCCTCGCCCGGGCCGACGAGCTGGCCGCCAAGCTGGCCGCCGTCGCCCTCGACCCCGTGGCCGTCGACGCCGACGTGGTCGACATGATCGTGAACCGGGTGATCGACAACGCCGCCGTGTCCGCCGCCAGCCTCGGGCGGGCACCCGTCGCGGCCGCCCGGGCCCAGGCCGCCGCCCGTCGGCAGGCTCCCGACGATCGCCGAGGAGGCGCGGGTCGCTCCGGCGCCGCCGGTCGCGGTCGCGAGGGCGCCACCGTCGTGGGCCTCGACCCCGCGATCCGCGTGCAGCCCGAGTGGGCGGCGTGGGCGAACGGCGTGGCCGTCCGCGAGCTCGACTTCCACGACACGTTCCTCGCGGCGGAGTACTCGCACCCCGGCGACAACATCCCGCCCGTGCTCGCCGTCGCGCAGCACGTCGGCGCGACCGGAGAGCAGCTGGTGCGCGGTCTCGCCGCCGGCTACGAGCTGCAGATCGACCTCGTCTCGGCGATCAGCCTGCACGCCCACAAGATCGACCACGTGGCGCACCTCGGGCCGAGCGCGGCGGGCGGCATCGGCGCGCTGCTCGGACTCGACGCCGAGACGACGGCTCAGGCCATCGCGCAGGCGCTGCACACCACGACCGCGACGCGGCAGTCGCGCAAGGGCCTCATCTCGACCTGGAAGGCCTACGCCCCCGCGTTCGCCGGCAAGCAGGCCGTCGAGGCCGTCGACCGGGCTCTGCGCGGTCAGACGAGCCCCAGCCCGATCTACGAGGGCGAGGACGGCGTCATCGCCTGGCTGCTGGACGGCCCCGACGCCCACTACCGGGTGCCGCTGCCCGGCCCCGGCGAGTCGAAGCGCGCCATCCTCGCCAGCTACACGAAAGAGCACAGCGCCGAGTACCAGGCCCAGGCGTGGATCGACCTCGCCCGTCGGCTCGGACGCGAGCACCCCGAGCTCCGCGACCCCGCCGCGATCGGATCGATCGTGCTGCACACGAGTCACCACACGCACGTCGTGATCGGCTCGGGCGCCGGAGACCCGCAGAAGTACGACCCGACGGCCAGCCGCGAGACCCTCGACCACTCGATCCCCTACATCGTGGCCGTCGCCCTCCAGGACGGCGAGTGGCACCACGAGCGCAGCTACGCCCCCGAGCGCGCCGCCCGCCCCGACACCGTCGCGCTCTGGCGCCGCATCACCACGGCTGAGGACCCGGAGTGGACGCGGCGCTACCACTCGATCGATCCGGCCGAGAAGGCGTTCGGCGGTCGCATCGAGGTCGAGTTCGCCGACGGGCGCCGTCTGGTCGACGAGATCTCGGTCGCCGACGCCCACCCGCTCGGCGCCCGCCCCTTCGGTCGAGAGGACTACGTGCGGAAGTTCCGCACCCTGGCCGCCGGCGTGCTGGCCGACGACGAGATCGAGAGGTTCCTCGACACGGCCGCGCGCCTCCCCGACCTGCGGGCCGGCGAGCTGCAGGGGCTGACCCTCGCCGCGCCTCCCGGGTCGCTCCGAGCGGCCGACGACGCCCTGCCCGACGGGCTGTTCTGATGCTGTACTCGACCCTGACCCCGGCCGAGAAGCGTCGTCGGCTCCGTGCCCGACTGGACGACTCCGACGAGCTGCTGCGCCTGCCGGGGGCGTTCAACCCCCTGAGCGCGCGCCTCATCGAGCAGAAGGGCTTCGAGGGCGTCTACGTCTCGGGCGCCGTCGTCAGCGCCGATCTCGGTCTGCCCGACATCGGCCTGACCACGCTGACCGAGGTCGCGCAGCGGGCCGCTCAGATCGCACGGATGACCGACCTGCCGACCCTCGTGGACGCCGACACGGGATTCGGCGAGCCCATGAACGTCGCCCGCACCGTGCAGACGATGGAGGACGCCGGCGTCGCCGGCCTCCACATCGAGGACCAGGTCAACCCGAAGCGCTGCGGTCACCTCGACGGCAAGGCGGTCGTCGATCTCGACACCGCCCTCAAGCGCATCCGCGCGGCCGCCGATGGTCGACGCGACCCCGATCTGCTGATCATGGCGCGCACCGACGTCCGGGCCGTCGACGGCCTCGGCGCCGCGGTCGACCGGGCCAGGGCGCTCGTCGACGCCGGGGCCGATGCGGTGTTCCCCGAGGCGATGACCGGCCTCGACGAGTTCGAGGCCGTCGCCCGGGCCGTCGACGTGCCCGTGCTCGCCAACATGACCGAGTTCGGCAAGGGCCGCCTCCACACCGCCGACGAGCTGCGCGACGCCGGGGTGCGGATCGTCATCTACCCGGTGACGCTGCTGCGACTCGCGATGGGCGCCGCCTCGCGCGGCCTCGACGAGATCGCGACGGTGGGCACCCAGGAGGCGCTGCTCGGCTCCATGCAGCACCGCAGCGATCTCTACGACCTGATCGACTACCGCGGATACACGGCGTTCGACTCGAGCGTCTTCGACTTCACCGTCGAACGCTGACAGCGGGGCCCGACGCACCCGCGCCGGGCCCGCCGAGACCACAGGATCACGAAGGAGTGACCATGACCGACACCATCACCTCCCCACCGCCCGTCGAGCTGCACAAGGGACTCGCCGGCGTCGTCGTCGATCGCACCGCGGTGTCGAAGGTCGACGCGGCCAGCAACTCGCTGCTCTACCGCGGGTATCCCGTGCAGCAGCTCGCGGCCGAGCGGGACATCGAGGACGTCGCCCATCTGCTGATCCACGGCGAGCTGCCGACGGCCGAGCAGCGGGCCGCGTTCGACGCCGAGCTGCGGGCCGCCCGGCCGCTGGCACCGGGCCTCCTGCACGTCATCGATCTGATCCCGACCTCGGCGCACCCGATGGACGTCGTCCGCACGGCCGTCAGCGCGCTCGGCGCGGCTCAGCCCGAGCCGAGCACCGCGCCCGGCGAATACGACGCCGACGCCACGCGTCGGATCGCGACGCGCCTGTTCGCGGTGCTGCCCGCCGTCATCGCCTACGACCAGCGTCGCCGCCACGACCTGCCGCCGGTCCCGCCGCGCGACGACCTCGGCTACAGCGCGGACTTCCTGCACCAGGTCTTCGGACGCGAGGCCGACCCGCTCGACGTCCGGGCGTTCGACACGTCGATGGTGCTCTACGCCGAGCACTCGTTCAACGCGTCGACGTTCACGGCGCGCGTCATCGCGTCGACCCTGTCCGACCTCCACTCGTCGATCGTCGGCGCGATCGGCGCGCTCAAGGGCCCGCTGCACGGCGGTGCGAACGAGGCCGCCCTCGAGCTCCTGGCCCGAGTCACCGACGCCGGCGGGGCCGAGGGTGCGGGCGAATGGCTCGACGGCGCCTTCGCCCGTCGCGAGAAGATCATGGGCTTCGGGCACCGCGTCTACAAGAACGGCGACAGCCGGGTGCCGACGATGGAGCAGGCGCTCGCCGGTCTCGTCGACCGGGCCCGCGCCTCCGGAGACGCCCGCATCGCGGACCTCGCCGCCACCTACGACGTCCTGGCCGCGGGCGTGCTCGAGAAGAAGGGCCTCAAGCCCAACGTCGACTACCCCTCGGGGCTGGCGTACCACCTGATGGGCTTCGACACCGCCGTGTTCACCCCGCTGTTCGTCGCCTCGCGCGTGCTCGGCTGGAGCGCTCACGTGATCGAGCAGCGCGAGGCGAACTCGCTGATCAGGCCGCTCAGCCACTACGACGGCGCCGAGCTGCGCGACGTGCCGCCCCGCGCGGAGGGTGCGGCCCCGGCCTAGCGTGGGGGCATGACCAACCGCCTCGTCGACGCCGTCAGCCCGTACCTCCGCTCGCATGCCGAGAACCCCGTCGACTGGCGTCCGTGGGGCGCCGAGGCGTTCGCCGAGGCCGCCCGTCGCGACGTGCCCGTGCTCGTCTCGATCGGCTACTCGACGTGCCACTGGTGTCACGTCATGGCGCGCGAGAGCTTCTCGGACCCGGTGCTGGCCGAGGGGCTGAACGCGCGATTCGTCGCCGTCAAGGTCGACCGCGAGGAGCACCCCGACGTCGACTCCAGCTACCTCGCCGCCGCCTCGGCCTTCACCCCGAGTCTCGGGTGGCCCCTGACGGCCTTCGCGACGCCCGAGGGTCGGGTCTTCTACGCGGGCACCTACTACCCGCCGACCCCGGTCGGCGAGCACCCCGCCTTCGGCCAGGTGCTCGACGCCGTGACCGAGGCGTGGCGCGATCGGCGCGCCGAGGTCGAGGCGACCGCCCGAGCGGTCCAGGAGGCGCTGTCCGGTCGAGCCGCGCCTCCTGCGGTCGCCGACGGGGCCGTGTCGCCGATCGTGCCCGAGACGTCGGTCGTGCTGCCGTCGACCGACGACCTGAGGGCGGCGGCCGGCCGACTCGCGCCCTTCGAGGACACCGAGCACGGCGGGCTGGGCGGGGCCCCGAAGTTTCCGACCGCGCCGCTGCAGCTCGCGCTGCTCGGACTCGGCGCCGGCGGCGACGAGACGGCGGCCGGGCTCGCGTCGCGGACGCTGCGGGCCATGGCGGCGTCGCCCCTCCGCGACCCGGTCGAGGGCGGCTTCTTCCGCTACTCGACCCGGCACGACTGGGCCGACCCGCACTACGAGCGCATGCTCTACGACAACGCGCTGCTGCTGACCGCCTACTCGCGGCTGGCCGTGCTGGAGGGCTCCGGTGCGGGTGCCGGTGCTGCGGGTGCCGGTGCCGGTGCTGCGGGTGCGGGTGCCGGTGCCGCCGCGGCTTTCGGTCGTGACGCCGACGCGGTCCCCGCCCGTCGGATCGCCGAGGGGGTCGCGACGTTCCTGCTCGAGCGGCTGCGCACCGCTCGCGGCGCCTTCGGCTCGGCTCAGGACAGCGAGAGCACGATCGACGGGCGCCGCGTCGAGGGCGGCTACTACCTGCTCGACGCCGCCGGCCGATCACGGCACGAGGCGCCTCCGGTCGACGACAAGGTCCTCACCGGGTGGAACGGGCTCGCCATCGCCGCACTGTCGGAGGCCGGATCGAGACTCGGTCGACCCGAGTGGATCGACGCGGCACGCGAGGCGGCGGACGTGCTGCTGCGCGAGCACGTGACGGCGGAGGGGCGGTTGCTGCGCGCCTCCACGTCCTCCGGTGTGTCGACCGCCGTGGCGACGCTCGAGGATCACGGCATGCTCGCCGAGGGGCTGCTGCAGCTCGCCCTGGCGTCCGGGACGCCCCGCTACGCCGTCGAGGGGCGGAGACTCGTCGATCGCTGCCTCGACGCCGGCGACCGCAGCCGAGGAGGCGCGGGTCGGGAGGGTGCGGACGACCCCGTCTTCGTCGCCCCCGGCGGCGTCGACCCCGTGCTCGCGGCCCAGGGCACGGCCCTCGTCAGCGACCCGTCGGAGGGCGCCTACCCGTCGGGCACCGCCGCGATCGCGACGGCCTCGGCGACCCTCCACCGGATCACCGGGCTGGCGCGCTACCGGACCGCCGCCGAGCTCGCCCTCGCGCCGACCGCCTCGGCCGCCCTCGGCTCGCCGTCCGCGTACGGCACGACGTTCGGGGTCCTCGCCGACCTCGCGGCGGGCGCGACGCAGGTCGTCGTCGTGGTGCCGGGTGCAGGCGCGGACGACGGCGCGGGCGTGGGCCCGGCCGACGCCGGCAGGGGAGCCACCGCCACCGCCGACGGCGGTGCGGCTGCCGACGCCGGCACCGAGACGGATGCCGGTGGCGCCGACGCCGAGGTGGGCCTCGCCGACCTGGCGCGGCGTCAGGTGGCACCGGGACTCGTGGTCGTCGTCGTGGACGACGGCGGGGCGGGAGCCTTCGCGGAGGCCGGGTTCGAGCTCTTCGAGGGGCGTCGTGCCTTCTCGGCGGGGTCCGATGCCGGCCCGGCGCCGACGGCCTACGTCTGCCGGGACTCGGTCTGTCGTCTGCCGGTCACCGACTCGCGGTCGCTCGTGCGCGAATTGGCGACCGCGGCCGTGGTCGGTGCCACGTCCGTGGCCGGCGCGGTGGACGGGGCCTGAAGCACGACGGGGTGGACGGGACTCCGCAGGATCGTGCGGGACCCGTCCACCCCGTGGTGGGCGAGTGGGCTCTCAGGCCCGGGGCTTGGGCGGGCCGGGCTTGGGGTGACCGGGGATCGAGTCGCCCGAGAGGTTCAGATCGGCGGGATCGACCTCGATGTCTCCGACGTCGTCCGGTCCGCCCTCGCCGGGGAGCGTCTTGACGGCGTCGGCGTCGATGTCGTCGTCGACCGCGGGCGAGTCGGTGGTGTCCGATCGCTGCATCTCGGCCGTCGTCTTCTCGCTGCGCGGGAAGTCGGCCGTCGGGTCGTCGTTCTCCGTCGTGCCGTCGGCCGCGGGGGAGGTGCTGCCGGTCGAGTCGCTGCTCGAGTCGCTCGCCTGGGTGTCGCTGGGCTGGGTGTCCTGCTCGTCATCGTGCATGCGCGGCACCGTACGCCGTGGAGGTGCGCGCGACATGTGCGTCCGGCCGGCCCGGCACGGATCGCCCGCCCGGGGCCGCCCGGAGCCCTCAGGCGGCCAGAGTCCGAAGGGGTGCTTCGGAGTCGGATGACCACTCGTCGAGCGAACCGTCGTACAGGGCCACGTTCCGCTCGCCGATGAGGGTCAGGGCGAAGGCGTCGGCGCTCGCCTCGATGCCGGCGCCGCAGTAGACGACGACGCGGCCGGCACCGGCCACGGGGGCGAACGCGGCTTCGATCGAGCTCTCGGCCCGGAACTGGTGGTCGGGGTCGACCAGCCGCTCGACCGGCACCGACACGCTCGAGGGGATGTGCCCCAGCCGTGGGCGTCGACCGTCGAGCCCCGCGAACTCGGGCGCCGGCGAGGCGCAGACCAGGGCCGCCGACTCGTCGCCGGCCACGACGCGTTCGACGAAGGTCTTGTCGACCCACAGATCGGGTCGCTCGACGGCCTCGAAGAGGGTCGGGTCGGGCTCGACGTGACCGCGCTCGACCGGGCGGCGCTCGTCGCGCCACACGCTCGCTCCGCCGTCGAGCACGGCGACGTCGTCGTACCCGAATGCACGGAACAGCCACCACAGGCGGCACGCCCATTCGCTGCGGGCGTCGTCGTATACGACGACGGTCGTCTCGTTCGAGATGCCGAGCGCGCCGACGGCGTCTTCGAAGCGCGCCCGACCCGGGCGCGTGAAGGGCAGATGGGCGTCCGAGGCGCTGAAGTCGCCGATGAGGTCGGCGAAGACGGCGCCGGGCACGTGCTCGGCCCGGTGCCCTTCGCGACCCGTGGTGAAGCGCCCGGTCGGGGTGCCGTCGACACCCGCGACGGGACGCACGGTGGTGTCGACCACGACCATGTCGTCGGCGCCCAGGTGGTCGGCGAGCCACTGGGTCGAGACGAGAGGGGAGGTCAGCACAGGGGGCATGGGCCCCACCGTAGCCACGACGACCGACATCCGGCGTCAGGCGGGCAACACGGCGTCACGAGCCGCCGCCCCGGCGGGGTCAGCGACCGGTCTTCTTGGCCGAGATCACCCCGGTGTCGAAGCCCATGAGGTTGAGACCGCCGTGGAACCTCGCGTGCTCGACCTTGATGCAGCGATCCATGACCACGGTGAGCCCGTTCTGCTCGGCGTACCTCGCCGCCTCCTCGTTGTAGATGCCGAGCTGCACCCAGATCGTCTTCGCGCCGCTGGCGAGCACGTCGTCGACGACCGAGGGGATGTCGCTCGCCTTGCGGAAGACGTCGACGATGTCGGGTACCTCGGGCAGCGACGCGAGGTCGGGGTAGGCCTTCTGCCCGAGGATCGTCTCGGCGTTCGGGTTCACGAAGTACACGCGCAGGTCGCTCGACTGCTGCAGGTAGGTGCCGACGAAGTAGGAGGAGCGGGTCGGGTTGGGCGACGCGCCCACGATGGCGACGGACTGCGCCCCGCGGAGGATCGCCTGACGCTCCTTCGCACTCGGTCCGACCCAGGTCCGCTGCGACTTCAGGAGCTTCGCGAGCGGCGAGCCCGAGGGGAGCTCGCAGGTGAGCCCGTTGCTCAGCTGCGTGGTGACGGTCTCGGTGATGTCGGTCATGGCGGGGTCACTCGCCCTTCGTCGCGGCGCGGAGCGCCTGGTCGAGGTCGTGCACGATGTCGGCCGGGTCCTCGATGCCGACGCTGATCCGCACCGACCCGGGCAGCACGCCCGCATCGACGAGCTGCTGCTCGCTCAGCTGCGCGTGGGTGGTCGAACCGGGGTGGATGACGAGGGTCTTCGCGTCGCCGATGTTCGCGAGGTGACTCGCCAGCTCGACCGACTCGATGAACGTCCTCCCGGCCGCGCGACCGCCCTTGAGCTCGAACGTGAACACCGAGCCCGGCCCCTCGGGCAGGTACTTCGCCGCCCGGTCGTGGTGAGGGTGGCCGGGCAGCCCGGCCCAGCGGACGCGCTCGATCCGAGGATCGGCGTCGAGCCACTCGGCGACGTGACGGGCGTTCTCGACGTGGGCGCGCATCCGGAAGGGCAGGGTCTCGACGCCCTGGGCGAGCAGCCAGGCCGAGTGAGGTGCCAGCGCGGGGCCGATGTCGCGCAGCTGCTCGGCGCGGAGGCGGGTCAGGAAGGCGTACTCGCCGAAGTTGCCCGACCAGTTGAGCCCGCCGTAGCTCGGGACGGGCTGGTCGAAGAGGGGGAACCGCTCGGAGTCCCAGGCGAAGCGGCCCGACTCGACGACCACACCGCCGAGGGTGGTGCCGTGGCCGCCGAGGAACTTCGTGGCCGAGTGGATGACGACGTCGGCGCCCCACTCGATCGGGCGGTTCAGGTACGGGGTCGCGATGGTCGAGTCGACGATGAGGGGCACGCCGGCTGCGTGGGCGACCTCGGCGAGACCCTCGAGATCGGCGATCTCGCCGGACGGGTTCGCGACGGTCTCGACGAAGACCAGCTTCGTCTTCGGGGTGATGGCCGCGGCGTAGTCGGCCGGGTCGCTCGACTGGACGAACGTCGTCTCGACGCCGAACCGGCGGAGGGTGACGTCGAGCTGGGTGATCGAGCCGCCGTACAGGTTGGCGCTCGCGACGATGTGATCGCCCGCACCGGCGAGCGAGGCGAAGGTGATGAACTGGGCGCTCAGCCCGCTCGACGTCGCGACGGCGCCGAGACCCCCCTCGAGGCTGGCGATGCGCTCTTCGAACGAGGCCGTGGTCGGGTTGGCCAGGCGGCTGTAGATGTTGCCGTACTTCTGCAGCGCGAACCGCGCCGCGGCGTCCTCCGTGTCGTCGAACACGAACGCGCTCGACTGGTAGATGGGGAGGGCCCGCGAGCCCGTCACCGCGTCGGGGATGTTGCCCGCGTGGATAGCCCGCGTGCGGAAGCCGTACTCACGATCTGCCATGCGCCAACGCTAGCCGCTGGTCGTCACGGGGGGACTCGGCAGGTAACCCGACGACACATGACGACCCCCGCCTCCCCGGCTGAGGAGGAGCGGTGTCACTTCCAGCTGGGGATCCAGTAGTGGATGCGGATGAACTCCCAGTCGGCGAGCTGCGCCGTCCACAGCGGGTAGAAGAAGACGGTCACCGCCACGGCGGCCACCACGACGATGGCGGTGACGGCGATCCCGCTCCGCCTGCGATCGAGGTGATCGGTGCGCCGGCCGAGGATGATGCCGAGGGTCGCCGCGAGCCCGAGCACGAGATAGGGCTCGAAGGCGATCGTGTAGAACTGGAAGACCGTCCGATCCGAGAAGGCGAGCCAGGGCAGGTAGCCGGCCGCGATGCCGACGAGGATCGCGCCGTGGCGCCACTCGCGGTGCCGGACCACCCGGTAGAGCAGATAGAGGCACGCCGCGACTGCCGCGTACCAGATCACCGGGTTCGCGACCGAGGTGATCGCCTCGCCGCAGCGGGCCACCTCGCAGCCGCCCTGACCCTCGTCGAAGCCCTGGTAGTACATGCTCGTCGGGCGCAGCATGAGCAGCCACGTGAACGGGTTCGCCTGATACGAGTGCGGCGTCGCGAGACCCACGTTGAACGCGTAGACGCCGGCCTCGTAGTGCCAGAAGTTCTGCACCACGTCGGGGACCCACGCGAGCGCGCCCGTCCAGCGCTGACCGCCCTCCTCGACCCAGTTCCGGTAGTAGCCGCCGCCCGTCACGAACCATCCGGTCCAGGTGACGAGGTAGGCGACGAGCGCCACGGGCACGGTGAGCAGGAAGCTCACCGGCGCCTGCTTCAGCAGGGTGCCCCTCAGCCAGAACTCGACCCCGGCGCGGCGGCGAGCCAGCACGTCGACGACGACCGTGTAGACCGCGAACACGGCCAGGAAGTACAACCCGTTCCACTTGACGCCCGTGGCGAGGCCGCAGAGCAGACCCGCCGTCAGCAGCCACGGCCGCGACCAGAGGGCCGGCCCCCACGCGAGATCGCGCCCCGCGCTCCGCCTCCGCGACACCCAGCCGTCGAGCCGCCGCGCCGTCCACCGACGGTCGAGCAGCACGGCGGCGAAGGCCAGCAGGCCGAAGAGCATGACGAAGTTGTCGAGCAGCGACACCCGGGACATCACGATGGCGTGCCCGTCGATGGCGAGCAGGAACCCCGCGAGCGTGCCGACCAGCGTCGACCGGAGCAGCACCGTGCCGATCACGGCCACGAGGGCGACCGCGAGGATGCCCACGACGGCCGTGCTGAGCCGCCAGCCCGCCGGATCGTCCGGGCCGAGCGCCGCCATGCCGAGGCTGATCAGCCACTTGCCGAGCGGCGGATGAGCCACGAACGACGCCGCCGTCGAGAAGCCGTCGGCTCCTCCTGCGGCGAAGCTGGGGTCGTAGTCGGCCGGCCACGCGGCCTCGTAGCCGAGCTCGTGCAGGGTCCACGCGTCTTTGACGTAGTAGGTCTCGTCGAAGACCAGCGAGCCCGGGTGGCCGAGATGCCACAGGCGCAGCACGGCCGCCAGCAGGGTGACCGCGATCGGCCCGCCGAACGCCCAGGCGCGGCGCCGGCCGGGCGTCGAGAGCAGCCGCCCCCACCAGGCGTCGAGACGGGTCAGCGCGGGCTCGCTCGGGGCGGATCCCTCGGCGACGCTCGCGGATGCGGAGGAGTCGACCCGCGCCTCCTCGGCCGTCCGCCCGTCGTGCGGTGCGGCGGGCGTCCCGTCGTGCAGCTCGGCGGGCGTCCCGTCGACCTCGGCGAGCACGGCGGAGTCGCGCTCGGGCGGGGTCGTCATCGGGCCATCGTAATGAGCGGCGCAGCGGGCGGGGGACAATGGTCGGGTGATCGTGCTCGCCGCCACCCCCATCGGAAACCTCGGCGACGCCTCGCGACGCCTCGTCGAGACGCTCTCGAACGCCGAGGTGGTCGCCGCAGAGGACACCCGCACCGCGATCCATCTCATGCGCGCCCTCGGGGTCGAGAACCGTCCGCGCCTGATCGCGCTGCACGAGCACAACGAACGTGAGAAGGCGGCCGAGATCGTCGAGCTGGCCCGGGTCTCCGACGTGGTGGTGCTCACCGACGCCGGCATGCCCGCGATCAGCGACCCCGGGTTCCCCCTCGTCGAGGCAGCGGCCGCGGCGGGCGTCACGGTCACCGCGATCCCCGGGCCGTCGGCCGTGCTCACCGCGCTCGCCGTGTCGGGCCTGCCCACCGACCGCTTCAGCTTCGAGGGGTTCCTGCCGCGCAAGCAGGGCGACCGGCTGCGCGTGCTCGGCGCGCTCGTCGACGAGCGCCGCACGATGGTCTTCTTCGAGTCGCCGCATCGTCTGGCCGACTCGCTGGCCGATCTCGTGACCGCCCTGGGCGGCGATCGCCGTGCCGTCGTCTGCCGCGAGCTGACGAAGATGCACGAGGAGGTGCGGCGCGGCACCGCGACCGAGCTCGCGTCGTGGGCGGCCGAGGGCGTGCGCGGCGAGATCTGCCTCGTCGTCGAGGGTGCGCCGGAGCGCGTCGTCGATCTCGCGGCCGGGCTGGCGCAGGTGCAGTCGCTCGTGGCCGACGGGGTCCGCCTGAAGGAGGCGACCACCGACGTGGCCGCGGCCACCGGTCTGTCACGGCGCGACCTGTACCAGGCGGCCCTCGCGGCCCGCCCATCGCGACCCTAGCGCCCTCCGCGCGGCATACTCGCCGTCATGCGATCCGCGGCGGGCGGGCGGGCGGGAGGTCGGACGGACGGACCGGACCCGACCCGGGCCCCGGGGTGCAAGCTCGAAGGACGACGCGTCTGCACGGGGCGCGCTCGGCAGAGTGAGGAGCACGGCATGAAAGCGGTCCGGTTCGAGAAGTACGGCGACATCGACGAGCTGCGGGTCGAGCAGATCGCGAAGCCGCAGGCGGGCCCGGGGCAGGTCGTCGTCGCCGTCAAGGCCGCGGGGCTGAACCCCGGTGAGGCCGCCATCCGCGCCGGTCTGCTGCACGACGCGTTCCCCGCGTCGTTCCCGTCGGGGCAGGGCACGGACTTCGCCGGCATCGTCGACGAGGTCGGAGACGGCGTCGACGGCTGGTCGCGCGACGACGAGGTGGTCGGCTGGGCCACGAGGTCGTCGCACGCCGAATTCGTCGTCGTACCGGCCGACCAGCTCGTTCGGAAGCCCAGCAACATCGCGTGGGAGGTCGCCGGCAGCATCAGCGTGACCGGGCCCACCGCGTTCGCCGCCCTCCGCGCCGTGCAGGCGACCGAGGGCGACACCCTCGTCGTCTCCGCCGCCGCCGGGGGAGTCGGGGTGCTGGTGTCGCAGCTGGCGGTGCTCGGGGGACTCACCGTGATCGGCACCGCGAGCGAGCAGAACCACGACTTCCTCCGCAGTCTCGGCGTCATCCCGGTCGAGTACGGCGAGGGCGTCGTGGGCCGCATCCGCGACGTCGCGACCACCGGCGTCGACGCCTTCATCGACTGCTACGGGCACGGCAACGTCGAGTACGGGCTCGAGCTCGGGGTGGCGCCGCACCGCATCAACACGATCACCGACTTCGACGCCGTCGAGCGGCACGGCGTCAAGGCCGAGGGCAGTGCGCACGCCACGACCCAGGCGGTGCTGACCGAGCTGCTCGGGCTGATCGCCGAGGCGAAGATCACGGTGCCGATCGACGGCGTCTTCCCTCTCGACGAGGTGAGGGACGCCTACCGCGACCTCGAGGACGGCCACGCCCGGGGCAAGTACGTGCTGGGCCTCGACGTCGTCGCCTACCCGGGCGAGAACGAGGGCGAGCGCGCCGGGACCGACGAGGGGTCCGAACAGGCGACCTGAGCGACCGGTCGAGCCGCGCCCGGCGTCGCCGTCGCGACCCGCGCCTCCTGGGCTCCCGGCGGTCGGAGCCGACGAGGCGCGGGTCGCGTCGTCGTGTCGGTGGCCGCACCTAAGATGGTCCCCATGCCCGCCGGCGACTCCTTCTTCATCGCAACGCCCATCTTCTACGTCAACGACGTGCCGCACATCGGTCACGCCTACACCGAGGTCGCAGCCGACGTGCTCGCCCGGTGGCACCGGCAGCGGGGCGACGACGCCTGGCTGCTGACCGGCACGGACGAGCACGGTCAGAAGATCCTCCGCACGGCCACGAGCAACGGCGTGACCCCGCAGGAGTGGGCCGACAAGCTCGTCACCGAATCCTGGAAGCCGCTGCTGCAGACGGTCGACATCCGCAATGACGACTTCATCCGCACGACCGACGAGCGGCACGAGAAGGGCGTCCAGACGTTCCTCCAGAAGCTCTACGACGACGGCTTCATCTATCAGGGCGAGTTCGAGGGGTTCTACTGCGTCGGCTGCGAGGAGTACAAGCAGCCGGGCGATCTCGTCGAGGGCACCGGTCCGTTCGAGGGTCAGCAGGTCTGCGCCATCCACTCGAAGCCCGTCGAGCTCCTGCAAGAGAGCAACTACTTCTTCCGCATGAGCGACTTCGAGCAGCGCCTGCTCGACCTGTACGAGCAGCAGCCCGACTTCGTCCAGCCCGACACGGTGCGCAACGAGATCGTCCAGTTCGTCAAGCAGGGTCTCCGTGATCTGTCGATCTCGCGGCAGAGCTTCGACTGGGGCGTCAAGGTCCCATGGGACGAGAAGCACGTCGTCTACGTCTGGTTCGACGCCCTCCTGAACTACATCACCGCCATCGGCTACGGCGTCGACGACGACGAGTTCCGCCGGCGCTGGCCCGCCGTGCAGCTGGTCGGAAAGGACATCGCGCGCTTCCACGCCGTCATCTGGCCCGCCATGCTCATGGCCGCGGGTCTGCCCGTGCCGAAGAACGTCTTCGGTCACGGCTGGCTCCTGGTCGGCGGCGAGAAGATGTCGAAGTCGAAGCTGACCGGCATCGCGCCGCAGCAGATCACCGACGTCTTCGGCTCGGACGCCTTCCGGTACTACTTCATGCGCGCCATCACCTTCGGTCAGGACGGCAACTTCAGCTGGGAGGACATCTCGGCGCGGTACCAGGCCGAGCTCGCCAACGGCTTCGGCAACCTCGCCTCGCGGGTCGTCGCCATGATCACCCGGTACTTCGACGGCACCGTCCCGGTCGCCGGCGAGCTGACCGACGCCGACCTCGCCGTGCGCGAGACCGAGGTGCGTGTCACCGCCGAGGCCGATGCCGCCATCGACCGCTTCGCGATCAACGAGGCGCTCTCGTCCGTGTGGGAGCTCGTCGACACCCTCAACGGCTACATCACCGAGCAGGAGCCCTGGGCACTCGCGAAAGACGACTCGAAGCGCGAGCGTCTCGCGACGGTCCTGGCGACCTCGCTGCGCGGTCTCGGCACGCTCACCGTGCTCCTCTCGCCGTTCATCCCGACCGCGACGACCACCCTCTGGCAGAGCATCGGCCAGGGCGAGCTGACCAGTCAGCCCGTCGACCGCGCCCCCGAGTGGTCGAGCGCCCCGACGGTCGCCCCGCTGGCCGCCGGTCTCTTCCCGCGGATCGAGCAGCCGGAGCCCGCGGCGTGAGCGAGCACGAGGCCCGGTCGGGGGCCGACCCGACGGGCGAGGCGACGCCGACCCACGTCCGGCACCGCACCTCCAGCGAATCCGGCGGCAAGAAGCGCGACCTCAGCTACCCGGCCCCGCCGAATCCGCTCGTCGTCCCGGTCTACGACAACCACACGCACCTCGAGATCGCCGACGGCGAGGGCGAGCCCGGCACCGACGGCGGCCCGCTCGACTACCGGGAGCACCTCGACCGCGCGTCCGCCGTGGGCATCCGCGGCGTCGTGCAGGTCGGCACCGACGTCGAGACCTCGCGGTGGTCGGCCGAGATCGCGGCGCGAGAGCCCCGCGTGCTCGCCGCCGTGGCGCTGCACCCCAACGAGGCCCCCCGGCTGGCCGACGAGGGGCGGCTCGACGCCGCCCTCGCCGTGATCGACGAGCTCGCCGCGCGACCGCGCGTGCGGGCGATCGGCGAGACCGGTCTCGACTTCTTCCGCACCGGCCCCGAAGGGCGCGCCGCGCAGATCGAGTCGTTCGCAGCGCACATCGAGATCGCCAAGCGACACGGTCTCGCCCTGCAGATCCACGATCGCGACGCCCACGACGACGTCGTCGACCTGCTGCTCGAGGTGGGCGCACCCGAGCGCACGGTGTTCCACTGCTTCAGCGGCGGGCCCGAGCTGGCGGGCATCCTCGCCGAGAACGGCTGGTACGCGTCGTTCTCCGGCACGGTGACCTTCTCGAACGCCCAGCCGCTCCGCGACGCCCTCGTGCAGCTGCCGCGCCATCTGCTCCTCGTCGAGACGGACGCGCCGTATCTCACCCCCGTGCCGTACCGCGGTCGCCCCAACGCGCCCTACCTCGTGCCGTTCACCCTCCGGTCGATGGCCGAGACGATCGGCACCGACGTCTCGATGCTCGCGGCGCAGATCTCGTCGAACACCGAGCTGGTCTACGGCGGCTGGGACGACGAACCCGTCACGGTCGACGCCTAATGGCCCGAGCGACCCTCCTGGGCCCCGCCGAGATCCGCGATCTCGCCGAGATGCTCGGCATCCAGCCGACCAAGAAGCTCGGGCAGAACTTCGTGCACGACGCCAACACGGTGCGCCGCATCGTCACCGCGTCGGGCGTCTCGGCCGGGACGTCGGTGGTCGAGATCGGTCCGGGGCTCGGCTCGCTCACCCTCGGTCTGCTCGAGGCGGGCTGCTCGGTCGTCGCCGTCGAGATCGACAAGCGCCTCGCCGAGCAGCTGCCGCAGACGGTCGCGCTGCTGCAGCCGGCCGCCGAGCTCACGGTCGTCGTCGACGACGCGATGCGGGTCACGTCGCTGCCGGTCGAGCCGACTCATCTCGTCGCCAACCTGCCGTACAACATCAGCGTGCCGGTGCTGCTCCACTTCCTCGAGCACTTCGACAGCCTGCAGCACGGTCTCGTCATGGTGCAGTCCGAGGTGGGTCTCCGGCTCGCGGCCGAGCCCGGCTCGAAGATCTACGGATCGCCCAGCATCAAGGCCGCCTGGTACGGCGAGTTCCGCGCAGCCGGGCCGGTCAGCCGCCAGGTGTTCTGGCCGGTGCCGAACGTCGACAGCATCCTCGTGGCGTTCGACCGGCGTGCGCCCCGGGGCACCGAGACCGAGCGTCTCGCCGTGTTCGCCCTCGTCGACGCGGCGTTCCAGCAGCGCCGCAAGATGATGCGGCAGTCGCTGTCGTCTCTCTACGGCTCGTCCGCCGCGGCGACCGAGGCCCTCGAACGCGCCGGCATCGCGCCGACCGTCCGCGGCGAGCAGCTGACCGTCGACGACTTCCTGGCCATCGCCCGGGCGAGCGACCTCGACGCGCTGTCCGGGTCGCGGGTGTCCGACGCCGACTGAGCGCATGCCGCGTCGAAGGGATCCTCCCGCCCGCTCGGTGAGCGACGCGAGACTCGGCTCGGGCACGGGGCGGAGCGCCGCCGACTGGTTCGCCCTCCTCGACGGAGCGCGGGCGACGCGACTCTCCCACGAGCGGATCGCGCACCTCCTGATGGTCGATCACGAGGTCGCCCCCTGGTGGGCGCAGGTCATCACCGTGCGATACGAGCAGGCCAGGGGGCTGCCGTCGCCCGGCCTGCAACCCGACGGGTCGTACGCGGTGACCCTCGGGCGCAGTCTCCGCGGCGAGCCCGCCGAGCTGCTGGAGCTGCTCGTGGCGCGCCTGGCCGAGTACACGGGAGGCGCGGCACCGGTCACGAGTCGGCCGGGCGGTCGTCCGACGGCCGAGTGGACGCTGTCGAACGGCGACGTGCTGACGATCACGGTCACGCCCTCGACCGGGGGCAAGTGCGCCGTCGCGCTCACGCAGGGGCGACTCCGTCTTCCCGAGCGCGTGCAACCCGTCCGCGAGGCGCTCACCGCGGCCCTCGACGTCATGGTCGATCGCCAGAACTGACTAGGTTGGTGTCATGACGACCGAGGCCGCCCCGACCGTGGTCCACACGCGGGCCCCCGGCAAGATCAACGTGTTCCTCGCCGTCGGCGATCTGCAGGACGACGGCTACCACGAGCTCGCCACGGCGTACCAGGCCGTGTCGCTCTACGAGGACGTCCGGGCGCGCCGGTCCGACGACTTCTCGGTGCAGGTCGCCGGCGGTCCGGCGGTCGACGTCAGCGGTGTGCCGACCGACGGGAGCAACCTCGCCATCCGGGCTGCGCGCCTCCTCGCCTCCACGACCGGCTATCGGGGCGGCGTCGCCCTGCGCATCGACAAGAACGTCCCCGTCGCCGGCGGCATGGGCGGCGGCTCCGCCGACGCGGCGGCCACCCTCCTCGCCTGCGACACGCTGTGGGGCACCGGTCTCGGCCGGGACGACCTGCTCCACCTCGCCGCCGAGCTCGGTGCGGACGTCCCCTTCGCCTTCGCCGGCGGCACGGCCATCGGCACGGGTCGCGGCGACGAGCTCAGCCCTGCCCTCGCCAAGGGCACGTTCCAGTGGGTGCTCGCCCTCGCCGACTTCGGACTCTCGACGCCCACCGTGTACCGCGAGCTCGACGAGCACCGCCGGCGCCACTCGAGCGACATCTCGCCCGTCCGTCGACCGGTCGTCGACGCCGGTGTGCTCCAGGCCCTCCGCGCGGGTGATGCCGGGATGCTCGCCGACTCGATGCACAACGACCTGCAGGCCCCCGCGCTGCACCTCGAGCCGGGGCTCGCCGCGGTGCTCGAGCTCGGCGAGGGCAACGGCGCGCTGGCGGGCCTCGTCTCGGGCTCGGGTCCGACCGTCGCGTTCCTGGCGCCCGACCTCGACGGCGCCCTCGAGCTGCAGCTCGCGCTCGGCTCGGCGAAGCTGTCGGTCGTGCGCGCGACCGGTCCGGTGCACGGCGCCCGCGTCGTCTCCGACTGAGCGGCGACCGACCAGCGGGCCGCGGTCGGCCGGTCGTGGTCAGCGCTCGTAGCGCAGGACGTTCGTCCGGGTCAGGTTCCACTCGCGGTCGAGTCGGAAGCCCTTCGAGGCGAGCTGCTCGGTCACCCGGGGGCGCCAGTCCTGCCGGTCGCTCGTGATGAGCCAGACGACGTCGAGGTCGTCCGTGCGGTCGAGCACGTCGCCGAGGGGGCGCTGGACCTCCCAGAGGCCGTCGGTCTCGGCGCCCGGGGTCTCGAGCGTGAAGTCGGACATGCCCTCGAACGCGTCCGGGTAGGTGTCCTGGATGATCCGCGAGGTCGCCTTCGGGTGACGTCGCACGGGGCCGAAGACGAGCCCCTCCTCGAGGTCGGCGGGCTCGTCCGCGCGTTCGCGTGCCACGAGGGCGGCGACCTGGTTCCAGGCCGAGCGGTCCTTCGCCTCGGGCTGGCGCTGATCGACGTAGGTGGGCGAGGTCAGCCCGACGGCGACGAGCAGCACGAGGGCGATGACGCGCCGCCACGGGATCGCGGCGACGGCGACCGCCATCGTCATCGCGATCGCGGGCGTGCCGAAGGTCAGATAGCGAGGCGAGTACAGCGGGCTGCCGACGAGCGACACGATGATCAGCCCTGCGGTCGGCACGACCATCCACGGCAGCACGACCTCGGCGAAGCCGCGCGCGGCGGGCACCAGACGCAGCGACAGCACCACGATGCTCGCCCCGGCGCAGAGCAGACCGAAGATCGCGAAGCTCTCGTTCTGGTAGAACCACTGCGTCACGAGCACCGAGCGCAGCGTCCCGAACGTGGGGCGTTCGATCCAGCTGATCTGGCCGTTCTGCGATGCGATGAACCAGGCCAGCGGCAGGCTGG
Source organism: Frigoribacterium sp. Leaf263 (assembly GCF_001422285.1). GTDB lineage: Bacteria > Actinomycetota > Actinomycetes > Actinomycetales > Microbacteriaceae > Frigoribacterium. Next base: position 158,546 of record NZ_LMMO01000001.1, read on the forward strand.
CGAGTCCGGCGACGGCGGCTCCGACGAACCAGCCGGCGAGCGCCCGACGTGACGAGCGGACCGTCAGCCTGGCGCCTCCTTCCGGGTCGTGCACGACCGCGACAGCGCCTGTGCGCGCCCACTCGTCGACCCGGTCCCGCTGGAGGCGCTGGTCGTGCCGGTCGCGCAGCACCCGCACCAGCATGGTCACCGCGTGCCCCACGACGAGCAGGGCCAGATACAGGAAGAACGCGGCCGACACGACCGCCAGCACCGCGTAGGCGACCCACCAGCCGACGACGGAGCGATGCGTCCGCGCCGCACCCGACTCGGCCGTTCGACGGGCGGCGACGACGAGCACGAGGGTGAGCGCGACCGCGAGCATGGCCGACAGGGCGTACGAGCGGCCTTCGCCGCCCATCCAGGTGACGCGGGGCAGGAGGCAGAACAGCAGGCCGGCGACCACCGACGTGCGTCGGTCGACGAGGATGCGCGTCAGAGCCACGGTCAGCCCCGCGGCGACGCCCGTCGCGATCGCGCTCGGCACCCGGAGCGACACGGGGGAGTACGGGAACAAGTCGAACCACAGGTGCATGAACGCGTAGTACGCCGCGTGGACCAGGTCGACGGTCTGGATCATCGCCCAGAGCTGCCCCCACGAGCGGGTGGCCGACACGACGGTGGCGGCCTCGTCGTACCAGACCGACGGAACCCAGAGGAAGGCCCCCGACACGAGCGCGCCGAGAAGACCGATGAGGACGGCGTCGGCGTGCCGTCGGCCGAGCAGACCTCGCGAGGAGGGCGCCCGACCCGCGGTTACAGTGGACGGCGCGTGGTCCGCACGCGTTGTCTGGAGGTCTGCCATGTCGTCTCTGCCCCCTCTCGTCTCGGTGCCGGATTCGTCGACCGGTGCGGATGCCTCGGACTCGCTCGAGGTGTCGGCCCGCTACTCGCGGAGCGTCCGACTGCCGGGGTTCGGCCTCGATGCGCAGAGCCGACTGCTGGCCGCGCGGGTGCTCGTGGTGGGAGCCGGGGGACTCGGCGCACCGGTGATCGAGTATCTCGCAGCATCCGGTGTCGGGACGCTGGGGATCGTCGACGACGACGTCGTCGACCTGTCGAATCTACAGCGTCAGGTCCTGTTCCGCCCCGACCAGGTGGGGGTGCCGAAGGCCCGTGCGGCGGCGGAATGGGTCCGAGCGTCGGCACCGGACGTCCGCGTCGTCGTCCATCCTGTGCGACTCACGGCCGAGAACTCGGCGCTGCTCGACGACTACGACCTCATCGTCGACGGCAGCGACTCGTTCGACACCTGCTACGTCGTGGCCGACGAGGCCGCCGCCCGGGGGCTCCCCGTCGTCTGGGGCAGCGTCAACCGGTTCGACGGGCAGCTCAGCGTGTTCTGGGACGATGCGCCCGACGGCCGGTCGGTCGACTACCGCGACCTGCACCCGGCCCCTCCCGCCGCGGGCTGGGACGAGTCGTGCGCCGACGTCGGGGTGCTCGGACCGCTGTGCGGCACGGTCGGCACGGCCATGGCGACCGAGGTCGTCAAGCTCCTCGCCGGCATCGGCGAGCCGCTTCTGGGGCGCGTGGTCACCGTCGACGCGCTCGAGGCGACCTGGCGTGAGAGCCGGGTCGCCCGGGCGCCGCATCGAGCCGGGGAGCGGGCCGCCGCGAACGCCCTGCGCCGCGCCTCCACCGCCTCCACCGCCCCCGCGGTCGGTRACTCAGGCGCAGAGCCCTCGCACCGGGGCTCGGCCCGRCYGGACGTCGGATCGCCTGAGTTGTCGACGGGTGGGCGTGCGTCGGTGGGGCCCGGGGATCGCCTGAGTTGTCGACGATGCTGGAGGCGCGCGGGGCCGGCGGTCGGGGATTCACGCTGCTCGACGTCCGCGAGGTCGACGAGCACGTCTTCGCGCACATCACCGGCGACGTCCTCGCGGCGGGTTTCGGCACGCGCACGCGTCAACGACCCGAGCTGGACCCGACGCTGCCCGTCGTCGTTTACTGCGCCCGTGGACCCCGGGCACGCGCTGCCGCCGAGCTGCTCATCAGGGACGGGTTCGACGTAGCGGTGCTGCACGGCGGCATGATCGGATGGCAGCTGGCGCAGGGCACCGCCGGCCACCGGGTCGCCGGCGGCTGAGTCCGCACCGCGACGCCGCGACAGCCTTCGGCCAAGGGCGACACCGCGGCAGCCCCTGGTCGAGGGCGCGCCGTGTCAGCGCCGGCGAAGAGCGACGCCGTGTCGACCTCGGGCGAGGGGCCGCGCCGTGTCGGCCAGCGGCGAACCGCAGCGACGGGTCAGAGCCCCCGGGGCGAAGGGCGGCGCCGCGTCGGCGAGCGGCGAACCGCAGCGCCGGGTCAGAGCGCCGGGGCGAGTGGCCGCGCCGTGTCGGCGAGCGGCGAACCGCAGCGACGGGTCAGAGCCCCCGGGGCGAAGCGCGGCACCGCGTCAGCCCCCGGCGAAGGGCGGCATGACGTCGATGACGGTGCCGTCGTCGACGAGCTGCTCGCGGTCGCGGGTGGTGATCCCGTCGACCAGGAACGAGCAGCGGAGCATCACGTCGCGGAAGTCGGCCGCCGACATCCCCTCGACGGGTCGCACCTCGGTCAGCAGGCGACCGATGGTGGGTCGCTCGCCCGTCGGGACGTCGACGCGCTGCTCGTCTCGGCCGACGGCCGCGCGCGCCGCCGCGAAGAACCTCAGCGTGACCGAGATCGGCGTGCGGGGGACGTCGGGCGCAGGCTCTCCGGCCTGTTCGAGGAGTGTCGACATGTCAGCCTCCGATGGCGCTCATGGTGCGGGCGGGTTGCACGAAGTCGGGGTCGTCGATGCCGTGCCCCTGGGGCTTGGCCCACATGGCGCCGCGCCACGCGTCGGCCAGCTCGTCGTCGGACGCACCGGCGCGCAGCAGATCGCGCAGCCCCGTCTCACCCTCGCTGAACAGGCAGCTGCGGATGCCCCCCTCGGCGGTCATCCGTGTACGGCGGCAGTCGGCGCAGAAGGGTTCGCTGACCGAGGCGATGATGCCGACGCGGCCGTGGAGGCCGGCGTCGTCGCCTCGTCCGACGGCGTCGAACAGCTCGGCGGGTGCACCGTCGCGGTCGATGTCGGTCGGACGCAGATCGAAGCGCGTGGCGATCAGCGAGTGGATGTCGCGCGAGGTCACGAAGGAGGCGCGGTCCCAGCTCCGGTCGGCGTCGAGCGGCATCTGCTCGATGAAGCGCAGCTCGTGCCCGCCCCGCAGCGCCCAGGCGAGCAGGTCGGGCGCCTCGTGGTCGTTCACGCCGGGCAGCAGCACGGCGTTGATCTTCACGGGGGTGAGCCCGGCTGCGGCGGCGGCGTCGACCCCGGCCAGCACCTTGTCGAGGAACGGACGCCTCGACACCTTCATGAAGGTCTCGGCGTGCAGCGAGTCGAGCGAGACGTTCACGCGGTCGAGACCGGCGTCGGCGAGCGCCTGCGCCCGGTGCGCGAGTCCGATCGCGTTGGTGGTGAGCGACACCTCGGGTCGGGGCGACAGGGCCGAGACCCGGCGGACGATGTCGATCAGGTCGGCGCGCAGCAGCGGCTCGCCACCGGTGAACCGCACCTGGCGGATGCCGAGGAGGCGCACCCCGATCTCGACGAGCCGCACGATCTCGTCGGCGTCGAGCGCCTGTTCGCGGGGCAGGGCGGGCAGACCCTCGGCGGGCATGCAGTACGTGCACCGCAGATTGCACTTATCGGTCAGCGAGACACGCAGGTCGGTGGCGGTGCGACCGAACCGGTCGAGCAGCCCGGGTGCCGACCCGCTCGACGGCCGCGGGATGGTCGCGGCGATGTCACGAGCCCGGCCGGGCATCGTGGGCAGTCCGAGTGAGACGGTCATCTGTCGAGGCTAAGCCCCGCGGCCGACATCCGCCCTCCGTGTCGCCGCACCGGAAGGCCGACCGCCTCGTGGGACGAGTGCGCGCACCCGTCGGGCGTCGTCCGCGAACCCGTCGAGCAGCCGGTCGGCGAAGCCCGGCCGCGCGCGCCAGAGCGACACCAGCAGGATGACCAGCACGGCGGTGGCGAGTGACGACCGCTGCAGGGCGAGACCGGGCTCGAACTGCCGCACGAGCAGCGCGACGGGGATCGCCAGCCACTCCCACCGCCCCGTCATGGCCACGAACGGCACGAGCAGCAGGGCGTACCAGGGGTACCGCGGGCTGACGGCGACGAGGGTCACGCCGATCATGACGAGCTGGCCGAGCCAGGGGTCGTCGGGGTCGGTCTTCAGCCAGACGAGCAGACCGGTGACGCCCACGACGAGCACCACGACGGGTGTGGCCCACGCGTCGGGAACCCAGGCCGAGACGAGGGCGAAGCGGCTGCCGTCCTCATAGCCCTCCTCCGTGAGGTAGCCGGGCAGGTAGCCGAGCACCGCGATCCCGGTCGAGACGACGTAGGGCACGTAGAGCACCGCGAAGGTCACGACCGCGCCGACGATCACCTTGTGGGGCTGGCGGCGCAGCAGGGCGGGTGCGGCGATCACGGGGATGAGCTTGGTCGCGATGGCCGCGCCCAGGGCGATCCCGCCGCGCCACCGCCGCCGCGTCGAGACGAGCAGCGACGCGGCGAGCACGAGCACGCCGCCGAGCAGGTCGACGTGCGAGTTCGTCACGCCCTCGCTGTAGACGAGGGGGCACCATCCCCAGAGCGCCGCCCAGCGCGGGTCGAGTCCGCGTCGGCGGAGCGCCACGAGGAGCGCCGCGGTGGTGGCGAGGACCATGACGAGCCCGAGCACCTGCAGCGGTGCGAACTCGGCGTCGGGTCCGACGACGGCGCGCACGGCCCAGAAGTACAGCTCGGCGGTCGGCGGGTAGATCGTGGGCACCTCGGGCCGGTTGATCGCCGTGCAGACCACGTCGCCGGTCCCGGTGTCGTAGCCGCGGTGGATCTGCCGGGTCTCCTGCCCGCAGCGCAGGCCGATGGTGCCGTCGTCGCGGGTGAACTCGGCCGCGGGCGGGAAGATCCACTCGGGTCGCAGGTCGCGCAGCTCGCCCGCCTCGGGCGTGTACGCGTACGGCGAGACGCCGTCGGTCTGGACGATGCCGTCCCAGGCGTAGCGGGCGGGGTCGGTGCTGGTGTTCGGCGGGCTGAGCAGAGACGCCCCGCCGACGGCTGCGGCGCCGACGAGCACGAGGGCCGTGACCGCGCGCGCCGGCACGCGGCGCAGCAGCAGCAGGGCGACGACGAACAGCCCCCAGCACACGGCGGTCCAGTGGACGAAGTCGGCGCGGGTCTCCTTCGCGACGAATCCGAGGGTCAGCAGCCCCCAACCCACGGCGACGGCCAAACCGCCGACGGCCACGGCCGCGAATAGAGTACGCACGAGAGCCAGTCTGTCGGACGCCCACCCGGGTGTCCGATGTGTCGGGCCAGACCCCGAGGCGCATCACCATGAGAAGCCTGCTGTTCACACTCCGTCTCGCGGCGTCGTCGCCGACGCGGAACGCCCGGACGGCCACCGTGCTCGGTCGCCTGCTCGGCATCGCCTTCGTCGTCTGCCTGCTGACCGGTCTCTACAGCCACTTCCTGCAGGAGCCCGCCGAGTGGATGCGGTTCCCCACCCGCCCCGTCTGGCTCTACCAGGTGAGCCAGGGCGTGCACATCACGGCGGGCATCGCCTGCATCCCGCTGCTGCTCGGCAAGCTCCACGCGGTGTTCCCGCAGCTGTTCCAGTACCCGCCGGTGAGGCACCCGGTGCAGGTGCTCGAGCGCGCCTCCATCGCCGTCTTCATCGCCACGTCGGTGCTGCAGCTCGTCACCGGTCTGCTCAACACGTTCCAGTACTACCCGTGGCCGTTCCCGTTCCGGCAGGTGCACTTCGCGCTGTCGTTCGTCATCATCGGGTCGCTGGCGATCCACATCGCCGTGAAGCTGCCCCTCATCACCCGCTACTGGCGGGCCCGCGACAGCTACGACGCCGACGGCGTGTTCGTCGAGCCGCACGGGGCGCTCGACCCGGCACGGGCCGAGTTCGCGGCGACCCGCGAGCTCGCCACGAGGCGCAGGGCCGAGGAGGCGCGGGTCGCCGAGTCCACCGGCACCGCGCCTCCTCGGCCCCGCGGGATCGTCGGCCGGATCGTGCACTGGATCGACACCGCGCACGAGGGCGACGACGAGCCGCGGAACGCCCGGGTGTCGCGGCGCGGGTTCTTCGGGGCGATCGGGGTCGCGACGGGCGGCGCGGTCGTGCTGACGGCGGGGCAGTCGTTCACGGCGTTCGAGCCCTTCAACGCCTTCGCCCCGCGCCAGCGCGGCATCGGCCCGAACGATCTGCCGATCAACCGCACCGCCGCCGCCGCGCGGGTGCTCGAGAGCGCGATGGCGCCCGGCTGGGCCCTGACCGTCTCGAACGGCGACCGCTCCCGCTCGTTCAGCGCGGACGACCTCATGGCGATGACGCAGAACGAGGGCGCGCTGCCGATCTCGTGCGTCGAGGGCTGGAGTCAGACGGGGCTGTGGCGCGGTGTCCGGCTCGTCGATCTGATGGCGTCCGTCGGCGCCCCGCCCGAGCGACGGCTGCGCTTCACCAGTCTCGAGGAGCGCGGGGGCTACCGCGTGATGCTGATGGGTCCCGAGTTCGCGACCGACCCGGCGACGCTGATCGCCCTCGAGCTCAACGGCGAGCGGCTGAGCATCGACCACGGCTATCCGGCGCGGGTGATCGCGCCGGGGAGGCCCGGGGTGCTGCAGACCAAATGGCTGACCACGATCGAGGTGCTGTGATGACCGCCACGCCCCCCGCCGCCGGTCGCAGCGTCCGAGCGACCCGGGCTCTGCTGGTCGTCTTCGGCATCGCCCTGATCGGCCTCGGCGGCTACGTGCTGACCGAGACGGTCAGTCCGACCCGGTACGGCGGACTGCTCGTCTGGCTGCTCGGGTCGGTGATCGTGCACGACGCGATCATCGCGCCCCTCGTCGTGGTGGCCGCCCTCGCGGTGCGTCGGACGGGGCGGAGGATCCCGGGGGTCGTCGTCGCCCTCGTGCAGAGCGCCGTCGTCGTGGGCGTCGTGATGACGATGATCGTCGTGCCCGAGATCGTGGCTCAGGCGAAGGGGCCGAAGAACGACACGGTGCTGCCGTTCGACTACGCCGGGCGCCTATCGGTCATGTGGCTGGTCATCGTCGTGCTGACGGCGCTCGCCGTCGTGGTCTACCTCGTGCGGACGAGGCGGCAGAAGTCGCGCGAGTCGACCGACCAGGTCTGAGCGACGCGGAGGCCGGCGCGACGCGCGTGGGCCGGCAGGGCCGCGCGGCCCACCTCGGCCCAGGGGAACGTCGCGCTCGCGAGATCGCGGTCGTCGACGACGCGGGCGTCGTAGAACTCGTCGGCGTCGACGTCGGGGGCGGTCTCGACGACGACGGAGCCGTTCGGCGCGATCACCTCCGCGCATCGGGCCAGCAGGGCCGTGGGGTCGCCGCCGATGCCGATGTTGCCGTCGAGGAGCAGGGCGACGTGCCACCGCCCCTCGGCCTCGAGCGGGTCGAAGACGGAACCCGCGGCCACCGGCAGACCGGCGTCGCGGGCCATGGCGACCGCGGTCTCCGACACGTCGATGCCGAGCGAGTCGATGCCGAGGGCGGCGGCGGCGCGCACCATGCGGGCGGGGCCGCAGCCGATGTCGAGGACGGATCGCGCGTCGGCGAGGGTCGAGAGGTCGGCGGCGTCGGCCGCGGCGCTCCAGCGGGCGACGTCGAAGGGCTCGTCGGCGGGGGCGTCGGTCGCGGCGGCGCGAGGCGTCCCGCCGGCGGTCTCGGGGGCGACGTCGGCCCGCACGAGCCTCAGTCGACCCTCGCGGCGGAGCGCCCGGGCGTAGGGCTCGGCCCCGCCCGATCCGAAGGTGGCGACGGGCTGAGGGCGGGTGTCGGCGGTGAGCGTCACGAGTGCGGCTCCTTCGGAGTCGAGTCGGCCGGCGACGGTGCCTCGGCGGCGGAGGGGGGAGCGAGGGTGGTCGAGGAGGCACGGGCCGGGTCGGTCTCCGGGCTCGCCTGGGCGAGGCGGAGCGCCGCGGAGAAGCGGCTGTCCGGTGCGGTGGCGGCCACGAGTCGGGCGTCATCGATGGTGTCGACGTCGACGAGCTCGGGCAGCATGCGCACGCGCAGCCCGGCCTCGGCGAGGCGGCGGAGCTGATGCGCCCCGGTGTCGTCACGCGACATCGGCACGCCGCGGAGCAGATCGCCGGTCGGGCGGGCGAGTCCGAGGGCCCAGAAGCCGCCGTCGTTGGCGGGGCCGAACCACGCGTCGACGTCGTCGGTCCAGTCGGTGAAGACGGGCGAGAGCGTCTCGACGGTGACCTGGGGCGTGTCCATGCCGATCAGCACGGTGGGGCCGTCGACCTCGTCGAAGAGCGCGCCGAGCCGTGCGTCGAGGTCGCCACCGATCTGAGGGATCACATCGAACTCTTCGGAGCCGGGGGGCGTTCGGTTGCCGTCGAAGAGCAGCACCCGCCGGGTGGCGGGCAGCGCCGACGCCACGGCGAGGGTGTCCTGGATGGCCGCCGCCGCGACGTCCGCGGCCTGCTGGAGGCTGAGCGGCGGGTGCAGGCGGGTCTTGACCCGTCCGGCGATCGTCTCCTTCGCGATCACGACGATGGTGGTCATCGGCCCACCTCTCTCAGCAGTCGCGACATGTCCTTCACGGCGATGCTCGTGCCCCGGATCGTGCCCGTCACCTTGCTGCGCCCGACGCGCGGCGAGTAGGGGGCGTCCTGCTCGCGGATGCGCCAGCCGGCTTCGGAGGCGCGCAGCACCATCTCGAGGGGGTAGCCGCTGCGGCGGTCCTTCAGGTCGAGGGCGAGCAGGGCGTCGCGTCGGGCGACGCGCATGGGCCCGAGGTCGTGCAGCGCGACGCCGCTGGCCCGTCGCATCAGCCGCGCCAGCACGAGGTTGGCGATGCGGGCGTGCACGGGCCAGGCCCCGCGGGTGGTCGGCCGACGGCGGCCGAGCACCAGGTCGGCGTCGCCCGCGATGACCGGCGCGGCGAGTGCCACGAGGTCGGCGGGGTCCATCGAGGCGTCGGCGTCGCAGAAGGCGACGTAGGGGGCGGTGGCGGCGAGGAGACCGGCGTGGGCGGCGCTGCCGAAGCCGCGCCGCGCCTCCTGCACCACCGTCGCGCCGTGGTCGGCGGCGACGCGGGCCGAGTCGTCGGTGGAGCCGTTGTCGACCACGATGCCGTGCCAGCCCCCGGGCATGCGGCCCAGCACCCAGGGGAGCGCGCCCTCCTCGTCGAGGCAGGGCAGCACGACGTCGACGAGGGGGACGCCGACGGGAGGAGTGGTCATCCTCCCGACTGTACGGATGCGATCCCATGAAGGTGATGGGAGGCGCGCCGCCTGCGCATCGAGGACAGCCGACCCGGCCGCCCCGGTGGCCTCGGAGGGGGCGGTCTAGGGCGCGACGGATGCGCGGAGCGGCGCCGTGGCGAACTCGCGCATGCCCGCCTCGAAGGTGACCGCGGGCTCCCAGCGCAGCTCGTCGCGCAGCCGTGCGGACGACGCGGTGACGTGCCGCACGTCGCCGGCGCGGTACTGGCCGGTGACGACGGGCTCGGGGCCGCCGGCCTCGCGGGCGAGGGCCGCCGCCATCTCGCCGATCGTGTGCACGACCCCGCTGCCGACGTTGAACGCCCGGAAGGTCTCGGGCGCCTGCTCGGTCGTCCAGTCGAGGGCGGCGAGGTTGGCTGCGGCGATGTCGCGCACGTGCACGAAGTCGCGACGCTGAGCGCCGTCCTCGAAGACCCGCGGCGCCTCGCCCCGCTGCAGCGCCGAGCGGAACAGCGACGCGACACCGGCATAGGGGGTGTTCTGGGGCATGCCGGGGCCGTAGACGTTGTGATAGCGCAGGGCGGCCGCGCGACCACCCGTGCTGCGCGCCCACGAGGTGGCGAGGTGCTCCTGGGTGAGCTTCGTGATGGCGTAGACGTTCCGCGGGTCGAGCGGGGCGTCCTCCGCGATGAGCTGCGGCTCGAGCAGGGCGCCGGTCTCGTCGCGCGGGTCGAACACGCCGGCGTCGAGGTCGACGGTGCGGCGCGGGGCGGGGCGCTCGGTGGCGCCCGCCGAGGTGCGGTAGCTGCCCTCGCCGTAGACGACCATCGACGAGGCCACGACGAGGCGGTCGATGCCGGCCCGGTCGAGCGCGGCCAGCACGACGGCGGTGCCGAGCTCGTTCGACGAGACGTAGTCCGGGGCGTCCTGGAAGTCCACGCCGAGACCGACCTTCGCCGCCTGATGGCAGACCGCGTCGACGCCGTCGAGCGCCCGGTCGACGACGTCGGCGTCGCGGACGTCGCCTCGGATGAACTCGACGCGCGGGTCGAGCTCGGGCTCGCCGCCGTGCACGTCGGATCGCAGCGAGTCGAGCACGCGCACGGTCCAGCCGCGGTCGAGGGCCTGCGCGACGATCGCGGAGCCGATGAACCCCGCTCCGCCCGTGACGAGCAGACGGCCGAGGAGGCGCGGGTCGGCCGCGCCGCCGGAGCCGGCGGTCACAGCGCGGTCCGGCGCGACAGCACGGGGCGGGCGAGCACCGCGGCGACGGCGTCGGCCGGGATGAGCTCGCGCGGCTCGTAGTCGCTCGGCAGGCCGGCGACGATCGACTCGATGGCGGCGACGATGCGGGGCTGCGCGGCGGCGAGGCGGTCCATGACGAGCTGGTGGCTGACCGCGTCGTCGTCGGTGCCCTCCTCCGGGGAGATGCCGGCGTCGCTGTCGGTGACGAACGAGATGTTGACGGCGCCCATGCCGAGCTCGAGGGTCAGCGGCACCTCGGGGTACATCGTCATGTTGATCGTGTGGGCCCCCGCGGCACGGAACCACAGCGACTCGGCTCGCGTCGAGAAGCGCGGACCCTGGATCACCACGCACGTGCCGGTCGGTGCGAACGGCTCGCCCTGCGCCTCGAGGGCGGCAACGGCGGCGGCGCGCAGCACCGGGTCGAACGGGTCGGCGGCCACAAGATGCTGCACCGAGCCCTCGACGTCGTAGAAGGTGTCGGGCCGGCCCCAGGTGCGGTCGATGAACTGGTCGGTGACCACCATCGTCCCCGGCGGGTACTCGGGGCTGACGCCGCCGACGGCGGACGACGACACGACGGCCCGGGCGCCGAGCGACGCCAGCGCCCAGACGTTGGCCCGGAAGTCGATGCGGTGCGGCGGCACGGAGTGCCCCTTGCCGTGACGGGTGAGGAACGCGACGCGCTTGCCGCCCAGCTCGCCGATCGAGACCTCGCTCGACGTCGGTCCGTAGGGGGTGGCGACCACGTGGCTCGTCGCCGTGCCGGGGGCGAAGAGCGAGTAGAGGCCGGAGCCGCCGATGACGGCGACGTCGACGCGGGGCGGGGACGAGGAGGCGGGGGTGGTGTCGGTCACCCCCGCTACGCTACCGACGACAGCCGGGAGGAGCCTCGTGCGCACCATCGATCAGCATCAGGACGACGTGGCCGGGCTGGTCGAGGCCGCCCTGGCGTCGCGACCGAGCGAGCGCCTCCCGCTCGATCCGGCCGCCGTGGCGGCCGACCCCGACCGCTACCGGAGGCGCGAGCTCGCCTCCGACGTCGTCGCGCCCATCGACCTCCCCCCGTTCGCCAACTCGCAGATGGACGGCTTCGCCGTGTCGTCGTCCGACGTCGTCGCCGACGCCTCGCTCGTCGTGGTCGACCGCATCCCCGCCGGGCGCGTGGGCCCGGCCCTGCTCCCCGGGACGGCCGCGCCGATCATGACGGGCGCCGCCGTGCCCGACGGCGCCGACGCCGTCGTTCCGGTCGAGCGGGTCGAGCCTCCGCTGTTCCCCGCCGAGGGCGTCGACGCCCGTGTGGCGGTCACCGGTCCCGTGGCGGCCGGTGCGTTCGTCCGCGAGGCCGGCTCCGACGTCGTCGCGGGCAGCGTGCTGCTGCCGGCCGGCACGATCATGACCCCGGCGCGCTGGGGTGTGCTGGCGGCAGCCGGACTCGGCGAGGTCGCCGTCCGACGCCGACCGCGCCTCCTGCTCGTCTCGACCGGCGAGGAGCTCGCCGCACCCGGCGCCGAGCTGGGCCCGGGCGAGATCCACGATGCGAACGGCGTCGCGCTCGCCGCGGCCCTCGCCGAGGTCGGCGTCGAGGTCGTCGCCGAGCGCGTCACCGACGACGCGGCCACGCTGACCGCGCTGGTCGCCCGGCACGCCGCCGACGTCGACCTCGTCGTCACGACGGGCGGGGTCAGCGCCGGCGCGTACGAGGTGGTCCGCGACGCCTTCGAGACCGCGGGCGTCGTGTTCGGGTCGGTCGCCATGCAGCCCGGGGGCCCCCAGGGGCATGGTCCCCTCTCCGTCGGCGACCGCCGGCTGCCGGCCGTGTGCTTCCCCGGGAACCCGGTCAGCGCTCTCGTCTCGTTCGAGGTCTTCCTCCGTCCGCTCCTGCAGGCGGCCACCGGCGTCGGCCGCCCGCGCGCGCGCACGGTCGCCCCGATGGCAGAACCCGCCGAGTCGCCCGTCGGAAAGCACCAGCTCCGCCGAGGGCGTCTCGACGCCGACGGCCGGGTCGCCCTCGTCGGCGGCGCCGGATCCCACCTGCTGTCGAACCATGCGGCGGCCACCCTCCTGGTGCACCTGCCCGTCGGCGTCGAGCGGGTCGAGGCGGGCGACGACGTCGTAGTGTGGGCGCTCGATGACTGATCGCGACCGGCCCGACGACACCGCGCCTCCTCGGCTCACCCACGTGCGTGACGACGGGACGGCGCACATGGTCGACGTCACCGACAAGAGCGAGACCACGCGCATCGCCACCGCTCAGGCGCGCCTCACGACCCGGGCCGACGTGCTCGCCCGGCTGGTCGAGGGCACCCTGCCGAAGGGCGAGGCGCTCGGCACCGCCCGCATCGCCGGCATCATGGCCGCCAAGCGGACGTCGTCGCTGATCCCGCTCTGCCATCCGCTGCCGATCGGATCGGTCACCGTCGACTTCGAGCCCGGCGAGACCGATATCGTCGTGCTCGCCCGCGTCAAGACCCACGGCAAGACGGGCGTCGAGATGGAGGCGCTCACCGCCGCCTCGATCGCCGCGCTGACGCTCTACGACATGATCAAGGCCGTCGACCCGCTCGCCGAGATCCACGACGTCAAGGTGGTCGCGAAGCAGGGCGGCAAATCGGGGGACTGGTCGCGATGACGACCCTGCCCGTCCGCCGCGCCGTCGTCATCGTCGCCTCGACCCGCGCCGCCGCGGGGAGCGCCGACGACCTCACCGGCCCGGTCATCCGCGCCTGGTTCGAGGCCCGACGCTACGACGTGCCCGCCCCGATCGTCGTCGCCGACGGCGAGCCCGTCGGTCGCGCGCTCGCCGAGGCCCTCGCGACCTCGCCCGACGTGATCGTGACGACCGGCGGCACCGGGGTCTCGCCGACCGACGCGACCCCCGAGCAGACCCGCCCGCTGCTCGAGCGCGAGCTGCCCGGCGTCGCCGAGGAGCTCCGTCGCCGGGGTCTCGCCGCCACGCCGACCGCGATCCTGTCGCGCGGCGTCGCCGGCGTCAACGGTCGCACGTTCGTCGTCAACCTGCCGGGTTCGCGCGGGGGAGTCCGCGACGGTCTCGAGGTGCTCGGCGGCGTCGTCGACCACGTGGTCGACCAGCTGGCCGGAGGATCGCATGACTGACGACGTCGCCTCGCCCGCCGGCCGGGCCGCCTCGCCCGCCGCCGACCGCGTGCTGCTGGCGCGGGTCGTCGACGAGACCCTCTCGGTGACCGAGTGCTCGGCGCTCGTGGCGAGCCGCGCCTCCGGGGCGGTCGTGACCTTCGAGGGTGTGGTGCGCGATCACGACGAGGGGCGCGGGGTCACGGCCCTGCACTACGAGGCGCATCCGAACGCGACCGACGTGATCCGCGAGGTGGCCCTGTCGATCGCCGCCGCGCATCCCGAGGTGCGGGTCGCCGTCGAGCACCGCTACGGCGACCTCGAGATCGGCGACGTCGCGCTGGCCTGCGCCGTGTCGTCCGCCCACCGCGCCGAGGCGTTCGCGGCCTGCGCCGCCCTCGTCGACGAGGTCAAGGCGCGCGTGCCGATCTGGAAGCGGCAGGAGTTCGCCGACGGCTCCGACGAGTGGACGGCCTCCCTCGGCTGACTCTCCCGGCTGACGCGCTCGGTCGGCGTGCTCGGTCGGCGCTCTCGGTCGACTCGCTCGGCTGACGCGCTCGCCGTGCGCGTCCGTCTGACGCGCTCGCCCGTGCTCCCGTCCGACGTGCTCGTCGAGGCGTCAGGCGGGGCCGACTACGCTTCTCGGGTGGCACATCTACTCGGCGCAGAAAACCTCCGTCTCGAATTCCCGACCAAGGTCGTCCTCGACGGGGTGACCCTCGGCATCGACGAGGGCTCCCGCATCGGGGTCGTCGGCCGCAACGGCGACGGCAAGTCGACCCTCATGTCGGTGCTGGCGGGTCGACTCCAGCCCGACGACGGTCGCGTGACGACGCGTCGCGGTCTGACCATCGGCATGCTCGACCAGCGCGACGTGCTGCCCACGGGCGCCACCGTCGGCAGCCTCATCGTGGGCGACCGCGACGAGCACGAATGGGCCGGCGACGCGCGCATCCGCGACGTCATCTCCGGTCTCGCCACCGACATCCCCTGGGAGGCCGCGGTCGAGGACCTCTCCGGCGGTCAGCGCCGCCGCGTGGCCCTCGCGACCCTGCTGGTCGGCGACTGGGACGTCCTGTTCCTCGACGAGCCCACCAACCACCTCGACGTCGAGGGCGTGGCCTGGCTGGCCCAGCACCTCAAGCGCCGCTGGTCGGCCAACTCGGGCGCGCTCGTCGTCGTGACGCACGACCGGTGGTTCCTCGACGAGGTCTCGACCGACACGTGGGAGGTCCACGACGGCATCGTCGAGCCCTTCGAGGGCGGCTACGCCGCGTACGTGCTGCAGCGCGTCGAGCGCGACCGCATGGCGTCGGCCTCCGAGTCGAAGCGTCAGAACCTGATGCGCAAAGAGCTCGCCTGGCTGCGTCGCGGCGCCCCCGCCCGGTCGACCAAGCCCAAGTTCCGCATCGATGCCGCCAACGAGCTGATCGCCGACGAGCCGCCCGTCCGCGACGCCGTGCAGCTCTCGCAGATGGCGACCGCTCGACTCGGCAAAGACGTGGTCGACCTCGTCGAGGTCGGCGTCTCGTTCGGCGACAAGCGGGTGCTCGAGGGCGTCGAGTGGCGCATCGCACCCGGCGAGCGCACCGGCGTGCTCGGCGTGAACGGAGCCGGAAAGTCGACGCTGCTCAAGGTCGTCACCGGGGTCATCGCACCGACCGAGGGTCGGGTGAAGCAGGGCAAGACGGTCAAGTTCGCGATCCTCGACCAGCAGCTCGCCGACCTCCACGAGGTCGCCCACGAGCGCGTCAACGACGTGATCGGCCGCCAGCGCACCTCGTACGTCACCGCCGGCAAGGAGATGACGCCGGGTCAGCTGCTCGAGCGCCTCGGGTTCACGAGCGCCCAGCTGCAGACCCCGATCAAAGACCTTTCGGGTGGTCAGAAGCGTCGCCTGCAGTTCCTGCTGATCCTCCTCAACGAGCCGAACGTGCTCATCCTCGACGAGCCCACCAACGACCTCGACACCGACATGCTCGCCGCCATGGAGGACCTCCTCGACGGCTGGCCGGGCACCCTGCTCGTCGTCTCGCACGACCGGTACCTGCTCGAGCGGGTCACCGACCAGCAGTACGCGGTGCTCGACGGCCGCTTCCGGCACCTGCCGGGCGGCGTCGACCAGTACCTGCAGCTGCGCAAGCAGGCGACGGACAGCCAAGGAGGCGCGACCGACCGACCGACGGCCGTCCAGGGGGCGTCGGCATCCGTCGCGGCCTCCGCTGCCGCCTCGGGTCTCTCCGGCGCCGAGAAGCGCAACGCCGAGAAGGAGCTCGGGTCGATCGACCGCAAGATGGCGAAGGCCGCGACCGAGCGCGAGTCGCTGCTGGCGCAGTTCTCGACCTTCGACCAGTCCGACTTCGACGGCCTGGCCGCGCTGCAGGCGAAGCTCACGGCGCTCGACCACAAGACCGCCGAGCTCGAGGTGCGCTGGCTCGAGCTGAGCGAGCTGCTGGCCTAGCCGCTCCAGGGGCCTGGGCGATCGGTCGTGCCGCACCGCGCCTCCTCGGCTCGGCTCGGCTCGGCTCTGCATATCGTCAGGCGTCGCCGTGCGGTCAGCCGCCGAGCGTCAGGCTGAGGGTGCGCAGCAGCTCGGCCAGGCGGCTGCGGTCGGCGACGTCGATGTCGCTCAGCAGGGCGTCCTCGGCCGCGAGCAGGCGTTCGATGGCGGCGTCGACCGTCCGTCGGCCCGCTGCCGTCATCGTGACGAGGATGCCGCGGCCGTCGTCCGGGTCGGTGCGGCGTTCGACGAGGCCACGGTCGACGAGCCGGTCGATGCGGTTCGTCATCGCGCCGCTCGAGACGAGCGTCTGCTGCAGGAGGGTCTTCGGGCTCAGCTGGTACGGGGTGCCGGCACGGCGGAGCGCTGAGAGCACGTCGAACTCCCACGACTCGAGGTCGCTCGCCTGGAAGGCCTCACGGCGGGCACGGTCGAGGTGCTTGGCGAGCCGCGCGACGCGCGAGAGCACATGGAGCGGCGCGAAGTCGAGGTCGGGCCGCTCGTGGCGCCACGCCTCGACGATCCTGTCGACCTCGTCCTGCTCGGGCATCCGACCATTATGGCGACCGGTGCCGTCACCGCCGTCTGGCAGACTGGAACGGCGCATGAGCGCGGTCCGCCATGGTGTAACGGCAGCACGACAGCCTTTGGAGCTGTTAGGTCCAGGTTCGAATCCTGGTGGCGGAGCCAGGGGCACGCCGACGGCCTTCTTCCTCCTTCGGCCTCGTAGCCGGGCTCGCGCAGCTGCTGGCGATCGCCGAGTGACTCGATCACGCAGCTGAGGGCGCGGGCGAGCGCTCAGCTCATGGGCGCGCGCGTCTGCCTCGGTCTCATGGATCTCGCCCCAGGAGATGCTCGCGGGCATGCCGTCGCCACTTGGATCCACGTCAGGCAGACAGATCTGCACGAAGTGCGGGACGACACCTTCACGAGCATCGGGTCTGCCGGGCTTCCCGACGCGCTCGACAGCGCCGACGACCTCCAGGCGGGTCAGGTGTTCGTCGAGAAGCTCTGGAACGACCAGGGCATCACCACTGAGCGCTATCAGAGCGGCGGCGGCGATCCCATCCTCGGCATCCGGGGGTCCGGGGGTCCGACGACGTCCATCGACTTCCTCGCCGACGAGCGCGGCTACAGCGTCGACGCCCTGTCCCCGTGCGCGGACGGCGACCCGGTCGAGCTCAAGGACCAAGGCGAGTAGGCGGTCGCGCCGGGCGCTCGTCGGCGGTCGTCGATAGCCTGCGGTCGCACCCGCCGGTCGTGCCGGCACCGCCCCGACGACGAGGACCCCGCCATGTCGACCACCCGCACCCTCCCGCCCCTCGCCCGCGCCGCCCTGCTCGGAGTCCTCAGCGGCTCCCGCTCCGCCTCACCGCTCGCCGTGCTCGCCCTGAACCAGGGAGCCGAGGAGGCGCGGGGCGCCTGGCAGAGCTGGCCCCTGTTCCGAGCGCCCCTCGGCCGGGCGGCTCTCGTCGCGGCCGGGGCAGGCGAGCTGGTCGGCGACAAGCTCCCCATGACCCCGAGCCGCGTCGCGGCCGGGCCGCTGTTCGGCCGCGCGCTCGCCGGCGCCGTGGTCGGCCTGGCCATCACGGACACGGGTCGTGGAGGGCTCCGCGTGTCAGGCGCCGTCGCGGGCGCCCTCGGCGCGTTGGCGGGCAGCTGGCTCTTCTATCGGGCTCGCAAGACCGCCGTCGACGGGACCGGTCTTCCCGATGCCGTCGTGGCGCTCGCCGAAGACGCGCTGACCGTCTCGAGCGCGTTCGCGCTGGTGCGCTCCCGCTGAATCCTCCACAGGGGCCGGCCGTCCGCTGGATCGCACCGGAACCCGTCGGCCCTTTCGCGCCTCCTTCGCCGCCCGTGGGAGGATCGCCGGAGATCGCGCACCACCTCACCAAGGAGCACCATGTCTGAACGCAGCCTCGCCGTCGTCGTCCTCGCAGCAGGACAGGGCACGCGCATGAAGTCGTCGACACCCAAGGTGCTGCACCGCCTGGCCGGCATGCCGCTCATCCAGCACGTGCTCGAATCGGCCGGCGCCCTCGACCCCGAGCACCTCGTCGCGGTCGTGCGGCACGAGCGCGACCTCGTCGTGGCGAGCGTGCTCGACACCTCACCGGCCGCCGTCATCGTCGATCAAGACGAGATCCCCGGCACCGGGCGGGCCGTCGAGCAGGCCGTCGAGGCGCTGCCGGCCGAGTTCGAGGGCGACGTGGTGGTCGTCAGCGCCGACGTGCCGTTCCTCGACCACGAGACCCTGTCGGCGCTGCTCGACCAGCACCGCGAGGCCGCCGCGTCGGCCACGCTCCTGTCGGCAGTGCTGCCCGACGCCACCGGCTACGGGCGCGTGGTCCGCCGGGCGTCCGGCGACGTCGACCGCATCGTCGAGCACAAAGACGCGACGGCGGATGAGCGCGAGGTCCGCGAGATCAACTCGGGCACCTACGTCTTCACCGTGTCGGCCCTGCGAACCCACCTGCCGCGGATCGGCTCGGCCAACGCCCAGAACGAGAAGTACGTGACCGACATGGTCGGCCTGCTGACGGGTGCCGGCGAGATCGTCGCCGCTCGCGCCGTCGACGAGACGTGGCGGCTCGAGGGCATCAACGACCGCGTGCAGCTCGCGGCCGCTGCTCGCCGGCTGAACGACCGCATCGTCGAGCACTGGCAGCGCGAGGGCGTCTCGATCATCGACCCGCAGACCACCTGGATCGACCGCGACGTCTCGCTCAGCCCCGACGTCGAGCTGCTGCCCGGCACCCAGCTGCGCGGAGCGACGTACATCGCCGCGGGCGCCGTGGTCGGACCGGACACCACGCTGGTCGACACCGAGGTCGGCGAGGGCGCGGTCGTGAAGCGCACCGACGCGACCCTCGCGGTCATCGGGGCCCGCGCCTCCGTCGGTCCGTTCGCCTACCTGCGACCCGGCAGCGTTCTCGGCACGGGGGGCAAGATCGGCACCTTCGTCGAGACCAAGAACGTCGAGATCGGCGAGGGGTCGAAGGTGCCGCACCTGAGCTACATCGGAGACACCGAGGTCGGCCGCGACTCGAACATCGGGGCGGGCACGATCACCGCCAACTACGACGGGGTGAACAAGCACCGGACGCAGGTCGGGTCGAACGTGCGCACCGGGTCACACAACGTCTTCGTCGCCCCCGTTAGGATTGGCGACGGAGCGTACTCAGGTGCGGGAACGGTCGTCCGCAAAGACGTGCCAGCAGGTGCCCTGGCGCTGAGCATCGCTCCACAGCGCAATGCGAGCGGATGGGTCGAGGCGAACCGCCCCGGCTCCGCGGCTGCCGAGGCCGCCGCTCGCGCCGAACGAACGACCGACTGAACCCCGGTCGGGTTGGCCCCTCGGGGCCGGAGAGCGAGTGACGTGTCCGGAATCAAGATCACCGGCGAGAACCGACTCGTTCTGGTCTCGGGGCGTGCGCACCCCGAGCTCGCCGATCAGATCGCCTCCGAGTTGGGGTCGGAGCTCATCCCCACCGACGCTCGCACCTTCGCCAACGGCGAGCTGTACGCGCGCTTCGACGAGAGCGTGCGCGGCGCCGACGCGTTCGTCATCCAGTCGCACTCGGCCCCCATCAACGAGTGGTTGATGGAGCAGCTGATCATGGTCGACGCGCTCAAGCGCGCATCCGCCAAGCGCATCACCGTCGTCGCGCCCTTCTACCCCTACGCCCGGCAAGACAAGAAGGGCCGCGGCCGCGAGCCGATCTCGGCGCGTCTGGTCGCCGACCTGTTCAAGGCGGCCGGCGCCCACCGCATCATGAGCGTCGACCTGCACGCCCCGCAGATCCAGGGCTTCTTCGACGGCCCCGTCGACCACCTGTTCGCCATGCCGGTGCTGCTCGAGCACTTCCGCGCCAAGCTCGACAACGCGACGCTGACCGTCGTCTCACCCGA
Organism: Frigoribacterium sp. Leaf263; assembly: GCF_001422285.1. Lineage (GTDB taxonomy): Bacteria > Actinomycetota > Actinomycetes > Actinomycetales > Microbacteriaceae > Frigoribacterium. Next base: position 178,581 of record NZ_LMMO01000001.1, read on the forward strand.
CATGGGTCGCGTCCGCGTCGCCGACATCTGGAGCGAGAAGCTCGACGCCCCTCTGGCGATCATCCACAAGCGCCGCGACCCCCTCGTGCCCAATCAGGTCACCGTGCACGAGATCGTCGGCGAGGTCGCCGGTCGTGTCTGCCTCCTGGTCGACGACCTCATCGACACGGGCCGCACCATCGTGAAGGCCGCCGAGGCCCTCAAGGCAGCAGGGGCCATCGGGGTCGTCGTCGCCGCCACCCACGCCGTCTTCAGCGACCCGGCCCCCGAGATCCTCAACAGCGAGTTCATCGACTCCGTCGTGGTGACCGACACCCTGCCGCTCACCGAGCACCAGAAGTTCGACAAGCTCGAGATCCTCCCGATCGCGCCCTTGATCGCGCGCGCGATCCACGAGGTCTTCGACAACGGCTCCGTGACGAGCATGTTCGACGGCGCGGCCTAGGCCTCGAGCACCCGCCTCGAGGGGGCGCCCGACCGCCCGATCCGGCGGAGGGGCGCCCCCTCTCGGCATCTCCCGCCCGGTCGATCCCGCGTCGTGCCACGATGTGCCCATGCCCGTCGTCGAATCCCGTGTGGTCGTCCCGGTGAGCCCGGAGGTCGCCTTCGCGGTGTCGCAGACGCAGGGTGAGGCGCGCAAGCGCTGGGACCCGTTCATCCGCCACCAGCACCTCGTCGGGGGAGCGACCGTGCCCGCCAGAGGCGTCCGCACCCTCACGGTGCAGCGGTTCGGATTCCGGATGGAGAGCGAGTACGTCTCGTACGCGCCGCCCACGAACGTCGGCATGAAGATGACGAAGGGCTCGTGGTTCTTCGAGCGCATGGGCGGCGGCTGGCGGTTCAGTGCGGTCGACGGCGACCCGCAGAGCACCCTGGCGATCTGGCGCTACAACTTCACCTGCCGGCCGCGCTGGCTCGCCCCTCTCGCCGAGCGCATCGGAGCCGTCGTGCTGCAACGCGACATCGACCACCGCATCCAGGGCTTCGCCCGCGGCTGCGAGGACCCTCTCGTCCTCGCCGCTGCCACCCCCTGACCCCCCCCGCCCGGCATCGACGCTTCAGGCCACGCGCGCAGCCCCCCCCCCCGTCGGCAACTCAGGCGATGCGGCACCCGACCGTGGCCCTGTCCCGCCATACCGCCCCCGAGCCTGAGTTGCCGACGCGCAGCGGCCCGGGTCGGCGACTCAGGTGATGTGGCGCTTGCGCGTGGCCCTGTCCCGCGCGGCCGCCGGTCTGCCTGAGTCGCCGACGCGCGACGCGCGACGCCCGAGGCGAGCGCAGGCCACGCGTGCGGACGGGCGGACCCGCCGTCCGCCCCGCGGTCGCAGGGTCAGGACGGCGGGACCCGCCCGCCTGGGTGCAGCTCAGGAGGCGCGGCGCAGCCCCGCGCCCGCCCTCAGTGGGTCGACGGCTCCGTCTCGATCTCCGACCGGTCACCCGACCAGAGCGTGTGGAACACGCCGTCCTCGCCGACGCGCTCGTACGTGTGAGCGCCGAAGAAGTCGCGTTGCCCCTGGATCAGCGACGCCGGGAGGCGCGTGGACGCGAGCGAGTCGTAGTAGCTGAGCGCTGAGGCGAACCCGGGCACGGGGATGCCCGAGAGGGCGGCCTTGGCGACGATGCGGCGCCAGGCCGCTTCACCGTCGCGGACGGCCGCGGCGAAGTAGTCGTCCTCGAGGAGGGTCGCGATGGTGGCGTCCTTCTCGTAGGCGTCGACGATGCGGTTGAGGAACTGCGCGCGGATGATGCAGCCGCCGCGCCAGATCTTGGCGATGGCCCCCTTGTCGATGTCCCAGTCGTACTCGAGGGCGCCGGCGATGATGGCGTCGAAGCCCTGGGCGTAGGCGACGATCTTCGATGCGTACAGCGCTTTCTGCACATCGTCCTCGAACCCGTCACCGGCCTCCTGCACCTCGGGTCGGCCCTGCAGTGTCGCCTGCACGGCGGCGCGCTGGTCGGGCTTCGACGAGACGGCGCGGGCGAAGACGGCCTCGGCGATTCCGCCGACCGGGACGCCGAGTCCGACCGAGTTCTGCACGGTCCAGACGCCGGTGCCCTTCGAGCCGGCCTCGTCGACGATCGAGTCGACGAGCGGGCCGCCCGTCTTGGCGTCGACCTGACGGAGCACCTCGGCGGTGATCTCGATGAGGTACGACTCGAGCTCGCCCTTGTTCCATTCGTCGAAGACGGCGGCGATGGCGGCGGGTTCGTGGCCGCCGACGCGCCGCAGCAGGTCGTACGACTCCGCGATGAGCTGCATGTCGGCGTACTCGATGCCGTTGTGGATCATCTTGACGAAGTGCCCCGCGCCGTCGGATCCGACGTGCGTGACGCACGGCTCGCCCTCGGCGACCGCGGCGATGGACGACAGGATGGGGCCGAGCGTCTCGTACGCCTCCTTCGAGCCGCCGGGCATGATCGAGGGCCCCTTGAGGGCGCCTTCCTCACCGCCCGAGATGCCGGCACCGACGAAGTTGAGGCCGCGGTCGCGCAGGGCTGCCTCCCGCCGGCGGGTGTCCTGGAAGTTCGCGTTGCCGCCGTCGACGATGATGTCGCCTTCGTCGAAGAGATCGGCGAGCTGGTCGATGACGGCGTCGGTGCCGCGCCCGGCCTGCACCATGATGATGGCGGTGCGGGGCTTCTGCAGCGAGGCGGCGAAGTCCTCGATCGTCTTCGAGGCGATGAATCCGGCGTCGCCGTGCTCGGTCATGAGGGTGTCGGTACGCTCCGGCGAGCGGTTGTAGACGGCGACGGTGTTGCCCTCACGGCTGGCGAGGTTCCGCGCCAGGTTCGAGCCCATGACGGCGAGTCCGACGACTCCGATGTTCGCCTGTGCGGTGGACGTCTCTGCTGTTCCCTGTTCGGTCATGTCGACTCCTTCTCGGGGGTGGGTGTCCGCAGACTATTCCTCCGGCCCGGGTGCCCGACGGGTACGGTCAGGGCCCCGTGACGCGGCCGCGCCTAGGCTGGTCGCGACCACCGCCCCGAGCCCGAAGGCCACCCGTGACCGACATCCTGAGCCCGCGTCCGTTCCCGCCCGTCGTCGTGATGGGGGTGTCCGGCTCGGGCAAGTCGACCGTGGGCGAACTGCTGGCCTCGGTCACGGGGGCGCCGTTCGTCGATGCCGACGACCTCCACCCCGAGGCGAACCGTCGCAAGATGGCCGAGGGGCGGCCGCTCGACGACGACGACCGGGCACCGTGGCTGACGATCGTCGCCGACCGCATCCGCGACGCCGGCGACGAGTCGGTCGTCGTGGCGTGCTCCGCGTTGACGAGGCGCTATCGCGACGTGCTCCGTCAGGGCGACCCGCGCCTCCTCTTCGTCCATCTGACGGGTGTGCACGAGCTCGTCGAGCGGCGGCAGAAGGCGCGCAAGGGGCACTTCATGCCCTCGGGTCTGATGCGGTCGCAGTTCGCCACCCTCGAGCCCCTCGCCGACGACGAGGCCGGGTTCGGCATCGACGTCGACGCGACGCCCGACCGGATCGTGGCCGATGTCGTCGTGCGTCTCGAGAGCGAGCACGGCGCCCGCGCAGACGCCTGAGCCGAGGAGGCGCGGGTTGGCGACACGCCCGGGGCCCGTGTAACCTCGGAAGCTGAACTTCGGCGAGGGATGCGAAGGCATCCGTTATCGACGCGGTAGGCAGGCGCTCAGTCTCGTACGGGCGGGTTCGACAGAATCCGTCACCTCACGGCTGCGGGGTCTTTCCTCACGCGATACGCGTTCGAGTTGAAACCGACCACACATCCGGTCCGCCCTCGCGGCGGCCACAGAAGGAGACACACATGTCCGACGACAACAAGCTGTCCGCGCTCGTCCGCACGAGCTTCGGCAAGGGCGCCGCCCGCAAGATCCGCGCCAACGACATGATCCCCGCGGTCATCTACGGTCACGGCACCGACCCCCAGCACGTGACCCTCCCCGGTCACGAGACCATGCTGATCACGCGTCGTGCGAACGCCGTCATCACGCTCGACATCGAGGGCACCGACCAGCTCGCGCTGGTGAAGGACATCCAGCGCGACCCGGTCAAGCAGACCATCGAGCACATCGACCTCATCGTCGTCCGCAAGGGCGAGAAGGTCAGCGTCGAGGTGCCCGTGCACGTCGAGGGCGAGTCGTACCCCGGCACCATCCACGTGCTCGAGCTCAACGCCGTCGAGCTCGAGGTCGAGGCGACCCACATCCCGCAGAGCGTCGTCGTGTCGATCGAGGGCCTCGAGGAGGGTGCGCAGATCACCGCCGCCGACCTCGTCCTCCCGAAGGGCGCGAACCTCGTCAGCGAGCCCGAGACCCTCGTGCTCGCCATCTCGGTTCCCCAGCTCGACCTGACGACCGACGCCGTGTCCGACGAGGACGGCGAGGCCGCTCCGGCCGAGGGCGACGTCGACTCGATCGAAGACGAAGAGCGCTCCGAGTAACACCCCCTGCCGGCGCAGACCCACTGAAGAGACGACCGACGAACGATGGCATCCGACGATCAGTGGATCGTGGTCGGGCTCGGCAACCCCGGGCCCGGCTACGCCGGCAACAGGCACAATGTCGGGCAGATGGTGCTGGCCGAGATGGCCCACCGTCTGTCCGCCCGCTTCACGAGGCACCGCACCGACTCGACCGTGGCCGAAGGGCGCCTCGCGCCCGGTGCGGCGCGATTCGTTCTCGCGAAGCCGAACACGTTCATGAACCTGTCAGGCGGGCCGGTGCAGGCGCTCCTGCGGTTCTACGACCTCGACGTGTCGAGGCTGATCGTGGTCCACGACGAGCTCGACATCGACTTCGACACGATCAAGCTCAAGCACGGCGGCGGTCACGGCGGCCACAACGGCCTGCGGGACATCATCGCGGCGACGGGCTCGAACGAGTTCACCCGGGTGAGGGTCGGCATCGGGCGACCTCCGGGGCGCCAGCCCGCCGCCGACTTCGTCCTGAAGGACTTCGCGGCGGCCGAGCGGCAGAATCTGCCCATCCTCCTCGCCGATGCGGCCGACGCGGTCGAGATGATCGCGTCCGAGGGGCTGACCGCCGCGCAGCTCAGATTCCACACCGCCAGAGACTGAGGGCGGCGCTCCGCTCGGAGCGTGCACGAGTACCATCTGTCGGGTGATACTCGCGGGCTTGATTCCGGCGCTTTCGCGCGCCTCCACCTTCTCGGCTGCCCTCGACCGGCATGGCCGAAGCACCGACTTCTCCGTCGTCGACGGTCTGCGCGTGCCGCTCCTCGCCGGGCTCCTGTCCCGCCGGGAGGGGCCGCAGGCGCTCCTCGTCGTGACGGCCACGGGGCGCGAGTCCGAGGCTGTGCGGGGATCGCTGTCGAGCTTCCTGCCCGAGGCCGAGATCATCGAGTTCCCCGCGTGGGAGACCCTGCCCCACGAGCGTCTCAGCCCGAGCGCCGAGACCGTCGGGAAGCGGATCCACGCGCTGCGCCGTCTGGCCGCGTGGCAGGCGCAGGCCGCGGCCGAGCCCCAGGCGACCAGGCCGATCGTCGTCGTGGCCGGCGTCCGGGCGGCGCTGCAGCCGCTGGCCGACAATCTCGCGTCGATCGATCCGGTGGTGCTCACGGTCGGCGATCGGGGTCACGACCTCTCGGCCATCGCGGTCCGGCTCGTCGATCTGGCTTACGCCCGGGTCGACATGGTGACCCGCCGCGGCGAGTTCGCGGTGCGGGGCGGCATCCTCGACGTCTTCCCGCCGACGGCGGAGCACCCGTTGCGGGTCGACTTCTTCGGCGACGAGGTCGACCAGGTGCGGCGCTTCTCGGTGGCCGATCAGCGCAGCCTGGACGGCGATGTGACGACGGTGGACCTCCCGCCGAGTCGCGAGATGCTGCTCACCGAGCAGGTGCGGCAGCGTGCCCGCGAGATGCAGCACGAGTTCCCGAGCCTGGCGCAGATGCTCGCCAAGATCGGCGAGGGCATCCCCGTCGAGGGCATGGAGTCGCTGGCCCCCGCGCTCGTGCACGGTCTGGTGCCCCTCACCCATTACCTCCCCGCCGACGCCTCGATCGCCGTCCTGTCGCCCGAGCGGGTCGTCTCGCGGGCCCGCAGCCTGGCGGAGACGAACCGCGAGTTCCTGTCCGCCGCCTGGAGCGCCGCGACGGCCGGCGCCGAGGCCCCGATCGACCTCGACGCGGGCGACTTCATCTCCCTCCGCGACCTCCGCGACTCGGCGGGCGATCGCGCCTGGTTCAGCATGAGCACGTTCGACAGCGGCGAGGTGCTCACGGACGACGAGGCGATCGCGTCGGCCGGCGACTACGTCCGTCTGGCGGCCGACGCGGTCCCGAGCTTCAGCGGTCATGCCGAGGGCGCTCTCGATCACGTCGTGTCGCGGCTCGGCGACGGGTGGAGCGTCGTCGTGACCTCCCGCGGGGTCGGCCTCGTCGAGAGGGCACGCGACGTGCTGGCCGAACGCGGCGTCGCCGCCCGGCTGCACGAGTCGCTGCCCGACACCCTCGAGCCCGGGGTGGCGCATCTCGTGGCGGGCGGGGTCGAGGCGGGCTTCGAGATCCCCGAGGCGAAGCTCGCGGTGCTCGGCGAGAGCGACTTCTACGGTCGTTCCGCGAACTACGACTCCCGTCAGGTCACGAAGCTCGCCAGTCGTCGCAAGAACGTGGTCGATCCCCTGCAGCTGAAGCCGGGCGATGTCGTGGTGCACCAGACGCACGGCATCGGCAAGTTCCTCGAGCTCACCAGCCGCGAGGTGAGCACGGGCGGCAAGAACGCCGTGAAGAACAGCCGCGAGTACCTCGTGCTCGAGTACGCGCCCTCGAAGCGCGGGTACCCGGGTGACAAGCTCTACGTCCCGACCGACCAGCTCGACCTGCTCAGCCGCTACGTCGGCGGCGAGGCCCCGTCGCTCAGCAAGATGGGCGGCAGCGACTGGGCGTCGGCGAAGAGCAAGGCGCGTCGCGCGGTGCGGGACATCGCCGTCGAGCTCGTGAAGCTCTACTCGGCGCGCATGGCGAGCAAGGGTCATGCGTTCCCGCCCGACACCCCGTGGCAGCGCGAGCTGGAGGAGGCCTTCCCCTTCGCCGAGACGGCGGACCAGCTGACGACCATCGACGAGATCAAGGCCGACATGGAGCGCCCCATCCCGATGGATCGCCTCCTCTCGGGCGATGTCGGCTACGGCAAGACCGAGGTCGCCGTCCGAGCGGCCTTCAAGGCGATCCAGGACGGCAAGCAGGTCGTCATGCTCGTCCCGACGACGCTGCTCGTGAAGCAGCACTTCGACACCTTCTCCGATCGGTTCGCCGGGTTCCCCGTGCACCTGCGGAGCCTCAGCAGGTTCCAGAGCGCGAAGGAGAGCCGCGAGACGATCAAGGGGCTCGGCGACGGCACCGTCGACATGGTCATCGGCACCCACCGCCTCCTCAGCGAGGGCATCGCGTACAAGGACGTCGGCCTCGTCATCATCGACGAGGAGCAGCGGTTCGGCGTCGAGCACAAGGACGCCCTGAAGAAGCTCAAGACCAACGTGGACATCCTCGCGATGTCGGCCACGCCCATCCCGCGCTCCCTCGAGATGGCCGTCACGGGCATCCGCGAGATGTCGACCCTGACCACGCCGCCCGAGGACCGCCACCCGATCCTCACCTTCGTCGGGCCCGAGAGCGACCGGCAGAAGGCGGCGGCGATCCGGCGCGAGCTGCTCCGCGAGGGGCAGGTGTTCTTCGTGCACAACCGCGTCTCGAGCATCAACCGCGTCGCGGCGCAGATCGCCGAGCTGGTCCCGGAGGCGCGGGTGGCGGTCGCGCACGGACAGATGGCCGAGTCGTCGCTCGAGCAGGTCATGGTCGACTTCTGGGAGCGCAAGTTCGACGTGCTCGTCTCGACCACGATCATCGAGACCGGTCTCGACATCGCCAACGCGAACACGCTGATCATCGATCGCGCCGACAAGTACGGCCTCAGCCAGCTGCATCAGCTGCGCGGCCGGGTGGGTCGTGGTCGCGAACGCGGCTACGCGTACTTCCTCTACGACGCCGAGCGTCCTCTGAGCGAGACCGCTCAGGATCGGCTCGAGACCATCGCCGCGAACAACGAGCTGGGCGCCGGCATGCAGGTGGCGCTGAAGGACCTCGAGATCCGCGGTGCCGGCAACCTGCTGGGCGGCGAGCAGTCCGGTCACATCGCCGGAGTCGGCTTCGACCTGTATCTGCGGATGATCGGCGAGGCCGTCGGGGCGTTCCGCGGCGACGTGGCCGAGGGGCAGACCGAGCTGCGTCTCGAGCTCCCCGTCGACGCGCACATCCCCGACGAGTACGTCGAGAGCGAGCGACTGCGACTCGAGGCGTATCAGAAGCTGTCGACCGCGAGCTCGCCGACCTCGACCGACGAGCAGATCGATTCGGTGCTCGACGAGCTCACCGACCGGTACGGCGCGCCTCCGGCGTCCGTGCTCGCCCTCATCGAGGTGTCGCGCCTCCGCCGGGCGGCGCAGAAGGCCGGTCTCAGCGAGGTCGTCGTCATGGGCAGCAACCTCCGGGTGGCCGGTCTCGATCTGGCCGACAGCATGCAGGTCCGTCTGCAGCGCATGTACCCGGGTGCCCGCTGGTTCGCCCAGACGAAGTCGGTCAGCGTGCCGCTGCCCCGCCCGCACGGGGAGGCGCTGCGCGACGGCGAGCTGATCCGGTGGGTCGAGCAGCTGATGTCGGCGATCTTCGGCGCCGAGGCTCCGCGCCCGGCCGCGGACTCCGCGGCTGCCGCGGGCTGATCCGCCGACGATGCGACACGAGGAGGCGTGGGTGAGCGATCGCGACGAGCCCCGCGCCCCGATCGACGAGCTGGTCGGCGTGGTCGCCGCCCTCCTGGCCGACGAGGGCGGGTGCGAATGGAACCGGGCGCAGACGCACGAGAGCCTCGTGACCTACCTCGTCGAGGAGACCGCCGAGCTGGTCGAGGCGATCGAGGAGGGGACCTCCGCCGACCGACGCGAGGAGCTCGGCGACGTCCTCTACCAGGTGGTCCTCCACGCGGCTCTGGCCGAGAGGGCCGGGGCGTTCGACCTCGACGACGTCGTCCGCGATGTGATGGCCAAGACGGTGCGTCGCCATCCTCATGTCTTCGCCGCCGACGAGGCGCACGGCGTCGACGACATCATCCGGCTCTGGTCGGCCGCGAAGGCTCGCGAGAAGTCGCAGCGGACGAGCGCCTTCGACGGCGTCCCCCGGGGACTGCCCGCTCTGGCACGGGCGCAGAAGATCGACGGGCGACGGCGGGCGGCGGGGTTGGCGTCCGTGGAGCACGCCGCGACGGGGGAGCGCACCGGTGCCGGTGCGGATGCTGCGTCTCCGGTCGACGACGAGCTGCTGATCGGACGGGAGCTGGCCCGGTTGGTCGATGCCGCGACGGCGCGGGGGGTGGACGCCGAGCGGGCTCTTCGGCGAGCGGTCCGGGAGCGCGAGTCGGCTCTGCGCGAGGTCGAGTCGCTCGGACGCGGCTCCGCGCGGGAGGGGCACGCAGGAGGCGCGGATCACTTCGCAGGACGGTCGCCCGAGAGCGGGGCGCCCCGCCAACCCGAATAGGCGGGGCGCCCCTCGTGACCGCCCCCGAGCCGACTCCGATCGCAAGAAGGAGTCGGCCTAGTCGGTGTGGTCACGTTCGCGCGACCGGCACTCCACCGAGGGATCAGGCCCGGCGGGCCTTGTCGCGCTCAGGCAAATGTAGAGCTACAGCACCTAAAATGTCAAGGGTCATCCGACGAAACACGAAGTGATCGCTCGGATCGCACCCTGCCGGTGCATCCACGGACGCCGCGTGGCCTCCCGAGCGGCGTCGGCAGACGTCTGTTATGGTCGCGAGACGACGGTCGTGGCCGCGCAGGGCGTCCCGACCCGTCCGCACGAAGGAGTGGCATCTATGCCTCGTAAGCCCGATCCGACACGCAAGCCCGAACTGCTGGGCCAGATCATCGACCACCTCCGGTCGCGGAGCATCGCGACCGTCTCGTTCCGGACCCTCGCCGAGGCCCTCGGCGTGAGCACCTACGTCTTCGTCTATCACTTCGGGAACCGCGCCGAGCTCATCGCCGAGATCGTGCGCGCCGTCGTCGGTCGTCATGATCATCTGGTCCCGGCGGATCCCTCCGGACTCGACGCCGCCGGCTTCCGGCGTCACCTCGAGCAGTACTGGGACGAGGCCTCGAGCGAGCGGGGCCTCGACCTCCAGCGTCTCGAGATGGAGGCGGCGCTGCTCGAGGTCGTGGCCGGCGACGAGCCCGGCGTCGCACGGCGCGCGGGGGACCGGTGGCGCGAGACCGTCGCGGCGTGGCTCGTCGCCCAGGGGGTCTCGTCCGACGACGCCGCCGTCCGAGCACGCGCCTTCGTCGCGGAGCTCGAGGGGTTGCTGTACGACGCCGTCATCGGGGGCCACGCCGACGAGCCCGGCGCCGTCTTCACGCGCCGCCTGGATGCCGTCGTCGAATCGGTCGGCGCGTAGGTCGCCAGGTCGTCGGCCGTCGGCCGTCGGCCGTCGGTCGTCGGACGTCGGTCGTAGGACCTCGGACCTCGGTCGTCGACCATCGGTCCGGCGCGAGACGGAGAACGGGCCGGATGCACTCGGCATCCGGCCCGTTCAAGCGCCCTCACCGCAGGGAAGGTAGGGCACCGTGACCCGACGGCATGCAACCCGATTCACCCCGTCTGGTGCTCATATCGTACGTGGAATCTCACATGATCCGCAAGTCCACCTCGCGCGCCGCCACGACCCCGCGCCCCTCTGGGAGGATGGTGTCATGCCGTCACACGTGAGCCCTCCCCGCGGGATGCGGGACTTCCTCCCCGCCGAGAAGCGCCGTCGCGAGCGGGTGCTCGCCACCATCCGCGACGTCTACCGCTCGTACGGCTTCGACGAGATCGAGACGCCCGTCGTCGAGTCCACCGACTACCTCCACTCGGGTCTCGGCGGCGACAACGAGAAGCAGGTCTTCGCCGTCCTGAAGCGGGGTCTCGACGTCGAGGCGCTCCGGGCCGCCGACTCGGCGCTCGCGCTGGCCGACCTCGGCCTCCGCTTCGATCTCACCGTGCCCCTGGCCCGGTTCTATGCATCCCACCGCTCCGAACTGCCGGGCGTCTTCCGATCCGTCCAGGTGGCCCCCGTCTGGCGCGCCGAGCGGCCGCAGAAGGGCCGCTACCGCCAGTTCGTCCAGTGCGACATCGACATCCTCGGCGAGGCAGGCCCCCTGGCGGAGGTCGAGCTGATCTCCGCCACCACGGCCGTCCTGTCGTCGCTGGGTCTCCACGGCACGTCGATCCGCATCAATGACCGGCGCATCCTCCTCGGGGTGCTCGCCCACTGGGGCACGCCGGCGGAGCTCACGGATCAGGCGCTGATCGAGCTCGACAAGCTCGACAAGCTGGGCGTGACCGGGGTCGTCGACCGGCTCGTCGAGATCGGCCTCGAGCGCGATGGTCTCGACGACGCCCTGGGTGAGCTCTCGACGGCCGAGTGGTCGACGATCACCGGCACCGCGCCTCCTGCCTGGCTCGATGTCGAAGCGGCCGCCGATCTGGTCGCCCTCCGTGACGCGCTGCCGGATGCGCGGCTCGTCTTCGATCCGACCCTCGTGCGCGGAATGGGCTACTACACGGGCACGATCTTCGAGGTCGCGCACCCGGACTTCGGGTACTCGCTCGGCGGCGGCGGTCGCTACGACGGCATGATCGGCCGGTTCCTCGGGGTCGACGTCCCCGCAGCGGGCTTCTCGCTGGGCTTCGAGCGCATCGTCGACCTGGTCGACGACGCCGACGCCGGTCGTGAGGGGCTCGTGCTGGTGCACGACGCGTCCGTGCCCGCGGCCGAGCTCGTGGCGCTGAGGGCCGGACTGCTCGAACAGGGGGAGGCGCGGGTCCGTCTGGAGCGCCGCGTCAAGAACCTCACGAGGCAGCTCGACACCCTCGCGGCGGCCGGTTACACGCGGTTCGCGTCGGTCCGAGGCGGAGAGGGCGTCGGCGACCTCGACGTCCGGACCCTGGGCTGACCACCGGCCGACCGTCACGCCACGGGGCGTCGCTAGGATTGCCGTGGACCTCGGTCCTGCGAACACAACGACTACTAAGGAGTTCTCCGTGGCAGCAATCGACGCCGTAGGCGCCCGCGAAATCCTCGACTCGCGGGGCAACCCGACGGTCGAGGTCGAGGTCTTGCTCGACGACGGGACGGTCTCTCGGGCCGCCGTCCCCTCGGGCGCATCGACCGGGGCCTTCGAGGCCTACGAACTGCGCGACGGCGACTCGAGCCGCTACCTCGGCAAGGGCGTGCTGAAGGCGGTCTCCGCCGTCATCGACGAGATCGGACCGGCGGTCGAGGGCCTCGACGCCACCGATCAGCGCATCATCGACGCCGCCATGATCGAGCTCGACGGCACCGAGAACAAGAAGCGCCTGGGCGCCAACGCCATCCTCGGCGTGTCGCTCGCCGTCGCCCGCGCGGCCGCCGACTCGGCCGATCTGCCCCTGTTCCGCTACCTCGGCGGACCGAACGCTCACACGCTGCCCGTCCCGATGCTCAACGTCATCAACGGCGGCTCCCACGCCGACAGCAACGTCGACATCCAGGAGTTCATGATCCTCCCCGTGGGCGCGTCGTCGTTCGCCGAGGCCCTCCGCTGGGGTGCCGAGACGTACCACGCGCTGAAGAGCGAGCTCAAGAGCAAGGGCCTGTCGACCGGCCTCGGCGACGAGGGCGGCTTCGCGCCGAACCTCGACAGCAACCGCGCCGCGCTCGACCTGCTCGTCGAGGCCATCACCAAGGCCGGCTTCACGCCCGGCACGGACATCGCCCTCGGCCTCGACGTCGCCTCGAGCGAGTTCTTCACGGACGGCTCGTACACCTTCGAGGGCGAGAAGCGGGACTCGGCGTTCCTCGCCGGCTACTACGCCGACCTCGTCGCCTCGTACCCGCTCGTCACCATCGAGGACCCTCTCGACGAGGACGACTGGGAGGGCTGGGCGCACCTGACGAGCGAGATCGGCTCGAAGACCCAGATCGTCGGCGACGACCTCTTCGTCACGAACCCCGAGCGACTCGCCAAGGGCATCGAGGCCGGCGCCGCCAACTCGATCCTCGTCAAGGTGAACCAGATCGGCACCCTGACGGAATCCCTCGACGCGGTGGCCCTCGCTCAGCGCAGCGGCTACACCACGGTCCTGTCGCACCGGTCGGGTGAGACAGAGGACACCACGATCGCCGACCTCGCGGTCGCGACCGACGCCGGTCAGATCAAGACCGGCGCCCCGGCCCGCTCCGAGCGCGTCGCGAAGTACAACCAGCTGCTCCGCATCGAGGAGGAGCTCGGCGACGCGGCGGTCTACGCCGGTCGTTCGGCGTTCCCCCGCTTCCGCGGCTAGCGACTCCGGCGACCTCGTCGCCGTGTCGTCCGAGAGGCCCGTCCCGCATCAGCGGGGCGGGCCTCTCGGCGTTCCGTGACCGACGAGCCGGGGGCGTCGTCTACCCTCGGAGGCATGCCCCGAGAGTCGAAGAGCAGGCGTCTGCCCGTAGCCCTGCCCGAGACGGACTCCCCGGCCGGCGGCTGGCTCCGGTCGATCCGCTTCTCCGGATTCAGTCTGCTGATGCTCGTGATCCTCGTGCTGTTCGTCGTGGTGCTCGCGCCGTCGCTGCGGACGCTCGTCCAGCAGCAGCAGCAGATCGCCGCGATCCAGGACGAGGTCGAACGTCAGCAGGACGATGTGACCGATCTGCAGGGCGACGTCGCGCGATGGAGCGACCCCGCGTACATCGAGGCGCAGGCCCGCGACCGGCTGCTGTACGTCTACCCGGGCGAGTACAGCTACCTCGTAATGGGCGACGCCACCACCGACGCCGAGCGGACGCAGGCTCCCATCAGCGACGAGCTGCAGACGCCCCAGGTGGACTGGATCGCCGCCATGACCTCGTCCGTCGTCGACGCCGGGCTGAGCGACGCCCCCGCGACCGAGCTGATCGCGCCCGACATCGACGGCAGCGAACTCCCGACCACCACCCCGACAGGCGGCACCCCGTGAGCACTCCTCCGTTCGATCCCGTGAGCGACCTCGACGTCCGCATCGTGACGGCGCAGCTCGGCCGTCCGGCGCGCGACGTCATCGGCATCGCCGCTCGCTGCGTCTGCGGCAACCCGACGGTCGTCGCGACCAGGCCTCGACTCGGCGACGGCACGCCGTTCCCCACGCTCTACTACCTCTGCCACCCCGGCGCCACGGCGGCCGTGTCGACCCTCGAGGCGAACGGCGTCATGGCGGAGTTCACCGAGACCCTGGCGACGGACCCCGAGCTGGCCGATCGGTACCGGTCGGCCCATCAGGCGTATCTCGCCGACCGCGAGGGCATCGAGCACGTCGACGAGATCGCGCACGTGACCGCCGGCGGCATGCCCGAGCGCATCAAGTGCCTCCACGCCCTGGTGGGGCACACGCTCGCAGCGGGTCCCGGCGTCAACCCCTTCGGGGACCTCGCTCTCGAGCGTGCCGGCTGGAGTCCCGACGTGTGCCGATGCCCCGACTACCTGGCCGAGGGCGACCAGGCCGAGCGCGCCTCCGGCGGGGGAGCCTGAGAACGTGCGCACCCTCCGCGGCGTGGGTGCGGCGACCGTCGGCGTCGTGCTGGTCCTGGGCGTCGTGCTCGTCCCAGCCGCCGGTGCCCGAGCGGACGCCATCCGCGACGACCAGTACTGGCTCGCGGACTACGGCATCGAGCAGGCCTGGCAGACGAGTCGCGGCGCCGGCGTGACCGTGGCGGTCATCGACACCGGCGTCGACTCGTCGGTGGCCGAGCTCGACGGCGCGGTGGTGGGCGGCACCGACGTCTCGGGCGAGGGGTCCGCCGACGGGCAGACGCCCGTGGGGGCCGACGACCCGACCCACGGCACGCTGGTCGGATCGATCCTCGCCGGTCGGGGGACGGCCCCGGGCGACGGCGTCATCGGCGTGGCGCCCGAGGCCGAGCTCCTCTCCGTCTCGGTCGGCTTCGGCTCCGACGCGGTCGACTCCGACACGCAGATCGCCGAGGCGGTCCGCTGGTCGGTCGATCACGGGGCGGACGTCATCAACATGTCCCTCACCCGGAACACCCTCGACTGGCCCACGAGCTGGGACGACGCGTTCCTCTACGCGATGGAGAACGACGTGGTCGTGGTCGCCGCCGCCGGCAACCGCGGCAGCGGAACCACCGAGGTCGGAGCGCCGGCGACCATGCCCGGGGTCCTCACCGTGGCCGGCGTCGACCGGATGGGCACGGCCAGCTTCGACGCCTCGAGTCAGGGCATCACCATCGGGGTCGCGGCCCCGAGCGAGAAGCTCGTCGGGGTCGGGCCGGGCGACGTCCACTACAGCTGGAGCGGGACGAGCGGCGCCACGCCGATCGTGGCCGGGGTCGTCGCACTCGTCCGCGGTGCGCACCCCGACCTCGACGCGGACGACGTCATCAACCGCGTCGTCTCGACGGCGACCCCGCGAGGGGCCGTCACGCCCGATCCGCTCTACGGGCACGGGCTCATCGATGCGGCGGCCGCGGTCGGAGACCCGGTGCCGAGCGTCGACGTCAATCCGATGGGAGACCTCGCCGAGTGGATCCGCCTGCACCGGCGGGCGGAGCTCCCGGCGACGACGCCCTCGACCTCCGCCGAGCCGGCGCCCGTCCCCACTCCGCGGGTCGACCGCGACGATCGCCTGCAGGCGCTGGTGCCGACCGTCGAGACGATGCGATCGACGGGCATCCCCCTGATCGTCTACGGCCTGTTCGGTTCGGCCCTCGCGGCGGTCGTCTGGGGTGCCGTGCGCCAATTCAGGAGAAGACGCCACCAGGAGTAAGGTCGTCTCGGACAACCCACCTCAAGGAGATCATTCCCCGTGCCCAAAATCCTGATCGTCGGCGGCGGCTACGCCGGTTTCTACACCGCCTGGAAGCTCGAGAAGTGGCTGCGCAAGGGTGAGGCCGAGGTCACGATCGTCGACCCGCTGCCCTACATGACCTACCAGCCGTTCCTGCCCGAGGTCGCGGCCGGCTCGATCGAGCCCCGTCACGCGGTCGTCGCTCTGCGGCGCCACCTCAAGAAGACGAACGTGGTCACCGCGAAGGTCACGAACGTCGACCACGCGACGAAGACCGCCACCATCACGCCCGAGGTCGGCGACGCCTGGACGATGGAGTACGACCAGGTCGTCATGACGGCCGGCGCCGTCTCGCGGACGTTCCCGATCCCGGGCGTCGCGGACGAGGCCATCGGCCTCAAGACCATCGAGGAGGCGGCGGCGATCCGCGACAAGCTCCTCACGAACTTCGCCAAGGCCTCGAACCTGCCGGCCGGCCCGGAGCGCGACCGCCTCCTGACCGTCGTCGTGGTCGGCGGCGGCTTCGCCGGCATCGAGGTGTTCGCGGAGCTCCGCAGCTTCGCCAGCGATCTGCTCAAGAACTACCCGGGTCTGACCGTCGACGACACGCACTTCCACCTCATCGAGGCCATGGGCCGCATCATGCCCGAGGTCTCGCTCGAGACGAGCCACTGGGTGCTGAAGAACCTCGCCGAGCGGCAGGCCATCGTCCACCTCGACACCCAGCTCCAGTCGGCCGTCGGCGGGAAGATCGAGCTCTCGACGGGCGACTCCTTCGAGTCGGACCTGATCGTGTGGACGGCCGGCGTCATGGCCAACCCCATGGTCCGCAACACCGACTTCCCGCTCGAGCAGCGCGGACGCATCACCGTCAAGCCCGACCTCCGAATCGTGGACGGCGAGACCGTCGTCCCCGATGCCTGGGCCTGTGGTGACGTCGCGGCGACCCCCGACCTCACGGGCAAGGGCGTCGGCGGCTTCTGCGTCCCGAACGCCCAGCACGCCGTCCGCATGGGCAAGCAGCTCGCGAAGAACATCGTCGCCTCGCTGCGCGGCGAAGCGGTCACGGACTACCGACACGAGAACCTCGGGGCCGTCGCCGGCCTGGGTCTGAACGTCGGCGTGTTCCAGAGCGGCAAGATCGCCGTCAAGGGGTTCCCCGCCTGGATCGCTCACCGCGGGTACCACGGTCTGGCCATGCCGTCGTTCGAGCGCAAGTTCCGTGTCGTGGGCGGCTGGTGGAACAACCTCTGGCTCGGTCGCGACATCGTGTCGCTCGACAACCGGGAGCGTCCGCGCGCCGCGTTCGAGGAGTTCGCCTCCCGTCCGAAGCCCGCTGCCGAGGCCGCTCCCGTCGAAGCCGCGCCCGAGGTCGGCACGCCGGCCGGCGAGCCCGGCCCCGTGTACGCCAACCCGGCCGACGAGAAGGGTGCGGCCGCCGAGACGGAGACCGTCGCCCCCGCGGCCAAGTAGCGCTTCGAGGCCGTTCGACGCACGACGACGCCCGCCCGCGGATCACCGCGAGGCGGGCGTCGTCGCGTCCACGCTCTTTGTAGGCTGAGACGCGGGCCCCCGTAGCCCAACCGGCAGAGGCAGGCGACTTAAAATCGCTTCAGTCAGGGTTCGAATCCCTGCGGGGGCACCACATGACGCTTCGCGTCGGCCCCCGCAGGGATCCGAACCCTGACGCGGCCCGACGACGCTGCGCGTCGTCCCCGTGCGGGGGCACCCCATGACGCTTCGCGTCAGCCCCGTGGGCGGTACGCCTGAGCGTGCCGAGGACGGTCTCCGCGGCGGGCCCAGAGCGCGGATGCCCCGGCGAGCAGCAGGGCCGCGAGCGTCGCACCGATCGCGGTCGTGCCGGCACCGGCCGGGCCCGGCCCCCCGACGAAGACCAGCGCCGCGGCGGTGGCGCCGATCAGCACGACCCCGCCGTAGCCGACGGGTGACCACGACCACAGGGCCTGCCCGGGCGAGGATCCCAGGGGGAGCATCGAGACCACCAGCGAACCCAGCCCCGCGAGGCACAGGGTGACCAGCACCTCCCGGGTCAACTGCGCCGGGAACCCGGTTCCTGCGTCTCCGACGACGCCGAGGAGGGCCCACGCGCTCAGCGAGACGACGACGAGCGCGCCGAGCTGAGCGACCGCGACGACACCGCGAGCAGCGTCCGAGGGTGCGGACTCGTCATCCGGCGCCGTGTCGGCGGCCCGCGCCGCGAGCGTGGCCGTCACGAGGACCCCGAGGACGAGCGGCGGATCGAGGGACAGCACCCGGGTGACCGCGACGGCCACGAGGGCGGCGACGACGAGAGCGGGCGACAGGCGCATCGAGAACGACGATCCGAGACGACGGGCCAGGAGCACGGCGGGCAGGACGATCGCCAGGCCGTTCAGCGCCACCACGCCGATCACGATGGCGATCAGCAGTCGTGCGTACTGCACCTGGTCGTCGACGCCGGCGGAGAAGGCGATCGCGACCGAACCGACGGCGACGGAGACCGCCAGGGCCAGGCGGGGGTCGATGCTCCCGCCGCTGAACGAGGTCGGCGGCTCGAGCGCCCGGTTGCGGCCGGTCAGCCGAGGGGGCCGACGACGGAGGCGGGCACCGGCGGCGGCGACGGCCAGACGCACCGGGCCGGCGGCGATCGCGAGGAAGAGCAGACCGAGGGCGACGGCGAGCGGCCAGGTCGGGCCGCCGAGGGTCTGGGTCAGACGAGGGAGGTCCCGGCCGAAGGAGGTGGCCGTGGCCCAGGTGCCCGTCTGCGGGGCGGCGGCGTCCCCGGTCACCCCGCCTGCGCCTCCGCGGCCTCCACCGGTCGCATGGGATCCCCCTGCGCCGCCTGCGGCCCCGGCACCGCCGTCGCTCCCGGGCACGGTGGGGGCGGGGATCGTGGGGGCGTCCGTCGGGGCGTCGGGGGAGGGCGACGCACCCGGCTCCGGAGCGGAGGGGGACGGGACGGCGGACCCCGGCGCCGTCGGCGCGCTCGGCGAGGCGGTCGGTGCGGACGTCGCCCCGCCGGGCCCGATCCGGATGGTCGAGGGCGCCGAGACGGGCCCGAAGTTCCCGGCGGCGTCGACCTGCGCCGCGGTGATCTCCCGTGCGCCGGAGGGGAGGGACGACCCCGCCGAGTCGCAGCGCCACGACCCTTCGGCCACCGTGGCCTGGCAGATCGGAGAGCCGTCGATGTAGACGGTGACGGTCGCGCCGTCCTCGCCCGTGCCCTCCACGACGACCGGCTGACGGGTGACGACGTCGCCCGACGCGGGTGCCGTGATGACGGGCGCCGTCGGTCCCGTGCGGTCGACGGTGGCCTGGACGGGGGCGGACGACCCGGAGCGGTCGACGTCGGGGATGGCGGAGCTCCGCTGGGTGGCCGTCAGGGTGTAGCGACCCGAGGGGAACGACGTGGAGTCGAGGACGGCGCTCCACTCGCCCGAGGCGTCGGCCGTGCCGGAGGCGGAAGCGCCCGAGCTCGACGACACGGTGACGACGGCGCCCGGCTCGCCCGTTCCCGAGGCCTTCGCCCCGAGGAGGAGCCCGCCGCGCACCGTCGGGGCGCCGAGCACCGAGAAGGAGGCGCTGCTCGCGTCGGGCAGAGCGGGGTGCGTCGTGTCCCGCACGGTCAGGCTGATCCCCGCCCCGTTCGAGACGGTCACCGTGCACGACCAGCGCACCGTCGCCGCCGCGGCCGACGCGGTCGCCGTCTCGCAGAGGGACCGGGAGGGGACCTCCGGGTCGAGCACCCGCAGCGACGACCCGGGGCTCGCGCTGCCGCCGACGACGAACGTGTTGACGCCCCGGGAGCCGACGGCGTCGAACGTGGGCCCGGTCGGGGCGCCCGGCTGGGTGGGGGTGGGGGTCGGGCCCGCCGGCGGAGTGGGGGCGCTCTCGCGATCGGGCGCCGGATCCGGTGCGGCGCTCGGCTCGGCCGTGGGGGCGCCGGCCGCCTGCGCCGACGACGCGGGGAGCAGGGCGCCGAGCGCACCGAGCATGAGCCCGAGGGCCACGAGCAGCACCATCGTGCAGACGACGGCACGGGTCATAGCACGGCGCACGACGGCGGTCGGGGCACGCGATGATGACGGGGTCGAGAGAACGGGCACTGCCTCCCATTCAGCACGGTCGGACCCGTCAAGTCAATCCGCTCGAGGGGGGATCTCCGTGCGCCTGGTCGTGAGTTGGCTCCGAAGACCCGCCCACCGCGGCGAGGCGACGGCAGGCGCATTTATAGTGAAAGCCTGACCGTGGCGGCCCGAACACCGCCTGAGACGACCGTCATCCCCTGGGTCGTTCGCGTCGTACCCCAAGGAGTGACACGTCATGCAACCGGCCACGATCGGCATCCTGGTAGCCGTCGGCATCATCGTCCTGCTCGCCGTCATCGCGGGCATCTACCTCTGGGCGACCTACAACTCGCTCGTGACCCTCAAGGTCCGGGTCGACGAGGCCTGGAGCGACATCACCGTCCAGCTCAAACGTCGCGCCGATCTGATCCCGAACATCATCGAGGCGGTCAAGGGCTACGCATCTCACGAGTCGAAGGTGTTCCAGAACGTCACGGAGGCGCGGGCCGAGACGCTGGGGGCGCAGACGCCCGCCGAGGCCTCCGCCGCCGAGGGCCACATGCAGACGGCCCTGAAGAGCATCTTCGCCGTGTCCGAGGCCTACCCCCAGCTGCAGGCCAGCCAGAACTTCCTGCAGCTGCAGTCCGAGCTGGTCGACACCGAAGACAAGATCCAGGCCGCTCGGCGGTTCTTCAACGGCGGCGTCCGCGAGTTCAACACGAAGACGCGGGTGTTCCCCAACACGATGTTCGCGAAGCGCCTGGGCTTCACCGAGCGCGACTTCTTCGAGGTCGCGGAGCCGTCGGCGATCGCCGAGCCTCCTCGCGTCCAGTTCTGACGCCGCCCGACGCGGCCCTGTAGATCGGTCTCCGGCCCATGTACTCAGCCATCTCGCGCAACAAGCGCAACACGGTGCTCATCGTCCTGATCTTCCTGGTGATCGTCGGCGCCCTGGGTTTCGGGGCCGGGGCGTTGTACGGCAACCCCTCGGTGGGCTTCATCGTGCTGGTCGTGGCCGCGGTCTACGCGCTGATCCAGTACTTCGCCGCCGGTCGTCAGGCGCTGTCTCTCAGCCACGCCCAGCGCGTCGACGGAACCTCGGCGCCGAGGCTGTACCGCACGGTCGAGAATCTCAGCATCACCATGGGCCTCCCGATGCCCGAGGTCTACGTCGTCGTCGATCCGGCGCCGAACGCGTTCGCCACCGGGCGGGACCCGGAGCACGCCGTGGTCGCCGCGACCACGGGACTCCTCGAGATCATGGACGACTCGGAGCTCGAGGGGGTCATGGCCCACGAGCTCGGTCACGTGAAGAACTACGACATCCGCGTGTCGATGATGGTTTTCGGGCTGGTCGTCGCCGTGGGGTTCCTGGCCGACATCCTCCTGCGCATGTCGTTCTTCAGCGCGCTCTCGGGCGGCAACCGGAACTCCAACGGCAACAACGGCGGGGGCGGTTCCAACCCGGTGTTCCTCGTCCTGGGCCTCGTGGCGATGATCGTGGCCCCGCTGGCCGCGGCGGGCGTCCAGGCCGCGGTCTCGAGGCAGCGCGAGTACCTCGCGGACGCCACGGGGGCTCTGACCACGCGGTACCCCGAGGGTCTCGCCCGGGCGCTCGAGAAGCTGGGCTCGCACGGTCAGCCGATGCGGACGCAGAACACGTCCATGTCGCATCTGTGGATCAGCGACCCCATGAAGCCGGGCGTCATGGATCGCCTGTTCAGCACGCACCCGCCTCTGGCCGATCGCGTCTCCCGACTCCGCGAGAGCGCCGGTCGCTTCTAGACGGACGGGTGTCGGCCGCGGCGGCGGACGTCGGCCGAGGAGGCGCGGCGAGGGCCCGAGGGGGGATCTCCCGTCACCCGACGGCGCGTCGCAGCTCGGCGGCGAGGTCGCCCCGGTGCATGACCTCGACGGCCTCGAGGCCCTGCCACCGGGCCGCTCGCCGGAGCAGGGCGGCGAGACGATCGCAGTCGACCTCGAGATCCCGTTCGCGCCAGGCGGCCTGCACCCGAAGCACGCCGCTCTGACGGTCGCTCTTCAGATCGACTCGCGCGACGAGCAGATCGTCCTGGAGGACGGGGAGGACGTAGTAGCCGTGGATGCGCTTCTCGAGGGGCGTGTAGATCTCGATGCGGTAGCGGAAGCCGAAGACGCGCTCGGCCCGGGGGCGGGTCCAGACCACGGGATCGAACGGCGAGAGCAGCGCATCGGCGCCGACTCGTCGGGGGCGGCGCGCATCCCTGTGCAGCCAGGCCGGGCGGCCCCACCCCGAGACCTCCACCGGCGCCAGCACGCCCTCATCGTGCAGTTCGCGGAGCGCCGGCACGACGTCGGCCGTCTTGAGGCGGTGGTAGTCGGCCAGATCGCTCGTCGTGGCGACGCCCTGAGCCGCCGCCGCCTGGGCCAGCAGGCGGCGGTGCGCCTCGTGTCGCGACACGTCGAGGTCGAGCAGCTCGCGGGGGAGCACCTGCTCGGGCAGCGCGTAGACGCGCTCGAAGCGACGCCTCCCGGCGCTGACCAGATCGCCCACGCGGAAGAGCGCCTCGAGCCCCTGCTTGACCGAGCCCCATCCCCACCACGGACCGGTGCGGACGTTCGACTCGTGCTCGACGAGGCTGGCGGGCACCGGGCCCCCGTCGCGCACGAGGTCGAGCAGCCACCGGGCGAGTCGGGGGTTCGCCGACGACCAGGAGTCGTCGTCGGCCAGCGTGCGGCGTCGGTGGTCGGCCATCCGCCATCGGAAGAGCGGCCAGGTCGTGATCGGCACGAGGGCGGCCTCGTGGGCCCAGTACTCGATGTACCGCCCCGGTCCGTCGAGGGTGAGTCGGTCCAGGTGCGCGCGGTCGTACTCGCCGAGTCGGGCGAACAGCGGCAGGTAGTGACTGCGCTCGAAGACGTTGACCGAGTCGATCTGCAGCAGACCCAGACGACCGATCATGCCGGTGAGCCGCCGGGTGCCCACGGGGGTCGTCGTCGACGCGCCGAAGCCCTGCGCGGCCAGGGCGACGCGACGCGCGAGGGCGGGGGAGAGCTGATCGTGAGCCACGCCGTCGACTGTAGCCAGGCCCTCCGACACCCGGGGCGGGCCGGGCCGCCGGGCCGTATGCCGCGAGGGGTATATCCGGCGTCACGAGGCACCAGGTCCGTGGTCCTACACTGAGCGCATGATGCGGCGAAGCAGGCCCCCGCGCAGTCCGGTCGAGACCCCTCCTCCCGTCGCGTCCGCGTTCGGCGCGGTCCCCGACCCGTCCGTCTCGCGAGGCATGGTCATCGCGGGTGCCTGGTCGTGGCGCATCCTCGTGGTGGTCGGCGCGGTGGCGGTCTTCGTCTGGCTCGTCATCCAGCTCCGGATCATCGTGATCCCGTTCATGGTGGCCCTGCTGATCTCGGCGCTGCTCGTGCCGTTCTCGAGCTGGCTCCAACGCCATCGATGGCCGAAGTGGGTCGCCGTCGTCGTCAGTCTCGTGGGGTTCCTGGTCATCGTCGCCGGCCTGTTCTACGCCGTCGTCGTCCAGATCATCGACGGCGCGCCCGAGCTCCGCGACCGGACCATCGCCTCCTACGCGCAGCTCCGCGACCTCCTGCTCGCGTCGCCGCTGCAGCTCACCGAGGCGCAGATCAACGGCTACCTGCGCGACGCTCTGGCCGCTCTGCAGCAGGACAGCCAGCCGCTCCTGCAGGGAGCCCTCTCGATCGGGTCGACCGCGGGTCACATCGCCGCCGGCCTCGTCCTCATGCTCTTCGCGACGATCTTCATCCTCGTCGGCGGCTCGGACATCTGGCACTGGGTCGTCGGGCTGTTCCCGTCGAAGGCCCGGCGCGCCATCGACGGCGCGGGCAGCGCGGGCTGGCTCACCCTCACCAACTTCGTCAAGGTGCAGATCTTCGTCGCGTTCGTCGACGCCGTCGGCATCGGTCTCGGGGCGCTGTTCCTCGGTCTGCCGCTCGTCGTCCCGATCGCCATCGCGGTCTTCCTCGGCTCGTTCGTCCCGGTCGTCGGCGCCGTGGCCACGGGTGCGGTCGCCGTCGTGATCGCGCTCGTCTACAACGGCTGGGTCGTGGCGCTGCTGATGCTCGCGGTCGTGATCCTCGTGCAGCAGATCGAGGGGCACCTCCTCCAGCCGTTCGTCATGGGCAGCGCCGTCAAGGTCCACCCTCTCGCCGTCGTGTTCGCCGTCGCGGCGGGCACGCTCCTCGCCGGCATCCCGGGCGCGCTCTTCGCGGTGCCCGTCGTCGCCGTCCTCAACGTCATGATCACCTACGTCGCCCGGGGGGCCTGGCGCGAGCCGGTGCCCGCCGCGGGCGTCGTCGTCACGGAAAGACGCGCCACCGATGTCTGATCTCACCCTCGCAGGACCGACGCTCGCCGAGATCCAGGAGGCGCGCGCCCGGGTCGCGCAGGTCGCCCGGGTCACCCCGATGGAGAGCTCGCGGTTCCTCGCGGAGCTGCTGGGCTCCCCGGTCTACCTCAAGTGCGAGAACCTGCAGCGCACGGGCTCGTACAAGATCCGCGGCGCCTACAACCGGCTCACGCAGCTCAGCGACGACGAGCGATCGCGCGGCGTCGTCGCCGCGTCCGCCGGCAACCACGCCCAGGGCGTCGCCTTCGCGGCGCGCGAGATGGGCGTCCGGGCGACCATCTTCATGCCGGTCGGGGTCGCGCTCCCGAAGCTGCAGGCCACGCGGGACTACGGCGCCGACGTCGTCCTGAGCGGTCACTCGGTCGAGCAGGCGCTGCGGGCCGCCCAGGAGTTCTCCGATTCGACCGGCGCGGTGTTCATCCCGCCGTTCGACCATCCCGACGTGATCGCCGGCCAGGGCACCGTCGGTCTCGAGATCCTCGAGCAGGTCCCCGACGTCGACACGGTGATCGTGCCCATCGGCGGCGGCGGGCTGATCTCGGGCATCGCGAGCGCCCTGGCGCAGTCGGGCGCCGAGACCGGCAAGAAGGTCCGGATCATCGGCGTGCAGGCGGTCAACGCCGCGCCCTTCGCCGTCTCGATGAAGCGAGGCGTCCGCACCGACGTCGAGACGCAGCCGACGATCGCCGACGGCATCGCCGTGGCCCGTCCCGGCGTGCTGAACTTCGAGATCGTCCGCGAGACGGTCGACGAGGTCGTCACGGTCGGCGACGACGACACCGCCCGGGCGATCCTCGTGATGCTCGAACGGGCCAAGCTGGTCGTCGAGGCCGCGGGGGCCGTTGGCGTCGCCGCGGTCATGACCGAGCAGGTCCGCGATCTGGGCACGACGGTCATCGTGCTGAGCGGCGGCAACATCGACCCGCTGATGATGGAACGCGTCATCGGACGAGGTCTCGCCGCGGCCGAGCGGTACCTGAAGATGCGCGTCGGTCTGCCCGATCGCCCGGGTCAGCTCGCCCGGGTGTCCGAGATCCTGGCCGACGCGAACGCCAACGTCGTCGAGGTGCTGCACACCCGGCACGGCCGGGGTCTCCAGATCAGCGAGGTCGAACTCGAGCTGAGCGTCGAGACGCGGGGCCCCGACCATGTCGAGGAGGTGCTGCAGCGTCTGCGCGACGCCGGCTTCACCCCCGACGTCGACTTCTGATCGAGGTCGGCGCCGGGGTCCCCGCCTCTACGGCGTGTAGGCCTCGACCGCGGTGATCTCCACCGTGATCTCCTTGCCGTTCGGAGCGGTGTAGCTCGTCGCGGTGCCGACGGCGAGACCGTTGATGGCCTGACCCAGCGGGCTGGTCTCGCTGTAGACCGAGAGGTCGCTGTCGGCGGCGATGATCTCGCGGTTGCCGAGGAGGAACGTGCTCGGGTCTCCGGCGATCGTGGCGGTGACCACCGTGCCCGGTCCGACGATGCCGTCGGCGGCGGTCGACTCGCCGACCGTGGCGCTCTTCAGCAGGTTGATGAGGGTGCGGATGCGCGCCTCCATCTTGCCCTGCTCGTCTTTCGCGGCGTGGTAGCCGCCGTTCTCCTTCAGGTCGCCCTCCTCGCGGGCGGCCTCGATGCGGCTGGTGATCTCGCGCCGGCCCTCGCCGCTCAGCGTCGCGAGCTCGGCCTCGAGCCGGTCGCGGGCGTCGGGGGTGAGCCAGGTGGTGGGATTGTCGTTCGTCATGGGGTTCTCCGTTCGTGCGGCGGACCTGCCGGTGCGCTGGGGATCGGACCGCGGGTCACGCCGACGCCGACCGGGAGGCGCGCCCACCGAAAAAAGGAGACCGGCCGACTGGCCGGTCTCGTCATTCAGAGCAGTCTAGGGAAGCCAGCACTGGTAGATCAAGCCCGTCACGGCCCGCTCCGAGGTGGCGAGCGACGTCGTGTAGGTCGAGGTGAAGCGGTCGGCGGGCGGCAGGTCGACGACCTTCCATCCGACGATCGCGAACTTGTCGCTCTGCGCCTGCACCGCGCAGCTGACCCGGGTGCCGGCCTCGACGCTGATCGTGTACTGCACGTCGATCTGCCGGTCGCTGCCCACGGTGTAGCCGAGATCACGGGTCTCGAGCTTCGAGCCGTCGCCGTCGAAGGCGGCGAACACGACCCAGGCGCCGAAGACCACGACGAACGCGGCGGCGACGACGAGCGCGATCAGGCGCCGACGTCGGGTCACGAGGGGGCTGCGCCCGTAGCGCGCGTCGAGATGGTCGTCGACGGGTGGGGCCTGCGGGGCCTCGGTCGACGGGTGTGCGGGGGGCATGGACGCCACGCGGATCTCCGTCCGATTATCCTTAGGGCAGGGTAGCAACGTCTGCCCTGCACGAATTGCGAGGAACATGTGACCCTGCGCCTGCTGGCGGTCCACGCCCACCCGGACGACGAGTCGAGCAAGGGCTCGGCGACGTACGCCCTCTACCGCAGTCTCGGAGTCGAGGTGCTCGTCGTCAGCTGCACGGGCGGTGAGCAGGGCTCCATCCTCAACGAGCAGCTCGAGGCCAGGCATCACGCCGAGCGCGACATCGCCGGTCTGCGCGTCCTCGAGATGAAGCGCGCCCAGGAGGCCCTCGGCGTCGACCACCTGTGGCTCGGCTACGCCGACTCGGGGCTGCCGCCCGAAGGCGAGCCCGTGGCCGTCAACGGCTTCGCGACGATCCCGCTCGAGACCAGCGCGGAGCCCCTCGTGGCGATCATCCGACGGTTCCGACCGCAGGTCCTCGTCACTTACGACGAGAACGGCGGCTACCCGCACCCCGACCACATCCGCAGTCACGAGATCTCGATGGCCGCGTACCGCGCCGCCTCCGATCCCGACCGCTACCCGTCGGCCGGAGAGCCGTGGCGGATCGACAAGGTCTACTACGACCGGATCATGAACACCGCGCGCCTGAAGTCCATGCTGACCCACCTGCAGCAGGCGGACGCCGAGTCGCCCCTGATCGAGCGCCTGACCGAGATGCTCGAATGGATGGGCGCACGACCCGATCTCGCCACCACCCACGTGCCCGCGTCCGAGTTCTTCCCCCACCGCGACGCCGCGCTCCGGGCCCACGCCAGCCAGGTGCCGCTCGACAGCGCCTTCTTCTTCTGGCCCCACGAGCTGCAGGTCGCCGCCTGGCCGACGGAGGACTTCCAGCTCATCGAATCGAGAGTCGAGACGACGATGCCCGAGAACGACCTCTTCGCCGGAGTGACCGACGACGAGACCGGCCTGGTCGGAGCGCTCCGATGAGCGCCCTCGGCGACGCGACCCTGTCGGTCGCGGTGCGCCTCCTCGCCCAGCCGTCCACGCCCGATCCGACGCTGCCGGCGTCGACCGTGCCCGACGTCGACGTGACGCCCGGAGTCTGGGGCTTCGTGGCGATCGCCTTCGTCGCCGTCGCGACCGTGCTGATCATCGTCGACATGACGCGGCGGGTCCGTCGCACGCGGTACCGCGGCGAGGTGCGCGAACGCATCGAGGCCGAACGGGCCGACGAGGCCGGATCGGCGACCGACGCGCCTCCCCGAGCACCGGGTGACGACGCGTCCGGGGGGCCCGTGCCGCGAGACTGACGGCCACGCGCCTCCTCGGTCGTCCCCGACGCCCCCGCCTTCGCGCGGGGGCGTCGCGTGCGTCTGCGGCTAGAAGCTCGGCGGATTCAGCGCCAGCACGAGGATCCCCGTCCAGTGACACAGGTACGCCAGGACCGTCAGCGCGTGGAAGAGCTCGTGGAAGCCGAACCGCCCGGGGGCCGGATTCGGGCGTTTGAGCGCGTAGAAGACCGCGCCGAGGACGTACATCGCACCGCCCGTCAGCACGAGCACCGTCATCGGGACGCTCGCGGCCAGGAGATCGCCCGTGAAGCCGAGCGCGCCCACCCCCAGCAGGATGTACAGCGGCACGTACAGCCAGCGCGGCGCGCCGAGGAAGAAGATGCGGAACAGGATGCCGAGACCGGCTCCGGTCCACACGAGGGTCAGCAGCAGCGTCGACGTCGCCGGCGGCAGCGCGATCACCGCGATGGGCGTGTACGTGCCGGCGATCAGCAGGAAGATGTTGGCGTGATCCAGCCGCTTCAGGAACCGCTTCGCACCCGGGCTCCACGGGAACCGGTGATACGTCGCCGAGATGCCGAACAGCAGGAGCGACGTCGTCATGAAGACGGCGGAGGCCCAGGTCGCGGCGGCCCCGTCGGCGAGCACGACCAGGATGACGCCCGTCGCGATGGCCACCGGGAACGTCGCCGCATGGATCCAGCCGCGCCAGGTGGGCTTGCGCTCGATCGAGGCGTATTCGAGCGAGTCGTCGAGCAGAGGCAGGTTCGGGATGTCGGCTCCGCCGGCGTCCTCGCTCACGGGTCGGGTCATGGTCCGAGCGTAGGGGAGCGTCGCCGACGCCGCTCGGGCGGCACTCGGCCGAGGGTGGGCTACCGTAGCGATGTGAAAAGTCGTCGGAGGTCGCCGCTGGCCCGCGGTGTGCTCTACGAGCTGTACCAGAGCCGACTCCGTCGGGAGCTCGAGGGCGCCGACCTGCCGCACCACGTCGCCATGATCGTCGACGGCAACCGGCGCTGGGCGAAGCAGCGGATGCTCGAGACGGCCGCTCACGGCCACCGCGCCGGTGCCGCCAAGATCAGCGAGTTCCTGACCTGGTGCGACGACCTCGGCATCCGCGTCGTCACGCTGTACCTCCTGTCGGCCGACAACCTCGGCAACCGCGCGTCCGACGAGCTCACCGAGCTGTTCGGCATCATCGGCGACGTGGCCGACGAGCTCTCGCATCAGCGGGACTGGCGGGTCCAGCACGTCGGGGCGACCGACGACCTGCCCGAGGGGCTCTGCCGGTCGCTGAGCGGGGCCGCCGAGCGCACCGCCGACAAGAAGGGCCTGCACGTCAACCTGGCGGTCGGCTACGGCGGACGACGCGAGATCGCCGACGCCATGCGCAGCATCGTCCGCGAGCACGACGCGAACGGGGGCACCCTCGACGCCCTGGCCGAGGTCCTCACCCCCGAGCTGATCGCCGAGCACCTGTACACGGGCGGGCAGCCCGACCCCGACCTGGTGATCCGCACGTCGGGCGAGCAGAGGCTCAGCGACTTCATGCTGTGGCAGAGCGCGCACAGCGAGTTCTACTTCGTCGAGGCGTTCTACCCCGACCTCCGCGAGGTGGACTTCCTCCGGGCCGTCCGCGACTTCGCGCTCCGCCACCGCCGCTACGGCAGCTGAGCCGCCGGCGGCGCCATCCGGCCACGCGGGCGGCCGCCGTGGGTCGTCCGCGTTAAGGTGGACAGCCAGCGACACCGTCGAGGAGACCACCGTGACCAGCACCGCCGACCTCATCTCGGGTTACACCGACGAACCCGGGTACTTCGACTTCGCCAAGTGGGGTCCGATCTCGCGACCCGTCGTCGAAGAGGAGCGCGCTCTCGTCGACGTCCAGTCGCGGGCTCGCTTCGGGTCGGAGGTCGCGCTCACCGAGCAGGCCGGTCGTGTTCAGCGGGCCGTCTCGGCCCTCATCGGGTTCCCCGCGGATCAGGTGGTCTTCCAGCCGAACACGAGCGCCGGACTCGTCCACGCGATGTTCGGACTCACCGGGCAGGTGCTCCTGTCGCCGCGCGACTACCCCAGCCTGCCCCTCGCGGCGACCCGGGCCTCGGCCGCCCTCCGCGTGCTCGAACCGCTCTGGATGGACCTCGACCACGACGTGGTGACCCCCGCCGTGGTCCAGCGTCATCTCACCGACCGGGTGACGGCGGTCGCCGTGAGTCTCGTCGACTACCGGACCGGTTACCTCGTCGACCTCGAGGGCATCCGCCAGGTGATCGGCGACCGGCTGCTGATCGTGGACGCGATCCAGGGGTTCGGCGTGGTCGACGCCCCGTACGGCGTGGCGGACGTCGTCGCCTCCGGCGGTCAGAAGTGGGTCCGCGCCGGGTGGGGCACGGGGTTCCTCGCCCTCAGCGAGCGGGCCGCCACGATGCTCACCCCCGTCTTCAGCGGCGTCGCGGGCAGCGAGCTCACTCTCGGCGGCTCGTATCACCAGGCCCTCCCCGCGCTGCCCGGCGCCGCGGCCTTCCAGATCACGAACCCCGATCCGATCGCGCAGGCGCGACTCTCGACCGCCCTCGAGGGCATCGCCTCGGCCGGCATAGCCGACGTGTCACGCGAGATCGCCCACCGCGCCTCGCGACTCATCGACATCGCCGACGAGTACGCCGTCCCCGTCGTGTCCCCGCGTGACGAGGCCGAGCGGGCGGGCATCGTCGTGCTCGAACCGGCCCCCGACCAGATGACGACGCTCACGGCGGCGCTGTGGAACCACGGCGTCACGGCCACGGTCCGCGACACGACCGTGCGCCTGAGCGCGCACCTGTCGACCGGCGACGACTCGTTCGAGCTGCTGCGCGGCGCGCTCACCTCGTTCGGGACGACCGTCTACTACTGAGGCGCGCCTCCTCGGCTCCTGCGCCGCGCCTCCTCGGCTCTCGGCCGGCTCCTGGTCCGTGTTCATCTGATCGTCACGCGACACGGGGCGTCGGGTCGCGCCACCTCGCGCGTCGCGACGTATGTTCGACGCATCGGGCACAGGGTCCGATCGAGACGGCCACGAAAGTTCGCCTCGCAACTGCTCCGCGGCCGTCTTCGCCGAAGGTACCGAGCGCATCGCGCTCGGAGATGGAGTGGTCGTGACCGCGCTTGACACCCCCCAGACCGGCAAGCCCCGCACCGACGACGCGACCCGGGAGGCGCGATCCGCCCCGGTGGCGCAGCGCACCTACGTGCTCGACACGTCGGTCCTGCTGTCGGACCCGCAGGCCCTGTTCCGCTTCGCCGAGCACGACGTGGTGCTGCCCGTCATCGTCATCAGCGAACTCGAGGGCAAGCGCCACGACCCCGAGCTCGGCTACTTCGCGCGGCAGGCGCTGCGGCTGCTCGACGGGCTGCGGGTCCAGCACGAACGGCTCGACTTCCCCGTCGAGGTGGGCGACGGCGGATCGTTCCGGGTCGAGCTCAACCACTCGAACATGTCCGTGCTGCCCTCGGGTCTGCAGCTGAACGACAACGACTCGCGCATCCTCGCCGTCGCCTCGAACCTCGCGGGCGACGGACTCGCGGTCACCGTGGTCTCGAAGGACCTGCCGCTGCGCGTCAAGGCCGCCTCGATCGGCCTCGCCGCGGAGGAGTACCGCGCCGAGCAGGTCGTCGACAGCGGGTACACCGGCCAGATCGACGTCGACGTGTCGAGCGAGCAGATGTCGGCGTTCTACGAGACCGAGCGACTGAGCTCGCGAGCCCTCGCGGACGCACCCGTGAACACCGGCGTCGTCGTGCACTCCGACCGGGGATCGGCCCTGGCTCGGGTCGTGTCACGGGGCGAGGCCCGTCTCGTCCGCGGCGACCGCGACGTCTTCGGGCTGCACGGCCGCTCGGCCGAACAGCGCCTCGCCATCGATCTGCTGCTCGACCCCGAGGTCGGCATCGTGTCGCTCGGCGGGAGCGCCGGCACCGGCAAGTCGGCCCTCGCGCTCTGCGCCGGCCTCGAGGCCGTGCTCGAGAAGCAGCAGCACCGGAAGATCATGGTCTTCCGGCCCCTCTACGCGGTCGGCGGGCAGGACCTCGGCTACCTGCCGGGCGACGCCGGCGAGAAGATGAACCCCTGGGGTCAGGCGGTCTTCGACACCCTCGGCGCGCTCGTGTCGCAGAACGTGCTCGACGAGGTCGTCGAACGCGGGCTGCTCGAGGTGCTGCCCCTGACGCACATCCGCGGGCGGTCGCTGCACGACGCGTTCGTGATCGTCGACGAGGCCCAGTCGCTGGAGCGCAACGTGCTGCTCACGGTGCTGTCGCGCATCGGGCAGAACTCGCGCGTGGTGCTGACGCACGACGTGGCGCAGCGCGACAACCTCCGGGTGGGGCGGCACGACGGCGTGGCCTCGGTGATCGAGACGCTCAAGGGGCACCCCCTGTTCGGACACGTCACCCTCATGAGGTCCGAGCGGTCGGCGATCGCCGCGCTCGTGACGCAGATGCTGGAGTCCGCCGACACCCTCTGATGCGGCACGCGGGCGGCTCAGGTGCCGCGCGGTTCGTGGCTGGTGGCTCAGGTGCGGCGCGTGGCTCGTGGTCGGCGACTCAGGTGCGGAGGCTCGTTTGCGGGTGCGGAGCCCGGTGGCGGGCCCTTCGACCTGAGTCGCCGACCTGCTGGCGCCTGGCGGCCGGGTCCCGCACGCCGCACGCCGCACGCCGCGCGCCGCGTGGTCGGCGACTCAGGTGCCGTGCGCGGTTCGTGGTCGGCGACTCAGGTGCGGGGGCTCGTTGGCGGGCGGGGCGCCCGCTGGCGGGCCGTCCGACCTGAGTCGCCGACCGGCCCGTGACATCGACGGGTCGGCACAGACGGACGGCGTGCCGACGCGCGCACTCCACGGTGTCGCTCGCGGCGGCACTCGACGAGTCCTGCACAGACAGGCGTCGCGGGTTCCGTCCCCAGCTGGTCGGGGTCGCGAGGTCGAGAACGCCGCGAGCCGTCAGGCTGCCGGCATGGAGCAAATCAGAGCACTGATCACGGACCTCGGCGGCGTCGCATCCAAGAGCCGGCTCGCGGCCCACGGCGCGACGGACAGGCTCCTGACGGCCGCGGTTCGAAGCGGAGCCGTGCATCGCGCCCGGCGTGGCTGGTACACCGTCTTCCCGCCGGGCGACCCCCGTCACGAAGCCGTCCGAATCGGCGGTCGTCTGACGGGTGCGTCCCTGCTGGCGCTGTCGGGGGCGTGGCTCTGGAACACACCGCGGCTGACGGTGGTCGTCCCTCAGAACGCCTCCCGGCTCCGCCCTCGACACGGTGCCACCGTGGTCTGGCGTCGTGGCTCTGCGGGCAGGCCCGATCCCGCCGACGATGCGAGGCCTCCCTGGGCGGACTCCCTCGAGGAGGCGCTGGTCCTGGCCGTCACGGAGCTCCCGTTCGACGAGGCGGTCGCGGTGCTGGACTGGGCCCTGGTCGGCGGCGGCATGACCCGTGCGGGGCTCGCGGACGCCTTCGCGGGCGTCTCGGCAGCGCGAGCTGCGATCGTCGACTGGGCTGACGCCGGCAGTCAGAGCTTCATCGAGAGTCTCGTCAGGGCGACCTTCGCCGCCCTCGGGCACCGTGTCACGGTCCAGGTGCCCGTGGCACCAGGAGATGCGCGGCGGATCGACGTCGTGGTGGACGAGGCCGTCGCCATCGAGGTCGACGGCCGCGCGTTCCACGCCGACACGTTCGACGCCGATCGTCGGAAGGACGTCGCGGTGGCCATCGCAGGTCGGATCCCCCTCCGATGCGGCTATCGGATGGTGAGAGACGAGCGAGAGCGCATCATCGACGCCGTGCACGCGATCGTCGCCAGATCCGATGCGACGAGCACGGCTGCGAGACGGTGTCGTGAGACGCGGCACGCGGCGTGCCTCGACGGAGCACGGTGGCGGTTGCCGCCTCCGCGGACACCCCGACGTTCGGACGATCGCGTCGGCCAGGCACAGGGCGGCCGGGGCGATCGCAGCACATCACCGGGTCGGAATTCCGCGGTGGGGACGATCATCCGTCTGCGCACGGATCGACCTCGATGATCCCCGATCGTCAGGGCGGCGATCAGGTGCTCGAGCTCGGGGTCGTCGTGATCCTCGGCATGACGGCCGTCATGGCCGTGGGCGCTGATCCGCGGGCCGTCGCCCACCTGGCCGTGGCTGCGGTCACGCCCGCCCTCATCCGGCACGACCTCGTCTCGCGTCGGCTCCCGAACGTTCTGGTCGGGTTGGCCGCGGGCGGACTCGTCACGACGAGCGTCGTCGTCGCGACCGAGCAGGGGCCCGTGGCGGCGGCGATGCCGTGGGCGTGGGCCGGGCTGTGGTTCGTCGTGGGATTCGCGCTCGCCGTCGGAGGTCTGCTCGGCATGGGCGACGTCAAGCTCGGCGCGGTCCTCGTCGGGACCGCCGCCCCGTCGGGTGCCGTCGCCGTGGGCACCCTCGTGGCCGCGGCCGGCGTCGTCGGTCTCGTCGCAGCCGTGGGCTCGAGGGCATACGAGGCCCTCGACCGACGACAGGATCGCCGCCTCGCGTCGCAGTCAGCGCCGTCCGAGGTCCCCGATCCACACAGAGGAGGCCGGGGCGTCCCCTTCGGCCCGTGTCTGCTGCTGGCCTTCTGGTCGGTGACGGTGGGGACGGTGGTGACCGTGTGAGCTGCGAACGGGGTGGGGAGTCGAGGAGGTGCGGCGCGCGATGCTGCCGCGCCGCGCCTCCTCGAGGTGCCCGGCTCAGCCCGGGTGGGTCATGCTGAGGACGTCGAGCGCCTTGTCGAGCTGCTCGTCGCTGACCTCGCCGCGGGAGACGAAGCCCAGATCGACGACGGCCTCGCGCACGGTCATCTTCTGGGCGACGGCGTGCTTGGCGACCTTGGCGGCAGCCTCGTATCCGATGACCCGGTTCAGGGGGGTGACGATCGACGGCGAGGACTCGGCGAGGGCTCGAGCGTGCTCGACGTTCGCCTCGAGGCCGTCGATGGTCTTGTCTGCGAGGGCTGTGCTCGCGTTGGTCAGAAGACGGATGGACTCGAGCAGCGCCGTGCCCATGACGGGGATCGCGACGTTGAGTTCGAACGCTCCGGAGGCGCCGGCCCACGCGATCGTGGCGTCGTTGCCGATGACCCGAGCGGAGACCATGAGCACGGCCTCGGGGATGACGGGGTTGACCTTGCCGGGCATGATCGACGAACCGGGCTGCAGGTCGGGGATGTGCAGCTCGCCGAGACCGGCGTTCGGGCCGGATCCCATCCAGCGGATGTCGTTGTTGATCTTGGTGAGGCTGACGGCGAGCACGCGGAGAGCGCCGGATGCTTCGACGAGGGCGTCTCGGGCGCCCTGGGCCTCGAAGTGATCGAGGGCCTCCGTGACGGGGAGACCGCTGTCTTCCGCGAGGGCGGCGATGACGCGCTGCGGGAAGCCCAGGGGCGTGTTGATGCCGGTTCCGGTGGCCGTCCCGCCGAGGGGGACCTCGGCCACGCGGGGGAGGGTCGACTCGACGCGCTCGACGGCGAGACGGATCTGACGCGCGTAACCGCCGAACTCCTGCCCGAGGGTGACGGGGGTGGCGTCCATGAGGTGCGTGCGGCCCGCCTTGACGACGTCGGCCCAGTCGGCCGACTTGCGTTCGAGCGACTCGGCGAGATGCGTGAGCGCCGGAACCAGATCGTGGAGGAGCGCGCCGGTGACGGCGATGTGCACCGAGGTCGGGAAGACGTCGTTCGAGGACTGCGAGGCGTTCACGTGGTCGTTGGGGTGAACCGCGATGCCGTCGACGGTGCCGGCGAGCGTCGCCAGGACCTCGTTCATGTTCATGTTCGACGAGGTCCCGCTGCCCGTCTGGTAGACGTCGACGGGGAACTGGTCGTGGTGCCGGCCGCCGATCACGGTGTCGGCAGCGGCGACGATGGCGTCGGCCACGGCGGGGGCGACGATGCCCATCTCGCCGTTGACGATCGCGGCGGCGCGCTTGATGCGGGCCAGGGCGACGATCTGCGCCGGCTCGAGGCCGGTGCCCGAGATCGGGAAGTTCTCGACGGCACGTTGGGTCTGAGCTCGGTACAGAGCCGATGCGGGCACGCGCACCTCGCCCATCGTGTCGTGCTCGATGCGGTACTCGGATGTGATCACGACGTCGTGGTCCCTTCTTCTGCCCTCGTGGGGCGCTGGCGTCCCGGAGCGGCCGCCCCGGGGTGGTTCTCAGAGGCGGCCGACGACCACGGACGGGTCGACGCGCCCGTTGGCGAGCGCGTAGTTGGCCCCCACGACCGCGAGGCGGCCCTCGGCGATGGCCGTCGCGATGAGCGCGGACGAGCCGACGAGCGACTGGACGGACGCCTCGATGTGCAGCTTGCCGACGCTGCGCGGGTCGAGCACGGCGCCCGGTTCGAGATCGATCGTCGCCCGCCGGACGGAGGGGACGATCATGTCGATGAGTCCGCCGAGGAACCTCGACCCGGGAGGCGCCTCGGAGGTCAGCGAGTCGATGGCCGTCGCGACGGCGCCGCAGCTGTCGTGCCCGAGGACGACGATGAGAGGGACGTTGAGCACGGAGACGGCGTATTCGAGCGAGGCGATGACGGTGTCGCCGACGACCTGCCCGGCGTTCCGCACGACGAAGAGGTCGCCGAGGCCGACGTCGAAGATGATCTCGGCGGCCAGCCGCGAGTCCGCGCAGCCGAACAGGGCCGCGACGGGCTTCTGTCCGCCGGCGAGGCTGGAGCGGTGGTCGCTGTCCTGGTGGGGATGATCGGGGGATCCGGCGACGAAGCGCTCGTTGCCGTCCGTCATACGGCGCCAGGAGTCCCCGGGGGTCTGCGGCGCGGTCTCGATGAGGGGCTGGGTCGTCATGGTCAGTCGTCCGTCCTGTCGGCGACGTCGGCCGCCAGGGCCGTCGCCAGAGCATCGAAATCGGTGTCGTCGGCGGTGCCGTGCAGCACGTACGAGCTGCGGTCGACCGTCGTCGTCAGCGAATAAGCGTAGTTGCCGGCGGAGTCGTCGTCTCGGCGGTCGTAGACCGTCCAGTCGAGGCCGGCGATCTGCCGCGCGGTCGTCGCGGCGCGGTTGTCGACCGCTGCGGCGAGCCAGGTGTCGTTGGCGTCGATGCCCTGCTCGAGGGCGATGAACTGCTCGTCGGGGGTGATGAGCCCGACATACCAGACGTCGACCCCGTCGGGCGTCGAGGTGTCGATGTCCGCTCGGTTGGAGGTCCAGGTGTCGGGCAGCGTCGGGGCGGCGAGCGGGACATCGACGCTGGCCTGCGCCTGTCGGGCGACGGCCGTGTAGGCGATGTCCTGGCGGTTGACGGTGCCGTTGGGGCGGACGACGACCAGGACGAGGAACAGCACGATGCCGAGCGACGCGACGATCGACAGGCTCAGGTTGATGGCCGTCTGGTTCGCGTAGTGCTTGCGGGTGTTCTCGGCCTTGCGCGCCGCGGTCTCGGCGGGTGTCTCGGGACGGCCGAGCTCGGCGACGACCCGGGGGCCCTGCGGGCCGCGACCGCGCCCGCGTCTCGGCGTGCTCATGACGTGGGGGCCTGACGACGAGCGGCTTCGAGGCGTTCGCGGGCGCCCATCAGCCATTCCTCGCAGCGGCGGGCGAGCGCCTCGCCGCGCTCCCAGAGCGACAGGGACCGCTCGAGGGTCGACGCCCCCTGCTCGAGCTCGGCGACGACGGAGACCAGCTCGTCGCGGGCCTGCTCGTAGCTCAGCGAGGCGATGTCGGCGGGCAGGGCCGCAGCGGACGCCGCGCCGTCGGCGGGCGACGAGTCGCCGGCCGGGGAGGTGTCTGAGGGGGTGTTGTCCACGATGTCGATCCTAACGAGGGGTTGCCGAGGTGGGCTGCGAGCGACCGGCGGCCGTCGTGCGGGACGACCCCGTGCCTCCTGGGGAGGGACGGTCGTCGAGAGGGCCTCCGCGCGGGCCGCCGGACACCGCGGTGAGGCTGCCCCCGGCGACGGTGAGCGTCAGCTCGGTGTCGGAGGGTGCCTCGGCGGGGTCGTGGAGGACGCCGCCCCCCGGCACCTGGACGATGGCGTATCCGCGACGGAGGGTGCCCTGGGGCGACAGCGCCCTGAGCCCGGCGGTGAGCTCGGCGACGCGCGTGTCGGCGCGTTCGATCGCCCGGAAGACGAGCTCTTCGCCCCGGGCGACCGCGCGGACGATCTCGTCTGCCCGCACGTCGACGAGGGTCTGGGGGGACGCCAGCACGGGCCGGCTGCGGATCTGCTCGAGCCGATCGACCTCGGTCGCGACGAGGGCGGTCAGACGCTGCCCGATGCGGGCCCGGGCCTGCTGCACGCGCGACAGCTCTTCGCTGACGTCGGGCACCACCCGTTTGGCGGCGTCGGTCGGCGTCGAGGCCCGCAGATCGGCGACCTCGTCGAGCAACGGGCGGTCGGCCTCGTGACCGATGGCGCTGACGACGGGCGTCGTGCACGCGGCCACGGCGCGGATGAGCGATTCGTCGCTGAAGCCGAGCAGGTTCTGGAAGTCGCCGCCGCCCCGCGCCACGATGATGACGTCGACCTCGGGGTCGGCGTCGAGCTGCTGCACCGCGGTCGTCACCTCGGAGACCATGCGGTCGCCCTGGACGGCCGCGTGCACCACGCGGAACTCGACCGACGGCCACCGCAGCTGCGCGTTGCGGAGAACGTCTTTCTCGGCGTCGCTGTCTCTGCCCGTCACGAGCCCGATGCACTGGGGCAGGAACGGCAGGCGCCGCTTGCGCTCGGGCGCGAACAGCCCTTCGGCGGTGAGCGCCACGCGCAGTCGCTCGAGCCGTTCGAGGAGGTCGCCGAGCCCGACGTGACGCATGTCGAACACCTGCATGGTGAGCGAGCCGCCCTTGACCCAGTAGTTGGGCTTGACGGCGGCGATGACGCGATCGCCCTGCTTGAGGTCGGCGGGGACCCGGGACTTCACGCTCGACCAGATCGAGAACGAGACCGTCGCGTCCTGTTCGAGATCGCGGAGCTTGCCGTAGACGTTGCCCCCCGAGACGTTCCACTGCGTGATCTCGCCCTCGACCCAGGCCGTGCCGAGGCGGTCGATCCAGTCACGCACCTTGCTCGCCAGCAGGCCGACGGGCCAGGGCGCGTCGGCCGTGGGCGGCGGGGGCACGATCGTCATTCGTCTCCTGTGGTGGACCGGTGTCGAGGATGCTCGGTGAGGGTGGGCGGGAGCGCTCGCGCCCGCGTCGGCGGGACTCGACCGGCCGCTCTCAGTACGCGACCAGTCGCCGCACCTAGAATCGTCGGGTGAGCCATATCACCAACGGCGCCCTTGCCATCGACCTGCCGACACCGCGTGTTCCTGCGGTGCGTAACAGGCTAAGGGATACCCCTGTCACCGGACACAAGCGCGTGCTGCTCGCGGCACCCCGCGGCTACTGCGCGGGCGTCGACCGAGCGGTGATCGCCGTCGAGAAGGCGTTGGAGCACTACGGCGCGCCCGTCTACGTGCGCAAGCAGATCGTGCACAACGTCCACGTCGTCGCGACCCTCGAGAGCCAGGGCGCGATCTTCGTCGACGAGGTCGACGAGGTCCCCGAGGGCTCCCACATCGTCTTCAGCGCCCACGGTGTCTCGCCGGCCGTCGTGCAGGGAGCCGCCGATCGGCAGCTCCAGGCGATCGACGCCACCTGTCCGCTCGTGACGAAGGTGCACCGCGAGGCGGTCCGCTTCGGCAGCCAGGGGCGGCACATCATCCTCATCGGCCACGAGGGTCACGAGGAGGTCGAGGGCACCATGGGTCACGCGCTCGACCGCACGACCCTCGTGCAGAACCCCGGCGAGGTCGACGATCTCGTCATCGACGACCCCGAGAACCTCGTCTGGCTGTCGCAGACGACCCTGAGCGTCGACGAGACCATGGAGACCGTGCGGCGTCTGCGCGAGCGCTTCCCGAGCATCCAGAACCCCCCGAGCGACGACATCTGCTACGCCACGCAGAACCGTCAGGTGGCCATCAAGAAGGTCGCCCCCGAGGCCGACCTGGTCATCGTGGTCGGCTCCGCCAACAGCTCGAACAGCGTCCGACTGGTCGAGGTCGCCCTCGAGCACGGGGCCAAGGCCGCCTATCGCGTCGACTTCTCGTCCGAGATCCGGCAGGAGTGGCTCGACGGCGTCGAGACCGTCGGCGTGACCTCCGGCGCCTCCGTGCCCGAGGTCCTCGTGAAGGAGGTCCTCGACGATCTGGCCGACGCGGGCTACCTCGACGTCGCCGAGGTCGTGACGGCCGAAGAGGACCTCATGTTCTCGCTCCCCAAGGAGCTGCGCAAGGACTCCAGCGGCCAGGTCGACGCCCGCGGGCTCGGCGGTCGGACCCGATGACCGACGATCGCCACGACGTGCCCGCCGCCGCCCGCGACGAGCGTCCGCGCCCCCGCTACGGCGAGTACGCGCCGGAGGGCTGGGTGAACCCGGTCGCCCCGGTCGAGTCGAGCACGGAGTCGTCCGCCCCGAGCACGGCACAGCAGGGTCCCTCGCCGGTAGTCCGTTCCGACGCGCCCGCTGCGGGGACCTGGGGCGCGCCTCCTCGTCCTGCGGTGAACGACTTGACCGGCGGACGCCGATTCGACCGGGTCGCGACGTTCGTGCTTCTCGGCATCGGCCTCTACAGCGTGGTGTCCAACGTGGTCATGGCGTCGTCGTTCTCGTCGGCGCTGCTCTCGGCCATGAGCGGCGCGGGCTACTCGACCGACGAGTTCACGAGCCAGGACGCCCTCCAGCGGGTCGGCGTCATCATCGCCGTGTCGACGGTCGCCGCGTTCGCGGTGACGTTGATCTGGAGCCTCCGCCGGCTGGCGGCCCGGAAGGTGACGTTCTGGGTCCCGCTGTCGATCGGGGTCGTGATGTCGATCGTGCAGATGGTCCTCGTGCTCGGAGTGCTCTTCGGCGACGCGGGCTTCGTCCAGTCGATTATCGAGTCGGGTCCCTCGCTCTGAGCGACGAGAAGGGCCCCGCAGCCGATGCTGCGGGGCCCTTCGTCATGGTCGGACCGAGCCGAGGAGGCGCGGGTCAGCTCCCCGACTGACCGTACGAGCCGAGCTGCCGGGTCGCCTCGACGACCCGCTTCGCCATCGCGGACTCGGCGACCTTGCCCCAGGCGCGGGGGTCGTACTGCTTTTTGTTGCCGACCTCGCCGTCGGCCTTGATGAAGCCGTCGTAGTTCCTCAGCACGGTGTCGGCGATCGACCGGCTGAACGCGTACTGGGTGTCGGTGTCGAGGTTCATCTTGACGACGCCGTTGGCCACGGCCTCGCGGATCTCGGCGTCGGATGAGCCCGAGCCGCCGTGGAAGACGAGTTCGAGCGGCTTCTCGGCCGTGTCGAAGCGCTCGCGGATGCCCTGCTGGATCTCGCCGAGGAGCTCGGGACGCAGCTTGACGTTGCCGGGCTTGTAGACGCCGTGGACGTTGCCGAACGTCAGCGCGGCGATGTAGCGACCGTTCTCGCCGAGACCGAGCGCCTCGACCACGCGGGTGACGTCGCCGACGGTCGTGTAGAGGGCGTCGTTCGTGCCCTCGTGCTCGACGCCGTCCTCTTCGCCGCCGACGACGCCGATCTCGACCTCGAGGATGGCGTTGATCGCCCGGGTGCGCTTCAGCATGTCTTCTGCGATCGAGATGTTCTCGTCGAGCGGCACGGCCGAGCCGTCCCACATGTGGGACTGGAACAGCGGGTTGCGACCGGCGCGCACCTCCTCCTCGCTGGCGGCGATGAGGGGCAGGACGAAACCGTCGAGGGCGTCCTTCGGGCAGTGGTCGGTGTGGAGGGCGACCGTGATCGGGTAGTTCTTGGCCACCTCGGTGGCGAACCTGGCGAAGGCGATGGCGCCGGCCGCGCGGTTCTTGACGGTGTGACCGGCGAAGTAGTCCGCGCCTCCCGTGGTCACCTGGATGATGCCGTCGCTGCCCGCCTCGGTGAGACCCTGCAGAACGGAGTTGATCGTCTGCGACGACGACACGTTCACGGCCGGGTAGGCGAAGCCCTTGGTCTTGGCCTTGTCGAGCATCTCGGCGTACTGCTCAGGGGTTGCGACGGGCATTGCATCTCCTTCGATTGCGGGTGGTGGCTGCAGCCACCACCCTAGTCAGCGGGCCTCCGACGACGCTCGACGGGTCGGACCCGGGGGGAGACGACGTCTCCGTCGTCGGGACGGGCGCCCGTCTGGTCACGGCGTGGCCCGGGAGCGTCTGCGCCGGAGTGCGACGAGCAGGAGGCCCGCGGTCGTGAGCATCAGACCGGCGACCGCTGCGCCGACGAGGTGTGCACCGGTGAATGCGAGCCGGTCGGCGGCGGGCGAGGCGGGACGGCCGTCGGACGAGTCGTCACCGGCTCCGACCGCTCCGTCGCTCGGACGATCGGAGCCGCCGGAGCCCGTGGAGTCGCCCGCATCGGCCCCGTCGTCACGGCCGTCGTCGCCGCCCGGGCCGCCCACGACCGCCTCGGACAGCATCCCGGCATCGAGGTGCTCATGCCGCGTCACCCCCGTCAGTCCACGGGATCCGACCACGGTCTCGAGTCCCGCCCGAGCGACCCCCTCGTCGTCGACGTCGGAGTCGCGCTCGTCGTCGCCGACGTCGCGGAGGGTCCATCCCTGCGGCGCGCGGCCGAAGTCGATGACGTAGTCGCCCGGTCGCAGACCCTCGAACCGGTACTGGCCGTCGACTCCGGTCTCGGTCGTCCGCGTCACGTCCGCACCCCGATCGTCGACGCCGTGGAGTGCCACCCGATGCCCGGCGGCGGCGGGTTCATCGTCGCCGCGCGTGCCGTCGCGGTCGGTGTCGAGCCAGACGTGACGGCCGATCGAACCGGCCACGCCCGTGGTCGTGGCGACGGTGGACGTCGCCGTCCAGTCGATGCCGGTCACGCGGAGGCCGAAGGTCGACGCCCAGGTCTCGAGACCGGCGGCGGCGCCGTCGATCGTCAACTCGTGGCTGACCTCCGCCCCGGGCGCGATCGGTTCGCTGCGGTCGACCCGGATCGCCGTGACGTCGCTCAGGCTGTCGGGGCAGCCGTCGACGCCGAACTCGCCGGCCGGGCACCAGGCCGTCTCTCCGCCTGCGAGGTTCGACGGGTGGACGGGGTCGTCGGACACGTCCTCCGAGGCGGCGGACGTGTAGCGGATGTCGTCCGTCGTCGTGTGGGCGGTGAGCTCGTGGACGGCGACGGCCCGGCCGCCCGTGGTGCCTCGCTCGTCGCCGTCGTACGGCAGGACCGTGACGAGCGCGCTTCCCGGCAGCGTCGTGCTGCCGGTGTTGCGGTAGGTCAGGGTGTAGGTCGCGTCGTCTCCGATCACGCGGACCGGCCGATCGACGGTCTCCTCGGCGTCGAATCCGCCGCCCTCGAGGACGGTCACGGTGCGATGCGCGACGCGTGCCGACTCGGCCGAGACG
This sequence comes from Frigoribacterium sp. Leaf263, assembly GCF_001422285.1. Classification (GTDB taxonomy): domain Bacteria; phylum Actinomycetota; class Actinomycetes; order Actinomycetales; family Microbacteriaceae; genus Frigoribacterium. Next base: position 221,817 of record NZ_LMMO01000001.1, read on the forward strand.
TCGCGGGTCGATCCGACGATCGCTTCGAGTCGTGCTTCGGCCCCTGGGGGCACGGTGTCGAAGCGGACGTCGAAGGTGAGGGGGTCGACGGCGTCGTTGACGGACACGGGTGCGAGGCGCCAGACGAGTCGTTGGCGGACGACGCCGCCGATCACGACGTCGTCGACCTCGGGCTCTCGCGAGGCGCTTCCGGGCACGTAGGAGGTCCCCGCGGGCAGCCGGGCCTCGATGGTGAGCGCTTCGTCGACTCGGTCGTCGGAGGCGTTGGTCAGGCTCGGATGCAGGGCGTAGGTCGCCGTGCCCCCGGAGGTGACGTAGGTCGTCTCGTCGGGTGTGCTGTCGGCGTCGTGTCCGGCGTCGACGACGGCGGCGCGGATGCGGGCCATGTTGCTCGTCACGGTGAGGAAGTCCGCCCATCCGCCGTTGGCCGAGTCGGCGTCTCCGACGTCGTGCGTCCAGGCGGCCGTCGGCGACGTGCGGATCGCTGCGAAGGTGCGGGGGCGCGTGCCGTTCTCGAGACGGGGCGCGATGCGCACATGCGCGCCGAAGGTGATCGACGACGTGGCCGGGTGGTCGTACGTCCACCGCACGGCCCCCACGGCGTCCGCGCCGCCCGTCACCGATCGCGGGTCAGCCTGCCAGTCGAGGTCGTCGTCGCCGCACCGGGCGTCGCGGGCCGTCGACGGATCCGATCCGTCGAACGCCGCGAACTCCGGCCGACCGGTCAACGCGGTGTTCGTCGAGGTGGCCCACACGCCGGACGGGTGCTCGCGGATCGTCTGCATCGAGTTGTCGAACACGATGCACGAGATCGCGGAATCCCACGGCGCGGTGCCCGAGTTGCGGACGCCGAGCATGCTCATCACCGGCTGCGCGGGAGTCACGTACGGCAGGTTGTTCTTGCCCGAGAGATCGAACGACGCGCCCGTCTCGGCGTCGATGCCGAGGTAGCGCAGCGAGCCGCCGGCCCCGGCGCCTCTCGCCACATCGCGGGAGATCGTGTTGTTCTCGACCGGTTCGCCCGCGCCGTCGTAGTTGTCCCGGCCGCTCACCGACTCGGCGACGAAGTCCCGGTATGCGTTGGTCGCCCGGAACGCCCCCGCCTCGCCCTGCTCGGGCACCCACAGCGAGACGTAGGCCGACACGACGTACGGCAGCGCGCCTCCGAGGATGTCCCCTCCGGTGACGCTCTTGGTCGGGACGGACGACATCGAGGTGTCCGCGCCGGTGATCTCGATCGTCACGGGCTCGCCAGGAGCCGTCTGGGTGCAGGTCACGATGCCCGAGTCGACCACGGCGTGCGTGCCGCCACCGGAGCCCCCGGGCATCGACTCGATCTGCCCGGAGTTCGGACCGCAGGCCGGAGCTCCGTCGAGGGGAGACAGGACGGCGGGGCTCGCATCGCCGCCGTACATCGCCGAGACGTCGTCGACCAGGGTCATGCGGTCACCGAGCGGCTCGGCGCCCAGGAGGCCCCCTCCGTCGACGAGGCCGTTCCAGTGCACCAGCAGCGGGTAGACGAGCCGGAAGCCCGGCGTCACGCCGTCCGGGCCGGTGGCGGCGCCGAGCACGGGGAGGGCCCGATCCATCGAGACGTCGTAGCGGGGGACGGCCGAGACCCGCACCGCGGGCGAGAGCGCCTCGACGGGCTCGTTGCCCTCGGCCCGCGCCTGGGCCGAGACCGCCAGCATCGCCTCGTGGGGGAGCGCCACGGCGACCGAGGCGGCGACGCTGATCGTCCGGGCGCCGCTCGTCAACGTGCCGAGGCGGCAGCGCAGCTGATCGCCCGTGATCGTCGATCCGTCGGGAGCGCACTCCGAGGGCAGCCGCGTCCAGGAGAGCCCGGGAGGCGCGGTGAGGGTGAACTCGCCGCCGGTCGCCGTCCCGCGGGACGTGCCCACCGTGACGCCGTAGACCACGGCGTCGCCCGTCCGCACGATCCCGTTGGAGGGGCCGCTGTCACCGCCGGGGCGATCGTGGTCGGTGAAGCGACCGAGACCGTCGCTCGTGACCCGGACAGCGATCTCGACGTCGTTCAGGGTCGGGGCGATCGTGGACGCGGAGGCCGACGGAACGCCGGCCAGGACCGCGACGGCGCTGAGGACGGCGGCGAGGATCGCGGCGGGTCGCCGACGGGAGAGCTGCATGAGGGCCTTTCGGTAGAACACGTGTTCTGCATACGATCCACGAACATATCGCACGTCGTCACGTCCCGGCGACGCCGGACTATGCTTCAGGGATGGCTGACTCACCCTCCGGAACCCTGTACTCGCACCCCGATCGCAACCTCGGAATGGAGCTGGTTCGGGCGACGGAGGCGGCGGCCATCCGCTCGGCGCCCTTCATCGGCAAAGGCGACAAGAACGCGGCCGACAAGGCCGCCGTCGACGCCATGCGCAAGTTCCTCGGCACGGTCGCCTTCGACGGCGTCGTCGTCATCGGCGAGGGCGAGAAGGACGAGGCGCCGATGCTCTTCAACGGCGAGCACGTCGGCAACGGCTTCGGGCCGGCCTGCGACATCGCCGTCGACCCCATCGACGGGACGAGCCTCACGGCGGCCGGCCGGATGAACGCGCTGTCGGTCATCGCCGTCAGCGACCGCGGCAGCATGTACGACCCGAGCGCCGTCTTCTACATGGACAAGATCGTGACCGGCCCCGAGGGTCGCGGCATCATCGACCTCGACCGGCCCATCGGCGAGAACATCGTGGCGCTCGCCGCCGCGAAGGGCATCGCCGTCGAGGACATGCAGATCGCCGTCCTGGACCGCCCCCGTCACGCCGACCTGATCGCGGAGATCCGCGCCGTCGGCGCCTCCACCCGCCTGCTGCTCGACGGGGATGTCGCCGGCGGCATCAACGCCGCTCGACCCGACTCGCGCATCGACATGTGCGTCGGCGTCGGCGGCACCCCCGAGGGGATCATCACCGCGTGCGCGGTCAAGGCGCTCGACGGTCTCATCCTCGCCCGACTCGCTCCGAAGGACGACGCCGAGCGGCAGAAGGCCCTCGACGCCGGGCACGACCTCGATCGCGTTCTCGACCAGGACGACCTGGTCACCGGTGACAACGCCTACTTCGTCGCGACCGGCGTCACCGACGGCGCTCTCGTCGCCGGTGTGACGCGCAAGCAGGGCATGATCCGCACCTCGAGCATCGTGCTCCGATCGCACTCGGGCACGATCCGCCGTGTCGAGGCCGACCACCTCGTGTCGAAGTGGTACGGAGAGACCGCCTAGCCTTCTCGCTGCATCCCGATATCCGCCCTCGCGCCGTGTCGTTCCCGATCGGCGTCGAGGGCGGCTGTCAGTTCGGCGGCCGTCAGGTCGCGGGGCGTCTCTTCGATGGTCGCGGGCGCGGCCAGGACCTTCGTCTCGTCGAGCATGCTCAGGCGTCGGGCGGACGGAAGCACCGTCCGCTCGAGCGAGCCCACGAAGCGGTTGTAGTCGGACACGGATCCCCGCAGTGACCGGCCGAGCTTGTCGACGTGGCCGGCCATCGTCGACAAGCGGCCGTACAGCTCGCGGCTGAGATCGAACAGCGACTTCGCCTCGGCGGTCACGACGTCCTGCTGCCAGCTGAACGCGATGGTCTTGAGCACGGACCAGAGTGTCACCGGGGAAGCCAGGGCGACCCGCTTCTGGAAGGCGTAATCCATGATCGACGGGTCGGCCTCGAGGGCCGAGGCCACGAGGGACTCGCTCGGGATGAAGGCGATGACCAGCTCGGGTGACGACTCGAGCCCGGCCCAGTAGCTCTTCGACGCGAGCGCGTCGACGTGCGCCCGCAGGGCCTTCACGTGCTGGAGCAGCAGGGTCTCGCGTCGCGCCCCCTCCTCGCCGCCGGCCGTGGCCGGGATCGCGCTCGCCTCGAGGTAGGCGGTGAAGGGCACCTTCGCGTCGACGGCGATGTTCTTGCCGCCGGGGAGGTGCACCACCATGTCGGGGCGACCGGACCCCGCGTCGGAGTGGATGCTCGTCTGCACGTCGAAGTCGACCCTCTCGACGAGGCCGGCCGCCTGCACCACGTTGCGCAGCTGCGTCTCGCCCCAGACGCCTCGGGTGCTGTTCGACTTCAGGGCGGAGGCGAGACTCTCGGCCGTGCTGCGCAGGCGCTCCTCCGACGCGGCGGCGCTGCGGAGCTGCTCGCTCAAGGCGCCGTACTGATGGGTGCGCTGCTCTTCCAGTTCGGCGACCTTCTTCTGCACGGCGGCGAGACTCTGGGCGACGGGGCTGAGGGCCGTCAGCACATGCCCCTCGGAGCGGGTGCGCTCGGCCTCGGTGATGCGGATGTCACGGAGGCGATCCTGGAACTCGGTGAGCCGCGCCTCCTGCCCCGCGATCTGCCGACGGTACTGCTGATCCTGCTCGTGGAGGCGCTCCTGGTAGGAGTCCGCGGTCGCTCGGGCCGCGGCCGCCTCGGCGGCGAGACGACCCGTCGCGGCGGCGCTGCGGGAACGACCGGCGAGGGCGCCCACGAGGGCTCCGACGACGAGCGCGGTCAGGGCGAGGAGGAAGGCGACGAGCGAGGAGACCATGTCGAGCAGTGTGGCAGCGGCCACCGACACCGCCCGTCGGCGACGGACCGGGTCAGGTGAAGAAGACCCGGAGGCGGCGCTTGACCGGCTCGGCGCCCTCGGGAGACTCGGGCAGGGGAGCGGGCTTCAGCACCTTGACCTTGACCGACGCGATCGACGCGAGCTCGGCGAGGTCGTCGGCGCCGTGGAAGAGCGCGGCGTGCGAGACGATCGCGGCGCAGGCCTCGGCGTCGGCCAGGGCGTCGTGGTGCGAGAAGCCGGTGAAACCGGCGGCCGCGGCCGCCAGAGGGAGTCGGTACGAGTCGAGGGCGTACGTCTTGCGGGCGACCTGCAGACTGCAGAGGTACGACCAGGGCGGGGGAGTGAGCCCCGTCGCCGCGCACGCCGACTTGATGACCCCCATGTCGAAACCGGCGTTGTGGGCGACGAAGACGTCGTCGCCGGCGAAGTCGGCGATCAGGTCGAACTGCTCGGCCCAGCCGAACGCGCCGACGACGTCGGAGGCGACGATCCCGTGGATGCGCGTGTTCCACTCCGAGAACTCGTCATGGCCCGCGGGCGGCTGGATCAGCCACCCGACCTTGTCGACGACGACGCCGTCGCGGACCTTGACGAGGCCGACGGAGCAGGCGCTGGCGCTGCTCGAGTTCGCGGTCTCGAAGTCGATCGCGGTGAAGTCGATGGGCATTGACTCATGGTCTCACGCGCCTCCGACACTCCCTCCACAGGGCCGGGCGGAGGGCGACCCGCGCCTCCTCGGGTCCCGCTCCGCCCCGGTGCCGCGGCACGCCCGGTACGCTTGACCCTCGTGGCTCTCACTATCGCGATCGTCGGACTGCCCAATGTCGGCAAGTCCACCCTGTTCAACGCCCTGACCAAGAACCAGGTGCTGGCGGCGAACTACCCGTTCGCGACCATCGAGCCGAACGTCGGCATCGTCAGCCTGCCCGACCCGCGCCTCCAGGTGCTCGCCGGCATCTTCGGCAGCGAGAAGATCCTGCCCGCGCCGGTGTCGTTCGTCGACATCGCCGGCATCGTCAAGGGCGCGAGCGAGGGCGAGGGGCTCGGCAACAAGTTCCTGGCGAACATCCGCGAGGCCGACGCCATCGCCGAGGTCGTCCGCGGATTCGACGACCCCGACGTCGTGCACGTCGACGGCAAGGTCGACCCCGAGAGCGACATGGGCACGATCAACACCGAGCTGATCCTCGCCGACCTCGAGACGGTCGAGAAGGCGCTCGTGCGGTACGAGAAGGAGCTGCGGCTCAAGCGCGTCGAGCCGGTCGTGCACGAGACCGCCGTGGCCGCCCGCGACGCCCTCCAGCGGGGCGAGGCGCTCTCGTCGACGAGCATCGACCTCGAGCCGATCCGCGAGCTGGGGCTGCTCACCGCGAAGCCCTTCATCTACGTCTTCAACGTCGACGAGGCCGTGCTGACGGACGAGGCCCGCAAGGCCGAGCTGCAGGCGCTCGTGTCGCCGGCCGAGGCGATCTTCCTCGACGCGCAGGTCGAGTCCGAGCTGATCGGCCTCGACGACGATGACGCCGCCGAGCTGCTCGCGTCGCTCGGGCAGGACGAATCCGGTCTTGACCAGCTCGCCCGCATCGGGTTCGAGACGCTGGGGCTGCAGACCTACCTGACGGCCGGCCCGAAGGAGACGCGCGCCTGGACGATCGGCAAGGGCTGGAAGGCCCCGCAGGCCGCCGGCGTGATCCACACCGACTTCGAGAAGGGCTTCATCAAGGCCGAGGTCATCTCGTACGACGACCTCGTCGAGACCGGCTCCATCGCGGAGGCGCGCTCGGCCGGCAAGGCCCGCATCGAGGGCAAGGAATACGTCATGCAGGACGGCGACGTGGTGGAGTTCCGAATCGGATCAACATCTGCTGGAGCGAAGTGAAGGTGCCAAGGGGATGATCAAGTCGGCCAACCAGCACCCGGTGCACACGCTCTTCAGCCATGAGGGCAACGTCCTCTACAAGATCCCGCCGTACCAGCGTGAGTACTCATGGCACAAAGCTCAGTGGGAGGATCTCTTCGAGGACCTGATCGACGCTGACGGCGCACACTTCTTGGGCACCATCATCACGCTCGACCAGACCACTGACGCGCTTGAGGGCAACATCCTTCAGGTGGTCGATGGTCAACAACGCCTCACGACGCTGACGCTCCTCTTGGCCGCCGTGCACTCAGTACTTAAGGAGCACAGCGATAGCCTCGACGACGACACCCGGACGGACGTCACCAATCTCGGGCGCCAGCTGGTGCGCAAGAGCGACGGACAGCCGAGGGTCACGCCCCAGAAGCAGGGCCTGAACCTTTTCGACTACCTCAAGGTTCTCGAGGAGGCCGGGCTGCCAGTCGAAGGCGAGTGGAAGCCGTACTTCCCAAGTCGACGGATCGCGAAGTGCTACCAGTACTTCCGCTCCGCCATACTCAAGCTCGCCGACACGGAGGGTCTCGCAGAGACAGAGGCCGCGCTTCGCGTCCACGAGGCGGCATTGAAGGCGGTCATCGTGAAAATCGAAGTCGCCAGCCATTCGGACGCCTTCGTTCTCTTCGAATCGCTGAACAACCGCGGCATGCCCCTTTCGCCGGTGGACCTGATCAAGAACCACCTGCTCGCCGAGTCCGAAAAGAAGAAGATCATGAATGTCGACCAGGCGTTCAGGCACTGGAACGACATGTTGACGAGCCTCGGGGACACGTACTCCACCCAGGAGCGGTTCCTGCGGCACTACTACAACGCCTTCAAATCAGAGCTGCCCGACGTGCCCAACGCTTCTGTTGCCACGAAATCCAACCTGATCCGAATTTACGAGAAGCTCCTCGAACAGGACTTGAAGAAGGTCGCCGATGCCCTTGTAGACGCGAGCAGGGTCTACGGCCGCATCAACTGTGTTGTCGAGCTCGACCAGCCGACGGCGCTCGACCGCGCATTCCAGAGGCTCATGCGAGCCCAAGGCGCTCCGTCCTACGTCCTCCTGATGTGGCTGATGGCGAAGCAGGATGATCTGAAGCTCCGCGACGCCGACCTTGAGGCGATTACCGAACTCCTCACGAGTTTCTTCGTCCGTCGTAATCTGACGGGCTATCCGCCCACGTACGCGCTGGCAAAGCTCTTCATGACGACCATCGGCGCTATTGACGCGGTTCGTGGTGAAGACGTCTACGGGGTCGTCGCCGAGAAATTGACGACAGTCTCGGCATCCGACGACGAGTTCCGTGCGCGGCTTCTGGGCCGCATCTATGACGAGAGCACTGACGTCGCGAGGTTTGCCTTGACCACACTTGCCGAAGACGAGATGACCAAGGAGACGAGGGTCGATCTGTGGCGTCAGGAGAAGAACCACTTCGTTTGGACGATCGAGCACATTCTCCCGCAAGGCGAGAATCTTCCTCACGCATGGGTGGAGATGCTCGGGGGTGCGGAAGTGGCTGCCCAGGTTCAGGAGGAACACAAGCACCGGCTCGGCAATCTGACAGTCACGGCGTATAACAGCAACCTGGGCAACAAATCCTTCGTGGAGAAGCGCGACCGTCAGGATTCAAAGGGACGCCAGATCGGTTATCGCAACGGACTTTCACTGAATGCCGAGCTGGCAACACGCGACTCCTGGACAAGTTCCGACATTGAACGCCGCACACAGGAGTTGGCGTCAAGAGTGCTATCCCGCTTCCCGCTTCCCACCAGTCCGAACCGACCTCAATCAATCGAAGGTGACGTCGTGGAGTTCCGTATCGGAAGCACATCTGGCGGGTCGAAGTGACGCTGGTCGCGCTTTGGGTTCGACGTAACGCAACCCTCAGCGAACTGGTGGCAGTCAGCGACTCCCGACTCAGCGGAGGGGAATCCTGGGATCGTTGCCCGAAGCTCGTTCCGCTACCCAGACCTGCGACCGCTATCGCTATGTCAGGTGATGCCACAACGGCCTACGCATTCCTACTTCAAGCGATGAATGCGTGCCTCCTGCTAGACGGCAACGAGGCAGGGCGAACGGACATTCGCTATCTGGCACGGAAGCTCCGCGACGCGTACGCGGACAGCCGCCGTGATGTCAGCGACCTCCCAACGGGGCAAGATCAGCCTGATGTTCCTGTGCTCGATGTCGTTCTCTTCGGGTGGTCGTGGCGTCGGCTGCAATTTGAGGCGTACTCCTACAGTTACGACTCCACAGGAGTGCTGCGGATGCATACGATCCGAGACTTAGAAGAGTCGGTTCCCTACGGCGTCTATTTCGCGGGCGACGCACGCGATTCCGCCAAGATCCGCCTTCAGAAGCTTCTCGAGGAGCGTGGCTCATCGCGTCCTCTGCGCGGTCAGCCGGACTCAGCGGAACAGGCGAAGAAGGCCAACCTCAACTGGGAGCCGCTTGAAGTGGTGCAGGACGTCATCGAAGATGCCAGTGAGCGCACAGTCGGGGGCGTGCCCCAGCTGCTGAAGATCTATCAGTATGGAATGTCTGAAACCTTCGTCTGGCGAACGAAGTCAGGCGACTATTTCGGTGGGCGCGAGGTAAAGCATGGCGAGCGATTCGACCGTCGTGTTGCCAGCTTTGCCGATGGAGATGTCGTACTTCAGTACTCAGATCGGGCCATGCGCAACGTCACGGACAAATTAGAGGAGTCCGACGATGAGCAGTGACGTGTCGCAGGCCCCAGTCGGAACTTGGCCAACTGACGGAAACGGTGGCTGGTTAGCGCGTGAGCTAAGTTCCGAACCAGCTTCCCGCGGCCGCGAGTAGGCGGGCATGGCCGAGAGCACGACCGAGAACCTTTTCCGAGCGCGGGCACCGTCGTGGGCACTCGCTCTCCCGTTTCGCCCGACAAAGCCGCCGCAATGGCTCGCAGGGACGTGCCGTTGTTAAATGCGACGTACATCGCGCGCACGGCAGCTGCTTCACGGGGCACAATGTCTCCTGCCACCTTGTAGCCAAGGGGTCGCATTCCCTTAGGCACTCGCCCCTGTGCTGCACGCTGCGCCTGAGCAGCTGACTGTCGGGCTGTCTTCCGCTCGACTTCAGATCGCGCGACGGCGGCTTTCAGGCGGGCGAACAGCCTCCCGCCATCGGTGGTGAGGTCTGCCTCACCGTTCGCTGTGACAAGTCGGAGCCCGCGTTCCTCGGCCGCGTCGATCCAGTCTTCGAGCTGGCGAGGCTGCCGAGTAAGTCTGTCGAGATCCCAACAGATAATTGCGTCGAAGCGACCCAACGCGAAGTCCTCGACTAACTGGTCGTAAGCCGGTCGTCGTTTTGTCTTGTCGGTCGCGCTCAATGACTGGTCGACGTACTCATTCGCAAGCGACCATCCGCGCGCGGTGGCAATCGCCATGCAGTCGGCCCGCTGGCGGTCAATCGCGAGGCCGTCCATCTCGCGGTCCATCGAGATCCGCAGGTAGATCGCTGCTCGGACGGTGTGTTCAGGCATGAAGATGATCGTTCTCGCAGATGGTCTTTGGCTTCGCTACGCGGTGGAGTTCCGCTTCAACAACTGACCGGTCTGCTCGCGCCTCGTCGCCGGGTGGACGGCGCGGGGTAGCGTCAGGGGTGCCTGCGACGATGACGGCGCAGCGATCCGGGGGGACCATGGGCAGGCGAGACGGCGCACGTCGGAGGAGCTCCGCGGGACGGGCAGTCGCCGCTGTCGTGCTGATGACGGTGCTCCTAGCCTCGGGCGGTTGCAGTCGCGCCGAGAGCTCGGACGCCGAGAGGGCCGACCCTCAGGCCGTCGCAGACGAGGTCGTCGCGGAACTCGCTGCGGGGCGCGAGGCCATCGGCGGCGCGTGGCTGGGCGGCTGGGATCTCGCGACCCGGCCCTGCCCCGAGGGCGGCGACCAGTTCGCGGGGTACTTCGAGCAGCAGCCAGCGCGGGATCGCGACGAGTCCGAGGCGGCGATCCGCGCCTCCCTGGGGGCCGACGGGCGGGACATGATCCGCACCGACCGCCCCGACGGCAGCGTCGAGGTCCTGCTCGTGCGCGAGGACGGATTCCTCGTGCTCCTCACGGTCACCGACGCGAAGACCAGTCTCACCACGACGAGCGCCTGCTACGCCGACGACGTCGATGCGGACCCGACCGACCACCTGCCGGCGACCGAGCCCGGCGTCACGGTCCTCTGAATGTCCGCCTCGCGAAGCGCTCTGGCCGTCGGCGTCACCACCCTGGCGACGGTCGCCCTGCTCGCGGGCTGCACGCCGGGCGACGGTCCGGCCGCCGCAGCCGTCGACCCTCCGGCTGCCGCCGACGAGATCGTCGGAGCCGTGGCCGCCGGTCGCGAGGCCGTGGGTGGTGACTGGCTGGGCGGCTGGGATCCGGACCTCGGTTCGTGCCCCGACGGCGAGCAGTTCGCCGGCTGTTTCGAGCAGCAGCCGGCCCGTGACCGCGCGGAGTCGGAGAGAGGAGTGCGCTCGTCGCTCGCGCCCTACGGCGACGACGTGGTCCGGACCGATCGCCCTGACGGCAGCGTGGAGCTCCTGCTCGCCCGCGACGACGGGTTCCTGGTGCTCGTGACGATCACCGACGCCAAGACGAGCGTCATCGCCACGAGCACCTGCTTCGAGGACGGTCTCGACATCGACACCGCCGCGGTGCTGCCGCAGACGGAACCGGGCGTCGCGCCTCTCTGACGCCGCGCCTCCTCAGCCCGGCTCGGCCGCGCGACAGGCCCGGCTCGGCGGCGCGACAGCCCCGACGCGGCCATGCGACAGCCCCGACGCGGCCGTGCGACGGCAGACCCCGTCAGCGCAGCAGGGTGTCGCGGGGGTACTCGCCGAAGCGCTTGACGTAGGCGGCGGAGAAGCGGCCGAGGTTGCCGAAGCCCCAGCGGCGGGCGATGTCCGAGACGAGGGCCTCGTCGCGCGACGACGACACGAGCTCGTCGTGGGCCTTGTCGAGCCGCACCTGGCGCAGGTAGTTCATCGGGCTCGCGCCGAGGTGGTCGTTCATCGCCTGCTGCAGCGTGCGCGTGTGCATGCCGGCGGCCCGGGCGATGTCCGCCGGGGTGATCGGCTGATGGGCGGACGCGTGCACGTACTCGACCGCGACACGGAGGCGGGCCGTGCGCTCGGTCCGCAGACTGTTCGGCACGTCGACGGCCTGCCACGGGAACAGCGCCAGCATGGCGCGCACCAGCGTGACCTGGGCCTCGTGCCGCACGAGAGGCGCGACCTTCTCGGTGACGACGGCCGGGGTGGCGGCGGTGACGGCCGATCGCCAGGCGACCAGCGCCTCCGGGGTCGGGGTGGCGGTGTGGTCGAAGACGATGCGCTGCGAGGGCCCGCCGTGGATCTCGGTCGCGATGTCCTCCAGGAACGCCGCGTCGGCGTGGACCATGTTGTTCCGGTGCGGCGTCATCATGAACGAGAACGACGTCTCGGACGGGATGAGGAACGGCTGACCGCCGAGACTCGTCAGCTGGCCGCCGTGGTGCTCGATCGTCGCGGTGCCCGACCGCAGCCACGACACGACGTAGTCCTTCGACCACGGCACGTCGCCCTGCAGATGCCCGAGGAACGTCGCGGTGCGCAGGCTCAGCCGATCGTCGCCGGCGCTCGCGTAGCGGAAGAGGAAGGCCTCGTCGGCGCGACGGGCCCGGAAGTGGCGCCCGTCGTAGAGGTCCTGGAGGCGCGCGCAGGCGTCGAGGAGGTCGTCGGTGCCCTGCTCGGTGCGGCGGAAGGAGGGGTCGGCCTGCACGGCGATCGGGCTGGTGTCGCCCTCGTGCTGCGGTGCGTAGGTGCTCGTCATGGAATCCTCCTGGTCCGATGCGGTCCGGCGACGCCGCGGTGGTGGACGCGGCGGTACATCAATCGGACGTGTCGACTGAGCGAAACGTCACGAATTCGTCCGACCTCATGGTGAGTTCGGACGCGGCCTCGTCGGCGGATGGGTGCAGGGCCGACCCAGAACAGGGGTCGGCCGGAACGGGCCTCGCCCCGATCGGGGCGTGGACGGGCGCCCGCCGCGGGACTACCGTGAGGAGGTCGCGGGTCGCCTGCGATGACGGTCGACGGGGGTCGGCCGGTCGAGACGCCGCCCGGGGGAGTGCTCACATGACCGAGTTCACAGAGGTGCCGCTGCTGCCGCAGTCGGATTCGTCGAACGGGGGCAGGTTCGTCTACTCGACGGCCTCCGACCTGAAGTCGACGCTCGAGACCGAGGCCGGTCGCCTCGACGACCAGGCCGGTTCCCGGGCCTCGTACGTCTCGACGGGTCAGCAGGACTTCGCGGGGCGGTTCTCCGAGCTGTTCGCCCAGAACGCCGCGACCGCCGCCGTCGACGCCTCCGCCCTCGCGAGCTCGCTCCGCACGGTCGCGGGCTACGTCGGGACGATGGTGACCGCCGCCCGCGACGAGGACGACCGCCGTCGCGAGAACAACGAGTGGGTGCGTCGCCACAACGACAAGGACTTCGGCGACGAGGTGCACGACTTCTTCTTCGGCGAGGAGGAGCGCCCGAACGCGGACCCCGGCCCGGCGCCGACCTTCCCGTCGGAGTCGACCTCGACCGGCTCGCGCGAGACGCCCGCCCCGGGCAGCGGCGGTGGAGGGGGCGGGGGCGCCTCGTCGGCCCGGCCCGCCGATCTGAGGTCGTTCGCCACCGGCTCGCGGGGCCTCGACGACTCGCTCGCCGCCGCCCCCGGCACGATCGAGGGTGCTCTGGCGACGTTCGTGAGCCAGTGCTCGTGGGGACGCATCGACGCCGACGGCGTGGTCAGCGCCTACCGCCGGTACCTGGCCGCCAACGCGAACGACGCGTCGTGGGCCGACACCGTCGCCGCCGCCTTCGAGTCGGCGGGCGGCACCGGCGACGTCTCGACCCTGAGCGACGCCGCGCTGGCCGACGCGCTCGCCGCCGCCGGGGTCTCGGCCACCCGTTCGGCGCTCACCATCGACCCGCCGACGGCTGCAGGCGCCGTCCCCACCAGCGGGTACGCCAACGACCCGGTCAACACGGCGACCGGCAACTTCATCGAGCCCGAGACCGACCTCGCGTTCCCCGGGGCCGACCCGCTGGCCCTCGACCGCATGTACAACTCGCTGCCGTCGGGCCACGCCGAAGCGGGCGTCTTCGGCGTCGGCTGGTCGTCCGTGCTCGACCAGACCCTCGTGCTCTCCGACGAGGGCGCGCGCTGGGTCAGGGAGGACGGTCGCGCCGTCGACTTCCCGCGGGCCGGTGCCGGCTTCGACCGGGCCGTCGGCGAGAGCCTGTGGCTCGCCCGCGAGACGGTGGCACCCGGTCACGGCGAGCTGACGTCCGCCCGCGAGGGCGCCGACGAATTCCTGGTGGTCCGCGACAACGGCGGTCGCTGGTGGGCCTTCACGGCCGCAGGTCTCTGGCTCGGCACGGGCTCGGGTCGCGGCCGGACCATCTCGGTCGGGCGCGACGACGACGGTCCGGTGACGCGCCTCCTGCACTCCCTCGGTCGGTTCGTCGACGTCGAGCACGTCGACGGCCGTGTCGCGGTCGTGGCGGCGTCGGACGGCAGGAGGTGCGAGTACGTCTACGACGAGGGTCGCCTCGTCGAGGTGGTCTCGCCGATCGGCAGCCGCACCTACCGCTGGAACAGCCAGGGCCTGATCCAGGCCGTCGTCTCGGCCGCCGGCGTCGTCGAGGCCGAGAACACGTACGACGACCAGGGGCGCGTCGTCACGCAGGTGACCCAGCACGGACGCCGCACCCGCTTCGCGTACCTGCCCGGGCGCGTGACGGCGGTGTCGGACGAGGACGGCTCGCGCTCGAACTCGTGGATCGCCGACGCCAAGGGCCGCCTCGTCGGGGTGCGCGACACCGAGGACCGCCGGCAGTCGATGGCCTACGACGCCTTCGGGAACCTCGTCTCGTTCACCGAGCGCGACGGCTCCGTCACGGTGCACGGTTACGACGAGCGGGGCCGGCGGACCCGCACGGTCACCCCCGAGGGCGCCGATCTGACCTACGGGTACGACGAGCACGATCGCGTGACGACCTTCGTGACCGCGGCGGGTGCGATCGTCGCGTACGAGTACGCCGACGACGTCGAACGGAACCCCTCGGTCATCGTCGACGCGCTGGGCGGACGGACCGAGCTGGCCTGGCAGCGCGGTCGGCTCGCCTCGGTCGTCGACCCGGTCGGGGTCCGCCTCGAGTTCGACTACGACGCCTTCGGCGACCTGGTCGCGACGCGCAACACGCGCGGCGAGACGGCGCGCATCGAGCGCGATCAGGCCGGGCGGCCCACGGCGGCGATCAGCCCCCTCGGCGCTCGGACGGCCTACCGCTACGACTCGGCGGGGCTGCTCGTCGAGCGGCGCGACCCGGACGGCGCGGTCTGGGCCGTCGAGCACGACGTCGCCGGTCGCACCACGGCCGTCGTCGACCCCCTCGGCGCGCGGACCACGTTCGAGTACGCGCCGAACGGCGAGCTCGTGCGGACCGTCGACCCGCTGGGCCGCGCCGTCGAGCGCACGTTCGACGAGCTCGGCAATCTCTCCGCGGCGACCCTCCCCGGCGGCGACGCGTGGACGTTCGCGCACGACGCCCTGTCCCGCCTGACCACCGTCACCGACCCGCTCGGGCACGAATGGCGCCGCGTGTACGACGCCGTCGGCACCCTGACGGCCACGATCGATCCGACGGGCGTCCGGGCCGGCGGCGAGAGCGACCGATCCGCGGGGGTCGCCTCGGTGACCGACGCGTTCGGGTCGGTCACCGTGCGGCTCGACGAGCTGGGTCGACCCGTCCGCCGCGAGTCGGCCGACGGTTCGGTCGAGCTGACCGTCTACGACGCCGCGGGCAATCCCGTCGAGCTGATCGACGGCGAGGGCGGGCTCACGCGTCTCGAGCGTGACGTCGCCGGGCGCGTCGTCGCCGTCGTCGCACCCTCGGGGGCCACCACCCGGCTCGAGTACGACGACTGCGGTCGGCCCTGGCGCACCATCGACCCCCTCGGCGGCACGACCGAGCTGACCTACGACGCCGACCAGCGCGTGGTGCGCCGCAGTCTGCCGACGGGCGACGTCGAGCGCATCGAGTACGACGACGGCGGGCGGGTCTCGGCCCAGTCCGTGCCAGGTCTCGGCACGACGCGCTTCGGCTACGACGCCGCCGGTCGCGTCACGTTCGTGCAGGGCGCCGCGCAGGGCACCCGCCGCTTCGCCTACGACGCCGCGGGTCAGCTGATCCGCACGGTCAACGGCGTCGGCGGCACGACGCGGTTCGAGTACGACGAGCGCGGGCGCGTCGTCCGCACCGTCGACCCGATGGGCGGTGTCACCACCCGCGAGTGGACCGCACTCGACCAGACCGCGTCGGTCACCGACCCGCTCGGGCGCACCACCACGCAGCGGTACGACCCCGCGGGGCGACGCATCGAGCGCATCGATCCCGACGGCCACGTGACGACCTGGAGCCACGACGACGCCGGTCGCGAGGTCGCGCGTCATCTGGACGCCCGCCTCCTCGCCTCCATCACCCACGACCCGGTGAACCGCCGCGTGGTCGTCTCGGACAGCACCCGCCCCGACGGCCGGGTCGTCGAGCACGAGCTGCGCTCGGACCGCCGTGGTCTGCTCGTGTCGCGGTCGCGCGACGGGCACGCGCTCACCTGGGAGTACGGCGCCGACGGCGAGCGCCTGGCCCAGACCGACGCCTCGGGTGTGCGGACGACCTGGCTGCACGACGCCGCCGGTCGCATCGTCGCCCTCGAGAACCCGACGCTGGGCCGAGCCGACTTCACCCGTGACGCGGCGGGTCGGTGCGTCGCCGTCACGATCGCCGAGGAGGCGCGGGTCTGGTCGTACCGCGACGGCGCGGTCCTCTCGCACACCGCTCACGGCATCACCACCGAGATCACCCGCGACGACGACGGGCGGATCACCTCGATCGACCGCGGAGGCGCGGTGACGCGGTTCACGCGTGACGCCGCAGGGCAGCTGATCGCCAGCACGACCGACGACGGCACCGGTTCGACCTGGGAGTACGACGCGGGCGGGCGGCTCGTCCGCGAGAGCTCGCCGGTCGGGACGACGTCGTACCGGTACGACGCGGCGGGGCAGCTGGCGGAGACGCTCGGTTCGGACGGCACGCGCTCCGCGTTCGTGTACGACGGCCTCGGTCGCCGCGTCCGCGTCGAGCACGGCGACGGCACGCAGATCGACTACGCCTGGGGCGCGACCGGCGGTCTCGCGGGTGTCACGTCGCGGGACGGCGGGCGCGTCGTCGCCGCGCACCGCCTCTGGGTCGACGCCCTGGGCGAGCTCGCCGAGGTCGACGACGCGTCGGTCTGGTGGGACACGGCGTCGCCGTTCCCGCGACTCGTCGGCCTCGGCGGCCGGCAGGTCGTCGGCGTGCCCGGTGGTCTGACCGGCGTCGGCGGCTCCTGGGCGGCGTCGTCGTGGCGCGGCGCTCGCACGACGGACGAGGCGGACCCCTGGGCACCGGCGGGGCCGGATGGCGCCGCTGCCGTCAGCGGGCTCTCCGCTCCGAGCATCACCGCGTCGGGTGGACTCACCATCGCCGGACTCGAATGGCTCGGCGCCAGGGCGTACGACCCCGCCGCGAGAGGGTTCCTGTCGACCGACCCGCTGCCCCCGGTGCTCGGCGCCGGGTGGGACGGCAATCCCTATGCCTACGCGGGCAACGACCCGCTGGGCGCGATCGACCCCACGGGTCTGCGACCTCTGACCGACGCCGAGCTGACGGCGTACGACTCCGAGTCGCGCGGGGCTCTCGCCTGGGTCGGGCAGAAGCTCGCCGACAACTGGGAGTACATCGTCGGCGGCGCCATGGTGGTGGGCGGTGCCTTGATGATTGCGACTGGCGTCGGCGGGCCCATCGGCATGATGCTCATCAGTGGTGGTGCCGATGTCATCATCCAGAAAGCCACGACAGGCAAGGTGGATGTGGGGCAGGTCATAATGAGCAGCGCCCTCGGAGGATTCGGCGGCGCGGCGATCGCCGCGAAGGTCGGCGCGACGGGCATGAAGGCGGCCCTGGTCGCCGGCTCGAGCTCGGGTGGCATCGGCGGCGCGGCCCAGGGCGCCTACGGCTACTACAGCGGGCCGGGTCCTCACACGGTGAGCGGTGCGCTCGCCGCGACGGCCGGCAGCGCCGCCGCCGGCACGGTCACCGGTCTGGTCGGCGGCGCGGCGGGTCGCAAGCTCGGAGAGGGCCTGATGAACTCGGTCACCCGGAATGCGGGTGCAGACACGGTCGTCATGGGACGGAGCATGGACTACCGCGTGCACCCCTACGCCAAGACACATGGCTATGCCTCGTATGAAGCCCTTCCAGACTGGACGTACGACGGACCAGCGAAGCTGTTCCCCGATGCCACCGATAAGGTCCACGTCTGGGCCAACAAGAAATGGATTAACTACCAGCAGGCTGAGGGGCGGTCGTTCGTCGACATCGGGGCCCCGGATCCGCAGTTGCGTCCTGCTTGGGTGAAGCCACTGGATCAAAGTGACTTCTACGACATGGAGCGAACGCAGATGATCGACTATCCGAATTACCGTCAAGATTACCAGTCCTCTTGGAATCTCAATTGACCGAGCCGAGCCCCGACTATCTGAAGTTCTTCAGGATGACTGCGAGCCCCACCGGATGGTTCGTGTTCAAGTCGGGGGACTACGAGTTCGATGTCATCGCTTCGACCGGTTCGTCCGACCACGTGGTAGGACTCGGCGAACTGCGAACGCGTCTCGGGGTCACGCAGTCGGGTCGCCGCGACTTCCAGGAGTTCTTCGCGACATCCCGGCGTCTCTTCGAGAAGGCTGAGACGGAGTCGTGGGTGAACTGGCCATACGGAAGCGTGAGTGCCACCGAGGAGATCCCGCGAGGCTGATGTCCGGACGTCTAAGCACTTGCCGGCATGATTTCGGCACGTCGGGATCAGTAAGCGAGTCTCCAGGCCGATTAGTCCTCGACATCGACTGGTGACCTTTACGCCAACAAAAGGAATTTGTGCCGTTCGTACGGCTGCTGAAGTGAGAGATGCAAAGAGAGGCAGTGGTGTTCACCGAGGATTACCGGTACTTCTGTCAGGTGGCCTCGCCGACCCGGTGGCTCCTCTTTTCGCGCGAAGAGTCGGAGTACGAGGTCATGTCGGCCCCGGCGTGACCCGACGGTGCCGTTGTCACAGGCGAGGGAAGCGCTGGGCGCGTCACCCACGTCGCGTCGCGACTTCCAGGAGTGCGACATGACGGCCGCCCGGCTGTTCCGCGAGGGCAGCGACCTCTGGGTCGAGTACCCGACCGGCATCACCGTCAGCACCGACGAGCTGGCGAAGCCGTGACCAAGCCCTACGGTGGCGTCTCGTCGAGCGGAGAGGTCCTCCGAGGCTGAGCAGACGTGTCGGGGCCACCGGTCCCGGGCCTGATCATCGCCGTCACCACCACCGACGCTGGCGCGGCACGAGACCGGCCAGCAGACCCACGGAGGAGAAGACGCTCAGGACGCCGACGAGCGCGAGCGGCCCGTCGCCCGAGGTCGTGACCAGCAGCACCACGCCCACGACGAGAGCGACAAGGCCTGCGACCAGGCGGCCCGTCCGGCTCGGCTGTTTCGTCGGGTCGTACCGGGGTGCGTCGAACTCGCGCCGTTGGCTCATCAGGCGACGCGGGCGACGAGGTCGCTGCTGGCGCCGCGAAGACGAGACCCCCGCCGAACCGTCGACGGGCCCGTCGACCACGCGTCCCCACCTGTCGCACCACTCGCCCGGCCCGATCTCAGGGCACCGGCCATGGACGGCCGTCTCGGCGTCGGCGATGTCGGCCGGGTGACGGAGGTCCAGCACCGAGGCGAGGCCGACGCCGTTCTCGATGCGACCGTCAGGCCACCAGGCGTCGTACGAGACGCGGCGGTGCGGCCGGCCGCCCCACCACGATCGAGCCATGAACGCCACGGCTCGCACGGCCACCGGTCTCTCGGTCTCTCGGCTCATGACTCGATGGTGGCACGTGCACGCACGGCACCACCGGTCCCGGGCGTGAGCCGGCCTCGTCTAAGGTCAGGCATGAGCCGAATCACGCCCGCCCCCGCACTGCTGCGCCTCGGCGTCCTCGCGACCTCCCGCAAGCCCGACGAGCGGCGCCTGCCGATCCACCCCGCGCACCTCGAGCGGATCGACGCCGATCTGCGCGCCAGCATGACCCTCGAGCGCGGCTACGGCCTCCGCTTCGGCATCCCCGACTCCGACCTCGAGCCGCTCGTGGCCCTGGCCGACCGTGATCGGATCATCGCCGACAGCGACGTCGTGCTGCTGCCGAAGCCCCAGGCCGACGACCTCGTCGAGCTGCGCGACGGGCAGACGCTCTGGGGCTGGCCCCACTGCGTGCAGGATCGCGAGATCACCCAGCTCGCCATCGACAAGAAGCTCACCCTCATCGCATGGGAGGCCATGAACCACTGGCAGCCCGACGGCGGCTACGCCCTGCACGTCTTCCACAAGAACAACGAGCTCGCCGGCTACTGCTCGGTGCTGCACGGGCTCCAGCTCTGCGGTTCGACCGGCGACTACGGTCGCCGCCTGACCGCCGTCGTGATCGGCTTCGGCGCCACAGCCCGCGGCGCCGTCACCGCCCTGAACGCCCACGGCATCCACGACGTCCGCGTGCTGACCAACCGGAACATCGCGGCCGTCGGCTCGCCCATCCCCTCGGTCGACATCCACCGGTTCGAGCACGACCCCGAGACCCCCGGCGCCAGCACCGTCAACACCCCCGAGGGCCCCGTGGCCCTCGCGCCGTTCCTGGCGGCGAACGACATCGTCGTCAACTGCACCCTGCAGGACCCGAACGCGCCCCTCACCTACCTGCGCACCAGCGACCTCGAGTCCTTCCGCCCCGGCAGCCTCATCGTCGACGTCTCGGTCGACGAGGGCATGGGCTTCGAGTGGGCCCGCGCGACGACCTTCGCCGAGCCGATGATTACCGTCGGCGAGACGACGAACTACTACGCCGTCGACCACAGCCCGTCACTGCTGTGGAACTCGACCACGTGGGAGATCAGCGAAGCGCTGATGCCGTTCCTCCGAACCGTGATGGAGGGCCCCGCCGCGTGGCGCGAGTCCGACACGATCCGCCGTGCCATCGAGATCGAGGAGGGGCGGGTCGAGAACGACGCGATCCTCACCTTCCAGGGCCGGTCGCCCCAGTACCCGCACCTGCCTCTCGACGCCTGAGCACACCGCGCGTCGCGTGCTCAGAGCCGAGGAGGCGCGGCGAGCGCCGCGATGACCCGTTCCGTCCCGAACTCCCACGCGTCGTCCACGTCGCCGCCGAGCTGGAACCCGCCGTTCAGCTCCATCACGACGAAGCCGGCGACCCAGGCCGTGAGGGTGCGGGCCGCCGCGAGGGCGTTGTCGGCGCCGGCGAGCTCCGCTCCGACCCGGAGGGCGGCCCGGCTCGCCTCGGCCCCGAACTCCGCTCGCGCTCGCGGCATGCCGGGGCCGGGCGTCATGACGAGCTGGAACGCCGCCGGGCGCTCGTGCGCGAACGAGCGGAATCCGTCGAGCACCTGGCGGGCGCCCGCCGCCGCGTCGAGGTGGACGGCCAGATCCGAGAGGGTGGCCTCCGCGACCAGCTGGACCAGCGCCTCCCTGCTGTCGACGCGCTTGTAGAGGGAGGGGGCGCGGACGCCCACCCGCGCGGCGACCGCCGCCATGGTGAGCCCGGTGGGGCCGTCGGTCTCGAGCAGCTCGCGGGCGGCGGCGACGATGGCGTCGAGGGAGGTGCGCTCAGGGGACGGCATCCGTCGAGTATAGCTATTGACAGTAGCCATGAAGGCTATCTACAGTAGCCATCATGGAACTCACCCCCTCGCTCCACCGCATCGGCAGCGACGTCGTCGCCGCCTACCTCGTCGTGACGCCCGACGGCGTCACCGTGATCGACGCCGGGCTGCCCGGTCTGCACGCCGAACTGGTCGCCGAGCTGGCCTCCCTCGGTCGCACGCCGGCCGACGTGAGGGGGGTCGTGCTGACGCACGGCGACGGCGATCATCTCGGCTTCGCCGAGCGGCTCCGCCGCGAGCACGGCGTGCCCGTCTTCATCCACGCGGCAGACGTCGCCCGGGCGAAGGGCGGCGCCAAGCCGAAGAACGCCAAGCAGCGGATGCGACTCGGCGCGGTGCTCGGGTTCCTCGCCTACACGCTGCGGAAGGGCGGGGCGAAGACGGACTGGCTCACCGAGGTCGTCGAGCTGCACGGCGGCGAGACGCTCGACCTGCCGGGCTCGCCGCAGGTCATCCCGATGCCCGGTCACTCCGAGGGCAGCATCGCGGTGTTCGTGCCGGGCGTCGACGCCGTGTTCGTGGGCGACGCCCTGACGACCCGCGACGTGCTGACCGGCGAGGTCGGTCCGGCGCCGGCGCCGTTCACCGACGAGCCGGAGCAGGCCCTCGACGCGCTCTCAGCGCTCGTCGAGACCGGCGCGACCTGGGTGCTCCCCGGCCACGGCGCCCCCTGGAGCGGTGGGGTCACCGCCGCCGTCGAGGCCGTGCGCGCCGCCGCCCGCCGCGGCTAGACGGTCGCGGGCACCGCCGCCGGAACCACCCGCACGAGCACCGCCTTCGATACCGGCGTGTTGCTGCCGATCGACGCGCTGTCGAGCGGCACGAGCACGTTCGCCTCGGGGAAGTACGCCGCCGCGCACCCGCGCGCCGTCGGGTACGCCACGACCCGGTAGTCGCGCAGCACGCGCTCGACGTCGTCGGTCCATTCGGTGAACACGTCGACCCGCTGACCGTCGACGAGGCCCAGCTCGGCGAGGTCGTCCGGGTTGATGAAGACGACCTCTCGTCCCTTCTTGATGCCGCGGTAGCGGTCGTTCAGGCTGTAGATCGTCGTGTTGTACTGGTCGTGCGAGCGAAGGGTCTGCAGCAGGAGGCGCCCGGCCGGCCGCTCGACGTGCTCGAGCTCGTTCACGGTGATCATGGCCTTGCCCGCAGCGGTGTCGAACGTCCGCGAGTCGCGGGGCCCGTTGGGCAGGACGAACCCGTCGCGGCTGCGCACCCGCTCGCTGTACCGCTCGAAGCCCGGGACGACCCGGCTGATGTGGTCGCGCAGGGTGTCGTAGTCGTCCTCGAACGACTGCCAGTCGATGTCGAGATCCGCGCGATCGCCGAGGGTGGCCTGCGCGAGTCTGCTGACGATGGCCACCTCGGACAGCAGATCGGGGGCGACCGGCGGCACCTGACCGTGACTGCCGTGCACCGAGCAGACCGTGTCTTCGACGGAGACGAACTGCGGCCCCGACTTCTGCACGTCGATCTCGGTGCGACCGAGGGTCGGCAGGATGAGCGCCTCGGCGCCCACGACGGCGTGCGATCGGTTGAGCTTCGTCGACACCTGGACGGTCATGTCGGTGCCGCGCATGGCGGCCTCGGCCAGCTGCGTGTCCGAGATGGCGGCCACGAGGTTGCCGCCCATGCCCATCCAGAACCGGATCCGCCCCTCCTGCATGGCCTTGATGCCCTTGAGCGCGTCGACGCCGTGCTCACGCGGCGGGTCGAAGCGGAACTCGCGCTGCAGCGCGTCGAGGAACGTGTCGGACATCTGCTCCCAGATGCCCATCGTGCGGTCGCCCTGGACGTTGCTGTGCCCGCGGATCGGCGAGGCGCCGGCACCGGGCTTGCCGATGTTGCCGCGCAGCAGCAGCAGGTTGATGATCTCCTTGATGGTGTCGACGGCCTTGCGGTGCTGCGTGATGCCCATCGCCCAGGTGATGATGACCCGCTCGGCGGCGATGTAGCGCTCGGCCAGCTCGTCGATCTCGGCTGTCGTGATGCCGGTGGCGAGCAGCACCTCGTCGTCGTCGACGCGGGCGATGTGCTCGCGGAACGCCTCGAGCCCGACCGTGTGCTCGGCGAGGAACGCGTGATCGAGCACCGTGCCCGGCGCGGCGTCCTCCGCCGCGAGCACGCGCTTGGCGACGGCCTGCAGCAGGGCCATGTCGCCGCCGAGACGGATCTGCACGAACTGGTCGGCGATGTTCGTTCCGCGCCCCACGACCCCCCGCGGCAGCTGCGGGTTCTTGTAGCGGCGCAGCCCCGCCTCGGGCAGCGGGTTCACCGCGACGATCGACGCCCCGTTCCGTTTGGCGTCCTCGAGGGCGGTGAGCATGCGCGGGTGGTTCGTGCCGGGGTTCTGCCCGAGCACGATGATCAGGTCGGACTGCTCGAAGTCGTCGTAGGCGATCGTCGACTTGCCGACCCCGACGGTCTCGCCCATGGCGGCGCCGGTCGACTCGTGGCACATGTTCGAGCAGTCGGGCAGGTTGTTCGTGCCGAAGGCCCGGACGAAGAGCTGGTACTCGAAGGCGGCCTCGTTCGAGGTGCGGCCCGACGTGTAGAACGACGCCTCGTCGGGGCTGTCGAGGGAGTTCAGCTTGTCGCCGATGATCTCGAAGGCGCGCGCCCAGCTGACCGGCTCGTAGTGGTCGGAGCCGAGGGGCTTGTGCACCGGCGTCGTCAGGCGGCCCTGCATGCCGAGCCAGTACTCCGACTTGTCGAGCAGATCGTCGATCGAGTGCTCGGCCCAGAACGCGTCGGGCACGAGCACCGGGTTGGCCTCCCAGGTGACGGCCTTGGCGCCGTTCTCGCAGAACTCCGCGACCTTGCGGTGGTTCGGGTCGGGCCAGGCGCAGCTCATGCAGTCGAAGCCGTCCTTCTGGTTCAGCGACGTCATCAGCTTCACCGTGCGGGCGAGTCCGAGCTGCTTGATCGCCGGCTCCATCGAGTGCAGCACGCCGGGCACACCGGCCGCCCACTCGCGGGGCGGGCCGACCTCGATGTCGTCGTCGTTCACATCGTCGACGGGGGGCTTCTCGGTCACGGTCTCGGTCCGATCGTCAGGGGCACGGGGGTGGTGATGCAGGTGGTCTCGGCCGGACCCGCCGTCGCCGGGGCGGCGGCCGGGGTCGCCGAGGAGGCGCGGGTCGTCTCGTCGGGAGCGCCGAGTCGGTCCGGTCGCGAGTACACGACCATCGACCGCCCGCGGAGGAACCCCACGATGGTCACGCCCAGCTCGTCGGCGAGGTCGACGGCGAGCGACGACGGGGCCGAGACGGCGGCGAGCATCGGGATGCCGGCCATCGACGCCTTCTGGGTGAGCTCGAACGAGGCGCGACCCGAGACCATCAGGACGGTCCCCGCCGAGGGCAGCCGCCCCTCCTTCACGGCCCAGCCGACGACCTTGTCGACGGCGTTGTGGCGCCCGACGTCCTCGCGCAGCACGAGCATCTCGCCGGTCGCGCCGTCGAAGAGGGCGGCGGCGTGCAGGCCGCCCGTCTTCTCGAAGACGTCCTGCCCCTCGCGCAGCCGGTCGGGGAACGTGGCGAGCAGGGCCGGGTCGATCTCGAGCGGGTCGTGGAGCACGGCGTGCTGCGACCTCGTGCGGACGGCGTCGATCGAGGCCTTGCCGCAGAGCCCGCACGAGCTCGTCGTGTAGAAGGCGCGTTCGAGGCTCGGGTCGGGGGCGGGCACCCCGGGGGCGAGCGTGACGTCGAGCACGTTGTAGGTGTTGAGCCCCTCGGCGGTGGCGCCGGCGCAGTAGCGCGCTGCGAAGTACTCGTCGCCGGTCGAGATCACGCCCTCGGAGACGAGGAACCCCGCGGCGAGATCGAAGTCGTGCCCGGGGGTGCGCATGGTGATCGCGAGGGACCGCCCGCCCACCCGGATCTCGAGCGGCTCCTCGACGGCCAGGGTGTCCATCGTCCGTCGGACGGCGGACGCCCCGTCGTCGTCGACGGTGAGCCGGGTCACGGGCTTCCGTGACGTGATGCGTGCCATGGGTCAGGTCTACCCCCGATCGCCTCGGATCACCATGGCAGGGCGATCGTCGGCACCGTGTCGCCCGCGCGCGCGCCGCCTGCGGAGACGATGAGCAGCCCGTCGGCGTCGGCCAGCCCGCGCAGCATGGCCGACGACTGGCGCGCCGTCGGCATCGCGCCGTCGGGCGTCTCGCGGTAGGCCTGCACGAGGTCGCCGGAGCGGGCGTGCGGCACGTCGACGGCCAGGGTCACGGCGCCGGGAGGCGCGGGTCGGCGCCCGAGGAGGCCGTCGACGAGGGGCGCCCCGATCAGGGTCAGGCCGACGAGGGCGGCCATCGGGTTGCCCGGCAGGCAGAGGTACAGGGTCCCGCCGCGTCGTGCGACGAGCAGCGGCTGCCCGGGCCGCAGGGCCAGTCCGTCGATCACCAGCTCGGCGCCGAGGCGCTGGAGGGCCGCCCGCACGTGGTCGGTGCTGCTGCGGGCGGTTCCGCCGGTCGTGACGATGAGTGCGACGTCGGGCCGGTCGAGCGCCGCGACGGTGGCGGCGAGGTCGTCGGCGACGCGGGTCGCCGACACGTCGCCGACCCCGAGGGAGCCGAGGAGGCGCGGCACCGGGACCGAGAACACGTCGCGCACCGTCCCCGGTGCGGGCACCCCCGCGGCCACGATCTCGTCTCCGAGCACGACGAGGGCCGCCCGCGGGGGGATGACGACGGGGACGTGATCGAGACCGCAGACCGCGGCGACGGCGACCCGCGGCGGCGTGAGCCGCGCGCCGGCGGAGACGATCAGGTCGCCGGGGGCGGCCTCCTCGCCGGCTCGCCGGACATGGCGCGGCGGTGCGGCGGGATCGTCGACCGACGTCAGGACGCCGCCCGACACCCGACCGGACTCGGAGCGGAGCACCCGATCGGTGCCCTCGGGGATCGCCGCACCGGTGGTGATCGGCCGTGCCGTGCCGACGTCGAGACCGGGGGCGCCGGGATCGACCGGACCGGCCACGATGGCCTCGCCGAGACGCCACGGTCCGCCGCCGCGCACGGCCCAGCCGTCCATCGCCGAGGCGTCGAAGCCGGGCACCCTCGCGAGAGCGTGGAGGTCGGCGGCGAGGGTGCGCCCGACGGCGTCGCTCAGCGCGACGAGCTCCCCGGGGCCGCGGAGGGCGGAGCCGGCCGCGTGCGCGGCGTCGCGGGCGGCGCGCCAGTCGGGGCGGACGAGGCTCATGCCGTCACGGGGTGGGATCGCCCGTCGCGGGCTCGGTCGCGAGCTCGGTCGCGATCCGCACCGCTCGATCGACGTCGGCCGCGCCGCCGCCGGCCAGACCCGCGGCGTAGCCGACCAGATACGTGGTGAGGGGAGCGGCCGGGCGTGCGACGCCGTGCGCGGCGTCGCGGGCGAGGTCGAGCACGGTGGCCACGTCGACGACCGTGCCGTCGGGCAGATCGAGGGCGGCGATCAGACGGGCGGCCCAGACGTCGAGCTCCGGAGGGGTGGTGGTCATGAGCACACTCAACCAGCAGTCGGCGGGGTCGGCTGCGGCGAGGGCGGACCCGCCTGGCGGACGACGCCGAGCCGCTCGAGATCGGCGGGGGTGTCGACGTCGGCGCAGAGCTCGTCGGGGAGGGGCGCCTCGACGAGGTCGAGCCCGTCGAGCAGACGCCGCATCGAGAGGCCGTCGAGCGCACCGTCGGCGCGGAGCGCGTCCAGCCGCTCGCGGAGGGCATCGGTGCGGTAGAGGGCGAGCAGGGGTTGGCGGCGGCCGCCGGCGTCGACGGCGATGAGCCCGTCGCGGCCGGATCCCGGCTCGGGGGTCCCCTCGTCGCCGTCGTTCGGGGCTCGGCGACCCGCTCCTCCTCGTGCCCCCCGGAGGGCTCGGACGGCCTCGGGCGCGCGGGGCAGGTCGCACGCCAGCACGAGGGTCTCGGGCGACGGGCCGTCCACGGCGTCGAGACCGGCGGCGAGCGCGGCGACGGGTCCGGCCCAGGGCGGGTCCTCGCGGGTCGTGATCGCGCCCTCGGGCAGCGGCGACCCGTCGCGCGCACCCACGACGATCAGGGATGCCGCGCCGTCGGCCGCGGCGACGGCGAGATCGACGAGACGCTCGCCCCGACTCGTGAATGTCGTCTTGTCGTCGCCGCCGATACGGGAGGCGCGCCCGCCGGCGAGCAGGACGGCGTCGAAGGCGGAGGGCATGCGACCATCCTGCTCCCGGGACCGTGCTCGGCCCCGCCGCAGGCGACGCCCGATGTCGAGACCCGAGGAGGACGAGCCTCGATCGCTCGGATGAGAGCGCGCCGTTCCGCCCGGGATACCGTGGGGGAGCGGCCGCGCGGGCCGCGGGGATGGCGCCGACGACGGCGCCGGGGGAGATGATCATGAAGCGTGTTCTGACCGGGGTCGCGACGGCCGCTCTGGGGGTCGTGCTGCTCGCCGGATGCGGCGCGATGCCCGGCGCGACGGGATCGTCCGCCCCGTCGACGTCGCCCGCCGCCTCGACGAGCCCGACGGCCGTCGGCTCCGCGTCGCCGACGCCCGTGCCGATGCCGACGGCCACGGACGTCGCCGTGCCGCCCTCGATCCCGACCGACTGCACCGACGTCGTCGACCGGGCCGCCTACGAGGCCACGATGGGCGACGCGCCCCTCAACGACCCGCAGCAGTACGGCGAGCGTCCGATGGGCCGGGTGACCCCGACGGCTCCGCCCGCCGACGCCGATCTCCGCGCCGTCGTCGACGCCGCCGGAGTCCTCCGCTGCGGCTGGCGCGATCCCCGCGCCGACATCACGGGCCTCGGCGTCGACGTCGCCCTCGTCGACGAGGCGACGGCGGAGGCGTACCCGGGCTGGCTGGCCGGGAGGCGCGAGCCCGTCACGGAGTCCTACCTCGACGGCGTCGCCTACGACTGCTCGGAGGCCTACGAGGGGACCCTCTGCCAGTACACGACGACGCACGAGATGTACGGGGTCGAGATGGCCGACACGGTGCTCGTCCGCGACGACGTCGTGATCACCGTCAGCCAGGCGAACAAGCCGACCGACGACCTGATGGGCTCGATCGTCAGCCGGATCTGGGGCTGAGACCCGACCGCATGACGGAGGCGCGGTGCCGGTCGGACCGGCACTGCGCCTCCTCGGCGTCGCAGGGGTCAGCCCGCGGCGACCGCCTGGTCGCGCTTGGGCAGCACCCAGCCCGGGCGGATGAAGTGGCAGGTGTAGCCGAACGGGTCCTTCTCGAGGTAGTCCTGGTGCTCCTCCTCGGCCTCCCAGAAATCGCCCGCCGGGGCGACCTCGGTGACGACCTTGCCGGGCCAGATGCCCGAGGCGTCGACGTCGGCGATCGTGTCGAGCGCCGTCGCGCGCTGCTCGTCGGTCGTGAAGAAGATCGCCGAGCGGTAGCTGTCGCCGACGTCGTTGCCCTGACGGTCCTTCGTCGACGGGTCGTGGATCTGGAAGAAGAACTCGAGGATCTCGCGGTACGAGGTCAGGCCCGGGTCGAAGACGATCTCGACGGCCTCGGCGTGACCGGCGTGGTTGCGGTAGGTCGCGTTCTTCACGCTGCCGCCCGAGTAGCCGACGCGGGTCGACACGATGCCGGGCCGACGGCGGAGCAGCTGCTGGGCGCCCCAGAAGCAGCCGCCGGCGAGGATCGCCGTCTCGGTGGTGCCGCTGGGCGCGGGAGTGGATTCGGGGGAGAAGAGCGTCATGTAGGCACCGTATCCTTCGGTTTCGAGTGAGCTGTAGGGGACGAAGCGGAGCGCCGCCGAGTTGATGCAGTAGCGGAGGCCGCCGGTCGCGGTCGGACCGTCGGCGAAGACGTGACCGAGGTGGCTGTCGCCCGCTGCCGACCGTACCTCGGTGCGACGGAGGAAGAACATGCCCTCGCGCTTCTCGACGACGTTCTCGGCGTCGATCGGCCGGGTGAAGCTCGGCCAGCCCGAGCGGCTGTCGAACTTGTCGACGGACGCGAAGAGCGGTTCGCCCGAGACGAGATCGACGTAGATGCCCGCGTCGGTGGAGTCCCAGAACTCGTTGCGGAACGCGGGCTCCGTGCCGCCGTCCTGCGTGACACGGCGCTGTGCGGGCGTCAGGCGCGCCACGGCCGCCGGGTCTCTGCGGTAGTCGTTCGACATCATTCCTCCTGTTCGGAGCGCCTCCTCCACAGGTGCGGTGAGGCCGGCTCCAGGGGGGTCAACAGCGGGCGGGGCGCGGGTGTTCCGACCGTGGCTGCGAGACTGGTGGGCATGAGCTTGATCCGCCTGAACGACGTCACCGTCCGCTTCGAGAACCGCCCCGTGCTGCGTGAGGCGTTCTTCCGCCTCGAGACGGGTGACCGGGTGGGGCTCATCGGGCGCAACGGATCGGGCAAGTCGACTCTCCTGAAGCTCGTGCTCGACCAGGTGCAGCCCGACGAGGGCACCGTGTCGGTGGACGACGGCACGACGCTCGGCTACTTCTCGCAGTTCAGCGAGCTCGACGGCACCGCGACGGTCACCGAGGTGCTCGAGGGGCTCTTCGCCGACATCCGCGCGATGGAGACCGAGCTCGCCGACATCGACGCCGCGATCGCCGTCGCCGCGATGGACCCCGACCAGGGCGACGAGCTCGGTCGTCTGATCGACCGGCAGTCCGAGCTCTTCGGCGAGATGGACCGGCTCGACGGGTGGGAGTACCCCCGCCGCATCGACACCGCCCTCACCGTGCTCGGCTTCGACCCGGTGCATCGCACCACGCCGATCGACTCCTTGAGCGGAGGCTGGCGCAACCGGGCGGCGCTGGCGAAGATCCTGCTGCAGCAGCCCGACGTGCTGCTGCTCGACGAGCCGACGAACTTCCTCGACGTGGCGGGCGTCGAATGGCTCGAGCAGTGGTTCCGCGACTTCCGGGGGGCGGCGATCGTCGTCTCGCACGACCGGCGGTTCCTCGACCAGGTGGTCACCCGCATCGTCGAGGTCGAGAACTTCCATCTGCACGAGTACCCCGGCGACTTCGGCGAGTACGTGATCCAGAAGCAGTTCCGTCTGAAGAACCTCGAGCAGCAGTTCGCGCACGAGTCCGAGCTGCTCGCCTTCGAGTCCGAGGGCATCAGCGACCGCCGCGAGGCCGCCAAGGCGGCGAAGAACGCCAAGTCAGGAGGCGCGGGCGGGCTCACGAAGGATCTCGCGAAGATCAAGAAGCAGCGCACCCCCCGACCCGTCGACCAGATCATCACCGAGATCTACGGCGGGCTCCACGTGAAGGACGTGCTCTGCCGCATCGACGGTCTCGGCAAGGCGTACGGCGACAAGGTCCTGTTCGAAGGTCTCGACCTCGAGATCCGTCGGGGCCACCGACTGGTGGTCGTCGGCGCGAACGGCAGCGGCAAGAGCACCCTGCTGCGGGTGCTCACCGGCGAGGAGAAGGCGGACGAGGGCCGGATCGACTGGGCCGGGGGAGCCAGGGTCGTCTCGTACAACCAGGTGCTCGCCGAGCTGGACGACGCCGACACGGTCACCCACTCGGTCAACGCGATGCCCGACAGTCTCGCCCTGCGGGCCACCCGCAAGTCGGTGGCGCGGTTCCTGGCGATGTTCCAGTTCTCGGACGCCGACCTGCAGCAGCGCATCGGCGCGCTCTCCGGCGGCCAGCGGGCCCGCGTCGCCATGGCGCAGTGCCTGCTCTCGGGGGCCTCCGTGCTGCTGCTCGACGAGCCCACCAACCACCTCGACATGGCGAGCACCCAGGTGATGGAGCGCGCGCTCGTCCATTTCCCCGGCGCCGTCGTCGTCGTCAGCCACGACCGGTTCTTCAGCGAGAAGGTCGCGAACCGGCGGCTCGTCTTCGGCGCGGAGGGCGCACGCCAGGGCGCGCTCGCGCTCAGCGCGGTCTGAGGGCCGGCGCCGGCACGAGCGGTGGCGGTCAGGCGAACGTGTCGTCGATGAAGCGGAAGAGCACGCGGTCGGCCCCGTCCGAGCCGTCGCGCCGATAGTTCGCCAGCACCTCGGTGTCGCTCTGCGGCAGCGAGAGCGTGTCGTGACGGATGCCGTCGGCGACGTCGATCTCGTGCTCCTGCCCGTCGAACGGGCCGCCCTGCAGGACGGCGATGAATCGGCTCTCGTGGTTCGCTGAGGCGGTCATCCCTCGATGGTACGGATCCGCCCGAGCGGTCGCCCGCACGGCCGACGATGCAGCCCTCTCCTCGACCTCGGAGGGGCTCAGAGGGCGATGAGGGCGAGCAGCTCGGCGATGGTGACGACCGGGATGAGCGCGAGCAGCACGGCGAGGGTCGTCACCCGGGGCCGCCGGCGCGGCACGGCGAAGCGGACCACGAGCATCGCGACGAAGAGCGCGATGACGACGGCGGCGACGACGTCGGAGGTCGCGTGGTCCTGGAAGAGCAGGACGGCGCTGCTGATGCCGGCCAGCACCAGACCGATGACGATCCACTCGGTGCCCGTCGACGTGCGGAGCGCGGGCTGATCCCGCATCCGCGTGGGGTCGATCGGATCGTCGTCCATGGCTCTCCCTCGTCGTCCGTGTCGGTCCGCTCGTCGTCGACGAGGTCTCCATCGTGCCACCGCGTCGACCCCGGCCGACGCACGTCGAGCCGCCTTGACGCCCCCGGTCGGCCGCCGCTATCGTCCGCCGCCGGAGCCGCCCGGCGTAGGCTCCGGCCCATGACCGATCTGACCGACGCCGTGGTCCTCGTCCTCGGCGCCTCCGGGGGCCTCGGCTCCCGCATCGCCGCCATGCTCGACGACGAGGGCGCCACCGTCGTCCGAGCGGCTCGCCGTCCGGAGGCGCTGTCGGGGCCGGATGCGTACCTGGCCGACCTCCGCGCGGAGCAGGGGGGCGCCTCCCTGGTGGCCGCGGCGCTGCAGGCGCACGGCCGACTCGACGGGGTCGTCATCGCGGCTGGCGTCGTGGGTTTCGGGCCGGCGGCGGAGGTCTCCGACGAGACGCTCGCCGAACTCGTCGAGGTCAACATGCTCGGTCCGATCAGGGTGCTGCGCGACGCCTCGTCCGCGCTCGCCGCGTCGGCGGCGGACGGACGCGACCCGTTCGTCGTGACCATCAGCGGTGTCGTCAGCGAGTCGCCGACCGCCGGCATGGCCGCGTACTCGGCCTCGAAGGCGGGTCTCGCGGCGTTCGTCTCGGCGGCGTCGCGCGAATACCGCCGACAGGGCGTCCGCGTGCTCGACGCGCGGCCGGGCCACACCGACACCGGTCTCGCGACCCGCGCCGTCGCGGGCACGGCCCCGGCCTTCGGCGCGGCCCTCGACCCCGACGACGTCGCCGCCCGCATCGTGCGCGCCATCGTCGACGGCGAGAAGGACCTCCCCAGCGCGGCCTTCACGGCCTCCAGCTAGCCCGCGACTCGGGTCACCGCGCCTCCCGAGGGGGACGTGCCCCCGAGGACGCGTCCCGCCCGATGGCCCCGACGACGAGCCAGGCGATCCCCGCGAAGAAGGTCGCACCGGCGCCGAGAACCACCCCGAAGCACGCCCCGTAGGCGATGAGGATGTTCTGTGGGGCAGGAATCTTCCCGTCGCTGATGTCGAGGGACGCGGAGGCGCTCACCACCAGCACGATCGAACCGATCGTCACGACGAGGGCGAAGATCCACACGGCGAGCAGAGCGTCGCGATATCCGTTTCGCATGGCCTGGCCCGCGTTGCCGGCTAGAAGGACGACTCGCAAGCGAGGCCGTCGTCGTCACGATCGAGATCGTGGACGTCGCCGAGGCCCGCCCGGATCCATCGCTCGTACTCCGCCTGCGCCGCGGCCTGGCTCGAGAAGTCGCCGCAGTCGAGGTCGCCGTTGGGTCCGCTGGGTGCCGGTGCCGGTGCCGGCGCGGGAGCGGGCTTCGGTGCCGGGGGCTTCGCCACGCCGCGTCGGACGCCGAGCGTGTCCTTCCTGTCGCCGTTCCAGTCGCCGGTCAGGGTGATGTCGGTCGTCTTGCCGTAGACGAGCGAGGTCTCGGCAGCGCCGCCACGCGTGGCGTTCGAGATGAAGTACGTGTTGCCCCGACGCACGACGGGGGTGTCCTTCCGGTCGCCGTTCCAGTCGCCGAAGTAGACCTTGTCGGTCGTCTTGCCGAAGCTGAAGGTGATGTCGGCTGCGCCTCCCCGGATGCTGTTCTTCAAGAAGTACTGGTTTCCGCGCCGGACTCCGAGGGTGTCCTTGCCGTCGCCGTTCCAGTCGCCGACGACGACGTCGTCGCTCGCACGTCCGAAGGGGATGGTCGCGTCGGCGGCACCGGCCGACAAGCTGTTCTTGAAGAGGTAGACGTTACCGCGGCGCACGGCCGGCGTGTCCCGGCCATCGCCGTTCCAGTCGCCCATGACGACGACGTCGTTCGCGCGACCATAGCTCACGGTCGTGGTCGCCTTACCGCCGACCTTGTCCGATAAGTAGTAGGTGCCCCCTCGGCGGACGGCGAGGGTGTCCTTCCCATCGCCGTTCCAGTCGCCGGTGTAGACGACGTCGGTGTCTCGTCCGTAGCGGACATCGATGTTCGCCGCGCCGCTCCACCGGTCGTTGAGCAGGTAGCGATTGCCGGTGCCACCCGCAGCGGGTCCCGCGGCGGATGCCGGGACGGCGACGGTCGCGGTGAGTGCTGCGGCGAGAACGAGGACGACGACGGAACGGAGACGTTTGGACATGGGCTTCCCTCCGCGACGGCGGTCGGGTGCCTCGTCGCGACGACCGCCGGTGTCAAGACTGTGGACGGCCACGTCCCCGGGATCACCACAGGTTATGGTGACGGACTCTCAACTCTGCATCCCCCAAAAGGGGGGCGGGTCGGGGCGCGGCGAGCCGCTCTCAGGCGAACTCGGCGCCGAGCACGCGCAGCAGCTCGGCGAGCTCCGCCTGCTGGTGCGCGGTGAGCGAGTCGAGGGGCGACCGCTCGACCTGCACGAGCAGGCTCATCGCCGCGTCGACGCGCTCCACGCCGACCGGCGTGATGCGGATGAGCGCGGCCCGGCCGTCTCGCGGGTCCGAGTGGCGCTCGACCAGCTGTCGCTCCATGAGGCGGTCGAGCCGGTTGGTCATCGTGCCGCTGGTCACCATCGTGGCGGCCACGAGGTCCTTCGGCGAGAGCTGGAACGGGTCGCCGGCGCGACGCAGGGTCGACAGCACGTCGAACTCCCAGATCTCGAGGTCGGCGTGACGGAACGCCTCGGCGCGCAACCGGTCGAGGCGCCTCGAGATGCGACGCAGTCGCGAGAACACGTCGAGCGGGGCGAAGTCGATGTCGGGTCGCACCCGCGCCCACGCGTCGATGATCAGGTCGACTTCGTCGCTGGTGGTCACGCTGGTCCAATCGAGTCACGGGGTTGCCTCGATCATGCCCCAGTCTCGCCGGGGCCGCTGTCAGCCAGGGCGGGAGCGGCCGAGCAGGCACGGCCGGGCGGC
Organism: Frigoribacterium sp. Leaf263; assembly: GCF_001422285.1. Classification (GTDB taxonomy): domain Bacteria; phylum Actinomycetota; class Actinomycetes; order Actinomycetales; family Microbacteriaceae; genus Frigoribacterium. The sequence continues at coordinate 256,495 of NZ_LMMO01000001.1, forward strand.
CGAGGAGGCGCGGTGCGCGAGGTCGCGCACCGCGCCTCCTCGGGGCCGTCGGCGGGTGCCGTCAGTCGGCCGCATACTCGTCGAGGGCGGGCAGGGGCCGCCCGTCGAAGTCCCACATGGCCTGGTTCTCCCACGCGTTGCCCGAGGTCGGGTCGTCCGGGTCCCAGCCGGCGCCGTCGACGGCGGTCCACGCGGGCTCCCAGGCGACGACGCCGGTGCCGCGTCCGCCGGGGGCGGAGGCGACGACGTCCTGCACGGCGCGGAAGTTCGCTGCCTGGCCGGCGGGGGTCGCCGGGTAGCCGGCCGTCAGCATCGAGGCGCTCGCGACGACGTTCTCCCAGGTGTGGTCGGGGTCGTCGGCGAGGGTCCACGGGTACGAGGTCTCGACGACGAGCGCGTCACGGTCGTAGCGGTCCGTCAGCACGGTGACGGCCTGCTGCAGGTCGCTGAGGCTCCCGTGCCAGTACGAGTAGTACGAGAGTCCGATCACGTCGAAGTCGACGCCCCGGGCGGTGGCCTGGTCGAACCACCAGGTGAGGCCGTCGATGCCGTTGTTGATGTTCGTGAGGTGCAGGATGACGTCGGTCTCGGGCGAGACCTCGCGCACCGCGGCGGAGCCGGCCGAGAGGAACATCGCGAGGTTGTCCCACTGGGCGCCGCTGACCCCGTCGCTCGGGTCGACGTCCCAGGTCTGACCGAGCGGCCAGACCATGCCGGGGTTGATCTCGTTGCCCACCTGGACGGCGTCGGCGACGATGCCCTCGGCGGCGAGGGCGTCGAGCACGCTCCGCGTGTGGTCGTGGATGCGCGTGGCGACCTCGGGGGCCGACAGCCCCGCCCAGGCCTTCGGCATCGTCTGGGCGCCCGGGTCCGTCCAGCGGTCCGAGTAGTGGAAGTCGACGAGCAGTCCCATGCCCGAGGCCTCGATGCGCTTCGCCATGGCGACGACGTCGTCCTGGTCGTTGTAGCCGTCCGTCGGGTCGACCCAGACCTTCAGGCGGGCGAGGTTCGCGCCGGCGTCGGCGATCTGCTCGACAGCGTCGGTGGGGCGTCCCGAGGCGTCGAGGTAGACCGCGCCGCGGTCCTCGTTGCGGGGGAGCCCCGACAGGTCGGCTCCCCGGATGTCGCGGGTCACCCGCCCCGGCGCGAAGGCGACGTCGTCGATGCTCGCCCAGGCGCCCGCGTCGCCCGCGGTGGTGAGGGTCAGCGTGCACTGGCTGTGGGTGACCTCGGCCGACACCGTGAGGCGCAGCCAGCCGTCGTCGGACTCGGTCGAGGGGATGACCGTGGTGCCCGCGGCGTCCTTGCTCGAGCCCTGACCGCAGCCGGTCAGCGAGAGGGTGCTCGATCCGGCCGGTCCGCCGCTCTTCACCCAGGCCGAGAAGGTCCACCAGCCGGGGGAGACCTTCTTCACCTTCTGCGTGGTCGTCGCGCGGCCGGCGGTCGGCAGGTGGTGCGTCAGACGGGTGGCCGACTCGTGGCCGCCGGACTCGAGGCGGGCGGTGCCCGTGCCCTTCGAGACCCACCCCGTCGAGCCGGCCTCGAAGCCGGGGTTCGCGACCGCCACCCGGGAGGCGCGGGTCGCGTCGTCCGTCGTCGCGGCCGTCGCCGAGGCGGTCGGCACGATCCCTCCGCAGAGCGCGGCCGTCAGGGCGAACGCCCCGGTGGCGATGCCGAGCCGCCTCCGCGGGCTGGTGAGCGGTCGGCGGGGTCGATGGGTTCGTGACATCGGTCGTCCTCCTTGACGATGGGGCGCACAAGACTGTGTGCGCTCCCAGTTCTAGCACGACCTGTCTGCTTCGTGAAAGGGCAGAGCCCTTTAAATGCGTGCGTCCACCGAGGATCACGGCCTGGTATCGATCCCAGTTCCGACCGGAGATGCGAGTCGGATCGCGCCTCCTCGGCTCCGGCACGTTTTACACGGTCGTAACAAGATGTATACGAAGGGGTGTCATCGCGGCTGATTGTATTCAATCCACCCCGACCCCTCCGACCTCGAGCATTGGATCCGCATGTCCCGCTCCCCGCACTCCCGCCGCAGGCTGCTCGGCCTCCCCGCGGCCGCCCTCGGACTCGCTCTCGCCGTGACCGGCTGCCAGGCGGTCCAGACCGCCGAGACCTCCGACGAGACCCGAGACGACGTCTCGACCGCCGCGATCGGCGACCAGACGATCGTCGAGGGCGGCGACCTGGTCATGGCGCTGTCGGCCGAGCCCGACCGCCTCGACCCCACGACCTCGTCGTCGCTCTACACCCGGTACGTCATGGAGACGATGTGCCAGAAGCTCTACGACATCGACGCCGACGGTCAGATCGTCCCGATGCTCGCGACCGAGCTGCCCGAGGTGTCGGACGACGGACTCACCGTGAGCTTCCCCGTCCGCACCGACGCCGTCTTCGCCGACGGCACGCCGCTCGACGCCGAGGCCGTCGTCACGACCCTCCAGCGCGGACTCGACAAGGAGGACTCGTCGCGGCGCAGCGAGCTCGGCCCCATCACCGGCATCACCGCGGTCGGCGACGACACGGTCGAGATCGACTACTCCGAGCCCTTCGCCCCGCTGACGGCGGCGCTCGCCGACCGGGCCGGAATGGTCATGTCGCCCGCCGCCCTCGAAGCCCAGGGCGACGACTTCGGCGACGCCCCGGTCTGCGTCGGACCCTTCAAGTTCGCCGACCGCGTGCCGCAGACCTCGATCACCGTCGAGCGCGATCCGCTCTACTACGACGCCGACGACGTCCACTTCGACTCGATCACCTACCGCATCATCACCGACGCGAGCATCCGCGCGGCGAACCTGCAGTCCGGCGACGTGCAGGTGGCCGACTCGATGTCGACCCAGGACGTCGAGTCGCTCAAGGCGGACGACGCCCTGACCGTGCTCGAGGTCGGTTCGCTCGGCTACCAGGGGCTGACCGTCAACATCGGCAACCAGGACGGCGTCGGCACCGACCCCGTGCAGATCGACACCCCGCTCGCCTCCGACGCGACCGTCCGCCAGGCGCTCTCGATGTCGATCGACCGCGAGTCGCTCGTCTCGTCGATCTTCGGCGGTCTCTACGACCCGGCCTGCTCGCCGATCTCGCCCGAGAGCCCCTTCGCGACCGAGGCCAGCGACGCCTGCCCCGAGTACGACCCCGAGGCCGCACGGCAGCTGCTCGAGGACGCCGGTGTCGAGACGCCCTACGCCATCGACATGCAGGTGAGCAACAACCCCGACACGGTCCGCTTCGCCCAGGCGCTCCAGGCCCAGGTCGCCGAGGGCGGCTTCGAGCTGACCATCACGCCGGTCGAGTACTCGACCCTGCTCGACGTGCAGACGCGCGGCGACTTCGAGGCCCTCCAGCTCGGCTGGTCGGGCCGAGTCGACCCGCACGGCAACACGTACAACTTCCTGTCGACGGGCGGCGGCAACAACTACAGCGGCTACAGCTCCGACGAGGTCGACGACCTGCTCACCCGGGCGGCCGCGACGAACGACGTCGACGAGCGCGCCGACCTCTACGGCCAGGCCGTGGCGCAGGTGCAGGAGGACGACCCGATCATCTACCTGTACCGGGTGCGCAGCCTCACCGCGCTCTCGAACGAGATCGCCGGGGTGTCGACCTACGCCGACGGCGTGGTCCGTCTGAGCAACGCCGCATTCGTCGAGGCGGACTGACCCGATGGCCCGCTACCTCCTCACCCGCCTGTGGCAGTCCGCCCTGACGCTCGTGCTCGCCTCGATCGTCGTGTTCGTCGGCGTCCGGCAGCTGCCGGGCGACCCGGCCCTCGCCCTGGCGGGTGAGGAGGCCTCGCCCGAACGCGTCGCGGCGATCCGCACCGAGCTCGGACTCGACGACACGATCGTCGTGCAGTACCTCCGGTTCGCGGGCGATTTCCTCACCGGCGACTTCGGCGAGTCGACCCGCACGGGCACCCCGGTGTCCGAGCTGATCGGCGCGACCCTGCCCGTCACCCTCTGGCTCTCGCTCTACGCGATCGTCGTCGCGGTGGCGGTCGGGGTGGCCCTCGGGGTCGTCGCCGAGCGCTACCGGGGTCGCTGGCCCGAGTGGATGGCCAACGCCGCGGCGCTCGTCGGCCTCAGCGTGCCGAACTTCTGGCTCGGGATCCTGGCCATCCTCTGGCTGGCGGTGGGGCTCGGGATCTTCCCGGCCTCCGGCTACGTGCCCGTCAGCGTCGACCCGTTCCAGGCCCTCGTGCATCTGACGCTGCCCGCCCTCATCCTCGGCACGTCCCTGGCGGCAGTCATCATGCGCCAGACCCGGGCCTCGATGATCGAGACGATGAAGACCGACTACGTCAGGACGGCCCGGGCCAAGGGGCTCGGTCGCGGCCGGGTGCTGATGCGCTACGGCCTGCGGAACTCGATGATCGTGGTCGTCACGATCGTCGGTCTGCAGCTCGGCGGTCTCATCTCGGGCGCCGTCGTCACCGAGCGCATCTTCGCCCTCCCCGGCTTCGGCAAGCTGACGCTCGACTCGGTGTTCACCCGCGACTACCCCGTGGTCCAGGCCGTCGTGCTCGTCATCACCCTCGGCTACATCGTCATCAACCTCGTCGTCGACGTGCTGTACAGCGTCCTCAACCCGCGCATCCGAGTCGGAGGAGCCTCCTGATGACCGTCATCGTGCCCACCACCCCCGAGCTCGGCTCGGCCCGCGGCCGGGTCTGGGGTCAGCTGCGACGCAACCGCCTCGGCCTCGCGGGCGGCGTCATGCTGCTCGTGGTGCTCCTCCTCGGGGTGCTCGCCCCGCTGATCGCCCCCCACGGGCCCACCGAGGTCAACTTCGCCGCACCGTTCCAGCAGCCCGGCACGGTCGGGTACCTCCTCGGCACCGACGACCTCGGCCGCGACATCCTCTCGCGCATGCTGCACGGCATCCGCGTCTCGCTCGTCGTCGGCGTGCTCAGCGTGCTGCTGGCCGTGGTCGTCGGCACCCCGCTCGGTCTGCTCGCCGGCTACTGGCGGTGGCTCGACGGCGTGATCTCGCGGGTGACCGACGTCATGCTGGCGTTCCCGTTCCTGATCATCGCGGTGGCGCTCGCGGCGATCAGCGGGCCGAGTCTCGGCAACGCCGTCATCGCGCTCGGCATCGCTCAGATCCCCACCATGATCCGCGTCGTGCGCGGCGAGACGATGCGCGTCGCGTCGACCGACTTCGTGCTCGGCGCCCGCACGATGGACGCGACGGGGCTGCGGGTGATCTTCACCCACGTGCTGCCGAACTGCGTCTCGGCGATCATCGTGCAGGCGACGGTGATCATGCCGGTCGCCGTCATCGGGGAGGCGCTGCTGTCGTTCCTCGGACTGGGCATCCAGCCGCCGACGGCCAGTCTGGGCATCATGCTCAGCGACGCGCAGCAGTACCTCGGGCGGGCGCCCTTCGCCGCCGTGGTGCCGGGTCTGGCCATCGCCGCGATCTGCCTGGGCTTCAACCTGTTCGGCGACGCCCTCCGCGACGCGCTCGACCCGACCTCCAGCGAACGGAACCGATCACTGTGACGTACACCGCGCCTCCGGCGTTCACCACCCGCCCCGACCTCGTCGGCACCTTCGGCATGACGGCGAGCACGCACTGGCTGGCGACGGCGTCGGCCCAGGCCGTGCTCGAGCGCGGGGGCAACGCCTTCGACGCCGCCGTGGCCGGCGCCTTCGTGCTGCACGTCGTCGAGCCGCACCTCAACGGGCCCGGCGGCGACCTGACCGCCGTGTTCGCGACCGCCGACGCCCCCGACTCGCCGACCGTGCTGATGGGTCAGGGGCCCGCACCGGCCGGCGCCACGGTCGAGCACTACCGCGCCGAGGGCCTCGACCTCGTGCCCGGCTCGGGCGCCCTGGCCGCTGCCGTCCCCGGGGCCGTCGACGCCTGGCTGCTGCTGCTGCGCGACCACGGCACGTGGGAGCTCGGCGACGTGCTCGCCTACGCCATCGGCTACGCCCGCGACGGCCACCCGATCACCGCCCGCGTAACCGAGACGATCGGCGCCGTGAGCGACCTGTTCACCGAGCACTGGCCGACCTCCGCCGACCGCTGGCTCGTCGACGGCCGTCCCCCCGCGCCCGGCGACCTCGTCGCCAACCCCGCCTACGCGGCCGTGCTCGAGGGGCTCGTCGCGGCCGGCGAGGGTCCGACCGTCACCGGCCGAGGAGGCGCGGCGCCGGTCTCCGAGGACGCCCCCACCGGTCGCGAGGACCGCATCGAGGCGGCCCGGACCGAGTGGGCCGAGGGGCTCGTCGCCCGCTCGATCGACGAGTTCGTCCGCCGCCCGCACCGTCACTCGTCGGGCACGGATCACGCCGGGGTGATCCGCGCCTCCGACCTCGCCGCGTTCCGCGCCGGGTTCGAGCCGGCGGCCACCGTGGAGTTCCGCGGCCACACCGTCGCCAAGACCGGCGCGTGGGGTCAGGGCCCCGCCCTGCTCCAGGTGCTCGCCCTGCTCGACCCGCTGCCCGACGAGCTGCTCGATCCCTCGACCGCCGACGGCGCGCACACGATCATCGAGGCCCAGAAGCTCGCCATGGCCGATCGCGAGGCGTACTACGGCGACCGCGACGTGCCCCTCGAGGCGCTGCTCTCGAGCGAGTACGCCGACGCGAGGCGGGCGCTGATCGGCCCGCGGGCGTCGCTCGAGCTGCGACCGGGCGATCTCGTGCCCGGGGCGCGTCCGCTCGCGGCGCTCCGCACCGACGACGAGGCCTCCGGCGCCGTCGCGGGAGTCGGCGAGCCGACCGTCGGCTCGTTCGCCGAGACGCCCGTCGACGACGACCCCCTCGCCGCCGCGTCGGCCGAGCCCGCCGTCGACGCCACGGGGGCGACGCGCGGCGACACCTGCCACATCGACGTCGTCGATCGCTGGGGCAACATCGTCTCGGCGACGCCGTCGGGCGGCTGGCTGCAGTCGTCGCCGACGATCCCCGCCATCGGCTTCTGCCTCGGCAGCCGACTGCAGATGGCCTGGCTCGACGAGGGCACCGCCTCGACGCTCGAACCGGGTCGACGCCCGCGCACGACGCTGACCCCGACCCTGGTGTCGCGCCACGGCCGACCGGTCGTCGCCCTCGGCTCGCCGGGCGGCGACCAGCAGGACCAGTGGCAGCTGCTGTACCTGCTCCGCACGATCGTCGGCGGGTACACGCCGCAGCAGGCCATCGACGCACCCGCGCTGCACACGACCGCGTTCCCCGGCTCGTTCTGGCCGCGTACCTGGACCCCCGGCGGCGTCGTCGTCGAGGACCGCCTGGGCGACGACGTCATCGCCGACCTCGAGTCGCGGGGCCACCGCGTCACCCGTGCGGGCGACTGGTCGCTCGGTCGCCTGTCGAGCGTCACCCGAGACCCCGCGACGGGCGTGCTGTCCGCCGCCGCCAACCCCCGAGGAGCACAGGCCTATGCCGCAGGACGCTGACCGCACCGTCTCGACGACGACCCCCGACGCGTCCGCCGGCGCGCCCCTCCTGAGCGTCCGCGACCTGACGGTCGCGTTCGGCGACCGGCCCGTGGTGCACGGCGTCGACCTCGACGTCGGACGAGGCGAGCGCGTGGCCATCGTCGGCCAGTCGGGGTCGGGCAAATCGACCGTCGTCGCCGCCGTGCTGGGCCTGCTGCCCGGCGCCGGTCGCGTCACCGGGGGCACGATCCGGCTCGCCGACGACGAGCTGACGACCGCCGGGGAGGCGCGGATGCGGTCGGTGCGCGGAGCCCGCATCGGACTCGTCCCCCAGGACCCGTCGACCAACCTCAACCCGTCGATGACGGTCGGGGCGCAGATCGCCGACGGACTGCGGGCCGGGGGAGCCCGGGGCCGTTCGGCCGTCACCGAGAGGGTCGTCGAGCTGATGACGGAGGCGGGCATCCCGGACGCCGCCCGGCGAGCGGGTCAGTACCCGCACGAGTTCTCGGGCGGCATGCGCCAGCGGGTGCTCATCGCCGTGGCGCTCGCGCGCCGACCCGAGCTGCTCATCGCCGACGAGCCGACGTCGGCCCTCGACGTCACGGTCCAGCGGACGATCCTCGATCATCTGCAGACGCTCGTCGACGCGCACGGCACGTCGCTGCTGTTCATCACGCACGACCTCGGCGTCGCGGCCGACCGCACGGACCGCATCGTCGTCATGCTCGACGGGCGCGTGGTGGAGACCGGCACCCCTCGGCAGATCCTGCTCGACCCCCAGCACGAGTACACGCGTCGCCTCGTCGCGGCGGCGCCCACGGTCGCCGCGGCCGCCGCCCTCCGGGCCGACGAGCCGGTCGGCGACGATGCGCCGACCGCCGCCGACGACATCCTCGTCGTCACCGATCTGGTCAAGGAGTACCGCCTCCGCGGGCGACGCGGCGAGACGGTCCGGGCGGTCGACGGGATCTCGTTCGCCGTGCCGCGCGGCACGACGACCGCCGTGGTCGGCGAGTCCGGCTCGGGCAAGACGACCCTCGCCCGCATCGTGCTCGGCATCGAGTCGGCGACGAGAGGCACGGCGCTGGTCGACGGCGAGAGCATCACCGCCAGTCGCGGGGCGGCCCGGCATGCGCTGCGGCGACGGGTGCAGCCGGTCTTCCAGGATCCGTACGGCTCGCTCGACCCGACGTACTCCGTCGAACGGCTGATCGATGAGCCGCTGCGCATCTTCGGCGTCGGCGACCGCGCCACGCGCCGGAGCCGCGTCGCCGAGCTGCTCGACCAGGTCGCCCTTCCCCGCACGGTGGCGCAGAGCCGCCCGAACGAGCTGTCGGGCGGTCAGCGTCAGCGCGTGGCCATCGCCCGGGCCCTCGCCCTCGAGCCCGAGCTCCTCATCTGCGACGAGGCCGTGTCGGCGCTCGACGTGCTCGTGCAGGAGCAGATCCTCGATCTGCTGGCCGAGCTGCAGACCCGTCTCGGTCTCAGCTACCTGTTCATCACGCATGACCTCGCCGTCGTGCGGCAGATCGCCCATAGTGTGGTGGTGATGCGCCGGGGAGGCATCGTCGAGCGCGGCAGCGTCGACGACGTGTTCCTGTCGCCTCGCGACGAGTACACCCACGAACTGCTAGGAGCGATCCCCGGTGCCAGCCTGGCCGTCTGACCCGTCCGACCGACGCGACGGGACGACCCGCGCCTCCTCGGCCCCCGGCTCCGACCCCCTCGGAGAGGCCGGCGCCCCGGCGCCGATCAGCCTGCTCGACGCGGTGCGGCGCGAGATCGTGACGGGCGTCCTGCAGCCGGGCACCCGCGTGACCGAGGCCTCGCTCGCCGACCGGCACGGCGTCTCGCGCGTGCCCGTGCGCGAGGCGCTCCGTGGTCTCGAGGCCGAGGGGTTCGTCGAGTCGACCCCGAACGTCGGATCGCGTGTGGCCGCCATCCCGGTCGACGAGGCCGACGATCTGTTCGCCGTGCGCGAGGCCCTCGAGATCGCGACCGCCCGGCGCGCGGCGACGCGGGCGCGGGCCCTCTTCAGCGTCGACGCGCCGCCGGAGGACTGGTGGCGCGTCCGTCGCTCGCTCGAGCGGATCCTCGCCGACGGCGACCGTGCCGTCGCCGACGACGACCTCGACCGACTCGTCGACCTCAACGAGCGGTTCCACTTCGGCGTCGCCGAGCTGAGCGGCAGCACCACGCTCGCGACCCTGCTGCGCCAGTTGTCGCGGAAGATCGAGTGGCTCTACGCTCTCGACACCTTCTCGCGGGGCAAGCGGCTGTGGCCGGACCACCGCGTCATCCTCGCGGCCATCGACGCGGGCGACCCGGAGCAGGCGGCCGAGCGGATGGGGTGGCACGTGCGCGAGTCGCGCATCGGCTACCTGAGCCGCACGGTGCCGGCCGCGGTGGTCGACGCCCTGCGCGCGACGCCGCCCGTCGTCGCGCCGACCACCGCTTCGGCCCCGTCCGGGGCGCCGCGCGTCGGCGCGGACGGGCCGGTCGCCTCGTGACCCGGCACCATCTCGACGCGACGCGCGAGACGACCAACGACGTCTACTCGCGCGATCACGACCCCGTGCTGACGGTCGACAGCGGAGACGCCGTCGTCGTCGAGTCGCTCGACGCCTCGGGGCACCTCGAACGCCAGACGGTGCCGGGCGAGCAGCGGCCGAGGCTCTTCGCCGAGGCCCGCGGGCACGCCCTCACCGGGCCGATCGCCGTGCGCGGGGCTCGACCCGGGCAGACGCTCGCAGTCCACTTCGACGGCCTCCGGCCGGGCGACTGGGGATGGACGGTCGCGGGAGGACGCGAGACGCCGATCACGACCCGTCTCGGTCTCGACTCCGTGCCGCCGTCGTGGCTCCTCTGGGAGATCGACGTCGAGGCGGGCACCGCGATCGAGAGCCGCGGGCCGCGCGTGGCGCTGGCGCCGTTCCTCGGGGTGACCGGCGTCGCCCCGGCCGAACCCGGCGAGCACCCGACGACCCCGCCGCGCCCCTCGGCCGGCGGCAACATCGACTGCCGCGAGCTCGTCGCCGGCTCCACGCTCTATCTGCCGGTGCAGGTGCCCGACGCGCTCGTGTACCTCGGTGACGGCCACGCGGCGCAGGGCGACGGCGAGGTCGGCGGCACCGCCGTGGAGTGCCCGATGACGACGGAGGTGCGGCTCGAGCTCGTCGACGACCGTCCCGTCGACGGGATCCATGCCGAGACCCCGGCCGGGCGCATCACCTTCGGCTTCGACGCCGATCTCGACGTCGCGACCGGGGATGCGCTCGACGCCATGGTCTCGTGGCTCGCGCCGCTGCTCCACGTCGACCGCGCCACGGCCCTGGCGTTCGCCAGCGCGGTGGTCGACCTGAGGGTCACCCAGGTCGCCAATCAGACCTGGGGCGTGCACGCCGTCCTGCCGACCGGCGCTCTCGGCGTCTGATCCCCCTCACGGCGTCCGCGACGTCGAGCGGGATGTCAGCTCAGGATGTCCTTCGTCGTGAAGCGGGCCCAGGCGAGCGCTCCGAACACGATGATGTAGCCGCCCTGCAGCAGGGCGTTGTCGGCCAGATTGGACCACACCACCGGGTCGCGCAGGAAGTCCGCGAAGCCGAGCCAGTGGTGCGTGAACAGCCACGGGTCGAGCGCGTCGAGCTGGGGCAGCGCGTCGAGGATCTGCGAGACGGTCGATAGAACGATCGTGGCGGCCATCGCGCCGACGGGCACGCTCGTCAGGGTCGAGATGAAGAGCCCGATCGCGCTCAGCCCGAGCAGCGAGACGGTGACGTAGAGCGCCATCAGCAGCATGCGGAGCGCGTAGTCGCCGTAGCCGATCGTCTGCCCCGACAGCAGCGTCACGGGACCGATCGGGAAGAGGGCGGCCCCGGCGATCGCCCCGAAGACGACCACGACGAGCGTCCCCGCCAGGCAGAAGAGAGCGGCCCCGGCGTACTTCACGAGCAGGAGGCGCACCCGGCCCACCGGCGAGACCAGCAGATAGCGGAGCGTCCCGAGACCGGCCTCGCCGGCGATCGTGTCACCGGCGACCACGCCCACCGTGAGCGGCAGGAAGAGCGGGATGGCCACGGTGAGCGCCGTCAGCGAGACGAACAGGCCGTTCCGGGTGATGTCGCCGAGGAAGGCGGGGCCGTCGCCGCCTCCGTCGGAGTCGTCCGACGCGACGCGGACGGCGACGGCGAGGAGCACGGGGATGAGGGCGAGGGCGCCCAGCAGGGCGATCGTCCGGGTCCGCCGGAAGAGCACGACGATCTCGCTCCGGAGGAGCGAGATCCCCGCGCCACGGGACGGCCGCAGTGCGGGGGAGGGGTCAGCCGGCGACATCGAAGCCCTCCCCGGTGAGATCGACGAAACGGTCTTCGAGACTGGCGCCCGCCACCTCGAAGCCCCGCACGCGGACATCGGCGGCGACGAGCGCGGCGACTATCGACTCGGGCGACAGACCCTCGACCACGAGGTCGGCCTCGACACGGGCCGCGCCCGCGCGCGAGTCGGGCGGATCCGTCGATCGGACGCCCGCCTCCGGCGACAGGCCGAGCCGACGCAGGACGTCGCGGGCGGCGTCGGCATCCGGCGTGAGGAGGCGGACGCGGTGCAGGCCGAGGGCCCTCAGATCGTCGAGGGTCCCCTGGGTGAGCAGTCGGCCCGCACTCATCACCCCGATGTGCGTGCACATCTGCTCGACCTCGGCCAGGAGGTGGCTCGAGACGAACACGGTCGTCCCCTCGTCGGCCAGGGAGCGGATGAGGGTCCGGACCTCGCGGGTCCCCTGCGGGTCGAGACCGTTGCTCGGCTCGTCGAGCACGAGCAGGTCGCGGGGCATGAGCAGAGCGTTGGCGATGCCGAGTCGCTGCTTCATGCCGAGCGAGTAGGCGTGCGCCTTCTTCGACGCGGCGTGGCTCAGGCCGACGCGATCGAGGGCCGAGTCGACCCTCGACGATCGCGTCGAGGCCGGGGCCGAGCGATCGGCGGCGTCGAGACGCTGCAGGTTGGCCCGGCCCGACAGGAACGGATAGAACGCCGGGCCCTCGACCAGCGCGCCGACGCGGGGGAGGACGTCGCGGGCGTCGCCCGGCATCGACCCGCCGAGCAGGCGGATGTCCCCGCTCGACGCGGACGTCAACCCGAGCAGCATGCGGATGGTGCTCGTCTTGCCCGAGCCGTTCGGTCCGAGGAACCCGTAGACGCTCCCCGTCGGCACGGCGAGGTCGAGATCGGCGACGGCCTTCTGCCGGCCGAAGGACTTCGTGAGCGACGACGTCTCGATGGCGAGGCTCGAGGTCGAGCCGGTCGCCGGCGGGGCCGTCGTCACGCGACGGAGGTCACTCGGCCGGTGCCGACGCAGCGGCGACCAGCGCGTCCGCATCGACGGCCCCGACGAAGACGCGCCCGTCGTCGGTCAGGAGCACGGAGACGAGCGACGTCTGCAGGGCCCTGCCGCCGTCGACCGGGGTCATGACCTGGTCGAGCAGCGCCGCCGACCCGCCGGTGGGGTCGGACGCGGAGGATCCCGCCGGAGCGGTGCCCTTCGCGGGGGTCAGACCGACGACGGCGGACCAGCCGGAGCCGATGACCGTGCGAGCCGGGTGCTCGGTCGACGCACCCTCGTGACCGGGTGCCCCGTCGCCGTGGGCACCGTCGGCGGGCTTGTCGACCTCGGTGACGGTCGCGTCGGCCGGCGGGGCGAAGGCGAAGACGGATGCGTCGGGCGCGTCGAACGACACCGAGGTGAATCCGACGGAGATCGCGGGCTCGCTCTGACCGCGTGCCTCGACGACGACCTTGAGGGGGACCCCGGTCTCGGCGTCGACGGTGAGGACGACGCGACCGACCAGAGTCTCGGCGTCGTCCGGCGAGAGCACCACCTCGTAGGCGTCGCGCCCGGCCACCGACACGTCGTCCGAGCTCGTCACGGTCGTCGAGTCGTCGACGGCGTCGAGGACGGCGTCGGCCAGTTCACCGGGCGTCTGCGGCAGATCGGCGCCGTCGACGGAGGTCTCGAGGGCGTCGCTCGCGGAGCGGTCGGGGAGGGTCAGGTGGGTGGCCTCCTTCGACGAGGAGTCGTACGTCCAGACGTCGGAGCCGTCGCGGATGACGTTCCGCTCGGCGAGGTCCTCGACCACCTGCACGCGCTGCTTCGTGGCACCGTCCGCGAAGACCTGGGCCGTGTGGTCGCCGGTCAGCATCTCGAGGGCCTGCGACGACGCGTCGCCCGAGCCGGACGACATGCCGGCGGGCAGATCGGGCAGACCGAGATCGGACGTCTGCTCGACCGTGCCCGAGAACGCCGCGTCCGAGCTGCCGGCGACGAGCGCCAGCACCTGCTGCGGCGTCTTGTCGGGCAGGTCGACCTCGGCGTTGGCTGCGACCGAGGGCACGACGATGCCGGCGGCGATGACGGCGACGGGGATCGCTGCGGCGGGGATCCAGCGGGCTGACTTCTTCATGGTGATCATGGCCTCTCGCATCGGACCGTGGACGGGTCGACGACTGGTCGGCAGATTACGCGTGAACCCTGGAGAACACTGCGAACCCGAGGCGGACGGTTCGACGTCGAGACGGTTCCGCAGACGCCCGGGCCGGGCGGCCGCCGCTAGAGGTCGACGACCTCGAACTCGAGCAGATCGGCGCCCGTGGCGACGGGCCCGCGGGGTGCGTCGCCGGCGCCCTCGGGGCGCGCATGGGCGGCTCGGGCCCCGTTCGCGGCCCAGGCCGCGAAGTCCTCTTCGCTCCGCCACGTGGTGACGACGAAGTAGCGGTCGTCGCCCTTCACCGGGCGCAGCAGCTGGAAGCCCTCGAAGCCCTCGGCTCCGTCGACGGAGTGCTTGCGGGCGGCGAAGCGCGACTCGAGTTCGGTGCCGGCTCCCTCGGGGACGTGGATGGCGTTGATCTTGACGACGGACATGGTGCTCTCTCTCGTTCGGATGGGACGGGGCGGGGTGCGCGTCAGGCGGTCTTCATGACCGTCGCCGTGAAGCCCTGCACGCGGTCGCGCAGACCCGCGGCGCGGCGCTCGATCTGCTCGGGCGGATTGAGGTGCGGCGGTGCCACCCGGATGAGCAGGGAGCACGCGAGGTCCTCGCAGATGTACGTGCCGAGCGTGTTGCCGTTCAACCCGGCCTCGCCGGCCTTCGGCGCGGTGAACAGACGCACCTGGGTCGCGGGTTGCGGCGAGTGGCAGAGCGAGCACATGGCCGCGATGCCGGGTCGCAGCGACGAACTCGACGAGCGGACGACGAGACCGACCGGCCGGTCGTCCATCCAGTGCACGATGTAGCCGCGGTGATGCGCCTGCGGATCGCGCCACCCCAGGAACTCGCGCTCGGACCACAGCATCTCGTGCAGCCCCGGGATCGGCAGCCGGTCGAGGTCGCCCGGCTGGGCGTTGACGAACGACGATCGGATGTCGGACTCGGTCAGCGGCTTCATGGTCTCCCTCGGGGCCTCGGTCCCGCCACCCTACGCGGCACGTCCGACACCGACGCGAGGAGGCGGCGGGCCTAGCCTGGGGCCATGTCGGGAGCGGAGGCGATGCACGCGCTGGTGGCGCGCCTCCGGAGGGCCGGCTGCGTCTTCGCCGAAGACGAGGCCGCGCTGCTGACCGAGGCCGTCGACGACCCCGCGGCTCTCGAGGGGCTCGTGCGCCGCCGGACCGCCGGCGAGCCCCTCGAGCAGGTGCTCGGCTGGGCCGGGTTCGACGGTCTCCGCCTCGGCGTCGCGCCCGGCGTCTTCGTGCCGCGCCGTCGCACGGTCGCGCTGGCGCGGCGGGCCTCGGCGCTCGTCCCGCAGCACCGCGCGGCCGTCGCCCTCGACCTCTGCTGCGGGGTGGGCGCCGTCGCCGCCGTCCTCGCGCGCGACCACCCCCGGCTCGAGCTCGTCGCCGCCGATGTCGACCCCGTCGCCGTGGAGTGCGCCCGCGCGAACCTCCCCGCCGACGCCCTCGTGGTCGCCGGCGACCTGTTCGCGGTGGTCCCCTCGCGCCTCCGGGGCCTCATCGACGTCATCGCGGCCAACGCGCCCTACGTGCCGACGGCCGCGCTCGCGACGATGCCGGCAGAGGCGCGGCTGCACGAGAGGATCGCCGCGCTCGACGGCGGCCACGACGGTCTCGACGTGCACCGGAGGATCGCCGAGGAGGCGCGGGCCTGGCTCCGCCCCGGGGGGTCCGTCCTGATCGAGGCGAGCGCCGCGCAGGCGCCCGCCGCCGTCGCCCTCCTGACCGCGAGCGGCCTCGTCGCGCGCAGCGAGCACGACGACGGCTTCGACGCGACGGTCGTGATCGGCGTCCGCCCTGCGTGACGGGTCGGGTCGACCCGCGCGACGGTGAGGCCGGGGGGCATCCGGTGCTCGCGGCCGCCGGCTGAGCGCCTCGGTCGGATCAGACGTCGACGGGGTAGACGCGGGCCACGACGGGCGACTCGGGAGTGCCCGACACGTCGCACATGAAGGCCGCCTCGATGCGGCCGTCGGCGAGATGCCCGTAACGGACCTCGACGACGGCGCCGTCGGCCGAGTCGCGGACGTCGTCCTCCTCGTAGTTCCAGACGTCGTCGATGAAGGGGAGGTCGGGGTGCTCGGCGGCGACGGCGGCCACGCAGGCGTCCCAGGCGGGAGGCGCCTCGCGGGTCGGCGCCGTGGCGGGCGCCGGAGGGGTCGTCGTCGGGATCGGCGTGCTCGAGGCGTCGGCGCCGGTGGTGGCCAGGGCCGTGGTGTCGGCCGCACCGGGCTCCGAGGTGGGCGTCGCGCACCCCGCGAGGGCGAGGACGACGACGAGGCTGCTGAGGATCAGGGGGGCGGCCATGCGGGGCACGAGGGCTCCTCGGGAGATCACGGGCCGCCACGGTGGCGGGCTTCGCGCTCAGGATACTGCTCCGGAGGCGACACGGAGGTTCTGCGGGCAGGCTGGTCCCATGACCGCTTCAGAGAACCGCGAACCGACCCCCCTCGAGCAGGCCATCGCCAAGGGCCAGGCGGGCGAGGGCGACATGAACTCGGTGCTCGCCGAGTTCGTCAACGCCGAGATCGTCGTGCCGACGGCCGTCGAGGCCGAGGAGTCGCTGAACGAACTCCAGCCCGTGCTCTTCGACCGCGAGGGCACCCCCATGCTCGCCGCCTTCACCCACGCCGACATGATCGGCGACCAGGTGAGAGAGGTCGCCGGGCACTCCGCCACGATCCACGCGGCCGAGCTCGTCCAGGCGATCCCGCCCCAGACGGGCCTCGTCATCAACCCCGGCAACCCCGAGGGCTTCGAGATGCTGCCCGAGGGCGTCGCGCAGCTGGCCGACGACGTGCGCGAGCTCGTCGCGGCGCACCAGGCCGACGGGGCCGCCTCCGTCGAGCGTCCCTCCGAGTCCTGACCCGCACTCCCGACGTCATCGCCCCGGCCGCGAAGGACGCCGGGGCGAAACCTGTCGGACACACGCCGCCTGTAGGCTGAGCGCCACAAACGAACATCGGGCCATGAACACGTCGCGGGAGAGCCCCGGTGCGCACGCAGTGCGAGCACCGGGCACCGAAGGAGCAAGCTCCCCGCCAATCTCTCAGGTACGCGTACCGCGACGGACTGGCCACTCTGAAAAGCAGAGGCGTCTCGCGGCGACCTCTCGCCCACGGTGAAAGCCGACCTCGGTCGGTGAAGCTCTCAGGCCCATGACAGAGGGGGAGCCCCGCCCGACGCCCGTCGTGCAGGGCCCGCCCCGTCGTGCAGGTGCTGCACGGCACGCTCCCGGTCGAGACAGCTCGAGGCCGGGCCGTCCCCCAGGAGTCCGATGTCCGACGCAGCCTCGAATCTGCCCGCCGCCCCCGGCCCCACCGACGCCGAGCTCATCGGCTCCGACCCGCTCGGAGCGTCCGACGCCGACCCGGTCGGCTCGGAGGGCGACGACGAGCGCTTCAGCCCCCTGCACGAGATCCACGTGGCGGCCGGTGCGTCCTTCACGGACTTCGCCGGCTGGCAGATGCCCGTCCGGTACAGCTCCGACCTCGCCGAGCACCACGCCGTCCGCACGGCGGCCGGGCTCTTCGATCTGTCGCACATGGCCGAGATCGCCGTGTCCGGTCCCGACGCGGGCGCGTTCCTCGACCACGCCCTGGCGGGCACCCTCTCGACCATGACCGTCGGTCGGGCGAAGTACTCGCTGCTGCTGGCGGACGACGGCGGGATCATCGACGACCTCGTCGTCTACCGGCTCGACGACCACGACTTCCTGGTCGTCGCGAACGCCGGCAACCGGGAGGCCGCGTTCACCGCCCTCGCCACCCGGGCCTCGGGCTCCGACGTCACGGTCGACGACGAGAGCGACGACACGGCGCTCATCGCCGTCCAGGGCCCCGAGGCCGAGGGCGTGCTCGACGAGCTCATCAGCGCCGACCGGCTGCAGCCGGACGCCCCCCTCTCGAGCCTCCGCTACTACCGCGTGCTGCAGGGCACGTTCGACGACGCTCCGGTGCTCATCGCCCGCACGGGCTACACCGGCGAGGACGGCTTCGAGCTGTACCTCGCACCCGAGCTCGCCGCCGACCTCTGGACGGCGATCGCCGAGGCCGGTGCGCCGCGCGGCCTCGTGCCGGCGGGGCTGGCCAGTCGCGACACCCTGCGACTCGAAGCGGGCATGCCGCTCTACGGACACGAGCTCGGCCGCGACGTCCGACCGGCCCAGGCGGGTCTCGGTCGCGTCGTCGACACGTCGAAGGACTTCGTGGGCAGGGCCGGCGTCGAGCCCTCGCCCGAGGCTCGCGTCCTCGTCGGCCTCACCCTCCAGGGTCGCCGTGCGGCTCGGGCCGGCTACCCGGTCGTCACCGACGACGGCACGGTCGTGGGCGAGGTCACCAGCGGGGCGCTCTCGCCGACTCTCGGGCACCCCGTCGCCATGGCCTTCGTCGACCCCGACGTGGTCGACCGCGGCCCGGCCCTCGCGGTGGACGTCCGCGGGACGGCGCTGCCCGCCACGGTCGTCCCGCTGCCGTTCTACAAGCGCTCCTGATCACCCTGCCAGTCCACGAGCCGACGGCTCGTCCTCCGCACCTCCCCCCTCCTCGAAAGGCCTCGGCATGACCGACCTCACCTTGCTCCACTACACCGCCGAGCACGAGTGGCTCCTCATCGACGGCGACACCGCCACCGTCGGCATCACCGACTACGCCGCCGAGAAGCTCGGCGACGTCGTCTACGTCGACCTGCCCGCGGCCGGCACCGAGGTCGAGACCGGCAAGGTCGTCGGCGAGATCGAGTCGACGAAGTCCGTCGGCGAGCTCTACGCTCCGGCGCTCGGCACCGTGCTCGAGATCAACGACGCCGTCGTCGACAGCCCCGACCTCGTCAACAGCGACCCCTTCGGCGACGGCTGGCTGATCAAGATCACCCTCGCCTCGGCCGACCGCGTCGGACTCCTCTCGCGCGACGAGTACGTCGCCCTGACCGCCGAATGAGCGCGCAGAACGGCTCCGGCGGCGTCTTCGGCGACTGGGCGGGCCGCGAGGCCGCCGGGTTCGTCGACCGTCACATCGGGACGACGCCGTCCGATCAGGCGGCCATGCTGGCCGTCGTGGGCCACGACAGCGTCGAGTCGCTCGTCCGGGCCGCCGTCCCCGACAGCATCCATACGACGTCCGACGGAGGCACTCTGCCGGCACCCGTCGGCGAGACCGAGGCGCTCGCCGAGCTGCGGAGGCTCGCCGACCGCAACCGCGCCTCCCGGACGCTCCTCGGTCTCGGCTACTACGACACCGTGACCCCGGCCGTCATCCAGCGCAACGTGCTCGAGAATCCGAGCTGGTACACGGCGTACACGCCGTACCAGCCCGAGATCTCGCAGGGCCGCCTCGAGGCCCTGATCAACTTCCAGACGATGGTCTCCGAGCTCACCGGTCTCACCACGGCGAACGCGTCGATGCTCGACGAGGGGACCGCGGTCGTCGAGGGCATGCTGCTGGCCCGACGCGCCTCGAAGGCGAAGTCCGACGTGTTCGTCGTCGACGCGGACGCCTTCCCCCAGACCAAGGCCCTGCTCGCCGGTCGTGCCGCGGCCGTCGGCATCGAGCTCGTCGAACTCGACCTGACCGGTCCGGACGCCGCCGAGCTGCCCGAGTCGTTCGGCGTCTTCGTGCAGTACCCCGCCGCCACCGGCGCGGTCCACGACCTGCGCGCGGTCGCCGACGCGAGCCATGTCCACGGCGGTCTCGTCGTCGTCGCGGCCGACCTGCTGGCACTCACGCTGATCACCGCGCCCGGCGAGTTCGGCGCCGACGTCGCCGTCGGCACGAGCCAGCGATTCGGCGTGCCGATGGGCTTCGGCGGCCCGCACGCCGGCTACATGGCCGTCCGCACCGGTCTCGAGCGCCAGCTGCCCGGACGACTCGTCGGGGTCTCGCAAGACGTCGACGGTCGCCCGGCGTATCGGCTCAGCCTCCAGACGCGCGAGCAGCACATCCGCCGCGAGAAGGCGACCTCGAACATCTGCACCGCGCAGGTGCTGCTCGCCGTCATGGCCTCGATGTACGCGGTCTATCACGGCCCGTGGGGCCTCCGGCACATCGCCACCCGGGTGCACGGCCACGCCGCCGACCTCGCCGAGGCGATCTCCGCCTCCGATCTCGAGCTCGAGAACGACACGTTCTTCGACACCCTCCAGGTCTTCGTCCCCGGGCGCTCGGCCGAGATCGTCGCCTCGGCTCGCCGGCGCGGATATCTCGTGCACGCGGTCGACGAGGACTGCGTCCGGCTGTCGTTCGACGAGACGACGACGCGCGACGACGTCGTGACGATCGCGGACGTCCTCGGGGTCGAGCTCCGCCCGGGTCGGGGCGGCGACGGGCCCTCCGGGCTGCCGGAGGCGCTGCTGCGGACGAGCGACTACCTCACGCATCCGGTCTTCCGCACCCACCGCAGCGAGACCAGCATGATGCGGTACCTCAAGCACCTGGCCGACAAGGACTACGCCCTCGACCGCGGCATGATCCCGCTCGGCAGCTGCACCATGAAGCTCAACGCCGCCACCGAGATGGCGGCGGTGACCTGGCCCGAGTTCGCCTCGGTGCACCCGTTCGCGCCCGCCGACGACGTCGAGGGGTACCTCGACCTGATCGGTCAGCTCGAGGGCTGGCTCGCCGATCTGACCGGGTACGACACGGTCTCCCTGCAGCCCAACGCGGGCAGCCAGGGCGAGCTCGCCGGGCTGCTGGCGATCCGGGGCTACCACCTCGCGAACGGCGACGCCGCGCGGACGGTCTGCCTCATCCCGCAGAGCGCCCACGGCACGAACGCCGCGAGCGCCGTGCTCGCCGGGATGCGGGTCGTCGTCGTGGCCTGCGACGACCGGGGCAACGTCGACCTCGACGACCTCCGCCGACAGGTCGCGGCCCATGCGGACGATCTCGCGGCGCTGATGATCACCTACCCGTCCACCCACGGCGTCTACGAGCACGACATCCGCGACATCACCGACGCCGTCCACGACGCCGGCGGTCAGGTGTACGTCGACGGCGCCAACCTCAATGCGCTGCTGGGCTTCGCCAAGTTCGGCGAGTTCGGCGGAGACGTCTCGCACCTGAACCTGCACAAGACGTTCTGCATCCCCCATGGGGGCGGTGGCCCGGGTGTCGGCCCGGTGGCGGCCAAGGCGCACCTCGCGCCGTTCCTGCCCGGGCACCCGATGGCTCAGCAGGCCGACCGGCGCACCGGTGCGGCCGTGGCGGCACCGGGGGAGCGCCCGGCCCACGCCGGAGTGCCGGTCTCGAGCGCCCCGTACGGCTCGCCGAGCATCCTGCCGATCAGCTGGGCCTACATCCGCATGATGGGCGACGAGGGTCTGGTGCAGGCCACCGGCGCGGCCGTCCTCGCGGCCAACTACGTGGCCGTCAGACTGCGCGAGCACTACCCGGTGCTCTACGCGGGCGAGGGCGGGCTCGTCGCCCACGAGTGCATCCTCGACCTGCGTCCGCTGCGTGAGGCGACCGGGGTGACCGTCGACGACGTCGCCAAGCGACTGGTCGACTACGGCTTCCACTCGCCCACGATGTCGTTCCCCGTCGCGGGGACGCTCATGGTCGAACCCACCGAGAGCGAGGACCTCGCCGAGATCGACCGCTTCGTCGACGCGATGATCGCCATCCGCCACGAGGCGGAGCAGATCTCGGCAGGGCGCCATCCCGTCGAGGACAGCCCGCTGCGTGCCGCCCCGCACACGGCGGAGTCGGTCATCTCGGGGGAGTGGACGAAGGGCTACAGCCGCGACGAGGCCGTCTACCCCGTCGACTCGCTCAAGCGGGCCAAGTACTGGCCGCCGGTGCGCCGCATCGATCAGGCGTGGGGCGACCGGAATCTGTTCTGCGCCTGCCCTCCGGTCGAGGCCTTCGCCTGATCGCCGACGCCCGGGCCCGAGTCGCCGCTCGGCCCGGGCGTCCGGCGGTCGTGGTCAGGACGGCAGTCCGAAGAACCCCGGGAACGCCGACGCCGCCCACGGGTAGCCGATGAAGACCGCGGAGTCCATGACGACGTGGGCCACGACGAGCGGCAGGATGCGGCCGTAGCGCGCGTACAGCCAGCCGAAGACGAGGCCCATGACGACGTTTCCGACGAACGCGCCGAAGCCCTGATACAGGTGGTACGTGCCGCGCAGCAGGGCGGCGGCGACGATGATGGCGGCGGGTCGCCAGCGCAGATCGGTGAGGCGGGCGAAGAGGTACGCCACGACGATGATCTCCTCGGTGAGTCCCGCCCGCAGCGCCGAGAGCACGAGCACCGGCGCCGTCCACCAGTGCTCGGCGAGGTCGGTGGGGACGACGGTGACCGTGAGGTCGAGGGCCTTGCCGACGAGGTAGAGCCCGATGCCGGGGATGCCGATGGCGAGGGCGAGTCCGAGACCGCCGAGGACGTCGCGGCCGCTTCGCGAGAAGTCGACGCCGAGACGCGCGAGGTGCGGTCGGCGGTGCTGCCAGAGCAGGTAGGCCACGAGGGCGACGGGCACGAGGTCCACGAGCACGCCGAGCACCTGGTAGACGAGGTCGAACACCGCCCGGTCGCTCAGTGACGAGTTGAGGGTCGCGGTCTGCTGCGAGAGGCTCGTGGGCTGCGTCAGGCGGTTCACGATCGACACGAGCGAGTACACGGCGGAGGCGCCGAGCGACAGGCCGAGGACGATCGCGATCTCGACCCGGAGGCGCGCGCGGCCGGGTGGGTCGACCGCCGGTTCGAGGGGCATGGCCGGATAATACCTGCCACGTGTCCGAATTCTCGCAACGGAAAGCTGCGTAGATGCGGGCCTGGACGCAACGTTGTGGGCCTCGACGCAAGGATCCTCCGAATTGGTTTCCGTCGTGTAACCGTTCGGCCTCAGGTTTGGAGATGCCTGAGGGCGGTGCTTAGGGTCGTCTCATCCAACGCGGCACGGCTCATGGGGAATCGTGCTGCGTCCTTTCTTGCATCAGGAGGAACATTGAAGAAGACGCGCATGGGCCTCGGGTCCGTCGCCGTCGTGGGGGCGGCAGCACTCGTCCTCACCGGTTGCAGCAGCAGCAACGGTGGCGACTCGGGCGACGCAGCTCCCTCGGGCAACGCCGACGCCATCATCACGACCAACGGCAGCGAGCCGCAGAACCCGCTCGTCCCGTCCAACACCACCGAGACCGGTGGCGGGAAGATCATCGACTCGATCTTCGCCGGCCTCGTCTCGTACGACGCCGAGGGCGCCACCGAGATGGACGTCGCCGAGTCCATCGAGTCCGACGACAACCAGCTCTGGACCGTCAAGCTCAAGGAGGGTCAGACCTTCACCGACGGCACCCCCGTCACGGCCGAGTCCTTCACGAAGGCCTGGAACTGGGCCGCGCAGATCAGCAACGCGCAGAGCGCCTCGTACTTCTTCGACAACATCGAGGGCTACGACGCCGAGGCCGACAGCGACCTGTCGCTCGAGGTCGTCAGCGACACCGAGTTCACGGTCATGCTGAACGCCCCCGAGGCCGACTGGCCCCTGCGTCTCGGCTACTCGGCGTTCTCGCCGCTGCCCGAGTCGTTCTACGACGACGTCGACGCCTTCGGTGAGAACCCCGTCGGCAACGGCCCGTACAAGCTCGAGGGCGAAGGCGCCTGGACTCACAACCAGGACATCAAGCTCGTCACCAACGAGGACTACGACGGCCCGCGCACGCCCGTCAACGGCGGCCTGACCATCACGTTCTACACGACGCAGGACGCCGCGTACTCCGACGTGCTCTCGGGCAACCTCGACATCCTCGACCAGGTGCCCGACACCCAGTTCGCCTCGTACGAGAGCGACTTCCCGGACCGCTTCGCCAACCAGCCGGCCGCGATCTTCCAGTCGATCACCATCCCCCAGTACCTCGAGCACTTCGACGGCACGACCGAAGAGGGCAAGCTGCGTCGCGCGGCGATCTCGCTCGCGATCAACCGCGACGACATCACCGACGTCATCTTCCAGGGCACCCGCACCCCCGCCAAGGACTTCACGTCGCCCGTCATCGACGGCTACTCCGAAGACCTCGAGGGCTCGGACGTGCTCGACTACGACGCCGACCGCGCCAAGGAGCTGTGGGCTCAGGCCGAGGAGATCGCCCCCTACGGCGACACCACCTTCACCATCGCCTACAACTCGGACGGCGGACACCAGAACTGGGTCGACGCCGCGTCGAACAGCATCGCCGACACCCTCGGCATCAAGGCGGCCGGCGAGCCCAAGCCGACGTTCGCCGAGCTCCTCGACCAGGAGGACAACGACGCCATGACCGGCGCCTTCCGTTCCGGATGGCAGGCCGACTACCCGTCGCTGTTCAACTTCCTCGCGCCGCTGTACCAGACCGGCGCCGGCTCGAACTACGGCCGCTACACCAGCGACGAGTTCGACGGCCTCCTCAGCGAGGGCGCCGCGTCGACCTCCGTCGAGGACGCCAACGCGAAGTTCCAGGAGGCGCAGGAGGTCCTCCTGACCGACCTCCCCGTCGTCCCGCTGTGGTACTCGAACGTGACCGGCGTGTGGGCCGACACGGTCGAGAACGTCCAGTTCGGCTGGAACTCCGTCCCGCTGTTCTACGAGGTCACCAAGCAGTAAGGAACGCATCGAGCGAGGCCTCGGCCTCGATCACAACTGCCGAGGGGTCCGGGCGGGTTATCCTGCTCCGGGCCCCTCGGTGGGCGTCCACCACTCTCTCTCCATGATTGCGACATCCATGCACGCGCAGAAAATCGAGGCGGCCTGATGCTCTGGTACACCGGCCGGCGCCTCCTCCAACTGATCCCCGTCTTCTTCGGGGCGACGTTCCTCATCTACTTCATGGTCTTCGCTCTCCCGGGCGACCCGATCGCCGCGCTCTTCGGCGAGAAGCAGCCCAGCCCGGCCGTGATCGAGGCCATCCGGGCGCAGTACAACCTCGACAAGCCCTTCATCGTGCAGTACCTGCTCTACATCGGCGGTCTGTTCACGGGTGACCTCGGCACGACCTTCTCCGGTCGTCCGGTCATCGACGAGCTCGTCCGAGCGTTCCCGATCACGTTCCGTCTCGCCATGCTCGCGCTGCTCTTCGAATCGATCGCCGGCATCGTCGTCGGCCTCTACGCGGGTCTCCGCAAGGGCAAGATCTTCGACAACAGCGCCCTGGTGGTCTCGCTGCTGCTCATCTCGGTCCCGACGTTCGTCATCGGATTCGTGCTGCAGTACGTCTTCGGAATCCAGCTCGCCCTCTTCCGCACCACCGTCAGCTCGCAGGCGCCGTGGAGCGAGCTCGTCCTGCCCGCGATCGTGCTCGCCTCGGTGTCGTTCGCGTACATCGTCCGGCTCACCCGCGCCTCCGTCGCCGAGAACATGAGCGCCGACTTCGTGCGCACGGCGACGGCGAAGGGCCTGACCCGTCGTCGGGTCGTCGGGGTGCACATCCTCCGCAACTCGCTCGTGCCGGTCATCACCTACCTCGGCGTCGACATCGGATCGCTCATGGTCGGTGCGATCGTCACCGAGGGCATCTTCAACATCCAGGGCGTCGGTGGCACGGTCTACCGGGCCATCCAGCTCGGCGAGGGGCCGACCGTCGTGTCGTTCGTCGCGGTGATGGTCATCATCTTCATGCTGGCCAACCTGCTCGTCGACCTGCTCTACGCCGTTCTCGACCCGAGGATCCGCTATGCCAAGTAACACGACACCGGGCCTGTCGCCCGACCACTACGTCGCCCCGCTCGACGAGACGCCGCTGAAGGCCGTCGACGCCGTCGACGAGACCGAGAAGCCCCGCTCCAGCTGGAACGACGCATGGGACGCCATGAAGACGCGTCCCCTGTTCTGGATCTCCGCGGTGCTGATCCTCTTCGTGATCGTCGTGGCGCTGTTCCCGCAGCTCTTCACGAGCACCTCGCCGACCTCCGGTGCCAGCCTCCCCGACAGCAACGGGCCGGCCGAGTCCGGGCACCCGATGGGCTTCACGCTCCAGGGTCTCGACGTCTACGCGCGTGTCGTCTACGGCACCCGGGCGTCGCTGACCGTCGGCCTGCTGGCCACGGTGCTCGTGACCCTGGTGGGCATCGTCATCGGCTCCCTCGCCGGCTACTACGGCGGCTGGCTCGACGCGCTCGTCTCGCGACTCGGCGACATCTTCTTCGCCATCCCCACCGTGCTCGGCGCCATCGTGCTCATGTCGGTCCTGCCGTCGCGCACGCCGCTGACGGTCGCCCTCGTGCTGTCGCTCTTCGCCTGGCCGCAGATCGCCCGCATCATGCGAGGCTCCGTGCTCGGCGCCAAGAGCAGCGACTACGTCATGGCGTCCGCCGCTCTCGGCGTCTCGCGGTTCCGCATCCTGATCCGGCATGTCATCCCCAACGCGATCACCCCCGTGATCGTCGTGGCGACGGTCTCGCTCGGAACGTTCATCGTCGCCGAGGCGACCCTCTCGTTCCTCGGCATCGGCCTGCCCGGCACCGTGATGTCGTGGGGCAACGACATCAACGCCGCCCGCGCCTCCCTGCGGGTCGCCCCGATGCCCCTGATCTGGCCGGCGGCCGCCCTCTCGGTGACCGTGCTGTCGTTCCTCATGATGGGCGACGTCGTGCGCGACGCCCTCGACCCGAAGGCGAGGGCCCGTCGATGACCTCCACCTCCACCCGTCCCGAGTCGGCGGGCACCGCCTCCTCGGCGACCCCCCTGCTCGAGATCAAGGGCCTGAAGATCGGGTTCAAGACCCAGTCCGGCTACGTCGACGCCGTCCGCGGCGTGGACTTCACGATGATGCCGGGCGAGCGCCTCGCCATCGTCGGCGAGTCCGGTTCGGGCAAGTCGACCACGGCCACCTCGATCATCGACCTCCTGCCGGGCGCCGGCGAGGTCACCGGGGGCCAGATCCTCTTCGAGGGCAAGGACCTCACGAAGGCGACGCCCGCCGAGATGCAGGCCATCCGCGGTCGGGACATCGGCTACGTCCCTCAAGACCCGATGTCCAACCTGAACCCGGTCTGGAGCATCGGATTCCAGGTGGAAGAGGCGATCCGCGCCAACGGCGTGGCCACCGGCAAGCAGGCTGTGCGCGATCGCGCGATCGAGGTGCTGAAGGAGGCGGGGCTCGGCGACGCCGACCAGCGTCTGAAGCAGTTCCCGCACCAGTTCTCGGGCGGCATGCGTCAGCGCGTGCTCATCGGGATCGGCCTCTCGTCGCGCCCCAAGCTGCTGATCGCCGACGAGCCCACCTCGGCGCTCGACGTCACGGTGCAGCGGCGGATCCTCGACCACCTCGAGACCCTGACCCGCGACTACGGCACCTCGGTGCTGTTCATCACGCACGACCTCGGTCTCGCCGCCGAGCGGGCCGAGAAGCTCGTCGTCATGTACAAGGGCCAGGTCGTCGAGTCGGGGCCCTCGAAGGAGATCCTGGCGAACCCGCAGCACCCCTACACGCAGCGTCTCGTCGCCGCGGCGCCGAGCCTCGCGAGCCAGCGCATCCAGTCGAGCATCGCCCCGACGCACACCAACGACGTCGAGATCTCCGACGAGGGCGCCGACGACGCCGAGCTGATGAAGCGCGCGCACCAGCGCGAGGAGCTCGGCAAGCGGAACGCGTCGTACATCCAGGTCGAGAACCTCACCAAGCTGTACAAGATCCGTCAGGGCGGCTTCAAGACGACCGAGCTGCGGGCCGTCGACGACGTCTCGTTCTCGATCCCGCGCGGCACGACGATGGCGCTGGTGGGCGAGTCCGGCTCGGGCAAGTCCACCGTGGCCAAGCTGGTCCTCCAGCTCGAGTCCATCACGTCGGGAACGGTCGCCATCGACGGCAGGAGCGTCGGGGCCCTGAAGGGCAAGGACCTCTTCGACTTCCGTCGTCGGGTGCAGCCCGTCTTCCAGGACCCCTACGGCTCGCTCGACCCGATGTACAGCGTCGGCAACACCATCGCCGAGCCGCTCGTCACCCACGGCATCGGCGACCGCAAGAGCCGTCAGAAGCGCGTGCACGAGCTGCTCGACCAGGTGTCGCTGCCCGTCTCGATGGTCAACCGGTACCCCGGCGAGCTGTCGGGCGGTCAGCGTCAGCGCATCGCCGTGGCCCGGGCCCTCGCGCTCAAGCCCGACGTCATCGTGCTGGACGAGGCCGTGTCCGCGCTCGACGTGCTGGTGCAGGGGCAGGTCCTCGATCTGCTGACCGATCTGCAGACCGAGCTCGGTCTCACGTACCTCTTCATCACGCACGACCTCGCGGTCGTCCGGCTGATCGCGGACAACGTCTGCGTCATGCAGAAGGGCCGCATCGTCGAGGCCGGCACGACCGACGAGATCTTCGCGAACCCGGCGCAGCAGTACACCCGCGAGCTGCTCGAGGCCATCCCCGGCGCGAACTTCGAGTTCGGTCGGTAGCCGACCCGCCCCTCCTCGGCCGAGGGCCTCTCCGCCGTTCCGACCGGAACGGGGGAGGGGCCCTTTACCACGTGCCGTAGACTGTCGTCGCCGGGCTCTGTCCCGCGCACCTCCCCCTCCGCTTCTCGTAAGGAATACATCCATGGCGACTGCCATCCGCAGCGACCTGCGCAACGTGGCGATCGTGGCCCACGTCGACCACGGCAAGACGACCCTCGTCGACGCCATGCTCAAGCAGACCAACTCTTTCGACGCGCACTTCGACACCGAAGACCGCATGATGGACTCGAACGAGCTCGAGCGCGAGAAGGGCATCACGATCCTCGCGAAGAACACCGCGGTGCTCTACAACGGTGCTCACGCGACCGACGGCCCGATCACCATCAACGTCATCGACACCCCCGGCCACGCCGACTTCGGCGGTGAGGTCGAGCGCGGCCTCTCGATGGTCGACGGCGTCGTCCTGCTCGTCGACGCGTCCGAGGGCCCCCTGCCCCAGACGCGCTTCGTGCTGCGCAAGGCCCTCGCGGCCAAGCTCCCCGTCATCCTGCTGGTCAACAAGACCGACCGGCCTGACGCCCGCATCGACGAGGTCGTCGCCGAGTCGCAGGACCTCCTCCTCGGTCTCGCCAGCGACCTCAGCGAAGAGGTCGAGGATCTCGACCTCGACGCGATCCTCAACGTCCCCGTGGTCTACGCCTCGGGTCGCAACGGCGCCGCCTCGACGAACAAGCCCGACGACGGCTCGCTTCCCGACAACGCCGACCTCGAGCCGCTGTTCGACGCGATCCTCACCCACGTGCCGGCGC
The DNA here is from genome assembly GCF_001422285.1 of Frigoribacterium sp. Leaf263. GTDB lineage: Bacteria > Actinomycetota > Actinomycetes > Actinomycetales > Microbacteriaceae > Frigoribacterium. The sequence continues at coordinate 285,552 of NZ_LMMO01000001.1, forward strand.
CGACCTACGACGACGAGCACCCCCTGCAGGCGCACGTCACCAACCTCGACGCGTCGCCGTTCCTCGGTCGCCTCGCGCTCCTCCGCGTCTTCCACGGCACCCTGAAGAAGGGCCAGACCGTCGCCTGGGTCAAGGCCGACGGCACCACGGTCAACGCCCGCATCACCGAGCTGCTGATCACGAAGGCGCTCCAGCGCTACCCGGCCGACTCGGCGGGCCCCGGCGACATCGTCGCCGTCGCCGGCTTCGACACGATCACCATCGGCGAGACGCTGTCGGACCCCGACGACGTCCGGCCGCTGCCGACCATCACGGTCGACGACCCCGCCATCTCGATGACCATCGGCACGAACACCTCGCCGCTGATCGGCAAGGTCAAGGGTCACAAGCTGACCGCGCGCATGGTCAAAGACCGTCTCGACCGCGAGCTGATCGGTAACGTCAGCCTCAAGGTCGTCGACATCGGACGCCCCGACGCGTGGGAGGTCCAGGGTCGTGGCGAGCTCGCCCTGGCCATCCTCGTCGAGCAGATGCGCCGCGAGGGCTTCGAGCTCACCGTCGGCAAGCCGCAGGTGGTCACACGTCGTGACGAGAACGGCAAGCTGCAGGAGCCCTTCGAGCACATGACCGTCGACGTCCCCGACGAGTACCTCGGCGCCATCACGCAGCTGATGGCCGCTCGCAAGGGCCGCATGGAGAACATGGCGAACCACGGCTCGGGCTGGGTCCGCATGGAGTTCATCGTCCCGTCGCGCGGTCTGATCGGCTTCCGCACGCAGTTCCTCACCGACACGCGCGGCACCGGCATCGCCAACGGCATCAGCCACGGCTACGGTCCCTGGGCCGGCGAGATCTCGACCCGCACCAACGGCTCGATCATCGCCGACCGCTCCGGCGTCGTGACGCCCTTCGCGATCCAGAACCTCCAGGAGCGCATGACCTTCTTCGTGCAGCCGACCGAAGAGGTCTACGAGGGAATGGTCGTGGGCGAGAACTCGCGCGCCGACGACATGGACGTCAACATCACCAAAGAGAAGAAGCTGACCAACATGCGTCAGTCGACGGCCGACAACTTCGAGTCGATGACGCCGTCGCGCATCCTCTCGCTCGAGGAGTCGCTCGAGTTCGCCGGTGACGACGAGTGCGTCGAGGTCACGCCCGACGCGATCCGCATCCGCAAGGTCGAGCTCGACGCGTCCGCGCGTCAGCGCAGCACCGCCCGCTTGAAGAAGCAGAACGCGTAGCACACGCTCCATCCGAAGGCGGCTCGCAGCTCTGCGGGCCGCCTTCGGCGTGTCCGGTGTGTCCGGCGGCGGTGGACGTCCGGCAGCGCCGCCCGCCTGCGCACCCTGCACCTTCTGCGCGCGTGTCCAGTGACGGCGGCTACCCTCACCGGGTGCTGACGTCTCCGAAGTCCCTCCTCCGCCCGATCGCCGCTCTGGCCCTCTCCGCCGGTCTGGTCGGCGGTCTGACCGCCTGCGGTTCGGGGTCACCCGTCGACAACATCGTCGGGGGAGCCATCGACAGCAGCGTCGAGGGCCTGACGGGCACCGTCCAGCAGGCCGTCGAGGACGCCGCGGGCGAGGTGCTCGGCGGTGCCGGCGTCACGACCGACGGCACGTTGCCCGAGTCGTTCCCCTCGGACGTCCCGCTCGTCGAGGGCACGGTCCGCGGGGGCGGCTCCGGGCCGGAGGGGTCCGGCTGGGTGGCGCAGGTGACCGTCGCACCCGACGCGTTCGCCGCCGCGCAGCAGCGTCTCGAGCAGGCCGGCTACACCGCGAGCGGGGTGGACTCCGACGCCGACAGCGGCTTCGGCACGTTCACCGGCTCGACGTACCGGGTCCTGCTGACCGTCTCGACCGACACCGAGGGCGTCTCGACCGCGACCTACGTCGTCACGCCGGTCTGAGCCACGGGGGCGACCATCTGCCGGAGGCGCGGTGTCCGCCCGGCGGGCTCCGCGCCTCCTGCATGTCCTCCCGTCGGCACCGACGGCGGCGTCAGGCGAAGAGCGTATCGCCGACCCAGCCGTCCGGCGACGCGCCCGGCGGCACCGCGAAGATCGCCGAGCCGACGTGCTTCACGTACTCGTTCATGCGGTCGCTGCGGGCGAGCGCCTGCTGGATCGGCACGAACTGGCGGCGGCTGTCGCGGTTGAAGCAGATGAAGAACAGCCCGGCGTTCAGCCGACCGAGCTCGTCGTTGCCGTCGACGAAGTTGTAGCCGCGGCGCAGCAGGGTCGCGCCCGCGTTGTTCTGCGGGTGGGCGAGGGCCACGTGCGAGTCGGGCGCGATGGCGGGCCCTCCGGTCGCGGCCGCGGCGGTGAAGTCGGGCTCGGTGAACTCCGACCCGCCCGAGAGCGGCGCGCCCTCGCCCTTGTCACGACCGAACACCGTCTGCTGCTCGGCGAGCGAGGCGCGGTCCCAGGTCTCGATCGTCATGCGGATCTTGCGGGCGACGAGGTACGAGCCGCCGGCCATCCAGGGCGCGCCGTCGTCGGCCGTCGCCCAGACCCCCTCGTCGACGGCGCGGGTGTCCTCGGCCTTGACGTTCGCCGTGCCGTCCTTGAAGCCGAAGAGGTTGCGGGGAGTCGTCTGGTCGCGGGTCGTCGACGACGTCCGTCCGAAGCCGAGCTGCGACCAGCGGAGGGAGGCGCGGCCGAAGGCGATCCGCGAGAGGTTGCGGATCGCGTGGACGGCCACCTGCGGGTCGTCGCTGCACGCCTGGATGCACAGATCGCCGCCGCTCGCCGCCTCGATGAGCTGGTCGCCCGGGAAGTGCGGCAGATCGATCAGGGCCGCCGGCCGCCGTGAGGCGAGACCGAACCGGTCGACGCCCGAGGTGCCGGTGAACAGCGAGGGCCCGAATCCGATGGTCACGGTGAGCCCCGCTGCCGGCAGCCCGAGAGCCTCGCCGGTGTCGTCCGGAGGCGCGGCGAGGGGCCCGCCCGTCGCCCCCGTCGGGCTGACGTCGAGACCGGCCGTCAGGCGGGACGCCGCGTAGCTCCAGTCCTGCAGCAGTTCGATCAGCTCGGCCCGAGTGGTGCCGTCGGCCACGTCGAAGGCGGCGAAGTGGAGGCGGTCCTGGGCGGTGGTGACGATGCCCGACTGGTGACGTCCGAAGAACGGATACGACGCTGCGGCGCCCGAGCCGCCCGCCGTGCGGGCGCTGACGGCTCGGTCGGCGCCGATCCCGGCGCCGAGACCGAGCACGCCGGCGCCGACGCCCGTGCCGACGAGCCCGAGGAGGCCCCGTCGCGACAGGCCGGACCTCTGGTCGTCGGCGCCGGCCCCGCCGGTACGGGGCACCCCGCCGCTCACCGTCAGGAGACCAGGGCCGCGGTCAGGCGGCTGAGCGGCTCGCTGAGCGCGTTGACGGCGTCCGACAGCTTCTTCCGGTCGGCGTCGGTCAGCTCGGTGTACGAGGGGTACCCGGCGTCCAGGCTGCCGTAGCCGGACAGCAGCGTCTCGACCGAGGTCATCTCGTCGTCGATCGACGTGGCCAGCTCCGGGTCCTTCTCGTCGACGACGTCGCGCACGCCGTCGAACGCGACGCGGGCCCCCTCGAGGTTCCCCTGGAAGTCGTAGAGGTCGGTGTGCGACCAGATCTCCTCCTCGCCGGTGATCTTGCCGGTCGCGACCTCGTCCATGAGCCCCACGGCGCCGTTCGCGATCGTGTCGATGCCCACCGAGAAGCCGCTCGCCGTGACGGCGGTGTAGAGGTCGGCGGTGTCGGCGGTGAGCAGGTCGGCGAAGCGCTGCCGCTCGGCGGTCGTGAGAGCGACGTAGGGCGTGCCGCCGTTCGCGTCCGCCGACGGCTGCCAGAGGTCCTTCTCGATGCGGTGCCAGCCGGTCCACTCCGTGCCGGGCTCGACGTCGGCCTCGCGGAAGTCGATCTTCGGGTCGAGGTCGCCGAACGACTCGGCCACCGGCTCGATGCGCTCGTAGTGGGCGCGGGCGGTCGGGTACAGCTCGCGGGCCCGCTCGTCGTCACCCGAGGTGTAGGCGGTGAGGAACTCGTCCGTGGCGGCGACGAGCTGACCGGTCTGGTCCTCGACGTAGCCGACGTACGCGGCGGCGGCGGCGTCGATGCGCTCCTTCTCGGAGCCCGTCGGCTCGACGGCGGTGCCCGAGTCGGTCACCGTGAACGAGGCGCGGACGCCCTCGCCGACGAGGCCGGGGACGCAGGCCGTGTAGTACTCGCCGGCCGGCACGGAGACGGTCATCGACCCGGAGGTGCCGGGTCCGATGTTCTCCTTCTCGCTGATGATGCGGAGTCCGTCCTCGGCCAGGAGCTCGAACTCGCTGTTGTCGCTGCCGCTGTTCGTCATGGTGAACGTGACGGGGCCGCTCGGCACCGACGTCGTCGACAGCACGCAGCCGTCGTCGGAGCCGTCGACCGTCACCGCGGTGGCCGCCGACGAGCCGGCGGGCGCGTTCGCGACGCAACCGGTGAGGGCGAGCGCGAGGGCGGCGACGCCCGAGGCGACGGCGAGGGGGCGGAGGGGGCGAGCGGTCATTCGGGGGCTCCTGCGGTGCGGGTGGCGAAGGTGGGGGACTCGGGGGCCGGGGCGGCGGGCCGACTCGGCCCGCGCCTCCTGGTCGCCCGGGCGACGAGGGGGATGACAACGGCGAGGTAGGCGAGCCAGGCGAGCAGCTGCAGCCAGCTCGGGGTCGGCGTGAAGTTCACGAGACCCTGCAGCACGACGCCCTGCACGCTGGTGGGCGGGACGGCTCCGCTGACGTCGAAGGCCAGGGAGGTGCGGCCCGGCAGCACGCCGGCCTCCTGCAGGTCGCCGATCCCGTAGGCGAGGACGCCGGCGGCCACGACGACCAGGAAGTACCCGGTGACGGTGAAGAAGCGTCTGAGGTCGATGGTCATCACGCCCCGGTGGACGGCGACTCCGACGGCGCAGGCGGTGAGGATGCCGAGCACGGCGCCGAGCAGCGGCACGGGCCCGCCGCCTGTGGACTGCACGGCGGCCCAGACGAAGAGGGCCGTCTCGATGCCCTCGCGGCCCACGGACAGGAACCCCAGAGCCACGACGGCCCAGGCCCCGCCCTCGAGGGCGCGGTCGAGGCCGGTCTGCAGCTCGGACTTCAGGCTGCGGGCCGTGCGGGCCATCCAGAAGACCATCCAGGTGACGAACCCGACGGCGACGATCGAGAGGCCGCCCCCGATGATCTCCTGCGCCTGGAACGTCAGGCCGTAGGCGCCGAACGTGAGGATCGCGCCGACGCCGAGCGAGAGCAGCACGGCCGCGGCGACGCCGAGCCACAGGCGGGCGAGGACATCGCGTCGATCGACCTTGACGACGTAGGCCACGAGGATGCCGACGACGAGAGCGGCTTCGAGGCCCTCTCGGAGTCCGATGAGGTAATTGGCGAGCACGGGTGGAGCCTTCGGGTCGGCGGCGGTCGGCGGCGGGCGTCGACGGCGGCGCCTGGTGGCGGCGGACGACCACCGCACCGATTGGTTTGGTTAGGCTAACCTTGCTAAGGGCGGCCTAACGAGGACCGACCATAGTGCGGCGCGGCCTATCCTGTCCAGTGATGACTTACTTCGGCACGCCAGGAGGCGACGGCCCCGACTCCCCGGCACCCCGGGTCGAGCGGGTCCTCGTCGTGCACGCTCACCCCGACGACGAGACGATCACCACGGGGGGCACGATCGCGACGCTGGTCGACGCCGGCGCCGGCGTCACGATCGTGACGTGCACGCGCGGCGAGCTCGGCGAGGTCATCCCGGACGACCTCGCCGCCCTGCGCGGCGACGAGGCGGCCCTCGCCGTGCACCGCGAGGGCGAGATCGCGGGTGCGCTGCGCGAGCTGGGCGTGCGCGATCACCGGTTCCTCGGCGAGGCGGGCGCCCGCACGGCCGGGCTCGAGACCCGGGCGTACCGCGACAGCGGGATGGTCTGGCGGGCGGACGGGGTCGCCGGCCCCACCGACGACCTCCACCCGGCGGCGTTCTGCGCGGCCGAGTTCGGCGAGATCGTCTCGGACCTCTCGGCGGTGGTCGAGTCCGTGCGACCCACGGTGATCGTCTCGTACGACGACGACGGCGGCTACCACCACCCCGACCACGTCCGGGCCAATCGCGCCGCCGTCCGGGCCGCCCGCCTGGCCGGCGTGCCCTACTTCGCCATCGTCGCCGGCGCCGACGAGGCGACCGGAGCCGAGGCCGCCGCCCTCCGCGACGACGAATCGGTCGTGACGATGGACGTCCGACCCGTCGCACCGCGCGTCGTCGCCGCCCTCCGGCGGTACCGGACCCAGCTCGAGGTCGTCGACCTGCCCGGAGGCGCAGCCGGGATCCGCTACCCCCACGGCCGCGTCGATCGTCTGGCCTCGTCCGAGTCGTTCCGCTTCGTGCCCGACCCCGACGAGCTCCCGCCGCGGCCCGCGAGCACGTCCGAGCTCAGCGACATGAGCGTCGGAGGTCGCATCGGCACGTATCTGCTGGCCGTCGCCGCCGGGGCCGTCTTCGGGGCGATCGGCACGGTGGCCCATCAGGGGACGTCGTCGGTCGCCGGAGCCGTGCTGCCGACCGGGCTCGTGGTGTCGATGGCGATGGCCGCGGCTCTCCTGGTCGGATTCCGTCAGGTCTTCCGCTCGCGCACGATCGTCGCGGCCGTCGCCGTGGGGCTGCTCGGCGTCACGGCGCTGCTGTCGCAGCCCGGTGCGGGCGGGTCCGCGCTCGTCCCGGCCAATCTCGCGGGCTACCTGTGGACCTTCGGCCCGGTGCTCGTCGCCATGGTCGTGCTCGCGTGGCCGTTCCTCGACCGCGGCGCGGACGTGCAGCGAGGCCGCGATAAGATGGACGCTCTGCCCGAGGCGAAGGGAACACCCCAGACGTGACGTACGTGATCGCACTTCCCTGTGTGGATGTCAAAGACCGTGCCTGCATCGACGAATGCCCCGTCGACTGCATCTACGAGGGCGAACGCTCGCTCTACATCCACCCCGACGAATGCGTCGACTGCGGCGCCTGCGAGCCCGTCTGCCCCGTCGAGGCCATCTACTACGAAGACGATCTGCCCGACAAGTGGGCCGACTACTACAAGGCCAACGTCGAGTTCTTCGACGAGATCGGCTCTCCCGGCGGCGCGGCCAAGGTCGGCGTGATCGCGAAGGACCACCCCGTCATCGCCGTCCTCCCGCCCCAGGCGTAGAGGCCGTCGGTCGTGGCGCTCGCTCTGCCCGAGTTCCCCTGGGACACCCTCTCGGAGCTCGCGGCCACAGCACGGTCCCATCCGGGCTCGATCGTCGACCTCTCGGTGGGGTCTCCCGTCGACCCCACGCCCCGGGTGATCCGCGAGGCACTCACGGCGGCGACCGACGCGCATTCGTACCCCCAGGTCGCGGGCACCCCGGCCCTCCGCGAGGCCATCGTCGAGTGGTACTCGCGCCGACGCGGCGTCTCGGGTCTCGGCACCGAGTCGGTCCTCCCGACGATCGGTTCGAAGGAGCTCATCGCCGGGTCGGCGCTCTGGCTCGGTCTCGGCCCGGGCGACACGATCGTCCACCCGGCCAACGCCTACCCGACGTACGCCCTCGGCGCGGCCCTCGTCGGCGCCGAGGCCCTCGCCTCCGACGACCCGGCCGACTGGCCCGAGACGACGCGTCTCGTGTGGCTGAACAGCCCCGGCAACCCCGACGGCTCCGTGCTCGACGTCGGACGCCTCGCAGCCGCCGTGGCCCGGGCCCGCGAGCTCGGCGCGGTGGTCGCCGGCGACGAGTGCTACGCGGAGCTCGGCTGGGAGGGCGAGTGGTCGACGCGGCCGACACCGTGCATCCTCGACCCCCGGGTCGTCGGCGACCGGCTCGACGGAGTCCTCAGCGTCTACTCGCTCAGCAAGCAGTCGAACCTGGCCGGCTATCGAGCCGGGTTCGTCGCAGGGGACCCGGTGCTGATCGCTCAGCTGCTCGCCGTGCGCAAGCACGCCGGGCTCATGCCGCCGGCCCCCGTGCAGGAGGCCATGCGGGTGGCCCTCGGCGACGAGGATCACGTGATCGCGCAGAAAGAGCTGTACGGTGCTCGACGCGCGGCGCTCGCGCCGGCCCTCGAGCGAGCCGGATTCCGCATCGACCACAGCGAGGCGGGGCTCTACCTCTGGGCGACACGAGGCGAGGACGCATGGCGGAGCGCGGCCTGGCTCGCCGAGCGGGGCATCCTCGTGGCGCCCGGCTCGTTCTACGGGATCGGCGGCGAGCAGCACGTGCGCGTCGCGCTCACGACGACCGACGAGCGCATCGCCGCCGCCGTGGAGCGCCTGGAGCACTGACCGCTAGGCTGGCGGAGTGACTGACACTGCCAACGACGCCCAGAAGGCCACGCTGCAGTTCCCGGGGGGAACAGCCGAGTTCCCGATCGTGCCGAGCACCGAGGGTGCCTCGTCGATCGACATCTCGACGTTCACCAAGCAGACCGGTTACACGACCCTCGACAACGGGTTCGTGAACACCTCGACCGCCCGGAGCAAGATCACCTACATCGACGGTGATCAGGGCATCCTGCGCTACCGGGGCTATCCGATCGAGCAGATCGCCGCCAACTCGACCTACCTCGAGACGGCCTGGCTGCTGATCTACGGCGAACTGCCCACCCCCGACGAGCTCGCCGGATTCGACGCCCGCATCCGCCGCCACACGCTGCTGCACGAAGACCTCAGACGGTTCTTCGACGCGCTGCCGCACTCGGCGCATCCCATGTCGGTGCTCTCGAGCGCCGTCGGCGCCCTCGGCACGTTCTACGAGGGCTCGATGAGCACCTCGGACCCCGAGCAGGTCGAGCTGCAGACCATCCGTCTCCTGGCGAAGCTGCCCGTCATCGCGGCGTACGCGCACAAGAAGAGCCTCGGTCAGGCGTTCCTCTACCCCGACAACTCGCTCAGCTTCGTCGACAACTTCCTCAAGCTGAACTTCGGCACCATGGCCGAGCCGTACGAGGTGAACCCGGTCCTGTCGAAGGCCCTCGAGCGACTGCTCATCCTCCACGAGGACCACGAGCAGAACGCGTCGACGTCGACCGTGCGGCTCGTCGGCTCGACGCAGGCCAACATGTTCTCGTCGATCTCGGCCGGGATCAGCGCGCTCTACGGTCCGCTGCACGGCGGCGCCAACGAGGCCGTGCTCTCGATGCTCGCCGACATCAAGGCCAGCGGCCAGGGCGTCGAGCGCTTCGTCGAGCGCGTGAAGAACAAAGAAGAGGGCGTCAAGCTGATGGGCTTCGGCCACCGGGTCTACAAGAACTACGACCCGCGCGCGAAGCTCGTCAAAGAGAGCGCGAACGAGGTGCTGTCGGCGCTGGGCGTCAAAGACGACCTGCTCGACATCGCGATGGAGCTCGAGGGCATCGCGCTGGCCGACGACTACTTCGCCGAGCGCAGGCTCTACCCGAACGTCGATTTCTACACGGGTGTCATCTACAAGGCGATGGGGTTCCCGCCCCGCATGTTCACGGTCCTGTTCGCCATCGGGCGCCTGCCGGGCTGGATCGCGCACTGGCGCGAGATGAACGCCGACGCGACGACCAAGATCGGTCGCCCGCAGCAGCTGTACCTGGGCTCGACCCAGCGGGACTGGCCCGAGCGCTAGAGGCATCGGCGGCCCATCGGGCCCGACGACGAGGGGCGACGCACCGCACGGTGCGTCGCCCCTCGTCGCGTTCGAGCCGACGCGTCAGGCGTGCAGCTGCGAGTTCAGCGTGATCCCGTGGCCCTTGCGGGGCAGGACCTCGACGGCGCCGGTCAGCGAGTTGCGGCGGAACAGCAGCCCGGGGCGGCCCGACAGCTCGACGGCCTTGACGGTCTGCGTCGAGCCGTCCGACGAGGCGGTGCCGCCGACGACGACGACCTTCGTGCCCGCCGTGACGTAGAGCCCCGCCTCGACCACGGTGTCGTCGCCGATCGAGATGCCGATGCCGCTGTTGGCTCCGAGCAGGGCGCGCTCGCCGATGGTGACGCGCTGCGCGCCTCCCCCCGACAGCGTCCCCATGATGGAGGCGCCTCCGCCGATGTCCGACCCGTCGCCGACGACGACGCCCTGCGAGATCCGGCCCTCGACCATGGAGGTGCCGAGGGTGCCGGCGTTGAAGTTGACGAAGCCCTCGTGCATGACGGTCGTGCCCGGTGCGAGGTAGGCGCCGAGCCGGACCCGCGACGCGTCGGCGATGCGGACCCGGTCGGGGGAGACGTAGTCGAGCATCCGGGGGAACTTGTCGATGCCGGTGGTCGCGATGCCGGCGCGCTGGAGCGACGGGCGCAGTCGGGCGAAGTCGGCCGGGTGCACGGGCCCCGCGTTGGTCCACGTGACGATGGGCAGGTGCCCGAAGACGCCCTCGAGGTTGATCGTGTTCGGCTCGACGAGCAGGTGGCTGAGCAGGTGCAGTCGCAGATAGGCGTCGGAGGTGGACGCCGGAGGCGCGCTGAGCTCGATCTCGACGGTCACGGGGACGAGATCGACGGCCCGGCGGGGATCGGGCCCGGCGGCGTCGGCGATCTCGGACGGCACGAGCGCCGGGTCGCGGTCGGTCGGCAGGCGGCCGAGGGAGGGGGAGGGGAACCAGGTGTCGAGCGTCGTGCCGTCGGCGGAGACGGTCGCCAGCCCGTCACCGTGGGCGTGGGTGGCGGCGGTGTCGTCGGAAGTCATGCTGACAACCGTATCGTCCACGACCGCCGTGGTCACGGTCGTCGGAGCCTGGCAGGAGCCGTCGCGGCGGCCCCCGTACACTCGGGGCCATGCCGAAGATCGACCTCAGCGTGTCCGCCGTCGACGTGACCCGCCAGCTCTGCGACATCGAGTCCGTCTCCGGCGACGAGGCCGGCATCGCCGACGCCATCGCCGAGACCCTCGCCGGCCACGATCACCTCGAGGTGCTGCGCGACGGCGACGCCATCGTGGCCCGCACCCGGCTGGGCCGGTCCCAGCGCGTCGTGATCGCCGGCCACATCGACACGGTTCCGCTCAATCGCAACCTGCCCACGCGGTTCGAGAGCGACGGCGGCGTCGACTACCTCTGGGGGCGCGGCACGGTCGACATGAAGGCGGGCTGCGCGGTCCATCTCCGCCTGGCGGTCGAGCTCGCCGAGCCGAACGTCGACGTGACCTGGGTCTGGTACGACCACGAGGAGGTCTCCGACCACCTCAACGGCCTCGGTCGGCTGGTCCGCAACCGCCCCGAGCTGCTCGCGGCCGACTTCGCCATCCTCGGCGAGCCGACGCGCAGCGAGATCGAGGGGGGCTGCAACGGGAACCTCCGGGTGGACCTCCGCACGACCGGTCGCCGCTCGCATAGCGCCCGGTCGTGGATCGGCGACAACGCCATCCACCGCGCCGCCGCGGTGCTCGACGTGCTCGCGGCCTACGAGGCCCGCGAGGTCGAGGTCGACGGCCTGGTCTATCGCGAGGGCCTGAACGCCGTCGGCATCACGGGCGGGGTCGCGGGCAACGTCATCCCCGACGAATGCGTCGTGACGGTCAACTACCGGTTCGCGCCGAGCCGCTCGGGTGACGAGGCCGTGGCCCACGTGCGCGAGCTGTTCCCCGATCTCGACGTCGTGGTCGTCGATCTGGCGGAGGGGGCCCGTCCGGGCCTCGACGCCCCGTTGGCCGCGCAGTTCCTGGCCGCGGTGGGCGGCGAGGCGAAGCCGAAGTACGGCTGGACCGACGTCGCGCGCTTCTCGGCCCTCGGGGTCCCGGCCGTCAACTACGGTCCGGGCGACCCGCTCCTGGCCCACCACGACGACGAGCGGGTGCCCGTCGACCAGATCGTCGAGAACGAGCGCGGACTGCGGGCGTGGCTGACGGCCTGAGCGTCAGGCAGCCGACCCGCGCCTCCTCGGAGACCGCCGGAGGCGCGGCGGGACCGCGGGGGCGCCGTGCCCTGGTCGTCCGCTACCGTCTCACCCCCTGGTGGGCGCGGGTCCTGGTCGTCTTCGCCCTCTCGCGGGTGGTGAGCACCACGCTGCTGCTCGGCTTCGCCCGGGCGCAGGGCCCCAACGCGTGGACCCTGCCGAGCCCGGACTACCCCAGCTTCGCCACGATCTGGGACGGCCACTGGTACTACATCATCTCGGTGGTCGGCTACCCGACCACCCTGCCGACGACGGCCGACGGGCGGGTCGGCGAGAGCGCCTGGGCGTTCATGCCCGTCTACCCGTTCACGGTGCGGGCGCTGACCGAGCTGACCGGGGTCCCCTTCGCCCCGATGGCCGTCGCCGTCTCGGTGGCCTGCGCGGCGGCGACGGCGCTGCTGCTGTACCGGCTCATGCGGCACGTGCTGCCCGAGGGCACGGCGCTGTTCACGGTCGCGCTGTTCTGCTTCTCGCCCGTCTCGCCCCTGCTGCAGGTGGCCTACGCCGAGTCGATGTTCCTGATGCTGCTCTGCGGGTGCCTGCTGCTGCTCGTGCGGCGGCAGTACCTCCCGATGCTGCCGCTCGTGGCGGCGCTGTCGTTCACGCGGCCCGGGGCTCTGGCCCTCGCCCTCGCGATCGGTCTGCACGCCGTGCACCGGTGGTTCCGTCGGGCCGACGATCCCTTCCCGCGGCGCGAGATGATCGCCGTGTCCGTCAGCGCGGGGGCGACGGCCCTGCTCGGCGTGGGGTGGCTGATAGTCGCGGGTCTCGTGACCGGGCGCCCCGACGCCTACACGGCGACGGAGCTCGCCTGGCGCGCCCCGTACGTCGGCCACGGGCCGCTCGTCCCGTTCACGCCGTGGATCCAGGGGGCCGGCTACTGGTTCCCGAGCGGGCTCGGCATCCCTCTGCTCGTGCTCGTCGTGGTCGGGTTCGCCGCCCTCCTGCTCGGGCCGTGGGGTCGGCGCATCGGGGTCGACCTCCGCCTGTGGGGACTCGCCTACGCGCTGTACCTCCTCGCCGTGTTCTTCCCCCAGTCGAGCACCTGGCGACTGCTCATGCCGCTGTTCCCCCTGCTGGGCATCCTCGCCGTGCCGCGATCGCGGGTCTGGCGGGTCGGGCTGCTCGTCGCGTTCGTCGCCGGTCAGTTCGCCTGGCTGTACTTCAGCTGGTGGGTGGACGGATACGACTGGACGCCGCCGTGATCGGCCATCGCCCGGGCGACGTTTAGGTGCGGGCGAAGAAATCACGGATAATAGGACGAGCATCTTTGCGAAAGGGGACTATCTGATGGCAGCCATGAAGCCGAGGACCGGCGACGGACCTATGGAAGCCGTGAAGGAGGGTCGTCTCATCATCGTGCGTGTTCCGCTCGAGGGTGGGGGACGCCTCGTGGTGTCGGTCAACGACGACGAAGCCAGAGAGCTCCACGACGCCCTCGCGAGCGTCGTCGGCGCTTAGTCGGCCACCTTCCCAGCATCACCTCGGACAGCCCCGTCGATCACCGATCGGCGGGGCTGTCCTGTGCGTCCGCGACGGCGTCGCTCAGAGCTTGACGAGCTGCAGGAGACCGTCGCCGGCGGTCGACAGCGAGCTGATGACCGCGGGGGAGGTCGACACCTCGGTCAGCAGCGTTCGGAACTGCGTGGTCGTCGCGTCGCGTCGTGCCGGATTCGCGACCGAGCCGTGCCAGAGCGCGTGCGCGACGAGCACGAGGCCCCCCGGGCGAGCGAGTCGCAGGCCGTGCTCGACGTACTCGATGACCGAGCCCGGGTCGGCGTCGACGAAGACGATGTCGTACGAGTTCTCGTTCATCCGGGGGAGCACATCGGACGCGCGGCCCGTGATGAGCCGGAACCTGTTCACGGGCACGCCGGCGCCGAGATAGGCGTCGCGTGCTGCCTGCTGGTGGTCGACCTCGCGGTCGATCGACGTGAGCGTCGCCCGGGGCGCGCCGCGCAGCAGCCACAGACCGCTCACCCCGACGCCGGTGCCGACCTCGATGATGTTCTTGGCGCCCGACGCCGCGGCGACGACGGCGAGCTGCGCGCCGACCGCGGGGGACACCGGTTCGACCCCGACCTCGAGCGAGTGCTGACGAGCCTCTGCGAGGGGTCCGCTCTCGGTGACGAGCTCTTCGGCGAACTTCCAGCTTGACTCTATCTGCGACACACTCACTCCTCGAAAGGCCAACTCTAGGGGGTCGCCCTCGGCGGCAGCGGTTAGTCTGCTTGCGTGTCCCTCTCCGGTCTGACGTTCGACAAGCTGCTCATCGTGGGTGTGCTCGCCGTCTTCCTGCTCGGCCCCGACCGACTCCCCGTCTACGCGTCGAAGCTCGCCCAGCTGGTCAAGTCCGTCAAGAACATGGCCAACGGCGCCAAGGAGCGCATGCGCAGCGAGATGGGGCCCGAGTTCGACGACGTCGAATGGCAGAAGCTCGATCCGCGGCAGTACGACCCGCGCCGCATCATCCGCGATGCGCTCCTCGACCCGCCGTCGCAGACGACGACGTCGATGGCTCCCGCCGCCATGGCCACGGCCGGCGCCGTGTCCGCCGGTCTGCCCTCGCGCGGCTCCCCGTCGCCCGGCGTGCCGCTCGCCGCGGGCGAGGTCGCTCCCTACGACTCCGAGGCCACCTAGCCGGACTCCGGCCCGGCGAGAGCCTCGGACCACCCTGAGCCTCGACCTACCGTGAGCCTCGGCCCGAAGGATCGTCGCTCCGGGCGGGCGAGGCTAGACGCCCCCGTGCAGGCCCGCCACACGGGTCGCCTCGGCGCGGAGGGCGTCGACCACCCGGCGGACGCTCGGTCTCTCCGCGCGGTCGCGGCGCATCAGCGCCGAGACGTACCGGACGGCCCGGATGCTCTCGAGAGGCAGCAGGACCATGTCGTCCCGCGCCTCCTTGGCGGTGAATCGAGGCAGCACGGCGATGCCGAGACCGGCCCCCACCAGCGACTCGGTGACCTTCGTGTCGCTGAAGCGCTGCGAGATGCGGACGGGGCTGCCCGTCACCCTCTCGATCTCGGCGTAGACCCACTCGAACGGGAACCCGCTCGGGACGCCGATCCAGTTCTCGCCCTCGAGGTCGGAGGGTGAGAGCGACGCCCGGCCGGCCAGGCGGTGATCGGCGGGGAGCGCGATGTCGAGCGGCTCCGTCAGCAGAGGGACCTCGACCAGCCCGCGACCGCGCCACGACCGGCGTTCGGAGGCGTGCGCGACGACCACGTCGTGATCACCCGCCAGGTCGGCGAACTCGCGGATCGAGGGGTCGTGGTCGGTCGCGACGACCACCAGCCCGGGCGTCTCGGCGACGGTCCGCAGCAGACCGGGCAGCAGCATCTGACCTCCGGTGGGGAAGGTCGCAAGGGTGACCTCGCCCTGGGGCGTCGCCACGAAGTCGTCCCAGACGGCCTGCGCGCGCTCGAGGGCCACGGCCACGTCGGTGGCGGTCTGAGCCAGGACGCGACCCGACCCGGTGAGCACGACCCCGCGCCCGATCCTCTCGGTCAGGGCGACGCCCGCCTCCTTCTCGAGGATCTTGAGCTGCTGCGACACCGCCGACGGGGTGCGGTGCGTGGCCCGGGCCACGGCCGCGATGCTGCCCCGTTCGGCGAGCTCGCGCAGCAGTTCCAGCCTCTTGACGTCCATGTAGCCAATCTACGGTGTCTCGGTAGCAATGCGAGATTGATCTAAGTCATTGTCGGGCGCAGAATGGACATGTCCTCGGAGCGACCCCATGCGCTCCGGCCCCTCGGTCGACCTGGTCCCGAGGCTCGGGTGCCCGTTGGATGCACAGCGGCTCCGCCCATCACGCACGACGTCGAACCGCGTCGTGTCCGCACCATCAGAACGCGCGACGCATCGCGCCGAGAAAGAGAAACATCATGTTGACCGGAATCATCGTCCTCGCCATCGCCGCAGTCGTCGGCATCACCGGGTCGATCGTCTCCGTCGCGCGCGACGGCTTCCACGCGATCCCCACGAAGACCTACACCCGCTGGAGCTAGGTCCTCCGCCGCCGCGTGTCGCGGCGGCACCGGCGCAAGGGGCGTCTCGCATCGCGAGGCGCCCCTTCCACGCACCCGGCGGGGTCAGCCCACGCTGAGACCGAGCTTCCGCCCGGCGAGACCCCGAGCGCGGACGGCCAGACGATCGGCCAGAGTCCCGATGGCGCGCGCCGCGGGGTCGTCGGGAGAGGCGAGCACCACGGGGACCCCGTCGTCGCCGCCCTCCCGGAGCGCCATGCTCAACGGGACGCTCGCGAGGACCTCGACCGGCTCGGCCTGCCCGGCCGACAGCCGCCTCGCCGTCTCGGCGCCCCCGCCGGAGCCGAAGAGCTCGAGCACCGTCCCGTCGGCCTGGGCGAGCCCGGCCATGTTCTCGACGACCCCGAGGAGGCGCTGTCCGGTCTGGCGGGCCACCACGCCGCTGCGTTCCGCCACGTCGGCGGCTGCGGGCTGAGGCGTCGTCACGACGAGGACCTCGGCATGGGGGAGCAGCTGGCCGACCGAGATGGCGACGTCGCCGGTGCCCGGCGGGAGGTCGAGCAGCAGCACGTCGAGGTCGCCGAAGTAGACGTCGGTGAGGAACTGCTGGATGGTGCGGTGCAGCATCGGTCCGCGCCAGGCGACGGCGGTCGAGGCGTCGTCGACGAACATGCCGATCGAGATCACCTTCACGCCGTGCGCCACCGGCGGGAGGATCATGTCGTCGACCTGGGTCGGCTTGACCGACGCCCCGTCGTCGCCCACCAGTCCGAGCAGGCCGGGGATGCTGAAGCCGTAGACGTCCGCGTCGACGATGCCGACGGCGAGACCGCGGGCCGCGAGCGAGACGGCGAGATTGGCCGTGACGGTCGACTTGCCGACGCCGCCCTTGCCGCTCGTCACCGCGTAGACCCGCGTGAGCGACTCGGGCCCGAACTGCATCCCCCGGGCGGCGCGACCCGCGCGCAGCTTCTCGGTCAGGGCGCGTCGCTCGTCGCGCGTCATCACCGTGACGTCGACGTCGACCGTCGTCACGCCGGCCACCGACGCGGCGGCGTCGCGGACGTCGCGTTCGATCGTGTCGGCGGCGGGGCAGCCCACGATGGTGAGCTTCACGCCCACCCTCGCCGCCCCTGCTCCGTCGACGGACACCTCGCCGATCATGTCGAGCTCGGTGACCGGTCTGCGGATCTCGGGGTCGAGGACGCGCCCCAGGGCGCGGCGCACCCCGTCGACGAGCGGCCCCGTGGTCGACCCGGCGTCAGCCACGGTGTCCGTCGTGTCGGGTCTCGCGGCGGATCGGAGCCGAGGAGGCGCGGGTCGCCCCGGACTCGTCGCCGTCCCGTCGGTCGAGCTCGTCGAGCATCGAACGGAGCTCGGCGCGGATGAAGTCCTTGCTCGCCATGTCGCGCATCGCGAGACGGAGGGCGACGACCTCGCGGGCGAGGTACTCGGTGTCGGCGAGATTGCGCTCGGCGCGCTGGCGGTCCTGCTCGAACTGCACGCGGTCGCGGTCGTCCTGGCGGTTCTGCGCGAGGAGGATGAGCGGCGCCGCGTACGAGGCCTGCAGCGAGAGGATGAGCGTCAACGCGGTGAAGCCGATGGCGGCGCTGTCGAAGCGCCACGCCTCGGGGGCGACCGTGTTGAAGATCATCCAGGCCACGCAGAAGAGCGTCAGGGCGATCAGGAAGTACGGGGTGCCCATCCCTCGGGCGATCGACTCGGTCGCGCGCCCGAAGCGGTCACGACCGGGACCGCGGCGGCCCGGGAGCACCCGCGTGCGGAGGCCCTTCGGCGCGTCGAGGCGGACCGTGCTGCGGTTATCGCGTGCCATCGGTGGCCCTCCTCGCGGTGGTGTTCACGGGTGCGCGCCGGGTGCGCGGTCGGATCCGGTTCAGGGGCTGGCCCGGATCCTGGCTGCGCCAGTCGTCGGGCAGCACATGGTCGAGGACGTCGTCGATGGTCACCACCCCGACCAGTCGATGAGCGGCGTCGACGACGGGCACCGAGACCAGGTTGTAGGTGGCCATCACGCGAGTGACCTCGAGGGCCGTCGCGTCGACCCGGACGGGCTCGAGCTGCTGGTCGAGCAGGGTGCCGAGCCGTTCGTTCGGCGGGTACCGCAGCATGCGCTGGAAGTGCACCATGCCGAGGAACCTGCCGGTCGGCGGCTCGTACGGCGGCAGGGTGACGCAGACGGCCGCCCCGAGGGCGGGGGCGAGCTCGTGGCGACGGATGAGGGCCAGACCCTCGGCGACGGTCGCGTCGGCCGAGACGATGACGGGCTCGGTGGTCATCAGACCGCCCGCCGTGTCGGCGTCGTAGCTGAGGAGCATCCGGACGTCGTCGGCCTCGTCGGGCTCCATCAGACCGAGGAGCTCCTCTTTCCGCTCCTCGGTCAGCTGGGCGATGAGGTCGGCGGCGTCGTCGGGCTGCATCTGGTCGAGCACGCCGGCGGCGCGGTTGTCGTCGAGCTGTCCGAAGATGTCGATCTGCTCGCTCTCGGGCAGCTCTTCGAGCACGTCGGCGAGACGGTCGTCGGAGAGCTCGGCCGCGACCTCGTGCCGACGCTCGGGGGTCAGCTCGAGCAGGGTGTTGGCGAGATCGGCCGGCACGAGGTCGGAGTAGGCGGCGATGAGGTGCTCGGCGCTCTGGGCCTCGCCCGCCTCGTGCTCCTCGCGGACGTCCTGCCACGAGGCGAAGGTCGTCGGCCCCTTGCCGAAGGGCGAGGGCGTGGTCTTGGGCTTGCGGAGGAACAGCTGCCCGATCTCCCAGTCGCCCTCGCTGACCTCGTCCATCGCGACGTCCTCGATCGTGGCGCGGCCGCCGTCACGACGGAGGGACACCTTGCGCCCGAGCATCTCGGCGATGACGCGGGTCTCGCCGCCCCGCTGGTCGAAGCGGCGGAGGGTGATCAGGCCGTTCGTGATGATCTGACCCGAGCCGATGCTCGTCACGCGGCCGATGCCCACGAACACCCGGCGTTTGCCCGGGACCTCGACGATCAGCCCCACGACCCGGGGAGGTTCGCTCCGGCGGTAGACGACCAGGACAT
This sequence comes from Frigoribacterium sp. Leaf263, assembly GCF_001422285.1. Taxonomy (GTDB): domain Bacteria; phylum Actinomycetota; class Actinomycetes; order Actinomycetales; family Microbacteriaceae; genus Frigoribacterium. The sequence continues at coordinate 304,450 of NZ_LMMO01000001.1, forward strand.
CCCGGACCTTGCCCACCTTGTCGCCGGCGGGGTCGAAGACGGAGCACCCGGCCAGACGGGCGATGAAGACTCTGTTGGCGCTCACACGACCAATTTAGTCTCTCGTGTCGGAGGCCCCGTGTTTAATGGGGGGATGACGAACCCGAGCCCCCTGGGCCGACGCACCCGCGCGGTGCCCACGGTGCCGCGGGGCGACGTCCTCGGCACGTACGAGAGCTACCCCGAGGCGCAGGCCGTGGTCGAACGGCTGTCGCATGCGGACTTCCCGATCAAGCAGCTCGCGATCATCGGCAACGACCTCACGACGGTCGAGCGCGTGACCGGGCGTCTGAGCTACGGTCGTGCGGCGCTGGCCGGTGCGGTGACGGGGCTCTGGCTCGGCGTCTTCTTCGGTCTCGTGATGCTGGTCTTCTCGCCGACGACGGTCACGATCACGACCGTCGTGGCCGCCGCCCTGATCGGCGCGGGCTTCGGAATGCTCTACGGCATCGCCAGCTTCGCCGTCAGCCGTCGCCGCCGTGACTTCACCTCGACCCACCAGGTCCTCGCCACGAGCTACCAGATCGTCGTCGACCCCTCGGTGTCGTCGCGCGCCCACGAGATCCTGGCGCGACCCGACCAGCAGCGCTGATGCACGACCGACGGATGCGGTTCCTCCGCGGCGGGCTGACCGCCGGCCTGTCCGTCGTCGTCGCGGCCTTCTCGCACGCGGCCGGCGGCGGCGCCGAGCCGGGCCTCCTCGGGGTCATCCTCTCGATGGCGTTCGCCCTGCCGGTCTGCGTCGGGCTGGCCGGACGCCGCGTGTCGATGCCGCGGGTGGCCGTGTCGGTCGTGCTCAGCCAGCTCGCCTTCCACGTGCTCTTCACCCTCGGCTCGACCGAGCCCGCCGGGGCCGTCGCCTCCGGCGGGCACCACTCGCCGCTGATCGTCTCCGCCGCGTCGGCGAGCGGGTCCGCCGCCACGGGCATGGCGATGGGACACGCCGCCATGTGGCTGGCCCACGCCGTCGCCGCGGCCGTGACCCTCGCGGGCATGGCCTGGGGTCGACGCGCCGTCGGCGCCGCCCTGCGTGCGGCCGCCCGCCGCGCGGTGGCCGCCGCGCGGGTCCTCGAGACGGGAGGCGCGGTCGGCGCCGCACCGCGCCTCCTGCCCGTCGTCGCCTCGCCCCTCCGCCGACCCGCGACCCTCGCGTTCCTGGCTGCGACCCCGCTCCGCGGACCCCCTCGTCCCGTCTGACCCCCGCCGCGGCCGACTCCGGCCGCGGTCCCGGCCGAGCGCTCCCGCCGGCCCCACCCATCAGACGACGACCGCCACCTCGCGGTCCGGAACAGGACATGCCCATGAACACGACCACCTTCGCCCTCAGAGCGGGCAGCGCGCTCGGCGCCGCCGCCCTCCTCGCTCTCGCGGCGCCCCTCGCCGCCTCCGCCCACGTCCACGTCGAGCCGGGACAGGCCGAGGCCGGTTCGTACTCGACGCTCACCTTCCGAGTGCCGAACGAGTCGGCCGACGCGGGCACCGTCCGCTTCGTCGTGGACCTCCCCACCGACACGCCCTTCACCTCGGTGTCGTACGAGCCCGTGCCCGGGTGGAGCGCCGAGGTGACCACGGGCGAGCTGCCCGAGCCCGTCGACATCGTGGGCGCCACCGTCACCGAGGCGCCGGTGTCGGTGACCTGGACGGCCGACGAGGGCACGCAGATCGCCCCCGGGCAGTTCCAGCGATTCGTCGTCTCGGCCGGCGCGGTGCCCGACACCGGGTCGATCGTGCTGCCGGCGCACCAGGAGTACAGCGACGGCACGGTCGTCGACTGGGACGAGCCCACCCCGGCGTCGGGCGAGGAGCCGGAGCACCCCGCTCCGACGCTCTACGTGAACGACGCCGCGCCCGACGAGGGGCACTCGGGCGCCCACGGGTCGGAGGACGCCGCCGACGACGCGTCCGTGGTCGCGTCGTCCGACTCCGACGCAGGGTCGACGGCGGCGATCGCCTTCGGCATCGGCGGTCTCGCCTTCGGGGCCGTCGCCCTCGTCGTGAGCGTCGTCGCTCTGACGCGTCGGTCCACCGGCCGCCGCGGCGACGCCGGTTCGTCCGAGGGATCGACGCGATGACCCGCGCCGCTCTCCCATCCGCGGGTCACGGCCGGGTGTCTCGCCGGGCCGGCCTGACGGCGTCGGCGGCGGGACTCGTCGCCATCGCCGCCCTCGTGCTCGCGCCCGCCACGGGTGCGGAAGCGCACGACTCCGTCCTGACGAGCGACCCCGCCGCGGGGTCGACGGTGACGGCTCCGCTCGACGAAGCCGCCATCACGTTCAGCGACGTCGTCCTCGACCTCTCGGGCACCGGGTCGTCGAACGTCATCGAGATCACCGACGCCTCCGGTCGGCACTTCGAAGACGGCTGCTCGACGTCGGCGGGCTCCGTCCTGAGCACGGGCGTGGCCCTGGGAGGCGCGGGCGACTACACGATGACCTATCAGGCCGTCTCGGCCGACGGGCACACGGTCTCCGACTCGCTGCCGTTCCGTTACGAGCCGCCGGCCGACGCCGCCGTGGCCGAGGGCTCCGCCGAACGGCCGGTCTGCGACCCGACGGCGACGGCGACGGCCGAGCCCGGGGACGGCGTCGTCACGGCCGACCCGGCCCCGACCGGCTCGGCGTCGGCAACGGCGTCGGACGGCGCCGATCAGACGCTCGCGCCGGTCGACGCCGGCGCGGGAGACGCGGGCGACGACGACGGGACGGGCCTCGGCCTCGTCATCGGCCTCGGGGTCGGCATCGTCGTCGTGGCGCTGGCCGCCGTCGCGGTCGTGCTGGCGACGAGCCGCCGCCGCTCCGGTGCGGTCGACGCGGAGACGCCCCCCGGAGAACGCTCCGGCGAGGAGATCGAGCCGGAGGGGCCGAGGGGCTAGGTACTGCACGGCCCCGTCTCGGGCTCCGGCCCTTCGGCCCTTCGGCCTTTCGGCACGGAGGCGAGTACGGGCGGAGGGCCCGGACGACCGTCGTCACGGTCGTCCGGGCCCTCCGCACGGGGCACGCGAGGGTGATCAGCCGCGCGCGACCCAGGCCTCGACGTCCGCGACCGTGCGGGGGATCCCCACGGACAGGTTCTCGGCTCCGTCGGCCGTGACGACGATGTCGTCCTCGATGCGGACGCCGATCCCGCGGAACTCCTCGGGCACGGTCAGATCGTCGGGCTGGAAGTACAGGCCCGGCTCGATCGTGAAGACCATGCCGGGCTCGAGCACGCCGTCGAGGTACAGGTCGCGTCGAGCGGCGGCGCAGTCGTGCACGTCGATGCCGAGGTGGTGGCTGGTGCCGTGGACCATGTACCGGCGGTGGTACTGGTGGTCCGGCTCGAGGGACTCGGCGGCGCTCACCGGCAGGAACCCCCACTCGGCCGTCCGCTCGGCGATGACCCGCATCGCCTCCGCATGGATCTCGCGGAAGCGGATGCCCGGCCTCACGATGGCGAACGCCGCGTCCGCCGCCTCGAGGACGGCCTCGTAGACGAGGCGCTGGACGTCCGTGAACCGGCCCGAGACGGGTAGGGTCCGCGTGATGTCGGCCGTGTAGAGGCTGTCGAGCTCGATGCCGGCGTCGATCAGGATGAGGTCGCCGTCGCGCACGACGCCGTCGTTGCGGGTCCAGTGCAGCACGCAGGCGTGGTCTCCGGACGCCGCGATCGTGTCGTAGCCCACCGTGTTGCCGTCGGCCCGAGCCCGGCGGTTGAAGGTGCCCTCGACCAGACGCTCCCCACGAGGATGCGCGAGGATCTCGTCGAAGTCCGCCACGACGTCGGTGAACCCGCGGCCCGTGACCTGGACGGCCTCGCGCATCTGAGCGATCTCGTAGGCGTCCTTGACGAGACGCAGCTCGCCGAGGTCGCGGGCGAGGTCGTCGGAGGAGGCCGTGTCCGAGGCCCGGTCCGCCTCGGCGGAGGCTCGGGCGGGGGAGTCGGCCAGACGCGCGGAGTCCACGTCGTCGATCCGCCGGGTCAGCTCGGGGTCGGCCTCGCGGAGGAGGAGGGTGTCGCCGTCGACGGTGCTGACGACGGCATCGAGCTCGCCGAGGTCGCGCGTGGTGAGACCGAGGTCGGCCCCCACCTGCACCAGGGACGGCCGCGGTCCGATCCAGAACTCGCCGATCTCCGGGTTCGCGTAGAACTCGTCGGAGTCGCGCCCGGCGCTGGCCCGGAAGTACAGCGTCGCCTCGTGCCCGTCGTCGACGGGCTCGAGCACCAGCACCGAACCCGGAACGATGTCGGATCCCCAGCCGGTGAGGTGCGAGAAGGCGGAGTGCGCCCGGAAGGGGTAGTCGCAGTCGTTGGAGCGGACCTTGGCGCGGCCCGCCGGGATCACGAGGCGCTTGCCGGGGTGCAGGGCCGACAGCGCGGCGCGCCGCGCCGCGGCGAACGGAGACTGCTCACGGGGCTCCGGCAGATCGCCGGGTCTCTCGGCCCAGTTCGACGAGATGTAGTCCTTGAAGGTGTCGGAGCCGGGGGTCGTGGAGCGGTTCGTGGTCGCGCGGGGTGCCTTCGATTCAGCCATGCCGTCCATTCTCGCGCGAACGACCGACGTCGCGCGCGACCCCCGGGATGTCCCGGGTTCCGAACGGCGGACGAGGGGACTCAGGCCCCGGTGCGGCTGAGCTGAGCGACGACCGGTCGGTGGTCGCTGCCGGCCTCGTCGAGATCGGTCACGACCCGGAAGCCGGTGGCGAGCCAGTGGCGCGACGCCAGCACGTGGTCGATCGGCGTCCCGAGCAGCGGGCTGAGATCGGTGGGCCAGGTCCCGACTCCGCCGTTCGCCGTGCCGACGGCGGCGTCGCGGCAGGTCCCGAGCGCGCCTCCTGCCGTGCCGAGGCCCGCCATGTGGTCGATGGTCGCGTTGAAGTCGCCGGCCATGACCACGTTGCCCGAGGCGCAGGCGTCGGCCAGCACGTCGAGGCCGGCGCGCCACGGTTCCATCGCCTCGCGGAGGGGCGCGACGGGGTGGGCGGCCACGATCACGGGGGACGCCTCGTCGACGGGGGTGGCGATGATGCTGGGCATCCCCGGAGTCGTCGTGACCGAGGTGCCGTCGTCCTCCGTCGCCACGGTGTACTCGCCGAGGGCGGTCGAGACCAGCAGGGACGTCGGCTTGGCCGTGGGCACGTCGTCGTAGCTCGACGTGAACCAGGCCATCGGCAGACCCGCGGCGTTCATCGCGTCCGAGATGGCCTTCGCGGTCTCGGCGTCCGTCTCGGGCAGGGCCACCACGTCGGCTCCCACCTCGACGGCCAGCTCGGCGACGGTCGGGGCGCCGGGAGCGCCGCCCAGCGTGTTCCAGGACAGCACGGTCACGTCGGTGTCGAGGGCGTCCGTGAAGTCGTCGCGGCCGATGCCCCTCGAGGCGAGCACGCCGGCCGACACGGCGGCGGCGACGAGTGCGAGGACGGCCACGGACGCCGTGACGGATCGGATCCGTCGGGCGAACAGACCGATGACCAGGAGGACGACGGCGACGACGACGGCGACGCCCGCTCCGACGACACGGAACGACACCGCCTGGGCGGCCGGCCAGCTCCTCTGGAGGTCGAGGGCCTGGGGCCAGACGGCGATGAGCAGGACCGCAGCGGCGGCGAGCACGAGGACGAGGGCGACGAGACGACGGATCATGGCCCGACCGAGCATAGGCGACGCCGCCTACGATGAGGGGATGCCGTCACGACCGATCGACCTGCACGCCCACAGCAGCGTCTCCGACGGCACCGAGACCCCCGCCGAGCTGGTCCGCGCCGCCGTGGACGCCGGTCTCGGCGCCCTCGCCCTGACCGACCACGACTCGACGGCCGGCTGGGCCGAGGCCACGCGGGCGGTCGTCGGCACCGGTCTCCTGCTCGTCCCGGGCATGGAGCTCAGCACGAGCTTCGGCCTGAACAGCGTCCACATGCTCGGGTACCTCTTCGACCCGACGGACGCGGCGATCCTCACCGAGACCGCCCGACTGCGCGACAGCAGGCTGCACCGGGCCGAGCGCATCGTCGAGCGGATCGCCGTCGACTACGACATCACCTGGCAGGACGTCCTCGACCAGTCCACCCGAGGGGCGACCCTCGGACGGCCGCACATCGCCGACGCGCTGGTGGCCCGCGGCTTCGCACCCGATCGCAGCGCCGCCTTCGCCGGCATCCTGCACTGGCGCTCCGGGTACTACGAGCCGCACGAGGCGCCGAGCCCCCTCGTCGGCATCCGCCTGATCCGCGAGGCGGGCGGCGTGCCCGTCATCGCGCACCCGGCCACCAGAGGCCGCGAGCCGAACGTCTCCGAGAAGGGGTTCGCGTCGCTCGTCGAGGCCGGCCTGATGGGGGTCGAGATCGCGCACCGCGAGAACACGCGGGCCGGCGCCGAACGCCTGCGCGAGCTGGCCGCGAAGCACGACCTCATCGTGACGGGTTCGAGCGACTACCACGGCGAGGGCAAGCCGAACCGACTGGGCGAGAACAGCACGGACCCCGAGCAGCTCGAACGCATCGTCGCCGCCGCCACGGGGTGGGCACCGGTCGCAGGCTGACGGCAGGAGGCGCGGGTCCGGAGCCCGGTCGACCGACGGAGCGAGGCTCCCGGGTGCTCTGCGATCGCCGGTGGCGGCCCCAGACGGAGCACGACCCCCGGGCCCGGTGGGGTCAGGGGGTCGCGCGGGTGACTCGGGAGGCCGAGGGTCAGCTCTGCGCGGGGGTCTCGCCGCTGGGACGTCGGCGGCGGTTCCGGCTGCGTCGGCGGGGCTCGCCGTTCTCGCCGACGGTGTCGGCCGACGGCGCGGACTCCGCCGGAGCGGCGGACGTCGAGGTGGCCGCGCCACGACCCGAGCCGTCGCGGCCGGACGAACGGGGGGCGTCGTCCCCGCGACCGCGCGAGCGGCCGCGCGACCCGGGGGTGCGCTCGCGCGGGGCCGAGGCGCCGCCTTCGACGGCCGCCTTCGGCGCGGAGCGCAGGCGGCCCTTCGCGCCGGCGGGGATGTCGAGATCGGTGAAGAGGTGCGGGCTCGACGAGTACGTCTCGACCGGTTCGGGCTGACCCATGTCGAGGGCGCGGTTGATCAGCGCCCACTTGTGCAGGTCGTCCCAGTCGACGAAGGTGACGGCGATCCCGGTCTTGCCCGCTCGGCCGGTCCGACCGGCGCGGTGGAGGTAGGTGTCGTGGTCGTCGGGCACGGTGTGGTTGATGACGTGCGTGACGTCGTTCACGTCGATGCCGCGGGCGGCGACGTCGGTGGCGATCAGGATGTCCTTCTTGCCCGCCTTGAACGCGGCCATGGCCCGCTCGCGCTGCTCCTGGTTGAGGTCGCCGTGCACGGCCGCGGCGTTGAACCCCCGGTCGTTGAGCTCTTCGACGAGCTTCGCGGCGGCGCGCTTCGTGCGGGTGAAGACGACCGTCTTGCCGCGGCCCTCGGACTGGAGGATGCGGGCGATGACCTCGTCCTTGTCGAGCGAGTGGGCCCGGTAGACGACGTGCTTGATGTTCGCCTGCGTCAGGCCCTCGTCGGGGTCGGTCGCGCGGATGTGGATCGGGCGGTTCATGAACCGGCGGGCCAGGGCCACGATGGGGCCGGGCATCGTCGCCGAGAACAGCATCGTGTGACGCGTCTCGGGGACCTGCTGGAAGATCTTCTCGATGTCGCTGAGGAACCCGAGGTCGAGCATCTTGTCGGCCTCGTCGAGGACGACCTCCTGCACGCCCTTCAGGTCGAGGAGGCGCTGGCCGGCCAGGTCGAGGAGGCGCCCGGGGGTGCCGACCACGATCTGGGCGCCGGCCTTCAGCTGCTCGACCTGGCCCTCGTAGGCCTTGCCGCCGTAGATGCTGACGACCTTGGTCGCGCGGTTCGAGGTGGCGACCTCGAGGTCCTCGGCGACCTGGACGCAGAGTTCGCGAGTGGGGACGACGACGAGGACCTTGACCCCGGGGGTCGGGTCGAGGCCGATGCGCTGGGCGATCGGGAGGCCGAAGCCGAGGGTCTTGCCGGTGCCCGTCTTGGCCTGGCCGATGATGTCCTGGCCGGCGAGCGCGAGCGGGATGGTCTGGGTCTGGATGGGGAACGGTTCGACGATCCCCTTCGCGGCCAGTGCGTCGACCATGTCCTGGTCGATCGAGAGGTCTGTGAAAGTCACTGTTGTTGCCCTGTCTCATATAGGGGGATGCGTCGAGTTTAGCCCGTCGCCCCGAGCGGGCCTCCGGACCCCGTAAGCTGTCGGCGTGGTGTCATGGATGGGCCGAGGGTCGAAGCGCGTCGTTCCCTCGTTGCAGTGGCCGCGTCCGTCGTCCAGGCAGCTCCCCGTCAACCGGGTCGAGCTGGGGGCCTTCACCCCCGACCTCGAGGTCTACCTCGGTCAGGCCGCCTATCTCCAGCTCGCGCTCTCCGAGGCGCTCGGTCGCGCCACCGAAGCGGCTCCCTCGGTCCGTGCGCAGGCGGTCACGGCGCGAGTCGCCGGTGTCACGCTCGACCGCCATCGCGGCCTCACCGCGGAGATCGAGCGATCCGGTGGTGATCCCGCGGCGTCGATGGAGCCCCATGTCGCCGCGATCGACGAGTTCCGTCGCCGCACGACCGGTTCGACGTGGCACGAGACGATGCTCGCGCACCACGTCTGCGCCGGGCTCCTCGACGACGTCTTCGTCCGACTCGCGGCCGGCCTCTCGGCGGATCATCGCGACCGCATCGTCAGCGTCCTCGAGGCGGGGGACGACGCGGAGACCGTCGCGGAGATCCTGTCGGCGTCGATCGAGGCCGACCCCCGGCTGGCGTCCCGACTGGCCCTCTGGGGCCGGCGGCTGGTCGGCGACACGCTTCTGGTCGCGCGGGCGGCGATCTCGGCTTCGCACGAGTCCGCCGACGACGAGCGCCTCGAGCCCGTCTTCACCGAGCTCATCGCGGCGCACACCCGGCGGATGGACGCCCTCGGCCTGACGGCCTGAACCTCCGACGGCCGCCTTCGACGAGGGCTCGCCGTCGACCGGTCACGGCCTCAGGCCATGAGTCGGGCGACCAGCCCGTCGTCATGGGCGAGACGCGACTTCGCGGTGACCCGGCAGACGACTGCGGCGACGACGGCGGGCACGACCAGGGACACGACCCAGATCCACCCGCCGTCGGCGGGCCAGCCGAGCCAGGTCAGGGCCTCCCAGAGGACCGCCGCCGACGCGGCACCCACCGCGGGGGACAGGAGCGCACCGCGTGTGCGGCGGCCGGGCAGGGCGAGATGGGCGATCACGCCCAGGATCGCCCCGCCCAGCACGATGAAGAGGAGCTCCATGCTCAGCTGACGAAGCCGACCCGGCGGTTCTCCTCCGAGCCGACCTCGACGTAGGCGAGGGACGCGGTGGGAACGAGGTAGGTCTTGCCCTTCGAGTCGGCGAGGGTCACGTACGACTTGCCGCCGTCGAGAGCGTCGGCGACGACCTTCTCGACCTCGGTCGCGCTCTGCGACGTCTCGAAGCTGATCTCACGGGGGCTGTTGGTGATGCCGATTCTGATGTCCACGACGTCACGATATCCGACCCCGCCGAACGTGGGCGGCACGTTCACTGTCGGCGCAAGCCAGTAGCGTCGGAGTCATGGCGACGACAGGCTTCCGACCTCCGGGCGACACGCGGCGCGGGACGCGCCCGGCTCGTCTCGACGAGTCGCAGGCCCGGGTCGTCGGCCTGCCCGACGGCGTCTCCGCTGCCGTGATCGGCGCACCGGGCACCGGCAAGACGACGACTCTGATCGAGACCGTCGTCGACCGGGTCGAAGGGCGCGGCCAGGGGCCCCGCTCGGTGCTGGTGCTGACGCCCGCGCGATCGACCGCCACGCGCCTCCGCGACGTCATCGCCGCTCGCCTCGGTGTGCCGACGCCCGGTCCGATGGCCCGGACGGTCTCGTCGCTCGCGTTCGACGTGGTCGGCCACTCGGCCCTGCTGGCCGGAGCCGAGCCGCCGACGCTGCTCACCGGCGGCGATCAGGACATCATCGTCCGCGAGCTGCTCGAGGGACACGAGACCGACGGCACGGGTCCGCGCTGGCCCGAGCACCTCGGGCCGCAGGTCCGCCGACTCCGCGGCTTCCGGACGGAGCTCCGCGAGATGTTCATGCGATCGACCGAGCAGGGGGTCTCGCCCGTCGATCTGCGCTCGCTCGCCGCATCCCGCGACCGACCCGAATGGGCGGCGGTCGGCGACCTGCTCGACGAGTACCGCCGTGTGGTCGACGGTCTCCCGGGGCGGCATCTCGACTCCGCCGAGCTCGTCGACTACGCGGTGGCCGCCCTCGACCGCGGCGAGACGGCCCCCGTCGTCGACGGTCTCGGGCTCGTCCTGGTGGACGACGCGCACGAGGCGACGGAATCCACCGTGTCGCTCCTGCGGGCCCTGGTCCGCCGAGGGGTCGCCGTGATCGCCTTCGGCGACCCGGATCTCTCGACGAACGCGTTCCGGGGCGGCAGCCCCGACGTGCTCGGCCGGCTCGGCGCGCGGCTCGGGCTCGACGACGTCGAGACGATCTTCCTGTCCACCGCGCACCGGCACGATCCGGCCCTCCGCGATCTCGTGTCGCGCATCACGGCGCGGATAGGCACTGCCGGCGCGGGCCGACAGCACGCGGCGGTCGCGGGTGCGCCGCCGGCCGGGTCCGAGGGGGCCCCTCCGATCCTCACCGTGCGGGCCGACAGCCCAGCCCACGAGATCTCCTCCGTCGCGCGGGTGCTGCGCGAGCACCACCTCGTCCGGGGCATCCCGTGGGCCCGCATGATGGTCGTCGTGCGGAGCGGCGGCCAGGTCGCCAGCGTCGCGCGAGGCCTGCAGTCGGCCGAGGTGCCCACCCGCACCTCCATCGCCGGTCGAGCCGTGCGAGACGAGCATGCGGCCCGCCACCTCCTCATCGCCGCGTCCGTGGCCGTCGGCCGCGATGCGCTCACCCCCGACAACGTCGCCGAGCTCCTCACGGGGCCCCTCGCCGGGCTCGACGCGCTCGCCGTCCGTCGCCTCCGCCTCGCGCTCCGGGCCGACGAGCTGGGTGCCGGGGGATCCCGCTCGGCCGACGCCCTGCTCGTGGAGGCCCTGGAGGGCCCGGGTCGGTTCGTCACCATCGACTCGCGGTTCGCCGCTCGCGCCGGACGATTCGCCGACAGCCTCGACGCCGCGAGGCGTGCGGCGGCAGGGGGAGCCAGCATCGAGGAGGTCTTCTGGGGTCTGTGGGAGCGCAGCGGTCTGGCCGCGCAATGGTCGGCGCAGTCCGCGGGCCGCGGCATCGTGGCCGCCGAGGCGGACCGGCATCTCGACGGCGTCGTCGCCCTCTTCACGGCGGCCAAGCGCTTCGTCGAACGGACCCCCGAGGCCGACGCGATCGGCTTCCTCGACTCGCTGCTCGGAGCCGAGGTGCCCGACGACACCCTGTCGCCCCAGACCTCCACCGAGTCCGTGCTCGTCTGCTCGCCGTCCGGCGCCGTCGGTCTCGAGGTCGACGTGGTCGTGGCCGCCCGTCTGCAGGACGGCGTCTGGCCGAACCTCCGCCTCCGCGGGGCCCTCCTCGGGCCGGACGAGCTCGTCGACGCGTCGCACGAGATCTCCGCTCCCGCCTCCGCCCTCGACGAGCGCGCCGCCGTGCTCTCCGACGAGCTGCGGATGTTCGCGCTCACGGTGTCGCGAGCGACCAGGCAGGTCGTCCTCTCCTGCACCGAGAGCGACGACGAGGGGCCCTCCGTCTTCCATCGGCTGCTGCCGACGGGCACCCCGACCGCGCCCGCGGGGCACCCGCTGTCGTTGAGGGGGCTCGTCGGGCATCTCCGTCATGCGCTCGTCGAGTCTCCCCGGGGCGCTCGCGCCGAGGCGGCGACGGTCGGTCTCGCCCGGCTGGCCGAGGCGGGGGTCGCCGGTGCCGACCCCGTCGAGTGGTACGGCCTCGCCGAGCCGACCACCACGTCGCCCCTCGCCGACCTCACCGACCCCGAGGTGCACGTGCCCGTCTCGCCCTCCCAGCTCGGCTCCTTCGAGGAGTGCCCTCTGCACTGGTTCGTCGACCGCTTCGGCGGCTCCGCCCCGAACTCCGCCATGGGACTCGGGACCGTCCTGCACGATGTGATGGAGCACGCCGTCGACAGCGACGTCGAGTCGCTCTGGGCCGCGGTCGAGTCCCGGTGGAGCGAGCTCGAGTTCGAGGCCCCGTGGATCGGGGAGTCCGAGAAGCGTCGGGCACGGGACATGACCGAGAGCCTGGCCTCGTACCTCCGCGACTTCGAGACGAGCGGCGCCGAACTGATCGGGGCCGAGTCCACCTTCGAGCTGGACATCGGCGTCGCCCGCCTCCGGGGCGCGATCGACCGCGTGGAGCGCACCCGCGACGGCGCCGCCGTGATCGTCGATCTGAAGACCGGCCGATCGGCCCCGACCTCGGCGGCCGCGGTCGCCGAGCACCCCCAGCTGGGCAGCTACCAGGTCGCGCTCGCCGACGGCGCCATCGAGTCGGTGCCGCCGGGCACGCCGCCCGGCGGGGCGAAGCTCGTCATCGTGTCATCCGGCGTCCGCGGCAAGCCGTACCGGGAGCCCACCCAGGCTCCCTTCGACGCCGAGACGCTGCAGGGGTTCCGTGATCGCGTCCGCACGGCGGCCGAGAGGATGGTGGGGCCGGTGTTCCTGGCGCGACTCGACGACCACTGCACCGGGAGGCACGGCGGGCCGTGCCGCATCCACATCGTCGGAGAGGTGAGCTCGTGACCGCGTCGACCCGCGCCTCCTCGGATCCCTCCGCGTCGTCCGCGCCCGGGTTGTCCGCTCTCCAGCTCGCCGACGTCCTCGAGCTGCCGCCGCCGACCCCCGAGCAGCAGTCGGTGATCGAGGCGCCTCTCACGCCGGCTCTCGTGGTCGCGGGTGCCGGCAGCGGTAAGACCGAGACCATGGCCAATCGCGTCGTGTGGCTTCTCGCGAACCGGCACGTCCGGGTGTCGGAGGTGCTCGGCCTCACCTTCACCCGCAAGGCCGCGGGCGAGCTCGGCGAGCGGATCGAGAGGCGGATCGCGCAGCTCGAGGCGGCCGGTCTGCTCGGCGACGCCCTCGACCCGTTCGATCTGCCGACGGTGTCGACCTACAACGCCTTCGCCAACGGGATCTTCCGCGACAACGCCCTCCGGGTCGGTCGTGAGAGCGAGTCGCAGGTGCTCGGCGACGCCTCGGCCTGGCAGCTCGCCCGGTCCCTCGTCGTCTCGAGCCGCGACGAGCGTCTCGCCGGTCTCGCTCGGAGCGTCGACTCGATCACCGAGGCCGTCCTGCGACTGAGCCACGCACTCAGCGAGAACGTCACGGCGGCGGCCCCCGTGGCCGCTCTCGCGGATCGGTTCCTCGATCTCGCCGGTCTGCCCTCCACCAAGGGCAGCGACTACCGATCGGTGACCGACGCCGTGGCCGCGGTGTCGGCGCTCCCGCCGCTGCTGGTCCTGGCGGAGGCCTTCGCCGACGAGAAGACGCGACGCGGGTTCGTCGAGTACTCGGACCAGGTCGCTCTCGCCCTCGAGGTCTGCGAGACGGCCCCCGACGTCGTGGCCGAGCTCAGACAGCGCTTCCGCGTGGTGCTGCTCGACGAGTACCAGGACACCAGCGTCGTGCAGACCCGGCTGCTGGCGCGTCTGTTCCGGGGAACGGGCGTGATGGCCGTCGGCGACCCCCATCAGTCCATCTACGGGTTCCGGGGTGCGAGCGCCGCCAACCTCGGTCGCTTCCCCGTCGACTTCGAGGCGCCGGCCGGCAGCCGGTTCAGCCTGTCGACCAGCTGGCGGAACGCGTCGACCGTGCTCGATGCCGCGAACCGCGTGGTGGCCGACCTGACGGCGACCGGCGACGAGGCGGTGGGGGTCCTCCGACCACGACCCGCGGCGCCGCCCGGTCACGTCGAGGTCGCCTACGACCAGACCCTGCCCGACGAGGCCGCGCGCGTGGCCGACTGGTTCGCCGACCGGCTGTCCGTTCCGGTGCTCGTCGACGGCCGACCGGCGCAGCGCACGGCGGCTCTGCTCTTCCGATCCAAGAAGACGATGCCGGTCTTCGTCGAGGCGCTCGCTGCGCGAGGGGTCCCGTACCACGTGCTCGGGGTCGGGGGTCTGCTCCAGCGGCCCGAGGTCGTCGATCTCGTGGCGGGCCTCCGGGTGCTGCACGACCCGTCCGCGGGGTCCGAGCTGATCCGGTTGATGGTCGGCGCGCGCTGGCGGGTGGGTGTGCACGACGTCGCGGCCCTCCGCGGCGTCTCGTCGTGGCTCTTCTCGCACGACCACGCGCAGCAGGCGCTCTCCGACGAGGTCGCCGCGGGCTTCCGCGCGTCGGTCGCCGTCGGCGAGCACGGCTCGATCGTCGACGCGCTCGACTTCGTCACCACGGCGCCGCCGACCCACCGGCAGCTCGGCGCGTTCAGCCCCGAGGGTCTCGTGAGGCTCCGCCGACTCGGTGCGCAGTTGGCGTTCCTCCGCGGGCGGACGGGGCTCGACCTCGTCGACCTCGTCACCCTGGTGCAGCAGGAGATGCTGCTCGACGTCGAGGTCGCCGCCGCGACCGGCGCCGGGTCGGGCGGGGCCTGGCTCCAGGCCTTCGACGACGAGCTCTCCGGCTACGTCGCCACGGACGAGAACGCGTCGCTCGGCGGCTTCCTCTCGTGGCTCACGGCCGCCGAACGTCGGGACGACATGGGCCCGCGATCCGAGGCCGGCGAGCGCGGGACGGTGCAGCTGCTGACCGTGCACGGCTCGAAGGGGCTCGAATGGGACGTCGTCGGCGTTCCGAGGCTCGTCGACGGCGAGTTCCCCGGCACGTCACGCGCCGGCGTCGGCTGGCTCGGCTTCGGCGAGCTGCCCTACGAGTTCCGCGGCGACGCGGCCGAGCTGCCCGAACTGGCGTGGCGCGGGGTCGACGACCAGAAGGACTTCGACCGGCGCCTGGCCGAGTTCAAGGCCGAACTGGTCGCCCGTCACGAGGGCGAGGAGCGTCGTCTGGCCTACGTGGCCTTCACCCGGGCCAAAGACGAGCTGCTGCTGTCGGGCTCGTTCTGGTCGTCGACCGTCAAGCCGCGTCGTCCGAGCCGGTATCTCGTCGATCTGGTCGACGCGGGTCTCGTCGACCCCTCCCGGGTGCCCGACGGGCCCGACGACGACGCGAACCCCCTCGCCGACGAGTCTCGCGAGCTCCCGTGGCCGGGTGACCCTCTGGGCGCTCGCCGCGGTGCGGTCGAGCACGCAGCCGCGCGCGTCTCGCGTCTGATCGCCGATCGGCGAGAGCACCCAGGAGGCGCGGGGCAGGACGGCGGCGAGGCCCCCGCCCCGCAGACGCCCCTCTTCTGGGCGGCCGACATCGATCTGCTCCTGCTCGAGCGCGACGCGGCGCGCGAGCGGGCGGGGCTGCTCGATCTGCCGCAGCGCATCCCCGCCTCCCGCTTCAAGGACTACGTCGACGACCCGGCGGCCGTCGCGGCGGCCCTGCGGCGTCCCCTCCCCGAGCGGCCGTACCGGGCCACGAGGCTGGGCACGCTGTTCCACGAGTGGGTCGAGTCGCGATACCGTCCGACCGGGCGCGTCGAGATGCTCGACGCCTTCGCCGCCGAGACCGATCAGGACGACGAGCGGATCGGCGGCACCAGGGGGGTCGTCGACCCGGACGACGCGCGCCGGCTGGTGGAGCTCCAGGCGACGTTCGAGCGTTCGGAGTGGGCGGGCCTCGACCCGGTGGACGTCGAGCTCGAGGTGCATCTGCCCCTCGGCGGCCGGACGATCATCTGCAAGATCGACGCCGTCTTCGCTCGGGGCGATCGCTTCGAGGTCGTCGACTGGAAGACGGGTCGTTCACCCGCCGACGCCGACGACCTCGAGCTCAAGCAGCTGCAACTGGCGCTGTATCGAGAGGCCTACGCCTCGTATCGGGGCATCGACGCCGACGGCATCGACGCCGCGTTCTACTTCGTCGCGGACGATCACGTGCTCCGGCCGGAGCACGTGGCCGACCGCGACGAGCTGCTCGGGCTCTGGACCCGGGTCGAAGAGGGGGCGGGCGGCTAGCTGTGGCGTCGTTCGGTGGACGAAAGCAGCTTCTCGACACCGTCGATGTCGAGCGCAGCCGTCTGACCGGCGCCGATGGCTCCGCTGCGGTCGAGCTGGAGCGAGTCGACCAGGCTGCCCATCAGCTCGACGGCGTCGTCGACGACCTCGGTGCTCTTCGTGCTCGTGCCGTGCAGGAGCCACTTCGCCAGCTCGAGCTCGTGATAGAGGGTCGCCCGGTGCCGCAGCTGATGGTCGCTCGAACCGCGCGCGGTGTTGTACGCCTCGAAGGCGTCGTCGACCGCCGACGGCGTGCCGAGGAGCCAGGCGAGGTCGCGGGCCGGGTCGCCGACGTGCAGATCGTGCCAGCCGAGCACGCCGGTGACCTCCGAGCCCGTGACGAGGATCGACCCGGCGTCGAGCGAGCCGTTGACGACCGTGGGCTGGAACTGCCAGAGCAGGTGATCCTGGATCGCCGCCTCCCAGCGCTCCAGCAGAGCGGCGGGCAGCAGGCGCGTCGATGCGGCCCGGTCGACCAGCGACGCGGTCGAGCGCATCGCCTCGAACGGCGTGTGGCTCGTCAGGCCCGCGTCCGTGACGAAGCTCGTGGGCAGCGAGTGGATCGCGGCGACGCCGCGTCCGACGACCGGGGGGAGACCCGAGTCGGGGGTGACCCGCGACGCCGGGAGGTGCTCGCCGGGGATGAAGTCGTAGACGATGCCGCGGGTGCGGCCGAGCGGCGCCTGGCCGCGGTACTGGGGCACCGCGAAGGGCAGACGCCCGCGGACGCCGGCGCTGAGGGCGCGCAGGGCCACGAGGTCGGCGGACTGGCGCGCCTCGGCGCGCTGCGTGCGCGGCACGCGGATGATCCAGTGCTCGCCGAGCCGCCCGGTGAGCAGGGCGGAGTCGTAGTCGCCGTCGGTCGACGAGCCGTGCTGCGCGGCCGCGGAGACGTCCAGGTCGGCGACGGCCGCCGTGGCCAACGCGGCTAGAGTGAGATGAGATCTGGCCATGTCCTCAGGGTAGGCCGCTCGGCGTGGTGCCTCGTCGTTCGCCACGCTGTCAAACCGTAGTGATTGGTCGTTCCATGTCCTCGCCCCTGACGGACCGCCTCCCGCTCGCGCGTCACCAGGTCGATCGCGACTACCTGACGCGGGACCGCGCCGACGTCGTCTCCGAGCTCCTCGCCTCCGACGACACGCGGGTGCTCCCGCTGTGGCGCGGGCGCACGCTCATGGCCTCGTCCGACCGGCTCGCGCTGCTCCCGGCCCGAGCCGTCCCCCAGGCCGACGACTACGTCTATCTCGGGCTGTCGCAGGCCGTCGACGAGGCGGAGCCGGTGGGCACCCCGCTCGTGGCCGCTCTCCTGAGCGACGAGCAGGCCCGGACCCTCGAGCCCGACGAGTCCGCCTGGGGCGGCCTGCGGGCGTTCGGCAGCGTCCTCAGCGCTCGCGACGCCGGCCTCGCCGTCGAGGCGGTCGCCGTCGCCAACTGGCACGACTCCCACCGATTCTCACCACGCAGCGGTCGCGCCCTCGTGAGCGACAAGGCCGGCTGGGTCCGTCGCGACCCCGAGAACGGACACGAGGTCTTCCCGCGGACCGACCCCGCGATCATCGTCGCCGTCACGGACGCCGACGACCGGCTCCTCCTGGGCTCGAACGCCCTCTGGGAGAACAACCGCTACTCGCTGCTCGCGGGCTTCGTCGAGCCGGGCGAGTCGCTCGAGCAGGCGGTGCAGCGGGAGATCTTCGAGGAGTCCGGGGTCAAGGTCGTCGACCCGGTCTACCTGGGGTCGCAGCCCTGGCCGTTCCCCGCCAGTCTCATGCTCGGGTTCCGCGCCCGGGTGGACGCCGACGACCCGGGCGTGCTCGAGCCCGACGGCGCCGAGATCCTCGAGCTCCGCTGGTTCAGCCGCGCCGAGCTGGCCGCCAGCCTCGACGACGTGATCCTCCCCGGTCGGACCTCGATCGCCCGCGCCATCATCGAGGACTGGTTCGGCGGCGAGATCGACCAGTGACCGAGGCCGCCGAACTCATCGCCGGGCTCGACGAGCAGCAGCGCGAGGCGGCACGTCGACTGCTCGGGCCGGTCTGCCTCCTCGCGGGCGCCGGAACGGGCAAGACGCGGGCCATCACCCATCGCATCGCCTACGGGGTCGCCACCGGCGTCTACGCGCCCAGCAGGGTCATGGCGCTCACCTTCACGTCCCGGGCGGCGGCCGAGCTGCGGGGGCGCCTGAGGGCGCTGGGCGCCGGGGGGGTCTCCGCGCGGACCTTCCATGCGTCGGCCCTCTCGCAGCTGTCGTACTTCTGGCCGCAGACCATGGGCGGTCAGATGCCGCGGCTGGTCGACGGCAAGGGCAAGCTGATCGCGCATGCGGCCGAGCGCCTCGGTCTGAAGCTCGACACGGCGTCCCTCCGCGACATGGCCGGCGAGATCGAGTGGCGGAAGGTCTCGCGGCTGACGCTCGAGTCGTACGCCGCCGCCCTGCCGCAGCGGTCGCTGCCGCAGAACGTCAGCCCCGAACGCGCGGTCGATCTGCACGCCGCCTACGAGGACATCAAGGACGAACGCCGCCAGCTCGACTTCGAGGACGTCCTCCTCGCCACGGTCGGCATGCTCCAGCTGGAGGCGCGGGTCGCCCAGCAGGTCCGCGAGCAGTACCGCTTCTTCGTCGTCGACGAGTACCAGGACGTCTCGCCCCTCCAGCAGGAGCTCCTCGAGCTGTGGCTCGGTGATCGGAACGACCTCTGCGTCGTCGGAGACGCGAGTCAGACGATCTACTCGTTCGCCGGGGCGTCGGCCGACTACCTCCTCGGCTTCGGGTCGCGTTACGACGACGCGACGGTGGTCCGGCTCGAGCAGAACTACCGGTCGTCGCGTCAGATCGTCGACACGGCGAATCAGCTGATGCGCGGTCGTCCCGGGGCGCTGCACCTCCATCCCGCCGTCGAGACGACCGGCCCCGTGCCCCCCGTCATCGAGTACCCGAGCGACTCCGCCGAGGCGCGGGGCGTGGCGCAGACCATCGCCGACGAGATCAGGTCGGGCGTCGCCCCGGAGGAGATCGCCGTGCTCTATCGGGTCAACGTGCAGGCCGCGCTGATCGAACGGGCCCTGGCGGACGTGGGCGTCTCGACCCGCATCCACGGTGCGACGAGGTTCTTCGAGCTGCGCGAGGTCAAGGAGGCGCTGATGATGTTGAAGGGCGCCGCGATCAGCATCGTCGGCGAGCCGCTCTTCAAGACCGTCAGCGACGTCCTCCGGTCGCTCGGCTGGACTCAGGAGGCCCCCGAGCAGCGCGGTGCCGTCCGTGATCGCTGGGAGTCCCTGAACGCCCTGATGGGTCTCGCCGAGGCCTCGCCCGCCGAGACGACGCTCCGGCAGTTCGTCGACGAGCTCATGGCGCGGCAGGCGGGTCAGCACGAGCCGACCATGCCGTCGGTCACCCTGGCGACCCTGCACTCGGCCAAGGGCCTCGAGTGGCGGAGCGTCTACCTCGTCGGTCTCAGCGAGGGGCTGGTGCCCATCAGCTACGCCCAGGGTCCCGAAGCCGTCGACGAGGAGCGCCGTCTGCTGTACGTCGGCGTCACCCGCGCTCGAGAACGTCTCCGTCTCTCGTGGAGTCAGAGCGGGCAGGGCCGAGGAGGCGCGCGTCAGCCGAGCAGGTTCCTGGCAGAGCTGCGCATCCGCAGTCGGGATGGGGTCGACTCCGCCCCTGCGTGACGGCCCCGCTCTCGAGATCGATCCGCGTGACCAGCGCTGCGTGGTCCGGGTCGGCTTCGCGCCGACTCGAGATGACGCTCGCCGCGTCGAGGAGTCGGCGCACGGCGACGGTGGCGGATTCTCGGATGACGAGGGGGCGGGGGATCACGACGGGTCGTCCGCTGAGCTGACCGGCGATGGCCGGCCATGCGGCGTCGACGTCGCCCGCGGTCAGATGCAGGCACCGCGAGCACGCGGTGCGCCCCGGGATGACGAGGGGGCCGATCCGCACCGAGCGATCGCCCGTCCTGACGAGGAGGTGGCTGAGGTCGTCTCGGACCCACGAGGACGCGGTGACGGGGTCGAGGGCCAGGCCGCCGACGAGTAGGCCCACGACCGGCGCACCGGGAGCCGCGGCTCGCCTCGCCGGAAGGGGGTCGGCGGCGAGGCGGACGGGGACGCCCTCGGCCTGGAGGAGCCTCCCGGCGTCGTCGGCGATCGGGCCGGCGCCGTGGAGGAGGACGGAGAGCGCCGGCGGGCCCTCGGTCGGTCGAGGATCGAGGGCGGGCTCGAGCCGCGCGACGAGACGATCAGCCGACCCCCGCTCACCGCCGATCTGCGCCAGGATCGCGCCCACCCCGCCGTCTCCGAGACCGGCGGCCACCGCCCAGACGAATCTCTCGTCGAACGCGCTCACCTCGTGCAGGACGACGTAGGCCCGTTCGACCCCGATCTGCACGGTCGACGGGTCACGCCAGACGAGGGTGGTGTGGGGGAGGAACCGGAGTGGGCGGGGCATCCGACGATCATCGTCGCCGTGAGGGAGGCGCCGACGGTTCTCCACAGGGGCCCGAGCGCGGGCGCCCGGTCAGCGCTCGGTGGAGGACCCGGGCTCGTCGGCCGATCCGTCGTCCGCCTCGCGGGGGCGTCCGTCGGACGTGTCGTTCAGGAGATCCTCGATCGCACGATCGACGTCGTCGAGCTGGGGCTCGGTGGCGGTCAGCCGGGCGACGAGGGCCTGAGGATCGTCGATGTCGGCGCTCGTGGGGACGATGTCGGGGTGCGACCAGAGGGAGTCGCGCTCCTCCGCGCCGACGGCGTCCGTGACGGTCGCCCAGAGGGCCGCGGCCTCGCGGAGCCGCCGGGGGCGGAGCTCGAGCCCGACCAGGGTCGAGAAGGCCGACTCCGCGGGTCCGCCGGCGGCGCGCCGTCGGCGGACGGTCTCGGCGATCGCCCCGGACTTCGGCAGTCGCACGGTCGCCGCCGCGGTGACGACGTCCACCCATCCCTCGATCAGGGCAAGCGTCGTCTCGAGGCGGGCGAGGGCCGCGAGCTGCTCGTCCGACTTCGGCGGGATGAGCGCTCCGCTGGCCATGGCGTCGCGCAGCTCGTCCGGGCTGGAGGGGTCGAAGTCGACCGCCAGCGCCTCGAGGCGCTCCGTGTCGATGCTGATGCCCTGCGCGAACTCGCGGATCGACGAGATGAGGTGCAGCCTGAGCCAGCGCGCATGGCGGAAGAGACGCGCGTGAGCGAGCTCGCGGACCGCCAGGTAGATCTGGATCTGGTCGGGCTCGATGTCGAGTCCCTCGCCGAATGCGGCGACGTTCTGGGGGAGGAGCGCGGCCTGCTGCTCGTCGAGCAGCGGGATGCCGACGTCGCCCCCGGAGACCACCTCGCGCGAGAGCTGGCCGACGACCTGGCCGAGCTGCATGGCGAACAGGGTCCCGCCGACGCTGCGCATGACCTGGCTCGCGCCGGCCAGCAGAGACTGCATCTCCTCCGGGGCCTGGTCCTTCAGGACGCCCGTCAGCGAGTCCGCGATGGACGTGGCGACGGGCTCCGCGAGCTGGCTCCAGACCGGCATCGTGAGGCGCGACCACTCGGCGCGGGTGACGAGCCGGGGCGCGACCGTGAGCTCCGAGACGAAGGTGACGTCGTCGAGCCAGAGGGCGGCCACATGGAAGGCCTGCTCGAGGGCGGCCCGTTCGGCGGGCGGCGTCGTCACGGCGGACTGCGTCCCGGCCGCGACGGCCTGCTCGGTCGCGACCTTCCAGTCGATGCCGTCGCCGCTGCTGTCCACGGCGTTCTGCAGCTGGCTCATGAGGCGTGCGATGAACGCGGGGTCGTCGGGCAGCCCGGCCACACCGGCCAGCTGCGCGGGGTCGATCTCGGAGTCGCCGGACAGGAACTGGCGCAGCATGTCGCGGAACTCGTCTTCCGGCTCGCGCTGCGAATCATCGGTCATACGAACTACGCTAACTGCTGGCCACGGGAACAGCCGGGAAAACGCCCTCCGCCCCAGCCTCCCCGCTCCGCCCGTGGCGAACATCGAAAGGACCGTCGTGGCCTTCTTCACGCCCCCGACCCGCGCCTCCCTCTCCTCTCGTCGACCCGGCCGGGTCGGCTGGTCGCTGCTCGGCGTCGCGCTGGCCTCGGGGCTCGTGCTCACGTTCCTGCCGTCCCCCTATCTGATCGAGCAGCCCGGTCCGGTCTTCGACACGCTCGGCAGCGCCGAGTACGAGGGGGCGGAGCAGCCGCTCATCACCGTCTCCGGCGCCGAGACGTATCCGACGGCGGGGACCCTCGACCTCCTCACGGTGAGCGTCCAGGGCAACGAGTCCGTCCGTCCGTCGTGGGTCGAGGTCGTCTCGGCGTGGTTCGACCCGAGCCGGGCCGTCGTCCCGGTCGAGGCCATCTACCCGTCGGGCGTCACGAACGAGCAGGTCGACGAGCAGAACACCGTCGACATGCAGAACTCGCAGAAGTCCGCCATCGCCGCCGCGATGATCCACGACGGGTACTCGGTGCCGAGCACCGTCACCATCAGCCAGGTCTCGCCCGGGGGCCCGGCCGAGGACGTGCTGGAGGAGGGCGACGTCGTGACGAGCGTCAACGGCACGAGCCTCGAGACGGACGGCGACGTCGACACGCTGCGCCGGCTCGTCGCCGAGAACGGCGTCGATCAGCCGGCCGTCGTCGTCGTCGAGCGCGACGGGTCGTCCCTCACCACCGAGGTGACCCCCCAGGAGGTGCAGCGCACGGCCCTGCTCGGGGTGGGCGTCAGCGTCGACTACGACTTCCCCTTCGACGTGACCCTGAAGCTCGATCAGGTGGGGGGCCCGAGCGCCGGCATGATGTTCGCGCTCGGCATCATCGACAAGACGACGCCGGGCGAGCTCAACGGCGGCGAGCAGGTCGCCGGCACCGGGACCATCACCGCCTCCGGTCAGGTCGGCCCGATCGGCGGCATCCGGCAGAAGCTGTACGGCGCCCGCGACGCCGGGGCGGCCGTGTTCCTCGCCCCCGTCGACAACTGCGACGAGGTCGTGGGCAACGTCCCGGCGGGTCTGGACGTCTACGCCGTGACGACGCTCGACGACGCGGTGACCGCGCTCGAGACCGTCGCGGACGACGGGGACACCTCGGCTCTGCCCACCTGCACCGCCGACTGAGGGCCGGCGCCCAGCCGGGGCATAGGTACCCCGGGCAGGGTGGAACGGTCAGGTGCGGCCCGTAGGATGGCCCCTCCACGTACCCCTATGCCAGGAGCACACCCTTGACGTCACCTGCATCGTCGCGATCCGCACGACGTTCGCCCCGATTGCCCGTCCTGGTCACGGTGGCGATCCTCGCCGCCCTGGTCATCGCCTTCTTCATCTTCTCGTCGCTCCTGACGGACTTCCTGTGGTTCAAGCAGCTCGGGTTCGCGAACGTCCTGACGACCCAGTGGATCGCATCGGCGGTGATGTTCTTCATCGGATTCCTGGCCATGGCCGTCCCGGTCTACGTCAGCATCGACATCGCCTTCCGGTTCCGCCCGGTCTACGCCAAGCTCAACTCGCAGCTCGACCGTTACCAGCAGGTCATCGAGCCGCTCCGCCGGGTCGTGGTGCTGGGCGTGCCCATCGTCCTCGGCCTCTTCGCAGGCATCGCGTCGTCCACCAGCTGGCAGGTGGCCCTCCAGTGGCTGAACCGCACGCCGTTCGGCACGACGGATCCGAAGTTCGGGCTCGACGTCGGCTTCTACGTCTTCTCGCTGCCCTTCTATCAGGGCGTGGTCGGCTTCGCCTCGGCGGTCGTCCTCATCTCCGGGCTCGCCGCCGTGGCCACCAGCTACCTCTACGGGGCCCTGCGGTTCACGGGTCGTGAGGTTCGCATCTCGAAGGTGGCGCGCATCCAGCTCGCGATCACCGCGGCGGTCTACCTCCTGCTGCAGGGCGTCAGCCTGTGGCTCGACCAGTACGCCACGCTCACCCAGGGCGCCAACAAGCTCCTGACCGGCGTCACGTACGCCGACGACGCCGCGGGCATCCCCGGCAAGCAGATCCTCGCGCTGGCCGCGGCGATCGTCGCCGTGCTCTTCATCGTCACCGCGATCATCGGTCGCTGGCGGCTCCCGGTCATCGGCACGGCGGCCCTCATCATCGCGAGCATTATCGTCGGCGGCATCTACCCGTGGATCGTCCAGCGGTTCCAGGTCGAGCCCAGCGAGCGGACGGTCGAGGCGCCGTTCATCGAGAACAACATCGACGCGACCCGCGAGGCCTACGGCGTCGCCGACGTCGAAGAAGAGACGTACGACGCGCAGTCCGACGCTGAGGCCGGTGCGCTGGCCGGCGACGCCGTGACGACCGCGAACATCCGCATCATCGACCCCGCGCTCGTGACCGACGCCTTCGCCCAGCTGCAGCAGTACCGCCAGTACTACAGCTTCCCCGAGCAGCTCTCGGTCGACCGCTACACGATCGACGGCAACACCCAGGACACCGTCATCGCCGTCCGCGAGCTCAACACGGATCAGCTCGGCGCCTCGGCGACCCCCTACAACACGACCTTCGTGTACACCCACGGCTACGGCGTGGTGGCGGCCTACGGCAACCAGCGCTCGGCCGACGGTCAGCCCGTGTTCCTCGAGTCGGGCATCCCCGTCACCGGTGCGCTGGGTGACGCCGACGAGTACGAGCCGCGCATCTACTTCGGTCAGGAGTCCCCGGCCTACTCGATCGTCGGCGGGAACGGCGAGAACGACATCGAGCTCGACTACCCGTCGGGCAGCAACGACAACGGCACGAACCAGACGACCACCTTCGAGGGCGACGGCGGGCCCACGCTCGACAACCCGTTCAAGAAGCTGATCTACGCCATCAAGTTCCAGTCGGAGCAGATCTTCCTGTCGGACGCCGTCAACGACGAGTCGCAGATCCTCTACGACCGCGACCCGTCCGAGCGCGTCCAGAAGGTCGCGCCGTACCTGACCATCGACAGCGCGCCGTACCCGGCGGTCGTCGACGGCAAGGTCGTCTGGATCGTCGACGGCTACACGACGACCCGCAACTACCCCTACTCGAAGCCGCAGGCGCTCAGCGACGCCATCGCCGACACCTACACGGAGCGTCCGACCTACGCCTCGAACGAGATCAACTACATCCGCAACTCGGTCAAGGCGACCGTCGACGCCTACGACGGCTCGGTGAACCTCTACGCCTGGGACACCGAGGACCCGATGCTCAAGACGTGGCAGAAGATCTTCCCCTCGACGCTGACGCCGCTCTCCGAGATGTCCGTCGATCTCATGCAGCACGTCCGCTACCCGCAGGACATGTTCAAGGTGCAGCGCGCCATCCTCGGCACGTACCACGTCACCGACTCCGACTCGTTCTACTCGAGCGACGACGCGTGGGTCACGCCCAACGAGCCGACGAGCACCGCGACGACCCCGCCGCTCCAGCCGCCGTACTACCTGACGCTGCAGCTGCCCGACAAGGACCCGGCGTTCTCGATCTACTCGACGTACATCCCCCAGCAGTCGGGTGAGAACGCGCGGAACGTGCTGACGGGTTATCTGGCGGCGAACGCCGACGCCGGCTCGACACCCGGCGAGGTCGCCGACAGCTACGGCGAGCTGACGCTGCTGACGCTGCCGCGGACGGACACCCTGCCCGGCCCCGGCCAGGTGCAGAACAACTTCAACACCGACACGGCGGTCGCCAATCAGCTGGCGCTGCTCACGCGGGGCGACACGAGCGTCGTGCGGGGCAACCTGCTGACGCTCCCCGTCGGCGGAGGCCTGCTGTACGTGCAGCCGATCTACGTGAAGTCGACCTCGGAGACGTCGTACCCCGTGCTGCAGCGGATCCTCGTGTCGTTCGGCGACCAGATCGCCTTCGAGGACACCCTCGACGGTGCCCTGGACGAGCTCTTCGGCGGCAATTCGGGTGCGACCGCCGGAGACAACGGCGTGCCGACGACCGATCCGGCGACGGAGGGCGACGGTGCCGGCGACGGTGAGGCGGACGGTGGAGACACCGGCACGACGGACCCCGGCACGACCGACCCGGGCACCGGTTCCGGCACGGACAACGCGGCGCTCGACCAGGCCCTGGCCGACGCGCAGTCCGCCCTCGAGGATCGTGCGGCGGCGTACGCCGACAACGACCTCGTCTCGGCGGCCGAGGCTGACGCTCGCCTGCAGACGGCCCTCGAGGACGCGGTGGCGGCCAGCGGCCAGTAGCACTCGTTCCGAGTGATCCACGAGACCCCCGTCGTCCCTGCCGACGGGGGTCTCGTGCTCTCCGGGCTGCGAGTCGCGGGTCCGAATCACCATCCGGCTGCACCGATTGGACGGGCCTCGAATCCCGTGCTAGTGTTTCTTCTTGTGCCGCGGGGTGGAGCAGTTCGGTAGCTCGCTGGGCTCATAACCCAGAGGTCGTAGGTTCAAATCCTGCCCCCGCAACAAAAGAGAAAAGCCCCGGTCTTCTGACCGGGGCTTTTCTTCATCTCCGCGGGTGTACACGCGGCTCGGGCCCTGCGAAGCTGGCGGCATGTCACCTCTGCGGGTCGTCGTCGCCCCCGACTCCTTCAAGGGCTCCGCCAGTGCGGTCACCGTGGCCGCGGCGGTAGCCCGCGGCTGGCTCGACGCTCGCTCCGACGACGTCCTCGTCGAGGCGCCCCTGGCCGACGGCGGCGAAGGCACCCTCGATGCGTTCGAGGCCGCCGTACCCGGTGCCGAGCGTCGGACGACGATGGTCCCCGGCCCCGACGATCGGCTCGTCGAGGCGCCGTGGCTGCTGCTGCCCGACGGCACGGCGGTGGTCGAGCTGGCTGCGGCCAGCGGTCTGACGCTCCTGGCCGAGCCGCGGCCCTACGACGCGCACACGCGCGGAGTGGGGCGTGTCATCGTCGCCGCCCTCGACGCCGGCGCGACCGCCCTGGTCATCGGGCTCGGCGGCAGCGCCTCGACCGACGGAGGAGCCGGGCTGCTCTCGGAGCTGGGCGCGCGCCTCCTGGACTCCGTCGGCGACGTCGTCCCCGATGGCGCCCACGGTCTGGCCGCCGCCGCGCGGATCGACCTGGGCGCGCTCCGGCCCCTGCCGGCGCGGGGCGTCACGGTGCTCGCCGACGTGACGAATCCGCTCACGGGTCCGCATGGCGCCGCGGCGGTCTTCGGCCCGCAGAAGGGCGCCTCGCGCGACGACGTGCTCGCACTCGACGACGGTCTGCGGCGCTTCTCGCAGCTCGTCGACGTCGATCCCGACACCGCCGGGGCGGGCGCGGCCGGCGGCGCCGCCTTCGGCCTGCTGGTCTGGGGCGCGTCGCTGGCCCCGGGTGCCCGGGCCGTGTCCGATCTCGTCGGGCTGCCGCGGCTCGTCGTGGGCGCCGACGTTGTCATCACGGGGGAGGGGCGTCTCGATGAGCAGACGGCCGACGGCAAGGCGGTGTCCTGGGTGACGCGGGTCGCCCGTGACGCCGGAGCCTCCGTCTTCGTCGTCGCCGGTTCGGTCGAGACCTCCGACGGCGATCACGACCTGGCCGTGTCCCTGTCGGACCTCGCAGGAGGCGCGGGCGAGTCCCTGCTGAACCCCGAGAGCTGGGCCGAACGCGCCGGTGCCGTGCTCGCGCGGCACGACCTGACCAAAGAGAGGGCGTCGCGTCGACGGGACTGACGGTCAGGCGCGCAGGGCCGCCAGCCGACGTCCGGCCTCGTCGATCACCTCGGCGCGCTTGCAGAAGGCGAAGCGCACGAGCGACGAGTGCTCGGCAGCCAGGGTGGGCCCGCAGAAGGCGCTGACCGGGACGCCGACGACTCCCGCCAGCTGCGGCAGGGCACGGCAGAACTCGGCCGCGTCGTCGTAGCCGAGCGGCGCGGCGTCCGCGACGACGAAGTACGACCCCCTCGCGGGGGAGACGTCGAAGCCTGCGGAGAGGAGCCCCGCGGACAGCAGATCGCGCTTGCTCTGCAGATCGGCGGTGAAGTCGTCGAAGTGCTCGCGGGGCAGCCGGAGACCCACGGCGATCGCCGGCTGGAAGACGGAGCCGTTGACGAAGGTCAGATACTGCTTGACGCTCATGATCTGCGAGACGAGCGAGGCCGGCCCCGAGAGCCAGCCGATCTTCCAGCCCGTCGCATTGAACGTCTTGCCGCCGCTCGAGACGGTGATCGTCCGCTCGGAGGCTCCCGGCAGAGTCGACAGGGGCACGTGAGGGACCCCGTCGAAGACCACGTGCTCGTAGACCTCGTCGGTCACCAGGAGAGCATCGAACTCATGGGCGAGCGCGACGAGGGAGCTGCGGGTGGCGTCGTCGAGGAGGGTTCCCGTGGGGTTGTGCGGATCGTTGACGATGACGAGTCGCGTCCGCGACGAGAAGGCGGCTCGGAGTTCGTCGGCGTCGACGCGGAAGTCGGGGCCGCGCAGCGGCACCGTCCGATGTCGGCCGCCGGCGAGACCGATGACCGCTCCGTAGGCGTCGTAGAAGGGCTCGAAGGTGATCACCTCGTCGCCATGGTCGACGAAGGCGAGCACGGTCGCGGCGATGGCCTCGGTGGCCCCCGCGGTCACGAGCACCTCGCGTCCGGGGTCGACGTCGATGCCGTAGAAGCGCTGCTGGTGTTCGGACACGGCCTCGAGCAGGGTCGGCACGCCCCTCCCCGGCGGGTACTGGTTCGACCCGCCGAACAGGGCGTCACGGGCCGCTTCGAGCACCGCCTCGGGAGGGTCCTCGTCGGGGAATCCCTGGCCGAGGTTCACCGCTCCCGTGGCCGTCGCGAGCGCGGACATCTCGGCGAAGACGGTCGACCTGAGGTGGCCGGTCGCGTCGAGGAGGCCGGCTCCGCGGGCCGTCCGCTGCCACGGTGTCGATGAGGTCATGGTCCCTCACCGTAGACCCGCTCGGGCCGCCGCTCGTCGACGCGGACGGCGGGACTCCAGGAGCCGCTTACGCTGTGTCCAGCCCGCTCCCAGGTTCGCCAAATGCTCTGCACAGGTGGACGGACCAGGCTGAAGCCGCTTGGAAGGAGCATCAGCTGATGAACGAGAACCCCCGGGGCGCCGACGGCGTCGATGACGCCGACGACACGACGCGCGGACAGCACGACGACGCCGCGGCGCGAGACGACGCCGCGGGTCGGGGCGACTCGACGACCGGCGGCGACGTGACCTACGGGGCCCCGCCCCTGCCCGGCTCGCAGCACGAGGCCGGCCGCTCGCAACCCGGGGGCTACCCGCAGCCCGGCAGCTATTCGGCGCCGGGCAGCTATTCGGCGCCCGGCAGCTACTCGGCCCCGGGCAGCTATTCGGCGCCCGGCAGCTACTCGGCGCCGGGCAGCTATTCGGCGCCCGGCAGCTACTCGGCCCCGGGAAGCTTTTCGCAGCCCGGCGCCTACGCAGCGCCCGGCGCCTACCAGGGTCAGCAGTCCTACGGCGGACCCGACGCGTACGGCCGGCAGCAGAGCTACGACCAGCAGGGTCACCCCCAGCAGGGCGGCCAGGACTCACCCACGGAGCAGTACCCGTCGCACTTCGGGCAGCAGAACCCCTACGGAACGCCAGGCCAGTACGACGCGAGCACCTGGCAGGGGCCGGCTGGACCGCAGAAGGCGAAGCGGAACCGGGGTGTCGGGGTCCTGGCGGCGACTCTGGCCGTCGGTCTCCTGGCCGGTGGCGTGGTCGGCGGTGCCGTCGGCGGCTCCGTCGCCGACGGGGGTGCGGGCGCATCGACGTCTGCGGGTCCGGCGCGCGACCTCACCGTGAACGACTACGACGACGCGACCGTCGTGACGGCCGTCGCGGCGAAGGCCACCCAGTCGGTCGTCACCATCAACGTCGCATCCGGCTCGTCCGGAGGCACCGGATCGGGCGTCATCCTCTCCGACGACGGCTACATCGTCACCAACACGCACGTCGTCACCCTCGACGGCGCCAG
This sequence comes from Frigoribacterium sp. Leaf263, assembly GCF_001422285.1. Classification (GTDB taxonomy): domain Bacteria; phylum Actinomycetota; class Actinomycetes; order Actinomycetales; family Microbacteriaceae; genus Frigoribacterium. Next base: position 334,377 of record NZ_LMMO01000001.1, read on the forward strand.
CGCGTCGGGAGCGGTCAGCGTGACGATGAGCGACGGCAGCATCCTGCCGGCCGAGGTCGTCGGGCTCGACCCCGTCGTCGATCTCGCCGTGCTCAAGGTGGACGCCACCGACCTGACGCCGATGGAGTTCGCGGACTCGTCGAAGCTGAACGTCGGCGACACCGCCGTGGCCATCGGCGCGCCCCTCGGTCTGTCGAACACGGTGACCGACGGCATCGTCTCGACCCTCAACCGGAGCATCACGGTGCAGTCGTCTGCGGCGCCCTCAGACGGCTCGGACCAGGGCGACTCGAACGACAACAACGGCCAGGGCCCGTTCTCCTTCAACAACGGCGACGGGAACCAGCAGTCGCAGGCCAGCAGCGTCATCTCGCTGCCCGTGATCCAGACGGACGCCTCGATCAACCCCGGGAACTCCGGTGGTGCCCTGCTCGACTCCGACGGCAAGCTCATCGGCCTGAACGTCGCGATCGCCAGCTCGGGGGAGTCCTCCGGCAGCATCGGCGTCGGCTTCTCCATCCCGTCGAACCTCGTCAAGCGGGTCGCGACCGAGATCCGCGACGAGGGTACGGCGTCGCACGGCCTGCTCGGCGCCAGCGTCGACGACGCCACGAGCGATTCGGCCGCGACGCAGGTCGGCGCGCTCATCGTGCAGATCAGCCAGGGAGGCGCGGCGCAGTCCGCCGGGCTCCGACAGGGCGACGTCGTCACGGAGTTCAACGGCATCCCCATCAGCGACCGGACCGACCTCACGGCTCAGGTGCGGTTCCTGGCCGGGGGCAGCGACGCCGAGCTGACCTACGTCCGCGACGGCCGGACCTCGACCGCCGAGGTGTCGCTCGACACCCTGACGACGTAAGGGGTCCCCCCTCGGAGCGAGGGGGGTCCTCCTCCGGGCGGGTCGTGGCGCAGAGCGCCGCGTCCCGCCCTCCGCTGTTGGTAGGCTCGCTGTCGATCGTCGGGCACCCGACGCGACCCACCGCGCCCACCGGCGCCGCGAGAAGCCGAGGCCCGACCGACATGGCACCGTTCGACACTCCTCTGCCGGGTGTCTCGTACGTCATGCCCGTCCTCAACGAGGAGCGCGAGATCCGCTCCGCGGTCGAGAGTCTCGTCGCCCAGGACTACGAGGGTCCGTTCGAGATCCTCCTGGCGCTCGGACCGAGCGTCGACGGCACCAACGACGTGGTCGCCGCGATGTCGGCGGCCGACCCGCGCATCCGGAGCCTCCCGAACCCCGTCGGGTCGACCCCCGCCGGATTGAACGTCGCGATCCGCGCCTCCGTGCACCCCATCACCGTCCGGGTCGACGCGCACTCGGTGCTGCCCTCCGACTACACGCGCCTCGCCGTCGCCGCGCTCCGTCGTAGCGGCGCCGACAACGTGGGCGGCATCATGAAGGCCGAGGGCCGGACGCCGTTCGAGAAGGCCGTCGCGCGCGCCTACGGCAGTCGAGTCGGACTCGGTGGCACCCCCCACCACGTGGGAGGCGCGGAGGGCCCGACGGAGACGGCCTACCTCGGCGTGTTCCTGCGGTCCCGACTGATCGATGTCGGCCTGTTCGACGAGGGCATCAAGCGCGGACAGGACTGGGAGCTGAACCGCCGGCTCCGCGCCACGGGGGGCACGGTCTGGTTCACCCCGGAGCTCGTCGTGACCTACCGACCCCGCCCGAGCATCAGCAAGCTCGCCCGGCAGTTCGTCGCCACGGGGCTGTGGCGCGGCGAGCTCGCGCGACGGTTCCCCAAGTCGAACACGGTGCGCTATCTCGTGCCCCCGGCCATGGTGATCGGCGTGGTGGCGGGTCTTCTGCTCGGTCTCGTCGGTCTCGCCGCCGCCGTCGTCGGGAGTCCTCTGGCGTGGCTCGCTCTGGGGCTCGTGGCGCCCGGCGGCTATCTGCTGTTCGTCGTGGCGGCGACGCTGTTCGCGGCCCGGGGCGAGAGCGTGCGGACGCGACTGTGGTTTCTCGTAGTCTTGCCTTCCATCCACTTCGGCTGGGGATTCGGATTCGTCTTCGGTTTCTCGAACCTGACGAAGAACATCACCGCACACACCGGAAGATAGGCGATCCGATGACCGCGCCGCCCACGAGACCGTCGTCGATCGCCGAGCTGCGTCGTGTCGCCCAACCCCCCGAGGTACGCAGCCGTGCGAACGCCGAGCACTGGACGGCGTCGCTCTACCTCCGGGACCTCTCTCCGTATCTCACCTGGCTCCTGCTGAAGACCAGCGTCACGGCGAACGGCGTGACCGGGCTGATGATCCTCACCGGCTGGGCGACCGCGGCCGCCCTCCTCATCCCGGGTGCGGGCGGGGCGGCCCTGGCGCTCGTGCTCGGCCAGCTGCAGATGCTGGTCGACTGCTGCGACGGCGAGGTCGCCCGGTGGCGCGGAACGAGCTCTCCGGCCGGGGTGTTCCTCGACAAGGTGGGGCACTACACGACCGAGGCGCTGATCCCCATCGCGCTCGGCCTCCGGGCCGCCGGCCTCCCCTTCGACGCTCCGAGCGACTACCTCTGGACGACGCTCGGCTTCGCTCTGGCCCTCGTCATCGTCCTCAACAAGTCGCTGAACGACATGGTGCACGTCGCGAGAGCCCACGCTGGGCTGACCCGTCTCGAAGACAAGCGGGGCGGGGTCACGACCCCGAGCAGCCGCGTCCTGTCCCGCCTGCGGAGCGCCGCTCGGTTCGTGCCGTTCCACCGTCTCTACCACTCGGTCGAGCTCACGATCCTCGCGTTCGCGGTGTCGATCGTCGGCCTCGTCGTGGGCCAGCCGATCGCCGACCGGGTGTTCCTGTCGATCCTGATGCCGCTCGCGCTCCTCGCGCTCGTCGGCCATTTCGTGGCGATCATGGCCTCGAAGCGGGTGCGGTCCTGACCGCGACGGTCCGGCCCCGCATCGGGGTCGTCAGTCTGACGCAGGGGCGTCGTCCGGCCGATCTGGCCGAGGGGCTCGCCAGCCTCCTCGCGCAGACCGACGTCGAGCTCGACATCGTCTGCGTCGGCAACGGGGGCGGTCCGGGCGCGCTGCCCGACGGCGTCCGGGGGATCACCCTCCCCGAGAACGTCGGCATCCCGGCCGGGCGCAACCGCGGGGCCGACCTCGTGACCGGCGAGTACGTCTTCTTCCTCGACGACGACGCCACGCTGCCGTCGCCGCGCTTCCTGGCGGACGCCGTCGAGATCCTGCGACGTGACCGCGGCATCGGGCTCCTCCAGCCCCGGGTCGTCGATGCAGGAGGCGCGGCGAACCCCCGGCGGTGGATCCCACGGCTCCGAAAGGGCGATCCCCGCGACTCGAGCGACGTCTTCTCCGTCTGGGAGGGCGCGACCCTGCTGCCGCGTGACGTCTTCGACGCCTGCGAAGGATGGGGTGAGCCCTACTTCTACGCGCACGAGGGGATCGAGCTGGCCTGGCGCGTCTGGGCGCAGGGGCGCCGAGCCCACTACGAGGGCGGTCTCGTCGTCAACCACCCGGCGATCGACCCCGCACGCCACGACGACTACTACCGCCTGAACGCCCGCAATCGGGTCTGGCTGGCCAAGCGCAACCTGCCGTGGCCGCTCGTCCCCGTCTACGTCGGATCGTGGACGCTCGTGCAGCTGCTCCGGTGGGGGCGGTCGCCCGCGAAGCTCCTCCCGTGGCTGGGGGGATGGCGGGAGGGCTGGCGCACGAGCCCCGCAGGTCGTCGGTCCATCGGTTGGGTAACGGTCGGACGGATGGCGCGGGCTGGCCGCCCACCCGTCATCTAGCCTGGACGAGTGGCGACGGAACCGCCGCGGAGCACACCTCGGAACGGAGAACGACCCTGTGGCCCTGACCCGTGACCTCGCACTCGCCTGGAGTCTCGCCGGTCGGCTGGTGAGGTCCCGACGCAGTCGTCGCACCCTCGACAGGACCGGTCCGACCCGGCGGCTCCCCGCGGAGGGGACGATCCGCGTGGCCGTGTACTTCGCCGACACGTCCGTCAACATGTATCAGATCCGGCAGTGGTACGGCCCGCTGGCGCATCTCAACGAGCGCTATCCGGTCGCGATCGTGGCACGGTCGCCGGGAGCGATGCTCCAGCTCCTCGAGGAGTCGCCTGTGCCGGTCGTCTACGCGCGGCAGGTCGCCGACCTCGAGGCGTTCGTCGCCGCGCATCCCCTCGCTCTGACCCTCTACGTGAACCAGAACGCGAAGAACTTCCAGATGATGCGCTACGGCCGCATGTGGCACGTCTTCGTGAACCACGGCGAGAGCGACAAGATGTACATGACCACGAACCAGTTCAAGGCCTACGACTACGCCTTCGTCGCCGGAGACGCGGCGCTCGAGCGGCTCTCGGCGAAGCTGTGGGACTACGACCTGGCCAAGCGCGCCGTGCCGATCGGCCGCCCCCAGGCCGATCACGTGGCGGGCGTCGTGCCCTTCGACGACGACGGCAAGACGGTCGTCCTGTACGCCCCGACCTGGGAGGGGGATCGCGCCTCGGCGGCCTACGGCTCGATCGCCACCCACGGTGTCGCCCTGGTCGACGCCCTCATCGCGACCGGTCGCCATCGGGTGGTCTACCGGCCGCATCCCCGGAGCGGCGTCCTCGATCGCGAGTACCGCCGCGCTCACGAGTCGATCGTCAAGGCCATCTCGGATGCCAACGAGGCGGACGAGACGGCGCAGCACGTCTACGACTCGGGCTCCGAGCTCGGATGGCAGCTCGTCGTCGCCGACGTCGCCATCACCGACATCTCGGCCATGGTCTACGACCGTCTGGCCACGGGTCGACCCCTGATCGTCACGCGCCCGGTGTCATCCGAGGCGGACGTCGATGAGCGCGGGTACCTCGGGGATGCGGAGTGGCTGACCGCCGACGGGGCCGGCGACGTGGCGGACCTCGTCGACAGGGTGCAGGCGGACCCGGAGGCGCGGGGCCGTCTCGATCACTGGGTGCATCACCACTTCGGGGACACGACGCCCGGTTCGGCCACGGCCCGTTTCGAGGGCGCGGTCGAACGGCTCGTCGATCTCCGCGACGACTACGCGGCTGCCCAACCGATCATGGCCGAAGGGTCCGAGGGGGGCCCCGACGAGGACGACGATCTCGATCGATGAGGCTCGAAGGCACCGGGGCTGCAGCCATGATGTATCCGGCATCTGGAGTCTCAACGCTGAACCGCGTATCCATGAGGTATGCCTGAGCCGACATCGACCGCTGCCCGCATCTTCGGAGACCGTGTCCGCGAGGAGCGTCAACGACTCGGCCTCACGCAGGACGAGCTCGCTCACCTCGCCGGGATGAACGTCTCGAACTACGGCAAGATCGAGCGGGGCATCGGCAACCCGGTGCTGCACACGATCGTGAGACTGGCCGTCGTCGTGGGTGTCGACCCTGCCGTGCTCGTCACCGGCATGTCGGCCGAGCACCTCCCGCCCGTGCTCGAGACCTTCAGCGCAGCCGATTACGTCAAGGAGCGCACGGCCCGACGCTCCGGTTGACGGGGCCGGGCGTCAGAAGCTGAAGCGCCAGAGGAACTCCTCGCGCGTCGGCCGGAACCACCTCACGACGGCGATGGCGTTCTGGGTGAGCTCGGCCGCGATGACGCTCAGCGAGAGCGCCTCGCCCGGTTCGAGGCGGTCCGTCGCCACGGGGACGAGAAGACCGCAGCCGAGCAGGCTGATGCGGATCCCGAGGACGGACTCGTCGGCGACGTTCACGAGTCGGTGGACACGGGGTGCGCGGGTGCGGTCGATCTGGAAGGGCACGGGGTAGGCGGTCGCTGTCTCGGACATGACGTCACCGTACGACCGCCCGCCGACGTCGCCGCGCGGATCTCCGTGACGACCGTTACCTGTGGAGGGATGGACGACGACGGACCTCGGCGAGCAGGAGCGTCCTCCGCATCCGCATCCGCCTCGTCTCGGGTGTCAGGCGTCGAGCTCGACGACGAACACGTCGGGCGCCGGCCCGAACGCCGAGCGTGCACTCGTGACGACCTTCCGGCCGAGCAGGTGATTGCCCGTGCCGCCCACCACGGCGCCGATGCCGAAGGGGACCGCCCGTCCGATCACCGTCGCCGTCTGGGTCGCCGCGAATCGGCGGACGAACGATTTCCGGACGGAGTCGGTCAGGCCGCTGATCGCCGCCTTGGGCAGCTTCTGCGTGACCAGCTCACCCCAGAAGGCCGACCGCGCGGGCGCCGTCCCGAGAGCCTCCCCGGCGAACTGCCGGACGAGCGTCGCACCGGGCGCGCCCATCATCATCGCCATCACGAGGGCGCGCGCCCGATCGGGGTCGGTGACCGCGATGCCGTGCACCTCGGTGACCGACTGGGCGAAGAGCGCACTGGCCTCGAGGAATCCGGCGGTCTCGACGCCGGAGAGGGCGAGCGAGACGCCCCAGCCGACGCCGGGCACGACGGCGCTGGCGCCGACGGCCGCGCCCCCGGTCGTGACGGCGGTCAGGTACTCGCGCTCGAGGATGCGGATGAGCTTCTCGGGGGAGGCCTTCTTGTGGCGACGGCGGAGCGCTCGCACGTGGCGGACGACGACCGGCCGCTGGACGGCCAGCAGCTTGTCGAGTCGACGGAGCCACGGCGACTCGGCGAAGACCTCGTCGGAAACGCCGTCGTCATTCCGGACAGCCCGCGAGCCGGGCTCGACGGGGCCGACGGGGTGGGGGGAGTCGTGCTTCGAGGCCATCATCGGACCCTACGCCGCGGGCCGGGGAGGATGATCCGAGTTGTACCGGGACAGCGCCTCGGTGAGCGGCCCGTCGAAGACGAGCGCGCCCTTGTCGAGGTAGAGCCCTCGACTGCAGAACCGTCGGAGGTCCCGTTCGTTGTGCGAGACGAGGAAGAGCGTCCGGCCGTCGGCGAGCATCTCCTCGATCCGGCGGTAGCACTTCTCACGGAACGCCTTGTCTCCGACGGCGAGGACCTCGTCGACGAGGATGACGGGCTCCTCGAGCCGCGAGATGACCGCGAAGGCGATGCGGACCTTCATACCGCTCGACAGATGCTTGTACGGCGTGTCGACGAAGGCGGCTATCTCAGCGAACTCGATGATCTCGTCGAAGCGCGCGTCGATCTCCGCCTTCGTCATGCCGTGCAGCCCGGCGGTCAGATAGACGTTGTCTCTGACGGTGAGGTCGGCCACGAATCCGCCCGTGATCTCGATCAGGGGCGCGACGCCGCCCTCGACCTCGACACTGCCCGTGTCCGGGAGGATGACCTCGGCGACGAGCTTCAGCAGCGTCGATTTCCCCTGTCCGTTGCGGCCGACGACGCCGATGGCCTCGCCGGGACGGACCTCGAACGAGACGTCGCGCAGCGCCCAGAACTCGCCAGGACGGGATCGGCGGCTGCTGTCGGCGAAGAGGTCCTTGAACGAACGCCGCCCTCGTCTGTTCCGACGGAAGCGGATGCCCACGCCGTCGACGCGGATGACGGGCTCGGCCGTCGGAGGATCGGAAGGCTGGACGGTCATCTCAGATCTCTTTCAGGACGGCGCGTTCGCTGGCACGGAAGACGAGGAGGCCGACGCCGAGGATGACCAGGCTCATCCCCGCCCCGACGAGCACCTCGAGCAGATCGAACTGGTCGGGGAAGAACGCCGACCGGTAGAGGCCGAAGATGCCGCTCAGCGGGTTGAACGCCGCGAGCAGATGCAGCCCCTCGGGCAGGTTGTTCGTGCTGTAGATGATGGGCGAGGCGTAGAAGAGGAACCGCAGCGCCAGCTTGGTCGCGCGTTCCAGATCGCGGAAGAACACGACGAGCGGCGCCACGATGAGGCCGACCCCCGTGACCAGGATCGCCTGCATCACGATCGCGAGCGGGAAGTAGACCACCTGCCAGTGGAGCTGGGCCCCGGCGACGATCGCGAACAGGGCGAGCACCGGGAGGCTCAGAAGGAACTCGATGCCCTTCGAGGCCACCAGCCTGTTCACCCAGATCGTCCGCGGGATCTTCGTCGAACGGACCAGCTTGGACTCGCGGATGAAGGCCCGGGTGCTGTCGGACACGGCCCCGTTGAACCACATCCAGGCGAGGAGTCCGCTGAGCAGGAAGACGATGTAGGGCTCTTCGCCCACGTCACGCCGGAAGACGACGGTGAAGACGAAGTAGTAGATCCCGGCCATGACCAGCGGATCGAGGATCGACCAGACGTATCCCAGGGCCGACGTCGAGTACCGCACCCGGAGGTCGCGAGTCGTCAGCAGCCACAACGTCTGCCGATAGCGAGTGAAGGCACTGCGCTGCGGGCGTGCGATCGGGGCTGTGCTCACGGATGTCCTTCGTCGGTCGGGCCGACCGACCTCGGACCGACGTCGGTCAGACGAAGAGGTTCGCGCGCTCCAGGTCTTCGGCGAAGTCGACCTCGACGGCGTAGAGGTCGGAGATGTCTACGGGCTCACAGAGTAGCCCGTTCTGCTCGATCGCCAATTCGATGCCACGCTCGAAGTAGTCCTGGTTGTCGACCTTGTTGAGCTGACGCATGAGGACGGCCTTGTCGGCGCGCGAGACGTAGTTGATGCCGACGGCCTCGCCCAGTCCGCCGACGACCTGCTTCGAGAGCTGTGCGATGAAGCCCTCGGCGTCGGTCGTGTACTTGACCTCCTCGTCGGAGACCTTCGACGTGTTGACCGTGACGAACGACTGGTCGGCGCGGACGAGACGCGCCGCACGGCGCAGGGCCTCGGGGTCGAAGACGACGTCGCCGTTCATCCACAGGACGCCGCCGGAGGCGCTCGCACGCAAGGCGCGGAGCAGGCTCTTCGAGGTGTTGGTCTGGTCGTACTGCTCGTTGTAGACGAACGCGGCGGACGGGAAGGCCTCGACGATGTGCTCGAACTTGTAGCCGACGACGACCGTGATGCGCGCGTCGGGCCCGAATGCCTCGTGGATGTTGTCGAACTGCTGCTGCATGATCGTGCGGCCGTCGTTCAGCTCGGTCAGAGCCTTGGGCAGCGAACGGCCCAGGCGGCTGCCGAGGCCGGCGGCCAGGATGACGACCTGCTGCGGTGCTGTCGCGTCGGTTCTGCTCACGTGCTGTCTCCTTACGGGGCGAGGCCGGTCGGGCCGGCTCTCTGGGGCCCCGCCGGTGCGACCCGGCCCGCGAAGTCGCGGGTCCGTCTCGTGTTCGAGCGGAGTTCACCGCGGGGTATCGATCTGGACACATCGTTGTGTGTGGGGAGTCTATCGCGGCGGCCCATTCGAGGGTAGGGTCCGAGACTTCTTCGTTTCCCTTTCGTGATGAGCTCCGGGCGGCGGGCCGGGCCGACGCTCGTTGGTACGGTTGAGCGATGGCTGCGACGACCGACGACGAACAGGGTGCCGAGCGCGCCGAGCAGACGGAGGTCGACGGGGGTCGGCCGGACAGCGGGACGGGGACCGACATGCAGGGCGACGAGAGCGGCGACGGAGACGTGGCGGCGACGCCGGACGAGAGCGCGGCGGGGACTCCGACCCCGAAGCCCCGTCCGAGCGCACGGGCGCCGCGGCGTCCGTCGGCGACGCGATCGGCCGCTGACCGTTCGGCCGCCGCGAAGAAGGCCGCGGCGACACGGGCGGCCAACGCCCGGGCCCGAGCATCCGAGGTCGCTGCAGCCGCCGTCGCCCAGGAGCGAGCCGAGCGCGAGCGGGCCGAGCAGCAGGTCGCCGGGCAGCAGGTCGCCGAGCAGCAGGTCGCCGAGCAGGAGACCGCCGAGCAGCCCGCGGCCGAGACCGAGGCGGACGTCGCGTCCGGCAGCGTTCGCGACGACGACGCGCCTGCGCCGGTCGCCGAGGAGCCGATCGACGCCGCGACGGACGACGACGCTGACATCGAGCCCGCGGTCGTCGCCGACGCGGACGCCGGTCCCTCCGTGGTCGTCGAGGCGGACGCCGACCCCTCTGACGACGCCGACCCCGCCGTCGACGCTGCGGACGCCGACGCGACCGATCCGGCCGCACCCGACTCCGGCGGATCCGCCCTCGACGTCGGGGACCGGCCGGACGACGACCTCCCCGATGACGGCGGCCACGATGCGGAGCCGTCAGCGGACGCGGTCGAGACCGTCGTCGAGGACCCGACCCGCGCCTCCTCGGATCCGGACCTGCCCCCGGTCGTCCTCGCGATCTCCGGTCTCGTGAAGCGCTACGGAGCCACGACCGCGGTCGACGGGATCGACCTCGAGGTGCGCGCCGGATCCTTCTACGGGATCGTCGGACCGAACGGCGCCGGCAAGACCACGACCCTCTCGATCGTCACGGGTCTGCTGCGTCCCGACGAGGGCAGCGTCAGCGTGCTCGGATCGGACGTCTGGACGGATCCGGCGGCGGCCAAGCGCGCCCTGGGCGTCCTCCCCGACCGCCTGCGGCTGTTCGACCGCCTCACCGGCGCCCAGCTGCTGTACTACTCCGCCACGCTCCGCGGCCTCGACGGGGCGACGGCCCGCAAGCGCACGTCCGATCTGGCCACGGCCTTCGGCCTCCAGGACGCGCTCGGGCGACTCGTCAGCGACTACTCCGTCGGCATGACCAAGAAGATCGCCATCGCCGCGGCCATCATCCACTCGCCTCGGGTGCTCGTGCTCGACGAGCCCTTCGAGTCCGTCGACCCCGTCTCCGCTCAGACCGTGACCGACGTCCTGCAGCGGTACGTCGCCGGCGGGGGGACGGTGCTGCTCTCGAGCCACAGCATGGACCTCGTCGAGCGCATCTGCGACAGCGTCGCCGTGATCGTCGACGGCCACGTGCTGGCGAGCGGCACGGTCGACGAGGTCCGGGCCGGACGCTCGCTCGAGCAGACGTTCGTCGAACTCGCCGGCGGGCGTGCCGTCACGGAGGGCATGGAATGGTTGCAGAGCTTCTCCGACTGAGGCTCCAGACGATCGCCAACACGGTGCGCTTCGGACCGCGTGCTCTGCTGGTCTCGGTCGTCTCGATCCTCGTCGTCCTCCTCTCGTCCTCCGCCCTGTCCGCCCTCGCCGGCGGTCTCCGCGGATCGCCGGTCGACGACGTCCGTGCGCTCGTCGTCGGCGCGGGCTCGCTCGTCGTCCTCGGCTACTTCGTCGTGCCCTTCGCGCGAGTCCGTCCGCCCTGGGCGGATCCGCGTCGTCTCGCACTCGTCGGCGCGCCCGAGTCGTCCGTCGCGACGGGTCTCGCCCTCGGGGCGCTCGTGGGTCTGCCCGTCCTCGCCCTCCTCGTGCTCTCGACCGGCTACGTGCGGGCGTGGGATGAGACCGGGGCTCCGGCGATCGCCGCGGTGGCGGCGGCGCTCCTCGCGGGCGTCACGGCGTTCCTGCTGTCGCTCGTCGCCTCGACCTTGAACACGGTCGTCCTGACCTCCCGCCGGGCGCGGCAGTTCCTCCTCGTCGGGGGCGTGCTCGTCGCCGTGCTGGTCGTGCCGCTGATCGTCGATCTCGTGCGGGCCACCTGGACGGGCTCGTCGCCGACCGGCGTCGTCGCCGACGCTCTCGCCTGGACCCCGTTCGGGGCCGCGCTCGCGATCCCCGGACACCTCTCGGACGGCGACACGGGCCGCGTCGTCGGCGACGTCGTCATCGCCGTCGCCTCAGTCGCCGGTCTCTGGTGGGCGTGGCGCGCCCTCGTCGCCCGGGCGTTCCGCGACCGGCCGGCACCCGCCGTCGGCGACGACACCAGCGCGCTCGGCTGGTTCGAGTTCGTCCGGGCCACGCCGGCCGGGGCGGTCGCCGCCCGGAGCCTCACCTACTGGATGCGCGACGCGCGGTACCGGATGTCGCTCGTCGTCATCCCGATCCTCCCCCTGCTCGTCGTCCCGCTCGGGATCGCCGGCGTCAGCTGGCATTGGCTGGCTCTCGTACCCGTGCCGCTCATGTGCCTCATCGTCGGGTTCCTGCCGCACAACGACGTCGCGTACGACAGCACGGCGTTGTGGCTCCACGTCGCCGCCGACACGAAGGGGTCGGCGGACCGGCTGGGCCGGCTCGCTCCGGCGCTCGTCATCGGCGTCCCCCTGGTCGTGCTGGGCTCGACCCTGGCCGTGTGGGCGTTCGGCGACTGGCGAGCGCTGTGGTCCGAGATCGGGATCGGCTCGGCGCTCCTGCTCAGCGGGCTGGGTCTCTCGAGCATCATGTCGGCGGCCATGCCGTATGCGACCGTCCGACCCCACGACGATCCGTTCCAGCAGCCGCAGTCGCTCGGCTCGTCGTCCGTCATGGCGCAGACCGTCATGATCGGGGGCGCGCTGGTGGCGGCCGTCCCCGCGTCGTACTTCGCCGGACGCGATCTCTTCGGAGGCGACGTCTCCGCGGGTCCGTGGTCACTCGTGACGGGTGTCGCCGTCGGCGCGATCGTCCTCGTCGTGGGCGTCGTCGTCGGCTCCCGGATCTTCACGCGGCGCGCGCCCGAGCTGCTCGCCTTCGCGCTGCGGAGCTGACTCGGCGCGATCGGCTCCGGCCGTCGTACCATGGTCGCCATGAGCAACACGGAAACCGGCGGTGGCCTCGACGTCCTCGATCGCGAGCTCGAGAAGCTCCTCAACGAGGAGAACATCGACCCGGGTGATCATGAGCGCTTCTCGCACTACGTCAAGAAGGACAAGATCATGGAGTCCGCTCTGAGCGGCAAACCGGTCAAGGCGCTCTGCGGCAAGAAGTGGACGCCCGGGCGCGACCCCGAGAAGTTCCCGGTGTGCCCGACCTGCCGCGACATCTACGAGAAGATGAAGTCCGAGTAGACGCCCTGGCGGGTCCCCTCCGCGGGTCAGGCGTAGATCGTCGGGATCACGGGCTCGCCCCGCCCGAGGCGGAACGCGCCGGCGGGCAGTTCGGCCACCGCCGCTCGGCGGTGATCGCGTGCCCGCTCGACGCCGTGGTGCCCCGTGTAGCGTTCGTCGACGACTCCACCCGTGACCAGCGGGACGAGCAGGGCGCGTTCATGGGCAGCCGTCTCATGGTCGCCGACCCGCACGAGCTCGGTGGTCGCCACTCCGCCGTCGAGCACCCGCACGGGCGCCTTGTGTCCCCCGACGCTCGCCTTGTCGGCGGACTTCTTCGCCACCGACAGCCAGGCGCCGTCGTCGCCGCGGCGGGCGACGAGCTTGTAGACCATCCCCGCCGCCGGATGCCCGGAGCCCGAGACCACCGAGGTGCCGACGCCGTAGCTGTCGACCGGGGCGGCGCGCAGAGCCGCGATCGTGTACTCGTCGAGGTCGTTCGTGACCGTGATGCGCGTGCCCGTCGCGCCGAGGGAGTCGAGCTGACGACGGACCTGGCCGACGAGCGAGGGGAGGTCCCCGCTGTCGATGCGCACGGCCCCCAGGCCGGTCCCGGCCACGTCGACCGCGGTCCGGACCGCCGTCTCGATGTCGTAGGTGTCGACCAGCAGGGTCGTGCCGGAGCCGAGGGTGGCGACCTGCGCCCGGAAGGCCTCCTCCTCGCTGTCGTGCAGCAGGGTGAAGGCGTGGGCGGCGGTCCCCATCGTCGGGACGCCCCAGGTGCGGCCCGCCTCGAGGTTGCTCGTGGCGTCGAACCCGGCGATGTAGGCGGCGCGCGCGGCGGCGACGGCGCTGCGCTCGCCGGTGCGGCGGGAGCCCATCTCGGCCAGGGGCCGCCCGTCGGCGGCGGAGACCATGCGCGCTGCCGCGCCGGCCACGGCCGAGTCGTAGTTGAAGATGCTGAGAGCGAGGGTCTCGAGCAGCACGCCCTCGGCGAAGGTCGACTCGACGACGAGGAGCGGTGATCCGGGCAGGTACACCTCGCCCTCCGCGTACCCGTGCACGTCGCCCGAGAACCGGTAGTCGGCGAGCCAGTCGATGGTGGGGGAGTCGACGATGCGCTCGTCGCGCAGCCAGGAGAGCTCGGCGTCGCCGAAGCGGAACCTCGTCAGCTCGTCGAGGAACCTCCCCGTGCCCGCGACGACGCCGTAGCGGCGGCCCTCGGGCAGGCGGCGGGCGAACACCTCGAAGACGCTGTCGCGGTGCGCCGTGCCGGCGCGGAGCGCGGCCTCGACCATCGTCAGCTCGTAGCGGTCGGTCAACAGCGCACTGGTCACCCCGCCACCCTAGGCCGTGAGGGCCCGGTGGGCCGAGCGCCGGGTAAGCTGGGCGACCGTGACGGACGCACCCATCGGAGTCTTCGACAGCGGGGTCGGCGGCCTCACCGTGTCGCGGGCCATCATCGATCAGCTGCCTCGCGAGTCGATCCTCTACGTCGGCGACACCGTCCACTCGCCCTACGGCCCCAAGCCGATCGCGACGGTGCGCGAGTACGCGCTCGCCGTCATGGACGACCTCGTCGCGCAGGGCGTCAAGCTGCTGGTCATCGCCTGCAACACCGCCTCCGCGGCCGTGCTCCGCGACGCGAGGGAGCGCTACACGATCGGTCGGGGCATCCCGGTCGTCGAGGTCATCCAGCCGGCGGTCCGCTCGGCGGTCAAGCAGACCCGGGCGAAGCGGATCGGCGTGATCGGCACCGAGGGCACGATCAACTCCCGGGCCTACGAAGACGCCTTCGCGGCGGCCGCCGACCTCGAGCTCGTCACCCGCGCGTGCCCGAGGTTCGTCGAGTTCGTCGAGGCCGGCGACACGTCGAGCGCCGAGCTCCGCGCCGTCGCCGAGGAGTACCTGGCACCGCTCCGTGAGGCCGAGGTCGACACGCTCGTGCTCGGCTGCACCCACTACCCCCTCATGTCGGCCGCCATCCAGTACGTCATGGGACCGGACGTCCGCCTCGTCTCGAGCGCCGACGAGACGGCCGCCGACGTGTACCGCACCCTCGTCGACCACGGTCTCGAGGCGCCGGGCGACAACACCCCCCGCTACGAGTTCGAGGCGACCGGCGACGACAAGCCGGCCTTCCTCCGTCTCGCGAAGCGGTTCCTCGGGCCCGAGATCTCCCGCGTCGGTCACCTCGAGACGGGTGCGATCGACCTTCCCGCACGACCCACACGAACGACCGAGCACGGGCCGACGACCGGCCCCAGGAGAATAGCATGAGCGAGACCAGCGGAACGACCGGCACCAGCGCGACCGTCCGAGCCGACGGGCGGCGCGTCGACGACCTGCGCGCCGTCACGATCGAGAAGGGCTGGAGCTCTCAGGCCGAGGGCAGCGCCCTCGTCTCGTTCGGGGACACCAAGGTGCTCTGCACGGCGTCGTTCACGAACGGCGTGCCGCGGTGGCTGGCGGGCAAGGGCAAGGGCTGGGTCACGGCCGAGTACTCGATGCTGCCGCGCGCCACGAACTCCCGCAACGATCGCGAGAGCGTCAAGGGCAGGATCGGCGGTCGCACGCACGAGATCTCGCGTCTCATCGGCCGGAGCCTCCGGGCCGTCGTCGACACCAAGGCCCTCGGCGAGAACACGATCGTGCTCGACTGCGACGTGCTGCAGGCCGACGGCGGAACCCGCACGGCAGCCATCACCGGGGCCTACGTCGCCCTCGCGCAGGCGATCGAGTGGGGCCGCGAGCGGAAGTTCATCTCGCAGAAGGCCGTCCCCCTCATCGACAGCGTCTCGGCGGTCTCGGTCGGGATCATCGACGGCGAGCCGATGCTCGACCTGGCCTACGTCGAGGACGTCCGCGCCGAGACCGACATGAACGTCGTCGTGACCGGCCGCGGCCTCTTCGTCGAGGTGCAGGGCACCGCCGAGGGCGCGCCCTTCGACCGCCGTGAGCTCGGCGAGCTGCTCGACCTCGCCGTGGCGGGTGCGGCCGACCTCACGCGCAAGCAGCTCGAGGTGCTCGGCTCGTGACCCGGGTCGTCATCGCGACGCACAACCCCGGCAAGGTCGCCGAGCTGCGTCGGCTGCTGGCCGACGTCGTGCCCGGTGTCGAGTTCGTCGCCTACGACGGACCCGAGCCCGTCGAGGACGGCTCGACCTTCGAGGCGAACGCGCTGATCAAGGCGCGGGCCGCGGCCGAGCACACGGGCCTGCCCGCCCTCGCCGACGACAGCGGCATCTCGGCCACGGCCCTCGGCGGCGCGCCCGGCATCCACTCGGCGCGCTACGCGGGCACCCGCGACGCCGACGACAACATCGACAAGCTCCTGGCCGCTGTCGCCGGGGCCGACGACCGGTCGGCGTGGTTCTCGTGCGCGGCGGCTCTCGTCGTCCCCGGCGAGCCTCGCCGCGAGCACGTCGAGTACGGCGAATGGCGGGGGACCCTGCTGGAGGCGCGGGTCGGCTCCGGCGGACACGGCTACGATCCGGTCTTCCGGCCCGAGGGCGAGAGCCGCAGCGCCGCCGAGCTCACGACCGAGGAGAAGAACGCGGTCAGCCATCGCTCTCGGGCCTTCCGGGCGATCGCGCCCCTCGTGGCGGCGCTGGCCGACTGAGCCGACCCGCGCCTCCTCGGGGTCAGGCTCCGGGGGACCGGCCCGGGAGATCGGACGCCGCCGGCGGGTCGGCCGGTTCGGACTCGGCCTCGGCCTTCTTCGCCTGATGCACGCCGTGGAAGTAGTGCCCGGCGATCGGGATCACCGTGGCCAGCACGGCGCCGAGCAGGATCAGGTCGATGTACGAGCTGACGAAGTCGGCGACCGGGGGGATGTGCCCGATGCCGAATCCGAGCAGGGTGATCCCCGTGCCCCAGACCACGGCGCCGATCGCGTTGAAGAGCGAGTAGCGGCGATAGCTCATGTGCGCGACCCCGGCCATGATCGGGGCGAACGTGCGGACGATCGGCACGAAGCGGGCGATGATGACCGCCGTCGGGCCGAACCGCTCGAAGAAGGCGTTGGTGCGGTTCACGTTCGCGACGCTGAACAGCCCGCTCTCCCGGCGTTCGAAGATGCGGGGTCCGACCTTATGGCCGATCAGGTACCCGAGCTCGCCCCCGGCGAAGGCGGCGATGCTGATGAGGATCGCGATGAGCCAGATGGGCATGCCGAGGGCGTCCGGGTTCGTCGCCGCCAGGATGCCCGTGATGATCAGGAGGGTGTCGCCGGGGAACAGGAACCCGATGAGCAGCCCGGTCTCGGCGAAGACGAGCACGCAGACCCCGAGCACGGCCCAGGGGCCGAACGCCGACAGGAGGTACTCGGGGTCGAGCCAGGGGATGACGGCGAGGGGCAGCATCGGGTTGTTCTCCGGTCTCGGGTGGTGCGGGAGAAGGGACTTGAACCCTCACGCTCGAAAGCACAGGAACCTAAATCCTGCGTGTCTGCCAATTCCACCACTCCCGCGGCAGGGTCAGTGTAGCGATCCGAGCCCCGGGTCGACGTCGGCTCGACGGCGTCGGCGGCCGGGGAGGCGCTACCGCTTCGAGCGGGGCGTGTGCGGCGAGTAGCGGGGAACGTACCGGAGGAGGATGCCGGCTCCGACGAGACCGAGCAGACCCATGACGCCGCTCGCAACCGAGACGGAGACGAGGGCCGTCACGGCCGAGATGAGGAGGGGCGCCCCCGCGCTGCCCGCATCGCCGGTGAAGCGCCAGGCCCCCAGGAACGGAGCCGGGTCCTTCGGGTCGGCGAGATCGGCGCCGAGGGTCATGAGGATGCCGCTCCCGATGCCGTTGGCGAGCGACATGGCCACCGCGACGGCGATGAACCATCCGACGCGGTCGTCGAGATCGTGGGTGAGCGAGAGGGCGAGATACGACAGTCCGAGACCGACCATGCACGGGACGGCGCTCCAGAGTCGACCGTACCGATCCATGATCTGCCCGCTCGTGTAGAAGAGGGCGAAGTCGACGGCCCCGGCGATGCCGATGATGATCGCGGTCTCGGACGCCCCGAGGCCGATGCTGACGGCCCAGAGCGGCAGCATCACCTGGCGGCCCGAGCGCATCGCCCCGATCAGGGCTGCGCCGCTGCCGAGCTTGACGAGGACGCCGCAATGGCGCCGGAGCGTGGCGAAGAGCCCCTGACGTTCGAGGGCGACGAGGTCGGGCTCGGCCGTGCTGCGACGCGCGGCCGGCGTCGGACCGAACGACGCCGACGGGTCGCGGAGGACGAGGAGCGAGACCGCCGCGCCGAGGCAGCCGACGATGTGCACGACGAAGGCGGACTGCACGCTGCCGGTGAGCTCGATGACGCCCGCCGAGAGGAACGGCCCGACGAAGTACCCGAGTCGGAAGACGCCGCCGAGGCTCGACAGGGCCCTCGCCCGGACGGCGATCGGCACGAAGCTCGTCATGAACGCGTGACGAGCCAGCGCGAAGACGGCGGTCGCCAGACCGATCACGAGCACGCCCACCGCCAGCACGACCTCGTTGGGGGCGAGGAGGCAGGTCACGAGACCGCCGATGCTCACGAGCGAGGCGCCGATCATGCTGCTGCGCTCGCCGACCCGCGACACGAGCCACCCGCTCGGGATGTCTCCGACGAGCTCGCCGACGAGGATGAGCGCTGCCACGAACGCGGCGAACGGGAGCGAGGCTCCGAGGCCGCTCGCCACCACGGGGATGATCGGGATGATCGCCCCCTCGCCGATGGCGAAGAGGGCGGCGGGCAGGAACGCCGCGAGAGCGACCGACCGCATGCTGAAGTCGGGGGATGAGTCGGTCATGTCGTCGGTCAGACTATGCCCGGGTCGCTCCGCGGGGCCCTGCCGCGGCGACGATGGCTGCGTACACTTGCCGGATGAAGGTTCTGGCAGCGATGAGCGGCGGCGTCGACTCGGCGGTCGCCGCGGCGAGGGCGGTCGAGGCCGGCCATGACGTGGTCGGGGTCCACCTGGCCCTCAGCCGGATGCCCGGCACCCTCCGCACCGGCAGCCGCGGCTGCTGCACCATCGAAGACAGCATGGATGCGCAGCGGGCGGCCGACAAGATCGGCATCCCGTACTACGTCTGGGACTTCAGCGAGCGGTTCAAGCTCGACGTCGTCGACGACTTCGTCGCGGAGTACACGGCCGGTCGGACGCCGAACCCGTGCATGCGCTGCAACGAGCGCATCAAGTTCGCGGCCCTCCTCGAGAAGGCGCTCGCCCTCGGGTTCGACGCGGTGTGCACGGGGCATTACGCGACGATCCTCACGGACGACCAGGGCAACCGCGAGCTGCACCGCGCCTCCGCCTGGGCGAAGGACCAGTCCTACGTGCTGGGCGTCCTGACCACGGAGCAGCTCGCGCACTCGATGTTCCCGCTGGGAGCCACCCCGTCGAAGGCCGAGGTGCGGGCCGAAGCGGCCGAGCGCGGCTTCAGCGTCGCCACGAAGCCCGACAGCCACGACATCTGCTTCATCCCCGACGGCGACACCCGGGGCTGGCTGGCCGAGCGGGTCGGCGCCGAGACCGGCGAGATCCTCGACCGCAGCGGGTCCGTCATCGGCAGCCACGAGGGTGCTCACGCCTTCACGGTCGGTCAGCGCAAGGGCCTGAACATCGGGTTCCCGGCCGACGACGGCAAGCCCCGCTTCGTGCTCGAGGTGCGACCCGTCGACAACACGGTCGTCGTCGGGCCGAAGGAGGCCCTCGACATCGCCGAGATCGCCGGACGATCCTTCACCTGGGCCGGACTGCCCCCGGCCGACCCGACGACCGAGTTCGAGTGCGACGTCCAGATCCGGGCCCACGCCGACCCGGTGCCCGCGGTGGCGCGCGTGTCGGAGGGTGCGGGTAAGACTGAACTCGTGATCACACCTCGCGAACCCCTCAACGGCGTGGCCCCCGGGCAGACCGCCGTCGTCTACGTCGGAACCCGCGTGCTCGGCCAGTGCACGATCGACCGCACGGTCAGCGCCGTCCCGGTCCCGACCGCCCTCGCCTGAGCCCCGTCATGAGCGACACCGAGGTCCCCGCCGACCTGTCCTCCGCGCGCGACGAGGCCGAGCGGCTCACCGCCGTCATCCTCGATCTGCGAGACCAGTACTACGAGGGCAACGCGTCCACCGCCTCCGACGCCGAGTACGACGGGCTGGTGCGCCGACTCGACGCCATCGAGCGCGCCCATCCCGAGCTGCAGAAGGACGACAGCCCGACGCAGACGGTCGGCGGCCGCGCCGAGACCACGCAGTTCGCGCCCGTCGAGCACGCCGAGCGCATGCTGAGCCTGGACAACGTCTTCAGCGACGACGAGCTCGCCGAGTGGGCCGGCAAGGTGCAGCGTGACGCCGGCGGCGAGCGGGTGCGGTTCCTCACCGAGTTGAAGATCGACGGCCTCGCCATCAACCTGCGCTACGAGAACGGGCTGCTCGTCACGGCGGCCACCCGCGGCGACGGGGTCGTCGGAGAGGACGTCACGGGCAACGTGCTCGCCATGGGCTCGATCCCCGAACGGCTCTCGGGCACGGGGCATCCGCCTCTCGTCGAGGTGCGCGGCGAGATCTTCTTCCCCGTCAGCGAATTCGACGAGCTCAACGCCCGGCAGCGCGAGGCCGGTGAACGGGTCTTCGCGAACCCCCGCAACGCCGCCGCCGGCTCGCTGCGTCAGAAGGAGGAGGGCAAGAGCCCCGAGAAGCGCGAGCTGATGCACGCGCGCCTCCGTCGCCTGCGGATGCTGGTGCACGGCATCGGCGCGTGGCCGGTCGGCGATCTGGAACGCGCCACCGAGGTGCGTTCGCAGTCGGAGGTCTACGACCTGCTCGGCGGCTGGGGTCTGCCCATCTCGACCCACCACCGGGTCTTCGACACGGTCGCCGAGGTCCAGGCGTTCATCCACGACTACGGCGTCCGCCGCGCCTCCGTCGAGCATCAGATCGACGGCATCGTCGTGAAGGTCGACGACCTGGCTCTGCACGAGGAGCTCGGGTCGACCAGTCGCGCTCCCCGGTGGGCGACCGCGTTCAAGTACCCGCCCGAGGAGGTCAACACGACCCTCCTCGACATCGTCGTCAGCGTCGGCCGCACGGGGCGCGCCACGCCGTTCGCCGTCATGGAGAAGGTCGAGGTGGCCGGCAGCGAGGTGCGCCAGGCGACCCTGCACAACCAGCAGGTGGTCAAGGCGAAGGGCGTCCTGATCGGCGACACCGTCGTGCTGCGCAAGGCGGGCGACGTCATCCCCGAGGTGCTCGGACCGGTCGCCGAGCTGCGCGACGGCACCGAGCGCGAATTCGTCATGCCGGCCGACTGCCCCGAGTGCGGCACGCCCCTCCGGCCCGCCAAAGAGGGCGACATCGACCTCCGCTGCCCGAACGCCGAGAGCTGCCCCGCGCAGGTCAGGGGCCGCGTCGAGCACATCGCGTCGCGCGGCTCGCTCGACGTCGAGGGTCTCGGCGAGGTCGCCGCGGCGGCCCTGACCCAGCCGGCGGAGCCGGCGACACCGCCCCTGCGCACCGAGGCCGGTCTCTTCGATCTGACCATCGCCGACATCTTCCCGGTGCGCGTCGTCGTGCGCGATTCCGAGACGGGCATGCAGCGCCTCGAGGCCGATGGCGCCCCCAAGCTCGTCACGCCGTTCCGCCGTCGGCGCGCCAAGCGCGACGGCCCGTTCGATCCCGAAGCGTCGGAGTTCTCCGGCGACGCGGACCACGTCCCGTCCAAGAGCGCGCTCGAGATGCTCGCCAACCTCGAGAAGGCCAAGACGAGTCCGCTCTGGCGGATCCTCGTGGGTCTCAGCATCCGCCACGTCGGTCCGGTCGCCGCCCGAGCTCTGGCGAATCACTTCGGGTCGCTCGAGGCGATCCGAGCGGCTGATCGCGATGCGCTCGCCGCCGTCGACGGGGTCGGCGGGATCATCGCGGACGCCCTCAGCGACTGGTTCGCCGTCGACTGGCATGTCGAGATCATCGATCGCTGGGCTGCCGCCGGGGTGCAGCTCACCACTCCGGGTCACCCGGGACCGGGGGCGGCCGAGGCCGCCGGGGGAGTGCTGGCCGGGCTGACCGTGGTCGCGACCGGCAGCCTCGAGGGATTCAGCCGCGAAGGGGCGCAGGAGGCGATCCTCGCGGCGGGCGGCAAGGCCGGGAACAGCGTGAGCAAGAAGACGGACTTCGTCGCGGCGGGCCCGGGCGCCGGGTCCAAGCTGGCGAAGGCGGAGGCCCTCGGTGTGCGAATCATCGATGCCGCGCAATTTCAAGTCCTCATTAAGGAGGGCCCAGCGGCCCTCCCGGTACCCGAAACGGGGGACGAAGCGCCAGAAGATCGCTAGACCGTCTGGTGACGCGTCACCGGTCGCCCCTACGATATGAGCACGCATCGTCTTCGGACTGTAGGGAGTCCGGGGTACAGATGCGCCTCGAGGGGGAAGACCCGACGTGCTGTTCCTCGCTGCAGCGATCCTGAGTGCCTCGATCCACGTCTTCGGCGTGGTCGAGGCCCCACCCGCGACCTCCGCGACCGTCGTCTCCGCCACGGACTCGGGCCCGGCGTCGACGAGCGCGCTCGTCCTCGAGCGGGCCTGCGTCGTCGACGAGGCCGACGAGCTCGACGGGGCGCGGTGCCTCGGCGAGCTGACCCGCGCCTCCTCGGCGTCGCTCGACGTCCTGCGCCAGACGCTCGACCCCGCGGGCGACGACATCGGGACCACGAGCTCGGCGCTGACCGCCGACGTCGCCCCCGCGACCGTGCTGGCCTGGTGGGAGTCGCTCGACCGGGTCCATCAGGATCGGCTGACGACCGCGCTCCCCGGGCTCGTCGGGAATCTCGAGGGCGTTCCGTACGCTGCGCGCGACACGGCCAACCGCTCGTTCCTCTCCGATGCGGTCGCAGCGCTCGACATCCGTCTCGCGGGAGGTTCGACGAGCCCCGACGACCTCGCCCGGGCGGCGATGCTCGACGAGGTGGGTGCCGCGCTCGCCGACCGGACCAGCGGCACGGCCGACCGGCATCTCGTGGCGCTGGACACGGTCATGCCGGGTCGCGCCGCCGTCGTGGTCGGTGACCTCGACACGGCCGACGACGTCAGCGTCCTCGTCCCCGGCATGCTCTTCACGGTGAGCGGCCAGATCGTCGACTGGTCGGAGACGGCCGGCGACCTCTACGACGAGCAGGCGGCCTGGGCCACCCTGCTGGCTGGACGGTCGGCGGACGCCCCGCAGACGACCGCCGTGGTGGCGTGGATGGGCTACCGCACGCCCGATCTCACGAACGTCTACTCGCTCGACCTCGCCCGGGTGGGCGCCGCGCACCTCGCCGACGCGATCGCCGGACTCGCCGCGGTGCGAGCGGACGACCCGGCGCGGGTCACGGTCGTCGCTCACTCGTACGGGTCGACGGCCGCGACGATGGCGTTGTCGTCCGGTCGCGTCACCGTCGACTCGCTCGTCCTCCTCGGCTCGCCTGGCAGCGTCGTCGAGACCGCGACGCAGCTGGCCGTCGTCGGCAGCGACGTCTACGCCGCCGCGGGGAGCTTCGACCCGGTCGCGGGCAGCGGCGCCTTCGGGGCCGATCCGGGGTCCGCGGCCTTCGGCGCGGTGCTGATGCACACGGGCGGCGGCCCGGACGGTCTGACCGGTCAGGCGCTCTCGGCCGCCCTCGGGCACAACGACTACCTGCGCCCCGGGACCGAGTCGCTGCGGAGCATCGCCCTCATCGGGCTCGGTCACGGCGAGCTCGTCGACGTCGACGAGCGGACCCCCGGCACCGGCGGCCCCGAACTGCCCGACATCGCGCTGGTTCGCCCTCAGGACCTCTACGCCCGCGACTGACGCGACCCCGGGGAGGCGCGGGTCGGCCGTCCGCGCCGCCCCGTAGAATCGTCGGCGACCCCCAAGCGCTGTACCCCACACGAATCTGTGACGGAGCACCATGTCTGACATCACGCGCGAGCAGGTCGAGCACCTCGCCGGTCTCGCCCGCATCGCCCTCACCGCCGACGAGATCGACACCATGACCCGGGAGCTCGGGCAGATCGTCGACAACGTCGCCAAGGTGGCCGAGGTCGCCACCGACGACGTGCCGGCGACGAGCCACCCGATCCCGCTCGAGAACGTCTTCCGCCCCGACGTCGTCGGCGAGACGCTGACCGCCGAGCAGGCGCTGTCCGGAGCCCCCGACCACGACGGCTCGCGCTTCCGGGTGAGCGCCATCCTCGGAGAAGAGCAGTAGAGATGACCGACACCGCAAGCCTCATCCGCCTCAGCGCGGCCGACCTGTCCACGAAGCTCGCGACGGGCGAGGTCTCGTCGGTCGAAGCGACGCAGGCCCACCTCGACCGCATCGCCGCCGTCGACGGCGACGTGCACGCCTTCCTCCACGTCAGCGACGCCGCGCTCGCCACGGCCGCCGACGTCGATCGTCGTCGCGCCGCCGGCGACGCGCTCGGCCCGCTGGCCGGTGTGCCGATCGCCGTGAAGGACGTCCTCTGCACCATCGACATGCCCTCGACCTCGGGCAGCCGCATCCTCGAGGGCTGGATCCCGCCGTACGACGCGACGGTCGTCCAGAAGCTCCGCGCCGCCGATCTCGTGCCCCTCGGCAAGACCAACATGGACGAGTTCGCGATGGGCTCGTCGACCGAGTTCTCGGCCTACGGTCCGACCCACAACCCGTGGTCGCTCGACCGCATCCCCGGCGGGTCGGGCGGTGGCTCGGCGGCGGCCGTCGCGGCCTTCGAGGCTCCGCTCGCGCTCGGCAGCGACACCGGCGGTTCGATCCGCCAGCCGGGTGCCGTGACGGGCACCGTCGGCGTCAAGCCCACCTACGGCTCGGTCAGCCGGTACGGCGCGATCGCGCTCGCCAGCTCGCTCGACCAGGTCGGTCCGGTCAGCCGCACCGTGCTCGACTCGGCTCTGCTGCACGACGTCATCAAGGGGCACGATCCCCGCGATTCGACCTCGCTGCGCGACGAGTGGCCCTCGTTCACCGAGGCCGCCCGTGCCGGTCTCGCCGGCGGTGCGCTGAAGGGCGTGCGGATCGGCGTCGTGAAGGAGCTGAACGGCGAGGGGTTCCAGGGCGGAGTCAAGACGCGCTTCTCGGAGGCCCTCGAACTGCTGACGGGCGCCGGCGCCGAGATCGTCGAGGTGTCGGCCCCCAGCTTCGAGTACGCGATCAGCGCCTACTACCTGATCCTCCCGGCGGAGGCGTCGAGCAACCTCGCGAAGTTCGACTCGGTCCGCTTCGGCATGCGCGTCGTCCCCGAGGGCGGCGGAACCGTCGAGGACGTCATGGCCGCGACCCGCGAGGCCGGGTTCGGCCCCGAGGTCAAGCGCCGCATCATCCTCGGCACGTACGCGTTGAGCGCGGGCTACTACGACGCCTACTACGGCAGCGCTCAGAAGGTGCGCACGCTCGTGCAGCGCGACTTCGCGAAGGCGTTCGCCGACGTTGACGTGCTCGTCTCGCCGTCCGCGCCGACCACGGCGTTCCCGCTCGGTTCGAAGATCGACGATCCGCTGGCGATGTACCTGAACGACATCACGACGATCCCGGCGAACCTCGCCGGCATCCCCGGGATCACGGTCCCCATGGGACTCGCCCCGGAGGACGGCCTCCCGGTCGGTCTCCAGTTCATGGCGCCGGCCCGACAGGACGCCCGCCTCTACACCTACGGCGCCGCCCTCGAGCAGCTGCTCGAGCAGAGCTGGGGGCGCACCCTCATCTCGCGCGCCCCCGATCTCAGCAGCACCGAGCAGAACGCCGCCACCGAAGGAGTCATCTGATGGCCAAGGCAGACCTGATGGACTACGACGAGGCCCTCGAGAAGTTCGAGGTCGTCCTCGGCTTCGAGGTGCACGTCGAGCTGGCCACGAAGACGAAGATGTTCTCGGATGCGCCCAACTTCTTCGGCGGCGCCCCGAACACGAACGTCACCCCGGTCGACCTCGGACTCCCGGGCTCGCTGCCGGTGGTCAACGAGCAGGCCGTGAGGTACTCGATCAGCCTCGGACTCGCGCTCGGGTGCTCGATCGCCGAGAGCTCGCGGTTCGCTCGCAAGAACTACTTCTACCCCGACAACCCCAAGAACTACCAGGTCAGCCAGTTCGACGAGCCCATCGCCTCGGAGGGCGAGGTCGAGGTCGAGCTGCCCGACGGGACCGTCTTCCGGATCCCGATCGAGCGGGCCCACATGGAGGAGGACGCCGGCAAGCTGACGCACGTCGGCGGCTCGACGGGTCGCATCCAGGGGGCCGAGTACTCGCTCGTCGACTACAACCGCGCGGGCATCCCCCTCGTCGAGATCGTCACCAAGCCCATCATCGGCGCGGGCGCCCTCGGCCCCGAGCTCGGCGCCGCCTACGTCTCGACCATCCGCGACATCGTGCGGTCGCTCGGCGTCAGCGAGGCGCGGATGGAGCGCGGCAACCTGCGCTGCGACGCCAACGTGTCGCTCCGCCCGCACGGCCAGGAGAAGCTCGGCACCCGGACCGAGACCAAGAACGTCAACTCGTTCCGCTCGGTCGAACGCGCCATCCGGCACGAGATCCAGCGTCAGGCGGCGATCCTCGACGGTGGCGGGACGATCACCCAGGAGACGCGTCACTGGCACGAGGACACCGGTCGGACCTCGGCGGGTCGCCCCAAGAGCGACGCCGACGACTATCGGTACTTCCCCGAGCCCGACCTGCTTCCGGTCGTGCCGCCGCGCGAGCTCGTCGAGGAGCTCCGCCTCGCGCTCCCCGAGGCTCCGGTCGCCCTGCGGCGTCGCCTGAAGGCCGAGTGGGGCTTCGCGGACCTCGAGTTCCAGGACGTCGTCAACTCGGGTCTCCTGACCGAGCTGGTCGAGACCGTCCAGGCTGGTGCGACGCCGCAGGCGGCCCGCAAGTGGTGGACGGGCGAGATCGCCCGTCTGGCGAACGCCCGGGGCGTGGAGGCGTCGAGCCTCGTCTCGCCCCTCCACGTCAGCGAGCTCATCGCGCTGGTCGAGTCGGGCGACCTGACCGACCGGCTGGCGCGTCAGGTGCTCGAAGGGGTCGTGGCCGGCGAGGGGTCTCCCGTCGAGGTCGTCGAGAAGCGCGGCCTGAAGGTCGTCTCGGACGACGGCGCCCTGATCGCCGCGATCGACGAGGCCCTCGCCGGGCAGCCGGACGTGCTCGCGAAGATCCGCGACGGCCGGGTGCAGGCGGCCGGCGCCGTGATCGGTGCGGTCATGAAGGCCATGAGGGGCCAGGCCGACGCGGCCCGCGTGCGCGAGCTGGTGCTCGAGCGCGCGCAGGCCTGACGCGCGGCGGCATGGTCGTCGTCGTCCGATCCCGAGGCGGAGCCGCCGGATGAGCGCGCCCCGCTGGATCCGCCCCGCCGCCCCCGTCGGGGTGGCGGTGGCGGGTCTGGTCGTGGTCATCGTGGCGGCGTCGTCGCTGCTGCCGGACAGGGTCACGATCATCCGTTCCCCCGGCGGGGGAGGAGCGGCCTTCGCCAGCCGAGACGACCTCCTGCTCGTCACAGCGGCCACGGTCCTCGCCCTCGTCGTCGTCTATCTCCTCTCGGCGGCGGCGCTGGCATGGACGCCGGTGCGCCACCTGCTCGTGCCCCGCGGAACCCACTGGAAGCACGCGTCGCGGCGTCGCGAGCTCCGCCGGAGGCTGGCCGTCTACCTGGCCCGCAGCACGGCGGCGGCCCTCTGGTTCGTCGCAGCGCTCGTCGTCGTCGCCCTCCTCGGGCAGGACGGCGGGATCGCCGGGTCGTGGTGGATCCCCCTGGCCCTGTCGATCGTCTACGTCGTCGGCATGCTCGTCTGGTTCACCTGGGTGCTCACCGCCGGCTTCACCCCGCCGCGCTCGACCGAGCGCCGGGTCCCGACCGAGCGGTCGGCGTCGCGCGACGAGCCGAGGGGCCCGCGCGGGATCGTCGCGACGTCGGCGCCGGGGGCCGGGTCGCGCGAGGTCGCGGGAGGCGCCGGCAGGACTCCGGCACCGCGCCCGGCCCCGCGCCCCGGCGAGGCGTCCTCGCCTCCGACGAAGGGGCCGCCGCGCCCGTACCAGCCCCGACCACAGCAGAGAGGCCTCCCTCCCCGTGACTGACGACCGATACGGCGACGACGTCCTGAGCGGCGACTGGAAGCGCTCCGCGCGTCCGGTCGCGACCCCGACCGACGCCGTCCGCGACCTCGTCGTCGAAGAGCTCGGCAGCGGATTCACGGGCGCGATCGTGCGGGTCTCCTCCGGCCTCGTCGAGCTGGAGGACTGGAAGGGGCGGGTGAGGGCGTTCCCGTTGTCGGGCTCATTCCTGATCGACGGTGCGCCGGTGGCGCTCCGCGTGCCGCGTGCCGCGCCGGCGGGCCGGGCCCGCACGGCGTCGGGCTCGTTCGCCGTCGACGGCGCCCGCGCGCGCGTCGCTCGCGAGAGCCGCATCTTCGTCGAGGGCCGCCACGACGCCGAGCTCGTGGAGAAGGTCTGGGGTTCGGACCTCCGCATCGAGGGGGTCGTCGTCGAGTACCTCGAGGGCGTCGATCACCTGGCCGAGGTGCTGGCCGGATTCCGCCCCTCGTCGACGCGCCGGGTCGGGGTCCTCGTCGACCACCTCGTCGCCGGATCGAAGGAGAGCCGGATCGCCGAGTCCGTCATGCGGGGCCCCGCCGCCGAGAGCGTGCTGGTCGTCGGCCACCCGTTCGTGGACGTCTGGCAGGCCGTGAAGCCCGCGCGGCTCGGTCTCTCCGCCTGGCCGACGGTGCCCCGCTCGATCGAGTGGAAGCACGGCATCTGCGACGCCCTCGGCTGGCCTCACGACGATCAGGCCGACATCGCCGCCGCCTGGCAGCGGATCCTGTCGCGCGTGCGGACGTTCGCCGACCTCGAGCCCGCCCTGCTCGGTCCGGTCGAGCGCCTCATCGACTTCGTCACGGTCGACTGACGTCGGACGGGCGTCGGCCCCGGGGAATCGCCCGGGCGGACCGCGCCATCTCCGGCGGATGCCCGTAGATTCGACGGCATGGCCGATTCGATCGAAGGGCGCGTCCAGAGCGCCGTCGACGCCTGGCTGCGCTGGCTGCCCCGGTGGCGCATCGGCACCGCGCGCGGCCGGACCCGGGTCTGCCGCCTCTGCTTCGGCTCGCCGGTCGCCACGGCCGCCGGCTTCGACCGCGACGTGCCCCACGCCGTCCAGCACGCGCTGCTGAACCGACTCCGCCACATCGTCGACGACGAGGTCGAGGCGTACACGGCGCGCAACCTGCCGCTCGTCGATCGCGAGCTGCGCCGGGACGCCGAGAGCGCCGACGAGAGCGCGTATCGACCCGATGTCGGTCTCGATCTCGAGTTCGAGGGACTCGACGTGGACCCCGAGCCCGATCCGGGTCAGCCGTTCCTGTTCACGCTGGCCGGCCTCGCCGAGGAGGACGCGCCTCCTGCCGGGTCCCGACCCGGCACCCCCGTCGAGTACACGGACGAGGCGAAGGAGGCGCTGCGCCGGGAACTGGCGCTGGCCGACGACCACGCGCACTCGGTCGGCACCACCGTGTGCTTCGCCCTGGTCGAGCAGCGGGGACGCATCGGCGACGCCGTCGAGCGCCTGGTCGACCCGCAGATCGACGACCTGCTGTCGGAGCTCTCGCAGACCCTCGAGCAGCCCTCGTGACCCCGTCCCCTCTCGGAAGGCTCCCATGACCACCCGTCCGGTCCGCACCCGACGTCCCCGCGCCTCCTGGTGGGCGCTCGTCGTCGATCTCGCGCTCGTCCTGGTGTTCGTGCTGATCGGGCGCAGCAGCCACGCCGAGGCGCTCGACCCGCTCGGGGTCCTGACGACGACCTGGCCCTTCGCCGTCGGCCTCGTCGTCGGCTGGGCGAGCGTCCTCGGCGTCGGATGGCCGCCGGCGGGTCCGCGGGCCGGTCTCGTCGTCTGGGTCTCCACGGTCGTCGTCGGCGTCCTGCTGCGCGTCGCCTCGGGTCAGGGGATCGAGCCGAGCTTCGTGGTCGTCACGGCCGTCGTGCTCGGGGTGCTCCTGGTCGGCTGGCGGCTCGTCGCGGGGCTCGTCGGGCGTCGCCGGGGAAGCGGCCGCTCGGCCTGACGCGGGCGGTCCCCTCCCAGGCAGGCCCGGCATACTCGACCTGCCGATCCGAGCCCGACCCGAGCGGGACCCGAACCGACCCAGGGATCCATGACCTCCTCCGCCGCCCCGAGCGCCCTCCTGTCCGCCGCCTCCGCCCCCGGATCGCTGACCGAGAGCGGGGGCATCGTCGGCATCGCGTCACGGGTCATCGACGCGCTCGGCGAGTGGGGCGTCGGCCTCCTGACGTTCATCGAGACGATCTTCCCGCCGATCCCGAGCGAGCTGATCCTGCCGCTCGCCGGCGCTCTCGCCGGAAGCGGCGACATGAACATCGGGCTGCTCATCGTCGTCACGACGCTCGGCGCGTACGTCGGCGCCCTCGTGCTGTACCTGCTCGGGGCCAAGCTCGGCCTCGAGCGGAGCATCCGGTGGCTCTCGAAGCTGCCGCTCGTCGAGCGCGAGGACTTCGACAAGGCCGCGGGGTGGTTCCACCGCCATGGTCGCTCGGCCGTGTTCTTCGGGCGCTTCATCCCCGGCGTCCGCAGTCTCATCTCGCTGCCGGCCGGCGCCGACCGCATGCCGCTGGCTACCTTCTCGCTCTTCACGATCGTCGGCAGCGGCATCTGGAACACCCTCCTCATCGCCCTGGGCGCCGCCCTCGGAACGCAGTACGAGCTGATCGACCAGTACGCGAAGTACCTCGACTACATCGTCTACGGAGCGATCGCCGGGGTCGTCGTCTGGCTCGTGATCCGCGCCCTGCTCCGGCGACGGCGGCGCGGTGCGGACGCCGGGCCGACCCGGCCCCGCGACGACGTCCACGGCTGATCCGCACGGCGCGCTCAGGCGGCGGGGGGCGCCGGGTCCTACTGTCGTGCGTGCGGCTGCTTCCGCACCGCGCACACCGACACGGAACGGAACGCATCGATGGGATTCCTCGACAGGCTCCTCGGCCGAGACGACCAGCGACCGGATCAGCCCGGCGGCCGACCCGCGGCCGACCCGCGGCCGTACGGTCAGCAGTCGTACGACCAGCCGTACGGTCAGCAGTCCTACGACCAGCCGTACGGTCAGCAGCCCCCTGCCCGGCCCGGCACGGCGGCCCCCGCCCGCAGCGACGACGAGATCGCCGTCGAGCGCTACCGCTATCTGCTGCGAACGGCGCCGCCCGAGACCATCGAGCAGGTGCACGCCGAGGCGTTCGAGAAGCTCACGCCCGAGCAGCGACGACTCGTGTTCGACGAGCTCAGCGCCCAGTCGCCCGAGGGTGAGCGTCCGCGCGGCGACGACGCCGGTTCGCTCGCGCAGGCCGCCACCCGCTCGGAGCTCCGTCAGCCCGGAACGCTCGAGCGGACGCTCGGCGGCGGCGGTGGCCCGGGGCAGCAGGGCGGCGCCGGGCGTCGCGGACCGGGCATGGGGTCGATGATCGGCGGATCGCTTCTCGGCACGGTCGCGGGCTTCGTGATCGGCTCGGCCCTCGTGAGCGCGTTCCTGCCCGACGCCGGGGCCACGGCCGAGGGCGGCGAGGGCGACGGCGGCGGCGAGGGCGACACCGGCGCGGACTCCGCCGACGCGGGAACGGAGACGGCGGGCGCCGACTCCGGCGCGGGCGACGGAGGCGGGGACTTCGGCGGCGGTGACTTCGGCGGCGGCGGGTTCGGCGGCGGCGACTTCGGCGGGGGCGACTTCGGAGGCTTCGACATCTAGCACCGAGCGGCCGGCGCCACGGTGACCACCGAGGAGGCGCGACTCACGTGAGTCGCGCCTCCTCGGTCGTGAACGACTACCGTCGGAGACCCGTGAACGCGAGGATGAGTCGAGGAGAAGCATGAGCACCAGCAGGATCGCCGTCGTCACCGGAGGAACCGCCGGACTCGGCCGGGCCACGGTCCGGGAGCTCGCCGCCCGCGGCTGGGACGTCGCCGTCCTCGCTCGCGGCCAGGACGGCCTGGACGGCGCCGTCGCCGACGTGGAGGCCGCAGGGCGTCGCGCGCTGGGAATCCCGACCGACGTCGCCGACCGTCTGCAGGTCGAGGCCGCCGCGGACCGGGTCGAGTCGGAGTGGGGCCCCATCGACCTCTGGGTGAACGACGCCATGGTCGGGGTCTTCGGGGAGTTCCTCGAGACGGACCCGGACGACTTCGAGCGCGCCACCGCCGTGAACTACTTCGGCTTCGTCAACGGCACACGTGCCGCGCTCTCGCGGATGGTCCCGCGAGACGCCGGTCACGTCATCCAGGTCGGTTCGGCTCTCGCCCACCGGGGCATCCCCCTGCAGGCCGCGTACTGCGCGGCCAAGCACGCCGTCCAGGGGTTCACCGAGTCGGTCACGACCGAGCTGCTGCACAACGACAGCGCCGTCCGGATCTCGACCGTCGACATGCCGGCCCTCAACACGATCCAGTTCAACTGGGTGCGGACGACCCTGCCCGAGCACCCCATGCCCGTCGCGCCGATCTACGAGCCCGAGGTGGGGGCCCGGGCCATCGCCGACGTCGCCGACAAGCCCCGCCGCCGGTCGTGGATCGGCGAGCCCACCCTGGGGACGATCCTCGGCAACCGCTTCGCCGCGGGATTCATGGACGTCTTCCTCGCGAAGACCGGGTACTCCGGTCAGCAGGCGCCTCAGAAGAAGGAGCCGATGCTCCCCGACAACCTCTACGAGCCCACGGCCGGGGATCACGGCGCGCGGGGGATCTTCAGCGACATGGCTCACAGGACGAGCCCTCAGATCTGGTACACGCGCAACCGCGGGGTGAGCCGGGGCATCGCCGTCGCCGCCGCCCTGGGCGCGGGTCTCGCGACCGTCCGGGCGGTGTCGGGGCGGAGCCGATGAGTCGTCCCTTCGACGCCTCCGTCGTGGGGGCCGGCCCGAACGGGCTGGCCGCGGCGGTCGTGCTCGCCCGGGCGGGGCTGAGGGTCCAGCTCGTCGAGCGGGCGTCGACGCTGGGGGGCGGCACGCGAACGTCCGAGCTGACGCTGCCCGGTTTCCGGCACGACATCTGCTCGGCCGTGCATCCGATGGCGATGGCGTCCGGGTTCTTCCGGCGGTGGGGTCTCGAGCAGCGGGTCGAGATGATCGTGCCCGAGATCTCGTACGCCCACCCGGTCGACGGCGGCACGGCCGGCGTCGCCTACCGCGACCTCGATCGCACCGTCGACGGCCTCGGCGTCGACGGGCGGACCTGGCGCCTGATGTTCGAGCGTCTCGTCGAGCTCGAGGCGGAGATCTCGCAGTTCACGCTCTCGCCGATCCTCCAGGTGCCGAGACACCCCGGCGCCGTCATCGAGTTCGGCCTGAGGATCCTCGGGCAGGGCGGGCCCTGGTGGGACGCGGGGCTGCGCACACGGGAGGCGCGCGCCCTGCTGGCGGGCGTCATGGCGCATGCCATCCGGCCGATGCCGAGCCTGTCGGCCTCCGCCGCGGGTCTCACCCTCGCGGTCCACGGCCACGGGCGGGGCTGGGCCCTGCCCCGCGGCGGCAGCCAGTCGATCGCCGACGCCCTGGCCGCCGACCTGCTCGCGCACGGCGGGGTCATCGAGACCGACACCGAGATCACCGACCTCGGACAGCTCGACAGCGACGTCGCCCTGCTCGACGTGACGCCCCGTCAGCTGATCTCGATGGCCGGCCCGCGCCTCCCCGACGGCTACCGCCGCCGTCTCGAGCGGTTCCGATACGGAGGAGGCGCGTCGAAGGTCGACTTCGCCCTCAGCGGTCCGGTGCCCTGGGCCGTCGACGCCCTGCGCGGGTCGCCCACCGTGCACCTCGGCGGCGATCGCGCCGACGTCGCGCGAGCCGAGCACGACGTGGCCCACGGGCGGGAGTCCGACGACCCGTTCGTCCTGGTCGTCCAGCCGAGCGTCGTCGACGACACCCGGGCGCCCGAGGGACAGCACTCCCTGTGGACCTACGCGCACGTGCCGTCGGGGAGCACCCGGGACATGACCGAGGTCATCACCGCGCAGATCGAGCGCTTCGCCCCCGGCTTCCGCGACGTCGTCCTGGCGTCGCACTCGTTCAGCGCCGACGAGCTCGAGGCCCACGACCCGAACTACATCGGCGGCGACATCGCCTCGGGAGCGCCGAGCCTCCGCCAGCTGGTCGCTCGACCCGTCGTCTCGACGGAACCGTGGCGGACCCCCGTGCCCGGGGTGTACCTCGCCTCGTCGTCCGTCCCGCCCGGCCCGAGCGTGCACGGCATGGGCGGCGCCTACGCCGCCCGGAGCGCGCTGCGCCACGAGTTCGGCATCACCCGCCTGCCCCGCCTGGGGCCCGACGATACGGAGAAGAAGTGAGCATCGAGGAGAGGTTCATCGACGCGTCGCCCGACGACGTCTTCCGGGTGTTCGGCGACGGCTGGTCGTATCCCAGCTGGGTCGTCGGCGCATCACGCGTCCGCGCCGTCGAGCGGGCCTGGCCCGAGGCCGGGGCGAAGATCAGCCACTCGTTCGGCGTCTGGCCGGCGGTCATCGACGACACGACGAGCATCGTCGAGTGGGAGCCGCCCCGTCGCGTCGTCCTGATCGCCCGCGGGTGGCCCATGGGGGAGGCACGGGTCGCCTTCGCCCTGAAGCCCGTCTCGGGCGGCACCCACGTCACGATGACCGAGGACGCCGTCTCCGGTCCGGGCGCGCTCGTGCCCCGGGCGATCCAGGCGCTGCTGCTCGGTCCGCGCAACCGCGAGACGCTCCGTCGACTGGGGTGGCTGGCCGAGGGGTACCGCGAGGGGACGACCGACTAGGACCACGCGCGGGGCCCCGATGCGCGGGGCCCCGCCGCGGGGCGGCTCGCGTCGGTCAGTGCCCGAGCAGCTCGTCCCGCACCTTGCGGCGCAGGACCTTGCCGATGAGCGACGTCGGCAGGGCGTCGACGACGACGATGCGACGGGGAACCTTGTAGGGCGTGAGGTGCTTGCGGGCGAAGGCGCGGAGCTCGGCGACGTCGACCTGCGCGCCCGGTGCGACGACGATCGCCGCGGCGACCTGCTCGCCCCCGGGGCTGGGCATCCCCACGACGGCGGCGTCGACGACGCCGTCGAAGCGCGTCAGCACCTCCTCCACCTCGGAGGGCGACACATTGAAGCCGCCGGTGATGATGAGCTCCTTGATGCGGTCGACGACCCGGACGAAGCCGTCGTCGTCGAGCGTCACGATGTCGCCCGTGCGGAACCAGTCGCCGTCGACGAACACCTCGCTCGTCGCCTGCGGCTTGCGGTAGTAGCCGGTGAACACCTGGGGGCCGCGCACGATCAGCTCGCCCGACTCGCCGGCGGCGACGTCGACCGTCGGCTGGTCGGGGTCGACGACGCGCACCTCGGTGCTGGGCAGCGGCAGTCCGACCGTCCCGGCGCGGCGGGTGGGCCCGACGGGATTGGCCATCAGCACGGGGGAGCACTCCGAGAGGCCGTAGCCCTCGACGAGCCAGCCGCCGCTCTCGGCCTCCCACGGCTCGACGACCTCGGCCGAGAGGGGCATGGCGCCCGAGATCGCGACCTCGACGCCGCGGAGCGAGACGCTGGCGTCGTCGGCCGCCTTGCGGAGGCGCGTGTAGATCGGCGGGACGGCCGGCAGGAAGGTCGGCGGTCGCTTCTTCATGACCTTGAGCACGAGCGCCGGGTCGAAGGCGGGGAACAGCACGAGGCGCGCCCCCATGCTCATCGCGAAGGTGAGGCAGAGGGTCAGACCGTAGGCGTGGAACATCGGCAGGACGGCGTAGACGGTGCAGGCGCCCTGCTCGATGGTCGGCACCCAGGCCCGCGACTGCGCCGCGTTCGAGAGCAGGTTGCGGTGCGTCAGCTGCGCGCCCTTCGGCGTGCCGGTGGTGCCGCTCGTGTACTGGATGACCGCGAGGTCGTCGGTCTCGGGGCGGGGGTGCTTGGAGCGGATCGGGCGCGAGCCGACGACGTCCTCCCACGGGGTCGTGTCGCGGACCGGCGTGAAGAGGCGCTCGCGGGACTCTCGCGCCTTGGCGATCGGCAGACGGAGGGCGAGTCGCGTGCCGAAGGGCATGGCCTTCGTCACGTCGACGGACACCACGTGGTCGACGGCGACGTCGTCGGGGAACGCCTGGATCGTGTCGACGACCTTGTTCCAGGCGATGGCGATCTTGGCGCCGTGGTCCTCGAACTGGTGACGCAGCTCGCGGGGCGTGTAGAGCGGGTTGTGCTCGACGACCACGGCGCCGAGACGCAGGACGGCGTAGAACGCGACGACGTGCTGCGGGCCGTTCGGCAGCACGAGGGCCACGGTGTCGCCGTGGCCCACGCCGAGCTTCCGCAGTCCCTCGGCCGCCCGGGCGATCTGCTCGACGAGCTCGGTGTACGAGGTCGTGGCCCCGAAGTACTCGAGCGCCACCGCCTTCGGGTAGCGCTTCGCGCTGCCGTCCACCAGGTCGAGGAGAGAGCCCGTGACGGGCTCGATCTCGTGCGGGACGCCGGGGGCGTAGGAGTCAAGCCAGGGACGCGGGGTCTCGATGGTCACCCCCTCACTCTAGGGCGAACGAGGCCGTTCGATCGTGCGCTCCGTGCAGCGTCGGTCGGGGCGGGCGCGTTCGGACGCCGTCCAGACATGCGGGCGTTGGATCGGAGACACCATCACCCGACGAGAGGAACACCGTGAGCAAGGTCTGGTTCATCACCGGAGCATCCAAGGGCTTCGGCCGCGAGTGGGCCGAGGCCGCACTCGAACGAGGCGATCGCGTGGCCGGCACCGCACGGAACCTCGACGACGTCGCCGGTCTCGTCGAGCAGCACGGAGACGCCTTCCTGCCGTTGCAGCTCGACGTCACCGACCGCGCCGCCGACTTCGCGGCCGTGCAGGAGGCCGCCGAGACGTTCGGCCGCCTCGACGTCGTGGTCAACAACGCCGGCTACGGGCACTTCGGCATGGTCGAGGAGATCAGCGAGAGCGAGGCCAGGGGGCAGCTCGAGACGAACCTGTTCGGGGCCCTCTGGGTGACGCAGGCGGCTCTGCCCATCATGCGCGAGCAGGGCTCGGGTCACATCGTGCAGGTCTCGAGCATCGGCGGCATCAGCGCGTTCCCGACGGTCGGCATCTACCACGCGTCGAAGTGGGCGCTCGAGGGCATCAGCCAGTCGCTCGCGCAGGAGGTGGCGGGCTTCGGCATCAGCGTCACCCTGGTCGAGCCCGGAGGGTTCAGCACCGACTGGTCGGGCCCCTCCGCGTCACGCAGCGACGAGCTCGACGAGTACGCGAGCGTGCGGGAGGCCGCCTCGAAGCGGCCCTCGGCCGCCGACCCCGGCGACCCGGAGGCCACGCGTGCCGCGATCCTCAAGGTCGTCGACGCCGAGCAGCCGCCCCTCCGGATCTTCTTCGGAAAGGCCCCGCTCGAGATCGCCACGAAGGACTACGAGTCGCGCCTCGCGACGTGGAACGAGTGGCAGTCCGTCTCGGTCGAGGCGCACGGGGGCTGACCCACCGTCGCCGACGCGCGCCGCGCCTCCTGCGTCTCTCGGGACCGTCAGGAGGCGCGGCGTCCGTCGGCACGGCGCGCCCAGGTCGCGAGGCGCATGATCGAGGCATGCCCGCTCTGACCGAACCGCTCCGCTCCCGTCTGCAGTACACCTTCAACGGGCAGTACACAGGCACGCCGCAGTGGATCACCGACCTGGAGAAGGGCGACGACGAGGGGTTCTTCCTGCCCGGCTCCGCCGTCTGGGCCGTTCACGGCGCCATGTCGACCATCGCCGCGGGGGTGCGCGCGCTGCTCGTGCAGGCGCTGCACCCCGGGGCGCTCGCCGGTGTGCACGACCACTCGCGGTTCCGAGAGGACCCGCTGGGGCGACTGGCCGGGACGATCCGCTGGATCTACACCGTGACCTACGGCAGCCAGGAGGCCGCGACCCAGGCCTCGAACTGGGTCTCGCGGCTGCACACGAAGGTCGTCGGGCAGTACGACGACCGCCACGGCGTCACCCACGACTACGCCGCCAACGATCCCGAGCTGCTCAGCTGGGTGCACATGGCCTTCGCGGACTCCTTCCTCGCCGCGTACCAGCAGTGGGGGAAGGCTCCCATCCCCGGTGGGCCGGACGCCTACGTGCGCGAATGGGCCGTCGCGGGCGAGCTGATGGGCGTGCCGAACCCGCCGCGCAGCGCCGCCGAGATGCAGCGGCAGCTGATGGACTTCGACCGCCGGGGGATCCTCGAGCGGACGGCCCGCACCGACGACGTCGTGCGCTTCATCAAGCACCCGCCGCTGTTCCCCGTGCTCAGGGCCGGCTACCCGCTGCTGTTCACCGGAGCGGTCAGCACTCTGCAGCCGCGGTTCCGGGACCTGCTCGACCTCAGGCCCCCGCACATCGGGCCGGTCGCCCTGCCGGCCGCCGGCCCCGCGCAGGTCATGCTGAACGGGATCGGAGCCGTCCTCGGACCGCGCCCGGTCGCCGAGAAGCACGCGCTCGCCCGACTCGAACGACTCGGGTGGTCGTCGATCTGACCGTCAGCGACGGCCTGAGAGGATGACGTCGTGACCGACACCGCGCCTCCTCGCCGCCACCGGCCGTTCCGCCTCGTGCGCGACCTGATCGTGATCGTGCTGATCGCCCTGCTCGTGTCGTGGGGCGTCCGCACCTACCTCGTGCGCTCGTTCTACATCCCGTCCGCGTCGATGGAGAACACGCTGATGATCGGAGACCGGCTCGTCGTCAACGTGCTCGCCTCCAGCGTGATGCCGCTGCACCACGGCGACATCGTCGTCTTCGAGGACCCGGGCGGATGGCTGCCGGGGGCGCCCGGGCAGGACCTCGTCAAGCGCGTCATCGGTCTGCCCGGCGACACCGTCTCGTGCTGCGACGCCGAGGGGCGCGTCCTCGTCAACGGCGAGCCGATCGACGAGCCGTACATCACCGTGCCCGACGGCGATCCGGCCTCGCTGACGCCCTTCGACGTCACCGTGCCCGAGGGGGCGCTGTGGGTCCTCGGCGACAACCGCGAGGACTCCGCCGACTCGCGGGCGCACCAGAGCGGCCCCTACGCCGGCTTCGTCCCCGAAGAGAACGTCGTCGGCCGGGCCTTCGTCGTGTTCTGGCCGTTCGACCGGGCCCGCTGGCTCTAGTCGTACCGGCTCGACCCCTCTAGCGGGCCGCGATGAGGGCGTCGCGCACCTGGCGACGCAGCACCTTGCCGATGAGCGACTTCGGCAGCTCGTCGACGACGACGACGCGCCGGGGCACCTTGTAGGCGGCCAGACGCCCGCGGCAGTGATCCCGCACGGCGGCCTCGTCGAGGGTCGCACCCGGCTCGAGCACGACCGCCGCCACGACGTCCTCGCCGCCCTCGGCGCGCGGCACCCCGACCACGGCGGCCTCGGCGATGCCGTCGGCGCCGAGCACGGCCTCCTCGACCTCGGACGGCGCCACGTTGAAGCCGCCCGTCACGATGAGCTCCTTGATGCGGTCGACGATGGTGACGTACCCGTCGGCGCTCATGCTGACGATGTCCCCGGTGCGGAACCACCCGCCCTCGAGGAACGCCTCAGCCGTCTCGTCGGGGCGGTTCCAGTACCCGCGGAACACCTGCGGACCGCGCAGCAGCAGCTCACCAGCAGCCCCGGGAGGCACGGGGCGGGTCGGATCGGGGGAGTCCCGATCGACGACGATCGCCTCCGTCGACGGGAAGGGCACGCCGACCGTGCCGACGCGGCGGGTCGGG
Source organism: Frigoribacterium sp. Leaf263 (assembly GCF_001422285.1). GTDB lineage: Bacteria > Actinomycetota > Actinomycetes > Actinomycetales > Microbacteriaceae > Frigoribacterium. The sequence continues at coordinate 373,739 of NZ_LMMO01000001.1, forward strand.
CCGATCGGGTTGCCGAGCGCGACGGGGGAGGTCTCGGTCAGCCCGAACCCCTCGACGAGCATGCCGCCCGTCACGCCCTCCCAGGCGGTGACGACCGGGTTCGGCAGGTTCATCGCGCCCGAGATCGCGAAGCGGGCCGACGACAGGTCGACGCCCTTCTCGCGGGCGCCGTCGGCGAGACGCTGGTAGATCGGCGGCACCGCCGGCAGGAAGGTCGGCGGGTGCTTCCTGGCCGCCTTGAGCACGAGGTCCACGTCGAACTTCGGGAACAGCACGAGCCGGGCCCCGAGGCTCATCGCGAAGGTGAGGCAGAGCGTCAGCCCGTAGGCGTGGAAGAACGGCAGCACGCCGTAGACGGTCTCGGCCCCCTCGACGAGCCCGGGCACCCAGGCGCGCCCCTGCTCGGCGTTGCTGCGGAGGTTGCGGTGCGTGAGGATGGCGCCCTTCGGCGAGCCCGTCGTCCCGCTGGTGTACTGCAGCAGGGCGACGTCGTCGACGTCGGGCCGAGGGTGCTTCCTCTTGATCGGGCGGTTCGACAGCAGGTCGTCGAACGTGGCGTCGCCGGTCGCGCCGTCGGTCAGCGCGCTCCGCGACTTCCGGGCGGCGGGGATCGGCAGGGTGAGGGCGAGACGGGTGGCGAGCGGCATGCCCTTCGTGACGTCGACCGAGACGACCGTGGCGAGCCCCAGGTCGGACGGCAGCGCCCTCAGGCGGTCGACGAGCTTGTCCCACGCGACGGCGATCGTTGCGCCGTGGTCCTCGAAGAGGTGACGCAGCTCGCGGTCGGTGTAGAGCGGGTTGTGCTCGACGACGACCGCGCCGAGGCGCAGCACGGCGTAGAACGCGACCACGTGCTGCGGACTGTTGGGCACGATCAGGGCGACGCGGTCTCCGCGACGCACACCGAGCCTCCTGAGCCCCTCGGCCGCCCGGGAGATCTGATCGCCCAGATCGCGGTACGAGGTCTCGCGACCGAAGAACTCGAGGGCGGGCCGGCCGCGGTGCGTGGCGACGGCGTCGTCGATGAGGTCGACGAGGCTGCCGGTGACGGGCTCGATGTCGGCGGGGACGTCGGGGGCGTAGCTGTGCAGCCAGGGGCGGTCGATCGGATCGGTCATGCCGCCGAGCTTGCCAGGGTCGGGTGATGAACACCCGGGAGGCGCGGGTCGGCCCCCGGGGTCGGGCGCGGGTCGCCGCGACGGCTCAGCGGGCGTCGCGCCCGGTCAGGGCGAGCAGCCGGATCCGCAGCGGGGCGTCGTCGCCGACGGGGACGGGCGAGGCGAAGAGCCCGGACGCCTCGAGGGCGTCCTTCTGGGGCTCGAAGACGCCCCAGACGGCTTCGACCAGGGCGTCGTCGAGCTCTTCGTCGGCACCGACGGCGCGCGCGAGATCCCAGGTGTGGATGGTGACGTCGGCGACCTGCTCCGCGAGGTACTCGTGGACGGGGACGACGTCGGCGCTGAGACGCACCTCGGCGTGCGGGTCGGCTTCGCGCCAGGCCGCCGTCGCGGCGGTCGACCAGCGGTGCCAGGCCTCGACGAGGTCGTCGCCGAGCGGCTCGATCGAGTTCTCGGCCTCGGCCGGATCGCCGCCCTCGAGCAGGAGGGGCACCCACTGCTGCTCGCGCGTGACGTGGCGCACGAGGTCGCGCACCCTCCAGTCGGTGTCCGGAGTGGGGGCGTCCCAGTCGGCCACGGCCTCGACCCGCCGGGCGAACTCGTCGTGGGCGGTCTTCTGCAGGGTGATCCAGTCGACGGTCATGGGAGTCCTCTCGGGTGGTGCGGGGCTGACTGCCGGGCCCAACCGCGGCAGGTACCGCGTTGTTCCCGAGGGTACTGCGGCGGGCGCGACGAAGGGCCCGCGCTCGAGGTGAGCGGCGGGCCCTTCGAGGTGCCGCTGGTTACGCGGGGAGGACGAACTGGATCTCGAGCGTGACGGTGACGTCGTTGCCGAGGGTGAAGCCGCCGGCCTCGAGCGCGGCGTTCCAGGTGACGCCGAAGGCGGTGCGGTCGATCTTGGTCGTCGCCGAGAAGCCGAGCTTGGTCTGGCCGTAGCCGTCGACGACGAGGCCGCCGAACTCGCTCTTCAGGGTGACGGGCTTGGTGACGCCACGGAGGGTCAGGTCGCCGTGGACGAGGAACGCGTCGTCGCCCTGCTCTTCGATGCTGGTCGACACGAAGGTCATCTTGGGGTGCTCTTCGGCGAGGAAGAAGTCGCCGGTCTGCAGGTGACCGTCGCGGTCCTTCTGGTTCGTGTTGACCGACGCGACGTCGATCGACGCGGTGACCTTGCTGGCCGTGTGGTCCTCAGCGGTGACGAGGGTCGCGTCGAACGACTCGAAGCTGCCCTTGACCTTGCTGATCGCGAGGTGACGGACGCTGAACGAGACCTCGCTGTGCGTGGGGTCGAGGTTCCAGGTGCCGGCGGGGATCTGCTCGGTGGTGATTGCCATGGTGTTCTCCTGTTGGTCTGGGTGACTGATGTGACGATGTCCGGTGGTGCGATGACGTCTGGGGTTTCGGTGACGTGTCACCGAAGGTCGGTACGAGTATATGCAAGTGCATCCACCCCTGACGAATTCCCGTGACGCCGGGTTTCTCCGCGCCGGGTCTCAGGCGGGGCGCTGGTCGGGCGAGACGGTCTTCGACGGATCGGTCTCGGCCAGGTCGCCGAGCGCCTCGTCGATGGCGGTCATGACCTCGGCGGGCAGGGTGACGCCGGCGGCCTTGACGTTGTCCGCGACCTGCTCGGGTCGTGATGCCCCGATGATGGCCGACGAGACGTTGTCGTTCTGCAGCACCCAGGCGATGGCGAGCTGGGCCATGGAGAGTCCGAGGTCGGCCGCGATCGGCTCGAGCTTCGCGACCCCGGTGAGCACCTCGTCGGTGAGGAACCTCTGGATCGAGCTCGCGCCTCCCTTGTCGTCGGTCGCCCGGCTGCCGGCGGGCAGCTCGGCGCCCGGCTTGTACTTGCCGGTCAGGACGCCCTGCGCGACGGGCGACCAGACGATCTGGCCGAGCCCGTGCTGCTTGCTCGTCGGGACGACCTCCTGCTCGATGACCCGCCACAGCATGGAGTACTGCGGCTGGTTCGAGATCAGCTGCACGCCGTGCTTGACGGCGAGCTCGTGACCGGCGCGGATCTGGTCGGCGTTCCACTCGCTGACGCCGATGTACAGCGCCTTGCCCTGGCGGACCACGTCGGCGAAGGCCTGCATGGTCTCTTCGAGGGGGGTGTCGGCGTCGTAGCGGTGCGCCTGATAGAGGTCGACGTAGTCGGTCCCGAGACGGCGGAGCGAGCCGTCGATCGACTCGAGGATGTGCTTGCGGCTGAGGCCCACGTCGTTGTGACCGCGGGGGCCGGTCGGCCAGTACACCTTCGTGAAGATCTCGAGCGACTCGCGACGCTCGCCCTTCAGGGCGTCGCCGAGCACCTGCTCCGCCGCCGTGTTCGCATAGGCGTCGGCCGTGTCGAAGGTCGAGATGCCGGCGTCGAGCGCCGCGCGGACGCACTGCGTCGCCACGTCGTTCTCGACCTGCGAGGCGTGCGTGAGCCAGTTCCCGTAGGTGATCTCGGAGATCTTGAGGCCGCTGTTTCCCAGGTATCTGAAGTCCATGCCGCCAAACTACGCGCGTCGGGCGGCCGACGGGCTGGCCCCCGACCGGGGGACGTTAACGGGAGATGACGGGAACCTGGCAATCACCGGACAACGCCCGGACCCGACCAAACCGATCCGCCCGCACCCCCCGAACCGGTGCCATCCCCGAGGTGAGAATCCCCGGACGAGGGCGCCGACGACAGCCGCCCGAGCGCCGACCCGATCGCGCGACCTGCTGAGCATCGTTCTGCTCCACGACACCCACGATCAACCCGACCCTCTTGACAGGAGAGTGACCCGTGTCGACTGCCCCGACGCAGCACGCCACCCTGCTGGCCGCCGGTGAGCCCGCCCCGCTGCTCACCCCCGAGGCGCCCGCATCACCCGAGACGTTCGTCCCCAACCGAGGAGGCGCGGGGACGGCCGGCGACGGACTCGCCGGCTTCCAGCTGCCCGACTGGTCCGCGCTCGAATGGATCGGCTACTCGTCGCTGGTGGTCATCTCGCTGCTGCTCACGGCGGTCGCCGTGTCGACCCTGTGGTGGATGCTCCACGCCTGGCGGTCGAAGGACAACCTCGAGGGGAGCCAGTTCAGCGACGATCCCCTGGACGCGGCGCACTCGTTCACGCTGCTCGTGCCGGGGCGTCACGAGGAGGAGGTCATGGGTCAGACCCTCGACCGCCTCGCCCTGCAGGACCACCCCGACTTCGAGATCATCGCGATCGTCGGCCACGACGACCCCGGCACCGAGCGCGTCGCCCGCGAGGCCGCGGCCCGGCACCCCGAGCTCATCCGCGTGATCGTCGACTCGAGCGTGCCCAAGAACAAGCCCAAGGCGCTGAATCTGGCGCTGCAGTCGTCGAAGGGCGAGATCGTCGGAGTGTTCGACGCCGAGGACGAGGTCCACCCGCGCCTCCTGACGCTCGTCGACTCGCGATTCAGCGAGACCGACGCCGACGTGGTGCAGGGCGGCGTGCAGCTGATGAACTTCCAGAGCAGCTGGTGGAGCCTGCGGAACGTGCTCGAGTACTACTTCTGGTTCCGGTCGCGACTGCACTTCCACGCCAAGGAGAAGTTCATCCCGCTCGGGGGCAACACGGTCTTCGTCCGCAAGGAGTGGCTCGACTGGTCCCAGGGCTGGGATGCCGAGTGCCTCGCCGAGGACTGCGAGCTGGGCGTCCGCCTCTCGAGCGCCGGCGCCAAGGTCGTCGTGGCCTACAGCCCCGAGGTCGTCACCCGGGAGGAGACCCCCGGCACGTTCGTCTCGCTGCTCAAGCAGCGCACGCGGTGGAACCAGGGCTTCATGCAGGTCTACGGCAAGGGCGAGTGGAAGAAGCTGCCGCGACTGCGTCAGCGCCTCATGGCCCGCTACCTGCTGACCATGCCGTTCATCCAGGCCGCGACCGGGCTCATGATCCCGATCTCGATCGCGCTGATCCTCACGGTCAAGGTGCCGACCGCGATCGCCCTGGTCTCGTTCATCCCCCTCGCGCCGACCCTCGTGCTGCTGGCCGTCGAGTTCACCGGGCTCCGCGAGTTCGGCCGCACCTACGGCCAGAAGGTCCGGGCGCGTGACTACTTCCGACTCGTCTGGGGTCTGCTGCCGTACCAGATCTTCCTCGCCCTGGCCGCCGTCCGGTCCGTCTGGCGACAGGTCCGGAAGATGAACGCGTGGGAGAAGACCGAGCACACGGGTGCCCACCGTCCCGCCTCCGTGCCCGCCCCGCTCGGGCACGCCGCCCCGGCCCCGACGACCGTCGTGGCCGACCGATCGACCGACGACCTGGCCCTCACCGGAGGTGGTGACCGATGACCAGCATCCTCGACCGACCCGCCGTCGCTCCCGACGCGCCGGTCCGGCCCACCCGTGCGGCCGAACCGGACCGCGCTCCCCGGGTGTCGTGGCTCCGACGCCACGGCGCTTCCCTGCTCTGGCTCCTGCCCGTCCTCGCCGTGGCCGCCGTCGTGCAGAGCCTCAACATGGCCGGCTCGCCGCAGCGGATCGACGACGAGGGCACCTACGTCGCCCAGGCCTGGGCCGTGCAGAACCTCGGCGAGCTCGCCCATTACACCTACTGGTACGACCACCCGCCCGTCGGCTGGCTGCAGATCTCGGCGTACACGGCCCTGACCGGCGCCTTCTCGCGCTACAGCATCGCCGTCCTGGCGGGCCGCGAGGCCATGGTCTTCTTCACCGTCGTCGCCGTCGCCCTGCTCTGGGCGCTGGCCCGCAGGATCGGGCTGAGCCGCGCGGCCGCGTCGATCGCGGCCCTCGTGTTCGCCGTCTCGCCCCTCGCCGTGCAGTTCCACCGCACCGTGTACCTCGACAACGTCGCGACCCCGTGGCTCCTCGCCGCCTTCCTGTTCGCCCTCAGCCGGCGTCACCAGCTGGCCGGCTACGCGGCGGCCTCGGCCTCGTTCGGCATCGCCGTCCTCTCGAAGGAGACGTACCTGCTGGCCCTGCCGTTCCTCGCCTGGACGATGTTCCGGGGAGCCGACCGCTCGACGCGTCGGTACACCCTGTCGATCGCCTCGGCTCTGCTCGTGCTGATCGGCCTCTCGTACATCGCGCTCGCCGGCGTCAAGGGCGAGCTGCTGCCCGGCGCCGGGCGCGTCAGCCTGCTCGAGGGGATCACGTTCCAGCTCGGCACCCGCGAGTCGAGCGGTTCGATCCTCGACACCGGCAGCCTCTTCTTCGCCACCGTGTCGCAGTGGTGGCAGCTCGACATGGTCGTCATCGTGCTGGGCGCGGCCGCCTCGGTCGTCGGCGTCTTCCTGACGAGGGTCCGGCCGATCGCCGTGATGATGGTCTTCCTCATCGCGTTCATGTTCCGCCCGGGCGGCTACCTGCCCGTCCCCTACGTGATCATGCTGCTCCCGTTCGCGGCGCTGCTCATCGCGGCCGTCACGGACTCGGCCGTGCGCTCGCTCCGCGCCCGGCGCGAGAGCCGACTCGGCACGGCGGCCGGCCGCTCCGGCGCCGTCGTCTGGATGGCCGTGACCGCGGTGGCCGCCGTCGCCATCGTGCCGCTCTGGACGTCCCAGCTCCGCGGGTTCTTCCTCTCGGACCTCGACGCCCCCATGCGCGACGCGCAGGGATGGATCTCGGACAACGTGCCGAAGGACAGCCGACTGCTCGTGGACGACGCGATGTGGGTCGACCTGGTCGACGACGGCTTCGCACGGGACAACGTCATCTGGTTCTACAAGCTCGACACCGACGGCGCCGTCCAGGCCCAGTCGCCGAACGGGTGGCGCGACAGCGACTTCATCGTCACCACCGAGTCGGTCCGCACCTCGGGCGGCTCGTCCGAGGGCATCCGCCAGGCCCTCGACAACTCCACCGTCGTCGCCTCGTTCGGCACCGGCGACCAGGAGGTCGACGTGCGCCGCATCGACCCGGGAGGGGCTGCGCAGGCCTCCACCGACGCCGGGGCGGACGCCGCCGCACGGTCGCAGATCGGCCGCGAGCTGGCCCAGAACCCCTCGCTCGAGGTCTCCGACGTCTTCCGGCAGGCCCTCGCGGACGGTCGCGTCGACCCGCGGGCCATGATCGTCCTCGGTCAGCTCGCGGCGACGGGCAGCATCAGCGTCGGCGACCCCGAGGCCCTGCCGGGGGAGTCCGAGGGGCTCTTCCGTCAGCTCGAGATCGCGCCGACCGACGGTCGCTCTGCCGACGATCTGGCGACCGTGGTCGGCGGACTCGGCGACACCTACGCGCCGGCCTCCGCCGCCGTCTCGGGCGACCGGCTCGTGGCCACCTGGTCCGCCCTCCCGCCGAGCGGTCTGCTCGGCTGATCGACCCGATGACGCGCGCCGACCCGACGACGCGCGCCGCACCTCCTCGGCACCGCCGGCCCTCACGAGCCGGACACCCACCGGAAAGGAACCACCTTATGGCACACGCCATCAGCACCACCCGCACCCGTCCCGCCGTCCGCCGTCTCACCACGGTGCTGGCCCTCGGCGTCGCCACGACGGCCGCCGTCGCCGCCGCGGTCGTCGGCGCCTCGCCGGCCCAGGCCGCCGACGGCGACGGCTGGGTCAGGGTCGGTCACCTGTCGCCCGACACCAAGTCCGTCGACGTCACCCTCACCTCGCTCAAGGGCGGCCAGGTGGTCATGGACCTCGACGACGTCACGTACGGGCAGGTCAGCCCCTACGAGGCCCTGCCGACCGGCACCTACGTCGTCTCGATGACCGCGGCCGACGCACCGGCCGACGACGCCGAGCCGATGATCAGCACCAACGTCACGGTCGAGAGCGGTCAGCCCCTCACGGCCCTCGCCTACGGCCCCAACGACGATCTGCGGACCGAGGTCCTCACCGACGACCTCACCGCACCGGCTCCCGGCGAGGCGAAGCTGCGCCTCGTGCAGGCGGCCAACGTCACCGACACGGTCGACGTCGCCACGACCACCGGCACGACCATCGCCGCCGACGCGCCCTTCGGCAGCGCCACCGGGTACGCGAGCGTCGACGCGGGCCCCTGGACGCTCGACCTCACGGGCGACGACGTCGAGGGATCGGCCGACGTCGACCTCGCGGCCGGCAGCGTCAACACCCTGTTCGTGCTCGACAACTCCAGCGGCGGCCTGACCGTCGTGCCCGTCGTCGACAGCGCGTCGACGGCCGAGACCCCGCAGGGCGGAGTGCAGACCGGTGGCGGCTACCTGGCCGAGCACGCCTCCGACGAGGCCCCCGGTGAGACACGGGGCGGCTTCTGGGCGTCCGTGCTCGGATTCCTCCGCATCGGCTGACGCCGCGGCGGAGCGAACCGACGGACGAGGAGGCGCGGCTCGGCGCCGCCGGGCACCGCGCCTCCTCGACCGGCACGACGATGACAGCACAGTGAGGAACGACATGACGAAGAAGACGAGACTGCTGCTCGCAGCGGCGGTCGTGGTGGCAGTGGCCGTCACGGCCGGGATCGCCTCATTCGTCGTCGGCCCGTTCGGCGGATCGTCGGACGAGGCGGGCGGACGGACGGGCGCGACCAGCGACCCCGGCATCACCCCCACCTCGGCACCCGAGAGGACGCCCGACCAGATCGGCGAGGCGTTCCTCGACGACTGGGTCGACTCCGACGGCCGGGTCGTCCGCCGCGATCAGGGCGGGGACACCGTCAGCGAGGGTCAGGCGTACGGGCTGCTCGTCGCGGTCGGCGTCGACGACGAGAGCGCCTTCGACTCCATCTGGGGGTGGACCACCGACAACCTCGTGCGCGACGACGGACTCCTGTCGTGGCAGTGGGCCGACGGCGCGGTCGTCGACGACGGCCCGGCGAGCGACGCCGACGTCGACGCCGCCCGGGCCCTCGTGCTCGCCGGCGACGCGTTCGACCGCCCCGACCTGACGGCGGCGGGCGTCGAGCTCGGCGAGGTCGTGCTCGACACGATGACCGCGTCGACCGACGTCGGGCGCATCCTCCTGCCGGGTCTCTGGGCCCAGGGCGACGCCCCCTGGTCGTACAACCCCTCGTACGCGTCGCCCGCGACGTTCCAGGAGCTCGGCGACGCCAGCGGCGATCCCCGATGGGACGAGCTGGCCGCCGGATCGCGGGCCGTGACCACGGCCATACTCGATTCGACCGCCCTGCCGAGCGATTGGGCTCAGGTCTCCGCCGACGGCTCGGTGGTCCCGCTGCCGAGCGCCGACGGCTCGAGCGGCTCCGTCCGCTACAGCTACGACGCCGCCCGCCTGCCGCTGCGCTACGCCGAGTCGTGCGACCCCGCCGACGTCGCCCTCGCCGCGCGACTGGCGCCCGTGCTGCAGCGCTACGACGAGCTGCCCATGCAGCTCGACCTCGGCGGGCAGTCGACGGGCGAGGACCGCAGCCCGCTCGCCTACGCCGCGCGTGCCGCCGCCGAAGCCGCGGCCGGCGACCACAGCGCGGCCGCCGACGACCTCCGCCGCGCCGACGAGATCGCGACGTCGACGCCCACCTACTACGGCACGGCCTGGGCGGCTCTCGCCGCCCTGCAGCTCGACGGCACGTCGATCGGCGCGTGCTCGCCCCTGGAGAGCGACTCATGACACCCGCCACCTGGCTCCGCGCGCACGCGAGACCCGTCGTCGCGGTCGCCGCCGTCCTCGTGCTGGGCGGTGCGACCGTCGCCGCCGTCGCGGCCCGGCCCGACGGGGCCCCTCCGACGACCTCGGTCACGCAGGAGGCGCGGGTCGCGTCGCCCCCGTCCGTCTCGACCGACGGTTTCCAGGACCCGGCGGCGCAGACGTACACCGCGCCTCCTGCGGGCGCCGTGCCCGTGCGGGTGCGGATCCCCTCGATCGGCGTCGACTCGGGGCTCGAGGACCTCGGTCTCGGAGCCGCCGGCGAGCTGGACGCCCCCGAGGAGTGGATGTCGGCCGGCTGGTACGAGGACGGCGTGGTGCCCGGGGGAGTGGGCCCCGCCATCATCGCCGGACATGTGGACTCGTCCACGGGCCCCGCGGTCTTCATCGACCTGCCCGAGCTGACGGCCGGCGACGAGGTGCTCGTGACCCTCTCGACGGGCGACGTCCACACGTTCCGGGTGACCGGCAGCGAGACGGCCCCGAAGGCGAACTTCCCGACCTCCGACGTCTACGGCAGCACGCCGACGCCGACGCTGCGTCTCATCACCTGCGACGGGCGCTTCGACTCGTCGACCGGGCACTACGAGGACAACCTCATCGTCTTCGCCGACCTGGTCTCCTGACCCGCACGACCCGCACGACCCGCACGACCCGCGAACCCGCGACCCCAACCCGACCCGAACGGGAGAGGAACCCACCATGAACGACACGCTCGTGATCATCCCCACGTACGACGAGAAGGACAACCTCGACTGGATCGTCGGACGCACCCTGGACTCCGGCGCGGCCGTCGACGTGCTGGTCGTCGACGACGGCTCGCCCGACGGGACCGGGGACCTCGCCGACGCCTATGCGGCGCGCGACCCGCGCGTCCACGTGCTGCACCGCACCGAGAAGGCCGGACTCGGCGCCGCGTACCTCGCCGGCTTCGCCTGGGGTCTCGAGCGCGGGTACGAGGCCCTCGTCGAGATGGACGCCGACGGCTCGCATCACCCCGAGTACCTGCCCGGCATGATCGCGCTGCTGGGCGAGAACGATCTCGTCCTCGGCTCGCGATGGGTGCCGGGCGGCCGGGTCGAGAACTGGCCGATGCGGCGGGAGCTGCTCAGCCGAGGGGGCAGCTGGTACACCCGCGGCGCCCTCGGCATCCGGGTCGCCGACACCACCGGCGGCTACCGCGTGTTCCGCTCGTCGGCCCTCCGGCGGATCGACCTCGAGCGGGTCGAGTCGCGCGGCTACTGCTTCCAGGTCGACCTGCTCTGGCGGGCGCTCCAGGCGGGCCTGCGCGTCGTCGAGACCCCCATCACGTTCACCGAGCGCGTCCACGGATCATCGAAGATGAGCGGCTCGATCGTGCGCGAGTCGCTCACGAAGGTGACCCTGTGGGGTCTCCGACGACGGACGCGCGCGCTCGTCGAGCTGATCGTGCGGCACCGCCGCCTGCCGAGCGTGCGAGCGACGTCCCACCGGGTCGGACCCGCCCAGCGCGTCGGGGTCCGCTAGCCGGAGGCCGCACGGAGCGGATGCCCGGGGCGGTGGCCCCGGGCACCCGCTCCGTGCGCCGCGCCTCAGCGGACGATCGCCACCGAGTGCGCCGGCAGCAGGAGGCTCGACCCGGGCTCGATCGACGCGTCGCTGGCGAAGAGGATCGTGCTGCTCGGCACGGCGACCCGCGCCTCCTCGTCGGCGAAGTTGATCGCGATGCGGAGCTCGCCGCGGGTCAGCACGAGCCAGCGCGCGTCGGCGTCGAAGTCGACCGAGACGGACGCGAAGCGCGGGTCGGTCAGGTCGGGCTCGGTGCGCCGCAGGGCGCCGAGGCGGCGGTAGGCGCCGAGCAGCACGGCGTGGCGACCCGACTCGAGCTCGGACCAGTCCAGGCGGGAGTCCTCGAAGGTCGAGGGCTCCTGCGGGTCGGGCACCGACGATTCGTCCCAGCCCATCTTGGCGAACTCGGCGATGCGGCCCTCGGCCGTGGCCTCGCCCAGGTCGTGCTCGGGGTGGGAGGTGAAGAACTGCCACGGGGTCGACGCCGCCCACTCCTCGCCCATGAAGAGCATCGGCGTGTACGGGCCGGCGAGCGTCAGCGTCGCGGCGATGATCAGCTGACCGTCGTCGAGCGTGGCGGCGAGCCGATCGCCGATGGCGCGGTTGCCGATCTGATCGTGGTTCTGATTCGCGACGACCAGCCGCCAGGTGGGCATGTGCTCGGTGTCCACGGGCCGGCCGTGGTCGGCCTCGCGGAACGACGACCAGGTGCCGTCGTGGAAGAACCCCTTGGTCAGCACCTTCGCGAGCGCGCCCAGGGGCTCGAAGTCGGCGTAGTAGCCGGTCGTCTCGCCCGTCAGCGCGACGTGCACGGCGTGGTGGAAGTCGTCGCTCCACTGAGCGTCGAGACCGTAGCCCTGGCGGTGCTCGGGACCGAAGCCGCCGCCGTCACGCGGGGTGATGAGGGTCGGGTCGTTCAGATCGCTCTCGGCGATCAGCGAGAGCGGGCGGCGCAGGTGCGCGCTGAGGGCGGCCGTGCGCTCCGCGAGCTCCTGCAGCAGGTGCACCTCGCTGTCGTCCTTCAGGGCGTGCACGGCGTCGAGGCGCAGCCCGTCGACGTGGTAGTCGTGCAGCCACAGGGCCGTGTTGTCGAGGATGAACTCGCGCACCTCGTGGGCGCCGTCGTCGTCGAGGTTGACGTTGTCGCCCCACGTGTTGGCGTGCTTGCCCGACAGGTAGGGGCCGAACAGCGGCAGGTAGTTGCCCGACGGGCCGAGGTGGTTGTACACGACGTCCTGGATGACGCCGAGCCCGGCCGCGTGGGCCGCGTCGACGAAGCGCTGGTACGCCTCGGGACCGCCGTAGTTGTCGGTGACCGTGAACCAGTCGACGCCGTCGTAGCCCCAGTTCCAGCGACCGTTGACGCCGTTGACGGGCAGCAGCTCGACGAGGTCGACGCCGAGCTCGACGAGGTACGGCAGCTTCGCGATCGCCGAGTCGAGGGTGCCCTCGGGGGTGAACGTGCCGATGTGCAGCTCGTAGATCACCGAGCCGGCCAGCTGCCGACCCGTCCAGTCGTCGTCGCTCCAGGCGAAGGCGGCCGGGTCGTACGTCTCGCTGAGACCGTGCACGCCGTCGGGCTGCCGAAGCGACCGGGGGTCGGGCAGGGGGGTGTCCCCGTCGTCGAGCACGAAGCCGTACCGGTGACCGGGGCCGCGGTCGAGATCGGCGGAGGCGCGCCACCAGCCGGTCTCGGGCTCGGCGGTCATCGGCAGGAGCTCTCCGTCGAGGTGCAGCCGCACGGTGGTCGCTTTCGGGGCCCAGACGTCGTAGACGCTCATCGGTCTCCTCGGGTTCGTCGTTCGGTGGTCGGTCGGTGTCGGACGGCCACGACCTGCCGCCCACCTCGGGAGGTGGGCGGCAGGTCGTGGCCGCTCGCACGGGTTGACGGTAGTCGGGCGCGGGATGCCGCGGCCCGACCGGGTCAGTCCTCTGCGGGGATCAGCAGGGCGACGGGGTACACGTCGAGCACCTCGGCCAGGCGGAGGCGGCCGCCTTCGTGACGGCGACCCGTGAGGACGTCGCGATAGGCGCCTCCCGCGGTCAGGACGACCGTGTCGTCCCAGCCCCCGGCCTGCTCGAGCGAGACGGGGAGGCGCGTGGCGATAGCGATCGCGCCCCCGCGGTCGACGGCCACGGCGGACGCCGCCTGCTCGCCGAACACCGGCAGCCCGGCGTAGCGGGTGAACAGGTCAGGGCGGTCGCGACGGGCGGTGAGGGCTCGATGGGTGACCAGCAGCTTCGCGGCACCCGTGTCGTCGACCGGGGGAGTCGCGCCCGAGCGGATCGCCTCGAGGTAGAGACGACGCAGGTCGAAGTCGACCTCTCGACGGTTGTCGGGGTCGACGAGCGAGAAGTCCCACAGCTCGCCGCCCTGGTAGACGTCGGGGCTGCCCGGCCCGGTGAGCTGCATGAGCGTCACCCCGAGCGAGTTGCTGTACCCGGGCGCGCGCAGGACGTCGACGATGCGCTCCACCTCGTGCCGCACCTCGTCGTCGTCGAAGACGGCGTCGACGGCCGCGTGCATCCGCTCTTCGAAGGCCTCGGCCTCGTCGGTGCGGTCGGTCCACGTGGTCGACGAACCCGCTTCGCGGGACGCCTTCTCGGCGTAGGCGTGCAGTCGCTCGCGCGACGCCGGCCACGAGCCGACCACGGTCTGCCAGAGGATGTTCTCGAACGGCCCGTCGCCCATGGGGGCCAGGTCGCGGAGGCGCTCGAGGGTCGCGGCCCATTCGTGGGCGACCTCGGACAGCACCGAGACGCGGGCGCGCACGTCGGCGCTCCGCTTCGTGTCGTGGGTCGAGAGTGTCGTCATGCCGAACGGGCGCTCGGCGAGCCGGGCCTGCTGACGCGCGTGGAACGACTCGGGGGAGAGCGAGAACTCGCTCGGGTCGGCGCCGACCTCGGTCAGGGTCGCCAGACGGCTGTACCGGTAGAAGGCCGTGTCCTCGACGCCCTTGGCCATGACCATGCCGCTGGTCTGCTGGAACCGCACGGAGGCGGGGTGCGACTCGTCGCGCAGCACGACGAGGACGCGCTCGATCGCCTCGGCGAGCTCGGGGCGGTGCCTCGTGGCGACGGCGCCGGCCTCGGCCAGCTGCACGGCGCCCTGCGGAAGATAGCTGCGATAGACCGGGAACGCGGCAGCCAGCTCGGCGAGGGCGTCGACGACCTCGGGGTCGATCTCGCCGCCGCCCGCGATCAGGCGCGCCAGCCGGTTGATCTCGCTTCCGAGGATCCCGTCGGCGATGCCGCGTTTGGTGCCGAGGATCATCTCGTGCCAGTCGACGGCCTCGTCGCCGGTCGACTCGTCGGCTCCGGCGGCCTGCTCGTCGGCGTCGGGTGACAGGGAGCGGCGGAGGCGCGAGTCGAGACCGTCGAGGGCCGCGGCGCCGCTCGGGTCGACGAACAGCCGGTCGAGGTCGGCGAGGGTGTCGTAGCCGGTGGTGCCGGCCGTCGCCCAGTCCTCCGGGAGGCGCTCGTCGCCTTCGAGGATCTTCTCGACCAGGACGTGGGCGCGCCCGGTGAGGGCGGCGAGCCGATCGAGGTAGCCCTTGGGGTCGGCCAGTCCGTCGGGGTGATCGACCCGGAGGCCGTCGACGAGGCCGTCGCGGAACCATCGGCCGATCTCGGCGTGCGACTCGTCGAAGACCCAGCCCTCCTCGACCCGGATGCCGGCGAGCGTGTTCACCGCGAAGAACCGGCGGTAGTTGAGGTCGGAGTCGGCGCGCTTCCAGTGGACGAGCTCGTAGCTCTGCCGCGCATGCACGGTCGCCGCGTCGTCGTCGTCGCCGCGTGTGCCGGGCGCGACCGGATACACGTTGTCGTAGTAGTGCAGCTCGTCGCCCACGACGCTGAGGCCCTCGATCGAGCCGTCGGCCGCTGCGGGCTCGCCGAGCACGGGCAGCAGCACCTTGTCGCCGCCGGCCGCCCAGTCGATGTCGAAGGCGTCGGCGTACCGCGAGCGGCGGCCGTGGGTCAGGAGGTCCCACCACCAGACGCTCGCCTTCGGCGTCGCCACGCCCACGTGGTTCGGCACGATGTCGACCAGCACGCCGAGACCGTGCACGTGCGCGCGGTCCGAGAGCGTGTGCAGCCCGACCTCGCCGCCTCGCGCGGGGTCCACCCGGCTGTGGTCAACGACGTCGTAGCCGTGGTCGCTGCCCGGCTCGGCCTCGAGCACGGGCGAGAGGTAGACCCAGTCGGCCCCGAGGTCGCGGAGGTAGGGCACGACGTCGGCCGCGGCGAACAGATCGAAGGAGGCGCGGATCTGGAGGCGGTACGTCGAACGGGGGTGTCGGGTCGAGTCGTTTCGGGTCACTGTTCTTCCTCGGCCGTGGCTCGGAGGACGACGAGCGAGCGGCCCACCACGGGGAGCCGGTCACCCGCCCGCAGAGCCGTGGCGGCCTGCGGTATCGAGGGGGGTTGTGCGGTGGTGGCGGCCCGGGTGGCCGTCGGGGTCCGCGGGGCGGCGCCGACCGGCGGCGGCGGTGCGGTGACCGTGCTGTCGACCACGACCTCCCAGCCCTGGGCGTACTCGTCGGGCGGCAGCACGAACGTGACCGTGTCGGCGCTCGCGTTGAAGTACAGGACGAAGTTGACGTCGGTGATGCGGCCGCCGCGGGCGTCGCGCCCCCGGATGCCGTCGCCGTTCAGGAACATGCCGATCGCCTTCGCGTAGGACTCGTTCCACTCGCCCTCCTGCATGGCGTCGCCCTCGGTCGTCAGCCAGACGATGTCGGGCAGCGGCTCGCCCTCGCCGCGGGTGACCGGGCGACCGTTGAAGTACCGCTGGCGGCGGAACGTCGGGTGGTCGTGGCGCAGCTTGATGACCTCGGCGACGAACTCGATGAGGTCGCGGTCGGCGTTCCGCCAGTCGATCCAGCTGATCTCGTTGTCCTGCGCGTAGGTGTTGTTGTTGCCGCGCTGGGTGCGTCCGAGCTCGTCGCCGTGCAGCAGCATCGGCACGCCCTGGCTGAGCAGCAGCGTCGCCAGGAAGCTGCGCTGACGCTGCTCGCGCAGGGCGCGGATCTCGCCGTCGTCGGTCTCGCCCTCGACGCCCGAGTTCCACGACCGGTTGTGGCTCTCGCCGTCGTTGCCGTCCTCGCCGTTGGCGTCGTTGTGCTTCTCGTTGTAGCTGACCAGGTCGCGCATCGTGTAGCCGTCGTGCGCGGTGACGAAGTTGATGCTCGCCACCGGGCGACGCCCGTCGCGTTCGTAGAGGTCGGCCGAACCGGTGATGCGGCTGGCGAACTCGCCGAGGGTCGAGGGCTCGCCTCGCCAGAAGTCGCGCACCGTGTCGCGGTACTTGCCGTTCCATTCGGTCCACTGCGGCGGGAAGTTCCCCACCTGATATCCGCCGGGGCCGACGTCCCACGGCTCGGCGATGAGCTTGACCTGCGAGACGATCGGATCCTGCTGCACGAGCTCGAAGAAGGTCGACAGACGGTCCACCTCGTAGAACTCGCGGGCCAGAGACGCGGCGAGGTCGAAGCGGAATCCGTCGACGTGCATCTCGGTGACCCAGTAGCGCAGGCTGTCCATGATCAGCTGCAGGGAGTGCGGGTGGCGGACGTTCAGGCTGTTGCCGGTGCCCGTGTAGTCCATGTAGTAGGTCTTGTCGTCGTCCATCAGCCGGTAGTACGCGGCGTTGTCGATGCCCTTGAACGACAGGGTCGGCCCCAGGTGGTTGCCCTCGGCCGTGTGGTTGTAGACCACGTCGATGATGACCTCGATGCCGGCCTGGTGCAGCACGCGCACCATGGTCTTGAACTCCTGCACCTGCTGACCGATGTCGCCTGTGGCGGAGTACGCGGCGTGCGGGGCGAAGAAGCCGATCGTGTTGTAGCCCCAGTAGTTGCTGAGGCCCTTCTCGAGCAGGGTGTTGTCCTGAACGAACTGGTGCACGGGCATCAGCTCGAGCGCCGTGACGCCGAGCTTCTTGAGGTGGTC
Source organism: Frigoribacterium sp. Leaf263 (assembly GCF_001422285.1). Lineage (GTDB taxonomy): Bacteria > Actinomycetota > Actinomycetes > Actinomycetales > Microbacteriaceae > Frigoribacterium. Next base: position 390,910 of record NZ_LMMO01000001.1, read on the forward strand.
GATGATCGCCGGGTGCGCCACGCCGGCGTACGTGCCGCGCTCGTCCTCGGGGATGTCGGGGTGCGTCTCGGTGAGCCCCTTGACGTGCGCCTCGTAGATGACGGTCTCGTCGTAGCTGTAGCGCGGCGGGCGGTCGCCCTGCCAGTCGAAGAAGGGGTTGATGACGACGCCCAGCATCATGTGCGGGCCGCTGTCCTTATCGTTCCGCGACTCGGGGTCGCCGAAGTCGTAGGCGAACAGTGCCTCGTCCCAGTCGATCTCGCCGCAGGTCGCCTTCGCGTACGGGTCGAGCAGCAGCTTGTTCGGGTTGGCCCGGACGCCCGACGCGGGGTCGTACTCGCCGTGCACGCGGTAGCCGTAGCGCTGGCCCGGCTGGACCGTCGGCAGATAGCCGTGCCAGACGTAGGCGTCGACCTCGGTCAGATCGACCTGCGTCTCGACCCCCGCGTCGTCGATGAGACAGAGGACCACGCGCGAGGCGGACTCGCTGAAGATCGCGAAATTGGTTCCGCTGCCGTCGTAGGTCGCGCCGAGTGGGTAGGGGTTGCCGGGCCAGGTATGCATCGAACCTCCGATTGGGACCCGCTCAGCCTACGGGCGAACGGGCGGACCGTCCGGCCCCGGGGAACGCGTACGGTGGCGACCATGTCGAACATCGTCGTTCCCTCCCACCCGACCCGCGCCTCCTCGTCCCCCGCTTCGAACGGAGGCCGCTCGTGAGGGTCGTCGTGCTCGGCGCCACCGGGCACGTCGGCGGCTACCTCGTCCCGCGACTGGTCGCCGCCGGCCATGAGGTCGTCGCCGTCAGCCGCGGCACCTCCGAGCCGTATCGCCCGCACGCCGCATGGGGCTCCGTCGAACGGGTCGTGCTCGACCGCGACGCCGCCGAGGCCGACGGCACGTTCGGACCGCGAGTGGCCGCGCTCGAGGCCGACGTCGTCGTCGACATGATCTGCTTCACGGTCGACAGCGCCACGCATCTGCTCGACGCCCTCCGGGGCACCGGCGCCGTGCTGGTCAGCTGCGGCACCATCTGGGTGCACGGTCCCGCCGTCGAGGTCCCCATCACCGAGGAGGCGCGGCGCACCCCGTTCGGCGAGTACGGCACGCAGAAGGCGGCCATCGAGCAGCTGCTGCTGCGCGAGTCGCGGCTCCCCGGCGGCGTGCCGTCCACCGTGCTTCACCCGGGCCACATCACCGGTCCGGGCTGGCCGATGATCAACCCGCAGGGGAACCTCGAGCTCGGCGTCTGGGAGGCCCTCGCCGCGGGCGACGAGGTCGTGCTGCCCGACCAGGGGTCGGCCACGGTCCATCACGTGCACGCCGACGACGTCGCACAGGCCTTCCAGCTCGCCGTCGAGCGCTTCGGGCAGGCGTCGGGCGAGGCGTTCCATGTCGTGTCCGAGCGCGCGGTGTCGCTGCGCGGCCTCGCCGAGGCGGTGGCCCGAGAGTACGGGCGGGAGGCGCGGCTCCGCTTCGTCCCGTTCGACGAGTTCCGCGCACTGGTCTCGGACGAGGCCGGGGACGCGTCGTGGCAGCACGCCTCGCGCAGTCACGCGATGAGCATCGAGAAGGCTCGTCGGCTGCTCGGCTACGCGCCGCGGTACACGACCGTCGAGGCCGTCGTCGAGGGGCTCGAGTGGCTGGCGGCGGAGGGTCGGCTCACGCTGCGCTGACGGCCGCGGGACTCCGGTAGCTTCATCACGACCCGAGGAGTCCCCATGCCCCCCGCCTTCCCCTTCGACCGCGTCCGCCCCGTCATGCTGCGCGTCGTCATCGCCTCGCTGATCGTCGCCGCCGCCGTGGCCATCGTCTCGATCGCGACGTCGACGTTCGGCGACACGTCATGGCGCCTCATCGCGACCGCTGCGGTCTTCGCGGCGTTCGCCCTGTTCGCCTGGTACGACGCCGCGATCTCGTCGGCGCGGAGCAGCTGGTTCGCTCTCGTCGGCTTCGCCGTCTCGGTGTACCTGTTCGTCGCCGGCATGGCGAAGATCTGGATCATCCAGCCGCTCGACCACGCCGACACGATCTTCGACGGCTTCTTCGGCTGGCTGATCCTCGCGGCGATCGCCCGGGTGGCGCTGGCGCACGTGCACGTCGTGCTGGCGACCGAGGCGCGCCTGCGATCGCGCGTGATCACGGCCGTGACGCGGGTCACCCTCGCGCTCGTCGCGATCCTCGCGGTGATGCTGTCCGTACCCGTGCTGTTCAGCCCTCTCGAGCTCGACGGCGCGTACTGGCGGGTCCTCGGCGTCGTGGCTGTCCTGGATGCGCTGGGCACCGTCCTCATCCCGCTCGGCTACCAGCTCTTCACCCCGGCGTCTGCCCGGACCCGCACGCTCGCACCCGTCCATCCGGACGCGGCGTCATCGCCGGCGGGCGCCGTCCCCGGGTTCAGGCCCCCGGCCGCGGCCTACGCCGCGATCGGTGCGCCCCTCACCCTGCAGTGGCCGAAGTACGCCGACGGCGCCGACCTGCCCGCGACTCCGACGGGCGAGCCGGACTTCACGGGGGTCGTGGGATACGACGACTGGGTGGCTCGGACCGTCTGACACCGCGCCTCCTCGGATGCCGCGAAGCGAACGGGACACCGCCGGATCCGGCGATGTCCCGTTCGCTTCGTGCGATGGGGCGGTGGTCAGCGCTTGCTGACCGCGGCCAGCGCGTCGACGATGCCCTGGCCGAACCAGCCGTTGTCGGCCGCCGTGCCCGTGCAGGTCGTGGTGCCGGTCGGGCAGGGCGTGTCGGTGGCCTGCTTCTCGAGCAGGCGCGTCAGCTCGGCGCCCTGGGCCTTCGGGTGCGTGGACTTCAGCAGCGCGAGCACTCCGGCGACGTGCGGCGACGCCATCGAGGTGCCGGACTTCGTGCCGTACCCGCCGTCGAGCACGGTCGAGAGGATCGCCGAACCCGGGGCGGCGACGTCGATGACGCCCTCGCCGTAGTTCGAGAAGCTCGACTTGGCACCCGCCGAGGTGGTCGACGACACGGTCACGACGCCGTCGAGCTCGGTCGGGATGTCCTCGCAGCCGGCGTCGATCTGCCGGACGACCGGCGTCGTGTCGTTCGGGCTGGCGTCGTCGACGGTCTTGTTCGCGAGGTCGATCGACGAGTTGCCGGCGGCGGCGACGTTGACGACGCCCTTCTCGTCCTGCGTGTACTGCACGGCCCGGTCGACCGAGGTCTTGACGGCGAGCTGGTCGGCGTCGGAGTCGCACCAGAACTGCCACGGGTCGACGTAGTAGCTGTTGTTGGTGATCGACGCGCCGGTCGAGGCGGCGTACATGAAGCCGCAGATGGCGGCCTCGGGGTAGATGAACCCGTCGTCGCTGACGACCTTGACGGCCGAGATGCGGACGCCGGGGGCGACGCCGACGATGCCGACGCCGTTGCGGGCGGCGGCGATCGTGCCGGCCACGTGCGTGCCGTGATCGCTCGTCGTCGGCTGCCAGGCGTCGTACGACCGGTCGGGCGTGCCGGCGAGGCAGCCCGCCGAGGCGCGGGTGTCGATGTTCGGCTTCAGGTCGGGGTGGTCGCCCTCGATGCCCGAGTCCAGCACGGCGACGAGCACCTTGCGGCTGCCGTCGGTGATCTGGTGGGCCTGGTCGGCCTTGATCGCCTTGTTGTCCCACTGCTGGGCCTCGAGGGGGTCGGCCACGACGGTCGTCTTCGCCTCGAGTCGGCGTTCGGGCGAGGCGGCGTCGGCGCGACCGGGCTTGCCGGGCTTGCCCGGTTTCCCGTGCCCCGGTCCGTGACCGGTGCCGGGGGGCGTGACGCCCACGCCGAAGGTCGGGTCGGTCTCGGCGACCGGTGCCGTGCGGGTCGCGCCGACCGAGTCGACGCCGCGCGTGGCCCGCAGGGACGCGGCGAAGTTCGTGTTGTCGGACTGCGCCACGATCACGCCGATCTCGTCGTACGCGGCGATCACCGCGCCTCCGGCCGTTCCGACGGCCCTCTCGATCTTGTCGACCTGACCGCGGTTCGCCTTCTCGACGTTGACGGTGTAGTTCATCAGCGGCCCGGCGACGACGGGGAGCGTCGGCGTGACCGGCTTGCCGACCGGCGCGGACGCAGGAGGCGCGGCGACGGCGGCTCCGGAGCCGACGGCGGTCAGACCGAGGGCGAGAGAGGCGGTGAGACAGGTGGCGAGCACGCGGCGGCGCGCGCCCCGGGGGTTCTTCGGGAACGACATGGGACTCCTCGTCGGCTGCCGGCGGGTCGGCAGACCTTTGATAGGGAAATCTAAGGAGTCGGGGCGCGGCCCGCAGCGGGCACTTCGCGGGACAGCGGTTGTCCCCCGTCCGGGGCACGGGGCGTGATCATCCGTGCGGACGACGTGCCGGGGCGTCGAGTCGAGGTATCGTCGATCAGCCCCGCGACAGGATCAGTCGGGCCGGATCAGGCCGGTGGGGCTTCAGGGGAGAAGCATGCAGCAGGTCCGTTCGCGCCGTCCGGCGTTCCGTCTCGTCGTCGCGGCCATGATCGGCGTGGGGGCCCTGACGGCCTCCCTCCTGCCCTCGGGGGCCGCCGTCGCCGCAGCGAGGACGACGCCCGTCATCTCCGTGGCGACGAGCACCGCGTCGCTCGCCTACGGCAAGCAGCTGACCGTCTCGGGCTCCGTGCAGAACGCCGGCCGCCCGCTGGCGAACGGCCGGGTCAAGGTGGTCGGCAAGAACACCGGCACGGGCGCATGGGAGACCTTCGGGGCCGTGCAGACCGCCGCGAACGGCACCTGGTCGTTCGCGTTCACGCCCCGGTCGGGTTATCGCATCAAGGCCGAGATGGCCAGCACGTCGGCGACGAACGCGGCCGCGAGCGCCTCGAAGGACCTCGCCGTGCAGCCGCAGCTCTACGGCGTCTCGCCGGGTGCGTCGTCGCTCGCGGTCGTCGACCGCGACAAGGTCGTGCAGGGGGCGGTGCAGGCGCAGCTGTCGGGCAAGCGCATCAAGCTCGCCCGGGCCGACGGGCGCGTCTGGACCGACGTCGCGACGACGCGGATCGGCGGCGACGGCCGCTTCGTCCTGACCTTCCGCACGCAGAAGGCCGGCACCCCGGTCTACCGGGTGATCTTCCCGTCGCAGGCCGGGCTCGTCATGAAGATGGGCGCGAACCTCGCCTTCGACACGAAGACCTCGATGCTCGCCCTCCAGCAGGCCGGTGTGGCCTGCTACGGCCCCGCGGCCGCTGTCGATCGCGCCTGCTCGAACCCCGCGCTCGCCGGTCTCATCACCCCCACCACCGAGGCCTCGCGCCTCAAGAACGACACCGGCGGGGCCTACGACCCGAAGTGCTGGCAGTCCAGCCCCGAGACGCTCCTCACCAAGTGCAGCTACGGCTCGACCGACCCGAAGGCGCTCCGCATCGCGCTCGTCGGCGACTCGCACGCGGCCGGCTACGGCATCGCCCTGCGCGGGCAGCTCGTGCCGAACAGATGGAAGCTCGACACGTTCATCGGCGTCTCGTGCCGGTGGATGGTCTTCCCGTCGGGTCACGGCTGCGAGGCTCGGGCCCGCGATGTCGACAACCGCCTCAAGAAGGGCGGCTACGACGTCATCATCGACACCGGTCTGCGCCAGCCCGCCAATGGCACGCCCGAGGCGGCGTCCGCGCTCGCCCTGCAGCGCGAGCAGGCCTGGGCCCCGCTGATCAAGCAGGGGGTCCGGATCATCGCGATCGCCGACCACCCGTACCTGCCCTCGCTCGACTCCAACACCTGCGTCACCGGCTCCTCCGGCACGGGGGCCCTCGGCTGCTCGGTGCCTCAGGCCGCGGCGACGAAGGGGATCGACCCCCTGATCGAGGCCGTCCGCGACACGCCGGGCGCCCAGCTCGTCGATCCCACTCGCTACCTCTGCTGGGACGGCGTCTGCCCGCTCGTCATCGGCAACGTCGTGGTGTACCGCGACCGGCACCACCTCACCGGCACATTCGCACAGGCGCTCGGACCGTACATCGCCTACGACATCAAGAAGGCGATCGCCCGATGACGACCCGCACCTCCTCGGCCCACCCGTCCTCCGCCGTCATGCCGGGACGTCGACTCTGGCTCGCCGTCGCCCTGGCCCTCGCCGTGATCGTCGGCGGTCTCGTGCCGACGGCGCCGGCCGCGGCCCTGGCCTCGGCCGTCCTGACGTCGAAGGCGGCGCCGGTGACCGTCGCCTACGGCAAGTCCGTCACGGTGTCGGGCACGGCGACCTCGGGCGGTCGTCCGCTCGTCGGCGCTCGCGTCAAGATCGTGCAGTACACGAGCGGCGGGGGCTGGGCCCTCATCGGGGCGGTCACGTCGTCGGCGACCGGCGCCTACTCGTACTCGTTCGCACCGACCTGGGGGCGCACGGTCCGTGCGGAGCTGGCGCGCACGACGACCCACGCGGCGGCGGCCAGCCCGTCGACCGCGCTCTTCGTCCAGCCGCAGATCTACGGGTCGGCCGTGAGCGGTGACGGAACCGCGGCCCCCGGGACGACGAGGCAGTTCACGGGCAGCGTGCACGGCGGTCTGGTCGGCAAGCGGATCAAGGTCGAGCGCTTCGAGCCCTCCGGGTGGGTGCTCGCGGCGCAGGCGTACGTGCAGACGGGCGGATCGTTCTCGATCCCCGTCACGACGACCCGCTTCGGCAACCAGGGCTTCCGCGTGGTCATGCCCTCGCAGTCGGGGCTCATCACGAAGCAGCTGGCACCCGTCGACGTCGGATCGTACGGCGGTACCGTCAAGCGCTACGCCGACGCCCGTGCCTGCTTCGGTGCGGCCGCCCTGCCCGGCCCCTGCGACAACAGCAGCCTCCCGGTCACGCCGTCGATCTCGGGCGGAGCGTACGAACGCGACCGCACGGGCGCCTTCGAGTGCTACTCGGCCGACGTGACGCAGCGCGTCCCCACCTGCTCGTACGGCTCGACGCGCGGCGACGCGCTGCGCGTGGCGCTGACCGGCGACTCGCACGCGGCCATGCTGAAGACCGGACTGCTGCCCCGTCTGAACGACCTCAACTGGCGACTCGACACCTACATCGGCCGCGGCTGCGTGCTCAGTGCGCCGATCAAGGGCGACACGTGCGAGAACCGGTCCACGGGTCTCGCGTCGTCGCTCGGCGGCGGGAAGTACGACCTCGTGCTCGTCACCGCGGTGCGCGCCGAGAACAAGGCCGCCCCCGCGGCGGACCCGAAGATCGCCGGCTACACCGCGGCCTGGAAGAAGATCGCCGCGCAGGGCACGACGGTCGCAGCGATCGCCGACAACCCGACGCTGCCGCAGGCGGTCCTCGACTGCGTCGACCGCTCGACGACCTACACGCAGGCGTCCAGATGCCAGACGAGCCGCGCGACGGCCTTCGCGCTGAGCGACCCACTGGGCGCGGCCGTCAAGGCGGTGCCCGGGGCCGCCCTCGTCGATGTGAGCGACCGGCAGTGCACGAAGACCGCCTGCGCCGCCCTCGTCGGTCACGTCATGGCCTACCGCGACGCACACCACCTGACGACGACGTTCGAGAAGTCGCTGGCGCCGTACATCCTCGAGAGGCTGGCCCCGGCGCTCTGACGTCGGGTTCATCGCACGGGCGTCGCACGGGGTGCGGCGCCCGCGCTATGCTCGTCGCACAACACACGGGAGTCCGGTATGCCGGGCTGAGAGGAAGCGACCCACGCTTCGACCGTCGAACCTGATCCGGATCATGCCGGCGCAGGGAGGAGAAGAAATGTCTGTGCACACGTCTGCCACCGGCCGCGAGGCCTCGACCGCGACGAAGGCGCCGGCTCGCCGGTGGCGGGTCGTCGACATCGTCGTCGCGAGCGTGATCGGAGTCGCGTCGGGCGTCGTCTTCTGGGCCTGGGGGGTCGCGTACTACGGCACCGACGTCCTCCTGAGCTTCTCGGGCGGGTTCCAGGGCATCTTCAACGGGATGTGGCTGTTCGCCGGGGTGCTCGGAGGCATCATCATCCGCAAGCCGGGCGCAGCCGTCTACACCGAGGTCGTGGCCGCGGTCGTGTCGATGCTGATCGGCACGCAGTGGGGCTTCTCGGTGCTGATCTGGGGCATCGTCCAGGGGCTCGCGGCCGAGATCGTGCTCGCGCTGTTCCTCTACAAGTCGTGGCGTCTCGGGGTCGTGCTGCTGGCCGGCACGGTCGCGGGGCTGGCGGTCGGCCTGATGGACATCACGTTCTCGTCGAGCGCGGCGGCCCTGGCCCCCGAGCGTCAGTTCGTCTACGTGGCGTCGTCGATCGTCTCGGGTCTCGTCATCGCCGGACTCCTCTCGTGGCTGGCCGCCCGGGGGCTCGCCCGGAGCGGCGCGCTGAACCGCTTCGCCTCCGGTCGGACGACCGAGACGCTGGTCTAGCGGGGGCGACGCGTGCCGTCGGTGTCCGCGCAGGCCGGGGCCCGGGTGATCGCCCGCGGCTGGGGTTGGCGGCACGCCGGGCGTCGGGCGCACGCCGTCTCGGCCCTCGATCTCGTCATCGAGCCGGGTGAGAGGGTTCTGCTGCTCGGAGCCTCGGGGGCGGGCAAGTCGACCCTGCTGGCCGGGCTCGCCGGCGTGCTCGGCGGCGACGAGGACGGAGACTCCGAGGGTGAGCTCCTCGTCGACGGGCGCGAGCCGGCGTCGCAGCGCGGGCGCGTCGGGCTCGTGCTCCAGGACCCCGACTCGCAGGTGGTCCTCGCCCGCGTGGGCGACGACGTCGCCTTCGGCTGCGAGAACCTCGCCGTGCCCCGTGACGAGATCTGGCGGCGGGTCCACGAGTCGCTCGAGGCCGTCGGGCTCGACCTGCCCCTCGGGGCCTCGACCACCGAGCTGAGCGGCGGCCAGAAGCAGCGACTGGCGCTGGCCGGAGCCCTCGCCATGAGGCCCGGTCTGCTCCTCCTCGACGAGCCGACGGCGAATCTCGATCCCGCCGGGGTCGTCGAGGTGCGCGACGCGGTCGCGCGCGTCTCCGAGTCGACCGGGGCGACGCTCGTCGTGGTGGAGCACCGCGTGTCGGTCTGGCTGCCCGTCGTCGACCGGGTGGTCGTGCTCGCCGCCGGCGGGGGAGTCCTGGCCGACGGTCGCCCGGACGACGTGCTGAGAGCTGAGCGGGACACCCTGACGACCGCCGGCGTCTGGGTGCCGGGCGTCGACCTGCCCGTGCCGTCCCGTCGCCGTGTCGTCGGGGAGCCCCTGCTCGAGGCGACCGGTCTCGCCGTGGGGCGGCGCGGTGCGCGCGGTCCCGCCGTCGCCGCCGACATCGATCTCCGGGTCGTCGCGGGCCGGGCCGTGGCCGTGACCGGGGCGAACGGGGCGGGCAAGTCGACGCTGGCGCTCACCGTCGCGGGGCTCCTCCCGCCGGTGGGCGGCCGGTTCGCGGCCTCGCCCGCCCTCGCGGCCGGGGCGGGGACGTCGCCGATCCGGTGGCGCCCACGCGAACTGCTCACCCGCATCGGCACCGTCTTCCAGGACCCCGAGCATCAGTTCCTCTCGACGACGCTGCGACGCGAGCTGGCGGTCGGCCCTCGGGCCCTCGCCGTTCCCGGGCCCGAGATCGACGGCCGCGTCGACGCCCTCCTCGAACGGCTCCGACTCGATCATCTCGCCGCGGCGAACCCCTTCACGCTGTCCGGTGGCGAGAAGCGCCGGCTCTCGGTGGCGACGATCCTTGCGTCGCGGCCCTCGGTGCTGGTGCTCGACGAGCCCACCTTCGGTCAGGACGCCCGCACGTGGCGCGAGCTGGTCGCGTTCCTGGCCGAGCTGCTCGACGACGGCCGTGGCGTGGTGGCCGTCACGCACGACGCCGATCTCGTGAGCGCTCTCGCCGACGACGTCCTCGACCTCTCGTCGAGGGGAGCGGCATGAGCATCCTGGCCACCATCGAGACGACGGGCGTGGTGAGTCGCGTCAACCCGGTCGCGAAGCTGCTCGCCGCCCTCGTCATCGCGATCGTGCTGCTGCTGTCGATCGACTGGGTGTCCGCGGGCACGGCCCTCGTGCTCGAGCTGCTCCTCCTGCCGTGGGCGGGGCTGACGGCTCGTCAGCTCGTCGTCCGGACGCTCCCGCTCTGGATCGCCGCTCCGTCGTCCGTGCTGGTCACGGCCGTCTACGGGCGCGACGAGGGCGCCATCCTCGTCGACTGGCAGGTGATCTCCGTGACCGAGGGGTCGCTGTCGCTGGCCGCCGCGATCGGGCTGCGCATCCTCGCCGTGGGGATCCCGGGCATCGTGCTGCTCGCGACGACCGATCCGACCGATCTCGCCGACGGTCTCGGTCAGGTCCTCCGCCTGCCGGCCCGCTTCGTGCTCGGTGCGTTGGCCGGTCTCCGTCTCGTCGGTCTCTTCATGGACGACTGGCGACAGCTCGCTCTCGCACGGCGGGCCCGCGGCGTCGCCGACTCCGGCGGCCCGATCGGGGCCCTGAGGCGCTTCGGGCAGCAGGCGTTCGCGCTGCTCGTGCTGTCGGTGCGACGGGGCAGCAAGCTGGCCACCGCGATGGAGGCCAAGGGCTTCGGCTCGGACGAGCCCCGCACCTGGGCCCGCCCGTCGGTGCTCGGCGGCCGCGACGTCGTGCTGGTCGCCCTCGGCGCGGCGGTGGCCGCCGCGGCCGTCACCGCGGCCGTCGTGGCCGGGACATGGGCGTTCGTCCTTGCCTGAGCAGCCGGATCCGCTGATCACGCGCCTCCTGATGCATGCCGAGGAGGCGCGGGTCGGCGACGACCGCGTCATCGTCCTCATCGACGGCCGTTCGGGTTCGGGCAAGACGACGCTCGGTCGCCGGCTCGCCGCCGCCTGGCCCGCACACCTCGGTCCCGTCCGGCTCGTCCACCTCGACGACGTCTATCCCGGCTGGCACGGGCTGGAGACGGCGTCGCGGGTCGTCGCGGCGACGATCCTCCGGGGGGAGCGCCCCGGGTGGCGGCGCTGGGACTGGGCGCTCGATCGTCCGGGGGAGTGGGCGACGCTCGACCCGTCCGTCTCGGTGATCGTGGAGGGGGCGGGCTCGCTGACCCGCGCCTCCTCGGCTCTGGCGACGACGCGGGTGTGGCTCGACCTCGACGACGACGAGCGACGGCGCCGCGCGCTCGGTCGCGACGGCGCCGCGTACGAGCCGTGGTGGGACGTCTGGGCGGCGCAGGAGGAGCGCCATCTCGATCGCGAGTCGCCGCGGTCTCTGGCCGACGTCGTCGCCGAGGCCTGACGCGGTGGCGCGATCTCCTCACGCCCGTTAGCCTGTGCGAGACCAGGGTATGAATGCCCTGGTGATACGAGAGCAGGTGGCATGTGAGCACGGCTGATTCCGGCGGACGACACGGCGGTGGACGACACGGCGGTGGACGACACGGCAGCGGACAGAACGGCAGCGGCCGATATGGCACAGGCCGACGTGCAGACGCAGGGCAGGGCGCACCGCGAGACGACGCCGAGGCTCGCGACGGGCGCCCGGACGGCGGGCGGCGGCTCCTGCTGGCGGCCGGGGCGACGGCGGCCGCGGCCGCGCTCATCGGCGGTGGCACCGTCGGTGGTCGACCCGCCCAGGCCGCCGTCTCCGACGCCGACGATCCGCACGTCGCCGTCGACGTCCGCCGGATCGGCGCGCGCGGCGACGGGCGGACCGACGACACCGCGGCGTTCCAGAAGGCCCTCGACCTCGCGGCGAAGGTCCGCGGGCGGGTCGTGGTGCCCGCCGGCGCGTACCTGCTCGACACCGTCTCGATCCCGATGCTCGTCAAGGTGCAGGGCCTCGGCGCCGACATCAGCCGATACGGCTCCGGCACGAGCGGCGGGGTCAACCTGCGGCACCTGCCGACGTCGACCGCGCCGATGGTCGTCGTCACCGGACCCGGCACGACCCTCGAGGGGCTGACGCTGCAGGGCAACGGGTCGTCCGCCCCGCTGCTGCGCGTCGACAACGGGTTCGAGTCGCGCTTCGATCGCGTGCACCTCGCGAACGTCGCGGGCACCGCCCTCCTCGCGCAGCGAGTCAACAACGCGTTCTGGTCCGACGTGTTCATCAACAACTGCGGCACCGAGACCGACGCGGCGATGGTGGTGAAGTCCCCGCCCGCCGAGCTGTCGTTGACGAACTCGAACACGTTCACCTGCGTCGACCTGACCATCGAGGGCGGTCCCGGGCCGGCGCTCGACCTCGGCTGGGGTCCGTCGGGCGAGCACTTCGTGGAGTTCGTCCGGCTCGTCGCGCCGCACATCGAGGCCCTGCAGGCCGGGGCGGCTCCGGAGGCGGTGGTCCGGATCGGCAACGTGCGTCACGTCGAGCTCGTCAGCCCCTTCCTCTACGGCGGCGGCGGACCGCTGATCGAGCACCGGCGGCAGCGTCCGCGCGGCGTCGTGCTCGAAGGGGGTGTCCGAGTCGTGGGAGGGGCTCTGCTCGGGGTCGACCCGGCCAAGGCGACCGCGAGCGACCACCTCGTGCGTCTGACGAACGGCGACGACTTCGCCCTGATCGGCACACGGCTCGGTCGGTTCACCGGGGCGGCCGTCGCCGTCGGGGCGGATTACGGGGCGAACGTGCTGATCGATCCCACCACGCGCATCCAGCTGCCGACCAAGGGGATCGCCCTGAGCGACCAGCGGGTGGGGCGAGCGCTGCCGGTCTGGCGCTGGGGCGGCGGCATCGTCACGACGACCGACGTCGAGGTCGGTCGTCACCTGCTCGCAGCACGGACGACGGCGCCGACCGCGGTGGCCCTCGCCGGCGCGGCGCTGGGTTCGGCGGCGCCCGTCGTGGCGGGCGCGGACACGGCCGGGGTGGTGCGGTACACCCCGGGCGCGCGCGCGACGGCCGGGCCGCAGGTGCGCCTGCGATTCGCCGCGCCCTACGCGACCCCACCGGCCGTCATGCTGACACCGCAGTCGGCGGCTGCCGCCCGGACGCGACCCTACGTGTCCGTCACGAAGGATCACGTGGAGGTCTGCGTGGTCGAACCCCTCGCCGCGGGGGAGCGCGGCGAGATCGTCTTCGGGTATCAGGTCGTGGGCTGAGCCCGACGGAGGCCGGTGTCCGGCGTCCCCGCTGGGCTCCGAGCGGTGCGGCCGGGGCGGCTCAGGCCCAGCCGAGCTCGTGCAGCTGCTCGTCGTCGATGCCGTGGAAGTGGGCGATCTCGTGGACGAGGGTCACATGGATCTCATCGGCCAGCGCCTCCTCGTCGTCCACGGCCGCGAGGTGCGGTTCGCGGTAGAGGATGATGCGATCGGGCAGTTCGCCGAAGCCGTACTGGCCGCGTTCGGTGAGGGCGACGCCGTCGTACAGGCCGAGCAGGTCGAGCGAGCCGTCCTCGGGCCGGTCCTCGGTGACGAAGACGATGTTGTCGAGCCCGTCGACCATGTCGTCGGGCAGCAGGTCGAGCTGATCTACGACCATCTGATCGAACCGCTCGGCGCTCACCGATGCCGGATCGATGCCCGTCGGTCCGTCGCCGGGCTGGTCCGCGTCAAGAGGCTGCTGCGCATCGTCCACCCTGCGACTCTCCCATGCCCCGCCTGCGAGGCCGCGGCACGACGGAAGAAGCCCTGCTCGGTGGGGGTAGGGCCTTTCCATTCGGGAGGGGCAGGGCCTTTCCATTCGGGTGAGTAACGGGGCTTCATCCAGTCTCAATGACTGGGCTCACCACCCCATAATCCCTGTAAGTAGGCGGGCTGTAAGCCCTTTAGTGCTGGTCGCAGTGTATGCCGATACAGGGCGCGAAATGCCGTCCTATGTAGCCGCGGCTAAACAGGGTCAGACGTACCCGCGGCAAAGTGGAAGGTTTGATGTCGCGCCTCCAAAGCGGCCAGTGTTTCCGCTGCGCGTGCGTTGGCGGCAGTCACCGTTGCGAGGTTTGGGGCTTTGCCTGGTCGCCCGGATAGGGGGACACGACCCTGAAGGCTTGCGATCCATTCGTTGTGATCGCTGGATGTCGCGTCCGTCATCATGGCTATGAGCTCCGAGTTAGGCATGCGGCCGCTCCGCAGAAGCTCCTCGATGCTTCGCCGGAGGACGACCACGTCGTGATGAGAGGCGTTGTGGACGGGAACACCGCGATTGCTTCGAATCATCATGCTGCGCAGGTCCTCGAGCATTTCCATCATGCTGGCCTGATTACGATCATCGGGGTTGCTGCTGCTTCGCAGTTGCATCACATCCATCGTGTAGCTCACTGGGGACTCCACAACAGCGCCCGGTGCCATGATCGCGGAGATGAAGTCTCGCAGGGCATCCTTCGCGGCTTCCACCGCGTCAAGGTCCTTGTGATCGAAGAAGATGGTTCGCTGGTCGGCGACATCGAAAGGGAGCGGCTCCTGCACCGTGCCAACCGCGACCTGTACGAAGGGTTTGCCAAATGTGTGGCGCAGGGCGAGCTCGTAGAAGACGTTCGGGTTGTTGCCCGTCAAATCTGCCACGACGAGGTCGGCCGAATAGATCTGATCGATGACCTGGCGCGTGATTAACCCGCCGTCACTGATCTTGTCGGCCCGGACTGCTTTAGCGAATCCCAGTTCGGCTATGACGGGGTCGATGACGTGCCGGAGGACTTGATCAGAACGCCTTCGTGTCTCGCTACCTTCCGCGCCAATCGGAGCGACGACGAAGCAGCTCCTCAGCTCCTCCCTCGGCTCCGCACCATCGGACTCATCCGCTGCCTCAGCCTTGGTCTTCGTCGCCATCAAATCCCCTGATTCTCTACCTGGCCACCGGTTGGCTAGCCCCTCCGTCATGTTAGGCGACGCCCCGCAGGCCGGGGAGATGAAGCAGGGTCGCGCCGAACGAAACACCCCCATGCCGCCGACGGCGTTCGTCGACGAGCTTGCCTACATCACCGAGAGATGACCCATGACACACGTCACGCCCATCAATGTCCAGGACATCTGGTTCAAGGCGCAGCGCTGGCTGTGCACAGGCGTCCAGGTCCCCGTCTCCCTGCTCCTCGCCGGCATCGCCGCCCTCGCGCCCGAGATTCTCGAGGCCGTGCAGAGCGTCCTCGCCGGCTCTGTTGTCGTCTGGCTCGCTAGCGCCATCGCCTCCCTGGCCGCCGTGAGCGCCGCGGCCAGCCGCGTGATGGCAACCCCCACCGTGAACCGGTGGCTCGTCCGCATAGGCCTCGGCGCCGTCCCACGCGCCCAGCTCGCCAAGGTCTGACGACCAAAAAATGAAGACTTCCGCACCCTCCCTCAAGGAGTGGTGCGGGGTTTTCCATCGTTAGCAAAAACAGGCGACGAATTCGTCCGCTAGCTAGGCTGTTGCCCCTTGGCTCCAGCGCATATGTAAAGTGCCGGCGTTTTGGTGCCGGTTGGAGTGCAAACCGGACCCCGCCGCAGAAGGCTCATTCTTGTAGCCAGGGCTACACCGGTTCAACGACACGCCCTCCTCCTTGCCGGGACAGGAGTTTGCGTCGATATCGTATGCGCAGGCATGGACGTCCCAAGCCAGAGATGGAATCGAAAATGGCACAGGTGGGCGCTGCCACGGGCATTAAGGATCGCGAACGAACCATCAACTTCTACGAGCTCGTCAGAGGTGACGGCCGCGGAGTCGGTAGGCGCATGGCAATGGCGGACTGGGGCCAGATCCTTGAGGGTATTCGTGAGAAGCCTTTGAGCCAGCGGGTCTACAACGGACCCACTAGGACGTTGATTGGGGAGGTCATGAGGGTCGACGGAGGTCTACACCTCAAGTTGCTCCTGGTCCGCGATCAAGGGGCGTGGCTGTCAATCTACCGTTCCGAGAAAGACTCGATCGAGGAGCTTGACCTTGGGCCGGCAAGCCAGCTCGTTGAGATCAGCATCATTGCATTCTTGCCATTCGGGAACGTCATCGGGCTCATCCAGGGATCTCCTAGCGCGCCCGGCGTTGGAGCTCTCGAGGAGTGGCTCATGGGGTTGAAAGTGCTCGGCGACTTCCCTCTCGATTCCTCCCCCATGGTCTCGAACGAGGCTCAAGAGATGCTGCGTCAGTCATCGGAGGCATCTCGGATCGAGGTAACAATGCACACCAACCGTGCTGATGCGCTCGAAAATCGAGGTTCAGGGCTGAGTGGGGTGTTGAGGCGGGTCAACGCCGACTACGGACCCATGAAGGTCACGGTCATCCTCCAAGCTTCCCGCTCCCGGGACCAACACGAGGGTCGAGCTGCGCTGAGGGCAGAGGCCAAGATCCTGGCCGATGCTTCAGACGCGCAGGAGATTGCTCGGGCTAACGCCAAGTTGATTTACATCGATGCGGATGAGACCACCCGCACCGAGGACGTAAATTTCGTCAAACAGAAGATCACTGCCAAGCGCAGAATCGCAACGACGGGGGACGACGGTAGTCCGATTCGCAACGAGGCTGCTGTGCGCGCGATCCTGCAAGTTGCTCAAGAGCATGACGAGGAGCTCCGCGCGATCGTCGCCCCCCAGGCCTGAAGGTCAGTGGTGCGATGCACAATGGACTAGATGACGAAGGAGGTGTGCGCGTTGAAGTCATTTTTCGCTTTCCGAACGCGGCTGCGGGACGCCTGGATCGACCGTCTCTGGGTTGATCTCGTCCTCGTTGCCCTCGCGGTGGGTGTCCATGCTGTCCTGGTCCTTGCTCTCCCGGCCGCCGATCTCCTTGGCAACGCGCTGCCAGCTGACCGAAGGGCGACTTACTCAGCGACAGCCGTGGTCGTCTCTCTGCTTGGGTCACTAAGCTCTGTTGCTATCAGTCAGCTTGGATCTGCTAAAGGGTGGCGCGCAGCTGCACTCAAGGGTGAGGCGTCAGGTGCTCTCGCACGGAACTGGCGCAGTATTTTTCGCGCTGGGATGCTCTCAGCTCTCATCTCTCTCCTAGCGTTGCTTGTAGACCCGTCGATTGTGACTTCGTCGGCTGCTGCAGTCGCAGTGCGGTGGATCTTCGAAGCTGGCGTTTTGCTGGCTCTCGTCAAGTTCCTTCGTCTCAGTGCTCTGTTCACGGAGGTCGTGACTATAACCGCCAAGGACGCTGCCGATGGTGAGGCCAGATCAGATGAGCTCGCCTTGGCGCCGGTGTTGGACGCCAGCTGGTCACGGCGTGCTTCGTAGTGTGCGGTGCTCGACCCTAAGAGATCAGTCATAATTTCTGTTGTTGATCTCGCTATGCCTGCTGCGCGCGTACCTCGCGTGGAGCTCGACGAGGGTAAGCCGCCGGCGCAATAAGTCCCTCGTATCCTCCCCGGTGGAGCGGTACGGGGGTCTTGTCGTTGTTCCGGGGCGAGCTCCGTGACGTTGCTGACTTGGGAGCCACCAGCATCGCATGCGTTGTAGACCCCTCTCACGCCGGCCGAGTAGTTGTCATACTCTGGAGCCAGATCCGCCAGATCGCCGGTGCTTCCCACACGGCGAGCGCCGCGCTCGCGCCGACGCGATCGATGAGCTGGCCGAATTGCCGTGCGCCAGCCTCATGCTCGAACGACTTCGATCACATGGCCGGGCCGACGCGGAGTTGGACCCGCCAGGAGACTCTGCCGTCTGCCATTCGTCGGGGTAGGACACTCGCCACGATGCGTCCAGCGGTGGGCATCCGCCGAAGACGAGAGAAGCGGTTGTAGGCGAGTTATGTAGGCAAATGCGCCTAACAGGCCTAACAACCGCTTCTTTACTGGGGTGAGTAACGGGGCTTGAACCCGCGGCCTCCTAGACCACAACCAGGCGCTCTACCAGCTGAGCTATACCCACCATGTGCACTCGCCGAAGCGGTTGCAACGAGAAGACTCTACTACAGCCTGGCGGCCCATTCGTCCACGACGCTCTTCGAGATCGCCTGCACCTCGTCGGTGGTGGGTCCGGGCTCCGACACGAAGCCGGCGCGACGGTAGTACTCGAGCTCGCGGATCGATTCGAGGATGTCGGCGAGGGCGCGGTGCCCGCCGTTCTTCTGCGGTGCGTTGAAGTACACGCGGGGGAACCACCGGCGGGCGAGCTCCTTGATGGACGAGACGTCGATGCTGCGGTAGTGCAGGTGCCCGTCGACCCGGGGCATGTACTTCGCGAGGAACGCCCGGTCGGTGCCGATGGTGTTGCCGGCCAGGGGTGCGTTCTGCTTCGTGGGGACGTGCTTGAGGATGTACTCGAGCACCTCGAACTCGGCTTCGGCGAGGCTGACCCCGTTCGGGATCTCGTCGATCAGCCCTGACGAGGTGTGCATCTCGGTGACGAAGTCGCCCATGTTGTCGAGAGCAGACTGATCGGGCTTGATGACGATCGTGAAGCCGGGGTGGACGGGGGTGAGGTCGAAGTCGGTGACCACGACGGCGACTTCGACCAGTTCGTCGACGCTGAGGTCGAGACCGGTCATCTCGCAGTCGATCCAGACCAGACGGTCGTTCGCTGAAGCCATGGGGGGAGTCTAGCCGCGCGGTGTCCCGGCACCGCGCCTCCTCGGGGCGGTGGGCCGGGCGCACAGGCCCGACCCGGAGCCGAGGAGGCGCGGGTCGCGACCCTAGGTCAGGTCGCCCGCCCCGATGGCCTCGGCCTCGACCCGGGCGGACTCGGGTCCGTCGTCGATCCGGCGCAGAGCCCGGTGGGCTGCGACGACGACGATCAGCGCGACGGCCACGCTCGCGGCGGCGAACACGTAGGCCGCGCTCGGCGCGATGGTGTCGGCCAGCAGGGTCGCGACGGGAGGCGCCACCGCTCCGCCGAGGAACCTCACGCCCGAGTACGCGCTCGAGGCGACCGAGCGGGGCAGGTCGGTGGCCTCCATCACGGACTCCGTCAGCACCGTGTTGAGGACTCCCAGCACGAGGCCGCCGACGACGACGCAGACGACGAGGGCCGCCGGTGTGCCGACGACGATCGCCGCGGCGGCGAGGTCGAGGGCCAGCAGGGGCAGGGCGATCTTGAGCACGGTGGTCCGCTTCAACCGAGCCGTGAGCATCGGCGCGACCCAGACCGAGGTGACGGCGAGTCCGACGCCCCAGCCGAAGAACGTGAAGCCGATGCCGAGCGCCCCGAACCCGAGGGGGTACGGCGTGTAGGCGAGCAGCACGAAGAAGCCGATGTTGTAGAAGAGGGCCGTCGCCGCGAGGGCTCCGAGGGCGGGTCGGGCCAGCGCTCGGAAGGGTGCCGAGAGCCGGGTCGGCGCGGGCTTCTCCATGCTGCTCGAGTTCAGGAACACCACGATCGCGATGAACGCGATCGCCATCAGGGTCGTCACGCCGAAGAACGGACCGCGCCAGCTGACCGAGCCGAGCAGACCTCCGATCAGCGGTCCGATCGCGATGCCGAGACCGAGCGCCGCCTCGTAGAGGATGATCGCCGAGGCGGTGCCGCCGGATGCCGCGCCCACGATGGTCGCCAGCGCCGTCGAGATGAAGAGCGCGTTGCCGAGACCCCAGCCGGCACGGAACCCGATGACCGACCAGACGTCGCCGCTCGTGGCGGCGAGCAGGGCGAAGACCACGATCAGCGCGAGTCCGATCAGCAGGGTCCTCTTCGCACCCAGGCGGCTCGAGACCCAGCTGGTGAAGAACATGGCGACGCCGGTGACCGCCAGGTAGCTCGTGAACAGCAGCTCGGTCTGCGTGGGACTCGCCTTCAGCGATTCGGCGATGGCGGGGAGGATCGGATCGACGAGGCCGATGCCCATGAAGGCGACGACGCACGCGAACGCGATGGCCCAGACCGCGGTCGGCTGGTGCAGGATGCTCGGCTTCGCCGCGGACGCCGGAGGTGCGGTGACGGAGGATGACGATGCGCGGCTCATGCGGGCACCGCCTCGGTGCTCACGCGGGTGGCGAGCAGCTGCGCGGCATGATCGAGCACCGCCCACTCGGCCTCGTCGAGATCGGCGAAGAGCGACCCGAGGGCGTCGGCCAGCTGAGAGCGCCATTCGACGAGAGCCCGGGTGCCCTTGTCGCTGATGGCGATGAGCCAGGCGCGGGAGTCGTCGTCATCCGCGATGCGATAGACGAGTTCGTCGTCGACGAGGCCGCGGAGCAGCTTCGTCATTGTCGGTTGGCTGACGCGGCTCGCCTTGGCGAGATCGCCCACCCGCAGGCTGCCGTCGGTCGTCAGGATCGAGAGCGTGCGCCAGACGGCGGGGGAGGTGGTGCGGCCGGTCTCCTGCGCGGCGATCCGCGTCAGGCGATGGGTCGACGTCAGGAGGGATTCCAGGATGTCGGTCGGCTGAGAAGTCATGAGCACCAGTGTATAGCCAAGCTATATAGCTTGGCTATACAGAATTTGGGTCGGGGGATTCCACCCTGGCCGTGCCTGCCGAGGCGAGCGAAACTGGGCGCCGACTCCGCGCCTCCTGGTAGACCTGGGGCATGACAGACAGCAAGCCCACCGTGGCCGAGGGATCCGAGTACGTCGTCTTCTTCGAGGGCGGACCGAGCGACGGCGCCACCGACACCCGCATCAGCACCGACGGCAGCTACGACGAGGAGATCACCGACTTCGTCCTCATCGACGGCATGGAGACCGGCATCGTCTACAAGGCCGGCGAGGCCAAGATGGTCGGCGAGCAGCTGCAGGTGCACTACTCGCTCGACCTCAAGGACAGCGACCCGATCATCGACCACGAAGACCGGAACGACCTCCGCGACAACTAGTCACGGCGGTTCCCGTCGTCACGACGGCGACCCAGGAGGCGCGGGGAACATTCCCCCGCGCCTCCTCGTTGTCTCCGGCATGATGCTCGAGCTCTACACGTCCGCCTTCTGCGGACCCTGCCACGCGGCCCGTGCCGTCGTCGCCGAGGCGGCCGCGCTCGTGCCCGGGCTCCGCATCGACGAAGCCGACGTCGCGCAGCGACCCGACCAGGCCGAGGCGCGCGACGTGCGCAGCACGCCGACCATCGTCGTCACCCGCGACGACGGATCGGTCGCGTTCCGCGCCACCGGTGCGCCCACGCTCGACAAGCTGCTCGGAGCGCTGGCGCTCGCCGTCTGAGCGTCCGCCCGCGCGCTATCGTTGACGGGTCCGCCCCCGTAGCTCAGCGGATAGAGCAGGAGCCTTCTAATCTCTTGGTCGCAGGTTCGATTCCTGCCGGGGGCACCACGAACGCCAGAGGTACCACGACATGGCTCTCGCGGTGCTTCTCATCTCTTGGTCGCAGGTTCGATTCCTGCCGGGGGCACCACGACTCAGGTCTCCCTAGACGACGAACGCCCCGAGCCGCATCTGCGGGCTCGGGGCGTTCTCACCGGACTTCTCAGTCGTCGTGGGGGTCGGGGCTCGTGCGGCGTCGCACCTGCTGCGCGCTGACCGGTTCGCCGAAGCGGGCCTCGTCGGGGTCGAGATCCGTCTCGGTGTCGGTCTGCACAGCGGTCGACGCGTCGGGTTTCTCGGGCTGCCCGGACTCGGCTCCGACGGTGGGGGCCGTCGAGGCGTCGCGCTGAGGTGCGTCGTCGAGGTCGGCGGCGACCGGGGCGACGACGGGGCGCGGCTCCGACACCACCGGCGGCCTTGCGAACGCGGCGGCCGCCGGCGGCACCGTGATCGACTCGGGGCCGGCCGCAGGCGCGCGATCGGCGGGGACGAGCGGTGCGGGCGTCGGCATCCGAGCCGGCTCGGGGGCCGACGACGGGCGACCCGCCTGACGGTCAGCGTCGGAATGATCGCGTGGACCCTCGGTCTTGTCGGCATCGACGTCTTCGTACCGCCAGCGCTCGAGGTCGTAGCGGAACAGCTTCTTCGCCCGCTTCGGCTTGGCCTGCCACTCGACCATGCGGTCGCGGAAGTCCGCCAGCGACTGCTCCGCCTGGAAGCTGAAGGTCGCCGAATGGCGCTTGATCTCGGCAAGCTCGTGCTCGGCCCAGCTGGCCGCGCTCCGCGCACCGCTCACGGGGAGGAGGCGCAACCGGACCTCGCTCTCGTGCGCGAGGTGGTCCGAGTACTCGCGTTCCTCCGTGCCGAGCGAATTCCAGATCGCAGCCTTGCGCGCTGCCGTCACGATTCCGGAGACAGCGGCCGCCTTGGCGGCGTCGTTCTGCCGGGCGATCGACTGCTTGATGGCCGACCGGCCGATCAGAGCCGCGATGACGCCGGCCACGATGATCGCGACGAAGGGGATGATCGCCCCCGACACGATCCGCCATCCGTCGTCTGACGAGATCCATTCCACGAGACTGTTCCACCACTGCATGGGGCGCACACTATCTCGGCGGCGGTCGGGGTCCGGGGTGCGACAGGCCCTTGCCGCCGATCGCCCGCCCCGTCCGCTCAGGCGAAGCGGAAGCAGTCGGTCGCGTCGCTGCGGCTCCAGAACTCGCCGATGTCGACGAAGCGCCGTTGCCGCGCGATGAATCGCCTGGCTCGGTACTTGTCGCCCTGGGGGTCGGCGAATCGCTCGACGTATCCGAGCACCTCGCCGCCGGGACGGGTGACCCGGGCGAGATCGTCGCGAACCTGCACGAGGCGCAGACCGCCTCGGGTCTCGTCGAGCTGCAGACGGGGTTCGTCGTGCGTGTGCCGACCCGCCGTGTCGACGGGTCGTGCGGGGGAGTGCAGGGTGGTGGTCATGGAGTGCTCCTGAGGTCATCCGGCCGATGCTGTCGAGAACATCTCCGACGCTACGGCCGACCACCGACATCCCGGTGGTCGACCGCGGCCGTCGCCGTCCAGCCTCAGGCCCCCGTGATCAGCGTCCCGTGCCGTCGACGGCGAGGGGGTCGATCGCCGTCAGCTCGTCGTCGGTCAGGGAGGTGCCGTTCAGCGCGTCGAGGCTGTCGTCGAGCTGGGCGACCGACGACGCGCCGATCAGCGCGCTCGTCACGGCCGGCTGTCGCAGCACCCACGTGAGGGCGAGCTGCGCGAGCGACTGGCCCCGCGCCTCCGCGATGCCGTTCAGTCCTCTGACCCGTTCGAGGTAGGTCTCGCTCAGCGCGTCCTCCGTGAACCACCGGCCCTCGGCCATCCGCGAGCCCGCGGGTGCGCTGCCCGACAGGTAGCGGTCGGTGAGCAGCCCGCCCGCCAGGGGCGAGAAGACGATCGATCCGACGCCCCGGTCGAGCAGGGTGTCGAAGAGGTCGTTCTCGGGCTTGCGGTCGAACATGTTGTAGCGCGGCTGGTGGATCAGCAGCGGCACGCCCTCGGCGGCGAGGGCGTCGGCCGCGGCGACGGTCTGCTCGGCCGAGTAGTTCGAGATGCCGGCGTAGAGCGCCTTGCCCTGGCGGACGGCCGTGGCGAGCGCGCCCATGGTCTCGTCGATGGGGGTCTCGGGGTCGGGGCGGTGCGAGTAGAAGACGTCGACGTAGTCGAGTCCCATGCGGTCGAGGCTCGCGTCGAGCGACGAGAGCAGGTACTTGCGCGAGCCGCCGTCGCCGTAGGGCCCCGGACGCATGTCGTACCCGGCCTTCGACGAGATGACCAGCTCGTCGCGATACGGCCGGAGGTTCGCCGCGACGATGCGACCGAACTGCTCCTCGGCCGAGCCGTAAGGAGGTCCGTAGTTGTTCGCGAGGTCGAAGTGCGTGACGCCGCGGTCGAAGGCGCGGAGGACGATGTCGCGCTGCGTCTCGAGCGCGCGGTCGGTGCCGAAGTTGTTCCAGAGGCCGAGCGAGATGCGGGGGAGCTTGAGGCCGCTGCGGCCGGTGCGGACGTAGTCGAGCTTCGAGTACCGTGCGTCGTCGGCGACGTAGGGGGTGAAGGGTGATCTCATGGCAACACCCTAGGCCGCGGCGGTCGCCTCCCGGTCGGCCTCGTGAGCCGGAGAGTACATTGCCGCTCAGGGAGATCGGGGCCCTGTGATCGACGGCCGTCTCGGCATCTCCCGCCGCAGCGCAGCCGCGCACGGCGACAGAAGAGAGAGGTGCTCGACGATGAGCGACCAGACCACGACACGACAGACCTGGGTGGCCGTCGGCCCCTCGGGGACGGTCGGATCGATCCACCGGACATCGGAGGGCTTCACGGTCCGACTGCCGTCTCGCGAGACGGACGGCTCGGCTGTCTTCCCCACGCTCGCGGTCGCGAAGAGCGCGCTCTTCGCCGCGCTCGGCCCGGGGGCCGAGTACCCGGAGTTCCGCGAGCACTGACCCGCTCGCGACCCGTCATCCCTCCCCGGTCGAGCCGTCGCTCGCGCCATCCACAGCGAGGCGCGGTGCGGCTCGACCGGCGGGCGGGTGCTCACCAGACTCGCCCCATGACCGACACCATCACCCTCACGGGAACCATCGCCACCGATCCCCGCACCGTCACCACCGAGGCCGGGCTCGACATCGCCAGCTTCCGGCTCGCGAGCACCATCCGCCGGTACGACCGCACGACCGACACCTGGTCCGACGGCGAGACCAACTGGTACACCGTCACGGCCTTCCGGGCGATCGCGGGCAACGTCGCGGCCAGCGTCAAGAAGGGCGATCGGGTCCTCGTGACGGGCCGTCTCCGGGTGCGCCCCTGGCAGAACGGCGACCGATCCGGCACCACGGTCGAGATCGACGCCGACGCGCTGGGGCACGACCTCAGATGGGGCCGTTCGACGTTCATCCGCTCGTCGGCCTCCGCATCCGCGTCGACCCACGAGCACGAGCGGGCCGGTGACGCCGAGTCGACCGGCGACGTCGACGGTCGTGCCGCACGATCGGGCGACGGGGCCGTGCCGACGCAGTCCGACGCCGAGGAGGCGCGGGTCGACTCGCCGACGCCCGCCGACCCGGTCGGCTGGTCGGTGGCACCCCTCGGGCCCGACGAGTCCAGCGCGCCATCCGCTTCGACCCCGGGCGCTCCGGGGCGGGACCTCGTCGGGGTCGAGACGCCGTTCTGAACGGCCCCTAGAATCGACATCGGCTCCGTCAGGGTCCGTCGCCGCCCGATCAGAGGAAGGCCCGCCGTGATCCGCTCGCGCCTCGCCCCGTCTCTCGGAGCGCTGTTCCTCCTGGCGCTCGGCACCGCTGGGTGCACCTCGGGGCCGGGCACGGTGCAGCCCAGCGTCCCGCCGACGCCGTCCGCCGACGCCGCGGCTCCGACGACGCCGGCGGCGGACGCCTCGATCGACGAGGTCCTCGCCTACTTCGACCGGGTCAACCGCGAGCACCTCGACGGCGGCGGCGCGACCGACGGTCGATCGCTCGTGGACAACCTCGTCGCGGCCGGCTTCGACAAGACGGCCATGCAGGTGACGAGCGACACGACGTCCATCGGGCGCGAGGCCGACTCGATCCAGTTCTCGGTGCTGCGGGGCTCGGACTGCCTCATCGGGCAGGCAGGCGCCACGGGTTACGCGAGTCAGGTCGCCCCGGTGCTCGGCACCGGCGCGTGCCTCATCGGCACCACCCGCACGATCGACTGGTGACCCGGCGCGTCGCCTCTCCGGCGCCGCGCCCCTCTCCGCTTCCACCCACCGGGGCGCTGCGCCCCGCCCGATAGACTGGATCCCATGGCCGAATACATTTACTCGATGGTGCGCGCCCGCAAGGCGGTCGGCGACAAGCTGATCCTCGACGACGTCACGATGTCGTTCATCCCGGGCGCCAAGATCGGCGTGGTGGGGCCCAACGGCGCCGGCAAGTCGACGATCCTCAAGATCATGGCGGGGCTCGACACCCCCAGCAACGGCGAGGCGAAGCTCAGCCCCGGCTACACGGTCGGCATCCTGATGCAGGAGCCCGAGCTCGACGAGACGAAGACCGTCCTCGAGAACGTCCAGGAGGGCGTCGGCCCGATCAAGCAGAAGCTCGACCGGTTCAACGAGGTCTCGGCCGCGATGGCCGAGCCGGACGCCGACTTCGACGCGCTGCTGGCCGAGATGGGCACCCTGCAGGAGGACATCGACGCCGCCGACGCGTGGGATCTCGACTCGCAGCTGGAGCAGGCCATGTCGGCCCTCCGCACGCCGCCCGGTGACGCCGAGGTGGCGAACCTCTCCGGCGGTGAGAAGCGCCGCGTCGCGCTCTGCAAGCTGCTGCTCCAGAAGCCCGACCTGCTCCTCCTCGACGAGCCCACCAACCACCTCGACGCCGAGAGCGTGCTCTGGCTCGAGCAGCACCTCAGCAAGTACCCCGGCGCCGTGCTCGCCGTGACCCACGACCGGTACTTCCTCGACCACGTCGCCGAGTGGATCGCCGAGGTCGACCGCGGTCGCCTCTACCCGTACGAGGGCAACTACTCGACCTACCTCGAGAAGAAGGGCGAGCGCCTGCAGGTCCAGGGCAAGAAGGACGCCAAGCTCGCCAAGCGCCTCGCCTCCGAGCTCGAATGGGTCCGCAGCAACGCGAAGGGCCGCCAGGCGAAGTCGAAGGCCCGTCTCGCCCGCTACGAGGAGATGGCGAACGAGGCCGAGCGCACGCGCACCCTCGACTTCGAGGAGATCGTGATCCCCGTCGGGCCGCGTCTCGGCTCGCAGGTCATCGACGCGACGAAGCTCCACAAGTCGTTCGGCGACCGCGTGCTGATCAACGACCTCTCGTTCACGTTGCCTCGCAACGGCATCGTGGGCGTGATCGGCCCCAACGGCGTCGGCAAGACGACTCTGTTCAAGACGGTCGTCGGTCTCGAGCCCCTCGACGGCGGCGAGCTCAAGGTCGGCGAGACGGTCGACATCTCGTACGTCGATCAGAGCCGCGGCGGCATCGATCCGAACAAGAACCTCTGGGAGGTCGTCTCCGAGGGGCACGACTACATCCAGGTGGGCAAGACGGAGATCCCCTCGCGGGCCTACGTCTCGCAGTTCGGATTCAAGGGGCCGGACCAGCAGAAGAAGGCCGGCGTGCTGTCGGGTGGTGAGCGAAACCGACTCAACCTCGCGCTCACGCTGAAGCAGGGCGGCAACCTGCTGCTGCTCGACGAGCCCACCAACGACCTCGACGTCGAGACCCTGGGCAGCCTCGAGAACGCGCTCCTCGAGTTCCCCGGCTGCGCCGTGGTCATCACCCACGACCGGTGGTTCCTCGACCGGATCGCCACGCACATCCTCTCGTGGGAGGGCCTGAACGACGACGGCACCCCGAACTGGTACTGGTTCGAGGGGAACTTCGAGGCCTACGAAGAGAACAAGGTCGAGCGTCTCGGCGCCGACGCCGCCAAGCCCAGCTCGGCGACGTACCGCAAGCTGACGCGCGACTGACATGACCCGCCTGCACGTTCCGACCCGGGTCCGCTGGAGCGACCTCGACGGGTACCGGCACGTGAACAACGCGTCGATGCTGCGCCTCCTCGAGGAGGCGCGCATCGACGCGTTCTGGTCCGCCGGCGGGTCCGCCGGCGAGACCTCGACGGCGGCCGTGCTCGACGGCAGCCCCGGCGCCGACACCATGACGCTGATCGCCCGGCAGGAGCTCGAGTACCTCCTGCCGATCCCGTACCTGCGCGCGCCCCTCGACATCCAGATCTGGGTCGGCCGACTCGGCGGCGCGAGTCTCGAGATCTGCTACGAGGTCCGGTCGCCCGTCGGTGCCGAACCGGCGCAGCTCTTCACGAAGGCGGCGACCACGATCGTCCTGGTCGAGGCGGCCACCGGGCGGCCGCGGCGGATCTCCGACGTCGAACGGGCCGCCTGGCAGCCCTACATCGAGCCGCCGCTGGTCTTCCGGCGCCCGTGACCCCACGGCGCCGACGATCCGACGGGTTCGGCCCCGCGGCGTTAGCGCAGCGGCCGACCCCAGGGCCGCGCGGTCGACGGGATCAGGCGCGCGGCACCCGGATCATGCCCTCCTGGGCGACGCTGGCCAGCAGCCGACCCGAGACGTCGTAGATCCGACCGAGGGCCAGGCCACGTCCGCCCGTGGCGTTCGGGCTCTCCTGCACGTAGAGCATCCACTCGTCCGCGCGCCCGGGTCGGTGCCACCACATCGCGTGATCGAGGCTCGCCGCCTTGAGCCCCGGCGTGATCATCGGCACGCCGTGGCGCCGGTAGATCGTCTCGAGCAGGGTGTAGTCGCTCGCATAGAGCAGAGCGGCCCGGTGCAGATCGAGGTCGTCCGGCAACGGCGACGTCGCCCGCATCCAGACGGCCTGATGAGCGACGCGCGCGCCGTCGATCGAGAAGTAGACGGGCGAGGGCACATGTCGCATGTCGAACGGCCGGTCCGCCCAGGCCCGCGCCACCGGGTGGTCGACGGCGGACAGCAGTTCGGCGTCGCTCGGGACGTCGTCCGGACCGGGCAGATCCGACGGCATGTCGATCTGGTGGTCGAGGCCGTCGTCGAGGGTCTGGAACGACGCGATCATCGACAGGATCGGCACGCCGTCCTGCGACGCCTGCGTGCGTCGGGTGGCGAACGACCGACCGTCGTGGATCCGATCGACCGTGAAGGTGATCGGGATGCTCAGGTCGCCCGGGCGCAGGAAGTACGCGTGCAGAGAGTGGACGGCCCGCTCATCGCCGATGGTGCGCTGAGCGGCGACCAGCGACTGCGCCATGACCTGACCGCCGAAGACGCGGCCGAGGGGCTCCCACTGCGAGGTGCCGGTGAAGACGTCTTGACCGCCGACGTTGCCCGCGGGGGCGAGGTCGAGGGTGGCGAGCAGGCTCTGCAGCGGATCGTCGGTCATCCGATGTAGTTTAGGGGGCCGATGAGCACGACATTCACCCTCCCCGACTCCCTTTCCCTCAGCGATCTCGCGACCTATCTCGGGCGGGCGGGCCGGGTCGAAGACGGCTCCGTCCGGCTCATCGCCGGCTCCGGCGTCCTCGCCGTCTACGCCGCCGTGTTCTACCCCCTCGGTCTGCTCGACGAGAGCCCCACCGTGCTCGGTCTCCGCACCTTCCAGCTCGACGACGCGCCCGTCTTCGACGCCGTCGTGCCCGTGCGCTCCCTGACCGAACGCCTCGTGCGCCTCCAGAACGAGGTCGTCGACCCCACCGCGCCCGTGACGGTCTCGCTGCCGGTGCAGGTGAACACCGTGACCTGGGCGGCCATCTCGCCTCCGCGCGGCGGCTGGTCCGCGCTGCCGGGTGCCGACGAGGCGACCCTCCGCGCCACGGCGACCTCCGGCATCGACGAGATCGCGGCCGCACTGCCGGAGAACGCGGGCGAGCAGATCGTCCACCGCGTGCGATCGGAGGTCTGGTCGCGCTCCGTCCCGGGTTACGAGCATCTCCCCGCCGGGGCCGCGTTCGCCGGTCTCAGCCTGGGGTTCCTCGTCGAGGGCGACGGGGTGGCGCTGTTCGAGACCGGCCCGTGGACGCGACTGACGACCAGCCGGGGCCACGTGCTCGTCAAGCGCCGCGCCTCCCTGCTCGGGGGCTGACGCCCTCGGTCGAGGCGTCTCCTCAGGCGGAGGGCGCGTTGACCATGGCATGGGCGGCGCGCTCGAGGTAGGCCCAGAGCGTGGCGTCGTCCAACGGCGAGAGCGTCAGCTCGTCGACGGCCGTCCGCATGTGCAGCAGCCAGCGGTCGCGTGCCTCGGGCGTGACGGTGAACGGGGCGTGCCGCATGCGGAGACGAGGGTGTCCGCGTTCCTGGCTGTAGGTCGTCGGTCCGCCCCAGTACTGCTCGAGGAACCCGGTCAGACGCTGGATCGCCCCTTCGAGATCGGACTCCGGGTACATGGGCCAGAGGAGCTCGTCCTCGCGGACCCCCTCGTAGAACCGGCGCACGAGACGCTCGAAGGTCGGACGTCCGCCGATCTGCTGCCAGAAGTTGCCCTGCGCGGCGTCCTGCCCGAGGCCTGCGCGGAGGGTGACGGGCTGACCCGCGCCTCCCGGGCTCGGCGGGCCGACGGGCAGACCGGCCCCGCCGTTCGGGCCGGACGACGAGGGGGTGAGAGGGGATCCGGTCACTTGCGCTTGCCCTTCGGGATGTGCGGTGTCGGCGAGGTGCGCGGGGCACGGGCGCCCTGCACGGAGAAGGCGCTGTCGAAGCCGGTCAGCACGACGCTCGTGAGCGACGGCAGGACGATGTCCATCGCGTCGGTGGTCTTCTTCAGTCGCGCCCGCAGCTCGCGGTCGACCGTGTCCCGGTCGGAGGATCGGGTCTTGACCACGATCCGGATGACCACGTGCTCGTCGGCGACGGACTGCAGACCCCAGACCTCGGGCTGATCCATGATCGCGCGTCGCCACTTGGGGATGGCGGCGAGCTCGTCGGCGGTCCTCTGCATGGCGTCCTGCACCTCGTCGACGTCGGCCGAGTACGGCACGGCGAGATCGATGACGACGCGGCTCCAGCCCTGCGACATGTTGCCCACCCGGAGGATCTCGCCGTTGCGGACGAACCACAGCACGCCGTTGACGTCGCGGATCTGCGTCAC
This sequence comes from Frigoribacterium sp. Leaf263, assembly GCF_001422285.1. GTDB lineage: Bacteria > Actinomycetota > Actinomycetes > Actinomycetales > Microbacteriaceae > Frigoribacterium. Next base: position 420,986 of record NZ_LMMO01000001.1, read on the forward strand.
CCGGATGCCGACGGCCTCGACGACGCCCGCGGCGGGGCCGACGTCGACCACGTCGCCGACGCCCAGCTGGTCTTCCGCGACCATGAAGATGCCGTTCAGCATGTCCTTGACGATGTTCTGAGCACCGAAGGCGAGGCCTGCCCCGACGACGCCCGCCGCGCTGACGATCGCGACGACGTTGAAGTCGAGCTCGCCCATGATCAGCACGAGCGCGACCGCGGCGATGACGACCGTCACCACGTTGTTGAGGACGCTGCCCAGGGTGCGGGTGCGCTGGACCACCCGCACGGCCTGGAGGGGCGAGGCCATCAGCGCCTGCGTGTCGTCGACGTTCTGCTTGCGCTTGATCCCGTTGACCACCTGATCGACGACGCGTCGGATCGTGAAGTGCAGCCCCACCCGGAGGAGCACGGCCACGAGCAGGATCCCCGCGATGCGGATGGGCACACCCCACATCTGCCAGAAGGCGTCCCAGTCGAACGAGGCGGGCGTGGCGGCGGGTGTCTGCGCGAGGAGGAGGAGGTCCATATGAGCGACAAGTCAAGCACGCCCACGCAAGCCCGACTCGACGGAGGCTGAACGCGAGGACGGCGGACCCTGTGAGGGATCCGCCGTCCGAGTCGCTCGCCCGGGCGAGCGGGCGAGGTGCGAGGGGTTACCGCGCGTCGGTCTCCTGTGCGCGCAGCGCCCGCTCGACGCCCGAGACGCTCTCGCTCACGATGCGACGGAGCGCAGGGACCTCCGGGTTGGCCTCGAGCCACGCGTACGACGCGTCGACGAGGGCCTGATCGGCGAGCCCGGCCGGGTAGAGCCCCGAGACGAGCGTGTCGGCGATGTGGTAGCTGCGCGACTCCCAGATGCCGGTCAACGAGGCGAAGTACCGCTCGACGAGCGGCTGCAGGACCGCCGGGTCGTTCGCGTGCTGGAACCCGAGGGTCGTCGCGCGCACGATCGCGTTCGGCTGCTCGGCGCTGTCGACGATCGAGGCGAAGGCGGCCTGCTTGCCCTCGGTCGTCGCGATGGTCGCCCGGGCGCGGGCTGCGGCCTGGGCCCCGTTCGCCGTGTTGTCGGCCGCCAGGGCCGCGTCGATCTCGGCCTCGCCGGCGCCTCCGACGAGCACGAGGCCCTCGAGCAGCTGCCAGCGGAGGTCGGTGTCGACGGTGAGGCCCTCGAGGGTGGTCGATCCATCGATCAGACCGGCCAGCGCCTCCCGGTGGGTCTCGGTCGACGCGATGGCCGCGAAGAACGTGACGAACTGGAACTGGGCGTCCGAGCCGGCCTCGGCGCCCTGCGCCAGGGCCCACAGGCCGTCGCCGACCGCGGTGATGGTGGAGGCGCGGCGCGACGGGGCCACGTAGGTGCGGGCCGCCTGCAGCAGCTGCGACAGCGTCGTGCGGATCGTCGTCGACTCGGTCTCGGTGGCGATGTTGTCGAGGACGAGGCGAACGTAGTCCGAGGCGCGGGTCTCGGCGTCGCGCGTGGCGTCCCAGACGGAGCCCCAGACGAGGGCGCGGGCCAGGGGGTCGGCGATCTCGGAGAGGTGCGCGAGAGCGGTCTCGAGCGAGGCCTCGTCGAGACGGATCTTCGCGTAGGCGAGATCGTCGTCGTTGATCAGGACGAGATCGCCCCGCGACAGACCCACGAGCTCGGGCACCTCGGTGCGCGGGCCGTCGACGTCGATCTCGACGCGGTCCGTGCGGACGAGCTTCTCGCCCCGGCGGGCGTAGAGGCCGATCGCGAGGCGGTGCGGGCGGATCGTCGGGTAGTCGACGGGGGCCTCCTGCAGCACGGCGAACGAGGTGATGACGCCGTCGGCGTCGACCTCGAGCTCGGGGCGGAGGGTGTTGACGCCCGCCGTCTCGAGCCACAGCTCCGACCAGCTGGTCAGCTCGCGGCCCGAGGTGGCCTCGAGCTCGACGAGGAGGTCGCTCAGCTCGGTGTTCGAGTGGTGGTGCTTCTGGAAGTACGCGGCGACGCCGGCGTAGAAGGCGTCGATGCCGACCCACGCGACGAGCTGCTTCAGAACCGACCCGCCCTTGGCGTAGGTGATGCCGTCGAAGTTGACCTGGACGTCCTCCAGGTCGTTGATCGTCGCCACGACGGGGTGGGTCGACGGCAGCTGGTCCTGGCGGTAGGCCCAGCTCTTCTCCATCGCCTGGAACGTCGTCCAGGCCTCGGTCCATTCGGTGGCCTCGGCCGTCGAGATGGTGGAGGCCCACTCGGCGAACGACTCGTTCAGCCAGAGGTCGTTCCACCACTTCATGGTGACGAGGTCGCCGAACCACATGTGGGCGAGCTCGTGCAGGATCGTGACGACGCGTCGCTCCTTGATCGCGTCGGTCACCTTGCTGCGGAACACGTAGGTCTCGACGAAGGTCACGGCCCCCGCGTTCTCCATCGCGCCCGCGTTGAACTCGGGCACGAAGAGCTGGTCGTACTTCTCGAACGGGTACGCGTACTGGAACTTCTCCTCGTAGTACGCGAAGCCCTGACGGGTCTTCTCGAAGATGTAGTCGGCGTCGAGGTACTCGGTGAGCGAGCGCCGGGTGAAGATGCCCAGGGGGATCGTGCGGCCGTCGGCGCTGGTGAGATCGCTGCGCACCACGTCGTAGGGGCCGGCGATGATCGCGGTGATGTAGCTCGAGAGCACCGGGGTCGGCGCGAAGGTCCAGGTGCCGTTCTCGCCGTCGACGACGGGCTCGGGCGTCGTCTGGTTGCTGACGACCTGCCAGCGGGCGGGTGCCGTGACGGTGAACTGGAACGTCGCCTTGAGATCGGGCTGCTCGAACACCGCGAAGACGCGGCGGCTGTCGGGCACCTCGAACTGCGAGTAGAGGTACACCTCGCCGTCGACCGGGTCGACGAAGCGGTGGAGGCCCTCGCCCGTGTTCGTGTACTCGGCGTCGGCGACGACCTCGAGCACGTTGTCGGCGGCCAGGTCGTCGAGCTGGATGCGCACGCCGTCCGAGACGGCCGAGGCGTCGAGCGCCGTGCCGTTCAGGACGACCGAGTGCACGGTGCGGGTCAGGGCGTCGATGAACGTCGAGGCGCCCGGGGTGGCGGTGAAGCGCACGGTGGTCGAGCTGCCGAACACCTCGTCGCCGCGGGTCAGGTCGAGGTCGATCTCGTACGACCGGACGTCGACGATGCTCCTGCGCTCTTGCGCTTCGACGCGGGTGAGGTTCTCTCCGGGCACGCTTGCTCCATCCGTGTAGGTAGTGAGGGGACTCGTGGTCCGCTGAGAGCCTAGACCGGCCGTCGTGGCGCGGGGTGTTGACTGGGGCGATGACCGACACCGTCGCCCCCGCCCCCCGAACCGCCGTCGACTTCTGGTTCGACCCGTCGTGCCCCTGGGCCTGGATGACCAGCCGGTGGATCGACGAGGTCAGCGCCCACCGCGACCTCGACGTGACCTTCCACATCATGAGCCTCGCCGTCCTGAACGAGGACAACGACGTGAGCGACGAGTACCGCGCCAACTTCGCGCGCATGCTGCGCTACACGCGCCTCGTCACGGCGGTCGGCGAGCTGCACGGTCAGTCGCACGTCAAGCCGCTCTACGACGCCCTCGGCACGCGCATCCACGCCGGCGGGGAGACCGACGCCGACAACGTGATCCCGGCGGCGCTCGCCGAGGTCGGTCTGCCGGCCGACCTCGCCCGGTACGCCGACTCCGACGAGTACGACGAGCAGATGCGCGCGAGCCACTTCGACGGCATCGAGCGCGTCGGACAGGACGTCGGCACGCCCGTGATCGCCGTGAACGGCACCGCCTTCTTCGGGCCGGTCATCTCGCCGGCGCCGACGGGCGACGAGGCCGCCCGCCTCTGGGACGGCGTCGTCGCCGTGGCCTCGTATCCCGGCTTCTTCGAGATCAAGCGCACACGCACGGTCGGGCCGATCTTCGACTGACGACCCGCGCCTCCGCGACCCGGAGCCGAGGAGGTGCGGGTCGTCGGCACCGCGCGCCCCCGGTTCTAAGATGATCACCATGCGCATCCACGTGGCGACCGATCACGCCGGCCTCGAGTTCAGCCAGACCGTCATCCAGCACCTGACCGACGCGGGCCACGATGTGACCGACCACGGCCCCGCCTCGTACGAGCCGCTCGACGACTACCCGTCGTTCTGCATCGCGGCGGCCCGGGCGGTCGTCCGCGACCAGCGCGCCGGCCACGAGGCCCTCGGGGTCGTGTTCGGCGGATCGGGCAACGGCGAGCAGATCGCCGCGAACAAGGTCGAGGGCGTCCGGGCCGCGCTGGTCTGGAACGACTCGACGGCCAAGCTGGCGCGTCAGCACAACGACGCCAACGTCATCGCCATCGGAGCGCGCCAGCACACCGAGGCCGAGGCGCTCGCCTTCATCGACTCGTTCGTGTCGGAGCCCTTCACGCACGACGAGCGCCACGTCCGCCGCATCGCCCAGGTGGGCGAGTACGAGACCACCGGGGCCATCGCCGGGCACCCGGTCGACTGACGACGTAACGTCGACTGCGGCGGGCACCCCGATCGGGGTCCCGCCGCTTCGTCGTCCCGGCCCCGTCGCCGGGATCCACCCCGAGAGAGGGAGCATCGTGCCCGAGGGTCATTCCGTCCATCGCATCGCGAATCAGTTCGAGCAGAGCTTCGTCGGTCATCGAGCCGCGGTGAGCTCGCCGCAGGGGCGCTTCGCCGCGGGCGCCGAGAAGCTCGACGGCGCCACGATGATCGACGCCAAGGCCGTCGGCAAGCAGATGTTCCTCGAGTTCGACAACGGGCTCTGGCTGCACGTCCACCTGGGGCTCTACGGCGCGTGGGACTTCGCGGGGGAGATCGCCACGGGTCACTCGATGGCCGAGTCGCGTCGTCGGCGGGCCGCGACGCGGCGCGCTGAGAACGCGCCCGACGACGACGGCGAGCACTCGATGTCGAGCATCGGGGCGCCGCGCACGAGTCGGGTCCGGATGGCCGAGCAGGAGAAGGCGGAGGACGACATCGAGTCGTTCCCGCCCGAGCCCGTCGGACAGGTCCGCGTGCGTCTGCTGACCGACACGGCCGTCGGAGACCTGCGCGGCCCCACGAAGTGCGAGGTGCTCGACGCGGCCGGCGTCGATCTCGCGATCGCGAAGCTCGGCCCCGACCCCCTGGTCGACTCGCCCAGGAAGGGCGCCGACCGCTTCGTCGCGGTGGCCGGCAGGAAGCGCACCCCGATCGGGCTGCTGCTCATGGACCAGAGCGTCGTCAGCGGCATCGGGAACATCTACCGGGCCGAACTGCTGTTCCGGGCGAGACTTGACCCGCACACGCCGGGTGTCCAGGTGCCCGAGGAGGTCCTGCGTGCCCTCTACAAGGACTGGACGAAGCTCCTGAAGAGCGGCGTCGAGCTGGGGCAGATGATGACCATGGACGGTCTGACGAAGGCGCAGCACGCCAAGGCCCTCCGCAGCCGCGCCGACCGGCACTGGGTCTATCACCGCGAGGGACTGCCCTGCCGGGTCTGCGGCACGAACATCGTCATGGAGATGGCCGCGGGTCGGAAGCTCTACTGGTGCCCGACCGACCAGACTTGAGCGCATGCGCCACACACCAGGGTTCGTGCTCTCCGACGTCGACGAGGTCAGGCGGCTGATCCGCGAGAACCCGTGGGCGACGATCGTGTCGCACACGGGCGAGGGCATCGTCGCGTCGCACTACCCCGTCGTGCTCGAGCCCGGCGACGATCCCGACGCGATCGTCCTCGTCAGCCATGTCGGCCGCCCCGACGAGCGGTCGCACGAGCTGGGCGAGCACGAGGTCCTGGTCATCATCCAAGGGCCCCATGGCTACGTCTCGCCGGGCTGGTACCCGGCCGAGCAGATCATCCCGACCTGGAACCACGTGACGGCCCATCTCTGGGGCACGCCCGAGATCCTCTCCGACGACGAGAACTTCCGAGTGCTCGGCGAGCTCGTCGACCACTTCGAGCAGGTGATGCCCGAACCGTCGACGCTCACCCTCGACGAGGCCGGCTCGCGGCGCGTCGCGAAGGGCACGGTGGGCATCCGCCTCCGGGTGACCCGGTTCGACGCGCGGCTCAAACTCAGTCAGAACAAACCGCCGGAGGTCGTCGACCGCATCATCGACGAGCTCGAGCACGGCGAGCACTACGCCCAGCCGTCCCTGGCCGCCGAGATGCGCCGGGTGCGGGACCGATGACCCCTCCGGGAACCGAGGAGGCGCGGAGTCTGCTCCTGAGGGGCGCCCGCCTCGTCGGCGGCGACGGCTCCCCGACCGACGTGCTCGTGGAGTCGGGCGAGGTGTCGTCGATCGCGCGCGGCATCACGCCGGGGCGGGGGGCCGAGGTCGTCGAGCTCGACGGGCGCTGGCTCGCGCCGGGGCTGTGGGACTCCCATGTGCACATGGACCAGTGGGCCCTGGCCCGACGTCGCCTCGATCTCTCGGGTGCGGCGTCGGCCGCCCAGGCGGCCTCCCTCGTCGGCGAACGACTGCGCGTCGACCCGCCGGCGGCCGGCGAGACCCTGGTCGGCTACGGCTTCCAGGACGCCCTCTGGCCCGACGCGCCGACCCGCGGCGTGCTCGACTCGGTCAGCGGGGACGTCCCCGTCGTGCTGGTGAGCAACGATCTCCACGCGGCCTGGCTCGACTCGGCGGCCCTCGCCCGGTACGGACACGCGGGCCACGAGACCGGCCTGCTGCGCGAGCAGGCGGCGTTCGACGTGAGCGTCCGGGTGAGCGCCGTCGACGACGACCTGCTCGACGGCTGGGTCGCCGACGCCGCAGCGGCGGCCGCGAGCCGCGGCGTCGTGGGGGTCGTCGACCTCGAGATGTCGTACTCGCTCGACCGATGGGTCCGGCGGGTGAAAGGTGGCGCGCGGAGCCTGCGGATCGCGGCCGGGGTCTACCCGGCCGACCTCCATCGCGTCGTCGACCGGGGCCTCCGGACGGGCGATCCGATCGAGGGGACCGACGGTCTCGTCACCATGGGGCCGTTCAAGATCATCACCGACGGCTCGCTGAACACGCGCACCGCCTGGTGCCACGACCCGTATCCGGCGGTCGGCGGCGAGCCCGCCCATCGGGGGGTGGCCGCCTACACGACGCGCGAGCTCGTCGACTGGCTGCGCCGCGCCTCCTCGGCGGGTCTCGTCCCCGCGGTCCACGCGATCGGCGATGCGGCCAACGCCATGGCCCTCGACGCGTTCGAGGAGGTCGGCTGCGGCGGGGGGATCGAGCACGCCCAGCTGGTCGACGCGGCCGACGTCGATCGCTTCTCACGACTGGGGGTCGTGGCGAGCATGCAGCCCGAGCACGCGATGGACGACCGGGACGTCGCCGACCTGCTCTGGGCCGGCCGGACGGATCGGGCCTTCGCCCTCGAGACCCTGCTGGCGGCCGGGGTCGCGCTGCGGCTCGGCTCGGACGCCCCGGTCGCCCCGCTCGACCCGTGGGTGACGATGGCCGCGGCCGTCTCGCGGTCGCGCGACGGCCGCGATCCCTGGCACCCCGAGCAGCGCATCGTCGCCTCGGCGGCCCTCGCGGCGTCGACCGGCGGGCGCTCGGCCGTGACGACCGGTTCGGTCGCCGACCTCGTCGTCGTCGAGGCGGATCCGCTGAGCGTCGACGACGAGACGATGCGCTCGATGCCGGTGTCAGCGACCCTGCTCGGCGGTCGTCTCACGCACGGCACGCTGGACTGACCCGGCCACCGCCGGATCGACGACGAGCGCGGCACCCGCGGACGACGGAGGCCGCCGCCCCGAGGGGCGGCGGCCTCCGTCCGTCGGGGGAGCGGACTCAGCCGGCGACGTGCGCGGCGAGGAACCAGCGGTCCTTCTCGAGGCCGCGCGAGATCTCGATGGCGACGTCCTGGCTCGACGCGTCGAGCTCGCCGAGCTCGTCGATCGCCGTGCGGACGGCCACCAGCGAGGCGTCGATCTGGGCGACGAGCTCGGCGATGGTGGTGTCGATCTGGTTGAAGCCGGGCGACGTCGGGGGGATGACCGTGTTGGCGGCGACGGTGGCGATGCGGCCGTCGACCGGGAGGCCGAGGGCGACGACGCGCTCGGCGGCGAGGTCGGCCCACTCGCGGGCGTGGTCGACGACCACGTCGATGAGCTCGTGCACGGCGATGAACGCGATGCCGCGGACGTGCCAGTGCGCCTGCTTGCCGTTGACCGAGAGCGCGGTCATGTCGGTGACGATCTGGCTGAGGAACTGGGCGACGCCGGCAGCGACGTCGGGGTCGACGGATCCCTGGGGGACGGTGCGGGTGAGGTCGGTCATGACGTGGTCCTTTCCTTGACGATGGGGACAACGCTAGAGGTCTGAGAAGATTCCGCAAGCAAGCTGAGGCTCGGCTCACCAAGGGCAGCCTGACCTCATCGTCGCCGCCGAGGGGGGGGGATAACCCCACCGGGCTTCCGGTCGCTGGCACCATGGGTCGCGCGCCGGTCGTCGACCAGGCTCGACAGCATGAACCAGGAGAGCGTCATCGCCACCCACAACCCCTACCTCTCGCCGCCGCGGCAGTCGGGCGGCTACGCCCGCCGATGGCGGGGGCTTCCCCGCGAGCTCGGCTACATCGCCCTCTCGGCGGTGCTGGTCGTCGTGGTGGGCATCGGCGCGAGCATCTTCCTGTCGGCGCTGCGGGGCGTCGGCGACACGGTCACGGGCTTCATCGCCTTCGCCGTCCTCGTCTTCGCCTCGCTCTGGCTGGCCAGGTGGTTCGGCACCTTCGAGGTCATCAGGCTCCGGTGGGCCTCCGAGCGGCCCATCCGCCCCGTCGACTGGACCCCGAACACCGTCTGGGGTCGGTCCGACAAGCGGGTGGTCCGGGCCGTGTCCGTCGTCGCGAACCCCCACTACTGGCTCTACCTGCTCTATGCACTCGTCGTGTTCCCGGCCGTCGCGGGATTCACCGCGTTCGTGACCGTCGCCTCGCTCGTCGTGCCCCTCGGGCTCGTCCTCGCCGGCGTCCTCTTCGTCACCTCCATCGCCCCATCCGACGCGTACTCGTTCACCGAGACGATCGGCGGCACGTCGTTCGGGCTCCTGGCCCTCTTCTTCGGCGTGGTCGTGCTCACGGCCGTGGTGCTCCTCCTGCCCTACGTCGTCCACGGCTTCGTCGTGATGCACCAGGCCATCGCCGCGGCGATGCTCGGCGGCTTCCGCTCCGACGAGCTCGAGGTGGAGCTGGCCGACCGCGAGATCTCACGCACCGCCGCCCTGTCGGCCGAGGGCACGGCCCTCCGCCGCCTCGAGCGCGACATCCACGACGGTCCGCAGCAGCGCCTCGTGCGTCTGCAGATGGATCTCGCCGCCGCCTCACGCGCGATCGAGACCGACCCCGACAGGAGCCGGACCCTCATCGAGGAGGCGCGGCTGCAGTCCCAGGAGGCCCTCGAGGAGCTGCGTGCGCTGTCCCGCGGCTTCGCGCCTCCGCTGCTGCTCGACCGAGGTCTCATCGCCGCCCTGGAGTCGCTCGTCGACCGATCGGTGATCCCCACGACCCTGCTCGACCGGGTCCCCGCCCACGTCGTCGTCTCGAGCGACATCGAGCGCAACGCCTACTTCATCGCGTCGGAGCTCGTGACCAACATCGGCAAGCACGCCGAGGCGTCGTCGGCCGACCTGGTGGTCCGGACCCGACAGGCCCCGGACGGCGCGGGGCTCCTCCTCGAGCTCGTCGTCACGGACGACGGTCGCGGTGGAGCGGGGCTCCGCGACGGACACGGGCTGGCCGGCGTCCAGGAGCGTCTCGTCGGTCTCGGCGGGTTCCTCGACATCTCGAGCCCGGCGGGCGGCCCGACCATCGTCACGGTGAGCATCCCGATGGCGACGACCGCGACCCTGCCCGTCGACACGGTCCCGCTCGTAGACTGAGCGGATGCCCGACACCACCCTCGACCCCGCCCTCCGCGTGGTGGTCGCCGACGACTCCGTGCTGCTGCGCGAGGGGCTCGTCCGACTGCTCGACGAGCTCGGGGTCACGGTGGTGGGCGCCTTCGGCGACGCGGATCAGCTGCTGGCCGGTCTCGACGACGCGGCCCCCGACGTGGCCGTGCTCGACGTCCGCATGCCGCCGACCCACACCGACGAGGGGGTGCGCGCGGCCATCGAGATCCGGTCTCGCCGACCCGGCACGGCGATCCTCCTGCTCTCGCAGTACGTCGAGGTGGCCTACGCCCGCGATCTCCTCGAAGCCGGCTCCGGGGGAGTGGGCTATCTGCTCAAAGACCGCATCGCCTCGCTCGACGAGTTCCGCGACGCCCTCGAGCGGGTCGCGAACGGAGGCACGGTGCTCGACCCGCAGGTGGTGTCGCAGCTGCTCGGTCGGCGCAGCGACCCCCTCGCCGCCCTGACGCCGCGGGAACGCGAGGTGCTGACCCTCATGGCGGAGGGGCGGACGAACGCCGCGATCGCGTCGGCGCTCGTGATCGGCACCGGCGCCGTCGAGAAGAACGTCACGTCGATCTTCCAGAAGCTGCTCCTCGAAGACAGCGGCACCGACCACCGGCGGGTGCTCGCGGTGCTGGCGTACCTGCAGAACTAGACCCGCGCCTCCTCGGGATCCCCCGTCACGACCCCGGTGCGCGAGACGACGGGGCGCGCGCCGGAGGCCTCGGGTAGCCTGTGGCGATGTCCGCGCCCGCCTCGATCCCGACCTCGACCACCTCGTCGACGAGTCGGCACTGGGGTGACCGGATCGTCGGACTCGAAGGGCTCAGAGGGCTGGCGGCCATGGCCGTGCTGGCTTACCACGTGGCCCACGTGCTGACCCGGGATGTGGAGGACGAGACCCTTCCGCTGCTCGTCTTCCTCATGCACCAGGGTCTCAGCCTGTTCTTCGTGCTCTCGGGGTTCCTGCTGTTCTGGCCCTTCGCGACGCGGATCATCGAGGGGCGCGAGCTGCCGTCGCTGAAGCGGTACACGGCGAACCGGTTCCTGCGGATCTGGCCCGCCTACGTCGTGGTGCTCCTGATCGTGAACTTCGGACTGCAGATGTCGTTCCTGTCGCAGAACGAGTTCGGGCGGCTCCCGTGGTGGAAGACGATCGCCGACCTCACTCTGCTGCACTCGTACCTGCCGAGCACCCTCCGAACGGGTCTCGAGGTGTCATGGACCCTCACCGTCGAGCTGACCTTCTACCTCGTGCTGCCGTTCCTGGCGATGCTCGGTCGCCGGGTGGCGCTCCGCACCTCGGGGTGGATCGGCGCGCTCGTGCCCGTGGGGGTCATGTTCGTCGCCGGGGTGGGCGGCAAGATCTGGCAGCACACCGTCGGCGAGACCTCGGGTCTCAGCGGGGGCGAGCTGAGCTGGTCGGACAACTGGTTCTCGGTGGTCAGCCGCAGCCTCCTGCTGCACGCCGACCTCTTCGCCTTCGGCATGGCGGCGGCGCTGCTGTACATCGCGGTCCGACGCGGGTCGGCGACCCCCATCGCGATCTCCGCCCTCCGCGGCACGCTGATGGTGGTGATCGGCGCCGCCTTCGTCGTCGCCTGGATCGGCTCCACCCCCGAGTTCCAGGACACCTTCGCCTCGATCGGCTTCACGGGGATGCTGCTGCTCATGGTCCTGCCCGCTCACGGCGATCGTCTGGGCTGGATCGCGCGGTTCTGCGACTGGTCGCCCGTGCGGAATCTCGGCGTCATCTCGTTCAGCGTGTACCTCTGGCACATGCCGGTCATCCGCATCATGCAGGATCTCCTCGATCCGGGGCAGGGCGGGCGGGCGCTCTACGCGCTCTATCTGGTCGTGACCGTGACGATCACCCTGCTGCTGGCCACCGCGACCTACTGGGCCGTCGAGAAGCAGGCTCTCAGGCTGAAGCCCTCGGGTCGGCCGTCGCGCGGCGGGGGGCCCGCGGGTCTCGGAGCGACCGCGCCCGGTGACGAGGCCGTCACCGACGGCTCGACGCCGTCAGCCGACGAGCGCGCCCGCGGCTGACGGCGCGGAGACGCCGCGATCGTCGGACGCCTCGGGGCCCGAGGTGATGGCGTCGCTCGGCACGATCGTCTCGAGGATGAGGTCACGGAACGCGCGACCGAGACGGGCGTATCCGCTGTACGTCGGGTGGATGCCGTCGGCGCTGGCACCCGGCGCGAAGAGGCCGTCGTCGCCCCTCGCGAAGGTCCAGGGGTCGACGACGGCGTATCCCTCGCCGTAGGCCCACGAGGCGAGATCGGCGTCGTAGGTCGTCGCGGCCTCGGGCGCCCGCTCGTAGGGCGGGATGGCGGCGATGAGCACGCGGTCGGCGCCGACGGTCTCGATGATCGACTCGTACGACGATCGCGCCTGGGCGAAGCTCGTCCCGAGGCGCACGTCGTTCGTGCCGCCCATGAGCACCAGGAGGTCGGCGTCGACGGGGGAGACGGCGGCTGCCATCTCCTCGACGGTCGCGCCCGCCTTGGCCCAGCCCCCGGCGAACTCGATGCCGTCGCCCTGGGCGTAGGTCATCCAGGACTTGTCGTCGAGGCCGTTCCCGAGGAACCTGCTCCGCCCGGCGCTGAGCGAGTCGCCCACGACGGCCACGCGCAGGTCGCCCGCGGCGGCGGCTGGAGCCGCGCCGCCCTCGGCGCGCGGCGGCGTCGTGCTCGGCGTGCTGCAGCCCGAGAGGCCGAGGCCCGTGACGAGCGCCAGTCCGAGCAGGGCGACCCCGAGGGCACGGGGTCGGCGGCGGCGGAGGAGTGACGGGCCCGGGGTCATGGCGACATTGTGCGGCACCCGGCCGCCCGACGTCTAATCGCCCTGGGTCAGCCGATATTGATATGCTAAAGTTGATATCTGTTCACTGAATTCCGAGCCCGGAGGCCCCGAGAGATGACGTACAGACCCGAGATCGACGGCCTCCGAGCAGTGGCGGTCGTCAGCGTCATCCTCTTCCACGCCGGGGTGGCGGGGTTCTCGGGGGGACTCGTCGGCGTCGACGTGTTCCTGGTCATCAGCGGCTACCTGATCACGGGCATCATCGTCGGCCAGCGCTCTCGAGGCGCCTTCTCCCTGCGGTCCTTCTGGATGCGGCGCATCCGGCGGATCCTCCCGGCGACCCTCGTCGTCCTGGTCGTCTGCACCCCGTTCGCTCTGCTCTGGATGATGCCCGACGAGCTCGAGGGCTTCGGGCAGTCGCTCGTGTCGACGATCCTGTCGGGCAACAACCTGCTGCTCTATGTCTCGAGCGGCTACTTCGACACCGCCTCCGAGTTCAAGCCGCTCATGCACACCTGGAGCCTCGGGGTCGAGGAGCAGTTCTACCTCGTGTTCCCCCTGCTCCTCCTCGTGCTGCTCGCCCGCAGCCGCCGGACGGCTCTGCTCGGCGTCGCCGTCCTCGCCGTCGCCAGCATCGCTGTGGCCTCCTGGCTCGTGGTCGTCGACCCCGACGCGGGGTTCTATCTGCTGCCGTCGCGGGCCTGGGAGCTCCTCGTCGGGGCCGGGCTCGCCCTGCGGATGGCGGGGCGGGGCGATGCCGCACCGCGCCTCCTCGGCCCGCGGTCCGCCGCCGCGGCCGCCGCGGTCGGCCTCGCGGCCATCGTCGGCGCCGTCGTCCTCGTCGACGGCAGCACGGCCGTCCCTCCGGCCGTCCTGGCCGTGCCCGTCGTCGGCACCGCCCTGGTGATCGCCTTCGCGCGCGAGGGGACGCTCGCGGCCCGGGTGCTCTCGCGACCGGTGATGGTCGGCGTCGGGCTGATCAGCTTCAGCGCGTACCTCTGGCATCAGCCGCTCTTCGCCTTCGCCCGGGTCTGGTCGCCCGAGCAGCCGCCCGTCGTCGTGTTCGTCGCCCTGTCGTTCGCCTCTCTCGGTCTGGCGTGGCTCACCTGGCGGTTCGTCGAGACGCCGTTCCGGTCGCCGAGCGCCGTCCGGCCCCGGGTCTTCGTGCCGGTGATCGGCTCGACGGTCGTCGTCGTCACCGCGTTCGGGCTCGTGCTGAACGCCGGCGACGGGCTGCCCGGACGGGTGTACGGGCCCGACGTGCTGGCCGACGGGGCCATCGACGTCATGTACGTGCAGCGACTCATCGAGTCCGACGCGGCGCGCTTCGTCGACGACGACCGGTTGAACGTCTTCGTGGTGGGGAACAGCTTCTCGCGCGACCTCGGCAACGCGGTCCTCGAGACGTACCCGGACGCCAGGCTCGAGATGATCCACCAGCCCGGCGTGCTGGGCTGCTTCGACGCCGAGCCCCGACCCGCGCACTTCGACGAGCGCTACGAGCAGGCCGATCTCATCCTCTACGCGACCGATCGGACCTACGAGCCGTGCGTGCGGGACGATCTCGACCGGGCCGTGGCCGACGGCAAGGAGATGTTCGTCGGAGGGGCGAAGAACTTCGGAGACAACGCCAACTGGATCATCCGCCAGGGCCCGGACGAGCGCGCTCTGCTGACCAACCGCGTGCCCGAGGAGATCGTCGATCGGGACCGCGTCGCCCGCGAGCTCGTGCCGGCCGAGCATCTCGTGCCGTGGCTCGACCTCGCCGAGGGCGGGCGGATCCCGATCACGGACGAGGAGGGGCGGATCCTGTCACCGGATCGCATCCACTTCACGAAGTACGGAGCCGAGTACTTCGGGCAACGCGTGCTGCCGGAGACCGGGCTCGACGCGATCATGGAGTCGGTCACGCCGGAGGAGTGAGTGGAGGGGATGACGGGAATCGAACCCGCGCCATCAGTTTGGAAGACTGAGGCTCTACCATTGAGCTACATCCCCGGAGCGGTTCGCACCGCACGGGTGAGACCACTATAAACCATCCCCCGGTTCGTTCAGTAACCGGCCCCTCGCGTCGGCTAGACTGACTGCGGCCTTTTCCCCACCCGACCTCAACGGGACCGAACGGGGCGAGACCGATCCAGGTGATACACGGGGCGTAGCGTAGTGGCTAGCGCGTCCGTTTTGGGGGCGGAAGATCGCAGGTTCGAGTCCTGTCGCCCCGACGATCGTCTACCTGCTGTCTCGGATGTGAGTTCAGCGTCGTCAACACAGGAGAAGCCCCACATTGGTCCAGACCACGGTTGAAAAGCTCAGCCCCACGCGCGTCAAGCTCAACATCGTCGTGACTCCCGACGAGCTGAAGCCCAGCGTCACGCACGCCTACGGGCACATCGCCGAGACCATCAACATCCCCGGCTTCCGCAAGGGCAAGGTGCCGCCGCCCATCATCGACCAGCGCGTCGGTCGCGAAGAGGTCCTGAACCACGCCGTGAGCGAGAGCCTCGACAAGTTCTACCGCGAGGCCGTCACCGAGACGCAGATCCGCGTGCTCGGCCGTCCCGAGGCGGACGTCGTCGGCTGGCCCGACGTGAAGGACTTCTCGGGCGACCTCACCATCGCCGTCGAGGTCGACGTGCGCCCCGACTTCGATCTGCCCGACTACGAGGGCATCGAGCTCACCGTCGACACGGTCGAGATCTCCGACGACGAGGTCGACGAGGAGCTCGCGAACCTGCGCACGCGCTTCGGCACCCTCGTGACCGTCGACCGCCCGGCCACCACCGGCGACTTCGCGCAGATCGACCTGACCGCGACCATCGGCGACGACGAGGTCGACACCGCCAAGGGCATCTCGTACGAGCTCGGCTCGGGCGAGCTCATCGAGGGCATCGACGAGGCCCTCGAGTCCCTCACGGCCGGCGAGAGCACGACCTTCGAGTCCAAGCTGCTCGGCGGCGACCGTGAGGGCGAGACGGCCCTCATCGCCGTCACCGTGACCGCGGTCAAGGAGCGCGAGCTCCCCGAGGCCGACGACGACTTCGCTCAGATCGCCAGCCAGTTCGACACCATCGACGAGCTCAAGTCGGATCTGCGCGAGCAGCTCGCCAAGTCGAAGTCGTTCGGCCAGGGCGGCCAGGCTCGCGACCAGGTCGTCGAGAAGCTCCTCGAGTCGGTCGAGATCCCCGTCCCCGAGAAGCTCGTCGAGGACGAGGTCCACCGTCACCTCGAGCAGGAGAACCGTCTCGAGGACGACGAGCACCGCGCCGAGGTGAAGGAGAGCAGCGAGAAGGCCTTCCGCAACCAGATCCTCCTCGACGCCATCGCCGAGAAGGAAGAGGTCAAGGTCGAGCAGGACGAGCTGACCCAGTACCTCATCCAGGGAGCAGCCCAGTACGGCATGGAGCCCGGCGAGTTCATCAAGGTCCTCGACCAGAACGGCCAGATCCCGGCCATGGTCGGCGAGGTCGCGCGCAGCAAGGCCCTCGCGGTCGTGCTGTCGAAGGCCAAGGTCGTCGACGGCGAGGGTGCGGCGGTCGACCTGTCGGCCTTCACCGCGACCGCGGGCGTCGGCACGGACGACGACGACCACGAGGGTCACGACCACGCATAACGGTCGCGACCGACTCGACCGGAGGTCGACATGAGAGGGCCGGGTGCTGAACGCACCCGGCCCTTCGTCGTCCCCCTCGCCGGCCACTATCTGCCGTGGGCGAACAGCCCGGAACACGCGGGTTGGACCCTATAGATTCGACACCAAGCGACAACGAATGGGAGCTCCACCATGGCCGACGTGACACTGCCCAACAGTGTTTTTGACCGACTGCTCAAGGACCGCATCATCTGGCTCGGCTCCGAGGTGCGCGACGAGAACGCCAACGAGATCGCAGCGAAACTCCTGCTCCTCGCCGCGGAGGACAGCGAGAAGGACATCTACCTCTACATCAACTCGCCCGGCGGGTCGATCACCGCGGGCATGGCGATCTACGACGCCATGGAGTTCGTGCCGAACGACATCGTCACGGTGGGCATCGGGATGGCGGCCTCGATGGGGCAGCTGCTCCTCACCGCCGGCACCAAGGGCAAGCGCTACATCACGCCGAACGCTCGCGTGCTGCTGCACCAGCCCCACGGCGGCTTCGGCGGCACCTCGTCCGACATCCAGACGCAGGCTCAGCTGATCCTCTCGATGAAGCGTCGCCTCGCCGAGATCACGGCCGCTCAGACGGGCAAGACCGTCGAGCAGATCAACGAGGACGGCGACCGCGACCGCTGGTTCACGGCGGAGGAAGCCCTCGAATACGGCTTCGTCGATCACATCCGCGGTTCGGCCACCGACGTCGTCGGCGGCGCCGGCACCGACCAGGCGTAGCCCCCACCCGATCGTCATCACAGAAAGAGAAGAACTCATGGAACTCCCGATGATGGGTGGCGCGGGCCGGGTGCAGAGCCCCGACTCCCGCTACATCCTCCCCAGCTTCGAAGAGCGCACCGCCTACGGGTACAAGCGCCAGGACCCGTACGCCAAGCTGTTCGAAGACCGCATCGTCTTCCTCGGCGTGCAGGTCGACGACGCGTCGGCCGACGACATCATGGCGCAGCTGCTCGTGCTCGAGAGCATGGACCCCGATCGCGACATCACGCTCTACATCAACTCGCCCGGCGGCTCGTTCACGGCGATGACGGCCATCTACGACACGATGCAGTACATCCGTCCCGAGATCCAGACCGTCTGCCTCGGTCAGGCCGCCTCGGCGGCGGCCGTGCTGCTCGCGGCCGGCCAGCCGGGCAAGCGCCTCGCCCTGCCCAACGCCCGCGTGCTGATCCACCAGCCCGCGACCGGCGGCAGCAGCGGTGGCCAGGCCTCCGACATCGAGATCCAGGCCGCCGAGGTCCTGCGGATGCGCACCTGGCTCGAGGAGACGCTGTCGTTCCACTCGAACAAGACGCCCGAAGAGGTGAACCGCGACATCGAGCGCGACAACATCCTCGGCGCGAACGAGGCGCTCGCCTACGGTCTCGTCGACCAGGTGCTGACCTCGCGGAAGAACCAGCCGGCGCTCACGCGCTGATCCGCACCTCGACCGTGGTCGACGCGAAGCCCCGGGCCCTCGGCCCGGGGCTTCGTGCCGTCCCCGATCCGAGGGCGACCGCGCGGGGGTCCGACGCTGTCGGAGGATCGCGTTAGGCTCTCAGCACGACGATCGTCGAGGGTCGCCGATCAGCACGCCACGAGAGGGTCCGAGCATGGCACGTATAGGTGAGAGCGCCGATCTGCTCAAGTGCTCGTTCTGTGGAAAGAGCCAGAAGCAGGTCCAGCAGCTCATCGCCGGTCCCGGCGTCTACATCTGCGACGAATGCGTCGAGCTCTGCAACGAGATCATCGAAGAGCGTCTCGCCGAGGCCGGCGAAGAGCCCGCCAGCGAGTTCGATCTGCCGAAGCCCCGCGAGATCTACTCGTTCCTCGAAGAGTACGTGATCGGTCAGGACGCGGCGAAGCGTGCGCTCTCCGTCGCCGTGTACAACCACTACAAGCGCATCCGTGCGGCGTCCACGCTCACGGCGGCCGAGTCCCTCGCCGACGAGGTCGAGATCTCGAAGTCGAACATCCTCCTCATCGGCCCCACAGGCTGCGGCAAGACCTATCTCGCTCAGACCCTGGCCAAGCGGCTCAACGTGCCGTTCGCGGTCGCCGACGCCACGGCTCTCACCGAGGCCGGCTACGTGGGCGAAGACGTCGAGAACATCCTCCTCAAGCTGATCCAGGCCGCCGACTACGACGTCAAGCGCGCCGAGACCGGCATCATCTACATCGACGAGATCGACAAGATCGCCCGCAAGGCCGAGAACCCGTCGATCACCCGAGACGTCTCGGGCGAGGGCGTGCAGCAGGCTCTCCTGAAGATCCTCGAGGGCACGGTCGCGTCCGTGCCGCCGCAGGGAGGGCGCAAGCACCCCCATCAGGAGTTCATCCAGGTCGACACGACGAATGTGCTGTTCATCGTCGCCGGTGCGTTCGCCGGGCTCGAAGACATCATCTCGAACCGTGCGGGCAAGCGGGGCATCGGCTTCGGCGCCCCGCTGCACAGCAAAGAGGACGAGGCGGCGCTGTTCAGCGAGGTCCTGCCCGAAGACCTGCACAAGTTCGGTCTGATCCCCGAGTTCATCGGTCGTCTGCCCGTCGTCACGACGGTCACCCAGCTCGACCAGCCGGCGCTCATGCAGATCCTCACCGAGCCGAAGAACGCCCTCGTCCGTCAGTATCAGCGCATGTTCGAGATCGACGGCGTCGAGCTCGAGTTCGACCGCGGCGCCCTCGAGGCGATCGCCGACCTCGCCGTGCTGCGCCAGACCGGTGCCCGCGGGCTGCGGGCGATCCTCGAAGAGGTCCTCGGGCCGATCATGTTCGACGTGCCCTCCGACGAGACGGTCGGAAAGGTCGTCGTGACCCGCGCCTCCGTCCTCGAGAACGCGGCGCCGACCATCGTGCCGCGCGTCGTCGAGCACCGCACCGAGAAGTCCGCCTAGTCGATCGACGACGACGACGACGCCCCGGCCGCCGCGGCCGGGGCGTTCCGTCGTCGACACGGGCGCCTCGAACCGTAGGGGCTAGGCGAGCCCGCGACGGGCGAGCAGCGGTTCGACCCGCGCGTCGCGACCGCGGAAGTCCCGGTACGCCTCGAGGGGGTCCTTCGAGCCGCCCACGCCGAGCAGGCGGGACCTGAACCGGTCGCCGTTCTCGCGCACGAGCCCGCCGCTCTCGTCGAACCACTCGACCGTGTCGGCGTCGAGCACCTCGCTCCAGATGTACGAGTAGTAGCCGGCGTCGTAGCCTCCGGCGAACGTGTGCGCGAAGTACGTGCTCGAGTAGCGGGGCGGGACGGCCGCGAGATCGAGGCCGACCGCGGCCAGCGCCTCCTGCTCGAACGCCTCGACGTCGGTGACGGCCGCCGCCTCGGCGGCGGACAGGGAGTGCCAGGCCTGGTCGAGCAGGGCGGCGGCGAGGTACTCGCTCGTCTCGAAGCCCTGGTTGAAGCCCTGCGACGCCACGAGCGCGTCGACCAGCCGGGAGGGCAGCGGCTCGCCGGTCTCGTGGTGGACTGCGTAGTTCGCGAGCACCTCGGGGTGCAGCATCCACATCTCGTTGACCTGACTCGGGAACTCGACGAAGTCGCGGAACACGTTCGTGCCCGAGAACGTCGGATACGTCACGCGGGCGACGAGGCCGTGCAGCGCGTGGCCGAACTCGTGGAAGAACGTCGTCACCTCGTCGAGCGTCAGCAGGGTCGGCTGCCCGGTCGGCGGCTTCGGCACGTTCAGGTTGTTGACGACGACGCTCGGCAGCCCGGTCAGCGCCGACTGCGACACGAGCGGGTTCATCCACGCCCCGCCGCGCTTGCTGTCGCGCGTGTGGAGGTCGAGCACGTACAGGCCGACCGGCGACCCGTCGTCGTCGGCGACCTCGAACACCCGCGCGTCGGGGTGGTAGGCCACGAGGTCGGGTCGCTCGGTGAAGCGCAGTCCGTAGAGCCGCTGGGCGGCGAAGAAGACCCCGTCGTGCAGCACCCGCTCGGCCTCGAACCAGGGTCTCATCGCCGCGGTGTCGACGTCGTGCTGCTCGGTGCGGACGAGCTCGGTCACGAAGGCCCAGTCGGACGCCTTGATCGGACGCCCGGCCCGCCTCTCGAGCTCCGCCTGCTCGGCGCGGGCGTTGCGCGCCGCAGGAGGCGCGAGTCGCCCGAGCAGATCGGCGACGGCCTCGGGGGTGCCGGCCGTCTCGCCTGCGGTGACCGCGGCGGCGTGACTCGCGAAGCCGAGCAGTTCGGCGCGTTCGGCGCGCAGCCGAGCGATCTCGAGCACGAGCTCGCGGTTGTCGAACGGGCCGCCGCGGCGCCCGCGCGAGAGCGAGGCCCGCATGATCCGCTCGCGCAGGCGCTCGTCCGTCAGCGACGCGAGGTAGGGGTGCCCGCTGAACAGCACGAGGCTGATGACGTGGCGGCCGTCGAGCCCTCGATCTCGGGCAGCCTCGGCGGCGGCGGCGATCGCCCCGGCGTCGAGACCGTCGAGCTCGGCGACCTCGTCGACGACGACCGCGAGGTCGTTCGTGTCGGCGAGCAGGTTCTTCTCGAAGCGGGTCGTCAGGGTCGAGAGCCGCCCGTTCAGATCACGCAGCAGCGCTTTGTCGTCGTCTCCGAGATCGGCACCCGACCGCTTCGCCTCGTCCACGAGCCGCTCGACGAGGTAGCGCTGCTCGGGCGTGAGGGCGAGGGCGTCGCGTCGGTCGTGCAGGCTCCGGAGGCGCCCGAACAGGCGGGGGTCGAGGCGGATCGCGTCGGAGTGCGCGGCCAGTCGGGGCGCGAGCTCGAGCTCGAGCGCATCGGTGGTCGGGTTCGAGTCGGACGACGTCTTGTTGAAGAAGACGTGACCGACCCGGGCGAGCGTCGCTCCGCTGCGCTCGAGAGCGGCGACGGTGTTCTCGAAGGTCGGCTCGGCGGGGTCGGCGGCGATCGCCTCGACCTCGGCCAGCTGCTCGGCGAGACCCGCGTCGAACGCGGGCCGGTAGTCGTCGTCGGTGATGCTCTCGAACGGCGGCAGCGAGTACGGCAGCGTGCTGGGGGCGAGGAACGGGTTCGTCATGCTCCGAGCCTAGGCCGGGTGGTCGTGCCCTCACGAGGCCGGAGGTGAGCCGGGGAGGCGCGCTAGGGTCGGCGCATGAGCGAACGCCCCGAGGGCACGGCCCGCTACACCCACGGTCATCACGAGAGCGTCCTGCGCAGTCACACGTGGCGCACGGTCGAGAATTCGGCGGCCTATCTCGTGCCGCATCTCACGGCGGGGGCGAGCGTGCTCGACGTCGGCGCCGGTCCGGGCACGATCACGGTCGACATGGCCGAGCGCGTGGCACCCGGCACGGTGGTGGGGATCGACTCGTCGGCCGAGATCGTCGAGCAGGCCACGCGGCTGGCCGCCGAGCGAGGCCTGTCCGGGGTGCGCTTCGATACGGCCGATCTGTTCGACCTGCCCTTCGCCGACGACTCCTTCGACGTCGTGCACGCGCACCAGGTGCTGCAGCACGTCGGCGACCCGGTCGCGGCGCTCCGCGAGATGCGTCGCGTCGCGCGCCCCGGGGGAGTGGTCGCGGCTCGCGACGTCGACTACCACGGCTGCGTCTGGGCACCGGAGAATCCGGGTCTGCAGAGCTGGATGGACGTCTACCAGGCCGTGCACCGCGGCAACGGCGGCGAGCCGGACGCCGGGAGGCGCCTGAAGGGCTGGATGCTCGAGGCCGGCTTCGACGAGGTGGCGAGCAGCGCCTCCGTCTGGTGCTTCGCCTCGGACGACGAGCGCACCTGGTGGGGCGACAGCTGGGCCGCCCGAGCGACCGAGTCGGCCTTCTACGCCGACGCCATCGCGAAGGGCGCGGCCACCCACGACGAGCTGCACGCGATCGCCGACGCCTGGCGCTCCTGGCGAGACGCCCCCGACGGCTTGCTGGTCATGCCGCACGGCGAGGTGCTCGGCCGCGTCTGACGACTCATGTGCATGCCTCGCAGTGAAGGATCATCGGGCAGGAGTCAGGAGAACCCGGACCTTGATCTGAGACACCTTCGACCGCTTCGACACTGTTGCACATCTGTTATGACGGCTGTTGGCATAACACCTATTCTGGCTCTGTGGATGCGACGAGGCATCCCGGACCGGAGAAGATGATGACGATGCGAGCAAGGCTGCTGAGTATGAAGTGACCATGTCTCGCGTCTGGTTGGTCGTCATGCTCGTGCTCGTCTGTTTCGTCTCGATGATCGATGCCGTGCTGGCAGGAGTCTCAGAGACGCAGACCTGGTTCTGAGCCTCAGTCCGGATCGCGGCCCTGGTCGCGCTCGTGGTCTCGGCCCTTCGGCCGGCGCCGGCGAACGAAGTCGCTCTTCCCGCCGAGGAGGTCGTCCCGGCTCACGCGGGGGCGGACCCCGTCTGACCTCAGAAGACGACGTGCCGCTCACCGATGGAGGTGAGCGGCACGTCGTCGTTCGTGGTGTGGGCTCCGGCTAGTCGTCGTCGCCCTCGGCGTCGACGGGCTCGTGCACGTGGGCCTCGCCGGTCACGGCGTCGACCTTGATGACCGTGCCGTCGTCGAGTTCGACGACCGGGCGCCGCTCGAGCCAGGTGAGGG
The DNA here is from genome assembly GCF_001422285.1 of Frigoribacterium sp. Leaf263. GTDB lineage: Bacteria > Actinomycetota > Actinomycetes > Actinomycetales > Microbacteriaceae > Frigoribacterium. The sequence continues at coordinate 443,838 of NZ_LMMO01000001.1, forward strand.
TCCAGCGCCAGGTCGACGCGTCGACGCCCTGATCGGCGAGCTCGCGCTCGACGGAGGCGATCGCCCCGAGGACGGGAGGGGTGAGATCGGCGGGAGCCGTGCCTCCTACGTTCCAGCGCGTTCCGAGCTGCATCAGGCGCCCGCCGCCGTGTCGGCCGGCTGCTCGGCGAAGACGATGTCGCCCACGGCCAGCTCGTCGCCCTCGGCGAACGACAGGTCGGCGATCTTTCCGACCGCGGCGAGGTCGCCGGCGGCGAGACGCACCAGCGCCAGCTGGGCCGCCGGAGCCGTGATGACGGCCGTCGACACGGGGGTCTTCTGCGAGGCCTTCGCATCGGACTTCGCGCGGCGGACGAAGATCAGCGCCTGTCCGACGAGACCGACGAGGCCCGTGGCCTTCTCTCCGTCGGCGAGACCGAGCTCGGCGACCGACGGCCAGGGCGCCCGGTGGATCGACTCGTCGTGCGTCCACGACCAGACCTCCTCCGTGGCGAAGGGCAGGTAGGGCGCGAGCAGTCGGAGCAGACCCTCGAGGACCGTGCGCAGTGCGAGGACCGCCGAGGCCTGCTCCGCCGGAGTGGTCGCCCCGTAGGCGCGCTCCTTCACGAGTTCGAGGTAGTCGTCGCAGAAGGTCCAGAAGAACTTCTCGGTCGTCTCGAGCGCCCGGGCGTGGTCGTAGCTCTCGAGCGCCTCGGTCGCCGTCTCGATCACCGAGGCGAAGGCGGCCAGCAGGTCGCGGTCGAGCGGCTCCGTGACGGCGTGCTCGCCCGAGGGCAGCTCGAACGAGTACACGAATTTCGCGGCGTTCAGCACCTTGATCGCCAGACGTCGGCCGATCTTGATCTGCTTCGGGTTCTGCGGGTCGAACGCCGCATCGGTGCCGAGCCGGCTCGAGGCCGCCCAGTAGCGGACCGAGTCCGAGCCGTGGTCGTCGAGCATCGCGGCCGGGGTGACCACGTTGCCCTTGGACTTCGACATCTTCTTGCGGTCGGGGTCGACGATGAAGCCCGAGATCGAGGCGTTCCGCCACGGGACGGTGCCCGCCTCGAGCTGTGCACGGAGCATCGTGGAGAACAGCCAGGTGCGGATGATGTCCTGGCCCTGCGGACGCACGTCGTACGGGAACACGAGATCGAACAGCTCGGGGTCGGTCTCCCACTTGCCGGCCAGCTGAGGGGTCAGCGACGACGTCGCCCAGGTGTCCATGACGTCGACCTCGCCGACGAAGCCGCCGGGCACGCCGCGCTGCGACTCGTCGTATCCGGGCGCCGCGTCCGACGACGGGTCGACGGGCAGCTGCGCCTCGGTCGGCACGATGACGTCGTCGAAGACGGGGTTGCCGTCGCCGTCGAGGGGGTACCAGACTGGTATCGGCACGCCGAAGAAGCGCTGACGCGAGATGAGCCAGTCGCCGTTCAGTCCGTTCACCCAGTTCTCGTAGCGCACGCGCATGAACTCGGGGTGAAAGGCCACCTCGGCGCCGCGTTCGAGCAGCGACGACTTCAGCGACTCGTCGCGGGCGCCGTTGACGACGTACCACTGACGGGTCGAGACGATCTCGAGGGGCTTGTCGCCCTTCTCGAAGAACTTGACGGGGTGGGTGATCGTGCGGATCTCGCCGACCAGCTCGCCCGAGGCGGTCAGCTGCTCGACCACGGACTGCTTGGCGCTGAACACGGTCTTGCCGGCCAGCTGCGCGTACGAGGCGCGACCCGCCTCGGAGGTGATCGCATCAGGGGCCTCGCTGACGAAGCGGCCGTCGAAGCCGATCACGGCGCGGTTCGGCAGCTGCAGCTCACGCCACCAGACGACGTCGTTGGTGTCGCCGAAGGTGCAGACCATGGCGATGCCCGAGCCCTTGTCGGGCTGAGCGAGGTGGTGCGCCACGACGGGCACCTCGACGTCGAACAGGGGCGAGCGCACCGTCGTGCCGAAGAGCGCCTGGTAACGCTCGTCGTCGGGGTGCGCCACGAGGGCGACGCAGGCCGGCAGCAGCTCGGGGCGCGTCGTGTCGATGAGCACGTCGCCCTGCCCGTCCGTGCGGTGGAACGCGAGCTTGTGGTAAGCCCCGGGCATGTCCTTGTCTTCGAGCTCGGCCTGGGCGACGGCCGTTCGGAAGGTGACGTCCCACAGGGTCGGAGCGTCGGCCTGATAGGCCTCGCCGCGCGACAGGTTGCGGAGGAACGCCTTCTGAGCGACGGCCTGCGAGTCGTCGCCGATGGTGCGGTAGCTCTGCGTCCAGTCGACCGAGAGGCCGAGCTTCCGCCAGACGTCCTCGAACTGCTTCTCGTCTTCGATCGTCAGCCGCTCGCAGAGCTCGACGAAGTTGCGGCGGGAGATCGGCACCTGGTCGGCGGCCTTCGACGACTTGTTGTCGCCGCCCTCGAACGGCGGCGTGAAGTCGGCCTCGTAGGGCAGCGACGGGTCGCAGCGGACGCCGTAGAAGTTCTGCACGCGACGCTCGGTCGGGAGGCCGTTGTCGTCCCAGCCCATGGGGTAGAAGACGCGCTTGCCGCGCATGCGCTCGAACCGGGCCTTCACATCGGTGTGCGTGTAGCTGAAGACATGGCCGATGTGCAGGCTGCCCGATGCGGTGGGCGGCGGGGTGTCGATCGAGAAGACGGAGGCGCGGGTCGCGTCGGCGCGGTCGAACCGGTAGGTGCCGGTGGACTCCCAGACCTGGCCCCAGCGGGCCTCGAGTCCTTCGAGTGCGGGCTTCTCGGGCATGGCTGACGGCATGGTCTTCTCCGGTTCTGTGGGCGGCACCGTGTCGGTGTGGAGGTGCCTGGTTGTGGGACGACGGCCAGTCTACGCGGGCCGCACCGCGCCTCCTCGGAGGGGTGGCGCGGGTTCAGGGACGCGCGGCCAGGAGGGCGCGGGTGTGCGGATGACGAGGGGACGCGAAGACGTCGGCGGTGCGCCCCTGCTCGACGACGCGACCGTCGTGCATGACGGCGACGCGGTCGGCCATGTGCCCGATCACGTCGAGATCGTGCGAGATGAACACGTACGAGAGGCCGTCGTCTCGCTGCAGATCGTCGAGCAGGTCGAGCACCTGGGCCTGCACCGACACGTCGAGCGCCGACACGGGCTCGTCGCAGACGATCACGCGGGGCCGTGGTGCCAACGCCCGGGCGATCGCGACCCGCTGGCGCTGCCCGCCCGAGAGCGAGGCCGGACGCCGTGCGGCGAGGTCGTCGGCGAGTCCCACGCGCGCGAGCAGCGCCGTCACCTCGGAGCGGGCGGTCCCCGGCCGGGTGCTGCGACCCGCGGTGACCGCGTCGGCGAGCAGCTGCCCCACGGTCAGGCGGGGGTCGAACGAGCTCGCCGGATCCTGGTAGACGGCGCCGAGCCCCGCCCGGCGGGGGCGGCGGTCGCGTTCGCGGCCCGGCGACCAGGGCCCGCCGAGGAGGCGCACCGTGCCGGCGTCCGGCTCGTCGAGTCCGAGCAGGAGGCGCGCGGTCGTGGTCTTGCCGCTCCCGGACGCGCCGACGAGGCCCAGCGTCTCGCCCTCGCGCAGCTCGAGCGAGACCCCGTCGACGGCCACCCGGGCGGCCCGTCCGCGGGCCGCGGGGAAGACCCGGCGGAGGGCGTCGGCCGAGAGGACGACGGCGGCGTCGGGCTCGGGAGACGACGCGACCCGCGCCTCCTGCCCCTCGGCGTCGGCGGGCCGCGACAGGCGGCGCCCGCGGGGGACCCCGCCCGGCAGCGCCGCGAGCAGTCGCCGCGTGTACTCGGTCTCGGGGGAGCCCAGCACGTCGGCCGTGGCGCCCTGCTCGACGACGCGACCGTCGCGCATCACGAGCACCCGGTCGGCGAGTCGACGCACGACGCCCAGATCGTGGCTGATCGCGAGCACGGCCGTCCCTGCGTCGCGCAGGGCTGCCAGGCGATCGACCACGAGACGCTGGACCTCGGCGTCGAGCGCAGTCGTCGGCTCGTCGGCCACGATCACCTCGGGTCGGAGCACGAGGGCGGCGGCGAGCAGGGCCCGCTGACGCAGTCCGCCCGAGAGCTCGCCCGAGCGCTGACCGAGGCGGGCCTCGGGGTCGGGCATCCCCACCTCCGCGAGCACCTCGACGGCGCGGGCCCGGCGTTCGAGAGGCCCGAGGCTGCTGTGGAGGCGCAGGGCGTCGTCGATCTCGCGCCCGATCGGACGCAGCGGGTCGAGCGAGACGAGGGCGTCCTGCAGCACGAGCCCGATGCGAGCGCCGCGGATCCGCCGCCAGGCGCGGTCGTCGAGCCCCGAGAGGTCGCGTCCGCCGAGGGTCAGCCGGTCGACCTCGACCCGCCCGCCGCTGAGTCCGAGCAGCGACCGGGCCGTGACGCTCTTGCCCGAGCCCGACTCGCCGACGAGGGCGACGCACTCGCCCGGCGCGAGCGAGAACGAGACGCCGTCGACGACCGTCGTCGCACCGAACGCGACGCGGAGGCCCTGCAGCTCGAGGGGGCCGGGAGCGCCGGGGGCCTGCGGGGCTGCCGTCACGGGAGCTCGCTCCCTCGGCGGGCGAGCGCTCGACCGAGCACGGTCGCCGACGCGGCGGTCACCACGACGGCTAGGCCCGGGAACACGGTCATCCACCAGGCTGTCGTCGAGTACGTGCGCCCGGCCGACAGCATGGCCCCCCACTCCGGCGCGGGCGGAGGCGCCCCGAGCCCGAGGTAGCTGAGCGAGGAGGCCCAGACGACGGCCTGGCCGAGCCCCAGGGTGGCGAGGACGACGACGGGGGCGAGCGCGTTCGGCAGCACGTGACGCAGCAGCACCGTGCCGGGTCGCCTCCCGAGCACGACCGCGGCCTCGACCATGGCCGAGCGCCTCACCCGGACGACCTGACTGCGCACGATGCGCGCGTACCCGGGGGCGGTGGCGAGCCCGACCGCGATGGTCGCGGGCACCGCACCCGGGCCCGTGAACGCGATGACGACCAGCGCGAGCAGCAGACCGGGCAGGGCGAAGAGCACCTCGAGGAGCCGGCTGACCCCCGCGTCGGCGATGCGCCCGGGCAGCCGACCGCCGCCGAATCCGGCCGCGACGCCGAGCACGACCCCGAGGGCCGTGCCGATGAGGGTCGCCATCGCCCCGATGGACAAGGAGGCGCCGGTCCCGTGGACGACGCGGGTCCAGATGCCGCGCCCCGACTCGTCGGTGCCGAACGGGTGCGCGAGCCCGGGCGGTGAGAACGCGTCGACGGGGGAGACGGCGAGGGGGTCGCCGGGCGCGAGGAGCTGCGGGGCCACCGCCGCGAGCACGACGGCGCCCAGGACGATCGCGGCCGCGACCTCGGGGGGACGCACGCGGGCCCTCGCCCGCGACCGGACCCGGGGCAGCTCGGCGATGACGGTCACGCGGCACGCTCCCGGGGGTCGACGGCGCGCTCGGCCAGGTCGCCGAGCGCCACGACCACGACGTACGCCAGAGCCGAGGCCAGGGCGACGCCCGTCACGAGCGGGATGTCGCGCAGGGTCACCGCCTGCAGCAGGGTCCGCCCCAGACCCGGCCGGGCGAAGATCGACTCGACCACCACGGCGCCGCTCAGCAGCGACCCGAAGGCCCAGCCGGAGAGCGCGAGGCCGGGCAGGGCGGCGTGCCGCAGCAGATGACGACGGAAGAGCCCCGACCGCGACTCGCCTCGGGCCCGGGCCGTGAGCGCGAAGGGGGCGGCCGCCGCGTCGAGCAGGGAGTCGCGCGTGACCTGCCCCAGGAACCCGGCCACCGGGATCGCGAGGGTGACGACCGGCAGCACGATGCCGACGGGCGTGCCCGTGCTCACCGGCGGCAGCCAGCCCAGCTGCGTGCTGAGCACCAGCACGAGCACGCCGGCCAGCCAGAAGTGCGGAACGGCGGAGGCCACGATCTCGAGCGACGACGAGACCGCCGCCGCCGTCCGCCCGCCGAGCGTCGCCCACCAGGCGGTGCCGAGGGCGAGCGCCCAGGCGACGACCAGCGACAGCACGGCGAGCAGCACCGTGCCGGGCAGCTGCTCGAGCAGCAGCCCCGACACGTCGGTGCGGAGCGAGTACGACGTGCCGAGGTCGCCGACCATCAGACGGCCGAGCTGCGCGAGGTACTGGACGACGAGCGGATCATCCAGACCGTACTGCTCGCGCACCAGCGCGAGCGCCTCGGCGGAGGCCTGCGAGCCGGGCCCGCCCAGGATCGCCTCGGCCGGGTCGCCCGGCACCAGCCGGATGGCGAAGAAGATCAGCGTCGCGACGGCCCAGAGCACGACGACGGCTCCGGCGAGGCGACCCGTGACCCACCGGAGCGGTGCGGGGACGACCCCGCGCCTCCTCGGCTCCGGGACGGTCGCCCCCGTCGGCCCGTCGACCGCGCCGTCGGCCTCAGTCGACGATGTACGCGTCATACAGCGTGACCGCCGAGACGGGCGGGAGCGCACGCACCCCGGTGACCGCCGGGCCGACCAGGTAGTGGTTCTGCTGGTCGTAGAGGGGCAGGACGGTGCGGCTCTCGAGCACGATCGTCTGAGCCTGCTCGTAGAGGTCGGCGCGCTCGTCGGCGTCGGACGTCTCGGAAGCGCGCTTCAGGAGGTCGTCGAGGGCCGGGTCGCTCAGCTGGGCGAGGTTCGCGAAGTAGCCGCTCGGCGCCGGGGTGATGCCCGCCGTGTCGTAGAGGATCCGCAGCACGTCGGGACCGACCTTCGTGTACGGCGCGCTCACGAGGTCGTAGTCGTTCGCGGCGAGGGCCCCGTACCAGCTCGACACGTCGAGGGGTGACAGGACGACGTCGAAGCCGAGGTCGCGGGCTCCGGCCTGGATCTGCTCGAAGAGCGACTGCTCGGCGGGGATCGACTGGTTCGTGCTCACCGGGAACTCGAGCGTGAGGCGCTCGCCGCCCTTGGTGCGGAAGCCGTCGGAGTCGCGCTCGGTCCATCCCGCGTCGTCGAGCAGGGCGTTCGCCGCGTCGACGTCGACCTCGAACAGCGACGGGTCGGAGTACGCGAGGGGCTCGACGCTCGACAGCGGCGAGTAGGAGCGCTCGGCCGTGCCGAAGAACAGGGAGTCGATGCCGTCCGTGACGTCCACCCCGGTGATGAAGGCCTCGCGCACGCGCTCGTCGTCGAAGGGCGCCTTGCCCGAGTTCAACTCGATGCGGTTCGCCGCGCCGGGGCGGGGGGCGTCGATCTCGGCGAGCGCGTCGTCCTTCCCGGCCGCGACCAGCGTGTCGGGCTGCACGTTGTCGATCACGTCGACCTGCCCGGCCTGGAGTGCCGCGTAGCGGGCGGCGGAGTCGGGGATGAAGCGCCAGACGATCTCGTCGAGGTACGCGGGTCCGTCGTGGGCGGCATCGGCGGGGGGCGAGGTGTGGTCGTCGTTGCGGGTGAGGACGACGCGGTCCTGCTTCGTCCACGACTCGACGACGAACGGGCCGGTGCCGACCGGCGACTCGCAGTTCTCCTCCTGGCTGCGCTCGAGGGCGGTGGGGGACTCCATGGCGACCCAGGGCTGGGTCAACGACTCGAGAAGGGCGCTGTCGGGGGCGCTGAGGTCGAAGCGCGCGGTGTGCTCGTCGACGGCCTCGACGCCCGTCACCTTGCCGAGGGCGAGGTAGCCGGTCGACGAGAGGGTCTCCGGGTCCTGGAGGTGGGCGACGTTGGCGGCGACCGCGGCGGCGTCGAAGGGCGTGCCGTCGCTGAAGGCGACGTCGTCTCGCAGGTCGAAGGTCCAGCTGAGCCCGTCGGAGGACTCCTCCCACGAGGTGGCGAGCCAGGGGACGATCTCCCCGTCGGAGTCCTTCGAGACGAGCGACTCGAGGTACTGGGTCGACACGAGCGCCTGCGGGTAGTTGCCGCCGACATGGGGATCGAGGCAGGTCGGCTCGGCGTCGCCGGTCGCGTAGGTGAGGGTGCCGCCCGAGCGGGGAGCGGAGGCGTCGGAGGCGTCGCCGCCCGAGGTGCAGCCGGCGAGCACGAGGCTGCCGACGGCGGTGAGGGCGGTGAGGGCGGTGAGGGCGGACAGGCGGGTGCGCATGGGACTCCGGGTCGGGTGCGGTCGTGCGTGGCAGCGGGAGCCACTTGTTGTACTGAGTACAACAAGTGGCTCCCCGAGTGTACCGACATGATGGGGGCATGTCAGAACCGTCCCGGCGCACCATCGGCCGACCGCGTCGCTCGTCGGCCGAGACGCTCGCGGACGCGGCGGCCGAGCTGTTCCTCGAGAACGGCTGGTCGCACACGACCGTCGATCAGATCGCGCAGCGCGCCGGGGTCAGTCGCGGCACGTTCTTCAACCACTTCGAGTCGAAGTCGGATCTCTTCTGGCTCGACCTCGACGAGGGGCTCGCCGGTCTCGCGGGTTTGCTCCGCGAAGGCGGAGGCCGGGGCGGCTCGCCGGTGCGGGTCGTCGAGGCCGCTCTCGTCGAGGTGGGGCGGGCGCACGATCCGGGCCGGGTGCCGTGGGCCCTGACCCAGTCGGAGGCCATGGGGCTCGGTGACGAGCTCGTCGCCTCGGCCGCGGTGCGCGTGATGCGTCTGCAGGCGGTGGTGGCGACCCATCTGGCCGAGGCCTCGGGAGGGTCCCGCGGGGGGCTCGCCGCTGAGGTGGCGGCCTCCGCGCTGGTGGCCGCAGCGGCGACGGCCATCACCTGGTGGGCGCGCTCCGGGGTCGGCAGGCGTGGGCTCGACGACGTGCTGGCCGAGGCGATCCGCCCCGTCGCCGACGGGCTCGAGTCGGTCGCCGGACACGCGGTCCGGTCGGACCCGATCGTCGACTGACCGGATGCCCCGCCGCGACCAGCGCGACGCCGCCCCCGAGGAGGCGCGCGCCGGTCAGCGGGTCGGCGTCGGCTGCGTGGGCGGCGAGGTCGGCGACAGCACGTCGGCGATCTCGGCGCGCTTCGGGAACACCCACTTGTTCATGGCCCAGTAGCGGAAGACCATGGCGATCAGAGTGCCGATGATCGGTCCGCTGATGAAGTCCGCGACCTCCTGGGTCGCGAACGACACGTTCGGCACCTCGAGGCCGAGGCCGTAGCGGGAGAAGTACAGCGGTGCCGAGTTGAGACCGACGCCGATGACGCTGACGATCACGAAGAGCAGCATCTCGTAGCCGGTGTGGCGGTCGCCCCGGTCGTCGAACGACCACTTCTTGTTCATCCAGTACGACACGACCGTCGCCACGATGATCCCGACGGCGAGGGCGGTGACCGGATGCTGGGGGATGACGAACAGCTTGAGGCCGTAGTTGATCACCATGGTGATGACGAAGCCGATGCCGCCGACCACGAGGAATCGAAGGGCTGAGGGGTTGGCTCGGGCCAACCGGATCACTGCGCGCACCGCTTCACGTTAGACGCCCGGCCCCTCGTCTACCTGACAGGGTGGTGACGATGCGCCGGGACAGCCGACAACGGACAGCCGGCGACGGACGGCGCAGCCGACGATGGACGGCCGCTCGGGGATCAGCTCCGCAGCCGCAGGCTCGGCTCGTCGGGCGTGGCCAGGGTGAGCACCGCCTCCTCGACCGCGTCGTGCTCCTCGATCTCGCGCTCGACGCGACGGAGGGCGACGGCGACGTGCTCCTCCGTCTCGTCGCCGGTCATGTCGACGGCGGCGACGAGGTAGAGGCGGCCGGGCCCGACGAACTCGGTGTGCAGATACGTCACGCGGGCGATCTCGGGTCGGCTCAGAAGGCGGTCCAGCACGAGCGACTCGAGCTCGTCGCTCGGGCTCTCGCCGACGAGGAACCTCCGGTTGCGGTCGACGAGGACGATCGCCACGACGCCGAGCAGCACGCCGACGGCGATCGACCCGATCGCGTCGAACACGGCCGAGCCGGTGATCTGGTGCAGGAGGATGCCCAGGAAGGCGATGACGAGGCCGACGAGGGCCGCGGCGTCCTCGGCGAACACGGCCCGCAGCGTGGGGTTCGAGCTGCGGAGCACGAAGCGGAGGGTCGGCTGGCGGCGTTCCCGGGCGCTGCCGCGGGCCTGTCGGAGAGCCTGGAGGAACGACGTGCCCTCGAGGACGAACGCCACGCCCAGCACGATGTAGTTGACCAGGTAGTCCTCGGCGGCCTCGGCCGCCCCGAGCTGCGAGATGCCGTGCTGGATCGAGACCACGGCGCCGACGGTGAAGAGGCCGAACGCCGCGAACATCGACCAGACGTAGGTCTCCTTCCCGTAGCCGAGGGGATGATCGGCGTCCCGCCGCCGCACCCCGCGCTTGTCGGCGATGAAGAGGAACACCTCGTTGCCGGTGTCCGCCCACGAATGCGCCGACTCCGCGACCATCGAGGCCGAGCCCGTCAGGAGCGCCGCGACCGTCTTCGCGACGGCGATGAGCAGATTGGCCACGAAGGCGACCAGCACGGTGACGAAGCTCTCGGGCTTCGCCGCCCCTCGGGTCGCCGCGCCGGTCTCGGTTGTCATGGACCCGATTCTGCACTCTCTGCACCTGATCGCGCCGCGCCTCCTCGCCTTGTACGATTGGGACCGCTGTGATCCGGCCATCACCGGGGAGCTCTCGGCAGAACGCGTCGACCGGCCCGACAGGGCACGAGACGTCAGTAGACCCGAGCGGGGCAGGCCCGTCACAGCCGAAGCAGAGTGGTCGCCCCGTCCGGGGCGGCAAGCGGGGTGGTACCGCGCCGACCGAGAACCCTCGGCAGGCGTCCTCGTGAACGGACATCCGCACCACCTGGAGCTCCCATGGCCTACCAGCCGGTACCCGCATCGCCCCGATTCCCCGACGTCGAGCAGGGCATCCTCGCGTTCTGGAAGGGCGACGACACCTTCCGCGAGTCGATCCGCGCGCGCGAGGGATGCGACGAGTGGGTCTTCTACGACGGGCCGCCCTTCGCCAACGGGCTGCCGCACTACGGGCACCTCCTGACCGGCTACGCCAAGGACGTCTTCCCGAGGTACCAGACGATGCGCGGCAAGCAGGTGCACCGCCGATTCGGCTGGGACACCCACGGGCTGCCGGCCGAGCTCGAGGCCATGCGCCAGCTCGGCATCACCGAGAAGCACGAGATCGACGACATGGGCATCGGCGCGTTCAACGCCGCCGCCCGCAGCTCGGTGCTCAAGTACACCGACGAGTGGCAGGGCTACGTCACCCGCCAGGCGCGCTGGGTCGACTTCGACGACGACTACAAGACCCTCGACTCCACGTTCATGGAGAGCGTCATCTGGGCGTTCAAGCAGCTGCACGACAAGTCGCTCGCCTACGAGGGCTTCCGGGTGCTGCCCTACTGCTGGCACGACCAGACCCCCTTGTCGAACCACGAGCTGCGGATGGACGACGACGTCTACAAGATGCGTCAGGACCAGACCGTCACCGTCGCGTTCCCCCTGGTCGGGGCCAAGGCCGAATCGCTCGGGCTCACCGGGGTCGAGGCGCTCGCCTGGACGACGACGCCCTGGACCCTGCCCACGAACATGGCGCTGGCCGTCGGACCGGCGATCGACTACGTCACCGTGCCCCACGCGCTCCTGCCCGGCGAGCGCACCGGCGACCAGCAGCTGCTGACCGGCAGCGTGTTCCTCCTCGCCGCCGACACGCTCGCCGCCTACGCCCGAGACCTCGGCTACGACTCGGCCGAGGCCGCGCAGGCCGCCGTCACGGCCACGTTCGCCGGCGCCGAGCTCGAGGGCGTCGAGTACGACCGCATCTGGGACGTCTACGCCGACACCGAGACCTACGGGACCGAGAACGCCTGGCGGGTCCTCGTGGCCGACTACGTCGCCACCGGCGAGGGCACGGGCATCGTGCACCAGGCGCCCGCCTACGGCGAGGACGACCAGCAGGTCTGCGCCGCCGCCGGGATCCCCGTGCTCGTCTCCGTCGACGACGCCGGCCGGTTCCTGCCGATGTTCGACGAGCTCGGCGTCGCCGGGCAGCAGGTGTTCGACGCCAACAGGACCCTGATCCAGCGGCTCCGGGCCGACGGCCGCCTCGTCCGCCTGGCCAGCTACGAGCACAGCTACCCGCACTGCTGGCGCTGCCGCAACCCCCTGATCTACAAGGCCGTCTCGAGCTGGTTCGTGCGCGTGACCGAGTTCCGCGACCGCATGAGCGAGCTCAACCAGCAGATCACCTGGGTGCCGGAGAATGTGAAGGACGGCCAGTTCGGCAAGTGGATCGGGGGAGCCCGCGACTGGTCGATCTCGCGCAACCGCTACTGGGGATCGCCGATCCCCGTCTGGAAGAGCGACGATCCGACGTACCCGCGCGTCGACGTGTACGGGTCGTTCGCCGAGCTCGAGGCGGACTTCGGACGGCTGCCGCTGAACGAGCAGGGCGAACCCGACCTGCACCGCCCCTACATCGACGATCTCACCCGTCCGAACCCCGACGACCCCACCGGCCTCAGCACGATGCGCCGCATCGAGGACGTCTTCGACGTGTGGTTCGACTCGGGCTCGATGCCGTTCGCCCAGGTGCACTACCCGTTCGAGAACCAGGACTGGTTCGAGACGCACGCGCCCGCCGACTTCGTCGTCGAGTACATCGGTCAGACGCGCGGCTGGTTCTACGTCATGCACGCGCTGTCGACCGCGCTCTTCGACCGCCCGGCCTTCTCGAACGTGATCAGCCACGGCATCGTCCTCGGCTCGGACGGTCAGAAGATGTCGAAGAGCCTCCGCAACTACCCCGACGTCTCCGAGGTCTTCGACCGCGACGGCGCCGATGCGATGCGGTGGTTCCTGCTGTCGAGCTCGGTGATCCGCGGCGGCAACCTCGTCGTCACCGAGGAGGGGATCCGCGAGGGGGTCCGGCAGTTCCTCCTCCCGTTGTGGAGCACCTACTACTTCTTCACCCTCTACGCCAACGCGGCGGACTCCGCCGGTTCAGGAGGCGCGGGTCGCCACGTCGCCGACGGTTACGTCGCGACATGGCGCACCGACTCCACGGACGTGCTCGACCGGTACCTGCTGGCGAAGACGCGCCTCCTCGTCACCGACGTCGAGCGTCACCTCGACGCGCTGGACTCGCCGCTCGCCGCCGCGGCCCTGCGCGACTTCGCCGACGTGCTGACGAACTGGTACGTGCGGCGCTCGCGCGACCGCTTCTGGTCGGGCGACGACCGCGATGCGTTCGACACCCTCCACACGGTGCTCGAGACGGTGACGCGAGTCGCCGCGCCGCTCGCCCCGCTCGTCTCGGAGGAGATCTGGAAGGGTCTCACCGGCGGTCGCAGCGTCCACCTCGCCGACTGGCCCGACGCCACGGCGTTCCCCGCCGACGACGCTCTCGTCGAGGCGATGGACTCCGTGCGGGCCATCGCGTCGTCGGGTCTGTCGCTCCGGAAGTCGACCGGTCTGCGGGTGCGGCTGCCGCTGGCGCGCCTCACGGTCGTCGCCCCCGACCCCGCCGCCCTCGAGCCGTTCGCGTCGATCCTCCGCGACGAGCTGAACGTCAAGTCCGTCGTGCTCACGCCGCTGAGCGAGGAGAGCCTCGCCGACTACGGGGTGACCCGCAAGCTGACCGTCAACGCCCGGGCGGCGGGCCCGCGCATCGGCAAGCAGGTGCAGCAGGTGATCCCCGCCGCCAAGAAGGGCGACTGGCGGCCGTCGGGCGAGAACGTCGTCGTCGGAGGCGTCGAGCTGCTGCCGGGCGAGTTCACCCTCGAACTGGCCGTCGCCGACGCGTCCGCCGCCATCGGCTTCGTCGGAGACGGCGGATTCGTGCTGCTCGACACGGCCACCACCCCCGAGCTCGAGGCCGAGGGCCTGGCCCGCGACGTGGTCCGCGCCGTGCAGCAGGCCCGGAAGAACGCCGGGCTGGACGTCGGCGACCGCATCGCGACGACCCTGGGTCTCGACGCCCCGGGCGCCGACGCCGTCGAGACGCACCGCGACCTCATCCAGGCCGAGACCCTGACCACCGAGCTCGTCATCGAGCGGCGAGGCGACCTCGCGACCAGCGAGGGCGCGGTCGCCGTCGGCACCGGCTCGGCCGTGACCGTGGAGGTGCGACGCGCATGACCCCCAAGAAGAGCAGGAATCCCGAGCCCGCCGACGACGGCGAGTTCGCCGAGGGTGCGGCCCGCGTCTACGACGAGCTCCTCCGACGCGTGGGCGAGCAGGCGCCCGAGCCCCGTCTCGGCGCGACGCGTCGGGCCGCCGAGCTGCTCGGCGACCCGCAGCGCGCCTACCCGGTGATCCACGTCACGGGCACGAACGGCAAGACGTCGACGTCGCGCATGATCGAGAGCATCCTCCGGTCGTACGGGCTGCGGACGGGTCTGCTGACCAGCCCCCACCTCGTCCGGCTGAACGAGCGGATCGTCATCGACGGCGAGCCGATCAGCGACGAGAGGCTGGTCGCCAACTGGGACGACATCCAGCCCTACCTCGCCATGGTCGACGCCGAGCTCGGCGCCGCCGGTGAGCAGGCCCTCACCTTCTTCGAGGCTCTGACGGTGCTCGCCTTCGCCTGCTTCGCCGACGCCCCCGCCGACGTGGTCGTGCTCGAGGTCGGCATGGGCGGCGAATGGGACAGCACCAACGTCGCCGACGGCCAGGTGGCGGTCCTCACACCCATCGCGCTCGACCACCAGAATCGTCTGGGCTCGACCGTCGACGCCATCGCCCGCACCAAGGCGGGCATCATCAAGCACTCCGCCTCGGTCGTCAGCGCGTCGCAGGCGCCCGAGGCGCTCGCCGAGCTCGAGCGCGCGGCCGAGCTGACCGAGTCGACCCTGGTCGTCGAGGGCACGGGCTTCGGGGTCGAGTCGACCACGGTCGCGGTGGGCGGTCAGGTCGTGACCATCCGGGGCCTCGCCGGTCGGTACCCCGATCTCGTGCTGCCCCTCTTCGGCGACCACCAGGCGCAGAACGCGGCCGTGGCCGTGGCCGCCGTCGAGTCGTTCCTCGGGAGCGGCACCCAGGCGCTCGATCTCGACGTCCTCTCGGACGGGCTCGCTCAGGTGACCTCTCCGGGGCGTCTGCAGATCGTGGCCAACGACCCGACGATCCTCGTCGACGCCGCGCACAACCCGCACGGCGCGCGGGCCCTCGCGAAGGCCGTCGAGTCGTACTTCCCGTTCGGACGCGTCGTCGCCGTCCTGGCCGTGCTGGCCGACAAGGACGCCGCGGGCATCGTCCGCGCGCTCTCGGGCACCGTGCAGCAGTTCGTCGTGACCCAGTCCGACTCCGACCGCTCCGTCCCGGCCGACGAGCTCGCCGCGGTCGCGGTGAAGGTCGTCGGCGCCGACCGCGTCGTCGTCGAGACCGACCTCGCGGCTGCGCTCCGCACAGCGCGGGACATCGCCGACGAGACCGAGGGCGACCGCCCGGGCGGCGTCGTCGTCACCGGCTCGATCACGCTCGTCGGCGACGTGCTCGCCCTCGCGCAGGGTCCGGAGGGCCTCGCATGAGCGCCGCCCCGCCGCCGCCCGAGGGCGTCGCCGCGAGCCCCGGCCGCCCCCGCCGTCGACGCGGAGCCGCCGAGAGCCTGCTCTCGATCGTGCTCGTGCTCGAGGCCATGTCGATGTTCTTCGTCATGCTCGTGGTGAACGGCCGCGACCTCCTGCCCACCGGCGTCGCGTTCGGCGGCGGGCTGGGCGCCATCGTCGTCATGCTGCTCGTGTCGCGCGTGCTGAGGTTCCGCTGGGGGATCGTCCTCGGCTGCCTCGTGCAGATCGGGCTCATCGCCTGCGGCCTGCTCGACCCGGTCATGTACGTCGTCGCCGCCGTCTTCGTCGCGCTGTGGACGTACTGCCTGATCAAAGGACTGCAGCTCGACCGCCTGAACGCCGCGCGCTACGGCGACCCCGGCGAGTCGGCCTGACCCGCGCCTCCCCGGCCCCCCAACCCCCTCGACCCCCTCGTCACCGATCTGAAGGAGCACCTGTGACCGCCCTCGAAGAAACCCTCGTCCTCGTCAAGCCCGACGGCGTCGCCCGCGGCCTGACCGGAGAGATCCTGCGCCGCATCGAGGCGAAGGGCTACGCCCTCGTCGACATCCGCCTCGTGCAGGCCGACCGCGACCTGCTGGCCTCGCACTACGAGGAGCACGTCGGCAAGCCCTTCTACGAGCCCCTCGTCGAGTTCATGCAGAGCGGCCCCACGGTCGCGATCCGCGTCGCCGGCCACTCGGTGATCGCCGGCTTCCGCTCGCTCGCCGGCACCACCGACCCGACGACCGCCGCACCCGGCACGATCCGGGGCGATCTGGGCCGCGACTGGGGTCTCAAGGTGCAGCAGAACCTCGTCCACGGCAGCGACTCGGCCGAGTCCGCCGCCCGCGAGCTGGCGCTCTGGTTCTGACCCCACGACCGCCCTCGCGCGTGACCGACCGGGCCCGCGCCTCCTGATCCGAGGAGGCGCGGGCCCGGTTCCGTCGGCGCTCCTACGGAGTCGGCGCGGGGGTGGACTCCGCTCCGCCCGACGACGTGTCGTCGGTGGAGGCGCCGCTCGCCACCTCGGAGACGAACTGCGCGAAGACGGTCGGGTCGGTGAGCGAGCCGCCGTACTTGCGACCGTTCACGAGAACGGTCGGGGTGCCCGTCACCTTCGGCTCGTCGGAGTTCGGCAGCGGGTCGTTCAGCGCGCGCTGGGTGGCGGCGGCGACCCAGTCGTCGAAGTCGCCGCCGGTGATGCAGGCGGCGACGGCCGGGTCGTCGGCCCCGGCTCCCTCGACCAGCGAGACGAGCTCGGCGTCGGTCAGGCCGCTCGTGTTCTCGGCCGGCTGCTGGGCGAAGAGCGCCGTGTTCACGTCGAGGGCCGCATCGGGCTGGTGCTCGGCGACGCAGGCGAAGGCGTTGGCCGACCGGGTCGAGTACTTCGTGCCGAGCGAGGCGTTGTCGAGGAAGCCCAGGGGGTGGATCTCGAGGTCGACGTCGCCCTGCGACACCCAGGTCTCGAGCTGCTCGGCGTTGGTCGTGTCGAACTGACCGCAGAAGGGGCACATGTAGTCGAGGTAGACGACGATGCTCGGCTTCTGCGCCGTGCCCGCGGGGGAGGCCACGGGGTCCGCATCGGCCGCCGGCGCATCGGTGGTCGCGGCGGAGATCGTCGTGCCGTCGCCCGTCAGCAGCAGACCGTCGCTCGCCATGTTGAGCGGCCCGGGCCCCGCCGGCACGAGCGAGCGGCTGACGACGAGGGCGATCACGCCGATGACGGCGAGGACCCCGACCACGAGGCCGCCCTGCGTCAGGACGCGGTTCCGCCGACGCCGTCGCGCCTCGGCCTCCCGGGTCGCACGGGCCTTCTCGCGGGCGGCGTCCCGGCGTTCGCGCTTGGTGTCTCCGGTGCCGGCTGACGGCGTCATCGTTCCTCGATTCTCGGGTGGGCTCCGGCGAGTCTCGCGGGGGCCTCCAAGAGGAGCCTGGGAACGGCGGCCGGGTCAGAACAGGGTCGGGAGCAGCAGGGGGAACTTCACGACGATCACGGTCAGGACGACGATGCAGTTGATCGCCGGGAGCACCCACGAGTACGGCAGGAGGCGCGCGGCGGCCCGCTGCACCCCTCCGCCGGCGGGGGCGGTGATGCCTCGTGCCAGGCCCCAGACGGTCGTCAGCCAGAAGAGCGGGATGGTCACCGACCAGACGAGCATGCACCAGGGGCAGAGGGCGCCGATGACGAAGACGGTCTGCGTGAAGAGCCACGTCACGAAGATCCAGGCCAGGAACGTGCCCGCGGTGAACGCGATCCAGAACCACCGGGCGAAGCGAGCACCGGCCAGGAGGGCGACGCCGACCACCACGGGGGCCATGAACCCGACGAGTCCGAGGAGGGGGTTCGGGAACCCGAACAGGGATGCCTGCCAGCTGTTGATGACGGGGGAGCAGCCGACGAACGGGTTGACGTCGCAGCCGAGCGCCTCGGTGGGGTTCTCGAGCAGCCGGAACTTGTCGAGGGTCAGGGCGAACGACCCGATCAGCCCGACGACGCCGGCGACGACGAGCAGGACGGCCGTCACCGCCGGGGTGCGGCCGATCGGGTGGGTGCGCGGGGTGGTCGGAGTGGTCGTCACACGGGGATTGTTCCATGTCCCGATGAGTGGTCTGCGGCCAACCGTGCGATAATCGCTTCAGTCGCCGGGTGACAGCCGCGATCGAGACTTGCCGGGCCGTGTCGACCCCGCGATCCCCTCCGGGGGCCTCGCGCGGGTGCGACGGAAACCGGGCCGGGGCGCAGCCGCCCCTCGTCGGATGGCCAGTTCCGAACAGCAACGAAGAACCGCACGACGACGAACGACACGACGGCCGCCACCGCAGAGACGGTGGGCCCTGTGACCGAACGTCGCGTGACCGACACCGCGCGTCGTGAGAGGACGCGGTGACCGGGGCAGGCGCAGGGCGCCGACCGGCCACGACACGAGACCACCCGCCGACGGCTCGACCTCGGCGGGGCGAGGAGCGCACCACCCGTGGTGAACAACAGAGACGACACCAGCAACGAGAACGGTCCGAAGAAGAGACGGGGGCTGTTCAGCGGGCTCCGTGCCCGTCAGGCCGCCGCCCCCTCGGGGCAGCGCGCCCTGGCGGCGGCATCGCCCGCAGACGACACCACCCTCCGGACCACCCGACGAGACGACGCCCAGGAGGCATCAGCCGTGACTCACGAGAACGAGGTCGCGGCGCAGCCGGCGACCGCCCCGACCGACGCCACCGCGACCGACTCCGCCGTCACCGGGTCGCTCGTCGACCCGACGGCGGTCGACGACCCCACCGAGACCACGTCGGTCGAGCGGGCCGATGCCGCGCTCGCGGCGGCCGACGAGGTGCGTCAGCGCGAGGGCGCCCCGTCGTCGCCCATCCCGGCTCAGCTGACGACGACGAGCCTCATCTTCCACGCCCCCGAGATCGTCCCGCTCCCGGCACGGCCCGGCCGTCGGCGCCCCGGACGCGACGACGACTACGACGACGGATACGACGACGGCGACGAGGCCGACGACGACGGCTACGACGGCGACGACGAGCCCCAGCAGCCGACCTCGCGACGTCGGTCGCGTGGCCGCTCGCACGATCGCGAGGAGCGCGACTCCGAGCCGCGCCAGCAGTCCGACCGCTCGCCGCGCGAGCGTCCCCAGCGCCAGGCGGAGCTCATCACCGAGCCGCAGCGCATCAAGGGCTCGACCCGCCTCGAGGCGAAGAAGCAGCGTCGACGCGACGGACGCGACGCCGGTCGTCGCCGCACCGTCATCACCGAGGCCGAGTTCCTGGCGCGTCGTGAGAGCGTCGACCGAAAGATGATCGTCCGCTCGTCGGGCGACCGCATCGAGATCGGCGTGATGGAGGACGGCACCCTCGCGGAGCACTACGTCGCCAAGGCGCAGAACGTCTCGCTGATCGGCAACGTCTACCTCGGTCGCGTGCAGAACGTCCTCCCCTCGATGGAGGCGGCGTTCGTCGACATCGGACGCGGTCGGAACGCCGTGCTCTACTCGGGCGAGGTCGACTGGGACTCCCTGGCCAACGGCAACCAGCCGCGTCGCATCGAGCTGGCCCTCAAGCCCGGCGATCGGGTTCTCGTCCAGGTGACGAAGGACCCGGTGGGGCACAAGGGCGCCCGTCTGACCAGCCAGATCTCGCTGCCCGGCCGGTACCTGGTCTACGTGCCCAACGGCTCGATGAACGGCATCAGCCGGAAGCTCCCCGACACCGAGCGCGCGCGTCTGAAGAAGATCCTCAAAGAGGCCCTGCCCGAGAACACCGGCGTCATCGTCCGCACGGCCGCCGAGGGTGCCACCGAAGAGCAGCTGACCCTCGACGTCAAGCGCCTGCTCAACCAGTGGGCCGACATCCAGAAGAAGGTCGAGGCGGGCAACGCCCCGAACCAGCTGCACTCCGAGCCCGATCTGCTGATCAAGATCGTCCGCGACGTCTTCAACGAGGACTTCCACGAGATGGTGATCGACGGCGACGAGGCCTTCGACACGCTCCAGTCGTACCTCTCGGCGGTCGCCCCCGACCTCATGGATCGCGTGAAGCGCTACGAGGGCGAGAAGGACGCGTTCGACGAGTACCGGCTCAACGAGCAGATCGAGAAGGCGCTCGACCGCAAGGTCTGGCTGCCCTCGGGCGGCTCGCTGGTCATCGACCGCACCGAGGCCATGACGGTCGTCGACGTCAACACCGGCAAGTTCGTCGGCTCGGGCGGCAACCTCGAGGAGACCGTCACGAAGAACAACCTCGAGGCCGCAGAAGAGATCGTGCGCCAGCTGCGGCTGCGCGACATCGGCGGGATCATCGTGGTCGACTTCATCGACATGGTCCTCGAGTCGAACCGCGACCTCGTGCTGCGTCGTCTGGTCGAGTGCCTCAGCCGCGACCGCACGAAGCACCAGGTCGCCGAGGTCACCTCCCTGGGTCTCGTGCAGATGACCCGCAAGAAGCTCGGGCTGGGGCTCGCCGAGTCCTTCTCCGAGGCCGGCAGCGCCGCTCGCGTGCAGGAGCAGCAGCCGCAGGGTCGGGGCAGGAACGACCAGCAGCGACGCCGAGGAGGCGCGGCGCAGGCCGGCAAGACCGGTGGCGCCGGGCAGAACCAGGGCAACGGCGCTCCCGCGGCCTCCGGGCGAGGCGGCTCGTCGTCGCCGGCGGCCGGCCCGTCGACCGGCACGCACGCCATCACCGAGGACGTCAAGAACGCCCTGTCGCGCATCGCGGCGTCCACCATCGCCCAGGCCGAGGACGGCGACCGCAGCACGGACTCCGCCACCGAGGCTGCGGCGGCCGTCGAGGCGGCCATCGACGCCGCGGCGCAGGCGGCCGGCACGCAGGCCCCCGGCTCGGAGTCCGCGACCGGCAGCGAGACGAACGGCGCCGACACCACGGGCGACGAGCCCCGTCGCACCCGGGGGGCTCGCAAGGGTCGCCGCGGCGGCAGGGCATCGCGCGACGAGGGTCAGGCCGTCGAGTCGGCGACCTCGACGCCCGAGGCCCCGACGCCGTCCGTCTCGGACGACTCCGCCGACCGTCCGGCCATCGTGACCGCGCCGACCACCACCACGACCGAGGTCGAGGCGCCCGCCGCACAGGCTCCGGTCGCGGTCGCTCCCGTGGTGGACCGGACCGCAGCGGCGGACAAGCCCGAGCGCAGCACGGAGCCGCGTCGATCGCGGGCCACCGTGTCGACGCCCGACGCGACGGTGGCGATCCTCGACATCCCCGTCGCGACGACGCGTCGCGAGGCCCCTCGCCTCAGCAGGGACGACGCCGAGCAGCTGCTCGACTCGGTGCTGGGGGCTCTGCCCGAGCCCAAGCAGCCCGGTCAGGGGCGTGGCCGCTCGCGCCGCGCCTCCAGCTCCGGGACGGCCCCGGCGACCGCACCGGCGGCCACGCCGAGCGACGAGTCCGGCCCGTTCATCCTCGGTGTGGGGGTCAGCTCCGACGACCTCTGAGTCGTCTAGGGTGACTGCGTGACCCCGACCCAGCCCGGAACCCCGACCGCATGGTCGCGGCTCCGGGCTGTCGTCGTCTCGGCTCGCGGCGCGGACGGCCGTGAGGCGTTCCTCACCGCCGCGACGGCGCTGGGCGTCCTGCTCGTCGTCCGGTTCGCGCTCGGCCTGCTCGCCCTGGTGGGGTCCGCCATCGGGTACTCGGTGACGGCCTTCCCGAGCGGTTTCACGGCGACGCCGGTGGGCCAGTTCCTCGGGAGCTTCGTCCTCTACCCCTTCCCGTTCTACGTGGCCGCCTTCGCGACCCTCGTGGTGGCCAGGCCGATCCGGGCCCGTGACGGCCTCGGGGTCGTCCTCCGCAGCACCCTCGTCGCCGGAGCCGTCGGCACGGCGGCGCTGGCGGTCGTCGGCATCGTGCCGGGGATCACTCTGTCGGACGAGGGCGGCACCTGGGCCAATCTCGCCCTGTACCTCACGACCATCCCGCTCTCGGCCGGCGTGGTCGACACCGCCGTGCTCGCGCTCGGCGGCGTGCTGGCCTGGTGGTGGCTCCGGGCCGGCGACACCTCGCCCGCCTCCGACCACGACCGGTCGACGACCGACGACCCCGCCGACGACGAGCCCGGTCGAGACGGGGAGGTCGATGCGGTCGCCGGTGCCCCCACGCCGCCCGTCACCCATGAGGCGCGGGGGGTCGGCACGCGGACGACCCCCGACGACGGCTCCGCACCGGGTCGCAGCCTCCGCGAGACCCCCTCCGCACCGACAGGAGCCGACGACTGGTCGCGCTACGCGCCTCCTCCGGCCCCGAACGAGTCGGACAGGTGACGGGACCCCTCCGCGATCGCCTCCAGCCGGCCGGACGCGGGCGCGCACCGGGCGAGGGCGCAGGCCTCGACGACGCCGAGCTCGGCCGCCGTCAGCGCCTCCGCTTCGGGGCGGTCGTCGTCGTGCTCGCCGTGGTCTGCGCCCTGTTCGGCGTGCTGTCGAACCTCCAGGGCCCCAAGCTGACCGAGACCCGGATCGACACCGAGGCCGCCGTGGCGCAGCCCGGGCAGCAGCTGCGGATGTTCGCCAACCAGGTCGTCGCGCACGTCGACGCCGACCAGGTCGTCGTCTCGCCGGCGGCACCGCACACCGTGTCGACCTCGGGGGACGTCATCGCGGTGCGGTTCACCGACCGCCTGCGCTACGGGACCGACTACACGGTGACGGTGACGGGCGTCTCCAGCGTCTATCAGGCGCGAGCGTCCGAGCTGTCGACGACGTTCGGCACCGCCGCCGCCGAGACGTGGCGCATCGTCCACGGCGTGGACGGATCCGACGACCGGATCGAGCGGGCCCCTCTGACCGGGGGAGCCGACCGCACCGTCGTCTACCAGGCGCCGCGCATCCAGGCCTTCGAGGTCTTCGACACCGCGGTCGCCGTCGTCACGGACGACGGCACCACCTCGACGCTCAGCCTCGTCGCGTTCGACGGCGTCGCCGTCGAGGACCTGCCGCTCCCCGACGGGCCGGGGCTCATCACGCGGTTCGGAGCCGACCGCACCTCGACGACCCTGGCCTTCTCGTGGCGTCCGCAGGGTGCCGAGACCGACGCTCTCTACGCGATGCCCCTTCAGGGCGAACGCGCCGCGACCCCGGTCCAGTCCCTCGCCGGGCAGCCGCTCACGGCCCTCGACTGGTTCTTCGTGCCGGGTCGCGCCACGGTCGTGGTGCAGTCCGCCGACGAGTCGGTCGCGGCCTACGATCTGACCGGCGTGGCGCCTCCGCGGCCCTACGGCACCTTCGTCTCGCTGCAGGGCGTCGCCCTCGACGGCGGCACGATCGTCGCGGCGACGGCCGTCGAGTCGTCGCGCATCGACCTCGAGACCGGCGAGCAGACCGCCATCCCCTTCTCCGCCGTCGAGGGCGGCACGCCGTTCCGCGGGGAGCTCGTGGCGATCGGCGAGACCACGTACGTGCAGCAGGTGGCCATCCCGACCTCGGACGGCGCCGCGTACCGGAACCTCATCGTCGTCGACGACGAGAAGGAGGCGCGGAGCCTGTACGAGCCGTCGACCGCCGGGACGACGATCGAGGGCTTCTCGGTCTCGCCCAACGGGCAGTACCTCGCCGTCGAGACGGCCGACGCCACGGCGGAGACCGATTTCACGTACACCATCGACCCCGTGCCGGCGACGGTGACGACGACCGTCGTCGACATCGCCTCGGGCGGGGTCGTGGCGAGCTTCTCGGGGCACTCCGCCGCCTGGTGAGGGGACCGGGCGGGTCCGGCCCGGGTCACGGGGTCAGGCGGGCAGCCCCCGTTTGACGCGCTGCGAGACCCGGAGCCCGCTGCGCTCCAGGCGCCGGGCGAGCTCGAGACCGCCGACCGGTCGGGCGCCGGCCGCGACGAGGTCGGCATGACGCGACTCGGGGACGTCGTAGTGGTCGTGGTCGAAGCCGCGACGGGGGATCCCGTTGGCGGCCGCGAAGCGATGCAGCTCGTCGTACGACTCGTCGCTGACGAGATGGGCCCACACCGTGTCGTGGGCGGGCCACACGGGGTCGTCGATCAAGATGGTCACGCGTTGATGGTAGACCGCATGCGTTGACGGCGGTCGGAGCCGCCGTGTAATCTAAGCGGTTGGTGCGCGCTGGCCCATGGTCGCGTCGTCACCCGCGGAGACCACGAGCCGTACGGTCACCGCCTCCGTCCGTCACCGCACCTCGCGTGCGACGAGGCGGCCCCGTACAGCCAACAACATTAAGGAACACACATGGTCTACGCAGTCGTGCGCGCCGGTGGTCGCCAGGAGAAGGTCGAGGTCGGCACGATCGTCACCCTCGATCGTCTGAAGGCCTCCGTCGGCGACAGCATCACCCTCGTGCCCGTCCTCCACGTCGACGGCGACACGATCCTCTCGGCGGCGGACGCCCTGTCGGGCGTCACGGTCACGGCCGAGGTCCTCGGCGACCTCCGCGGCCCGAAGATCGTCATCCAGAACTACAAGAACAAGACCGGGTACAAGCGCCGCATGGGCTTCCGTGCCGACCTCACCCGCGTCAAGATCACCTCNCCGCGGCCCGAAGATCGTCATCCAGAACTACAAGAACAAGACCGGGTACAAGCGCCGCATGGGCTTCCGTGCCGACCTCACCCGCGTCAAGATCACCTCGATCAAGTAAGGGACACGGCTCATGGCACACAAGAAGGGCGCATCGTCCACCCGTAACGGCCGCGACTCCAACGCCCAGCGCCTCGGCGTGAAGCGCTTCGGCGGCCAGGTCGTCCTCGCCGGCGAGATCATGAAGGGCGCATCGTCCACCCGTAACGGCCGCGACTCCAACGCCCAGCGCCTCGGCGTGAAGCGCTTCGGCGGCCAGGTCGTCCTCGCCGGCGAGATCATCGTGCGCCAGCGCGGCACCCACTTCCACCCCGGCGCCAACGTCGGCCGCGGCGGCGACGACACGCTGTTCGCCCTCGCCCCCGGCTCGGTGGAGTTCGGCACCAAGGGCGGCCGCAAGGTCGTCAACATCGTCGCCGGCGCCTGAGCCTCGACCAGAGGCGCGGCGTCAGCTGCGACACACCGTATGGGCGAGCGTTGCTCGCCCATACGTGTTCGACCCGGGAGTCCATCCCCGGCCCCAGAGACTGAAATGACTGCACCCCATGGCCACATTCGTCGACCACGTCACCCTGCACCTGCGCGCCGGCAACGGCGGCAACGGCTGCGTGTCCGTCAAGCGCGAGAAGTTCAAACCCCTCGCCGGGCCTGACGGCGGCAACGGCGGGCACGGCGGAGACATCGTGCTGGTCAGCGACACCGGCGTCACGACCCTCCTCGGATTCCACCGCGCCCCGCACCGCTCGAGCGAGAACGGCGGCTTCGGCATGGGCGACCACCGCAGCGGCACGAACGGCGAGCTGCTCGAGCTGACCGTCCCGGTCGGCACGGTCGTCAAGAGCGAGGACGGCACCGAGCTCATCGACATGGTCGAGCCCGGCATGCGCTTCGTCGCCGCCCAGGGCGGCATCGGCGGACTCGGCAACGCGGCTCTGTCGTCGACCAAGCGCAAGGCCCCCGGCTTCGCGCTCCTCGGCACGCCCGGCTGGCAGGGCGACGTCCTGCTCGAGCTCAAGGTCGTCGCGGACATCGCCCTGGTCGGCTACCCGTCGGCCGGCAAGTCGAGCCTGGTCGCCGCTCTGTCGGCCGCCAAGCCGAAGATCGCCGACTACCCGTTCACCACGCTGCACCCCAACCTCGGCGTCGTCGAGTCGGGCGAGACGCGCTACACGGTCGCCGACGTCCCGGGGCTCATCGAGGGGGCCAGCGAGGGCAAGGGGCTCGGGCTCGAGTTCCTCCGCCACGTCGAGCGCTGCTCGGCCCTGCTCCACGTCCTCGACTGCGCGACGCTCGACCCGGGCCGCGATCCGCTGACCGATCTCGACATCATCCTCGGCGAGCTCGAGGCCTACCCCGTCCCCGAGGGGCAGCTGCCGCTGCTCGAGCGTCCTCAGCTGATCGCCCTGAACAAGGTCGACGTGCCCGACGGCCGCGAGCTCGCCGACTTCGTCACCCCCGAGCTCGAGGCGCGCGGCTACAAGGTCTTCGAGATCTCCGCGGTCAGTCACGAGGGGCTGCGGAACCTCTCCTTCGCGCTGGCCGACGTCGTCGAGGCGAGCCGGGCCGAGATCGCCGCCCGACCCGCGCCTCCTCGACTCGTCATGCGTCCCCGCGCCGTCAACGAGAAGCCCTTCATCATCCGCGTCGAGGGCGGCACCTACGGCAACGTCTATCGGATCCTGGGCGAGAAGCCCGAGCGCTGGGTCGTGCAGACCGACTTCAACAACGAGGAGGCGGTGGGCTACCTCGCCGACCGGCTCAACACCATCGGCGTCGAGGACGCCCTGTTCAAGGCCGGGGCGCAGGCCGGCTCGACGGTCGTGATCGGGCCCGAGGGCGGCATCGTCTTCGACTGGGAGCCCACGCTGACCTCGACGGCCGAGCTGATGACCAGCGCCCGAGGCACCGACCCCCGACTCATCAAGAACGACCGGCCCACGCGCAACCAGCGTCGCGAGGAGTACTTCGAGCGCATGGACGCGAAGGCGGAGGCGCGTGCCGAGCTGCAGCGCGAGCGCGCCTCGGGCATGTGGACCGACGACGACGGGTTCCTCGTGAAAGAGGGCGACGACAAGGCATGAGCGACACGGCGTCGTCGTCGCCCCGCCGGGAGGGCGCCCGCGTGATCGACCGGGCCGGCATCGCGTCGGCTCGGCGCATCGTCGTGAAGGTCGGCTCGTCGTCGATCAGCGGCGACAACGCCGGTCAGATCGATCCGCTCGTCGACGCCCTGGCTGCGGCCTACGGACGCGGCGCCGAGATCGTCCTCGTGTCGTCGGGAGCCATCGCGACCGGCATGCCCCATCTGCGACTCGACGCGCGGCCGACCGATCTCGCGACGCAGCAGGCGGCGGCCGCCGTGGGGCAGAACGTGCTGATCTACCGGTATCAGCAGAGCCTCCGCCGGTACTCCATCGTCGCCGGGCAGGTGCTGCTCACCGCGGGCGACATCCAGAACCCGACGCACCGCAGCAACGCCCAGCGGGCGATGTCGCGACTGCTCGACCTGCGGATCCTGCCCATCGTCAACGAGAACGACACGGTCGCGACACAGGAGATCCGCTTCGGCGACAACGACCGCCTCGCCGCCCTCGTCTCGAAGCTGATCGGCGCCGACGCCCTCGTGCTGCTGAGCGACGTCGACGCGCTGTACACGAGGCCGCCCCACGAGGCCGGGGCCGTCAAGATCGTCGACGTCCCCTTCGGCGACGAGCTGCGCGGCGTGACGTTCGGCGACGTCGGCGCCGCAGGGGTCGGCACGGGAGGCGCGGGCACGAAGGTCGCCGCCGCGCGCTATGCGGCCGAGGCGGGCACGCCGGTGCTGGTGACCTCGACCGCGAACGTCGCCCGGGCGCTCTCGGGCGACGACGTGGGCACGTTCTTCGAGGCCGTCGGACCGTAAGATCGACCCCATGTCAGCCCGAGAAGCCGTCGTCCCCTCGTTCGATGACAAGCTGACCGCGGCGAAACGGGCGGCGTCGGCGCTCGCGACCTCGACCGCCGACGCGAAGAACGCGGCTCTCCGGGAGATCGCCGCCGCGATCGTCGCCGCCGAGGACCGGATCACCGCGGCCAACGAGCTCGACCTCCGGGCGGGTGCCGAGGCCGGGCTGTCGGACTCCCTGCGCGACCGACTCCGACTCGACGGCGACCGGCTGCGCGCCCTGGCCGCGGCGACGGAGCTCGTGGCGACCCTCGTCGACCCGGTCGGCGAGACCGTCCGCGGGCGCGTGCTGCCGAACGGGCTGCGGCTCGACCAGGTCAGGGTGCCGTTCGGCGTCGTCGGAGCCATCTACGAGGCCCGGCCGAACGTGACCATCGACATCGCCGCGCTCGCCCTCAAGAGCGGCAATGCGGCGGTGCTCCGGGGCGGCAGCGCAGCGCAGCGCACGAACGCCGTGCTGGTGGAGGTCGTGCAGGAGGCGCTGGTGCGGTCCGGTCTCCCCGCCGACGCCGTCGTCACCGTCGACGAGTTCGGTCGTGACGGGGCGGCCCGGCTGATGACCGCGCGCGGACTCATCGACGTGCTCGTGCCTCGGGGGAGCGCGGAGCTCATCCGGACCGTGGTGGAGCAGTCCACCGTGCCGGTGATCGAGACCGGTGCGGGCGTCGTCCACGTGTTCCTCGACGCGTCGGCAGACGCCGCGATGAGCGTCGACATCGTCCTCGACGCCAAGACCAGCCGACCGAGCGTCTGCAACGCGCTCGAGACGCTGCTGGTGCACGCCGACTCGGCCGAGCGGCTGCTGCCCGTCATCGTCCCGGCCCTGCGGCGGGCCGGGGTCACGGTCCACGGCGACGCCCGCACGAGCACCCTCGTCGCCGACGTCGTGCCGGCGACGGACGACGACTGGGCTGCGGAGTACATGAGCCTCGACCTGGCGGTCGCCGTCGTCGACGACCTCGACGCGGCGATGTCGCACATCCGCCGCTGGTCCACGGGGCACACCGAGAGCATCGTGACGGCCGATCTCGTCAGCGCCGAGCGCTTCCTGGCCGAGGTCGACAGCGCCGTCGTCATGGTCAACGCCTCGACGCGCTTCACCGACGGCGGCGAGTTCGGCTTCGGAGCCGAGGTCGGGATCTCCACCCAGAAGCTCCACGCGCGCGGGCCCATGGGCCTCGGCGAGCTGACGAGCACGAAATGGGTCGTGCGCGGCAGCGGTCAGGTGCGCGGCTAGACTGGCCCGGATCGTCCTCTCGAAACGGAGTACCCATGCTCGACGTCACCCTCCTCGCTGCGGCCCACGAAGAACTCGCGCCCCTGCTGGCGCCCCCGGTCGTGATCTCGCTGGTGTTCGGCGTCTTCTTCCTGTTCCTCGGGTACGTCGTGTGGAGCTACCGCGACGTCGCCAACCGCAGCCCCCGCAAGGCCAAGTCGCAGGAGCACAAGTCCGGCCCGGTCGACGAATTCGGCCACCCCGAATCGCACTGACCCGAGAGACGGACACCATGGTCGCGGCCAGCACCTCGGAGTCGTCGGCGCAGGCCGGCACCGGGCCGGGTCGGCGACCCCGCGTCGGCATCATGGGCGGCACCTTCGACCCCATCCACCACGGCCACCTCGTGGCGGCCAGCGAGGTCGCCCAGTCGTTCGATCTCGACGAGGTCCTCTTCGTCCCCACGGGGCAGCCCTACATGAAGACGGGCGTCACCGACGGCGAGCACCGGTACCTCATGACGGTCATCGCCACGGCCTCGAACCCGATGTTCACGGTCAGTCGCCTCGACATCGACCGTCACGGCCCCACGTACACGATCGACACCCTGCGAGACGTCCGCGCTCAGCGGCCCGACGCCCAGCTCTTCTTCATCACCGGCGCCGACGCGGTCGCGCAGATCCTCGACTGGAAAGACGTCCAGGAGCTCTGGGACCTCGCGCACTTCGTCGCCGTGTCGCGCCCCGGTCACGACCTGACCGTGAGCGGACTGCCCGAGAGCGACGTAAGCTTGCTCGAAGTCCCCGCGCTGGCCATCTCGTCGACCGACTGCCGCGCCCGGGTCGCCCGAGACTTCCCGGTCTGGTACCTGGTCCCCGACGGGGTCGTCCAGTACATCTCCAAGCACCATCTGTATCGGAGCGTTGCATGAGTTCGTCCGACGGCCAGCCGCCCCTGACCCGACGGCAGGTTCGAGACCTCGAGCGTGCCCGCGAGGCCGGTCAGGCGGTCACCGGCGCGATCCCCGTCCCGGCGTCCGCCCCCGCATCGATGCCCACCCCGGCCTCGGTGCCCGCTCCCGCCCCGGCGCCCGCATCCGCGGCGGCGCCTGCGTCGGCCCCCGCGCCCGCCCCGGCGTCCGCGCCCGCCCCGGCGTCCGCGCCTGACCCGGCGTCCGCGCCCGCCCCCGAGGCGGCGTCTGCGTCCACGCCGACCCCGGCCTCGACGCCCGCCCCCGGGTCGACGCCCGCCCCGTCGTCGATCCCCACGTCGGCGACGGCCTCCGGATCCGAGCGCGGCCTGACCCGTCGCGAGCTGCGCGCTCTCCGTGAGGCCCAGTCGGGCAAGGCGGCCGAGCCCGTCCCGCTCCAGCCCCCCGGCCCCGAGCCCCGTCGGCCCCTGTCCGAGGCATTCAGCGCCGTCGACGAGATCATCGCCCCCACCGGGCAGATCCCCCGGGTGACGAGCGCGCCGTCGTCCGGCGAGACACCAGGGTCCGAGGCGACCAGCGCCTCCTCGGCTCCGACCCCCGCGTTGCGACCGGCGTCGTTCGACCGCCGCGAGCCGAGCGGCCCCGCCGCCGCGGCGCCTGCGGCCCCGGTGCGTCCGGTCGTGCCCACGATCCCCGCCTCGGCGCCCGAGTCGAACGGCTTCGTGCCGCCGGTCGGTCATTGGACCACCCAGAGCAGCGAGCCCGACGGCGACACCGCCCCGGGTCGCGCTCTCGGCACCCACACCGGTCAGACGAACGCGCTGATCCTGACGGACCAGCAGGTCGCCGACGTGACCGGTGCCCTGAACGCCACGGGCGAGATCATCATCACCGGCTCGATCGACTTGCCGCGCAGTCTCGGAGCGACGGGCTCGCAGGCGCGTGTCGACAGCGCCGACATCGACCGCCTGCTCGAGCAGGGCGACGCCGAGAACGCCGAGACCGACGCCGTGCCCGTGCGGGCCAGCCGGGCCATCAGCACGCACACCTCCACCCGTGCGGTGGTGCTCGCGGCCTCGCAGCCGAAGGCGAGCCGGCTGCCGCTCTTCCTCGGGATCGGCGGCGGTATCATCGGAGCAGGTATCATCGGTGTGGTCGTCGCGGGTTTCGCGTCGGGCATCCTGGGTCAGTGACCCTCCTCATCCTCTGCATCACCGACATCTAAGGCATCCGTGACAGCCACCCCTCGCGCCATCGAGCTCCTGCAGATCGCGGCCCGCGCCGCCGACGACAAGCAGGCCGACGACCTCGTCGCGCTCGACGTCTCCGAGCCGCTGCCCCTCACCGACATCTTCCTGCTGGCCTCCGGCCGCAGCGAGCGCAACGTCGTCGCCATCGCCGGCGAGGTCGAAGACAAGATGCTCGAGGCCGGGGTCAAGACGCTCCGCCGCGAAGGCCGTGCCGAGGGGCGATGGATCCTCCTCGACTTCGGCGACCTGGTCGTCCACGTCTTCCACGATGAAGACCGTCAGTACTACTCGCTCGAGCGTCTGTGGAGCGACTGCCCGACGATCCCGATCGAGCTGCCGCAGCCCGCGCAGAACGAGGCCTGAGCCTCCTCCGACAGTCGACCGCGACCGCCGACCCGCATTCCGTGCATGATCGGCGTCGCGGTCTCGTCGTCTCGGCCGCCACCCGGCGGGGACCGGACGCCGTCCGGCGACGGGGTCCGGGTCGCGTCAGAGGGTGCGAGCCCGGCTCGTCCCGCCGCGGTCGCGGGGGTGTTCAACCTCGCGCGATTTGTGTAG
Source organism: Frigoribacterium sp. Leaf263 (assembly GCF_001422285.1). Classification (GTDB taxonomy): domain Bacteria; phylum Actinomycetota; class Actinomycetes; order Actinomycetales; family Microbacteriaceae; genus Frigoribacterium. The sequence goes on from NZ_LMMO01000001.1 coordinate 475,155, forward strand.
TAAGGTTGACGAGTTGCTTCGAGAGACGCAGCGAAGAGAAAACGAATACGGGTCTGTGGCGCAGCTGGTAGCGCACCTGCATGGCATGCAGGGGGTCAGGGGTTCGAGTCCCCTCAGATCCACCCTCACGAGAAGGCATCCGCAGAGCGGGTGCCTTTTCTCGTTCCCAGCCCTCGATCCCAGCCCTCGGTGGGCAGCTGGTCGTCCGGCGGCGCTCACGCGGCCTGCCGCCGCCTGTGTCTGGGAGCGCTCTGTGCATAAGCTCCACGCGGTCGTCCGCGACGGTAGAACTGATGCATGAGCGACGATCAGTCCGGCACCGGCAGCACCCCCGACCCCCACGCGACCCCCGCCTCCTCGGGGACGACCCCGGGCGAGACCGCCTCGGGCGCTGCGGCCCCCGATCAGCGTCCGCGTCCGGCCTACGGCGAGTACGCCCCGACGCCCGTCGGTGGCGGCGAGACAGATGCGACCGGCGCTCAGGCGCCCCCCGCGGCGCCCCACGACTCTCCGGCGCCGCCGAGGGGCGGAGTCGTCCCTCCCGCGGCGACTCGCCCGAGCGCGACCGACGGGACGCCCGGCCCCCGCGGCACCGGTGCCTTCGCCGGGGGCGGTCAGCCGCAGACCCTGGCGACCTTCACCCGCTACGAGGACGCCCAGTCGGCCGTCGATCTGCTCTCGGACGAGGGGTTCCCCGTCGAGAGCGTCTCGATCGTCGGTCATGACATCCGCACCGTCGAGAACGTGACCGGGCGACTGACCAAGGGCGGTGCGGCGGCTCGAGGCGCCGGGGGAGGAGCCTGGTTCGGCCTGTTCCTGGGGCTCCTCTTCGGTCTGTTCGCCACGAACGTCGCCTTCATCGGCATCCTCCTCATCGCCGTCGGCGGCGGTGCCCTCTGGGGTGCGCTGTGGGGCTTCGTCGGTCACGCCGCGCTCCGGGGTCGTCGAGACTTCGCGTCGACGAAGACGATGGAGGCCGGCAGCTACGAGGTGCTCGTCCGTGGCGAGCTCGCCGTCCAGGCGCACCAGGTGCTCGCGCGGGGGCGCGGCATCGCTCCGTAGGCTCCCGCGAGATCACTCGAACGGCCCGCCACCCCTCGGGGAGGCGGGCCGTCCGTCTGCCGCCGACACTCGCTTGGTGTACCAATCGTTGGTACGCTAATCGATGTGAGCCCGAGACGAGACGACAGAGAACCCCGTACCTACGAGCACGGCAGCCGCTTCGGCGACCTCGTCGAGGGCCTGAACCGCCGCCTGCGGCCGTACATCGGCGGTGCGCAGCTCGGCCTCAAGAACGAGGCGCCGCTCGTCGAACCCGACCACGGGGGCGCCTGCCCCCTCTGCGGCCGTGCGATGGACGAGCACGTGGTCGACCGGACGGGTCCGCGCACGATGCTGCACTGCCCGACCCCGCAGGCCGAGCGGTGACCTCCCCGGACGCGGCGCCGCTGGAGGCGGCCGACCCGCTGGCGCTCGAGAGCCAGATCTGCTTCGCGCTCTCGGTCGCCTCGCGGAGCGTCGTCGCGGCGTACCGTCCCGTGCTCGAGCCGCTCGGTCTGACGCATCCGCAGTACCTCGTGATGCTGGCCCTCTGGCAGGGCCCGACCCTGACCCTCCGGGCGCTGGCCGAGACGCTCCGGCTCGACCCCGGCACGCTCTCGCCGCTCGTCAAGCGACTCGAGAGCCAGGGTCTCGTCACCAGGAGGCGCGGGTCGGCCGACGAGCGCACCCTCGCCATCGCGCTGACACCCGCGGGCGCCGCCCTCCGGGGGGAGGCCGAATCGATCCCGTCGCGCATGATGCGGCGCCTCGGCGTCGAGCGCGACGAGCTCGTGCTGCTGCACCGGACCATGTCGAAGCTGATCGCGGCGGCCGAGAGCTGACCCGCGCCTCCTCGGCGGTGGCAGCGGCGTCAGCGGAGGGGGACGGCGGCGGTCGCGTCGCGCGACCAGCTCACGGCCAGCGAGCCGCGGAGGGTGCGGATGTCGAGCTCCGAGCGGAACGAGTCGACGAAGTGCCGCGCCGACCGCTCGTCGGCCACGACGACGTCGAGTCGGAGCGAGCCGAGCTCGTCCGTCACGAGCACCGGTCCGTCCGAGAAGCGGACCAGGTACTGATGCGGGCTGATCGGCAGGCTCTCGTAGCGACTGCGGAGGTCGCGCTCGAGGGTGCGCACCGAGTCGATGCCGGCAGTGGGCCTCACCCGGGCGCTCATCGCGATCATGACGGCATGCTGCCGGGTCGAGGCGTCCACCGGATGAACGGGACGTGACGACTCCCTCGGCTCCCGAGAGGGCGCCGGAGCGCCGGGCTGGTCACCCGCTCTCACCCGCTCTCACCCGGTCCGCCTCTTGGGGGACACCGGTCCCGGGCAGTACTGTCACGACTGGCGGAACCCGAACCCGCCACCTGTCAGGAGTACACCCGCATGCGGAGAATCACCGGCATCGTCGCGCTCGCGACCGCCTTGACCCTGGGGGTGTCGGCTCCGGCCCTCGCCGCCTCGACCGGCTCGACCGGCGTCACCGGCTCGACGAGCAGCACGGTCGTCAGCAGCTCATCCGCCGCCCCCTCGAAGTCGGCCGCTGCGAAGAAGGCGGCTGCTGCGAAGGCGGCTGCTGCGAAGAAGGCGGCTGCTGCGAAGGCCGCCGCTGCGAAGAAGGCCGCGGCTGCGAAGGCCGCCGCCGCGAAGAAGGCGGCCGCCGCCCAGGCCGCCGCCACCGCGGCGTCCACGCCGCGTCAGCTGACGGCGACCGCGGCCGGCCCGACCTCCGTCGTCTTCGCCTGGAAGGCGCCCGCGACGAGCGGTCGCCCGGCCCCGGCCGGCTACACGGTCACCGTCGTCTCGTCCGACGGGCGCCCCGTCGGGCGCACGGTCTGGGTCCGCACGCCGAGCACGAGCACCCGCGTCGACGGCCTCGCCGCCGGCGCGACGTTCCGGTTCGAGGTGAGGGCCTGGACCAGGGGCGTCGCGAGTCCCGCCGCGCGTGTCGCGTACACGACGGCCGCCGCCCCGGTCGACCTCGGCACGGCGGTCTTCGCAGTCACGGACGGACGCATCGTCGCGTTCCCGACCGTCGACTCCGCGCCCGTCGACGTCGCGGCCGCCCCCGCGTCTCCCGGTGGCTACGACGTCGCCGCGAACGGCGATGCGGTCGTCCTCGACTCCGTCGCCGGGACGCTCGTCCGCCACCCCGCCACGCAGGCCGGTCCGGTCACCCTGGCGACGGACCTCGTCGGAGCCCGCGAGCTGCACGTCGCCTCGAAGGGCACGGCCTACGTGCTGACGGCCGGCGGCTCCCTCGTCGCCTTCGGCGCGGACGGCACGCGTCGCACGGTCGAGGCGGCCTTCCCCTCGACGCCGCTGCAGCTGGACGTGCGGCCGAACGGCGACGTCGTCGTGCTGTACACGAGCGTCCTCCGCACCTACCCGGCCGCCGGCGGTGCGCCGACCGAGAGCGTCTTCACGCAGGGGACCACCCGCCTGAACGACATCATCGCCGGAGCCGGGACGACGACCTACTACGAGGCCAACAGCGGCGGCGCCGTCGGTCTGCAGTTCTGGTCCATCGACGACGGCTCGGGGGTCTCGAGCGGCATCACGAGCACGACGGACCGCACGACCTACGCCGCCGGCGGCTACGGGCTGAACGGCTCGTTCTACGCGCTGCAGGCTTCGCAGTTCTGCCTGCCGTTCCCCAGCCCGAACCGACCGCCGTGCACGGTCGACCTGGCCTCGAAGGACATCGTCGTCACCTCGGCGTCGGGCGTCCGCACCGTCGTCCCCGCCACGGGCGTCGCCCTGCAGAGCGAGTCGCGCCCCGGCAGCATCACGGCCGACGCCGACGGCGTCCTGTTCGTCGGTCTCGCCGGCGGTGCGACCCCGGGTCTGTGGAGCTTCGCCCCCGAGGGAGGCGCGGCGCAGCTGGTCGAGGCCGGCGCCTTCACCGACGTGAAGGTCGTCGACTGACCCGTCGTGCCGTACCGCCGGACGGGGCGGGTCGGCCGGGTGCGACTAGCGCCCGGCGGCCCGCCCTTCGTCGTCGAACTCGGCGACCGTGGCCGCGATGAGCGCGTAGGCGGCCTCGTGCGCCGCCTCGTCGTCGCGCGCCGTGAGGGCGTCGGCCAGGGCGTGATGCCGGGCGGCGCTGGAGGGCGTGTAGTCGGTGATCGTGAAGCGCCGCTCTTCGGTGCGGGTGCGCAGCAGGGCCTCGACCGTCCCGGCGAAGTGCCCGATGACGGAGTTGCCCGATCCGTGCAGGATCGCCGTGTGGAAGGCGATGTCGGCCTCGAGGTACCGACGCCCGTCGCCGGCGGCCCCGGCCTCGAGCATCGTGCTCGCGGCCTGCTGCACGAGCGCGGCCTGGAGCGGGTCCAGTCGGGTCGCGCTGAGCCGGGCGGCCACGGGTTCGAGGCCCAGTCTCAGCTCGAGGAGCTCGCGCATCTGCGTGTGGTACTCGGAGCCCCGACCGCGCCAGAGGATGATCTGCGGGTTCATGAGATCCCAGGAGGCGCGGGGCAGCACCTGCGTGCCCACCCGCTGCCGAGGCTCCACCATGCCGAGCGACTGCAGCACGCGCAGCGACTCGCGGAGCACGGAGCGCGAGACGGAGAACCTCAGGGCCAGGTCGTCGAGGTTCAGGATGGAGGCCGGGGCGAGTCGTCCGTCGACGATGTCCTGGCCGAGGACGTCGACGACCCGGCCGTGCAGACCTCGTTCGCGGGCGGGCGGGAGTCGGAGCGTCATCGTGGGTTCCTGGGGTCGGGGCGGGCCGTCTTGCCGGTCGGGGCGCCGTGTGGCACACTCCATAAATCTGATTATTCACCTGATCAGATCGATCGCGTGCTCCAGACTGCCAGACCCGTTCTCGCACCGGGTCCGCGATCGATCCCGCACCATCCACCTGACGAAGAGGTCGCATCGCCGCGTCCTCGAGAGGATGCGACAGCATGCACCTGATCGCCTCGGCCACCGCCGCCCCCACGCCCTCGACGGCCCACGCCGGCGTCCTGCTCGCGAGCGCGGCCGTCTGATGGCCGTCGTCGAGAACCCGACCCGCGCCTCCTCGGGGCTGTACGCCGCCGACCCGGTGCTGGTGGTCATGGGCGTGTCGGGGTCGGGCAAGTCGACCCTCGCCGCCCTGCTGGCCGACGAGCTCGGCTGGGATCTCGCCGAGGGCGACGATCTGCACCCCGACGAGAACGTCGCGAAGATGGCGGCGGGCACGCCCCTCGACGACGACGACCGCGCGCCCTGGCTCGACACCGTGTCGTCGTGGATCATCGAGCACGCCCTGGCGGGCGTGCCCGGCGTCATCACCTGCTCGGCGCTGAAGCGGCGGTACCGCGACGTGCTGCGCGAGCACAACGTCGTCTTCGTCTACCTGCGCGGCACGCGCGAGCTGCTCGGCGACCGGATGGCCGCACGCGAGGGGCACTTCATGCCGACGACGCTGCTCGACTCGCAGGTCGCCACGCTCGAGCCGCCGCAGGCCGACGAGCGGCATGTGGTCGTCGACGCGGGCCGCGCACCCGCCGACGAGGTCGCCGACGTGATCCGGCTGCTCGGGCTGACCCGCGCCTGATGCGCGGTCCGTGCCCGCCGGCGACTCAGGCGGGGGCGCCCGCGAGGGCGGCGACGGAGACCACGGTCGCCTCGTCGCGGTCGAGATCGACGACGGCGAGGTGGTCGAGGATCAGCACGGCGCCCACCGCGAGGGCGGCCTGACGCGTGGCCGCGACGTGGGGCCGGTAGCCGGTCCCGTTGACGTCGGCGTCGACGGGCGCCCAGCCGAGCGGCTCGAGCGCCGCGAGGAGGCTCGTGTGCAGGTCGGTCAGGAGCTCCGGCTCGACGAGTGCGACGGGCACGTCGCGGTTCGGGCCGAATCGTGCGGTCGCCCCGATGGCCGTCGGGATGGGCTGCTTGCCCGCCGCCACCCCGGCGACGGCCTCGACGACCGCGTGGCGGCCCGACAGGACGCCGAACGGGGGCACGACGGTGGCGTGCAGCGGGAACCTCGCGACCGCGTGACGGTCGCCGACGACCAGGGCGTCGATCGGGGCGATGATGGAGAAGTGCGGCACGAGCGCCACCGTACGCCGCCGCCCCTGCGCGGCGTCCCCCGGTCGGCGCTGCCGGGCATCGGGGTCTCAGCCGGAGGCGCGTGGCGAGGTCCGCCCGTCCGCCACCCGGTCCCGGGCCGTGTCGCTGCGGGGCCCGACGGGCACCGATCGGGTCGCCTGCGCGAGCCCCGAGACGGGAACGTCGACGTACATGCTCTCGGCGCGCTCGACCACGAACGTCTCGTGCCAGATGCCGACGGCGCCCGGCGCCGAGCGGGCGCGGCGGTTGAAGGCGCTCCAGGCCGGTCGGTGGGCCTGGTCGGGTGAGCTCGCATACGCGTAGAGCTTCTCGAGCGACGTCCAGTACTGGACGAGCACCGGGCCGCCGCGGCCGATCGTCACCCGCAGTCCCGTGATGCCGCTGTCGGGGTCGCGGAAGAGCTCGGTGAGCATCGGCCCCATCGCGCCGAAGACCGGGAGCCACTGGTCGGGTCGCCACCACCGGTTGATGCGCATCCCGATCAGGAAGACGACGAGCTCCCCGTCGTGCTCGTGGGTGGTCCGGCTCGGTCTCGGCTTGACTCGTGACATGGTCTCTCCTTAGATGGATAGTGCTGCTCTCCAATATTGGAGAGCAGTACTATCCAATGTCAAGGGGTCCCGTGCGCATCTCTCAGCTCGCCGAGACGACCGGGGTCGCGGTCGCCACGATCAAGTACTACCTCCGCGAGGGGCTCGTCCCCGAGGGCGAACGCACCAGCGCGACCCAGGCGCAGTACGGCGACGAGCACGTCCGACGGCTGCGCCTCGTCCGCGCCCTGCTCGGGGTGGGCGGTCTCAGCGTCGCCACGGCCCGCGCCGTGCTCGCCCAGCTCGACGGAGAGCACGCGTCGATCGCCGAGATGCTCGGCGTCGCCCAGACGGCGGTGACCCCGACGGCCGACGAGGGCCTCGACCTCGGTCGCGCCCGGGCGCTCGTCGAGCACTGGGGGTGGTCGATCGATCCCGACTCCGACGACGTCCTCGCGGCGCTCGAGGTCGCCGTCGCGGGTCTCGACGCGGCCGGCTTCGATCTGCCCGAGAGCACGCTCGACGGGTACGCCCGCGCGATGGCCACGGTCGCCGAGGCCGAGATCGAGGGCATCCCGGTCGACTCGGTCGACGCCGCCGTGCAGTACGTCGTGCTGGGCACGGTGCTGGTGGAGCCGCTGCTGCTCGCGCTCCGGCGACTGGCGCAGCAGGACGCCTCCTGGCGGCGGTTCGGGGTCTGACCCCGCGCGTCCGCGCGTCCGCCTCGCCGCGGTCGATCAGGAGGCGCGGTGCGCGCCCCGCAGGCCGACGGACGACACCACCGCGCTCGCCGCCAGGAGCACCGCGACCACCACGATGACGCGATGGAACCCATCGACGGTCAACGCGCCTCCGGCGATGATGCCGAGGAATGCGACCGCGACCAGCCCGGCCACCCGCGAGATCGCGTTGTTGACGGCCGAGGCGATGCCGGACTGCGCGGCGGGCACCCGCGAGAGCACCGTCGAGGTCAGCGGTGCGACGGTCACGGCGAGACCCAGGCCGAAGAGCACGACTCCCGGCAGGATCTGCCACCGGACGTCGATGGGCTCGCGGACGAGCAGCATCCAGAGGAAACCGGCGGCGGTGATGAGCGGGCCGACGGTCATGAACGGCCGGGGCCCGTGGCGTGCCGCGAGGGTGCCGAACAGGGTCGAGAACAGCAGCGAGACGATCGTGGTGGGCAGGGTGACGAGCCCGGCGAGCGTGGCCGGCAGACCCGCGAGCTCCTGGACGACCAGGGGGATGGTGAGGGTCCCGAGGCTCAGCGCGGCGTAGACGCCGACCGTGGCGAGGTTGCCGACGGTGAACTCGCGGGTGCGGAACAGCGACAGGGGCATCATCGGAGCGGGTGCGCGGCGCTCCCACCAGACGAAGCCGCCGAGCGCCGCCAGGCCCACGATCAGCGGGGCCACGACGAACCAGGCGCCGAACCCCACGCGCTGCCCCTCGATCAGCGCGAAGACCGGGCCCGCGAGGCCCACGGCGGCGAGTGCGGCGCCGATCACGTCGACGTGCGCGGGCGCTCCGTCCGCGCCCCGATGGGCGTCGCCGGGGAGGCGCGTCATCAGCATCAGGGTCAGCAGCACGGGCACGACGACGACGGCGAACACCCAGCGCCAGCCGATCGTGTCGACCAGGGCTCCTCCGGTCAGCGGACCGATGAGGAACGCGACCCCGGTCCAGGCGGTCCAGGCGCCGATCGCGCGGCCCTGCGCCGCACCCGTGAAGGTCGAGGTGATGAGCGCGAGACTGCTCGGGACGAGCAGCGCCGCCGCGACGCCCTGCAGCGCTCGGGCGGCGATCAGCAGACCGGGGTCGGGTGCGAGGGCGGCCAGCACGCTCGTGACCGCGAAGGCGACCAGCCCGATGCGGAGCACCCGCACCCGCCCGAAGGTGTCGCTGAGCGATCCGGCGACGAGCATCAGCGAGCCGAGGGCGAGCAGGTAGGCGTCGACCACCCACTGCTGCAGCACGAGGTCGGCCCCGGCGGCGCCCGGCCCCTGCGCCGCGCCCTGGCCCACGAGCTCGCGGGCGATGGCGGGCAGGGCGACGGTCACGATCGATCCGTCGAGGAACGCCACGGACGACGCCAGCACGGCCACGGCGAGCACCACGCGGCGGCCGCGCAGGGTCGCGGCGGAGGGGGCCGTCTCGGATCCGGGGATGGTCATGCGTCGACGCTCATGCTGCAGCCAACACCCGTCGGAGCCCGGGCGATACCCGGTCGGTCGGGTGATTCGCCGACGGGCCCGATCACCCCTCGCGGACGACGTCCTCCGGCGACTTGTCCGGGCGCCAGCCGCGCCACGACGGCTGCCGGAGGCGACCGGTCGACGTCCACTCGGCGATCGACACCTCGCCGACCCGCGACGGCGTCACCCAGCGCGCCCCGCGCGCATCCACCGGCGGGACCCCGACGAGCGGGCTCGTCTTCCGCTCGGCGGCCTCGAGCATCGGCAGCAGCTCGTCGAGCTCGCGGTCGCTGAACCCGGTGCCCACGCGCCCCACGTACTCGAGGCCCGCGTCGCCCGGCACGCCCATCAGCAGCGCTCCGACCCCGTCGGCCCGGCGACCGGCACCCGGACGCCACCCGGCGATCACGACCTCCTGCGTCCGATGGTGCTTCATCTTGAGCCAGGCCCGCGAGCGCCGCCCCGCGCTGTAGGTCGCGTCGCGGCGCTTGGCGACCACGCCCTCGAGTCGCAGTCGTCGCGACGTCGTCATGGCGGCGTCGAGGTCGCCGTCGAACGCGGGCGGCACATCGATCGCGCCGCCGCCCTCGACGATGCGTTCGAGCACCTCCCGCCGGTCGTCGTAGTGCTCGCGGACGAGCGAGCGGCCCTCGGCCCGCATCACGTCGAACAGCAGCAGCCGGACGGGTGCCGAGGCGGCGGCCCGCGCCACGTCGCGGGGGCGGGTCAGGCCCATGCGGCTCTGCAGGAGGCCGAAGTCGGGGCGACCCTTCTCGTCGACGGCGACGATCTCGCCGTCGAGCACCGCGCCTCCCTCGCTGTCGACCCGGTCGGCCAGCTCCTGCAGCTCGGGGTAGGCGGGGGTGAGGTCGTTGCCGTTGCGACTCGTCAGGGTGACCTCGCCGTCGTGGACCACCGCGACCGCGCGGATGCCGTCCCACTTCATCTCGAACGCCCACTCGCCCTCGGCGACGTCGTGCGCGTCGCCCGTCGTCGCGAGCATCGGCGCCACCGGCTCGGGCGCCGTCGGCTCGCGCTCCGTGCTCCGAGCCGACGAGGTGCCGCCCGAGCCGCGGCCCGTCGCGCCTCGGCCGGTCGGCTTCTCAGGAGGACGGCCGTCTCGGCGGGGTGAGCGCCGCTCGGACCCCTCGGCGTCTGAGTTCCCGACCGCGGACCCGCCGCCGTCGTCGTCCTTCATGCGGTGGATCAGCCAGTTCCGCTCGGCCTTCCCGCCGCCGTGCCCGGTGTGGATGAGGGCGACTCGCCGGGTGCCGCGCTGCTCGCCGTGCAGCACGACGATGACCTCCTTCCCGTCGCGCCACTTCTCGAGGTCGTACTCGCCCGAGTCCCAGATCGTGACCTCTCCGGCCCCGTACTCGCCCTTCGCGATGGTGCCCTCGAACGTCCCGTACTCGAGCGGGTGGTCCTCCGTCTGGACGGCGAGGTGGTTCGTGCCGGGGTCGTCGGGCTCGCCCTTCGGCAGGGCCCAGCTGACGAGCACGCCGTCGTGCTCGAGGCGGAAGTCCCAGTGCAGCCGGCTCGCGTGGTGCTCCTGGATGACGAAGCTCCGGCCGTCGGTCGAGGGCGGGGCCTCGGCGGGCACCGGCTCGCGCGTCCGAGCCGGGTCGCGCATCGAGCGGTACATCTCGAGGCGGTCCCGGCGCTTCTCGGACGGGTCGTGGTCGGGGTCGTCCGTGTTGCGGAAGTCCTCGCCGAGCTCGCCCGGCGGCACCGGGGTGCCGCTCGACACGTCGGCGAGGGGGTCGCCGCGGCGCCTCAGGCGCGACAGCACCTCGGTGTGCTCGAGCTGACGCAGCGACGGCGAGGCGAGCTCGCGCCAGGTGCGCGGCATCGCGACGGTGGGCCGTGACCGTCCGCGCAGCGAGTACGGCGCCACGGTCGTCTTGCTGCCGTTGTTCTGCGACCAGTCGAGCAGCACCTTGCCGCGGCGATCGGCCCGGCCCATCGTGCTCAGCACGAGATCGGGGTGGTCGGCCTCCAGGGCCCGGGCCAGCTCGTGCGCCACCGCGCTCACCTGCTCGCCGGTCTGCCGGCCGTCGAGGCGCGCGTAGAGGTGCACCCCCTTGCTGCCGCTGGTCACGGGCACGAGCTCGAGACCCATGCCCTCGACGATCGGCCTCAGCTCGCGGGCGACCGCGACGCACTCGGCGAGACCGACGCCCTCGCCCGGGTCGAGGTCGAGCACGAGGCGATCGGGGTTCCGTCGGGCGCCGCGGGGGCCGAAGCGCCACTGCGGCACGTGGACCTCGAGCGCGGCGACCTGGGCCAGCCAGGTCAGCGTGGCGAGGTCGTTGACCATCGGGTAGACGTTCGCGTGGTCCTTGTGCTCGATCTCGTGCCGGGCGACCCAGTCGGGCGCGGAGTCGGGCAGGTTCTTCTCGAAGAAGACCTGGCCCTCGACCCCGTCCACCCAGCGCTTGCGCGTGGCCGGGCGCCCTTCGACGTGCGGCAGCATCCACTCGGCGACGGCTGCGTAGTAGCCGAGCACATCGGCCTTCGTCGTCCCCGTCTCGGGGTACAGCACCTTGTCGAGATTGGTCAGCTGCAGCCGGTGCCCGCCGACCTCGACGGTCTCGCCGCGTCCTCTGCCCGCCATCGCGCGCCTCCTCGGTCCGTGTCGCCTCCTGTTCTACCCGGCACGACGGCGGCCCGTCGCCCGCAGGGAGGGGGCGACGGGCCGCAGGAGCCGAGGAGGCGCGGTGTCAGACGGCGGGCGTGCCGCCGGCGATCGTGATGGTGGCGCCGCTCGTGTAGCTCGACTCGGGGCTGACCAGGTGCACGTACGCGGCACCCAGCTCGGCGGGCTGGCCCGGGCGACCGTAGGGCGCCTGCGCGCCGAACTCGGCGACCTTCTCGGCGTCCTGCGAGCCGGGCTGCAGCGGCGTCCAGATCGGGCCGGGCGAGACCTGGTTGACGCGGATGCCCTTCGGCGCCAGCTGCTGCGCGAGGCCGGCGGTGAAGACGCCGATCGCGCCCTTCGTCAGCGCGTAGTCGAGCTTGTCGGGCGAGGGCTGCGTTCCCTGGATCGAGCCCGTCGTCACGATCGACGAGCCGGGCTCGAGGTGCGGCAGGGCGGCCCGCGTCAGCCAGAACAGCGAGTACACGTTGGTCTTGATGGTCTCGTCGATGCCCTCGGTGGTCATCTCGAGGATGTCGTCGTGGCTCTCCTGGTGACCGGCGACCATGACGAGGGTGTCGAGCCCGCCGAGCTCGTCGACGGCCTTCTGGACGAGGTCTCGGCAGTACTGCTCGTCCGAGATGTCGCCGGGCACGAGGACGGCCTTCCGGCCCTCGCCCTCGAGCAGGTCGCGCACCTCCTCGGCGTCGGCCTGCTCGGCGGGCAGGTAGCTGAGCACGAGGTCGGCGCCCTCGCGGCTGAGCGCGATGGCGGCGGCGCGGCCGATGCCGGAGTCGGCGCCGGTGACGACGCCGCGGAAGCCGGTCAGGCGCTCCCTGCCGACGTAGCTGGTCTCGCCGTGGTCGGGCTTCGGGTCCATCGCGCGGGCCTCGCCGGGCATCGACTGCTCCTGCTCGGGGAACGGCGGCACCGGGTAGAGGTCGACGGGGTTCTTCTTGTCGTATTGGCTCATGCCGCATACCGTGGCCCCGCCGCGCCCGCTCCGCCCGGCCTCCTGTACCCCGAGAGCGGTCATTCGGAGCGAGCCCGGAGAAAGATGGCGGGCATGCGATCGATCTGGAAGGGCGCGATCACGTTCGGGCTCGTCAACGTGCCCGTCAAGCTGTACAGCGCCACGGAAGACCACGACGTCTCGCTGCACCAGGTCCACGACGCCGACGGCGGGCGGATCCGGTACCAGCGCCGGTGCGAGATCTGCGGCCGCGTCGTCGACTACGAGCACATCGACAAGGCATACGACGACGGCGATCGCACGGTGGTCATCACCGGCGACGACCTCAAGGCGCTGCCGGAGGAGAAGTCGCGCGAGATCGACGTGCTCGAGTTCGTGCCGAGCGACCAGCTCGACCCGATCATGTTCGACCGCAGCTACTTCCTCGAACCGGACGGCTCGTCGCCGAAGGCCTACGTGCTGCTGCGGCGCACCCTCGAGGAGACGGACCGCACCGCGATCGTGCACTTCTCGCTGCGGCAGAAGACCCGTCTCGCCGCGCTGCGCGTGCGCGGCGACGTGCTCATGCTGCAGACGCTCCTCTGGGACGACGAGGTGCGCGAGGCCCGGTTCCCGGCGCTCGAGAAGCAGACCCGCATCACCGACAAGGAGCTCGACATGTCGTCCTCGCTCGTCGACTCGCTGAGCGACGACTTCGAGCCGGCCGACTTCAGCGACGACTACCAGGCGGAGCTCCGCCAGCTGATCGACGCCAAGCTCGAGGAGGGCGAGTCGCTCGACACCGACGCGACCTTCGGCGAGTCGTCGGACGACGCTGACGAGGGAGAGGGCGGTGAGGTGATCGACCTGATGGAGGCGCTGCGACAGTCGGTCGAGAAGAACCGGTCGGGCGGGCGGCGCAAGCCCGCGAAGAGGGCGGCTGCTCGCGCGGGGTCGTCAGACGACGCGGATGACGCCGACGACGGCGACGACACCGACGACGGCGAGTCGGCGCCGAAGAAGCAGGCGGCGAAGAGTCCGGCCGCGAGGAAGCCGGCGGCGAAGGCGTCCGCGAAGAGGCCGGCGGCGAAGGCCTCGGCGAGGAAGCCCGCAGCGAAGAGCGAACCGGTCGACGAGAAGCCGGCCGACGGGAAGTCAGGCCCGGCGAAGTCGGTCTCGGCGAAGTCGGGCGCGAAGAAGGCGAGCGCGAAGAAGCCGACTGCGAAGAAGGCTCCCGCCCGGAAGTCCGCTGAGGGCGAGCGGAAGGCCGGCTGACCGTTCGGACAGGCCGCCGCGGCGCGCTCAGTGGTCGCGCAGCGCCTCGATGAGGTCGGCCTTCTTCAGATCGGAGTAGCCGGTGAGGCCGAGCTCCGCGGCCCGCCCCTTCAGCTCGTCGACCGTCCAGTCGTCGTACGAACCCGAGCGGCCGCCCTTCGCGGCCACCTCCTTCTCGCTGCGACCCTTCTGGGCGGCGGCGTTCGAGATGCGGGCCGATTTCTCCCTCGAATTCCCCTCCTCGCGGAGCGCCTCGTACATCTCGGGGTTCTTCAGCTGCGGGGGAGTGTCGTCCTTCGGCGTCATGCGCCCGACCGTACGCCGTCGCGCGAACGCTGTCGCACCTCGCCGAGACCGACCCCGAGACCGAGCCCGAGACCGAGACCGAGCCCGAGCCCGAGACCGACCCCGAGACCCCGGCGATCCGCCGGGACCCTGCCGCGCGCGCAGGGGGCCGAGCGGATTCCCGGGGTGCGAACCGCGTATCAGGCCCCGAACTGCCAGCCGACGACGTCGGGGTGGTCCTCGCCGTGCTCGTACGCGTAGGCGCGGGCGGCCTCGCGACGCGACTCGAAGTCGGCGACGAGGTCGGGGTGCTCGTCGGCCAGTCCGGGGACGCGGTGCAGCACGTCGAGCACGAGCCGGTACCGGTCGATGTCGTTCAGCATGGCCATGTCGAAGGGCGTGGTCGTGGTGCCCTTCTCCTGGAAGCCCCGCACGTGCAGGTTGTCGTGGTTCGTGCGCCGGTAGGTCAGCTGGTGCACGAGCGACGGGTAGCCGTGGAAGTCGAAGACGACGGGCTTGGACGTCGTGAACAGCTCGTCGAAGTCGTCGCTCGTGAGCCCGTGCGAGTGCTCCCGGACGTCCTGCAGGCGCATGAGGTCGACGACGTTCACCACGCGGGTGCGGAGCGACGGCAGCACCTGGCGCAGCAGATCGGCCGCCGCCACCGTCTCGAGCGTCGGCACGTCGCCCGCGCAGGCGAGGACGACGTCGGGGTCGACGCCGGCGACGGGCGCTCCCTCGGTGCCGGCCCACTCCCAGACGCCCACGCCGCGGCGCACGTGCTCCTCCGCCTCGGCGAGCGACAGCCAGGCGGGCGACTCCTGCTTCCCCGCCACGATGACGTTGACGGTGTCCGTGGTGCGGAACGCGTGGTCGGCGACGGCGAGCAGGGTGTTCGCATCGGGTGCCAGGTAGATGCGCACGAGATGCGCCTGCTTGTTGACGACGACGTCGAGGAACCCCGGGTCCTGATGCGAGAAGCCGTTGTGGTCCTGCCGCCAGACGTGCGACGAGAGCAGGTAGGTGAACGATGAGATGGGGGCGCGCCACTCGATGCCGTCGGCGCTCTCGAGCCACTTGGCGTGCTGGTTGAACATCGAGTCGACGATGTGCACGAAGGCCTCGTAGGTGTTGAGCAGGCCGTGACGACCGGTCAGCAGGTAGCCCTCCATGAGCCCCTGCAGCAGATGCTCGCTGAGCACCTCCATGACCCGGCCGCTCGGTGCGACGTGCTCGTCGTCGGGCCAGATGTCGGCCGACCAGACCCGGTCGGTGACGTCGAAGACCGGGTCGAGGCGGTTCGACACCGTCTCGTCGGGTCCGAACAGCCGGAAGGTCGACGGGTTGTCGCGCACGATCTCGGTCAGCCATCGGCCGAGCACTCTCGTCGCCTCGGCCTGCGTGCGGCGGTCGTCGGAGGTCTCGACGGCGTGACGACGGTGGTCGGTGAGCTCGAGGTCGCGGCGGACGATCCCCCCGTTCGAGGCGGGGATCGCACTCATCCGCTTCGCGCCGTGCGGGCGGAGCCCGTCGAGGCGCGCGGCCGGGCGTCCGTCCTCGTCGAACAGCTCGTCGGGTCGGTACGAGCGCATCCACGCGTCGAGCTGCTCCCGGTGCTCGTCGTTCTCGCGCACGCCGCTGAGCGGGACCTGGTGCGCCCGCCAGGTGCCCTCGATGCGCTCGCCGTCGACGGTCTTCGGTCCCGTCCAGCCCTTCGGGGTGCGCAGCACGATCATGGGCCAGCGCGGGCGCTCGCCGCCATCGCCCGTGCGGGCCCCGCGCTGCAGCTCGTCGATGCGGGCGAAGGCCGTGTCGAGGGCCGCGGCCATCCGCTCGTGGACGAGCATCGGGTCCTCACCGTCGAACCCGCCCGAGACGACGATCGGCTCGTGGCCGTACCCGCGCATCAGCTCGAGCAGCTCGCTCTCGGGGATGCGCGAGAGCACGGTCGGGTTGGCGATCTTGTAGCCGTTCAGGTTGAGGATCGGCAGCACCGCGCCGTCATGCCGTGCGTCGAGCAGCTTGTTCGCGTGCCAGCTCGCCGCCAGCGGCCCCGTCTCGGCCTCGCCGTCTCCGATGACGCAGACCGCCACGAGACCCGGGTCGTCGAGCACGGCGCCGTAGGCGTGGCTCAGCGAGTACCCGAGCTCGCCGCCCTCGTTGATCGAGCCGGGCGTCTCGGGCGCCGCGTGCGAGGGGATGCCCCCGGGGAACGAGAACTGCTTGAAGAGCTTCTGCAGCCCGTGCGCATCGGGGGTGACGTCGGGGAACAGCTCCGAGTACGTGCCCTCGAGATACGTGTTGGCGACCATGGCGGGTCCGCCGTGACCGGGCCCGCAGACGTAGAGCAGATCGCGGTCGTCCCGGCGGATGACGCGGTTCAGATGCGCGTAGACGAAGCTCAGCGCCGGAGACGTGCCCCAGTGGCCGAGGAGGCGCGGCTTGATGTCGTCGCGCGCGATCGGCCGCGTGAGCAGCGCGTTCTCCATCAGGTAGATCTGCCCCACCGTGAGGTAGTTGGCGGCCCGCCACCACGCGTCGACGAGGGCGAGCTCGTCTCCGGTCGCTGCGGGGACGGGGGCGGGTGCGGGTGTGCTCATGGGGCCTCCTTCTGGCCGTCGGTGTCGTCGCTGCTCAGCTCGTGGATGGTGATGGCCGCGTTGACCAGCGCGAGGTGACTGAGCCCCTGCGGCATGTTGCCGAGGAACTCGCCGCCGTCGGCGCTGATCATCTCGGTCAGGAGGCCGAGGTCGTTGGTCTGGTCGACGAGCTCGTCCATCAGGGCCACCGCCTCGTCCAACCGACCGACGCAGGCGAGGGCGCTCGCCATCCAGAAGGCGCAGGCCACGAAGGTGCCCTCCTCCTGGTCGACGTCGCTGTAGCGGAACACCAGCGGCCCCGCCCCGAGCTCGCGGCGGATGGCGTCGATCGTGCTCGACATGCGCTCCCCGCGGTCGAAGCCGCTCGGCGCGTGCAGCAGCACCGAGGCGTCGAGCTTCTCGCTGCCCGGGTACATGACGTACGCCCCGAGCTCCTCCGACCAGCCGTGCTCGTCGATCCATTCGACGATCAGGTCGCGGTTCTTCTTCCAGTGCTCGACGTCGTCCGGGTCGGGGTGCATCTGACCGATCTCGGTCAGCCGCAGCGCCGAGTCGATCGCCTGCCAGCAGCCCATCTTGCTGCTGACGTAGTGCTGCACGTCGGGGAGCTCCCACATGCCGGAGTCCTTCTCCTGCCAGCGACGGCACGCGTCGTCGGCGAAGCTCGCGAGGAGGTCGCCGGTCGAGACGTCGAGGATGTTGCCGTCGGCGGCGTACTGGCTCATGATCGAGAGGATGTCGGCGAACGTGCCGAGCTGCAGCTGCTCACCGGCCGGGTTGCCCTTGTAGACCGGTCCGATGCCCCGCCAGCCCTCCGATCCGGTCTCGTGGGTGCCGTAGGGCACGGTGCCGTCGAGGTTGAGGAAGATGTGCATCGTGCGCCCGTTGGCCTTGAGGGCCGAGAGCATCCACGACACGGCCGCCTGGGTCTCCTCGCGGAGGCCGAAGCGGACGAGGGCGTTGACCGTGTAGGCGAGGTCGCGCACCCACGCGAACCGGTAGTCCCAGTTCTTGTCGCCGGTGAAGTTCTCGGGCAGCGCGGCGGTCGCCGCGGCGGCGATGGCGCCGGAGGGGCTGTAGATCAGCAGCTTGAGGGCGAGGGCGCTGCGCTGGACGTGCTCGGCCCAGGGGCCGTCCCAGTTGAACTCGTCGGACCAGGTCTGCCAGTTGCGGATGGTGCGGTCGATGCCCTGGTCGACGACGCGCGGATCGGGCAGGTGCAGAGGTTCGTCCTCGACGCCGCAGAGGCACAGGAGCGAGCGCGATCCCGGCTCCGTCGTGAACTCGCCCCAGAAGCGGTGCGGACCCCCGTGGGTCTCGCCGTCGCCGGGCTCGGTCGAGTCGATGCGGCCGTGGCCGAAGCCGACCAGGGCGATGTTGATGTCGGCCGCCCGGAGGACGGGCCCGTGCAGCGTGTCGAACCGTCGGATCGGGTGGGTTCCGAACGTGTTGCCGGGCACGACGGCCCAGCGCATGTCGACCGAGCCCTCGACCCCGTCGATCCGTCGGGCGAGCTCGGCCCAGGGAAGTCGACCGGCGATTCCGGTGACCAGGGCGTCGGTCACCTCGACGACGCCCGTCGAGGTGCGGAACCGGGTCACCAGGACGTTCGTGTTCGCGACGTACTCGCGTTGCACCTCGAAGTCGTCGTCGACCGGGCGCAGCTCGATGCGACCGCCCTTGCCGGCGTCGACGATGCCCGAGAACACGGGGTCCGTGTCGAGCTCGGGCATCGGGAGCCAGTCGATCTGCCCGTCGCGGGCGATGAGGGCGACGGTCCGGCCGTCGCCGATCGCCCCGTACGAGCGCAGCGCGATGTAGCCGTCCTCTCGGGGTTCGGGCCGGTGCCACTCGCCGGCGGCACGCGCGGCTCCGGGGTCGGCGGGGGCGGCGGTGTCGTCGGGTCTGTCGAGGAGATCGGTCACCCGGTCTACGGTGGCCCGGTGCGCCTCCTCGTGCCCGCCCCTCGCAGGGTTCTGTGATGATGCTGCGAGGCCGTACCCCTGTGGAGGGGCGACCGTGCGGCGCACCGCACCCGACTGGTAGACCGGACCGATGCCGCTGCCCACCGGAACACTGACCGAGCCCCGCCTCCTCCTCGACGCGAAGGCGGTGCTCGTCGAGAGCCCCGTCTGGGACGTCGACGCCCAGGAGTGGATCTGGTGCGACATCACGCCGGGCGTGCTGCACCGGACGAGCGTCGACGGTCGGAACGACCGCGCCGCGCAGCTGCCCGCGCCGCTCGCGAGCTTCCAGCGTCGTCGCGGGGGAGGCCTCATCATGGCCCTCGGCGACCGGATCGTCTCGACCGACGACGAGGGGGGCGGGCTCCGCGAGATCGCGCACCTGCCCCACCGACACGACGGCATCCGCTTCAACGAGGGCAAATGCGACCCGTTCGGCGCCTTCGTCGTCGGAGCGATGGACGTCACCGACGAGGCCCCCGACGGCCTGATGTACCGGGTCGGCCCCGACGAGGTCGTGACGCGCCTCCGGGGCGGGTTCACGACCTTCAACGGGCTCGAATGGAACGATGACGGCCGCACCATGTGGTTCACGGACACCGGGGTGAAGACGATCTTCCAGGCTCAGTGGGGCCCCGAGGGCGACCTGGCCGAGGTCGTGCCGTTCACCAGCGGCGGCATGCACGACGGTCTCGTGCGCGACGAGCGGGGCGAGTTCTGGGGGGCGATCTACGGCGAGGGCGTCGTGGTCCACCTCGACCAGGACGGCGATCTCATCGACCGCATCGAGTTCCCGGCGCCGCAGCTGACCGGCATCGCGATCGGCGGCCCCGACATGTCGACGCTGCTCGTCGGTTCGGCGCGCGAGAACATGAGCGACGACGAGCTGGCCCGTGCTCCGCTGAGCGGCGGCCTCTTCACCGTCGAGCTGGACCGCCGGGGTCGCGAGAGCTCCCTGTTCGGCTGAGCGGACCGTCCGCCCGCCCGAGCGGGGGGCCGGTCCGGCGGAGCGGCCCGCCCGCCCGGCGGGCCGGCGGCCCGCGTCGACCGGGCCGTCCGCCTCCGGAGCGGGGTCCGTCAGATGCGGCCCGCGAGCTCGATGTCGCCGGGCGTGCAGTCGCGGACGACCTCGCGGGCCGCGTCGCGGGCGCCCTCGACATTCCAGAGCAGCACGCCCTCGACACCCTCGTCGCCGAGGTAGTAGGCCACGGCGCGCCCCTCGCCCTTGTCGTCGAGCACCGTCTCGAGCGACGTGTCGAGCGTGCCGACCGCCTCGTACAAGATGTCGAAGACCTTGGAGTAGTAGTAGGGCGTGTGGTCGTAGACCTCGTCGGAGCCCGCCATGATCCGGCCGACCGTGGCGCCCTGCGACTTCGCGTTGTCGACGTGCTCGACCCGTCGACGCCCGAGGATGGCGTCGGGGTAGCTCGCGACGTCGCCCGCGGCGAACACGAGCGGGTCGGAGGTGCGGAGCGTCTCGTCGACGACGATCCCGTCGTCGACGTCGAGACCCGCGTCGGAGGCGAGTCCGTCGTCGGGCGAGATGCCCAGCCCGACCACCACGGCGTCCGCGTCGAGGGCCGACCCGTCGTCGAGCACGAGATGCAGGCCCGAGTCGTCGGCCGTGCCGCTCTCGACGCGGCGTCCCCGGGCCAGCTCGACCCGCGCCTCCTCGAAGGTCCTGTCGAGCACGGAGGCGATCGGCGCCGGCAGCAGGGAGGCGCCGAGCACGTCGTCGGGGAACACCAGGGTCACGCGGGTGTCGTTCTGGGCGAGCGCGGCCGCGATCTCGGTCCCGATGTAGCTGCCGCCCACGACGGCGACGTGCCGCCCGGACCCGGCCAACTCGCGCAGCCGCCGGTAGTCGGCCGCCGTGCGGAAGTACAGCACGCGGTCGTCGTCGGGCAGGTCGAGGGCCGTGGGGCTGCCGCCCGTGGCGAGGAGCAGCCGCCCGTAGCCGACGGTGACGCCGTCGCTCGTGGTGACCGTCCGCGCGTCGCGGTCGATGGACTCGACGAGGGTGCGCAGCCTCAGGTCGGCGCCCGACTCCGCGACCGTGCCGAGGTCGTTGTCGCTCTCGGTGTAGTCGGGGTCGATCCAGAGCTTCTTCGACAGGGCCGGACGGGTGTAGGGGGCGTCGACGTCGGCGCTGATGATCAGGATCGTCGCGTCGGGGGTCGTCTCGTGGATCGCCTTGGCGGCGGCGTCGCCGGTCATGCCCCCGCCGACGATGACGTGGTCGTAGCTCGTGCTCATGATGCTGTCGGTCCTCTCGACGACGGACGGCACCGCCCCGGAGGCGCGGGTCGCGCGCTCCGGGACGGTGCCGTCATGGGGTGGTGGAGCTAGTTGGCGACGGCGCCGACGCGATCGAGGCCCTCGGCCGCGGCCGACTCGTCGCGCTCGCGGGTGTCGGCCGAACCGGCGTCCTTCGCGGGGTGGCGGTTCTCGGCGCCCGTCATCCAGGCGAGCTGCTCGAGGCGCTCGAGGATCCCGTGCAGCACGTCGGCCGTCGTCGGGTCCTCGTCGTCGACCTCGTCGTGCACGGCGCGCATCGTCTCGGTGACGGCGTACATGCGGTCGACGATCAGGTCGACCACGGCCGTCGTCTCGACCGGCCCTTCGGGGAACTGCACGAGGCTGGTGTTCGCCGTGACGACCGACGAGCGGCCGTCGGGGATGAGGTACACGGCGCGCATGCGCTCGGCCACCTCGTCGGAGAACTCGCGGGCGGCGTCGACGATCTCGTCGAGCTGCAGGTGCAGGTCGCGGAAGTTCGAGCCGAGGAGGTTCCAGTGGGCCTGCTTGCCCTGGAGGTGCAGCTCGATGAGGTCGACGAGGACCTTCTGCATGTTGGTGCGGAGTGTGTCGGATCCCTGGAACATGATGTCTCCCGTTCGTCGTGGGTTCGTTGCCGAGTCTGTGCACCGGTGCGGTGCGATCTGGACGGTAGACCCTCCGCCGTGAGTGCTCTCAGCATTCGGGGGACGGCCGGGGAGGGAACCGGTTCCCTCCCGCTCGCCCGGGTGATATCTTCTGGGTGTCGACCGAGTTGATACCCGTCGGCATCGGTCGGCGGCGCCACCCCGATGGCGGGGTGGGCAGGTCCTGAGGGGGGCGCATGATCACGAGGACGACGGCGACGTCGGCCGAGGCGACGGAGATCGTCCGGCTCCGACGCGAGATCGAGAGCGCCTGGGGCGCGTTCGACGACATCGAGCAGATGGAGTGGAGCCACCGGGTCCTCGTCGTCCGGAGCATCGTGGGCTCGCTGCCCGACGCCGCCAGCGCCGCCTCCCGCGCGGGCCATGGCGAGTTCGCCCGTCAGCTGCTGCACGACGCTGCGGAGTTCCCGCCGCCGTGGGCGAGCATCTGCAGCAAGTGGGACGCCGCCCTGGCGATGTCCCTCGAGGCCGTCGAGGCCGCGGCCTGGTCCGAGAGCGAGCCCCTCGGCCTAGCCTGAGGTCATGACGAACGCCCCCTCCCGCGATCGACCCGGGCGGCGGCGGGTCGGCATGGCGCGCTTCGTCCGGTGCCTGGTGCTCGACTACGTCTTCGTCTGGCGGGTCCACCTCGATCCGCCCTCGCGACGATCGGTTCCCCGGGTCTACCGCGAGGGCGCCCGGGCGCCCGTGCTCCTGCTGCCGGGCGTGTACGAGACGTGGCGGTTCCTCCGGCCCCTGGCCGATCGTCTCAGCGCCCTCGGCCACCCCGTCGTC
Source organism: Frigoribacterium sp. Leaf263 (assembly GCF_001422285.1). GTDB lineage: Bacteria > Actinomycetota > Actinomycetes > Actinomycetales > Microbacteriaceae > Frigoribacterium. The sequence goes on from NZ_LMMO01000001.1 coordinate 497,416, forward strand.
GTGGTGCCGGGTCTCCGCCACAACCGTCGACCGATCAAGGCGACCGCCGAGCTGGCCCAGGCCGTGCTCGACGCGCACGACCTCCGCGACGTGATCGTGCTCGGGCACAGCAAGGGCGGCCTGATCGGGAAGACGATGATGGTGTCGACCGACGTCGAGGGCCGCATCGCGCGCATGGTGACGGTCAACAGCCCGTTCTCCGGCACCCGATGGTCGCGGGTGCTGCCGAACCCGGCGCTCCGGGCGTTCTCGCCGCGAGATGCGGATCTGCTCCTGCTGGCCGAGCAGCTCGAGGCCAACTCCCGGGTCACGTCGATGGCGTCGCGCTTCGACGCCCACGTCACCGAGGGCAGCGTGCTGCCGGGGGCCGTCAACCGCACCTTCCCCGTCGACGGGCACTTCCGTCCCCTCGGCCATCCGCGCTGCATGGCGATGATCATCGCCGAGGTCGAACGGGGCTGAAGGCCGTCAGCCGATGATCTCCTCGCGCACCCGGCGGAGATCCTCCAGCAGCGACCCCACGAGCACCCAGTTGTCGGGATCGGGCAGCATGACCTGCACGGGCGCCGTGAGCGCGGGGGAGTCCTCGGGCGACGACGCCCAGGAGGCGGGCCGGCCCCCGGTGCCGGGCCGCGCCTCCTCGGTGGTCCTGGCGAGCAGTCTCACGTCGTGAGCCGCGCGACGGAGGTCTTCGGCGATGCTCTGCACGACCGGGTCGTCGGCCAGGGCGGGGTCGTAGTTGTCGTGCACGGAGCGGACCATGCCCACCACGCGGTTGACGAGCACCGTCAGCCGGTCGAGCAGATCCCCGTCGGCCTCGAGCACCGACCGGTTGCGACTCGCGCGCGGATTGAGCTGGAGGCTCTCGACGCCGGCGGTCACGGCCGAGGAGGCGCGGGCCTGGGTAGCGCGCAGGGCCCTCGCGTTCTCGAGACCCGCCGCGAGACGGTCCGCGTCGACCGGCTCGGCGAGCACGGCGGCGGTCTCGTCGAGCACGGCGGCGATGTCGCGGGCGAGCCGCCCGACGGCCAGATGGGCGGGCGCGAGCAGCACGGGCGGGACGATCAGGGCGTTGACCGCCAGTGCGATCGCCGCCCCGATGATCGTCTCGAGCACCCGGTCGAGGGCGTAGTCGGGGGTCTGGGCGCCGATGGCGAGCACCAGCATGGCCGAGATGGGCACCTGGTTCGCCGAGCTCGGCGTCAGCCGGAACGCCCAGGCCACCAGCAGGCTGACGACGACGATGACGAGCACGATCCACGTCGAGTCGCCGAACAGCACGCCGGCGGCGTAGGCGATGAGCACGCCGGCCATGACGCCGACGCTCCGTTCGAGCCCGCGGACGAACGACTGGTTGACGCTCGGCAGCACCACGAGCAGCGCCGCGATCGCGGCGAAGATCGGCAGCGGCTGCTGCAGCAGCGCGATCGAGGCGAACCAGGCGGCGATCACCGCCACCGAGGTCTTGACGACCTGCAGCAGCGGCGTCCGCTTCGACTGCCGGATGCGCGAGACGACGGCTCCGCCCGGCAGACGCGGGGGACGCGGAGGGAGGGGTCTCACGCGCGACGGTCTCACCCGCTCAGACTAACGACCGGCCCGGACCGACGATCACGATTCGGTCTCCCCGCCGCCGTGCGCACGGCGGCTCGCGCGCCGGCTGGTTCACTGGTGGGGTGTGGCCTGATTCGGCGGAGATCCTCCCTGCAGCGTTCGCGAACTCCGGCGTGACCGTCGTGTCGTTCCGACCGCACTCCGTCGAGCCCTCGGGTGCCGGATTCCTCTACGGCTACGAGGTCGACACGGTCGACGCGCACGGCACCACCGCCACCGTCCTGACCTTCATCGACACGGACGCCCGCGCGGTCGACGGGTCGTCGGTCCTCACGACCGACCCCGCCACCGGTCGGCCCCTCGCGGTCTGGGCCTACCCGGCCGACCCCCTCCTGCCGGCGCTCGCCGGGGTGACGTTCCCCGACCGCGTCGTCGAGTCGCTCGCCGCGCTCGGCATCGTCGTGACCTCGCCGACCCTCACCGTGGCGGCGTACCGGCCGGGCAAGCGCGCGGTGATCCGTCTGGATTCGGCGGAGGCGACGCTGTTCCTCAAGGTGATCCGACCCGACCGGGTGGCGCCCATCGTCGAGCTCCACGCCGCGTTCCGCGGCCGGGGCGTCCCGGTCCCGGCCGTGCTGGCGTCGCGCGCCGACGGGCTGCTCGTGCTCGAACGGGTGGCCGGCGAGCCGGCGGGGCGGCACGTGCTCGCCCTCGCCGACGACCCGCGGTTCATCGATCAGCTCGTCGAGATCGGCCGGCGGACGGCCACGGTGCCCGTCGTCTCGCAGGCCCAGTCCGACGCCCTCGATCACGGCGACTGGCACCGGGCGACGCTGCTCGGGCAGCTGCCGTCGAACGCGGCCGAGATCGACGCCCTCTACGCCGAGATCGAGCGCCGTCGGGCGAGCTGGGTCGGCGACCCCCTCGCGGTCATCCACGGCGACCTGCATCTCGAGCAGCTCTTCGTCGACCCGGCGGAGCCCTGGCGGGTCACCGGCGTGCTCGACATCGACACGGCGGGCGTCGGGCATCCGGCCCGCGACGCCGCGGCGCTGATCGCCCACCTCGTCGTGACCGGCCAGTGGCACCGCGGCAACGGCGACGAGGCCCAGGCCCGTGCCTGCGAGCGCCTCGCCGACGAGGTCACCGGCGTCTGGAGCGAGCGCGCGCCCGAGTGGGCCGAGCGTCTCGCGCCGGCCGTCGCGTCGCAGCTGCTCGCCCACGCGGGCGGGCAGGCGACGCTCGGCACCGAGACCGGGCGCCGGAAGGCCGTCCAGCTGATCGGCGCCGCGACGGGCGCCCTGCGGTCGTCGGCTGCCGACCCCGTCGACCGCCCCGAGTCGGTCTGACCCGCTGCGGCCCTGGTGGGCCGGCATCCGCGACACACGAGGAGGCGCGGGTGGCGTCGGTCCCTCCCGTGCGCGTAAACTGACCCCAGCATCAACGCCCGCGTCGTCGACCGACCCGGCCCGCCACGAGACACCGCTCTCGTCCGGTCCGCTCGTGCCCGTCGGTCCCGCCGGGGCGGGGTGGCCCGTCTCTCCGCGGACACCACAGCTGCACCCCGTCCAGCCCCACCCGCGGGCACGGCCGCGCGCATCGGGCGCGACCGGCTCGCACCGTCGCCGTCACGGCGGCGCATGCACCGTCGACGTCCACGTCGACCACGAGGAGGAGCCTTGGCTCGACCAGGCCAACGTCAATCGGGCGGCACCCGTACCGCCGCACGCTCGCACCGTCGACGCGAGGTCGACAACGACGGGCTGATCCCCGTGCTGGCCCGCGCCGTGCGCGAGGTCGAGGCGGCGGCTCAGCGGGGGCAGGTGAAGCCCTCGTCCCGCACCAAGTTCCAGGTCATCGCCCTGCTGATGCGCGAGGAGCGCGCCCGCGTCAAGGTCGACAAGACCATCTCGGACTCCGAGCGGGCCGAGCAGATGAAGCGCCTCGACGGCGTGGCGCAGATCCTCGCGAAGACGGCCGCCCGCGACACGTCGCTCATCGCGCTGCTCGCGGAGGACGCCGTCGTGTCCGAGACCGCCAAGGCGCTCAAGCGCGACCTGCAGATGTCGGCCGGTCTCGAGCTCGCGCCCGAGGAGCTCGTCATCGTCACCGAGAAGGCCCCGGCCCCGGTGGCCTCCGAGCGTCAGGTCGTCCCGCAGTCGGTCGTGTCGCGGCAGCTCGCGAACCCGTTCCTGCCGCCGGACTTCTCGCTCGCCGAGGTCGCCCGCGAGGTGCACCCCGTGCGCCTGGCGAACTGGGAGCTCTTCGGCCCCCTCTTCAAGTCGTTCGAGTACGGCGCCGGCGGCGGGCCCGCCTGCATGCCGCTGCCCGAGCCGACCACCGTCGACGCGCCGGCCGGCGCGACGCTCATGCACCACCAGGCGCAGCTCGTCGAGTCGGCCCGGCAGGGTCACCGCACGTACCTGCTCGCCGACGAGCCGGGTCTCGGCAAGACGGCCCAGTCCCTCCTGGCGGCCCAGGCCGCCGACGCCTACCCGCTGCTCGTCGTCGTGCCGAACGTCGTCAAGACCAACTGGGCCCGCGAGGTCCAGCTCTGGACCCCGACCCGCAGCGCGACCGTCATCCACGGCGACGGCGAGAACCTCGACGCCTTCGCCGACGTCGTGATCGTCAACTACGAGGTGCTCGACCGGCACGTCGGCTGGCTCGGCGAGCTCGGGTTCAAGGGCATGATCGTCGACGAGGCGCACTTCATCAAGAACAAGGAGTCGCAGCGTTCACGGCATGTCATGCAGCTGTCGCAGCGCATCCGTCAGCGGACCGCGCACCCGCTGCTCATGGCTCTGACCGGCACCCCGCTGATCAACGACATCGAGGACTTCCGGGCCATCTGGGAGTTCCTCGGCTGGATCGGCGAGAAGAAGCCGAACGCCGAGCTGCTCGAGCAGCTCGAGGACGCGGGGCTGACCCCGGCCGACCCCGGCTTCTTCTCGTCGGCCCGCGAGATCGTCATCGACATGGGCATCGTCCGGCGCCGGAAGGTCGACGTCGCCGCCGACATCCCCGCCCGGCGCGTGGCGGACCTGCCGGTCGAGCTCGACGACGAGGTGGGTCGCTCGATCCGCGAGGCCGAGCGCGAACTGGCCCGCCGTCTCGTCGAGCGCTACCGGTCCGCTCTGGCGACCCGCACCTCCGGCGTCCGCGTCGACGGGGTCGACCACGATCTGGTGCGCCAGGTCGCCAAGTGGGAGCTGGAGGACAGCCGCTCGGCGTCGTCCGGCGAGAACGTGTTCAGCATGGTCCGTCGCATCGGCCAGGCGAAGGCCGGCCTCGCGGCCGACTACACCGCTCAGCTGGCCCGCAACGTCGGCAAGGTCGTGTTCTTCGCGAAGCACATCGACGTGATGGACACCGCCGAGGCGACCTTCGCCAAGCGCGGCCTCAAGTACGCGTCGATCCGCGGTGATCAGACGCCCGCCGTGCGCCAGCGTCAGATCGACGCGTTCGTGAACGACCCCGAGGTCGCCGTCGTGGTCTGCTCGCTGACGGCCGCCGGCGTCGGCCTCAACCTGCAGGTCGCATCGAACGTCGTGCTCGCCGAGCTCTCGTGGACGGACGCCGAGCAGACGCAGGCCATCGACCGCGTGCACCGCATCGGACAGGAGGAGCCGGTCACCGCGTGGCGCGTCATCGCCGCCCAGACCATCGACACGAAGATCGCCGAGCTGATCGACAGCAAGGCCGGGCTCGCGGCCCGTGCCCTCGACGGCGACGACAGCGAGATCGCGGCATCGACGGACGTGCAGCTCGATGCGCTCGTCGCCCTGCTCACCGAGGCCCTCGGGGGCTGACCGCTCGCCGGCCGACCCGTCGACGGGTCGGCCGGCCCTCCGACGCCCTGGCCGCAGAGCGCGGGGGAGGGGCGCCTCCCAGCGAGGGCGAGTTCTGTGGTGGTCGATCCGTCATCCGACCCCGAGGAGCACCCCATGCCCGAGATCCAGGGCTACGCCCACGTCGCCATCACCGTGTCCGACCTCGACGCGAGCCTCGCGTTCTACGAGCGGCTGCTCGGCACGGCGCCGGTCGGCCGCATCCAGCTCGAGGGTCTCGACCGTCGCCTGTTCCCCGTCGGCGGTGGGCAGATCCTCGGTGTGACGGCCTACACGCACGGCTCGGCCGACGTGTCCGATCCGACGAAGCCCGGTCTCGACCACATCGGGTTCGCCGTCGCCGACCGCGAAGGCGTCGTGGCGTGGCAGACCCAGGCGACCGAGGCGGGCATCGACTCCGATCTGCAGGACGCCGACTTCGGTCACGCCCTGATGGTCAAGGACCCGGACGGCAACCAGATCGAGTTCTTCGCACCCGCCGCCGAGGCCTGAGACCAGGCCCGGGCCCCGGCCCGGACGCACGGAACGGCCGCCCCGCATCCCTGCAGGGCGGCCGTCGAGGCGTCCGGGCCGTCGGGCTAGAGGCCGAGCTTGGCCTGCACGTCGGCGAGCGACGGGTTGGTCGCGGTCGAGCCGTCGGGGTAGATGATCGTCGGCACGGTCTGGTTGCCGTCGTTGACGCTCTGGACGATCTCGGCGGTGCCGGGCACCTCCTCGATGTTCACCTCGGTGTAGGCGATCCCCTGCTTGCCGAGCTGCTGCTTCAGGCGTGCGCAGTACCCGCACCACGACGTGCTGAACATCGTGATGGAGCCGGCGGCGGGGACATAGGCGGTGGCGGTGTCACTCATGACCCCAGGCTAGGCCCGGTCGGCGGTGAGCGAGGGGGGAGTTGGCTGGGAGGCGCACCCGGCACCCGAACGAGAGGATCACCATGGCCGACACGGTCGCCGATCAGATCATCGCCCAGCTCGTCGCGGCGGGGGTCCGTCGCATCTACGGCATCGTGGGCGACAGCCTCAACCCGATCGTCGACGCCGTGCGGCGGACGGGAGGGTCGTCGGCGGGCGGCATCGACTGGATCCACGTGCGCAACGAGGAGGCCGCCGCGTTCATGGCCTCGGGCGACGCCCAGATGAGCGGTGAGCTCGCCGTCTGCGCGGGGTCGTGCGGCCCGGGCAACCTGCACCTGATCAACGGTCTCTACGACGCGCACCGCAGCCGCGCGAAGGTCCTCGCCATCGCCAGTCACATCCCGAGCGAGATGATCGGGTCGGGGTACTTCCAGGAGACCCACCCCGACCGCCTCTTCGTCGAGTGCTCGGGCTACAGCGAGATGATCTCCACCGCGGCGCAGTCCCCGTCGGTCGTCGCCTCGGCCATCCGTCACACGCTCGCGGGCGAGGGGGTGAGCGTCATCACGCTCCCCGGCGACATCGCCGAGCTCGACGCCGCCGGGCGCGTGCCGACCCCGGTGACCGTCGGGGCGGCGGAGCTCGTCCCCGCCGCCGCCGACGTCGAGGCCCTGGCCGCCGCCATCGACGCCGCCGGCACCGTCGCGCTCTTCGTCGGCGAGGGCGGCCGCGGGTCGCACGACGAGATCATCGCGCTGGCCGATCTCATCGGCGCTCCCATCGGGCACAGTCTCCGCGGCAAGGACGTCATCCAGTACGACAACCCGTTCGACGTCGGCATGACCGGGCTGCTGGGCTACGGGGCCGCGCACGCGGGAATCCACGACGCCGATCTGCTCGTGCTGCTCGGCACGGACTTCCCGTATCCGCAGTTCCTGCCCGACGGCGAGAAGGTGACGATCGCGCAGGTGGATGTGAACGCCGCGGTGATCGGTCGCCGCGCCGACGTGCACGTGCCCGTCCACGGATCGGTCGCAGCGACGCTGCGGGCCCTGACGCCGCTCGTGCGACGGAAGCGCAGCCGGAGGTTCCTCGATCGCACCCTGAAGAAGCACCGGAAGCTCATGACGGGTGCCGTGGGCGCCTACACGAAGAACGTCGAGAAGCTGCGGCCCATCCACCCCGAGTACGCGGCCTCGCTGGTCGATGAGATCGCCGCCGACGACGCCGTCTTCACGGCCGACACCGGCATGGGCAACGTCTGGGCCGCGCGCTACGTGACGCCGACGGCCGAGCGGCGGATCTTCGGGTCGTACCTGCACGGGTCTATGGCGAACGCGCTGCCGCACGCCCTCGGCGCGCAGCTGGCGTTCCCGGGGCGGCAGGTCGTGTCGATCTCGGGCGACGGCGGTCTGTCGATGCTCCTGGGCGAGCTCGTCACGGCGAAGATGTACGAGCTGCCGGTCAAGATCGTGGTCTTCAACAACAGCACCCTGGGGCTCGTCAAGCTCGAGATGCTCGTCGACGGGCTGCCCGACTTCGGCGTCGACGTGCCGTACACGGACTACGCCGCCGTTGCGCGGGCCATCGGCATCCACGCCGTCCACGTCGAGGATCCCCGCGACCTGAGGACCGCCCTCGAGGCGGCCTTCGAGCACGACGGCCCGGCCCTCGTCGACATCGCCACCGATCCGAAGGCGCTCTCGCTGCCGCCCATGATCACGGGGGCCCAGGTCAAGGGGTTCTCCCTCGCGATGTCGAAGATCGTCATGAACGGCGGCGCCGGCGAGGCCGTGGCGATGGCGCGCTCGAACCTGCGGAACGTCCCCCGGCCGTAGTCGCCGTCGAGGAGGCGCGGCGGGGGTCGATCGCACCCGCACTGCGCCTCCTCGGCTCGGCTTCGGCGCCGCCCAGGAGGCGCCGCCCAGGAGGCGCGTCCGAGGCCGCGATGCCCCGCCCGCGTCAGCCGGCGGCGGGGGTGCTCCGTGCCGCGAGCCGTGCGACGGCCGCGAGCGGGATGCCGATCCAGTCGGGTCGGTTGCGGCTCTCGTAGATGGCCTCGTAGACGGCCTTGTCGATCTCGAACGCGTCGAGCAGGGCGCGCTCGGCACGGACGTCGACGCCGGACGACGCGATGTACCCGTCGACGAACGCCCGGCGGGCGTCGTGCGCCCAGCCGCTCGCGTCGATCGGGGTCGATTCGTGGGCCAGGGAGCCGGCCACGTAGTCGAACGACCGCAGCATGCCCGCGATGTCGCGGAGGGGCAGGTCGGGGCGCGAGCGCTCGGGCATCGGCCGGAGGGGCTCGCCCTCGAAGTCGATGAGCATCCAGCCGCGCTCCGGCGAGAGCAGCGCCTGACCGAGGTGCAGGTCGCCGTGGATCCGCTGCAGCTCGGGCCAGGCGAGGTGCTCGGCCGCGTCGTAGACGGCGCTGATCGCCGCCTCGTGCTCAGCGATCTCGGGGACCTCTCGGGCGGCGGTCGTGATCCGACGACGCATGCTGACGAGAGCGCCGCCGACCTCGTCCGGCCCGGCCGCGACCGTGCCGAGCTCGGCGGCGAGCGTCGCGTGCATCTCGGCGACGGCGACGCCGAGGTCACGGGCCTCCGCGGTGAAGTCGGTGCCGGCTGCGGCCGCGGCCAGGGCGACGCGCCAGGCGTCGTCGAGCCCGGGCAGGAACTCCTGCGAGAACGCGAGGTGACCGGTCGCCGTGCCCCCGTCGCGCCCCGGGTCGGTCCAGGTCGCGCGCAACGACCCGAACGACGACGGGACATGGGTCGACCCTCCGCGCGTCAGCGAGGCCTGGGTCGTCACGTCGGGGTTGTCGCCGTGGTGCAGCACGCGGAAGACCTTCGCGATGACGTGCTCGACGGGCCCGCCCTCGACGTCGTAGATGATCGACGTGTTGGACTGCTCGCCCGAGAGCACGCGCGAGCGGCGCACCCGACCGGGGTCGACGATGCGGCTCCCCTCGACGACCACGTCGGGCCCCTCGACGCGGGATTCGTCGGTCATGACGCGCAGGAGCTCGGCCGCGTAGGCCGGGTCGTGCGGCCCGTCGTACAGGTAGCGGCCGTCGGCGGACCCGATGAAGGCCCTGTCTCCGCCGGGGAGCGGTGCGTCGCGGGCCACGAGGGGCACCTGGTACAGCACCGGGGTGTCTCCGGCCTCGTCGATGACGAGGAGGGTGAGCGCCAGCGCATCGCCGAGGTCGGACTCGAACGACCCGATGACCCGCAACGCGGGGGTCCGCCCCTTCGTCGCATACCAGCGCTGTCGCGCCATCCAGCCGGCCAGACTCGGTGCCACGTCGCTCATGCGACGACCCTACGCCCGGGCGATGCGGCCCGCCCGGGACGACCTCGTCACCGGACGACGGGGAGGACCGGCTACAACTGGAGTCATGAGCCGCAGCGAGCAGACCGAGATCGAGCGCAAGTACGACGTCGACGGGACGGCGGCCGTGCCCGACCCCGTCGGAGTCGCCGGCGGCGGGCTCGTCGTCGCGCACGTCGAGAGCCCCGTCGTCGTCGAGCTCGCGGCGACCTACTGGGACACCGACGACCACGCGCTCGTCGCCGCGCGGACGACCCTGAGGAGGCGCGAGGGCGGCGGCGACGCGGGTTGGCACCTCAAGCTCCCGCCGGAGGCCGGTTCGACGGGTCGCCGCGAGGTGCACCGGCCCCTCGGCGCGGCCGACGAGCCGGTGCCGGACGAGCTGCTCGGACTCGTCTCCGACGTCGTCGACGATCGGAGCCTCGGGCCGGTGCTGAGGCTCGAGACGACCCGAACGGTGCGCGCGCTCGTCGGGGGCGACGGCTCGTCCCTGGCCGAGATCGTCGACGACGACGTCGTCGCGACCCGGCTCGGGTCGGGCGTCGAGCGCCGGTGGCGCGAGTGGGAGGTCGAGCTCGCGCCGGGGGTCGACGGCCCGTCCGGAGAGGGTCTCCTCGACGCCGTCGAGGAGGTCGTCCGAGCCGCCGGGGCCGTCCCGTCGACATCGCGGTCGAAGCTGGCCAGAGGTCTCGGCGCCGAGGGCTGATGCGTCAGCGGCGTCGCGGCTCGACGACCCGCCCGATGCGCTCGACGCGGCCGACGCGGCCGACGCGGCCGACGCGGCCGACGGTCGATCCGGTCCGCACCGTCGCTCAGGCGCGGCCGAGCACGTCGAGGATCCAGGCGATCTCGAAGGCCCGCTCGCGCCACGACTCGTAGCGTCCGCTGACGCCGCCGTGCCCGGCCGACATCTCGGTCTTCAACAGCACCGGCGCACCGACGTCGCGGAGCCGAGCGACCCACTTCGCGGGCTCCACGTAGAGCACCCGCGTGTCGTTGAGCGAGGTGACGGCGAGGATGCGCGGGTACGAGACCCCGTCGCGCACGTTCTCGTAGGGACTGTAACCGCGCATGTACTCGTAGACCTCGGCATCGTGCAGGGGGTCCCCCCACTCGTCCCACTCGATGACCGTCAGCGGCAGGTCGGGGTCGAGGATGCTCGTCAGGGCGTCGACGAAGGGCACGGCCGCCACGATGCCGGCGAAGCGGTCGGGCGCCAGGTTGGCCACGGCGCCCATCAGGAGTCCGCCGGCGCTCCCGCCCTCGGCGACGAGCAGCTCGGGGCTGGTGCGCCCTTCGGCGATCAGATGATCGGCGACCGCGACGAAGTCCGTGAACGTGTTCTTCTTGGTCAGGGTCTTGCCGTCCTCGTACCAGGCGCGGCCCATCTCGCCGCCGCCCCGCACGTGCGCGACGGCGAACACGACGCCGCGGTCGAGCAGCGAGAGCCGGGCGACGCTGAAGCCGGGGTCGATGCTGTGCTCGTACGATCCGTAGCCGTAGAGGTGCACGGGCGCGGGGCCCGACGCGGGGGCTGCGTCACGACGCCAGACGAGCGAGACGGGGATGCGCGTGCCGTCGGCCGCCGTCGCCCAGTCCCGAGCCTGCTCGTAGTGCTCGGGATCGTATCCGCCGAGCACGTTCTGCCGTTTCAGCAGACGGCGCTCGCCCGTGCGGACGTCGAGGTCGTACACGGTCGACGGCGTCACGAACGACGAGTAGCCGAAGCGGACCGTCGGCTGGGCGAACTCGGGGTTGCCGCCGGCGCCGGCGGCGAAGAGCGGCTCGTCGAACTCGACCTCGGTCACATCGCCGTAACCGTCGGTGCCGAGGGGCACGACGGCGAAGCGGGGGAGCGCGTCGCGGCGGTACTCGACCACGAGGTGTCCGGCGAACGCGTCGACCGATTCGAGACGGACGGAGGTGCGGTGCTCGACGATCACCCGTCGGTCCGTCCTCGAGGTGGGGTCGTCGGCCGGCACGTCGACCAGCTCGAAGTTCTCGGCGCCGTCGTTGTGCACCACGAGCAGTCGGTCGCTGCCCGCGACGATCGCGTGCTCGACCTCGTACTCGACGCCCTCGCGGCGGGGCCAGACGACCCGGAACTCGCCGGTGGGGTCGCTCGAGTCGAGCAGCCAGGTCTCGCTGGTGATCTTCGAGCCGATGTCGACGACGAGGTACTGGCGGCTGCGGGTGAGACCCACGCCGATCCAGTAGCGGTCGTCCGTCTCGGTGAACACGACGACGTCGTCACCCGCCTGACCGACCTCGTGACGCCAGATCGTGTCGGGTCGCCAGGACTCGTCGACGGTGGGGTAGAAGACGTAGCGGCCGGTGGCGTCGAAGACGGCCCCGGGAGCGGTGCCGGCGACCTCGTCGGCGAGGTCCTCGCCGGTGGCGAGGTCTCGCACACGGAGCGTGTACCGCTCGTCGCCCTCGGTGTCGACGGCGTAGGCGAGGAGGCGGCCGTCGGGTGAGACGTCGAAGCTGCCGAGGGAGAAGAAGTCGTGGCCGTCCGCCTCGACGTTGCCGTCGAGCAGGACCTGCTCGCCCTCGGCGGCCCGCGCGGCGTCGATCGTGGGAGGGGTCCAGTCGTCGGAGCCCGAGATCGGGGCACGGCAGTGGATGCCGTACTGGGCGCCCTCGGCGGTGCGCGAGTAGTACCACCAGTCGCCTTCGCGGACGGGCACCCCGAGATCGGTCTCCTGCACGCGACTCTTGATCTCGTCGAAGACGGTCTGACGCAGATCGGCGAGGTGCTCGGTCTCCGCGGCCGTGTGGGCGTTCTCGGCCTCGAGATGCGCCACGACCTCGGGGTCCTCCTTCGCTCGGAGCCACTCGAAGTCGTCGACGAAGTCGTGACCGTGGTGGCTGCGGGTGACGGGTTTCTTCGGAGCGCGTGGTGCGGGGACGGAGGCCATCCCGTCAGCCTACTGAGACGACCTCCGGTCGTCGGTGACACCCCGTTCGCGCGGCGGGACGGCGGGGTACTCGTCGGATGCCGCGTGCGCGTCGGCGGGGTCGGGGGCCTCCGCCTCGCGGCGTTCGTCGGCGGCCTGCTCGGGCGTGCCGGCCTTCTCGGGGCCGGCGCCGGCGCGGACGCCGGGCAGCGTGACCAGGCCGTCCATGTCGTCGTCGGGCAGGCGGGTGGCGTCGTCGGGTGTCGTCATGCCCGCGAGGCTACGCGCGGCGGACGCCGCGGGGGCCGCTCCCGTCAGGGCGGCCGGCGGTCGGAGCCCGGCGACGGTCGGGCCGAGGTGCGCCTCGCCGGGCTCGAGGTCGGCGATGGCCCGGCGATCGCTGGCGAGCCGCCGCACCCCCGCGTTCAGGCGGGCGTGCAGCTGCATGAGGTGCAGACGGTAGGCGTCGGGCTCGGTCTCGCTGTCGTCGAGGAATGCGTTGCAGGCAAGCGTCATCTCGTTGAGGACGGGCAGTGCGGGCGACCGCGGCGTCGTCCCCCGCCGCGCCGTCCGGATGACGCCCCGCAGCCCGGACACCGAGCGCCTCGCCGCCCCGTAGTCGGGGTCGCTCGCGGCGGCGTCGGGGCTCGACGTGGGATCGATCCGGTGCAGCACGCGCCGGAAGTGGATCTCGGTCACGAGCTCGTTCAGGGCCGAGGCCTCGGCCCGACGGGACTCGAGACGACGCACGAGCAGATTGGTCGCGAAGGCCGCCCCGGCGCCGAGGAAGGCGCCGAGCGTGACCGTGAACACGTCGCTCCAGAACATGCCGCCAGACTACGGACGACCACCGTCAGCCGAGGGTCAGCGCGACGCCGCGTCGATCCGCCCCATGAGCGACCAGACGGCCCTCGAGAGCTCGGGATGCCAGAGAGCGACGGTCCGGAGGAAGCGCAGCTCGTCCGGCGTGCCGAGGCCGCCGGCCACGGGCACGCCGTCGACGCCCCGGGCCGCGGCCCGGATCGAGATGACGACCTGCTCGTCGACCGTCGGGAGCCCGGGGATGACGTCCCACGGGTCCTCCCCGTTGCGGCACCGCAGCTCGATGAGGGCCGAGAGCTCGTCGTGCGCCTCGGCCCGGAGCACCTCGAGGCTCCGTCCGGCGCCGCGGAAGCCCGGAACGCCTCCCTGAGGCGCGGGGGGTGTCTCGGACATGCCGACGAGCCTACGCGCGAGCGCCTCCACGACGCCCCGGCCGCTACCCTCGGCGCATGGTCTACCGAGTCTGCGTCGCGTACCTGCTGAGAGAGACCGACGGCCGGTCGGAGGTCCTGCTCGGCCGCAAGAAGCGGGGTCTCGGGACGGGGCGCTACGTCGGGCTGGGCGGCAAGCTCGAAGCGGGGGAGTCCGCGCTCGCCGCGGTCGTCCGCGAGATCGAGGAGGAGGCCGGGGTGACGGTCGCGCCCGACGACCTCGAGCATCGCGGCGACCTGATGTACCTGTTCCCGCATCGGGAGTCGTGGAGCCAGAGCTCGGCGGTCTTCGTCACGACGCGGTGGACGGGCGAGCCGGCCGAGAGCGCCGAGCTCGCCCCCGTCTGGTTCGACGTGGACGATCTCCCTCTCGACGAGATGTGGAGCGACGCCCGTGCCTGGCTGCCCGGCGTGCTGGCCGGGGCGCGCGTGTCGCACGAGTTCACCTTCGGCGAGGATCTCGCCAGCGTCGTCGCCGACCGGGCGCTCGACGCGCGGCCGCCGGTCCGCTGAACCGCGTCAGCGCCCGTCGCGCCGCGATCCGCTCGACCGCACGAAGAAGTCGACGACCCCCGCGACGACGGCCAGTGCGAGCGCCGTCCAGGCGTAGCCCACGAACAGCCCGGCGACGTCGCGCCCGCCCGGGGCGAGCACGATGCTGAGCGCGTAGAGGCCGGCGGCCGCGAGGAGGAGGGCGATGACGATCGCGACGAGCAGGCGGTGCGAGGAGCGGCGGTTCACGACCGGTCAGCCTACCCGCGAGGGCGGGTCGGGATCGGCCGGGTGTCGAGGGCGTCGTCCTCCAGGCCGCCCGGCGAGCCCAGCAGGGGATCGCCCGACGTGCCGTCGTCGAGCTCCCCGCGCTCGTCGACGGCGACGGTCCTGATCGTGCCGGTGTCGCTCGACGCGAGTCCGTGGCGCCGCAGGACGTCGTCGCGCTCCGCGGCCAGGAAGTCCCGGTTCGCGTTCTGCGCGTCGAGGAACATCGTCGTGCGACCCGTCACGATCCGGCGGACCCGCCGACGCTCCCACCACGCCTTGCCGGTGATCATCAGGACGACGCCCACCCCGGCGTAGACGAGCATCATCGTCAGACCCCGGCCGTAGCCCGGCCCCACGTCGTAGAGCGCCCTCTTGAGCATCTCGGTGATGCCGCTGCCCACCACGACGTTGTTGAGCCACGCGAAGGGCTGGGGCATGAACCAGGCCGGATACGCGCCTCCCGAGGCGGGCATCGACAGGAAGACGAACACGATCATCGCGGGCAGCGCGACGAAGCGGCCCACGAAGTAGCTGATGCCGTTGACCGTCAGGCCGATCGCGATGATCCAGCCCCAGCCGAGCAGCACCAGCTCGACGAAGTGCCCCTGCACCGCGCCGACCACGGGCCCGGCCAGCGTGCTGGTGATCAGCGAGATCACGGCCGCTCCCACGACGATCACGGTCGTCCGGGTGCGATGCCGCAGGGGGGCTCCCATCAGCCCGATGAACATGGCGACCATGTAGCCGCCGATGCACCAGGCGAGCATCAGGTACAGCGAGACGGTGCCGTACTCGTCGTACGGAGGCAGCGGCGCCAGATCGGTGACGGCGGGCGCCGGGGCGCCGGACGCCTCGATCACGGGGGTGAGCATCGCCGGGATGAGCGCCGCGACCTGGTACTGGTGGGCGCTCGCGGTGTAGAGCAGGTCGTCGCCGGGGTCATAGGCCACGGCCGCCCGCCCGCTCGTGACGGCCGCGCGGGCCTCGGCTGCGTCGTCGTAGGCCCGCAGATCGATGACGCCCGGCAGACGCTCGTCGAGGGTCGTCTGCAGCTGGGCGGACGACCCCACGACGGCGACGGGCACGTCGTGGGGGTGCGGCGCGTGGAACGCGGCGATGTAGCAGAGGCAGAAGCCGACGATGAAGAACAGCGGCAGCCAGAGCTGGAGCCCGATCAGCTGGAGCGACGGGTGCAGCGTCGAGTACCACCGACGGAAGCGGCCGGGTTCGGGATGACCCGCCACGACCTCGCCGTCGGACGTCGGATCGCCGTCGGAGCCCCCGGTCGAGCCGCCCGTGATCGATGCCCCGGTCGCGTCCATCGCCGCCGTCCTCTCGCTTCGTCGTGCCCCGCCCACGGTACGCCCGCGGATCACGAGCGCCTGCTGGCGAGCGCCGAGGTGTCCATGGCGAGCTCCTCGGCGTCGAGCCCGAGCAGCACCCGGCGCATGACCTCCTCGTCGAGGTTGCCGGCGTCGCGCTCGCGCAGCACGACCTCGCGCCGCTTGGCCAGCAGCTCGCGACGGATGACGCCGATCGCGTGCGGGGCCTCGCGGCTGCTCGCGACCCGGGCGCCGGGCTCGCCGTCGGCGTCCCGTCCGTCCGAGCCGCGCTCGTCGGCGTCGTCGACGGCGGTGCGCTCCAGGGCCTCGTTCTGACGCAGCAGACGGGAGGTGGTCGACCGGACGGCCCGGTCGGTGAGCTCCGCGCCCCAGCGCTCCTCCCAGACGGGACGGCGCCGTTCGACGTAGGCCATGGTCTCGTCGGTGCTGGTGCCGAAGATCTCGAGCTCGGCGGCCAGGTCCCGGTCGCGCTGGGTGTCGTCGCGGACCCCGAGCGCCCTGATCACGACCGGCAGGGTCAGCCCCTGGATCAGGAGCGTGCCGACCGTCACGATGAACGCGATGAGGAACATCGTGTCGCGCGCGGGGACCGCGATGCTCGACTCGGTCACAGCGGGGATCGACACCGCCGCGGCGAGCGTGACCACCCCGCGCATGCCCGTCCACGAGATCACGGTCAGCTGACGCCAGTCCATGCGCGGCTGTGGCCGGTAGCGGACGGTCCGGAGCCCCCGGGTGGCCCGGACGCGCCGGAGCGTCGGCACCCGCCGGAGCCGTCGCAGCAGCGGCGACAGGAACACGTAGCGCGAGGCGCGGGCGGCGTAGTGGCTGCCGAACACGAAGAGCGGGCGGACGAGGATGACGACGGCGAGCACGGCCAGCGCGACCCCGACGCTCTGTCCGAGGCCCCGCTCGCTCTCGGCCACGTCGAGCACGACCGCCTGCAGCTGCAGTCCGATCAGGGCGAAGACGAACCCCTCGAGCACGACGTCGGCGGCGGACCAGAAGGGGCGCTCCTGGAGGCGCGTGGCGTAGCCGGTGCGGGGCGAGTTGAAGCCGACGTAGAGACCGGCGGCGACGACGCCGAGCACGCCCGAGCCGCTGAGCTCCTCGGCGGTGATGTAGGCGACGAACGGCAGGAGCAGGCCGATGACGTTCTCGATGACGGGGTCGTCGATGCGCATGCGCACCCGGTGCGCGACGAAGCCGAGCACGAGCCCGACGGCGACGCCGACGCCGATGGCGAGCCCGAAGATGCCGAGGTCGTCCCACAGGGTGAGGCTCGCGCCGCCGACGATGGCGAGGAACACCTTGACGAGCGTGAGCGACGCCGCATCGTTGATGAGGCTCTCGCCCGACAGCACGGTCATGACCTTGCGGGGCAGGCCGAGCCTCCGGCCGATGGCGGCGGCGGAGACGGCGTCGGGAGGCGCGACCACGGCCCCGACGAGCAGCGCGGCGGGAAGCGACATGTCGGGGATCATCACGTACGCGACGCCGCCGACCGCGAAGGCGGTCACGACCACCGCGCCGACGCCGAGACGGGCGATCTGCGCGCGGCTCTCGCGGAAGTTCAGCAGCGACACGTCGAGGGCCGCCGAGTAGAGCAGCGGCGGGAGCACGACGGTGAGGATCACCTCGGAGTCGATCTCGATGTCGGGGACGCCGGGGATGAGCGACACCAGCAGGGCGACGCCGACCGTCAGAAGCGGGGCCGGCAGACCCCGCCACCGGGCGAAGGCCGTGACGATCAGCGACCCGGTGAGGATGATGAGGAGCTCGGCGAGTTCCATGCGGCGTGTGGCGTCCCGTCGTGTCGGGCAGTCGCGCCGGGTGCAGCGACTGCAAGATGTCGCCTCCATCTTCGCAGCGCGGCGCTAGGAGAACGTCGGGTGAACGCGGCGGACCGTCAGGCGTGACGCTCGTAGCATCATCGGGTGAGCGCACCCGCCGACGACCTCGTCCGAACCATCCCGCAGGGGCGGGTCCGCGGCCTGCGCGAGCGCGGTGTGGTCGCGTGGCGCGGGATCCCCTTCGCCGCGCCTCCGGTGGGTCCCCTCCGGTTCCGAGCGCCGCAGCCCGCCGCCGGCTGGTCGGGCGTCCGCGACGCGACGCGGTTCGGCCCGGCGGCCCCGCAGGATCGCGTGCAGTTCGTGGGGGTCGACGCCACGACGCCGCTCAGCGAGGACTGCCTGACGATCAACGTCGTCGCGCCCGAGGGCAGCGGGCCGGGCGACGACCTCCCCGTGCTCGTCTTCGTGCACGGCGGGGCGTACAGCGTCGGATCGTCTCGCGAGCACCCGCGTCAGGGTGAGACGCTCGTCCGCGAGGGCGGTGTGGTCTACGTGAGCTTCAACTACCGGCTGGGGGCGTTCGGCTACCTCGACTTCACGCACTGGGCCACCGACGAGCACCCGCTCGAGTCGAACCTCGGGCTCCGTGATCAGGTCGCCGCGCTCGAGTGGGTGCGCGACTGCGTGAGGTCGTTCGGCGGCGATGCGGGTCGGGTGACCCTGTCGGGCGAGAGCTCCGGCGGCAACGCCGTCACCACGCTCATGACCGTGCCCCGGGCGCGGGGGCTGTTCTCGGGGGCCATCGCCCAGAGCGCTCCGCCGAACGCGATCTACGCACCCGACGTCACCGAGCGGTGGGCGGGGGAGTTCCTCGAGATCCTGACGCACGCGCTGCACGACGACGACCTCGAATCGACCTCGGTCGACGACGCGGCGGAGCTGCTCGTCCGGGCTCCCACGTCGGCCATCGTCCGGGCCGCGAGCCGGCTGCAGCTCCGGATCCCCGACGAGGATCCGGGGACGATCTGCTTCAGCCCGGTGATCGACGGCGATTTCCTGCCCGAGCGGCCGCTCGACGCGTTCAAGGCCGGGCGCGCGCACCCCGTGCCGCTGATCATCGGGACGAACGACCGCGAGGGCTCCGTGTTCACCGGTCGCCGGGACATCCTCGCGACGACGAAGCCGCGCATCCGGGCCATCTTCGCCGCGACGAGGAAGAAGGCCCGACGCGAGATCAAGAAGCACTACCCCGGCCTGCCCGCCCGACCGGCCGCGCTCGACTTCGGCGGCGACTTCGCGTTCTGGTACCCGAGCGTCAAGGTGGCCGAGCGTCACGCCGTCCATCAGCCGGTCCGGTTCTACCGGTTCGACGCGGCCACGCGCATCCTGCGGGTGGCCGGCATCGACGCCTTCCACGGGCTGGAGCTCTGGGGCATCTACGACCGGATGCGGACCCCCTTCGGCTGGGCGCTCAGCCTGCTGGGCGGGAGGCGCGCCTTCGTCCGGGCATCGGCCCGCACCCGGGCTCGGTGGCTCGAGTTCGTCCGGACGGGCTCGGTCGAGGGCTGGCCGACCTACGACCCGTTCCGCCGCCGGACCCTCATCATCGACGCGAAGGACCGCGTCGAGCATGATCCGCGCGGCGAGCGCCGCCGCGCCTGGCAGGACTTCGTGCCCCACGTCTGACGCGGGGCGACCCCGGGGCGACGCCGGCGGGACACCCGCCGTCCCCCTCCGAGTTGACCGCCGTTCACCTACCTGTGACACTCAGGCCGGTGGATATCACGCTCATCGTCGTCCTGGTCATCGCGGTGGCCCTCTTCTTCGACTTCACCAACGGCTTCCACGACACCGCGAACGCGATGGCGACCCCGATCGCGACCGGGGCGATGAAGCCCAAGGTCGCCGTCACCGTCGCCGCCGTGCTGAACCTCGTGGGGGCGTTCCTCAGCACCGAGGTGGCCAGGACCGTCTCCGGCGGCATCATCCGCGAGGGCGACGGCGGCGTGCTGATCACCCCCGAGATGATCTTCGCCGGGCTCATCGGCGCCGTCGTGTGGAACATGTTCACGTGGCTCCGCGGTCTGCCGTCCAGCTCGTCGCACGCGCTGTTCGGGGGGCTGATCGGCGCCGCGCTGGTCGGGGCGGGCCTCGGCTCGGTCGACTTCGGGGTCGTCCTGTCGAAGGTCGTGCTGCCCGCCCTCCTCGCACCGCTGATCGCCGGGGTCGTCGGCTACACCGCGACGCGGCTGGCCTACACGATCACCCGCCGCCGCGACGACAAGAGCGAGCGCGGGGGGTTCCGGTACGGGCAGATCTTCACGTCGTCGCTCGTCGCGCTCGCCCACGGCACGAACGACGCGCAGAAGACCATGGGCGTCATCACGCTCACGCTCATCGCGGGCGGACTCCTGACCCCCGACTCCGGTCCGCCGTTCTGGGTCGTGGTCGTGTGCGCCTTCGCGATCGCGCTCGGCACCTACACCGGCGGCTGGCGCATCATCCAGACCATGGGCGGCGGTCTGACCGAGGTCAAGCCCACCCAGGGGTTCTCGGCCGAGGCGTCGACGACGGCCACGGTGCTCGCGTCCAGCCACCTCGGCTTCGCGCTCTCGACGACCCAGGTCGCCAGCGGGTCCATCATCGGCGCCGGGCTCGGGCGCCGCGGCTCGAAGATCCAGTGGGGCACGGCCGGCAAGATCGTCGTCGCCTGGTTCATCACCCTGCCGGCCTCGGCCGCGGTCGGCGCCCTGGCGGCGCTCATCGCCTCGGTCGGCGTCGTCGGTCTCGTGATCGACGCGGTCGTCGGCGTCGCGGTCATCGGGGGCATCTTCCTGATCTCGCGCCGTCGTCCTCACGACCAGGGCGCGGCCATCGAGGTCGACCTCGCCGCGACGTCCGTCCTCTCGCGTCGTCGCGCCCGTCGTGCCGAGCGCCGAGGCCGGGTCGACACGCCGGCGGCCGGCGTCGAGGCCCCCTTCGTGCGGATGGACGATCCGCCGGCCCCCGCCCCGACCCGCGGCGGCTCCACCCCCGACGACGAGGTGCGCTCATGATCGACTGGTCCGCCTTCCTCGTCGTGGCGCTGGTGTCGCTGTGCTCCGCCGCCGCGCTCGTCTCGCTCTACTCGCTCGGCCTCCGCCTGCTGACCGTCGACGACCGCACGACGGGCCGGACGGCAGCCGGCTGGGCCTGCTTCGTCCTCTGCGCCGTCGGCGTCCTCTTCGGCATCTACCTGATCGTCCCCGCCCTCCACAGCTGAGGCGGCCTGCGGGCGTCGCTCCGCGCCTCCTCGGCGGACCGGCCCGCGCCCGCTCACGCCGGTAGGGTCGAGGGCATCGCCCGGCCGACGACGACCGGGCCCGACTGACGACCGGAGGCGCACCACCCGTGACGACCGACACAGCAGCCACCCGCACCGAGACCGATTCGCTGGGCAGCCGGGAGGTGCCGGCCGACGCCTACTGGGGCATCCACACCTCCCGGGCCCTCGAGAACTTCCCGATCTCGCAGCGGCCCATCTCGGTGTACCCCGACCTCGTGATCGGCCTCGCCCTCGTGAAGCAGGCGGCCGCTCGGGCGAACGTCGAGATCGGCGTGCTCGATCCGGTCAAGGCCGACGCGATCGAGCGCGCCTGCGTCGAGATCCGCGGCGGGGCCCTGCACGACCAGTTCGCCGTGGGGGTCATCCAGGGCGGCGCCGGCACGTCGACGAACATGAACAGCAACGAGGTCATCGCCAACCGGGCCCTCGAGCTGCTCGGCCACGACAAGGGCGACTACGCCCGGCTGCACCCGATCGACGACGTCAACCGCAGCCAGAGCACCAACGACACCTACCCGACGTCGGTCAAGATCGCCATGGTGCTCACGCTCCGTCGGCTGCTCGACGAGCTCGACCTCCTGGCGACGGCGTTCGCGACGAAGGGCGCCGAGTTCCACGACGTGCTGAAGGTCGGTCGCACGCAGCTGCAGGACGCCGTGCCGATGACCCTCGGCCAGGAGTTCGTCGGCTTCGCCCACACCCTCGGCGAAGACGTGCAGCGACTCCGCGACGTCATCCCCCTGCTCGGCGAGATCAACCTCGGCGCGACCGCCATCGGCACCGGCATCACCGCCGACCCGCAGTACGCCGAGGCCGTCCGTCGTCACCTGGGCGAGCTGTCGGGCATGGAGCTCGTCACGGCACCCGACCTGATCGAGGCGACCAGCGACACGGGCGTCTTCATGACGCTCAGCGGGGCGCTCAAGCGGAGCGCCATCAAGCTCTCCAAGATCTGCAACGACCTGCGGCTGCTGTCGTCGGGTCCGCAGGCGGGGCTCGGCGAGATCACGCTCCCGCCGCGGCAGGCCGGCTCGTCGATCATGCCCGGCAAGGTCAACCCCGTGATCCCCGAGGTCGTCAACCAGGTCGCGTTCTCGGTGGCCGGCGCCGACCTCACCGTCACGATGGCGGCCGAGGCCGGGCAGCTGCAGCTCAACGCGTTCGAGCCCGTCATCACGCACTCGGTCATGCAGAGCCTGCAGTGGATGACCTACGCCTGCCGCACCCTCCGGGTCAACTGCGTCGACGGGATCGAGGCGAACCGGGCGCGACTCAGTCAGCAGGTCGACACCAACGTCGGCAGCGTCACCGCCCTGACGCCCTACATCGGCTACGCGGCCGCGGCCGCGATCGCCCACACGGCGCTGACGACCAACGGCTCGATCTCGGCGCTCGTCGTCGCGGCGGGGCTCATGAGCGAGTCGCAGGTGCAGAAGGTCCTCTCGCCCGCCCGTCTCTCCGGGCTCGAGGCGGTCACGAGCTCGATCCCCGTCATCGACGTCGACGACCCCGCCGCCGCCGTCGCCCGGGCGGCCAACTCGGCCGGGGCGCGGAACCCCGCCGACGAGACCGCCGGCTGACACGCGAGCCCGACCGTCGAGGAGGCGCGGCGCCGCTGCGACCGGCACCGCGCCTCCTTCGCCGTCAGCCCTCGGCGCCGGCGGCCGTCAGGGGGCCGAGGGCGCGTGGCTGGTGGGGTCGACCTGCTCGGAGCGCTCGGCCGCGCGCTCGCGTTCGTCGCCCGTCCGGTCGCTGATGGTGCGGACGTGCAGCCGCCGCAACTCGTCCGGGTCGAGCACTCCGCCGTTCTCGCGCAGCGACCGCTCGCGGATCGCACGGCCGACCCGGACGTCCCAGGCGGTGTTCCGGGCGAGGATGTGATTGCGGGCCGTGTCGCGCATCGGCAGCGGGATGACCTCCTCGGCCTGGACCCCCCGCCGGAGCTGACGCATGCGGAGGATCTCGCTGTCGAGCTCCCCGCCGATCACGAGCACGAAGTTGCTGATGTAGGCGTACAGCAGCACGACCACGACCCCGCCGACCCAGCCGTAGAACCGGTCGTAGTTCGACACCGTCAGCACGTACGTCGCGAACCCGGCGGTGGCGAGGGCCCAGCCGCCGAGGGCGACCATGGCGCCGTACGACACCCACCGCAGGCGCGGCGGGCGCACGTTCGGGGTGAAGAAGTACAGCACCGCGACCGACAGCACGGCGAGTGCGACGAGCACCGGCCACTTCAGCACGTTGTAGAGATCGGTCCACGGCCGGCCGATGCCGACCCGGCCCGCGATGGCCTCGACGAGGGTCGGGGTGACGAGCAGGATGACGGCGATGAGAGCCAGCGACACCATCAGCACGACGGTAACGATCATCATGTGCCCGCGGAACTTCCAGATGCGCCGCCCCTCCTCGACCTCGTAGGCGGTGTTCATCGCGCGGCCGAACGCCGTCGCGTACGCCGACAGCGACCACAGCGTCAGCCACAGGCCGATGCCGAACGCGACGCCGGGGTTCGAGAGGCTGAGCATCTGCTCGAGCGGCCCCCGCAGCGACTCGACCGCGTTCGCCGTCAGGACGTACCGGGCGACCCCCAGGATGTCGGTCACCGCGTCGCCGCCGTCGCCGACGAACAGGGCGACGCCCGAGACCAGGGCGAGCGCGGTGGGCACGAGCGCCAGCAGCGAGAAGAAGGTCAGCGACGCGGCGGCGTCGATGGTGCGATGCCGCAGGAAGTCGTGCCAGACGCGCATCACCACGTAGCGGACCATCGTCGGGTCCTCGGGCAGGGACCGGGTCGAGGGCATCTGCCGAGGGTACCGCCGAGGAGGCGCGGCTCCCGCCCGGTCGGCCGCCGACGGCTGGCTCTAGGGTCATGACATGACCTGGAACGAGCCCCGCGGCCACGATCCCCGCCGATCGTCGACCGTCACTCCGAACCCGCAGCCGGTGTGGTACCCGGTGCAGCCGGTGTTCAGCCGACCCGCGCCTCCTCGGCCCCGCGTCGCCAGCACCGTCGCGCTCGCGGTCGGCTTCACCGTCATCGGGGTGTTCGCGCTCGCCGTGGTCGTGTACTTCCTGATCTTCCTGCGGCCCTCGCTCATCGCCGCCGGGGCCCTCCTCGCCTTCGTGCCGCTCGTGATCGTGCTCGTCGGCATCTGGCTCGTCGACCGCTGGGAGCCCGAGCCGAGGGTCGCGCTGCTCTTCGCGTTCCTCTGGGGCGCCGCGGTCGCGGTCGGGACGGCGCTCGTCGTCGACGTGGTGGTCGGCAACATCCGCGCCGTCGTCGGTCTCGCCGACGGCGACTCGGCCGATCTCTTCGGCGCCGTGGTGCAGGCCCCGCTCGTCGAGGAGGGCGCCAAGGGCTTCGGGGTGCTGCTCGTCCTCTGGATCTTCCGACGGCACTTCGACGGACCGGTCGACGGAATCGTCTACGCCGCGACCGTGGCGGCCGGGTTCGCCTTCGTCGAGAACATCCAGTACTTCGCCGTGCAGGTCGCCGACGACCTCGCCACGGGCAGCCAGGGGCTCGTCTTCACGTTCCTGGTGCGGGCGCTGATGTCGCCCTTCGCGCATGTCATGTACACCGCCTGCACGGGTGTCGCGCTCGGTTACGCCGCGCGGCGCACGGGGCCGTTCGGCGCCATCGGCTTCTTCTTCGTCGGGCTCGTTCCCGCCATCGCCCTGCACGCGCTCTGGAACGGCGCGCTCATCGTGGTCGGCGGGGCGTTCTTCGCCTACTACCTGCTCGTGCAGGTGCCGATCTTCGCCGCGATGGTCGGTCTCGTGGTGTTCCTGCGACGCAGCGAGAGGCGGACGACCCATGCGCGACTCGCCGAGTACGCGGCGGTCGGCTGGTTCAGCGCCGACGAGGTCGCCATGCTGTCGACGTCGGCGGGTCGCCGCCGAGCACGTCGGTGGGCCGCCGCGAACGGGCTCGGCCCGGCCATGAGGCGGTTCGTGTCGGACGCCACGCGACTCGCGGCGACGCGGCAGCGGATGCTCAAGGGGCGGCGCGAGATGGACGCCGTCGCCGGTCGCGACGAGGCCCTCCTGCTGCAGGCGCTCGGCGCGAGTCGCGCCGCATTGCAGGCTCCGCCCACCGCGTTCGTCGGGCATGCGCCGAGGCCCGACGGCGCCCCCCGGGTCGACGGCTCGGGCCGGCCGACGGGCGGCGGGTACGACGGGGACGCCCCGGAGGCGGTCGGACGCCCGGTCATGTACGACCAGTGGGGGCGGGCGCTGCCGCCCCAGTGGTGAGGCCGGGCGCCGGACGCCGGGCGCCGGCCGCCGGGCGGCTCAGGGAGTCGGCGCCTCCGCGTCGTAGCGGCGGAACGACGGGGTGAGCCGGGCGACCACGCCGACCAGCACGACGACGAGCGCCCCGCCGAGCAGCGGCGGCCAGAAGACCCCGACGGCCGCGACGAGGCCGACGAACAGATCGCCGAGGCGCGGTCCGCCGGTCACGACGACGATGAAGATCCCCTGGAGGCGCCCCCTCATCGAGTCCGGAGCCGCGGCCTGCAGGATGGTCGACCGGAAGATCGAGCTGACGTTGTCGGCCGCACCCGCGCCGGCGAGGGCGACGGCCGCAGCGACGAGTGCGACGGGCTGGGCCGCGGCGAGCCCGTCGTCGAGACCGCCTCCCGGTCGCAGGGGGGTGAGCGCCAGCACGAGCCCGAACGCCGCGACGAACGCGCCGTAGACCGCGACGGACCGGTTGACGGCGCGGCCCTGCAGTCGCACCTGCCCGAGTCGGCCGGAGAACACGCTGCTGAGCAGCGATCCGACGGCGAAGGAGGCGGTGAGGGCTCCGACCGTCACCGCGCCTCCTCCGATCACCAGCGTCCCGACCACGGGGTAGAGCACCCGCGGCTGCCCGAAGGTCATGGCGATCAGGTCGACGACGAACGTCGTGCGGATGTTGGGGGAGCGCCGGAGGAACCGCATCCCCTCGGCGAGCGACGACAATCCGGGCCGGCTGGTCGCACCCTCGGGTCGGATCGGCGGCAGCGTGAGGATCCCGACGAAGGCGAAGGAGAAGAGCACGACGTCGACGCTGTAGGTGAGGGGGAACCCGACGCCGGCGACGAGGATGCCGGCGAGGGCCGGGCCGACGGTCAGCATGAGCCCCGTGCCGATGCCGCCGAGGGCCGCTGCGGCGGGCAGGAGGCGCGGGGGCAGCAGGCGGGGCACGATGGCCGCCCGGGAGGTCGAGATCATCGTCCCCGCGACGGCGTTCACGCAGGCGAGCACGTACAGCAGCGCGACCTCCCGGATCCCCAGCCAGGCGTGCAGCGCGATGGCGGCGGTCGAGAGCCAGGCGAAGACGGCGGCGATCAGGGCGACCTTCCGGCGGTCGAAGGCGTCGGCCAGCATGCCGCCGTAGAGCCCGGCGATGATCATCGGGACGAGCGAGAAGGCGCCGACGAGGGCGACGGCGAAGGTCGACCGGGTGATGTCGTAGACCTCGAGTCCCACGGCCACGACGGTGAGCTGCGTGCCGATCCCGCTGACCGTGTTGCCGACGAACAGACGGGCGAAGGCCGGGCTGGCGCGGAGCGGCGAGAGATCGACGACGAGCGGTCGCCGAGCGGAGCCGGGAGGAGTGGACAAGCCTCCATCATCGCCGATTTTGCACGACCCGGCACCGGAGGTATCGTCCATTCGTTCGCATCGATGAGTGGATCTCGGTGCGGATGGACGGTGGGTCGACCACTCGGGCCTCGCAGGGAGGACGCGAGCGGTCGACCCGCCTTCTTCGGCGGGGGCCGCGGGGTGCTCGACCGGTCGACCCGCACGCGACGGGTGGTTGGATGGTCGACATGACTCACGATTCCAGCACCAAGCCCGAGATCGACGCTCCCGAGGGCCCCGCGCCCAGCGAGCTGCAGATCACCGACATCACCGTCGGAGACGGCGACGAGGCGCAGGCCGGCTCGACCGTCAACGTCCACTACCTCGGCGTCGAGTACGACTCCGGCGAGGAGTTCGACTCGTCGTGGAACCGCGGCGAGCCCATCAACTTCCCCCTGGCCGCCCTCGTGCGCGGCTGGCAGGAGGGGATCCCCGGCATGAAGGTCGGCGGTCGCCGCAAGCTCGTCCTGCCTCCGCACCTCGCCTACGGCCCCGCCGGCGGAGGGCACTCGCTCTCGGGCAAGACCCTCATCTTCGTCATCGACCTGCTCGGCGTCAGCTGATGCCGGTTCCGTCGATCGGACTGAACGACGGTCACCTGCTCCCGGCTCTCGGACTCGGCACCTACGGGATGAACGGCTCCGAGGGGGCCGGGCAGATCGCGACCGCCATCGAGTCGGGCTACCGCCTCATCGACACGGCGCTGAACTACGGCAACGAGGGCGCCGTGGGCGAGGCGATCCGCCGGGTCGACGTCCCCCGCGACGAGCTCGTCGTCACGACCAAGCTGCCCGGGCGTCATCACGGGTACGACGAGACCCTCGCCAGCTTCCGCGAGAGTCTCGGGAACCTGGGGCTCGAGCGGGTCGACCTCTACCTCATCCACTGGCCCCTGCCGCGCGTCGACAAGTACGTCGACGCCTTCCGGGCGTTCGTCGCGCTGCAGGAGGAGGGCCTCGTGTCGTCCATCGGCGTCTCGAACTTCACCGAGGCGCACCTCCAGCGTCTGGCGGACGAGACCGGGGTCGTGCCGGCGGTGAACCAGGTCGAGCTGCACCCGTACTTCCCGCAGGCGGCGCTCCGGGCCGTCCACGAGCGCATGGGCATCGTGACCGAGAGCTGGAGCCCGCTGGCGAAGCAGAGCGAGCTGCTCACCGAGGGCGTCGTCACCGACATCGCGGCGGCTCACGGCAGGACACCGACGCAGATCGTCCTCCGGTGGCACGTCGAGCTGGGCGCCGTGCCGGTGCCGAAGTCGGCGGACGCCGGGCGGCAGCGCGAGAACCTCGACGTCTTCGACTTCGAGCTGACGACGGCCGAGGTCGAGGCCATCAGCGGTCTCGAACGCGGACGACTGTGGGACGGCGACCCCGAGACCCACGAGGAGTTCTGAGCGACCCTCGCCGGATCCCCCGGACGCCCCTCGCCTCACGGCGGGGGGCGTTCGGTCGGTCGGCGACGGGTAGACTGACACGCCGACTTTCCCGAAGGGTTGAGTGACTGTTGTCTTCTGAGCTGGACCGCGAACGCGCCTACGTGGGCACGCTCTACTCGCGACTCGACGAGTTGAAAGCCGACGCTCGACGGCGTCTCGAGACCGTGCGACGCGAGACCGTCGGCGGCAACCACCAGAGCCGGAGCGAGCGGGACGCCTACGCGCGGCTGTACGAGGACACCATCGCGCAGCTCGGCGCCGTCGACGAGCGACTCGCCTTCGGCCGTCTCGAGCTCGAGCACCCCGACGAGCTCGGGCAGAGCGGCGACCCCGACGCCCCCGCGGGCGACGGGGGCGGGGGCCGGTACCGGTACATCGGCCGCATCGGGCTCCGCGACCGGGTGCACCACCCGATCCTGCTCGACTGGCGGGTCCCGGGGGCTGCGGCGTTCTACCAGGCGACGGCCGCGACTCCGCAGGGCGTGCGTGCGCGCCGTCACCTGACGCTCGACGGGCGCACCGTGACGCGACTCGAGGACGAGGTCTTCGATCCCGACCTCCTCGACCGCGACGACGTCCAGCTGCAGGGCGAGGGCGCGCTGATGGCGGCGCTCACCGCGCAGCGGACCGGCCGCATGACCGACATCGTCGCGACCATCCAGGCCGAGCAGGACCGCATCATCCGCGCCGGTCTCGACGGGGTCCTCGTCGTCCAGGGCGGACCCGGCACGGGCAAGACCGCGGTCGCCCTGCACCGGGCCGCGTACCTCCTCTACTCGCACCGTGAGCGCCTCCGGGGGTCCGGCGTGCTCGTCGTCGGGCCGTCGCGGTCGTTCCTGCGGTACATCGAGCAGGTCCTGCCGTCGCTCGGCGAGAGCGGAGTCGTCCTCTCGAGTCTGGGCGGCCTCTACCCGGGGCTCGAGACGCAGCTCGACGACGCACCCGCGACGGCGGCCGTCAAGGGCCGGGCCGAGATGGCCGATCTCATCCGCCGCGCCGTGCGCTCGCGTCAGATCCGCCCGACCGAGGCCACGACCATCGACATCAACGGCGAGCGGCTCGTCGTGCACCCCGACCTGATCGGCGACGCGATGCGCCGGGCGCAGGAGCGCAGCAAGCCGCACAACGAGGGCCGTGTGACCTTCAACAAGGCCGCGCTGTCGGCGCTCACGCGACTGCTCGTCGCGCAGATGCGCGAGCACGGCACCACCGTCGACGAGTCCGACGAGGCGGTCCTCCGCGAGGACATCCGGCAGTCGTACGACGTCCGGGTGCTGCTCAACACGGCGTGGATGCCCCTCTCGGCCGAGAAGCTCGTCGAAGACCTCTTCGCGCGCCCGAACTGGCTCGCCTCGCTGACCCCGCGGTGGAGCCCGGCCGAGCGCGCGCTGCTGCAGCGACCCCGCGGGTCGGAGTTCACCATCTCGGACGTCCCGCTCCTCGACGAGGCGGCCGAGCTGCTCGGCGAGTTCCAGGCCGGGGTCGACCCCGACAAGCTGGCGCGCAAGCAGCAGCGCAAGCGCGACATCGAGAACGCGGAGCGCGCGATCGAGAACATGGGGGTCGAGGGCATGGTGTCCGCCGAGCAGATCGCAGGCGGCTTCGCCGAGCGGGCCGCCTCGATGACCACGGCGGAGCGAGCGGCGGGCGATCGCACCTGGGCCTTCGGGCACGTGGTCGTCGACGAGGCGCAGGAGCTCTCGCCGATGCAGTGGCGTCTGCTGTCGCGGCGCTGCCCCCTGCGGTCGTTCACGGTCGTCGGCGACATCGCCCAGGCGTCCAGCCCCGGTTCGGCCACCTCATGGGACCGCGCCCTGCAGAGCCTCCTCGGGCGGCGCCGCCGGGGGACGGAGGCGCCGACGAGCGCACCCTGGACCCTCGAGGAGCTGACGGTCAACTACCGCACTCCCACGCAGATCGTCGAGTACGCCGAGCGCATCGCCGTGGCCTCCGGGCTCCACGTGACTCCCAGTCGTTCGGTGCGGTCGAGCGAATGGCCCGTGCGCGAGGTGACGGGCGCCTCCTCGCGGGACGACTTCGTCCGCGCGACGGTCGAGGCCGTCCGGGCGGACCGTGCGATCGACTCCGACGGGACCCTCGCCGTGATCGCGCCCGCGCAGGCGGTCGGCGCGCTCGTCGACGCGCTGGCCGAGGCCTTCCCCGGTCTGGTGGCCGCCGGCACGTCGTCCCTGACCAGGCCCGTCTCCGTGCTGAGCCCCGCGACGTCGAAGGGTCTCGAGTTCGACTCGGTCGTCGTGGTCGACCCCGAGCGCATCCGCACCGGGTCGGAGCGCGGCAACGCGAGTCTCTACGTCGCGATGACGCGCCCCACCCAGCGGCTCACGCTGGTCGGCTGACCCGCGGCTCAGGAGCGGGTCAGCCCGAACTCCGCGTCGAGCGCGGCGATCTCGGACTCGAACCGACCCCGCAGCTCCGCCTTCTCGGCGGGGGGCAGCCAGCTCGCGTCGACCCCGGCCAGGGCCATCGAGCGGACCTGCTCCGCGGTCGCGCCGATCCGCTCGTGGACGATGCGGTACTCGGCGGCGAGCGTCGTCGGGAACATGCCCGGGTCGTCCGACGCCGGGATGACGCGGAGCCCGGCGTCGAGCATCGCCTCGATGGAGGCGCGACGCCAGGGCCGCCAGGAGCGCCGCGACGTCGTCGACACGACCGTGAACGCGACCTGCTCATCGCGCATCCGGGCCACGACCTCGTCGTCCTCGAGCACGTAATAGCCGTGGTCGATGCGATCGCAGCCGAGCAGATCGAGGCAGGTGACGGTGTTCACGGCCGTCGGCGCGTGCTCCGACGAGTGCGCGGTGCGGCCCAGCCCGGCCTCGCCCGCGAGGCGGTAGGCGTCCGCGAAGCGCTCGGGCGGGCCCGAGGTCTCGAGGTTGTCGAGGCCGATCCCCGCGACGTACTCGTGCGGGTGGTCGACGACCTGCCGCACGAGACCGAGGGCGTGCTCGCCGCTCCGGCTGCGGTCGATTCCCTGGATCATCCGACCCGTCATGCCGAAGTCCCGCTCGGCCATCCGGATGCCCTCCGCGTACGCCTCGACGGAGCCGACGTAGCCGAGCGACTCGAGGTGCGGGGGCACGCCGTCGAAGAACAGCTCGAGGTGGCGGGTGCTGCTGCTCCTGTGGGCGTCCTCGAACGCCTCGTAGACGATCCGGGTCAGATCGTCGGCGTCGCGGAGCACGTCGACCACCCAGTTCGACGCCTGGAACAGCGAGTACGACACCGCGGGCTCGTCGGCGCTGCGCCCCTGCGGCACGGGGATGCGCGTGTCGCGGTAGAGCGCCGGGTCGGGCGGCAGCGAGTTGATGTCCGCGAAGATCCGCTCGGGCTCGTCGGGCAGTGCGAGCCCCTCGCGACGGGCCAGCTCGGCGAAGGTGGCGGCCCGCACCGTGCCGA
The DNA here is from genome assembly GCF_001422285.1 of Frigoribacterium sp. Leaf263. Lineage (GTDB taxonomy): Bacteria > Actinomycetota > Actinomycetes > Actinomycetales > Microbacteriaceae > Frigoribacterium. The sequence goes on from NZ_LMMO01000001.1 coordinate 528,873, forward strand.
TGAGGTGGCAGTGCAGATCGGCCTTCGGCAGCCGGTCGAGGTACGCCCCGGGCAGGGCGGAACCGGTCGTGGTCTCGTCGCCCATCAGCGCGACGTCACCTCGCGGGCGAAGCGGTCGACCCACTCCGAGCGCGTGGGGACGAGCTCGGTCGGGTCGAGCGTGGAGTAGCCGGCGGCGACCGGGTCGGCCGCGATGTCGCCCACGACCGCCTCGATGGTGTCGGGCACGGTGGCCGCCGGGTTGACGGGCAGATCGCCCACGATCTCGGCCGACGCGGTCTGGGCCTCGGCCGAGAGCAGGTAGTCGATGAACCTCTCGGCGCCGTCGACGTTCGCGGCGCCGGTCGGGATCATGGCGCGGTTGGTCGCCATGTAGCGGCCGGTCTCGGGAGCGGTCCACGCGACGGGCTCGCCGGAGGCGACGAGGTCGGTGGCGAAGCCGCTCAGCGAGTCCGCGGCGACGATCTCGCCCTGGGTCAGCAGGTTCGTGACCTCGGTCGACGAGCTGTAGAACTGCAGCACGCCGGGGGCCCACTCGCCCAGCTGGTCGAGGGCCGCGTCGATGTCGTACGGGCCGTCGCCGTACTCGTCGGCCACGCCCGAGACCATGAGCTGGCCCGCGGTGACCGAGATGTCGGGCAACGCGACACGGCCCGCGAGGGCGTCGTCGCCGTAGAGGCTCCACGAGGCGGCCTCGTCGGCGCTGAGCTCGTCGGTCGAGTAGAGGGTGCCGTTCAGCTGGTAGCTGTAGGCGGGTCCGACGTACTCCTCCTCGGTCGCGAAGTCCGCGATCTCGTCGAGCGACGGGACGTCCGAGGCGTCGACCTGCTGGAAGAGCTCGTCCTCCTGGCCCAGGGCGGCGTAGTAGTCCGAGATGAGCATCACGTCGACCTCGGGCTCGCCGCCTGCGAGCTGCAGCTGCGAGAGGCGGTCCGAGTTCGAGCCCGTGTCGACGACGACCTCGATGCCGGTCTCCTCCGTGAACGGGTCGATGACCGCCTCCTGGAACTCCTCGACCCCGAAGGGGAAGGTGCTCACGGTGATCGTGTCGGCGTCGGCCTCTCCGCTGCTCGACGAGCAGCCGGCGAGCACCAGGGTGGTGACGGCGACGCCGGCGACGAGCGCGAGGCGGGTGCGGATGGTCGTGGTCATGATGGTGTCCTTTCGGGGCGGTCTCGGCGAGACCGGTCGGGAGGGTGATGCTGCTGAGGCGAGGGGGAGCGGCCGAGGAGGCGCGGGTCGGCCTCGTCGGGCCGCGGTCAGTCGGCGACGGTGACGAGCCGTGCGGCCGGAGCCTCCACGGTCACCGCGTCGCCGATCGCGATCGACTCGACCCCGGTGCTGCGGACGTCCGAGACGAGGCGCACCTCGGCACCGGCCGCGTCGACGGCCTGCACGGTCACCAGGAGGTCGACCCCGCGGTAGGCGACGTCGGTGACGCGGGCCGCGAGCTGCAGGCCGTCGTGCGCCGCGCCTCCTGACGGGGCGCCCGGTGCGACCGTGAGGTGCTCGGGGCGGACGGCCAGCGCCGTGCCGTCGGCGGTCGTGACGAAGTTCTCGTAGCCGAGGAACTCCGCGACGAACCGGTTGGCGGGGTTCGGGAACACGTGCTGCGGGGCGCCCTGCTGCATGATGCGTCCGGCGCGCATGAGGACCATGTCGTCGCTCATCTCGAGCGCCTCGTCCTGGTCGTGGGTCACGAGCACGACGGTCAGGCCGGTCTCGCCCTGGATGCGCCGGATCTCGGCCCGCATCTGCACGCGGAGGCGCGCGTCGAGGTTCGACAGCGGCTCGTCGAGCAGCAGGAGCTTCGGGCGGATCGCGATGGCGCGGGCGAGCGCCACGCGCTGCTGCTGGCCCCCCGAGAGCTTCTTCGGTCGGCTGGACGCGAGGTGGGCGAGACCGACCAGGTCGAGCGTCTCCATCACGCGGCGCCGGCGCTCGGCCGTGTCGACGCCGCGCAGCTTCAGGCCGTATCCGACGTTGTCGGCGACCGAGAGGTGCGGGAACAGCGCGTACGACTGGAACACCATGCCGAGGTCGCGCTTCTCGGGCGGGGTGCGGGTGCTGTCCACGCCGTCGATGCGGATCGTGCCCGACGTCGGAGCGGCGTACCCGGCGAGCATGCGGAGACTCGTCGTCTTGCCGCAGCCGCTCGGCCCGAGCAGGGTGGTGAGCTTGCCCTCGGCGATCGCGAGGTCGATCGAGTCGACGGCGGTGAAGTCGCCGAAGACCTGGCTCACGGCGACGAATTCTGCTGCGGTGCTCATCTGTTGATGCCTCCGAAGATCTTGGCGAAGCCGACGGTGCGTTCGGCGATGACGGCGATGACGACGGTCCCCGCGAGGATGAGCGTGGCCATCGCCGCGACCATGGGGTCGTAGCTCTGCTGCACGTAGTCGAGCATCGTGACGGGCAGGGTGCGGAAGTCGCGGCTCTGAAGGAGCAGCGACAGGGGCACGTTGTTGAACGAGGTGACGAAGCTGAGCAGCGCGGCCGAGAAGATGCCGGGGCGCAGCAGCGGCAGCGTCACGGTGAAGAAGGCGCGCAGCGGCGAGGCGCCGAGTCCGCGGGCGGCCTCCTCGAGCGCGGGGTCGGCCAGAGCGAGGGAGGCGCCGGTCACCCGGACTGCGTAGGGCAGCATCAGCACGGTGTGCCCGATCAGCAGCACCGGGAAGTTGTCGAGCCGGAACCCGATGACGAGCTGCTGGTACAGGGCGAGACCGACGACGAGCTCGGGCACGATGAGGGGCGAGAGGAACAGCCCCTCGACGAGGCCCTTGCCGGGCAGCCGTCCGCGGTGGATGGCCAGGGTCGCCGGCACCCCGACGGCCAGGGCGAGCACCGTCGCGACGAGGGCCAGCTGCAGGCTCGACAGCAGGGCCGACACGAAGGGGTCGTAGCCGAGCGCGGCCTCGAACCAGCGGAGCGAGAAGCCCTGCGGCGGGAACCGCAGGGTGCTGCCCGAGGTGAACGCGGTGGCGACGACGAACAGGATCGGGACGATCATGACGACGTAGCCGGCGACGGCGAGGGAGCCGGCGACGGGGCGGCGGGTTCTCACGAGGTGGCTCCCTTCCGGGCGACGAGGCTCGAGAGACCCGAGACGGCGAACACGAGCACGGTCATGACGAGAGCGGTCGCGGAGGCGCCGGCCCAGTCGATCGTGACGCTCGAGTACGAGAACAGCTGCGTGGCGAGCATCCGCTGACCGGAGCCCCCGAGCAGGTACGGCGTCGTGTACGCCGTGACCGATCCGGCGAACACGAGGGTCGCGGCGACGACGACGCCGGGCAGCGAGAGCGGGACGACGATGCTCCAGAAGGTGCGGGTCCGGCTGGCGCCGAGACCGCGGGCGGCGTCGTCGAGCCCGGGGTCGACCTGGGCGACGGCCGAGTAGCAGGAGATGATCGCGAGCGGCAGGAAGAGCTGAGTGAGACCGAGCACGATGGCGAGCTCGGTGTAGAGCAGCTGCGGCGCCTCGTCGACGAGGCCGACGGCGACGAGCAGCTGGCCGATCGCGCCGTTCCTGCCGAGCAGCACGAGCCATCCGAACGTGCGGACGACGTTGCTGAGCAGCAGCGGGAAGATCGCCAGCGCCAGGAGGACCCCCGACCACCGCGACGTCGAGCGCGCCAGGAGGTAGGCGACGGGGAACCCCAGGGCGACGCAGATCGCCGTGACGATCAGGCCGAGACCGACCGTGCGGCCGATGATGCGGAGGTCGAAGGGGTCGGTGAGCATCTGTCCGAGCCGGCCGACGATCTCGCCGGCGGTGACCCCGGGAGGCGCGAACAGCATCGCGAGGGACGGCACGGCGAACCCCACGACGAGCAGGAGGAGGCCCGGCAGCAGCAGGAGCAGCGCGGGCTTGCGGGACGTCACGGTGTGCCTCCGATCGGGGCGGCGGGTTCGGATCGCCGACCGGCCCCATCGGGTGAAACCGGTTACATCGACCCTACGGGCGCTCGACGACCGAACAGGTCGGTCCGTGTAAACAACATGTAAAAAGCGCCGCACGATCCGCGAGACCGGTTTCACCCGACGCCCTAGGCTGACGGGATGACGACGGGGTGCCGACCAGACGACGAGGGCCGGGCATGAGCGGCGCGGGGCGGTCGTCGACCCTCGCCGACGTGGCGCTGCTCGCGGGCGTCTCGAAGGCGACCGCGTCGCGGGTGCTCAGCCGCCCCGAGCTCGTCGCGCCCGAGACCGCCGCCCGGGTGCTGTCGGCGGCTCAGAAGCTCGGCTTCGTGCCGAACCGCGCCGCCCGCCAGCTGGCCAGGGGTCGCACCGGCGTCGTCGCCGTCGTCGTCCCGACCCTCGACAACGCGTTCTTCACCCCGATCATCGCCGGCGCGCAGGCGGCGGCGGGCGAGGCCGACCTGCAGCTGACGGTGTCCGTGCACCCGCTGGCCGGCGTCGACGAGCTGACGGCCTTCGAGCGGCTGTCGCACCAGGTCGACGGGTTCATCGTCGTCGCGCCCCGGGGGCCGGACGACGTGGTGCGGGCGGCCATCGCGCACAAGCCCACCGTGCTGGTCGACCGGGAGGTGACCGGCGCCTCCTCGGTGGTCGCCGACACGGCCACGGCCTTCGGCTCGCTCGTCTCGCGCTTCGTCGACGACGGCCGTAGCCGCATCGCCTATCTCGGAGGGCCCGACGGCTCGTGGCAGAACCTCCAGCGGACGGCGGCCGTCGTCGAGGCCGCCCGGGGGAGGGCGGAGCTGATCGTCCTCGGCCCCTACCCGGCCACCTTCGAGGCGGGGGTGCGTGCGGCGGCCGAGGTGATCGCGTCCGGCGTCGACGTCGTCGTGCCCTACGCCACCGCGATCGGTCTCGGGCTGATGTTCGTCCTCCGGGGCCGGTCGCCGGAGGGGGCGACGGGCCGGGGCCCCGGCGGCCCGAGCCCGGTGATCATCAGCTCCGAGAGGATGGTCGTCGACGCGCTCGGCCTCGAGGGCGTCCCGGCGATCGACGTCGACGGCGAGCACCTGGGCCGGGTGGCGGCGTCGCGCCTCGTCGCGGCGATCGCGTCGGGCGCCCCGCCCGAGTCGACGCCCCTCCGTCTCCCGGTGCCGGTGCGCTGGCCCGCCGGTCTCTGACGGGACCGGCGACCGCTACCTGTAGTCGTCCGGCCAGTCGAAGGCGGGAGGCGCGGTCACGGCCTCGCCCGTCGGGGCGAGAACCAGCGCGATGTCGTCGAAGTCGCCCAGGCGGATGCCGGCCGGATCGCCGCCGTAGCGCGAGCCGCCGACGAAGGTGGTCAGCGTGTAGCCGTCGTCGGCGCCGAGCGAACCGATGCTCGTCGCGTCGAGGTGGACGTCCCATTCGGTGAACAGCTGACCGAGCACGAGCGTCTCACGACGAGGCGACTCGACGTGCACGATGCCCGTCGTATCGTGCGTGTGCAGCGGGGCGGCGAAGCGCGTGTCGGCGTCGTGGCCGATGTCGCCGGGCACGGTGACGGACTCGCCGTCGACCGTGATCGACAGGTGGCTGTGGACGTGCATCGCGAGATCCTCGCCCCAGACGTTCGTCAGGCCGGCCTCGGCGGCGCGCTCGGGGCGGTCCGCGACGGCGGGGACGGGCCAGGGAGGCGCGGTCTCCGATCCCGAGACCCGGTTCGGCAGGCCCGACTGCGCGACCGCGATGGACACCCCGCCGCCCACGAGCGCGAGCGCCGCGACGAGGCCGAGCACCCGGGCCGACGCCACCATGCTCAGCGGCCTTCCGGGCGGGCGGCGTCGACGGACGCCGTCTGCTGCACCCGGTCGACGAGCTCGCGCCACGGGCCCGTCACCTCGCTCTCGGGCAGTCTCGCCTTGCGGCGCGGACGCGTGTCGGCCGAGATCAGGTAGACGAACCGATCGGGCTGCACGCCGGCGACCCGGGAGCCCGCGGACGACCACGGCACGTGGTCGAGCAGGACGAGCCACGCGTCCGTGTCCGGCTCGGCCTCGACGTCGACCTGCCACGTCCGGGTGAGACCTGCGAAGCCGCCGGTGCGCTGCACGGTCACGATCATGGCGCGATGCTACTCCGCCGGGTCGGGGATCCCGCCGGGGCGGCGCCGCCCTTCACGCGACGGGCTCGACCCCCACCCCGCGCCACCCCGAGATGGTCGCCGCGGCCTCGGAGGAGTCGACGCCGTAACGCGCTTCGGCGGCCGTCACGGTCGCCGCCGCGAACACGGCGAACGTGGCCGTCGGAGGCAGCCCGCCGCCCGTGAGGGAGTCGAACCAGATCCGACCGGCGCGCTCCCAGGCGAAGCCGCCGAGCGCCTGCGCCGTCAGGAAGAAGGCCCGGTTGGGGATGCCCGAGTTCAGATGCACGCCCCCGTCGTCGTCGGTCGTGTCGACGTAGTCGTCGAGGTGGGCCGGCTGCGGGTCGCGACCCAGGACGTCGTCGTCGTACGCGGTCCCCGGGGCGCTCATGGACCTCAGAGCGCGACCCTGCACGTCGGGCAGGAACAGCCCCTCGCCGATCAGCCACGTGGCCTCGTCGGCCGTCTGGCGGAACAGGTGCTGCTCGACGAGGGCGCCGAAGACATCGCTGACCGATTCGTTGAGGGCGCCCGACTGGCCCTGGTAGACGAGGTTCGCCGTGTACTGCGTGAAGCCGTGCGCGAGTTCGTGCCCGATCACGCTGACCGACGCCGTGAAGCGCCCGAACACCTCGCCGTCGCCGTCGCCGAAGACCATGCGCTCGCCGTTCCAGAAGGCGTTGTCGTAATCCCGGCCGTAGTGGACCGTGGCGTCGAGGGGCAGTCCCCGGCCGTCGATCGACGACCGCCCGTAGACCTCGTCGAAGAGGGCGTACGTCGCGCCGAGAGCGTCGTACGCCTCGTCGGCGGCCACGTCGCCGGTGGCGGGCCCGCCCTCGTCGCGCACCCGGCGTCCGGGCAGCTCCTCGGCGCCCTCGGCGTCCGAGATCGAGCGGTCGAGTCCGTCGGCCCTGCCCGGCGCGTCGACGGCCGAGCGGACGACCGGGGGAGCGGCGTTGCGATCGACCCCCGACATCGCGAGCAGGCCGTTCCGCGCGGCGCGGGGTGCGCGGTGCAGGCGCGGCGACTCCGCCGCAGCGAGGTGGGCGAGCAGATACGGGGGAACGATGAAGCGCGTCATGGGAGCACCCTGGCACCGGCCACCGACAGCGCGCCCGGTACTCTCGGACGAATGTCCTCCTCCGACGTCTCCGCCCTCCTCGACGACCTCATCGCCGTCGTCCCCGACTTCCCGAAGCCGGGCATCCTCTTCCGCGACGTCACGCCGCTCTTCTCGCACGCCGACGCGTTCGCCACCGTGACCACGGCGCTCAGCGAGCCCTTCGACGGGTCGTTCCAGGCCGTCGCCGGCATCGAGGCCCGGGGCTTCGCGCTCGCCGGCGGCATCGCCATCGAGCAGGGCGTCGGCGTGCTGACCGTCCGCAAGGCGGGCAAGCTCCCCGGCGAGGTGCTCAGCGAGAGCTACGCGCTCGAGTACGGCGAGGCGACCCTCGAGCTGCGGCCGAGTCAGCTCCCCGCGGGCACCCGCGTGCTCGTCGTCGACGACGTCCTCGCCACCGGCGGGACCGCCGAGGCGACCGTCACCCTGCTCGAGCGAGCCGGATACGAGGTCGTCGGCCTGGCCGTCCTCCTCGAGCTCGACGGTCTGGGCGGACGCGACCGGCTGGCCCCGCGCCTCCCCGTCCACGCGCTCGGATCCGCGCCCGCCTGATCCGCTCGCGTCAGCCGAACGACCGGGCGAGCTCCAGGGTCTGCGGGAACAGCAGCGCCGCCGAGCCCCCGAGGCAGGCCAGCGAGACGAGCACGAACACGCCCACCCAGACCACGCCGGGCACCCGGGTCAGCGCGGCGAGCTGATCGGCGTCCGACCCGGTCGTGCGCGATCGTCGCCGGCTGCGCTGCAGCTCGAGGCAGGCGCGCAGGGCGCCGAAGCCGAGCACAGCCGTCAGGGCGACCCCGAAGGCGCTCTGCCACGGCGGCGTCGCCGCGAACGTCACCCCGACGACGAGCGCGACCCCGACCAGCACCACCCACAGTCCGAACCAGTTGCGGATCTGCACGAGCATCAGGGCGAGCAGCAGCAGGAGCGCCCAGAGGAGTCCGGCCGAGTACCCCGCCGAGAGCAGCCAGGCGGCCCCGAGCGAGGCGAGGGCCGGCGCGGTGTAGCCGGCGAGCAGGGTGACGACCATGCCCGGACCCGTGCGCGGCCCGCTCGAGACGGTCAGCCCCGACGTGTCCGAGTGCAGGCGGATGCCGGACAGCCGCCGACCGGTCAGCACCGCCGCGAGACCGTGCCCGCCCTCGTGCACGACGGTGACGGCGTGCCGCACAATCCGCCAGACGCCGGGGACGAGCACGGCGACGAGGCCGGCCGCGACGGACGCGAGCAGCCACGGCAGGGGCAGCGGCGGCGCGACGAGGGCGATGCGGGTCCAGAGGTCGGTGACGAGGTCCACGCGACGAGCCTAGGAGGCGCGGTGCGCGCCCCGCCGACACCGCGCCTCCCACGGTCCGCGTCTCCACCCCCCGGTCCGTCCGGGTCGTCCTCGGGGATGATCTCCCGCCGCGGACCCCGGCTCCTCAGGTCGCATCCGTCACCATGGGGTCATGCGTCGCGCCGTCCTCCTCCTGCTCACCCTCGTCTATCTGGCCGGGGTCGCCTGGATGACCCTGCGGCCGAGCGTGTACGGGTCCGGCACGAGCGAGCTGCTCTGGCGGGCGCTCGACGTCTTCGCCCGGCACGACGAGACGTCGTGGATCACCTTCGCCCGCGTCGAGGCGGCCGCGAACGTCGCGATGTTCGTGCCGATGGGCATGTTCCCTGCCCTGCTGCTGCCCAAGCGCCTCTGGTGGTCCGGCATCGTCGTGGGCTTCGCCGCGACCGTGGCGATCGAGTGGTACCAGGCGACGTATCTTTCGGCGACCCGGTTCTCCGACCCGCAGGATCTCGTGATGAACACGCTGGGTGCGGTCATCGGCGCCGCGTTCGTCGGGCTGGCGCTACCGGGCCGTCGTCGTCGGGCGTCCCGAGCCCGTTCCGCGGCCCCCGTCTGGTAAGCTCCTCAGGTTGCCGTCTGAACGGCCGCGGAACAAGAGAGCTCGCACATCCGGTGACGGGCACCGCGCAACGAACTGAAAGGGGATCCCTCCATGGCACTCGCACCTGACGTCAAGACCCGGATCATCGAAGAATACGCGACCCACCCCGGCGACACCGGATCCCCCGAGGTCCAGGTCGCCATGATGACGCAGCGCATCCTCGACCTCACCGAGCACCTCAAAGAGCACAAGCACGACCACCACTCGCGTCGTGGTCTGCTGCTCCTCGTGGGTCAGCGCCGCCGACTCCTGGGTTACCTGTCCAAGGTCGACATCGAGCGTTACCGCACGCTCATCGGTCGCCTCGGACTGCGCCGCTAGTCTTCGCGCTCCGTACGTCTCGACGACGGCCCCTCTCCGTACACGGAGAGGGGCCGTTCTCTCGTTCCGGGGCCGTGGGCCGGTCGACGGACGGTCGGCGCGCCCCGGCGCGCCCGGCCGGCAGCCGCGGTCCCGTCATGCCCGGGTGCTAGGATCGCGCTCGGAGCAGGCCGGTACGGCTGCTGGTCACCGGTGGTGGCAGGCGGAATGCCCCGATCAGCGCATCGAGTCGCGATCGGAGGCGGGGTCCGACCGTCTTCACTGTTGGCCAGACGTGCCACCGCCTCCGTCGCGTTGCTGCACGTGCATGTCCTCATGCCGTCCACGCCGCCCGCTCCCGGTACGACATCGAGGCCCACACGGGGCATCGATTCAAAACAAAGAGGAGAAACCCCCACATGGAGGGTCCAGAGATCAAGTTCGGCGAAGCCGTGCTCGACAACGGCAAGTTCGGCAAGCGCACCATCCGATTCGAGACCGGCCGTCTCGCCCAGCAGGCCCAGGGAGCCGTCGCCGCCTACCTCGACGACGACACCATGCTGCTGTCCGCCACCAGCGCCAGCAAGAAGCCGAAGGACAACTTCGACTTCTTCCCGCTGACCATCGACGTCGAAGAGCGCTCGTACGCCGCGGGCAAGATCCCCGGCTCGTTCTTCCGTCGTGAGGGTCGCCCCTCCACCGAGGCCATCCTCGTCTGCCGTCTCATCGACCGGCCCCTGCGTCCCTCGTTCGTCGAGGGTCTCCGCAACGAGGTCCAGGTCGTCATCACGGTCCTCAGCATCGCCCCCGACGAGTTCTACGACGCTCTGGCCATCAACGCGGCCAGCGCCTCGACCCAGATCTCCGGTCTGCCCTTCTCGGGTCCGATCGCGGGCGTCCGCCTCGCGCTGATCGGCGACCAGTGGGTCGCCTTCCCGAAGGCCTCGCAGCTGGCCGACGCCGTCTTCGACCTCACGGTCGCCGGTCGCGTCGTCACCGATGCAGCGGGCAACGACGACGTCGCGATCATGATGGTCGAGGCCGAGGCCACCGAGCACGCCTGGGGTCTCATCCAGGGCGGCGCGACGAAGCCCGACGAGGCCGTCGTGGCCCAGGGTCTCGAGGCCGCCAAGCCGTTCCTGAAGCAGCTCGTCGAGGCCCAGGCCACGATGGCCGCCCAGGCCGCCAAGGAGATCGCCGACTACCCGGTCTTCCTGCCCTACACCGACGAGGTCCTCGAGGCCGTCACGACCGCCGCGGGCACCGAGCTCGCCGAGGTCTACAAGATCGCCGGCAAGATCGAGCGCCAGGACGCCGACGACGCGCTCAAGGCCACCGTGAAGGACGCCATCGCGGCGAAGGTCACGGCGGGCGAGCTGCCCGAGTCGGCCAACGGCCAGGTCGGCGCCGCCTACAAGTCGGCGACGAAGAAGGTCGTCCGCGACCGCATCCTCACCGAGCAGATCCGCATGGACGGTCGCGGCCTCGCCGACATCCGCCCGCTCGACGCCGAGGTCCAGGTCATCCCGCGCGTGCACGGCTCCGCCATCTTTCAGCGCGGCGAGACCCAGATCATGGGCGTCACCACGCTGAACATGCTCAAGATGGAGCAGCAGATCGACTCGCTGAGCCCGGTCACCAAGAAGCGCTACCTGCACCACTACAACTTCCCGCCCTACTCGACCGGTGAGACCGGCCGGGTCGGTTCGCCGAAGCGTCGCGAGATCGGGCACGGCTTCCTGGCCGAGCGCGCGCTCGTGCCGGTGCTGCCGAGCCGCGAGGAGTTCCCCTACGCGATCCGCCAGGTGTCCGAGGCCCTCGGCTCCAACGGCTCGACGTCGATGGGCTCCGTCTGCGCCTCCACCCTGTCGCTGCTGAACGCCGGTGTGCCCCTCAAGGCCCCCGTCGCCGGCATCGCCATGGGTCTCGTCTCCGACGAGGTCGACGGCCAGACGCGCTACGCCGCGCTGACCGACATCCTCGGCGCGGAAGACGCCCTCGGCGACATGGACTTCAAGGTCGCCGGCACGTCCGAGTTCGTCACGGCCATCCAGCTCGACACGAAGCTCGACGGTCTGCCGACCGCCGTCCTCGACGCCGCGCTGAAGCAGGCGAAGGAGGCGCGCACCGCCATCCTCGGCGTGCTCAACTCGGCCATCGACGCGCCCGACGAGATGGCCCCGACCGCGCCCCGCGTGATCTCGGTCCAGATCCCTCAGGACAAGATCGGCGAGCTGATCGGCCCGAAGGGCAAGACGATCAACTCGATCCAGGACACCACCGGCGCCGACATCAGCATCGAAGAAGACGGAACCGTCTACATCGGTGCGGTCGACGGCCCCTCGGCCGAGGCGGCCCGTGCCCAGGTCAACGCCATCGCGAACCCCACCAACCCGGAGGTCGGCGAGCAGTTCCTCGGAACCGTCGTCAAGATCGCCTCGTTCGGTGCCTTCGTGTCGCTGCTCCCCGGCAAGGACGGCCTGCTGCACATCAGCGAGGTCCGCAAGCTCGCCGGCGGCAAGCGCGTGGAGAACGTCGAGGACGTCCTCGGCGTGGGTCAGAAGATCCTCGTCGAGATCACGAAGACCGACGACCGCGGCAAGCTGTCGCTCGCCCCGGTCATCGCCGAGACGGCCGACACCGACTCCAGCGGTGCCGCCGAGGAGTCCAACGACACCTCGGTCGACATCTAGGGTCCATCCCTCCGACGAGCCCGTCGCGACCTCGTGTCGCGGCGGGCTCGTCGGCGTCCGGGGCGCCGACCGGGCCGGCCGGCCGGCGCCCTGCGGCGCGGACGATCCTTCGCGTAACGATTCGGTGCGGCGACGGACGCGATGCGCGCCGGAGCCGTACTCTGACGATGAGGTGCAGACCCCGGCGCCCGTCCAGCTCAGACGGATCGGGGTGCGCCAGCGGAGGAGGAGCGTCGGTGACCGACTCGACGGCCACGTCCGCGCAGGCGGCTGCCGCGGGGCGTTCCGTCGCGACGAGCCGCGGTCAGGCGCCCGGCCGACCGCCCGCGGTCGATCAGGCCACCGTGCCCGTCGATCTCGGCGTCATCCAGCCCCGCCGTCGCCTCGGCACGTCCGATCTCCGGGTCTTCCCCCTGGCGCTCGGCGGCAACGTCTTCGGTTGGACGGCGGATCAGACCGAGACGCGGTCCGTGCTCGACACCTACTTCGATCTGGGCGGCAACTTCGTCGACACGGCCGACTCGTACGCCGGCGGCCGGAGCGAGATCATGATCGGCTCGTGGATGCGCGAGCGCCGGTCCCGCGACGACATGGTCGTCTCGACCAAGGTGGGCAAGAGCGCCGACCACCCCGGGCTCACGCCGAAGGCGATCGAGCGGGCCGTCGAGGCCTCCCTCGAGCGTCTCGGCACCGATCGCATCGATCTGCTCTACCTCCACGTCGACGACACCGAGGTGGCGTTCGAGAGGACCCTCCTCGCCGTCGACCACCTCATCCGGGCCGGCAAGGTCCGGTACTTCGGGGGATCGCACCACTCCGGCAACCGTCTCTACGAGGCGCGGATCGCCGCGGGGATGCTCGGCGTCGCGCCGATGGTCGCGCTGCAGAACCAGTACAACCTGCTGAACCGGGGCGAGTACGAGAAGGGCCTCGCCCGGGTCGCCGCTCAGCTCGGTCTCGGCGTCATGCCGCGCTTCGCGCTGGCCAGCGGATTCCTGTCGGGCAAGTACCGCACACGAGCCGACTTCGCCGGTTCGCAGCGCCGTCCCGACCTCGCGAAGCATCTGAACAAGCGCGGACTCCGGGTCCTCCACGAGCTCGACCGCATCGCCTCGGTGCACGAGGTGTCGACGGCGGCGATCTCGCTGGCGTGGCTGCTGACGAAGCCGAACGTCGTCGCGCCGGTCGCGAGCGCGACCAACGCCAAGCAGGTCTTCGAGCTGACGCAGGCCGTGCGCGTGCAGCTGACGCGCCTCCAGGTCCTCGACCTCGATCGCGCCTCGGCGTAGGAGCGGGGCGGGCCGAGGAGGCGCGGAGCGCGTCAGGCGGAGAGCAGCCGTTCCGCCGTGCGCCTCAGGGCCGCGGAGGCGGCGATCGCGTCACCGGCGTACGCGCCGACCTCGGCGCCGTCGAGGGCCAGCTGGAAGTCGTCGGCGGCGTCGCCGGGCATCGGGTGGCCGGCGCTCTTGAAGAGCTCGACGAGTGCGTCGGTGAGCCATTCCCGATGCTCGTTGATCGCGATCCGGACGGGGTGGGTCGGGTCGCTGAACTCGGCGGCCGCGTTCGCGTAGGCGCTGCCGCGGAACCGCGGATCCTGGAGACGGGTGGCGGACGCGTCGACGAGGCGGCGCACGGCGTCGACCCCGTCGCCCGCCGAGGCGACGATGGCCGCCAGGGTCTCGACGTCGCGTTCGTGCCGGACGGCCAGGAACTGCAGGACGAGCGTGTCCTTCGCGCCGAAGTGCTTGTAGAACGTGGCCTTCGTCACCGACGACTCGGCGATCAGACGGTCGACGCCCACCACGCGGATGCCCTCGTCGTAGAAGAGGCGGTCGGCGGTCGTGAGCACGCGGGCCCGAGCGCCGGGAGTCGTCTGGTCGGCACGAGGGCGGCCAGGGAGACGCTGGACGGCCGGTTGGGGGGAATCGACCGTCACAGCGTGGCTCCTTGGGACATATCGGCTTAGAGCCGCGTGGGGGACGCGCGCTCCGGACCGCATGACATGTCCGACCAGCCGCCGCGGTCGTCTCTCGTGGGGGGACGGGTCGACCGCGGTAGACACGACTGTAACACCGATGAGGACAGACGCACCCGTCTGTTTGTCCGCATCACGTCCCCCACTTCGGGTGTCAGGGGCGAGCGGTAGGCTCGCACCGATGAACGGACCGGTCCCGCTGCCCCTCGACGAGGTCGAGCTCTCCTTCGACGCGACGGGCGGTTCCCTCGTCCGACGGACCGTCCTCCCGACGGGGCTGCGCATCCTGAGCGAGAGCATGCCCGGGGCCCGCAGCGCGACCGTCGGCTTCTGGGTCGCCGTCGGCAGTCGCGACGAGGGCGAGGGTGACCGCGGGTCGACCCACTTCCTCGAACACCTCCTCTTCAAGGGCACCCCGACCCGGTCGGCGCTCGACATCGCCGTGGCCTTCGAGTCGGTCGGGGGCGAGCACAACGCCGCGACCGGCAAAGAGAGCACCTGCTACTACGCGAGGGTCCGCGACGTCGACCTCGACGACGCCGTCGACGCGCTCGCCGACATGGTCACCTCGTCCGTCCTCGATCCCGGCGAGTTCGAGACCGAGCGCGGGGTCATCCTCGACGAGCTCGCGATGGCCGACGACGACCCGAGCGACGTCGGCGGCGAGCGTCTCTTCGAGTCGGTCTTCGGCGACCACGCGCTGGGTCGACCCATCGGCGGGTCGCCCGAGAGCATCCGGGCGGCCTCGCGTGACGAGGTGCACCGCCACTACCTGCGCACCTACCGACCCCGAGACCTGGTCGTCACGGTCGCCGGGGCCGTCGACCACGACCGCCTCGTCGATCGCCTCCGCGTCGCCATGACCCGCTCCGACTGGTCGACCGACGCCGCCTCCCCGGTGGCGCGGCGATCGGCGTCCGACCCCGGTGGCGAGGCGGCTCCCCGCCAGGGCGAGCCGCTCGTCGTCGTGCGTCGACCCCTCGAGCAGACCACGCTCCTCCTCGGCGTCCCGGGTCTGCCCGTGACCGACGAGCGCCGCTCGGCGATGGCCGTGCTGAACTCCGTCCTCGGCGGCGGCATGTCGTCGCGCCTGTTCCAAGAGGTGCGCGAGCGTCGCGGTCTGGCCTACTCCGTCTACTCGTTCGCTCCCAGCTACTCCGACGCGGGTCTGTTCGGCCTGTACGCCGGGTGCGCGCCGGCCAACGTCGGCGACGTCGCGCGTCTCATGCTCGAGCAGCTCGACGCCGTCGCCACCGATGGCATCACCGCCGACGAGCACCGTCGGGCCCTCGGTCAGCTGGGCGGTGCTGCGGCTCTGGCGCTCGAAGACAGCGACACCCGCATGAACCGCCTCGGGCGCGCCGAGCTGTCGATGGGTGAGTTCGTCGACCTCGACGCCTCCCTGACGCGACTCGCGGCCGTAGCCCTCGACGACGTCCGCGATCTGGCGGCCACGCTGCGATCGGGGCCGTTGTCGACCGTGGTCGTGGGCGAGGTCGACGAGTCGACGCTGCCCGTGCCCGCGACGACGTCCGCCTCGTCGTCCGTCCTTCCATGAATCAGGAGACAACGGTGTCCCACTACCTCTACCTCGTCCGTCACGGCGAACAGCAGGACGCCGAGCACGGGCTGCCCGACGGTCCGCTCTCCGAACGCGGCAAGCGGCAGGCGCGGCTGATCGCCGAGCGCCTCGGCGGGGTGCCTTTCGACGCAGCCTGGCACTCGCCCCTCGAGCGCGCCGCCGAGACGGCCCGCATCATGACCGAGCGCCTCCCGGCGCTCGAGTCGCAGCCCTCGACGCTCCTGTTCGACTGCGTCCCGTCCGGGCCGACCCCCGACATGCCCTCGTCGTACAAGCCGTTCTTCGGCGGGGTGACCGAAGAGGAGATCGAGGCGGGTCAGGCGCAGATGGCCGACGCCGTCTCCGAGTGGCTGACCCCGGCCCGCGAAGACCGTCACGACCTGCTGATCACGCACAACTTCGTCATCGGCTGGTTCGTCCGAGAGGTCTTCGGCGCTCCGGCCTGGCGGTGGATGGGCGTCAACCAGGCCAATGCCGGTCTGACCATCATCCGCGTCCGCTCGGCCAAGCCGCCGGAGCTCGTCACCCACAACGACCTCGGCCATCTGCCCGTCGAGCTCCGCACGGGCCTCCCGGTCGATCAGTCCATCTGACCCCGTCGCGGGCGGTCCGTCAGCGACCCGTCAGCGGACTGGCCGGCCGTACCACGACGTGGCGTTCGGATTGTCGTTGTAGGGCTCGATGAGCGAGTAGCCCGCGGCGCGGTACAGTCCGCCGGCCGCCTCGAGGCTGTCGTTCGTGTCGAGGACGAGCTCGTCGGCCCCGAAGGCGATCGCACGTCGCTCGAGCTCGACGAGCACCTGGCGACCGAGTCCGCGCCCGCGGGCGTCGGGACGCACGAACAGGTGCTTGACCTCGTAGCGCACGCGTCCGTCGGGTCCGCTCTCGAGACGGCGGACGCCGCCGCACGCGAGGGCGCGGACGGCCTCGTCCGGCGCCTCGGCGTCGTCGTCGGTCGTCACGACCACGAAGACGCCGGCCGGGGGAGTGAAGGTCGCATTGACCGGGTTCGCCGTGTGATAGCTGCCCTGCGTCACCGGGAACGTCGCGGCGCGCTCGGCGAAGTACTCCGACAGCAGCGAGGAGGCGGTGGTCGAGCTCACGGGCATCTCGCGGAATCGAGGCATCCCCCGATCGTATTCGACGGCCCGGCGGTCGTCGCGCCGGTAGGTTTGGCTCATGACTTCCCGCATCGCCGTCGTCGGGGCCACGGGCACGCTCGGCGGCTTCATCGTCGATCTGATCGAGCGGACGCCCGATCTCGAACTCCACGCCGGGCTCTCGTCGAGAGACGATCTCGACCTCGTCGTCGGGGCCGATCTCGTCGTCGACGTCACCCACCCCGCGGTGAGCCCCGGCATCGTCGAGCACGTCGTGCGCGCGGGGCTGCCGGTGCTCGTCGGCACGTCGGGGTGGAGCGCCGAACGCATCGCCCGACTCCGCACCGTGGTGGCGGACGTCGCGGGCCCGGGCGTCCTCGTCGTGCCGAACTTCTCGCTGGGCTCGGTCCTCGCGACCCGCTTCGCGACGATGGCGGCCCGGTTCTACGAGTCGGTCGAGATCGTCGAGACCCACCACCCGGCGAAGGCCGACTCGCCCTCGGGCACGGCCGTCCGCACGGCCGAGCTGATCGCCGAGGCGCGTCGCGACCTCGGGCCGGTGTCGGCCCCCTCGTCCGATCAGCGCGCCCGCGGACAGCAGGTCGCGAGCGTCCCCGTCCACAGCCTCCGCCTGCGCGGCGTGACCGCTCGTCAGGAGGTCGTCTTCGGCGGCGAGGGGGAGACCCTCACCCTCACGCACGACACGCTCTCGCAGCGTGCCTACGAGCAGGGTCTGCTCGTCGCGATGGGTGCCGCCCCCTCCGTCAGCGGGGTCGTCGTCGGCCTCGACAGCGTGCTGCCGCTCGACCGATGACGGCGCTCGCCTCCCCGCAGGCCACCCGGTGAAGGGTCGTATCGGCGCCCTGGTGATGGCCGCGCTGCTGGTGCTCTACATCGTGCTGGTCGGTCAGCGCGCCCTGGCGCTCTTCGCCACCGGAGAGGGGGTCGCCATCGGTCTGGGCGTCGGTCTCGTCATCCTGCCGCTGCTCGGGGTGTTCGCCCTGGTGGCCGAGATCCGCTTCGGTCTCGCGACGCAGTCGATGGTGCGCGAGCTGCGTGACGCCGGCGAGCTGCCCGTCGACGACGTCCCCCGGCGACCGTCCGGCCGTTACGACCGGGTCGCCGCCGACGCCGCGTTCCCGGCCTATCGCGAGGCGGTCGAGGAGTCTCCCGACGACTACCGCGCGTGGTTCCGGCTCGGTCTCGCCTACGACGCCTGCGGCGACCGCCGCCGGGCACGGCAGGCGATCCGCTGGTCGCTGACGCTGAGGCGTCGCGGGCCCTCCTGACGCGTCGGCCCCCCGGTCGGGGTCGTCGCGATCCGCGCCTCCTCGGGTCCGACGACGGCGGACCGGGTCGGGTCAGAGACGAGCGGTGAGCGCGTCGACGGCCTCGTCGACCGTCGTGTGCCGGAACGCGAACCCGTCGGCCAGCAGCTTCTCGGGGACGACCTGCTGGCTGGGCAGGAGCAGCTCGCGTCCGGCCTCCCGCATCGCCGTCGAGATGACGGACTCCGGCACCCGCAAGGCGTAGGGCCGCTTCAGATCGTGCGCGAGGCGACGGGTGAGGGCGTCGCTCGTGGCGGGGGTGGGTCCGGCGAGGTTGACGGGCCCGGCGAGGTCGGAGGTCATGAGGTGGACGATCGCGGCGGCCTCGTCGTGGAGGCTGATCCACGGCCAGAACTGGTCGCCGGTGCCGAGACGGGACCCGAGTCCGAGGCGGGTGAGCGGGAGGAGGGGCGCGAGGGCGCCGCCGGGGCCCACCACGAGACCCGTCCTCAGGGTGACGACGCGGACGCCGTCCGGCGCCGTGTGCGCGGTGCGCTCCCACTCGTCGACGACGTCGCTGAGGAACCCCGTCCCGCGGGCGCTCGCCTCGGTCAGCCGGTCGCCCGGGCGATCACCGTAGATGCCGACGGCTGATCCGCTCAGGAAGGTCGCGGGCGGCGTCGAGGCCGCCCGCATGCCGGCGACGAGGGTGCGGGTGGCGTCGACCCGCGATCCGGCGATCTGCTTCTTGTAGCCGTGCGTCCACGGCAGACGGCCGAGGGAGGCGCCCGACAGGTTCACGACGACGTCGGCGCGGTCGAGGAGGGTCGTGTCGATCACGCCGGCGGAGGGGATCCAGGTGAACTGCGACTCGTCTCGGGGCTCGCCGCGGACCAGTGAGAGCACGGTGTGACCGGCGGCGCGCAGCTGGGCGCCGAGCTCCGTGCCGATCAGGCCGGAGGCTCCGGCGACGAGGACCGTCCGGGGGGCGTCGTTCATGGTTCCTGCTCTCGATCGGCGGGGCGCACGGGCGCGCCCTCCTCGGGAGCCTAGGCGCGCCTCCTCGGTGACGACCGGGTGCCGAGGAGGCGCGGCGCCGGTCGCTCGCGCGCCACCGGCCCGTCCCGGGTCCGGTTGTAGAGTCGACGCCGTGACCGATGCAGAACCCCTCGCCCCGTCCGCCCCCGAGCCCGCCGTCGAGTTCCGCTCCGACGTGACCGTCGAGCTGGTTCGCTCGAGCGCCCACGACTCCGACGTCCTCTTCGCCGCGCGCGTGTCGACCATGGGGGAGCTGACCCTCGAGGGCGCTCAGGCCTCCGCCGACGGCGCTCAGGCGACCAAGGGCGCCGGGCTCATCAACTACCTGATGCGCGATCGCCACGGTTCGCCGTTCGAGCACAACTCGATGACGTTCTACGTCCAGGCGCCGATCTTCGTCTTCCGCGAGTTCATGCGGCACCGCATGGCCAGCTACAACGAGGAGAGCGGGCGCTACCGCGAGCTGAACCCGGTCTTCTACGTGCCCTCCGAGCACCGCAACCTGCAGCAGGTCGGCAAGCCCGGCGCCTACGACTTCCTGCCCGGCACGCCCGAGCAGAGCGCGCTGGTCCGCGCCGAGACCGAGCGGACGTCGCGCGAGGCGTACACCTCGTACAAGCGCATGCTCGACGCGGGCGTCGCCCGTGAGGTCGCGCGCATCGTGCTGCCCCTGAACATCTACTCGTCGATGTACGTGACGGTCAACGCGCGTTCGCTCATGAACTTCCTGAGTCTCCGCACGAAGCGCGAGGGCACGCACTTCCCGTCGTTCCCCCAGCGCGAGATCGAGATGTGCGCCGAGAAGATGGAGGACATCTGGGCGGAGCTCATGCCCCTGACCTACGCGGCCTTCGGCACCAACGGACGCGTCGCACCCTGACACCCGGCCCGGCGGGGGCGGGCCGACGCACCGGCCCGCACCCGCCGGTCGTCCGACCGGAGCCAGTACGCTGTCTCCGTGTCGAACATCAGCAACCCCTTCGGTCAAGTACTCGTCGCCCTCGTCACCCCCTTCACCGCCGACGGCGAGGTCGACTGGCCCGCCGTCGAGAAGCACATCGACGACTGCATCACGGCCGGGGCCGACGGCATCGTCGTGACGGGCACCACCGGCGAGACCAGCACGCTGACCGACCCCGAGAAGCTCCGGCTCGTCGAGGTCGGCAAGTCGGTGGCCGCCGGCCGCGCCAAGATCATCACGGGGGGCGGGTCGAACGAGACCGCCCATGCGATCCAGCTCTACAAGGCCAGCGAGAAGGCCGGGGCCGACGGCGTCATGATCGTCACGCCGTACTACAACAAGCCGACCCAGGCCGGCGTTCTCACCCACTTCCGCATGATCGCCGACGCGACCGACCTGCCGGTCATCCTCTACGACATCCCCGGGCGCACGGGCATCCCGATCAAGTACGAGACCCTGCTCCGGGCGGCGAAGCACCCCAACATCGTGGCCGTCAAAGACGCCAAGGGCGATTTCGCCGAGGTCAGCCGGGTGCTGAACCAGACCGACCTGCTGTACTTCTCCGGCGACGACGCCAACGTGCTGCCGCATCTCGCCATCGGCGCGTCGGGCCTCATCGGCGTCACCGCCAACATCGCCGCCGCCCCGTACCGCACGATCATCGACGCGGTGAACGCCGGCGACCTGCACACGGCCACGCAGGCGCACCAGATGCTCGAGCCGCTCGTCCGCGCCGTCATGACGCACGTGCCCGGGACCGTCGCCGCCAAGTACATCCTCCACGGCCTCGGCCGCATCTCGAGCCCGCGCGTCCGCCTCCCGCTCGTCGGTCCCGAAGACAGCGAGGCCGCGCTGATCGAAGACGAGCTGTCGCACGTGGGCGCCATCCCGGGTCTCGACCTCAGCCGCTTCCGACCCGATCGCAACGCCGCAGCGGGCGGGGCGCTGCCGAAGGTGCACGGCACGACCCGCTGAGCCGCGCCTCCTCGGTCCCGTCGTCCCGTCGGGTGCGATCCTCTCCCCATCATCGAAGGAACAGATGTCCACGACGATCCAGATCCCGCCGGCGCTCGAGAGCGGAACGCTGCGGGTGATCCCCGTGGGGGGTCTGGGCGAGATCGGTCGCAACATGACCGTCTACGAGATCGACGGCAAGCTCCTGGTCGTGGACTGCGGCGTGCTCTTCCCCGAAGAGCACCAGCCGGGCGTCGATCTGATCCTGCCCGACTTCTCGCCCATCCGAGACCGCCTCGACGACATCCTCGCGGTCGTCCTGACGCACGGGCACGAAGACCACATCGGAGCCGTGCCCTACCTCCTGCGACTGCGCGCCGACATCCCGCTCATCGGGTCGCAGCTGACGCTCGCCCTCATCGAGGCGAAGCTCAAAGAGCACCGCATCAGCCCCTACACGCTGACCGTCGCGGAGGGCGGGCGCGAGACCCTCGGCCCCTTCGAGCTCGAGTTCGTCGCCGTGAACCACTCGATCCCCGACGCCCTCGCCGTCGCGATCCGGACCTCCGCCGGTCTCGTGCTGCACACGGGCGACTTCAAGATGGACCAGCTGCCCCTCGACGGGCGCATCACCGATCTTCGTGCCTTCGCCCGGTTGGGCGAAGAGGGCGTCGACCTGTTCCTGCCCGACTCGACGAACGCGGACGTGCCGGGCTTCACGGCCCTCGAGCGAGACATCGGGCCCGTGCTCGACGACGTCATCCGGCGCGCTCCGAGGCGGGTCGTCGTCGCGAGCTTCTCCAGTCACGTCCACCGGGTGCAGCAGGTCCTCGACGCGGCCCACGCCAACGGTCGGCGCGTGGCCTTCATGGGCCGGTCCATGGTGCGCAACATGGCCATCGCCGCCGATCTCGGTTACCTGAGCGTGCCCGACGGCGTGCTCATCGACGCCAAGAAGGCACGCGACCTCCCCGACGACCGCATCGTGTACATGAGCACGGGGTCGCAGGGCGAGCCGATGGCCGTCCTCGCCCGCATGGCGAACCTCGAGCACCAGATCGAGATCGGCGCCGACGACACCGTCATCCTCGCCTCGAGTCTCATCCCCGGCAACGAGAACGCCGTCTACCGCGTCATCGACGGGCTGACGAAGCTCGGCGCGAAGGTGGTGCACAAGGGCAACGCCAAGGTGCACGTCTCCGGGCACGCCTCGGCGGGCGAGCTCCTCTACTGCTACAACGTGCTGCGGCCGAAGAACGTCATGCCGGTCCACGGCGAGCACCGGCACCTGTACGCCAACGCGGCCCTCGCCGTCCGGACGGGAGTCCCCGAGGCGAGCACCATCCTGGGGCAGGACGGCGTCGTGGTCGATCTGCGAGACGGCGTCGCCCGTGTCGTGGGTCAGCTCGATCTGGGCTACGTGTACGTCGACGGGTCGACCGTCGGCGAGATCACGGACGCCGACCTCAAAGACCGGCGGATCCTCGCCGAGGAGGGCTTCATCTCGGTCTTCGTGGCCATCGACGCGGCGACCGGGCGAGTGGTCGTCGGACCCGAGATCCAGTCCCGGGGCTTCGCCGAAGACGAGCGGGTCTTCGATGACGTCGCCCCGAAGATCGTCGCCGCCCTCGCCGAGGCGGCCGAGAACGGGACCCGCGACACCCACGCCTTCAGCCAGGTCGTCCGACGGACCGTCGGTCGGTGGGTCAACACCCAGCACCGCCGTCGCCCGATGATCGTGCCGGTGGTCATCAGCGCCTAGGCCGTGGCCGGTCGCGGCCCAGCCGGTCGACGGCCCCGGCGGAGCCGCGGCGGGCGGGCCCCGTGGCTGACACACGCGACCGCATCCGACCGGCGTCGGTGGGGGACTGTACCGTGGAGCCCATGGCCACGCCCACGAAGTCGACCCCGCGCACCCGCTCGGGCTCCCGTGCGTCCTCGGCGCGTGACGCGACCAAGGCCACCAAGAAGCTCCCCGCCGCCCCGGCTCCCGCTCCGGTCCGAGAGGGGCCCAACCCCCTCGCATCGGCCTGGATGGGTCTCGCCCACATGACCGGCGCCGCGTTCCGGCTCCTCGGCAGAGAGACCCTCGACAAGAGCGAGCGCCGCGACGGCGTGCCGTTCTTCCTCGTCCTGCTCGCGATCGCGGGCGGGGTCGTCGAATGGCTCAACCCCACGAGCCCCGTCGCCATGGGCTTCGACGCCTACACCTTCGGCGGTCTCTTCGGGCGGGTGGCGTACGCCCTCCCGGTCATCATGATCCTCTTCGCGGGATGGCTGTTCCGCCACCCGTCGTCGGTTCACGACAACACCCGCATCGGCATCGGCCTCGGCCTCTCGCTCGTGTCCATCAGCGCGCTCTGCCACATCTTCGGCGGTCAGCCCGAGGCGTCCGAGGGGATGCCCGCTCTGGCCACCGGCGGCGGGGTCCTCGGCTGGGTGGTCGCGTCGTGGCTCGTCGCCCTCGCGACCGAGTGGGTGGCGGTGCCGCTGGTCGTCGTGCTCCTGGCGTTCTCGATCCTCATCATCACGAAGACGCCGCCGAACCGCATCGGTCGTCGCCTCGGCGAGCTGTACGGGTATCTCTTCGGCGAGACCGTCGACGAGCGGTCGGCGGCGCAGGCCGCGGACTCGGGCGACGCCGAGGGCGAACCCGAGTCCCTGCCGTGGTGGCGGCGCAACCCGGGCCAGCGAGAAGACGACCCCGCCTACGACACTCCGCTCGTCCGTCCGGCGGCGGCCACCGCTCCCACCGAGACCCTGGGGCGTCGCAAGAAGCGCAGACCCGTCTTCGAAGAGGCCGAACCCGCGTCGCCCGCCGAGGCCAGGGCCCCCCGTGACTCCCCGGCGACGGCCGAGACCGACGTCTTCTCGACGGATCTCCTCGCCGATCTCGACCGTGCCGAAGAGGCCGTCCGTGCCCAGGGGATCGACATCCCCCTCGATCCGGAGCCCACCGCCACGACCGTCCTCCCCGTCCCCGGGGTGCTGCCGGTCGAGGGCGAGAGCGACGCCGCATCCGAGTTCCTCGCTCCCGACCCCGACGAGGCCGCGCCCCCGTCGCTCGAGACGGCCGACCCCTCCTCCGCCGACGTCGAACCGTACCGGCTGCCCGCCGTCACCACCCTGGCGGTCGGCGAGCCGGCCAAGGCCCGCAGCGAGGCCAACGACGCCATCGTGGCCTCCATCACATCCGTGCTCGACCAGTTCAACGTCGACGCCAAGGTGACCGGCCTCAAGCGCGGTCCGACCGTGACCCGCTACGAGATCGAGCTCGGCCCCGGGGTCAAGGTCGAGCGGGTGACGGCGTTGACGAAGAACCTCGCCTACGCCGTCGCGTCGAACGAGGTCCGCATCCTGTCGCCGATCCCCGGCAAGAGCGCCATCGGCGTCGAGATCCCGAACACCGACAAGGAGATCGTGGCGCTCGGCGACGTGCTCCGGTCGTCCGCAGCCGCCAAGAGCACGCACCCGATGACCATCGGCGTGGGCAAGGACGTCGAGGGCGGCTACGTCGTCGCGAACCTCGCGAAGATGCCGCACCTCCTCGTCGCGGGCGCCACGGGCTCCGGCAAGTCCAGCTTCGTGAACTCGATGATCACCTCGCTGCTGATGCGGGCCAAGCCCGCCGACGTCCGCATGGTCCTCATCGACCCGAAGCGGGTCGAGCTGTCGATCTACGCCGGCGTCCCTCACCTCATCACGCCCATCATCACGAACCCCAAGAAGGCCGCCGAGGCCCTCCAGTGGGTCGTCAAAGAGATGGACATGCGGTACGACGACCTGGCGAGCTTCGGGTTCCGTCACATCGACGACTTCAACCGAGCCGTCGTCAACGACGAGATCGTCCTGCCTGCCGGCAGCGCGCGGACCCTCAAGCCGTACCCGTACCTCCTCGTGGTCGTCGACGAGCTGGCGGACCTCATGATGGTCGCGCCCCGCGACGTCGAAGACAGCATCGTCCGCATCACCCAGCTGGCCCGGGCCTCGGGCATCCACCTCGTCCTCGCGACGCAGCGCCCCTCCGTCGACGTCGTGACGGGGCTCATCAAGGCCAACGTGCCCTCCCGCTTCGCCTTCGCCGTGTCGAGCGTCACCGACTCCCGGGTCATCCTCGACCAGCCGGGCGCCGACAAGCTCATCGGCCAGGGCGACGGTCTCTTCCTGCCCATGGGCGCCTCCAAGGCCATGCGCGTCCAGGGGGCCTGGGTGCAAGAGAGCGAGATCGCCCAGGTCGTCGCCCACGTGACGCGTCAGGCCCGACCCGACTACCGACCCGACGTCGCGGCCGTCGTCGAGAAGAAGGAGATCGACGGCGACATCGGCGACGATCTCGAACTCCTGCTCGCGGCGGCCGAGCTGGTCGTCAGCACGCAGTTCGGCTCCACGTCCATGCTGCAGCGCAAGCTCCGGGTCGGCTTCGCCAAGGCCGGCCGCCTGATGGACCTCATGGAGTCCCGCGACATCGTCGGACCTTCCGAGGGCTCGAAGGCGCGCGACGTCCTCGTGACCACCGAGCAGCTGCCCGGCGTGCTCGCGAAGATCCGTGGCGGCGACTCCGGTCCGAGCGGTCACGGGCGCCCGGGCGCCTCCTCGTCCTCTTCGGCGATCGACGACGATCCGGTCGAGGCGATGACGCGCGGGTACGCCGAGGTCGACGACGACGAGGGGTCGGAAGACGCCTGGAACCTGACGGGACGAGACTGACGTGACCCACGACGACCGCACCGACGGCGCACCGCGAGGCGCGACCTTCCCCTTCCGCGGGCGCATCGCCAGCAAGGGGCCGGGCCCCGCCAGCACGGCCAACATCGCCAACATCATCACCGTGGTGCGCATCCTCATGGCGCCGCTCTTCATGGCGTGGCTCCTCGTCGACGACGGGGCCGATGGCTCCCTCCGCATCGCCGCGGCGATCCTCTTCGTGGTCGCCATCCTCACGGACAGCCTCGACGGCATGCTGGCGCGAGGGCTGGACCTGGTCACGGACTTCGGCAAGATCGTCGATCCGATCGCCGACAAGGTCCTCATCGGGGGCGCCCTCGTCTCGCTCTCGATCCTGGGCGAGCTGCCCTGGTGGGTCACCGTCCTGATCCTCGTCCGCGAGATCGGCATCACCGTCTTCCGGTTCGCCGTGATCCGGGACCGCGTCATCCCTGCCTCGCGAGGGGGGAAGCTCAAGACCGTCCTCCAGGCCGTCGCGGTCACCCTGGCGCTCTTCCCCCTCTGGAACCTCCTCGGCGAGGGCATGCACTGGGTCAACGGGGTCCTCATGACGGCCGCGGTCGTCGCGACGGTCGTCTCGGGGCTCGACTACCTGCGCGTCGCCGCCAAGCACGGTCGCTCGTCGTGACCGTCGCGAGCGACATCGTCGCCGAGCTGACGCGTCGTCGGCTCACTCTCGGAGTGAGCGAGTCGTTGACAGGCGGGCTCCTCGTCGCGGAGCTCATCTCGGTCCCCGGGGCGTCGGCGGTCGTCCGCGGAGGCGTCGTGGCCTACCAGACGGAGCTCAAGCACACGCTCCTCGGCGTCGACGAGGCCCTGCTCCATCTTCGCGGCCCGGTCGATCCCGAGGTCGCCCGCTCCATGGCGGTCGGCGTGCGCCGAGCGGTCGAGACAGGCGGAACCCGCACCGACATCGGTCTGGCGACGACCGGGGTCGCCGGGCCCGAACCGCAGAGCGGCCACGATCCCGGCGTCGTCTTCGTGGGGCTCTCGTGGGGCGACGAGAGCCGTGTGGTCGCACTCGACCTGTCCGGCGACCGCGAGGCCATCCGACGGGCGACCGTCTCCGAATCACTCTCGGCGCTGTATTCCTGGCTCGTCGAGACGAGGGAATAGTCCGCGTTTCGGTCTCGTTACATCTGACAGGTTCACAAGAGTCGCACAGTCCCTGCTGGTTACAGTTACAGCCAACTGCGCTTCAGTGTCACCATCCCACCTCAGATAATCCCGTCAGGGTGGGCGTTCGTACGGAGGAGGGTCCCATGGTTCTGGTTCGACAAGAAATCGGTGACGTCCTCCGCGACTTCCGCCTGCAGAAGGGGCGCACGCTCCGACAGGTCGCCAGCAAGGCCAGCGTGGCTCTCGGGTACCTGAGCGAGGTCGAGCGTGGTCAGAAAGAGGCCAGCTCCGAGATCCTCGCCTCGGTCGCCGACGCTCTCGAGACCCCCATCTCGGTCATCATGCGAGAGGTGGGCGACCGGATGGCCGTCATCGAGGGGCTCAATCCGATCCCCGACACGCTCCCCGACGACCTCGTCGCCGAGTTCGACACCGATCTCGCGGTCCGCTGACCCGACCCTCGTCCCGAACGCCTCCGGTCCTCCGCCGGGGGCGTTCGGCGTCCGGGCAGCTGCCCGGCTCCGAGGAGGCGCGTGCTCGTGATCCGCACCGCCCACCTCGACCACGCGGTAGCCTCCGGTGATGCGTAAGAGCGAGTTCGCCCGGGCCGTCGACGACCAGTTCGGCGAGGCCTACGGCCGTGTCCTGCTCCGAGATCTGGTCATGTCCGCCGTGGGCGAGCGGACCGCCGAGCAGGCACTGTCGGCGGGCGTCCCGCCCCGGGACGTCTGGCTCGCGCTGTGCGACGCCGAGGGCGTGCCGGAGTCCCGTCGTCATGGTGCGGGGCTCCCGACTCCCAAGCGCTGAGGCCCGGCCCGGTCGCCGGCCTCGACGTCCGACTCGCGCGGATGTTCGACACGCCGCGCGTCCACGGTCGAACATGTGTTCGCACCGGTGATAGCGTCCTCCACAGGGCCTGATCGGTCCGAGAACGCCACAGGCTCCTGCCGTACCGGCTCCGATGTCGGTGGTCGCCCGTAGCTTTCTCGTATCGACGTTCCCGCCGCCGGAGTCACCGGCGGCACCAGCCTTGTCGTAGCGGCGACGACCCTGCTCCATCGGTCGACGGCGACGCGACAGCCTATAGGCGCACGAACGACCACCACGAAGGAGAACACCATGCCGTCAGCAGAGAACCGCGAGAAGGCCCTCGAGACCGCGCTCGCCCAGATCGACCGCCAGTTCGGCAAGGGCGCCGTCATGCGCCTCGGCAGCGACGAGCGTGCTCCTGTCGCCGTCATCCCGACGGGGTCGATCGCACTCGACGTCGCGCTCGGCATCGGGGGCATCCCCCGCGGCCGCATCGTCGAGATCTACGGTCCCGAGTCGTCCGGCAAGACCACGTTGACGCTGCACGCCATCGCCAACGCACAGCGCAACGGCGGCATCGCGGCGTTCATCGACGCCGAGCACGCGCTCGATCCCGAGTACGCGAAGAAGCTCGGAGTCGACATCGACGCTCTGCTCGTGTCGCAGCCCGACACCGGAGAGCAGGCCCTCGAGATCGCCGACATGCTCGTCCGCTCCGGGTCCATCGACCTCATCGTCATCGACTCCGTGGCGGCGCTCGTGCCCCGTGCCGAGATCGAGGGCGAGATGGGCGACTCGCACGTCGGTCTGCAGGCGCGGCTCATGTCGCAGGCCCTCCGCAAGCTGACCGGTGGTCTGAGCCAGACCGGCACCACCATGATCTTCATCAACCAGCTCCGCGAGAAGATCGGCGTGTTCTTCGGCAGCCCCGAGACGACGGCCGGCGGTAAGGCGCTCAAGTTCTACGCGTCGGTGCGCCTCGACATCCGCCGCATCGAGACCCTCAAGGACGGCACCGACGCGGTCGGCAACCGGACCCGCGTCAAGGTCGTCAAGAACAAGATGGCGCCGCCCTTCAAGCAGGCCGAGTTCGACATCCTGTACGGCGTCGGCATCTCTCGTGAGGGCAGCCTGATCGACTTCGGCGTCGAGCACGGCATCGTCCGTAAATCGGGTGCCTGGTACACCTACGAAGGCGACCAGCTCGGTCAGGGCAAAGAGAACTCGCGCAACTTCCTCCTCAACAACAAGCCGATCGCCGACGAGATCGAGCACAAGATCCTCGCCAAGCTCGGTGTCGGCGGGGCCAAGACCGTCGAAGAGCCCGTGGCGTCGATCGAGACCAAGATCGCGGCACGGAAGGGCGCATGACGTCGTCTGACGACCTCGCGCCCGTGACGCCCCTCTTCGGGCGCCGCGGGGCGGGCCGGCAGGTGGCTGGTCGCGATGCAGCAGAGGCCGATCCGGTCCCTGCCGACGGCGAGTCCGAGCACGGTGGTGCTGCTCCTCAAGACGCGTGGGTCGATGACGAGGCGCACGACGCGCCAGGCGATGACGCCGCGCAGCCCCGCACGGCGGAGCACACCGAGGCGGCGCCCGCTGTAGCGCCGGTCGCGACCGCCACCCCACGTCCGGAGTCTCGAACAGCTCCGGTGGTCGACTCCCACCGGGCGGCGGAGCGCCCCGCCGCCGTCGAGGCGACGGCCGCCGCCTTGGCCGCCATCAGCGATCACTGGGCGGGCCCCCGAGCCGTCGCATCCCTCGAGACGTCGTTCGATGGCGGTGCCGACGACGAACCGGAGCCCGAGGGCCTGGAGGCGCAGCGGAGCAGGGCCGAGAACGTGAGCATGCACGCCTTGTCCCGACGCGGTGTCTCATCGTCCGAGATGGCGTCGCTCCTGGCTTCCCGAGACCTCGACGCTCAGGTGGTCCGCGACGAGGTCGAGCGCCTGGAGGGCGTGGGGCTCCTCAACGACCGAGAGCTCGCCGAGAACCTCGTGCGGGCCAAGCAGGAGCGCAAGGGCCTGGGCCGTGGCGCCGTCACGAGCGAGCTGCGCAGCCGCGGTATCGCTCCCGAGCTCATCGAGCAGGCGATGGCCGAGATCGACGACGACGACGAGCAGGCTCGGGCGGACGAATGGGCGCGCAAGCGTTCTTCGTCCCTGCAGGGTCTCGACCGGGCGACCGCCGAACGCCGCCTCAACGGCTATCTCATGCGACGCGGGTACCGTTCCGAGACCATCCGGCGTGCGGTGGAGAAGGCCCTTCCGCGAGGCGGCGGTTCGCGGGGCGGCGTCCGGTTCGAGTGACCGGTGGTCCGGGGCGGCGGCCGTAGACTCTGCGTCTATGTCGACGGTTCTCCCCGCCCCGGTCTCGGAGGGTCGCGCAGCGGCCGACTCCCTCCCCGAGCGTCGTACCTACGAGGTGCGCACGTTCGGGTGCCAGATGAACGTCCACGACAGCGAGCGGTTGAGCGGCTCGCTCGAGGCGGCGGGTTATGTTCCGGCGGTCGGCCAGGAGGCCGATGTCGTCGTCATCAACACGTGCGCCGTCCGAGAGAACGCGGACAACAAGCTGTACGGCACCCTGGGGCGTCTGGCGGGTGTGAAGCGCGGTCGCCAGGGCATGCAGATCGCCGTCGGCGGGTGCCTCGCGCAGAAAGACAGAGAAGCCGTGCTCGATCGCGCCCCCTGGGTCGATGTGGTCTTCGGGACGCACAACGTCGGAGCGCTCCCGACCCTCCTCGAACGCGCTCGGCACAATGACGAGGCCCAGGTCGAGATCCTCGAGGCTCTCGACGTCTTCCCGTCCACCCTGCCGGCGAAGCGGGACTCGCTGAGCTCCGGCTGGGTCTCGATCTCGGTCGGCTGCAACAACACCTGCACCTTCTGCATCGTGCCGACTCTGCGGGGCAAGGAGCGTGACCGGCGGCCGGGTGACATCCTCGCCGAGGTGCGGTCGCTCGTCGACGAGGGGGCCGTCGAGGTGACGCTGCTCGGCCAGAACGTCAACTCGTACGGTGTCGAGTTCGGCGATCGGTTGGCGTTCGGCAAACTCCTCCGCGCCGTCGGAGAGATCGAGGGCCTCGAACGCGTCCGATTCACCAGCCCTCACCCGGCCGCCTTCACCGACGACGTGATCGACGCGATGGCCGAGACGCGGGCGGTGATGCCGCAGCTGCACATGCCGCTCCAGTCCGGCTCCGACCAGGTGCTCCGTGCCATGCGTCGCAGCTACCGCAGCGCCCGGTTCCTGGGCATCATCGACCGTGTCCGGGCCGCGATGCCCGACGCGGCCATCTCCACGGACATCATCGTGGGGTTCCCCGGCGAGACCGAGGCGGACTTCGCCGAGACGCTGCGAGTCGTGGCAGAGGCGCGATTCGCCTCCGCCTTCACCTTCCAGTACTCCATCCGGCCGGGGACGCCTGCTGCGGACATGCCCGACCAGGTCCCCAAGGAGGTCGTGCAAGAGCGGTACGAGCGCCTCACGGCGCTCCAGGACTCCATCTCGTTCGACGAGAACCGTGCGCTGATCGGGCGCCGCGTCGAGGTGCTGATCGCGGCCGCCGAGGGTCGGAAGGACTCCGAGACCCATCGGCTCTCCGGGCGTGCGGAAGACAGCCGGCTCGTGCATCTCGACGTGCCCGAGGGGCGGACGGCCCCTCGGCCCGGTGATGTCGTCACGGTCGACATCACGGGTGCCGCGCCGTTCCACCTCCTCGCCGAGGCGGCACCGGGCTCGGTCTTCGAGGTCCGTCGCACCCGCGCCGGCGATGCCTGGGATGCGGCTCAGGCGGCTTCCTGCGGGGCGCCGGCCTCCTCGACGGGATCGACCCGCGCCTCCGGGGCTCCGCGGGTGTCTCTGGGGCTTCCGATGCTGCGGGTGTCGACCACGCCGATCTACGACGCCGGCGACGGTCTCCGCTGACATGCTGATCGCTCTGGTCGGTGCCACGGGCACCGGCAAGTCGGCGCTGTCGCTCGACCTCGCCGAACGGCTGCGTGCCCGGGGGCGCCCGGTCGAGATCGTCAACGCCGACGCGATGCAGCTCTACCGCGGCATGGACATCGGCACGGCCAAGCTGGCCGTCTCCGAGCGCCGGGGTGTGCCGCATCATCTGCTCGACGAGCTCGAGGTCACCGACGAGGCGAGCGTCGAGTGGTATCAGGGCCGGGCTCGCTCCGTCATCGACGAGATCGATGAGCGGGGCGGCGACGCCATCCTCGTCGGGGGCTCCGGTCTCTACGTGTCGAGCGTGCTGTTCGATCTGCGATTCCCCGGCACGGATCCGGCGGTCCGTGCCCGGTACGAGGCGGCGGCCGAGCAGCACGGACCGGGCGCGCTCTTCCGGCTCCTGCGCGAGCGTGATCCCGTCGCGGCCGAGAGGATCGGATCGACCAACGTGCGCCGGCTGGTCCGGGCCCTCGAGGTGGGGGAGATCACGGGTGAGCCGTTCTCGGCACGCCTGCCCGACGAGGCTCCGCGGTGGCGTCCGTCGGTCATCGTCGGCGTGCACGACGAGCGCGCCGACCTCGTCGCACGACTGGACGCCCGGGTGGAGGGCATGTGGGCCGCCGGGCTCCTCGACGAGGTGCGCGGTCTCGTCGCCGACGGTCTCGAGCGCGGGGTCACGGCGAGTCGGGCGATCGGCTACGCCCAGGCCGCCGCGCAGCTGCGGGGCGAGCTCTCCGAGGCGGAGGCCGTCGAGACCACGGCGGCGCTGACCCGGCGCTACGCACGGCGCCAGGTGAGCTGGTTCCGTCGGTATCAGGATGCGCACTGGGTGCGGTCGGGGGACCCTCGGAGCCTCGAGGAGGCCCTCGATACACTCGAGGGGTGACCACCACTCTCCAGTTCACCAAGGGCCAGGGCACGGGCAACGACTTCGTGCTGTTCTCCGACCCCGACGGCGAGTTCGTGCTCGACCCGGCGACCATCCGCGCCTTGACCGACCGGCACTTCGGCGTCGGCGGAGACGGCGTGATCCGTGCGGTCCGATCCGAGAACCTGCCGGACGGGCACGGCGTCCTCGAGGTCGACCCGTCGGCCGAGTGGTTCATGGATTACCACAACGCCGACGGCAGCGTCGCCGAGATGTGCGGCAACGGCGTCCGGGTCTTCGTCCGCTATCTCACCGAGAGGGGGCTCGCGACGCTCGAGCCGGGGGAGACCCTCTCCATCGGCACGAGGGCCGGTGTCCGGCACGTGCAGCGCAGCCTCACCGGGTTCCAGGTCGATCTCGGTCCGTGGTCCCTGGCTGATGCCGCTCCGACGGTCAGGGCGCGCGAGCTCCACGCGGCCCGCCCGGGTCTCGCTCTCTCGGTGGGCAATCCCCACGTCGTCGTCGCCCTCGCCTCCGACGACGAGCTCGAGGCGCTCGACCTGACGTACCTGCCGGTGCTCGATCCGGAGCCGGTCGACGGAGCCAACGTCGAGTTCGTCGTCCCGGCGGATCCCCTCGTCGTCGACGGGATCGGGCACATCCGGATGCGCGTGCACGAACGGGGCAGCGGTGAGACGCTCTCCTGCGGCACCGGTGCGGCCGCGGCCGCTCTCGCGACACGCCACTGGGCCGGAGCGGGTGCGCCCGATCAGTGGCGGGTGGAGGTCCCCGGCGGCACGGTGGGAGTCCTCGTCGTCCCCGGGGTCGACGGCGAGCACGTCTCTCTGAGCGGCCCGGCCGAGCTGGTGTTCAACGGGGCGCTCGAGCTCTGAGCCCCGGTCGTCCGAGACCGACTCGGTCGTCAGCGCCGGTGGGCCGTCAGCAGGCGGTAGCCCTTGCTGGTGGAGGCGCGGGTCACGTCGACGACGTCCGCCAGCTCGGTGTTCATCCACTTCTGCAACGAGTCGGCACCGAGGTTCTTCTGGACGACGAGCCACGCGTCCGAGCCGGGTTCGAGACGAGGCAGCCACCGGGTGAGGAGCCCGTGCAGCTCGTTCTTCCCGACGCGGATCGGAGGGTTCGACCAGATCGTCGAGAAACGCAAATCGTCGGGAACATCGTCGGGCTCCACGGCGTTGACGTTCTCGAGGCCTGCGGCCCGGGCGTTCTCGCGCACGAGCTCCAGGACTCTCTTGTTCACGTCGACGGCCCAGACCGTCGAGTCGGGTGACGCTGACGCGAGGCTCACGGTGATGGGGCCCCAACCGCACCCGACATCCAGCAGATGACCCGTCGCCGGCGGTGTCGGTGCGCCGGCGAGCAGCACGGCCGTCCCGGCGTCCACCCGATCGGGGCTGAACACCCCGGCGGCGGTCGTGAGCGCGAGCTCGCGACCGGCCAGGGTCACCGTGATGGTCCGGCGCCGCATCCGGCTCTCCGGATCCGAAGAGAAGTAGTGCTCGCTCGCCATGGCGACAACCTATCGACAAACCCCAGGGGGGCCGAATCGGCTCCCCGCTCCTCGCCTGATGAAAGGGCTAGTATCACTCCGATGACAGACCTCCCCACGAACCCGCTCGATGCCGAGCGTTCCGAGCAGGGCGACGACGTCGTCGCGCGCGTGCTCGACCGTGCGGCGTCCCGGGCATCCGCCTACACCGTCTTCTCACCCGCTCAAGCGATCCAGACGCGGTCCCTGCACGATTCCGGCTCCGACGGCGACCAGTTCGACCGTGACGACCGACAGGCCCTCCGTCGCGTCGCCGGTCTCTCGACCGAGCTGGAGGACGTCACCGAGGTCGAGTACCGACAGCTCCGGCTCGAGAACGTCGTGCTCATCGGCGTCTACTCCCAGGGGTCCCTCGCGGATGCCGAGAACAGCCTCCGCGAGCTCGCCGCCCTGGCCGAGACGGCCGGTGCCGTCGTGCTCGACGGGCTGCTGCAACGGCGGCCCAACCCCGATCCGAGCACCTATCTCGGCAGCGGCAAGGCGGAGGAGCTCCGCATGACGGTCGCGGCCTTGGGCGCGGACACGGTGATCGCCGACACCGAGCTGGCGCCGAGCCAACGGCGCGCGCTCGAGGACGTGGTCAAGGTCAAGGTCATCGACCGCACCGCCGTCATCCTCGACATCTTCAGTCAGCACGCCAAGAGCCGCGAGGGCAAGGCCCAGGTCGAGCTCGCGCAGCTCGAGTACCTGCTTCCGCGGCTCCGTGGCTGGGGCGACTCGATGTCGCGTCAGGCCGGTGGTCAGGTCGGCGGGGCGGGGGCCGGCATGGGCAGCCGCGGTCCGGGTGAGACGAAGATCGAGCTCGACCGTCGGCGGATCCACACCCGCATGGCGCGCCTCCGTCGCCAGATCAAGGAGATGAAGCCGGCGCGCGACGCCAAACGGGCGAACCGCGACCGCAACGAGGTCCCCTCCGTCGCGATCGCGGGCTATACCAACGCCGGCAAGTCCAGTCTGCTCAACCGGCTGACCAGCGCCGGCGTCCTGGTCGAGAACGCCCTGTTCGCCACCCTCGATGCGACCGTGCGGAAGAGCACGACGACCGACGGCCGCCCGTTCACGTACTCCGACACGGTCGGCTTCGTCCGCAATCTCCCCCATCAGCTGGTGGAGGCGTTCCGATCGACTCTCGAGGAGGTCGCGGCGTCGGATGTCATCGTCCACGTCGTGGACGGCTCGCACCCGGATCCGACGGCGCAGCTCGCCACCGTGCGCCAGGTCGTGAGCGAGGTCGATGGTGCTGGCATCACCGAGATCGTGGTCTTCAACAAGAGCGACCTCGTCGATCCCGATCAGCGTCTCGTGCTCCAGGGGCTCGTGCCCGACGCGGTCTTCGTGTCGGCTCGGACCGGAGAGGGCATCGACGAGCTCCTCGAGCGGATCGCCGGTTCGCTCCCCACTCCCGACGTCGAGCTCGAGCTGCTGGTGCCCTACGACCGCGGCGACGTCGTGTCGCAGCTCCACGACTCGGGCCGGGTGGTCGAGTCGTCCTACGAGGAGGAGGGCACCCGTGTGCACGCACGCGTGTACCCGAGCGACGTCGCGTGGTTGACCCCGTTCGTCTCGCGCGCGGCCGTGTCCCGCTGAGACCACCGGGTCACGACGAAGCCCCTCGCCGATCGGCGAGGGGCTTCGTCGTGCGCGAGCGACTCAGACGGAACGCAGGACGGCCACGACCTTGCCGAGGATCTGCGCGTGGTCACCGACGATCGGCTCGAACGCGCTGTTGCGGGGGAGCAGCCAGGTGTGGCCGTCCCGCTGCCGGAAGACCTTGACGGTCGCCTCGTCATCGAGCATCGCGGCGACGATGTCCCCGTTCTCGGCCGAGTTCTGCTGGCGGACGACCACCCAGTCCCCGTCGCAGATGGCGGCGTCGATCATCGAGTCCCCGACGACACGGAGCATGAAGAGCTCCCCCTTGCCCACGAGCTGGCGGGGGAGCGGCATGACGTCCTCGACCTGCTGCTCGGCCGTGATCGGGATCCCGGCGGCGATCCGCCCGACCATGGGGACGTGGGCGGTGTCGCCGTCGTCGCTCGTCGTCAGGATGTTCGTCACCGGCGCAGAGGGCGCGGCCTCGGTGCTGAGGACCTCGAGAGCCCGGGGGCGATTGGGGTCCCGGCGGATGCGGCCGGCGAGCTCCAGCTGGTTCAGCTGGTGCGTCACGCTCGAGAGCGACTTGAGGCCGACGGCGTCGCCGATCTCGCGCATGCTCGGCGGGTAGCCGCGCTGACCGATGCTCTGCTGGATCGCGGTCAGGATCGAGCTCTGCTTGGCCGTCAGCTCCTTGCGCGCGACCGTTCCCGTGTCCGTGGACCGTCGGGGCTGCGGGTCGGTCATGTCTCTCCTGCCGTCGATGTCGGTGGTCGGTGTTGTACTCGGACCACCGAGCCAAACCGTATCCGATGGGTGCCGCTCGGCGAAACACATGTTCGAGTGTGTCGCCGATCGGGTCCGGAAAAATCGAACATCGGGCTTGATATCGCCCTCAATCGAAGATATGTTCGGAACACGTCTTCGTGCCCGGTGTTCCCGGCCGATCGCCGGGCACGAACACGGACGTCTTCTCTAGCGGTGAAAGGACCACCTCATGAGCGCCACCACGATCTCCCGCAACGCCACCTCGTCGAACGCGCCCATCGGCGCGACACCGCGCGTCCGCCTCCGGATCACGCGCCGGGGTCGTCGTGTCGTCGGCGCCGGTGTGACACTTCTCGTCGCCGGCGTCGTCGGCGGCGTCCTGCTCGCCGGGCCCGGCGCGCAGGCGTCCGACACGGCCGGCTCCGCCTCCTTCGAGTACGTCACCGTCGACGGGGGCGACACGCTCTGGCAGGTCGCCTCCGAGATCGCCCCCACGAAAGACCCTCGTGACGTGATCAGCGACATCGTCCGACTGAACAACCTCGGCAGCACCGAGGTGGCGGTAGGTCAGTCCCTCGCCGTCCCCGCTCAGTACTCGAACTGACTTCCCGGGCCCGGGCCCGGGCGCTGCCGAGCGGCGATTCGATCACCACCCGTCCGCGATCTAGCATGGTGGCGTGTCCTTCAGTCTCGACGACCTCCCCCTCCGCGACGATCTGCGCGGCCTGACCCCCTACGGCGCACCCCAGAAGAAGGTGCCCGTCGCGCTCAACGTCAACGAGAACACGCATCCCATCCCCGAGAACGTGGCTCGCGACATCGTGGCGTCGATCGCCCAGGCGGTGCTGCAGGTCAATCGCTACCCCGACCGCGAGTTCACCCTCCTCCGAGACGCTCTCGCCGGGTACCTCGGCCACGGACTGACTCGTGACAACATCTGGGCGGCCAACGGCTCGAACGAGGTCATCCAGCAGATCCTGCAGGCCTTCGGCGGGCCGGGCCGGCGCGTGCTCGGCTTCCCTCCCACCTACTCGATGCACTCGATCATCGCGGCGGGCACGGGCAGCGTCTGGGTCGAGGGGGCCCGCGATCCCGGGTTCGGCATCTCGCCGGAGACCGCCGTGGCCGAGATCCGTCGGACGAGACCCGATGTCGTCTTCTTCTGCGGTCCCAACAACCCCACGGGGACTCCTCTCGACCTCGAGACCGTCCGCGCCGCGTACGACGCGACGGACGGCATCGTCTTCGTCGACGAGGCCTACGCCGAGTTCATGCCGGTGGGGCAGCCCACGGCTCTGACCCTGCTCGACGGCCGCCCGCGCCTGATCGTGTCGCGCACGATGAGCAAGGCGTTCGCGTTCGCGGGGGCGCGGGTCGGATACCTCGCGGCGCACCCGGCGGTCGCCGATGCGCTGCGTCTGGTGCGCCTCCCCTACCACCTGTCGTCGCTGACCCAGGCGGCGGCGGTCGCCGCCCTCGCCCACGCCGACGAGATGCTCGCCATGGTCGGCGAGATCTCCGTCCAGCGTGATCGCATCGTGCAGGTCCTCACCGAGCTCGGCTACCAGCCCTGGCCCACGTGGTCGAACTTCGTGCTCTTCGGCGGCGTCGACGACCCGACCGACGTGTTCGAGCGCCTCCTCGCCCGCGGCATCATCGTGCGGAACCTCGGCATCCCGAACCACCTGAGGGTGAGCGCCGGCACCGAGGCCGAGACGACCGCGTTCCTCGAGGCGCTGCGCGACATTAGGCTCTCCTCGTGACCGAACAGACCCCGAGGCGCGTGGCCTCCCTCGAGCGCGAGACGAGCGAATCGCGCATCGCGCTGTCCCTCGACCTCGACGGCTCCGGCTCGTCGACGATCGACTCGTCCGTGCCCTTCTTCGACCACCTGCTCACCGCCTTGTCGAAGCACTCGCTCGTCGACCTCCAGGTCGCGGCGAGCGGAGACACCCACATCGACGCGCACCACACCGTGGAGGACATCGGCATCGCGTTCGGAACGGCGCTGCGGCAGGCGCTGGGCGACAAGAAGGGCATCGCCCGCTACGGCGACGCCCTCGTGCCGCTCGACGAGGCGCTGGTCCAGGCCGTCGTCGACATCTCCGGTCGGCCCTATCTCGTCCACACGGGCGAGCCGGAGGGCTTCGAGCTGCACCTCATCGGCGGGCACTTCACCGGCTCGCTCGTGCGTCACGTCTTCGAGGCCATCGCCTACAACGCGGGCATCACCGTGCACATCCGGGTTCTCGGCGGCCGCGATCCGCACCACATCGCCGAGGCGGAGTTCAAGGCGTTCGCGCGAGCGCTGCGGCAGGCCGTCCAGCCCGATCCGCGCGTGGTGGGCATCCCGTCGACGAAGGGCGCCCTGTGACGGCCCGCCCCTCGGTGGTCGTCCTCGACTACGGCAGCGGCAACGTGCACTCGGCGGTCAAGGCCCTCGAGCTCGCCGGCGCCGACGTCGAGCTGACGGCCGATCGCGCTCGAGTGCAAGCGGCCGACGGTCTCTTCGTCCCGGGGGTCGGTGCGTTCGGCGCGGTCATGAGCGCTCTCGAGGCGGTCCGAGGCGGTGAGCTGATCGACCGGCGTCTCGCCGGCGGGCGGCCGGTCATGGGCATCTGCGTGGGCATGCAGGTCTTCTTCGAGGGCGGTGTCGAGCGCGGTGCCACGGCCGGCGGTCTCGGCGAGTGGCCCGGCGTGGTCGACGAGCTCAAGGCCGACGTCCTGCCGCACATGGGCTGGAACACCGTCGACGTCCCCGAGGGCAGCACCCTGTTCGAGGGTGTGGCCGACGAGCGCTTCTACTTCGTCCACTCGTTCGCGGCCCAGTCCTGGACCCTCGACGTGATCCCGCCGTTCCCCGAGCCCCACGTCACCTGGGCTGATCACGGCGGTCGCTTCGTCGCCGCGGTCGAGAACGGCCCCCTGTGGGCGACTCAGTTCCACCCCGAGAAGTCGGGGCGGCCGGGCATCCGCCTGCTCTCGAACTGGCTCGGCACCCTCTGACACTCCCGAACCCGAGCCTGCGACCCGGCAGGCTCCCGGCGCGATCCGCGCGGCACCGCCGCGAGAGAGACGACATGAGCGACTTCTGCACCACCCCGTCCCTGACCCTGTTCCCGGCCGTCGACGTCTCCGGCGGTCAGGCCGTCCGCCTGACCCAGGGCGAGGCGGGCAGCGAGACCGGCTACGGCGACCCGGTCGCGGCGGCCGACGACTGGAAGAACCAGGGGGCCGAGTGGCTGCATCTGGTCGACCTCGACGCCGCGTTCGGACGCGGTGACAACCGCCAGGTCATCAAGAAGGTCATCAAGCAGGTCAAGGGCATCAACGTCGAGCTGAGCGGCGGGATCCGCGACGACCGGTCGCTCGAGGACGCCCTCGGCACGGGGGTCAAGCGCATCAATCTCGGCACGGCCGCCCTCGAGAACCCCGAGTGGGCCGCGCATGTCATCGCCGAGTACGGCGAGGCCGTGGCCGTCGGTCTGGACGTCCGCGGCACCACGTTGGCCGCTCGCGGCTGGACGGAGGACGGCGGTGACCTCTGGACCGTCCTGGCCCGGCTCGAGGAGGCCGGCTGCGCCCGCTACGTGGTGACGGACGTCACGAAGGACGGCACGCTGCAGGGCCCCAACGTCGATCTCCTCCGTCAGGTGATGGATCGCACCGAGCGCCCGGTGATCGCCTCGGGCGGCATCTCGAGCCTCGACGACCTGGTCGCCCTCCGCGAGCTCGTCCCGCAGGGCCTCGAGGGGGCCATCGTCGGCAAGGCGCTGTACTCCGGGGCGTTCACTCTCGCGGCCGCCCTCGACATCGCCTCCGACTGATGCCGACCCCCGGCTCCGACAGCGCCGGTCGGCCCTGGGAGGGCCGGACCTTCGACCATCACGACACCGCCTACGCCGGCGACGACGGCTCGGCCGACCCGCGCCTCCTCGAAGCGCTGAAGCGGTTC
This sequence comes from Frigoribacterium sp. Leaf263, assembly GCF_001422285.1. GTDB lineage: Bacteria > Actinomycetota > Actinomycetes > Actinomycetales > Microbacteriaceae > Frigoribacterium. Next base: position 569,215 of record NZ_LMMO01000001.1, read on the forward strand.
CATCTCGGCGAGGTCGGCGAGGACACCGTCGTGGACGCCCTCCGTCCGGCGAGGCTGCTGGTTCCTCTCGTCGCCGTGGCGGGCGCCGACGACGACGACCATCAGCACGGCGGCCGCGGAGACAAGTCGCAGGAGCTCTCCATCGTCACCGTGGCCGGCCCCGACGGGCGCGACGTCCTTCCGGCGTTCACCTCGGTCGCGGCGCTCTCGGCGTGGAGCGCCACGGCGCGTCCCGTGCCGGCGGACGCCCGCCGGATCGCCCTGGCCGCCGCCGCCGAGTCGACCGAGCGCCTGATGCTCGACGCCGGCTCCCCGACCGCGTTCGCCCTGCGCCGTCCGGCGCTGTGGGCCCTGGCGCAGGACCTCCCCTGGCAGCCCAGTCACGCCGATGAGGCGGTGCTGCGCGCCTTCCTCGACGCGGGGGCGGACGAGGAGGCGCTGGCGGGCCTGGTCATCGCCCCCGGTTACGAGGCGGCCCGGCTCGGCGGACCCGAGATCGTGGTGCAGCTGGGGGTGCGCGCGGGTCTCGACCGCGAGGGGCTCACGTCGCTGCTCGCCCGTCTCCAGGCGGCGTGGGCCGGCGACGCGGTCATCGCGGAGCGGGTCGACAGCATGGCGGTCAAGGTCGTCTCGGTCTGATCCGAGGTCGGCCGGCCTCTCGCGCGCCCGACGGGCCGATCGCGGTCGGGAGGCGGGGGTCTAGTTGACCGGGCCCGTGAACTTCTCGCCGGGTCCCTGCCCGATGGGGTCGGGGAACGCCGACGCCTCGCGGAAGGCGAGCTGCAGCGACCGCAGCCCGTCGCGGAGCGCGCGGGCGTGCTGGTCGCCGATCTCGGGAGCGCTCGCGGTGATGAGCCCCGCGAGCGAGGTGATGAGCTTGCGCGCCTCGTCGAGGTCCGTCTGGGCGCGGGGGTCGTCGGCCAGTCCGACCTTGACGGCGGCGGCGCTCATGAGGTGCACGGCGACGGTGTTGATGACCTCGACGGCGTTGACGTCCGCGATGTCGCGCACCTCGTCACCGGGGACCGGGGGAGTGGCGGTGCCGAGGGGCTCGTCGAGCCCGGTGTCGTGCTGGTGATCGGGGGTGTGGCTCACGTGTGGATCCTCTGCTAAGCTCGTCGAGGCTCCGAAGCATCTGCTTCGGTGCGAAAGTGGAGATTCTCCCACCCGCGCTTGACCGTTCGATTAGGTTACCGGGTTGTTGGCACCCCGCCGGTCCTCCTCGAGGGCAGGCAGCCAGGGTGCAGCGACGTTCCGTCGCATTGACCGGAATTTCCCTCCGGCCGGTGCTCCGTGTCGCGAAACTCCTCTTTCCCTGCCGTGACCACCGGTCCGGCGGGTGACGAAGCAACGACAGAGGAGCTCCGCATCAGCGATCCCCGTACGAACGACCGTATTCGCGTCCCCGAGGTCCGCCTCGTCGGACCTGGCGGAGAACAGGTCGGTGTCGTCCCCATCGCCATGGCCCTGCGTCTCGCGGCAGAGGCCGAGCTCGACCTGGTCGAGGTGGCCCCCAACTCGAAGCCTCCCGTGGCCAAGATCATGGATCACGGAAAGTTCAAGTACGAGGCTGCGCAGAAGGCGAAGGAGGCTCGTCGCAACCAGGCGAACACGATCCTCAAAGAGGTCCGTTTCCGCCTGAAGATCGACAAGCACGACTACGAGACCAAGCGCAAGCGCGCCGAGGGCTTCCTGCAGGGCGGCGACAAGGTCAAGGCCATGATCCTGTTCCGCGGTCGCGAGCAGTCCCGTCCCGACCAGGGCGTCCGTCTCCTCCAGCGCTTCGCCGAAGACGTCTCCGAGTGGGGCAGCGTCGAGTCGACCCCCACCATCGACGGCCGCAACATGGTCATGGTGATCGGGCCGCACAAGAACAAGTCCGAGGCCAAGGCCGAGGCAGAAGCTCGCAAGGTGGCCAACAAGCCGCCGAAGCACCCGACGTCCGACCAGGTTCCGGCCGACGTACCGGCCGAACCGACAGAAGAAAGTAAGTAAGACATGCCCAAGCAGAAGACCCACTCCGGCGCCAAGAAGCGCTTCAAGGTCACCGGTTCCGGCAAGATCATGAAGCAGCAGGCCGGCATGCGCCACAACCTCGAGGTGAAGAGCGCCAAGCGCAAGGCTCGCCTGAACCAGGACCAGGTGCTCGCCCCCGCCGACGCCAAGGTCGCCAAGAAGCTTCTCGGTCACTGACCGCTGACACGAACGTAGAGGAACAAGAAAATGGCAAGAGTAAAGAGAGCGGTCAACGCCGCCAAGAAGCGTCGCGTCATCCTCGAGCGTGCCGAGGGTTACCGCGGTCAGCGTTCGCGTCTGTACCGCAAGGCCAAAGAGCAGGTCACTCACTCGCTCGTCTACTCGTACCGCGACCGTCGTGCCCGCAAGGGTGAGTTCCGTCGCCTGTGGATCCAGCGCATCAACGCCGCGTCGCGTCAGAACGGCCTGACCTACAACCGCCTCATCCAGGGTCTCTCCCTGGCCGGCGTCGAGGTCGACCGTCGCATCCTGGCCGAGCTGGCCGTCAACGAGCCCGCCACCTTCGCCGGCCTCGTCGCCACGGCGAAGGCCGCGCTGCCCGCCGACACCTCGGCTCCCAAGGTCGCCGCGTAGTCACCAGCGTCACCGCATCACCCCGGCCCGGACGGCATCGCCGTCCGGGCCGTCGTGCGTCCCGGCTCCCGAGGCCGGGTGGGGCATAGTGGAGGTGTGAGCACCTCCCTCCTCGACAACCCCCGATCGCCCCGCGTCCGCGCCGTGGCGAAGCTGGCCAAGCGCGACGCGCGCACCGACACCGGGTCGTTCCTGCTCGAGGGGCCCCAGGCGGTGTCCGAGGCGCTGGCCTTCCGACCCGAGCTGCTCGTCGAGCTCTTCGCGACGCCCACGGCCCTCGAGCGGCACCCGCAGGTCTCCGACGCAGCCCGCGAGGCTCAGCTCGACATCGAGTTCGTCAGCGAGGCCGTCATCGCCGTGATGGCCGACACGGTCACCCCCCAGGGCATCGTGGCCGTCTGCCGGCAGTTCCCGACCGCCGTCAAAGACGTCTTCGCCGACACGGGCCGGGGTGGTCCGCGTCTGATCGCGATCCTCGAGGAGGTCCGCGACCCGGGCAACGCCGGCACCATCATCCGCGCCGCCGACTCGGCGGGTGCCGACGCCGTCATCATGACCGGCCGCAGCGTCGACCTCTACAACCCCAAGGTGGTCCGTGCCACGACCGGGTCGCTCTTCCACGTGCCGGTCGCCGTCGGCGCCGACCTCGCGAGCGTCGTCGCGCGGTGCGCCGAGGCGGGCATCCAGGTCCTGGCGGCCGACGTCAAGGGCGACGACCTCCTCATGGCCCGCACCGAGGGGATCCTCTCCGCTCCCACCGCCTGGTTGTTCGGCAACGAGGCCCGCGGGCTCACCGACGACGATCTCGCCCTGGCCGACCGTGCCGTCGTCGTGCCGATCTACGGGCACGCCGAGTCGATGAACCTCTCGACCGCCGCCTCGGTCTGCCTCTACGAGAGCGCATTCGCGCAGCGGAGCTGACGGCCAGGAGGCGCGGGCCGGCCAGGCGGCGCCGGCCGCGTCGTTTCGGTTGCGTTACGAATCCGCTGTGAATTTGCGCCCGCCAGACCCACCTGTTTGTGTGGACGCATGGAACCCCTCGTCGTCGTCGAGCACGTCAACAAGCACTTCGGTGAACTGCACGTCCTGAAGGACATCACGACGACGGTCTCCCGAGGCGAGGTCGTGGTCGTCATCGGGCCGAGCGGCTCGGGCAAGTCCACGCTGTGCCGGGCCATCAACCGCCTCGAGACCATCGACGACGGCACGATCACCATCGACGGGACGCGCCTCCCCGACGAGGGCTCCGAACTGGCACGACTCCGGGCCGACGTCGGCATGGTCTTCCAGAGCTTCAACCTCTTCGCGCACAAGACGGTGCTCGAGAACGTCACGCTGGGGCAGATCAAGGTCCGCAAGCGCAGCAAGGCCGAGGCCGAGAAGCGAGCCATGGAGCTCCTCGAGCGGGTCGGCGTCGCGAATCAGGCTCAGAAGATGCCGTCGCAGCTCTCGGGCGGCCAGCAGCAGCGCGTGGCGATCGCCCGTGCCCTGGCGATGGATCCGAAGGTGATGCTCCTCGACGAGCCGACCAGCGCGCTCGACCCCGAGATGATCACCGAGGTCCTCGACGTCATGGTCCAGCTCGCCAAAGACGGAATGACGATGATCGTCGTCACCCACGAGATGGGCTTCGCCCGCAAGGCCGCCGACCGCGTCGTCTTCATGGCCGACGGCGAGATCGTCGAAGAGAGCACGCCCGAGCGGTTCTTCACGGCGCCGACGTCCGATCGGGCCCGCGACTTCCTGTCGAAGATCCTCACGCACTGATCGGCAGACCCCGTCGTCGCCGCGCGTCCGTCCTGCGGCGCGACCCCGGATCCCCCCGTCCGCCGATCGGCGTCCGGGTCACACAGCAAGGAGAACAGAATGCGACTCAGTAGAGGTTTCGTCGCCGTGGCCGCAGCAGCCGTCACGGTGCTCGGACTGTCGGCCTGCACCGACTCGGCCGCCCCCGAAAGCTCCGTCGAGGTCGAGGAGGTCTCCGACTTCGAAGACGGCACGACGATGGCCCGCCTCGCCGAGGCCGGCGAGATCACCATCGGCACCAAGTTCGACCAGCCCCTGTTCGGCCTCGACGACGGCTCCGGCAACCCGCAGGGCTTCGACGCCGAGATCGGCAAGCTCGTCGCGGCCAAGCTGGGCATCCCCGCCGACGGCATCACCTGGGTCGAGACGGTGTCCGCCAACCGCGAGCCCTTCATCCAGAACGGCGACGTCGATCTCGTCATCGCGACCTACACCATCAACGACGAGCGCAAGAAGGTCGTCTCGTTCGCGGGCCCCTACTACCAGGCCGGTCAGGACCTTCTGGTGCTCGAGGGCAACCCCGACGGCATCGAGGGCGCCGAGGACCTCGAGGGCAAGGCCGTCTGCACGGTCAGCGGCTCGACCAGCGAGGCCAACATCGCCGAGTACACGGACGACATCATCGCGACCGACACGTACTCGAACTGCCTCGAGCCCCTCCGCACCGGTGCGGTGGCGGCCGTGACGACCGACAACGTGATCCTGGCCGGTCTCGCCGACCAGAACGAGGGCGAGTTCGAGGTCGTCGGCGCGCCCTTCACCGAGGAGCCCTACGGCATCGGTCTCGCGCTCGACGACACCGACTTCCGCATGTTCATCAACGACACCCTCGACGAGGCCGAAGACGACGGCACCTGGGACGAGCTCTGGGAGGCCACGGCCGGCGCCGTCCTCGAGACGCCCGAGCCCCCGGCGATCGACCGCTACTAGTCACCACCCCGGTGGGCACCGCGGCGCGAGTCGTCCGCGGTGCCCACCACCGCCTGCTGCCCTCTCGGCAGCCCTCTGACCTGGAGTCCCGGTGAACCCCTTGGACGTCATCCCCGGCTTCGACGCCGTGACCGAGAACTGGCCCCGCTTCTGGGGCGGGTTCGTCACGACGCTGCAGCTGCTGGCACTGTCCGCCGTCGGCGCGATCGTGATCGGCTTCGTCGTCGCGGCCCTGCGCATCTCGCCGGTCGCCTCGTTCCGGGTGTTCGCGACGGTCTACACCGAGGCGATCCGCAACATCCCCCTGACTCTCGTGCTGTTCTTCTGCGCGTTCGTCCTGCCCTACCTCGGCGTCGGCATCGGCTACTTCCCGCTGGCGGTGGTGGGTCTCACGCTCTACACGTCGCCGTTCGTCGCCGAAGCGGTCCGCTCCGGCGTCAACGGCGTGCCGGTCGGTCAGGCCGAGGCGGCCCGCAGCATCGGCCTCGGCTTCGCACAGACGCTCAGCCTCGTGATCATGCCGCAGGCCATCCGCATGGTGATCCCGCCGCTGATCAACGTCATCATCGCCCTCACGAAGAACACCTCGGTCGCCGGCGGCTTCTTCGTCGCCGAGCTGTTCGCGGCCGGACGGTTCATCGCCAACGACCGGGGCGACGCGGTCATCACGACGCTCGTGTCCGTCGCCGTGTTCTATCTGGTGGTCACCATCACGCTGGGTCGCGTCGCGGCTCTCGTCGAGAAGAAGGTCGCGGTCCTGCGATGAGCACGAACGTCCTCTACGACGCCCCCGGTCCCAAGGCCCGCCGCACGTCGCGCATCATCTCGGTGGTCGGCGTCGTCCTGGTGCTGGCCCTCGTCGCCTACCTCGTCTACCTGCTCGGGCGACCGCGCATCAGCGCCAACGGCGCCGTCACGGCGAGCGTGCTCGACCCGTCGCGCTGGGACATCATCCTCGACCGCAACCTGTGGCGGAACATCGCCGGCGGCTGGCTCGCGACCGTGCGGGCCGCGGCGGTGGCGTCCGTCCTGGCCGTCGCCATCGGCGTGCTGTTCTCGTTCCTCCGCACGGCACGCACCGCCTGGGTGCGGATCCCGACGACGATCGTCCTCGAGTTCTTCCGCGGCATGCCCGTGCTGCTGATGATGCTGTTCATCCTCCTCGTCTTCTCGACGGGAGCCTTCTGGGCGGTCGTAGCCGCCCTCGCCGTCTACAACGGCGCCCTCATCGGCGAGGCGCTCCGCTCGGGCATCGCCTCCCTGCCGAGGGGGCAGCGCGAGGCCGGCCTCGCCATCGGCCTCTCGCCCGTGCGCACCCGCTTCGCGATCGAGTTCCCGCAGGCGTTCCGGCAGATGCTGCCGATCATCCTGGCGCAGCTGGTGGTGCTCCTGAAAGACACCTCGCTCGGCTACATCGTGGGCTACGTGGAGCTGACACGTCGGGGTCTGAACCGTCTCGGCACCTCGTACGGCAGCAACTACACCTTCACCCTCTTCGCCGTGGTGCTCGTCGTCTATCTGCTGACGAACCTCGCGTTCTCGTACGTCGTGCGCGTCGTCGACCGGCGGACGGGTCGCCGCGGCGTAGTGAAGAAGCCCCAGGGCGGCGGGCTCGGCGGCCCCGGGCTGCTGGCGCGCACCGGGCGTCCGTCCGTCGACGCGACGACCGGCGGCTCGCAGGCGACATCGACCTGAGTCCGTCCCCCTTCAGCCCCGTCGCGCCTCCCCGGACACCCGAGGAGGCGCGGGTCGGCTCCCGACGATCGCTAAGCTTGGTTCTCGTGTCAGACTCCGTCCCCATCTCCGAAGACGCCGTCGCGTCGGCGGTCGACTCCGCACTGGTCGCCCTGGCGACCGCGGCGTCCGTCGCCGAACTGAAGACCGCCCGTTCGCAGCACACCGGCGAGGCGTCCGTCCTCGCCCGGATGAACGCCGGGCTGCGCGATCTGCCGGGCGATCAGAAGGCCGCTGCGGGCAAGCTCGTCGGTCAGGCCCGGGGCCGGGTCAACCAGGCCGTCGCCGCACGCGAAGCCGAGCTGGTCGAGCTCGAAGAGGCCGCCCGTCTCGCCGACGAGGCCGTCGACGTCTCCGCGCTGCCGTCGCGTCGTCGGGCCGGCTCACGTCACCCGCTGGCGCTCCTGCAAGAGACCATGGTCGACCTGTTCGTCGGCATGGGCTGGGAGGTCTCCGAGGGGCCCGAGCTCGAGCACGAGTGGTTCAACTTCGACGCCCTGAACTTCGACGCCGATCACCCGGCGCGCGCCATGCAGGACACCTTCTTCGTCGATCCGGTCGACGAGCATCTCGTGCTCCGCACGCACACCTCGCCGGTGCAGATCCGGACGCTGCTCTCGAAGCAGCTCCCGGTGTACAACGTCGCCACGGGCCGCGTGTTCCGCACCGACGAGCTCGACGCGACGCACACGCCCGTCTTCACCCAGATCGAGGGCATCGCCATCGACAGGGGGCTGACCATGGCGAACCTGCGCGGCACGCTCGAGCACCTCGCCCGGTCGATGTTCGGCGCCGAGGCACAGATCCGTCTCCGCCCCAACTACTTCCCGTTCACCGAGCCGAGCGCCGAGATGGACGTCTGGCAGCCGAACGCCAAGGGCGGCGCCCGGTGGGTCGAGTGGGGCGGCTGCGGCATGGTCAACCCGAACGTCGTGCGAGCCGCGGGCATCGACCCTGACGAGTACCAGGGCTTCGCCTTCGGCATGGGCATCGAGCGCACGCTGCAGTTCCGCAACGACCTCAACGACATGCGCGACATGGTCGAGGGCGACGTCCGATTCAGCGAGCAGTTCGGGATGGTGGTCTGATGCGGGTTCCGATCAGTTGGCTCGGCGAGTGGGTCGACCTGCCGGGCGACGTCAGCCTCGAGCACGTCCACGCGGCGCTCGTCTCCGTGGGGTTCGAAGAAGAGGACGTCCACGTCGGCGACGTGACGGGTCCGCTCGTCGTCGGTCAGGTGCTCGAGCTCGTCCCCGAGCCCCAGAAGAACGGCAAGACCATCAACTGGTGCCAGGTGGCGGTCGGTCCCGACGACGTCCGCGGCATCGTCTGCGGCGCGCACAACTTCGTCGTCGGCGACAAGGTCGTGGTGTCGCTCCCGGGCGCCGTCCTGCCCGGGCCCTTCCCGATCGCCGCTCGCAAGACCTACGGCCACGTGTCCGACGGCATGATCGCCTCGACGCGCGAGCTGGGTCTCGGTGACGAGCACGACGGCATCCTCCTGCTCTCGTCGCTCGGACTCGACCCCGAGGTCGGCGCCGACGCCATCGCGCTGCTCGGCCTCGACGAGGCCGCCGTCGAGATCAACGTCACCCCCGACCGCGGCTACGCCTTCAGCATCCGGGGCGTCGCCCGCGAGTACTCCCATGCGACGGGCGCGACGTTCCGCGATCCGGCCGAGGCCGTGACGGTCGCGTCCGCCGACGGGTTCTCCGTCGACGTGCGCGACGAGGCCCCGGTGCGCGGCGCGGCGGCCGTCTCGACGTTCGTCACGCGGGTCGTCCGCGGCGTCGACGCCTCTCGTGCCACGCCGCCGTGGATGTCGGCTCGACTCCGGCTCGCCGGACTCCGCAGCGTCTCCCTGCCGGTGGACGTCACGAACTACGTCATGCTCGAGCTCGGTCAACCGATCCACGGCTACGACCTCGGCACGCTCGACGGCGGCCTGACGGTCCGTCGTGCGGCTGCGGGCGAGCAGCTCCTGACGCTCGACGGCAAGACCCGGCGGCTCCACCCCGAAGACCTGGTCATCGCCGACACGTCGGGTGCCGTCGGTCTCGCCGGCGTCATGGGCGGCGCCCGCACCGAGATCACGACCGAGACGACCGACGTGCTCGTCGAGGCCGCCACGTTCGACCCCGTGTCGATCGCCCGATCCGCGCGTCGTCACAAGCTCCCGAGCGAGGCGTCGCGTCGCTTCGAGCGCGGCGTCGATCCTCGTGTCTCCGCACCGGCCGCGCAGCGCGTGGTCGACCTCCTCGTCGAGTGGGGCGGCGGAACGGCGGACGCCCTCGGGTCCGCGCTCGACTCGTCCGCCCCGTCTCCGGTCATCGCTCTGGCCGCCGAGCGCGCCTCCCGCCTGATCGGGGTCGACTACACGCCGACCGAGATCGTCGACGCGCTGACCTCGATCGGCGCCATGGTCGAGCAGACGACCGAGGGCTGGTCCGTCACGCCGCCGTCCTGGCGTCCCGATCTGACCGACGCGGCGACCCTCGTCGAAGAGGTCGCTCGCATCACCGGTTACGACCGCATCCCGTCCGTCCTGCCGGTCGCGCCTCCGGGCCGGGGTCTGACGCGTGAGCAGAAGCTCCGGCGCCAGGTCTCGTCGTCGCTCGCGGCCGCCGGCTCGACGGAGGTCGCGTCCTACCCGTTCGTCTCGTCCGAGCAGAACCGGGCCTTCGGCGGCCTCTCCGGCGAGAACGGACCCGGCGTCCGACTGGCGAACCCCCTCGACGTCGCGGCGCCCGAGCTGCGGCGATCGCTCGTCCCCGGGCTGCTCGAGATCGTCCGCCGCAACAGCTCACGCGGCCTCGTGGACCTCTCGGTCTTCGAGGCGGGCACGGTGTTCCTGCCCGAGGCCGGTCGCTCCTACGGCACGGCGGGCGTCCCCGCCGGCGCCGAGCGACCGTCCGACGAGGTCCTCGCATCGCTCGAGGCGAGCATCCCGCGTCAGCCGCGGCACCTCGCCGTCGTCGGAATCGGCCAGGCCATCGATCGTCAGCCCGGGCAGGCGGCCGTCGCGGCCTCGCTGGCCGACGTGCTCGACGACCTCCGCGCGGCCGTCCGCGCGGCCGGTGCCGAGGCCGTCTTCCGCCAGGGCTCCCACCCGTCGCTGCACCCGGGTCGCACCGCCGAGGTCGTCGTGGCGGGCGAGGTCGTGGGGTACGCCGGCGAGCTGCTGCCGCGTCGCGCCTCCGACCTCGATCTGCCCCGGGTGGTCGCGGTCGGCGAGATCGACCTCGACCGGGTCATCGCGCTCGGCGACGTCGAGCTTCAGCCGTCTCCCATCTCGTCGTTCCCCGCCGCCACACAGGACCTCTCGCTGGTCGTGGGCGTCGATGTGCCCGCGGGCGAGGTCCTCGCCGTCGTCCGCGAGGGCGCCGGCGTGCTGCTCGAGACCGTCCGACTCGTCGACGACTACCGCGGCTCAGGTCTTCCCGACGCCTCGAAGTCCCTGACCTTCGCGCTGCGGTTCCGGGCCGACGACCGGACCCTCACCGCCGCCGAGGCGACCGAGGCCAAGCAGGGCGCCGTCCGTCTGGCCGGCGAGCGATTCGGGGCGGCGCTCCGCGACTGACACTCGCCAGGCGTCGCCGCCCCCGATCCTCGACCGAATCGAACATTAGGGTGGACCCATGCCTCATTCCGTTGCCGTCGCCGGCGCCAGCGGCTACGCCGGCGGCGAGCTGCTGCGGCTCCTCGCCGCGCATCCAGACTTCGAGGTGCGCACCGTCACCGCGTTCCAGAACGCCGGCCAGCCCCTCATCGCGCTGCAACCGCAGCTGCGCTCTCTGGCGCATCTGACGCTCGACGAGACGACGGCCGAGAATCTCGCCGGTCACGACGTCGTCTTCCTGGCCCTGCCGCACGGCAAGTCGGGTGCGATCACGGCCGACCTGCCGAGCGACACGCTGGTCGTCGACTGCGGCGCCGACCACCGACTGACCGACGAGGCCGACTGGGCCCGCTTCTACGGCACCGAGTTCTTCGGGGCGTGGGCCTACGGTCTGCCCGAGCTCGTGCACGCCGACGGGACGCGGCAGCGGGAGGCTCTCGTGGGCGGACGACGCATCGCCGCACCCGGCTGCAACGTCACCGCCATCACCCTCGCGCTCGCCCCGGCCGTGAGGGCCGGGCTGATCGAGACCACCGACATCGTGTCCGTGCTCGCGGTCGCGCCGTCCGGCGCGGGCAAGGCGCTCAAGCCGCATCTGCTCGCGAGCGAGATCATGGGCTCGGCGTCCGCGTACGGCGTCGGCGGCACGCACCGTCACGTCCCCGAGATCCGCCAGAACCTCCGGCTCGCCGGCGCGACCGAGGTGAGCATCTCGTTCACCCCGGTCCTCGTACCGATGTCGCGCGGCATCCTGGCGACCTCGACGGCCACGTTGTCTCCCGGCGTGAGCGAGAGCGACGTGCGCGCGGCGTACGAGATCGCCTACGCCGACGAACCCTTCGTGCACCTCCTGCCCGCGGGCCAGTTCCCGCGGACGGCCGACACGGTCGGCGCCAACACGGCCCTGATCGGTCTGGCGGTCGACGTCGACGCCGATCGGCTCGTCGTCGTCAGCGCGATCGACAACCTGGCGAAGGGCACGGCCGGAGCGGCCGTGCAGTCCGCCAACATCGCCCTCGGTCTCCCCGAGACCGCGGGCCTGATCGTGAACGGAGTCGCGCCGTGAGCGTCACCGCAGCCCAGGGGTTCGTCGCAGCCGGGGTGACCGCCGGCCTCAAGACGAGTGGACGTCCCGATGTGGCCCTCGTCGTGAACCGCGGGCGGCGCAAGAACGCGGCCGCGGTCTTCACGAGCAATCGGGCGAAGGCCCACCCCGTCCTCTGGTCTCAGCAGGTGATGGGCGATGGGATCGCCGAGGCCGTCGTCCTCAATTCCGGAGGCGCGAACTGCTTCACCGGGGCGTTCGGCTTCCAGACGACCCATGCCACGGCCGAGACCGTGGCCGGGGCGCTCGGGGTGTCGGCGGGCGACGTCGTGGTGTGCTCCACCGGCCTCATCGGGGTCGGCGACCAGATCTTCCGCGACAAGGTGCTCTCGGGCTCGATCGCTGCGGCGGGCGCGTTGTCCGACGACGGGGGACTCGCCGCGGCGACCGCGATCATGACCACCGACACCACGCCCAAGCAGTCGGTCGTCACCGGCGACGGCTGGGTCGTCGGCGGCATGGCCAAGGGAGCCGGCATGCTGGCGCCGGGGTTGGCGACCATGCTCGTCGTCCTGACGACCGACGCCGATGTGACCTCCGCTGGTCTCGACGACGCGCTGCGCGCCGCCACGAGGGTGACCTTCGACCGTCTCGACTCCGACGGCTGCATGTCGACGAACGACACGGTGGTGCTCCTCGCGAGCGGAGAGTCCGGCGTCGAACCCGAGCCCGAGGCCTTCCGCGCGGCCGTCACCGAGCTCTGCGCCGACCTGGCCGAGCAGCTCCAGGCCGACGCCGAGGGCGCGTCGCACGACATCCGCATCGAGATCGTCGGAGCCGCGAGCGACGACGACGCCGTCGAGGTCGGCCGGTCGATCGCGCGCAACAACCTGTTCAAGGCCGCCGTGTTCGGCAACGATCCCAACTGGGGTCGAGTCCTGGCGGCTATCGGCACGACGTCCGCCGCCTTCGACCCGTACGACGTCGACGTCTCCATGAACGGCGTCCGCGTCTGCCACTTGGGTGCGCCCGACGAGCCGAGCGAGGGCGTCGATCTGACGCCGAGGGCCGTGCACGTGCTCGTCGACCTCAAGTCGGGCGACGCCGAGGCGACGATCCTCACGAACGACCTCACGCACGACTACGTGCACGAGAACAGCGCGTACTCCAGCTGATGGCGACCCCTGACGTGGTGCACAGCGACGAGCAGGAGCTCGCCGCCGTCAAGGCCGCCACCCTCATCGAGTCCCTCCCGTGGGTGAAGCGATTCTCGGGCACGGTCGTCGTCGTCAAGTTCGGCGGCAACGCCATGGTGGACGATGCGCTGAAGCGCGCTTTCGCGGAAGACATGGTCTATCTCCGCTACGCGGGGCTGTTCCCGGTCGTCGTGCACGGCGGTGGGCCGCAGATCTCCGCCGCTCTGGCCGCCGCCGGCATCCCGAGCGAGTTCCGCGGGGGCTACCGCTACACCAGCACCGAGGCGATCTCGGTCGTCCGCGACGTGCTGGCCGGTGAGGTCAACCGCGAGATCGTCGAGCTGATCAACGAGCACGGCGATCTGGCGCGTGGGGTCTCCGGCGACGACAGCACGCTCTTCGAGGGCCGCCGCCGCGGAGTCGTCATCGACGGCGAGACCTTCGATCTCGGTCACGTCGGCGACATCACCGAGGTCGATCCGACCGCCGTGCTCGACGAGATCGCGGCGGGGCGGATCCCCGTCGTGTCGTCCATCGCCACGAACGAGGCGAACCCCGAGTCGGCGCTGAACGTCAACGCCGACGCCGCGGCCGGCGCCCTGGCGATCGCCCTCGGCGCCGCGAAGCTCGTCATGCTGACCGACGTGCCCGGGCTGTACAGCGACTGGCCGAACCGCGAGTCCCTCGTCGCGGCCATCACCGTGTCCGCCCTCACCGACCTCCTGCCGTCGCTCGAATCGGGCATGATCCCGAAGATGACCGCGTGCCTCGAGTCGGTCGTCGGCGGCGTCGGGGGAGCGACCATCATCGACGGGCGCATCCCGCATTCGATCCTCCTCGAGGTCTTCACCCAGCGCGGGTCGGGCACCGAGGTCATCCCCGACGACCGGGCGGCGTCGTACGGCGCCCCCGTCGTCACCTCCATGAACACCACCACCGTCGACGACGGTGCCGAGAAGGAAGGACAGTCGTGACCATGATCCAGACCCAAGGCGGTACCTGGCAGCGCCGATTCGGCGACTCGTTGATGGGCTCGCTGTCCACTCCGAAGGTGATGCTCTCGCACGGCGAGGGCTGCCAGGTGTTCGACGTGGACGGCAAGCGCTATCTCGACTTCCTGGCCGGGATCGCCGTCAACGCGCTCGGCCACGCGCATCCGGTCCTCGTCGAGGCGCTGTCGAGGCAGGCCGCGTCGATCATCCACGTGTCGAACTACTTCGCCACCGAGCCGCAGCTCGAGCTGGCCGAACGGCTCAAGCGGATCACGGGGGCCGGCGACGCCGGTCGCGTGTTCTTCGGCAACAGCGGCGCCGAGGCGAACGAGGCCGCCTTCAAGCTCGCTCGTCTGAATCGCGGCGACGGGTCGAAGACCCGCATCCTCGCGTTGCAGAGCTCGTTCCACGGCCGGACGATGGGGTCGCTGGCCCTGACCGGCAAGCCCGCCCTGCGCGAGCCCTTCGAGCCCATGGTCCCCGGGGTCGAGCACATCGACACCACCGTCGAGGCGCTCGAGGCGGCCTTCGACGACCACGTCGCCGCGATCTTCATCGAGCCCATCAAGGGCGAGGCCGGAGTCCTCGACCTGCCCGAGGGCTTCCTCGAGAGGGCTCGCGAGCTCTCCACCCGGCATGGCGCCCTTCTCATCCTCGACGAGATCCAGACCGGCGTCGGTCGCACGGGCTCGTGGTTCGCGTTCCAGCAGTTCGACGTCGTCCCCGACGCGATCACGATCGCGAAGGGCATCGCGGGCGGTGTGCCCATCGGGGCGCTGGTCACGTTCGGCGCCGCGTCGGCGCTGTTCGAGGCGGGGCAGCACGGGACGACCTTCGGCGGCAACCCGCTGGCGACGGCGGCAGCCGATGCGGTGCTCCGCGAGATCGAGGACTCGGGGCTCATCGTCAACGCGGTGGTGCAGGGCGACCGACTCCGCGCCGCTCTGACCGCACTCGACTCGCCGCTGATCGGCGAGATCCGTGGGCGCGGGCTGCTGATCGGGCTGGGTCTGACCCAGCCCGTCGCCGCGCAGCTCGCGGCGGCGGCGCTCGACGCCGGTCTCATCATCAACGCGCCGAACGATTCGAGCATCCGTCTGGCACCGCCCCTCATCGTGGGTGACGCCGAGGTCGACGAGTTCGTCGCCCTCTTCGCCTCCGTCCTGAAAGGTCTCGCATGACCCGCCACTTCCTCCGCGACGACGACCTCAGCCCCGCCGAGCTCATCGAGGTCCTCGACCTCGCCGACGAGCTCAAGGCCGATCGGTGGTCCCGTCGCCCCCTCGAGGGCCCGCAGACGGTCGCCGTGATCTTCGACAAGTCGTCCACCCGGACCCGGGTCTCGTTCGCGGTGGGCATCGCCGATCTCGGGGGCAGCCCGCTGATCATCGCGACGGCCAACAGCCAGCTGGGCGGCAAGGAGACTCCGTCCGACACGGCGCGGGTCCTCGAGCGCATGGTGTCGGCCATCGTGTGGCGCACCTACGCCCAGTCCGGTCTCGAAGAGATGGCCGCCGGCACGACCGTCCCGGTCGTCAACGCGCTCAGCGACGACTTCCACCCCTGCCAGCTCCTCGCCGATCTGCAGACGATCCGCGAGAAGAAGGGTGCGCTCGCCGGGCTGACGGTCGCCTTCGTCGGCGACGGTCGCTGCAACATGGGCCAGTCGTACCTCCTCGCCGGCGCCACGGCCGGCATGCACGTCCGGATCGGAGCACCCGAGGGGTTCCAGCCCGACGAGGCCGTCGTCCGCGACGCCGAGCGCATCGCGATCGGCACGGGCGGCTCCGTGCAGGTCACCGCCGACGTGCACGAGGCGGTCGCCGGTGCCGACGTCGTCGTCACCGACACCTGGGTCTCGATGGGCAAGGAGGACGAGAAGGAGGCGCGGGTCGCCGTCTTCGGCGACTTCAAGGTCGACCGGGCCCTCATGGCCGAGGCCGACGACGATGCGATCTTCCTGCACTGCCTCCCCGCCGACCGCGGCTACGAGGTCGAGACCGAGGTCATCGACGGCCCGACCAGCGTCATCTGGGACGAAGCGGAGAACCGCGTCCACGCCCAGAAGGCTCTGCTCACCTGGCTGCTCGAGCACTAGCCCTCGACGGGCCGCGGTCGCTCGGCGACCGCTCCAGAACGACCCGGTGGCCCGGTCTCGGCCGGGCCACCGGCCCCGCACACCCCACAACGAACCAAGGAGAACCATGACGGAACGCGTCGTCCTCGCATACTCGGGAGGCCTGGACACCTCTGTCGGCATCGGCTGGCTCGCCGACGCCACGGGCAAGGAGGTCGTGGCTCTGGCCGTCGACGTCGGACAGGGCGGGGAGGACATGGACGACATCCGTCAGCGTGCCCTCGACTGCGGCGCCGTCGAGTCGGTCGTCGTCGACGCCAAGGAGGAGTTCGGGCGCGACTACCTGATGCCCGCGCTCAAGGCGAACGCCATGTACCAGAAGACCTACCCTCTGGTCAGCGCGCTGAGCCGTCCGTTGATCGCCCGCCACCTCGCCCGCGTGGCGAAGGAGCTCGGCGCCGACAGCGTCGCCCACGGCTGCACCGGCAAGGGCAACGACCAGGTCCGCTTCGAGGCGGCCGTCGCGGCGCTCGCTCCCGACCTCACGAGCATCGCCCCGGTGCGCGACCTCGCCCTGACGCGCGACAAGGCGATCGTCTACGCCGAGCAGCACAATCTGCCGATCCGCCAGAGCGCGGCCAACCCGTACTCGATCGACAAGAACGTCTGGGGTCGCGCCGTCGAGACCGGATTCCTCGAGGACCCCTGGAACCCGCCGATCGAAGATCTGTACGAGTACACCCAGGACCCTTCGGTCATCAAGCCGGCGGACGAGGTCGTCGTTACCTTCGAGGCGGGCGTCCCCGTCGCGATCGACGGCGTGGCGTACACGCCGCTCGGCATCGTCGAGAAGATGAACGAGCTCGCCGGCGCCCACGGCGTCGGTCGCATCGACGTCGTCGAGGATCGCCTCGTCGGGATCAAGAGCCGCGAGGTCTACGAGGCGCCCGGCGCGATCGCCCTCATCCAGGCGCACGAGGCGCTCGAGGCCCTCACCATCGAGCGCGACCTCGGTCGCTACAAGCGCGGCGTCGAGGCCGAATGGTCGAACCTCGTCTACGACGGTCTGTGGTTCTCGGGTCTCAAGCGCTCGCTCGACGTCTTCATCGACGACACCCAGCGCTACGTCTCGGGCGACATCCGCCTGAAGCTGCAGGGCGGTCGTGCCGTGGTGACCGGGCAGAAGAGCGACTCGAGCCTCTACGACTTCGATCTCGCCACCTACGACACCGGCGACACCTTCGACCAGTCCCTGTCGAAGGGGTTCATCGAGATCTGGTCGCTGCCGAGCAAGATCTCGGCGCGCCGCGACCTGGCGCAGCAGTAGTGGCGGACGACACGACGTCGAACCAGCGCGCGGGCGAGGCGGGCGCCCTCTGGGGCGGCCGCTTCGCCTCCGGGCCGTCGGCCGAGCTCACGGCGTTGAGCAGGTCGACCCAGTTCGATTGGCAGCTGGCGCCGTACGACATCGCCGGGTCACGGGCGCACGCGCGGGCTCTGGCCTCTGCCGGCTACCTCACCGCCGACGAGCTCACGTCGATGCTCGGGGGGCTCGATCGACTCGAGTCCGACGTGGCCGAGGGGACCTTCGTCGCGGCGGACAGCGATGAGGACGTCCACTCGGCGCTCGAACGGGGCCTCATCGGCATCGCGGGCGTCGAGCTCGGCGGCAAGCTCCGCGCCGGGCGCAGCCGCAACGACCAGATCGCCACCCTCGTGCGGCTGTACCTCCGCGACCACGCCGTGTCGATCGCGCGTCTCGTCGTCGACCTGGTCGATGCGATCGCCGCGCAGGCGAGCGCGCATCCGACGGCCGTCATGCCCGGACGCACGCACCTCCAGCACGCCCAACCCGTCCTCCTCGCCCACCATCTGCTGGCGCACGCGTGGCCGCTCGTCCGCGACCTCGAGCGTCTCCGCGACTGGTCGCACCGGGCATCGGCCTCGCCCTACGGGGCCGGCGCCCTGGCCGGGAGCTCCCTCGGCCTCGACCCCGTGCAGGTGGCCCGCGACCTCGGGTTCGACCGCACGACCGAGAACTCGATCGACGCGACGGCCAGTCGCGATGTCGTGGCCGAGTTCGCCTTCGTGGCGGCGTCGATCGGCATCGACCTCTCGAGGCTCTCGGAGGAGATCATCCTCTGGTCGACGCGGGAGTTCGGCTTCGTCCGGCTGCACGACGCGTTCTCGACCGGGTCGTCGATCATGCCGCAGAAGAAGAACCCGGACATCGCTGAGCTCGCGCGGGGCAAGTCGGGTCGCCTCATCGGCAATCTGACGGGACTCCTGGCGACGCTGAAGGGTCTCCCTCTGGCGTACAACCGCGATCTGCAGGAGGACAAGGAGCCCGTCTTCGACTCGGTCACCCAGCTCGAGGTGCTGCTGCCCGCCTTCACGGGACTCGTGGCCACGCTCCAGTTCGACGAGCAGCGGATGGCCGAGCTGGCGCCCCAGGGGTTCTCGTTGGCCACCGATGTCGCGGAGTGGCTCGTCCGTCAGGGGGTGAGCTTCCGCGACGCTCACGAGATCAGCGGCGAGCTCGTCCGGTTCTGCGAGGAGCACGGGCTCGAGCTCCACGAGCCGACCGACGAGCAGTACGCCTCGGTGTCACCGCATCTGACGGCCGAGATCCGACCGGTCCTGACCGTCGAGGGCTCCATCGCGAGCCGACGCGGTGCCGGCGGCACGGCTCCCGAGCGGGTGGCCGAGCAGCTCGAGGCGCTCACCGCGAGGGTCGCCGGGCTCGCCCGCGAACTCGACCCGAGGGCGTCGTGAGCGATCGCCGCCCTCCCGAGCCGCCGCGGCGACGGGCCTGGCTCCTGCCCGTCGTCGTCGCGGTGAGCGTCGTCGTCCTGGTGGCCGTCGTGGTCATCGTGGTGACCACGGGCCAGGACTTCTTCTAGGCCCATGACGTCGACCCCGCCCGACGAGGCGACCCGACTGATGTCGGGAGCGGCCCTCGAGGTGGCACCGCGCCTCCTCGGATCCGTCGTCCGGGTGGGCGGGGTCGCCGTCCGGGTGACCGAGGTCGAGGCGTATCTCGGCACGGCGGGTGACCCGGGGTCGCATGCGCATCGAGGCAGGACCGCACGGAACGCCAGCATGTTCGGACCCGGCGGCACGGTCTACGTGTACCTCTCGTACGGGATCCATCGCTGCGTCAACCTGGTCTGCGGCCCGGAGGGCGAGGCCTCGGGCCTGCTGCTCCGCGCGGGGGAGGTGGTCGAGGGCGTCGAGACGGCGCGCGCGCGACGACCGACCTCGCGCGGGGACGTCGACCTGGCGAGGGGGCCCGGGAGGCTCGGGTCGGCCCTCGGCATCGACCTCGCCGACGACGGCACCCGTCTCGGAATCGGACGGCTGTCGCTCGACGTGCGTCCCGGACCGGCACCGGCGATCGAGACCGGTCCGAGGGTCGGCGTCTCGGGGGAGGCGGGCGGCGACCGCTACCCCTGGAGGTTCTGGATCGCGGGCGACGCCACGGTCTCGGCCTATCGTGCGGCCGTCCGTCGGGCGAGGCCAGCCTCCGACGCTGGTAGCGTTCTCGGGTGACCAGTGAATCGACCGCCGACGTCCTGGCCGGCCAGCGCAACGATCCGTCGTTCGACGACGTGTGGAGCGAGCTCGTCTGGCGTGGTCTCGTCCACGTCTCGACCGACGCCGATGCCCTGAAGACCCTCCTCGCCGGTCCGCCGATCACGTACTACTGCGGCTTCGACCCGACCGCGCCGAGTCTGCACCTGGGCAACCTCGTGCAGCTGCTGACCATGCGTCGTCTGCAGCTGGCCGGTCACCGTCCGCTCGGTCTCGTCGGGGGGTCGACGGGTCTCATCGGCGATCCGCGTCCGACCGCCGAACGCGTGCTCAAGACACCCGAGCAGACCGCCGAGTGGGTCGAGAGCATCCGCGCGCACGTCGAGAAGTTCCTGGCCCCCGAGGGCGAGAACGGTCTGCGGGTCGTCAACAACCTGGACTGGACCGCTCCGCTCAGCGCGATCGAGTTCCTCCGCGACATCGGGAAGAACTTCCGTGTCAACACCATGTTGAAGAAGGACGCCGTGAGCGCCCGACTCAGCAGCGACGCCGGCATCAGCTACACCGAGTTCAGCTACCAGATCCTCCAGGGTCTCGACTTCCGTCAGCTGTACCGCGAGTACGACTGCGTGCTGCAGACCGGCGGCAGCGATCAGTGGGGCAACCTGACCAGCGGCACCGAGCTCATCCGTCGCACCGAGGGGGTCGCCGTCCACGCGATCGGCACGCCCCTCATCACGAACAGCGACGGCACCAAGTTCGGGAAGAGCGAGGGCAACGCGGTCTGGCTCGACGCCGACCTGACGAGCCCCTACGCGATGTACCAGTTCTGGCTCAACACCGACGACGCCGATGTGATCCCGCGCCTGAAGGTCTTCACGTTCCTCGATCGAGCCGAGATCGAACGACTCGAGGCGGTCGTGGCGGAGCGTCCGTTCGCCCGGGAGGCGCAGCGGACCCTGGCGTGGGAGGTCACCCGGCTGGTCCACGGCGAGGCCGCCGCCCGCTCGGCGATCGACGCCGCGGCCGCGCTCTTCGGGAACGGCGACCTCGCCGCACTCGACGGCGTCACCCTCCGCAGCGCGTTGGCCGAACTGCCGAGTGCGGAGATCGACCATGGGGCGACCGTCGCGCAGGCCCTGGTGGAGACCGGTCTGGTCTCATCGCTCGGTGCCGCGCGACGTGCGGCGAGCGAGGGCGGGGTGTACCTGAACAACGAGCGGGTGACCGAGGGCGATGCCCCGATCTCGGGGTCGCTGCTCGCCGGCGGCGTCGCCATCCTCCGCCGGGGGAAGAAGACCCTCGCCGGTGTGACCCTGCGCGACTGAGCACCGAACCCGAGTCGATCGAGGCCCGTGTCCCTTCCGGGGGCGCGGGCCTCGTCGTCTGCGGGGGAGGGGGACGCCCGAACAGCCCCTTTTCGAAGGTGCGCGTCGTCGTGTCCACGTGCCCCTCCTCGGCCGTGTGTGGCTGCGTGGGGGCCGATCGGCTTGTTTTCGGGCTTTTTGGGTGCGACACGCCCGGGATGCGTGGAGGTTTGGACGTGTGGGCGGATGTCCGTGTAGTGTTCTTTNGTGGGGGCCGATCGGCTTGTTTTCGGGCTTTTTGGGTGCGACACGCCCGGGATGCGTGGAGGTTTGGACGTGTGGGCGGATGTCCGTGTAGTGTTCTTTCTTGTCACCCCA
Source organism: Frigoribacterium sp. Leaf263 (assembly GCF_001422285.1). GTDB lineage: Bacteria > Actinomycetota > Actinomycetes > Actinomycetales > Microbacteriaceae > Frigoribacterium. The sequence continues at coordinate 590,443 of NZ_LMMO01000001.1, forward strand.
AAGGTGCGGCGGAGCGAAGCTCCTCCGGCCTCAAGCGGGACCGACTTCCAAGTCCTCGAGTTGCCGATTACGGCCTCGGACCAAGCAAGTTGCAACACTGGGAAACATGATGTAGGTTCGTGACTCGTTCCAATCGGAACGGATGCTTCTTCGGGAGCTGCTCTTCGGAGTGATTGTCACCGGTTTTACAGAGTGATTTCTGGTGCTAAGGTTTCACAGCTGCCTCGGACGAGGGCCTTTATAGGGTCGGGTTTCGGGTGCGTTTGGTCCTTGAGAACTCAACAGCGTGCACATTGTCAAATGCCAAATTATACCCTGGCATTGCTTGTGGCTTCACCGTTCGGTGGGGTTGTGAGTGGTGTTTAGGTTTCTTTGAGATTGATGGACAACAACAATCGTCAGATTGTTTTGTTCTTTGGTCAGCATCAAATTCAGCAGTTCCGGCCTATTCCGGTTGGACTGTTTTTTCTTTTACGGAGAGTTTGATCCTGGCTCAGGACGAACGCTGGCGGCGTGCTTAACACATGCAAGTCGAACGATGAACTGGAGCTTGCTCCAGGGATTAGTGGCGAACGGGTGAGTAACACGTGAGTAACCTGCCCTTGACTCTGGGATAAGCGCTGGAAACGGCGTCTAATACCGGATACGAGCTTCAGCCGCATGGCTAGGAGTTGGAAAGAATTTCGGTCAAGGATGGACTCGCGGCCTATCAGCTAGTTGGTGAGGTAATGGCTCACCAAGGCGACGACGGGTAGCCGGCCTGAGAGGGTGACCGGCCACACTGGGACTGAGACACGGCCCAGACTCCTACGGGAGGCAGCAGTGGGGAATATTGCACAATGGGCGAAAGCCTGATGCAGCAACGCCGCGTGAGGGATGACGGCCTTCGGGTTGTAAACCTCTTTTAGTAGGGAAGAAGCGAAAGTGACGGTACCTGCAGAAAAAGCACCGGCTAACTACGTGCCAGCAGCCGCGGTAATACGTAGGGTGCAAGCGTTGTCCGGAATTATTGGGCGTAAAGAGCTCGTAGGCGGTTTGTCGCGTCTGCTGTGAAATCTGGGGGCTCAACCCCCAGCCTGCAGTGGGTACGGGCAGACTAGAGTGCGGTAGGGGAGATTGGAATTCCTGGTGTAGCGGTGGAATGCGCAGATATCAGGAGGAACACCGATGGCGAAGGCAGATCTCTGGGCCGTAACTGACGCTGAGGAGCGAAAGCATGGGGAGCGAACAGGATTAGATACCCTGGTAGTCCATGCCGTAAACGTTGGGAACTAGATGTGGGGGCCATTCCACGGTCTCCGTGTCGCAGCTAACGCATTAAGTTCCCCGCCTGGGGAGTACGGCCGCAAGGCTAAAACTCAAAGGAATTGACGGGGGCCCGCACAAGCGGCGGAGCATGCGGATTAATTCGATGCAACGCGAAGAACCTTACCAAGGCTTGACATATACCGGAAACGTCCAGAGATGGTCGCCCCGCAAGGTCGGTATACAGGTGGTGCATGGTTGTCGTCAGCTCGTGTCGTGAGATGTTGGGTTAAGTCCCGCAACGAGCGCAACCCTCGTTCTATGTTGCCAGCACGTAATGGTGGGAACTCATAGGAGACTGCCGGGGTCAACTCGGAGGAAGGTGGGGATGACGTCAAATCATCATGCCCCTTATGTCTTGGGCTTCACGCATGCTACAATGGCCGGTACAAAGGGCTGCGATACCGTAAGGTGGAGCGAATCCCAAAAAGCCGGTCTCAGTTCGGATTGAGGTCTGCAACTCGACCTCATGAAGTCGGAGTCGCTAGTAATCGCAGATCAGCAACGCTGCGGTGAATACGTTCCCGGGCCTTGTACACACCGCCCGTCAAGTCATGAAAGTCGGTAACACCCGAAGCCAGTGGCCTAACCCCTTGTGGGATGGAGCTGTCGAAGGTGGGATTGGTGATTAGGACTAAGTCGTAACAAGGTAGCCGTACCGGAAGGTGCGGCTGGATCACCTCCTTTCTAAGGAGCATGTACCAGCCCTGCTGTTTACACAGGGATTATCTGGTCAAGTCAGTTTCGAAGCGAATGTCTTCGTCTGGCGCTCATGGGTGGAACATTGACAATGGCTCTTCGTTGAGGGCATCAGCATCAGTACGACATCTTCGGGTGTTTGGAACGTGAGGGTGTTCGAGGTGGGGAGTGTGCACGCTGTTGGGTCCTGAGGGACCAAACTTCCCTGCGCTTCGGTGTGGGGGGTTGAACTCCTCTGGGCCATATGAGTCCTGCATTATTCGCAGGGTGAGTATGGGACCCGCCCGTATTTTGAGAACTACACAGTGGACGCGAGCATCTTAGTCGCAAACGGTATCTGGCCTTCGGGTTGGGTGGTTGTTTGTGATACTAAGTGCAATTTCTTAGACCAACCCGCTCCTTCGGGGGTGTGGTTGGCGAATGAGATAACACTGAGCTGCCGGCTTCGGTCGGTGGCAACTTTGTGGTCAAGTTTCTAAGAGCAAACGGTGGATGCCTTGGCATCTGGAGCCGAAGAAGGACGTAGAAATCTGCGATAAGCCTCGGGGAGCTGATAATCGAGCCCTGATCCGAGGATTTCCGAATGGGGAAACCCCGCCAGGCATTTTGACCTGGTGACTCCCGCCTGAATATATAGGGCGGGTAGAGGGAACGTGGGGAAGTGAAACATCTCAGTACCCACAGGAAGAGAAAACAAAAGTGATTCCGTCAGTAGTGGCGAGCGAAATCGGAAGAGGCTAAACCGGTCATGTGTGATAGACGGCGGTCGTTGCATGGTCGGGGTTGTGGGACCCGTTGTCCTGTTCTGCCGGACAGGAGCAGTTACAGCGCAGTATAGGCGAACAGCTTTGAATGGCTGGTCATAGAGGGTGCGAACCCCGTAGCCGAAATGCTGGCGCTGGCTGAATGGGGATCCCAAGTAGCACGGGGCCCGAGAAATCCCGTGTGAATCTGTCAGGACCACCTGATAAGCCTAAATACTCCCAGATGACCGATAGCGGACAAGTACCGTGAGGGAAAGGTGAAAAGTACCCCGGGAGGGGAGTGAAATAGTACCTGAAACCGTTTGCTTACAAACCGTTGGAGCCTCCTTGTAGGGGTGACAGCGTGCCTTTTGAAGAATGAGCCTGCGAGTTAGCGATATGTGGCGAGGTTAACCCGTGTGGGGTAGCCGTAGCGAAAGCGAGTCTTAATAGGGCGATCCAGTCGCATGTCCTAGACCCGAAGCGAAGTGATCTATCCATGGCCAGGTTGAAGCGACGGTAAGACGTCGTGGAGGACCGAACCCACTTCAGTTGAAAATGGAGGGGATGAGCTGTGGATAGGGGTGAAAGGCCAATCAAACTTCGTGATAGCTGGTTCTCTCCGAAATGCATTTAGGTGCAGCGTTGCGTGTTTCTTGCCGGAGGTAGAGCTACTGGATGGCCGATGGGGCCCAAAAGCTTACTGACGTCAGCCAAACTCCGAATGCCGGTAAGTGAGAGCGCAGCAGTGAGACGGTGGGGGATAAGCTTCATCGTCGAGAGGGAAACAACCCAGACTACCAACTAAGGTCCCTAAGCGTGTGCTAAGTGGGAAAGGATGTGGAGTTGCATAGACAACCAGGAGGTTGGCTTAGAAGCAGCCACCCTTGAAAGAGTGCGTAATAGCTCACTGGTCAAGTGATTCCGCGCCGACAATGTAACGGGGCTCAAGCACACCACCGAAGTTGTAGATTTCGTATTATAGACAAGCCTTCGTGGTTCAGTCGTACGGAGTGGTAGGAGAGCGTCGTGTGGCCAGTGAAGCGGCGGTGTAAACCAGCCGTGGAGGCCACACGAGTGAGAATGCAGGCATGAGTAGCGAAAGACGGGTGAGAAACCCGTCCTCCGAAAGACCAAGGGTTCCAGGGCCAGGTTAATCCGCCCTGGGTAAGTCGGGACCTAAGGCGAGGCCGACAGGCGTAGTCGATGGACAACGGGTTGATATTCCCGTACCGGCGAAGAACCGCCCAAGCTAATCCAGTGGTGCTAAGAGTCCTAACCCGGCTGAGTGGATCCCTTCGGGGTGATGCCGGCCGGTCTAACGCTCGACCCCATGCTGGTGCGGTTAACGTATTAACAGGTGTGACGCAGGAAGGTAGCTGAGCCAGGCGATGGTATCCGTAAGGTGAACCTGGTGTAAGGATGTAGGGCTGACGATAGGCAAATCCGTCGTCAATGCGCCTGAGATCCGATGCGTACCCCGTATGGGGGAAATCAGTGATCCTATGCTGCCGAGAAAAGCATCGACGTGAGGTTCAAGCCGCCCGTACCCCAAACCGACTCAGGTGGTCAGGTAGAGAATACCAAGGAGATCGAGAGAATCGTGGTTAAGGAACTCGGCAAAATGCCCCCGTAACTTCGGGAGAAGGGGGGCCGGAACCGTGATGGGATTTACTCCCGGAGCGGGAAAGGCCGCAGAGACCAGTGGGAAGCGACTGTTTACTAAAAACACAGGTCCGTGCTAAGTCGCAAGACGATGTATACGGACTGACGCCTGCCCGGTGCTGGAAGGTTAAGAGGAAGGGTTAGCGCAAGCGAAGCTCAGAATTTAAGCCCCAGTAAACGGCGGTGGTAACTATAACCATCCTAAGGTAGCGAAATTCCTTGTCGGGTAAGTTCCGACCTGCACGAATGGCGTAACGACTTCCCAGCTGTCTCAACCGCGAACTCGGCGAAATTGCACTACGAGTAAAGATGCTCGTTACGCGCAGCAGGACGGAAAGACCCCGTGACCTTTACTACAGCTTGGTATTGGTGTTCGGAGTGGCTTGTGTAGGATAGGTGGGAGACTGTGAAGCTTGGACGCTAGTTCAGGTGGAGTCATTGTTGAAATACCACTCTGGTCACTTTGGATATCTAACTACGAACCGTGATCCGGTTCTGGGACAGTGCCTGGTGGGTAGTTTAACTGGGGCGGTTGCCTCCCAAAAAGTAACGGAGGCGCCCAAAGGTTCCCTCAACCTGGTTGGCAATCAGGTGTCGAGTGTAAGTGCACAAGGGAGCTTGACTGTGAGACTGACAAGTCGAGCAGGGACGAAAGTCGGGACTAGTGATCCGGCAGTGGCTTGTGGAAGCGCTGTCGCTCAACGGATAAAAGGTACCTCGGGGATAACAGGCTGATCTTGCCCAAGAGTCCATATCGACGGCATGGTTTGGCACCTCGATGTCGGCTCGTCGCATCCTGGGGCTGGAGTAGGTCCCAAGGGTTGGGCTGTTCGCCCATTAAAGCGGTACGCGAGCTGGGTTTAGAACGTCGTGAGACAGTTCGGTCCCTATCCGCTGCGCGCGTAGGAAATTTGAGAAGATCTATCCCTAGTACGAGAGGACCGGGATGGACGAACCTCTGGTGTGTCAGTTGTTCTGCCAAGAGCACCGCTGATTAGCTACGTTCGGAACGGATAACCGCTGAAAGCATCTAAGCGGGAAGCCGGCTTCGAGATGAGATTTCCATACCCTTCGGGGTGAGAGGCTCCCAGCTAGACTACTGGGTTGATAGGCCGGATGTGGAAGTGGGGACTAACGACCCATGGAGCTGACCGGTACTAATAAGCCGATAACTTGACAACACTCCCTCCCTGTAGAGGTGGGGGAAAGATTGCTCGCGTCCACTATGTGGTTCCCGAAATACGGTCGGGAACAAATGAACAGACAGTCGTCTGCTGTCACCTTTCGGGGTGGTGGTGGGTGCATGGTCTGAAACAGACTTCACCATCAACTGTTGTTGGTGTGTGGTAAATGTTTCGGCGGCCATAGCGAGAGGGGAACGCCCGGTCACATTCCGAACCCGGAAGCTAAGACTCTCAGCGCCGATGGTACTGCAAGGGGGACCTTGTGGGAGAGTAGGACACCGCCGGACTCCTTTTAGTAACACCAGATGGGCCCCTTCCTCGGAAGGGGCCNTCACCTTTCGGGGTGGTGGTGGGTGCATGGTCTGAAACAGACTTCACCATCAACTGTTGTTGGTGTGTGGTAAATGTTTCGGCGGCCATAGCGAGAGGGAAACGCCCGGTCACATTCCGAACCCGGAAGCTAAGACTCTCAGCGCCGATGGTACTGCAAGGGGGACCTTGTGGGAGAGTAGGACACCGCCGGACTCCTTTTAGTAACACCAGATGGGCCCCTTCCTCGGAAGGGGCCTTTCTGCGTTTAACGCGCCTCCTGGTCCCCGACGCGGAGCGGTAAGATCATGCTCGATGTCTGCTCCCTTCTCCACCGCGACCGGCACTGATGTGCGCGTCCGGTTCTGCCCCTCGCCCACCGGTACGCCCCACGTGGGCCTCATCCGCACCGCGCTCTTCAACTGGGCGTATGCGCGTCACACGGGCGGCAAGCTCGTCTTCCGCATCGAAGACACGGACGCCGCTCGAGACAGCGAAGAGAGCTACGAACAGATCCTCGATGGTCTCCGGTGGCTCAAGATCGACTGGGACGAGGGTGTCGATGTCGGTGGTCCCCACGGGCCGTACCGTCAGTCGCAGCGCCACGATATCTACCGGGGCGTGATCGATCAGCTCCTCGAGCGCGGGCTCCTCTACGAGAGCTTCGCGACAGGCGAGGAGATCGAGGCGCGGAACGTCGCGAACGGCCGCGATCCCAAGCAGGGCTACGACAACTTCGAGCGCGACCTGACCGACGAGGATCGGGCGGCTTACCGGGCCGAGGGGCGGCAGCCTGCGCTGCGGCTCCGCGTTCCGGATCGGGACCTCAGCTTCGATGACCTGGTGCGGGGCGAGATCACCTTCCCGGCTGGATCCTTCACGGACTTCGTGGTCGTGCGTCCCAACGGCGTCCCGCTCTACACGTTCGTCAATCCCCTCGACGACGCTCTGATGGGCATCACCCATGTTCTCCGTGGCGAGGACCTCCTGTCCTCCACTCCGCGGCAGATCGCCTTGTACGAGGCGCTCGTCGAACTCGGCATCACCACGTTCGTGCCCCGATTCGGACACCTGCCCTATGTCATGGGCGAAGGCAACAAGAAGCTCTCGAAGCGCGACCCGCAGGCGAATCTCTTCCATCACCGTGATCGCGGCTTCGTGCACGAGGGACTGGTCAACTACCTGGCGCTCCTCGGCTGGTCTCTCACGCACGACCGAGACGTCTTCTCGATCGATGAGATGGTGGCGGCCTTCGATGTCATCGATGTGAATCCCAACCCTGCTCGGTTCGACCTCAAGAAGGCGGAGTCGATCAACGGCGACCACATCCGCCTCCTGCCGGCCGACGACTTCGTCGAACGGCTTCTGCCGTACCTCGAGGGCGTCGTCGCGAACCCGCCGAGCGAGTCGGAGCGTCGCATCCTCGCCGAGGCGGCTCCGCTCGTCCAGGAACGCATGACGCTGCTGGGCGAAGCCCGTGGGATGCTGTCGTTCCTGTTCACGAGCGATGACGAGCTGGCCTACGAGGACGACGCGATCGCCTCGTTGCCGCACGGGTACGAGAACGTGCTGCGCACCTCCTCGGCTGCTCTCGCCGCGCTGGAGTCCTGGACGCATCCCGAGATCCAGGAGGCGCTCAAGGGCGCCCTCGTGGAGGGGCTCGGGTTGAAGCCGCGAGTGGCGTTCGGGCCGTTGCGTGTCGCGTTGTCCGGTCGCAGGGTCAGCCCGCCGTTGTTCGAGTCGATGGAGATCCTCGGACGGCAGTCGACGATGGCGCGCCTCGAGAGGCTGCTGGCGCGCTGATGACCATCGACTACGACGTCGCCGTGATCGGCGGGGGGCCGGCGGGGCTCAGCGCGGCGCTCAATCTCGTCCGAGCGCGGAGGCGCGTGCTCCTCGTCGACGGCAACCGGCCGCGCAACTCGGCGACCCTCCTGTCGCACGGGTTCATGACCCGGGACGGCATCTCGCCGCTCGAGCTGCGCAAGCTCGGTCGAGACGAGTTCCTGGGGTACGAGGGGGCCGAGCACCGGATGACGATGGCGACGTCCGTCGCCGTAGTCGAGGGCGGCTTCGAGATCTCGTGCGAGTTCCGCGGGCGGGAGAGCAGTGCCACGGCCGGAGTCGTCGTCGTCGCGACGGGTCTTCACGAGACCCTTCCCGAGATCGACGGGCTCAAGGCGTTCTACGGCACGTTCATCCACAGCTGCATCGAGTGCGACGGCTACGACAAGCGCGACCAGCCTCTCGCGGTCATCGGCGAGCATCCCGACCTCGCCGAGCGGGCGCACCTGCTGACGCAGTGGTCCGGCGATCTGGTGGTCTTCACGAACGGCGCCGATGTCGTCACTGCCGCCGAGGAGGCTGACCTCGTCTCGCGCGGCATCTCCGTCGAGCGGCGTCGTGTCGCGTCGATCGACGCCGATCGCGAGGGCATGCGCGCGGTGGTGCTCGATGACGGGACCCGGGTCGAACGGTCCGGCGGCTTCGTCCGGCCGGCCTGGTCGGGGGCTCTCGAGTACGTCGCCGAGACCGGTGCCGAGCTCGACGACGACGGCCTGCTCGTGGTCGACGCTCACGGGCGCACCTCGGTCGCCGGTCTGTACGCTGCAGGCGAGTCGACGGCTCCCGGGCCGCAGCAGCTCATCGTCGCCGCGGGCTCGGGGGCGCTGGTGGCGGCCACCGTCAACCGCGACCTCATCGGTGTCGCGCGAGGCCTCGGGGATGCTGTACAGTAGGTTCTCGGTTCGAGTTTGAACCACGTGATGTAGGGCTGACGCTCGTCATCATTGGGGTATGGTGTAATTGGCAACACGACTGATTCTGGTTCAGTTGTTCTTGGTTCGAGTCCAGGTACCCCAGCTTCGAGAAGAGCCCCGGCCGTGAAGGTCGGGGCTCTTCTGTTCACGGGCCCGGCGCGCCCGCTCGTGCGGAGATCACACAGGGCGCCCTGGCGGGGGCGAGCCTGGGTGGCGCGGCGAGGGTGGTCAGGTGTGGCCCTTCGTGGGGTGCTGGGGGCGTCTTCTGCCCACCCATGGGGCAAGGCCCGCCGAGCAGACGCCCGGACCGACGACGAACGCCCTCACCGAGGGGCGAGGGCGTCGGTCGTGCAGCGGGGAGTGCTTACTGGGGGATCGTGGCCCCGAAGCGCTTCGGAAGGGTGGCGCGGTGGGTGCTGCGCAGCTCGTCGATCGAGACCGTGAAGACGTCCTGGATCTCGAGAGACTCGGACGCCGCGTCGGTCACGCCGATCCGGGCGACGGGGTAGCCGCGACCCTCGCAGAGACCTCGGAAGCGCACGTCGTCCTCTCGGGGCACCGAGACGATGACGCGGCCGGTGGACTCGCTGAAGAGCGCCGTGGCCGTGTCGATGCCATCGCGCTCGAGCAGCTCGCCGAGCCAGACGCGGGCGCCGACGCCGAAGCGCATGACCGACTCGGCGAGGGCCTGCGCGAGGCCTCCGTCACTGAGGTCGTGCGCGGCGGCGAGCAGCGACTGGTCGGCCCCGGCGGCGAGCAGCTGCGCGAGCTGCTTCTCGGCGTCGAGGTCGACGGCCGGCGGACGACCGCCGAGGTGGTCGTGGATGACGCCCGCCCAGGCCGAGCCGTCGAGCTCGAGGGCCGTGGTGCCGAGCAGGTAGATGTTGTCGCCCTCGTCCTGCCAGCCGGACGGGACGCGCTTCGCGACATCCTGGATGACGCCGAGCACGCCCACGACCGGCGTGGGGTGGATCGGCACGGTGCCGGTCTGGTTGTAGAACGAGACGTTGCCGCCCGTGACCGGGATCTCGAGTTCGAGGCAGCCGTCGGCGAGGCCCTCGACGGTCTGCGAGAACTGCCACATGACCTCGGGGTTCTCCGGGCTGCCGAAGTTGAGGCAGTCCGTGACTGCCGCGGGGACGGCGCCCGTGACGGCGACGTTGCGGTACGCCTCGGCCAGCGCGAGACGCGCGCCCTGCTTCGGGTCGAGCTGGCAGTAGCGGCCGTTGGCGTCGGTCGCGATCGCGAAGCCGAGTCCGCTCTCTTCGTCGACGCGGATCATGCCGCCGTCGTCGGGGAAGCTCAGCGCGGTGTTGCCGAGCACGTAGGTGTCGTACTGGTTCGTGATCCAGCTCTTGTCCGACAGGTTGGCTGAGCCGAGCAGCTCGAGGAACTGCTCACGGAGCACGCTGTTGCCCGTCGGCCGGGGGAGCGACGACGCCGTGTCGGCCTGCAGGGCGTCGATCCAGGTCGGGTAGGCGACGGGGCGCTCGTACACGGGGCCGTCGACGGCGACCGTGCGGGGCTCGACGTTGACGATCTCCTCGCCGTGCCAGTCGATGACGAGGCGCCCGGTGTCGGTGACCTCGCCGAGCACGCTGGTCTCGACGTCCCACTTCGCCGTGACGGCGAGGAACGCGTCGAGCTTCGACGGTTCGACGACGGCCATCATGCGCTCCTGGCTCTCGCTCATGAGGATCTCCTCGGCGGTGAGCGACGGGTCGCGCAGCAGCACCTTGTCGAGTTCGATGAACATGCCGCCGTCGCCGTTGGAGGCCAGTTCGGACGTGGCGCAGCTGATGCCGGCCGCTCCGAGATCTTGGATGCCTTCGACGAGCTCGTCGCGGAACAGCTCGAGGCAGCACTCGATGAGCACCTTCTCGGCGAAGGGGTCGCCGACCTGGACGGCGGGGCGCTTGGTCGGGCCGCCCGACGAGAACGTGTCGGACGCGAGGATCGAAGCACCGCCGATGCCGTCGCCGCCGGTGCGTGCTCCGAAGAGGACGACCTTGTTGCCGACGCCGCGGGCGTTCGCGAGGTGGAGGTCTTCATGCCGGAGGACGCCGACCGAGAGGGCGTTGACGAGCGGGTTGCCCTGGTACACCGGGTCGAAGTAGGTCTCGCCGCCGATGTTCGGCAGTCCGAGGCAGTTGGCATAGAAGCTGATGCCGCCGACGACGCCGTCGACCACACGGGCCGTGTCGGGTGCGTCGATGGCTCCGAAACGGAGCTGATCCATCACGGCCACGGGACGGGCGCCCATCGAGATGATGTCGCGGACGATCCCGCCGACGCCGGTCGCGGCGCCCTGGAACGGCTCGATGTAGCTCGGGTGGTTGTGCGACTCGACCTTGAAGGTCACCGCCCAGCCGCCGCCGACGTCGACGACGCCGGCGTTCTCGCCCATGCCGACCATGAGGTTCTTCTTCATGGCCGGAGTGACCTTCTGGCCGAACTGCCGGAGGTAGATCTTGCTCGACTTGTACGAGCAGTGCTCGCTCCACATGACCGAGTACATGGCCAGCTCGCCGCTCGTGGGGCGGCGGCCGAGGATCTCGCGGATCGATGCGTACTCGTCGGCCTTGAGCCCGAGGGCGCCGTACGGCTGCTCTCTGTCGGGCGTGGCCGCCGCGTTGGCCACGGTGTCGGGCGCGTGTCCCTCGGGTCGGACGTCGATCTGCTCGGCGGGCTTGTTGTCGATGCTCATCTGGCCAGGGCCCTCTCGATGACGGACGTGAAGAAGGTGAGACCGTCGATGCCGCTCGACATCGCTTCGGGGGTGTCGGGGCCGAATCCCGGCTCGGTGGCGTGCTCGGGGTGCGGCATGAGGCCGACCACGTTGCCGCGCTCGTTCGTGACGCCGGCGATGTCGTCCATCGATCCGTTGGGGTTCACGCCGAGGTACCGGAAGGCGACCTGCCCCTCGCCCTCGATGCGCCTGATGGTCTCGGCGTCGGCGATGAAGCGGCCGTCGGCGTTCTTGAGGGGGATCGTGATCTCCTGCCCCTCGGTGAAGCCGTTCGTCCAGTCGGTCCTGGCGTTCTCGACGCGGAGGCGCTGGTCGCGACGGATGAACTGCTGGTGCGCGTTGCGGGTGTGCGCGCCCGGGATGAGCCGCGCCTCCGCCAGCATCTGGAAGCCGTTGCAGATGCCGAGCACGGGCACGCCCTTGTTCGCGGCGTCGACGACCTCCGTCATGATCGGCGAGAACGACGCGATGGCGCCGGCCCGCAGGTAGTCGCCGTAGCTGAAGCCGCCGGGCAGGATGATCGCGTCGACCCCCTGCAGGTCGTGGTCGCCGTGCCAGAGGGCCACGGGCTCGCCCCCCGCGAGGCGGACCGCGCGCTGCGCGTCGCGGTCGTCGAGGGAGCCGGGGAAGGTGACGACGCCGACGCGCATCAGACGGCGGCGGGGGCGTCGGCGGAGTCGGCGACGGTGATCGACACGACGTCTTCGATGACGGAGTTCGAGAACATCTCGTCGGCCAGGCGCTGGACGTCGGCCAGGACGGCGTCGGTGACCTCGCCCTCGACGGTGACTTCGAAGCGCTTGCCGATGCGGACGTCGGTCAGCTGCTTCTGACCGAGACGGGCCAGGGCGCCGGCGACGGCCTTGCCCTGGGGGTCGAGCAGTTCAGCCTTGGGCATGACCTCGACGACGATTGTGGGCACGTTTTACTCCTGCGGAGACGTCAGCGGGTGGACGCGACGAGTCTACGGCAGCGGGAGGCGCGGGCTCGTGGTGACCAGCGCCTCGTGGGGATCGCGGCGAGAGCGGGGAGGAGTCACGGGGACGCGGATGCTCAGCGGAATGAGGGTGGACGCTCAGCGTCGTCATCGGAAGGGGACGCAGGATGGGTTCAGCGGTGAGGAACGTGGCCTTGTGATCGGGCCTCCTCCCGCGAAATCCGGCCGAGGGCTCCTGATCCGCCCGACGCCGCAGGACGCCCGGTCGGATCCCCCCGTCCGACCGGGCGTCACCCCCTCTTCCCGGCCCGTGACGGCGCCGACTGCCTGAGTCTCCGCACCGAGTGATGCTCACCTGTTTTTGAACAGATCAAAAGAGTGCTTTACTGGAGGCCATGACGACGATCGCCGACGATGCCACCCGAGACGCCCTCCGCGGCGCGGGCCTGCGCATCACCGAGCCCCGCCTCGCGGTGCTCGCGGCGCTCGCGGGTCGTGCTCACGCGCCGGCCGACGTCCTCTTCTCGGCGGTCGCGCCGCGCCTCCCCGGCACCTCGCTCCAGGCCGTCTACGGCGTGCTGAACGCCCTGACGGGCGTCGGGCTCGTGCGGCGCATCGAGCCGGCCGGCTCTCCGGCTCTGTACGAGCTGCGCACGGGCGACAACCATCACCACGTCGTCTGCAGCACCTGCGGCGCCATAGCCGACGTCGACTGCGTCGTCGGGCACGCGCCGTGCCTCGCCCCGTCGAACGACTCGGGCTTCTTCGTGCAGACGGCCGAGGTGACCTTCTGGGGCATCTGCCCCGAATGCCGCGCGGCGGAGCTCGACCAGCCGCTCGAGGTCGATCCCCCCGTGACCGACTGATCCGCGCCTCCCGCGCCCACAGACACATCGATCTGAACGACATCGACAGACAGGAAGACAAGATGACCGACGAGAAACGCGTCACCACCACCAACTCCGGAGCCCCCGTCGCCAGCGACGAGCACTCGCAGAGCGTCGGCGCCGACGGCGCGATCGCACTGCACGACCACTACCTGGTCGAGAAGCTCGCCCAGTTCAACCGCGAGCGCGTCCCCGAGCGGGTCGTCCACGCCAAGGGCGGCGGCGCCTTCGGCACCTTCACCACCACCGGCGACGTCTCGAAGTACACGCGTGCCGCGCTGTTCCAGCCCGGCGTCGAGACCGAGCTCCTCGCCCGCTTCTCGACCGTCGCCGGCGAGCAGGGCAGCCCCGACACCTGGCGCGACCCCCGCGGCTTCTCGCTGAAGTTCTACACGACCGAGGGCAACTACGACCTCGTCGGCAACAACACCCCCGTCTTCTTCATCCGCGACGGCATCAAGTTCCCCGACTTCATCCGCTCGCAGAAGCGCCTGCCCGGCACGCACCTGCGCGACCACGACATGCAGTGGGACTTCTGGACCCTCTCGCCCGAGTCGGCTCACCAGGTCACCTGGCTGATGGGCGACCGCGGCCTGCCCGCCTCGTGGCGCAACATGGACGGCTTCGGGTCGCACACCTACCAGTGGATCAACGCCGAGGGCGAGCGCTTCTGGGTCAAGTACCACTTCAAGAGCGACCAGGGCATCAAGATCCTCGAGCAGGCCGACGCCGACCGCATCGCCGGTGAAGACGCCGACTTCCACATCCGCGACCTGTCGGCCGCGATCGAGCGCGAGGAGTACCCGACCTGGAGCCTCTTCGTGCAGGTCATGCCCTACGAGGACGCCGCGACCTACCGCTTCAACCCCTTCGACCTCACCAAGGTCTGGCCGCACGCGGACTACCCGCTGATCGAGGTCGGCTCGATGGAGCTCAACCGCAACCCCGAGAACTACTTCGCGCAGATCGAGCAGGCCGCGTTCGCGCCCTCGAACTTCGTGCCCGGGATCGCCGCGAGCCCCGACAAGATGCTGCTCGCCCGCATCTTCAGCTACGCCGACGCGCACCGCTACCGCGTGGGCACCAACCACGCGCAGCTGCCCGTCAACGCACCGAAGTCGCCCGTGCACTCCTACTCGAAGGACGGAGCCGCGCGCTTCGACTTCCAGAAGGCCGAAGTGCCCGTCTACGCCCCGAACTCGCTCGGCGGCGCCCACGCCGACCCGCAGGTCGCCGGTGACACCGGCGGCTGGGAGAGCGACGGCGAGCTGCAGCGCTCCGCCGCGACCCTCCACGCCGAAGACGACGACTTCGGTCAGGCCGGAACCCTGGTGCGCGAGGTCATGGACGACGAGCAGCGCGACCGTCTCGTCGCCAACATCGTCGGCCACGTGTCGAAGGTCACGCGCCCCGAGCTGCGCGAGCGCGTCTACGAGTACTGGACGAACGTCGACCCGACCCTGGGTCTCCGCGTGCGCAAGGGCGTCGAGCCCGAGGCTCCCGGCTCGAACGAGGAGCCGGCCGTGGTCGGCGTCACCGCGTAGTCGGAAGCCGAGTGCCTGAAGGAGGCGCGGGTCCTGTTCGTCAGGACCCGCGCCTCCTTCCGTCTCCGCTGCGGAGCCGCCACGGCGGGATCGGGGATGGTCAGACCATCTGGCCGTTCCAGTGCAGGACACCCTCGGGCCACTCGGCCAGGGCGGAGGTGCCCTCGCGGGCCAGCCAGCCCTCCTGCTGGGTGACGAGCACGCCGGCGCCGTCGGCGCTGAACGCCGTGAAGTGCCCGGTGATGGGCAGGCCGTCAAGCTCGAGGGGCAGCCAGCCAGCCGAGCGGTAGAACCCCTGCACGGCCTCACCGGTCTCGAGCACGCCGAAGGGGACGCGAAGGTCGGTCAACGCGGTGTCGACGTGGCGCAGCAGCTCGGCGCCGAGTCCGGTCTTCTGCACGTCGGGCGACACGGCGACCATGCCGACGGCGGCCACGAGCAGATCCGTGGTGCCGACCGCGACGAACTGCCGGCGGAGGCCCGCGTGCGCCACGACGACGTCGTCCACGCGGGCGATGACGCGCCGCTCGGGCTGCATCCCCGCCCAGCTGCGGGCGCCGAGGTACCAGTGGTCGTAGCTGGGGAACGCCTGCGCCAGCAGCGACGCGATGGCCTCGTGGTCGTCGAGCGAGAGATCCCCCTCGGCGACGGTGCTGAAGACGGGGGCGGAGACTGCGGCGTCGGACATGTCTCGACGCTAGCCCCTCGGGGTCGCGCGCCGGCACCGGGCCGGGCGCCGGGCGAGGCGCCCGAGTCTCAATGCTCGCGCGCGGTCACCTCGATGCGGTTCGACCACGGGTCGTCGAAGCTGAGCAGGCGCCCGAGCCTCAGCGCTCGCGCGCGGTCACCTCGATGCGGTTCGACCACGGGTCGTCGAAGCTGAGCAGGCGCCCGTCGTCGCGGGTGGCGACGCCGAAGTGGCCGAGGCGCTCGCCGAGTGCGCCGAGGTCGTCGCCGGTGGGCACCTCGATGCGGACGAGCCCGAGCCCGAGGGCCTGCTGGCGGCGGCCGGCTCCGGCGCTGTTCCAGGTGTTCATGGCCATGTGGTGGTGGTAGCCGCCGGCGCTGACGAACAGCGCCTGAGGGCCGAAGCGGGTGGTGGCCTCGAAGCCGAGCTGCTCGACGTAGAACCGCTGGGCCGAATCGACGTCGCCGACGCTGAGGTGCACGTGCCCGACGGTGGCGGGGCGGAGCGCGGTGCCGGCCAGCGCCTCCTCGGTGACGTTCCTCTGCAGGAAGTCGTTCGGGTCGAGCGCCAGCGTCGCCATGTCGATCTGGCCGTGGGTCCAGGACCACTCGGTGCGGGCGCGATCCCAGTACAGCTCGATGCCGTTGCCCTCGGGGTCGGTGAAGTAGAACGCCTTGCTGACGAGGTGGTCGGCGCTGCCCGTGAACGACTGCGGGTGGCGCCTCGCGACCGAGTAGAGCGCGGCGGCGAGGTCGGACTCGGTCTCGAACAGGATCGCCGTGTGGAAGAGCCCGGCCTCGCGCGGCCCGGCATGCCGCAGCTCGGGGGCGTGCTCGAGGATCACGATCGGCGTCGCGCCGCGCCCGAGGGTCACGCGCCCCGCGGACGGCTCGGCGACGAGCACCTCGAGCGTGACGGCGTCGCGGTAGTAGGCCGTCATCGCGTCGAGGTCGGCGACCCGGAGGGTCACGGCGCCCATGCCGGTGTCGGGGGCGAGCAGGTCGGCCGAGGAGGCGCGGTCCGCGTCGATGGGGGAGGTGTCGGTCATGCGGATCCCTGGCTCGGTGTCGTGGGACGCGTCCAGGTAGGTGACGCGTCACCGACCTGTAACCGGAGGAGGGGCGAGGGCATTCCCGCCGGGGCCCGGCGTCAGGCGGTGAGGCGCTCGATCAGCTCGCGGTAGCGGGCGGCGGTCTGCGTCACGACGTCGCCGGGCAGCGCAGGCGGCTCGCCCGAGCCGCTCCAGTTGGTGGAGAGCCAGTTGCGGACGATCTGCTTGTCGAAGCTCGCCGTCCGGTTGCCCGAGGCGTAGACGTCGGCATCCCAGTAGCGGCTGCTGTCGCTGGTGAGGACCTCGTCGCCGAGCGTGATCTCGCCGGTCTCGCGGTCGGCGCCGAACTCGAACTTCGTGTCGGCGAGGATCACCCCGCGGGCCTCGGCCACGGCGGAGGCCCGCCGGAAGACGTCGAGCGAGAGGTCGCGCAGCGCGGCGGCCGTCTCGGCGCCGACGAGCTCGACGGTCTGCTCGAAGCTGATGTTCTCGTCGTGGTCGCCGAGCGCCGCCTTGAACGCGGGCGTGTAGATGGGCTCGGGCAGGCGGTCGCCGCTCGCGAGCCCCTCGGGCAGCTCGACGCCGCAGACGGTGCCGTGGGCCTGGTACTCGATCCAGCCGCTGCCGACGAGGTAGCCGCGCACGACGCACTCGATCGGGAACATGTCGAGCGGCTTCACGAGCATCGCCCGATCGCGGACGGACGCGGGCAGCGACACGGGAGCCGTCGTCGGGTCGACGAGGTGGTTCGGGACCGTCTCGAGCTGAGCGAACCACCAGAGGCTGAGCTGCGTGAGCAGCGCGCCCTTGCCGGGGATGCCCGGCTCGAGCACCTGGTCGAAGGCGCTGACCCGGTCGCTGGCCACGACCAGGACGTGGTCGGCGGTCGCGAGCGACGGGAGCTCGTCACCCGCGCCTCCGGAGGGGATCGGCACGTACAGGTCGCGCACCTTGCCCGAGTAGACGGGCGCCCACCCGTCGAGGGGGAGGGGCGTGCCGAGGTCGGTCATCGGGTGACCCGCTCGGCGATGTCGCGGCGGTACTGGCCGCCCTCGAGCTCGATGCGCGACAGGGCGTCGTAGGCGCGGTGACGGGCCTCCGCGAAGTCGGCCCCCTCGGCCACGACGCTGAGCACGCGGCCCCCGGTGGCGATGAGGCGGTCGTCGAGTCGAGCGGTCGCCGCATGCGCGATGTGCACCCCGGCGACGGCCGTCGCGTCGGCGAGGCCCGACAGGGGTCGACCGCTGACGGCGGCCTCGGGGTAGCCCTCGCTGGCGAGCACGACCGTGACCGCCGACGTGGCGGAGAAACGCGGCGACTCGTGGTTGGCGAGCGATCCCGTCGAGGCCGCCAGCAGCAGGCCGCTGAGCGGCGTCACGAGGCGGCGCAGGACGACCTGCGTCTCGGGGTCGCCGAACCGGGCGTTGAACTCGATCACCCGGATGCCCTGCTCGGTGAGGATGAGGCCGGCGTAGAGCAGCCCGATGAACGGCGTCGACTCGCTCTCGAGCTGACGGACGGTGGGGGTCGCGATGGTGTCGAGCACCTCGTCGACGAAGTCCTTCTCGCTGCCGAACCGGTCGGCGAGCCACGGCAGCGGCGAGTAGGCGCCCATGCCGCCGGTGTTCGGGCCCTCGTCGCCGTCGAGCAGGCGCTTGTAGTCCTGTGCGGGGCTGAGGGGCACGACCGTGTGACCGTCGCTGAGGAAGAACAGCGAGACCTCGGGGCCGGCGAGGTGCTCTTCGATCAGGATCGGCCCGTGCTGCAGCCAGTAGGTGGAGTGCTCGACGGCCGCGTCGCGGCTCTCGGTGACGAGCACGCCCTTGCCGGCGGCCAGACCGTCTGCCTTGACGACGTAGGGGGCGCCGAACTCGTCGAGGACCCGGACGGCCTCGTCGAGGGTGCCGACCCGCGTCGCGCGGCCGGTGGGCACGCCGGCCTCCTGCATGATGCGCTTCGCGAACGTCTTGCTGCCTTCGAGGGCCGCGGCCTTCTTGCCCGGGCCGAAGACCGGGATGCCGCGGGTGCGGAGCGCGTCGGCGACGCCGGCGACGAGCGGGGCCTCGGGGCCGATGACGACCAGCTCGACGTCGTTCTCGAGCGCGTACTCGGTGACGACCCGGCCGTTCGAGGGGTCGAGGTGCACGACCTCGACCTGCGCGGCGATGCCCGCGTTGCCGGGGGCCGCGACGATCTCGTGGCCGGCGTCTTCGCGCAGCAGGGCGGTGATGATGGCGTGCTCGCGAGCACCGGAGCCGAGGACGAGGATTCGCACGGGGCAAGCCTACCGACGACCGGGTGCGGAGCGGGCGTACGGTGTGAGCGTGAGCAAGGCACGGATCGACGACGCGGCGGGGGCCTCCGCCGTGCGCGAGGCCACGGCCGCCGTCGACGCGGGCGAGACCGCTCCGCGGATGGTGACGGCGACCGCGGTCCGCTGGCTGCTGCAGGTCATGGCCGACGCCGAGCCGGGTGCCACCGTGGAGGTGCGGGTCCCGCCGTTCGGAGCCGTCCAGTTCCGAGAGGGGCTCAGTCACACCCGGGGCACGCCGCCGAACGTCGTCGAGACGGACGCCGCGACCTTCATCCGGCTCGCCGTCGGCCGCCTCACCTGGCCCGACGCCGTCGCCGGGGCCCTCGTGTCGGCATCGGGCAGCCGGGCGGACCTCACCGGCTACGTGCCCGTCCAGCTGCCGGGACTCCGCTCGGAGTGAGCTCGACGCGGGGTGTCGTTCGACGCCGAGAAGGCTGAGCGACGGATCGGCGGCGGTCTGGGAGACTTACCGGGTGACCAACGCCCCGGACCCCTCGCAGCAGCCCGACCCCGTTCAGCCGGTCGAGCCCTCCGAGCCGGTCGCGCCTGCCGAGACGGCCGCGCCGGCCGAGCCCGCAGCCCCCGTCGAGCCGGTCGAGACCGCGTCGCACGACGAGGTGACCGTGCGCCGGGCGCCGAAGTACCCCGTCTTCCTGATCATGGGGGCGCTCGCCGGCGTCATCGTGTCGCTGATCGTCACCTCGCTGTTCCCCTTCGACCAGGGGCAGGGCGTGGCATCGACCTACGGCTACTTCTCGCTCTGGGGTCTGACCTTCGGCGGGGCCATCGGGTCGCTCGTCGCGATCATCGTCGACCGCGTCTCGGTCAAGCGCGCCAAGTCGGTCACCGCCGAGCGCAGCCGTGTCGACGCGCCCGACGAGCCGCCCCTCGAGGGCGACGTCGAGGCGTAGGCCCGCACCGCGCCTCCTCGGCTCTCCGGTTCCCGCTACGTGCCGTTCGCACGGCGCAGGGGGCTGAGCGGCTCGGCCCGCCATGCGCCCGTTCGCGGGGCGGAGGCGGCTGAGGGCCTCGGCCCGCTACGCGCCGTTCGCGCGGCGCAGGCGGCTGAGCAGCTCCGGCCCGCGGGCGTCGAGCGATCGGCCACCGCGGTCGATGCCGACGAACAGCAGCACCGTGCCGAGCACGACGCCGACCGCGAGCGTCAGCCAGCCGAACAGCATGTCGCCGGTGACCAGCGCGATGATGGCGAGCACGATCTCGGGGATCGCCAGGGCGAACGCGATGATCCAGACCAGGTAGGTGATCAGGGCCGTCGTGAGGGTCGCGCCCTGCGGCGACTTGAACGGGCTCTCGCCGGCGGCGGGCACCGGCAGCAGGAACCTCGTCGACGCGACGCTCGAGACGCCGTACCCGGTCAGCATGATGCCGAGTCCGAGGCCGAGCAGCACGGGCACCAGGTCGAGCCGGTCGAGCACGATCAGCGGGACGACGGTGGCGAGCACGACCAGGGGCACGGAGAACAGCGACAGCGTCAGCACGCGACCGGCGCGGTCGGCGCGGCCCGAGACTCCGGTCGAGAGGTGCGCGGCGAAGGCCGTGCCGTCGTACGAGATCTCGGCGGTGAGCGTGATCATCAGCAGCGCGGCGATGGCGGGGCCGATCGCGTAGAGCATCCAGTCGCTGTCGGTCGTGATCGCGAGCACCACGGCCATCACGGGGATGAGCGGCACGGTGATGAGCGAGCCGCCGTAGCGCGGATCGCGCAGCCAGTAGACGGCGGCCCGGGCTGCGACCGCGCCGGTGGGCGTGGCCGGGAACCAGCGGAACGGTCCGAGGCCCTTGGCTGAGGACCCCGTGTCGGCGACGGGCGGGGCGAGGAGGGCCGAGGCCAGCCCGCGCCTCCAGAGCAGGAGGAGGAGCGCGAGGGTCGCGAGGGCGATCCCCGCCTTGGCGAGCGCCTCGAGACCTCGGCCGGCGGCGAGGTCGCCCGGGATCGACCACGCGGCGCCGAGCGGGGTGAACGACAGGGTGCGGGCGATCGTCGGCAGATCGGCGCTGAACGTCGCGAGCCCCTGCCCGGCGGCGATGAGGATCGGCCCGGCGAGGATGACGGGGATGAACACGAGCACGCCCATCAGCTCGCGGTAGCGGCGCTTCGAGCCGAGCGACGAGGTCAGCGACTCGACCGTGCGCGACGCGGCGACGCAGGTCAGCACGCCGACGACCGCGCAGAACGGCGCCGCGACGAGCGCGATGGGGTCGCGCAGCCAGCTCAGGGCCGTCGCGACACCGGCCAGGGCGGTCACGATCCCCGGGATTCCCAGCACCCCGCAGATCAGCAGGGCGACGAGGAGGCGCCCGGCCGGGATCGGGAACGACCGCAGCTTCTCGATGCTCAAGGTCTGGTCGATGCCGCGCAGCACGAGCGGGACGATCACCCAGCCGAGCACGAGCACCGAGCCGCCGAGCACCGCGGTCGTCCAGGCCACGCCCTCGGGCGCGAACGACAGGGCGACGAGACCGGCGACGACGAACGCGAGGATGCCGAGGCCGTAGAGCGCCCCGATGATCGCCGCGACGAGCTGCCAGGTGCTGCGCGTGAACCCGTTCAGCATCACCCGCCAGCGGAGTCTCAGGAGGTGCGCAACCACGACGGCCCCTCGTTGTGACGTCGACCGCCGACCAGCTCGACGAACCGGTCTTCGAGCGTGGACCCGGCACGCACCTCGTCGGTCGTGCCCTCGGCCAGCACCCGGCCGTTCGCGACGACGGCGACGTGGTCGCACATGCGCTGCACGAGGTCCATCGAGTGGCTCGACACGATGACCGTGCCCCCGCCGTCGACGTAGCCGTGCAGGATGTCGCGGATGTTCGCGGCCGAGATCGGGTCGACGGACTCGAACGGCTCGTCGAGCACGAGGAGGCGCGGCGCGTGCACCAGGGCGCAGGCCAGCGCGACCTTCTTGGTCATGCCCGCCGAGTAGTCGACGACGAGCGTCCTGCCGGCCTCGCGCAGGTCGAGGAGGTCGAGCAGGTCGCCCACGCGCTGCGCGGTCGTCTCGCGATCCATGCCGTTGAGCAGCCCGTGGTACGTGACGAGCTGCTCGCCGGTGAGGCGGTCGAACAGCTTGATGCCGTCGCTCAGCACGCCGACCAGGGCCTTCGCCCGGGTTGGGTCGGACCACACGTCGTGGCCGAGCACCTCGATCGTGCCGGCGTCGGGACGCAGCAGACCCGTCGCCATCGACAGCGTCGTCGTCTTGCCGGCGCCGTTCGGCCCGACGAGCCCGTAGAACGAGCCCCGCGGCACGGTCAGCTCGACGCCGTCGACGGCGGCCTTCGCGCCGAACGACTTGCGGAGACCGGTGAGGCGCAGGGCCGGCTCGGCCGGCGCGGACTGCGCTGCGGATACCGCCGGTGCGGTCTGCGGGGCCTGCGCCGCCGGTGCGGCGGGTGCGGCGGGCGAGGCCTCCGCGGCCGGTGCGGCGGGCGGGGCGGGCGGGGTCACGGGAGGAGGCGCGGCATCCGTCATGCGGTCAGCCTAAGGAGACCGACGGGGTCGCGACCACCGCCTCCCGGGGGAGATGCGGGGTGAAGACGACCCGCGCCTCCTCGGTGGGGAGGAGGCGCGGGTCGGCACGGTCGCGGGCGACGGCTAGCTGAGCTGGTTGGCCTCGACCCAGGCGAGGTACTCGGGGCTGACCGTGCCGGTGACGTACTCGCCGGTGAAGCAGCTCATCTCGAGCTCGGTGACGTCGCTGCCCTCGATGATGGCCGCCTGCATGTCGGCCACCTCCTGGTAGATGAGGTGGTCGGCGCCGAGCTCGCGGGCGATCTCGGGGATCTTGCGGTCGTGGGCGACGAGCTCGTGACGGGTCGGCATGTTGATGCCGTACACGTGGGGGAACCGCACCGGGGGAGCGGCGGAGGTGAACGTGACCTCGTTGGCGCCGGCGGCCCGCGCCATCTCGACGATCTCGCGCGACGTCGTGCCGCGCACGATCGAGTCGTCGACGATGAGGATGTTCTTGCCCTTGAACTCGCTCGACATCGCGTTGAGCTTCTGGCGCACCGACCGCTTGCGCTCCGCCTGCCCCGGCATGATGAACGTGCGACCGACGTAGCGGTTCTTGTAGAAGCCCTCGCGGTACTCGATGCCGAGCTTCTGGGCGACCTGCATGGCGGCTGGCCGCGACGAGTCGGGGATCGGCATGACGACGTCGATGTCGCCCGTCGGCGCGTACGTCGCGATCGTGTCGGCCAGGCGGTTGCCGAGACGCAGACGCGCGTCGTAGACCGAGATGCCGTTCATGATCGAGTCGGGGCGCGCGAGGTAGACGTACTCGAACGAGCAGGGGATGAGGCGCGGGCTGGCGTGGCACTGCTTTGACACCATCTGGCCGTCGAGCGAGATGAAGACGGCCTCGCCGGGCGCGACGTCGCGGACGATCTCGTAACCGCCCGACTCGAGCACGAGGGACTCGGAGGCGGTGATCCACTCCTCGCGGACGCCGTCGGCGGCGAGACGGCGACCGAGCACGAGGGGCCGGATGCCGAACGGGTCGCGGAACGCCAGCAGACCGTGCCCGGCGATCATGGCGATCGCGGCATACGAGCCCTGCACCCGGTCGTGCACGCGGGTGACGGCGGCGAAGATCTGCTCGGGATCGAGGTCGCTGCCGTTGACCTGCTCCTGCAGCTCGTGGGCGAGCACGTTCACGAGCAGCTCGGTGTCGCTGTTCGTGTTGAGGTGGCGGCGGTCGACGTGGAACAGCTCGCTCGTGAGCTCGCGCGTGTTCGTCAGATTGCCGTTGTGGATGAGGACGATGCCGTACGGGGCGTTCACGTAGAACGGCTGCGCCTCTTGTTCGTTGCTCGCCGCGCCCTTGGTGGCGTAGCGCACGTGACCGAGGCCCATCGTGCCGAGCAGGGCTCGCATGTCGCGGGTGCGGAAGCCCTCGCGCACCTGACCCTTGGTCTTGTGGATGTGGAAGATGCCGCCCTCGGCGGTGGCGATCCCCGCGCTGTCCTGCCCGCGGTGCTGCAGCAGGAGGAGCGAATCGTAGACGAGTTGATTTGCTGGCTCGTGCGCGACGAGACCGACGATGCCGCACATGCGGATCTGGCTCCAGACCGTAGAGTTGGGGTTACCGCGTCAGTCTAGAGCGACACCGAATGGATGAACGAATGGCGACCTCCGCTGCCCCCTCGACCAGCGCCTCCTACGCCGCGGCAGGTGTCGACACGGCCGCCGGCGACCGCGCCGTCGAGCTGATGAAGGCCGCCGTGAGCGGCACTCACGGACCCGGCGTCGTGGGCGGCGTCGGCGGATTCGCCGGCATGTTCGACGTGTCGTTCCTGAAGTCGTACGACCGCCCGCTGCTCGCGACCTCGACCGACGGCGTCGGCACGAAGGTCGCCATCGCGCAGGCCCTCGACAAGCACGACACCATCGGGCAGGACCTCGTGGGCATGGTCGTCGACGACATCGTCGTGGTCGGCGCCCGCCCCATGATCATGACCGACTACATCGCCTGCGGCCGCGTCGTCCCCACCCGCATCGCCGCCATCGTCGAGGGCATCGCCCGCGCCTGCAGCGAGACGGGCACCGCCCTCGTCGGCGGCGAGACGGCCGAGCACCCGGGTCTGCTCGGCCCCGACGACTACGACGTCGCCGGCGCCGCGGTGGGCGCCGTCGAGGCCGACCGGCAGCTCGGGTCGCACCTGGTCGGCGACGGCGACGTCGTGCTGGCCCTCGCCTCGTCGGGTCTGCACTCGAACGGCTTCTCGCTGGTCCGGCACATCCTCGCGTCGCGCGACCTCGGCTACACCGACACCGTCGACGAGCTCTCGGGCACCCTCGGCGAGGCGCTGCTCGAGCCCACCCGGCTCTACACGTCGCCGCTGCTGCGCGTGCTCGACGACCCGGCGCTGGCCGGAGCCGTGCACTCGCTCAGCCACGTCACCGGCGGAGGCATCGCCGCGAACCTCGCCCGCGTGCTGCCGCGCGGCTCATGGACCGAGGTCGATCGGTCGACCTGGTCGCCGGCGCCGGTGTTCCGCGTGCTGAGCGAGCTGGCCGGGTCGACGCTCGAGTCGAGCGAGGGCACCTGGAACCTCGGCATCGGCATGATCGCCGTCGTCTCGGCGGCGCAGGCGGCTCAGGTCGAGGCGGCGCTGACGGCCGACGGCATCGAGACGTGGCGGGTCGGCACGGTCGCGACGGCGACCCGCGACCTGACGGGCTTCGAGCAGGGCGCCAAGGGAGTCGACGGAGGCGCGGTGCGTCTGGTCGGGGCCTACGCCGGCTGATCGCCCGGTCGCGTGATGCGACGACGCCCGGTCCGCAGTCGCGGGGCGGGCGTCGTGCTGTGCTTGGAGTGACGCGCGGCGTCGGCGCCGCCTCGCGCCTGGGGAGGCGCGTCGTTCGCGAGGGACCTAGGAGGTGCGGCGTGCGCCGAGCACGCAGAACTCGTTGCCCTCGGGGTCGGCGAGCACCACCCACGACACGTCGGAGGTCTGGCCCACGTCGGAGCGGGTGGCGCCGAGCTCGAGCAGCCGGGCGACCTCGGCGTCTTGGTCGTCGGGTCGGAAGTCGAGGTGCAGGCGGTTCTTGAGGGTCTTGCCCTCGGGTACGCGCACGAAGAGCAGCCCCGGCAGAGAGTCGGGGCTGCTGCGGATCTCGGGTTCGTCGTCGCCGACGGGGGAGACCACGACCCAGCCGAGGGCTTCGGCCCACCAGTGCGCGAGGGTCGCGGGCTCGAGGGCGTCGACGACCACCTGCTCCCACTCGAGAGCGGGGCGGGTGCTCGCCGGATCACCCTGGCGACCCGAAGCCGTGGCGTCGGGTGTCGAGGAGTCGTCGACCGTCATGACAGAGGAGGCCTAAGCGGTCTTGTTCTGGTCGTGATCGGCGTCGTATTCGTCGTCGAAGTCGTCGGCCCACTTGTCGACGTAATCGTCGCCGGAGTCGCTCTTGGTAGCCAGCTCTTTTTCGAGTGCACCGTAGTTGGTGTCAGGGCTGAAGTACTTCAGCTCTCTGGCGACCTTGGTGTGCTTGGCTTTTTGACGGCCGCGCCCCATGCGTGACCCCCTCTGAATTCGGCCCGGAAGCGGTGTCGGACGAACCGGGTACAGCCGACTGATGACAGTTGCAAAACTGGACCGATCTTAGCATGTACCCCATGAGCCGACTGTGCGTCGGGCGGGGGTCATCGTGGGCCCGGTCGGGGTCTGTCACGATGGCAGGAGACACCGTCGGGTCAGCGAAGCTCACGACGCCCGACGAGAGGCGTGATCATGACCCCAGCGACACTGCGCGCTTCGTGGGCGAGCCGGACCATCGCGATCGTCGCCCTGGTCTTCTACGGCCTCGGTGTCGCGCTCGTGGCCTTCTGGCCGTCGCCGGTCGACCAGGGCGCCCGCCCGCTGATCCTGCGCGGCCTGGCGCTGCTGCACCGCCGCGGCATCCCCGAGTCGTTCGACTACGCCGCCCTCGAGTTCGCGGCCAACATCGCCTTCTTCGTGCCGTTCGGTCTGATCGTCGTGCTGCTGGTCGGCGGCCGCCGGTGGTGGCTCGGCGTGCTGGTCGGCTTCTCGGGCAGCGTCGTCGTCGAGCTCGGGCAGCACTTCTTCCTGCCGTCGCGGTTCGCGACCGTCGACGACGTCATCGCGAACACCGCGGGCGCTCTGCTCGGGTCGATCGCCGGCGTGGTCGCCCTCTGGGCACGCCGCTCGAGCCGGATGGCGAGGAGGCGCGCGCAGCTGGAGCGCCGCCGGTCGCGCGAGCGGGTCGGAGCGTCGGCGTAGCGGCGTTATACACCTGAAGGATGAACTTGCGGCCCTCGTTGCGGGGCCAAGCGTCTGCATTTGCGGGCAAAAGTTCGGAAACGGTCGACGCCTATGTGAGGATATTGACGGCCCAACGTGACGATTCTTCGCGGGGCGAGAGCCGTTTCAGGCCTTCTCGCTGCGTATCTGGGCCGCTCTCGGGGGCCGTGCCATGGCGCCGGGTACCCGACCGACGACAGAAAGAGGCCGCCGCGTGGAGCTGCGTGACTACATCCGTATTCTTCGAAAAGGATGGATCCTGATCGTTGCCGTGACGTTGATCGGCGTCGCCGCAGGCGCTTTGGCGTCGATTCTCGCTACGCCGAAGTACGTGTCGTCGACCCAGCTGTTCGTCAGCGTCCAGTCATCCGACTCGAGCAGCGCGTCCGACCTCGTTCAGGGTGGCAACGCCGCTCAGCAGAAGGTCCGTTCCTACGTCGACGTCGTCACGAGCACGAGCGTCCTGACCCCCGTCATCGAAGATCTGGGGCTCGATCTGACGCCATCTGCTCTGGCGGAGCAGGTATCGGCTGAGTCGCCCCTGAACACAGTGCTCATCAACATCACTGTCGAGGACGCGAGCCCGCAGTTGGCGGCGAATATCGCGAATGCCGTCGGGACGAGCTTCGCCACCGTCGTCGCGGACGACCTCGAGTCGCCCGCTGGCAGCGGTCCCAGCTTGGTCAAGATCGCGACGATCGAGCCGGCGATAGCGGCTACTGCACCGTCGTCGCCCCGGACTTCGCTCAACCTCGCGCTGGGCTTCATCGTCGGTCTCGTACTGGGAGCCGGAATCGCAGTGCTGCGAGGAACGCTCGACACTCGCATTCATGGTTCTCACGATGTCGAGATGGTGACTGACGCGCCGATCCTGGGCGGCATCAGCTTCGATCCGGGCGCGAAGAAGCGTCCCTTGATCGTCAACGCGGATCCTCGCAGCCCCCGGGCCGAGTCCTTCCGATCGCTCCGCACGAACCTTCAGTTCGTCAACCTCGATTCGTCCTCGCGATGCCTCGTCATGACATCGTCCCTGCCCGGCGAGGGAAAGACGACTACCACCTCCAATCTCGCCGTGGCTCTCGCGGAGACGGGTGCGAGCGTCGCCGTCGTCGATGGTGATCTCCGTCTCCCTCGTCTCGCCGACACGATGGGCCTCGAGGGCGCCGTGGGGCTGACTGACGTCCTCATCGGGCGGGCGGATCTGCAAGACGTGCTGCAGCCCTGGGGTCGAGGGACGCTCTACGTGCTGCCCGCGGGGCGCATCCCCCCGAACCCCAGTGAGCTGCTCGGCTCCAAAGCGATGGTCGCGTTGCTAGAGTCCCTGACGGCGTCGTTCGACTACGTCTTGATCGATGCCCCGCCCCTTCTGCCTGTCACGGACGCTGCGATCCTCTCGAAGCTGACGGGTGGAGCCGTCGTCGTAGCTGCAGCTGGCCGGACTACACGAACTGAGCTGCAGTCGGCCATGCGGACCCTCGATCACATCGGCGGTCGAGTTCTCGGCGTCGTCATGACGATGCTCCCGACCAAGGGGCCTGATGCCTATGGCTACGGCAACTACGGCGCTTACTACGGCATGGACCAGGACAAGATCGACGGACCGAACGAGATGCCCAGCGCGACGCCGAAGACGCAGGTGAGATCGCGGTGAGCATGGCGTTCAGCTTCGATCGAACGCCCACCTCATCCCGATTCCGAGTGCTCACCGTCTGCACGGGCAACATCTGTCGCTCGCCGATGGCGGAGCAGTATCTCCGGGCGGGATTCGATCGGGCCGGATTGTCCGATGTCCTCGTCGAGAGTGCCGGCACCATGGCGCAAGACGGACAGGGTATGCCGGCGCAGGCCGAGGCCCTGGTGAGGCGTTTCGGAGCGGATCCTTCCGACCACCGAGCTCGATACCTGTTCGAAGGCCATGTGGCGGGGGCGGATCTCGTCTTCGGAATGGCGCGTGAGCACCGGCGAGCTGTCGTATCGCTCTTTCCGCGAGCCTCTCGCGTGTCTTTCACCCTCAGGGAGTTCGCCCGGCTGGCCGCAGGCATGACTGACGTCGATCTCGCTGATGCAGCCGCTCTTCCCCTGGATGACGTCGCCGGCCGCCTCCGCTCCGCAGTCTCGGCGGTCGCAGCGAGACGAGGGTTGGTCGAGCCGGCCGCGGACCCGATCGACGATGATGTCATCGATCCCTATCGCCTCGCCGACTCGGTCTTCGATGAGTCGGGACGACAGCTCGTTCCCGCTGCAGACACCGTGTTGAACTTGCTGACAGCAGCCGCGAAGATCACGAAGACAGGCGGAGGTGCCCTCGATGGCAGCTGACAAGCGACGCCGACGAGGTGCTCACAGGAACCGTCCTCTCCTCCTCGCGGCCCTGGCCGCCTTCGTCATCGTCGATGTCGGACTCGTGGCTCTGGCTCTGACGGGTGCGAACCATGACGTGGATTCGGATGCTGCGCCTCTCGTGCCGAGCGCGTCGTCAGCCGAGAGCCCGGAGGACGAGCCGACACCTCAGCCGACCGAACCCGACGAGGATCTCACCGCACCGACGTGGTTCTTGTCGGCCGTCGATGCGACAACGGCTTATCGCGCGAGCGCAGGCGCCTGCCCGGCGACGAGCCCGCCCGTGTTGCAGAAGAGCACGGACTCCGGCTCGACGTGGGTCTCGGCGGCTGTGACGACCGATCTGGCGTCTGTCTTCAGGGTGCAGGCTGTCGACTCGACTTACGCGTACCTCGTGGGACTTGGGGGTGAGTCGTGTGAGCCCGGGTTGACTGCGACGTACACCTCGGGTGTCGGATTCCAGACTTACCCGGACCGAGTCGAGTCGACGTGGTACCTCGATCCCCAGGACCTGACGAGCATTCAGAGTCCCGCTGGGCAGATGGACGTGCCCTGTGTGGATCCTGTGTCCATCGCGCCGACTGATGACAACGCCGCGGCACTGCTCTGCGCGGATCGGTCCGTGTTCCGCACGATCGATTCCGGAGCGACATGGGACGCAGGCTCTGACGTTCCAGGGGCAGCTGCCCTGGCGAGCACCGGCACCAGCTACGTTCTTGCGGCTCAAGGCGTCGCGGGCTGCACAGGCGTGAGCATCATCGGCCTCGGCACGGACGGCGACGAGCCCGTCGCCGTGGGGTGCTCCGGGGACCGGCCCGTAGCCAGCGCACCGAACCAGGAGTTGACCTTGTCGGCTGCCGCAGGCACCGTGTGGCTCGCCATCGGCGAGAGCGCGGCGGTCTCACTCGACGGTGGCGTCACCTGGTGAGACTGAAGCTCCGGTTTTGACCCGGCTCTTCTCGACTCGCTCACGTGGCGCTGGCGGGTCAGGGAGCGGAGTGATTTAGGCACCATGACGTCGCTCGCGCGTTGCTGCCGCCGAGTGATCTCCCCGGCTACTTGGCGATGACACCTCGGACGAGCGTCAGGATCTCCAGCATCTGTCGTCGGGCGAACAGCAGGTAGGTCCCTGCGTAGATGACCGCGAAGCTCAGGACACCGGCCCAGATTCCGACCTCGGTCATCAACCACGTCGCAACGAACCAGCTCAGGCCGAGCGCCGCCATCGCGATGCACCAACCCTTCACGTATTGCAGGATCCGATAGTCGATCACGCGGCGGAGGACGAAGAGACGGACCGGCCAGAAAGCGTATTGGCGGACGACGACCGCGATAGCGACGGCCATGACGCCGAACGGGCCTGCGAGGACGAGGAGGACCGTCCCGAAGGCCGTCTGCGCGACGCTGAGCCAGAACGCCGTCGACGCTCGGCCGACGGCGATGAGCACGGAGCGGTCGAAGATGAGCAGAGAGTTCAGTGCTCCGAGGAAGACCAGGATCTGCAGGACGGGCACGGCGGGTACCCACTGCGAGCCGAAGACGATGGGAATGATGACCCACGCGAAGGCCCCCAGGAAGGCGAAGACGGGCACCGTCGCGAGACTGGTCGTCGAAGTCAATCTGTACAGCAGCGATCGGAGTCTTGGACGATCGTCCTGGAGCTTCGAGAAGGCGGAGAGGCCGACATTGGAGAACACCGCCGTGAAGAGCTCGATGCAGAGAGAGATGATCCTCATGGCGAAGAAATACTGGCCGAGTGCTTCCACGCCGAGGAAGAGCGCGACCACGATTCGGTCTGTCTGCGAGTTCGCGAACGAGACGAGTTGAATCCCCAGAACACCCAGGCTGGTGTTCATGAGTTCCCGGAGACTGCGCCAGCTGAAGCCGAGGCTGACCGAGCGCCAGGCGGAGAGCCACACGAGCACGCCGCCGACGATCGCGAAGCCGAGCGTCTGGACGACAAGGGCCCAGACGCCGCCGCCGGCGAGAGCCACGGCGACTGCGGCGCCCCCGGAGACGAGAGTCGCCGTCGAGCGACGGATGGCCAGCGCTTTGAATCTCATGTCGCGCTCGAGCAGTGCAGCGGGAACGGACGAAAGGCCCTGAATGAAAAGTGAGATGGAGAGTGCCCGGATCACTCCAGCGACTTCCGGCGTACCGAAGAGTGAAGCGATCGCGTCGGCCGAGAAGAAGCTGGCGACGCCGAGGGCGAGGCCCAGACTGGCGCTGATCGTCAAGGCGGTTCCGATGTCACGTCTGGATAGCACAGACCGTTGGATCAGCGCATTTCCGAAGCCAGCATCCACGAACACCGTGACGAAGACGACGTAAGAGCTCGCCAGCGCGACCGCCCCGAAGTCCGACGGCGACAGGAGCCGGCCGAGGATGACGAAGACGACGAGGGTGAAGACCCGGGAGATCCACTTGTCCAGGAAGGACCAGAAGATGGATGTGCCGATCTTCCGCCCGAAGTCCTCTGGATTGGCTTGCGGTGCCGTGGGCATCGTCAGCCGAGCGTGGGGTAGAGAGTGATGACTCGTCTCGTCACATCCGCTAGAGCAGCGGCGAACTCGTCGCTGCGACGCTCGGGCTGAGGTCCGGGTTTTCTCGCGAGGAGCTTCTGCGCCTTGCCGAGATAGGTGTCGAACGCGGATCGACGGTATCCGCTCCGCAGATCTCCGGTGAAATGCCTGATGTGGTCGTCGAGCTCCGGCTCGAAGGTGTTGTTCCACGTCAACGGCATGCGGTCCGCCTTGGCGACCGTGCGATCGACGAAGATGAAGTTGCCGTTCTCGTACTTGAGACCGGCACGGTCTTCAGAGGAGATCGGGCGGGTCATCGAATCCAGGACAGTTGCGATGTAGCCGCGCGACGACTGACTGTTCCTGGCGAAGATGACGCCTGAATTGACGCGACCGGAGCGGCCCTCCGCGAGATAGAGGTCGCTCGAGCCGTCGGGCAGATCGGTCCGGAAGTCCGGTGCCTTGGTCCGGACGACGCAGTCGGCGTCGATGTAGCCCACCCAGTCCCTGCCGGAATCCAGACCGGCGGCCAGGAGCGGGACCTTCAACCAGGCGGCGATCGCCGGGTCGGTGACGAACGGCTTCGTCACGCAGACGTAATCGGCGCCGATTCGTTTCGCGTACGCCTCATGAGACCGTATGGCGGCCTTGTAGGACGTTCCGTAGCCGTTCAACGCAACGGTGTAGAGAAGTGTTCTCGAAGTCATAGGTCGGGGTCGCATCTCAGTCTCGCGTCAAGAGTCCTTGACGGCTGATGTCTTGTAGTTGGGTATCACGAAGGCACGGGACACATCGTCGGGTGTCCGGCGGGGCTCCTCGACAGGTGCTGGATCCGAGACAGTGTTCTCGCCCAGGGTTTCAGGTGCCTCAGTGACGACGCTCCTCGCTCCGTAGACGTGAGCGAGCGCGAGGCCCAACAGGAAGAGGATTCCGGGGTTCGACTCGACGCCGTTGAATGAGGCGACCATGATGCCGAACGTGAGAGTCAGGCCCAGCCCGGCCAAGTCGCCCTGACGCAGGGCGCGAAGAGTCGCGACGACGATGATCAACGCGAAGAGGACCACGCCTGCTATGCCGGCGCTGATGAAGAGTTGGTAGTAAGCGTTCTCGATGAGGAACGCCTCGGGGTTGAACTGAAAAGCCGCAGCGGTCGACGTGCCGATGCCCGACCCTACGAAACGGCTGTTCTCGGCAGCTGCCCAGATGATCGTGTCGAGGCTCTGGCGTGCCGCCACGGAGGATAGCGCTTCAGCCGAGAACAGGCGCTCCTGCAGTTGCGGTATCTGGAAGACTGCGACGCCCGCCACGATGAGGCCCATGGAGATGGCGACTTTACCGAACAGCCGGAGCTGAGTCTGACGGAAGATCGCGATCGAGGAGATCGCGACGAGTGCGACTGCCAGGACCGCGATGCCTCCGCGAGAGACGGTCAAGACGGTCGCCAGTCCCGAAACGGCTGCCACGACCAGGGCCCACTTCTTCCCCTGCATGATCCCCCAGCCGAAGGCGAAAGCTGCAGACATGCTGTAGAAGAGCGCCGCGTAGAGGGGGTGCCCGAATGACGCATTGACGCGGTAGACGGACCACGTACGCACGAGGGGGCTGCTCAGCAACTGCCGGATGTAGTCATAGACGGGATTGGACTCGAGAAGGAACTCCGCTATGCCGTAGAGCGCCATCAAACCTGCGGTCCAGAGCCACACGGTCCGCAGGGTCGAGAGCGAGTCGGCGTCCCTGCCGCCGATCGCCACCATGACGACCCCAAGGATGAAGGGGACTATCCAACCCAGACTCGTGAGGGGGTTGATGCTCCACGTGAGCGTGGCGACGTACCACCCCAACGACACGATCAAGAAGGCGACCATCGCATTACGTTGCTTGCGCGTCTTCAGGTCCTCTGCGCGGTTGCGGAGTGTCCGCAGGAGCCAGACCGCCACGACCCACCCGAATGGCGGTATGCCTTGGATGAAAGAGTTCTCCGCGTAGATGAAGCGGGGCAGGACGACGAAGACCACCAGGGCGATAGCCAGGCCGTAGCGCCTCGGTAGGACCATTGCGAGGAGGACCGCCGCCAGGCCGACGACGAGTGCGATGATGCTACCCACGGAGCCACCCGTCGTGACGTCGCGTCGTCGGGGCGCTCGATCGCCTCTGTGCTCTGAAGTGGATGTTCATCTACTTGCTCGTGTCCCCCCGGGGAATGCGAGGACGCACTCCGAAAGCATCAGATCTGCCGTCGCGTGATATCGAGGCTGACGGACCCGACGATCGAAAGGGCTACAGATCATGGAGCCCCGCGCAAGCATAGCAACGGACGACTCTGCGCATTTTGCCCTGCGGCTAGGCTCATATCGGTCTTCGTCGCGACGGCGGGGCCTGAGCGAAAAGGACCCATGAAAGTTCTCATAACCGTCAGGCGCTCCACTGCGACATCGAACCCGTACGTGGACCTCCTGCAAGAGTCGTTCGGCCCGGAGACGAGTGTCGTCCGCTTCACCTACGGTCGCGCCGTCTTCGGTCGGTATGACGTACTTCATGTCCAGTGGCCCGAGTACATCTTCCGAGGTTCCACTCCGCTCAAAGCCATCGTCAAGGCTGTGCCCGGCCTGGCGCTCCTGCTCAGGCTCTGGCTCTTTCGAGTGCCCGTGGTGGCCACTGTGCACAACGAGTCCGCCCATGAGCCGCCCGGGCTTCTCGAGAGGGTCCAGGTCGCTCTGCTCGCGCGTCTCACCGTGCTCGACATCTACCTTAACGAGGCGGAGACCAACGACATGGGCCGGGGCGTCGTCATTCTCCACGGTGACTATCCGTCCTATGGAGAGGCGCGTCGCGGCGGCGACCGAGGTGATTCGCGCCTCCTGTTCTTCGGGCAGGTGAGGCCCTACAAGGGGGTCGAGGACCTCATCCGCGCGACGCGGGATCAGCGCGGTGTCCACCTCCGGATTGCAGGTCTGGCCCTCGATCCCGCATACGCCGACTCTCTCCGCGCTTTGACAGAAGGCCTTGAAGGCGTGGAACTCGATTTCGGGCACCTCAGTGATCAGCGACTCGACGACGATATCCGTGCAAGTGACCTCGTCGTCCTCCCCTACAAGCGCATGTACAACTCCGGAGCGGTGCTACTGGCACTGGGGAATGGAACGCCCGTGCTGGTCCCGAGCAGTTCCTCGACTCGCGCGCTCGCCGACGAGGTGGGGCATGAATGGGTGACCCTCTTCGACGCACCGGTCAAGGCCTCGGACGTCCTGCGCGCTCGTCAGTCCGTGCTCTCGATCGACGATGACGAGCGCCCGGACCTTTCCAGGCGCGATCGACGAGTCATTGGGATCTTGCATGAACGGCTGTACGGCCTCGTCCTCGATCGGCGGGGTTCGTCGCGGCGGCTGTGGAGAGAGCAGGTCCTGCGCCGCGTCGCGGTAGATGACGATTTCGGGCGGCATTCCGAGCGGAACAGGACCGTCTAGCGGTCTCGGCCTGCCTTGCTCCGGCGGTCGCTTCGAGCCGAGTCGACGATCTCGCGGATACCTTGCTCGAGCATCCGCCGCATCTGGTCGTCGCCGAAGTCCTCAACCACTCGGCGGCCCCGACTCACCAGATCCGTCATACGGTCCGCATCCCCGATCGCCGCCTCGAGCACCGTCCGGAGGGAGTCAGGGTCACCCGAATGGAAGACGAGGCCGTTGACACCGTCCTCGACGACCTCCATCGGGCCCCCCTGGTCGGGGACGACGACGACCGCTCCATGGGCGAGCCCCTGAACGACGACCTGGCCGAAGGGCTCTGGGAACCTCGTGCTGAGGACGACGATGTCCACTTCGTCGAGAACGGAGGCCACATCGTCGACATGGCCGAGGAAGCGGATCGGGACCGCCGACTCGCGTGCGGAGTCTTCTATCTCCGTGATGAACGCCGGGTCCGAGAAGAACGTCCCGCCGTAGATGTCCAACCGCACCGGGCGCACCCCGGGCCGTGGCGTCATCGCCTTCACGGCGTCGATCAGGATGTCGGTGCCCTTCCACCTATCCGGTCGGCTCAAGGAGGCGATCACGAGCTCTTCACCTCGGCCGCTGGGTCGCGACCTGGTGGAGGCGGTCCGCTCCGTCACGCCGGAGATGGGGTAGGCGACCCGTATCGGTCTCCGAGCGAGAACTGCCGGGATGCAGGACTTGGTCCACTTGCTGTTCGCCAGGAAGCCGTCGAACTGCCTGAAGAAGAAGTGGATGGCGAGAAAGCGTTTCAGGCCCTTCAAGGTCTCCATGGAGACCCGGGAGTAGTAGACGCGTGTGATTCGTGGTGCGACTCTGGCGAAGGCCATCGTTATCGTCGCGTAGAGGCTGTTCGCGACGATCACGTCGGGGGAGTGCTCGCGGACGGCTGATGAGAATCGACGGCTGAACAGCGGGGCGCGGGCGAAGCTGAAGGCGCCGGCCTCGTCGAGGACGGTCACCTTGTGGCCGGTTGCTCGATACGCATCCACGAGCGGCCCGCCCGTCAAGAGGATGAGGCTGACGTCGAGGTCCCGCGTGTCTTCCAAATAGCGGAGCAAGCCGAGCTGACCGCCCCCGGGGTCGGCTGAGTGATCGACCATCGTCACCCGCAGGGGTGGTCGTGGTGCCGGTGCAGTGGTCATGACGACTCGTTTCGGGCTTGTATGCGGTTCTCGATGGCTGATCGCATGCGCGTCACGGATGAGGTCCAGTCATATCGAGTCACTCCCGCCGCGTCCTTCCGGCCCGAGCCCTCCCGGCTGGAGATCGCCTCGATGATGCCAGCTGCGATGCTCGACTCCGAATGGGGATCGACGAAGAAGGCGACGTCGCCGACCGTCTCCCGGAACACAGGCAGATCGCTCACGACGACCGGCGTTCCGAAGTGAGCAGCCTCGACGGGGGGCATGCCGAAGCCCTCACCGAGAGAGGCGAAGACCAGGCAAGCACTGTTCTCGTAGAGCCAGCGCAGCTCACGGTCTTGGACGAACCCGGCGAACACCACGATGCCTGCCTCGACGGCCCGGGAGACGTCCGACGTGAAGTCGTCGGCTTTTCCGTCCCCGCTGCCGACGATGACGAGTGGGTTGTCCACATCGACCAGATCCCCATCAAGGCACGCTGCGATGACCCGCGCCAGGTTCTTCCGAATGTTGAGTCTTCCGACGGCGAGTACGTAACCGTGTGCCGTCAGGGCTCGCAACGGACCCGTCTCGGGTCGGACCGGGGGCACTTCGGTCAGCTCCGCGCTGAGACCTATGCCTACCGGCACGACCTCGCGAGAGCGCGTCAGCCGTCGGATACGGTCGGCTTCGGTCGAGCTCGAGGTGAACACGACATCGGCCCGCGGCGCCAGACGAGGCATGATTCCGAAATACCCCCGCTCGACGGCCGTGAACCACTCGGGATTCTCGAGGAAGAGAACATCATGGAGAAAGAGTGCGCTCACGCCCCGCCGGTAGCGCGGCGCATAATTGTGCGCCACGACCACGTCAGCGCCCCAGGTGGTGCCCACGCGGGCCAGGCTGCGGGATGCGAGGAGGGCCTGAGGGTACGCCTTCGTCGCGAAGACGCGGACCTCGTCTGACAATTCAGCCCGAGCAGCGGCCTCATGCTTCGAGCGAACGAGGAGCGCTATCTCGTCGTGCGGGAACGTGATCGACCAGGCGGAGATCATGTCCCGCAGGACGTGTCGTTGCGAAGGAGGGCCGGCGACGAACCAGAAGGCGTCGAACAGGACTTTCATGTTGGATTCCCCCGGGTGTCCGATCGACAGTGCATCTGTGGTGCGGCCACCATGTCGGCCCACGTTTAGTTGCTGGTCGTCATAATTATACTTGCCCGGGCCGTGACCCTATGTGACGATGGAATACCTCTGATGACATATCACTTGGCGCGGGCGCGACAAGGCGAAATGCGTTAGCGATAGCCTCAATGGTCAAGCGAAAGCTGAGCAGTCTTTGGAGGACACGTGGTCAAGGTCGCTGGGGTCGAATCGTTCCAATGGAACCCGCGGAGGAAGCGTCTCCCTTACCTGAGGCCCCGACACAACAACTTCGGAGATCTCCTCGGGCCCGTCGTCGTCCGAGAGATGATCACACGGCTGGGTCGGCTCGATTCGGCTGCGAACCCCGCCCGATCGCCCGGACACAAACTGATGACCGTCGGCTCGGTGATGCACTTCGCTCAAGACGGCGACACGGTATGGGGCACGGGGGTCAACGGAAAGGTCCGCCCTGATGAACACCTCTTCGGCAGGTTGGACGTCCGTGCGGTCCGTGGCCCACGGACCCGCGCATGGCTGGAGAACGCCCTCGGAATCGATGTGCCCGCCGTCTACGGCGATCCAGCACTGCTCCTGCCTCGTCTCATTCCTTCCCTCGGGGAGGCTGGTGTCCAGAAGCGACGCTCGCTGAGCGTCATTCCGAACATGAACGAGGCCAGTAAGTACAAGTCGCATCCTGACTTCGTCAGTCCTCGCAGGTCGGTGCGAGAGGTGGTCTCGGCCATCGCGAGCAGCGATCGCGTCGTGGGCTCCTCGCTCCATGCGATCGTTCTGGCAGAGGCCATGGGAGTTCCGTGCGCCCTCGTACGATCTTCGGTCGAATCACCGTTCAAATACGCCGACTACTTCGAGGGCACGGGGCGTTTCGATGCCGAGACGTTCGACTCGTTCGACTCGGCTCTAGCGCACGTCGAGAAAGTCGATGTCGATAGCTATGCACCGCTTCAGGCCTGGGATGCGCAGCCCCTCATGGCTGCGTTCCCCGCCGACCTGTGGACGAAGCAGGCGGGCGGGGAAAGCGATGCGAGGTGATCCCTACTTGAGGCAGGCTGCCGGTGAGAGTTTCACGGACGTCGGGGTGACATTGTTCGAGCACTTGATGACCGTCCCGTTCGACCCGAATCCGTAGACAGCCAGAGACGAAGCCGTCGTCCGCGTGAACGAGATGCTGTTGCGTGTCACGATGTTGTTCTCGCCCCAGGTCGCACCGTCGGAGTATTTCCCGGCCAGGACACGGACTCCCTGCTCCAGCGATGACGCGATCGAGTTCTGGTACAGCACGTAGCGGCTGCCCTTGATCTGAAGGCTCGAGCCCGTGATGTCGTTCGTGCCCTGCGTCGCTCCCACAGTGTTCTTGTAGATGGTCCCGTCGACCGTCTGCTCTTTCGCCTCGATCGCCTCGCCCGTCGTGCCGCTGATCGTGTTGTAGGCGATCACGTTGCGATCGCTCCGGTCGGCAGCGCAAGCGGGTTCGCAGGTGTCGTTGCCGAGTGAACTCCCGATGTAGATGCCCTCTCCGAAGCGGGGGTCCTTCTTCCCGGTGGCGGTGATCGTCGTGTGCGCGATCACGTTGTCGGACGAGTTCTTGCTCAGGTAGATGCCGGCTTGGGCGGTGTCGCTCACCTTGAGGTAGTCCATGACGACGCGAGTGCTGCCCAGCATC
Source organism: Frigoribacterium sp. Leaf263 (assembly GCF_001422285.1). Taxonomy (GTDB): domain Bacteria; phylum Actinomycetota; class Actinomycetes; order Actinomycetales; family Microbacteriaceae; genus Frigoribacterium. Next base: position 629,365 of record NZ_LMMO01000001.1, read on the forward strand.
TCCACACCAGCGTGCACCTGCTCGATGTTGAGGCGCTCGAGACGGATCCAGCTCGAGTCCCGGAGGAGGAAACCGCTGTTCAAGCTGGCGTAGTCGGCGCCCGAGTCTCCGAGATCGATCTTCGCGTCCGATGCGCCGCAGATGCTGATCGGAGCCGACTGCGTGCCGTGGATACCCGAGAAGGTGAAACCTGTGTAGAGGCCGGCGGCGCGCACCTTGCCTCGATAGGTTCCCGGTGCCAGCTTGATCGTGTCGCCGGGCTTCGCGGCATTGATGGCTGTCTGGAGTTGGTCACCGTTCGTGACCGTCTTCGTCGGGCTGGCGCAGCGAGACGTGCCAAGGGTCTTGTTGACTCCGAGCGAACCCGTCGTGCGGGACACGGCCGTGCTCGCCTGCGACGTGAAGCCCCATCGATCACGGGCCGCCAACCGGTACGCGAATGCTGTCGTCTCGGCCAGCGCGCTGTCCACGTAGGTGGTGGAGGTAGGGAGGTCGATCTGGGTCGACACCCCCGCGGCGTCCGTCCTGTTGAGCCGGTAGGTCAGGGCGTCGGAGCTCTTCGTGGCGGGCTTGACCCAGGTGATCTTCGAGCCGAGGGCCGGAGCCGTGCCGACGCCGGGGACGAGGGTGACAGAGCCGGGTTTCGTGGCTGAGAGGTCCGAGACGACGAAGGCATCGAGGTGAATGGAAGCGGAAGTCGCAGCCGCGTTCTTCTTGCCCGTCCACTGGATCTGGATCTTGTGGGTCCCTGCCGGCAGTCCCTGCTTGAGGAAGAGGGTCTGCTGATAGCTCGTACCGGCCGAGTAACGATCGACGGGCGTCTGCTCGACACCGTCGAGGGTGACCTTGGCGATGCCGGAACCCGGGCTCTTGCGGCCGATCCACGCGATACCCGTCCCGGAGAAGGTGAGAGTCGCCTTCGCATCGGTCATCGCATAACGGCTCTGACCCCCCTGCTCGCCCGAGTTGTTCGAGGTCGTCCACGGGCCCTCGTAGACGATCGCCGTCGAGTTGTCGCCCACGACACCTGGCGGGGCTACGAACGCATTCGCGGCGTCTGAGACGCTGAAGGCGTCGAAGTGCATGGCTGACGACGACGCCGACGCGTTCTGCTTGCCGGACCATTCGACTCTGATGGTGTGCGGCCCAGCGCTCAGCCCCTCGGTCGAGTAGAGAGTCTTCCGATAGGAGATCGTCGGCGCGTACCGATCGACCGTAGCGACCTGCGTTCCATCGATGAAGACGGCAGCGATGCCCGAACTGGCGGAGCTTCGGCCGATCCAGGCGATCGATGTCGCATCGAATGTCAAGCTGACCGAGGACTTCGAACTCGAATAGGCGCTCTGCCCCCCTGAATCACCGCTGCTCGGACTCGTCGACCAGGGCCCGGTGAACGATACGGCCGAGGACTTCTCCTCGTAGATGCCCGGGACCACCGGGGTCTCCTCGCCTCGGACCACGAAAGCGTCCAGGTGAGTCGACGTCCCACGCGACGCCGAGTTCATCGTCTTCGTCCACGTGATGGTGATCGTGTGCACCTGATCGGAGAGATCCGACTTGCGGAACAGCTCCTGCTGATAGTCGTTCGTCGAGGAGTAGCGATCGACGTCCGGCTGCCGGACACCGTCGATCGTGACCTGCGCGATGCCTGCCGCTGAGGACCGGCGCCCCAGCCACGTGATGTCGGTCCCCCTGAAGGTCAAGGACGCGGTGGCTGCGGTCGATGCGCTGACACTGTCTCCGCCGGAATCCAGAGCGTTGGTGGACGTCGACCAGGTGCCCGTGTACGAGACGGCGGGATCATCTTGCTCGATGGTGCCCAGGCCGACCGCTGAACTCGTCTCCTCGACCCGCAGAGAATCGAGATGTGCGCTCGCACCGGTCGCGGCGGCGTTCTTCGAGCCGTCGAATTGCACCGTCATGGTGTGCGTGCCGGCTCCGAGCGTGCTGCTCGAGAAGACGGTCTGTTGGAACTTGGTGGTGGCAGAGTAGCGATCCACGGTCCCTGCGAGCTGGCCGTCGATCGCGACTGTCGAGATCCCTGACGAAGGAGAGGTCCTCGCGATCCAGCTGACGCCGGTGCCCACGAAGGTGAACGAGAACGAGGCGGTCCCGTTGGCATAGGTGCTGCGGCCGCCCGAATCCGCAGCGTTCGTCATCGGCTTCCATGACCCGGCGAAGGTCACCCCGGGCGAAGCCTCCTCGTAGGACCCCTGAGTCAACGTGGTCGACGCGGAGGCGGCGGTGACACCCATCGGGGCCACCAGGGCTGCCAGCAGCCCTGCTGCGAGAAAGACGGCGCCTGATCTGATCCACTTCTTCGACAACATGCCCCTCGATTTCCTCGACCACAAGCCGACAGATTCAGAACGAATCAGGTGATCCCGGCATGTGTGGTTTAAATCTAAACACTAGAAGTCGGCGTGGCGAGGGGCTGGCCCACACTGGGGGTGACCGAATGCGAGCTGCAGACTCCTCGTCAGTCCTGTGAGGGACCGGACGGAAGGCGAGCGAGGTCGCGCAGGGCGCTCGCGTAGTTCCTGAGCACCCCAGCCCAGGAATAGTCGGCTCGTGCCCGCGCGGAAGCGGCAGCCGACCGGTCGTCCTGCTCTCGCGGGCTTGAAAGGAGTTGCGTCACGCTCTCGGCGATCGCATCTGCGTCGGGGGCGACCAGGCGTGCGTCCTCGCCGACTACCTCTCGGTTGTACACGGTGTCCCGAGCCACGAGGGGAGCCCCGAGCATCATGGCCTGCACGAGCGCCGGATTCGTGCCTCCGACACTGTGGCCGTGGAAGTACGCTCCTGCGTGCTGCCAGAGCGAGAAGAGGCGGTTGTCGTCACTGACATGACCCAACCAGCGCACACGGTCGTTGGAGGCAGCGAGCCGCTCGACGCGCTCGTCGATCTCGCCGCCGTAGCCGCTGGAGCCCACGATGACGACGTCGTACCGCTCGCTGATGCGAGCCGCGGCTTCGACGAACTCGTTGATCGTGTTCTCGGGAACGAACCGGGCAACCACCAGGGCGTAGCCACGGTGCGTCAAACCTGGCTCGACGGGCAGATCGGCCAGCTCGTCCCCGCCATAGGGGATGAAGACGCCGTCACGTCCGAAGTCCTTCTTCCAGCGACGGCCGATCTCGTGAGCGTCGAAGACGAGACGGGTGGCCCACCAGGCTGTCGTCTTGGCTCCCCCCTTGAACACCGCCTTGGCGAGACGGCCCCACTTGGCTCGTTCCCACTCGATGCCGTCGACGTTGACCAGCGTGGGGATACCCCGCAGCCTGAGCAGTGGGAGCCAGAACCCGTTGGCGACATTCATGATGAGCGCGACATCGGGTTTGCGGCGGGCGGCGTCGAGAATGGACGACAAGCCATAGGTCAGCGTGCTGAGGCTCTTCGTCTCGAGACCGCGTGTCACGCGCGTGGTGACACGTGCATCGATGTCGGGATCGTCCTCGCGGGTCGACCCCGGACGTCCGTAGACCGTGACGTCCCACCCTTCCTCGACGAGGTAGGGGGCGAGCTTGCGCACGGCGGTCTCGAACCCCCCGTAGTAGCTCGGGTAGCCGCGGGTTCCGATGATGGCGACGGACGGACGAGCGGATTTTCGGGAGGTCATTTAGTAGGCACCACTTCCACGGAAGACGGCGCGTGCCGTGCGTCCGAGCAGGATCAGATCGTTGAGGACGGACCAGTTCTCGACGTAGTAGAGATCGAGGCGGACCGAGTCCTCCCATGACAGGTCGCTCCGGCCGCTGACCTGCCACAGCCCGGTGATGCCGGGGCGGACCAGGAATCGGCGGAAGTTGTGCTTCTCGTAGGCCTTCGTCTCGGCATCGAGAGGAGGGCGGGGCCCGACGAGCGACATCGTGCCGTTCAGCACGTTGAACAGCTGCGGCAGCTCGTCGAGGCTGTAGCGACGGAGGAACGCCCCGACGCGCGTGACCCGCGGATCGTTCTTCATCTTGAAGAGCACCTGGTTGCCGGCATCGCGCTGCTCGGCCTGCAGGTGCGCCAGCTGCGCCTCCGCGTCGACCCGCATGGAGCGGAACTTGAACATGGTGAACGTCTCGCCGCCGAGGCCCACCCGCTGCTGCCGGAAGATGATCGGCCCGCTCGAGGTCGCGGCCACGGCGATGGTGATCGCCAGCAGCACGGGAGAGAGCAGCAGGATGCCCAGCCCCGCTGCGGCCCGGTCGATGACCGTCTTCGTCCAGGCCTTGCGTCCGGCGAAGACCGGCGACTCGACGTGGATCAGGGGGAGGCCGGCGACGGGCCGCGTGTGCATCCGCGGGCCCGCGATGTCGGTCAGGGCCGGGGCCACGATGAGCTGGGTGCCCGACTCCTCGAGCGACCAGCCGAGCTGACGGACGGCGAGAGGTGACAGCTCGTCACTGCTCGTGACGATGACGCAGTCGACGTGATGGCGGGCGAGGACGGCGGTGACGTCGTTCAGTCCGCCGGCGACGGGCACGGACGCCGTGCCGATCGTGCTGCCCGACGTCCCGTGAGGCAGGCAGGCCAGGACCGGGCGGTAGCCGGCCGAGGGCTGGCCCGACAGGTGATTCGCCAGGTGCTCGACGGAGTGCCGTGACCCGACGAGGAGCGCCCGCGCCGAGTACTGGCCGACTCGGCGGTGCGCGACCAGCCATTGGCGCCAGCCCCACCGAGACAGCACGAGTCCGATCGCCGCGACGGGGAACGAGGTCAGCACGAAGCTGCGCCCGAGATCGAGCCGGAGGACGATCGCCACGATGGCGAAGACCCCGAAGAGCATCAGCGACGACTCGAGCACTCGTTTGTACTCGAGTGGCCCTTGCCCGATGATGCGGGAGTCACGGGTGCCGTAGGCAGTCAGCACAAGCAGCCACGCGCCGAGCAGGAGGATGCTCACGACGGTGTGCCGGGTGGCGATCTCGCCCCACGAGAGGCGATCGGCCAACGACCCCATGTTGATGGCGTACCAGGTGAGCTCGCCGACGGCTACCGCGATGAAGACGACGAGGGTGTCGGTCAGCGTCAGTCGTCTGGCGTAGTTCCGGGCCCAGGGTGCCGGCGCATCACCGACGAGGCCATGGCGCAAGGTCGATTCTGAGGCACCAGTCGTCAACAGTCCTGTCCCCCTCGGGCAGTCTTTGGATGAGTACCCATGGTTCGGGTCGCTGGGCTGAGGTCCTGTCGCTCGTCACGGGCTCACGACGGCCGGGTCAGACACCCCAGATAGATCATAGTAATGATCAACCGTCGCTTAGACGCATCGATACTCACGGGTATCAGTTTCGGTCGCCTCGGAGGGGACTGGCTCGGCTGGACATCGAGCTGCCGCTCACCCCTGCAGCGTCGGCAGGTAGTCGCCGAGGGTGTCCTTCGCGAGTGCGTCGCGCAGCCCCGGCATCTGCCCCTCGGCCTGCAGGACGACCGACTGCCCGCCGATCATCCCGGTGCCCGCCGTCGGGATCGTGAAGAACTTGATGTTCTCGTTCTTGACGTCGCGCAGGCTCACTCCGAGCGAGGCGATGGCACCCGAGTCGAGCGTGTCGTCGACGGTCAGGTAGTCCGAGACCGAGCCGACGAAGTTCGTGATCGCGCCCGGGTCCGTCAGGGTGTCGCGCGAGATCAGCTTGTCGGCGACGGCCTGGAGGAACCGCTGCTGGTTCTCGACCCGGGTGTAGTCGCCGTCGGTGAACGAGTACCGCTCGCGCACGAAGTTCAGGGCGTCCTGGCCCTCGAGGTGGTTGGTGCCGACCTGGATCTGCGTGCCGCGGGCGGTGAAGGCCTTGTCGCTCACGACGTCGACGCCACCGATCGCCGTGGTCATGCCGGCGAAGCCCTCGAAGTCGATGATCGCCACGTGATCGATGCGCGCGCCGGTCAGCTGCTCGATCGTCTGGACGGTCAGCGGCGACCCGCCGTAGGCGAACGCCGCGTTGATCTTGTTGTCACCCCGGCCGGGGATCGGCACCCACAGGTCGCGCATGATCGACATGACGTAGACGTTCTTGCGGTCCGCATCGATGTGCATGAGCATCATCGTGTCGGTCCGCTGGTCGCTCGACGAGGCGTCGTCGAGGTCGGTCTCGTCGCCCCGCGAGTCGGAGCCCATCAGCAGGATGTTCATCGCGCCGGTCGCCGACGCCGTGGGGCGCGTCGATTCCTCGGGGAACGCCTCGGGCAGCGTCGTGGTGCGGTCGTCGAACGTGCGCGCGAGGTTCATCGCATAGAGGCCACCGGCGACGCCGACGATCACGAGGATCCCGACCAGCACCGACGCCACGACCATGAGCGTCTTCACCGGGCGCGACAGGCGCTTCTTGCGGCCGCGCCGGGTGGGCTGGTCGTCGTCGCGCTTGTTCTGCTCGTCCGGGCCGAAGTCGAAGATGTCGGTCATGTGAGGGGCTCCCGTGGGCGGCGTTCGGTGGGCCGCCCGGTGTTGGCGTCCGATGAGCCTAACTGCACCAGGTGCACGACCCGGGGCGACTCCGACCCCCGTTCAGGTTGCGAGAGGGGCCCGCGAGCCTCACGAGCCCGGCGCCACGACCCCGTGCGTCGCCGCCCACACCGCCACCGCGGCCGCCGCCGACCACGCCTGCGGCCGGCACGACGCCGGGTACGGCACCGGCGCGGGCACGTCGCGGGCCGAGTCGCCCGAGTGCAGCTCGGGCATCCGGTAGTCGAACGCCGGCGCCGCGGCGAGCAGTCCGTCGGCCAGCTGCTGCGCCTCCGCGGCGAACCCCGCGCGGGCCAGACCCGAGACCGCGATGGCGGTGTCGTGGGTCCAGACGCTGCCCCCGTGATAGCTCAGGGGCCAGAAGCCGTCGCTGTCGCTCGACAGGGTGCGGAGGCCGAAGCCGCTCGCCAGCTCGGGTGAGACGAGCCGGGCGGCGACCCGCGCCTCCTCGGCTTCATCGAGCAGACCGGTGCCGAGCAGATGACCGAGGTTGCTCGTGACCGTGTCGACCGGCCGCTTGGCCGCGTCGAGCGCGATCGCCGGGAAGTCCCCGTCGACGTCGGACACCCAGAAGGAGGTGCGGAACCGCTCGCGCAGAGCAGCCGCCCACCGGCGCCACCCGTCACCCCCGCCCCGGCCGAAGCGGTCGAGCAGATCCGCGCCGTGCACCGCCGCCTCGTACGCGTAGGCCTGCACCTCGCAGAGCGCGATCGGCCCCTCGGCCAACGAGCCGTCGCGCCACTGCACGCTGTCGCCCGAGTCCTTCCAGCCCTGGTTGGCCAGGCCGTGACCGGTCTCGTCGACGTACTCGAGCAGCCCGTCGCCGTCGCTGTCGCCGAAGTCGCGCATCCAGGCCAGCGCCGCCTCGAGATTCGGCAGCAGGGCCTCGACCTCCGCCTCGTCGAGACCCCGGCGCCACGCGTCGTGCAGCAGGCAGACCCACAGCGGCGTCGCGTCGACCGTCCCGTAGTAGAGGGGCGGCAGGCTGACGCCCTCGTCGGGGATGGTGAGGGTCTGCTGCCGCAGCTCGTGCATGATCTTTCCGGGCTGCTCGGCCGTGTCGGGCACCGACTCCGTGCCCTGCAGTCGCGCGAGCACCCGCAGCGTGCCCGCCGCGATGCCGAGGTCGACGGGCAGCGTGAACCGCGCCGCCCACAGCGAGTCGCGCCCGAAGAGCGTGAAGAACCAGGGCGCCCCGGCGGCGTAGAAGACGTCGTCGGGCGAGTCGGGCGTCGTCAACCGCAGCGCCGAGAGATCGGACCGAGCCCGGTCGAGCCAGCGCGCCAGACGATCGTCGCGGGGCGCCGGGTCGAACGGCGCCCACACCGCCTCGCCGGGCACCCCCGCCACCACGGCCGCCGGATCGACGGCTCGCAGGTCGAAGCCGACCTCGACCGCCGACCGCGGCGCGATCTCGAGCGGCCACCGGAGGACGACGTTCTCGTCGCTCCGCCGCACCGCGCCTCCTCGGCCCGTCGACACGAGATCGACCGAGACGCCGCCGGCCACCCAGGAGGCGCCGGTCGCGTCGTCGGCGACCGTCACGCCCTCGGGCCGGTCGCCCTCGCGCCCCGACTTGACCAGCTCGAGCGCCGAGGCGTCGGGCCGCAGCGCGATCTCGAGCACGAGCGAGAGGGGGCGGTCGAGCCGCGAGGTCACGGTGACTTGTTCGGCGGCGCCGCCCGACGACACGGTGCGGACGACGGTCATCCGCACCCCGGGGTCGGCGCCGCGGTCGTCGACGGCGCGCAGCAGCGACTCGAACCGCACGGTCGAGGCGTCGACCGGGACCGTCGCGATGTGCTCGGCGCGCAGCCCGTCGACGGTCGTCGACGACTCGGCGACGAGCCGCACATCGCCGAGGTAGAAGCCGTGCACCCCGGCTGTCATCGAGCCGTCGTCGGCCGACCAGGCCTGCGCCGGCGCTCGCAGCACGACGATCTCGCGCCCGAGCAGGGGCTGGAGGTGCGGGGTGGCGGCGGGCGCGGCGTCGGCCGGGCGCTCGGGGGCGGTGTCGGCCGGGTGCCGGGCGGTCGTGTCGGTCATGCGGTGCTCCGGGGGATCGGGGAGGGGGCGAGGGGGCTGGGCGCCGCGAGCGGCGGGCGGGTCACTCCTTGACCGCGCCGTCGCTGGCGTTCATGATGCGGCGCTGGAACACGAAGAACACGATCGCGACGGGAACCGTCATGATCGCCGCCGCCGCGAGCTTGATCGGATACTGCGAGCCCTGGCTCAGCTGACCCGATGCGAGACTCGCCACGCCCTTCGTCAGGGTCGTCAGCTCGGGCGACTGCGTCGACACGATGAAGTGCGAGAGCTCGTTCCACGACCCCTGGAACGACAGGATGATGATCGTCACGAGCGCCGGTCGCGCCATCGGCAGCACGATCGACCAGAACACGCGGAACGTTCCCGCGCCGTCGATGCGCGCCTGCTCCTCGACGCTGCGGGGGATCGACTCGAAGAAGTTCTTCATGATGAACACGCCCGCGGCGTCGGTCAGCAGCGGCACGATCATGCCCGAGTACGAGTCGTACATGCCGAGCTGGTTGATCACCAGGAACTTCGGGATCAGCAGCACGACCGTCGGCACCGCCATGACGCCGATCAGCAGCACGAAGATGACCCCGCGCCCCCGGAACTCGAGCCGCGCCAGCGCGTAGCCGGCGAGCGAGTTGAAGAACACGCGACCGGCGGTGACGAACACCGTCACGATCGTCGAGTTCGCGAACCAGGTCGGGAAGTCGCTGTTGAGGAACAGCTGCCGGTACGCGGCCGTCGTCGCCGTCGCGGGGATCAGCGACAACGGGTCGGCCGCCGCCTCGGGGTCGGTCTTGAACGACGTCGCGACGTTGATGAGGAACGGCAGGATGTAGATCGCCGCGATGACGATCAGCACCGCGTAGAGGATCGACGTGCCGGCCACGCGACCCGTGCTGCGCCGGGGTCGGCCCGCGGGGCGAGGCCCTGCAGGAGGCGCGGCGAGAGGGGACGCGGTCACCGCGCCTCCCGAGAGGGGTGCCGTGGTGGTCATCGGCGGGCCTCCGTCCCGGTCGTCCCGGTGGTCGAGTCGGCGGTCGCGGCCGCCGGGGCGTACAGCGCGAGGCGGCGCTTCGACACGGCGCGGTCGCGGAGCACGATGCGCTGCAGGATCGTCAGCACCACGATGATCACGAAGAGGACGAACGCGATGGCCGCGCCGCGACCCCACTCCTGGTCGCCGAAGGCCGAGGTGTACGACAGATAGGCCGGGGTCAGCGTGGTCTTCTGCGGGCCGCCCTGCGTGCCCGTGTAGATCTGGTCGAAGACCTGCCAGGTGCCGATCAGCCCGAGCGTCAGCACGGTGAACAGCGTCGGGCGCAGCTGCGGCAGCGTGATGCGCCAGAAGCGCTGCCAGCCGGTCGCGCCGTCCATCATCGCGGCCTCCTGCACGTCGCCGCCGAGGTTCTGCAGCGCCGCCAGGAACAGCAGCATGAACGTGCCGCTCGTCGTGAAGACGGCCATCAGGATGAACGCGCTCATCGCCACGGACGGGCCCGCGAGCCACTCCCAGAGGGGGATGCCGAGAGCGGTGTTGTCGGCCAGCACGGCCGGCGCCTCGCGCACCCCGACCAGGGCGAGCAGGTTGTGCAGCACGCCGCTGGCGTCGTTGAACCACGCCGGGCCGGTGATGCCGACGAACGACAGCAGCTTGTTGACCGCGCCGCTCTGCGAGAAGAGGAACAGCCACAGCACCGTGATCGCGACCGAGCTCGTCACCGACGGGAAGTAGAACGCGGTGCGGAAGAACCCGCGCCCGCGCAGCACCTGACGGTTCACCAGCACGGCCAGCAGCAGCGACACCGCGGTCTGGATCGGGACGACCAGCAGCACGTACCAGGCGTTGTTGCGGAGGCTGAGCCCGAAGTCGCGCTCGGCGAGACCGCCGCCGCCGAGCAGCTCGCGGTAGTTGTCGAGACCGACGAAGCCGACGCCCGACGCGAAGGGCGACCCGCGACCCGTCCAGTCCGAGACGCTGACCCAGAGGGCCATCCCGACCGGGACGGCCAGGAACAGACCCAGGATGATCAGGATCGGCGAGACGAACAACCAGCCCGAGAGGCTCTCGCCCCGCGTCGCGGCGCTGCGACGACGCGGGGGCCTGGTGGCGATGACGGTCACGAGGGGCCTACTTGAGGATCGCGTCGAAGTTCGCCTGCGCGGACTCGAGGATCGCCGCCGGGTCGCCGGTCTTCAGGCCCGACAGCTGCGAGTTGAGATCGGTGATGACGGCGGCCGAGCCGTCCTGGTTCGGAACCCCCTGCGCGAACTCGACCGAGTCGAGGAACGCCGCCTGGTCGGGGTTGTCGGTCTTCCACTGCTCGGCGGCCGACTCGATCGACGGCATCACGCCGAAGTCGTCGGCGAAGGCCAGCTGCTGGTCTGTGCTCGTGAGCTGCTCGACCAGCGCGACCGCCGCCTCCTGGTTGGGGCTGTCGGCGGCGATGCCCCAGCAGTTGGTGAACTGCAGCGTGCCCTGCCCGCCGGGGCCCGCCGGGAGTTCGGCGACCTGGTATGCGACGTCGGGGTAGTCGGTCGACAGGGCTCCGCCGATCCAGTTGCCCTCGATGGTCATCGCGGCCTGACCGGTGCCGAAGGCCTCGCCGCCCCATCCGGCGCCGAGGTCGCTCGTGAGCGCCGCGTCGCCGCTGGTCAGCAGGCTCTGGACGTAGGTCAGCGCCTCGATGTTCTCGGGGGAGTCGAGCGTCGCCTCGGTGCCGTCGGCGTTCGTCACCGTGCCGCCGGCCTGCGCCATGAACGCGCCGATGCGGGCGTACTCGGGGCTGAAGGCGAGACCGACGTGGTCGTCGGTGGTCAGCTGCGCGGCCACGTCGGCGAGCGAGTCCCAGTCGGTGGGCACGTCGGCGTCGGTCAGCCCGGCGTCGGCCCACATGTCGGTGTTGATGATGAGGCCGAGGGTCGAGAAGTCCTTCGGGGCGCAGTAGAACTGGTCGTCGACGGTGAAGTTGTCGACGAGCGCCGGGTAGAAGTCGTCGCGGTTCGTCAGACGGTCGCCGTAGGGCAGCAGGCTGCCGTTGCTCGCGAAACCGGCCAGCGCCTCGGTCGACAGGTAGAAGACGTCGGCGGGCTCGCCGGACGCGAAGCCCTGGCTCAGTTGCTGCGGCAGATCGGAGGCCACGCTGACCTCGGCGTCGGTGCCCGAGTCGGACGACCACGCGGCGACGGCGTCGGTGACCGAGGTCGCCTCGGCGTCGCCGCTCGCCGCGATCAGCACGCTGAGGCCGTCGTCGCTCGAAGTGAGCTCGCCCCCGGCCTCGCCTCCGCCGGTCGAGGTGTCGCTGAAGCCGGAGCCGCCGCAGGCCGTGAGCCCGAGGACGGTGATGGTGGTCAGGGCCGCCGTGGCTGCCAGTCGGGTCGTGCGTCGTCGCATGATGGGCCTCTCGTCGCGTCGTTGCGGGGTCGGGTGGTGCTGCGGGTGGTGCTGGTGCCGCGGGTGCGGCTCGCGCCGCGCCGTGCTGCCGATCAGTAATTTGATCGATCAAATCAGTGTCGTCACAGTAGGCAGGCACTCCGCCGGGTGTCAAGACCGGAGGCGCGCGCCTGCGCACTCCGGACACCGCCGAGGAGGCGCGGGGCCTGAGGTAACGTGACCGCAGGCCGGTCGTCGGGCGGGCCGGACGGGAGGCGTCGTGGCTGGTGCGGGTGACGCCCCGGGTGCTGCGCCGCGCCTCCTCGGCTCCCGGTCGGCGACGACCCGGATGCCGACCGTCAGCGACGTGGCCTCGTCGGCCGGGGTCTCGCGGCAGACGGTCTCGAACGTGCTCAACTCGCCCGCCGTCGTGCGGCCCGGCACGCGCGAACGGGTCGAGCGCGCGATCGCCGAGCTGGGCTACCGGCCCCACGCCTCGGCCCGTCGGCTGCGGACCCGCAAGAGCTCGACCATCGGCATCCGCCTCGACCCCGTGCAGAACGGGATCTCGGGTGCGGTGCTCGACCGGTTCCTCCACGCCGTGACCGAGCAGGCCGACGCGCGCGGCTACCGCATCCTGCTCTACACGGCGGCAGGGCCGGACGACGAGATCGCCCAGTTCGAGCGCCTGCTCGACGGCGCCGACGTCGACGGGTTCATCCTCACCTCGACCTTCTTCGACGACCCGCGCACCGAGTGGCTCATCGCCGCGGGCGCCGAGTTCGTCACCTTCGGGCGACCCTGGGGGCTCGACGACCGGGGCGACCCCCGCCACCGCTGGGTCGACGTCGACGGACGGCACGGCGTCGCCGCGGCGACCAGCGAGCTGCTCGGCCGCGGGGCGTCACGCGTCGCCTTCCTGGGCTGGCCGCCCGAGTCCGGCGCCGGCAACGACCGGAGGCGCGGCTGGCGCGAGACCCTCGACGCCGCGGGCGCGCTGTCCGCCGACCGCATCGACGCGCTCTCGCTCAGCGTCGAGGACTCGGTGTCGCTCGGCGCCGACGCCATCAGGGCGCTGCTGGCCTCGGGCGTCGAGATCGACGCGGTGGTGTGCGCAAGCGACACGCTCGCCCTCGGCGCGACGACGGTGCTCGGCGGATCGGTGCCGGTGATCGGCTACGACGACACCCCGGTCGCCGCCGCCCTCGGCCTGTCGAGCGTCGAGCAGCCCCTCGACGAGGTCGCCGCCGCCGCCCTGCAGCTGCTGCTCGACGGCGACGCGGGGGCCGGCGACGAGTCGCTGCACCGGCTGCTCCGGCCGCGGCCGGTCTGGCGCTGAGCGCCGGAGCGCGGGCGCTCTACTTCTTCTTGCGGGGGGTCGCGCCGGTCGAGTTGCGGGCGGCCGAACGGGCCTTGCGGGCGGCGGCGCCGCCCCCGTGGTTGCCCTTCGCCGAACCCGGGGCGCGGGGGGTCTGCTTCGGGCCGGGCTTCGCGGGCTGGGCGTCCAGGCCGCGCTGCACCGCGCCTCCTTCGATCGCCGCTCCCGAGCGGCCCGACGGGCCGGCGTCGGCGCCGAGCGCGCCGCCGGCGGACTCCGAGCGGCGACCGGCCGGCTCGAGCGGACGACGCTGCACCGCGGGGCGGATGGGCTCGCCACGGCGGTCCTGCCCGGGGACGGGGCGCGACCGGCGTCCGTAGAGCACCTCCGACGAGTCGAGCAGCCACGGCACGAGCGAGATCGTCACCCCGTGCACGAGCATCAGACGCTGGCGGATGCGACGGCTCTTGTGGTTGTGCAGCGCCGCCTCCCACCAGTGGCCGACGATGTAGATGGGCGTGTAGACGGTGACGACCTCGCTGCCGTGCTCGTCGCGATGCGCCTTGATGTACTTGATCAACGGCATGCTGATGTCGCGATAGGGCGAGGGCACGATGCGCAGCGGCACCTCGATGTTCTGCTCGGCCCACTGCCGCTGCAGCAGCGCCGTGGCGGTGTCGTCGATGCTGACGTGGATCGCCTCGAGCGACTCGTGCCGTGCCGCGATGGCGTAGTCGAGCGCCTTCAGCACCGGCTTCTGCATCGTGCCGACCAGCACGATGGCGTGGTCGCCGTGCGAGCCGAACTGCGTCGTCGCGTCGGGCTCGATCTCGACCAGCACGTCGCGGTAGTAGCGGTTCACGCCGAGCATCAGCGTGAACAGGATCGGCATGATGACGAACACCAGCCAGGCGCCGTGCGTGAACTTCGTCACCGTCACCACGATCAGCACCGACGCGGTCAGCAGCGCGCCGAACGCGTTGATGCCCCGGGCGCGGTACACGGCGCCGCGGTCGGCGCAGCCCTCGCGCAGCATGCGCGTCCAGTGCACGACCATGCCCGTCTGCCCGAGCGTGAACGACACGAACACCCCGATGATGTACAGCTGGATCAGCCCGGTCACGCTCGCCTGGTACACGAGCAGGATCGCGCACGCGACCAGCGCCAGCACGATCACGCCGTTCGAGTAGATCAGCCGGTCGCCGCGGGTGTTCAGCGCCTTGGGCGCGTACTGGTCGCGGGCGAGGATCGACCCGAGCAGCGGGAACCCGTTGAACGCCGTGTTCGCCGCGAGCAGCAGCACCGCCGCCGTGCAGGCCTGGATGACGTAGAAGGGTATGCCGAAGAACGCGCCGCCGAACACCGACGCGGCGATCTGCGCGATGAGGCTGCGCTGCGGCGTGCCCTCGCAGTCGACGAAGCCCTGCAGATCGCAGGCGTCCTCCGCGTAGTGCACCTTCGCGATCAGGGCCACCGCGACGAGACCGGCGAACAGCACGATCGCGATGCCGCCCATCAGCACGAGCGTCTTCTGGGCGTTCTGCACCTTGGGGCGGCGGAACGCGGGCACGCCGTTGGCGATCGCCTCGACGCCGGTCAGAGCCGAGCAGCCGCTCGAGAACGCGCGCAGCAGCAGCAGGATGAACGCCGCCTGCGTCAGCTGATCGGCCTGCACCGTGTACTCGGCGCTCTCGGCCACGGGCGGGTCGCCGAGGGCGGTCCGCACCAGCGCGATGACGATCATCACGAAGACGCTCGACACGAACAGGTAGGTCGGCACGGCGAACGCCTTGCTCGACTCGCGGACGCCCCGCAGGTTGACCGCCGCGAGGGCGATGACGAAGAAGATGGCGAGCTCGACCCGGATCGGCGCCAGCTCGGGCACCGCCGAGATGATGTTGTCGACGCCCGACGCGACCGAGACGGCCACGGTCATGACGTAGTCGACCAGCAGCGCCGACGCGACGACCAGGCCGGCCTTCTCGCCGAGGTTGCGGTGCGCGACCTCGTAATCGCCGCCTCCCGAGGGGTAGGCCTTGATCAGCTGCCGGTACGACGCGACCACGACGAGCAGCAGCACGACGACCGCCACCGCGACCCACGGCGCGAGGGTCAGGAACCCGAGACCGCCGATCAGCAGGATCATCAGCAGCTCCTGCGGGGCGTACGCCACCGAGCTGAGCGGGTCGCTGGCGAAGATCGGCAGGGCGAGGTGCTTGGGGAGGAGCTGCCCGTCGAGCTTCTCGGAGGGCAGCGGTTCGCCGATCAGCCACCGCTTCGGCGACCGGGTGTCGTTGGTCACGAGCGGCGACTCTACTCCGTGCCGAGGGCCTGTCAACCACGGCGACGGCCGGGATATTCCCCGGTCACGCGCCGGTTCACCGAACCGTCCCGTTCTGTCTGCGCGCAACGGCCAGCGAGGCGGGCCCGAGCCGAGGAGGCGCGGGTCAGGTCGCGACGGCCACCGGCGTCGATCCCGTCGTCGCCGCCGCCGCCCGCCGACGTGCGAAGAGCGGCAGGGTGATCGCGACCAGAGGGCCGATCAGGAGGGCCTCGGCGGCCGTGCCGATGCCGACCTGCCCGCCGAGCAGCCAGCCCGCGGCCAGGACCGTGACCTCGATCGCCGTGCGGGCCACCCCGACTCGCCACCCGAGGCGCCGGTGCAGACCGAGCATGAGGCCGTCGCGGGGCCCCGGGCCGAAGTCGGCCCCGATGTAGAGGCCGCTCGCGACGGCCAGCAGCAGCAGTCCGCCCGCGAAGGTCAGCCCCTGCGCCCACCAGACGCTCTGCTGCGGCAGGACGTGCAGCCCGAAGTCGGCCACCGGGCCGATCGACAGCGTGTTGGCGACCGTGCCGAAGCGCGGCCGCTGCCTGAGCGGGATCCAGAGCACCAGCACGACGAGGCTCGTCAGGAACGTCACGAGCCCGAAGCTGAGCCCCGTGTGCTTCGAGAGCCCCTGCGTCAGGACGTCCCACGGCGCGACCCCGACGCCGGCACGCACCATCAGCGCGATGGCGAAGCCGTAGGCGAAGAGGCCGACGGCGAGACGGAGGAGGCGGTGGATCAGGGGCATGACAGCGATCCAATCGTCGATGTGGCCTGGTGGCAAGAGTCCAATCGACCTAGGGTGGCACCGTGACCCACATCGACCCCGGTGCCGCCTCCGTCTCCGCCCGCGCTCTGGGGGTGCTGCTGGACTCGTGGCGCGCCTCCTCGGCTCCCGGGTATCTGGCGCTCGCCGACCGCATCCGGCTCCTCGTGCTCGACGGGCGCCTGCCGGTCGGCACGCGCCTGCCGTCCGAACGCGACCTCAGCGCGCACCTCGGCGTCAGCCGCACCACGGTCGCCGCCGCCTACGCCGCCCTGCGCGACGGCGGTCACATCGACAGCGTGCGGGGGAGCGGCAGCGTCGTCCGGCTGCCGACCCGCATCGCCCTGCCGCGACCGACCTCGACCGAGGGGCTGCTCGACCTCACCAAGGCCGCCCTGCCCGCCGCCGAGGGCATCGCCGAGGCGGCCCAGCGCGCGGCCGGCCGGCTCGGCGCGTACCTCGGCGACTCGGGCTACGACCAGATCGGCAGGCCCGTGCTGCGCGAGGCCATCGCCGAGCGGTACCGCAGGCGCGGGCTCGAGACGAGCGCCGACCAGATCGTCGTCACGCTCGGGGCGCAGCACGCCATCGCCCTGCTCGCCCGCGTGCTGGTCGGCCGCGGCGACCGGGCCGTCGTCGAGGCGCCCGGCTACCCCCACGCGTTCGAGGCGCTGCGGGTCGCCGGGGCGCGACTCGTCCCCGTCAGCGTCACCGTCGACGGCGGGTGGGACGAGCCGGCGCTGATGCAGACGCTCCGCCGCACGAGCCCGCCGGTCGCGTACCTCATGCCCGACTTCCACAACCCGACCGGCGCCACGATGCCCGCCGAGCAGCGGGCGCGCGTGCTCGAGGCGGCGGCGGCCGAGGGGACGATCGTCGTGGTCGACGAGACGATGGCGGAACTGGCGATCGACGGGGTCGGTGCCGGTGCTGGTGCTGGTGCCGGCGCTGGTGCCGGGCGGCCCTTGCCGATGGCGGCGTACGGGCGGGCCGTATCGATCGGGTCGGTCGGCAAGTCGCTCTGGGGCGGGCTGCGCATCGGCTGGATCCGCGCCGACCGGCCGCTCGTCGACCGCCTCGTCCGCGCACGCTCGGCCGGCGACCTCGGCACCCCCGTGCTCGAGCAGCTCGTCGTCGCCGAGCTGCTCGCCGACCTCGACACCGTGCTGGAGGCGCGGGCCGCGCACCTGAGACGAGGTCGCGACCGCGTCGTCGCCGGCCTCCGCAGCGCGTTCCCCTCGTGGGACGTCCCGTCGCCCGCGGGCGGGCTCAGCACCTGGGTCGGACTCGGCGCGCCCGTCAGCTCGCAGCTGACCCTCGCCGCGCGCCGCGAGGGCCTGCTGCTCGCGGCCGGGCCCGTGTTCGGCGTCGACGGCGCGTTCGAGCGGTTCCTCCGCGTGCCGTTCTCGTACGGCGAGACCGAGACGGACCGCGCGCTCGCGGCCCTGCGCTCGGCGTGGGACGGCATCGACGGCGTGCAGGCGCCGGCCTCGCCGCTGCTGGCCGAGGTGGTCTGAGGGTCGCCTGGTCGGAGCCGCCCCGCACCTCCTCGGCTTCGGTCGATCCCGTCCACAGGCGGGTATGAGGGGGCCGCCAGTTCCCAGAGAGAGTGGTGACAATGGGAGGCGCGGTGGACGTCGTGCACCGCGCCTCCCTCTCTCTCCTCTTGACCACCGGAGTCCCGTGCATCTGCTGTCCGTCTTCAGTCTCCGCAACCGCGCACTGATCGCCCTCGTCACGATCGTCGTCGCCGTCTTCGGCGGGGTCGCTCTCACGTCGCTGAAGCAGGAGCTGGCGCCCAACGTCCAGTTCCCGCAGATCGCCATCGTCAGCTCGTACCCGGGGGCCACGCCCGAGGTCGTCAACGACGACGTCTCGACGCCGATCGAGCAGGCGGTGCAGATCATCCCGGGGCTGGAGGGCACCACCGCGACGTCGAGCACCTCGACCAGCACCGTCTCGGCGGAGTTCACCTACGGCACGGACCTCGATAACGCCGAGCAGAAGATCCAGTCGGCGATCAACCGGCTGACCCTGCCCGACGCCGTCGACACCCAGGTCGTCACCGGCAGCCTCGACGACCTGCCGATCATCCAGATCGCCGTCACCGGGTACGACGACTCCGACGCCCAGCAGCTCGTCGACCGGCTGACGAACACGACCGTGCCCGACCTGCAGAAGCTCGACGGGGTGCGCGAGGCATCCATCTACGGCGACGCCGGGCAGCGCGTCACCATCACCCCCGACCGCGATGCGCTCGCCGCCGCCGGTCTGACGACGCAGGCGTTCCAGGACGCCCTCGACGCCAACGGGCAGCTGATCCCCGGCGGCACCATCACCCAAGACGGACAGACGCTGTCGATCCAGGCCGGTCAGCGCATCACGAGCGCCGATCAGGTCGCCGCCCTGCCGCTGCTCGGCGGCAGCTCCGCCGTCACCGTCGACGACGTCGCCGACGTGGCGCTGACCTCGGCGCCGGTCACCTCGATCAGCCGCGTCAACGGCGAGCCCGCCCTCACGGTCGCGGTCACGAAGACGCTCGACGCCAACACGGTCGACGTCTCCGAGACGGTGCGCGACGCGATCCCCGCCCTCGCCACCGACCTCGGCGACGGCGTCGACCTGACCGTCGTCTTCGACCAGGCGCCGTTCATCCAGCAGTCGATCGACAGCCTCGCGACCGAGGGGCTGCTCGGCCTCGTCTTCGCCGTGATCGTCATCCTGGTGTTCCTGCTGTCGATCCGATCGACGATCGTCACGGCCATCAGCATCCCCACCAGCGTGCTCATCACGTTCATCGGGCTGCAGGCGGCCGACTACACGCTCAACATCCTCACCCTCGGCGCCCTCACGATCGCGATCGGCCGCGTCGTCGACGACAGCATCGTCGTCATCGAGAACATCAAGCGGCACCTGACCTCGGGCGCCGACCGGCTGCAGGCCATCACCGTCGGCGTCCGCGAGGTCGCCGGCGCCATCACCGCCTCGACCGTCACCACCGTCGTGGTGTTCCTGCCGCTCGCGTTCGTCGGCAACATCACCGGCGAGCTGTTCCGACCGTTCGCCCTGACGGTCACCATCGCCCTCGTCGCCTCGCTGTTCGTCGCCCTGACGATCGTGCCCGTGCTGGCGTACTGGTTCCTGCGGGCGCCGAAGACGCACAAGCACGCGGGTGCCGCGGGTGCGGGCTCCTCCTCCGGGGCCGAGGCGGTCGAGGTGCTGACGACCCGCGCCTCCGACCCCTCCGCCGGGGCGCCCCTCGACCGTCTGCGCCGGGTCTACGTGCCGGTGCTGCGCGGCACCCTGCGTCGGCCCGTCGTCACGATCGTCGTCGCCGTGCTGATCCTCGGCGGGACGGCCGCGGCCGTGCCCTTCATGAAGACGAACTTCCTGGGCGCGAGCGGGCAGAACACGTTCAGCGTCACCCAGACGCTCGCCCCGGCGACGAGCCTCGACGCGCAGTCCGACGCGGCCACCCAGGTCGAGGAGGCCCTCGACGGAGTCGACGGCATCGAGACCGTGCAGCTGACCATCGGGTCGAGCGGCACCTCGATCGCCAGCTTCTTCGGCGGGACGGGCGACAGCACCGTCACCTACTCGATCACCACCGACGAGAGCGCCGATCAGGACGCCCTCCAGGCCGACGTGCGCGACCGGCTCGACGGGCTGGGCGACGTGGGCGACATCGAGGTCACGGCCTCGAGCGGATTCGGCACGAGCAACGACATCTCGATCGACGTCTCGGCGCCCGACCCCGAGACGCTGCAGTCGGCGACCGACACGGTGCTCTCGACCGTGCGCGATCTGCCCGGCACGGCCGAGGCGAACTCGAACCTCGCGTCGGCCCAGCCGATCATCGGCGTGCAGATCGACCGCGACGACGCGGCGGCGCTCGGCCTCAGCGAGGTCGCGGTCGGCGCCATCGTGTCACAGGCCGTGCAGCCGCTGCAGGTCGGCTCGATCGAGATCGACGACAGCTCGATCGACGTCTACACCGTCGCTCCGACGCCCCCGGCGAACCTCGACGAGCTCCGCGCCGTCGAGGTGCCCGGCCCCACCGGGCCGGTTCGCCTCGACTCGATCGCGACGATCGACGAGACCACGGGGCCCACCTCGGTCACGACCGCCGACGCCGTCCGCACGGCGACCGTCACCGTCACCCCGTCGGGCGACGACCTGTCGACCGCCAGCACGGAGGTGACCGACGCGCTCGCCGGTCTCGACCTGCCCGCCGGCGCCGACACCGAGATCGGCGGGGTCACGGCCGACCAGGCGAACGCGTTCTCGCAGCTCGGCCTGGCCGTGCTGATCGCGATCCTGATCGTGTACATCGTCATGGTGGCGACGTTCCGCAGCCTGCTGCAGCCGTTCCTCCTGCTGGTGTCGATCCCGTTCGCGGCGACCGGTGCGATCCTGCTGCAGATCGCCTCGGGCGTCCCGCTCGGCGTCGCCTCGCTGATCGGCGTGCTGATGCTCGTGGGCATCGTGGTGACGAACGCGATCGTGCTCATCGACCTGGTGAACCAGTACCGCACCCGCGGTCTCCGCGTGCGCGAGGCCCTGCTCGAGGGCGCGTCGCGGCGGTTGCGGCCGATCCTCATGACGGCGACCGCGACGATCTTCGCGCTGCTGCCGATGGCGCTCGGCATCACCGGCCACGGCGGGTTCATCTCGCAGCCGCTCGCGATCGTCGTCATCGGCGGGCTCGTGTCGTCGACGGTGCTGACGCTGGTCGTGCTGCCGGTGCTGTACTACCTGGTCGAGGGTGCGCGCGAGCGCCGTGCGGAGCGGCGCGCCGCCGCGTAGGCGGCGCGCGGCCGGGGCGCCGGGGCAGGTTCTGGCCGAGAAGGGACGAAGCGCTTCGCGGCCGCAGCGCGTTTCGTCCCTCTCGGCGCATTTCGCCTGGCGGGCCGGGCGGGGCCGGGCCGGGCGGGAGTGAGGCGGTGTATGGGGGCTTTTGCCGGAGGCGCGGGTCGGGTATCGTCGTCTGGTCGGCTCAAGACACCGCGCCTGTGGCGCGACTGCACCGCCCGCTCGTCACGACGGGGGTGCGCATGAGGGTTTGTAAGTCTTGTGGGCCGGATTCCCGTCGGATCTCGGCGGGATGAATTCACGATTGTGAACGGTCCTGGTCAACGGCTGCCCGGGTATTTCTTCGCGTCATCCGCAAGCCCGGAAAGAAACTCATGCCTCCTTACGACAAGACGCCCTCGCGCGCCAGCAGCACCGGCGGAGCCCGCGGCAACGGCTCCAAGAGCCCCAAGCACCGCGGCCACCGCGCCGAAGAAGCCGGCGCCCCCGAGCGCAAGCAGCGCTGGAACTCCGACTCGCGCGCCGAACGCCGCGGCGACGCCCCGCGCGCCGGCGCCGGCCGCCCCAACTGGGAGCCCCGCGAGAAGACCGGCAACAGCCGCTTCGCCCCCCGCGACCACGACGCCCGCAACGGCGAGCGCGGCCGTGACGGCGGACGCGACGCCGCCCGCGGCTGGGGTCGCGACGGCGGCAAGGAAGCTGCTCGCGCCGGCCGCGACGGCCGTCCGTCGCGCGGCTACGACCGCACCGACCGCCCGGCCCGCGACGACCGCGATCGCGCGCCTCGTTCGTACGACCGCGACGACCGTCCGCCCCGCGGCGACGACCGCGCCCCCCGTTCGTACGACCGCCCGACGCGCACCGACCGTCCGGCACGCGACGACCGCGCGCCTCGGTCGTACGGCCGCGACGACCGTCCGGCCCGTGGCGACGACCGCGCCCCCCGTTCGTACGACCGCCCGACGCGGAGCGACCGTCCGGCTCGTGACGACCGCGATCGCGCACCGCGCTCGTTCGACCGCGACGATCGCGCCCCGCGCTCGTACGGCCGCGACGACCGCACCGATCGCGCCCCGCGCTCGTACGACCGCAACGACCGCGCCGACCGCCCGGCCCGCACCGATCGCGCCCCGCGCTCGTTCGACCGCGCCGATCGCGACTCGCGCACCGAGCGTCCGAGCGACTTCTACCCGAAGCGCGCCGGCGCCGGCTACTCGCCCGAAGACGACGTCAAGCTCGAGAAGCTCAAGGCCGAGGTCGTCACGGCGGCCGACGTCGAGGGCGTCAGCTTCGGCGACCTGGGTCTCGGCGACAACATCGAGCGTCAGCTCGCCTCGATGGGTGCCGAGGCGCCCTTCGCGATCCAGGCGGCGACGATCCCCGACGTGCTGAAGGGCCGCGACGTGCTCGGCCGCGGCCGCACGGGCTCGGGCAAGACCATCGCGTTCGGCGCCCCGCTCGTCGAGAAGCTCATGGAGAACAACGGCGCCAAGGGCCGCAAGCCGGGTCGCAAGCCCCGCGCGCTGATCCTCGCCCCGACGCGTGAGCTCGCCATGCAGATCGACCGCACCGTGCAGCCCATCGCCCGCTCGGTCGGCCTCTTCACCACGCAGGTCTACGGCGGCGTGCCCCAGGCTCGCCAGGTCGGTGCGATCAACCGCGGCGTCGACATCATCATCGGCACCCCCGGCCGCATCGAGGACCTCATCGACCAGGGTCGACTCGACCTCAGCGAGGTCGTCATCACGGTGCTCGACGAGGCCGACCACATGTGCGACCTCGGGTTCCTCGAGCCCGTGCAGCGCATCATCCGCGAGACCGCTCCGGTCAAGCGCGACGGCTCGCGCGCCCAGAAGCTCCTCTTCAGCGCCACCCTCGACAAGGGCGTCGCGAAGCTCGTCGACGAGTTCCTCGTGAACCCGGCCGTCCACGAGGTCGCCGGCGAGGACCAGGCCAGCGCGACCATCGACCACCGCGTCCTCGTCATCGAGCAGCGCGACAAGACGGCCGTCATCGAGCAGCTCGCCTCGGGCGAGGGCAAGACCCTCGTCTTCGCCCGCACCCGCGCATTCGCCGAGCAGCTGGCCGATCAGCTCGAAGACGCGGGCATCCGGTCGACGAGCCTGCACGGCGACCTGAACCAGGCCCGCCGCACCCGCAACCTGCAGATGCTCACGAGCGGTCGCGTCAACGTGCTGGTCGCGACCGACGTCGCCGCCCGTGGGATCCACGTCGACGACATCACCCTCGTCGTGCAGGCCGACATGCCCGACGAGTACAAGACCTACATGCACCGCTCGGGTCGCACCGGTCGTGCGGGCAAGCAGGGCACCGTCGTGACGCTGATCACGCGCCCCCGTCGCCGCCGCATGGAGGAGCTGCTCGACCGCGCCGAGATCGAGGCCGAGATGATCGAGACGCGCCCCGGCGACCGTCTGATCGACCAGCTCGCCGCCGCCAAGGCGTAGGCGGAGCACAGGAGCCGAGGAGGCGCGGGTCAGGTACCCGCACCTCCTCGGCTTCTGCGTTCCCCAGGCCGGTACGGCGGGTTCCCGTCATGCGCGGCGGGTCGGCGCCGACCCGCCGACGACGACGGGCACCCGCCGCAGCACCCCGAACCGCGGTCAGCGACCGTCCGGACGCTCGGTCAGCGGCGGTCGAGCAGGCCGCGCACGTACGACGCCTGGCCGATGTGCTGGCTGCAGTCGCCGAGGATGCTGACGAGGCGGGCGCCTGCGGTGACCGGCGGCTCCCACTGCTCGTCGACCACGTCGGCGTACGACGCGGGGTCGAGGTCGTCGAGGTAGCCGCGGGTCCGCAGCGTCACGGCCTCGAGGTAGCCGATCAGCAGGTCGGCCTCGACCCGGACCTCGCCGGCCTCGGCGGCGCTCTGCCCGTAGCCCATCTCGCCGGGCGCGAAGGGCAGCGCGAACGTCTCGGCCCAGCCGTCGGCCGTCCAGACCTGCTCGCTCGCGGCGAGATCGGCGATCTGGACGTCCTGCCCGCGGGCCGTGTGCCAGACCAGCCAGGCGATCGTGTTCGCCTCGGGATCGGGTCGCCAGGCCAGGTCGTCGACCGTCAGACCGGAGACGGCGTCGCGGGCGATGGCGGGGAGGCGGTCGAAGGCCTCGATGAGAACGTCGGACGGAGTCATCGACCCAGGCTACGAGGAACGACGCGGCGGCGTCCGGGGGACGGCGCCGGGCTGTGGGCTCAGAGCACCTCGTCGAGCCCGCTCCCGGCGCGGACCCGCAGGGAGTCGGCGAGCGAGTGCAGGGCGATGGCGAAGAACTCGAGGTAGTGGGGGTCGACCGCCTCGCGGAACGCCGCGCGGTACACCGCCGCCACGTCGGCGATGGCCTTCTCGCCTCGCGGGGCGAGCTCGAGCACGGTGCTGCGCCGGTCGGTGGGGTGGTCGGACCGGCGGACGTACCCGGCGGCGTCGAGACGATCGATCAGGCTCGTGGTGGCACCCGTCGACAGGTCGATGTGCTCGGTCACCATCTTGGGCGTGACGTCGGCGGCACCGGCCAGGAACACGAGGGCGCGGATGTCGGTGACGCCGAGACCGAGCTGCGAGGCGACGATCTTGATCACCGCCGTGTTGCTCTGCTCGAGTCGTCCGAAGGCGATGATCGCCGCCGTCACGTCGACCTCGCCGTGCGGGTCGAGGGGCGGAGCCGCACCGCGGGCGGGCTGGGGCGAGACATCGGTCATCGGGGGAGGCTGCTCCTCGCAGTACGTCGCGGCATGCGCCACTCGTTCATTCAACAAGCATCTCGGTCATCAAGATACCCCCCTCACTGGGGACTTCTCTCCGCTTGCGAGCGATTCGATACGCAAGTATCTTGATTGTCGTACCACTTGGGAAACGAACAACTCGGGTAACGAACTACTCGGATTGCGAATCACTCGACACCGAGTACCCCACCCCCGTCTTGATCAGCCCCCGCTAACCACTTGGAGCACACCATGTCCCGTCCCACCCCCCGCATGACCCGCCTCGCCGCCTGGATCGCCATCCCCGCCGCCCTCGTCGCCAGCGGCGTCGTCGTCTCGCAGGCCTCGTACTCGGCCTTCTCGTCGACCACGGTCAACCCCACGAGCAACTGGACGGCCGGCAGCGTCGCCCTCACCGACGACGACAACAACACCGCGCTCTTCACGGCCGCCAACCTCAAGCCGGGCTCGACGGGCACCAACTGCATCGCCGTCACCTCGACCGGGTCGCTCGCCTCCACCGTCAAGCTCTACGGCACCAACGCCACCACCACGAAGGACCTCGCGTCGAACATCACGCTGAGCGTCGTCCAGGGCACGGGCGGCGGCTTCGGCACCTGCTCCGGCTTCACCGCCCTCGGCCAGGGTGCGTCGCTCTACTCGGGTTCGCTCGCCGCCTTCGGCACCTCCTCGACCAACTTCGCCACCGGCGTCGGCACCTGGGCCCCCACCGGCACCGCGTCCGAGACCCGCACCTACCAGGTCACCTACACGGTCAGCCCTTCGGCCCCCAACACCACGCAGGGCGGCACCGCGGCCCTCGGCCTCACGTGGGAGGCCCAGAACAGCTGATCTCCGGGCTGACCCGCAGCCCTCTCGACTCCCGCCGCCGGACGCCCTGCCCCCTCCCGGCCGGCGGCGGGAACCGATCCGACACCCCGAACCAGTCGGATCGACACACCGGTCACGGCGGCCCGAACCGCCGAGACCACCCCTTCCGCGGCGGCCCGAACCGCCGCAGGAGAACCGCACCACCCGCACGGCGGCCCGAACCGCCGTGCTGCATCACCCGCACGGCGGCCCGAACCGCCGTGCTGCATCACCCGCACGGCGGCCCGAACCGCCGTGCTGCATCACCCGCACGGCGGCCCGAACCGCCTTGCTGCACCACCACCGGGAACGACCCGCTCCAGCACCACCGCTACCCGCACCGCTCCACCCGCACCACCGCAACCCGAACCGACACCGAAGAGGCGCCCCGTGACCACGATCGACCTGAAGCTGCAGCCCTCGCCGGCGACAGCGTCGATCACGGTCCCGCGGGGCGCCTCTCGCTCGTCGGGCCCCTGGGTCCGCCTCCTGCTGGCGACGCTCGCCCGCACCGTGCTCGGCACGCTGCTCGGTCTGCTGCTCTGGTCGGCGGGTCCCGCCCTCATCGGCTGGACCCCCACCACGGTCATGACCGGCAGCATGGAGCCCCGCATCAGCCCCGGCGACATCATCGTCGCGAAGCCCGTCGCCGAGTCGTCGATCCACAAGGGCCAGGTGCTGCTGTTCGACGATCCCGACCACGCCGACCACCTGCGTCTGCACCGCTACCTCGACAACGGCACCGGCACCTCCATCGTCACGAAGGGCGACGCCAACCCCGAGGCCGACTCCACCCCGATCGAGCGCAGCGCGGTCGTGGGCGTCGGGTTCCTCCGCGTGCCCTACCTCGGCATGCCGTTCGTCTGGGCGGCCGGCCACCAGTACGGCCACCTGATCGTCACGGGCAGCGTCCTCCTGCTGCTGCTCGGGGCGTCGCGTCTCGACCGCGACCTGCTCCGTGAGGCCAAGGAGGCGCGGGTCGGCTCGATCCGCACCACCGGGCTCCGGTCGGTCGCCTCCGGCATCGCGACCCGCGCCTCCTCGGCGGGCACCCGCCGTGCCCTCCGCCGTCGCGAGCGTCGTCTCGCCCGGCTCCGCGCCTCCGCCGGCGTGCTCGGCCTGATGGTCGTCGCCTCGGGTCTCGCCTTCACGCTCGTCGTGGGCGGCGGCGCCGGCGCCGCCTACTCGGCTCCGGTGGCGAACCCCGGCTCGAACTACAACGCCGACGCCAACTACGACTGCCTCAAAGAGACGTACAGCAACGAGACCTCGTTCGGGTTCCCGTACAACGAGCTCTCGGGCACGACCACGACCGACGGCAGCAGCTTCGCCCGCGTCGGCACGCTGACCTCGGGCGCCTCGTTCGTCAGCGGGTCGTGCGCCGTGAACGACAGCCCGTCGCTGCAGCTCGACGGCTCGACCGGGCAGGTCACGACCGCCGTCAACCTCACCGGCCAGGCGTCGTTCACCATCGAGACCTGGTTCAAGACGACCACGGCCCGCGGAGGCGCGCTCGCCTCGTTCACGACCACGCCGACCGGCACCACGACCGCCAACGCCGACCGCGCCCTCTTCATGACGAACGCCGGCCGCCTCGCCTTCGGCGTCCGCCCCACCACGTCGTCGGTGAAGACGCTCACCACGACCGGTGCGTACAACGACGGCGCCTGGCACCACGTCGTCGCCACCCTGTCGAGCACCGCCGGCACCGTCGTCTACGTCGACGGCAAGTCGGTCATCACCGACTCGACGTCGCGCACCGCCCAGTCCGCGACCGGCTACTGGCGCATCGGCTACGGCCCGCTCGCCGGCTTCACCGGCACCCCGACCAGCAACTTCCTCGCCGGCCAGGTCGACAACAGCACCATCTACAACAACACGGCCCAGACCGCCACCGCCGTGCAGGCGCGCTTCACCGCCGGTCACTGACACCGCCTCGGCGGGTCCGCGGGGGCGATCCGCGCCTCCTCGAGTCGCGCCTCCCTGGTCGGCGCGTCCTCGAGCCGCTCCTCCCCGGTCGGCGACGCGGTGGCGTCCGCAGGCCCCCGACGGTCCTGCGAGACTCGACCCATGCCCCTTCAGATCAACGACGTCTACGTCGACGGCCGCCTGCACGTGTCGCCCGAGACCCTCGACGACACCTATGCGGCCCTCGCCGACACGGGCGGCACGGCCTGGGTGGTGCTCGCCGAGCCCGACGCCGACGAGCTGGCCTCGCTCGCCCGCCAGTTCGATCTGCACGAGCTCGCCGTCGAGGACGCCGGGTCGGGCCACCAGCGCGCCAAGCTCGAGCGGTACGGAGCGACGCTCTTCGTGGTCGTGCGACCGGCCGTGTACCTCGACGACGAGGAGACGGTCGCGTTCGGCGAGATCCACGGGTTCGTCGGCGAGAACTTCTTCGTCGGCATCAATCACGTCGCGCACATCGACGCGCGGCACGTCAGTCGGGGCGTGGCCCGGCTCCGCTCGAAGCCGGACCTGCTCGGCGCCGGGCCGCAGGCCATGCTCTGGGCCCTGCTCGACGCGGTCGTCGACGCGTACAAGCCGGTGATCGACGGGCTCGAGAACGACATCGACGAGATCGAGCAGCAGCTGTTCGCCGGCGAGCCCGGCGTCTCGCGGCGCATCTACGAGCTGTTCGGCGAGGTCGCCGACTTCCAGAAGGCGTCGCGCCCGCTCATCGCGATGCTGGACGGCCTGCTGCGCGGCAGCGAGAAGTACCGGGTCGGCACCGAGCTCGAGCGCCGCCTCCGCGACGTGCAGGACCACGTCATCCGCGTCGTCGACCGGGCCGACACGTTCCGCGCCGTGCTGCAGAACGCCCTGGCGCTGAACGCGACGCTCGTCGCGCAGGACAGCAACGAGGTGACGAAGCGCATCTCGGCCTGGGCCGCCATCCTGTTCGCTCCGACCCTGGTCGGCGCCGTCTACGGCATGAACTTCGACGTGATGCCCGAGCTGCACTGGGCGTGGGGGTACCCGTTCGCGCTGGGGCTGATGGTCGCGATCGCCGGCGGGCTGTTCGGCGCGTTCCGCTGGAAGCGCTGGCTGTAGGCGGGCCCGACGCGCTGCCGCGCGTCACTCGACGGCGCCCGCCAGCGCCAGCACCCGCTTCGACTCCGCTCGCCGCCCATCCGCTGGGTCGAGTGGTCAGAAGATGCTCTCCAGGTGGAGAAAGAGTGCATCTTCTGACCACTCGAGGTCAGGTCAGGCGAGCCCAGGCGACACGACGCGAGGCGGGGTCGAGCGGGGCGGTCAGTCGAGCAGCGCGTCCAGCCGCGGCGCGAGCCGCATCGCGAACTCGTCGGTGAGGTGGTTGGTGTCGCGGTAGGCGAGGTGGTTCCAGACGACGGGCGAGCACAGGTCGGTGCACATCCAGTCGGTCGTCGCCTGCCACGAGGCTCCGGCGGCGAGGGCGCCCGCACGGTCGGCGTCCTCGGCGCCGGGGTCGACGAGGGCCGACGTCGGCAGGGCGCAGGCCCCCACGTCGTCGAGGTGCGCCGAGACGCACACGGCGGGCGGATCGGGCCACCGGGGAGTGTCGCCGACCACGATCACCCGGCTCGTCTCGGGCAGCGCGTCGATGAAACGGGCGAGGGCGGCCTCCCAGTCGGCGTCGAAGTCGCCCGTCTCGGCGACGAGGTCCCGGTAGCCGCTCACCGCATGCGAGATCACGACCGTGTCGACGGGGTCCGCCTGCAGGCGCGACAGGACGTCGGCGCCCCACTCGCGGCAGTCGGTGAAGTCGCCCGTGCCGAGCGGGTGCTCCACGTCGAGGTCGACGACCGGGCAGCTCCGCTTCGTGTGGGTGACGAGCTCGTCGCCGAGGCGGGTCGCCCGTGCTGCGAGAGGAGAGAACCACTGCACAGCGTGCGAGTCGCCGACCAGCGCCGTGGTCGCGCCCCCGGGTGCGCCGAACGTGCAGCCCGGCGAGACGTCGACGTCGTAGTCGACGTGGCAGTCGCCGTCGTAGAGCGCCGGGAGCGAGCCGTCGACGTCGGCCAGGGTGGGCGTCATGTCGCGCGGGACGAACGGCGTCGCGACCGGTCCGGCGAGCACCTCGGCCACGGTGGGGTCGCCCACCGGTCGATCGGTGCTCAGGACCGGGGCCGAGAGGACGGTCGCCGAGAGCGCGACCACGCCGGCGGACGCGACGACGCCGCCGAGCACGGAGGTGCGCGGGCGCCACCGGGCGAGGCGGGGGATGCCCCGACGCTCGAGCGTCAGATGGGTGCCGACCGAGAGGGCGACGGTCAGCAGGCACGCCCCCACGAGCTCGAGGGGGCGCAGGTCGCGACCGAGCGCCGCCGCGGACACGATCAGCAGCGGCCAGTGCCAGAGGTAGAGCGGGTACGAGGCGTCGCCCACCGCGGTGAGCGGGCGCCGTGCCAGGAGGGCGGTGGCCGTCGACGCGGACGGCCCGGTCGCGGCGGCGGGGGTCGGCGCGATCGCGCGCGGCGATCCGGCGGCGAGGACCAGGGCGGTCCCCACGACGGGCACGAGGGTGGCCGCGCCCGGGAACACGGTCGTCTCGTCGAACAACGCGACGGCCGTGAGGATCCCGCCGAGGCCGAGCCAGCCGCCCGCCCGCGAGACCCACCCGGCCGGCAGGGCCGCGCGGGTGCCGAGGCAGGCGAGGAGCGCGCCGACCCCGAGCTCCCACGCGCGGCTCGGCAGGGTGAAGAACGCCCACGGCTGCGACACGGTCACGAGCCACAGGCAGAGCACGAAGGAGGCGGCGGTCGCGACCCCGACGACGGCGGTCAGTCGTCGACGCCCGGCGATCGCGAGCGTCACCACCATGACGATCGGGAGCGCCACGTAGAACTGCTCTTCGACGCCGAGTGACCAGAAGTGCTGGAGGACCGAGGGGGAGTCGGTGCTGAGGTAGTCCGTCCCTCGTCGGGCGAACGCGATGTTCGCCACGCCGATCGTCGACGAGACGGCGTCTCGGAGGGTGGGGACCCAGAGCAGCGGAGGCGCCCAGACCGCGACCGCGAGCGTCGTCGCCGCGATGACGAGCAGGGCCGGCGGGGCGAGCCGCGACACCCGCCGGGCCCAGAACCGGGGCAGCGAGATCCGACCCGCCCGCGCGTGCTCGCGGAGGAGGTTGCCCGCGACCAGGAACCCCGACACGACGAAGAAGACGTCTACCCCGACGTAACCCCCCGAGAGACCCGGGACCCGGACATGGTAGAGGACGACCGCGGTGACGGCGATCCCCCGGAGCCCTTGGATGTCCGCACGTCGAGGGTGGGTCGAGCGAGCGCCGCCCCCGCCTGGGCGACCCCCTGAGGCATCCGGGTCGATATGCATAACGACAGGGTAGAGCACGTCGGTGCGGATCAGCGCCGCGGTGCAACGCTCCGCAGGGAGCCGATCGGCGCCGTCCCCTCAGCGCGCGATCGGGTTCGCGAGCGTCCCGGCGTAGATCAGCGACGACGACTGGGCCGCGAGGTCGACCATCTGCCGGGCGTCGCGCAGCTGCAGACGGTTCAGGCACGAGTGGTCGAACCGGTCGACGCGCAGATCGAGCGCGTCGGCGAGCGACGGGTGCTCGTCGGCGTGCCGGTCGACGCACTCGCCGACCAGGCGCCAGAACTCCCGGGCGGGCAGCATGCCGTCGTCGTCCAGCGCCGCCGCGAGGTACCGGAACACCCCGTCGAACACGTCGGTGAACACGGCCAGGGCCTTCTCGCGGTCGTCGACGGGCTGCACGATCCGGTCGACCAGGGGCGGCACCTCGCGGGGTGCGAGCAGCACGACCTCCTCGCCGATGTCCTTCATGAACACCGCCGTCGGCACGTGCCCCTCGAGCACGAGGATGAGGTTCTCGCCGTGCGGCATGAACGCGAGCTCGTGGGCGCGCAGGCAGTGCACCACCGGCCGCAGGTACGCGTGCAGATACGAGCGCACCCAGTCCTCGGCGCGCCTCCCCGACGCCCGGATGAGCGCCGACGCCAGCAGATCGCCCGCCGCGTCGCGGTGCAGCAGGCCCGCCATCGTCATGAGCCGCTCGCCTGGGGCGGTCAGCGGCACCGGGCTCTCGCGCCAGAGGGCGGCGATCATCTTCCGCTGCGGCGACGGGGTCGGGGTGCGGTGGTAGGCGTCGCCGGTGTAGCCGACGGAGGCGCGCTCCCTCAGGATCCGGAACCGCGCCTCCTGCAGGGTCGGGTCGGTGGTGACGAGCTCGTGCACCCAGTCGTTGATCGCGGGCGTCGGCCGCATGTACGCCGGCGACAGCCCCCGGAGGAACCCCATGTTCTGGATCGCCAGCGCCGTCTTCACGTAGGCCCGCTCGGGATGCGACCGGTTCGCCAGCGTGCGGATCGACTGCTGCGCCTGATAGTCGTCGTCGCCCTCGCCGAGCAGCACGAGGTCGCGCCGCCCGACGTCGGCGGAGAACGTGATCGCGATGCGGTGCTGCCACTGCCACGGATGCACCGGCAGGTAGTGGTGGTCGGCCGGGTCGAGTCCCTTCGCGGCCAGGGTCGCGGCGAACCGGGCGAGGGTGCGCTCGCCGAGCTCGGCGTCGAGCAGCGTCCGCTCGTCGAGGCCGTCGCCGAGCGCGAGATGCGTGCCCGAACGGCGGGCGGCGAGCCAGACGAGCCGGATGGGCGCCGCCGTCTCGGGGGCGTAGGCGCGGAACTCGTCGAGCCCGAAGCCGATGCGCCCGTTCGCGGCGACGAACGCCGGGTGGCCCTCGGTCATCGCCGCCTCGATGCTCTGGAAGTCGGCCGTCGTCAGACGCTCCGCCGTCGGGCCGCCCTGCAGCCGCTTCGCCGCGGCGCTCGCCAGGGTCGACGAGAGCTCCTCGAGGTAGACGGCCATCAGCTCGTCGGGCAGCCCGAGGGCGCCCTGCAGCTCGGCGATCAGGTCGAGCGCGTCGAGCTCGGCGGGTGCGCCGTCGATCTCGCGGGCGACGCTCGGCTCGTCGACCACCCAGTGCTCGAGCTCGTGCACCCGGGCCAGGAACCGGTACACCACCACCGTCGGCGGACCCGACCGGGCGGGGCCCGAGGAGGCGCGGCTCGCCTCGCGCGGCTCGCCCGCCCCCTCGACGGTCAGCGACCACCACCCGTCGCCCTCGTCGTGCGGGGCGATCAGCCGCTCGTGCGAGAACTCCGACAGAGACTTCGCGACGAGGTGCCGGTGGGCCCAGCCCATCGGCCCGGGCGCCAGGTGCGCGGCCGCGGCGTCGTGCCGCGTCAGCACCGACAGCCGCGCCCGCTTGTCGGGCAGGTCGACGTCGCCGACGGCGCGGAACCCGACCTCGTCGTTCTTCGCGGCGATGCGGCGGTTCTCGACGTCGGGTTCGACCACCACACGCCGGGCGCCGAGTCGCTCGACGACGAAGCGCACGACGGACGCCATGATCGCCGAGGTCAGCCCCGGCACCCGCTGCTCGGGCGGCGGCGCCGGTGCGACCAGCAGGTGCATGCCGACGTCGCCCGGTTCGGCGTCGTGCACGTCGGTCAGCAGCACGTGCGCCGGGTCGTAGGTCTCGACGTAGAACAGCGGCTCGCCGTCGACCCGCCCGAGCCACGCGTTCTGGTGCGGGTCGGCCGCGATGCCCGCGGCGTGGGCGCGCACGTCGTCGCCGCTGACGCCGCTCATGCCCCACGCCGCCGACGCCGGGTGCGAGAGCCAGCGACGCAGCGGCACCGCGTACGGCTCCGGGTCGAAGGGCTCGAGGGTGACCGGACCGCAGGAGGTGCGGTGCGAGAACGGCGCGACCCGCGCCTCCTCGGCGGTTCGGGGCTCGGCGACGCCGGGCTCGGGGGTGAGGATGCTCATCGGACGACCTCCTCGGCCGGCAGGCCGAAGCTCTGGAACACCGTGCGGCGCTCGACGGGATGGACCTCGCGCCCGGTGATCGACGCGATGATGCTCGAGGCGCGCCAGGCGGCGAAGCCGAGATCGGGGGCGGTCAGACCGTGGGTGTGCTCCTCGGCGTTCATCACGAACAGGCGCGGGCGGTGGGAGGCGCTCGCGGGATCGCCGCCGGGCGGGCGCTCGATCGAGTAGTCGCGGTTCACGGCGAGACGGCCCCGCTCGTCTCGCGCGACCACGTCGCCGAGCGGCTCGAGGAACGCGGGCACCCGCGCCGAGTACCCGGTCGCCAGCACGACCGCGGCCGTCTCGCGCTCGACGACCGTGCCGAGCTGCGCGTGCCGCAGGGTCAGCGTGAACACCCCGCGGTCCGGCCGCCACACGGCGCCGACCAGCTCGGTCCCGGTCAGCAGGGTCGTGTCGAGCGGCCCGTCGAGGGTGCGGCGGTAGAGCGTCTCGTGGATCTCGTCGACCAGATCGCCGCTGATGCCCTTGTAGAGACTGCGCTGCTCGCGCCCCAGCCGGTCGCGCTCGCCCATCGGCAGCGCATGGAAGTGGTCGGTGTACTCGGGGCTCGTCAGCTCGAGCGTGAGCTTCGTGTACTCCATCGGGAAGAACCGGGGCGAGCGGGTGACCCAGTCGAGGCGGTGACCGGTGCGGTCGTCGCGCGCTCGGGCGGTGTCGAGCAGATCGCGGTAGATCTCGGCGGCGGACTGCCCGCTGCCGATGATCGTGACCGAGTCGAGCCCGCGGAGGCGATCGCGCTCGCCGAGGTAGTCGGCGCTGTGCACGACCGGCCCGTCGAGGTCGCGGACGGCGTCGGGTCGGTGCGGCTCGGTGCCGATGCCGAGCACGACGTGCCGGGTGCGCCAGACCTCGCGCTCGCCGGTGGTCGTGCGCTCGGCCTCGACCAGCAGGGTGCCGTCGCCGAGCTCCGAGACGGAGGTGACGCGTCGGCCCCAGCGCAGGGTGTCGAGCTGCTCGGCGACCCACCGGCAGTAGGCGTCGTACTCGGCCCGCAGCGGGAAGAAGCTCTCGCGGATGTAGAAGGCGTAGAGCCGCCCCGTCGCCTTGAGGAACGCCAGGAACGAGAAGCGCGACGTCGGATCGGCCATCGTCACGAGATCGGCCAGGAACGGCACCTGGATCGTCGCGCCCTCGATCATCATCCCCGGATGCCAGTGGAACCCGTCGGCGGCGTCGACGAAGACCGCGTCGAGGTCGTCGACCGGGTCGGTGAGGGCCGCGAGTCCGAGGCCGAACGGGCCGATCCCGATGCCGACGAGGTCGTGGACGCGGTCGGGTGCCGGTGCGGGCGCCGGTGCCGGTGCCGGTGCGGGGGTGGACGCGGACGCCGGAGCGGACGCGGTCGCGGGGGTGGACGCGGGTGCGGCGCTCATCGGGTCGACCCCTCGCCGGCCGGGGCGGTGGCGCCGGCCAGGTCGTCGCTCTCGAGCAGGGCCGCCGAGGAGGCGCGGATCAGCTCGAGCACGCCCGTCACGTCGGCGAGCACCGCCTCCGGGTTCAGCAGTGTGAGCTTCAGGCACGGTCGACCGTCGACGACCGTCTTCGCGACCACGGCGCGACCCGATTCGAAGAGCACCCGCCGGACGAGCGGCACGAGGCGGTCGGCCGTCGCATCGTCGACGTGCCCGGGCTGCCAGCGGAACAGCACGGTGCTGAGCTGGGTCTCGGCGAGCAGCTCGAAGTCGTCGTCGTCGCGGACGACGGCGTGCACCTCGGCCGCGAGGTCGACGACGCGGTCGACCAGTCGACCGATCTCGTCGGCGCCGAGCGCGCGGAGGGTCGCCCAGAGCTTCAGCGCGTCGAAGCGGCGCGTGGTCTGCAGCGACTTCGCGACCTGGTTCGGCTCGGGGTCGGCGAGCGGGTTCAGGTAGTCGGCGTGCCAGGCGACGGGGTCGAGGTCGCGGCCGTCGCGCACGATGATCGCGCTCGACGACACCGGCTGGAAGAACGTCTTGTGGAAGTCGACGGTCACCGAGCGCGCCCGCTCGATGCCGTCGAGCAGGTGCCGCCGGGTCGGCGAGACGAGCAGGCCGCCGCCGTAGGCCGCGTCGACGTGCAGCCAGACGCCGGCGCGATCGCAGACGGCGCCGATCGCCGCGAGGGGATCGATGCAGCCGCGGTCGGTGGTTCCGGCCGTCGCGACGACGGCGATCGGCAGATGCCCCGCCTGCACGAGGGCGTCGAGGGCGACCTCGAGGGCGTCGGCGCGCATCCGGCCCGCATCGTCCGTGGGCACGGTCACGACGGCGTCGTCGCCGAGACCCAGCAGGCGCGTCGCCTTCTGCACGCTGAAGTGGCTCTCGGCGGTGGCGACCACGACCATGCGGGCGAGCAGGTCGTGCAGCGACGTGGCACGGGGGAGGGGGCGGCGACCCGGGTCGCCCTGGTCGCGGACCCGCGCCTCCTCGGCCCGGCCCTCGTCGCGCGCCCTCGACGTGGCGCTCTCGCGGGCGAGCAGGAGGGCGTGCAGATTCGACTGCGTGCCCCCCGAGGTGAAGACGCCGTCGCGGGTGGCGGGGTCGAATCCGATGCGACCGGCTGTCCAGTCGACGAGGCGGCGCTCCATCAGCGTGCCGACGGTCGACTGGTCGTAGGTGTCGACCGACGGGTTGATCGCGGCGAGCACCGCCTCGGCGGCGACGGCCGGCAGCGCGACGGGGCAGTTGAGGTGCGACTGGTAGGCCGCGTCGTGGAACCAGACGGCGTTCGCGGCGAACAGCTCGTCGACCTCGCGGAGGGCGTCGGTCGTCCCGGTGCCGGGCGCGTCGAGATCGACGGCGTCGACGAGCCGCTGCAGCTCGGCGCGGCTCTCGCCCGAGAAGGGCTGGCCGGTGGTGCGGAACCGGCCGGCGAGGCGATCGACGACCGCGGTCGTCTCGGCGGCGTAGGACTCCGCGGTGGAGGCGTTCAACAGATCGGACACGGGGCTCCCGGGTGGTGCGTGGTCGCCGCCAGGCTCTCTGACGGCGCCGCCCAGGTTAGGTAAGGCTCACCTAAGTGTCAAGCGCGTCGGGCGGGTCGCCCGGCGTGTCGCGCGATGATGAAAACGCCTCATGATCAGGGGTTCAGGTGGTGTCCTCCGAAAGGGCGACGCGGGTGCGCACGGTGCTGCGGCCTACAGGGCGGTGACCTCGAGCAGCACGAGGCTCTCCGGGAACAGCACCGGGGCCTGCACCCCGCCGAGGCGGAGGGCGCGGCCCGGAGCGACGACCCCATCGACGGCCCAGGGCAGCGGCGACTGCCCCGGTCCGCCGAGCACGGCGGTCGGCTCGGCCAGGGCGACGCGGTACGTCCGGTCGTCGTCGAGGCCGGGGAACGTCATCGGCCCGGGCGGGTAGCTCGCGCTCGCCGACACCTGGGTGAACGTGTAGAGGGCGTGCGACCGGTCGGCGGAGACGACGCCCCGGAGGTCCATCGACGCGTCGGGGAGGTCCGCGAAGACCGCGGTGCCCCGGTGCAGCAGGTCGCGGTGGCGCTTGTGGGCGGCGACCCAGCTCGTCAGCTCGGCCTCGACGTCGGGCTCGAGCGACGAGATGTCCCACTCGATGCCGAAGTGCCCGGGCAGGGCGACGCCGGCCCGCAGCGAAAGGTCGTGACGCCGACCGGTCGAGTGCGACCGCGGTCCGCTGACGTGG
Organism: Frigoribacterium sp. Leaf263; assembly: GCF_001422285.1. Classification (GTDB taxonomy): domain Bacteria; phylum Actinomycetota; class Actinomycetes; order Actinomycetales; family Microbacteriaceae; genus Frigoribacterium. Next base: position 666,530 of record NZ_LMMO01000001.1, read on the forward strand.
GCGCCGGTCAGCTCGTAGGGCACGAGGAGGTTCGTGTACCTCTGGATGGTCAGGCGCTCGATCGGGTCGATGCAGTCGCTGGCCCAGATGCGGTCGGTCCGGTCGAGGATCCCGAGGTCGACGCGCGCGCCGCCCGAGGCGCAGCTCTCGATCTCGACCGACGGGTGCCTCCGCCGCAGCTCGTCGAGCAGGGCGTAGAGCGCGACGACGTTCTCGTGGACCGCCGGGTGCGCGGGCGACCCGGCCCCCGCCTCCAGCAGGTCCCGGTTGTGATCCCACTTGAGATAGGCGATGTCGTTCTCGGTCAGCAGGGCGTCGAGTCGTTCGAGCAGGTAGTCGGTCACGGCGGGGTTCGACAGGTCGAGCACCTGCTGCTGACGCGCCGGGACCGGGAGGCGCGAGCCGGGTCGCAGGATCCACTCCGGGTGCGCGCGGGCCAGGTCGGAGTCGGGGCTGACCATCTCGGGCTCGACCCACAGCCCGAACTGCAGGCCGAGTCCGGTGACGTGCTCGATGATCGGGGTGAGGCCGTCGGGCCAGACCTCGTCGTCGACGTACCAGTCGCCGAGGGCCGACGTGTCGTCGCGACGACCGCGGAACCAGCCGTCGTCGAGCACGAAGCGCTCGGCGCCGACCCGCGCGCCCGCTTCGGCGAGGGCGCTGAGACGAGCGAGGTCGTGGTCGAAGTAGACGGCCTCCCACGTGTTGAGGGTGACCGGTCGAGGCGACGCCGGGTGCTGCGGGCGGGAGCGCAGGAGGCGGTGGTACCGACCCGAGAGCTCGGTCAGTCCGTCGCCCCACGAGCCGATCGCCGCGGGGGAGTCGTAGCTCTCGCCCGGTGCGAGACGGACCTCGCCGGCTCCGAGCAGCTCGGCGGCGCGCGTGAGGGTGCTGCCCGTGATGGTCCGCTCGACGCTGACGCGGTGGTTGCCGCTCCAGGCGAGGTGGACGGCGTGCACGAGGCCGCGCTCGAAGCCGAAGCCGGGGGTGCCGGCGGCGAGCACGAGGGTGGCCTCGGCCCCCGGACGCCCCCGACGGCTCTCGCGGTCGTATCGGCCGACGGTCACCGCGTGACGCTGCGGGGTGCGCTCGCGCAGGTGGCGGCCGGTGGTGTCGAGCACCTCGCCGGCCGTGTGCGGCAGGGGGAACGTCGCGGCGAGCTCGTGCAGGTCGTAGACGTCGTCGCCGGTGTTCGTGAGGCGGAGCGTCTGGTGCAGCAGTCCGTGCACGTCGAGGCGCAGCTCGATGCGGAGGCGCAGCCCGACCTCGGCGTCGTCGGCGGTGACGACGAGGGTCGCGCCGTCGCCTTCGACGTCTTCGGCGCCGGCGAGCTCGTCGACCTCGAAGGCGGGGGCGAAGTCCGAGCCCGCGCGGCTGCCGACGAGACCGGGCGTCCCCTGCCAGCCGTCGGACTGCAGGGGCACGAGCGTCAGACGCGTGGGCTCGTCGACGCCGCCCGAGACCCTCTGCGGACGGGAGGCCGTGACCAGGCCGGCCAGCGCCTCCTCGGAGACCTCGCCCAGATCGGGCCCCCAGTACACGATGCCGGGCAGGCCCTGCGCGGGAGTGTCGATCACGACGCTCGTGCCGCCGAGGCGGAGGTGGCGGGCGGGGGTCATCTCGTCGTCGCGTCGTCGCATGACTAATTTCTACGGCGAAACGAATGGGGGTGTCAAGTCGCCGCCGGACGATCGAGGAGGCGCGTCGCCGGGGGGACGGATCGCCTCGCCCCGGTGGCTAGGCTGCGCTCATGACCTCAGGCCCGCCCCTCGACTCGGCGTCGGAGCTCGCCCGGCTCGTGCTCGTGCACGGCCCGATCTCGCGGGCCGAGCTCGGTCGTCGCCTGGGCCTCTCGCCGGCGAGCCTCACCCGGCTCAGCCGGCCTCTGCTGGACCGGGGGCTGCTCGTCGAGGGCGTCGAGACGCCCGGCCGCGTCGTCGGACGCCCCGCGAAGCCGCTCGACGTGCTCGTCGACTCGCAGCGATTCGTCGGCGTGAAGCTGACCGGCGACCAGGCCTTCGGGGTGCTGACCGATCTGCGGGCGCGCCCGCTCGCCTCGGTCGTCGTCGACCTGCCCGGCCACGACGTCGAGCAGGTGCTGGAGGCGGTGGTCGCCGTCGTCTCGCGGCTCTCGGCGGGTGTCCGCGCTGACTCGCGGCCAGCGGCGGTCGGCGTCACCGTCGGGGGTCGGGTCGCCGGTTCGAGCGTGGTCGCGCGGGCGCCGTTCCTCGGGTGGCGCGACGTCGACCTCGGGGCGCTGCTCGGCGAGCGACTCGGACTGCCGGTCGTGGTCGAGAACGACGTCGTGGCCCTCGTCGAGGCCGAGCACTGGTTCGGCCTCGGCCGGGGCGTCGACGACTTCGCCGTCGTGACGATCGGCGCGGGCGTCGGCTACGGGCTCGTCCGGAACGGGAGGCAGGTCGTGACCTCGGATGCCGGGCTCGGGCTGGGTGCGCACGCGCCCCTCGACGCGACCGGCCCGGTCTGCCCCGACGGGCACCGAGGGTGCGCGACGGGGATGCTGTCGGCACCGAGCCTCTGCGCTGCGGCGGGCGAGGCGCTCGGCCGCGACGTCGGATACGACGAGCTGCTGGCGCTGGCGGCCGCGGGCGACCCCGTGGCCGCCGACGTCGTCGCCGGTGCGGGGCGGGCGCTCGGACGGCTGCTCGCCATCGTCGCGAACTTCGCGATGATCGACGTCGTCGTGCTCTCGGGCGAGGGCGTCGGCCTGCTGGACGTGCCGCTCGCCGCCGCCGGGATGCGCGAGGCGCTCGCCGACGACCGCGACCCCGAGGCGGGCGAGGTCCGCGTGCTCGTCGGAGGCGCCGACTTCGGCGCCTGGGCGCGGGGCGCGGCCGCGGTGGCCGTGCAGGCGCGCTTCCGCGCGCTCGCGGGCTGAGCGGTCGGCACGCTCGCCGCGGGTCAGGCCCCAGGAAGTCGCCGAGACCCCCGCGCGCGAGGCAGGGTGTGAGCGGCTTCCCGGGGTCTCGCCTGGACCTCCGGCTGGCATGGGCGCGAGGACGAGGCCGCTGCGCGAGTCCCCACAAAGGGGGACTCGATACCCGTGAGTATCGAGTGCTACCTTCTCAGACGACGGCGAATGAGTCACGCGGACGACCGGCCCGAACCGGGAGTCCTCCCCCTGCGTGGCGACCACCCGACGATCTGCACGGCACCTCGAGCCCCCGCGAGGTCGTGACCACCGGATCGACGGACCTCGCCGTCCGTGGCGGTCGCCGTCGAGCAGGGCATACCCACCCGTTCGACGGCGCCGCGCACCCCGTTCAGTCGGCTGCGGCGGCGCCGCTCCGCAGCACCCGTTCGAGCAGCTCGAGGTCGATCTTGACGTGCTCGCGCGCGATGCGCGCCGCCTCGGTCGAACGGCCGTCGCAGATCGCGTCGACGAGCGCCTCGTGGTCGCCGAGCGCCCGCAGCTCCATCTCGCGCATGCCGTCGGGCCCGCCCCAGAGATGGGCCGGCGCTGCGATGCTGACCCGCGCCTCCAGGTCGAAGAGGACCCCGCGCAGCGTCGCGTTGTGCGCGGCATCGGCGATCGCGACGTGCAGCAGCTCGTCGGCCCGCTGCGACGCACGCCCCGACTCGGCCCGGCGGTAGCCCTCGAGCCGTTCGCGCAGCACCTCGGCGTCGGCGGTCGTGCGGTTCTCGGCGGCGGCCTCGGCGATCGTGCCGTGCAGGCGGCCGATCGCGTCGCTCGTGTCGCTGAGGTCGGCCCACCGCGCCCCGAGGGTCCGCTGCACGATCGCGTCCGACGACGTCGTGTGCTGCTCGCGGACGAACGAGCCGCCGCCGCGGCCGCGCTGGGTCTCGATCATGCCCTGCTCGACGAGGCGGGCGAGGGCGGCCCGGACGGTCATGCGCCCGGCCCGCAGCGAGGCGGCGAGGTCCCGCTCGGGAGGGAGGCGCTGGCCGGGCAGGTACTCGCCGGTCGCGATCGCGGTCACCAGCCGGTCGGTCACATCGTCGACGCGGCTCGACGACTCGACGGGCGCCGCGAGGGCTCCGGCGGGGGCGGAGGGGGTGCCGTCGGGCGCCCCGGCCGACCCGGCGTCGGCGGCCTCGTGTGGCGTCATGCGTCGACCCTCCCGAGCGGCGTTTGTTACACCCACGTTAAGTCATCGGCAAAGGTCTAGGCGCGAGACCTTTCCGTGTCGCACACTGTCCCGCATGTCGACGAGCACCTCCTCCACCCTCCCGTTCCGCGACGGCGTCACCTGGTACCAGGTCACGACCCCCGACCACCCGACGCCCGGCGCGCTGCCCCTCGTCGTGCTCCACGGCGGCCCGGGCATGGCCCACGACTACCTCCGCAACCTCGCCGCCCTCGCCGACGAGACCGGCCGCACCGTCGTGCACTACGACCAGTTCGGCTGCGGACGCAGCAGCCACCGCCCCGACGCCCCCACCGAGACCTGGACCCCGGCGCTCTTCGTCGCCGAGTTCGAGGCCGTCGTCGCGCACCTCGGTCTCGAGCGGTTCCACGTGCTCGGTCAGTCGTGGGGCGGCATGCTCGGCGCCGAGATCGGCGTCCGCCAGCCCGCCGGTCTCGCGAGCCTCGCCATCTGCAACTCGCCCGCGTCGATGGAGCTCTGGGTCGAGGGAGCCGCCGAGCTGCGCGCCCAGCTGCCCGCCGAGACCGAGGAGGCGCTCAGCCGTCACGAGCGCGCCGGCACCACGACGGACCCCGAGTACCTCGCCGCGACCCGGGTCTTCTACGAGCGTCACGTCTGCCGGATCGTCCCCATGCCGCAGGACTTCGTCGACAGCGAGGAGCAGATGGAGGCCGAGCCGACGGTCTACCACACGATGAACGGACCGAACGAGTTCCACGTCATCGGCACGATGCGCGACTGGAGCATCATCGACCGGCTGCCCCGCGTCGCCGCCCCGACGCTCGTCGTCGCGGGAGAGCACGACGAGGCGACGCCGGCCACCTGGCAGCCGTTCGTCGACGGCATCGCCGACGTGCGCTCGCACGTCTTCGCCGGGGCGAGCCACTGCTCGCACCTCGAGCAGCCCGAGGAGTTCCGGGCCGTCGTCGCCGAGTTCCTCGCCGCGCACGACGCGGCCTGACCGCGCGACCGACCCGCGCCACCCGACCCGCGCCACCCGACCCGCGCCACCCGACCCGCGCCTCCTGACCGACCCGACCCGCACCTCCCCGGCTCCACCCACCCCGCCCCACCCGAGCGAGAGAGCACACCATGTCCACTGGAACGACGACCGGCACCGCCGGCGGCGAGCTGAGCAACCAGCAGCAGCTCGAGCAGTACGGCTACAAGCAGGAGCTGAAGCGGTCGGTCACGACCGTCGACCTGCTCATCTACGGCCTGATCTTCATGGTGCCGATCGCGCCCTGGGCGATCTTCGGCTCGGTGTACAACGCCTCGTCGGGCATGGTGCCGCTCGTCTACCTGATCGGGCTCGTCGCGATGATCTTCACCGCGCTCGCCTACGCGCAGATGGCGAAGTCGATCCCGCTGGCCGGTTCGGTGTTCTCGTACGTCGGTCGCGGCATCCACCCGATCGCCGGGTTCTTCGCTGGCTGGGCGATCCTGCTCGACTACCTGCTCGTGCCGACGCTGCTCTACGTCTTCGCCGCCGAATCGATGATCGGCATCTTCCCCGGGAGCGCCCGCTGGATGTGGGCGCTGATCTTCGTCGCGATCAACACCGCGATCAACCTGCTCGGCATCAGCTCGATCAAGCTGATGAACCGGGTGTTCCTCGCCATCGAGGTCGTCTTCGTCGTGATCTTCGTCATCATCGCCGTCATCGCGCTGAACGACGGCACGATCCCCGGCGCCGAGTTCACCACCGACCCGATCTGGGACTCCAGCAAGGTGACCGCGCCCCTGATTGCCTCGGCGCTGTCGATCGCGGTGCTGAGCTTCCTGGGCTTCGACGGCATCTCGACGCTGTCCGAGGAGAGCACCGGCAAGCGCGGCGGCGCCGGCAAGGCCATGATCATCGCCCTCGTCATCGTCGCGACCCTCTTCGTCGTGCAGACCTGGCTCGCCAGCGCCCTCGCGGCCGGTCGCGAGTCGTTCGGCGAGAACGAGGTCGGCAACGCGTTCTTCTCGCTCGTCGAGGCGGCGTCGAGCAGCGGCTGGTCGACGGCGTTCCTGGTCGTCAACGTGCTCGCCATCGGGATCGCCAACGCGATGGCCGCTCAGGCCGCCACGTCGCGACTGCTCTTCTCGATGAGCCGCGACCGCCAGCTGCCGAAGTTCCTGTCGACGATCAACAGCCGCCAGGTGCCGCAGGCCGCCATCCTGCTCGTCTCGGCGCTGTCGGCGGTGCTCGTGCTGTTCTTCGTCGGGCAGATCAACCTCATCGCGTCGCTGGTCAACTTCGGCGCCCTGTTCGGCTTCATGCTGCTGCATGTGTCGGTCGTCGTGCACTACATCGTCAAGAAGAAGTCGCGCAACTGGCTGCTGCACCTCGTCGTGCCCGTGATCGGGTTCCTCATCATCGGCTACGTGCTCGTGAACGCCGCACCCGAGGCCAAGATCGGCGGAATCGTCTGGCTCGTGCTCGGCGCGGGCGTGTTCCTCTACTACCGGAGCCGAGGAGGCGCGGCGCCGTCGCTCGGACAGGGCGCCGACGACCCCGCGGTCGCCACCACCGCCACCCCGGCCGCCGACTCCGAACGCCGCGACGCGTGAGCGGGGTGGAGGCGACCGCCCCGGGTTCCGGCGGGGGAGCGGGCGAGGCGACCCGCGCCTCCTCGGAGGGCGCCCGGGTGGACGGCATGGACCACTTCCTGGGCAAGGAGCACGGAAGACCCGGCTTCACCGCCGACGTCGAGCCCGCGCTCCGCATCACGCCCGGCACGGGGGAGCGCATCGGCTTCGAGACCAGCGACGCCGTCTACGCCGAGCTGCACGAGCACCGCGACCTGTCGCAGCTCTCGGTGCCGATCAACCCCGTCACCGGCCCCGTGTTCGTCGAGGGCGCGCAGCCGGGCGACGCGCTCGCCGTGACGGTGCACGAGATCCGGCTCGTGGCGCACGGCTGGTCGGTGGCGCTGCCCGGGTCGGGCGCGCTGCAGCACGTCATGGGCGACGAGATGTTCACCCGCCGCGTGCCCATCGACGACGAGGGGGTGCACGTGACCGACCGGCACGTCTTCGCGCCCCGTCCGATGATCGGCTGCATGGGCACCGCCCCGGCGACCGGCGAGAACTCGACGATCATGCCCGCGTACGCGCAGGGCGGCAACATGGACGTCACCGAGAACCGCGTCGGCTCGACCGTCTACCTGCCCGTCATGGTCGAGGGCGCGTACCTCTCGATCGGCGACGTGCACGCGATCATGGCCGAGGGCGAGTCGTCGTTCGTCGCCATCGAGGCCGAGGGCACGGCGGTCGTGTCGATCGACCTCGTCAAGGGCATGGGGCTGCGCGCCCCGCGCATCGAGACCGCCGACGACTGGATCTTCGTCGGACTCGGCGACCCCGTGCAGGAGAGCATCCGGCGAGGCTACGAGGACGCCTTCTCGTTCCTGGTGGACGACCACGGGTGGACGCGGGGCGACGCCTACGCCGTGCTCAGCGCCGTCGGGCACTCCCGGCTCGGCGGACCGACGGGGTCGGGTGCTCCCGACCCGCTGCACCCCTTCGACGCGGTCGGGGCCGTGACGCTGCACCGCGTGCCGAAGAGCGTGCTGTAGCGCGCCCGCCGCCCGCCGCGCGCCGCGGTGGGCGCCGGCTGCGACCGTCACCGCGGGTGCGGCGTCAGGCGAGGTCGGCGAACAGGGCGACGACGAACTCGGTGCGCTCGACCATGCCCGCCAGGCTGATCCACTCGTGGCGGGCGTGGGCGCCGCCGCCGACGCCGCCCACCCCGTCGAGCACGGCGCAGCCGAGAGCCGCCGCGAAGTTGCCGTCGCTCGCACCGCCGACCGACACCTCGCGGAGCTCGAACCCGAGCCCCGAGGCCACCCGGGCCGCACGCTCGTAGAGGGCGGCCGTGGGCGGTGTGCGCTCCATCGGCGGACGATTCCAGCCGCCGGTCACCTGCACGCGCGCCAGCGGATCGTGCGGGGCGAGGTCGGCGAGCACCCGCTCGATGCGTGCGACCTCGGCGGCCGACGTGACCCGCACGTCGACCGAGGCGCGGGCGTGACCGGCCCGGACGTTCGTCCGGGTGCCGCCCTGCACGATGCCCACGTTCAGCGAGGTGCCCGCGTCGATGTCGGCGGCGCCGTGCAGGTGCAGGATGATGCGGGCCATCTCGTCGATCGCGCTCGCGCCCGACCGGGGGTGCAGACCCGCGTGGACCTCGACGCCGAACGTCTCGATCTCGTAGATGCCGACGCCCTTGCGGGCCGTCTTGACCGCCCCCTCGGCGGCGGACTCGAAGACCAGCACCGCGCCTCCACGGCTCACCTCCGCCTCGATGACGGGCCGCGAGGCGATGCTGCCGACCTCCTCGTCGCCGTTCAGCACGATGCGGACGCCCGGGCGGGGCAGCCCCAGCAGGTCGGACGCCGCGACGGCGTGACCCAGCTGCACGAGCCCCGACTTCATGTCGAAGACGCCGGGGCCGGTCATGACGTCGCCGTCGATGGTGACGGGCCAGTCGTCCAGGGTGCCCTCGGACCACACCGTGTCGTAGTGGCAGAGCGCCGTGACCCACTCGGACGAACCGGTCGGCGACGGGTACTCGAGCGTGACCGAGTCGCCGTAGCCCTCGACGAGGTGGGCCCGGCGCACCGCGGCCGGACCGACGGTCGCCGTCAGCCACGACTCGATCCAGGCGAGACCGGTCGCCAGCAGCTCGACGTCGTCGGAGGGCGTCTCGAGCGACGCGTAGGCGACGAGGTCCGCGATCATCCGCTCGTGACGCGCCTCGACCTCGGTGCGGAGGGCGGTCGGGTCGATGGTCTCGTGGTTCACGGTGCGGTTCTCCTCCGGCGCTGCGGTGTCGGACCTCGACGCTACAGTGACGACGACCCACCGGCACCGCAGAGAGGACACCCGTGCTGATCCTGCACACGAGCGACTGGCATCTCGGCCGCACGCTGCACGGTGTCGATCTGCACGAGCATCAGGCGGCGTTCGTCGATCACCTCGTCGAGCTCGTCCGCGACCGGGGCGTGCAGGTGGTCGTCGTGGCCGGCGACGTGTACGACCGGGCCGTGCCCGCGGTGCCCAGCGTGCGCCTCCTCGGGTCGGCCCTGCAGCGGCTGAGCGAGCTGGCGACCGTCGTCGTCACACCGGGCAACCACGATTCGGCGGTGCGACTCGGCTTCGCGGCCGAGCTGATGCGACCGGGGCTGCACCTCCGCGCCCGGGTCGACGAGCTCGCGACGCCGGTCGTCGTCGACGACCCCGACGGGCCGGTCGCGTTCTACGGTCTGCCGTACCTCGACCCCGACACCGTGCGGCACGCCCTCGCGGGGCCCGACGCCGACGGCCCGCTCGCGCGATCGCACGAGGCCGTCGTGGCCGCGGCCATGCGCCGCGTGCGGGCCGACCTCGCCGGGCGCCCCGGCACCCGTGCGGTGGTGATCGCCCACGCCTTCGTCTCCGGAGGCGCGGCGAGCGAGAGCGAGAGGGACATCCGGGTCGGCGGGGTCGACTCCGTGCCGGCGGGGGTGCTCGACGGCGTCGACTACGTCGCCCTCGGGCATCTGCACGGTGCCCAGCGGGTCGGCGCGGTCGACGCCCGGCCCGTCATCCGCTACTCGGGGTCGCCGCTCGCGTTCTCGTTCGGCGAGCGGGGGCACGTCAAGTCGTCGGCGCTCGTGACGCTCGCGGCCGACGGCGGCGTGACCGTCGAGACCGTGCCGACCCCCGTGCCGCGACCGCTCGTCGAGTTCGATGACACGATCGACCGGCTGCTCGACGGTCGGTACGACGATCACGTCGGGGCGTGGTCGCGCATCACGGCCACCGACCCCGTGCACCCCGACCGGCTGTACGCCCGGGTCCGCGAGCGGTTCCCCCACGCCCTCGCCATCCACCACGTCCCCGTCGGCGCCGTCGACGCGCCGGCGCTCCGGGCCGTGACGGTCGAGACCGACCCCGTCGAGGTCGCCGCCGACTTCGTCGCCTTCGCCTCGGGCGCGCCGGCCGACGAGCTCGAGCTCGACATCGTCCGCTCCGCCTACGAGGCGGCCCGCGCGACGGAGTCCAGCGAATGATCCTCCACCGTCTCACCCTGCGGGCCATCGGGCCGTACGCGGGCGAGCACAGCATCGACTTCGCCGCGCTCGGGGCGTCGGGGGTGTTCCTGCTCGAGGGGCCGACCGGGTCGGGCAAGTCGACGATCATCGACGCCCTGGTGTTCGCCCTCTACGGCGGGCTCGCCGGCTCGACCTCGAGCACCGACCGGCTGCGCAGTCACCACGCCGCACCCACCGTCGAGCCGTTCGTCGAGGTCGTGTTCGAGACGGCGGCGGGCATCCACCGGGTGCGGCGCACTCCCGCCTACCGTCGACCGAAGACCCGGGGCACGGGCACGACCCCTCAGAACCAGACCGTGACCCTGGTGCTGCTGACCTCGCCCGACGCCGTCGAGGGCACCGTGATCTCGACGAGCGCGCAAGAGACCGGTGCCGAGATCGGTCGCATCCTGGGCCTCACCCGCCAGCAGTTCGTGCAGACCGTCGTGCTGCCGCAGGGCGAGTTCGCGGCGTTCCTCCGGTCGACCGGTGAGAAGCGCAAAGAGGTGCTGCAGTCGCTGTTCGGCACCGAGATCTACGAGAGGACCACGGCCCAGCTCGTCGACCGCCGGGTCGCGGCCCGTGCCTCGATCGCCGCGGCCGAGCACGAGGTCGAGCTCGCGCTCGGGCGGCTGCGCGAGGCGACGGGGGCGGACGACGAGGTGTTCGCCGAGGCGCTCGCCGCCGAGGGAGCCGGCGGTCGGGGCGGGTCGGAGGGGCCGTCCCGGCCGGGCGGACCGACCGGGCCCGGCGGGCTGGCCGGGCTGGTCTCGGCCCTGGCCGACGAGGCCGACGACCTCGAGGGACGGCGGTCGGCAGCGGTCGCCGCCCGCGACACCGCGCGGGCGCGGCTCGACGAGCAGCGCCGACGGGTGCGCGCCCTCGAGCGGCGTGCCGGCCTGCTGCGACGCGAGGCAGCGGTCCGCGAGGCCGAGACCGGGGTGCGGGCGTCGCAGGCCCTCGTCGAGCGGGCACGCCGCGCCTCCTCGGTCTCCATCGCCCTCGAGGGCCTGCGCCGGGCCGACGAGCGTCTCGCGGCGACGGGCGAGCAGGTGCGGGCGGCCCGGGGGGCGGACGACCTCGACCCCGACCTGGTCGAGTCGGATGATCGCGAGAGCGCGGCCGGCCGCCGCGACGCCCTGACCGCCGAGCTCGGATCGTCGACCGAGACCGCGCGCCTCGAGGCGACGCTCGCCGGTCGTCGCGCGGCCCTGGCCGAGGCCGACGAGGCGGTGTCCGCCGAGACCGAGCGCCTGGCCCGACTCGAGAGCGCCCTGGCCGAGAGGCCGGCCGCCCGCCACGACCTCGAGATCGCTCTGACGACGCTGACCGAGGCGGTCGTCGCCGTGGGGCCGGCGGAGGCCGACGTGCTCGCCGCGGTCGACCGGGGCGTGCGTCTCGACGAGCTCGAACGCCTCGACGCCGAGGCGGAGCACGCGACGAGCGAGGTGCACACGGCGGCCCGCGCGGCACTCGCCGCCGCCGCCATCGAAGACGCCCTGCGCCGACGCAAGATCGCGGGCATGGCGGGCGAGCTCGCCGCTGGTCTCGTCGACGGCGACCCGTGTCCCGTCTGCGGGGCCGAGCACCACCCCGCGCCCGCGGTCATCACCGCCGACCATCCCGACGACGACGCGATCGACCGGGCCGCCGACGAGCGCAGCCGGCTCGAGACCGTCCTGGCCGACGCGGCCGCACGCCGGTCCGTGGCGATCGACCGACGAGACGAGCGGGCCGCGGCGCTCGAGGGCGTGACCCGGGCCCGGGTCGAGACCGAGCTGCGCGACGCCCGGGCCCGTGTCGACGCCGCCCGGCGGGCGATCGACGCGCGCGATGCCGCCGCTCTCGCGCTCGAGCAGCACGACACCGCGACGGAGGCCCGGCGTGCCGAGCTGACGCAGGCTCGTGTCGACGCCGCGACCGGTCGGGAGCGCGCCGAGGCGGACCGTCGGCGTCTCGACGACGACGCGGCCGCCGTCGAGCGGCACCTCGCGGGGCGGGCCGCGAGCGTGGCCGAGCTGGTCGACGCGCTGCGGCGCCGTCACGGCGCGGCGGTGCGACTCGTCGACGCGCTCGACGCCCACCGGCCGGCCTCCGCCGAGGTGGAGCGCCGCCGGGTCGACCTCGACGACTCGCTCGCAGCGGCCGGCTTCGCCGACGTCGAGGCCGTGGCGGCGGCCACCCTGCCCGGTGCCGAGGTCGACCGGCTCGCGGCCGTCGTCGCAGCGCACGAGCGCGAGGTCGCCGTCGTCGCCGCCGGGCTCGCGGAACCCGAGATCGTCGCCCTGGGGGCAGCATCGCTCGAGCCGGTCGGGGCGACCGACGGCGGCGGGGCGGTGGCCGAGGTCGACTCCGACGCTGAGATCGACGCCGCCCGTGCGGGCGAGACCTCCGCCACGGCCGATCTCGCCGCCTCGGAGGCCACGGCGGCCGAGGTCGCCGATCGGTCGGCGCGCGCTCGGGAACGTGCGACGCGGTCGGCGACGGCGCTCGACGCGCTGACGCGGGCTTCCGCCGTGGGCGACGAGGCGGCGGAGCGGGCCCGGGCGGTGGTGCGGATGGCCGACCTGGCCAGCGCCTCCTCGGCCGTCAACGTCAAGGGCGTCACGCTCGGCACCTACGTGCTGCTGCGGCGCTTCGACGACGTCGTCGCCGCGGCCAACGTGCGCCTGTCGGTGATGTCGAGCGGGCGCTACCAGCTCGAGTCGTCCGACGAGCGCGAGGCGACGTCGCGGTCGCGCAAGACCGGCCTGTCGCTCGCGATCCGCGACCACGCCACCGACACGACCCGCGACCCCGGCAGCTTCTCGGGCGGCGAGACGTTCTACGCGTCGCTCAGCCTGGCCCTCGGCCTCGCCGACGTCGTCCAGGCCGAGGCCGGCGGGCTCGAGCTCGGCACGCTGTTCGTCGACGAGGGGTTCGGCTCGCTCGACCCGACCACGCTCGACGCCGTCATGACCGAGCTGGGTCGGCTCTCGGCCTCGGGCCGCGTCGTCGGGATCGTCAGCCACGTCGACGAGCTGAAGCAGCGCATCGCCGACCGCATCGAGGTGCGTCGCCTGCCCGACGGATCGTCGACCCTCCGGTCGACGGCCGCGGGCTGACGACCGCCGCGGGCTGACGACCGGTGGGAGGATCGACGCCGGGGGCGATCGTCGCGCCCGAGGGGGTCAGACCATGAGCAGGATCACGACCGCGACCGCAGTCTTCATCACGGCGGCCGCGATGGTCGTCGGTGTCGCCGGCTGCAGCGCCGAGGCCACGCCGACGGTGTCGGCGGACGCGTTCGCCACGGTCGTCGCGGACGCGCTCGAGGAGAGCGTGGGCCAGCGACCCGTCGTCGACTGCGGTGACGAGGCGATCGGCGTCGTGGACGGCGACGAGGTGCACTGCGACATCGGGGCCGCAGGCGACGACACGGTCTACGACTCCGTGTCGACGATCAGCGCCGACGGGGGCGGCGACTACTCCGTCGCCGTTGAGGTCGACCAGACACCCCGGAGCTGAGTCGCCGACCCGAGACCCGACCGACCGTCGCCCGGAACGGGGCGGCGGTCGGTCCGGTCGCCTCAGCGGCTGCTGGTCCGCGAGCGGCGGGTCAGCAGGCGCTGGATGAGGATGAAGATCAGGAGGAGTCCTCCGATGACGATCTTCGTCCACCACGAGCTGAGGGTCCCTTCGAAGCTGATGACGGTCTGGATCAGACCGAGGACCAGCACGCCGAGCAGCGACCCGAGGACGAACCCCGTCCCGCCCGTCAGCAGCGTGCCTCCGATGACGACGGCCGCGATGGCGTCGAGCTCGAGGCCGATGCCGGTCAGGCTGTAGCCCGAGAGCGTGTAGAAGCTGAACAGGATGCCCGCGATACCGCTGCACAGGCCGCTGACCGTGTAGACGAGCACCTTGGTGCGGACGACGGGGAGGCCCATGAGCCGCGCCGACTGCTCGTTGCCGCCGATCGCGTACACGGTGCGCCCGAAGCGGGTGTACTTCAGGACGAGCGCGGCGAGCACGACGATCGCGACGGCGATCAGGGCCGCCGGGGTGATCGAGATCCGGGGGGCCAGCTGGATGCGCGCCTGGGCCAGCTCGGTGAACAGCGGGTCGGTGATCGCGATCGACTTGAGGCTGATGAGGTAGCAGAGGCCGCGGGCCAGGAACATCGCCGCGAGCGTCGCGATGAACGGCTGCACGTCGAAGTAGTGGATCATCAGCCCGACGAGCAGGCCGAGGACGGTCGCGGCGGCGATGACGAGCACGATCACGACGGGGGCCGGCCACCCCGTCTGCAGCAGGGACGCAGCGATCATCGTGGACAGCGCCACGACGGATCCGACGCTCAGATCGATGCCGCCGGTGAGGATGACGAAGGTCATCCCGACCGCGAGGACGATCAGGAACGCGTTGTCGACGAACAGGTTCAGCACCACCTGAGGCGACGCGAAGTTGTCGTAGCGGCCCGCCCCCACGGAGAACATCGTGACCAGCAGGGCCACGGTGATGAGCACCGAGGCGTACTTGCCGAGGAACGGGCTCGTGAGGATGCTCGTCCGGCCGGGGCGACCCGCGCCTCCTCGCTGAGGAGGCCGGGCGGGGGAGTCGAGGTGCGGGACGGTGGCGGTCACGAGACGACCTCCTTCGTGAGAGGGGTGAGGCGGCGGGGGCGTGCGAGACGCCGTGACAGGGCCGGCGACTGGAGGAGGCACACGGCCACGACCACGAGGGCCTTGAAGATGAGCGTCAGCTCGGGGGCGATCCCGACGCTGTAGACCGTCGTGGTCAGCATCTGGATGACGAGGGCTCCGAGGAGCGTCCCGATCAGGGAGAAGCGGCCGCCGGCCAGCGACGTGCCGCCGATCACGACGGCCAGGATGGCGTCGAGCTCGATGAAGAGGCCGGCGTTGTTGGCGTCGGCGGCCGTCACGTTGGAGCTGATCATGAGACCGGCGACGGCGGCGCAGACGGCGCTGAAGACGTAGACCGTCATCATGATGCTGCGGGAGCGGACGCCGGCGAGGCGGCTGGCCTCGGGGTTGATGCCGACCGACTCGATCAGCATCCCCAGGGCGGTCTTGCGGGTCAGGAGGGCGGTGCCGGCGAAGATGACCGCCGCGATGAGGACCGAGACCGGCAGCAGGAGGAAGAACCCGCCGCCGATCACCTGATAGGCCGGAGACGACACGCTGATGATCTGACCCTCGGTGATCAGCATGGCGATTCCTCGGCCCGCGGTCATGAGGATGAGCGTGGCGACGATGGGCTGAACGCCCACGATGCTCACCAGGGTCCCGTTGACACCGCCGAGGACGAGCGCGACGGCGACGGCGGTGAGGATGGCGACGGCGACGACTCCGATCGAGCCGGGATCGGGGGAGCCCGCGATGATCGTGCAGGCGATCGATCCGGAGATGGCGACGACCGCCCCGACGGAGAGGTCGATGCCCCGTGTCGCGATGACGAGGGTCATCCCGAGGGCGACGAGCAGGGTCGGCGAGCCGTTCCTCAGGACGTCGATGATGCTGCCGAAGAGGTGTCCGTCCTGCAGGCGGACGGAGGCGAACCCGGGTTCCGCGATGATGTTCAGCGCGAGCAGGGCGACCAGCAGGGCGGTCGGCCAGAAGAGCCGGCGGTGCACGAGGCCGGTCACGACACGCCTCCGGCGGCGATGACGTCCAGGACGTCGTCCACGGTCAGGTCACGGTTGGGCATCTCGGCGATCTTCCTTCTGTCTTTCATGACCACGACTCGGTGGCTGATGCGGAGGACCTCTTCGAGCTCGGCCGAGATGAAGACGACGGACATGCCGTCGTTCGCCAACGTCGTCACGAGCTTCTGGATCTCGGTCTTGGCCCCGATGTCGATGCCGCGGGTGGGCTCGTCGAGGATGAGGATCTCGGGCGATGTCGCCAGCCAGCGGGCGAGCAGCACCTTCTGCTGATTGCCGCCGCTGAGATTCCTGATGAGGGCGTCGGGGTCGGGCGGGCGGATGTTGAGCCGTTCGATGTAGTCCGCGGCCAGCGCGTCGAGCTCGGCCCGGGGGATCGGGCGCATCCAGCCACGGCCCGCCTGGACGGCGAGGGCGATGTTGTCGCGGACGGAGAGGTCGTCGATGATGCCCTCGTGCTTGCGGTCCTCGGACGAGAACGCGATCTTCGACGTGAGGGCGCCTCGCGGGTGGCTGACGGACCGATCCTGGCGGGAGACGCGGACGTCACCCGTGTCCGACCGGTCGGCTCCGTACATGAGTCGGGCGAGCTCTGTGCGGCCGCTGCCGAGCAGCCCGGCGAGACCGACGACCTCGCCCTCGAACAGCTCGAGATCCGTCTCCTCGAGGGTGTTCCTGCGTCCGACGCCGACGACGGTCAGCACCGGCTGGGCGGTGGTCGATCGAGGAGGCGCGGACGCGTCGACGGCGTCGTCGAGCGCATCGAGGGTGTCGAGTTCACGGCCGATCATGAGTCGGATCAGGTCGCCCTTCGGAAGATCCGACACGAGGTGCTCGCCCACGAGGGCGCCGTTCCGGAGGACCGTGAGCCGGTCGGAGACCTCGTAGACCTGGTCGAGGAAGTGCGACACGAAGAGGATCGCGACGCCTTGCGCACGGAGGTCGCGCATGACCCGGAAGAGCTCCTCGACCTCGTCGGCGTCGAGGCTCGAGGTGGGCTCGTCGAGCACGAGGACGCGGCAGTCGAGATCGACGGCACGGCCGATGGCGACCAGCTGCTGGACGGCGATCGAGTGCGTCCCGAGGGTGGACCGGGGGTCGATGTCGAGGTTCAGGCCCATGAGGATCGCTCGAGCCTTCGAGGACATCGCCGACCAGTCGATCCGGCCGCCGCTGCGGGGCTCGTGTCCGAGCAGCAGATTCTCGGCGACGCTCAGATTCGTGACCAGGTTGACCTCCTGGTACACGGTGCTGATGCCCGCAGCCTGCGAGTCGGCGGGCCCGGTGAAGGTGGTCTGCTCGCCGAGCACCGTGATCGTGCCGGCGTCGATGCCGTAGACGCCGGTGAGCGCCTTGATCAGCGTCGACTTCCCGGCGCCGTTCTCTCCCATCAGGGAGTGGATCTCGCCGGGGAAGAGGCGGAAGGACACACCGTCCAGTGCCTTCACGCCGGGGAAGCCGATCTCGATGTCTCGCATCTCGACCAGGGGTGACGTCGTCGTCATGGGGTGTCCTTCCGCCTCTTCCGGGTGCTCAGTACTTGCGGTCGGGCAGTGCGGCGGTGGCCTGCTCCTGGTCGAACGTCGTCTCCTCGGTCACGATCCGCTTCTCGACCTCCTCGCCGGCCGCGACCTTCTCGACCGTCTCCATCAGCTGGTCGCCCAGCAGCGGGGAGCACTCGACGATGAAGTTGATCTGCCCTTCGGACAGGGCGGTCATGCCGTCCTTCACCGCGTCGATCGAGACGATCTTCACGTCGGTCCCGGGCTTCTTGCCCGCCGCCTCCAGGGCCTCGATGGCGCCCAGGGCCATGTCGTCGTTGTGGGCGAAGATGAGGTCGATGTCGGGGTTGGACTTCAGGATCGCCTCGGTGACCTGCTTGCCGCCGGAGCGGGTGAAGTCACCGCTCTGCGAGGCG
Source organism: Frigoribacterium sp. Leaf263 (assembly GCF_001422285.1). Lineage (GTDB taxonomy): Bacteria > Actinomycetota > Actinomycetes > Actinomycetales > Microbacteriaceae > Frigoribacterium. The sequence goes on from NZ_LMMO01000001.1 coordinate 684,305, forward strand.
ACGATCTCGAACTTGGAGTCCTCGCCGATCACGTCGGCGAAGCCCTCCTGCCGGTCCACCGCCGGAGCGGAGCCGGTGGTGCCCTGCAGCTCGGCGATCGTCACCGAGTCGGCGTCGGCGAACTCGTCGACGACCCAGTCGCCGGCCTTCTCGCCCTCCTCGACGAAGTCCGAGCCGATGAACGACTCGTAGAGCGTCTCGTCGGCCGAGTCGACGGCGCGGTCGGTCAGCACGACGGGGATGCCCGCGGCCTTGGCCTCCTTCAGCACGGTGTCCCAACCGCTCTCGACGACGGGCGAGAAGGCGATGACGTCGACGTTCTGCTGGATGAACGAGCGGATGGCCTTGATCTGGTTCTCCTGCTTCTGCTGCGCGTCGGAGAACTTGAGGTCGATGCCGGCGGTCTTGGCGGACTCCTGCACGGAGGCGGTGTTCGCCGTCCGCCAGCCGCTCTCGGCTCCGACCTGCGAGAAGCCCAGCGTGAGACCGTCGGTCGATCCGCCGTCCGACCCCGAGGCCGAGCATCCCGCCAGCGAGGCGGTGAGGGCCGTGACGATCGCGATTGCTCCGATCGAGCGCGCTGCGAGGGATTTCTTCATGTCGAACCTCCTTGTTCGGGTACACCACCATGGTGTGACCGGCCGAGCCGGTGGCTAATTGTTAGCGTTCACAATTAGCTGCGTCAAGTGCGTGATCGAAATGAGATCCGATCCGATCGCCCGTCAGCGAGGGGCGGGGGGACGCTCGCGCGTCGAGGAGCGGCGGATCAGCGAGACGGGCAGGCGGTGCCCGGAGGGCTCTCCGCCGTCGATGAGGACGAGGGCGTCCTCGAGCGCCCGTCGTCCGAGCGCGGCGAAGTCCTGACGGATCGTGGTGAGCGCCGGACGGTAGAACTCGGCGTCCGGGAGATCGTCGAATCCGACGACGCTGACGCTCCAGGGGACGCCCATCCCCCGGGTCTCGAGCGCCGCGACCGCGCCGAGGGCGAGATGGTCGTTGGCGCAGAAGAGACCCGTCCAGGAGGCCGTGTCGAGCAGGTGGCTCGCCGTCCGGAAGCCGGCGGCCGCCGACCAGTCGGCCTGCACGATCAGGGAGGGATCGAGGCCCGCCCGGGTCATGGTGTCGGTGAAGCCGCGACGTCTCTCGGTGGCGTCGGAGGCCCACGCGGGGCCGGCGAGGTGCGCTATCCGCGTGTGGCCGAGATCGATGAGGTGCTGGGTTGCGAGCACGCCGCCGGCGTACTGGTCGAGGGCGACGGACGCGACGCCGGGCGGCGGGTCGGCGTCGACGACGAGGATCGGGACCTTCACGTCGAGCCCCGCGGCCGTCGCGGCGACCGAGCGGTCGCCGCTGATGACGACGATGGCCTCGACGTTCTGCGACAGGAAGCGCTCGAAGGCGGCCAGGAGGTACTGCTCGCTGAGCTCCGTCCGCGATTCGACGGTCACCTGGTACTGCGCGGCCCGCGCGGCGTCGGTGAAGTCCCGGGTGACGTAGGCGGAGCCCTCGTCGGGTTGACCGACGGCGAGCAGGCCGAGCGTGCGGGATCTCCTGGTGACGAGGGCGCGTGCGAGGGCGCTCGGTCGGTAGCCCAGCTCGGCGATCGCCTTCTCGACGCGGTCCTTGGTCGACGCCCGGACGTTCGGGAGGTCGTTGACGACGCGCGAGACGGTCTGGTGCGAGACCCCGGCGAGCCGGGCGACGTCGAAGATGTTCGGGGCGTAGTCGCGCTCCGTCACGTTCTTCTTCTTCGCGCTCACGGCGACTCTCTCCGATTCCCAGCGTGATGCGGCGTCCCGGTCGGACCGCGGCTGTCGTCACGCCAGGCTAGCGTCAGCTCATGAGCGTCAGGAGGGTGCGTGATGTCACCTGCTCGGCGGCCAGATCGCCGACGAGTCGCCGGTCTCGGAACACGAGTATCCGGTCGCTGACCCGCCGGACCTCGTCGATGTCGGCGGACGAGTAGACGACGCTCATGCCGTCCGCGGCCAGTTCGCGCACGATCTGCTGGATGGTGAACCGACCGCCGACGTCGACGCCCCGGGTCGGTTCGTCGAGCAGGAGCACCCGAGGCGCGGTGGCCAGGGCGCGGGCGAGCATGACCTTCTGCTGGTTCCCGCCGCTCAGGGTGTCGGCTCGGGCATCGGGGTCGAGCGGCTTGATGTCGAGCGACTCCATCCAGCTCAGCGCGAGCTCCCGGGCTCGCGCAGCGGACATGCGGCGCCACCAGCCCTGGTCGGCGCGGACGCTGATCAGGATGTTCTCCTGGACGGTCAGGGCTCCGACGATGCCGTCGCGACGGCGGTCCTCCGTCAGATAGACGACCCCGTTGGCCAGCGCATCCCGCGGCGCCCGCACCAGCGCGCCTCCCGAGGTCGTGACGGAGCCCTCCGAGACGGGGTCGACGCCCCCGAGGAGGCGCGCGGCGGTCGTGCGCCCGCTGCCCCTCAGCCCGGACAGGCCGGTCACCTGGCCGGCGTGCACGGAGAGGGTCAGAGCGTCGGGGAGGCGGTCGGACACCACTCCCCGGGCGTGGAGGACGGTGGGTCCGACGTCGTCGAGGTCGGGGCGCGTCGGATCCGTCGAGGCGGAGTCGGGGTGCCCCGCGCCCATCACGTCCGCCACGGCCCCGGCGGCGAGGACGTCGCTCGTCTCCCAGCAGCCGACGAGGTGGCCGTCCCGCAGGACGGTCAGGCGGTCGGCGATCTCGTAGACCTGGTCGAGGAAGTGCGACACGAAGAGCACCGCCACCCCGCGATCGGTGAGGGCGCGGATCGCGCCGAACAAGTCGGTGACCTCGTCGGCGCCCAGGCTCGACGTCGGCTCGTCGAGGATGACCACCCGGGCGCTGGCGTGCACGGCGCGCGCGACCGCGACGAGCTGCCGTCGCGACGGGCTCAGGTGCTCGACCAGCGTCGCCGGGTCGAGGTCGCACGAGATGGCGGCGAGCGCGGCGTCGACGTCCGCTCGGGATCGACGCCGGCTGACCCAGGGGGTCCGGTCGGTCGTGAGCGAGATGTTCTCGGCGACCGTCAGGTTGGGGAGCACGGCCGGATCCTGGTGCACCATCCCGATGCCGGCCCTCAGCGCATCGGCCGGACCGGAGAAACGGACGGGCTCGTCGTCGAGGAGCAGCACCCCCGAATCGGGGCGGATCAGACCCCCGAGGACCGCCGCGACCGTCGACTTGCCCGCCCCGTTCTCGCCGATGAGAGCGTGGACCTCCCCGGGAAGCAGGCTGATGTCGACGCCTTTCACGGCCAGCGAGCCGGGGTAGGAGAGACGGATGTCGCGCGCCTGGAGCACGGGTGACGTCATGGTCCCTGCCTCCTCGTCGAGTGGACTCTCGTGTCGATCGGGCACAAGGTACCACCGAAGGTGCGGCGCCTCTCGAGCGGCGGTCCGTCCACGGGCCGCACGAGACGAGCGTGAACCGCCGTGGCACCCGCTGACCGGAGCATCGTGGTTGTTAGCGTTCACAACCGTGTTCGCCCGCCGGCGTCCGCGTCGACGACCTGACGCGGGTGGCGTGCTACCCGCCGGGGCAGTCCCCGCTCGTGCCGAAGCAGGGGCGCGGGCCGTCACGAGGGCCCTGATCCGACCCGCGGAACCGACTGTCGAAGTACTCGGCGGCGTACTGGATCTCGAGCACGTAGCCGGCTCCCGTGGCGCGGACCGCGGTCGTGAGGTCGTCCCCCTCCAGCCCGGGCGTCGACGCGACGACGACGTCCGTCGCACGCGGGTATCCGCGGTCCGAGAGCTCCTCGGCGGTCGCCAGGGTGATCGTGGTCTCGTCCGACCCGTACGCCTTCGACGCCGGATGCGTCGTGACGACGCCGGTCGACGGATCGCCGAGAGACGAGGGGGCGTCCCCCTCGACGAACGGGTTCACGGGCGACACGTTCGAATCACGCAGAACCCTCGCCGCCGCCGTGAGCGCCTGGTCCGGAGTCGTGGCGCCGAGCAGCGCGTAGACGACCCGGCCCTGCTGAGAGCACCGCGTCCCGCTCGGCTCGGTGAACCACCCGGACGGCTCGGCGGAGGTGCAGGTGTCCTCGCGGGTGAGCGTCACGCGGGGCGCGGAGGCCGAGCCGGGCCAGGCCAGGGCGTCGTCCGCCCGCGCGATCGCCTCGGGCCGCACCCGCTCGGCCAGCGAGGGGTCGACGGTCTCGGCGGCGCAACCCGCGAGCAGCAGCGACGCGAGCGCCAGCACGGCCAGGCCACCGCCTCCCCTCCTGGCACCGGGGGTCCCGGCTACGGAGTTCCCGGCACCGGTGGTGCCGACGCCGACGGCCCCGCTCCACCGCCGCGAGGGCGGGGAGACGGGGCCGTCGGTCGACCGGTGCATGCTCGCTCAGACGAGCGGGCCGCCGCCGTCCTCGGTCGAGCGACGCGTCACGCGCTCACCCGTGGTGGGGTCGACCGCCGAGCGCGAGGTCGAGGTGACCTGGCGACGACGGGTCAGCAGCACGATGCCGAGCAGGGTCACGAGGACCCCGGCGGCGATGAGGATGTAGCCGATCAGCTGGATGTCGATGCCAGCCACCTGCACGTCGAGTGCGAACGCGAGGATCGCGCCGATCACGATCAAGGCGATTCCGCCGCCGATGCTCATGGGTTCTCCTTCGTCGCGCATCCGGGGGTCCGACCGGGGGATGTCCCGGACGACCGGATGCAGTCCGGCCCAGGCTACGCACGACGACGCCCCCGTGGTGCGTGCAGCCCCGAGCTGGGGGTGGCGGGTCGCCTCTCAGCGACGCCCGCGCGAGGGCTCGACCAGACCCCCCACGACGGGATAACCTCGTCTGACTCCGAGGTGAGCCCTTCCCGACGGCCCTTGTTGAGCGACGACCGTCGCTCGTCTTCCCGGTGGTAGGGCCCGGGCGGGCTCCCTCGGAGACCCGCCCTCAGCCGCGGTGCAGCAGCTCGAGCGCCGCCCGCAACCCCGCCGCGTCGAGCTGACCGGGGGCGCTCGCGTCGCCGACGGTGCCGAACGTCAGGCACGACCCGAAGGTCTCGCCCACCACGCGCGACACGGCCCCGAGAGGCCCCATCGACATGGTCACGGCGGGTACGAGCCCTGCCCCGGCCCGGAACTCGCTCGTGGCCGAGAGCACCGTCAGCACGTCGTCGACCGTGCGGGGCATGGCGGCGAGCTTGACGATGTCGGCGCCGAGCTCCTGCTGCAGCAGCAGTCGCGAGACGATCTCGTCGCGTGTCGGCGTGGCCGAGAAGTCGTGCGACGACATGACGACGACGACGCCGGAGGCGCGGGCCGCGTCGACGACGGACTCGAGCACGTCGGGCTGGGTGAACATCTCGACGTCGACGGCATCGGCGGCGCCGGTGCCGATCAGGGCGCGCAGCAGCAGCCCGTAGTCGTCGGGGGTGATGTCGCGCTCGCCGCCCTCCTGCTTCGTGCGGAAGGTCGCGATGAGGGGCACCTCGTCGGGGAGCGCGCCTCGGACGGCGACCAGGGCGGACATGGCCTGGGCGATGTCGTCGACGGCGGTCAGCCAGTCGACCCGCAGCTCGACGACGTCGTACGCCTCGCGGGGGAGGGCGGCGGCGGTGGCGACCAGCGCCTCCTCGGTCCGACCGGTCAGCGGCACGCAGACGGCCGGCCGGCCGTCGCCGAGCACGACCGACCGCAGGGTCACGGGACGCGGGGTGGGGATCATGCCGGGCGGCCTTCCCGGGCGGGAGCCGAGGAGGCGCGGGTCGGCTCGGAAGGGAGCCCCACCGACCGACGCATCGCGCCCCGCACCCGAGCCGCCTCGACCGGTTCGTCGACCAGCGGATCGCCGAGCCCGGCACCGGCCGCGTCGGGGCCGCCGGACCCCGCGCCGCCGTCCAGGCCCGCGCGGGCATCACCCGCACCCCCGTCGGCGAAGAGCGCGACCTGCGAGATCGCCTGCTCGACGAGCATGTCGAGCCCGTTCAGCACGGTGCCGCCGGCGTCGGACCAGCGGGACGCGGCCCGCGTCGGCCACGGCTCGTAGGCGACGTCGAACAGCAGGGACGCCTCGTCGGCCGGGACCAGCGGGAGGTCGTCCGCCGCGCCTCCGGGGAGGGTGGAGACGACGAAGTCGAGAGCTCCGAGCCCGCCGAGCGACGACAGAGGTGCGATCGTGAGATCGACGCCGAGCCCCGCTGCGAGCGGTTCGAGGTCGCCGGCCCGGGCGGTGTCTCGCACGAGCACGACGGCCGTGCGGGCTCCGAGACGGTGGGCGGCGAAGAGGGCGGAGGCCGCGGTCGCACCGCCGCCGAGCACCACGACGGTCGATGGCCGGGGCCGGTTCAGCAGCGCGACCGAGCGCACGATGCCGTCGACGTCGGTGTTGTGGCCGTGCCGCCGACCCGCGGCGTCGACGACGAGGGTGTTCGCCACGCCCAGACGACGGGCGAGGGGCGACACGGTGTCGAGGAGGGGCAGCACCTCGCGCTTGAGCGGCATCGTGAGACTGAGCCCGCGCCAACCGCCGTCGAGCGAGTCGACGAACGATGACAGCGACCCCGCCGCGACCTCGACCCGGTCGTAGGAGAAGGGCAGACCGAGCACGTCGTAGGCGGCTCGATGCAGCACGGGCGACAGCGAGTGCGCGATGGGCGAGCCGAGCACGGCCAGGCGGCTGCGGTCGAGGGTCACGCGGGCACCTCCGGGCTCTGTCGGCGGACGCCCACAGCCTAGCTCGACCCTCCGACACGGCCTGAGTCCGTGCCGCGTCGATCCCCTCACAGTGGTCGCCCGCGTGAACAACACGTGACGTTCGTCAGCGGATCCTTGCCGAACACCCAGCGGAAACCTAGGCTCGCCGGGACGACCCCCCTACAGGGGTGCCGCCGGCCCCGATCCGCACGTACCAGGAGCACAACCGCCCATGCGCACAAGCCCCCCGTCCCCATCGAGCACCAGCCAGGGAGGCGGTCGTCGCGTCCGCCGCTTCGCCCTCGTCGGCGCCACCGTCACCGCACTCGGTCTCGGCACGCTCGTCGCGGTGCCCGCCCAGGCGGCCACCACGACGATCGACATCCTCGGCATCAACGACTTCCACGGGCGTCTCGCGCAGGAGGCCAGCCCGACGGCCGGGGCCGCGGTCATGGCCGGCAAGGTGAACCAGTTCCGCGCCGCCAACCCGAACACGCTCTTCGTGTCGTCGGGCGACAACATCGGCGCCTCGACCTTCACGTCGTTCATCCAGGACGACCAGCCGACCCTCGACGCCCTCAACTCGATGGGCCTCGACGTCAGCACGCCGGGCAACCACGAGTTCGACAAGGGCCGCGCCGACTTCGACGACCGCGTCGTGCCGGCCAGCGACTTCCCGTACGTCAGCTCGAACATCCTCGACAGCGCCACGGGCGAGCCGGTCTACGACCCCTACTACGTCGAAGAGGTCGGCGGCGTGAAGGTCGGGTTCATCGGGGCGATCACCGAGCTGATGCCCGAGCTGGTCAGCCCGGCCGGCATCGAGGGGCTCGAGTTCGGCGACATCGTCGACTCGGTCAACCTGGCGGCCGCCGAGCTGACCGACGGCGTCGACGACGCCGAGAACGGCGAGGCCGACGTGCTCGTGCTGCTGGTGCACGAGGGCAACGCGACCGCCGTCGAGGCCGACGCGACCGGCGACTCCGACTTCGCCGACATCGCGAAGAACGTCTCGCCCGAGGTCGACGCCATCCTCTCGGCGCACACGCACGCCACCTACGACTTCGAGAACATCGTGCCCACCGGCGGCACCGTCCCGCGCCCGATCATCCAGACGGGCAGCTACGGCGCGAACCTCAGCCACCTCGAGGTCACCTACGACAGCGTCACCGACCAGGCGTCGGTCACCGGCTCGCTCGTGCCTCTCTACCAGTCGGCGACACCCGACCCCGCCGTCGCGAAGATCGTCTCCGACGCGGTCGCCGTCGCCGCGGTCGAGGGTCGCAAGCCCATCGGCACGATCACGGCCGACGTCCTCCGCGCCAAGCAGCTCGACGGCAGCGAGAACCGCGGCGGCGAGTCGACCCTCGGCAACCTCGTCGCGGACGCCCAGCTCGCCGCGACGGTCGAGAACGGTGCGCAGATCGCGTTCATGAACCCGGGTGGTCTCCGCGCCGACCTGCGCTACGCCTCGAGCGGCGACGCCGCCGTCGACCCCGACGGACGGGTGACCTTCCAGGAGGCCGCCGCCGTGCAGCCCTTCGCCAACACCCTCGTCGTGTCGACCCTCACGGGTGCTCAGATCCGGCAGACGCTCGAGCAGCAGTGGCAGCCCGCGGGCTCGTCGCGACCGTTCCTCAAGCTCGGCGTCTCGAAGGGCCTCAGCTACACGTACGACCCGACGGCCGCCGCCGGATCGCGCATCGGTCAGATCCTGTTCGAGGGTCGCCCCCTCGACGCCGCGGCCAGCTACAAGGTCACGGTCAACTCGTTCCTCGCCTCGGGCGGCGACAACTTCACGGCCCTGAACGGCGCCTCGTCGAAGGCCGACAGCGGCAAGGTCGACCTGCAGAGCCAGGTGGACTACTTCGCCGCGAACCCGGTCGTCTCGCCCGATCTCGCCCAGCGCGCCGTCGGCGTGACGAAGACCGCCGCGCCCGAGGGCGGCTTCGCGGCCGGTGACACCGTGTCGCTCGGTCTCTCGTCGCTCCTGTTCAGCAACGGCGGTCCGACCACGGGCACCGTCACGGCCTCGATCGACGGCACGACGGTCGGATCGGCCCCCATCGACGGCACCGTCGTCACCGGGACCGACGAGCAGGGTCGCGCCACGCTCGCGGTGACCGTGCCCGAGGGGCTCGAGCCCGGCACCCGCCAGCTGACGCTCACAGTCGACGGCACCGGGACGACCGTGTCCGTCCCGCTCGAGATCGCCGCGCCTCCTGCGCTGCCCGTCGAGTCGGTCACGGCGCCCCGCATCTCGGGCGACGCCCGCGTCGGCCGCACCCTCCGGACCGACGGAGGCGCGTGGGACGTCGACGACGTCACCCGCGCCTACCAGTGGACCCGTGACGGCCAGGCCATCGACGGCGCGACCTCCGACCGGTACCGCCTCGTGGCGGCCGACGCCGGTCGCTCGATCGCCGTCACCGTGACGGCGACCGCCGAGGGTCGCACCGAGGCCGCGGCGAGCTCGACGTCGGTCACGGTCGACAAGCTGTCGTCGCGCATCCGCGGCGGGGCCTCGTCGCTCTTCGCGACGTCTCGCCAGTCGGTGAGCTACACGGCCACCGTCACCGGCGCCGTCGCCCCCACCGGCACGGTCGCCGTGCGCGACAACGGCCGCACCGTCGGCACCGTCGCGGTCGGGTCCGACGGCCGGGCCACCGTCCCCCTCGGCCGACTCGGCCGCGGCGTCCACCTGCTGACGAGCGAGTACAGCGGCGACGCCGCCCTCGACGGCTCGGCAGGCGGTCTCTCCGTGGTGATCGTCCTGTTCTAGCGGGTACCGGTCTCGGCGTCCGCGCCGGTCCTCACGGCCCGTGCCGCACCTCCCGGGGTGTCGGCACGGGCCGTTCCGCTGCGCGGACGCCCGCCGGATCGTCAGACGCGAGCCGTACCCTCGACGCGTGACCGTCGCCTACCACCGCATGTTCCGCGCGCTGCCGACCTACCGCTGGTACAAGCCCGTGCTCGCGGCGGTGATGGCGGTCGTGTTCTACCTCGTGTTCTCGGGTGCGGTGGGGCTCGGCATCTCGGCGGTGCTGACGGCCGTCGCGGGCCCGACCGAGGCCGATCGCGTCTTCGGCGCGCTGCGAGCCGACCCGCTCGACGCGTCCGAGCCGGTGGTCATGCTGCTCAGCCTCGGATCGATCGCCACGATGCTGCCCGCCGTGCTGCTGGCGACGCGTCTCGCCGGGCTCGGCGGGGCGGGTCGCCTGTCGAGCGTCGCCGGGCGGATGCGCTGGGGCTGGCTCGCCCGATGCATCGTGCCCGCCGTCGTCTTCATGGCGCTGACCCTGCTGCTGAGCAGCGTCGTCGCGCCCCTGCTCGTCGGCGAGTCGCTCGGGTCCGGCCCGGTGACGACACCGCCCTCCGCGCTCGTCTGGTCGCTGATCATCATCGTGCTGCTCGTGCCGCTGCAGGCCACGGCCGAGGAGTTCGCGTTCCGCGGCTTCGCCATGCAGGCCCTCGGCTCGTGGATCGCCTGGCCCGTCGTCGCCATCGTCGTGCCGACCATCGCCTTCGCGGCCGCCCACGCGTACAACCCCTGGGGTCTCGCCGACGTGGCCGTCTTCGGCGTGGCCGCGGCCTGGCTGACCTGGCGGACGGGCGGCCTCGAGGCGGCGATCGTCGCGCACGTGCTGAACAACGTCGTCCTCTTCGCGCTGCTGGCGCCGTTCGCCGGCACGCTGTCGAGCGACGGCAGCCCCGTCGGGCTGATCGTGACGCTCATCACGACGCCGGTCTACCTGTGGCTCGTCCTGCGGGCGTTCGGCCGGTCGGGGGTCGACCGGTCCTCCCCGGACGGCCTCTCCGGGGCGGCTCTCCCCAGGAGGCGCGGGGCCGGTGAGGCTGTCGGTCGCGCCTCCTAGACTCGCCTGGTGACCAACGCTCCCACCACCTCCGCCGTAGCCCAGCCCGGGTCATCCGCACCGCTCGAGGTCCTGCACCGGGTGTTCGGGTACGACGCGTTCCGGGGGCAGCAGGCGGCCATCATCGAGCAGGTCGTCGGCGGGGGCGACGCCCTCGTGCTGATGCCGACCGGCGGCGGCAAGTCGCTGTGCTACCAGGTCCCCGCGCTGGTGCGCGAGGGCACGGGCATCGTGGTCTCGCCGTTGATCGCTCTCATGCAAGACCAGGTCGACGCCCTCGAGGCGGTGGGCGTGCGGGCCGAGTTCCTGAACTCGACCCAAGATCCCGACACCCGCCGCGAGGTCGAGCGGGCCTTCGTCGCGGGCGAGCTGGACATGCTCTACCTGGCACCCGAGCGGCTGCGACTCGACTCGACCAAAGACCTCCTCGACCGGGGCCGGCTGTCACTGTTCGCGATCGACGAGGCGCACTGCGTGGCGCAGTGGGGGCACGACTTCCGGCCCGACTACCTCGAGCTCTCGGTGCTGCACCAGCGGTGGCCCGACGTGCCGCGCATCGCCCTGACGGCGACCGCCACCGAGGTCACCCACCGCGAGATCTCGTCGCGGCTCGAGCTCGACGACGCCGCGCACTTCGTCGCCGACTTCGACCGGCCGAACATCCAGTACCGCATCGAGGCCAAAGACGGTCCCCAGCAGCAGCTGCTGCGGTTCATCCGCGCCGAGCACGACGGCGACGCCGGGATCGTCTACTGCCTGTCGCGCAAGTCGGTCGAGAGCACGGCCGAGTTCCTCGTCAAGCAGGGCATCGCGGCGCTTCCCTACCACGCTGGTCTCGACGCCGGCACGCGGGCCCGCAACCAGTCGCGGTTCCTCCGCGAAGAGGGCATCGTCATGGTCGCGACCATCGCCTTCGGCATGGGCATCGACAAGCCCGACGTCCGTTTCGTGGCGCATCTCGATCTGCCGAAGTCGGTCGAGGGGTACTACCAAGAGACCGGCCGCGCGGGCCGCGACGGCCTGCCGTCGACCGCGTGGCTCGCCTACGGCCTCCAAGACGTCATGCAGCAGCGGCGCATGATCGACCAGTCCGAGGGCGACGCCGAGCACCGACGGAAGCTCAGCGCCCACCTCGACGCCATGCTGGCGCTCTGCGAGACCGTCGAATGCCGTCGGGTGCAGCTGCTCGGCTACTTCGGTCAGGCCAGCACTCCGTGCCGGAACTGCGACACGTGCCTGAACCCGCCGCAGGCCGTCGACGGCACCGTGCCCGCGCAGAAGCTGCTCTCGACCATCGTCCGCCTGAAGCGCGAGCGCGACCAGCAGTTCGGCGCGGGTCAGATCATCGACATCCTGCTCGGCAAGACGACGCCCCGCATCACGCAGAACCGACACGAGCAGCTCGCGACCTTCGGCATCGGCTCGGAGCTCACCGAGATCGAGTGGCGGGGCGTCGTGCGGCAGCTGCTCGCCCAGGGTGTGCTCACGGTGTCTCCCGACGGCTACGGCACGCTGCTGATCACCGACGCGGCGGCCGAGGTGCTCTCGGGCGGCCGACCGGTGCGGTTGCGCAAGGAGCCCGAGCGGGCGCCCCGCGCCGCCCGGTCGAGAACGGGCGCCCGGGGTTCGAGCGGCTCGCGCACCGGGGCCGGCGCCGCCGATCTGTCGGCGACCGACCAGCCGCTCTTCGAGAGCCTGCGACAGTGGCGGGCGGGCATCGCCAAGGCTCAGGGAGTCCCCGCCTACGTGGTGTTCGGCGACGCGACCCTGCGGGGCATCGCGTCGACCCGCCCCACCTCGTTCGATCAGCTCGCGACCATCAGCGGAGTCGGTCAGAAGAAGCTCGACACGTACGGGCAGCAGGTGCTCGACGTCGTCGGCGGCGCGACGCCCGAGGACGCGGCCGCGGCCGCGGCCGGCGCCGGTGCCGAAGCCGGAGGCGGTGACGCCGGGGGCTCCGGGGGAGCGGCTCGTGCGTCATCGCGGCCCGCCGGAGCGGCGGCCGCTCCGCGTACGGGGTCGGCCCGAGGTGCGCGGTCGGCGGCGTCGCCGCGTTTCGCGACCACGCCGCCGCTCGACGAGCCCCCCGTCGACGACGTCCCGCCGGACGACGAGCCTCCGTACGACCCCTACGACGAGACCGTCCCGCCCGACGACTGGCGCTGAGCCGAGCCGCCGCGGCGCCGGCGCGGCCGGGCCCGGCGCGGACGCGGGGCGGCGCGGACGCGGGGCGGTCTAGGAGCGCGACCGGCGCGACAGCAGCACGAGCGAGAGCGTCGTCAACAGCATCGCCGCCCAGCCGCCTGCGAAGGCGCCGCCGTTCAGCTGCGAGACATAGGCCCCTGCCAGCATCAGAGCACCGGTGAAGGGGCTGGTCGAGTAGACGAGCGGGATCGTCAGGGCGGGTAGAGCCCCTCCGCGTCGCACGCGCAGGCGCATGGTCACGATCAGCGCGGTCAAGAAGAACGACAGCAGCGCCGACGACAGATACAGGAGCCGCGCGACCGTCGCCGCCATCGGCCCGAGGTCCGCCTCGCTCATCGCCGCGGCACCGGCGACGGCCAGCACGCCGAACAGGCCGTGCACGATCGGCGACAGCAGATACACCGCCCGGCGGACGGGGCCGGGTCGCATCGGGACGGCGGCGTCCGGCGACTCCGCCGTCGTCGTCCGTGCGCCGAGCGGGTCGTGGCGTCCGTGCGAGTCGAAGCGCGCATGCGTGTCGCGACCACCGTGCCGGTCGTGACCGCCGTGTGAATCGCGCACCACGCCTCCTCGGCTCGTCGGCTCGTGCCCGGGCGCGCCCGGACCCGCTTCAGCCCTCTGGCTTCTCGCGCCGTCCATCAGCAGTCGCGACCCCCGCGCTGCCCGTCTCTTCGGTGTCATCCCCACGGGGCGAGCATAGGAGGCACGGTGCACCGCGACAACGCTCCTCGCGGAGGACACCCGCCCGTGTCGCCCGCATCCCGCCCGCTCGCCCAGCTGATACCCGCAGGTATCACCCGACCGGCTCACCCGCATGAGACGCCGCTCGCCCCATCGAGCCGCACTCAGCGGCCAGAGGCGCGTGCCGGGGAGGCGAGTGTCCCCGGAGCGTCGGCGCCCGCGTCCCCGCCCCGCAGATCGCGGGCCCTCGCCGGCGACCAGCCGGCCAGGACGCTCAGCCGGGTCGGCTCCACGAGCAGGGCCAGCGCGCTCGGCAGGGCCCGCGCGACCCGCAGGGCCCTCGCGACCCGCGCGACCCGCGCGACCCGGAGGGCCCGCGCGACCAGCGCGACCACAGCACCAGGAGGCGCGGGTCTCCCTCCGAGCGTAGGTTCGACTGACGATCAGGCGGGCTCCGGCCCCGAGCGGAACGGACGTCACGATGAGGGTCGCAGTACTCGGCACGGGGATCATGGGTCAGGGAGTCGCCCGCTCGCTGCACCGCGAGGGTCATGAGGTCACGGCCTGGAATCGCACCCGCGAGCGCGCCGAGCCCCTGGCTGCCGACGGCATCACCGTCGTCGACACCGCCGAGGAGGCGGTCGCGGAGGCCGACGTCGTGCTGCTCGTGCTCTTCGACGGCGACGCCGTGCTCGAGGTGCTCGACGCTGCGGCGCAGGCCGGCCCCGCCTCCGCCGTCTGGGTGCAGGCGAGCACGATCGGTCTCGAGGCGACCTCCCGGGTGGTGGCCCGGGCCGACGAGCTCGGGGTCGACCTGGTCGAGGCGATGATGCTCGGCACGAAGAAGCCCGCCGCCGACGGCAAGCTGGTCATGCTGGCCGCCGGCCCGACCGCTCTCGTCGAACGGGTCGCTCCGGTGCTCGACGCGATGGGCGCGAAGACCGTCACCGCAGGGGATCGCGTGGGCGCGGGCACCGCGCTCAAGCTCGCGGCGAACGCCTGGATCGCGAGCGTCACGGCGGCCACGGCGCAGTCGATCGCACTCGCCGAGGGGCTGGGGCTCGACCCGCAGCTGTTCCTCGACGCCATCTCGGGCGGGCAGTCCGACACCCCGTACGCGCACGTCAAGGGCGCGTCGATGATCGCGGGCGACTACCCGGCGCAGTTCGCCCTCGACGGGCTGCGGAAGGACGTCGACCTGATGCGGGCAGCAGCCCCCGGCGCGTCGCTCGACCCGACCCTCCTCGACGCGCTCGCCGAGGTCTTCGCCGCGGCGTCCGAACGCGGTCACGGCGGGGACGACATCGCGGCGGTCCGAGCAGGATTCACCGCGAGCTAGGGTCGCCCGCCGGGTATCGCCCGACCGGCCGTGCCGCCTGGCCGACGGTGTCGCCGGGCCGACCGTGTCGCCTCGCTGAGGCCCCGCCGGGCCGACGACACCCACCAGCCGGGCCGCGCCTCCCTGTGAGACCGCTGCGGAACGCCGACGTGACGTCCGCGGCCGGAATGAGCGCGCCTCCTCGGGGGTTCGTCTCGGGGTGCGCTCCGGCGCGCAACGACATCCGTCTTCGAAAGGACTCCCCTGTGGACCTGTTCTCCTCCGCCACCTTCGGCGATCTCGTGCTCGCGAACCGCGTCACGATGGCCCCGCTCACCCGTGTGCGCGCGAACGCCGACGGCGTGCCGAGCGACCTCCAGGTCGAGCACTACGCGCAGCGCGCCACGATGGGTCTCATCGTGACCGAGGGGACCTGGCCGACGCAGGAGGGCAAGGCCTACCCGGGTCAGCCCGGCATCGTCACCGACGAGCAGGTCGCCGGCTGGAAGCGCATCGCCGACGCCGTGCACGCCAAGGGCGGCACCATCGTCATGCAGGTCATGCACGGCGGTCGCGTCTCGCACCCCGAGGTGACCGGCACCGAGCGCATCGTCGCTCCGAGCGCCGTCGCCATCGACGGCGTCGTCCGCACCCCCGAGGGCAAGCGCGACTTCCCCGTGCCCCACGCCCTCACCACCGAGGAGGTGCACCAGGCGATCGCCGACATCGTCACCGCCTCGAAGCGCGCCGTCCTCGAGGCCGGTCTCGACGGCGTCGAGCTGCACAGCGCAAACGGCTACCTGCTGCACGAGTTCCTGTCGCCCGTGTCGAACGTCCGCACCGACGAGTTCGGCGGCACCCCCGAGAACCGCGCCCGCATCGCCATCGACACCGCCACCGCGGTCGCCGAAGCCATCGGAGCCGGCCGCGTCGGCATGCGCATCTCGCCGATGCACAACATCCAGGACGTCGTCGAGACCGACCTCGACGACGTGACCGCGACGTACGACGCGCTCGTCGACGGTCTCGCGCCCCTGGGGCTCGCCTACCTGAGCGTGCTGCACGCCGACCCGCGGGGCGACCTCGTGCAGCGCCTGCGCCGCCGGTTCGACGGCAACGTCATCACCAACAGCGGCTTCGGCACGGTCACCGACCTCGCCGAGGCCCGTGATCTGGTCGAGAGCGACTTCGCCGACGCCATCGCCGTGGGACGCCTCGCCATCGCCAACCCCGACCTCGTCGCCCGCTGGGAGCGCGGCACCGAGCTGAACGAGCCGAACCCGGCCACGTTCTACGGCGAGGGCGCCGAGGGCTACACGGACTACCCCGCGCTCGAGTCCGCGACGCGCTAGTCGCGACGCGCCTCTCGCACCCCCGCCGCTCGGTCGACTGGTCGGAAGGTGCTCTCCGCTTCGCGTGCGAGGGCATCTTCCGACCACTCGATCGAGTGGTCGGAAAGTGCCCTCCGCCTCGCGCGCGAGGGCATCTCCTGACCGACGTCCTCGGGCGGGCGCGCTCCCCGGAGGCGCCCGACCGCCGCCGGATACGATCATCGGGCGGCACCGCATCCGCCGCGAGGAGAAGACCGTGACGAACTCGTACCTGCCGCCGCTCTTCGACCAGCTGGCGGCCCGGCTCCGGCGGGCTCTGCCCGGTGTCGAGATCGACGGGCGCCCCTCCGACTACCTGCCCGGCGGCGCGGCCCTGCGGCTGCGGCTCGGGCACCGGCTCTACCTCGACCTCGCCGACGACGGGCGCGAGTGGTTCGTCGCCGGCCTCTCGGCCGACGCGGCCGGTGTGACGCCGGTGGCCGAACGCTCGGTCGAGCGGCTCGGGCTGCCCCTGCACAGCGATCAGGCCGTGGTCGTCGACGCGGTCGTCGCCTCCGTGGGGCGCTGGGTCGAGGCCGTCGGTCCGGATGAGGCGGATGCGCCGGCCGTCCTCGCTCGCCGACCCGCGCCTCCCGCGATCCCCTCGCCGTCGTCGTTCGGCGCGCCGACCCCCGCCCCGTACATCCCCCGCGATCAGGCGTACGGGCCCGACGGGCTCTGGCAGCCGTCGCCCGAGGGGTCGCCGAGCCCGTTGCGTCGCCGCCGGCCGCTCGTCGCCGTGGCGGCCGTGGTCGTCATCATCATGCTCGGGCTGTCGTCGGTCGGTCTCATCCAGGCGGTGCGCGGTGTCGTCGAGGCGGCGTCGAGCAGCGGTCTCCGCGGCGGCTCGGCCGGGCCGGACGGAGGCGCGGGTGACGGAGGCGCGGGCGGCAGCGGATCGGGCACGCCCGTCGACCAGCTCCGGCTCGGCGACTGCTTCTCGTTCGGCAGCGGCACGACCGGGGGAGTGGTCGTCGAGGTCGAGCGCGTCGAGTGCACCGTGCCGCACGACAACGAGGTGTTCTTCGAGAGCGAGGCCGCCGCGACGGAGTTCCCCGGCGAGCAGGCTCTGACCGAGACGTCCGACCAGCTCTGCTTCGAGGCCTTCCCGGACTTCGTCGGGCTCGACTACGAGAGCTCGGTCGTCGAGTACGACTTCCTCCAGCCGACCGAGGAGGGGTGGCGCGCGGGCGACCGGGTCATCAGCTGCTACGTCTACGTCGAGGGCCGCCTCGTGTCGAGCAGCCTGCGCGGTTTCGGCGGCTGACCCGCCCCGAGGAGGCGCGGCTCGGCCCCGGAGGAGGCGCGGCTCTGCCCCGAGGAGGCGCGGCTCGGCCCCGTAGGATCGATTCACCGAACACGTCGCCACCCGGTCGACGCCCGAGCGAGAGGACGCCGCGTGACGCTCGTCGATCGACTGTTCCGCCAGGACGAGTGGCGGACGGTGCCGAACGCGATCACCCTGGTGCGCCTCCTGCTGCTCCCCGTCTTCATCGTCCTGATCGTCGACGAGCACTACTGGTCGTCGATGGTCGTCATCGCGATCGTGTTCCTGACCGACTTCGTCGACGGGTTCGTCGCTCGCCGGACGGGCGCGATCTCCGAGCTCGGCAAATGGCTCGACCCCGTCGCCGATCGGCTCACCGTCATCGCGGTCGTCGCCGCGTTCGCGCTCGGCGGGCTGCTCAGCTGGCCGGTGTTCGTGCTGATCCTGCTGCCGGACGTGCTGCTGAGCATCGTGTCGCTGGTCACGTTCGGCGGGGCGTCGTTCCCCGTCACCTGGATCGGCAAGGTCCGCACCGCGTTCATCTTCACGGGTCTGCTGCTGCTGCTCGTCGGGGTCGCTCTGGTGGATCAGGGCCGGGTCGACGGGGTCGCCGGGCTGCAGTCCGCCGGGCGGACGACCGAGACCGTCGCCGGAGTCCTGCTCGTCATCGGGCTGATCGGGCACTACGTCGCCGCCGTCGTCTACGCCGTGGCGCTGACCCGGCGTCTGCGCGCCCGCGACTGACCGGGTCGGCGCGGCCCGCGCCTCCTGCGCTCCGGCGTCCGACCCTCACCGGCGTCTCGACGGGACGGCGTAGCGTCCCCTCCATGACTCGCATGACGACACCGTTCACCGCCGGCACCACCGCACGCGAGGTCGTCGAGGGCCTCGACCTGACCGGCACCCGCGTCGTCGTCACCGGAGGGTCGTCGGGGATCGGCGTCGAGACCGTCCGGGCCCTGGTCTCGGCCGGAGCCGACGTCACCATCGCCGCCCGCAACCTGGAGCAGGCCGAGGAGGTGCGGGCCGGCATCGCGGGCTCCACCGACTCCGGCGAGGTCCGGGTCGCCTACCTCGACCTGCAGAAGCGCGACACCCTGCGGGCCTTCGCCGACGACTGGCAGGGGCCGCTCGACGTGCTGATCGACAACGCCGGCGTGATGGCGACCCCCGAGACGCGCACGCCCGAGGGGTGGGAGCTGCAGTTCAGCAACAACCACCTGGGGCACTTCGCCCTCGCGACCGCGCTTCGTGGCGCACTCGTCGCGGGTGCGGAGGCCTCGGGGTCGCCGTCACGGCTCGTGTCGCTCAGCTCGACGGGGCACCACATGTCACCCGTGGTGTTCGACGACGTCATGTTCGAGCGACGCGCGTACGACCCGTGGGCGGCTTACGGGCAGTCGAAGACGGCGAACTCGCTCTTCGCGGTCGGGGTCACGGCTCGCTGGGCGGATGACGGCGTGCTCGCGAACGCCGTCCACCCCGGCGGCATCATCACCCCGCTGCAGCGTCACCTGCCGAAGCAGGAGATGATCGACCGCGGCTGGATCGACGCCGACGGCACCCCGAACCCGGCGTTCAAGACGACCGAGCAGGGCGCGGCGACCTCGGTCCTCGCCGCCGTGCACCCGCTCGTCGAGGGCGTGGGGGCTCGCTACTTCGAGGACGTCGCCGAGGCGGAGCCGTTCCGCGACGACGCCCCCGGTCGTGGCGTGAAGGGCTACGCGCTCGATCCCGAGCAGGCCGACCGCCTGTGGGATCTTAGCGAGGGGCTGCTCGCCTAACCGCTCACGCCGACCGGAGAGGCGGACGAGGAGGGGTCTCGATCGCCCGCACCGCGCCTCCGCCCGCCGAGGGACTGCGCATCGCCGCGTCGTTGTCAAGCCGCTCGCGTCGGCGCTCACGGGGCCTAGTGTTGATCAGGTCGCACGTGAACCCTGCACTCGTCACTCCAGCCCCCGGTGATGAGAGTCGGTCGCGGAAGCTGCGACCACAAAGGGCACAATGCTGATCAACAAGCTGCGCATCGACAGCCAGATGTTCTACCTCGAACCCGACGAGGACATCGAGGCGCTGAAGAAGCAGATCCTCGAGACGGCCCGCGGGGTCGCCGACTTCATCGTCTTCACACCCATCGGCCTCGGCAAGGTGTCCGTGCTCATGACTCCGCACACACCGGTGCGCTTCGAAGAGCAGGAGCACACGTCGGACGAGCTGCAGGAGTGGGAGGACGAGACTCCGCGCACCGACTACGACCTCGACTTCGACGCGTTCGGCGGCAGTCCGGCCTAGGCCCGTGCTCGGCTCGACCCCACGCCGAGCGGACCGCCTCGGTCGATGCTCCCGTCATCGGCGATCCCGGTGACCGCGAGGCCGACCCCTCGTCCGTGCCTCCGGAGCGCAGGGTGATGCGGCTTCATGCTCAGCGGTCGCCCCTCGGCCCGGCCGGCGAGTTCGGCTCTTCCAGGATCTGGAGCCCGCCGTTGCTGTTCGCGGACTGCTCGAGGGCGATGAGCCAGTCCCGGTTCACCGCGGGCATCCGACTGCCGTAGTACTTGAACACCAGCGAGATGGTGGGGTGGACCCAGATGGTGGTGCGCCCGTCACCGACCCGCTGGTCGTCGCGCCACGAGAAGTAGAACGACTCGTTGCGGCGCAGCTTCGCACCGATCACGAGCTGCAGGTGCCCGAGAACCCGATCGTCGAACTCGACGGACAGGGAATGGTCGTATGTCAGGCTTCCCACGACATCGCCTCGCTCCCTGATCGGCACCCGCCGGCCCCGGAGGCAGGCGCTGTACGACGGCCTCCGCGTGAGCGGATCCATCGTCCAGAAGGATACCGTCCGGCACAGAACTGCCCCGGAGGGGTTGTGGAGCAGGCTGAGGTTCGGCTATGCGATCTGCCGCCCGCCTCGCCCGCGGCCTCCATCCGTTCCACCCGCTGACTGACCCCGCCCCTGATGTCAAGGGTCGGCTCGAAACCGCCCCTCCGCCTACCGTCGGGCGCATGAAGCACATCACGTATGCCGAGAAGTCCCTCCTCCTCGGCGATGCCACGGCCGATCTCCTGCTCGAGTACGCCGCGGCGCTCGGCTCGGACGGCACGAGCGACTCGATCTCGATCCGCGCCATCAGCTCCGACGGCGACGAGGTCGACGCCACGTTCCTGATCGGCGAGGGGGCCCCGCTCATGAGCGAGACGACGACGAGCACTCTGCCCGAGCCCGACAACACCGCCGCCGAGGAGCACATGCGCGAGCGCATCGGGCGACTCGCCCGGCCCCCGCACGGCGGCTCGCTCGACGACGACGAGATGCTGCGCGACGACTACGACGAGTTCCCGGGCTGACCCGTGGTGCTCCTCCGCCCCTCCGCAGTGCTCGAGCGCGACGTCGTCGCCGGGGTGCACCGGCTCGAGGTCGCCGACACGAACCTCTACCTCGTCGAGCACGACGACCGGGTGCTCGTCGTCGACGCGGGCCTCCCCGCCGCGTGGCCGTACCTCCTGCAGGCCCTCTTCGAGACCGGTCACGGACGCGACGACGTCGACGGGGTGCTGCTCACGCATGCGCACTTCGATCACGTCGGCTGCGCTCGGCAGGTGCGGCGTCGCTGGGGCCTGCCCGTCTGGGTGCACGACGCCGATGCGCGTCTCGCGGCCCATCCCTACGCGTACCGGCACGAGAGGCCGCGCTGGCGGTACCCGGTCGAGCACAGGGCCGCCCTGCCGGCACTCGCCCGGATGACCCTCGCCGGGGCCCTCGCCGTGCGCGGCGTGCGCGACACGCGGCCCCTCGGATCGGACACCCCTCTGCCCACAGGGGCCGTCGTCATCCCCACCCCGGGTCACACCGACGGGCACATCGCCCTGCACCTGCCCGATCGCGACGCCGTCATCGTCGGCGACGCGCTCGTGACCCTCGATCCCTACACCGGCGAGCGGGGTCCGCAGATCGTCGCGGGGGCGGCGACGGCCGACAGCGACGCGGCCCTGGCCTCGCTCGACGCCCTCGTCGCGACCGGGGCCGGCGTCGTGCTGCCCGGGCACGGCGCCCCGTGGCGGGAGGGCGTGGGCCGCGCGGTCGAGCTCGCGCGCCGTCGCGGAGCCCACTGAGTCGCTGCGCTGCGCTGCGGCTGCCGCCGTGACGGTCGCCGCTGCCGCAGGCGCCGATCGGCGCCCCCACGAGAGAGACCCCCGTGCGAACACGGGGGTCTCGTCGTCGGCGTGAGTCAGCTGCCGAGCTTGTGGGCCTTCTTGACGGCGGCCTTGCGGGCCTTCAGCACGTCCTTCTTGGCGGCCTTGCGGGCCTTCTTGACCTTGGGGTCGTTCCAGAACGAGCCGAGGTAGTTCGAGATCTCCTTGTAACGACCCTTTCCGGCCTTGGCTCCGTAGGTGTACGCGATGAACGCGATGACGGCGATGACGAGGTAACGGAAACGCATTGAGGGTCCTCCCGGTGGGCGATCTGGTGTCGATACGACGGTAGTCCTCCGGCCTGGGCGCGTGTCCACCCGGGCCGGAGGCGGCCGACGGCGGCGGTCAGGCCGAGCGGCGACGGCGGGCGACGACGAGCGCGCCGAGGCCGAGGGCGACGAGCAGCCCGCCGATCAGGCCGAGCGTCGCGGTGCCCTCGTCGGTGCCGGTGTAGGCCAGGTCGCCACCGGCGCCGGTGCCCGTCGCGGTCCCGCTGCCGGAGCCGGCCGGGGTGCCCTGCGCCCCTCCGGTGCCGGCGGGGTCGACGCCCGGGGCGCTCTCGCCGTCGGCGGTGACGACGGAGAACGAGGTCGACACGGTGGGGGAGATGCGGCGCACCTCGGCGTCGACCGGCCGCGAGTCGTCGGCGTAGGTGACCGCGCGGGCCGTGTAGCGGAGCTCACCGGGCCGTTCGACGCTGTGCACCGACCAGGCGCCCGAGGGGTCGACCCGCGCCGAGATGACCGGGCCGTCGGCGAGGGTCAGCTCGACCCATCCGCCGGGCGTGCCGGTCCCCTGGACGTCGAACGCGGCGGCGGGGTCGTACAGCCCGACGTGCCCTTCGGGGACGGGGAAGGTGTCCTGCGGGTACTCGACGTCCGCCACGATGCGACCGCCGTCGCGGGGCGTCGTGATGGTCGGCGCGGCCAGCGTGACCGGGCGCAGGTCGATCGCCCGACCGCCCGAGACGGGCGATTTCTCGCTGAGCTGCAGGCCGCTGGGCGACACGAGGTACTGGCGGGTGCTGATGCGCCACTTGCCCGAGGGGATGACGGCGTCGTAGACGAGGGTCCCCGAGGCCGGGATCGTGGGCTCCGGAACGGCGGTGCGGTAGCGGTTGCCGCCGATCTCGCGGTACGAGAACTCGGCCTTCGCCCCCGGGACGCCGGTGATGACGATCCGGACGGGCCCGCTGTCGCCGTCGGCCCCGTCGACCGCGGTCGGCTCGATCTGCGCGCCGTCGACCGGCGTGATCATGACCGGGGCGGCGGGCGTCGCCCGGAACGCCGTCTCGAGCGTGAACGAGAACACCGTCTCGGGCGAGGCGGCGCCCACGGGGGAGCCGTCGGCACCGGCTTCGTACTGACGGCTGGTGAGCTTCCAGGTCGTGTTCGCGAGCGTGAGCGTCGTCGACCACGCGCCGTCGGCGGCGACCGGGACCTCGGCGTAGCGGACGGGCGAGACCGAGGAGGCCGGGTCGAGGCGGAGCTTGACCACGGAGCCCGGCTGCGCCGTGCCGGTGAAGGCGAGCGGCGCGGTGGTGGCGGTGCCGCCGTCCTCCGGGGTCACGCCGACGGTCTGTCCGGAGCGGGGGCTCGTGACGACCGGGGCGGCCGCGATGGCGGCGGCGCCGATCGGCGCGTCGTCGGTGACGGCCTCGTCGGCGACTGGCTCGTCGGCGACGGGCGTCTCGACAGGAGCGTCCGTGGCGGGAGCCCCGACCTCGGGAGTCGCGCCCTCCGACGCCTCGGCGGTCGGTGCGGCGGCGGGCTCGGCGCCCAGAGCGGGGCCGACCGAGATCAGCGCGCCCCCGAGAGCGATCGACACGGTCGCCGGGATGGCGAGCGCCTTCTGCCAGGTGGTGTTCATGATGAAGCCCTTCGTGTGGATCGTCCCCTGCGAACCGCCCGGATCCACCGAGGGCGAGAACCGCCGGCCCGGTGATCCCGACGCCGACGTGCTCGACGCTACGTCGTCCCTCCGTCGACCGAACCACCTGTTGCGGTTCCGTTACACGAAGTCGTCCGCTCGGATGAGGGGGACTCATCAGAGCGGCGCACCAGAGGTGTCGCACGACGGACGCGCGGCTGCGCAACACCCCCGCCGCCCACCGGAAACACCCTCGCAACACCGCCTCGCTACCGTCATGCCATGGGCGACCTCTTCAGCGGTTACGCGGCCACGGCCACCGGCGGCGGCACGGGCAGAAGGAGGCGCGTGGTCGAGAGCGCGCGGGTCGCGCCGCGTGCCTGGGACGAGATGTTCGACACCGACGGGCAGGCCCGCCGCGCCTACGCCGACATCCACGCGACCCTCGAGGGCATGACGCAGGACGACCTGCGCGGTCGGACGGCGGCGCTCGCCGACTCGTACCTCGCGCAGGGCGTCACGTTCGACTTCGCGGGCGAGGAGCGCCCGTTCCCCCTCGACGCCGTGCCGCGGGTCGTCGAGCACGACGAGTGGTCGGGCGTCGAGGCGGGCATCGCGCAGCGGGTCAAGGCGCTCGAGGCGTTCCTGTCCGACGTCTACGGCGCGCAGCGAGCGGTCGCCGACGGCGTCATCCCCGCGAGCCTGCTGACCTCGTCGAGCCACTTCCATCGTCAGGCGGCGGGCATCGAGCCGGCCAACGGCGTGCGCATCCAGGTCTCGGGCATCGATCTCGTGCGCGACGAGGCGGGCGCCTGGTGCGTGCTCGAAGACAACGTGCGGGTGCCGAGCGGCGTCAGCTACGTCATCTCGAACCGCCGCGTCATGGCCCAGACGCTGCCCGAGCTGTTCGTCTCGATGCGGGTGCGCCCGGTCGGCGACTACCCGAACCGTCTGCTGTCGGCCCTGAAGAAGAGCGCGCCGTCGGGCGTCGACGAGCCGACCGTCGTCGTGCTGACCCCGGGGGTCTTCAACTCGGCGTACTACGAGCACACCCTGCTGGCGCGTCTGATGGGCGTCGAGCTCGTCGAGGGCCGCGATCTCTACTGCTCGGGCGGCCGGGTGTTCATGCGGACGACCGGCGGCCCCGAGCGGGTCGACGTCATCTACCGCCGGGTCGACGACGAGTTCCTCGACCCGCTGCAGTTCCGGGCCGACTCCGTGCTCGGTTCGCCGGGCCTCCTGATGGCGGCTCGTCTCGGCACCGTGACGATCGCGAACGCGGTCGGCAACGGGGTCGCCGACGACAAGCTCGTCTACACGTACCTGCCCGAGCTGATCCGCTACTACCTCGGCGAGGAGGCGCTCCTCCCGAACGTCCGCACCTGGCGTCTCGAGGACCCGGGCGCCCTCGACGAGGTGCTCGACCGCCTCGACGAGCTCGTCGTGAAGCCCGTCGACGGCTCGGGCGGCAAGGGGCTGGTCGTCGGGCCGGCCGCCAGCCGTCGCGAGCTCGACGTGCTGCGGTCGCAGCTGCTCGCCGACCCGCGCGGCTGGATCGCGCAGCCGGTCGTGCAGCTGAGCACCATCCCGACCCTCGTCGACGAGGGACTCCGCCCCCGGCACGCCGACCTGCGGCCCTTCGCCGTGCACGACGGCGACGACGTCTGGGTGCTGCCCGGCGGGCTCACCCGGGTCGCCCTGCCCGAGGGCCAGCTGGTCGTCAACAGCAGTCAGGGCGGCGGCTCGAAGGACACCTGGATCGTCGGCGGCGACGTCAACGCCTGGGCCGGACACGACGTCAGCGCGCTGATCGCCGAGCAGACGACCCCGACCCAGTCGATCCCGATCGTCGACGCGTCGGCGCACCACGGCGACCACAGCCCCGATCACGCCCCTCAGGACGACCCGCGCAACGACCAGCAGGCGCAGCAGCAGCAGGAGCACCAGGAGCAGCAGCAACAGGCCCGGGAGGCGCGGGTCGGCCCACGAGGCCGCGCCGCGCCTCCTGCGGGCCCCCGCCCCGACCCCGGGGTCACCACGTCGGAAGGAACGTCATGCTGAGCCGCATCGCCGAGAGCCTGTTCTGGATCGGCCGGTACATCGAACGGTCGGACGGCACCGCGCGCATCCTCGACGTCCACCTGCAGCTGCTGCTGGAGGACCCGTGGATCGAGGAGGACACCGCCTGCCGCAGCCTCCTCGCGGTGATGGGCAGCGAGGCCCCCGCCGACGTCGAGCTGACGCGGGGCGACGTGCTCTCGATGCTCGCCGTCGACCGTCACAACCCGGCGTCGATCGCGTACTCGCTCGGCGCCGCGCGCGAGAACGCCAGGCGGGCCCGCGAGATCGTCTCGACCGAGCTCTGGGAGTGCCTGAACACCACCCGGGCCCGCATGCCGCGCAAGGTCGCCGACGACAAGGTGCACGAGTTCTTCGGGTGGGTGCGCGAGCGCAGCGCCCTCGCCGTCGGCATCATCGAGTCGGCCACCAGCCGCGACGAGGTGTGGCAGTTCTTCACCCTCGGCCGGTCGATCGAGCGCGCCGACATGACCGCCCGGCTGCTGGCGACGCGCACGCTCACCGAGGCGTCCGGCCCGTCGTGGACGACCATCCTCCGCTCGTGCGGCGCCTACGAGGCGTACCTGCGCACCTACAAGGGGGTGCCGAGCGCTCGCAACGCCGCCGAGTTCCTGCTGCTCGACCGGCTGTTCCCCCGCAGCGTCCTGTTCGCGATCAGTCGCGCCGAGGCCTGCCTGCGCGAGGTCGAGCCGTCGAACCACCGGGTGGCCGCCTCGGACAGCGGGGTGCGCATCCTCGGTCAGATGCGCAGCGAGCTCGAGTACAAGCCCATCGGGCAGATCCTCGACGACCTGCCCGGTCAGATGGACGTCGTGCAGGAGGCGACGAGCGCCGCCTCCGAGGCGATCCGTCAGCGGTACTTCCCCACCAGCGCGGCGCCCACCTGGGTCGGTGAGCGCTCGTGAGCCGCCTGCGGATCCGCCACCGGACCGGCTTCTCGTACCGGGGCGAGGCCGTCGCGAGCTACAACGAGGCGCGCATGCTGCCGGCCCACACCGAGGGCCAGTTCGTGCTGTCGTCGCATCTGCGCATCGAGCCGGTCGCGGCCACGCACGAGTACATCGACTACTGGGGCACCCGGGTGTCGTCGTTCGAGGTGCTGCTGCCGCACCGCGAGCTCTCGCTGACGGCGACGTCGCTCGTCGAGGTGCGCCCGCTCGAGCACCCCGACTCCGAGATGGACTGGACCGAGCTCGCCGCCGTCGCGGGGGCGACCACCGAGTTCGTCGAGCACCTCGAGCAGACGCCGCTCACCCGGCCGCCCGCCGAGCTCGTCGCCCTGGCCCGCGAGACCGCGGCGAAGGCCTCGTCGCCCCGCGCCGCCGGGCTCGCGATCTGCGAGCAGCTCGGCGACGCGGTCGCCTACCTGCCCGGGGTGACGAACGTGAAGACGACCGCCTCCGAAGCCTGGGAGGCGCGGGCCGGGGTCTGCCAGGACATCGCCCACATCACCGTGGGCGCGTTGCGCGCCGTGGGCATCCCCGCACGGTACGTCAGCGGCTACCTGCACCCGAAGCCGGCCGCCGAGCTGCGCGAGACCGTCACGGGCGAGTCGCACGCGTGGGTCGAGTACTACTGCGGATCGTGGCGCGGCTACGACCCGACCAACCTGATCGACATCGGCGAGCGGCACGTCATCGTCGGGCAGGGGCGCGACTACCGCGACGTGCCGCCGTTGCGCGGCGTGTACGCGGGGTCGTCGAACTCGACGCTGTTCGTGACGGTCGAGATCACCCGGGAGGCGTGAGGGGCGGGGCGCCGGTGGCGGTGCCGGTGCCCGTCGTCGCCAGGTCGGCGTCGAGCTGTCGGAGGCCGGGGTGGTTCGCCACGCCGTCGAGGCCGTGCGTGCCGAACAGGGTCATCACCGCGGCGAGGGGCACGGCGACGCCGCGGAGGCGCAGGGGAGCGCTCAGGCCGTCGAACTCGCACACCAGGGCCCAGTCGGCGATCTCGGGGTGGACGGCCGTCATCGCCGAGTAGGGGAAGCTCAGCCACTGCCCGCCGGCCAGGCAGATGAGCCGCTGGTTCGAGACGACGAGTCGCCCGTGCTGGTGCTCGCGCCACTGGTCACGGGCCTGCGCCTCGGCGCTCCGTCGGGCCGACGCGCTGCTCACCGTCGAGACCGCGAGCCCGGCGAGCATCGCCGCGGGGCTGCCGAAGAAGAAGCGCGGACCGCCGCCGGGCGCGACGCTCTGCCCGTAGTAGCGCTCGTACTCGACGGGGAGGTCGTGGAAGAAGACCTCGCCGGGCTGCGGCACGACCTCCCAGACGGCGATCGTCGGCGGGACGCGGTGCTCGAGCAGGCTGCCGCGCAGGTGCCGTGCGTCTCGCCACGCGATCTCGCTCGCGGTCCACCGGTCGACCCGGGCGAGCTCGGCACCGCGCTCGGCCGCGGTGAGGCGGCCGGTCCGATGGCGCCAGTCCCGGAAGGTGCGGAGCGCGCCCCGCACCGTGAGGACGATCGCGACGGCGGCGACCGCGGGGATGGCCAGCGCGAGGGCCGGAGACGCGAACGACATCGCGGTGACCGTGCCGTCGGCCGTCGCGGCGGAGGCGGCTGACGAGAGCAGGAGGAGCGCGATGACACCCGCGGCACCGGCCGCGAGCGGCACGACCCAGCGGAGATGACGCCTCATCCCGCGAGTCTAGAGCGGCGCGGTGCCGGCCCCCGTCCGCCATCCTGGCCGCCGGGCGGGCGATGCCGATCCCGCCGCCGAGCCCGGGTCAGCAGGCGGTGTACGAGTAGCCCGGCTCGTCCGCCGGCACGAGGTCGCGGTCCCGCACGATGGTCGACGGCGCGGTGTCGAGTGCGTCGACGCGTGCGCACACCTCGTCGGCCGTGCCCCGCAGGTCGTCGGTGTACTCGATGTCGAAGACGAGTCCGCCGTAGACGTCGGTGAAGGCTTCGCACTCGTCGAACAGATCGCACTCCTCGGTGACCGCGAAGTCGAAGCCGATCTCGTCGCGCCCCCGGGCCGCGAGATCGGTGGAGTTCTTCTGCGCCGCGGCGAGCCCGGCGTCGTGCGCCTCGGCGACGAGCAGGGTGGCGAACGCCACGGCGTCCTCTTCGTCGAAGGCGCCCTCCGATCGGGTCCACGAGTCGAGGTTGTCGAACTCGACGGCCTGGTAGCCGGCATCGGCGCAGGCGGTGATCGTCTCGGCCTGGCGTGCGGCGATGGCCTGGCGGTTCACGTCGGTCGCGATGTCGAGCAGGTGCTCGTCGGGCCAGCCCGGGTCGACCAGGGGATCGCCGCCGGGCAGACGGACGAGCAGGTCGCGCGGCCAGTCGACGCCCGGCTGCGTCTGGAATCCGTTGACGTAGCAGACGCCGTACGCGTCGGCGGCGGGCGCCTCGGTGCTGTCGCGGGCGACGACGGCGGCTCCGTCGGGGACGGGCGACGCGCCTCCCAGCTGGTAGTCGAAGCGGGCTCCCGCGGGTGGCAGGGCGATGTCGGCGGCGTCGGACGAGGAGGCGCGGGTCGACGCGTCGCCCGCCCCCGCCGAGCAGGCGGTCGCGCCGAGCACGAGCGCGGTGGCCGCCAGCACGGCCGCCCCGATGCGACGGCCCCGGGCGTCGAGACGCCGACGGCCGGATCGGACGGGAGGGGGTACGACGGGGGACTGCTTCACGGTCAGAGCCTAGGTCAGCGTCTCGCCGTCGGAGGGTCGAGGTGCCGTGAGCGTCGGCGCGTCAGCCCGCAGGCGTGCGAGTGGGCGTCTCGGCGGTCGTCGACGTCGGCGCCGCGGTCGGAGCGTCGCGCGCGACGAGGAACCTCGCCCGCGCCTCGGCGGAGGCCTGCTCGCGCTCGAGATCCTGACGCTCCCGGTTCGACCGCGCGCTCTCGCGTGCGGCGCCGAGGGCCCGCGAGTTCTCTCGCGCGAGCCCGGCGGCGGCGGCGGAGGCGCGCCGCACGCCGTCTCCGGCGGTGCGCCCGGTGCTGCGCACGCGCTCCCACGACGATCGGGCCAACGGCGCCGCGCCGGTTGCGAGGGCGGCGCCTCGTGCCCGGAGGCGGTCGGCCGACCCCGGCCCGCTCAGCACGCTCGACGGGGGTGCGTCGACGGGCGAGCCGTCCGCGGGGGCGACGGGGGCGTCGGAGGTGGCGGGTCGCGCCTCCTCGGCAGGGTCGTCGTCGAACGTGCCGTCGGAGCCGGGTGGCAGCGCCCCGAGAGTCCGGTCGACGACCCCGACGAGCGCGAGGGCGAGACCGGCGACGACGAGACCGACACCGAGCAGCGCGAACGCGACCGCCTCGAAGTCGAGGTCGGTGAACGCGAGGTAGTCGTCGCCGAAGAGTCCCATCTGCGCGAGACGGAACGTGGAGGCGACCGAGACCAGCACGCCGGCGGTGGTCATGGTGAGTCCTGCGGTGACCGCAGCGCTCGCTCGACTCATGGGGCACCTCCGTTCGCGGATCGGTTCAGGAGGCGCGCGAAGGCGTGCTCTCCTGGTGCGAATGTAGTCCCCGGCCGGGATCGCCGCGTAACGATCGGGCGGCGACGGGTGACGCGCCGACTCGTGCACACCCCGCACGTTCCGGGCGGTTGCACGGTCGATGCGTGGGCTTTACCGATCTGGAGCCGACACGATCGCCTCATGGCTGACTTCTCACGACTCATCGGCGCGGCCGCCCGCGCGCTCGGCAACTCGAACCAGGGCCGCGGCGGCTCGGGGTCGGGCTCGGGCTCGACCGACTGGCGCGACATGGTGCGCAAGGTCTCCGACAAGGTGACCGGCGACGACCGCGGGGACGGCAGGCAGGGGCAGCAGGGTCAGTACGGCGTGCAGGGCAGGCAGGGCCAGCAGTACGGGGCGGGTCAGGGCGACCCTCGTCGGGTCCCGGTCCAGGGCGGGAACCCCTCGCGCGGCGGGTCGTCGATGTCGGCGGCCGACCGTCAGGCCCTCGCGAAGTACGACTACCTGCTGCAGACGGCACCTCCGCAGCAGCTCGAGCAGGTGCACCGCGACGCGTTCGAGCGCCTGACGCCCGAGCAGCGCGAGCAGGTGCTCGCCCGTCTGACGGCCGAGTCGCCGGCGGACCGTCCCGCCTCGAGCAGCCCCGCCGACCTCGCCCGGTCGGCCACACGCGGCGAGGTCGCCCGCCCTGGACTCATGAGGCGCGTGCTCGGCAGCACGGGCGGCAAGGTCGGCGCCGGCGCCGCAGCGGGCATCGGCATCGGCGCGCTGGGCGGGCTGGCCGTCGCCGTGGCCGGTGGCGCCGCCCTCAGCGCCGTGGCCGCGCCGATGCTCGGCGACGCGCTCGCGAACGGCGTCGACTTCGAGCAGTTCGCCGGCGGATTCGAGGGCCTCGACGGCCTGGCCGCGAGCGGCGAGGAGTTCGTCGGCGGCCTCGGCGAGCAGGCGAGCGGCTTGGGCGAGCAGGCCAGCGGTCTCGGCGAGCAGGCGAGCGAGTTCGGCTCGAACTTCCAGATCCCCGGGCTCAGCGACTTCTTCGACCGGTAGAGCTCCGTCGGAGCCCCCGCGGTCCCCGACGCGCGTCGCCCTCTCGGCGGGTGACGCCGGTCGTCCGTCGCGGCGGGCGGCGCGGGTCGCCGGCGCCGCCTGCTAGGCGCGAGGCTGGCTGGTGCGCGCCGGCTCGAACGTCGCCGCCATGACGGTGACGTCGTCGGGGCGCTCCTCGGCTCCGGCCGTGTTCGCGATCGACTGCACGATCTCGGCCGCGCCCGGCGTCCGGCGGACGAGGTCCTCGAAGCGGTTGACCGCCTCCAGCTCGTCGTCGTAGAGGTCGAGCACGCCGTCGCTGACGCAGATGAGCGTGTCGCCGGCCTGGGCCTGCGTGGTGAACGTGGTCCACTCGGAGCCGATGCCGATGGGCAGGTTCAGCGAGCGCAGACGCTCGACCCGGCCGTCGGCGCGACGCAGCACGGCGAGGCCGTGCCCGGCGTCGGCCCAGTGGATGACCCCGTCCATGCCGATGCGGGCATGGAAGCACGTCGTGAACTGCGTCTCGATGTCGGCTCCGGTCTCGACTCCGGCCGAGGCGCGCCGCAGGGCGGCCGCGGGGT
Organism: Frigoribacterium sp. Leaf263; assembly: GCF_001422285.1. Taxonomy (GTDB): domain Bacteria; phylum Actinomycetota; class Actinomycetes; order Actinomycetales; family Microbacteriaceae; genus Frigoribacterium. The sequence goes on from NZ_LMMO01000001.1 coordinate 715,842, forward strand.
CGGGCTCGTCGGCCGAGCTGCGGATGACCGAGCGCACGGCGGCGGCGATCATGCCGGCGCCGACGCCCTTGCCCATGACGTCGCCGAGCGTGATGGCGATGCCGTCGTCGGTGGGGTACCAGTCGAAGAAGTCACCGCCGACGGTGCGGGCCGGCACGCAGGCGCCGTACACCGAGAAGGAGGCGGGCAGCGTCGACGCGTCGGGCGGCAGCAGCGACTGCTGCACCACGGCTGCTCGGTCGAGCTCGCCCTGCACGGCGCGACGCCGGGCCTGCGACAGGGTGAGGCGCAGTTCGGCCTGCCGGGCCAGCTCGTTCACGGCGACCGCGAGGGTGCCGTAGACCATCAGCGACAGCGCCAACCGCACGACCTCGCTCGACGGCGGGCCCGACGGGTCGAACAGGAACGGCATCAGCAGCGTGACCAGCGAGCCGATCATCGCGAAGACCACGTGTCCTCGACCGGGGCGCGACGCCATCCAGACGATGGCGAGGATCACGATGTTCAAGAAGACCGAGCGGCTGTCGCCGGTGCCGTGACGGAGCATCCCGACGGCGACGAAGCCGGACCCGGGGATGAGCAGCTCCCATCGCAGGGACACGTGGCCTCGGGCGATCAGCTCGGCGAAGCCCAACGCGGCGACGGCCAGCACGACGCCGGCCCACATCACGGGGGCGTCCGTGACCATCAGCCAGGGGGTGGTGACGCTGAGGACGGCCGAGAGCGCGATCAGCAGGGCGATGAACGACTGCTTGACGAACGGCACGCGCTTCGCGGGCACGCGCTCGATGGCCCTGGTGAGAATTCGTGATCGAGGCCCGGTGGTGCTCTGATCCGACATGCGTCCTCCATGGCGGGCGGCGGTGACCGTCCGTTTCGTGCCTGTGGTACCCGTCGCACGAAGAGGTGGAAAGGTCCGTCCAGTTTAGATGCTGGGACATCCTCATCGGTCAGCCTAGAGGGGAGCGGTGGACCGGCAGGCCCCCAGTGCGCGGGTCGACAGAACCGTCGGCCGAGGAGGCGCGGGTCAGGTCGACTGACCCGTCGCGGTCCCCTCGTCCAGGCCGAGATCGCGGGCCGCCTCCTCGCGCGCGGCGCGCTCGCGAGCGGCGGTCTGCCCGGCCGCGTCGCCGTCGTGCTGCAGCGTGTAGTGGAACCGCCCCGCACCCACCACGGGAAGCGCGCCCGTCGCCACCGCCGGGTCGTCGGGCAGCACCCGATGCACGCGCAGATGCCGACCCCGCACGAGCCACACGATCGCCACGGCGGCGGCGACGAAGCCCGAGGCGGCGGCCACGCCGATGGCCCAGCGGGGGCCGGCCACGTTCGCGATCCAGCCGACGGCCGGTGCGCCGAGCGGCGTGCCGCCGGTGAAGACCGCCATGTAGAGGGCCATGACGCGGCCGCGCATCCTCGGTGCCGTCGTCAGCTGCACGGTCGCGTTCGCGGTCGTCATGAGGGTGATCGACGACAGCCCGACCGTGACGAGCACGGCGGCGAAGCTCCAGTACGACGGCATGAGGGCCGAGACGAGGCAGGTGACGCCGAAGGCGAGCGCGGCTGCGATCAGCACGCGCCATCGGGGCTGCTCGCGTCGTGCCGAGAGCAGGGCGCCGACCAGCGAGCCGACGGCGATGCACGACGAGAGCAGGCCGAAGCCGCTCGCGTCGGTGCCGAACTCGACGCTCGCCATCGTCGACGTGAAGATGGCGAAGTTGAGACCGAAGGTGCCGATCACGAACACCATCACGAAGACGACCACGAGGTCGGGGCGTTCGCGGACGTACCGGAACCCCTCTCTGATCTGGCCCTTCGCGCGCGAGACGACCGGTTTCAGCTCGAGCTGCGCCACCCGGAGGAACCGCAGCGACAGCAGCACCGCCGCGAACGAGCCGGCGTTGATGATGAACACCCAGCCCGTGCCGATCGTCGCGATGAGCACCCCCGCGACGGCCGGGCCGATCAGGCGGGCGCCGTTGAACGAGGCCGAGTTGAGGCTGACGGCGTTGGTGAGATGACCGGGCGGGACGAGCTCGGAGACGAAGCTCTGCCGCACGGGCGCATCGATGGCCGCGGCGACGCCGAGCAGCAGCGCGAAGACGTAGACCATCCAGAGCTCGACCGTGTCGGTCAGCACGAGCAGACCGAGGGCGAGTCCGAGCAGGCCCATGCTCAGCTGCGTCACCATCAGCAGCCGTCTCCGGTCGAACCGGTCGGCGATCAGCCCCGTGATGGGCACCATCAGGATGGGCGGGGCGAACTGCAGCGCCATCGTGATGCCGAGCGCCGTCGCATCGTCGTCGGTCAGATCGGTGAGGACGAGCCAGTCCTGGGCGGTGCGCTGCATCCAGGTGCCGATGTTCGACACCAGGGCCCCGGCGAACCAGAGCCGGTAGTTGAACAGCGACAGGCTGCGGAACATCGTGCTCACGACACGACCGGCGGACGCACGACGGCCGTCCCGGGTCGAGGAGGCGCGGTGTCGGTCATCGAGTGACCACGATAATCGCTCCGCCGCGTCGCCGCCGAGGTCGGTGCGGATCGTGCGACTCTGCGGCGCGCGCAGTGCGTTCCGTGGCCCGACACCCGTCGGACACCGGGCGGACACGCGCTGTTGACGACGGACCGGTCGACTGACGGGGTCCCCCGATCAGGGGTGGACCCGCACCGTCGATCACCTGGAGCAGGAGCACGAAGTGACCCCCACGACCCGCCGCCGCCGCGCGGCCCTCATCACGGGGGCGGTGGCGATCAGCGCCTCCCTGGCCCTCGCCCCCGCCGTCGCGTCCGCGGCGACGCCGTCCGACGTCGCCGAGAACGGCGGCGCCGCCCGCAGCATCGACGACAGCACGCAGGTGCTGCTCGACTCGGTGAAGGCCGGCCCCGCGAAGAACGTCATCCTGCTGATCGGCGACGGCATGGGCGACTCCGAGATCACCTCGGCGCGCAACTACGCCTACGGCGCCGGCGGGCAGCTGCCCGGCATCGACGCCCTGCCGCTGACCGGCCAGTACACGACGTACTCGCTGTACCGCGACGGTGCGAACAAGGGCGAGCCCGACTACGTGCCCGACTCCGCCGCGACCGGCTCGGCCTGGGCCACCGGCACCAAGACGTACGACAACGCGATCTCGGTCGACATCGACGGCGTCCCGCAGGACACCCTGCTCGAGATCGCGAAAGCGAACGGCAAGAAGACCGGCAACGTGTCGACGGCGGAGCTGCAGGACGCGACGCCGGCCGTGCAGGCCGCCCACGTCGCCGCGCGGAGCTGCTACGGCCCCGACTCGGTGACCCAGTGCGGCGCCGACGCCCTCGACCAGGGCGGTCTCGGCTCGATCAGCGAGCAGATCATCGGCACCCGTGCCGACGTCACCCTCGGAGGAGGCGCGGCGTCGTTCACGCAGACCGCCCGCGCCGGTCAGTGGCAGGGCGAGACCCTGTTCGACCAGGCGGCCGACCGCGGATACCAGATCGTCCGCGACGCCGCGGGCCTCGACGCCGTGGCCGCGGCCGGCCAGGCGGCCCCGGTGCTCGGCACCTTCACCGACGGCAACTTCCCGACGCGCTTCGCCGCGACGACAGCGACCGTCGGCGGGGCCGACCTCGCGCCGCAGACCTGCACGCCGAACCCCGAGCGCCTCTCGACCGACCTCTCGCTGCGCTCGCTCACCGAGAAGTCGATCGATCTGCTCGACACCGGCGACCAGGGCTTCTTCCTGCAGGTCGAGGGGGCGTCGATCGACAAGCGCGACCACAGCGCCGACGCCTGCGGCCAGATCGGCGAGGTGCTCGACCTCGACGAGGCCGTGCGGGCCGCGCTCGACTTCGCCATCGCCGACGGCGACACGATGGTCATCGTCACCGCCGACCACGCGCACACCAGCCAGATCGTCGACAGCACGCCGCCCGCGACGCTCAGCACCGCGCTGACCACGGTCGACGGCACCACGATGAAGATCGCCTACGGCACGGCCGCGGCCGGCGGATCGCAGCAGCACACCGGTTCGCAGCTGCGGGTCGCGGGCTACGGCCCCGGCGCCGGCAACGTGGTCGGCCTCATCGACCAGACGGACAACTTCTTCACGATCAGCAACGCCCTCGAGCTCGACCGCGACCTCGACGGACTGAGCGCCGCCGCGACGGTCTCGGCCCCGAGCGAGGTCTCACCCGAGACCTCCTTCACGGTCTCGGGCGCGGGGCTGAACGGCGACCGCCAGGTGCGGGCCGTCCTCGACGCCGGTGACGGCGCCGACCCGGTCGACCTCGGTCTGTCCGACGTGGTCGACGGCACCGTGACGCTCACCGCGACGGCTCCCGCCGAGGCGGGGAACGCGACGGTCACCCTGACCGGCGTGCAGTCGGGAGTCACCGCGAGCGCGGTCGTGGCGGTCGTCGACGGCGCGGTCGCGCCGGTTCCGACGGCGACCCCGGCGCCCGGCGACCCCTCGGCGACGCCCACCGACCCGGCCGGCGTCGTGCCGGTCGGAGACGACGGCAGCGCCGGCGGTGCGGGCACGGCCGGCTCCGGCCCGCTGGCCTTCACCGGGTCGGAGGCGCTGCCGGCGCTGGTGCTCGCCCTGATGCTCGTCGTCTCGGGCGCCGTGCTCGTGGCTCGCCGTCGTCGCCAGCAGCAGCTCGCCTCGGCGAACGGGGACCTGGGGCCGCAGCTGTAGCCCGCTCCGGATCTCGAGGACTCGAAGCGAAGGGGACACCGTCGAACACGGCGGTGTCGCCTCCGCTTCGCGCTGTCTCGCGCCGTGCCCGCCAGGCGCTGTCGCGCGCAGTGCCCGCCAGGCGCTGTCGCGCGCGGTGCCCGCTAGGCGCTGTCGCGCGCAGTGCCCGCTAGGCGCTGTCGCGCCACATGATGTCGGTGGGCAGCAGGACTCCGCCGGGGCGGTCGGTGCCGCCGAGCTGGTCGAGCACCTGCTGGGCGGCCCGGCGGCCGAGGTCCTCCGCGGGCTGACGCACCGTCGAGAGCGCGGGGGTGCAGCGCAGCGCCCATGAGCTGTCGTCGAAGCCGACGATCCCGACCCGGCCGGGCACGTCGATGCCGCGACGGTGCAGCACGTCGAGCGCGCCGGCCGCGACGGCGTCGGACGCGGCGAAGACCCCGTCGACCGTCGGGTCGCGGCGCAGCAGCTCGGACATGCCGTCGACGCCGGCCGTGTAGCTGTAGAACGGGTTGCGGACCACGAGGTCGGGGTCGAAGAGCTCGCCGAGCGCCGTGCGGAAGCCCGCGAGTCGGTCTTCGCCCGAGTCGCGGTCGAGCCCCGAGGCGAGCATGCCGATGCGGCGACGCCCCGTGCCGACCAGCCGACGGACGATCGCCTCGGCCGCGGCGCGGTTGTCGATGCCGATGAAGGGGATGTCGGGGGCGTCGGGCGGATGGCCGACGAACGACGCCGGAAGACGCAGCTCGGCGACGGCCTCGGAGATCGGGTCGCCGGTGCGGGCCGAGAGGATGATCGCGCCGTCGACGAAACCGCCGCGGAGGTACTCGATGACGCGGTCGCTGTCGCGCTGCGAGTCGATCATCAGGGTGACGAGCTGATGGTCGGCCTGCGAGAGCACGGCGTTCGTGCCGATCAGGATGTTGCCGATGTTGGGGTCGTCGAGCACGACCGAGTGCGGCTCGTGGACGATCAGCGCGATGGCACGCGAGCGCTGCGTGACGAGGTTGCGGGCCGCGGCGTTGCGCACGTAGCCGACCTTCGCCACGGCCGCCTCGACGGCCTCGCGCGCCTGCGCCGAGACGTACGGCTCGTTGTTCAGCACGCGGGACACGGTGCCTCGCGAGATGCCCGCCTCGGCGGCGACGTCGTGGATCGTGGCCCGGCGTCTCGGGGATCTCGGACCGGACATGGGAGTCACCTTAGCCGAGCCTGAACGCCCCGGCGCGGTCGTCGCGCGGCCGTGATGTTGACAAACGCGAGAGCCTGGGTTTTACTCTGTGAACCTTCCCAGAAAAACTCGCCGCGGTTCCCGAGCGGCGAATGTGGGAACGATCACAGACATCATGTGTGAACCTTCACAGACGAAGGGCTCCGGCCTCGAGTCGGCTGGGGGATCGCCCGCCGACGAAGCCGAGGCCCCGTGCTCACCCAGACCCTCCCGCAGCAGACCGCGCTCGACCTCGGGCTCGACGGTCTCGTCTTCGGCTGCGACTACAACCCCGAGCAGTGGTCGCCCGAGACCTGGGTCGACGACGTCGCCCTGATGCGCGAGGCCGGGGTCAACCTCGTCGCCATCAACATCTTCGGCTGGTCGCACGTCGAGCCCGAGCCCGGTCGGTTCCGGTTCGACGACCTCGACACCGTCATCGAGCTGCTCCACGCCGCGGGCATCGGGGTCAACCTCGGCACCGGCACGTCGTCGCCGCCCCCGTGGCTGACGACGCGTCACCCCGAGGTGCTGCCCGTCGCAGCCGACGGCACCACGCGCTGGCCGGGCGGCCGTCAGGCCTACTGCCCCAGCTCGCCCGTATTCCGCGAGCGCGCCCTCGAGCTCGTCCGCGCCACCGCCGAGCGCTACGGCCGCCACCCCGCCGTGCGCCTCTGGCACGTGTCGAACGAGCTCGGCTGCCACAACGCCCTCTGCTACTGCGACGAGTCGGCCCTCGCGTTCCGGGCCTGGCTGGAGGCGCGCTACGGCACCGTCGACGCGCTCAACACCGCCTGGGGCACGGCCTTCTGGAGCCAGCGCTACTCGGCCTTCGCCGAGGTGCTGCCCCCGCGGGCGACCCTGTCGTTCGTCAACCCGGCGCAGACGATCGACTTCCACCGGTTCAGCTCCGACACCCTGCTCGAGCACTACCGGGCCGAGGCCGGCGTCATCGAGCGGTTCAGCGCCGTGCCGATCACGACCAACTTCATGGTCGCCGCGCACATCAGGAACCAGGACTACTGGACCTGGGCGGGCGACATGGCCGTCATCGCGAACGACCACTACCTCGACCACCGCCTCGAGCGCCCCGAGGTCGAGCTGGCCTTCGCCGCCGACACCACCCGCGGACTGGCCGGCGGCGCCCCGTGGATCCTCATGGAGCACTCGACGGGGGCCGTCAACTGGCAGCCCCGCAACCTCACGAAGGCACCGGGCGAGATGCTCCGGAACACCGCCTCCCACGTCGCCCGCGGCGCCGACGGCGTCTGCTTCTTCCAGTGGCGCGCCTCCGTCAAGGGCACCGAGAAGTTCCACTCGGCCCTGCTGCCCCACGCCGGCACCTCGTCGCGCATGTGGGAGGACTCGGTCCGGCTCGGCGCCCTGTCGTCGCGCCTCGGCGAGCTGCGCGGCTCGCGCGTCGTCGCCGACGTCGCGCTGGTCTTCAGCTGGGAGAACTGGTGGGCGGCGGACCTCGAGGCGCACCCCACGGCCGACTTCTCGTACATCGAGCAGGTCCACCGCCTCTACGGCGCCCTCTGGGATCTCGGCGTCACGGTCGACGTCGTCGCCCCCGGCGCCCCGCTCGACGGCCACTCGCTCGTCGTCGTGCCGAGCCTCTACCTGGTGCGCGACGAGCACGCCGCGGTGATCGACGCGTTCGTCGCCGACGGCGGCTCGGCCCTCGTGACCTTCTTCAGCGGGATCGTCGACGAGACCGACGGCGTCCGGGCCGGAGGCTACCCCGGGGCGTTCCGCGACATGCTCGGCGTCCGGGTCGACGAGTTCGCCCCGCTGCCGGTCGGCGGCACCGTCGAGCTCGCCGGCGGCCTGCCGGGCGCCACGGGCAGTCTCTGGTCCGAGCCCGTCGAGCTCGTCGGCGCCGAGGCCGTCCTCGACTACGCGTCGGGTCACCTCGCCGGTCGCCCCGCCGTCACGCGCCACCCCCACGGTCGCGGGCTCGCCTGGTACGTCTCCACCGTGCTCGACACGGCTGCGCTCGGCGACCTCGTCGCCCGGGTCGTCGACGAGGCCGGGGTGGCCGCGCGCAGCGACGTCGCCGGTCGCCCCGGCGTCGAGGTCGTGCGCCGCGTGGGCGAGCAGCACGAGTGGGTGTTCGTCCTCAACCACTCCGACGACGTCGTGCTCCACGACTTCGCCGGCTACGACCTGGTCTCCGAGCAGCACGTCTCGGGGCGCATCGAGCTCGCCGCGGGCGGCTCGCACATCATCCGCCAGGACAGGAAGGCATCATGACCGTCACCCCCGCCCGCCCGCGAGGCCGCCGAACGACCGATGCGTCGCTCCCGTCCGACCCCTCGCCCCGCCGCGAGGCGCCGACCCGACGCCGGGGCTTCCGCTACCGCAAGGCCATCGCGATCTTCATCGTGCCCTTCGGCCTGCTCTTCGCCGCGTTCTACCTCACGCCCATCCTCTACGCCGTCTACCAGTCGCTGCAGAAGATCGAGCGCGAGGGCACCTTCGGCGCCCCCACGCAGGTCTTCGGCGGTCTGACGCAGTACGCGCTCGTCTTCGAGAGCAGCGAGTTCTGGGCGTCGATCCTCCGGGTGCTCCTGTTCGGCGTCGTCCAGGTGCCGGTGATGCTGTTCCTCGCCCTCTTGTTCGCCCTGCTGCTCGACTCGCCGCTGCTGCGCGGCAAGCGGTTCTTCCGACTCGCGTTCTTCGCGCCGTACGCCGTGCCCGGCGTCATCGCCGCGATCATGTGGGGCTACCTCTACTCGCCGAGCCTCTCGCCGTTCTCGGCGGTCACCTCGAGCGTCGGACTCCTCGACGGCGGCACGGTCCTCTGGGCCATCGCGAACGTCGTGACATGGGTCTTCGTCGGCTACAACATGCTGATCATCTACTCGTCGCTGCTGGCGATCCCGACCGAGATCTACGAGGCCGCCCGACTCGACGGGGCGTCGCAGTGGCGCATCGCCGTGGCGATCAAGATCCCGCTGGTCATCCCCGCGATCGTCCTCACCGCCGTGTTCTCGGTGATCGGGACCCTCCAGCTGCTCACCGAGCCCCTGGTCTTCCGTCAGTTCACGTCGACCATCTCGTCGACCTTCACGCCGAACATGCTCGTCTACTCGACGTCGTCGGTGCCCAACTTCAACCTCGCCGCCGCGTTCAGCGTCGTCCTCGCGGTCGCGACATTCATCCTCTCGATCGGCTTCCTCCGGTTGACCCAGCGGAAGGCCGACCAGTGACCGTCGACGCGCCCATTCGTCCCGCCCAGTCGTTCGACGACAAGACCACCCCGGCCCGCAAGCGCGGCCGCGGCCCCCGCGAGAGCGTCATGTCGCGCTCCGCCGCGATGATCATCATGGGCGCGTTCACGCTCTACTTCCTGATCCCGATCTTCTGGCTGCTGGTCTCGTCGACCAAGACGCTCGACAACTTCAACAGCGGGCCGGCGCTCTGGTTCTCGGCCACGTCGCTGCAGGACTTCGTCGGCAACATCGGGCAGCTCTTCACCTACAACGACGGGATCTTCCCGCGGTGGATGCTCAACAGCATCGTCTACGCCACGGTCGCCGGCGGTCTCGGCACCATCCTGTCGGCGATGTGCGGCTACGCCCTGGCGAAGTACCGCTTCTGGGGCCGCGAGGCGCTGTTCAACATCTTCCTGGGCGGGGTGCTCGTCCCGGCGACGGCCCTCGCGCTGCCGCTGTTCCTGATCTTCAGCCAGGTGCAGCTGACCGACACGTTCTGGGCGGTGTTCCTGCCGAGCATCGTCAGCCCGTTCGGCGTCTACCTCAGCCGCATCTACGCCGCCTCGAGCGTCCCCGACGAGATCGTCGAGGCCGCGCGCATCGACGGGTCGAGCGAGCTCCGCACGTTCTTCACCGTGGCGATCCGCCTCATGTCGCCGGCGCTCGTCACGGTGTTCCTGTTCCAGTTCGTCGCGATCTGGAACAACTTCTTCCTGCCGCTCGTCATGCTGCGTTCGCAGGAGCTGTTCCCCGTGACCCTCGGTCTCTACACGTGGAACTCCAACGTGAGCCAGTACCCCGAGCTCCGCACCCTGGTGCTCGTCGGCGCGTTCGTCTCGATCATCCCCCTCCTGATCGCGTTCCTCAGCCTGCAGCGCTTCTGGCGCAGCGGTCTCGGGTCCGGCGGTCTCAAGTGAGCCATCCCTCCCCGGGTCACCCGACCCGCACCTCCTCGACCTCCACTCCGCAAGGCAACGACGTCGTTCCCTCCCGAGACCGGGCAGCCCGGTCTCGCACCTCGATTGGAAATCGCATGAAGAAATCCCGTGTCCTCACGATCGCGGCGGCCGCCGTCGTCTCGACCATCGCCCTCGCGGGCTGCAGCTCCGGAGGCGACGGCGCGTCCGGCTCCGGCGACGCCGCCTCGTGCGCCGCCTCCGACGGCAAGGTCACCCTGAACTTCACCACCTGGGTCCCCAACATGGACAAGGTCGTGGCGCTCTGGAACGAGGAGAACCCCGACATCCAGGTCAAGGTCTCGATCGTGCCGAACGGCAACAGCGGCACCTACCAGAACTTCTTCAACCAGCTGAAGGCGGGCAACGCGCCCGACATCGGGCAGGTCGAGTACGACACCCTCCCCGCGTTCCGCGTGCAGGACGGCCTCGCGAACATCGCGTCGTGCGAGGGCGTCTCCGACGCCGAGGCCGACTACTCCGACGGTCTCTGGAACCAGGTCACCTTCGGCGAGGACGACTCCGTCTACGCGATCCCCCAGGACTCGGGCCCCATGGCCCTCTACTACCGCAAGGACCTCTTCGAGAAGGCCGGCCTCGACGTCCCCACCACGTGGGAGCAGTACGCCGAGGACGCCGTGAAGATCAAGGAGATGGGCGGCAGCATCACGAACTTCGCCAAGGGCGACGTGAACCAGTTCGCCGGTCTCGTCTCGCAGGCCGGCGGCCAGTGGTTCGACACGAGCGACGGCACCTGGACGGTCGACATGACCGACGAGGCATCGACCAAGGTCGCCGACTACTGGCAGGACCTCATCTCGAAGGACCTCGTCACCACCCTGCCGAGCTTCACCGACGAGTGGAACAACGCCTACAACACCGATCAGGACTGGACCTGGGTCTCGGCCGTCTGGGGCGCCAACACCATCTCGAGCGGCGCACCCGACACCGCCGGCGACTGGGCCGTCGCGCCCATGCCGCAGTGGACCGAGGGCGAGACCGCATCGGCCGCCTGGGGCGGATCGTCGAACGTCGTCTTCAAGAACAGCGAGCACCCCGCCGAGGCCTCGAAGTTCCTGGTCTGGCTGAACACCTCGACCGAGTCGCTCGAGGCCCTCAACAAGGAGGCCAACCTGTACCCGGCCTCCAGCACCGGCGCCGACCTGCCCGCCCTGACCTCGGGCGTCGAGTTCTACGGCGACCAGGCCATCTACGAGGACTTCGCCACGGCCGCCGAGAACATCCAGCCCTTCACCTGGGGCCCCACGATGACGCAGACCTACAGCGACATCTCGGACGGCTTCGGCACCGCCGCGTCGGGTGACGGCACCCTGCTCGACGCTCTCGAGTCCGGCCAGGAGAAGACGATCGCCGCCCTCGAGGCGCAGTCGATCGCGGTCACGAAGTAGCACGACACCAGCACACACGGCGCCCGCGCCGGGGGAGTCCTCCTCCGACGCGGGCGCCGTCGTGCGCCCGGGGGCCTGAGCCGGAGCCGAGGAGGCGCGGGTCGTCATCCTGCCGCTCGGCATCATCATCCGCGGGGATGAGACCGAGGTGGACCGGCACGTCTAGCGTGTTGACCAGGGGGACGACAGGTGTCTCTCATCCAGGCTCAGGAGGCCTCTCGCACATGACCACCTCTCGACTGCTCACCGCTCTGACGACCGTCGTCGTGGGCGGATTCGTCCTCGCCGGCTGCACGGGCGAGTCCACGACGACACCCGTCACGCCGACGCCGTCGGCGACGTCGGTCGAGGTGACCCCGAGCACGACGCCGAGCGCGACGGCGACCACGACTCCGGCTCCCGAGCCGACCCCGGCCGTCGATCTCGCGGACCCCGCGTCGTGGGTCATGTCGTCGACCGGGCTCGGGCCGATCCAGCTCGGCGGCAGCGCCACGGCGACGATCGACGAGCTGGCCGCCGCGGGGGGCCCCGTCGCGACGCGTGAGGAGGCATGCCCGGTGGTCGGCATCGACGACCCGTCCGTCCCGTTCGTGTACTTCGGCACCGACTCGTTCGACTCCGATGTGATCACGAGCGTCCGTCTCGGCATCGGCTCGCAGCTGGAGGCGGATCGCCCGTCGCCCACGACGGCCGAGGGGATCGGTCTCGACTCGACGCTGGCCGAGGCCCAGGCGGCCTACCCCGCTCTCGAGAGGACGGGCGAGTACAACACGGTCGAGTACTGGGGCGTGGCGCCGAGCGGCGACGACTGGCTCGTCTTCACCGTGGGCAAGCCGGTCGAGGGCGCGGACGCCGGGACGATCTCGACCATCAGCGTGGGCGACGGCCCGGTCCCGCCGAGCGAGTTCTGCGGCTGAGCCCCGCCGACCCGATCGCCCTCTTCCCCCTGAGACGCTCGCTGGCATACTGTGTGCCACACCACGAGCGAGGAGCGACCATGGCGACCGACGGATTCAGCGCGACCGAGAAGGCGGCGATGAAGCAGCGGGCGGCCGAGCTCCGCGCTGAAGCCAAGCAGCAGAAGGCGGCCGACAAGGCCGCCGCCGATCTGCAGAACGTGCTCGACGCCCACGCCGCCATGACGCCATCGGAGCGTGCGCTCGCCGAGAACCTGCACGCGATCGTGCTCGAGCAGGCCCCGGATCTGCTGCCGAAGACCTGGTACGGGTTCCCGTCGTACGCGGGGCCCGACGGCAGGATCGTCGTGTTCTTCCAGCCGGGCGGCAAGTTCGGCACGCGGTACAGCACGGTCGGCTTCCAAGATGCGGCGGCGCTCGACGAGGGGTCGCTCTGGGCCACGTCCTTCGCCTACACGGCGGTCGACGACGGCTCGACGGCGCAGCTCGTCGAGCTGATCGCGCGGGCGACCCGAGGAGGCGCGGCGACCGACTGACCGGCACCGCGCCTCCTCGGGTCCCCGCTTCCGGTGCTTCGTCTCTCGGGGGCTGCGCCGCGGGCATAGGGTCTTGCTCATGACGCAAGACATGATCGACGAGGTCGTCCGGCAGCGGATCCGCGGGCTGCGGGTGGCGCGCGGGTGGACCCTCGAGGCGCTGTCGACGCGCTGCTACCTCTCGACGTCGACGCTGAGCCGCATCGAGACCGGGCATCGCCGCATCGCGCTCGATCAGCTGGTGCCGATCGCGCAGGCGCTCGGGACGACGCTCGATCAGCTGGTCGAGCCCGAGGGCGACGACGACGTCGTCATCCGCCCCGAGCCCGAGGCGAGCGCCGGGCTGACCGTCTGGCTGCTGTCGAGGGAGCGCGACCGTCGGGGCGTGACGATCGCGAAGATGCGCATCACCTCGGAGCGGGAGGTCGGCGAGGCCCGCGTGCACCCCGGCTACGAGTGGTTCACGGTGCTGAGCGGCACGGTCCGGCTGCGTCTCGGTGAGCGCGAGATCCTCGTGCGGCAGGGGCAGGCGGCGGAGTTCTCGACGATGACGCCTCACGTGATCGAGGCGCACGAGGGTCCGGTCGAGGTGCTGACGATCTTCGACCACGACGGCGAGCGGGCGCACCTGCCGGGGCATCGAGGCGCCTGAGGCGCGGCGGATGTCTGCGGCGCGGCGCGGGGCCTCGTGCGTGCGCCCGGCCGTGCCGGCTGAGCGGGGGAGTGCTCACTCGGATCGGCTATCACGCATGGGTGCGCATCAGCCGCTGGCGGGCCCGCCCTCTGCTGGAGGCCAGGAGGTGGAGGGGGCCGTGCTCTCCGTCGAGCTCTTACGCATGGATGCGTGATAGCTGTGGGCTGACGGCCCCGCCCTCTACCCGTCGCCGCGCGGTGGTCGATACCTGGCGAGCGGGTCCGACGAGGAGGCGCGGCGGGGTGCTGCTGACGCTGCTGCGAGATCTCGGGAGGGGCCGGCCTCAGCGGGTGCCCCCGTCGACATGAGCGGCGGCCACCTGCTCTCGGCGACGCGCAGGACGAGCGCCGCGAGGAGCCCGAGCAGCCCCGCCGCGAAGGCGATCGGCGCGAGGGATCCGACGATGACGCTGGGCATCGCCCCGTCGGGTGGGACGCAGACGCCGTCTTCGTCGCAGGCCAGCGAGCTGTAGGCGGCGAGCGGTGGGGGGGACGGCTCGGAAGACGGCCAGGGCGACGACGGAGCCGACCGCCGCCACCGAGGAGGCGATGATGAGGAGCGACTCCGGAAAGCGGGGCATGTCTCTGACCCTATATCGGCCGTGATGGCGAGACGAGCGAGGCTGGGCGACACGTGTAGCCGTGTGGCGCCCGCCAGCGTACCGTGCGACGTGCAGGCTCGCCGACGAGCCCGACCGGCCCCGACGGCCGGCCCCCGACGACGGAAGGTACGCATCATGGCTCGATTCGACAACAGGACGGCGCTCGTCACGGGCGGCGGAAGCGGCATCGGCGCCGCCATCTCGCGCGCGCTCGCGGCCGAGGGCGCCTCGGTCGTCGTCACGGACATCGAGCTCGACGCCGCGCAGGCCGTCGTCGACCAGATCGTCGCCGCGGGCGGCACGGCGGCCGCGTTCGAGCAGAACACCGCGAAGGCCGAGCAGTCGGAGGCGGCGGTCGAGTTCGCGAAGACCACGTACGGCGCCCTGCACCTCGCGGTCAACAACGCCGGCATCGGCGCCGCTCCGGCCGACATCGGCGACTACGACGTCGCCGCCTGGGATCGCGTCCGCGGCGTCGACCTCGACGGCGTCTTCTACGGCCTGCGGTACCAGCTGCCCGCCATGGTCGAGGCCGGGGGAGGCGCGATCGTCAACATGAGCTCCGTGCTCGGCTCGGTCGGCCTCGCGCAGAACGCCGCGTACGTCGCCAGCAAGCACGCCCTCGTCGGTCTCACGAAGGTCGCCGGGCTCGAGTACTCGGCCCGCGGGGTGCGGACCAACGCCGTCGGCCCCGGCTTCATCGACACCCCGCTCGTCCGGTCGTCGCTCGACGGGGACGCCCTCGCGCACCTCGAATCGCAGCACGCGACCGGCCGCCTCGGCACCGACAGAGAGGTGTCGGCGCTCGTGCTGTTCCTCCTGAGCGACGAGGCGTCGTTCATCACGGGCAGCTACCACCTCGTCGACGGCGGCTACTCGGCTCACTAGAGCGCGCCTCCTCGGTCCGTCGCCTCGCCGACCCGTCGCGTGCTCCCCAGGAGGCGCGGGTCGGCGGGCATGGACACGTCCGGCGACCGCTTCAGCCGCGCTTCAGCGCCCGCCCGCCACAATGGGCTTCTCGCGCACCCGGCGCGTCGTCAGGAGGCCCTCGTGCGCGTGCTCGTCGTCGAAGACCAGGCCGCCCTCGCCGAGGGGCTGCGGCTGGGGCTCGAGGCCGAGGGCATCGCGGTCGACGTGGCCGGCACGGGCACCGACGGGCTCTGGCGCACGCGCGAGGGCACGTACGACGCCGTCGTGCTCGACATCATGCTGCCCGGCATGAGCGGTTACGCCGTCTGCCGAGCCATGCGCGAGGGCGGCGACTGGACCCCCGTCATCATGCTGACGGCCAAAGACGGCGACTGGGACCAGGTTGAGGCCCTCGACACCGGCGCCGACGACTATCTGACCAAGCCCTTCTCGTTCGTCGTGCTGCTCGCGCGGCTCCGGGCGCTCGTCCGACGCGGTGCGCGCGAGCGGCCGGTCGTGCTGGAGGCCGGCGACCTGCGCGTCGACCCCGCGTCCCGCAGCGTCCACCGGGGCGACTCCGCGATCGAGCTGACGAGTCGGGAGTTCGCCGTGCTCGAGTTCCTCATGCGGCACGTGGGGCAGGTCGTCACCAAGCGGCAGGTGCTCGACGGCGTCTGGAACGACGACTTCGAGGGCGACCCCAACATCGTCGAGGTGTACGTGCGGCATCTCCGCAACAAGGTCGACCGCCCGTTCGGCCGCGAATCGATCGTGACGATGCGCGGCGCCGGCTACCGACTCGAGGCGCAGGGTGGCTGAGGCTGCCGGCGCGACGCCCCGGGCCGGGCACCGCGCCTCGCTCCGGCTGCGGATCACCGTCGCGGCCGTGCTCGCCGTGGCCCTCACCCTGGGCGTCTTCACGCTCGTCTTCGCCCTCGTGCAGCGGGCCGTGCTCGACGACGTCCCGCGATCGTCGGCGACGGCCGACGCCGACCGGGTCGTCTCGGCGATCGAGGCGGGCACGTCGCCGGTGACCGCGGCGGCCGGCGACACCGACGACGGCGCCGTGCTGGTGGTCGACCGCACCGGCGCGCTGCTCGCCGCCGGCGGCGACGACGACCTGCTCGAGCACCTCACCGACGGCAGCGTCGGAGGCCCCGCGTCGCTCGACTCGACGACGCGCATCGACGGCGACCGGTACGTGGTCGAGACGGAGCGGGCCGTGCGGCCGGACGCCGACGCGAGCGACGACAGCGGCAGCAGCGGCAGCGGAAGCAGCGGTCGCGGCGGTTCGGCGACGGGCTCCGGCGACGACTCCGCCGGCGACGCCGACTCCGACGACGAGACCGACGCGGACGCCGACGACGCCGCGAGCACGCCGGCGGACCCGGCGGCGACCGTCACCGTCGTCGCCGTGCGATCCCTCGAGGAGGCGCGGGCCGCCTCCTCGGCCAGCCTCGTGACCCTCGGGGTCGCGATCCCGGTCGCCCTGCTGGTGCTCGGCGTGACGACCTGGCTCGTCGTCGGGCGGGCGCTGCGCCCCGTCGAGGCGATGCGCCGCGAGGTCGACGCCGTGACCGCGGCCCAGCTCGACCGTCGCGTGGCCGACCCCGGCGGATCCGACGAGGTGGCGCGCCTGGCCCGCACGCTGAACGTGATGCTCGCCCGTCTCGAGTCGTCCGCCGCGGCGCAGCGACGGTTCGTCGGCGACGCGTCGCACGAGCTGAAGACGCCGCTCGCGACGATCCGCCAGCACGCCGAGGTCGCCCTGCTGCACCCCGAGAGCATCGACGGCGTCGCGCTCGCCGGCACGGTCATGACCGAGGAGGCGCGGCTCACGGCGCTCGTGCAGGGCCTGCTGGTGCTCGCCCGGGCCGACGAGGGGGCCCTCGGCGTCACCCGTCGCCCCGTCGACCTCGACGACCTCGTGGTCGCCGAGACCGCTCGCCTGCGGAGCACGGCGCCCGCCCTGACCATCGACGCGACCGGGGTCGGCCCCGCCCGGGTCGAAGGCGACGAGGGCCTGCTCGGGCAGGTCGTCCGGAACCTGCTCGCGAACGCCTCGCGCCATGCGGCGACCCGAGTCTCGGTGGGGCTCGTCGAGCGTCAGGGGCGAGCCGTCCTCACCGTCGACGACGACGGCGCGGGCGTGCCCGAGGCCGAGCGCGAGAGGGTCTTCGACCGGTTCGTGCGACTCGACGAGGCCCGGGCCCGCGACTCCGGCGGCAGCGGGCTGGGGCTCGCCATCGTGCGCGAGATCGCCCGCGTGCACGGCGGCGCGGTCACCGTCGACTCCTCCCCGCTCGGAGGCGCGCGCTTCGTCGTCGACCTCCCGTCCGGGCTGCTCTGACGCGGTCCCGCTCCGCGACGCGCGATCGGCGACCGGGGTCGACCCGCGCCTCCTGAAGGTTCCTTCAGCGGGCTTCAGGGTCGCTTCAGTGCCGCCGATCCAGAGTGATGTCATCAGCTCGACCGGCGCCCCCGCCGCGTCGGAAGCCGGCCCGACGGGCCCCACGATCGGAGACACCGTGAAGAAGAAGACCATGATCATCGCCGGAGCGGCCGCGGCCGTCATCGTCCTCGCCGGCGGCGGCATCGCCGTCGCCTCGAACCTGGACGACCGCGTCTCGGCGTCCGACCGCGAGACCGTCTCGCAGGCCGCGCTCGACGAGGTCGGCGGCGGCGTCGTCACCGACCTCGACCGGCTCGACGACGGCCTCGAGGGCTACGAGGTCGACGTCACCCGCGACGACGGCCGCGAGGTCACCGTGCTCCTCGACGGCGACCGCCAGGTCGTCTCGAGCCGGGTCGACGACCGCGACGACCGCGACGGCTCCGACCGGCGCGACGACCGTGGCGACGACGCCGACGCCGACGACCGCTCGGGCGACGACGCGTCCGGCACGGGCACGGCCGCGCCCAGCGCCGGTGACGACCGCGACGACTCCGACCTGACCGGCGCCGACTACGACCGCGCCTCGGCCGCCGCGATCGAGGAGGCCGGCGGCGGCGTCGTCACCGACGCCGACCGCAGCGACGACGCCGGCGTCGCCTACGAGGTCGACGTGCGCCTCGACGACGGCACCGAGGTCGACGTCGACCTGGACGCCGACTTCGGCGTCGTCCGCACCGACGTCGACGCTCCCCGCAGCTGATCGACGACGACGCAGCCCAGGAGGCGCGGATCGGCTCACCGGCCGACCCGCGCCTCCCGTCGTCCCCGCCTCGCCCGCGGTGTCGCACGCTGCTGGCAGGATGACCCCGTGCCCCAGTTCACCCCCGCCCGTGGCGACCACACGTTCGTCGACGCCCACGGCGTCACCGTCCACTACTACGCGTGGCGCGCGGCCTCGCCGAAGGGCGTCGTGCAGATCGCCCACGGCGTCGCCGAGCACGCGCTGCGCTACGAGGCGCTCGCCCACGACCTCGTCCGCGCCGGCTACACCGTCTACGCCGACGACCATCTCGGCCACGGGCAGACGGGTCTCGGTCAGTGGGGCGGCGATCACACGAAGCTCGGCCGGCTGGGTCCCTCGGGCCTCGCGGGCACGATCGAGGCGATCACCCAGCTGACGGGCATCATCCGGGCCGACGAGCCGGGGCTGCCGCTGGTCGGCCTCGGGCACTCGTGGGGGTCGCTCATGATGCAGAAGATCATCGACCGCCGTGCCTCGCTCTTCGACGCGGTCGTGCTCAGCGGCACGGCGTACCGCATGCCGGGCAGCATGAACGGCGGCGACCTCAACAAGCGGCACGCGCACGAGGGCGGCACGGGGTTCGAGTGGCTCAGCCGCGACCCGGCGGTCGTCGAGCGCGCCGTCGCCGACCCGCTGATGACGGTGGCGACCGTGGCGAAGCTGTTCGGCTACCGCGACGCCCTGCGGCTCTTCGGGCGCCCCTCGCGCACCCTCGACTCCGACCCGCCCGTGCTGATCCTCGTCGGTGACGACGACACCCTCGGCGGCGAGGCCAGCGCCCGTCGGCTCGCGACGGCGTACCTGCGGCGCAGCCGCCTCAGCGACGTCGAGCTGATCGTGTACACGGGCGCCCGGCATGAGGTATTCGCCGAGACGAACCGCGACGAGGTCGTCGCCGATCTCGTCCGGTGGCTCGACGACCGAGTGGCCTAGGCTGCGACCCATGCACGGTGAGTACAAGGTCCCAGGCGGAAAACTCGTGGTCGTCGATCTCGAGGTCGGCGACGGCCGCATCACCGGGTTCCGCCTGGCAGGCGACTTCTTCCTCGAGCCGGACACCGCGCTCGACGCGATTGACCGGGCGGTCAACGGCCTGCCCGTCGAGTCGGACGCCGCGACGATCGCCGCGGCCATCCGCCGGGGTCTGCCCGACGACGCCGTGCTGCTCGGGTTCAGCCCCGAGGCGATCGCGGTGGCCGTCCGGCGCAGCCTGTCGAAGGCCACCGACTGGCGCGACTACGAGTGGCAGATCATCCACGACGAGCCGGTGTCGCCCAACATGCACCTCGCCCTCGACCAGGTGCTCACCGAAGAGGTCGGCGCCGGTCGCCGCGGCCCCACCCTCCGGTTCTGGGAGTGGAAGCAGCCGGCGGTCGTCATCGGCAGCTTCCAGTCGCTGAAGAACGAGGTCGACCTCGACAGCGCGGCGCTCCACGGCTTCGAGGTGGTCCGTCGGATCAGCGGCGGCGGAGCCATGTTCATGGACGCCGAGTCGATCGTCACGTACTCGCTCTACGCACCGGGCGAGCTCGTGCAGGGCATGAGCTTCGCCGACTCGTACGCCTACCTCGACGAGTGGGTCATCACGGCGCTCAAGTCGCTCGGCATCGACGCGTTCTACCAGCCGCTGAACGACATCACCTCGGCCAAGGGCAAGATCGGCGGTGCCGCGCAGAAGCGCCTCGGCAACGGCGCCCTGCTGCACCACGCCACGATGTCGTACGACATGGACGGCGAGAAGATGGTGCAGGTGCTGCGCATCGGCCGCGAGAAGATGAGCGACAAGGGCACCACGAGCGCCGCGAAGCGGGTGGACCCGCTGCGCAGTCAGACCGGGCTGCCCCGCACCGAGATCATCGAGCGGTTGAAGCAGACGTTCACCGGGCTCTACGGCGCGACGACCGGGCACGTGACCGACGACGAGCTCGCTCAGGCCGAGCAGCTCGTCACGACGAAGTTCGCCACGCCCGAGTGGCTGCGTCGCGTCCCCTGACGCCCGAGTGGCTGCGTCGCGTCCCCTGACCCCCGAGGATGCGCGGGTCAGCGGGTGAGGAGCTCGCGGTAGTCGACGTGCTCGTCGATGTAGTCGGCGACGAACGGGCAGAGCGGCACGACGCGGCGCTCGCTGCCCTCGCGCACGTCGTCGAGGGCTCCCTGCACGAGCTGCGCGCCGAGCCCGGTCGAGCGGCGGCTGGGCTCGATCTCGGTGTGGGTGAAGCGGATCTCGTCACCGACGATCTCGTAGGCGGCGAAGCCGACGGTGGCATCGCCCTCGACGAGGGCGTACTGGTTCTGGTCCGGGCGGTTCTCGACGACGGTGCTCATCCCGCCACGCTACGCCTGCGGGCCCGTGCTGCTCCGGGCACGGCGAGCAGGCGCGGCGTCGCCTGCGCGATCGGCCGTCGCCACCCGACAGAATGGGGGCATGCCCGTGAACTGGACCAGCACCTCCCCGAGTCTCGTGGTCCAGGGCGACAACCTCGACGTCACGGCGAAGCTGCCCGACGAGGCCTTCACCGTCGTCTACCTCGATCCGCCGTTCAACACGGGTCGCCAGCAGCAGCGTCGATCGACCACGTCGATCCGCAGCGCCGACGACTCCGTGACCGCCGTGACCGGTTTCAAGGGCGTCGCGTACGAGCGCATCCGCGGCGACCTCATGCGCTACGACGACCGATTCGACGACTACTGGTCGTTCCTCGAGCCGCGACTGGCCGAGGCCTGGCGTCTGCTGGCGCCCGACGGCACCCTGTACCTGCACCTCGACTATCGTGAGGCCCACTACGCCAAGGTGCTGCTCGACGTGCTGTTCGGGCGCGACAACTTCCTCAACGAGATCATCTGGGCCTACGACTACGGCGCGAAGAGCCGCAACCGCTGGCCCACGAAGCACGACACGATCCTCGTCTACGTGAAGGACCCCTCGCGGTACCACTTCGACTCCGAGACGGTCGACCGCGAACCGTACATGGCGCCCGGGCTGGTGACGCCCGAGAAGGTCGCCCGCGGCAAGCTGCCGACCGACGTCTGGTGGCACACGATCGTCTCGCCGACGGGCCGCGAGAAGACGGGCTATCCGACCCAGAAGCCCGAGGGCGTTCTGCGCCGCATGGTGCAGGCGTCGAGTCGCGAGGGCGACTGGGTGCTCGACTTCTTCGCCGGCAGCGGCACGACCGGCGCCGTGGCCGAGGCCCTCGGTCGCCGGTTCGTGCTCGTCGACAGCAACGAGGAGGCGGTGGCCGTCATGCGCCGACGCCTCCCGCAGGCGGACTTCGCCGTGGTCAAGCCGCGACCCGCGCGCCGACGGGTCGCCCCGGCGACGAAGACGAAGGCCGCCGCGACCCCGAAGAAGACGACCGCCACCGAGGCGGCCGGATGATCAGCCGGCGGGCTGCTGCGGCCGGCTGATCAGGCGGCGGTCTGCGAGAGCTCGCGGGCGTGGTCTGCGTTGTGCAAAGCCCCGACGGAGACGGTGCCTCGGACGACCGCGACGAGCTGCTCGTGCGTCAGCGACTGGAGCATCTGGGCGTTCATCAGACCATCCCCAGGGCCGTGCCGACGGCTGCGCCGAGGCTGATGATCATCCCGATCGAGGCGACGACGATGACCGCGACGGTCGAGTCGTGCCCTGCGTCGAGGGAGTCGGTCCGACGCCCCTGCGGCGTCGTCGTGAGTGCAGTCATGTTCCGCTCGTTTCTGGCATCCCTGCGATGCCTGCCGATCCGACGTGATGCGTGATGCGGTCACGGCCCGCCCGGAGGAGGGTCCGTGCGCCTCCGGCCGTGAACCGGAGACGGTGGCCCCGCCGTGAATCGGGGCCGTGACACGAGCGTGGCAGAGGGTGTTTAGCTTGTCTAGCGATTCAGGGAGTCGGTTCGCCTTGCGGATACCTGTCTCGCGGGGGTCGCGTTTTCCGGATCAGGAGCCGTGCTGGGGGGTGACCCGCGCCTCCTCGGCGGGGTCGCCCTGCGTCGCCGCACCGGGGTCGGCGTCGTCGTGATCGTCGAGCGAGAGCGCCTCGGACATCGCGTCGAGGAACGACGCCACGGCGGCCTGCTCGTCGGCCGTCATCGCCTCGGCGGTCGTGATCATGCGCTGGTGCATCGCCGACAGGGTCGACCGCACCTCGACGTGCGAATCGGTCGTCACGGTCAGCAGCACCCCGCGCCGATCGGTCGGGTGCGGGTTGCGCTGCAGGTGCCCGCTGCCGACGAGCCGGGTGATCAGGACCGACGTCGAGGCCGACGTGATGCCGAGGTGGGTGGCGAGGTCCTTCGCGTTGACGTCCTCGCCGCGGCGCGACGCGCGCACGAGGAATCTCAGCGCGGCCAGGTCGGTGTCGCCCATGCCCATCGAGTCGCGGGTGCGCTTGCGCATGGCCGACTCCGCGGCCCGGTAGCGGCGGAGGGCGTTCAGCACCTCGACACCGCGCTCTTCGCTGCTGCTCGTGTACCAGTAGCCGGTCGCGTCGTACAGGGCCGCCGGGGTGTTCGTCGCCATGCTAGAGAGACTAGCTTCACCGGGTGGGAGGCACGAACCCCGAACCCGCCGAGACGGAGAACGGGCCGCGCCTCTCGAGAGACGCGGCCCGTGTGGTCATCGCGCCTCCCGCGTGAGCTTCACGGGCAGGGTACGCCGGGGGCGAGACGACCGGGGAGGTGGCTAGCACCTCCAGCAGGACACACGCTACCCCCTTGCCAGGGTGGTCACGACCGTCGACGACGAATACGGAGGCGACGACCAGGTTGCCGGCGGGCTCCGGCGGGGGTTCGCCGAGCGTTCGCCGAGCGCGTCCGCGAGCCGGGTCGGTCGGCCCGGGTGAGCCTCGGCGGGCCGATGACTAGGCTCGGGCCGATGTCACCTCGTCTCGCCTCGTCCCGCTCCGTCTTCGTGGTCCCCCTCGCGGCGGTGCTCGCCGCGGCCCTGCTCGCGTCGTGCTCGTCGGCGTCGCCGGACGCCTCGGCGTCCCGCACCCCGTCGGAGTCGCCCGTCTCGGCCGGGCCGACGCCGTCACCGCAGGCGGGGTCCGCCGAGCCCGGGCCGGAGTCCTCACCGGCGGAGACCGAGGAGGCGCCCCCCGCCTCCCCGACGCCGCCCGCCTTCGACGCGACGGCCCGATCGATCGACGACCCGTCGAGTCTCTGGGTGGTCAGCGACAAGCTGCGCCCCCTCGACCCCGTCGACTACGCGTCGAGCGACCTCGTGACCGCCGACGTGGCGAGCCAGAACCCGCCCACGTTGCGAGCCGAGGTGGCTGCCGCCGTCGTCGAGATGTTCGCCGCGGGGGAAGCCGAGGGCGCAGGCGCGTTCCAGGTGCAGAGCGCCTACCGCTCGTACGCGACCCAGGTGGAGGTCTACGACGGCTGGGTCGCGCAGCTCGGTCAGGTGAGGGCGGACGCTCAGAGCGCCCGACCGGGGTTCAGCGAGCACCAGACCGGGTTGGCCCTCGACATCAGCCCCGTGCCCCTGAGCTGCGCGCTGCAGGCCTGCTTCGGCGACACCCCTCAGGGCGAGTGGCTGGCAGCGAACGCCTGGCGCTTCGGGTTCCTGCTGCGGTACCCGGCCGACAAGGTCGCGGTGACGGGCTTCACGTTCGAGCCGTGGCACTTCCGGTACATCGGCCCCGAGCTCGCGACCGAGATGCACGAGACCGGCGTGACGACCCTCGAGGAGTTCTTCGGGCTGCCCGCCGCGCCCGACTACGCCGGCTGACCTCGGGTCGAGACCCGCGCGTAGCCGATCGACTCATCGCAGGGCCGTTCGCGTCTCGCAACCGTACGGTTGCGTGACTCGGTTCTACCGTTCTCAGCCTCGGGGGAGCGGTTCACCGCGCGATCTCGCGAGCAGACCAGGCCTGATTCGCCTTCCGTGACCGGTTGCACCATGCCGCGAGTGCTTCCGATCTCAGCTGCTTTGCTCGAGAACATTCAGGTCGGGCGGGTAGCGCTGGCACCCGTTTGAGACAGCGGTCTCGAATGACATGCTGACCCGATGATGAGGGTCAGCATGGAGCCGGGCAGGCGGGCGGAGATCGTCGTCGACGGCGGCGAGGCCGACGCCGCCCAGAACGCGGCCCGGGCCGAGAGCATCCGGGGGACCGCGGCTGACGACACCCAGCACACCGGCGACTTCGACCCGTTCGACGCCGAGGGCGACGACTACGACGAGACCGCCACGGACGAGAGCTGGAACCGGGGGAGGGGAGGGCCTGATCGAAGCGGGCTCCTCCCCGCTCCTCCGGTTCCCGGCGCCGGGATCCCCCCTCCGCTGCGACGCGAAGGGGCTCCGCCCCCTCATCCCTCCCCAGTGCACCTCGACGGAGCTCGGCGCACGGCCTCGCCCGGAGTTCAGCGGCGACGTCGGTGGTGCTGCTGCTGCTGCACTGAGGCGACGAAACCAGACAACGTCATCAAGGCCCCGATCACCATGAGGAGTTGTTCGGCTTCTCGGATCGAAAAGCCGATCATGGTGCCGCTGACCACGATAAATGCAACGAAGAGCAGGGCCTGAGCCAAGAAGGGAGCGCATAGTCCGGGCGGCTAGTCACACCTGGGCCTCAGCGCCTCACGTGTCGGTGGTCGGCTACTTCAGCGGGTAGAGCTTCGCGATCGCCGCGGCGTCGCCGGCGCCCTTCAGGCGCGTCGAGAAGTCGCACGACCCGACGCTGGGCTGCATGATCTGCGCCGAGCGGGCCTGCGTGTGGCCGAGACCGAGTGCGTGACCGAACTCGTGGGCGGCCGTCGTCCGCAGATCGAACTGTCCGGGCTTGCAGGCGCCGGTGCCCGACCAGACGTAGAACGACGCCTTGGTCGTGAAGGCGATGTCGGCCTCGATGGCGCGAGTCGGCGCGTAGAGCACGCAGGTGACCCCGAGCACGCCCGAGGGCAGCGACTTGTAGCCGACCGTGTTGCGTCCGTCGGAGTTCGTGCTGCATCCGCCGGCGGTCGAGACGCCGACGGCGTACCGCGTCGTCCCGACGTACTTCGACGTCGCCCGGGTCTTGATCTGGTAGCCGCAGCGCGTGTACTTCGACGCCATCGAGTAGGCGCCCCACTGGACGGCCGACGTCGCAGCGGTCGGGTGCGGCTGCGAGGTGCCGTTGATGTACCACGAGAAGGCGCCGGGCCAGGTGGGGCTCGACTGCGACCAGGCAGTGGTCGACCCGCAGCCTGCGGCGGCCCGCGGCGTCGCGGGGGTGGTGGTCTCGGCGGTCTCGGCGGTGAGGCTCTCGGCGGCGGTCTCGTCGCCGTAGACCTTCTCACCGATCGCCACGGCGACCCGGCCTTCGGCGTCGCGGGTGATGGTGACCTCGGGCAGTTCGGCGGCGCCCTCGGCCATGACCACGCCGATGGCCAGGGTGGTTCCCGGAGCGGGGACGGGGACGGTCCGCCCCGGGCCGACCGCGACGGCGAGGTCGTCGTAGGCGCAGTCGGCCCGGAGGGCGGTCGTGCGGCTGGCGTCGATGGTGCCCGTCGTCGAGCACGCGACGGCCCCGGCGGCCTGCGCGCTCTGCGAGCCGACGACGCCGGCGGTGGCGACGAGCAGCAGGGTGGCCGCGGCCGCCACCAGCCGGCGGGCTCCGGGGCGCGGGCTCGCGGGCTGGTCGGTGCGGGTGTTCTCGGTCGAGGTCGTCACGGGGTCTCCTGTCAGATCCGACGGGCGTCCCTCGCGACGTCGGCGGTGAGCCACGGCTCGCGCGCCTCCCCCTGCGACGAGGATAGGCACCGGTCCGGCCGATGCCTATCCCCCCTCCGGGTCAGGCGCCGAGCGCGGCGTCGACGATCTGCTTGGCCTCGGCCTGGACGCGCGCGAGGTGCTCGGGTCCGTCGAAGCTCTCGGCGTAGATCTTGTAGACGTCTTCGGTGCCCGAGGGGCGGGCCGCGAACCAGGCCTTCTCGGTGACGACCTTCAGTCCGCCGACCGACGCGCCGTTGCCGGGGGCCTCGGTCAGCTTCGCGATGATCGGATCGCCCGCCAGCTCGGTCGCCGTGATGTCGTCGCCGCTGAGCTTGCCGAGTCGGGCCTTCTGGTCTTTCGACGCGGCCGCATCGACCCGCTGGTAGACGGGGTCGCCGAACCTCTCGACGAGCTCGGC
Source organism: Frigoribacterium sp. Leaf263 (assembly GCF_001422285.1). GTDB lineage: Bacteria > Actinomycetota > Actinomycetes > Actinomycetales > Microbacteriaceae > Frigoribacterium. The sequence continues at coordinate 742,260 of NZ_LMMO01000001.1, forward strand.
GTAGAGCTGCGAGGGCGTCTTGCCGGTGACGGCGATGATCTCGCTGGCGAGGAGGGCGAGCAGGATGCCGTCTTTGTCGGTCGTCCATACGGTGCCGTCGGTGCGGAGGAACGACGCGCCCGCGCTCTCTTCGCCGCCGAAGCCGACCGAGCCGTCGACGAGCCCGGGCACGAACCACTTGAACCCGACGGGGACCTCCCAGAGGCGGCGCCCGTGCGATTCGGCGACCTTGTCGATGATGCTCGACGAGACGAGCGTCTTGCCGATCGCGGCGTCGTCCCGCCACTGCGGACGGTGCGTGTAGAGGTAGTCGATCGCGACCGCGAGGTAGTGGTTGGGGTTCATCAGACCGCCGTCGGGCGTGACGATGCCGTGACGGTCGGCGTCGGCGTCGTTGCCGGTCAGCACGTCGAACTCGTCTTTGCGGTGCACGACGCTGGCCATGGCCGACGGGCTCGAGGGATCCATGCGGATCTTGCCGTCCCAGTCGAGGGTCATGAAGCGCCAGGTCGGGTCGACGCCCGGGTTGGTGACCGTCAGGTCGAGGCCGTAGACGTCGCGGATGGCACCCCAGTACGCGACGCTGGCGCCGCCCAGCGGGTCGGCGCCGATGCGGACGCCCGCCTTCTTGATGGCCTCGATGTCGATGATGTTCGCCAGGTCGCCGACGTAGCCGCGGAGGAAGTCGTGGCGCCCGGGGCTGCCGTCCGCGCGGAGGACGTCGACGTTGCCCGCCGCGATGATCTCGTTGGCGCGGGTCGCGATCCAGTTGGTGGCCTCGCTGTCGGCGGGACCGCCGTGCGGCGGGTTGTACTTGAAGCCGCCGTCGCGCGGGGGGTTGTGACTCGGGGTCACGACGATGCCGTCGGCCTTGTCGGCGTGCGCCGGGTCGGAGTTGTAGACGAGGATCGCGTGGCTGAGGGCCGGGGTCGGCACGTAGCCGCCCTCGGCGTCGGCGAGAACGTGCACGCCGTTGCCCACGAGCACCTCGACGGCGGTGCGCTCGGCGGGCCCGCTGAGGATGTGCGTGTCGCGACCGATGAACAGCGGGCCGGTGATGCCCTGACCCGCGCGGTACTCGACGATCGCCTGCGTGATCGCGGCGATGTGGGTCTCGGTGAACGCCGAGTCGAGCGACGAGCCGCGGTGACCCGAGGTGCCGAAGACGACCTTCTGCTCGGGGTCCGACACGTCGGGCACGAGTTCGTAGTACGCGGCCGAGACCTTCTCGGGGTCGATGAGGTCGCTGGCTTCGGCGGGGGTTCCGGCACGGTCTGTCATGAGGTCATCCTGGCACCAGCCGCCGACCTTCGTCGCGGGGTCTCCACAGCCCTCAGTAGGCTCTCGGACATGCCGACCACCGCCTCCTCGTCGACCTACAGCTACCTGGGCCCGGCCGGCACCTTCACCGAGGCCGCGCTGAAGCAGGTCCCCGAGGCCGCGGGCGCCGTCTGGCGCAGCGTGAACAACGTGGGCGAGGCGCTCGCCGACGTCATCGCCGGGCGCAGCACCGCCGCGATGATCGCCATCGAGAACAGCGTCGAGGGCGGCGTCAGCGCCACGCAGGACGCCCTCGCCACCGTCCCGGGTCTGCGCATCGTGGGCGAGTACCTCGTCCGCGTGAACTTCGTGCTGGTGGCCCGTCCGGGCACCCGGCTGGAGGAGGTGCGGGTCGTCAACGCGCACCCGGTCGCCTACGCGCAGACGCACCTCTGGCTCGAGGCGAACCTGCCGGGGCACGGGCACATCCCCGCCAGCTCGAACGTCGCGGCGGCCGCCGACCTGCTCCGCGCGGATCGCGGGCCGGGCGAGGCGGACGCCGCCGTGGCGCCCCCGGGCATCACCGACCACCACGACGTGACGGTGCTCGCGACCGGGATCGGCGACAACGCCAACGCCGTCACGCGCTTCGTGCTCGTCAGCCGCACCGTGCCCGTGCCGCCGGCCACCGGCGCCGACAAGACCAGCCTCATCGTCGAGCTGCCGGTCGACGGGGCGGGTGCCCTCGTCGACATGCTCGAGCAGTTCGCGACGCGCGGCATCAACCTGAGCCTCATCCAGTCGCGCCCCATCGGCGACGCCCTGGGCCGGTACCGCTTCGTGATCGACCTCGAGGGCCATGTCCTCGACGAGCGCGTCGCCGACGCGCTGCTCGGTCTCAAGCGCTTCAGCCCGAACGTGACCTTCCTGGGCTCGTACCCCCGAGCCGACGGCACGCCCGTCGAGGTGTCGCCCCGCTACGACGACGACGCCTTCGTCGACGCCCGCGACTGGCTGCGCGGGCTCGTGTCGGGCGTGGACCCGGTCTAGGCCGGGACCCTCACCGTCAGCGCGCCCGGGTCGACGACCGCGCGCAGCGCGACGGCCTTGCCGACCGAGTCGCCGTCGATCTCGAAGTCCTGCGGGCTGTCGAGCCGCACGACGAGCTTCCTGCCCTTGTTGTAGCGCAGGGTGCGGACCTCTCTCGAGTTCGCGGCCATGATGCGGCGCCCCACGTGGCTGCGCCGCAGCACGCCGTTCTCCCACACGATCTTGATCCAGATCTGCGCCCAGCCGATGACGCCCTCGGGTCGCAGCGCCACGATGTCGAAGATGCCGTCGTCGACCGCGGCGTCGGGCAGCAGCATGATGTTCGCCGGCAGCAGGCCGCAGTTGCCGACGATGATCGTGTGCGCGCTCATCGTCTTCGTCTCGCCGCCGTCGAGCTGGTACCGCACGTCGATCTTGTTGTCGTCGCGCAGCGCTCGGGCGATGGCATCGACGTAGGCGAGCCAGCCGACCCGTCGCTTCAGCTCGTCGTTCGTGTTCGCGAGCATCTTGGCGTCGAGCCCGACACCCGCCATGACGACGAACACCTTGGTCTCGCGGTCGCCGTTCTCGCGCTCGATGTCGACGACGCCGAGGTCGATGTCGCGGTCGCGCCCCGTGAAGGCGGTCGCGATCGAGTCGTCGAGACGATCGAGGGTGAGCGAGAGGTTGCGCGCGAGCAGGTTGCCCGTGCCGGAGGGCAGCAGGGCGAGCGACGTGTCGGAGCCGCGCAGCGCCTCGGCCACCGCACGGACCGTGCCGTCGCCGCCGGCCGCGATCACCATCGAGGCGCCCTCGGCCAGGGCCCGCGCCGTGACCTCGCCGCCCGGATCCTCCTTGGTCGTCTCGTAGTAGCGCGTCGGACCCCACCCGGCGTCGTGCTCGTGCCGCAGCACCGACGCGCGGATCGTCTTGAGATCGACCTTGATGGGGTTGTAGACGACCGCGGCCGTCCGCACGGCGGTCTCGTCGAGACCCGCCCCGCCATCGGAGGCGGCCGACGAGGCCTCGGTCGACGAGGGCCTCTCGGCGGGGGAGGAGGAGGTCGTCATGCAGCAAACCTAGGTGACGCCCGGCGAACGGACCATGTGGCGGGCGCGCGGCTGTGGACGGTCTCGACCCGCGCCTCCTCGGGGGAGGGACGGCCAGGCCGACGCCGTGGACCGTCACGGCCCCTGTGGACGCCGAGGAGGCGCGGCGTTTCTTCTTTAGGATGGGCGGGTGATCGATCCCCAGCTGCTGCGCGACGCCCCCGACCTCATCAAGACGAGTCAGCGTGCTCGGGGTGAGTCCGAGTCGGTCGTCGACGCCGCCGTCGCCGCCGACACCGCCCGACGCACCGCCATCGCCGCGTTCGAGGCGCTGCGCGCCGAGCAGAACGCCTTCGGCAAGACCGTCGCGAAGGCGCCCAAAGACGAGAAGAAGGCCCTCGTCGCCCAGGCGCAGGAGCTCGCCGCGCGCGTCAAGGCCGCGCAGGCGGAGTCCACCGAGGCCGACGCCGCGTTCGATCGGGCCATCCGCTCGATCGGCAACCCGATCATCGACGGGGTGCCCGCCGGTGGCGAAGAGAACTTCGTCACGCTGCGCGAGGTCGGCACCCGACGCGAGTTCGACTTCGAGCCGCTCGACCACGCCGACCTCGGCGAGCGGCTCGGTGCCATCGACATCAAGCGCGGCACCAAGGTCTCGGGCTCGCGGTTCTACTTCCTGCGGGGCATCGGCGCACGTCTCGAGCTCGCCATGATGAACATGGCCCTCGACCTCGCCCTGAAGAACGACTTCACCCCGCTGATCACGCCCACCCTGGTGCGCCCCGAGATCATGGCCGGCACCGGGTTCCTGGGGTCGCACGCCGACGAGGTCTACCACCTGCCCGCCGACGACCTCTACCTCACGGGGACGAGCGAGGTCGCGCTCGCCGGGTACCACGCCGACGAGATCCTCGACGTCGAGGCTGGTCCCGTGCGCTACGCCGGCTGGTCGACCTGCTACCGCCGCGAGGCCGGCGCCGCGGGTCGCGACAACCGGGGCATCCTCCGCGTGCACCAGTTCAACAAGCTCGAGATGTTCACCTACGTGCACCCCGATCAGGCCGAGGCCGAGCACCTCGCGCTCGTCGCCTTCCAGGAGGAGATGATGCAGGCGCTCGGCCTGCACTACCGCGTGATCGACGTCGCGGCGGGCGACCTCGGTTCGAGCGCGGCCCGCAAGTACGACATCGAGGCGTGGGTTCCGACGCAGGGCACCTACCGCGAGCTCAGCAGCACGTCGAACTGCACCACGTTCCAGGCGCGACGCCTCGACATCCGCTACCGCACCGAGAGCGGCAAGACGGCCCCGGTGGCGACGCTGAACGGCACGCTCGCGACGACGCGCTGGCTGGTGGCGATCCTCGAGACCCACCAGCAGGCCGACGGGTCGGTCATCGTGCCCGAGGCCCTGCGCCCCTACCTCGGCGGCCTCGACGTGATCGAGCCCGTCGCATGACGAGCCCCTCGCCCGCCGCGGCCGCCGGGGCCCTGCCCGCAGACGAGCAGTGGCTCGTCTGCCTCGACATCGACGGCACGATCATGCAAGAGACCGGCACCATCAGCGACGCCGTCTCCGACGAGATCCGCCGCCTCGCCGGCGACGGGCACCGCGTGATGATCGCGACCGGTCGCTCGGTCTCGATGACGCTGCCCGTGCTCGAGCGTCTCGGCCTCGTGTCCGAGTACGTCGTGTGCGCGAACGGCGCGATCACCCTCGGCCGCGACGAGACGGCGCCCACCGGCTACCGCCAGGTCTTCGTCGAGGAGTTCGACCCGACCGATGTCCTGACGACCATCCGGTCGAACCTCTCGGAGGGCGGGTACGCCGTCGAGGACCGCGACGGGGTCATGCGCTACTGCGGCACCTTCCCCGTCATCGAGGCGAGCGGTCAGGCCGAGAAGGTCGAGTTCGAGCAGCTGGGCGAACGGCCCGCGACCCGCGTGGTCGTCGTGTCGCCGGATCACGGCACGGAGGAGTTCCTCGAGGTCGTCGAGCGCATGGGCCTCTCGAAGGTGAACTACAACGTCGGGTGGACGGCTTGGCTCGACATCGCGCCCGACGGCGTGACGAAGGCCACGGCCCTCGAGCGGGTCCGCGAGTGGCTCGACGTGCCGCGTGACCGCGTCCTCGCCGCCGGCGACGGCCGCAACGACATCGACATGCTGCGCTGGGCCTCAGCCGAGGGTCGGGGCGTCGCCATGGGCCAGGCGCCCGAGGACGTCGTCGAGGTCGCCAGCGAGCGGACCGGGACCGACCTCGACGACGGGCTCGCCACCGCGCTCGCGACGCTGTAGGTCCGGGCAGGCCCCTGGGGCGGATCGGGGTCGTCCGCTAGACTCGACGGCGGTCGCCGGGGTACGCCTCGCGCAGGCCGGGAGGGCTGTCCGAGCGGCCGATGGAGCTTGTCTTGAAAACAAGTGGGCAGAGATGTCTCGTGGGTTCGAATCCCACGCCCTCCGCATCAGGCGCCTGACAGTGTCTCCGACCGCAGCGTCTCCGACCGCAGCGCGTCGCACCGTTGCGCCCCTCACCGCTGCGCCCGGTCCGGCGGCGTGACCAGAACGAGGGGCTGCCCCGGTCGGCCGGACGTGGTGCACTGGACGTGGCCGTCGAGCACCTGAGCTCGCACCCCGAGGCCCGCCACTTCTGAGGATCCGTCCCATGACCCGTCTCGCCCTCGCGAGCGCCGTCGCCGTCGGCGCTCTCGTGTTGAGCGCCGGCCTCGCAGCGATCGCCCCGGCCTCGTCGGCCTCGGCCGCCGCGGGAGGCTCCGCCACGGTGACCCGTGCCACGATCAAGACCGCGCCGACCACGACCGTCTACGCCGGCGGTCTCTACGTGCAGCGTTCGAGCGAGGCCTCGCGTGCCGCCGACGCCCTCGCCAAGCAGGGCCGCACGCGTGACGCCGCCGCCGCCCGCACCATCGCCGGGCAGTCCGTCGCCATCTGGCTGGGCTCGTGGTACAGCGACGCGCAGCTCGTCGAGGTCCTCCGCTACAACCTGGCCGAGGCCGAGAAGGCCGGCACCACGCCCGTCTTCGTCACGTACGACATCCCCAACCGCGACTGCGGCGGGTTCTCCGGAGGAGGCGCGGCGTCGTCGGCCGCGTACCTCACGTGGAACCAGCGCATCGCCGACACCCTCCGAGGGCGCAAGGCCGTCGTGATCGTCGAGCCCGACGCCCTCGCCCACCTCAGCAGCTGCCCCGAGCTCGCCGCCGGGCGCGAGGCCACCATCAAGAAGGCCGTCACGGCCCTCAGCGCCGCGGGCGTGCCATCGTACATCGACGCCGGCAACTCGAACTGGGTCCCCGCCGACGTCATGGCGAAGCGCCTGGTCGCCGCCGGGGTCGGAGTCGCCCGCGGCTTCGCCACGAACGTCTCGAACTACTACCCCGTGGCCGACGAGGTCGCCTACGCCGAGAAGGTGTCGTCGAAGGTGGGAGGCGCGCGCTACGTCGTCGACGTCTCGCGCAACGGCCGCGGCTGGAAGGGCACCTGGTGCAACGCGCCCGGCGCCGGTCTCGGGGTGAACCCGCACCGCACGAAGGGCACGGGTCGGCTCGACGCCCAGCTGTGGATCAAGACGCCGGGCGCCAGCGACGGTCCGTGCAACGGCGGTCCGGCGGCCGGGGCCTGGTTCCCGTCGTACGCGACCGCCCTGGTGGCCAACCGCCCGTAGCGACTCGACCGTCGGCGGCCGCCCGTAGGCTCACGGGTATGGCCACAGTCCTCTTCGTGCGGCACGGCCGCACCACCGCCAACGCCGGCGGGCTCCTCGCCGGGCGCACCCCCGGCGTCCACCTCGACGAGGTGGGTCGCCAGCAGGCCCTCCGCGCCGCCGAGCGCATCGCCGCCGTGCCCGTGGTCGCCGTGGTCTCGAGCCCCCTCGACCGCTGCCGCCAGACGGCGTCGGCCGTCATCGACGCCCAGCAGGGCCCGCTCGACAGCCCGCTCGACGAGGCCATCACCGAGTGCGACTACGGCGACTGGCAGGGCCGCTCGCTCGCCGACCTCGCCCGTGAGCCCCTCTGGTCGGTCGTCCAGTCGCAGCCCTCGGCCGTGGTGTTCCCCGGGGGCGAGCCCATGGCGACGATGCAGTCGCGCGCCGTCGCCGCCATCCGCCGACGCGACGCCGAGATCGAGGCCGAGCACGGGCCCGGCGCCGTCTGGGTCGCCGTCAGCCACGGCGACATCATCAAGTCGGTGCTGGCCGACGCCCTCGGCATGCACCTCGACCTCTTCCAGCGCATCGCGGTCGGCCCGGCGTCGATCTCGATCGTCCGCTACGGCACCCACCGCCCCGACGTCATCGCCACCAACACCGACTCCGGCGATCTGTCGTGGCTGCGGGCGTCGGCCCCGTCGGGCGACGCACCCGTGGGTGGAGGCGCGGGGCACGCCTGACCGGCACCGCGCCTCCTCGAGGAGGGGCGGGTCGTGACCGACCGGCAACGCGCCTCCTGCAGGGGGTCGCGCCCCGTGACTCCGGGGCCGCTCGGAGCACGGCGCTCGTAGGATGAGCGCATGCCAACCATCGTGCACGGATTCGACTGGCCCGATCGTTTCGTCGTCGGCACCGTCGGTCAGCCCGGCGCACGGGCCTTCTACCTGCAGGTGCGCGCCGGCGCCCGCGTCGTCAGCGTCGCGATCGAGAAGCAGCAGGCCGCGGTGCTCGCCGAGAAGGTCGACGAGCTGCTCGACGAGCTGAAGGCCGCCGAGGGCCGCGGCAACCCCGTGTCGATCCCCACCGAGACCCCCGCCGAGCTGCTCGACGACGAACCGCTCGATCAGCCCGTCACCGCCGAGTTCCGCACCGGGGCCATCAGCCTCGGCTGGGATCCCTCGACCGCGCAGGTCGTCATCGAGGCGTTCCCCCTGATCGAGGACGACGATCCGGCCGACGGCCCGGGCGCACCCGACGGCCTCGAGGGTCTCGACGGGTTCGACGGCTTCGCGTTCGACTCGAATCCCGGCGACGGCCGCGGCGACGGCGACGGCGAGGCCGCGATGCTGGCCGAGGTCGTCGAACCCGCCGAGCTGCTGCGCGTGCGGATCCCCGTCGGCACCGCGCGGGCCTTCGCCACCCGCACCCTCGGCGTCGTCCGCGCCGGTCGCCCCCTGTGCCCGCGCTGCGGCAACCCCATGGACCCCGAGGGTCACGACTGCCCCGCCGGCGACCTCTGGTGACCACCGGCGTCGGGGGCGGGTCCGAGACCCGGGCCGACGACGGCGCCGAGAGCGGCGATCACGTCGACGTCGGTCTCGGTGCGGATGCCGGCGGCCTCGGTGCCGACTCGGAACCCGTCCCCGGCCCCGACCTCGACGTCGACCTCGACCGGGGCGAGCTCGAGCTCACGGCGCGACTGACGACGGCGTCGAACGCGACGTTCGTCGGGCTCATCGGCGACCGTGAGGTGGTCTACAAGCCCGCGAAGGGCGAACGACCGCTCTGGGACTTCCCCGACAACGACCTGGCCCGGCGAGAGGCCGCCGCCCACCTCGTCTCCGAGGCGCTCGGGTGGGGAGTCGTCCCGCGCACCTGGTTGCGCGACGGGCCGCACGGCCCGGGCATGGTGCAGCTCTGGTGCGAGATCGACGCCGAGAACCCCGCCGTCGACCTCCTGCCGACCGACGAGGTGCCCGAGACGGGGTGGCGCACGGTGCTCGAGGGCTCCGACGAGGACGACCGACCCGTCGCGCTCATCCACGAGGACAGCCCGGCGCTCCGCCGCATGGCGGTCTTCGACATCGTGGTCAACAACGCCGATCGCAAGGGCGACCACGTGCTCGCCCTGCCCGACGGCCGCCGACTCGGGGTCGACCACGGACTCACCTTCCACGTCGAGCACAAGCTCCGCACGGTGCTCTGGGGGTGGATCGGCGACGAGCTCGACGCCGCGGAGCTCGACGGCCTGCACCGGCTGCGCGCCGACCTGGACGGAACCCTCGGCGACTCGCTCGTCGAGCTGCTGACCGAGGAGGCGCGGGTCGCCACGATCGAGCGGATCGAGCACCTGATCGGCGAGGGCCGGTTCCCCGCGCCCTCGGGTGCGTCGTCGGCGGTGCCCTGGCCGTTGTTCTGAGGGACGCCGCGCCTCCTGGGGCTCGGGTCGCGCCTCCTGGGCGGTGTCTCCGGGGCTTCAGCGCGCCTCCCGGAATGCGGTGCACCTCGTGAGGGCCGTCGCCGCGGCGGGATCGTGACCGTGTCGAGACCACCCGTTCACCCGGAGGACACGGAGAGGTCGTGAGCAGGACACGAGAGGCGGTCAGATTCCTCTGAGCACCCCGCTTCCCCTGCTGTCAGCACCTCACGAAGGAACCCGATGAAACTCAAGCGCACTGGTACCGTCCTGGCGATCGCCGCCGTCGGCACCGTCCTCCTCGCCTCCTGCGCCTCGAACGAAGGCGGCTCGACCAGCCCCTCCGAGAGCGCATCCTCCGACCTGTCCGGCTCGATCTCCGGCATCGGCGCCTCGTCGCAGCAGTCGGCCCAGGAGGCCTGGGTCGCCGCGTTCCAGACGGCCAACGAGGGCGTCACCGTCAACTACGACCCCCAGGGCTCGGGTGGTGGACGCGAGAGCTTCATCTCCGGCGCCGCCGACTTCGCGGCCTCCGACCGGGCCTTCAAGACCGACGAGATCTCGTCGAGCACCTTCGCGGGCTGCACGCCCGACACCGACATCGTCGAGCTGCCCGCCTACGTGTCGCCCATCGCGGTCATCTTCAACGTCGAGGGCGTCGACGAGCTGAACCTCGCCCCCGCCACGATCGCCGGCATCTTCAACGGCTCGATCACCACGTGGGACGCCGACGAGATCGTCGCCGACAACCCCGACGCCGACCTGCCGAGCACCCCCATCACCGCCGTGCACCGCTCGGACGACTCGGGCACGACAGAGAACTTCACCGACTACCTGCACGCCACGGCCCCCGACGTGTGGACCGACGAGGCCGACGACGTCTGGCCCCTCGACTCGGGCGAGGGTGCGAACCTGACCTCGGGCATGATCGACGCCGTCACCAACGGCACCGGCACCATCGGCTACGCCGACGCCTCGCGCGCCGGTGACCTCGGTGTCGCCAAGGTCAAGGTCGGCGACGAGTTCGTCGAGTACTCGGCCGACGCCGCCGCCGCGATCGTCGACGCCTCGCCGCGCGAGGAGGGCCGCACCGCCGGCGACCTCGCCATCGCGATCGACCGCACCTCCGACGCCGAGGGCGTCTACCCGATCGTGCTGATCAGCTACCTCATCGCCTGCGAGTCCTACGAGGACGAGGCCCAGGGCGAGCTCGTGAAGTCGTACCTCAGCTACGTCACCAGCGAGGACGGCCAGCAGGTCGCCGCCGACGCCGCCGGCTCGGCCCCCATCTCGAGCGAGCTGTCGACCGAGGTCGCCGGAGTCATCGAGACCATCAAGTAGCACCCGCCGCACCCACGAGGCCGTCGCCCCCACCCGGGGCGGCGGCCTCGCCTGCGTGTGCCCATGGCGGCGCTACGACGCCACGTTGTGGACACGACGCCAGGGTTGAAGCGGGCGTCGTGTCCATGACCTGGCGTGGTGGGTGGGGGTGGGGTCGTGCGTGGCGGGTGGTGGGGGAGGCCGGCGGCTGCGCCGCCACGTATTCGACATGCCGCCACGTGATCCGGTGGCGGGGTGTCGAGTCGATGGCGGTTCGCGTGTGGCGTCGTGGGTGGCGGGGGAAGCGGCGGGGCGGGGGCGCCGGGTCAGGGGAGGAGGCCCGAGCGGAACGCCCAGACGACGGTCTGCAGCCGGTCGCGGGTGCCGAGCTTCGTCATGACGCGGGTGAGATGCGACTTGACGGTGCTCGTCTCGACCACGAGGCGGGCGCCGATCTCGTCGTTCGAGAGACCGTCGCCGAGCAGCCGGACGATCTGCTGCTCTCGCTCGGTCAGAACTCCGGGCGGCGGCTCGACCGCGGTGGACCGGCGGCGGCGGGTGAACTCCGCGATGACGCGGCGCGTGGTGGCACCGTCGATCGCGGCCTGACCGGCAGCCAGGCTGCGGACGGCGGCGACGAACTCGTCGGGCTCGACATCCTTCAGCACGAACCCGCTGGCACCGGCCTCGAGCGCGCCGAACACGTACTCGTCGAGGTCGAAGGTCGTGGCGACGAGGACCGCGGGAGGCGCGGCGGACCCGACCCGCGCCTCCTGAGCAGACGACGCGGCGCCCGCACCGGACCCAAACCCAGCCCCAGCCCCAGCCCCAGACCCGACGATGGCGCGTGTCGCCTCGATGCCGTCACCGCCGGGCATGCGGACGTCCATCACGACGACGTCCGGGCTCACCCGACGCACCAGCTCGACCGCCTCGCGCCCGCCAGCGGCCTCGCCGACGACCTCGAACCCACCGGCGGTCTCGAGCACGACGCGGAACCCGGTGCGGACGATCGACTGGTCGTCGACCAGCACGACCCGGATCACGCCCCGCCCCCGGCGGGCGACGACGGGTCCGCCTCGACCGGCAGAGACAGCGCGACGCGCCAGCGGCCGGCCTGCGCGACCCCCGCCTCGAGCTCGCCGCCGACGAGCGCCGCGCGCTCCCGCATGCCGACCAGGCCGTAGCCCGGGGTGTGCGCGGCGCCACCGCCCGAGGGCAGGTCGTTCTCGACGACCACCGTCAGCCGGTCGACCGTCGCGTCGATCGACAGCTCGACCACGGCGCCCGGGCTGTGCCTCCGCGCGTTCACGAGGGACTCCTGCACGGTGCGGAACGCCGTCACGTCGGCGAGCGGGGGCAGAGACGGCAGGGCGCCGCTCCGGTGCACCTCGACGACGGCCCCGGAGGCGCGGGCCGCGTCGACGAGATCGGTCACGTCGGCGAGACCGGGGACGGGTGCGGTGCCGCTGGCGTCGTCACCCGTCTCGCGCAGGATCCCGACGATCGACCGCAGGGCGTCGAGGGTCTCGCGGCCCTGGGCTCGGACGCTCCGCAGCGACTCCTTCGCCCGTTCGGGGTCGCCGTCGACGAGCCGTTCGGCCGCCCCGGCCTGGACGACGAGACCGGTCAGATGATGCGCGGCCACGTCGTGCAGCTCGCGGGCCATGCGGGTGCGCTCGGCGGCGACGGCCGATCGCGTGAGCGTCGCCTGGTGCTCGACCGACTCGGCGGCCCGGGCGCGGGCGTCGTGATCGTGCACGCGCCGGAGGGCCACCCACGAGCCCACGGCCGCGCTGACCCCGTTGACCAGCACCGCGGTGGAGACGAGCGCGAGCGTCTCGACGACGACGCCCGACGGGCCGTCCCCGAACAGATCGCCCCGCGGCGTCACGGTCGTCGTCGCCCAGTCGAGGCGCTCGACGATCAGATCGGTCGCACCGACGACGGCGCCGATCGTCGCGACGCCGATGGCCGCGAGGACGGCGCGGACCGCGACCCGGGTGGGTCGCAGGGTGGCCACGGTGTAGGCGGCGATGACGGGAGCCGCCGTCCACAGCGCGACACCCGAGGGCAGGATCGTCAGCAGAGCGGCCTGGACGACCGCGATCACCAGCAGGACGCCGACCGGGCGGACCCGACGCAGGGCCAGCGGCACGTACTGGACGACAGCCAGCAGGGTCATCACGACGAGCTGCGGGGCCGACGCGCCCAGGGAGGCGGACGGCGCCGTCCCGAGCTCGCCCGTGGCCAGCAGGGCGCCGAGCAGAGCCACCGTGACCACCGCCCAGACGGCGGCGAGCACGACGTCGCGACCGAGCGGCGTACGGACGCCGACACGGGCGAGCATCCGACGCGTCGCTGCTGCACCGGGCCCCGAGGCGGAGCCCGCGGTGGCAGCGTCGGAGGCGGGCGAGGTCATCGTCCGAGCATGCCAGGTGCCGGTGGTCTCGGGGGAGCGCTTCAGCCCGCGCATCAGAAGCTCACGCTCGGCGCGATGAGGCGGAACACGAACGCCACGGTGGCGAGAGCCGCGAGAGCGGCGACGACGAGCACGCGTCCGGTGACGACGGCCCAGCCTCGACGGTCGCGGACGGCCCGCCACGCGACGAGGGCGGCCGGCACGAGGGCCAGGACGCCGAGCACCTGCAGCACCTGGAGCACGCGCAGGGTCGTGGCCGTGACCTCGGCGAACGACATCGCCTGCACGGCGACGATCGCCCAGCCGACGAGGGCGAGCAGGGTCGACGCCTGTCCGAGTCGCGACAGCAGCAGCATCCGGTCCTTCCGGCGCGGGGCGGCGTCGGGTCGCGAGGGGTCGCGACGGGTCGAGCGGCCTCCGGCTCGCGCCAGGGCCGTGGCCGGCCAGACGATCATCGACGCGAGCAGGACGACGAGCGAGCCGAGCGCGACCGGCACGACGACCGACGCCGTCTGCCAGGGCTGCGCCCGCAGCAGGGTGAAGGAGGCGCCCCACGAGATCGCGGTAACGGTCGCGTCGTCCGCATCCCCGCCCGAGTCGGTGCGCGTCGCCAGCAGCGCGTCACCGCCGACCTCGCGCCACAGGTTCGGCTCGATCTTCTCGTAGACCCCGGTGGTGACGCCGAGCGGCTTCGGGGTGACGGCGACGGTCCCGTCGGTCCGCGGCACGACGACCGTCTGACCGCTGAGGGCGAGCAGGGCGCCCGGGTTCGTCACGGGCGACCGCGACGAGAGGTACGTGCCGGCCAGATCGGCGGCGGCGGGCCCGTCCGGAGCTTCCGCGTCCGAGGCGTCCATGTCGGAGGCGACCGCACCCGCGCCTCCTCGGCTCGGGGCGCCCGCCTCGTCGCGCAGATACCGGTCGGCGAAGCCCTGCAGCACCGTCGTGCGGAGGTCGAGCGACGCGGTCGGCGTGCGCCCGCTGCCGTTCAGCGAGACGAAGATGCCGGCGTCATGGTCGGGGAACAGCCGCATCGCCGAATGGAACACCTGGGTGTCGCCGTCGTGCCCGAATGCCGGGACGCCCGGGGTGCTGTCGTCGAAGAAGCCGAGGTCCATGCGCTGCCCGGCGGCGAGCGTGCCGAGCTGGTCGGCGTCGAGCGCGGGGCGGTGCATCTCGGCCAGCGCGTCGTCGCCGAGCAGTGCGGCGTCGCCCGGCAGGTCGCCGAGGTGCGCGAGCATGAAGCGGGCCATGTCGGTGGCGCTCGAGGTCATCGCGCCGGCGGGTGCGGCGTTGACGACCTCGGTCGGGTACGCGGGCTGCGAGTCGTCGGGGTAGCCCTTCGCGAGGCGGGCGTCGAGGTCGTCGGGCAGGGGCTGCTCGAACGACGACGACGACATGCCGGCGGGCTCGAACACGTTCTGCTGCAGCAGCTCCGCGAACGGCTCGCCCGACACGCGCTCGGCGATGTAGCCCGCGAGGGTCGCGCCGTAGTTGGAGTACGCGGGCGTGGTGCCGGGCTCGTAGACCTGCTCGGGCGGTGCGGCCGAGACGGCCTCGCGCAACGGCACCTCGCTGCCGGCGGTGCCGATCAGCCCGGCGATCACCTCCTCGAAGCCGGCCGTGTGGGTCAGCAGATGCCGCAGCGTGATCGGGCCCTTCGGGGTGTCGAGGTCGAAGTCGAGGTACTGCTGCACGTCGGCGTCGAGATCGAGATCGCCCCGCTCGACGAGCTGCATGATCGCCGTGGCCGACACGACCTTCGAGATCGAGCCGATGCGGAAGAGCGTGTCGTCGGGGTCCACGGGACGGGCGGATCCGCCCTCGGTCCCCGTGTCGGCGAGGCCGTAGCCCTTCGCCGTCAGCAGCTCGCCGTCCGAGACGACGGAGACGGTGGCCCCGGGGATGCCCGTGGTCTGCAGAGCCGAGCCGATCGCGCCGTCGAGCCAGGTGTCGACGTCGTCGGCGGTGAGGGAGTGGCCTCCGGGCTGCTGGCGAGGAGGGGCGGGAGGCGCGGCCTCGGTGGGCGCCGCGCTCGCGGAACCGCAGGCGGCGAGCGGCAGGGCGAGGGCCACGACCGCGGTCGCGGCGGCGAGTCGGGGCAGGAGGCGCGGGGCGCGTCGGCCGGTGCGCGGCGCCCCCTGGGTCGGTGTCGTTGTCATGCCTCCACGTTCGCGGGTGCCGATCGACGGCGCAGGAGGCGCAGGTCGGGACCTCGTCTACGACCTGAGTCGCAAGCGGCCGGCCTCAGGACCCCGCCGGGGTCGGCTGACACCGCGGGCGCCTCCGGGCGCGGCGGGCGCGGCCGGGTGACCCGGTCCCCGCGGACGCGCCTACACTCCGGGTCGACGCGGTCCCCTGCCGCCCTGACCCGGAGGCCCGCCATCCCCACCCTCGACCCGCCCCTCGACCCCGCGGTCGACCCCCTCGACCCCGCGGTCGACCCCGCCGTCCCCGCGTTCGACCCCGCGGTCCCCGCATCGCCCGCGGCTGCGCCCACGGTGGCCTCCGCCCCGACGGCGCCTCCCCGCGTCCGGTGGTTCCGCGCCGGCCCCGAGGCCCACGCCGCCCCGGAGGCGCCGATCTTCGTGCTGGTGCACGGCGTCGGCCTCTCGCACCGGTCGTTCAGCCGTCTCGCGCCGCTGCTCGCCGAGCACGGCACGGTGCTGGCCGTCGACCTGCCCGGCTTCGGCCGCACGCCGGGGCCGCGTCGTCGTCTGGGCGTCGACGAGATGGCGGAGGCCCTGCTGCCCCGGCTCGACTCGGCTGCGGGAGGGGCGGCCCGGCTCGTCGTGATCGGCCACTCGCTGGGTTCCGAGGTCGCCATCGACGTGGCCCTCCGCCGTCCGGGGCTCGTGCGCGGGCTCGTGCTGATCGGCCCGGTCGTCGACCCGGCGGCCTCGAGCGCGGCCGGTCAGGGGCGACGGCTGGCCCTCGACATGCTCGGCGAGCCGCCGCTCACCGGCGCGATGGTGGCCCGCGACTACGCCCGCGGCGGGATGCTCTCGTATGCCGCCGGGGTCGCCTCGATGCTCCGCTACCAGACGGCCGACCGCATCCGCGGGGTCACCCGACCGACGCTGGTCGTCCGGGGCGCGCACGACCCGATCGCCCCCGCCGACTGGGTGCGCGGACTCGCCGAGGCCGTCGACGGCCGGTCGGCCGAGGTGCCCGGCGCCGTGCACAACGTCATCCACTCCCACCCCGACGAGGTCGGCCGTCTCGTCGCGGCGTTCGCCGCAGGACTCCCGGAGGCGCGGGTCCCGTGACCGTGCCGTCGCCGTTCCGTCTCGCGCGCCTCCTGATCTGGTGGGTCCGCGACTACGCCTACGCCGCGCACTGGCAGGTCCGCGCCGTGCTCGCGCCGCGGGGCGAGGCGGAGTACCGGGACGGGGAGGGGCGCGCGGTGCTGGTCGTGCCCGGCATCTGGGAGACCTGGGCGTTCCTCCGCCCGCTGATCGCCCGGGTGCACGCCGAGGGGCACCCCGTGCACGTGCTGTCGGCCCTGCGGTGGAACGGCCGACCCGTCGAGGCCGCCGCCCGCGACGTGGCCGAGTACCTCGAGCGGCACGATCTGCGCGACGTCGTGATCGTCGCGCACAGCAAGGGCGGTCTGATCGGCAAGTACGTGATGGCCATGCTCGACCCCGAGAGCCGCGTCGACGGCATGGTGGCCGTCTGCGCGCCCTTCTCGGGATCGCGCTACGCCCGATGGCTGCCCCTGTCGAGCCTGCGGGCGTTCTCGCCCCGGGATGCCACGACCCTGCTGCTCACCCGCAACGCGGAGGTCAACTCGCGGATCGTGTCGATCTACGGCGAGTTCGATCCGCACATCCCCGAGGGCAGCGAGCTGCCGGGGGCCGAGAACGTCCGGCTTCCCGCGGGCGGGCACTTCCGGATCCTGGCCCTGCCCCGCACGATCGCGACCGTGCTGGCCGTCGCCGGGCGGGCACCCCGTCGAGGCTGAGGCGGCGGGGCGCTCCGACCGGTCGGTCGGGGGTCGGGTCAGGCGTTCAGCAGGCGGGACGGCTGCGCGGCCTCGTCCTCGGCCGGCAGTCGCATGCCCGACGGAGTGTTGGCCGTGGCGATGATCGCCCTGACCCAGGACTCGTTGATCCGGGGCGGGCGGTTGCCGCTGAAGTGGAACCGGAGATCGCTGGTCGGGTTGATCCACATGGTGTCGCGGCCGCTGCCCTGGCTCACCGGTCGGGCGATCGTCAGCGCCACGCTCTGTTGAGCGCGGAGGAGCGTGAGCAGCGCGACCTTCAGGTGGGCGAGGGCACGGTCGTCGAGCTCGACGCCGTAGCCGTCGGTTCCGTAGAACAGGGTTCCCATGCTGATCCGCCTCGAGGTGGGGTCCGAGATTACGGGTGATCAGGGACTCGGTCGTCTCGCCTGTGGGGGCGAGGAGTGGTGGACGAGCCCGCGATGCGGGGTGTGCGGACCCGGGGGAGCGCACGCTCGTGATGTACCGGCTGCCGAGGTCTGGGGTGGCCTTGCCCCCACGGTAGGGGACAGCGGGACGGTGCTGCAAGCGAGAGGGATGAGGTCGCGGAACAGCATCCGGTATGCGAACTGCTGGCCTCCGAAGGGCCGGATCAGGCGGGGGTGCGTACCCCTACGCAACGACCCCGCCTCACCGTTCGGCCCCCCGAAGGGCCGTCGGCCGTGCTCATCCGAAGAGCAGTCGGTTCGGTGTGCTCCTTTTCTACAGGGTCCGGGGGGAATCGCCTACGCCTCCGCGGTTCCGGCTGCGAATCGATGTGCAGATGTGACCGAGCGTGGTCTCCTCACCCGCGCGCGCCTCCTGAGGAGGGGATCGCCGAGGCCCGTCTCGTGACGCAGCCCGTCGACGAGCGGGACGACGTCGAAAGCACCTGCTCGGGCCGGTGTCAACCCCCTGAGGCGTACTCGTTTCCGTTCGGCCCTTCGGGGCGCGACGCGGACAGTGTTGCAGCATCTCAACCCGATCGCGGCCGTCGTCCCGATGGTCGCTCGACGATCCGAGAGGCACAGCATGAGCGATGACAAGCGCTACGACAGCGACTCGTCCACACCCGTCTTCGACCAGACCGCCGGAGGGCAGCCGCCGACGGGCACGTCGTCAGGGCACGACGGCGGCCGCCGCGACGACGCCGTGACCGGACTCGGCGACGAGGTCGGCGCGTACGCCGACATCACCGACCCCGACGCCACCGCGGCCGACTTCTCGGCCACCGCAGCACCCGTGGTCGCGCCGTCCGCCGGGGTCGGCGGCTCCGGCGACGGCTCCTCCGGCGACGGCGGCTCCGACGGCGGCGTCAAGGAGAAGGCCCAGGCCAAGGCGGACTCGGCCAAGGAGGAGGCGGCCGGTGTCGCGGGCGACGCCAGGAGCGCCGCCTCCGACGTGGTCGGCAGCGCCAAGGAGCAGGCCTCGAAGGTCGCCTCCGAGGCGACCGGTCAGGCCAAGGAGCTCTTCGGCCAGGCGACCTCCGAGCTCAAGGAGCAGGCCGGTGCGCAGCAGGAGAAGGCGGCCGCCGGTCTCCGCACCATGGGCGACCACCTCGGCTCCATGGCCGACAACGGCGAGAGCGGTGTGGCGGGCGAGCTCGTCCGCAACCTCTCCGGTCGCGCGCACGGCGTCGCCGAGTGGCTCGAGGGGCGCGACGCCGGCACCCTGCTGGACGACGTCAAGTCGTTCGCCGCCCGGAAGCCCGGCACCTTCATCGCGATCGCCGCAGCCTCCGGTCTGCTGGCCGGTCGGGTCGTGAAGTCGCTGACCGCCGAGGCCAAGCAGCAGCACCAGAGCGACTCCGACTCAGGCACCCCGACCTCGGGGAGCGCAGGAGGCGCGGCGACGCCGTCCGCGCCCGTCGCCTCGACCGGCGGCCAGACGCCGCTCGTCGGCGACCCCGGTCCCGTGGCCGGCGAGTACGACGTCGTCGAGGAGGGCGAGCTGCCCGACGTGATCGCGACGCCCGGCAATCCGAGCGCCACCCCGGGCACCTGGCCCGGAGCCGCAGGGCCCCGCCTGTGAGCGACCCGTCCGCCGGCGCCCCCGAGACCGGGCGTCCGGCCCCTGAGGAGACCGCCGCCACGACGTCGCTCGGCGAACTGCTGAGCGGCGTCACCGGCGACCTGTCCACGCTGTTCCGTCAGGAGGTCGAGCTCGCCAAGGCCGAGCTCACCGACTCGGCCAAGAAGGCCGGCAAGGGAGCGGGCATGTTCGGCGGTGCCGGTCTGACGGCGCTGTTCGCCCTGCTGTTCCTGTCGCTCGCCGCGATGTGGGCGCTCGGCTCGCTGATCGGCCTCGGCTGGTCGTCGCTGATCATCGCCGTCGTCTACGCCGTGGTCGCGCTGGTGCTGTTCCTCCGGGGGCGCAAGCAGCTGAAGACCATCACGGGAGCGCCCTCGACGGTCGACTCCCTCAAGAAGATCCCTGAGACCGTCAAGCCAGGAGGCAACGCATGAGCACCGCAGACACCAACGAGAGCGGATCGACCCGCACGCCCGAGGAGATCCGCGCCGACATCGAGCGAACCCGCGCCGGGCTCGGCTACGACGTCGACGCGCTCGCCGACAAGGTGAACCCGTCGAGCATCGCCCACCGCCAGACCGAGAAGGTCAAGGGGCGCTTCACGAGCGCCAAGGAGTCCGTCATGGGCGTCGCCCACTCGGGCGTCGACAGCGTCCGCGACGCCGGCGGCTCGGCCGTCGACAGCGTGCGGGGAGCCGGCGGCTCGGTCGCGGGCGGCGTCACCGGCGCCCCGCAGCAGGCCGTGCAGAAGGCGAAGGGCAACCCGCTCGCGGTCGGCCTGATCGCCTTCGGCGCCGGGTGGCTGGTCTCGTCGCTGATCCCCGCGTCGGACAAGGAGCGGGAGCTCGTCTCGTCGGCGAAGGAGAAGGCCGCGCCGGTCGTCAAGTCGGCCGCGGACGACGCCGCCGAGCACCTGCGCGAGCCCGCGCAGGAGGCCTTCGCCGCCGTCAAGGAGACCGCTCAGGACGCCGCCTCGACCGTCAAGGACGACACGACCTCGGCCGCCGCCGACGTCAAGGACAGTGCTCAGCAGTCGAAGGAGAACGTTCAGGGCGCCTGACCGGCGAACCACACGACGAGGCCCCGCACCGGGAGATCGGTGCGGGGCCTCGTCGTGTCCTCGACACAGCCCCCCACAGCGCCAGGGGATGGACACGACGCCAGGGGTTCTCCCGGCGTCGTGTCCATCTCCTGGCGTCGTGGGGCCCCAGCACGACACGAGGCCCCGCCCGAGGATGTCGGGCGGGGCCTCGTGTCGACCGTGGGGGTCAGCTCTTCGAGAGCTTGTCCTTGACGGTGCCGACGGTCTTCTCGACGATGTTCGGCACGGGGGTCGTGCCGTAGAGACGCTCGTCGGGCTTCGTGGGCGCGGGGAAGGGCAGGCCGCCGGCAGGTGCCTCCTCGTAGGTGAAGGTGCCCTTGCCGTCGGGGGTCGGACCCTTGGCCCAGGTGCCCTCCGACGCCGCCTCGCCGTCCGAGAAGTTGTAGAACTTGTACGACTCGGTCTGGATCTCGTTCGACTGCGGGAAGTTGCTCGGCACCGGCAGGTCCTCGTAGCCGTCGGCCATGAGCTCGCGGGCGGCGGCGGTCCACTGGTTCTGGTGAGCGGTGTCGCGTGCGAGAAGGAATCCGAGCATGTCCCGGACGCCCTTGTCCTCGGTCATGTGGTACAGACGCGCGACCTGGAGACGGCCCTGCATCTCGGCGTTGGCGTTGGCGATCACGTCGGCGAGCAGGTTGCCCGACGCCGTGATGTAGCTGCCCGACCACGGGTTGCCGTTCGAGTCGACCGGGCGCGCACCGGCGCCCGCGACGATGGCGTGCTGGATGTCCGTGCCGCCGACGACGGCCGCGATGACCGGGTCGTCCTGGACGGCCTTCTCGGTCGCGCCGACCGGCGCGTCGGCCAGGAGCTGGCTGATCATGGTGGCGATCATCTCGACATGGCCGAACTCCTCGGCGCCGATGCCGAAGATCATGTCGCGGTACTTGCCGGGCAGGTGGCTGTTCCAGGCCTGGAAGCCGTACTGCATCGCCACCGTGATCTCGCCGTACTGGCCGCCGAGGATCTCCTGCATCTTGTGGGCCAGGACGGCGTCGGGCTTCGACGGAGTGGCCGTGTACTGGAGCTCTTGCTTGTGGAAGAACATTCTTTCCCTTTCGTCGAGAGCATCCACCCTCCTGCCGGCCCCACGGGGAGCGACCGAAGACGATGGATCGGCCCCCACGGGGTTGACTCCGCAGCCGCCAGTGACGACAATCCCGCGCCTCGACGACGAACGGCCCCGGCGTGAGCCGGGGCCGTTCTCAGAGCGGGTCGCGCGAGGTCAGTCGGCGTCGACGACCACGGTCGTGATGACCGGGGTGCGACGGTGCCGACGCAGGAACCACCGGCTGAGGCCGTCGGCGATGGCGTTCTCGGCGCCGACCCCGTCGACGTGACCGCGGTTGGTCGCCTCGGCCAGCGCCTTGGTGGCCACGTCTTCGGCCTGCGACATCCAGCCGGCCTCTTCGACGAAGCCGCGGGGGATGAACTCGACGGGGTCGATGAGCTTCTGCGTGCCCTCGTCGAAGATGCCGAGCACGGTGATGTGCCCCTCTTCGGCGAGCGAGAGGCGGTCCTTCAAGGCGTCCTCGGTGGCGATGCCGATCGTGGCGCCGTCGACGAAGACGTAGGGGGCGGGGATGCGCCCGGCGATGCTGGCGCGGCCGCGGTCGAGGTCGACGACGACGCCGTCCTCGACGACGAGCACGCGGTCCTCCGGCACGCCCGTCGCGATCGCGAGGTCGGCGTTCGCGGTGAGGTGGCGCCATTCGCCGTGGACGGGCAGCACGTTCTTCGGCTTGACGATGTTGTAGCAGTAGGTGAGCTCGCCGGCGCTGGCGTGACCCGAGACGTGCACCTTGGCGTTGCCCTTGTGCACGACGGTGGCGCCCCAGCGGATGAGGCCGTTGATGACGCCGTAGATGGCGTTCTCGTTGCCGGGGATCAGCGAGCTGGCGAGGAGGATGGTGTCGCCCTCGCCGACCTTGATGATGTGCTCTCGGTTCGCCATGCGCGACAGCGCCGCCATCGGCTCGCCCTGCGAGCCGGTGCAGATGAGCACGATCTTGTTGTCGGCCATCTTGCTCAGCTGCTTGAGGTCGACCACGAGGCCCTTGGGGATCGTGAGGTAGCCGAGGTCGGAGGCGATGCCCATGTTGCGCACCATCGAGCGACCCACGAAGGCGACCTTGCGGCCGTGCTTGTGCGCCGTGTCGAGCACCTGCTGGATGCGGTGGACGTGGCTGGCGAAGCTCGACACGACGATGCGCTTGGGCGCCTCGCGGAAGACGCGGTCGATGGCGGCGCCGAGGTCCTTCTCGGCGGTCGTGAAGCCGGGGACCTCCGCGTTGGTGGAGTCGGTCATGAAGAGGTCGACGCCCTCGTCGCCCAGGCGGGCGAAGTGGTTGAGGTCGGTGATCCGCTTGTCCATCGGGAACTGGTCCATCTTGAAGTCGCCCGTGTGGAGGACGATCCCGGCGCTCGTGCGCAGGGCGACCGCGAGGCCGTCGGGGATGGAGTGGTTCACGGCCACGAACTCGAGGTCGAAGGGGCCGGCCTGGTGGTGGTCGCCGGCGGCGACCTCGTGGGTGATCGGCGTGATCTTGTGCTCCTGCAGCTTCGCCGTGATGAAGGCGAGGGTGAGCTTCGACCCGATCAGGGGGATGTCGGGGCGCTCTTTGAGCAGGTAGGGGACTCCGCCGATGTGGTCCTCGTGACCGTGCGTCAGCACGATGGCCTCGACGTCCTTCAGGCGGTCGCGCAGCGGGGTGAAGTCGGGCAGGATCACGTCGATGCCGGGCTGGGTCTCTTCGGGGAAGAGCACGCCGCAGTCGACGACGACGAGCTTGCCCTTGTGCTCGAAGAGGGTCATGTTGCGGCCGACGTCGCCGAGTCCGCCGAGGGGCGTGACCCGCAGGGCCCCGCGCTTCAGCGGCTGCGGCTTCTTCAGGTCGAGGGAGTGCTTGGTGGTCTGCATAGAGGATCTTCTGTCTCTGAGGTGGGTGTGCTGGCCGCACCTCTGGACCAGGTGCGTGTCGTCGTACGGGTGGTGCCGGGGAGATCGGAGAGTTGCTGCCAGAGATCTCGGGGTGGTGCGGAAGTCTGTGTCGCGGGCTCGTGCCTCGTCGCCGCCGTCATCGGTCGGAAGACCAGTTTCGCACGCCTGGTGACCTCGACGGCACCGCGCGCGACGGCCGGGCGGGCGGATAGCCCTTCAGGGCGTCGGTGTCAACCCGCTCGACGGGGTCGGACCGGCCCGGCGACCGCGCCCTACTGTCGGGCCGTCAGGCCCTCCGCCGTCATCCGGCTCCGGGCATCATGACCGCACACGACGTCACCGGAGAACCGACATGCGAGAACTGCCGATCGTCAAGGCCCTGGCCGCCGTCGAGGACGCCTCGACCCTCGACCCCGTCGTCACCCGGGTGCAGCGCGTGGTCGACGCCGTGCTCGCCCCCCGGGCCCTGCGCGACCTGCTGCACGGGGTTCCCGCCGGGCACCCGCTGCACCCCGTGCTGGTGCTCGTCCCCACCGGCTCGTGGATCAGCGCCGCCGTGCTCGACGCGATGCCCGGCCAGGAGCGGGCCGCTCGCACCCTCGTCGGCGTCGGGCTGCTCGCCGTGGCGCCCTCGGCGCTCGCCGGGTTCGCCGACTGGGCGGCGTCGCACGAGCAGCAGAAGCGGGTGGGTCTCGTGCACTCCGCGGCGAACCTCGTCGCCACGGCCCTCTACGGCGCGTCGTACCTGCAGCGCCTCCGCGGCCGGAGCACGAGCGCGAAGCTCCTCGGCTGGACGGGACTCGGGGCCGTCGGGCTCGGCGGCTTCATCGGCGGGCACCTCGCCTACCGTCAGGCCGTCGGGGCCAACCACGCCGAGGACGTCCCGCACTTGGTGAGTCCCGGCTGGCACGAGGTCGCTCCTCTCGACGAGCTGCCCGACGGCGAGCTCACCGGCCGCGAGGTCGACGGGCAGCCGGTCGTGGTGCTCCGTCGGGGCGATCGGGCGCATGTGCTCTCCGACACCTGCAGCCACCTCTCGGGCCCGCTCTCCGAGGGCGCCCTCACGACCGAGCGGGGCGAGGCGTGCGTCACCTGCCCGTGGCACGACAGCGTCTTCTCGCTCCGGACCGGCGAGGTCGTGCACGGACCGGCGACCTCGCCGCAGCCCGCCTTCACGACCCGAGTGGTCGACGGCGTGCTCGAGGCGCGACTGCCGAACGCCGGCTGACGACGCGCCCCGCGCCTCCTCGGGAGGTGCGGGGCACGTCGTCACGGACCCGCGACTACTGCGAGTGGACCATCCCGCGACCCGTCGCGTCGTCCTGCCACAGCGTCAGGTGAGGGTTCTTCAGCAGGACCGCGACCGCGCAGGCGCCGGCCTGCGCGAAGAAGACGACCTCGTCCATCAGCGTGAGCCCGGTCGGCGCCGCTCCGAAGAGGTGCGGGTCGGCCATGCCGGAGAGCCCCAGGACGAGGAACGAGAGACCGGGTATCGCGACGAGGATGCGGATCGTCAGCGCCGACGCCGGCAGCAGCGCCGCCGCGAGCAGCAGAGCGGCCGACCCGAGGTAGACGACGTCGAGCGCGATGTCGACGGTGAAGATGCCGAGCATGTGCTCGCCCTCGATGAACAGCCCGATCAGGCCGTGGCCGCCGACGATCATGGCGAGCATGAGGGCGATGGACTTCGTCATGGTGATGCTCCTCCTGGAGGTTCGGCGGGACTGCCGGCGACGGGACGTCTCGAGCGCGACGTGCGGTCGACGGTAGCGACGGCAGGTGTCGGCGAACTGAGGCGATCTGTACCCCGATCGGTCGGGTCCGCCTCGACCGGCGCTGCTTGGATCGGGGTCATGCAGAGCGAGCGCCGCCCCGTCGTCGAACCGGCCGTCCGTCGAGCGGGGCTCGCGCTCCGGGCGGCGACCGCGGCCTACGTGCTCACCTGCGGCGTCGGACTGGCCGTCCGCCGCGGGCTCCTGCGGACGGACCGCGCACGCTGGGTGCACCACGCCCTCTTCGTGACGACGGCGGCCACCACGGCTCTCGCGGTCGCCGCCCTCGCCACGAGCCGCCGTCGTGCGGCCCTGGCGCTCGCCGCCTCGGCCGTCCCCTTCGTCGCCCTGACCCGGGTCTCGGCCCGCACCGGTCCCCACGCCCGGGTGGCGCTCGCGGCCGCACCGGCCTACGCCGCCGCGTGGCTCGTCCTCGACCGCGACGCCGTCTCGGCGCGGGCCGGGGCGGGGGCGCGCTGATGGACTTCTTCGACGTCGTCCGCCGCCGACGGACCATGAACAGCCATTTCACCGACGAGCCGGTCAGCGCCGCCGACCAGCGCCTCCTGATGGAGCTCGCCGGGCGAGCCCCCAGTCAGCTGAACAGTCAGCCGTGGCGCTTCGTGCTGATCGAGTCGCGCGAGACGATCGAGGCCGTCGCCCGCATCAGCGGCGAGAGCATGACCGAGTCGATGGCGCGCGGGGCGTTCTTCGACCGGTACAAGCCCTTCTTCCGGTTCAGCCCGGCCGAGATGGAGCGGCACCGCGACGGCATGCTGTTCGACCGCCTGCCCGCGCCGCTCCGGCCATTCACCCGCCAGGTCTTCACGAAGCGCGGGCGTCTGCTCATGAACGCGCTGCGCGTGCCGCAGACCCTCGGCGCCGAGAACCGCAAGCTGGTCGCGGGCGCCCCGTTGCTGCTCGGCGTGATGCTCGACCGGTCGTCGTTCCGGCCCGACTCGCTGACGTCGTTCTACTCGACGTTCAGCATGGGGGCCGCGATGGAGAACGTGTGGCTCGCGACCGTGCCCCTCGGGCTCGGCATCCAGTTCATCTCGTTCCCGATGGAGCTGCCCGAGCGCTGGGCCGAGATCGAGCGCCTGCTCGCGGTGCCCGACGACCTCGAGCTGATGGCCGTCTACCGCATCGGCCACGTGCCCGCCGAGAAGGTCCGGCCCGCGATCGACTGGGTCAGCGACGAGCGCAAGGTCATCTCGCAGTACGTCTTCCGAGAGGACTGCACCCGAGCCCAGGAGGGCTGGGACGCCCCGCCGCAGCCGGTCGCCGCGCCGGGCGGGGGAGCCGAGGAGGCGCGGGTCGACTGACCCCGCCCGTCACCTCCGCCCCTCACCCGCGTTCGGCGTCGAGGCGCCGGACGAGCGCGGCGACCGCGGCCCGGCCGGCCCGGTTGGCCCCGACGGTCGACTGCGACGGGCCGTAGCCGATCAGGTGCACGCGGGGGTCGAGCCGGGCGGCCGTCCCGTCGAGCGGCACGCCGCCGAGGGGGCCGCGGAGTCCGAGCGGGTCGATGTGGCCGAGATCGGCGCGGAACCCGGTCGCCCACACGACGGCGTCGACGCTCGTGCTCGAGCCGTCGGACTCGATCACGTGTCGTGGGCCGAGAGCGGTGAACATCGGTCGACGGACGAGCACGCCCCGCCGGCGGGCGTCGACGGCGGACGAGGTCCAGCCGAGACCGGTGTACGAGACGATGCTCGCCGGCTCGCGGCCCGCCGCGGCGTCGACCGCCACCCGGCGCTCGACGTCGACGCCGTCGAGGCTCTGCGTGAAGTCGTGGTCGAGGAACACCGGTTCGCGCCGCGTGTACCAGAGCGTCGTCGCGACCCGGCTGATCTCGTCGAGCAGCTGCACGGCTGAGATCCCGCCGCCGACGATCGCCACCCGCTGCCCCACGAAGGCCTCCGCCGCGACGTAGTCGCGGGTGTGCAGCTGGGTGCCGGTGAAGAGGTCGCGCCCCGGCAGGTCGGGGACGCGGGGCGTGTTCCAGGTGCCGGTGGCGTTGACGACGACCCGCGCCTCCCAGGCTCCGGCGGACGTCTCGAGACGCAGCGGGCCGTCGGGGTCGTCGTCGACGGCGCGCACCGAGTCGACGTGCACCGGTCGGAGGATCGCGAGATCGTCGGCGGCCTCGTAGGCGGCGAAGTAGCGGGGCACGGCCGTGCGGCTGGGCTCGGCCGGATCGACCGGGGGCAGCGGCATGCCGGGCAGGTCGAAGATGCCGTTCACCGTTGCCATCCGCAGCGACTCCCAGCGGTGCTGCCACGCGCCTCCGGGGTGCTGCTCGGCGTCCAGCACGACGAGGGTGCGGGCGCCGCCGCCGCCGTCGCCGCCGTTGCTGGCGGCGTCGCCGTCGAGCGCCGAGGTGAAGCCGCGCCGCCGCAGGTGGTGGGCTGCCGAGAGACCGGCCTGCCCACCGCCCACGACGACGACGGTCGCGTGCCGTGCGGTCATCGCGCGGCGATGATGCTCTCGGCGACGGCGATCAGCACGGGCTTCTCGCCGATCGTCCGCTGGCCGTTGTACGAGACCCGCATCCAGGAGTCGTCGACGAGCACGTCGAGGCTGCAGCTCACGCCCGCTTCGAGGCAGAAGATGGTCGCGTCCTCGGCTCCGACGACCGTCACCGGCGTGACATCGGCCCCCTGCGCGGATGCCGCCTCACCGGCGAGGTACTCCTCGCGCGCTTCGAAGCCCCACCGCGCCCCCGCTGCGATCTGCACGGTGACGGCCGGAGGGGAGGCCGACATCTCGGTCGGAGGCGTCGCCTCGGGGACGGCCCACTCGCAGTAGTAGGACGAGTCCCGGGCCGCCGTCAGCAGCCGGCCGTTCCGTTCGTAGTCGGGCGTCCTCGCACCGTCGGCGATCGTCGGGTCGGAGAACAGGACGCTGAGCGGTGTCGCCAGAGAGATCGTCGAGCAGTCGCCCGTCCTCGTCCAACGGGCGGCGGCGTCGGTGGCGACCCACGGCGCCCGAGGATCGAGGGGCTCGACCACGTCGGCGATGCGCTCCAGGTGCGCCAGGAGAAGCGCCCGCGCGTCCTCGCCGAAGTCGACGGACTGCCCGTAGTAGTAGTCGAGCCAGTAGTCGCCGACCAGGACGGTCCCGCGGCAGCCGAGATACTCCGTGCAGATCTGGGTCGACTGATCGCCGATCCCGATGTCGACGGCTCCTTCGGCGCGGTCGGAGGCGACGGCCTCGCTCGCCCGGGCATCGCGGGGCGCGGAGGTGATGGCGAACGACGCGTACGCCGTCTCGCTGGTGGAGTCCCAGTTGCAGTCGTCGAGCCCGAACTGGTCCTCGGCGGCGATCACCGGGGCGAAGGGCCCCTCGAGGTCGTCGGTCAGCAGATTGGGCGCGCGCAGCAGCGACGTCAGCGACGACTCGGTCGCGAGGGTCGCGCAGTCGATCGGCAGGTACGGCTCCGGCGTGCCGCCGACCGGCTGGGTGGACGGAGCCGCGCTCGGCTCGGGCGTGGGGGTCGCGGTGGGCGTCGGAGCCGGGGGAGTCGAGACGACCGCCGTCGGCTCGGGCTGCGCGAGGCCCTCGAAGGGCGAGGGCACGAAGCCCATGGCGACGGCGCCGCCGGCACTGCCGAGGCCGATGAGGGCGACGAGTCCGAAGGCGATGCCGAAGCGCCGACCGGGTCGACGACGGGTCGTGTCGGTGGCCCGCTCGAGGACGTTCTTCTTCATCGAGACGAGCATGCGGGTGAGGTCGTCACCGGTGGGGGGCTCAGTGTTCATCGTGCGTCACCGCCTTTCGCAGTCGCGAGCGTGTTCGGGAGACCCGTTTGGTGACCGCCCCGACGGTCATGCCGAGACGGTCGGCGGCCTCGCGGTACGAGAGACCCTCGATCAGACAGAGCTCGCAGATCGCGCGGTCGTCGGGCGAGAGGGCGTCGATGGCCTCGCGGACGAAGCGCAGCATCTCGCGCGCCTCGGCTCCGTCGGGCGCGACGAGGTCGTCGGGCAGCGCATCCGCCGCCGCGAGGGCGAGCTTGCGGCGCTGATTCGCCGCGTGGTTGCGGCAGACCACCAGCAGCCACGGCAGCAGCGAGTCGGTCGGCAGGGTCATCCCGTTGCTCTTCTTCCAGAGCGTGACGAAGGTGTCCTGCACGATCTCCTCCACATCCATGCGACTCGGCGCCAGAGCCCACGCGTACCGCGTGACCGTCGTGGCGTACCGGTCGAACAGCGCCGACAGCGCCTGCCTGCTGCCGGTCGCGGCGCGCTTGATCAACTCAGCGTCGCTCATCGTGTTCGGATCCACGTCCACCCCCTCACTAGAGGAGTGTCGCGTAAACGCCGATCCTGACCGAATCGGCCGGAATTCCCCCTGCCGAGCCCGTTTGGCCGCGAAACGAGTGCGCCGCGCCATCTGTCTGGAAGCTCGCTGAAGGGCCATGACGTGGGCAGGGCTCGATGCGTCTGAATGATGTGTCCGCTTCACGGACTCGACGCCGGGGCCGCTCGCCCCGGAGTCGTCAGGAACGAAACAAGGAGAAACCATGAGCAACGTCACCCCCGCCACCACCGGGACCGCCGCCGCCAAGCACACCGCCTCCGACGCGGCCGGCAAGAACACCATCGTCGACGGCGTCGTGTCGAAGGTCGCGGGGATCGCTGCTCGTGAGGTGCCCGGGGTCCACGACCTCGGCAACGGCGCGGCCCGTGCGATCGGCGCGATCCGCAACGCGATCAACCAGCAGGACCGCGGCCAGGGCGTCTCGGTCGAGGTCGGCGAGAAGCAGGTCGCGGCCGACATCGTCATCGTCGCCGAGTACCCCGTCGAGCTGCAGAAGGTCGCCGACGACGTGCGCCAGGCCGTCACGCAGGCGATCACGCAGGTCGTCGGCATGGAGGTCGCCGAGGTCAACGTGACCATCTCCGACGTGCACATCCCCTCGGACGACGCCGACGACGCCGACGACAGCCGCGTCCAGTAGTCGCTCGCGACACCCTCCGGCCGAACGGCCGGTGACCCTCCGGACGGCCCCCGCCCACCCCTGGGCGGGGGCCGTCCGCGTGCCCGCAGACCCCTCAGACCCTCGAACCAGGAGCCACCATGACCGACGACAGCACCCCCGAGACCTCCTTCGCCGACCGCCTCCGCGGCCAGATCGGCAGCAAGGCCATCGACCCCGTCATCCGGGCGGTCCGCACCGAGATCGGCGCGGCCCGCGACGAGATCACCGGGCGGGCTCGTGACGCACGGACCGGCATCGTCCTCGTCGTCGTGGGCGCCGTCCTCGCGCTCGTCACCACGACCCTGATCGCCGCCGCCGGCGTCGTGGCCCTCGCGCTCGTGCTGCCGCTCTGGTCGGCGACGCTCGTCGTGTCCGCCGTCTTCGCCGTCGTCACCGCCCTGGTGCTCGCGGGGGGTCTCCGCGGTCTCAAGCGCGGCGTGCCGCCGGTGCCCCGCGACACCGTCCGCGACCTCACCCGACGCGACTAGGCCGACCCGCGCCTCCTCGTCCCCTCCCGCCCCACCGAACCCGAGAGCACAGCCCCATGTCGAACAGAAAGCCCGTCAGCCGATCCACCACCGAGCAGCGCACCCGGAGCGCCGAGACGTACTCGGGAGGCGCGCGCTACGCCTCCGAGGCTTTCGGCGCGTTCCTCCTCGTCGTCGGCGGCGTCGGCACGGCCGTCTACGCGTCGTCCTTCCCCGACGAGGCGAACACCCTCGGCGTCGGGTTCGTCGGCGTCGCGCTGGCCTTCGGCCTCAGCGTCATGGCCGGCATCTACGCGGTCGGCCACATCTCGGGCGGCCACTTCAACCCCGCCGTGACCCTCGGCTTCGCCGTCGCGGGCCGGACCGAGTGGAGGCACGTGCCCGGGTACGTCATCGCCCAGATCGTCGGCGGGCTCGCGGGTGCGGGCGTGGTCGCCGCCGTCGCGGCCGGCGGACCGGCGGGCTACCTCGACACCGCCCGCGAGTCGGGCTTCGCCTCGAACGGCTTCGGCGCCTCGTCGCCCGGCGGGTTCGGGCTGGGCGCGGTGCTCCTCGCGGAGGTCGTGCTGACCGCCGTGTTCGTCGGGGTCATCCTGTCGGTCACCGCGAAGTCCGAGTACAAGGCGATCGCCCCGCTCGCGATCGGCCTGACGCTGACGCTCGTGCACCTGATCAGCATCCCGGTCAGCAACACGTCGGTGAACCCGGCCCGCTCGATCGCGGCGGCCGTCGTCGCCGGGCCGGACGCCCTCGGCCAGCTGTGGGTGTTCATCGTGGCGCCGCTCGCGGGCGCCGTGATCGCGGGCGGGGCCACGCTGCTGCTGCGCCGCCGCTGAGCGCGGGCGGGCCTCAGCCCATGTGCACGACGGGGCCGGAGGGCAGCAGGTCCTCCTTCGAGCCGCGGATCATGAAGAAGCTGATCGGAGCGGCGATGAGGGCGGCGATCGCGGCGCCGACGAACGCGGCCTGGTAGCCGTCGACGAGGGTGCCGAGTCCCTGCAGGTCGCTGCCGGCCACGGCCGAGGCGTACAGGTTCGTGTAGACCGCGAGGCCGATCGAGCCGCCGATCTGCATCATCGCGTTCGAGGTCGCGCTCGCGGCTCCGGCCTCGTGCGGGGCGACGCCGGCGAGGGCGAGGTTCTGCATCGGCACGAAGATGCCGGCGAGGCCGACGCCCATCACGATCAGCGCGGGCAGCACGTGCGTCGCGTAGGCGCCGTCGACCGTGATGAACGACAGCCAGAAGAGACCGGCGGCGGCCACGATCGGGCCGACGATCATGAGGATGCGCGGGCCGACGACCGGCAGCAGCTTCGTCAGGATCGGCGCCATCACCATGATGACGAGGGTCATCGGCAGCGTGGCGAGACCGGCTTCGAGGGGCCCGAAGCCGAGCACGATCTGCAGGTGGAACGTCAGGTAGAGGAGGGCGCCGATCATGACGCTGCCGACGATCAGCTGCACGAGGAACGCCCCGCCGCGCACCCGGTTCGTCAGCACGCCGAGCGGCAGGAGGGGGTGGTCGCTGCGCTTCTGGATCAGCACGAACAGAGCCAGCAGGCCGGCGCCCAGTGCGATGAAGCCGATGACCACGGCCGAGCCCCAGCCGTCTTCGGCCTGCGTGAAGCCGTAGACGAGCGAGGCGAGTCCGAGCGCGACGACGATGGTTCCTGCGACGTCGAGGCGGTTGTCGCCCTCGGCCTTGCTCTCGCGCACGACGAGCGCGGCGGCGATGATCGCGACGATCACGATCGGCACGTTGACGAGCAGGCACCAGCGCCAGCTGACGAACTCGGTCAGCACGCCGCCGAGCACGAGGCCGACGGCCGCGCCGGCACCCGAGATGGCGCCGAAGACGGCGAAGGCGGTGTTGCGCTCGCGCCCGCGGTCGAAGGTGGTGGTGAGGACGGCGAGGGCGGCCGGTGCGAGCAGCGCGGCGAAGACGCCCTGCAGGGCGCGGGCCGTGACGAGCAGCTCGCCGGTCGAGACGAGTCCGCCGAAGGCCGAGGCCGCGCCGAAGCCGATCATGCCGACGATGAAGGTGCGCTTGCGTCCCCAGAAGTCGGCGATGCGTCCGCCGAGCAGCAGCAGGGCGCCGAAGGCGAGGGCGTAGGCCGTGACGACCCACTGGCGGTTCTCGTCGCTCAGGCCGAGCTCGGCCTGAGCCTGGGGCAGCGCGATGTTGACGATCGTGCCGTCGAGCACGACGACGAGCTGGGCGAGCCCGACGATGACGAGCACCCACCAGCGGCGGGACGAGGGAGGCGCGGTGCGGTTCGCGCCGGTGGCGGGCGTTGCTTGTGAGGTAGTCACTGTTCTCCTGGTCTGGGGTGCCGCACGACGAGGCGGCGGCCGTCGTGGACGGATCGATACTACCTACTGGTTGGTTGGCTCGTAAGCGGCTACGGTCATCTCATGGCCTACGACGCTGACGAGACGCGCCGCCGCATCCTCGCGGCGGCGACGGCGGAGTTCGCCGAGCACGGTCTCGCCGGGGCCCGGGTCGACCGCATCGCCACCGCGGCCGGCTGCAGCAAAGAGCGCCTGTACGCCCACTTCGGCGACAAGGAGGCGCTGTTCACCGCGGTGCTGAACCACTCGTTCGCCGCACTCGGCGAGGCCGCGGCCCCGCCGTTCGCCACCGCGCCCGACTTCGCCGTCGCGATCTTCGACCACCTCGTGGCGCATCCCGAGAACCACCGGCTGCTCGGCTGGGCCCGGCTCGAGCAGCGGCACGACTGGGCGTCGTCGTTCGCCGTCCTCGACGAGGTGCGCCGCACCTCCGTCGGTCATCTCGACCGTCTGGTCGGCGACCGGGTCGACTGGTCGCCCGACGACCTCTTCGCTCTCGTGCTGTCGATCGCCACGGCCTGGATGCAACTGCCGGGGCTCCCGCACGACCGCCACGACGGGCCCGGTCTCGACGCTCAGCGCGCCATCGTCCGCGAGGTCGTGGCGCGCCTCCTCGGCCCCGCGTAGTCGAGCGACCGCTCAGTCGGCCGTCAGTCCGAGGACCTTCCGCCATCCGGTGAGGTCGGCGCCGATGTCGGCGGCTGATTGCATGATGGCTCGGGGAATGGGGCCTGACATCGGGTGCCTCCTTCTGGGCGACGAACGCCGCCTCGTTCGCCCTGCGCCCCGCCCGGGGGCCTCGCGGTTCGTCCCACGACCTTCTCAGGGCCGCTGTACCCCGGCGCCGACGCCCTAGGCTCGCTGCGTGCTGCAGACCGTCGCGACCCGGGTGAAGTCGGCCCCGCCGGTGGTGGTCGTGCTGGTGCTCTACGCCCTGTCGCGGCTCGTCTCGAGCGCCTGGCTCGGGGGGCTCTTCGCCCTGGCGACCTCGCAGGGGTGGGAGTTCGCGAGTCGGCGGAGCGACCCGTCGTTCGCGTCGTTCTCGGGCTCGTGGGACGC
Source organism: Frigoribacterium sp. Leaf263 (assembly GCF_001422285.1). Lineage (GTDB taxonomy): Bacteria > Actinomycetota > Actinomycetes > Actinomycetales > Microbacteriaceae > Frigoribacterium. The sequence goes on from NZ_LMMO01000001.1 coordinate 776,140, forward strand.
CAGCTTCTATCGGACGATCGCCCAGCAGGGCTACCCGACCGAGCTGCCCCTCGACGAGCAGGGCGAGGTAGCCGTCAACCCCTGGGCGTTCCTGCCGGTGTTCCCGGCCGTGGTGCGGTTCGTCGCGACGGTGCTGGGCGTCGACCTGGCGGGCAACGCGTTCTTCGCGATCGGACTCGTCGTCGCCACGATCGCCGGAGGCGGTGCCGCCGTCCTCCTGCACCGCATCGTCACCGAGACGGTCGGCGCCCCGAACGCGATGTGGGCCGTCGCCCTCTTCTGCTTCGGCCCGACGGCCTTCGTGCTTCAGGTCGCCTACGCCGAGAGCCTGATGCTGATGCTCGTGTTCGCGGCGCTGCTGATGATGATCCGCCGCCGGTACCTGCTGATGCTGCCGTTCGCCGTCGTCGCCGCCTTCACCCGCCCCGGGGTGCTCGCCCTCGCCCTCGGTCTCGCGGTGACCGGGATCGTCCGACTCGTCCGCGAGAGGGAGGGCTTCCGGAGGCGCGAGAGGGCCGCACTCGTCGTCACGGGCCTCGTCGTCGCGGCGGCGGGTCTCGCGTGGCCGGTCATCGCCGACGCCGTCACCGGGCGCCCCGGGGCCTACGTCGACACCGAGCTGTCGTGGTGGGTCGGATTCGTCGGGCGGCAGCACTTCGTGCCCCTCACCCCGTGGTTCGTCATGGCGACGACGTTCCTCGGCGTCGCGGGGGCGGTGCTCGTGCTCGCCGTGCTGGCGCTCGCGGTCCGCTTCTTCGCGAAGCGGTCGACCCGGGCGCTCGGCGTCGAGGTGTGGTCGTACTCGGCCGCGTACGTGCTCTACCTCGTGGCGGTGTTCCTGCCGCAGCAGAGTCTGCCGCGGCTGCTCATGCCGGTCGCGCCGCTGCTCGGGCACCCCGCGATCGCCGCGTCACCGCGCCTCCGGAGATCGCTGCTCGCCGCGGGCGTCACCCTGCAGCCCGTCGCCGTGGTGCTGCTCTGGTTCGTCGGCTACCCCTGAGCCGGGGCGCCGCCGTCGCCGTGCTCCGGGTCGTCGTCGCCGAAGTCCAGCTGGATGTCCGCGATCTCGAACCGCGCGGACGTCCGCGGCGAGACGAGGACCGACACCTCGCCGCGACCGAGGGCGGAGAACTCGACGAAGGCCGGGTTCTCGCTGCCGGCCAGGATCTCGGCCCGCAGGCTCGCGGTGTCGAGTTCGGGGTCGAGGAAGAACGACTGCCCGTCGATGTGCAGGGTGGTGGTCCTCATGCGGTGCTCGTCTCGTCGGTTCTCGCCTCGGGCGCCGGCTGATCCGGCACGGCGCCAGGCCACGCTAGGCGGTCGATGACGCGTCGCGCGACGCCGTGGGGCTATCGGACCGGCCGCACTCGCATCGCGGACAGCGCCGGGGTCACCCGCCGACGGTCACGTCGAAGGCGTGCTCGCGGACGTGCGCGACGGCCCGCTCGACCGCGCCGAGCGTCACCACCTGGTCGCCGAGGGTCGATGCGACGACCTCGGGCGCATCGCGGTGCGTGAAGTGGCTCAGCCAGGGGGTGGTCCGCTCGAGAAGCAGCCCGATCGACGGTGCGAGGGCGCCCGCGACGACGATCCGGTCGACGTCGAGCATGCCGCTGAGCACGGCGCACACGCGGCCGAGGCGCTCGGCGGCGCGCTCGACGAGTCGCAGGGCGGTCGCGTCGCCGGCGTCGGCCGCCGCCAGCACCGCGGGGGCCTCGAGCTCGTCGTCGGGGAGGCCGTTCAGCGGCGACCCTGCGGGGATGGTGCGCAACGACCGCGCGAGTCTCACGGACTCGCGCAGCACGGCGCCGATCCCGTCGGCCGACTCGACGCCCTGCACCAGGTCGAGGAGGCGCATCTCGCCCGCCGCCCCGCGGCTGCCCCGCACGAGCGACCCGTCGAGCACGAACCCGGCGCCGAACCGCTCGCCGGCCAGCAGGGTCACGAACGAGAGGGCGCGCGCGTCGCCGGCGGACGCCGCGGGGGCCGACGCGGCGGCCTCGGCCACGGCGGCGAGGTTCGCGTCGTTCTCGACGACGACCATCCACCCCCGCGCCGCGAAGAGTCCGACGAAGTCAGGGTTCATGTGGGTCCAGAAGTCGGCGCCGACCTCGTTCGGCGATCGGCCCTCGGCGTTCGCCGGGGCCGGCACCCCGAGGGCGATCGCGAGCACGTCGACCGGGTCGACGCCCGACTCGAGCAGGACGTCGTCGACGAGGCGCGACACGGCCAGTCGGCGGTCGCCCGACGAGCCCGCGGGGTCGATCCGCCGCGCCACGCGGCCGACCACGTGCCCGCGCAGATCGGCGACGACCGCGGTCATGTGGTGCTGACCGGCGTCCACGCCGACCACGTGACCGGCGCGGACGTCGAGCGCGTAACGCCGCGCGGGTCGACCCGTGCGGTAGTCGCCGGTCGAGCGGGCGTCGGCGAGCACGCGCAGCCAGCCGCGGTCGATGAGCTCGTCGCAGACCCCGATCACCGTCGACCTCGTCAGACCGGTCAAGGCGATGAGATCGCTCGCCGTCAGCGCGTCGGCGCTCCAGGCGTGCCGGAGCACCTCGGTCGCGTTCATCCGGCGCAGCACGCTCGGCGAGGTGACCCCGTTGGGGGTGGCGACCCCGTTCGACGACGCGACCCGTCTCGTGGGGGTCATGCGCGCCTCCTCGGCTCCGGTGGCCCCGTGATCGGGACACCCCATGGTGCCACGCGCCGAATTGATCTAGTGTCTAAATCTAGACACCTGATCAACTCGACCCGGCAGCGACGCCCGGTCGCGACCCGGGAGACGACGACGTGCCCACACCCCCCTTGCCCTCGGGAGCCGGCCTCAGCCGCCGCGCTCTCCTCGGCGGCATCGGCGCCGCCGGGGCGGCCCTGCTGCTGGCTGGCTGCGCCCCCTCGGGAGTCCGCTCCGGCGGGCGGACCGAGATCACCTTCTACCAGACCAAGCCCGAGGCGATCGGCTACTTCTCGGACCTCGTCGACCGCTTCAACGCGTCGCAGTCGTCGATCCGCGTGGTGCACGACTCGACCTCGGGCATCGCGGCCGGCTTCGTCCGCGGCAACCCGCCCGACATCGCGGCCTTCACCTACAACCTCGAGATGGCCCGCTTCATGGAGCGGGGGGCGTTGAGCGACCTGAGCGACATGCCCGAGGCGGCGACGATCCGCCCCGAGGTGCAGCAGCTCGTCGACCAGTACGCGACCTACCCGGGCCGGACGAGCGTGCTGCCGTACTCGATCACGGCCGCGTCGGTCATCTACGACCAGCGGCTGTTCGCCGACCGCGGCGTCGAGGTGCCCACCACGTGGGAGGAGTTCCTCGAGGCCTGCCAGACCTTCACGAGCGCCGGGGTCACGCCGATCTACAGCACCTTCAAAGAGCCGTGGACGGTCGCGCAGGGCCTGTTCGACTACACGACGGGCGGGATGCTCGACGTGGCCGACTTCTACGAGCGGATGAACGCCGAGGGCACGGCCGTCGGACGGACGGGCTCGGTGTCGTTCGAGAAGGACTTCGCCGAGCCGGTCGACCGCATGATCCAGCTCGCGGGTCTCTCGAACCCGAACCGCAACAGCCGCGGCTACGGCGACGGCAACCTCGCGATGGCCGAAGGTCAGGCCGCGATGCTCATGCAGGGTCCCTGGGCGCTCGGCGAGATCTCGAAGTCGAACCCCGACGCCCGGATCGGCACCTTCCCCCTGCCCATGACCGCCGACCCCGACGACCGCAAGGTCCGCGTCAACCTCGACCTCGCGCTCTGGGTGCCCGAGTCGTCGAGCAAGAAGAGCGCGGCCAGAGAGTTCCTGAGCTATCTCATGCAGCCCGACATCCATGACGCGTACAACCGCGACTTCCTCGCCTTCGGCACGACGACCACCGCGCCGCCGGTCACCGACGAGCGGATCGTCGGCATGCAGACCTACTACGACGAGGCCCGCTTCTACCAGGGCGCCTCGAAGGCGATCCCGCTGACCATCCCCGCCGAGAACTACGTGCAGGGGATCGTCACGGGGGCGAGCGCCCAAGGCACGCTCCGCACGATGGACGCCGACTGGCGTCGTCTGGCGCTCCGCGCATGAGCGCCGTCGACAAGGCAGTGCCGCGACGCCGCGGCAGGCGGACCGACCCGGTCTTCTACCTCTTCCTGCTGCCGACGCTGGCGATGTTCACCCTCGCCATCACGCTGCCGGCCGCGATGGGCGTGTTCTTCAGCTTCACGAACTCGATCGGATTCGGCGACTTCGACATGGTCGGGGTCACGAACTACGTGGCCATGGCGACCGACCCGGCGATCCTCGGCTCGTACGGCTTCACGATGGGCTTCGCCCTCGTGACCGTGCTCGCCGTCAACGTGATCGCGCTGCTGCTGGCGATCGGGCTGACCTCGCGGATCTCGGCGAAGAACGCCCTCCGGGCCGTGTTCGTCATCCCGATGGTCATCTCGGGCATCATCATCGCGTTCGTCTTCAACTTCCTGTTCTCGAACTCGGTGCCGGCCCTCGGTGCGGCGCTGGGCATCGACTCGCTGCGCGACAGCATCCTGGCGAACGCCGACACCGCCTGGATCGGCATCGTCATCGTGACCGCGTGGCAGGCGATCCCGAGCACGCTGCTCATCTACATCGCCGGTCTGCTCGCCATCCCGGGCGAGGTCTACGAGGCCGGCGCTCTCGACGGCGCCTCGGGCTGGAAGCAGCTGAAGTCGATCACCCTGCCGCTCGTCGCCGGGTACATCGTCATCAACACGATCATCGGCTTCAAGAACTTCCTGAACTCGTACGACATCATCGTCGGCCTCACGAACGGCGGGCCGGGCACGTCGACCCGCAGCATCGCGATGACGATCTTCTCGGGCTTCACCGGCGGCGACTACGCGTACCAGATGGCCAACGCGACGATCTTCTTCCTGATCGCCGTGGCGATCGCCCTCGTGCAACTCCGGATCACCCGCGGAAAGGCGGCCGTCTGATGGCTGACACTGCTCTCGTCACTCCGACCCTGTCCGACGCGCCGACCCCCGGAGGCGCGGGTCGCGACGCCGACGCCCCCACCCGTCGCCGTCGTGGCCGGGTCGGTCAGGAGCGACCCAACCGTCTCGTCACGGTGCTGCTCGCCCTCGCCTCGCTCACCGTGCTCGTGCCGATCTACGTGACGGTGACGATGGCGCTCAAGACGAGCGCGCAGGCGGTCGACGGCAACGCGTTCAGCCTGCCGGCTCCTCTCGACCTCACGAACTTCGCGGCGGCGTGGCGGCTGACCGACTTCCCGCGGGCGTTCGCGATCTCGACGCTCGTGACCGCGGCCACGGTGATCGGCACCGTGGTGCTCGCGTCGATGGCGTCGTACGCGATCTCGCGCAACTGGGATCGCAAGCTCTTCCGGTACTCGTTCTTCTACCTCCTCGCGGCGATGTTCCTGCCGTTCCCCGTGGTGGCGCTGTCGCAGATCAAGCTCACCGGGCTGGTCGGGCTCGACAACCCCGGCGGCGTCGCGGTGCTGCACATCATGTTCCAGCTGTCGTTCTCGATGCTGCTGTTCACGGCGTTCCTCCGCTCGCTGCCTGAAGAGCTCGAAGAGAGCGCGCGCCTCGACGGCGCGAGCACCTGGCAGGTCTTCTGGCGGCTGGTCTTCCCGCTGCTCGCCCCCATGAGCGCGACGGTCGGGATCTTCGCGTTCCTGGCATCGTGGAACGACTTCGCGATGCCGTCCCTGATCACCGCCGACCCGTCGCTGCAGACGCTCCCGGTGCTGCAGCAGATCTTCCAGACCCAGTTCAGCAACGACTACAACGTCGCCTTCGCCTCGTACCTCATGGCGATGGCCCCGGCGATCGTCGTCTACCTCGTCACCCAGCGCTGGGTGATGGCCGGGGTGACGCAGGGCGCGATCAAGTAGACCCGCCCCGTTCCCCGACCCGCGCCTCCTGATCACCCCACCCCTCGAAAGGACGTCGCTCCTCGATGACCGACACGCTCCAGACCTCACCCACGACCGAGCTGCTGACCGACGACGCGACCTGGTGGCGCCAGGCGGCCGTCTACCAGATCTACCCCCGCAGCTTCGCCGACTCGAACGGCGACGGGATCGGCGACCTGCCCGGCATCACCGCCAAGGTGCCGTACCTGACGACGCTCGGCGTCGACGCGGTCTGGCTCAGCCCGTTCTATCCGTCGGCCCTCGCCGACGGCGGCTACGACGTCGACGACTACCGCGACGTCGACCCGAAGATCGGCACGCTCGCCCAGTTCGACGAGATGATCACGGCGCTGCACGGCGCGGGCATCAAGGTGATCGTCGACCTCGTGCCGAACCACTCCTCCGACCGGCACGTCTGGTTCCAGGAGGCTCTGGCGGCGCCCGCCGGATCGCCGGCCCGCGCCCGCTACATCTTCCGAGACGGTCTCGGCGAGAGCGGCGAGCTGCCGCCGTCGGACTGGACCTCGATCTTCGGCGGCCCGGCCTGGACGCGCGTCGCCGATGGTCAGTGGTACCTGCACTCGTTCGCGAGCGAGCAGCCCGACTGGGACTGGGACAACGACGAGGTGCGCGAGGACTTCCTGACGACGCTGCGGTTCTGGTCGGATCGCGGGGTCGACGGGTTCCGCGTGGACGTCGCGCACGGTCTCGCGAAGAGCCTGCCCGAGGTGCTGCCCTCGAAGGCCGAGCTCGACGCCCTGCCGAAGGCCGACGGCGACCACCCCCTGTGGGACCGCGACGCCGTGCACGAGATCTACGCCACCTGGCGCGAGGTCTTCGACTCGTACGACCCGCCCCGCACGGCCGTGGCCGAGGCCTGGGTCGAGCCCGCCCGTCGTGCGAAGTACGCCAGCGCGTCGGGTCTCGGTCAGGCGTTCAACTTCGACCTGCTCGAGGCGGACTTCGACGCCGAGTCGTTCCACGACATCATCACGTTCAACCTCAAGGCCGCCGAGGAGTCCGGGTCGTCGACCACCTGGGTCTTCTCAAACCACGACGTGGTGCGGCACCCGACCCGCTACGGGCTGCCCCCGCTGGCGGGCCGTGAGATCAAGCAGGGCGCCGAGTGGCTGCTCGCCGGGGGCGACGCGTCCGAGGTCGACGCCGAGCGCGGACTCCGTCGCGCGCGCGCCGCGTCGCTCTTCATGCTCGGCCTGCCGGGCTCGGCGTACATCTACCAGGGCGAGGAGCTCGGGCTGCCCGAGGTCGGCGACATCCCCGAGGCGCAGCGCCAGGACCCGGCGTTCTTCCGCAACCCGGGCGTCGACGTCGGTCGTGACGGCTGCCGCGTGCCGCTGCCGTGGGAGCGCTCGGGCGAGTCGTTCGGCTTCGGCCCCGGCCCGGCGCACCTGCCGCAGCCGGCGTGGTTCGGCGACTTCTCGGTCGAGGCCGAAGACGACGACCCGGCCTCGACGCTCTCCCTCTATCGCGCGGCGCTCGCGGCGCGACGCGAGCTGCAGACCGACGAGACCCTGACCTGGGAGGCGGTGGCCGACACGGGCGCCGTGGCCGGGGCCGAGCCGCAGGTGCTGCACTTCTCCCGCCCCGGCGGCTGGCACGTGGTCTGCAACTTCGGACCGACCCCGGTGGCGCTGCCCGCCGGCGAGGTGCTCGTCGCGAGCGGTCCGCTCGGCGAGGCCGGCTCCGACTCGGTGCTGCCGGGCGAGACGGCGGTCTGGCTGCGGGCGTAGTCGCACCGCGCCTCCTCGGCGTCGCTCGGGCCAAGGGCCGTCCCGGTGAGTAACCAGCTCACCGGGACGACCGGGTCCCACACGGCGGCCCGAACCGGCACGTATGAGTGCCCTGCGGTGCCGGGATCAGGGGCGGCACCGCAGGGCGTCGGTGCGCCGTCCACGATGACGGCGAGAGTGCCCGCAGAGCGACGTCTTCGGGGGCGTCGCCCAGGTCGGGGGGCGACCGGGCACGGCGACGTCCGCTGGTCGAGACCCATGCGCCGGGGGGAGCGCGATCCGTGCTGTCGGATCAGGTGTGCCTCGGCCGTCGCCGGCGTCAAGGGGTACTCTATGGGTCCGCATATGGGGGGACAAGCCCGATCGTGTCCCCCGAGCGGGGGGTCGTCGGGTGAACCTGCCGCCTGTCGCGGGTGAGACCCGCGCCGTTCCGGGGCTGTGGGATGGCCGAGGAGGCGCGGTTCGCTTCGCCCCCGACTCCGGGTATGCTTGTCGAGCGCGTTCGCTCTGCGACGCGTGATGGAGCCGTCGCATAGTTCGGCCTAGTGCACCACCCTGCTAAGGTGGAGTTCCCTTTGTGGGAACCGTGGGTTCAAATCCCACCGGCTCCGCTGGACCCCGTTGAGTTGTGATCTCGCCAGATCAGTTCACGGGGTCCTTCGCTTTGACAGGCATCGTCGGCTCGTCCGCGGGGTGAGCGCCGAGGTGCGATGCTGGCCGCATGACGCACGGTCGGTTGAGGGTGCTGCTCGGGGCCGCGCCCGGGGTGGGCAAGACGTACACGATGCTCGAAGAGGGCGCCCGGCTCGCGGCCGAGGGCAAGGACGTCGTCGTCGCCGTCGTCGAGACGCACGGGCGGGCGGCCACCGCCGCCGTGATCGGCGACCTCGAGATCGTGCCGCGCAGCATCCGCACGCACCGCGGGGTCGTGCTCGACGAGATGGATCTCGAGGCCGTGCTCGCGCGCCGCCCCCAGCTGGCCCTCGTCGACGAGCTCGCGCACACCAACGCCCCCGGCTCGACGAACGCCAAGCGCTGGCACGACGTGCAGGCGCTCCTCGACGCGGGCATCGACGTCGTGTCGACGGTCAACGTGCAGCACATCGAATCGCTCGGCGACGTCGTGGAGGAGATCACGGGCGCCCGTCAGCGCGAGACCGTGCCCGACGCCGTGCTGCGGGACGCCGACCAGGTGGAGGTCGTCGACCTCGCGCCGCAGGCGCTCCGCGACCGCCTCGCCGCCGGCGACGTCTACCCCGTCGACCGCATCGACGCCGCCCTCTCGAACTACTTCCGACTGGGCAACCTGACGGCCCTCCGCGAGCTCGCGCTGCTCTGGCTCGCCGACGAGGTCGACAGCGCCCTGAGGGCCTACCGCGACGAGCACGGCATCGACAGCCACTGGGAGGCGCGCGAGCGCATCGTCGTCGGACTCACCGGGGGGCCCGAGGGCGAGACGCTCATCCGCCGGGCGGCCCGCGTCGCCGCCCGGTCGTCGGGCGGCGAGCTCATCGCCGTCCACGTCAGCAGCCCCGACGGGCTGGCGCAGGGCGAGCCCGGGGCCCTCGCGGCCCAGCGCGCACTCGTCGAGAAGGCCGGTGGCACGTACCACCAGGTCGTCGGCTCGGACGTGCCCCGGGCGCTCGTCGACTTCGCTCGGGCCGCGAACGCCTCGCAGCTCGTGATCGGCGTCAGCCGACGCGGCCGGCTCGCCACCGCCATCAGCGGCCCCGGCATCGGCGCGACGGTGATCCGCGAGTCGGGTCGCATCGACGTCCACATCGTCACGCACTCGGCGGCGGGCGGTCGTTCGCGCCTGCCTCGTCTCGGCGGCGCCCTCTCGCCCCGTCGCGTCGTCGCCGGCTTCGTGCTCGCCCTCGCGGGCGGGCCGCTGCTCACCTGGCTGCTGACGAACAACCGGACGGAGGACGGCATCGCCGGCGACGTCCTCCTCCTGCAGCTGCTCGTGCTCGTCGTCGCGGTGACCGGCGGTCTCTGGCCGGCGCTGTTCGCCGGGCTGCTGTCGGGCATCATCCTCGACGTCTACTTCATCGCCCCGATCTACAGCCTCACCATCGCCCAGCCGCTGCATCTGCTGGCACTCGTGCTCTACCTCGTCAACGCGACGCTGGTCAGCTGGGTGGTCGACCAGGCGGCACGGCGGTCGCGGGCCGCCGCCCGGGCGCTCGCCGAGACCGAGCTGCTCGCGACCATCGCGGGCAGCGTCATCCGCGGCGAGGGAGCCCTGCAGGCCGTCATCACGCGCACCCGCGAGGCCTTCGGGCTCAGCCGCGTCCGCATCGTGACCGACACGGGCTCGGGGGAGCGCGAGCTGCAGAGCACCGGGCAGGAGGCGGTGGCCGGCCCGGTCACGCGCCTCCCGGTGGGCGACGGCACCGCTCTCGAGGTGACGGGCGACGTCACCGCGGCCGACCGTCGTCTGCTCGGCGTCGTCGCCGCGCAGGTCGAGGCCGCCCTCGAGCACTCCGCCCTCAGCCGCACGGCCGGCGAGGTCGGGCCGCTGGCCGAGGTCGACCGGATGCGCAGCGCGCTGCTCGCCGCGGTGGGACACGATCTGCGTAGGCCCCTCGCGGCGGCGACCGCGGCCGTCAGCGGGCTGCGTCAGAGCGACGTGCGCTGGAGCGACGCCGACCGCGACGAGCTGCTGTCGACCGCGCACGAGAGCCTCGACTCGCTCTCGACGCTCGTCACGAACCTGCTCGACGTCAGCCGCGTGCAGGCGGGTGCCCTGGCCGTCACCCCCGCCGACGTCGACGTCGACGAGGTCGTCATGGGGGCGCTCGACGAGCTGGGTCTCGGACCCGACGACGTCGAGCTCTCGCTGCGGACGGCCGTGCCGGCGGTCCGGGCCGACGCCGTGCTGCTGCAGCGCGTGCTGGTGAACCTGCTCGACAACGCCCTGCGCTACTCGCCGACGGGGGAGCGGGCGCGGATCTCGTCGAGCGTGTTCGGAGGCCGCGTCGAGATCCGCGTGGTCGACCGGGGGCCCGGGGTGCCCGCCGATCGACGGGACGAGATCATGGTGGCGTTCCAGCGGCTCGGCGACACCGACAACGCGACCGGGCTCGGTCTCGGACTCGCGCTGAGCAAGGGGTTCGTCGAGGCGATGGGCGGCACGCTCGCGCTCGACGACACCCCCGGGGGCGGTCTCACGATGGTCGTCTCGCTCGCCGCGGTCGATCGCGATCCTCACGGAATCCCTACGCCGGAGGCGCGTGCCGAGTCGGTCGCGTCGGCTACGGTCGGCGAGGAGGCACCGTGAAGATCCTGATCGCCGACGACGACCCGCAGATCCTGCGTGCGCTGAAGGTCACCCTCGGCGCGCGCGGCTACGAGATCGTGACGGCCGGCGACGGTCGCACCGCCCTCGACCTGGCGGCCACGGAGCACCCCGACCTCGTGATGCTCGACCTCGGGATGCCTCGACTCGACGGCGTCGAGGTCATCGCCGGGCTGCGCGGCTGGTCGACGGTGCCCATCCTGGTGGTGTCGGGCCGAACCGACGCGGCCGACAAGGTCGAGGCGCTCGACGCCGGCGCCGACGACTACGTCACCAAGCCGTTCGCGATGGAGGAGCTGCTGGCGCGCATCCGCGCCCAGACCCGCCGTCTGCCCTCGGGAGCCGACGACGAGCAGCCCGTGACGACGTTCGGCGACGTGCGCGTCGACCTGTCGGCGAAGACGGTCGAGCGGGGCGCCGTGCGCGAGCCCGTGCGGCTGACTCCCACGGAGTGGAAGATCGTCGAGCTGCTGCTGCACAGCCCCGGCAAGCTGATCACGCGCGAGACGATCCTCACCCAGGTCTGGGGCCCCTTCCATGCGAAGGACACCGGCTACCTCCGCCTCTACTTCGCCCAGCTGCGCAAGAAGCTCGAACCCGTGCCGGCCTCGCCCCGGTACCTCGTGACCGTGCTCGGCATGGGGTACCGCTTCGAGCCGGATGAGCCCGCCGGGCCGGTCGACCCGGCTGCGGTCGAGGGCTGATACCGCGCCGACCCTCCTGGGCACCCCGTCAGGACCCATCACTCGTCCGGAGGCGGCGATGGCGTCGTCGGAGCGGTCAGCGGCACCTCGATCGTCTCGATCTGCACGGTCGCACCGCCGCGTGCACACGCCGCCGCCACGGCATCCAGACCGTTTCTGAACGAGTCGACGGCGTCCGCCTGGGCTCGGACACCCAGCCCACCGCCGGACCAGGCCGTCACCAGGTTGCGGTCGAGAGTCCGGATGGACTCGACGACGGCGGCGGACGGTCGTGTCGGTCCCCCGACCAGGTCGTTCCAGTCCTGGCGGAGGGCGTCGCGGGCTGCGAGCGCGTCGTGCCGTCCCTCGGACGCGTCGAGCCTCTGATCCGCCGGCCGCGCACCACCGCGGCGGTCGACGTAGTCGTGCCAGGCGGCCGCGAACGGCTGACAGAAGTCGGCCCCTGCGCGAGGCTCCGAGGTGGAGCACCCCGCGAACGGCAGCGCCGCCGCCATGCCGACAACGACCGCTAGACGACGGCGCCGGGGCTGGTGCGTCACGAAGGTCGAATTCGGCCACCGGGTGAGGTCTCGACTCCAGATGCGCTTGCGTCATGCTATCGGGTGTCATGTCAGCGGGAGGTTCGGGCCTGGGGCGAGAATCCTTACGGTTTCCTCGCGCTTTTGGGGGCTGGCGCTGTCGCTCGCCCGCATAGCCTGACGGAGCGTCCGCCGAGGGCGCGATCGAGAGGTCCGCCGTGTCAACAGTGTCTGAGAGAAGCGGTCGCGACGGCGATGCGCTCGAACCGCAGCCGACGCGACCGGGTGACTCGCGCCTCCGGAACTGGCTGCTCGACGGTCTGACCGAGAACTCGGGCGCCCACCAGGGGCCCCACGCCGAGAAGGTCGAGAAGACGCATTCGTGGTGGCGCGTCATGTGCCTGACCGGCGTCGACTACTTCTCGACGCTCGGCTACCAGCCGGCGATCGCCGCGGTCGCCGCCGGCCTGCTGTCGCCGCTGGCGACCATCGTGCTCATCGCGCTCACCCTGCTCGGCGCCCTGCCCGTCTACCGCCGGGTCGCCCGCGAGAGCCCGCGCGGTGAGGGGTCGATCGCCATGCTCGAGCGACTGCTGCCATGGTGGGGCGGCAAGCTCTTCGTACTCGTGCTGCTCGGGTTCGCCGCGACGGACTTCATGATCACCATCACCCTGTCGGCGGCCGACGCGACGGCTCACGCGGTCGAGAACCCGTTCGCGCCCGCGTGGTTCCACGGCGCGGAGGTGCCCATCACGCTCTTCCTCGTGGCTCTGCTCGCAGCGGTGTTCCTCCGAGGCTTCAAAGAGGCGATCGGTATCGCCGTGGTGCTCGTCGGGGTGTTCCTGACGCTGAACCTCGTCGTCATCGCCGTCTCGATCTTCCACGTCGCCGAAGACACGGTCGTGATCGGGAACTGGTGGCAGGCACTCACGGTGCAGCACGGCAACCCGGTCGTCATGGTCGGGATCGCCCTGATCGTGTTCCCGAAGCTCGCCCTCGGCCTGTCGGGCTTCGAGACCGGCGTCGCGGTCATGCCGCAGATCACCGGCGACGCCTCCGACACCGACGAGCGGCCGACGGGGCGCATCCGGGGCGCCCGCCGCCTGCTGACGACCGCCGCCATCATCATGAGCTCGTTCCTCATCCTGTCGAGCTTCGTCACGACGCTGCTGATCCCGCAGGCGGAGTTTCAGGCGGGAGGCTCGGCGAACGGCCGCGCGCTGGCCTACCTCGCGCACGAGTACCTGGGCGACGGCTTCGGCACGCTCTACGACGTCAGCACGATCTGCATCCTCTGGTTCGCCGGGGCGTCGGCCATGGCCGGCCTGCTGAACCTCGTGCCCCGCTACCTGCCGCGCTACGGCATGGCGCCGCAGTGGGCTCGCGCCGTCAGGCCGCTCGTGCTCGTCTTCACCGTCGTCGCGTTCATCATCACGATCGTGTTCGACGCCGACGTCGACGCCCAGGGTGGGGCCTACGCGACGGGAGTGCTCGTGCTGATCACCAGCGCCTCCGTCGCGGTCACCCTCTCGGCCCGACGGGCCCGGCAGCCCAAGCGCACGATCGGCTTCGGCGCCATCGCCCTGGTCTTCGTCTACACGACCGTCGTCAACGTCGTCGAACGCCCCGACGGCGTCAAGATCGCCGCGATCTTCATCGTGGGGATCATGGCCGTGTCGCTGTTCTCCCGGGTGCGGCGGTCGTTCCAGCTGCGGGCCACGTCCATCTCGTTCGACGACACCTCGCTCGGGTACGTGCGCGAGGACGCCGACGAGTACGGCTCGATCCGCGTCATCGCCCACGAGCCCGGGCGCGAGGTCGCCGAGATCTACAAGAAGAAGCTCAGCGCCGAACGCCGCTACAGCGGGATCCCGCAGCGCTCTCCCGTCATCTTCCTGGAGGTGCACCCCGGCGACTCGTCCGACTTCGAGGAGGACCTCGTCGTCACCGGCTGCGTCGTGCACGGCTACCGCGTGCTGCGCGTGACGAGCGGCGCGGTGCCGAACACGATCGCATCGGTGCTGCTCGCGATCCGCGACGAGACCGGCGTCGTGCCCGACATCTACTTCGAGTGGACCGAGGGCAGCCCGCTGTCGAACATGGGCCGGTTCCTCGTGACGGGGGCGGGCGAGGTCGCCCCCGTCACCCGCGAGGTGCTGCGCCAGGCCGAGCCGCACCGCTCGCGCCGGCCGGACGTGCACGTCAGCTGACCTGCGCGTCCTGCGGCGCGAGTCCTGACCCGCGCGACCTGCGTCCTGCGCCGCGCCTCCTCGGTCGCGCGTCCTGACCCGCGCCCTCTGGCCTGGGCGTCCTGCGTCCTGACCCGCGCCTCCTGGCCTGCGCGTCTGAGTCGCACCTCCTGACCCGCGCCTCCTCGGCTGGGGCGCGGACGGGGTACGCCGGCGCCGGCGCGCTCAGCTTGGCCCTCGCGCTCGCGGCTGCTGTACATCTAGAGAAATGACCGATCCCCGCACCATGCCCTACCCCCTCGGCGTCACTCCGCTGCCCGACGGCGGCGCGCACGTCGCCGTGTACTCCGAGACCGCCGACCGCATCTGGTTCTGCCTCTTCGACGACGACGGCGCCGAGACGCGCTTCGAGCTCGACTCCCGCACCGGGCACGTGTTCCACACCGTGGTCGAGGAGGCGCGGGTCGGCTCCCGCTACGGCCTCCGTGTCGCAGGCCCCTGGGACCCGGCCAACGGCCTCCGTCACAACGAGAGCAAGCTGCTGCTCGACCCGTACGCGACCGCCCTCGACGGCGTCTTCGACTGGGGTCAGGCCGTCTTCGGCCACGACATGAACGAGCCCGAGACGCGTGACGACTCCGACTCCGCCGCCGCCATGCCGCGCAACGTCATCGCCGACCGCGACTTCGACTGGGGCGACGACCGACGTCCGCTGACCCCGCTCGAGGACACCGTCGTCTACGAGGTCCACGTCAAGGGCTTCACGAAGCAGCACCCCGACGTGCCCGAGGAGATCCGCGGCACGTACGCCGGCATGGGTCACCCCGCCGCCATCAAGCACTTCACCGACCTCGGCGTCACGGCGGTCGAACTGCTGCCCACGCACCAGTTCGTGCAGGACAGCCACCTCGAGGAGAAGGGGCTCCGCAACTACTGGGGCTACAACTCCATCGGCTTCTTCGCCCCGCACGACGAGTACGCCTCGAAGGCCGCCGGCACCCGCGGCGGCCAGGTCGCCGAGTTCAAGCAGATGGTCAAGAACCTGCACTCCGCAGGCCTCGAGGTGTGGATGGACGTCGTCTACAACCACACCGCCGAGGGCAACCACATGGGCCCGACCATCTCGTTCAAGGGCATCGACAACGCCGCCTACTACCGTCTGGTCGAGGGCGACGAGGCGAACTACTTCGACACCACGGGCACCGGCAACAGCCTGAACGTCAGCCACCCGGCGGCGCTCGCCCTCATCATGGACAGCCTCCGCTACTGGGTGACCGAGATGCACGTCGACGGCTTCCGCTTCGACCTCGCCACGACCCTCACCCGCCAGGGCGGGGAGGCCAGCGAGCACAGCGCGTTCCTGACGCTGATCCACCAGGACCCGGTGCTGCGCAGCGTCAAGATGATCGCCGAGCCGTGGGACACCGCCGGCTACCAGGTCGGCGGGTTCCCGGCCGACTGGTCGGAGTGGAACGGCAAGTTCCGCGACGACGTGCGCGAGTTCTGGAACGGCGAGCCCGGAGTCCTGTCGACCTTCTCCGACCGCGTCCTCGGCAGCCCCGACGTCTACGAGGCCGACCGCCGCTCGCCTCTGTCGAGCGTCAACTTCGTCACCGCCCACGACGGCTTCACCCTGGCCGACCTCACGAGCTACGCCGAGAAGCACAACGAGGAGAACGGCGAGGACAGCCAGGACGGCGAGAGCGACAACAAGTCGTTCAACGGCGGAGCCGAGGGCCCGACCGACGACCCGGCCGTGAACGAGTACCGCGATCGCCAGCGCCGGAACTTCCTCGGCACGCTGCTCGTCAGCGCGGGCGTGCCGATGATCCTCGGCGGCGACGAGATGGCCCGGACGCAGGGCGGCAACAACAACGCCTACTGCCAGGACAGCGAGATCTCGTGGTTCGACTGGGCCGGAGCCGACCGCGAACTCCTCGCGTTCACGACCGAGCTCATCACCCTGCGCCGTGAGAACCCGGCGCTGCGCCCAGACTGGTTCCGCTACGCGCCCGAGGTCGAGAGCGACGACCACGTCCAGGTGCGTCGCGCCGACGACCACTCGTTCTCGACGGGCGACTGGCAGCAGGGCGAGAACAAGGCGATCACGTTCGTGCTCACCCACAAGGACGCCGACGCGTTCGCCTACCTCGTCAACGGCTCGACCTCGGTCGTCGAGTTCAACGTGCCCGACGCACCGCACGGCGAGTGGGAGCTCGCCGTCTCGAGCGACCCGGACCAGCGGGTCGAGGGCGCCGTGACCACGCTGCTCGTGCGTGACGCGAGCTTCACGCTGCTGCGGAGCCGCGCCTCGTAGGCGGTCTCGACCCGAGCCTCCCGGCCCCTTGCGGTCGGGAGCCCGGGCAGGCGCGCCCATGCGCGTGCCGCGTGCCGCGTGCTGCGTGCTGCGTCCCGCATGCTGCGTGCCGAGTGCCGAGTGCCGAGTGCCGAGTGCCGAGTGCCGCGTGCCGGGCGTCGGCAACTCCTGAACTTCGGCGTCGGTCCCGCCGGGGCGGCCACGCGGACCGTCGCTCGGGTGCAGGAGTCAGGAGTTGTCGCCGGTCGCGGCGATGCGCCGACATCGCCCAACGTGGGCCTGAGGCGGGTGTCGCCAACTCCTGTGAATCGGCGTCGGTTCCGCTGGTTCTGCCCCTTGAGCGTCGCTTGGGTGCAGGAGTCAGGAGTTGCCACCAGGCCAGGCCCGTCCCGTTCCGGCCCGGCCCGGTTGGCTCGGCAAGGTCCGGCGTCGCCCCGAGAGGGGTGGGTCCGCGCGTCGGCGTGCGTCGTGTGCGCGGGCGGGCGTCGGCAACTCCTGCATTTCGGCGTCGGTTTCGCTGGTTCGGCCTCGCTCAGCGTCGGCCGGGTGCAGGAGGCAGGAGTTGCCGCCAGGCCAGGCCAGGCCCGTCCCGGGGGTGCGTCGTGTGCGCGGGCGGGCGTCGGTAACTCCTGCATTTCGGCGTCGGTTCCGCTGGTCCGGCCTCGCTCGCCGTCGGTCGGGTGCAGGAAGCAGGAGTTGCCGACACGGCCCGTCCCGTCCCGACACGGCTCGGCCCGGCGCGGCTCGGCCCGGCAAGGCTCGGCGCAGTCCGGCTCGGGCCGGGCCGGTTCGGCAAGGTCCGGCGTCGCCGCGGAGGGGTGGGCCCGCCGCGTCGGCGCTCATCGCGTGCGCGGGAGGGTGTCGGCAACTCCTGCACTGGGCGTCGGTCAGCTGGTTCAGCGCCCGCTGCGCGTCGCTCGGGTGCATGAGGCAGGAGTTGCCGACGCCAGCTGGCGCCGCCGCGGATGCCGGCGACGCCGCAGACGCCGCAGATGCCGATGAGGCCGCACATGCCGCACACGCCGCCGACGGCGCAGACGCCGAGGGCCCGCTGCGCCGAACGGCGGAGCGGGCCCTCGGCGGAGCGGATCAGGCGGAGGCGAGCTGGCCGAGCGACCCGCGGAGGAAATCGGCGTACGTGGGCTCGACGACGGTCGTCGTCATCGGGGCCGCGGCGACCGGGCCGGCGGTGAGGCGGCGGCGCTTCGGATAGGCGGTGATGCGGACGGCGGAGACACCGGGCTCGCGACGGTAGAAGCTGTCGCTCGACACATCGACGCGGGCGCGGATGTGGGCGACGAGCGACTCGTGCGAGAGGCGGGCGAGTGTCGCGGCGCTCATACGGCGTCTTCCGCGAAGAGGGCGGCGAGGTCGAGCGGCTGGGTCTCGGCGAGGTCGAGAACGGCCGGCGAGGTGGAGTCGGTTGCAGAGAGCATTGTTCATCTCATTTCTGGTGTCCCTGTGGTCACCGTGAGGGGAACTGGTGTCGCACTGCCGTGAATCAGTGCGCTTTCACTCTCGCATCGGGGGATGGGGGCGTCCAGTCGCCGCCCAGAGGAGTTCGCATTGCGGACACGACCGCTTCGTCTTCAGCGCCGTCGCCCGACGAGCGCCTCGCCCAGACGCTCGGTCTCGGCGCCGTCGACGGGCACGGAGACCCCGTCGAGAGTGGTCACGGGGGCGATCTGCCGACCGCTCGAGACGAGCCAGAGGGCATCCGCCTCGCGCACCCGGTCGAGTGTCAGCAGCGCGTACTCGACCGTGACGCCCTGCCGTTCGAGCGCCTCGAAGGCGGCCGCCTGGGTGGTGCCCGCCAGGATGCCCAGGTCGAGGCGCGGGGTCGTGTAGCGGTCGCCGAAGCGGGCGAGCAGCGAGGCCGAGGGCCCCTCGAGCGCGTAGCCGTCACTGCTGACGAAGAGGACGTCGTCGGCACCGCGGCGCGCGGCCTCGCGCAGCACGCTCTTGTTCACGGCGTACGAGAGGGTCTTCGCCCCCTGCAGCAGCCAGGGGGAGGTCTCGGCGACGTCGTGTCGGTAACCCCGGTCGAGTGAGACCACCGAGATGCCGTCACGACGCTCGATCGCCGGGTCGTCCATCACGGCGGTGCGCACCCAGGCGGTCGGCGTGCCGTCGCCGCCCTCGAGCCCGCGGGTCACGACGAGCTTCTGCAGCAGGAACGGGGCCGGCTCGTGCGCGGCCGCCGACGCGAGGCACGCGGCACGGAAGACGTCGAGATCGAGTTCGGGCAGGTCGAGCATCGCCGCCGACCGGGCGAGGCGCAGGAGGTGCGGCTCGAGCGCCTGCACCGCCCCGTCGACGACGCCCAGGCCCTCGAAGACGCCGTCACCGCGGGTGACGCCGAGGTCGGTGACGTGGATGGTGACGAGGTCGGGGTCGACGAGCCGGTAGCCGACGTCGGACGGGCCCTGGACGGGCATGCCCCGCATGGGCCGGTCGACTACGGCGACGGTGGCAGGGGGCTGAGCGGTCACGACGGGTCTCCTCGGCTGGGCGACAGCGCGCCCTCGACACCAGCATGCCCGACACCACCGACACGGCGATCCTCCGGTCGACGTTCCTAGTCCGTCTAGTTAGTGCTTCTAGGTAAAAGCCCTTCTGATCTGGACTTTTCACGCCACCGAATGCTGGTGGCACACAGGTTGGCACCGTAACGTGGAACACGCCCGGCTCGAACGGGCTCGTGGCACCCCGCAGGCGCGGAGCTTCACACGCAGGGGCGCTGTCTGCGGGGGGTCACCACGAGCGCCCATGTGCCGGTCGCCCGAGCCGGCCTCAGCCGCTGAGCGGGTGCGACCCCTCGTGCTCGGCGCCGGTGGCGAGTCCGCCGATGAACTCGCCCAGGGTCTCGTCGGCGGTCCGGGTCGGCGTCCATCCGAGCTCGCGCCTCGCCTTGTCGGTCGACATGGTCGGGATCTTCGCGGCGATGTCGAGCCAGCCGGGCTCGGTCGGCTGCAGCCGCAGCAGCCAGGTCAGCAGCACGACGGCTCGAAGTGCCCGGTACGGCACCGGGACGACTCGGCTGCCGAGCACACGTGCGACGACGTACGGGTCGACGAGACCCTCCGTGGCCAGGTTGAAGGCGCCCCCGGCGCGACGGTCGACTGCGCGCCAGAAGGCGTCCGCGACGTCGTCGGCGTGGACGATCTGGGCGACGAACCGGGGCGACAGGGGAAGGAACGGCGGGCGGAACCGGCTGAGCCAGGTCGTCGGCACCCAGCGCCCGGCGAACAGCCCGACGATCTCGCGTGCGGCCGCCGCCTGGAGCACGAGCCCCGGTCGCATCCGGGTGACGACGACGTCGGGGTGCTGGCGAGAGAAGCGGTCGAGCACGCTCTCGTTGGTCGCCTTGTACGACGAGTAGCTCGAGCGGCGCACGCCCCGGGTCTTGTACGACTCGTCGACACGGCGCCCCTTGGGGCCGCGACTGTAGGCGCCCACCGAGCTCGCGACGAGCACATGAGGCACGCGGGCGCGCACGACCGCATCGAGGACGTGGGAGGTGCCGGTCACGTTCGTCCGGTACATCGCGTCGCGATCGTGGCTGGGCTGCAGTGCCCAGCCGAGGTGGACGACCGCGTCGGCCCCGGCGAAGGCCACGGCGAGCTGCTCGGGGGCGGCGTCCGCGCCGATGTCGATGCCGTACCAGGTGACGTCGCCGTAGGGCGGCGACGCGGAGCGCGGGCCGCGACGGGCGATCCCCACGAGTTCCGTCACGCTCGGTTCGGCCTGCAGGCGGGTGAGGAGGGCCGTGCCCAGGTTGCCCGTTGCTCCGACGACGACCACGCGCATGCGGGTTCCTCCCGTGTTGTCCGAACGGGGCGGCGGCTCGACCCCGTGTGCTGCGAGCGTACGCGCGACCGCTGAGCGACCGGCGCGCGGGGTACCCCGCTTCCCGGCGCCGCCGCCCCTGCCCTGCCCGATGGGTCCTTCGCCCCGAGTGCCCGATGCGCTCTGCGCCCTGCGCCCGCCCTGCGCCCGCCCTGCGCCCAACGCGCCCCGCGCCCCGCGCCCAGCGCGCCCCGCGCCCAGCACTCAGCGCGCCCGGCGCTCGGGGCGCACCTCGCGTCACGCGGCGGGCGGGCCCGCCTCGGCGGCGATCCGCGCCACCGTGTCGCGGTCGAGCGAGAAGACCTCGTCGCCGTCGTGCGCGTCGTGCGCCCGGACGACCGTGGTGCGGACTCCGTCGGCCCCGCGGGCGTCGGCCGAGACGTCGACGACGACGAACCCCGACCCGCGGACGGCGCGCTCGGTGCCCTCCTCGGCGGAGACGTCGGTGTCGTTGGCGACTCCGGGGGCCACGACGACGGGCACGCCGGCGAGGCCGCCGACGATGTGGTGGTGGTAGTGCCCGGCGAGGACGACGCGGACGTCGGTTCCGTCGATCACCTCGGCCAGCGCCTCCGGGGCTCGGAGGGCGAGAGCGCGGTGCAGCACGGTCGGCGCGGGCAGCGGAGGGTGGTGCAGCACGAGCACGGTGCCGCGCACGGCGGGCGTCGCGAGCAGCTCGCGCAGCATCTCGAGCTGCGCGGGGCGGAGGTCGCCGTAGCCGGCCCCGGGCACGGAGGTGTCGAGTCCGACGATGCGCCAGCCGTCGACCTCGACGAGGCGGTCGAGGGGTCCTTCGGGGTCACCGCCGAACACCTCGGCGAAGCCCTCGCGCCGATCGTGGTTGCCGGGCACGAGCGCCACGGCCGCACGCCGGGCGCCCGCCCAGGCGCCGAGCCGGGATCGCAGCAGACGGTAGGAGGCGGTGCTCCCGTCGTCCGACAGGTCGCCCGAGCCCACCAGCAGCCGCACCCCCTCGACCCTCGCCGCCTCGGCCAGCACCCGGTCGAGGGCGGCGGTGGTGTCGACGACCCCCTGGTGCAGGGTGGCGTCGCCCGTCAGGTGGGCGTCGCTGAGGTGGACGAGGCGGAGCGCGCCGGGCGCGAGTGGCTGCATGGGTCGAGCGTAGGTCAGTGCGCGAAGCCGTCGGCGGGGGCGAGCCGGGCGTCGAGTTCGCCGCCGAGCCGGTCGAACATCCCGGTGACCTCGGCCCACTGCCCGGGCGTCGGCGTGTTGGGCTCGACGTAGAGGCCGTAGAACCAGCGGGGCAGGGCGAGCACCTCGATCAGCACGGTCTCGCTGCGGTCGAAGAACTGGGTGCCGTCGCGGCGCAGATCGGCGGCGACGAGGGGTTCGCCGGTCACGTGGTGGAACCCGGCCGCGCGCAGGGCCCTGGCCGTGATCCGTGCCGAGAGTCGCGGCGACGTGCGCCTCGTGGCCCGGTCGCCCACGACCGCTCGCACGTGCGCGAACACGAGCTCGAAGTCGTGGACGGCGTGCGAGCCGTCAGCGGGCGGACTGCTCATCGTGACACTGTGCCACCTGCGTCCGACCCCGACGACGCCCAGTTCGGGTCGCCCCCGGACGGGAGCGGCGGCCGCCTCTTCCCTCGGCCGACCCTGCGGTGCCAGGATGCCCCTACGGCTGCCGCAGGCGCCGCCCCCGCCCGGCTCGACGACGTGCCGGGCGCCCGTCCGAGGAGGAACATCGTGCCCACGCAGCTCACCCCGTACCTGGCCTTCCGCGACACCGCCCGCGAGGCGCTCGAGTTCTACCGCTCCGTGCTCGGGGGCGAGTTCACGGTCAGCACCTTCGGCGAGTACGGCATGGGGGGCCCGGCCGAGAGGGATCGCATCATGCACGGGCAGCTGGTGACCGCGGGCGGCATGCTGCTCATGGCCTCCGACCGGCCCGACGAGATCCCGCTCGAGTCCGAGAACGCGATCTCGCTGTCGCTCTCCGGCGACGACGCCGACGAGCTGACCGCCTACTTCACGGGGCTGTCCGACGGGGGCACCGTCGGCGTCCCCCTCGAGAAGGCTCCGTGGGGAGACAGCTTCGGCATGGTGACCGACCGCTACGGCATCCACTGGATGGTCAACATCTCCGGCGAGGCCGCCTGATCGCGCGGTCGACCGGACCCGCCCGACGGGCCAGAATGGCGACATGGACGACGCGAGCCGCTGCCCCTGCCTGAGCGGAGACGTCTACGGCGACTGCTGCGGCCCCCTGCACGCCGGTGCCGCCGCACCCACCGCCGAGCGGCTGATGCGTTCGCGCTACTCCGCCTACGTGCTGCGCGACGTCGCCTACCTGGCCGCGACCTGGCATCCCTCGACCCGACCGGCCGATCTCGACATCGACCCCGGCACGCGGTGGTTCCGGCTCGACATCGTGCGCACCGAGAAGGGCGGCCCCTTCGACGACGCCGGCGTCGTCGAGTTCGAGGCCCGGTCGACGACGGACGGCGAGGTGCACGTGCAGCACGAGGCGAGCCGGTTCGTGCGAGACCGCGACCGGCGCTGGCTCTACCGGGACGGCCTCGTCTCCTGAAGGGACGACGACGGGCCGGAGTCGCGGCCCGGTGCGGAGGCGGCGGCGACGAGCGGTCGGGGCGGGGGAGCCAGACGCTGCGAGTCGCGAGCCGGCGCGAGGAGCGTCGCGCGCCTCCCTCGCTCGTCGGGCTCGGTCGTGGCGCCGAGCACCTGGAGGCGCTCCGGCGTCAGGGTCCTGACCGCCGCCGTCCAGGCGCAGACGAGCGCGTCGAGGAGGTCCTCGCGGTGCTTGTACGCCCGGTCGACGAGGGGCGAGGGCTCGTCGATCAGGAGGCGCGACACCGGGTGGGACGAGAGGCGCAGCGGAGGGGCGGCCCCGTCGAGAGCCGCCAGCCGGGCGATCAGATCGTCGCAGACGACGGCCCGCGCGGCCCGGCGGTCGGCGAGCGGGAGCGTCGTGTCCGGCCTCTTGTAGCGCGGCCGGCGGGTCTCGTAGCCGAGCTCGGTCATGCCGACCAGCGTCGTGTACGGGTAGCACTCGAAGTACGACGAGCGGCCGGGCGGCACGGCAGCGACCCCGTCGTCGTAGACCATTCCGGCGGTCTCGAGGCGCTCGCCGAGGGTGCGTCCGCCGAGCCACGCCAAGGAGGCGCTGCTCGCGTTGGCCGCGACGTGCCAGCGACCGTAGGCGCGACCGACCTCCCGCTCGCTCGGCCGCATGCCGGTCGCGTTCGGCACGAGCACCGGGGCGTCGATCGCGATGGACGAGCCAGGGGTCGCCCACGCGTCGATCCACCGGACGACCTCGTCGACGCCGCGCGCCCAGCCGGCGTCGAGCACCGTGCCGTCGGCATCGAGGACGGCGAGGCCCGTCTCGTTCGCGGGGCGCCCGGGGGACGAGTCGCGCCAGGCGAGGTCGACGCCGACGAAACGGGGTGAGGTCACACGCCCGACGGTACCCGTGCGGGTCGGCGGCGACCCGCCGCAGCCCCGCCGTCGGACGGCATGCGGGCGCTCCGGTGCCTCCGCGTTGCGCCGGCGTGCCCGTGCCGGTGCCTCCGCGCTGCGCCGGCGTGCCCGTGCCCGTGCCTCGCGCTGCGCCGGGTGCGTGCGAGCACCGATACTGGGGGCATGTCGAGCACACCGACCGGCCCCGCGGCCGCCGCGCCCACCCCCGCCGATCTGCGACGGTGGCGCCGGTTCCTCGCCGACGAGCGGGCCGAGGAGTCGACCTACCGCTATCTCGCCCGCCGCCGCACCGGTGAGGAGCGGGACATCCTGCTCGCGCTCGCCGACGCCGAGGCTCGTCACGCCCAGCACTGGCTCGCGCTGCTCGGAGACCGGGTGGGGCGGCCGGCGCGCACCGACCTCCGCACCCGCGTGCTCGGTCTCCTCGCCCGCCGCTTCGGCTCGATCTTCGTGCTCGCGCTCGTGCAGAGCGCCGAGGCCCGCTCGCCGTACGCGACCGACGCCGATGCGACCGTGGCGATGGCCGCCGACGAGCGGATCCACGGCGAGGTCGTCCGCGCGCTGGCCGAACGCGGCCGCACCAGGCTGTCCGGATCGTTCCGAGCCGCGGTGTTCGGAGCCAACGACGGGCTCGTCAGCAACCTCGCCCTCGTGCTCGGCATCAGCGCGACCGGGGTGCCGAACCGCGTCGTGCTGCTGACCGGTCTCTCGGGGCTGCTCGCGGGGGCCCTCTCGATGGGCGCGGGCGAGTACGTGTCGGTGCGCTCGCAGCGCGAACTGCTCGATGCGTCGACGCCCGACCCCGCCACCCGCGGCGTGCTCGCCGACCTCGACGTCGACGCCAACGAGCTGGCGCTGGTGTTCCGCGCTCGGGGGATGACGGCGGCCGACGCCGATGCGCGCGCTCGCGCCGTGCTCGGCGGGACCGACCGGGGCGAGGCGCCCTTCGGCGGTCCGGCGACCGGTGCGCCCGCCCTGCCCGCCGACGCTGCGGCGCCCGAGGGCGACGTGCCCGCGGGAGCGGCGCCGGGGGATGCCGCGTCGTCGGCGGCCCCGGCCTCCGACGCCCACGAGTCCCTCGGCACGGCGTTCGGGGCGGCGGGCTCGAGCTTCTGCTTCTTCGCCTCCGGGGCGATCATCGCCGTGCTGCCCTACCTGTTCGGTCTCGAGGGCCTCACCGCGGTCGTGGTCGCCGCCGTGCTCGTCGGCATCGCGCTGCTCGGCACGGGTGCGGTCGTCGGGCTGCTCTCGGGCGCGAGTCCGCTGCGCCGGGCCCTCCGGCAGCTCGCGATCGGCTTCGGAGCCGCCGCCGTGACGTACGCGCTGGGGCTGCTCTTCGGCACGGGCGGGGCCTGAGCCCTCGAACGAGCGGCAGCGCCCGGACCGCACCCGCGCGACCGGGACCACCCGCGCCTCCTGCCCGGTCGCGACCCGCGCCTCCAGACGGCAGCGGCCGCACCCGGCGATCAGACCCGGCGAACCCCACCCCGCGGTCAGACCCGGCGGTCGAGCTTCCAGGCGATCCACGCCGTGACGAGCACGACCCCGGCCGCGGCGAGGCGCGCGCCGTCGAGCACGCCGTAGCCGGTCGTGCCGGTGAGGCTCATGTCGCTGCCGATGCCGATGCCCCAGACCGCGCCCGAGGTCGCCAGGCAGACGACCACCGCGAGACCGATGATGCTCGAGGTCACCGCGTGCGACTTGACGCCCACCTGGTCGGTGGTCGTGGTGGGCCGCGACCAGCGGGTGGCGGCGAACCGCACGATGCCGAGCCAGAGCAGGGCGACGGCGCACGAGCCGACGACGTCGCTGCACCGGTGCCAGCCGTAGGCCACGGTCTGCTCGGCGACGATCGCGGCGAACGCGGTGCCGATGACGAACAGGAGCGGTCGCAGGTGCCGGCCGAAGGCGGTCATCACGGCCAGGAGACCGGCGACGGCGATCGTGGCGTGACCGCTCGGGAAGCTGTTGCTGTATAGCTCGCCGGTCAGGTCGGGTCGGGGCACGACCTGCTTGAGAACCTGCGCGGTCACCGTCGCGCCGATGATGATCACGGCCGACTGGATCGCGGCGCCCGGGCGTCGGCGGATCAGCGCGACCCCGACGGTGAGGGCGAGGACGGCGAGGACGGCCGTGGGTGAGATCGCGTCGAGGGCCACCCCGGACTGCAGCAGCGTGTCGCCCTCGACCGAGGCGAGGATGCTGTCTTCTATCTGCTGCCCGGCCGGGGTGAGCACCGCGGCGAAGTAGACGCCGACGAGGGCGGCGAACGAGACGCCCGACGTGACGACCCACCTCGTGGCGCCCGAACGGCGGACGGCCGTGGGCGCGGAGAGGGTCGGAGAAGCGGTCACCGGATAATGAAACAACACCACTGCTGGGCGCAAGCTCCCACCGGGCACCGAATCCGCGGAAAGACGAGGGACTCCCAGGTTCGACGGTGCTCGCTGCGATCAGCCTGGGAGGCGCGGGCCGGCCGGGTGAAGACTGGTCACCACCCGATCGAGGAGGATCCATGAGCACGACGAACAGCAACGAGCCGCAGCAGGGCGGGGTCACCGACGAGGACTCCACGTTCGGAGACCGCGACGACCAGAAGCCCGTCGAGGTGTCGGAGAACGGCGGGGCGCCCGACGGCGGCACGTCGCCCGACGCGGCGGAGAAGGCCGACGGCGAGGAGGTCACCGGCCGCGACGCGACCGGCGACATGCGCGACCGGACGGGCACCGCCGACGCCGACGACATCGACGAACTGCTCGGCGAGCGGCACGACGACGCCGAGGGTCCGCGCGCTCCGTAACCCGCGCCTCCGTCCCGATTGGCGGGGAGGCCCTGCCTCGTGTAGTGTTTCCTCTGGCCAATCGGCCGGAGAAATGCGCCTGTAGCTCAACGGATAGAGCATCTGACTACGGATCAGAAGGTTGGGGGTTCGAGTCCCTCCAGGCGCACATTCTGAAAGGCCCCGCCCTCGTCGGCGGGGCCTTTCTCCGTCTGCGGGCTCGGCCGGGGTGGCCCCGGGCGGGGCTGCCGCCCGTCTCCTGAGGCCTCGGCCGGCCCTACTGGTAGATGTACGGGTCGTCCGGCTCCGCGACGGCTTCGATCGAGTCGGCGGTCACGGCCGTCGGCTGGTCGCTGGCCGCGCTGGTGTTCGTCGTGAACCGGCCCTCGAGGTCGACCCACTGGTCGGGCTCGTAGGTGCTGGTCCAGTCGGGCAGGTGCACCGGGATCCCGACGGCCTGGGCGTCGATGGCGCAGTGGCTGATGTAGAAGCGCGAGACGTAGAAGACGTTGTCGGGGTCGTCGGCGTCGGGGGTGATGAAGCCGGTCGCGCGCACCGTCTTGCCCTCGTAGAACGCCGGGTCGCTCGTCTGCCGCAGCAGCGAAGCCCAGTCGAGCAGCGACAGGTTCGCCGTCGAGGCGTCGGGTGCCGACTGCTCGTCGAGGGTCGTGCTGCTCGTCAGCGGGGCGGTGCTGTTGACGTCGCGCTGAGCGGCCGTGGCCGAGGTCAGCGTCGCCGGCGGCAGCAGCACCATGGCCCCGGTGACGACGACGGCGACGGCGGCTCCGACCCCCGTCAGGGCCCGACCGAGGAGGCGCGGGGCGGGTCCGTGACGATGCACCGTCACGCGCATGGCGCTGAAGAGCACGCCGGCGAGTCCGAGCGCCGACATGATGACGGCGAAGACGGCGTGCTTGGGGGCGACGTACAGCTCGAGCTGATCGGTGGCGGCCAGCCACAGGGTCGAGGCGGACATGACGCCGATGAGGGCGAGGCCCTGGTAGCGCTTGAGGTCAGGCATAGAAGTTCACCATCAATCCGATCGCGGCGCACGTGAGGGCGACGACCGTCGTGAGCTGGACGAGCGTCGTGGTCGTGAAGGTGGTCTTCATCATGGCGAGCATCTTGATGTCGACGATGGGACCGAAGAGCAGGAAGGCGACGATGCCGCCGGGCAGGAACGTCGAGGCGAACGGGAGGATGAAGAACGCGTCGATGTTCGAGCAGATCGAGATGACGAACGCGAGGGCCATCAGGGCGAGGACCGACCAGACGGGGTTGCTGCCGAGGGTCACGAGGACGCTGCGGGGGACGGCGACCTGCACCAGGCCGGCGATGAACGCCCCGAGCACCAGCGCGGGCATGACCGCAGCCGACTCGCGGGCCATCACGTCGCGGCTCTCCTGCCACCGCGAACCGTGGTCGTGGTCGTGGTCGTGGGCGTCGCTCGCGGGGACGGCGCAGTCGGCGGCGAACGACTCGGTGAGCAGCCTCTGCGGTGCGGGGTGCCGGCTGAACAGCCATCCGATCAGGTTCGCGATCACGAAGCCGCCGACGACGCGCGAGACGAGGATGCCGTCGTCGAAGCCGAAGACCTGGAAGGTCGTGAGGATCGTGACGGGGTTGACGATCGGCGCGGCGACGAGGAACGTCATCGCTTCGGGCACCGAGAACCCCTTGGCGATGAGCCCGCGTGAGAGCGGCACGTTGCCGCACTCGCAGACCGGGAGCAGCACCCCGAGGACCGAGATGACCATCCGCCGCGCGGTCGCGTTGCGGGGGAGGACCTTCACGATCCACCGGTCGGGGATCCACACCTGCACGAGCACCGAGATGAGCAGGCCGAGGATGACGAATCCGAGCGACTCGATGAGCACGCTGGTGGTCAGGGTGACGAGGTCCTGGCCGACGTTCGGCAGGTCGACGAGGGCGATGTCGCCGGTCAGGGCGCGGACGACGAAGACGAGCGCCAGCACCCCGGCGGCGACGAGCAGGCCGGTGCGCTGCGCGCGTCGGGCCACCCGCGGGCGGTCCCTCGTGAGGAGATCGGTCATGTCGTCCCAGTCTCGCAGGAGTCGTCGGGTCGTCTGTCGGGCGGCGACCCGTGAGTCGGCCTCCGCAGACAGTACAGGCCGTCGATGAGGGGCCGGCGGGGAGGGCGCGCTCGCCGGGACCGCCGCACCGCGCCTCCGAGGCTCACGTCCGCAGCGATCCGAGGTGCCGGTCGAGCGCCGCGATCGCCCACGACGCGTCCTGCCCGAGATCGTAGGCGAGCAGATGCAGCGCCAGGCCGTCGACGACCGCGTGCGTCAGATCGAGGTCGACGTCGCTCGGCGAGGCGCCGAGATGGGCGAGCGCCTCGGCGCAGACGTCGCGCACGACGCGGTGACTCAGCTCGTGCGCCTCGCGGAGGGCGGGTTCGGCCGTGGCGAGGGCCATCAGCGAGACGGTGACCTCCATCTCGTCCCGTCGCTCGGCGTCCAGCGGCAGCAGCTCGAGCAGGATCGCGCGGGCGCTGTCGACGCCCCGCGCGGCGCCCGCCGCTCGCACGACCCGCTGCCGGACGCGTTCGACCAGGAGGTGCACGGCCGCGCTCCGGACGCTCGCCTGGGTGGGGAACGTGTACCGCAGCGACGACGGGGGCAGGCCGGCCTCGGCCGCCACCCGGCGCACCGACATCTCGGCCGGGCCGTCGCGGACGAGCACCCGCCAGGCCGCCTCCGACACCACTCGTCGTCGTTCGTCGACATCCATCGTCCGGGGCATCCCCGCATTTTGGCACATCCGTACGAGATCCGTGCTAAGAATGGGCCTCGTGGTCGTACGGTCGTGCGACTATCCACTTGCGAACGGAGCGGCACATGGCCTGGGCACTGCTGATCGTCTCGGGGGTGCTCGAGTCCGTCTGGGCGTCGGCCCTCGGGGCGTCGAAGAACTTCACGAGGCGGGGGCCGACGGCGCTGTTCGTCGTCGCGCTCGCCCTGAGCATGGTGGGCCTCGCCCTCGCCATGAACGACATCCCCGTCGGGACGGCCTACGCCGTCTGGGTCGGCATCGGCGCGGTGCTGACGGTCGTCATCGGCGTCGTCCGCAAGCAGGAGGTCCTCACGATCGGCCGCGGCATCCTGCTGGCCCTGCTGATCGGCTGCGTCATCGGCCTCAAGGTGGTCAGCTGATGCCGTGGATCGTGCTCGTCGTCAGCGCCGTGCTCGAGGCCGTCTGGGCGACCGCCCTCGGCCGGAGCGACGGGCTCAGCGTCCTCACGCCGTCGATCGTGTTCTTCGTCGCGCTCGCCGCCTCGATGCTCACCCTCGCCTACGTCACCCGCCACATCCCGATCAGCACCGCCTACGCGATCTGGGCCGGACTCGGCGCGGCGTTCACCGTCACGTACAGCATGCTGACGGGCGGCGAGGCGGTCACGGCCCTGCGGGTGCTGTTCCTCGCCGGCATCGTCGCCAGCGTCGTCGGCCTCAAGCTGCTGAGGCCCCGCCCCGCCGCGGCGGCGGAGGTGGTCGACGAGCCGACGGGTCGCTAGGGTGTGGGCCATGCAGTGCTGCTGAGCCTCCGTCGAGTACCCGCCCCGCGCCTCCTCGGCGCTCGATCGATCGGTTCAGCATGTCCGCAGCCCTGCCCCTCCACGGCAAGACCGCCCTCGTCACCGGCGTCTCACGACGCCGCGGCATCGGGTTCGCCGTCGCCACTAAGCTCGCCGCGCTCGGTGCGAGCGTCGTCGTGCAGCACCACCGCCCGCACGACCTCGAGCTGCCCTGGGGCGGCGACGACCTCGACGCGGTCCGCGACGGGATCCGCGCGCACCTGACCCCCGGGGCCTCGTTCGCCGACGTCGCCGCCGACCTCGCCGACCCGGAGAGCATCGGCCGCGTGATGAGCGTCGCCACCGAGCTGACCGGGTCGCTCGACGTGCTCGTCTGCAACCACGCCAAGAGCGGCGACGACGGCAGCATCCTCGACATGACCCCCGAGCGCCTCACCGCGTTCTGGGAGGTCGACACGCGCTCGACGCTGCTGCTCACCACCGCGTTCGCCCGTCTGCGGGCACCCCGGGTCGAGACCCCGCGCCGCCCCGGCGACCGCATCGTCGGGACGGGCCCCTACGAGGAGGCGCGGGGTCACGTCATCTGGATGACGTCCGGGCAGATCCACGGCGCGATGCGCGGCGAGGTCGCCTACGCCGCGAGCAAGGCGGCGCTCGCCGGGGTCACCCCCACCGTGGCCGCCGAGCTGCTCGAGCTCGGCATCGTGCTGAACACGATCGACCCGGGGCCCGTGAATACCGGCTACCTGGACCCGGAGACGACCGACCGGTCGCTCGACGACCTCGCCGAGCAGCTCGCGAGCACGCCGTTCGGCCGAGTCGGACGACCGGAGGACCCGGCCGAGCTGATCGGCTGGCTCGTCACCTCGGCCGGCAGCTGGGTGGTCGGCCAGGTGCTGACGTCCGACGGCGGCTTCGGGCTCTGAGGCGGGCCGGTGCGGCCGGCCCCGCCGCTCGCGGTGCGGCCGGACGCGGTGCGGCCGGACGCGCCTCAGCGGCGTGCGACCACGGCCCAGCCGTGCGGCCCGACCGAGAGCACGTCGCCGTCGAGCCCCGCGTCGCGCCCGGCGAGCCACTCGCCCGGCGCCGGCTCGGGCACGCGCAGCTCGTCGTCACCCAGATTCAGCGCAACGACGAGCGCCTCGTCCGGCCCGTCCCCGGTGATCTCGAGCACGAGCGTCTCGTTCGAGACCGCGATCGTGCGACTGCGCGCCGTGTGCAGCCAGGGGTGACGGCGTCTCACGCCGATGAGCTCCTGGTGCAGCGCGAGGACCTCGGGGACGGCGCCGTCCACCCCGAGCCCCGGCTCGTCGACGGGCGCCGAGGGGAACGGCGGGCGCACGGCGTCGTCGCCGCCGACCCGCTCCTCCTTCAGGGCCCGGAGCCCCAGTTCGTCGCCGTAGTAGATCGTGGGCGTGCCGCCGAGCGTCAGCAGCAGCGCCACCGCATGATCGTGGTGACGGTCGTCGTCGATCTGGCTGGCGATGCGGGTCACGTCGTGATTGCCGACGAACGTGAGCGGCACGAAGTGCTCGAGGAACCCGTCGTGGCGCTGCAGCGCCCACTCGAGCTCGTGCAGGTTGACGTCGTTCAGCGCATGCCAGACCCCCTGCCACAGCTCGTACTGGGTGACGCTGTCGAGTGCTCCGTCGGCGACGGCCGCGACGTAGTCGCCGTGCAGCACCTCGCCGACGACGTACACGTCGGGGTGGCGTTCGCGCAGCGGCGGCAGCACGGTCGCCCAGAACGCCGAGGGGACCGAGTACGCGGCGTCGAGTCGCCAGGCGTCCGCCCCGCGATCGCACCAGTACGTGAGCACGTCGGTCACGCGGCGGGCGACCTCGGGCGAGTCGTGGTCGAGCGCGATGAGGCCGCCGTGGCCCTCGAAGGTCGCGAGGCCGCCGTCGTCGTCGCGACGGAACAGCGCGGCGGCCGGCGACGACGGGTCGCGTCGCGCCTCGAGCAGGTCGGGGAACTCGGGGCCGACGTGGTTGAAGACCCCGTCGAGCATGATCTGGACGCCCTTCGCGTGCGCCGCGTCGATGAGCGTCACGAGGTCGGCCTCGGTGCCGAGGCGCGGGTCGACGGCGAACCAGTCGATCGTGTCGTAACCGTGCGTCGACGAGGCGAACACCGGCCCGAGGGCGAGGCCGTTGGCGCCGAGCGCCAGCAGATGGTCGAGCCAGGGGACCAGATCGAGGAGGCGCGGTGCCGGCGAGCGGTCCGCCCCGGTCGTGTCGGCCCCGACGAAGCCGAGCGGATAGACGTGCCACCAGATGGTGTGCTTCGAGCTGTTCACCTCTCACACCGTACGGGTCGAGGGCGGACGCCGGCCTGGCGCGCACCCGACCGACGGCCGGATCAGAGCGCGATGCGTCGGGAGACCACGTCGCGGGCCACGTCGGCGAGCTTCAGATTGTGACGGCGGGCGTACGAGCGGAGGGATTCGAAGGCGTCGTCCGTGCTGACGGACAGCGACTCGGAGAGCACCCCCTTGGCCTGCTCGATGACGACGCGACTGCCCAGCGCCTTCTGCAGCTGCTGCTGGACGAGAGCGCTCTGGCGGGCTGTCCGCTCGTGGAGGATGCCCACCGTAGCGACGTCGGCCAGGGCCTGAGCGGCGCGGAGGTCGCGCGGAGCCAGCTCGCTCGGCCGGTCGCGCAGCAGGGTGAGCGTGCCGACCGTCTCGGAGCGGAGGCGCAGGGGGATGGCGAACGACGACCGGAAGCCGCGTCGCGTGGCGATCGATTCGTAGCTGTGCCACCGGGGCGGACCGTCGACGAGGTCGGCGACCATGACCGGCTTGCCGCTCGTGTAGCAGTCGAGGCAGGGGCCCGCTTGCGCGCCCACCTCGAGCACCTCGACGAGATCGAGCGATTCGCTCGACGACGCGACGATGTCGAGGGCGCCGTCGTCGTCGGCGAGGAGGATGCCGGTCGCGGCGACGTCGAAGAGCGCGACGCTCGTCTCGACGACGGTCTGGAGGAGATCGACGACGTCGTACTCGGCGACGAGCGTGTCGGCCAATGTGGTGAAGAGGTCGACCAGATGGGTCTCCCGTTCGGAGCTAGTCATTGCGGTGTTCCTCGATTCCGAATTCTGTGGCCGAGAACGAGAGGCGTCCGTCGAGGATCTCTGCGGCGACGTCCGTCACTCGGGCGCCGGTCGAGTACGCGTGACCTTGGATGAGCAGGTACGCGTCGTCGACGGAGACGTCGGCCTGGACGATGACCCGGCCGGTCGCCTGGTGCACGATGCGGCGCGAGTGGGACCCGACGGGGTCGGGCTCGACTCCGGCATCGTGCGCCTGTCGCTCGATGCCGTTCTTGAGCACGGCGCGGCTGACGGCCCGCGCCAGCAGGCGGGCATCGTCGACCGCCTCGTCAGGCAGTGACTCCGCCCGGTCGGAGTACATGTCGATGGCGCCGAGCTCGAGAGGACCCACCCGGACCGGGAAGACGAACATCGCCCGTACGTCGAGGCTCTGGAGGGCCGCGCCGAACAGGGGCCAGACCGCCGGCGTCGACGCGCGGGCGTCAGCGAGGATGACGGGCGAGCCCGAGCGCATCGAGTCCCAGCAGGGGCCCTCGCCGAGGTCGAACTGCAGCTCGTCGAGCCGTTCGGCGGTGCCGTCGGTCGCCGTGAGGGTCTCGTTGCCGAGCACGGAGCCCACCGTCGCGACCGAGACGCCCGTCACGGGGAAGAGGTCGAGGAACGGTCGGGACAGAGCGTCGGCGTTCGGGGCAAGGGCGATCGCTCGGACCGCCTCGTCGAGCTTGGACATCCCACCCCCTCACGTCGAGACCAAACCTATCGGGTCGCGTCGCCCTGGCGTCCGCGACGTGGAGGGGGTCGGCGTCGAGGGGGTCGGTCAGCTCGGTGGTCCTCCGAACGACCAGTCGAGGTCGTCGAAGTCGGGGTAGGCGACATCGGGCTCGTCGAACCCCTGCGCGAGGTTCTCGACGACCTCGAGCCAGACCTCGGTGAGCGGTGTGACGAGGAGGGACACCCGGCTGCCGGTCGCCGTCTCGAGTTCGACGAAGGCCGTCTCGCCCTCGGAGGCCGCGAGGATCCGGCGCTTGATCTCGGGGAGATCGCTGGTGGGGGCCAGGGCCACGCTGTGCTGGCCGGTGTGCAGGGTGGTGAGAGACATGAGACCTCGTTCGTCTGGTCGCGGTGGGTCGTTCGGGGCGTCGCGTCCGAGGTCTGGAGACGGAGGGGCCTGGTCGAATCCGCAGGGATGTGCAGAGCTGGTGATGGTTTCCGGCCCGGACGGGGCCGGAACGGGTGACGCGTGCGGGGGCGGGCCGCGACCCCACGCCCGAGGCCGCGACCCGGCGGCGAGCCGCGCCGCACCGAACTCCCTGCCGCGCCCGGCCTGAGGGCCGTCGCGGTGCCCGTGAAGACTCGATCAGGAAGTGACTCCATCCTGCCCTGGCCGCGGCCCGCGGGCACGGGGTTGACATCGCGCCCGCTCTCCCTCAGCGGCGCGGGGAGTGGCCCCGCGGGAGGTGCACCGGGCAGCGAGGAGCGTCGCCGGTCGCGCGCACCCGCCCGCCGGAGGCGGGCTTCGTCGGCAGGCGACGCCGGTTCACCTCGAGTCCCGTGTCGAGCACGGTGACCCTCGGGTCGCTCAGGGTCGCCACGGCGGCGGCCAGCCCCGCGATGGCGAGCTTCTCGCCGGGGCAGCGGTGGCCGGTGGCGACCCCGGCACCGCCGTGCGGGATGAACGCGGCGATGGCCTCGTAGTCGTCGACTCCGACGAAGCGCTCGGGGTCGAACTCGTCGGCGCGCTCCCACGAGGCGCGGTCGGTGTCCGTGCCGAGGATGTCGAGCACGAGGCGCCCTCCCTCGGGCACGGTGAGTCCGTCGAATTCGACGTCGCGTCGGGTGAGCCCCGGCAGCATCGGCACGAACGGGGCCGTGCGTCGGATCTCCTGCGCGAAGGCGACCGCGAGCGGGCCGTCGACGAGCGAGCCGCGCTCCGCGGTCTCGGCGGCGATGCGCCTCCTCCATTCGGGGCGGTCGTGCAGCTCCTTCGCGGCGAACGCGACGAAGCGGGAGACGGCGATCAGGGGGCGGATGCTGTTCTGCAGCTCGATGCCCGCGAGCCGGGCCGGCAGCAGACGGCCCTCGCGGTCGCGATGCCAGGTCCACTCGAACAGGGCCGTGCCCGCGTCGGGGGTGAGGCGCCCGGCCCGGGTCGACTCGATCAGGCGCTCGGCGTGACGATCCGACCAGCGCCGGTGGAGGGCCGCGAGCAGGTACTCGGGCGAGTAGGGCACCCCGAAGCCGTCGACGATCTGCGCCAGTCGTGCCGACCATCGGGTCTTGGCGGCCGCGGTGCCCGGCAGGCCGGCCCAGCGCATGCCCGCGCGACCGAAGGCGCCGACCGCCGCGTCGTAGGCCGAACGCTCGCCGCCGGCGAGCCACTCGTCGAGCTCGGCGCGCCATTCCCGCGCGAACAGGGGCGTGAGGCGGGCGACCTGCGCGTCGTCGTAGGCGACGTCGACGAAGGTGGCCTTGCGATGACGGTGATCGTCACCGTCGAGGCTGTGCACCGAGCCCTTGCCGAACAACGTGCCCTGCACGATCCCCGGCATCGCGCCGTGGCGGGCGATGACGTCGCCGTCGGAGAAGAGCTCGACGGCCTCCGCTCCTCTCACGAGGAGGGCGTCATCGCCCAGCAGGCCGAGGGGCGCCGCCCGGGCGTCGGGTGCGACCCGATCCCAGATCCGCGAACCGAAGCCGTAGCCGCGGGTCATCAGCGAGAGCGAATCGTCTGTTAATGCACGGAGGATCATGCGGGTCATGGTGCCAGCGACGGGGAGCCGCGGTCCGCCGCCGGAGGGCGCTTGACATCCGGCCCGGCGACGGGCAGGGGCCGGGTGTCGTGACGTCAGACGGCCCGCAGGGCCGAGGGGATCTGCGCCTTCTCGAGCGCGTCGAGGAACACCGCGCGGGCGGCGCGCTCATCGGCGCAGAACTCGATCTCGAGCGGGCGGGCGAGCGTGGTGACCTCGAGCAGGCCGGCGACCACGCAGACGAAGCCGAGCACCGCGGTGGCGTCGTCGTGGGGGAGTCGCGCGTCGACGACCCGCCACTGATCGCGGGCGAGCTCGTCGAAACGGATGTCGCCGTCGGCGAGAGACGAGACGGGGCGGATGGCGCTGGCGGTGATGGTCATGATGCGGTCCCTCGGTCGGCGGCGGGCGAGCTGCTGCGGTGATCTCGGGCCCCCATCCGGGGGCGTGCCTCGAGATTATGACTGAGCTTGATTTTCTTGAACGGGATTGCGGCCCCCGCGATCGTGGCCTATAGGGGCGGAACGGGAGCCTGGGCGTCGGCTCTGCTCCGTCTCGGAGCCCGGGTATATCGTTCGGGTATCGCTCGACCCTCGACAGGAGATCATCATGAGCACCTCGCGTACACCCGGCTCGTTCAGCGTCGACCTCGACGGGATGTGGCAGGCGATGGATCAGCTGCGCTCGACCTTCGATCGCCGTGACGGCGCCCGCGCCCCCCGCGGCGAGGTCCGCGCCGCCATCCTCGCCCTCCTCGCCGAGCGGCCGATGCACGGCTACCAGGTCATCCACGAGATCGACGAGCGCAGCGGCGGCGACTGGAAGCCCAGCGCCGGCTCGGTCTACCCGACCCTGCAGCTCCTCGCCGACGAGGGCCTGATCGTCGCGGAGGAGACCGACGGTCGCAAGGTCTACTCGCTGACCGACTCCGGGCGGGCCGCCGCCGGCGTCGACGGAGCGGACGCCTCCGACCCGTGGGCTCCCCAGCGATCGACGGGCGACCGACGCACCGCGCTGCCCCGGGCCGGGGTCGAACTGGCCCGTGCCACCGCCCAGGTCGGTCGCACCGGCACCTCCGCTCAGGTCGACGAGGCGGTGGCGGTCCTCGACGAGGCCCGCCGTCGCATCTACTCGATCCTCGCCCGAGACTGACGCGGGTGGCGTCGCCCCGTCCCGACGAGGCCGATCATCCGGTGCACGACCGTGCCGGTCGCGCCCGTTACCGCCGAATCCTGCGGTTCGCGTCACGCCACCTGGCGGTGAGCTGGTGGTTCGAGCTCGTGCTGCCCCGCCTCGGTCTGCGCTGGATCGCCGACCGGACGCGCCCGCGTCGGATGCAGCGCTTCGCCCGGGGCTTCCACGTGCTCGCCCTCGACCTCGGCGGTCTGATGATCAAGGTGGGGCAGTACCTGTCGTCGCGCCTCGACGTCCTGCCGCCCGAGATCACGAAAGAGCTGGAGGGTCTGCAGGACGAGGTCACGCCCGTGCCCTTCGCCGAGATCAAGGCGCTCGCCGAGGCCGAGCTGGGGATGCCGCTCGATCGCGTCTTCGCGTCCGTCTCGGCCGAGCCGATCGCGGCCGCGTCGCTCGGTCAGGCGCATCGCGCCACGCTCGGACCCGTCGACTCGGCCGACACCGGCCTCGTCGACGTCGTGCTCAAGGTGCAGCGTCCGGGCATCGACCGGATCGTCGACGTCGACCTGGCCGCGCTCCGGAGGGTCGGCGGCTGGCTCAGTCACGTGCGCCTCGTCTCCGACCGGGTCGACGCCCCCGCGCTCGTCGAGGAGTTCGCCCGCACCAGCCTGGAGGAGATCGACTACCTCAACGAGGCGGCCAACTCGGCGCGGTTCGCCGCGGACTTCGCCGATGACGACCGGGTCGGCGTGCCCGACGTCGTCTGGGAGCGCAGCACCCGACGGATCCTCGTGCTCGAGGACGTCTCGGCCGTCAAGATCACCGACATCGAGGGCCTCCGCGCCGCCGGCATCGACCCCGACGAGGTCGCCCCCGTCTTCGCGGCCGTCATGTTCGACCAGCTCTTCTCGAACGGCTTCTTCCACGCCGATCCGCACCCGGGCAACATCTTCGTCACCCCGATCGAGGCGGCCGACGGCGAACGGCCCTGGCGGCTCACCTTCATCGACTTCGGCATGATGGGCGAGGTGCCGACGGGCACCCGGAACGGCCTCCGCCAGCTGCTGATCGCCGCCGCCTCGCGCGACGGCAGCGGCATGGTGAACGCCATGCGCGACCTCGGGGTGCTGCTGCCGAGTGCGGACACCCGCGAGCTCGAGCGGGCCGTGTCGGCGACCTTCGCCCGGTTCGGCGGCATGGGCTTCGCCGAGCTGCGAGAGGTCGACCCGCGCGAGTACCGCGAGTTCGCCGGCCAGTTCGGCGAGCTGATCAGGTCGCTGCCGTTCCAGCTGCCCGACGACTTCCTGCTCGTCCTGCGGTCGGTGACCCTCACCTCCGGGGTGTCCAGCGCCCTAAACCCGGCCTTCAACCTCTGGGACTCGGTCGAGCCCTACGCCGCGAGACTCGTGCGCGACGAGAGGGGCAACGCGGTGCAGGACGTCGCGCGTCGGGCGCTCGACGCGGCCCAGGTCACGGTGCGGCTGCCCGGTCGGCTCGACCACCTCGTCACGCGGCTGGAGGACGGCACCCTCGAGGTCGGCAGCCCGCGCATCGAACGTCAGCTGAGCCGGATCGAGCGGACGGCGAGGCGCGTGCTGGCCGCCGTGCTCTTCGGCGGCTTGCTGATCGCCGGTGCCGTGCTGAGGGCGGACGACGACGGACTCGGCACCGTGCTCATGATCGCCTCGATCGTGCCCGGGCTGTACGCCCTGCTTGCCGGACGCCTGCCGGGCTGACGACCCGTGCCGGAGCCGGCTCGGACGGGCCGACGCACCCCGGGGGTGCCGCGGCCCGCTGTCGCCTGGGGCAGGATCAGAGCAGGATCTCGCGGCGGACGACGAGCTGCGCGGTCTCCTGCAGAGTGCGGTTGTTCGTCCGGGCGTCGTCGCGGAGCAGCATGAACGCCTGGCCGACGCTGGTGCTGTGCCGCTGGGCGAGGGCGCCCTTCGCCTGCTCGATGACGATCCGGCTGTCGAGGGCGCCCTGAAGCTGTGTCGTCAGGGCCTCCTGCCGACGCAGTGCGTTGCGCTCCTGCAGGCTGATGGCCAGGACCTGCGCCATGGCCTCGATGAAGCTCCTCTCGTCGTCGTCGAGGCGGCCGGGGGTCCGCAGGAACACGTTGAGTCCGCCGATCGCCCGGCCGTCGACGATCAGGGGCATGGCGAGGGCGGCCCCGAGACCGGAGTCCACGGCGGTGGCGACGAACTCCGGCCAGAGCTCGGTCGCCTCGCGGAGATCGGGCACCTCGATGCTCCGGAGGTCTCGGATGCTGTCGATGCAGGGCCCGCCGCTGGCGCCGATCTGCGCCTCCTCGACGTCGAGGGTGCGCTCCCGCGTCGAGGCGATGGGGCGGAACGTGTCGTGATCCGCGGCGAGGATCACCGCCGCCTCGACGGCCCGCGTGTGCTCGGTCGTCCCCCGGACGATGACGTCCATGGCGTCCACGAGGCCGCCCTCCGCGCTGAGCGACGCCACGAGATCCACGAACAGGCGGGCGATGTCAGCGGGATTGTCGGTCACGGTCTGCGTCTCCGTCGAGGGATGTGATCGGGCGATCGGTGCGTGCCCGATGTCGGCGCCCCTGCGAACGACCCTAGTCACGACGCCGGTCCCGTGACCGTCGTGACGGGCGTGGCCGACCGGAGGGGCGCCTCCTCGGCTGCGGTGCGGGGCGCGGCCGCGGCGTCAGTGCCGGTGCCCCTCCTCGGACCAGACGGGGAAGGGGTCGGCGAAGTCGCGCCACCCGGCGGGGTCGCCGAGCAGCTCGTCGTCGGTGAGGAGGCACGTGTCGAGATCGCGACGGATGGTCACCACGTCGAGGTCGAGACCGAAGAACGCGATCTGCTGGCCGTGCGGCGAGTCGGGGTGCCAGGACGGCGCCGAGGTCGGGTCGAGGCTCAGCATCTGCCCGACGCTCGACCACGACCCGACGCGGTCGCTGCGGGTGGCGAACTGCGTGAATCCGCGCGATCGCAGCACCGTGCCGACGGTGCCGGGGGCGAAGGTCCGCTCGAGCGCGAGACCGAGGCGCCCCGGGTGGAACGGGCGCTCGTCGCGGTAGACGAACGTGGTGATGGCGCCGTCGTGGTGGTGGTCGGGGGTGTGATCCGAGAGGGCCTGCATCCAGCCCGCGGCGCCGCCCAGGCGAGCCGCGCCTCCTCGGCCGGAGAGCGACGCGTGCGTCAGCGCCGCGGTCGACGCGACGAGCGTCTCGGGTGCGAGGCGGGCGAGGAGGCGCTCGAGCACCCGGAGATCCGCGGCGGGCACGGCGGACGTGTCGGCGACGGCGACGACGGTGGCGTGCTCGACGAGGTCGATCACGTGCTCGGCGGCGAGGAACCGGTCGTCGACGCCGCCCAGCACGAGTTCGGCGAGGTCGACGGCGCTGACCACGGCGACCACGTGCTGCAGCAGCGACTCGCCGCTGGGGCGGCCGAGGTCGGAGTCGAGCAGCGCGCCGAGCAACAGGGCCGTCGGTCGCACCGGGGTGCCGGGCTCGAGCGTGGCGACGACGTCGATGCGGTCGCCAGCGCGAGCCCGGTCGAGCACCAGTCGATGCACGGAATCC
The DNA here is from genome assembly GCF_001422285.1 of Frigoribacterium sp. Leaf263. GTDB lineage: Bacteria > Actinomycetota > Actinomycetes > Actinomycetales > Microbacteriaceae > Frigoribacterium. Next base: position 816,997 of record NZ_LMMO01000001.1, read on the forward strand.
GCGGCCTCGTGGGTGTCGGGTCCGACCGCGACGCGGAGGCTGGCCGGACCCGCCACGATGTCGGCGGCGCGATCGACGGGGCCGGCGCCCTGCCCGGCGACGATGGTGACACCCCGGTGTCGGAGGGACGAGGAGGCGCGGGTCGGGTCGGTCATGCCCCTAAGCTAAGTGATAACCGTTCTCACTAACAACTCCCCACCGACTCCTGGAGGCAGCATGAAGGTCCGCAACTCGCTCAAGGCGCTCAAGGCCATCCCCGGGTCGCAGGTGGTCCGCCGCCGCGGCCGCGTCTTCGTCATCAACAAGAAGGACCCGCGCTGGAAGGCGCGCCAGGGCTGACCCGCCCACCCTGCCCGCGCCTCCTGCCGGGGAACGCCGGAGGCGCCCCCGCTCGGACGAGCAGGGGCGCCTCCGGAGCACCGGACCGGGCGACGGGTCAGGCGAAGGTGGCCGCGTCGATGACGAAGCGGTAGCGGACGTCCGACTTCAGCACGCGCTCGTAGGCGTCGTTGATGCCGTCGGCGCCGATCAGCTCGGTCTCGGGGACGATGCCGTGCTCGGCGCAGAAGTCGAGCATCTCCTGCGTCTCGCGGATGCCGCCGATGGCGGAGCCGGCCCAGCTGCGACGTGCGGGGATCAGCGCGAACGCGGGCACCTCGAGCGGCTCGGACGGAGCACCGACGTTGATGAGCGTGCCGTCGACGGCCAGCAGGCCGAGGTACGCGCCCATGTCGACCTTGGCCGAGACGGTGTTGATGATGATGTCGAACGAGTTCGCCAGGTCGGTGAAGGTCTGCTCGTCGCTGGTCGCGTAGTGCGCCTTCGCGCCGAAGCGCAGCGAGTCGTCCTTCTTCGAGGTGGTCTGCGACAGCACGGTGACCTCGGCGCCGAGCGCGGCGGCGATCTTGACGCCCATGTGGCCCAGCCCGCCCATGCCGACGATGGCGACCTTGGTGCCCTCGGTCACGCCCCAGTGGTGCAGGGGCGAGTACAGGGTGATGCCGGCGCAGAGCAGCGGCGCGACCTTGTCGTAGTCGAGCGACTCGGGAACGCGAAGCACGAAGTCCTCGGTGACGACGACGGCCTGCGAGTAGCCGCCCTGGGTGATGGTGCCGTCGGCGGGGTCGACCGCGCCGTAGGTGCCGGTGTTGCCCTTCGCGCAGTACTGCTCGTCGCCGCGCTGGCAGTACTCGCACTCGCCGCACGAGTTCACCATGCAGCCGACGCCGACCCGGTCGCCGACCTCGTGCTTCGTGACCTCGGAGCCGACCTCCGAGACGGTGCCGACGATCTCGTGGCCGACGACCTGCGGGTACTGGATCTCGCCCCACTCGCCGCGGACGGTGTGGATGTCGCTGTGGCAGATGCCGGCGTAGGCGATGTCGATCATGACGTCCTTCGGGCCGACGTCGCGGCGCTCGATGGTCGTCTTGACGAGGGGCTCGGTGGCGGACGGTGCCGCGTAGGCGTTGACGGTGCGCATGGTTCTCCTGGGGTGGTGGGTTCGGTTCGCGGGGGATGAGGAGCGGGTCGGAACACGGTGCTCGACGACGGGCTCTCCGTCTCCGACGTTACGCTCTCGCGCCGACCGTGGGTGGCCCTGACAGGGCCCCCCGAGGCGACGGCCTGCAGGAGGCGCGGTCAGAGCGTCGCAGGGAACGCGGTGCGGCGACCGAGGACGGTGAGCGCGAACGCCACCACCCCGAAGCCGATCATCACCACCGGCAGCACGAGGCCGTCGGCAACGGTCAGCAGGGCGGCGCCGACGATCCCCGCGAAGAAGATCGCCACGTTGAAGGCCACTGGCAGGAACGCGTTGGCGACGTCGGCGTTGTCTCCGCCGACGGTCGTCAGAGCCGCCTGCAGCTGAGCCGACGCGCCGCCGAACGTGACACCCCAGAGCACGGAGGCGACCACGACGGCCGCCACCGACTCGTGACCCACGAGCAGGATCACGCCGGCGACCACGAAGAGCGCGACGCTGCCGTGCAGCAGGGGTCGCGGGTGCCGGTCGAGCAGTGCCCCCGTGATGACGATCCCGCCGATCGACGCCACTCCGTAGATCAGCAGGGTGAGATCGACGCCGAGCCCGGAGCCCCCGGCCCTCAGATAGGGCGAGACGTAGGTGTAGATCGTGTTGTGCGCCAGCATCCAGGCGGCGATCACCGCGAGGATCACCGCGATGCCGGGGATGCGGAACACGCGCCCGAGCGACAGGCGAGCCCCCTCGGGCGCAGGCGCGGCGTCGGGCACGATCATCGCCACGAGGCAGAGCACGACGACGCCGAGCAGCGTCAACCCGACGAACGACCAGCGCCAGTCGAGGGTCGTGCCGAGCCACGAGCCGAGCGGCGTGCCGAACGCGAAGCCGACGGGTGCCCCGGCCGAGACGACGGCGAGCGAGAGACCGGCGCGGCTCGGCGGGCTGATGCGGCGGCCGTAGGCGGCGAGCATGCCCCAGATCACGCCCGAGAAGGCGCCGGCGACGAACCGCGACACCAGGGCGAGCGCGATCACCGGCGAGAGCGCCGTCACGGTGTTCGCCACGACCAGCCCGGTGATCGCGATCAGGAGGAGCGGCTTGCGTCGCATCCCACGGGTCAGCGTGATGGCCGGAACGGTCGCCAGCACGGTCCCGAGGGCGTAGGCGCTGATGAGCAGACCGACGGCCCCTTCGCTCGTGTCGAGGCCGTTCGCGATGACGGGCAGCAGCCCCGCCGGCATCGTCTCCATGGCGACGAGGATGAAACCCATCGTCGCCAGGACGACGAGCGAGACGACCGGCAGGCGCTCCGGGGCTCCGCCGGGGGAGGAGGCGCGGGGGGAGCGGGTGGGGACGGGCGCGGTGTCCATCGTGAGGTCCTTTCGGGCGCAGAGACGCGCCTCCGGGGCGTGCCCGGCGGTTCGGATGACGGGGGAGGCGCGGGTCAGGTCGAGCTGTCGGCCGCGCGGGCGCGCTCGAGGAGGCCCTCGGTGGCGGCCCACGAGGCCAGCAGTCGCAGACCCTCGTCGGAGGGCGAGCCCGGTCGGGCCGTGTAGACGGTGAGCGAGTGGCCGGGCGTGTCCTGGAGCTCCATCGCCTGGAAGTCCAGTTCGAGCAGTCCGATGCTCGGGTGCCGGAACTCCTTGGCGCCCGTGTAGTGGCGGCGGACGTCGTGGGCGGCCCAGCGGGCGCGGAACTCGTCGCTGTGGATCGAGAGCTCGCCGACGAGGGCGGCGATGCCCGCGTCGTGCGGGTGGCGCCCGGCGTCCCGGCGGAGGATCGCGACGTTGACGTTCGCCGCGCGCTCCCAGTCGGGGTAGAAGTCGTGCGCGCCCGGGTCGAGGAAGATGTACCGCGAGTGGTTGGCGGGGCGGAGGGTGCCCCGGTGCATGTCGCTGTACAGCGCGAAGCCGAGCGCGTTCGCGGCCACGAGGTCCATCCGCGTGTTCGTCACCATCGCGGCGGCCCCGGTCATCGCGTCGAGCATGTGCTGCACGGGGGACTGCGCGAAGCGCGGCTCTCCGGTGATCTGCGGGCGTCGACGGGGCGGGGTGAACGCCCGGGCGAGGTCGTGGAGGTGGTCGTTCTCGGCCTGGTCGAGACCGAGGGCGCGCGAGATCGCGTCGAGCACGCTGTCGGACACCCCCGCGAGATCGCCGCGTTCGAGACGCGTGTAGTAGTCGACGCTGACGCCGGCGAGTCGGGCGACCTCGTTGCGGCGGAGACCGGGGACGCGTCGGCGCCCGCCCGCGCTCACGACGCCGGCCTGCTCGGGCGACAGCCGCGCCCGGCGTGACGCGAGGAACTCGCGGACCTCGGCTCGTTCATCCATGACCACGACCCTACGGTCGCCCCTCGGACGCAGCCAGGCCCTGCCGGAACCCTGTTGGAGCAGGGACCTCGCCCCCGGTGCAGCAGCCGACCCGAGCGGCCTCGCGTCAGCCCCGGGTGAAGCGCGCGGCGCCGGCCGTCGCCGACTCGGGCAGGTTGCTCGATACGAGGGGCGCGCCCGTCGAGAGCGCCGTCGTCCATTCCGCGGTCGTCGCGACGGCGGCGAAGTTCGAGGCGAGGAGGGCCATGAGCGTGCGGTGCACGGTCTCGGCGTCGACGAAGCCGGCGTCGTTGCCGATGCTGATGGCGCCGGTCGCGTCGGAGAGCACCTCGGCGGTGATGCCGACGGCCTCGGCTGCGGCGGCCGAGGCGAGGATGCAGTTGTTCGTCATGTAGCCGACGAGGGTCACGGTGTCGATCGAGTTCTCGTGCAGCCAGTCGAGCAGGCCGGTCTCGGCGAAGACGGAGCTGTAGCGCTTCGTGATCGACGTCCATCCGGCCTGGCGGCGCTTCTCGATCTCGGGGTGCAGGGCGAAGCGCTCGGTGGTCGGGTCGAAGACGGGTGCGCCCTCGCCGGCCGTGTGCTGGAACACGACGACGGGGGTGCCAGCGGCCGTCGCCGCGTCGATCGCGGCGGTGACCTGGGCGAGCGAATCGTCGACCGGTGGGTGCTGGATCTCGAGCGGGCCGTCGAAGTACTCCTGCTGGACGTCGACGACGACGAGGGCGCGGTTCGGTGCGGTCATGGGGGCTCCTTCACTCAGGGCGGACGGTCGGGGCGGGATCGCCGACGAGGACGATCCTCCTCCGCGCGCCACCGTCGCACGAGTGGCACGTGTGCGGCGATACGATGACTTCAGGCCACCTGGGAGGAGCCCCATGCAGATCGCCGTGCACGCCTTCGAAGGCGTCTCGATGTTCCATCTCTCGGTGCCCCAGATCGTGTTCGACGAGGTGACCCGTCAGGGTCTCGGGTCATGGCGGACGACCCTGTTCTCCGAGCGGCCGGGCTCGGTCACGACGGCGGAGGGCTACTCGCTCGGCGGCATCGCCGGGCTCGAGGCAGTGACCGGCGCCGACCTGGTCGTCGTCCCCTCGTGGGTCGACGACGGGCGCGAGCCCGGACCCTCGCTCCGCCTCGCGCTGCTCGAGGCCCACGAGCGCGGGGCCACCATCGCCGGGCTCTGCCTCGGGGCCCTCGCCGTCGCCGATCTCGGTCTCCTCGAGGGGCGGAGCGCGGTCACGCACTGGCACGCGGTCGAGGGCATGGCCGAACGCCACCCGGGGATCACCGTCGAGGCCGACGTCCTGTACCTCGATCACGGCGACGTGCTGACCTCGGCGGGCACCGCCTCCGGGATCGACGCGTGCCTGCACGTCGTGCGGACGCGACTCGGGGCCGAGGCCGCGAACCGGGTCGCGCGGAGCCTCGTCGTCGCACCGCATCGCGAAGGGGGCCAGGCGCAGTTCATCGAGCGGCCGGTGGCGCAGCGCGCCGCGACCGACCCCGTCGCCGTCGCCATGGCCTGGGCGCTCGAGCACCTGGGCGACGAGCTCGGAGTCGACCGCCTCGCGGCCCAGGCGCGGATGAGCCGCCGCACGTTCATCCGGTCGTTCCGGGCCGCGACGGGCACCACCCCGGCCGCCTGGGTGCGGTCGCGTCGCCTCGACGAGGCCCGGCGCCTGCTCGAGACGTCGGACCTCTCGATCGATCGGATCGCCGCGTCGTGCGGATTCGGGAACCCCGTGACCCTGCGACAGAACTTCGCGAGCGCCTTCGGCAGCACCCCGTCGGGGTACCGGCGCCGGTTCGACGCACGCCCCTGAGGCCGAGGTGCGCGAAGGCTGCGCACCGTGCAGGGATACTGGAGAGTCGCCCATCCGACGGAGGATCCGTGCCCACCACCCCGCCCGACAGTCCCACCCGTGTGCCGCTGCCCGCGCTCGTCGCCGGCCCCCACACCCGACGGCTCGGCCTCGTCGCCGTCATCGCGACGTTCGGCGGTCTGCTCTTCGGCTACGACACCGGCGTGGTCAACGGCGCCCTCGACTCGATGGAGGAGGGGCTCGGGCTGACCCCGACCACCGAGGGGGTCATGGTGTCCGCGATCCTCGTCGGCGCGGCCCTCGGCGCCTTCTTCACCGGGCGCGTCTCCGATGCCCTCGGGCGGCGGCCGACCATCAGGGCCCTCGCCGTCCTCTTCTTCGTCGCGGCCGTCGCGTGCGTCCTGGCGCCGTCGTGGGAGTTCCTCACGGGCGCCCGCTTCGTGCTCGGCCTCGCGGTCGGCGGGGCGTCGGTGACCGTCCCGGTGTTCCTCGCCGAGCTCGCGCCCACCGAGCAGCGCGGCGGGCTCGTCAGCCGCAACGAGCTGATGATCGTGGTCGGCCAGCTGGCGGCCTTCACGATCAACGCCGTCATCGGCAGCGTCTGGGGCGAGCACGACGACGTCTGGCGCTTCATGCTGGCGGTCGCCGCCCTGCCCGCCATCGCCCTCTTCCTGGGGATGATGCGGGTGCCCGAGAGCCCGCGGTGGCTGATCGCGCAGGGTCGCGACGACGACGCTCTCGCGGTGCTGAAGCAGATCCGCGCCGACGACCGCGCGGTCGCCGAGCTCGACGAGGTGCGCCTCCTCGCCCATCACGAGGAGGAGGCTCGCGGCGCCCGTCTGGCCGACCTGGTGGCGGAGCCGTGGCTGCGGCGGATCCTCGGCGTCGGCATCGGCCTCGCCGTCGCGCAGCAGCTCACCGGCATCAACTCGATCATGTACTACGGCACGCAGGTGCTGCAGCAGTCCGGCTTCTCGCAGAACGGGGCGCTGATCGCCAACGTCGGCGCGGGCGTCATCGCGGTCGTCGCCATGCTCGTCGCGCTGCGCATCATCAACCGGGTCGGCCGCCGCGCCATGCTGACGGTCGGGTTCGCCGGCGTCGCGGTGTTCCACCTGCTGATCGGGCTGTCGTCGCTGCTCATCCCCGAGGGGCTGGGCAGGGCGATCGTCGTGCTGATCTTCGTGATCTGCTTCGTGGGAACCATGCAGGGCACCATCGGGCCGCTGGTCTGGCTGATGCTCTCCGAGATCTTCCCGTTGAAGCTGCGCGGCGTCGGCATGGGGCTGACCGCGCTCGTGCTCTGGTCGACGAACTTCGTCGTCAGTCTGCTGTTCCCGATCGTGGTCGCCTCCGTCGGCATCTCGACCACGTTCTTCGTCTTCGCCGGGCTGAACGCCGCCTCCCTGGTCTTCGCCATCACCCGCGTGCCCGAGACGCAGGGGCGCTCGCTCGAGCAGCTCGAAGAGGACTTCAGCACCGGATCCGTGCCCGTGGTCCGGTCCGAGTGAGTCCGCCGGGGCGCGGGCGGGCGTCGGAGGGCGTTTGATGGAGCCAGGGCGCGACGTCGCCGTGCACCGGGACGCATCGGCCGCGCGCGTCGTCCGACAGCCGGTCGGCGTCCGCGACAGGAGCCCCGACATGACCACCCCGAGCAGACGCGCCGTGCACGCCGTCGCGACACGCTCCGCGCCGTCGGCGTGGACGGTCGTCGTGACGGTCGACGACGGCCGGGTGGTCGGCACGCTGGTCTCGCACGGCTCCGTGGGTGTCGCCCCGCTCACGATCGAGACGCGCGACATCGCCGCCGAGTGGCTGGGCGTCGCGGTCGACGATCTCGACCTGCGACTCGTGGTCGAGCTCCCCGAGGAGGCGCGGGACCTGTGGGCGCGCGCCTCGCGTCCCGAGACGACCGCCGAGGAGGCGCGGGCGCTGCGACGACGCGCCGTGCGTCTCGCACACGATCGGGGTCACGCCCCCGACGCCATCGCCGAGGCGCTCGATCTGCCCCGGGCGCGCGTGGCCCGGCTGCTGCGCGCGGACTCCGCCGCGCTCGCCGCCGCCGTGGCCGAGTCCGCCGAGCGTGCGCTGAGCGACGCGCCCGCGGTGCCCGCACCCGGGCCCGCGGCCGCCGGGCCGGCGGCGCCGGCGGCGGCGTCGGCCGCCCCCGCGGCGCCCGCCGAGCCCGCACGCGCAGCGCCGCGCCCGCGCGGCCGTGAGGCCTAGTACGCGACGCTGAAGTGCGCGCGGCGGTGCTTCGGCGTGTCGATCTCGTCGACGATGGCGAGCGCGAAGTCGGCCCCGCCGACGGCCGAGACGCCCTCGGCGTCGGCGAACGCCAGGTCGCCGCCCGTGCGGTACTCGCCGCGGCTCTCGCCGGGCGCGTAGGCGCCGAAGTTCATGGCGGGCGACACGAAGAACCAGTCGAGGGCCTCGGGGGCGTCGCCGAGGCGCACGAGCACCTCGTTCATCTGCTTGGCCTCGCTCGCGAACTCGGGCGGCAGCTGGTCGGTCTCGGCCATGCGCGGGCCGCCCTCCTCGAGGCGCAGCGAGCTGTAGCCGCCGACGACGCCGAAGCGCACGCCGTGCTCGGCTGCGAGGTCGGCGAGGGCCAGGTCGGCCTCGACGATGCGGCCGTCGAGCTCGCCGCGGGGCGACAGCGACGAGACCACGACGTCGCTGCCTGTCACCGCACGGAGGCGGGCCTCGGCGTCGAGCATCGAACCGGTCTCGTAGCGGACGCCCTCGACCCGCGCCTCCTCGGCGGGGGTGCTGCGGCTGAACGAGACGACCTGGTGTCCGCGCTTCGCGGCCTCGCGGACGATGGCGCTGCCGGCGTAGCCGGTCCCTCCGACGACGGTGATGGTGCTCATGGTGTTCTCCTTCTGGTGCGGGTGGGCTTCCCCGTCCGGGGTCGCAGGGCTACGCTAGATCCATTAGTCACCATTGGGAAGTAGGCACTTCGTGGTAACCGACCCCTCGCTCCCGGTCGATCCGTCGCTCGCGCTCGACCCCTACGCCGACGGCTGCCCGACGCGGCGCGTGCTCGACCGCATCGGCGATCGCTGGACGGTGCTGATCGTCGGCACGCTCGACTCCGGCCCGCATCGCTTCACCGACATCCGACGGCGGGTGTCGGGCATCTCGCAGAAGATGCTGACGCAGACGCTCCGCGGTCTCGAGCGCGACGGTCTCGTGACCCGCACGGTCTTCGCCGAGGTGCCCCCGAGGGTCGAGTACGAGCTGACGGCAGCGGGTCGCACGCTCATCGCGCCCCTCAAGGCCCTCGAGGAGTGGTCGATCGCGCACTTCGGCGACGTCCGCGAGGCCTGGGTCGACTACGACGAGCGGACCGCCTAGGAGGCGCGGGCCGGCCACGCCCCTCCCGCGGGCGTCTGCGGACGATCAGGCTGCGCACCGCTTGCGGATCGCATGATGGGCGGGTGATCATCCCGACCAGAGCCGCCGGCCTCCAGGCGCTCGACGACTTCGTCCCCCGCGCGGGCGGCGCCTACGCCCGCGACCGCAACCACGATCTCGGTGCCCGCCGCGACAACGTCTCGGGGCTGTCGCCGTATCTGCGTCATCGCCTCGTGACCGAGCAGGAGGTCGTCGCCGCCGTCCTCTCGCGGCACAGCCAGGGCGCGGCCGAGAAGTTCGTGCAGGAGGTCTTCTGGCGGACCTACTGGAAGGGCTGGCTCGAGCAGAACGCCGAGGTGTGGCGCCGGTACCGTCGCGACGTCGCCGAGCTCGCCGCCGGCGACCTCCCTCCGGGCTACGCGGAGGCCGTCGCGGGCCGCACGGGGATCGACGCCCTGGACGCGTGGGTGCACGAGCTGATCGACACCGGCTACCTCCACAACCACACGCGCATGTGGTTCGCCAGCATCTGGATCTTCACCCTCGGTCTGCCCTGGCAGCTCGGGGCGGACCTCTTCCACCGGCACCTGCTCGACGGCGACGCGGCGTCCAACACGCTCTCGTGGCGCTGGGTGGCGGGTCTGCAGACGAAGGGCAAGACGTATCTCGCGACGGCCGAGAACATCTCCCGGTTCACCGAGGGGCGCTTCTCGCCGACCGGCCTCGCCGAGACGGCGCGGGCGCTCACCGAGGAGCCGCTGCCGTCGCGGACCCCGTTCGAGACGGACGACGTCGTGGGCGCCGTCGAGGGACGGGTCGGGCTGCTCCTGCACGAGGAGGACCTCGAGCCCGAGAGCCTGCTCGCCGAGCGACCGGGGCTCGCCGGGCGGCTGGTGGCCGCCGCGGTCGCGGGCGATGCCGAGGAGCGTTCCCCCGGGGGCGCGTCGGGGGTCGTGACCGCGTTCACGGTCGGCGCCCTCGAGGACGCCGCCGGGCGCGCACGCGACGGCGACGGACGCGCGGCCCGACTGCTGTCCGACGCACGCCCTCCGACCATCGCGAGCTGGGCGGTGACGGAGCGGCTCGACACCGTCGTCGTCCCGTACGCGCCGATCGGCCCGGTGCACGAGCGGCTCGATGCTCTGCGTCCCGTCCTCGCGTCCGAGGGGATCGGTCTCGCGACCGTGCGCCGCGGGTGGGACTCCGAGGCGTGGCCGCACGCGTCTCGGGGGTTCTTCCCGTTCCGCGAGAGCATCCCGTCCCTCGTCCGACGATCCGGGCTCGCGTCAGGCGGTCCGTCCGTCTGAGACGGGGGGAGGCGCGGTGTCGGCGGCCGGCCCAGGCCCCGGCACCCCGGCGCCCTCGAACAGCAGCGCGACCGTGGCGGCGAGGCCGGAGGCGTCGGGGGCCCGGCGGGTCAGGACGCCGAGCAGCACCACGCCGACCAGGGTCTCGACGAGCGCCTCGAGAGGCGTCGCGGAGCCGACCTGCCCGGCGCGCTGCGCCGACTCGAGCCGTGTCACGAGCTCGGCCCGCACGACCGAGGTGACGTGGTCGTCGTAGTGCCGCGCCACGTCGGCGTCCTCGGCGGTCGCGGCGATCGTCGCCCGGATCAGGCCGCCGGTGGCGGCGTCGGTCAACGACTCGGCCGTCGCGAGCAGCCAGCTCGTCACGTCGCCCCGGACGTCGCCGGTGTCGGGCACGACGACCCGGGGGAGGAGGTGCCCCGAGACCATGCCCTCGGCGACGAGGGCGCCCTTGCCCGGGTACCAGCGGTAGATGGTCGCCTTGCCCACGCCGGCCGCGGCGGCGATCCGGTCGAGCGAGAGCCTGTCGTAGCCGCGCTCGGCGAGCTCGTCGCGCGTCGCCTCGAGGATCGCCAGGCGCGCGGCCTCGCTGCGGACCCGACCGGGGCGTGCTGTCTTCATGCTGTCATCCTCCTGCACGCACCCGACGCGCGTCGCGCGCACCGCGCCTCCCGAGCTCCCGCCCGTCGGCCCCCGCCCGTCGACCCGTGGCATCGGGCCGACGAGCGCCCGTCGGAGCTACTGGACCGACCAGCCGCCGTCGGAGGCGAGCACCGCGCCGTTGATGTTGACCGCGTCGTCGCTGAGCAGGAACGTGATCGAGGCCGCGAGCTCCTCGGCGGTCGCGATCGTCGGGATGGCCGCCTGGAACGGCCGCAGCCGCGCCGAGCCCGCCTCCGACACGTTCGCCGGGAACGGGATGCCGGTCGCGACGCCGCCGGGGGCCACGGCGTTGACGCGCAGGCCCTGCTTCGCGTACATGAACGCCGCCGACTTCGTCAGCCCGACCACGCCGTGCTTCGACACCGTGTACGCGTTGCCCGACGCGTTGCCGCGCAGCCCCGCCTCCGAGGCGACGTTGACGATCGATCCGCGGCCGGCGGCGAGCATGACCGGCACGACCGCCCGCGACAGCTTGAAGCCGCCGGTCAGGTTGATGCCGATGACGCGCTCCCACATCGCGTCGCTCGTCTCGTGCAGCGGCGAGAAGTCGTCGTTGATGCCGGCGATGTTGGCCAGCGCGTCGATGCGGTCGCCCGCGACCTCGACGATGCGGTCGATGTCGGCCTGGCTGGTGATGTCGCCGACCACGGTCTCGACGGACGAGCCGGGCAGCGAGGCGACCAGCGCCTCCAGCCCCGGGGCGGTGATGTCGACGGCGATCACCCGACCGCCCTCGCGGGCGACGCGCGACGCCGTGGCCCGGCCGATGCCGCCGGCGGCACCGGTCACGACGACCGTCCTGCCCGCGAAGCGGCCCGGCGTGATCGTCTCGCGCCACGGTCCGGCGTCGGAGGCCTCGGTGTCGGGCATCACGCCGCCGTTGACCTGCAGCACGAGGCCGTCGACGAGCTCCTGGGGGAGCGTTCCGCGGCTCAGCGAGACGAGCTGCTGCAGCGGCAGGTCGCGGACGGGGGCCAGGGCGCTCTCGTCGAAGGCGCCGCCCTGCGAGAGGGCCGCGCGCAGGGCGGGCCCGCCCTCGGGGTGATCGAGCCAGGTCGCGATCGTGCTCGATCCGGTGAGGGGTGCGGGGGTCTCGGTCATGCGCGTCTCTTCTCTGCGGGGTCCGGCGGCCCAGGGGCCGTGGTCAGGGCATTTACGAGACGAATCGTCTCGTTTCAGTGACAGTAGGCGCACGAGCGCCTCCGCGTCCAGCCTGAGGGTCGATAAACGACAGGTGTAGCGTGCACTGCGGTGCGCGGCGAGGCGCACCACGGGCCCGACTGCTCGTCGGGTCCGACGAGTCATCGAGAGAACCGGAGTCGAGCCCATGGAACGTTTCACCGACAAGGTCGTCCTCATCACCGGCGGAGGGTCCGGCCTCGGCCGTGCCGCCGCCGTCCGCGTCGCGCAGGAGGGCGCCCGTCTCGCCCTCGTCGACATCTCGGAGAAGGGCCTCGCCGCCTCCGAGGCCGCGGTGCTCGAGGCCGTCCCCGGCGCGGAGGTCCTGACCGCCGTCGCCGACGTCTCGAGCGAGGCCGACGTCGACGCCTACGTCGCTGCGACGCTCGAGCGCTTCGGTCGCATCGACGCGTTCTTCAACAACGCCGGCATCGAGGGGCGGCAGAACCTCACCGAGGACTTCGGGGCCGACGAGTTCGACAAGGTCGTCTCGATCAACCTGCGCGGGGTCTTCCTCGGCCTCGAGAAGGTGCTCGGAGTCCTGCGCGCGCAGGGCGACGGCGGCGCGGTCGTCAACACCGCCAGCGTCGGCGGGATCCGCGGAGTCGGCAACCAGTCCGGCTACGCGGCCGCGAAGCACGGCGTCGTCGGACTGACGCGCAACTCGGCGGTCGAGTACGGGCGGTACGGCATCCGGGTGAACGCCATCGCGCCCGGCGCCATCTGGACCCCGATGGTCGAGGCCTCCATGCGCCAGATCGACGCGGACGACCCCAAGGGCGCCGCGGAGCAGTTCATCCAGGGCAACCCGACGAAGCGCTACGGCGAGGCTCCCGAGATCGCCTCGGTCGTCGCGTTCCTGCTCTCGGACGACGCGACCTACGTCAACGCGGCCGTCGTCCCCATCGACGGCGGGCAGTCCGCGAAGTACTGACGCGGCTCGGACCCCGCGAACCCGCTCGGACCCCAGCGCGCGCGCCGGGGTCCGAGCGGGTTCCCGCGGTCTCATCTTCCCTCTTCCCAGAATCCGATAGGATATGCGATACTGACGGCGGTCGGGTGGCTGCACCCGGGCGACACCAATCACTGGAGATTGAGACGATGAAGTCAAGAGCCCCCCTCGCTGCCGCGGTCGCGGCAACCGCCCTGTTCGCCCTCACCGCCTGCGGCTCCGCGGGTGCGGGCTCGGGCGCCGACGGCGCCCCGTCGGGCAACATCAGCATGATCGTCCCGTTCAGCGCCGGCGGCGGCAGCGACCTCTCGGGTCGCGCGATCGCCTCCGGGCTCGAAGCCGGGACGGGTCTGAACATCAGCGTCGAGAACCGCGAGGGCGGCTCCGGCGCCGTCGGCTACTCGTACCTGCTGGCGCAGCAGGGCAAGTCCGACACCCTGCTCGCCTCCGAGACGGCCATGCTCGCCCTCCCGCTCACTCAGGACGTCGAGTTCTCGTACGAGGACTTCACGCCGATCATGAAGCTCGGCGACGACTTCACGCTCATGGTCGTCGCCCCCGACTCGCCGTACGACACCTGCACCGACGTCATCGACGCCGCGGACGACGACCGCGTCGTCGCCGCCGTCTCGGGGGCCACGAGCCTCGACGAGATCATCTTCACCCTCGTCGAGCAGGACCAGGGCATCGAGCTCGACCGGGTGCCGTTCGAGTCCGGCAGCGAGGTGCTCACCGCCCTGCTCGGCGGGCAGGTCGACGTCGCGTCGCTCAACCCGTCCGAGGTCGTGGCGCAGCTCGAGGCCGGCGACCTCAAGGCGCTCTGCGCCTTCGCCGACGAGCGGTACACCTACGACGAGCTCGCGGACATCCCCACGGCGGCCGAGCAGGGCATCGACGTCTCGTTCGCGCAGTTCCGCGGCTTCATCGCCCCCGGCGGCATCTCGGCCGAGACCGAGGCGTACTGGACCGACGCCGCCGAGGCCTTCGCCGAGACCGACGACTACACGCAGTACATCGAGAGCAACTACATGCAGGCCAACGCCGTCTACGGCGACGACTTCACCGAGTACCTGGCGGGCAACACGGCCGATCTCGAGAAGGTGTTCACCGAATGACCGGCGCCCAGCGGGGCGGCCTCATCGCGAGCATCGTCCTCGCCGTGATCGGGGGCTCGGCCGTGTCGGCCGGTCTCGGCTACGGCGTCACGGTCGAGGGCGGTGAGATCGGACCGGGGTTCCTGCCGGTCCTCGCCGGCGGCCTCGTCGCGGTCTTCGCCGTGCTCGACATCGTCGGGCGGCTCCGTCCGCGACGGGCGCTGCCGAGCCAGGCCGAGCTGATCCTCGACACGGTCGACGCGCCTCCCGCCGGCGTCGCCGGGTACCTCGCCGAGCAGAACGCGGCCGACCCCGGCGCCGTCTCGACGAGCACGCAGACGATCCACCGCGAGGCGGAGGGCGACGAGGTCGACATCTTCGGCCGCACGCAGTCGCAGCGCAACCGCATGCTCGGCATCGTGCTGGGCATCGTCGTGCTGACCCTGCTCGCCGTGCAGCTCGTCGGGTTCCTCATCGCGTTCGTGCTCATGCTCGTCGTGATCGCCGTCTTCGTCGAACGCCGTTCGCTCGTGCCGTCCGTCGTCGTGGCCCTCGTGGCCGGCGGCGTCACCTACGCCATCTTCGTCGCCCTGCTGCGCGTTCCGCTGCCGCAGGGTCTGCTCGGCCTCATCTAAGGACGACCATGCTCGACAATCTCGCACTCGGCTTCTCGACGGCGTTCACGCCCGAGAACCTGCTCTGGTGCTTCATCGGCGTGCTGCTCGGCACGATCATCGGGCTCATGCCCGGTCTCGGCTCGACCACCGGTGTGGCCATCCTCATCCCCCTGACCCTCACGCTCGAACCCGTCACGGCGCTCATCATGCTGGCGGGCATCTACTACGGCGCCCAGTACGGAGGCACGATCACCTCGGTGCTGATCTCGACGCCAGGAGAGGCCGCGAGCGTGGTCACCACGCTCGACGGCTATCAGATGGCCAAGAACGGCAAAGCCGGCTCGGCCCTCGCCATCAGCGCCATCGGCTCGTTCGTCGCGGCGATCATCTCGCTCGCGCTGCTCATGTGGCTCGCGCCCCCGCTGGCCGATCTGGCGCTCAACTTCGGCCCGGTCGAGAATCTCGCGATCATGATCCTCGGCCTGATCATCGTGGTCAGCTTCGCGGGCGGCTCGCTGTCGCGCGGTCTCATGATGGCGGCCGCCGGCCTGCTCATCTCGACCGTCGGCGTCGCCACCGGCTTCAGCGACGCGCGCTTCACGTTCGGCAGCGTCAACCTGCTCGGCGGCATCCCGTTCGTCGAGGTCATGATCGGCCTCTTCGCCGTGGGCGAGGTGCTGCACCAGATCCGCCTCGGCGCCGACGCGCCGATCCGCACGCGGTTCCGCGACATGGTCATCAGCCGTCGCGAGCTCAAGCAGAGCGCCGGCCCCATCCTCCGCGGCAGCGGGATCGGCTTCGTGCTCGGCATCCTGCCCGGCGCCGGCTCGACCCTCGCGTCGTTCATGGCCTACGGCATCGAGAAGCGGGTCTCGCCGCGCAAGGCCCTGTTCGGCAAGGGCGCGATCGAGGGCGTCGCCGCGCCCGAGAGCGCCAACAACGCGGCGGCCAACGCGAACTTCGTGCCGACGCTGGCCCTCGGCATCCCCGGTGGCGGGACCACCGCCGTGCTGCTCGGCGCCTTCACGGTCTACGGGCTGCAGCCCGGGCCGCGACTGTTCGAGACGCAGCCGACGCTGATCTGGGGGCTGCTCGTCTCGTTCTTCATCGGCAACGTCATGCTGCTGGTGCTCAACCTGCCGCTCGCGCCGGTGTTCGCGCAGATGCTGCGGATCCCCTACGGCTACCTCTATCCGATCATCCTGCTGACGAGCTTCGTCGGCGCCTACTCGGTGAGCAACAACATGTTCAGCGTGGTGCTCGTCTTCGTCTTCGGGGTCGTCGGCTGGCTGATGAAGGAGCTCGACCTCCCCATGGCGCCGCTGGTGCTCGGGCTCGTGCTCGGCCCGCTGTTCGAGAAGGCGCTCGTGCAGACCTCCGCCCTCGGCCAGGGCAGCTTCGGCATCGTGCTGCAGAGTCCGATCAGCGTCACGATCCTGCTCTTCGCCGTCGCCCTCATGGTCGGCCCGAAGATCGCCGCCCGCTTCGCCGTCCGTCGCCGACCCGCCGCGGTCGCCGCCCACGACTCCACCCCTTCCGACCGACAGCACGAGGACGTGTCATGAGCCACACCCGAGAGACCTGGCCGATCGCCGCGGCGATGCTGCAGTTCCCCGCGGTGTCCCGAACGGGGCAGCGCGTGCAGGACGCCGAGGGCGAGACCTGGAGCGACGCCTTCACGCAGATCCGCGAGACCGGCTTCGACCGGGTCGAGATCAACGACAACTGGCTGCGGGTGGGCGACCTCCCGCCCGGCCGGCTCGACGAGCTGTCCGACGCGGGTCGAGCCGCCGGCGTGGTGCTCGGCAGCGTCTGCGTCGTCCGTTCGAGCATCATCGACCCGGTCGACGGGCTCGCGAACCTCGCCTACAGCCACCGCACCCTCGAGGCCGCGGCCCGACTCGGCGCCGACGTGCTGTCCATCGGCTTCCACCGCCCCCTGACGGCGGAGCAGCGCGAACGGCTCTGGTTCTGGACCGCGCAGGGCGAGATCGACGAGCCCGACGACGTCGAGAACTGGCAGCGCGCCGTCGACCGCGTCGGCGAGCTGGGCCGGCACGCCGCCGACCTCGGGCTCGAGCTGACCCTCGAGATGTACGAGGACACCTACCTCGGCACCGCGGCGAGCTCGGTGCGGCTCGTGACCGAGGTCGGGCTCGACAACGTCGGCCTCAACCCCGACGTCGGCAACCTCGTCCGACTGCACCGCCCGATCGACGACTGGGTCGAGACCCTGCACGCCACGCTGCCCCACGCCAACTACTGGCACGTGAAGAACTACGCCCGCGACGAGGATCCCTCGACCGGTCTCTACACGGCCGTCCCCACGCCGCTCGAGCTGGGCGTCATCAACTACCGCCACGCCGTCCGCGACGCGGTCGCCTACGGGTTCCGCGGCACCTTCGTCTGCGAGCACTACGGCGGCGACGGGCTCGGGGTCGCGGCGATGAACCGCGACTACCTGCGGCGGGTGCTGCCCGCCGAGGCGCCCCCCGTCGAGAGGCCGACCCGCGCCTCCTCGGCTGCCACCGCCACCGCCACCGAGGAGATGGTCTCGTGACCGTGCTCGACTACGACGCGACCACCTTCGCCGACGAGGCGCTCGCCGGCTTCGTCGCCGCCCACTCCGAGCTGCGGGCGGTCGACGGCGGCATCGTCCGTCGCGCCCCCCTCGCCGACGGGTGCGTCTCGCTCGTCATCGGCGGGGGCTCGGGCCACTACCCCGCCTTCGCCGGTCTGATCGGCACGGGGCTCGCCGCGGGTGTAGCGTACGGCAACATCTTCGCCTCGCCGTCGGCCGGTCAGGTCCACCGGGTCGCGAGGGCCACCGAGCGCGGCGGGGGAGTGGTGCTCGCCTTCGGAAACTACGCCGGCGACGTGCTGAACTTCGGCCAGGCGGCCGAGAGGCTGCGGGCCGAGGGCGTCGACGTCCGCGTGATCGCGGTCACCGACGACATCGCCAGCGGCGCGGTCGGCGAGGAGTCCAAGCGGCGAGGCGTCGCCGGCGACCTGGCCGTCTTCAAGATCATCGGCGCCGCGGCCGAGGCGGGGTTCGACCTCGACCGGGTCGAGGAGCTCGGCCGGCGTGCGAACGCCCGCACCCGCTCGCTCGGCGTCGCCTTCTCGGGCTGCACGCTGCCCGGCGCCGACCGGCCCCTGTTCGAGGTCCCGCCCGGGCGCATGTCGATCGGCCTCGGCATCCACGGCGAACCCGGCATCTCGGAGGCCGATCTGCCGACCTCCCCCGAGCTGGCCGAGCTGCTCGTGGGCCGCCTCCTCGACGAGCGGCCCGAGGGCGCGGGCGACCGGGTCGTCGTGCTGCTCAACGGCCTCGGCACCTTCAAGTACGAGGAGCTCTTCGTGCTGTACGGCCATGTCGCGCGCCTGATCGGCGATGCCGGGCTGACGATCGTCCGCCCCGAGGTCGGCGAGCTGGTCACGAGTCTCGACATGTCCGGCGTCTCGGCGACCCTCTTCTGGGTCGACGACGAGCTCGAGGGGCTCTGGGCCGCGCCCGCCTCGTCTCCCGCCTTCCGGACCGGATCCGTCGAGGACGCCGTCACGGAGACCGAGGAGGCGCGGGTCGAGTCGACCGCGCCCGCCGACGATCCGCGTCACGCGGCCGCGTCGCCCCGCGTCGTGCGGGGTCTCGAGCAGGTGCGCGACGTCGTGCTCGCCGCCGAGGACGAGTTCGGGCGCCTGGACGCCGTCGCCGGAGACGGCGACCACGGGATCGGCATGTCGCGGGGCATCACTGCGGCCGTCGTCGCGGCGCGGGCCGCCCTCGATCGCGGGGCCGGCATCGGGACGGTGCTCGCCGACGCCGGCGAGGGCTGGGCGGAGAACGCCGGGGGCACGTCGGGCGCCCTGTGGGGCGTCTGCCTGACCGCCGCCGGGGGGAGTCTCGCCGCCGAAGGCGATCCGTCGTCGGCGGGGGCCTCGGCCCGGGCCGCGTCCGCCGGGCTCGCCGCGATCCAGCGTCTCGGCGGAGCGGAGGTGGGCGACAAGACGCTCGTCGACGCGTTCGCGCCGACCGTCGACGAGCTGGACCGCGCCTCCTCGGCGGGTCTCCCGCTCGCCGATGCCTGGGCCGGCGCCGCCGAGGTCGCCGAGGCCGCCGCCCGCTCGACGGCCGAGATGCGGCCGCGCCTCGGCCGGGCCCGACCGCTCGCCGAGAAGAGCGTCGGGCACCCCGACGCCGGCGCCGTCTCGTTCGCCCGCATCACCGGGGTCGTCGCACGAGCGACGGCCGCCGATCCGACCTCCGACGACCGTTCCGCTGAAAGGGACCGAGCATGACCGACACCACGATCACGACCGCGACGCCCGCGACCCCCGGGGGCGTCCCCGACGTCCGGCCGCGCATCGCGCTGACCCTCGGCGACCCCGCCGGGGTCGGACCCGAGCTCGCCGCCCGACTGCTCGCCGACCCCCGCAACCTCGAGCGTGCCGAGATCTACGTGCTCGCGGATCGCAGCGAGCTCGACGCGGCCGCCGCCGTCATCGGCGCCGAGATCCCGCTCAGCGACGAACCGCGGCCCGGGTACGCGACCCTGCTCGACGACTCCTCGGCCCCCGCGACGCCGATCCCCGCGCGGCAGGTCAGCCGGGAGGCCGGCGAGCGGGTGCTGCACCAGCTGCGGCGGGCCATCGCGCTCGCCAACGACGGCGCCATCGGGGCGATCGTCTTCACGCCGTTGAACAAGACGAGCCTGCACCTCGGCGGCATGGACGAGGAGGACGAGCTGCGCTGGTTCGCCAAGGAGCTGCACTACGAGGGCGTGACCAGCGAGATCAACATCATCCCCGGCATGTGGACGGCCCGCGTGACCTCGCACATCGGCATCCGGGACGTCGCCGCCCGGGTGACGACCGCCGGTGTCGTCGACGCGATCCGACTGCTGCACGGGCTGCTGCGCGACTCGGGCGTCGCCGCGCCGCGACTCGGCGTCTGCGCGCTCAACCCGCACAACGGCGAGAACGGCATCTTCGGTCGCGAGGAGATCGACGTGATCCGCCCCGGCGTCGAGGCGGCCGTGGCCGAGGGCATCACCGTCGACGGGCCGTGGCCGTCGGACACGATCTTCGTGGGCTCGCGCGACCGCTACGACGGCATCGTCACGATGTACCACGACCAGGGTCAGATCGCCATCAAGCTGATGGGCTTCGACGGCGGCGTGACCGTGCAGGGCGGGCTGCCGGTCGTCATCGCGACGCCGGCGCACGGCACGGCCTTCGACATCGCGGGCACCGGGGTCGCCAGCGTGACGTCGAGTCAGAACGCCCTCGACGTGGCCATCGCGATCGCGGGGCGTCGGGCCGTCCCCCGTGCGGGCTGAGAGCCGGGCCCCGCGGCGCGGTCCCGGCCGGGGCGGCGGGCGCCTGCTCGTCGCCCCCGCCGACGACCCCCTGCGTGACAGACTGGTCCGATGACAGCCTCGCCCTCGACCGGTCGGCCCCGGCGGGTGTCTCTCGCCGACGGCGTCTACGACGAGCTGCTGTCGCGTCTGTTCGACAACACGCTCCCGCCCGGCACCTGGATGAACATCGACGCGCTCGCTCGTGATCTCGAGGTCTCCCAGACCCCCATCCGCGAGGCGCTCGCGCGTCTCGAGTCCACGGGGCTCGTCACCCGGGCGGCCCTCCGCGGCTACCGGGCGGCCCCGTTGCTCACCGCCAAGGAGCTCGGCGATCTGATGCACGCCCGTGCCGTCGTCGAGCCGGCCAACGCGGCCCTCGCGGCGGCGCACGCGACGGAGGCGTTCCTGGCGGGGCTCGACGAGTCGATCGAGCGGCTCGCGACCTCGCCGACCGGCCCCACCGTGCACGAGTACCACTCGTACTGGCAGGCCGACGAGCAGTTCCACGACCTCATCGCGCGGCAGGCCGACAACGCTTTCCTCTACCGCGCCTTCGAGTCGCTCGGCGGTCAGGCCCAGCGCTTCCGCATGTTCGGGGGGCTCGGCGTCACGGACGCCGAGTACGCCATCGCCGAGCACCGGGCGATCCGGACGGCGCTGGCCTCGGGTCGGCCCGAGGCCGCCGAGGCCGCGATGCTCGACCACGTCGTCAACGTGCGCATCCGCTCGCTCGACTGACCCGACCGCGGGCCCCGTTCAGGAGGCGCGGCGCGGGGGAGTCCCGCACCGCCCCTCCTGAACGCCCCGGTCAGTCCTCGCGCGGGACGCGCACGCGCAGCGCACCCGCGTCGACGGTCGTGCGGAAGCCGATGGCGGTGCCGAAGCCGTCGCCGTCGAGCTCGATCTCCGCGGGCTCCGACAGCTTCGCGGTCAGCTGCTTCGCCTTGACGTAGTTCAGGGCCGCGATCTCGCGCGACCCGACGATCCGCTTGAGCGGGGTGCGCTGGACCAGCCCGTTCTCGATCAGCACCTTGCCGATGATCTGCAGCCAGTGGACGATGCCCTCGGGGCGCAGCATCATCACGTCGAAGACGCCGTCGTCGATGGCCGCGTCGGGCAGCAGCAGGATGTTGCCGGTGAGCGTGCCGCAGTTGCCGACGATGACGGTGTTCGCGTGCATCCGCTTCGTCGGGCCGTCGTCGAACCGGTACCGGAGCTTGAGGGTGTTCTCGTCGCGCAGCGCGACGACGATGGCCTTGACGTAGGCGAGCCAGCCGATCTTGGCCTTGAGGTCCTCGTCGGTCGCGGCGAGCATCTTCGCGTCGATGCCGACGCCCGCCATCACGAGGAACGCGTGCTTCTGGATCGACCCGTCGGCGGCGCGGATCTCGATGCGCCCGAGGTCGATGGCGCGATCCCGGCCGGTGAAGGCCGTGTGGATCGAGTTGTCGACGTCGTCGAGCGTGAGGTTCATGTTGCGGGCGAGCAGGTTGCCGGTCCCCGACGGCAGCAGGGCGAACGCGACGTCGCGGTCGGCGATCGTCTCGGCCACGATCCGCACGGTCCCGTCGCCGCCGGCGGCGATCACCAGGTCGACCCCCGCCTCCAGCGCCTCGAGCGCGGCACCGCGGCCCGGGTCCTCCTTCGACGTGCTGAACCACAGCGTGTCGTCCCACCCGGCCGCGGTCTGCTCGCGATCGACGACCGCCTTGACGGCGTCGAGATCGATCTTGATGGGGTTGTAGACCACGGCTGCGCGCATGACGACTCTCTGTCGAGGGGACGGAGCCTCCATGAAACCGCAGATCGGAGCCCGGTGGTCGCTCCCGAAGGCTCAGCCGGGGCGATCGGCGTCGGGCCGGTCGACCAGATGCGCCGTCACGGTCACCAGCGTCTGCCCGCCGTCGTCCGCCTCGAGTCGGGTGCGGAGCGCCTCGGCGGCCCGACCGAGGATCTCGGGCGTCGACCCGTCGAGGTCGGTGGCGACGTGGGCGGTCACGGCGACGAGTCCCTCGCTGCGGTCGACGAGCACGAGTCCCGTCGAGTCCGCCCAGTCGAGCTCGGCGGCGACGGCGCGCACGGTCGACTCGACCGCGGGGTGGGCGTCGAAGACGTCGATGACGCCCTCGACCCGTCGCAGCAGGTCGGTCAGGGTCTGCGACAGTCGGTCGTCGGTGGTCATGGGTCGTCCGTCCGGGGGAGGAAGACGTCGTCGATCACGATGTCGACGGCGGCGATCGTCAGGTGGGTGTGGCGCGTCAGGGTCTCGACGATGCGGGCACGGAGGTCGTCCGCGACGCCGCGGATGTCGTCGCCGTAGCGGACGGCCGCCGTGACCTCGACGGTGACGGGCGCGCCGGGCGTCGTCACGTCGCCGCTGAAGGTGGTGGCTCCGAGCACGACCCCGCCGTCGGCGTCGCCGGTCCGACGGACGAGTCCCCGGGCGGCCGCCTCGGTGATGCGCAGGTCGATGCCGGCGTCGGGGTGCCCGAGGGGGATCTCCCGACCGCCGACGACCTCGCGTCGGATCGACTCGAGCAGACCGCTGATCCACCGGCCGTCGCGATCGGGCTCGCGGGTCGCCTCGTGCTCGAGGGAGGCGCGTGACAGGTCGTGCACCTGGGCGAGCGAGATGAGATAGAGACGGCAGGCCGCCGAGCCCTCGATGCCGGGGTCGCGGGGCGTGCGGCCGCTGTCGAGGTAGTCGCTGAGGCGTTCGACGGAGTAGCCGTCGACGGTCTGATCGGGCAGGGCGTCATCGGGGATCGTCATCGCCATGCCTCCATCTCCGTCATCAGGAAGGTGCGTGCCCGGGCTATGCAGCCGCGGACGGTCGAGACCGACATCCCCAGGGCCTCGGCGATCTCGGCGTACGAGTACTCGGCCGTCTCGCGCAGCAGCCAACAGCGTCGCTGGTCGAGGGGCAGCTTGTCGAGAGCCGACCACATCGCGTCCATCTGGAACCGCGTCTCGACGACGCGATCGGGGGACTGCGACCGGGGGGCCTCGGGGTCGCGCTGGTCGATGTCGTCGTGGTCGCGGCGGACCCTGAGGCGGTCGATGCTCTTGTTGCTGACGATGCGCATCATCCAGTTGCGGATCTGCGCGGGGTTCTCGAGATCGCCCAGTCGGCGCCACGCCGTCAGGAAGGCGTCCTGCACGACGTCGTCGGACTCGAGGTCGGAGCCGAGGAGGCGCGAGGCGTACACGCGCATCAGCGGACCGTGTCGACGGGCCAGGACCTCGTAGGCGTGGACGTCCCCGTCGCGTGCGCGAGCGGCGAGGAGCGCGTCGCCGGCGTCGGGGAGGGGATCGTCGGCGGTGATGACGTCCTCCTCGCAGCGATCCGATCGGGCGATCGGTCGATCGCGCCCTCCGTGGATACCACCTCGCCGTCCGGCGGGTCGCGGCGCTGGCCGGTAACGGCTGTCGGGCCGGGCCGCGGGTGTCGGACGGGCCGCAAAACGAGTCTCCGGAGCGCGGAGTCTGAAAGGAGTCTGAATGACCGTGACCTCCGCCGGGCTCGATGCGTCTGAATGATGTGTCCCGCTTCACGGGCACCGCAGGACCTGCCAGCAGGCCCCGCGACATCGACATCAAGGAGCAGTCCCATGAGCACCGTCACCCCCGCCACCACCGGCTCCGCCGCCGCGAAGACCTCGGGCGCCTCGACCGCCGGCAAGAACACGATCGCCGACGGCGTCGTCTCGAAGGTCGCCGGCATCGCCGCCCGCGAGGTCCGTGGAGTCCACGACCTCGGCAACGGCGCGGCCCGTGCCATCGGCGCGATCCGCAACGCGATCAACCAGCAGGACCGCAGCCAGGGCGTCTCCGTCGAGGTCGGCGAGAAGCAGGTCGCGGCCGACATCGTGATCGTCGCCGAGTACCCGGTCGAGCTCCAGCGCGTAGCCGACGAGGTCCGCAAGTCGGTCTCCGAGGCCATCTCGCAGGTCGTCGGCATGGAGGTCGCCGAGATCAACGTCACCGTCTCCGACGTGTACATCCCCTCGGACGACAACGACGACGACGCCGACGACAGCCGCGTCCAGTGACCGCCACGACCACCGGCATGCTCGTCGGCGCGGTCCTCGCGCTGACCGCAGTGGCCTTCGGGTTCTGGGCCTTCATCTTCGTCGCGATCGCCATGGCCGTCGGCTTCGGCGTCGGACGTGTCGTCGAGGGCAAGCTCGACGTCCGTGGTCTCGCGGACGCCCTCCGCGGGCGGCGGTCGTCGTGACCGCGGCGGTGACGGCCGACCAGACCCTCCACGGCCGGAACAAGATCACGTCGCGTGCCGTCCGCCGGGTCGTGTCGGCCGTCACCGCGGAGGCCCTCGAGGTCACCGCGTCCGACGTGTCGGTCGAACTGGCCGACCGTGACGGCGCGCTCAGCGTGATCGCCAAGACCCCCATCCGGATCACTCCGCTGGGGCTCCCCACCCGTTCGTCGGGCACCCTGCTCGAGCGCCTCACCTCGGCGCAGAGCACCATCCGCGACCGCGTCCTGCAGTTGACCGGATCGTCCATCGACCGCGTCGACCTCCAGATCACCGGCGCCGAACTCCGTGAGAGGAAGCGGGTCTCATGAGCAGCAGCTCGCTCTACCGGCGCATCGTGCGCCGCGAGACGCATTCGTCGCGGGCCGTCATCGCGATCACCCTCGCGGTGATCCTGATCGTCGTGCTCGCCTGGATCGGCACGGAGTCCGTGCTCGCCGCCATCGGTCAGCAGCCCCTGCTCGTGGCGCCGGCCGACGCCGCCGGTGCGGTCCTCGACGCCGCCGGAGCGGCCGTGGGAGTGCTCACGGCCATCGGCGCCGTGGTGGCCCTGATCGGTCTCGTCCTCATCATCGTGTCGCTCGCCCCCGGGCGCCGCGGTCGCCGTGCCGGAGGGATCGGACGCACCGCGGCCGTCGTCGACGACCGGGTCATCGCCCGTTCGCTCGCCCGCACGGCCAGCTACGCCGGCGACGTCGACCCCTCGCAGGTCAGCGTCAGCGTCGGCAAGCGGAAGGCCCTCATCGAGGTGACCCGCACCTCCGGTCGCAACACCGACGTGCGCAGCATCGACGAGGCCGTCCGCGACGAGCTCGACGCGTACGACTTCAGCCCGGCGCTCAAGCACACCGTGCGCCTGTCCAAGAAAGGAACGGTCGGAGCATGAACAACACCAATCGCGCCCTGAACCGCCTCCTCGTCTTCGTGATCGGCCTCGTGCTGCTCGCCGGCGGCGCCGCCGTCGCCGTCGGGGCCCTCTGGCCCGACGTCCGCGACACCGTCTCGGGCGCCGCATCCGACGCCTCCGGTCCCGTCTCGGACGCCCTCTCGGGCGACCAGGTGTGGATCCTCTGGGTCGTCGCCGCAGCCTCGCTGGTGCTCATCCTGCTGCTCGTCTGGTTCGCGTTCCGTCAGGGGCACGGTCAGACCGGCGAGCTGCTGACGGTGGACGAGGGGTCGTCGCGGAACGAGCCCACCGGTGGCCGTCTCGTCATCGACGCCAAGGTCGCCGAGCAGGTCCTCGAGGAGGCGCTGGCCGACACGGCGGGCATCGTCTCGATCGACGTCACGGCGTTCCGGGTGAAGGGCGAGAACGTCCTCCGCATCACGGCGAACGCCCGCAAGGGCGCCTCGCCCGTCGAGATCCGTCGCAGCATCGACCAGGCGGTCTCCCGCTGGGATGCGCTGCTCGGCACCGAGACGCCCGTGGTCGTCCAGATCAACGGCGGGCTCCGCACGCAGATGGCCTCCGCCACCCGCCTCGACTGAGCCGGTCCCGACCGGATGCCCGGTCGCCGCAGCATCCGCACCACCGGTGATGGCCCTCGACCTCCCCCCGAGGACGAGGGCCATCACCGTCTCCCGACCCGCACGACACCGCGTCACCCCGCATCACGATGAAAGGACGGCCTCATGACCGAGTCCACCCACCACGTCACCCCCATCGACCTCGACTCGGCCGGTCCGTCCGCCCCGGAGACGCCGGAGCAGCGCCTCGAGCGCACCATCGCCTTCACCGTCCTCGGCGTGACGGGCGTGCACCGCCTGGGCAGCGGGGCGGCCCGCGTCGTCGGCGCCGTCCGGACCGCTCTCGGCTCGGCGGACTCCGCCGGCGTGACGGTCGCCACGACCGACACCGGGCTGAAGGTCGACGTCTCCGTCGTCGCCGAGTACCCGACCAACGTCACCGAGCTGGCCGACACCATCCGCACGCAGGTGCGGCACGCCGTCGGCCAGCTCGAGGGCGAGCCGGTCACCATCGACGTCGTCGTGACCGACGTGCACGGCCCGTTCGACGAGGCCGACGCCGCCAAGGCCGCCGCCGACGCCGAGAAGGCGGAGGAGCGCAAGCGCGCCATCGCCGAGAGGAAGGCCCAGGCGAAGGAGGCCGCCGCGGCGGTCGGGGCCGAGGCCACCGAGACGGCCGACCGCGCGAGGACCGGAGCCGCCGACGCGTTCGACGACGCCAAGGACGCCGCCGCCGGTGCTCTCGACGTCGCCAAGGGCAAGGCGGCCGACGCCCTCGACGGCATCGCGGACGCGGTCGACTCCCGCGGCGCCGAGCGCACCCCGGGCGCCGACACCGCAGCCGCGCGCACGGCCGACACCGCCGACGACGCCGTCGAGCGCACGGACGACCCGGCCGCCGAGACCACGACGGCCGCCGTCGCACCCTCGGCCGCGCAGGCCGCCGCGGACGCCGCTCAGGCCGCCGCTGACGCGGCTCAGGCGGCCGCCGACGCGGCCGAGGCGGCCGCTGCGGCCGCCGACGACACCGCCGACTCCGCGTCGGCGGACGGCCCCTCCGCGACGGACCGCGTCGACGACTGGTTCGCCACGGACGACGACGCGGACGACGAGGCCACCGCAGCCCGTGAGGCGGCGGACTCCGCCGCGGCCGACCGGGCCGACGCAGCCGCCGCCCCCGACGCGGGCGGCCGGGACCGCTGATGCTCGGCCGTCGATCGGCCGGGGCGCGACGGCCCCGCCCGCGGGCCGTCTGGGCCGCGCTGATCACGTCGACGATCGTCTGCCTCGTGATCGTGGTGGGTGTGCTCATCCCCGTGCTGACCCTCATCGGGGCGGCCGACGGCGGCACCGCCGGCGCGCTCGACGTCCCCGTCGGCGGGATCGTCGCCGCGATCGCGATCGGCTACATCCTCGCGCTCGTGCTCCTGGCGCTCATCGTCACGGTCCGCAACGGGCCGCTGGCCTGGGTCCTCGGCGTGGCGGCCGTCGTGTCGACGCTCCTCGTGTCGCTGTGGCCGCTCGTCGCGGTGGCGATCGCCGGCGTCGACCAGGTGCAGGACGTCGTCCCGTTCATCCAGGATCTCGTCCGTCAGTACGTCCCCGGGGCCTGACCCGCGCCTCCTCGGTCGATGACGGAGCCCCACGCCGGCACGACGACCCGGCGGTCCGCGCCCCCGTCGCCGTCCGGCCCGGCGACGCGGAGGCTCACCTCCGACGACGTGAGGTTCGCCGCGATCAGCCGGAGACCGGCCGCTGTGGCGACACCGGCCAGACGGACGCCCTCGGGCAGGGCGTCCGTCGGCTCGTGCACCGCCCCTCCCGAGAGTCGCGACAGCGCCTGGACGACCTCGGCGGCCGGCGTCGCCGCGCCCGTCCCGTCACGCAGGCCCCGCGGCCCGAGGGATTCGAAGAACGACAGGCTCGCGACCCCCGGAACGGCCAGGGCCACCGCGCTCGCGACCACCCACGCGGCCGTCGCCGTCGACCCCTGACGGTGGTCGACGGTCTCGGGCCCGCCGCGCCCCGACGATCCGGACGTCGCCACGGCGTTGAACCGCGGACGCAGCGTGATCGGCCCGACGTGCACCCGTCCGCTCGGCGCCATCGCGACGGCCTGTCGGGCGACCAGGCGCTGCATCGCGACGGACTCCCCGATCTGGAATACGTCGGTCGCGTGCATCTGCGGCGTGATGCTGAAGGTCCACGAGTCCAGCCCGTCGGGCAGCCCCTCCCGACCGCGGTTGAGCTCGGTGAAGTGCGAGCGCGCCCCGCCGACCCGCTCGGGGTCGAGACCGGCCGCGACGAGTCCGTCGCCGAGGAGGCGCGCGGCCGTCGGCGTCGTCACCTGCGTCACCGAGTCGAAGACCCCCGCACGCACCACCCGGCACCCGGCCAGGGCCGCCGTCACGGCTCCGATCGCCGTCCCGTCGCCGGGTGCGACGACGATGCGGACGTCGAGGGCGACGGGCCCGGCCTCCGACGCGGCGCGGGCGAGGTCGGCTCGCCACGCGGGCTCGGTCGTGTCGATCTCGACGAGGAGGGTCGGACCGGGCGGAGGCGCGGCGGACGTCCCGACGGCGCCCGCGGAGGTCCCCACCTCGGGGAGCACCGCACCCGTGGGCGCCAGGCGGATCGACGACGTGCGGGCCGGGGGAGCGGGTGAGGCGACGGAGCGTCGGGAGACCCGGAGCGTCAGGGTCTGCCGCACCGCGCCTCCCTCGGGGATCTCGAAGGGGAACGGCCGGCTGAGCGGGCGGCTGTATGTCTTGAAGGAGGCGTCGGTCCAGTTGCGCTGGTCCTCCATCTCGAAGACGTCTCCGTCGACGCCGAGGTCCACGCCGAGGTCGACGCCCCGGCCGCCGACGGTCCACGACAGGGCGCGGATGTCGCGGGCGGGCTGATGCGGGGCGACGTCGACGGGGAACGCCGTCGAGGTCGTCCCGCCGTCGGGGTGACGGACGACGAGCGCGGCGCCGGCGGACGACGGCGGGTGCAGCACGACGAGACCGACCCGGTTGGCCCGGCAGGCGCGGGTCGCGGTCGCGGCGAGGTCGATCGTCAGCGTGTCGGTGTCGGTGCTGCTGCCGGTCGCGAGTGCGAGCGTGCCGGTCAGGTCGATGTCGCGGCCGGCGAAGCGCAGGTCGAGCCGGGCGGCGCCGTCCGTGTCGTCGAGATGCACCGGCGGGCCGTCGACGCGGGCCGTGCCCCAGTCCGCGTCGCGCGCCACGGCACGGACCCCGCGCAGCACCACCACGCCCTCGAAGCGGATGTCGGCCAGCTCATCGCCGCGCAGCTCGATCGCCCACGGGCCCGACCGCAGCTCGACGGGCGCCGGCGTCGACTCGCCCCAGGCGGCGTCGTCGGCGCGGTGAGCGTCGAGACGCGCGGGCCGGGTCGCGTCGCGCCAGTCGCTCACGACGCGGTCACAGCGCCGTCATGCCGCCGTCGACGGCGAAGAGGCTGCCCGTCGCGAACGCGGCGTCGTCGCTCGCCAGGAACACCATGATCCCCTCGACGTCGGCGGGGGTGCCCGCACGACCCAGCGGGATGCGACCGACGATGCCGGCCCGTGCCTCCGGGTCGTCGCTGATCGCCGTGACGAGCCCGGTCTCGGTGTAGCCCGGCACCACGGTGTTGACGCGGATGCCGCGATCGGCGTACGCCGCGGCGGCCGTCCGCGCGAGACCGTGGATGCCGGCCTTCGACGAGCTGTAGGCGGTGAACTCGGCGCCCTCGCCGGTGAGACCCGTGGGGCTGCCGGTGAGGATCAGGCTGCCGCCCTCGTGGTCGAGCATCGAACGGATCGCGTGCTTGACGGTGAGGAACGTGCCGGTCAGGTTCGTGTCGATGGTCCGACGCCAGACGTCGAGGTCGAGGTCGGCGGCCGGCGCGTCCTGCCCGAAGAGCTGGATGCCGGCGTTGGCCACCACGACGTCGGGAGCCCACCCGTCCGCCGCGAGATCGGCGAAGGCGCGACCCACCGACTCCTCGTCGGTGATGTCCATGGTGATGCTGCGGGCGGCGCCGTCGCCCGCCGACGCGGCGGCGTCGTGAGCGGCGGTCTCGGCGCGCTCGCCGTCGCGGTCGGCGAAGACGACGCGCGCCCCCTCGGCCGCGAAGCGCCGGGCGACCGACTCCCCGATGCCGGTCGCGGCGCCCGTCACGAGCGCCGTCCTGCCTGTCAGTCGTCCGGTCATGGTCCGTCACCTCTCTGTACACGGTCGCGGTCAGTCTGCCGGAAACGGCGACGCGAGGTGAGGCGACCGGAATGACGCGTGCCGCATCGCGGTTGCACGACACATGACGTCACCCGCGACCATCGGAATCCTCGGCGCCGGCAAGGTCGGCACCGTGCTCGCCCGCCTCCTGCATGCCGCGGGGCACCCCGTGCTGCTCTCCGGCTCGGGCGACCCCGCCCGCATCGGCCTCATCGTCGACGTGATCGCGCCCGGCGCACGCGCCGTCTGGTCGGAGGAGGCGGCCCGCGAGGCCGACATCGTCGTGCTCGCCCTGCCGCTCGGCAAGCTGGATTCCGTGCCCGTCGCCGCCCTCGACGGCAAGATCGTCGTCGACGCCATGAACTACTGGTGGGAGACCGACGGCATCCGCGACGATCTCGCCGACGTCCGCCGGTCGACGAGCGAACTCGTCCAGGGTCACCTGCCGGGCTCGATCGTCGTGAAGGGCTTCAACCACATGGGGTATCACGACCTCGACGAGGGCGCGCTGCCGGCGGGCGACCCCGAGCGCAAGGCCATCGCCCTGGCGGCGGACGACGAGGCGGCGCTCGCCCGGGTGGCCGCCCTCGTCGACGCCATCGGCTTCGACCCGGTCGCCCTGCCCAGCCTCGCCGACGGCATCTCCCTCGAGCCGGGTTCCCTCGCCTTCGGAGCCAACGTCGGCGCCGCCGAGCTCGTCGAGACCGCCCGCTCCTTCTGGTCGTCGCAGCGCGGCCTGGCCGTGGGCCGCGCCCGAGCCCGGGACGCGGCGACCGAGCCCGCCTGATCCGCGCCTCCCACCCGGCGACCGTGCCCGCACACCGGGGCGACCTGCGTGCGAGCGTGTCGGCGACGAGTCCTTAGCCATGGTTACGACCATGACCATGGGTAAGGTGGGGTCATGGTCGAGGTCCGAGTGTCGTCGTGGCCCGAGGTGCGATTCGAGTCGCGCCCGTGGGAGTCCGACGATGACGCGCCCGCTTCGCGTCGAGCGCGTCTGCGCAGCCGCGGCCCGTACGACGCCGCGGTGACGCCCGCGATCTCGGCGACCGCGCCCCCGCAGCTGTCCGCCGATCTCATCGTCGATGCGGAGGACGCGGTCGCCGAGCTGTCGCGGTTCGATGCCGAGGTCGGTGCGTTCACGGCCCCGTTCGCATCGATCCTCCTGCGGAGCGAGAGCGCCTCGAGCTCGGAGATCGAGAACCTCACGGCGATGCCGCGAGGGATCGCGCTGGCCGCACTCGGCCGCAGGTCCGGTGCGAACGCCCGCCTGGTCGTCGCGAACGTGCATGCGATGGAGGCGGCGCTGACCCTGGCCGACGATCTCGACGAGGGCGCCGTGATCGGCATGCACGCCGCCCTGCTGATCGAGGATCAGCCCCATCTCACGGGTTCCTGGCGCGATCAGCAGGTCTGGATCGGCGGAACGGGTCGCAGCCCGCACACGGCGGACTTCGTCCCCCCGCACGCCGACCGCGTCCCCGCCGCCATGACCGATCTCGTCGCGTTCGCCGGGCGGACCGATCTCCCCGCGCTGGTCCACGTCGCGCTGACGCACGCGCAGTTCGAGACGATCCATCCCTTCCCCGACGGCAACGGGCGCACGGGGCGCGCGATCGTGCACTCGATGCTGCGACGGCTGCGGATCACGCGTCAGGTCACCGTGCCCGTCTCGGCGGGGCTCCTCCGCGACACCGCGGGGTACTTCGCGGCCCTCGGCGCCTATCGGCGGGGTGACGTCGAGCCCATCGTCCGCGCCTTCGTCGACGCGACGATGTCGGCCGTCGTCAACGGTCGTGCTCTCGTCGCGGACCTCACGACGATCCGTCTCGACTGGGACGACGTGACGAGTGCGCGGCAGGGCTCGGTCGGCCGGCGCATGCTCGGTCTCCTGCAACGTCAACCCGTGGTCGACGTGCCCTCGGTCGCCCGCGAGCTCGGGGTCGCGACGAACAACGCCCGGGCCGGCATCGAGCGTCTCGTCGGCGACGGGATCCTTAAGCCGATCGGCGACGCCCGTCGGGGTCGGCTGTACGAGGCGCCCGACGTGCTCGTCGCGCTCGACGCGTTCGCCGTCCGGGCGAAGAGGGGGCGGCCCTGAGCGCCCGCTCGGATTCCCCTCCAGCCGCCGCCTGGTCGATTCTGCGTATTTCTTCGTTCATCTTGTTTTCTGTGGGTTCCGCGACGTAGAGTCTCGTCAACGCGACGGGAGCCCCGTCGAGGCAGCACGCAGACGACGAAGAGGTCACCGGATGTACGCGACGGAACGCTACGAGTCGATCGCCGACGATCTGCGCACCGTCGGCCGCGTCTCGGTCGCCGATCTCGCCGCCCGGTTCGACGTCACCCCCGAGACCGTCCGTCGCGACCTCGATCAGCTCGAGCAGTCGGGTCTGCTCCAGCGCGTCCACGGCGGGGCGGTCGCCGCGGGGCGCTCCAGCATCCGCGAGCTCAGCCTCAGCGAGCGCGAGGGGCAGCACTCGCCCGAGAAGACCGCCGTCGCCGCCGCGGCCGCCCGGCTCGTCCCGGCGACGTTCACGGGTTCGATCGCCATCGACGCCGGCACGACGACGGCCGCCGTCGCCGCCCGGCTCGCCGCGTGGGTCCCGGCCGAGCCCGGCACCGTGCTCACCGTCATCACCAACGCGGTGCCGATCGCCGCGCTGCTGCAGCACAGCCCGCACATCGACCTGCATCTGCTGGGCGGCCGCGTCCGCGGGCTGACCAGTGCGGCCGTGGGCACGACGACCGTCGACCAGATCCAGGCCCTCCGCCCCGACATCGTCTTCGTCGGGGCGAACGGGGTCAGCGCCGGCTTCGGCCTCTCGACCCCCGACGAGTTCGAAGGCGCCGTCAAGGCCGCCTACGTGCGGGCCGGTCGCCGCGTCGTCGCCGTGGTCGACCGCACCAAGCACGGCGAGGAGGCGCTGGTCCGGTTCGCGCGCCTCCCCGAGATCGACACCGTGGTCACCGACGCGGCCCCCGCGCCCGACCTCGCCGACGCGCTCGCCGGGGCCGACGTCGAGGTGATCGTCGCATGACCGCCGCACCCTCCGAGAGAGCAGCACGCATGATCCTCACCGTCACCGCCAACCCCTCGCTCGACCGCACCATCGAGCTCGCGGCGCCTCTGCAGCGCGGGGGAGTGCAGCGCTCCGCCGGCACCACCGACGAGCCGGGCGGCAAGGGCGTGAACGTCTCGCGCGCCCTCGCCGCGTCGGGCGCCGAGACCGTCGCCGTGCTGCCCGGCGCCCTCGACGACCCCGTGCTGGTCGCCCTGCGCGAGCGCGGCGTGCCCACGGTCAACCTGCCGATCGCCGCGCGACTCCGCTCGAACGTCACGGTCACCGAACCCGGCGGCACGACGACCAAGATCAACGAGCTCGGCCCCGACCTCAGCGAGCACGCCGACGAGCTGACGGCCCTGATCGTCCAGCACGCGGCCCTCGCGTCGTGGCTCGTGCTGGCCGGGTCGCTGCCGCCCGGTCTGCCGACGACCTGGCTCGCCGACGTCGTCGTCGCGGTCCGCGCGGCGCACGGCGACGACGCCCCGCGCATCGCGGTCGACTCGTCGGGCGAGCCGTTCGCGGCGCTCATCGCATCGGGAGTCGGCGTCGACCTCGTGAAGCCGAACGCCGACGAGCTCGCCGAGATCGTCGGCGGCGACCCCCTCGCGTACGAGGCCGACCCCGCCTCCGCCGTCGAGGGCGCCCGCAGGCTCCGCGCGCTCGGCGTCGAGACCGTGCTGCTGACCCTCGGCAGCGCCGGGGCCGTCCTCCTCGACGGCGAGGGCTCGTGGTTCGCCGCCGCCC
This sequence comes from Frigoribacterium sp. Leaf263, assembly GCF_001422285.1. GTDB lineage: Bacteria > Actinomycetota > Actinomycetes > Actinomycetales > Microbacteriaceae > Frigoribacterium. Next base: position 850,945 of record NZ_LMMO01000001.1, read on the forward strand.
CCGTCATCACCGCCCTGAGCACGGTGGGCGCCGGCGACTCGTCGCTGTCCGGCTACCTGCTCGCCGAGACGGCCGGCGCCCCCGCGCCCGCCCGCCTCGCCCAGGCCGTCGCGTCGGGAGCCGCCGCGGCGGCCCTGCCCGGCAGCATCGTCCCCTCCCTCGACCAGACCTTCCCTGACGACATCGACGTCGTCCCGGTGGCCCCCGCGGCCGTCGGGCACCTCTGAGCAGCGTCGCCCACACCCAAGGAGCAGAACACCATGTCATCCCTCATCAGCACCGACCTCGTCGGTCTCGACGAAGACCTGGGCGGCACGTCGACCGACGTCATCCGCGCCCTCGCCGCGCGCGTCGCGGCCTCGGGGCGCGCCGGCTCGGCCGACACGCTCGCCGACGACGCCATCAAGCGCGAGGCTTCCGTCGGCACGGGCGTGCCCGGCGGCATCGCGATCCCGCATGCGCGCTCGGCGTCCGTCACCGAGCCGACGCTCGCGTTCTCGCGTCTCGCCCGCACGGTGCCCTTCGGGGCTCCCGACGGCGACGCCGACATCGTCTTCATGATCGCCGTGCCCGAGGGCGCCGACAGCGACCACATGACGGTGCTCTCGACGCTCGCCCGTGCGCTCATCCGCGACGACTTCACCGCGGCCCTCCGCGCGGCGAAGACCCCGGCCGACATCGTGAAGCTCGTCGACGACGAGGTCAGCGGCGAGGTCGCCGAGACGCGCGGCGCGACCGGGACGTCCGCGAGCGGCGCGACCAGCGCCTCGTCGGCCGCCGGAGCCGCCGGAGCCGCCGGCGCCCGCCGCCCGAAGCTGGTCGGCGTCACCGCCTGCCCCACCGGCATCGCCCACACCTTCATGGCCGCCGACGCGCTGGTCGCCGCGGCGAAGCGCCTCGGCGCCGACCTGCAGATCGAGACGCAGGGTTCGGCGAAGGTCACCCCGCTCGACCCGGCGGTCATCGCCGAGGCCGACGCCGTCATCTTCGCCGTCGACGTCGACGTGCGCGACCAGTCGCGGTTCGCCGGCAAGCCCGTCGTCCGCGGGCCGGTCAAGCGCGGCGTCGACGCGCCCGACGCGATGGTGCGAGAGGCCCTGGCGGCCGCCACCGACCCGGACGCCGCGCGCGTCGCGGGCTCGGCGACGGCGGGCGAGGCCTCGGCCCAGGGCAAGCAGAGCTTCGGCTCGTCGCTGAAGCGCTGGCTGCTGACCGGCGTCTCGTACATGATCCCGTTCGTCGCCGGCGGCGGTCTGCTGCTCGCCCTCGGGTTCCTGCTGTCGGGTTACGAGATCGCCGGCAACGCCGCGACCGTCCTGACCGACTACTCGCTGACTAACCTGCCGCCCGAGGGGCTGCAGTACTTCCTCGGAGCCGCGGCGTTCCAGATCGGCAACCTGTCGACGGGCTTCCTCGTGGCCGCCCTGGCCGGGTACATCGCCTACGCGATCGCCGACCGACCCGGCATCGCCCCCGGCTTCGTCGCCGGTGCCGTCGCCGTCTTCATGGGCGCCGGCTTCATCGGCGGTCTGGTCGGCGGTCTGCTCGCCGGATTCGCCGCCTACTGGATCGGCCGGCCCACCGTGCCGCGCTGGCTCCGCGGTCTCATGCCCGTGGTGATCATCCCGCTGCTGGCGTCGATCTTCGCGTCCGGCCTGCTCGTCCTCGTGCTCGGCGGCCCCATCGCCGCGCTGACGGTCGCGCTGACCGACTTCCTCAACGGTCTGAGCGGCGGCGGGGCCATCGTGCTCGGCATCATCCTCGGTCTCATGATGTGCATCGACCTCGGCGGACCGGTCAACAAGGTCGCCTACTCGTTCGCCGTCGCCGGGCTCTCGGCCGGGTCGATCGGCGACAACCCCGCTCCGCTGATGATCATGGCCGCGGTGATGGGCGCCGGCATGGTGCCCCCGCTCGCCATGGCGCTCGCCTCGACCGTGCTGTACCGCAAGGGCTTCACGCAGGTCGAGCGGTCGAACGGCACGGCGGCCTGGCTGCTGGGCGCCTCGTTCATCTCCGAGGGCGCGATCCCGTTCGCCGCGGCGGACCCGCTGCGCGTCATCCCGGCCAGCATGGTGGGAGGCGCGGTGACCGGAGCCATCTCGATGGCCGCCGGAGTCACCTCGCAGGCCCCGCACGGTGGTTTCTTCGTCTTCTTCGCCATCGGCAACCTCGGCATGTGGGCTCTCGCGATCGTCGCGGGCACCGTGGTGAGCGCGTTCACGCTCGTGCTGCTCAAGCGCTTCGTCCGCCGCGGCACCCCCGCCGAGGTCGACGCCTCGACCGAGGCCGCCGAGGCCGGCTCGGTCGTCGGCCAGCGCAGCCCCGTGGTCGCGTAGGCCCCGCCGCCGCAAACCCGCCACGACGTCGACACCCCGCCACCGGATCCGGTGGCGGGGTGTCGATCGTGTGGCGGGGAGGCCGAGGAGGCGCTACTCGGTCTTCTCCGTCTGCCACTTCTCGGGCGCACGGTCGCCGTTCGGGCGCACCGGGCGCACGTCGCCCACGATCGGGATGGCCCGCTTCCGCAGGGCCCAGAGGTAGCGCACGAAGAAGTGCGTGAGGGTCGACAGGCGGTTGCCGTTGCCCAGCAGGCTCGTGATGTGCACGAAGACCCACAGCAGCCAGGCGACCGGGCCGGTCATGGTGAAGCCGTTCGGCAGCTGCACGACGGCGGCGTTCGTCCCGACCGTCGCCATGGTGCCCTTGTCGTGGTACTTGAAGCGCTCGAGCCGCTTGCCGGCGAACAGGCGCTGGATCTGCTCGCCGATGTGCTCGCCGCCCTGGATCGCCGGCTGGGCCAGCTGGGCGAGGGCGTCGTCGGTGGCGGCGATGTCGCCTGCGGCGAAGATGCGGTCGAGGCCCTTGACGGTGAGATCGTCGTTGACCTGGATGCGCCCGCCGTGGGTCTGGGGCACGCCCCAGCCGGCGACCTCGGCGTGCGCGGCGACCCCGGTGGCCCAGACGACCAGCTCGGCGGGGATGAACTCGCCGTCGGCGGCGACGACGCCGTCGGGCCGGACCTCCTCGACGCCCGTGTCGAGACGCAGGTCGACGCCGCGCTTGCGCAGCACCTTGGCGGCGTAGCGACGCAGGCGCGGGGCGAACGGCTTGAGCAGCTCCCCGCTGCGGTGCACGAGGGTGATCGTGATGCTCGAGGCGTCGATCTCGGGGTAGGCGTCCTTCAGGGCCTGATCGCGCAGCTCGGCCAGCGACCCGGCCATCTCGACGCCCGTCGCGCCTCCGCCGACGATGACGACCCGCACCTCCCCGCTGCCCTGCGACGCCGCGGCGTTCTCGAGCTGCGTGAAGAGCTCGTCGCGGATGCGGAGCGCCTGCGATCGCGAGTACATCGAGTACGCGTACTCGTAGGCGCCCTTGGTGCCGAAGTAGCTGGTGTTGACGCCGTTGGCGAGCACGAGGGCGTCGTAGGCGATCTCCTCGCCGTCGCGCAGCGTGATGATGCGCTCGTCGGCGCGGACGGTCGTGAGCAGCCCGTGACGGAACTCGGCGTTCGACTGCTTCGAGCGGAGGCTCCGCAGGAAGTACGTGACGTCGCCGGCGTTGAGACCGCCGGTCGCCACCTGGTACATGAGCGGCTGGAACATGTTGTAGACGTGCCGGTCGATGAGGGTGATCCGGACGTCGGCCTTGCGCAGGGCCCGCATGGCGGCGATGCCGGCGAACCCTCCGCCGACGATGACGACGTGCTTGCGGTGGTCTTCGCTCATGCTGAGCTCCTGCGGGTGTCGATGGCGTGCGGATCCCCATCGACCCTTGATCTCACGGCCCTGGTGCGGCCAGGCGCGAGCTTACTCGCCTCGGCGCGCCTCCGAAGTCCCAGGCTTTCCCCAGGGCCGGGCCGTGCACCGAGTGCGTCGGTGCACTTAGTGTAGGCACGTGACCGTCAAGCCCCTCGCGTTCGATCGCCGTGCCGCCCTCAAGGCGAAGCACCGGCTCGCGATCGTCGACGCCGCCGACGCGCTCATCGGCGAACGGGGCGCCCCGCGATTCAGCGTCGACGAGCTCGCCGAGCGGGCCGACGTCTCGCGCCGCACCGTCTTCAACCACTTCGCCTCGCTCGACGAGGTCGTCATGACGGCCTGCACCCGCGTGCTGACGGGCGCCGTAGACGAGTTCCGGGCAGCGACGGCGGCGACGCCCGTCGGCGACGGCTCGCCGGCCTCGATGTTCTCCGAGATCACCGCCGCCATGCGCGGCATCGACCTGCCCGCCGTGATCGCCTACCTCTGGACGGTGCTCGGCGACGACGGCACCGACCCGCGCTCGCACCACCTCATCCAGGACGTCTTCACCCGCACGACCGAGGAGCTCTCCGCCGAGCTCGCCGTCCGCGGAAGCGACGCCGACGGCCTCGAGGCGGAGATCCTGGTCAGCTCGATGATGAACGGCATCGCCGTCATCTCGCACCGCTGGATCACCGCCACCGGCGCCTCCCTCGACCCCGCGTCGCGCAGCCGGTGGGACGCCCTCCTCGACCGACTCGTCTCGACCGTCCGCCGCGGGTACGCACCCGCCGACTGACCACGCCGACCGACCGCCCCCGGCCGCCGCCCGCGACGGCCGACCCGCACCTCCTTCCCGACGACGCGACGCGAGGCTCCACCCCCACCACCGCAGCACAACCCGCATCACCCTCTGGAGGATCCCGCACCATGGCATCTCTGCTCTATCGACTCGGTCGGTTCGCCGCCCGTCGGGCCTGGACGGTCGTCGTCGCCTGGCTCGTCGTCCTCGGCCTCGCCGGCGGTGCGTTCGCGCTGTTCGGCGGCACGCTGACGAGCGCCGTCAGCATCCCCGGCACCGCCACGCAGGAGGTCAGCGACGAGCTGGCCGACAAGTTCCCGCAGGCCAGCGGCGGAACCGGCACGGTGGTGTTCACCACGACCGACGACGCCCCCTTCACCGATGCTCAGAAGACCGCCGTCGGCGATCTGCTGACCGACGCGGAGGCGCTCGACGACGTCAAGGGCAGCACGAACCCGTTCGAGACGCAGCAGCAGCTGGCCGACCAGCAGACGCAGATCGACGACGGTCGTCAGCAGATCACCGACGGCACCGCGCAGCTCGAGGCGGGCCAGTCGCAGATCGACGCCGCGCAGGATCAGCTCACCGCCGGTCAGCAGCAGCTCGACGCCGCACGCGCCCAGGCCGAGGCCGCGGGTCAGCTCGCCGCCGCGCAGCCGCAGCTCGACGCGCAGCAGGCTCAGATCGACGCCGGCCAGAAGCAGATCGACGACCAGCAGGCGACCCTCGACGCCAGCCGCACCGAGCTCGAGACGCAGAGCACCACCCTTGAGGACGGCGCGGCCCTCCTGGCCCTCGCCGAGGACATCCGTCAGGTCTCGACCGACGAGACGACCGCCGTCGCGACCATCCAGTTCGACGAGGCGCTGAACCTCGTCCCGGCCGAGTCGAAGGAGGCCGTCGTCGCCGAGATGAACGAGGCCGACATCGACGGCGTCCGCGCCGAGGTGTCGAACGACATCGCCGCCTCCATCCCCGAGATCCTCGGCCCGGGCGAGGTGGCGGGCGTCGTCATCGCCGCCATCGTGCTGCTCGTCATGCTCGGCACCCTCATCGGCGCCGGTCTGCCGCTGATCAACGCCCTCATCGGCGTCGGCGTCGGCGTGCTCGCGTCGCTCGCGCTCTCGGGCACGGTCGAGATGCTCTCGGTCACCCCCGTGCTGGGCGTGATGCTGGGCCTCGCGGTCGGCATCGACTACTCGCTGTTCATCCTCAACCGGCACCGGACGCAGCTGCGCGACGGCACCCCGCTGCACGACTCGATCGGGCTCGCGAACGGCACGTCGGGCAACGCGGTCGTGTTCGCCGGCTCGACGGTGCTCATCGCGCTGCTCGCCCTGAACCTGACGGGCATCCCGTTCCTCGGCCTGATGGGCACGGTCGGCGCGGTCTGCGTCCTGGCCGCGATCCTCATCGCGATCACGCTGACGCCGGCGCTGCTCTCGATCGTCGGCCTGCGCATCCTGCCCAAGAAGGTCCGAGCCCGCGTCGGCCACACCGGCCCGGTGCGCGTGCCGAGCAAGCCCATGAAGACCAGCCGCGCCGTCCTCACCCTGATCGGCGGCGTCATCGTGCTGCTGATCGTGGCGATCCCCGCCCTGTCGATGCGCCTCGGTCTGCCCGCCGGCTCGTCCGAGCCCGTCGACTCGAGCGCGTACAAGGCGTACACGCTCGTCGCCGACAAGTTCGGCGCCGGGGTCAACGGCCCCCTGCTCGTCGTCGCCGACCTCGACGAGGCCGTGTCCGACGACGATCTCGTCGCCGAGCAGGTCCGAGTCGGCACGAAGCTCAAAGACCAGGACGACGTGGTCGCCGTCGCGCCCATCGGCGCCTCCGACGACGACACCCTGCTGGCCTTCCAGGTCGTGCCCGACGGCGGTCCCACCGACGAGTCGACCGAGCAGCTCGTCCGCGACCTGCGCGGTCTCGAGCTCGACGGGGTGTCCGAGTTCGGCGTCGCCGGCAACGCGTCCGGCAACATCGACGTCAGCGAGAAGCTGTCCGCCGCCCTGCCGCTCTATCTGCTCGTCGTCGTCGGACTCTCGCTGATCATCCTGATCTTCGTGTTCCGGTCGATCCTCGTGCCCATCACGGCCACCATCGGGTTCGTCCTCTCGCTGTTCGCCGCGTTCGGCGGGGTCACCGCGGTGTTCCAGTGGGGCTGGCTCGCGCCGGTCTTCGGCGTGCACGACCCGGGCCCGATCCTGAGCTTCCTGCCCATCCTGATGGTCGGGGTCCTCTTCGGGCTCGCGATGGACTACCAGCTGTTCCTCGTCAGCGGCATGCGCGAGTCGTACGCCCACGGCACGCCGGCCCGTCTCGCCGTGCAGCGCGGCGTGCACGCCGGTCGCACCGTGGTCACGGCCGCGGCCCTGATCATGACCGCCGTGTTCTCGGGCTTCGTGTTCTCGAACTCGGTGATGATCCAGTCCATCGGGCTCGGCCTGGCCCTGGGAGTGCTGATCGACGCGTTCATCGTGCGTCTGCTGCTCATCCCCGCGGTCATGCACCTGCTGGGCGACGCGGCGTGGTGGATCCCGAAGTGGCTCGACCGCATCCTGCCCGACGTCGACGTCGAGGGGGCCTCGCTCGAGCGGACGCACCCCGGCAGCACGACCGAGGGCACCGAGACGGAGCACGCGACGCACGTGATCGAGGGCGCCGAGCCCGACGCCGCGCCGCACGTTCCCGGCTCGGACGGCCCGCCCGCCCACCGGGCGTAGCGGAACCGAGGAGGCGCGGTGCGGGGAGATCCCGCACCGCGCCTCCTGCGTATCCCGAACCTCCGCGGCGGCCAGGCGACGCGTCAGTGCAGCGGCCCCACGGCCGACTCGGCCGCCGCCCGCACCGCGCCGGACGCGACCGCGGCGTGCGCGACGTCGATCTCGGGCGCGAGCCACCGATCGGGCCCGGGCCCGCCGACCCCCGGCCGCAGCGCGTCGACGACGGCCCGCGCCGGCGCCCCCATCTCGAGCGGGGCGCGCAGCTCGAGGGCGCGAGCCGCGGTCAGCACCTCGATGCCGACGACGCGGGCGAGCCCGTCGACCGCGGTCCGCAGCTTGCGGGCGGCCGACCAGCCCATCGAGACGTGGTCCTCCTGCATGGCCGACGACGGGATCGAGTCCACCGAGGCCGGAACGGCCAGCCTCTTCAGCGTCGACACGATCCCGGCCGACGTGTACTGGGCGATCATCAGTCCGCTGTCGACGCCGGCGTCGTGCGCCAGGAACGCCGGCAGGCCGTGGTTGCGGTGCGGATCGAGGAGGCGGTCGGTGCGTCGTTCGGACATGCTCGCCACGTCCGCGACGACGATCGCCAGGAAGTCGAGCACGTAGGCGACCGGCGCCCCATGGAAGTTGCCGTTCGACTGCACGCGACCGTCGACGGTGACCACGGGGTTGTCGACGGCCGAGGCCAGCTCGCGGTCGGCCACGAGACGGGCGTGATCGACGGTGTCGCGCGCACCCCCGTGGACCTGCGGGGCGCAGCGGAGCGAGTAGGCGTCCTGCACGACGGTGTGTCCCGGGTGGGCGTGGCTGGCGACGATCGGCGACCCGGCCAGCAGGCGGCGCAGGTTCGCGGCCGAGTCCTGCTGACCGGCCTGCGGGCGGAGCGCGTGCAGATCGGCGGCGAACACGGCGTCGGTGCCGAGCAGCGCCTCGATCGACATCGCCGCCGAGACGTCGGCCGTCGCGAGCAGCAGCTCGAGGTCGGCGAGGGCGAGCGTCAGCATGCCGAGCATCCCGTCGGTGCCGTTGATGAGCGCGAGCCCCTCCTTCTCGGCGAGCACGACCGGTTCGAGACCCGCGGCGGCGAGGGCGTCGGCGGCCGGCATCGAGGCGCCCGACGCGTCGCGCACCTCGCCCTCGCCCATCAGGGCCAGCGCGCAGTGGGCGAGGGGGGCGAGGTCGCCCGAGCAGCCCAGCGAGCCGTACTCGGCGACGATCGGCGTGATGCCGGCGTTCAGCAGGTCGACGTAGCGCTCGACGGTGGTCGGCGCGATGCCGGTGCGTCCGGTCAGCAGGGTCGAGATCCGCAGCAGCATCAGGGCGCGCACGACCTCGCGTTCGACCTCCGGCCCCGAGCCGGCCGCATGCGACCGGACGAGGCTCCTCTGCAGCTGCGTGCGGCGGTCGGCGTCGATGAACGTCGTGGCGAGGGCGCCGAAGCCGGTGGAGATGCCGTAGTGCGGGCGGTCGTCGGTGGCGAGCGCCTCGATGACGGTGCGACTGGCGGCGACGGCGACCCGCGCCTCCTCGGCGATCTCGATGCGCGCGTCGTGCCGCGCGACCCGCACGACGTCGGCCGCGGACACGGGGCCGATGCCGATCACGACGGGCGCGGCCCCGGCGGACGGCGGAGTGGACGAGGAGGCGCGGGTCGAGTCGGTCATGACCACATCACACCGCGTCGACCCGGTGGGCCCCGGCGGACGCGCCGTGCCGACCCCCTATCGGAGGCGCGGCGTCCGTGCCCCGCGGAGGATCCGCTCCGCCGCGTCGCCGCCCACCTCGAGGACGGTCGTCGTGCTCGGCCCGGTGTCGGCCCGGGTCGTGCGGCCGCGTTCGGGCGAGTCGCTCGTGTCGACGGCGAGGGCGCCCCGGAGCGACTGCTCGATCACGACGTCGCCCACCGCGATCGCCGCCGCCAGAGGGTCGTGCAGCGGTGCCGCGCGGACGCCGAGCCCCGGCTCGTAGAAGTCGAAGTACGCCTCGAACATGGCCGACACCGCCGTCGCCAGCGCTCCGGCGTCGCGGGCGAGCTCGGCGGTGTGACGCGGCTCGAACCGGTGCCGCATCGTGACGTCGAGGGGCACCACGGTCGCCGAGCGCCACTCGGCGCCCAGCACGTGGGCCGCCGCCTGGGCGTCGTTGGCGATGTTGGCCTCGGCGTGGGGGGTGATGTTCCCGGGAACCGTCACCGCGCCTCCCATGAGGGTGATCCCGTCGACGCGCGAGGCCAGGTCGGGGATCACGTCGAGCGCCCGCGAGATCGTCGTCAGCGGGGCGATGGCGATGATGTGGAGGCGCTCGCCGAACCTCTCGACGAGATCGGCGAGCAGCTCGACGGCCGACTCGGCGACGAGTCGCGAATCGCTCTCGGGGAGCGGCACGCCGCCGACGCCGTCGGCCCCGTGGACGTGCGGCGCGCCGCCGTCGAAGGAGCCCCGTCTCGGGTGGTGCTCGCCGAGCGCCACGGGCACCGTCGCCCCGGCGAGACCGAGGAGGCGGAGGGTGTTCTCGGCCCCGACGGCGGCGGCGACGTTGCCGCTCGTGGCGCCGATGCCGACGAGGCGGTCGCCCGCGGTGCCGAGCAGGTAGGCGAGGGCGAGGGCGTCGTCGATGCCCGTGTCGCAGTCGAGGTAGAAGACGGTCTCGGGGGTCGCGGTGTCGGTCACCCGCCCACGCTAGCGGCCCCTGACGGCGGCGACGTGCGGCGGGTCCCCGGGGGCCCACCCGACACGGCAGGATGGTCGACATGCGCAGCGAGGCCCGAGGGCGTGACCACCGATGAGGGCGGTCGTGGGCATCGACGTGGGCACGTCGAGCACCAAGGCTGTGCTCGTCGCGCTCGACGGCCGGGTCGTCGCCCAGGCCGCCCGCGACCACCGGGTCGACCGACCGGGTCACGGCCTCGTCGAGATGGACGCCGACGTCTGGTGGGCCGAGTGCCGCGTGCTCGTGCCCGAGCTGCTCGCGGCCGCGCCCGACGCCGAGATCGTGTCGGTCGGCGTCAGCGGCATGGGCCCGTGCGTGCTGCTGACCGACGACGACGGCAGGCCCCTCCGGCCCGCCGTGCTCTACGGCGTCGACACCCGGGCGGCCGACCTGATCGACGACGTCACCGCCGAGCTGGGCGGCGCCGACGCGATGCGCCGGCGCACCGGCTCGGCCCTGAGCACGCAGGCCGCCGGGTTGAAGCTGACCTGGCTGGCGCGGCACGAGCCCGAGGTCTGGGCCCGCGCCTCCCGGTTCACCATGCCGTCGTCGCGCCTCGTCGAGCTGCTCACCGACGAGTACGTCCTCGACCACCACTCGGCCAGCCACTGCACGCCGCTGTACGACGTGCATCGACGCGAGTGGATCGACGAGTGGGTCGACCTGCTGGCCCCCGGTCTGCCGATGCCGCGCCTGGCCTGGCCCGGCGAGGAGGCGGGGCGGGTGACCGCCCGGGCGGCCGCTGCGACCGGGCTCCCCGTCGGGGTCCCCGTGACCGTCGGCACGATCGACGCCTTCGCCGAGGGTCTCAGCGTCGGGCTCGACGACCCGCGGCGCATGTTCGTGCAGTACGGGACGACGATGTTCATGCTCGTCCCGCTGACGGAGCCCCGCCCGGTTCCGGGGCTGTGGACGACCGTCGGCGACCGCCCGGGGCGCAGCAGCGCGGCCGGCGGCCTCGCGACCGCGGGGGCCATCACCGACTGGCTGCGACGACTGACCGGCGCCGCCTGGGAGGATCTGCTCGACGAGGCGGCCGAGTCGGGCGTCGGCGCCCGAGGGCTGCTCGTGCTGCCCTACTTCGCCGGCGAGCGCACGCCCCTCGGCGATCCGGAGGCGCGGGGCGTCATGGCGGGGCTGACCGTCGGTCACACGCGCGGGGACGTCTACCGCGCCGTGCTCGAGGCCACGGCCTTCGCCGTGCGCCATCACCTCGACGTGCTCGCCGAGGCGGGCGTCGTGGTCGACTCGATGATCGGCGCCGGGGGAGGGGTGCTCGCGCCGCTCTGGCCGCAGATCGTGAGCGACGTCTGCGGGCTGCCGCAGGTCATCCCGTCCGTCTCGGTCGGGGCCTCGTTCGGCTCGGCTCTGCTGGCCGCGGGTCTGGTCTCGTCGGTCGACGTCGAGGCGTGGAACCCGCCGGCGGTCGTGCTGCAGCCCGATCCGAGCACGCGCGAGGCGTACGACGCGGCCTACGCCGACTACCGGCGGCTCTACCCCGACACGGTCGAGGTCGTGCACCGGCTGGCCGCTCGCAGCTGACCCGCGCCTCCCGCGCCTCCCCGGTCTCCGACGCCGTCGCCGCCCGTCGCGGCCCGTCGCGGCGGGTCTCCGTCGCGGTCGGCGAGGCCCTCACCGCGTCGCGGTCGGGGCCGTCGGAAAAAAGTTTCTGATCCCGATTTCGTCACAGCACTTGCGGAATTATTGTCGAGAACATAATTTCATCTCGTGCAGCCCGATCACTCGGGTCGCACCGGCAGCGACGACGATGCCCCCAGGTCCAGTCGTCGCTGCCTCCGACGAAAGACCAATCTGCGAACGGAGCAGCGCGATGATGCGTGCCGTCCCCCACGACCCCCTGGTGAGCCCCTGCCGGGCCCTCGCCACGCCGACCCCCTCGGCGGTGTCCCGATGAGCGCCGCTCCGGTGTCGACCCGCACCACCCGGTCGGGCCGCAGCACCTCCCGCAAGCGCAACCGCACCATCGCGACCGTCGCCGTGCTGGCCGTGCTGCTCGTCGCCATGGGACTCAGCACCAAGGTCGTCGGCGCCGACTCCGATCTCGGCGCGGGCCCCGAGGCCTTCTCCGCCGAGGCGTGGGGCGCCGAGAACTTCCCCACCATCCAGGAGGGCATCGCCGAGCGGGCCGTCCCCGCCGACGAGCTGGCGACGGCGATCCTCGCCGACCCGACGGCGGCCGGCGCCGAGTACGGGGTCGACGCGGGCACCGGCCCCGAGATCTCCACCACCTTCACGGGCACCGTGGGCGCCGGCGAGGCCGGGATCTACCCCGTGACGGTCGAGGGCGTGCCGAGCGACATCCTCATCCGCATCCAGACCGGGCCGGCCATCAACGGCACCGACCTCCGCGACGCGACGGGCACCGTCGAGTTCGGCCAGTTCACGAACCAGATCGACTACCAGGACGCCGCGTCGGCGCTCAACGAGCAGCTGAAGAGCACCGTCCTCGACGGCATCGACACGACGGCGCTCGAAGGCCGGACGGTCGAGGTCACGGGCGCCTTCCAGCTCATCAACCCGGCCGGGTGGCTCGTCACGCCGTCCGACCTGGTCGTCCAGTGAGCACCGTCGACGGCTCGGTCGCCTCCGCGAAGGGCGCACCGGCGGCCACCGGAGACGTCGTGCTCGAGGCGGTCGACGTCGTCAAGACCTACGGGGCGACCCGGGCCCTGAAGGGCGTGGGGTTCTCGATCCACCGCGGCCAGGTGACGACCCTGTTCGGCGAGAACGGCGCCGGCAAGTCGACCCTCATGAAGATCCTCTCCGGCGTCGAGCAGCCGACCTCGGGCGACATCCTGCTGCACGGCGAGCCGGTCGTCTTCGACGACACCGTCGACGCCCGCGAGCACGGCATCTCGATCATCCACCAAGAGCTGAGCCTCGCGCCGAACCTGTCGGTGCGCGACAACATCTTCCTGGGGCGCGAGATCCAGGGGCCGACCGGGGTCGACTACGCCGAGGAGGCGCGGCAGGCCAAGGCCGTCCTCGACGAGCTCGGCGAGGACATCGACCCGGCCACCACCGTCGCGGATCTCCGCCTCGGTCAGCAGCAGCTCGTCGAGATCGCCCGGGCGCTCTCCGTCGACGCGCGCATCCTGATCATGGACGAGCCGACCAGCGCGCTCAGCGCCTCCGAGGTCGAGGTGCTCTTCACGGTCATCCACGACCTCACGGCCCGCGGCGTCTCGATCGTCTACATCTCGCACCACCTCGAGGAGGCGCTCGAGATCACCGACCACGCGGTCGTGCTCCGCGACGGTGCCGTCACGGCCACGGCCGTGGCCGCGGACATCGACCTCGCCTGGGTGGTCAGGGCGATGGTCGGCGAGGGGTTCGACCTCGGTTCGCCGCCCACCGGCTACGAGTTCGGCGAGGTCGCGCTCTCCATCCAGGGCGTCACCGTGCCCGACCGCGACATCCCGGGTCGAAACGTCGTCGACCACCTCGACCTCGACGTCCGGGCGGGCGAGATCGTCTGCCTCTACGGGCTGATGGGCGCCGGTCGCACCGAGCTGCTCGAGGCGGTCGCCGGGCGCAACGCCGTCAGCGCGGGGCGCATCCTGAAGAACGGACGCGACCTCGCGGGGCTCTCGATCGCCGAGCGCATCGACGAGGGGCTCGGCCTCGTCCCCGAAGACCGTCAGCGCGATGGGCTCGTGCAGACCATGACCGTCGGCCGCAACATGTCGCTGGCGAGCATCGGCTCGTTCGTGAAGGGACTGTTCCTCTCCGGGAGGCGCGAGGTCGATCTCGTGACGGACTCGATCCGCACGGTGCACGTCAAGACCTCGGGCGGCGACGCCATGATCGGGTCCCTCTCCGGCGGCAACCAGCAGAAGGTCGTCATCGGCAAGATGCTGGCGACCGATCCCGACGTGATCCTGCTCGACGAGCCCAGCCGCGGCATCGACATCGGGGCCAAGGCCGAGGTGTTCCGTCTGCTCGCCGAACGGGCCCGCAACGGACTCGCCGTCGTGTACACGACCTCCGAGGTCGGCGAGTGCCTCAGCATCGCCCACCGCATCGTCGTGCTGAGCCGCGGGCGCATCTCCGCCGAGTTCGGCGCCGACACCACCAAAGAAGCCATCATGGCCGCCTCGGGCGAGGCCGTGATCTCGTGACCACCACCGAACGGAAGTCCACCATGACCACCACCGCGGCCGGGCAGCGACGCCCCGCCCTCTTCGCCGACGGGTTCGACCTCGGTCGCCTCCTGCTGCAGGGCCGGGCGTTCTTCGCCCTCATCGCCATCATCGTCGTGTTCTCGGTGCTGTCGCCGAACTACTTCACGGTCGGCAACCTGCTGACCATGTCGTCGCACGTCGCCGTCTACGCGATCCTCGCGATCGGCATGCTGCTGGTCATCCTCAACGGCGGCATCGACCTCTCGGTCGGGTCGACGCTCGGCTTCTCGGGCGTCATCGCCGGGTTCCTCATGAACGGCGTCGCCATCGGGGGCACCACCCTCTACCCGGCGCTCTGGGTGGTGGTCGTGCTCTCGTGCGGCATGGGCGCCTTCATCGGCCTCATCAACGGCGTGCTCGTCGCCCGGTTCAAGGTCGCCCCCTTCGTGGCGACCCTCGGCATGCTCTACGTCGTCCGCGGCGTGGGTCTGCTCATGACGAACGGCCTCACGTACAACGACCTGGCCGGCGACCCGGCCCTCGGCAACACCGGCTTCGACTGGCTCGGCTTCAACCGCCTCCTCGGTCTGCCCATCGGCGTCATCGTGATGATCGTCGTGGCGGTCGCGGTCAGCCTGCTGCTGAACCGCACGGTCTTCGGCCGCTGGCTCTACGCCTCGGGCGGCAACGAGAGGGCCGCCGAGCTCTCGGGCGTGCCGGTCAAGCGCGTCAAGGTGCGCGTCTACGTGCTGTCGGGTCTGTTCGCCGCGATCGCCGGTCTGATCCTCTCGTCCGAGCTGACGAGCGCCAGCCCCACCGCCGGAAACTCGTACGAGCTGACGGCCATCGCCGCCGTCGTCATCGGCGGGGCCGCGCTCTCGGGCGGCATCGGCAACGTGCGCGGCACGCTGCTCGGCGCCTTCGTGATCGGGTTCCTGTCCGACGGCCTCGTCATCATCGGGGTCTCGTCGTACTGGCAGACCGTCTTCACCGGCGCCGTCATCGTCCTGGCCGTGCTGCTGAACGCCGTCCAGTACAAGGGCAAGCCGAAGCGCCCCCGCGGCGGTGGTCGCGACCGCGACTCCGCCGCCCCCTCGACCCCTTCTCCCTCCACCGACGCCACGGCACCCGCCGGCGCCGTCCCCGAGAAGACCCACGGTTGACTCCCGTCGACCGAACACAGCGAAAGGGAAACACAATGAACCGCAAGCTGGCAACGGTGCTCGCCGCGGGCGCGGGCCTCACGCTCGTCCTCTCGGGATGCGCCTCCGGAACAGACTCCGACGCCGGATCGGGCGCCTCCGGCGACTCGGCCGAGGGCGGCCTCATCTCGATCATCGTCAACGACCCCTCGAACCCGTACTGGCAGACGGAGGGCAACGTCGCCGAGGCCGAGGCGAAGGCCCTCGGCTACGAGGCCAACGTCGCCGCCTCGAAGGGCGACACGAACACCGAGAGCAACCTGATCGACACGGCCATCACGAACAAGTCGGTCGCGATCATCCTCGACCCGGCCAACGCGTCCGGCTCGGTCGGCGCCGTGAAGAAGGCCGACGCGGCCGGCATCCCGGTGATCCTCGTCAACGCCGAGATCAACGAGACCGGTCTCGCCAAGGCGCAGCTCGTGTCGAACAACGCTCAGGGTGCGGCCCTCGGCGCGCAGCAGTGGGTGAAGGACGTCGGAGACACGGGCGACTACGCCGAGCTGTTCGGAGCCCCCTCCGACAACAACGCGCAGACCCGCTCGAACGGCTACGCCACGGTCATCTCGCAGTACCCGGGTCTCACCGAGGTCGCCGAGCAGGTCGGCAACTGGGACCGCACGCAGGGTCACGACAAGATGCAGTCGATCCTGCAGGCGAACCCCGACATCACCGGGGTCATCTCGGGCAACGACGAGATGGCGCTGGGAGCCATCGCGGCCCTGAAGGAGGCCGGCAAGCTCGAGCAGGTCAAGGTCGGCGGGTTCGACGGATCGCCCGACGCCGTCGAGGCCGTCAAGAACGGCGAGCTGCAGTACACCGTCCTCCAGCCCGTCGCGACCTTCGCCAAGAAGGCCGTCGAGCAGGCGGACTCCTACATCCGCACCGGTGAGACCGGCGCCTCCGAAGAGAAGCAGGCCTTCGACTGCATCCTCATCACGAAAGAGAACGCCGACAAGGTCACCGAGCCCTTCACGCTCTCCGAGTGATCCCGCGGCCGGGTCGACTCCGATCGGGGGTCGGCCCGGCCTCCTCCGCCTCACGTCCCGATCTCGCAGCTCGAGCACGGACAGGGGGCGGACTCGCATGACCGACACGACGGACCGGGTGGGCGCTCCCGCCCCGAGGGCCGGGGCGACCCGCTTCCCCCTCGCGCTCGTCTACCAGGCGGCGCGGCTCTACTACCTCGACGACGTCCGCCAGTCCGAGATCGCGGTCCGGCTGGCGATCTCGCGGCCGACCGTGAGTCGCCTGATCGCCGAGGCGCGCCGCTCGGGCATGGTCCGCATCGACGTGATGGATCCCTCCGTCGACGAGACGGCCGTCCTCGCCGCGAGACTGTCCGCCGCCCTCGATCTCCGCTGCGTGCACGTCGCGCCGAGAACCCACGCATCGACCCTCGGCACCGACCTGGCCGCCTCCGTGACCGCGGCCATCTCCGACATGGGGCTGGCCGCCGGCGACGCCCTGCTCGTCTCGCTCGGCCGGACCATCTACGACGTCGCGCGCTCCGGCCTCCTGCCCCCTCTGCCGGGCGTCGAGCTGGTGCCGACCGCCGGGGGGCAGACCGAGGCGCTCCCGTGGTTCCAGACGAACGAGATCACCCGCCTGGCCGCCGAGTCGTCCGGCGCCCGACCCACGTTCCTCTTCGCGCCGGCGCTGCCGAGCCCCGCCATGCGGGCGACCCTCGACGACGACTCGACGTTCCGCCACGTCCTCGGCCTCTGGGCCGGGGCCCGGGGCGCCCTGCTCGGGATCGGCGCGCCGACCAGCTCGCGGCCCGTGCTGCCGCAGGCCGTCCCAGCCGACCCGGCGCTGTTCGCCGACGCCGCGGGCGACGTCTGCCTGAACTTCTTCCGGGCCGACGGCTCGGCCATCGAGTTCCCCGGCAGCGGCCGGATGGTGCGCACCTCGCGCGAGACCCTCGCGGCCATCCCCTTCGCGGTGGGCGTCGCCGTCGGCCGAGACAAGGTGACCAGCATCGTGGGGGCTGCTCGAGGTCGTCTCATCACGGGTCTCGTGACCGACTCAGCGACAGCGCGGGCGGTCCTCGAGTCCCTCTGACGACGTCGTGGCCCCTGGCTCGCCGTTGTGGGTATCTTCGGATCCGTACCGGGCCGTTCGATCACGACGGCCCCTCCACGCCACGACAGGGGAACCCATGACCTACGCTGACTCGACGCCCGACGCCACCCCGACCTCGCGGTCGAAGACCATGGCGGTGCTCTCGCTCGTCTTCGGCATCGTGAGCATCGTGCTGAGCCCGTTCCTGCCGATCCTCTGGATCCTCCTGGCGATCGCCGCCGTCGTCCTCGGCTTCCTGTCGCGCAAGCGCGAGAACGCCCGCACGATGGCGCTCGTCGGCATCATCCTCGGCTTCGTCGGCATCGCCGCGAACATCGCGTCGATGGTTCTCGGCGCGATGATCGTCACGCAGAACCTGCAGGGCTGATCCATCCCGAAGGGGCCGGGCGTCAGCCCGGCCCCTTCGTCGTCTCCGCGGCCGAGGAGGCGCGCCGTCGGTCCGCCGTCGGCCGGCGTTGGTAACAGGCCGATAACGAAGCGTGTTCGTCCCAATCTCTTTCGACACCGGTGGCGAATCCTTTTCATCCCCACCGGGAATCACAGAAAAGGACCNGAACAGCGTCCACATGCTCGGGGTCATGCTGCGCCCGACGAGCATGTACTACCAGGGCTTCGACGAGGGTCAGGGCGGCTGCGAGGTGGCCCGCTGCGGCGAGGCGCGTCTCCGCGGCCGAGGAGGCGCGCCGTCGGTCCGCCGTCGGCCGGCGTTGGTAACAGGCCGATAACGAAGCGTGTTCGTCCCAATCTCTTTCGACACCGGTGGCGAATCCTTTTCATCCCCACCGGGAATCACAGAAAAGGACCTGATCATGAACGCTTTCTCCCGCAAGAAGATCACCAAGGTCGGACTCGGCATCGTCGCCTCCGGCGCCCTCGTGTTCTCCCTCGCCGCGTGCTCGATGGACTCCAACAGCGGATCGACCGAGTCAAGAAGATCACCAAGGTCGGACTCGGCATCGTCGCCTCCGGCGCCCTCGTGTTCTCCCTCGCCGCGTGCTCGATGGACTCCAACAGCGGATCGACCGAGTCGACGACCTCCGCTTCGGCCGAGCCCAGCGCCGAGGCCACCCCCGTCGCCTCGCTCGCCGACCTCAGCAACGGCGTCGACACCCAGGTCACCGTCGACGCGTCGTTCGTCGAGGCCCT
>NZ_LMMO01000002.1 GCF_001422285.1 Frigoribacterium sp. Leaf263
GGTCTCGACGATGACGATCGGGGTGTCGGTGACGGGTTCGCCCTGTTCGTCGGTGATGGTGCCGACGACGTCGACGGTGACCGGGTCGGGGTCGACGGGCGGGGTCGTCGTCGTCGTGAAGTCGAAGTCGAGGTCGGCGCGATCGCCGGCCTCGAGCGAGAACGTCCGCGTCGTCGCGCCGTCGGCGCCGTCCGGCGGGGTGATCGTGACGGTGTATCCGGGGGTCGCCGTGAGGGCGGGCACCGTGTACCGGCCGTCGGCGTCGGTGGTGACCTGGGCGACGATGCGTCCGGTGGCGTCGGTCACGGTCACCGCGCCTCCTGAGTAGGGAGCCACCGCGCCGTCGACCGTGCTGAGGGCGACGCCGGACGCCGCGAAGGTCTTCGTCGCGAACCAGGTCTGGTAGATCGGGCGACCCGAGCGCTGCTGGAACGCGATGGTGAGGCTCGACAGCGAGACCGTGGGGCTGAACCAGCCGGTCGCGCCCTGCGTGTCGGCGGCGGCCGCGTTGCCGGTCAGGGTGGAGGTCGCCGGGTCCCAGCTCGGGACGTCGCCGGTGCCGCCGCCGGGGCACGACGGACTGCCCGCGAGACCGCACGAGTTGTAGACGCCCGCGAAGCCGAGCTCGGCGCTCGAGACCGGTGCGCCGGCGGCATCGGTCGCCGTGATGGTGGCCTGGTCGGCGTCGATGTCGCCGAGCACGAACGACCACCCCGACGCCGGGGTGCCGCCGTCGAAGGAGTACGTCGTGGTCGAGGCGGCCTCGGGCGTCGGAGAGTTCCGGAGGGCCGTCAGATTGAGGTACGTCGTGCCGCGGCTGCTGCCGTACTGCAGGCCGGGAGGCGTGTTCGGGCCCTGCCAGCCGCTGGCGCCGCTCGGCACGGTGGCCTGCGACGCGTCGGTGGTGAAGGTGGTCGCGGGGAAGCCGCCGCCGAGCGTCATGGTGCCGACGGATCCGGTTCCCGACGGGGTCCGCTCGGCCGTGAAGACGCCCCAGTCGCCGCCCTGCGCCGCGGTGGCCGTCGTCACGCCGCCGAGCACCATGGCGGCCGCGGCGAGCGAGGCCACGCCGGCCGCGGCGATGCGGCGGCCGGTGGAGCGGAGCGTCGAGCGCGAGCCGAGGAGGCGCGGGTCGAGTCGTGCGGAGGCGGTCTGGTCGAGGCGCATGGGACTCCCGGTGGGCGACCCCCCGGCCGCCCGGTTCGCGACGCGCCCTGATGCGCGCTGCGAAGACGACGTTAGTTCAATTCCTCGATCCGCGTTCGTGATCCGTCCCGGCGGCGTCCCGGCGGACGGCGACGACGGTCACGTCATCGGGGTGATGCCCCTGGGACGCGAGGCGCGTGATGCTCAGGACGGCCTCCGCGGCGGTCGGATCCGCCCCGGCAGCGGTGTCGGCCGCCCGCGCCAGCGCCTCGAGGCTGCCGTCGAAGAGGTCGAGGACCCCGTCGCTGCAGATCAGCAGGAGGTCGCCCGGATCGAGGTGGGTCGTGCTCGTCGCCCAGGTCTGGGTTCCGAAGGCGCCGAGCGGGAGGTTGAGCGAGGGGATGACGTCGCGGCTGCCGTCGGCGCGGCAGACGACTCCGAGACCGTGACCGGCGTCGACGGCGACGATCTCGCCGCTCTCCGCGTCGAGCTGCAGGTGGAGCAGCGTGACGAAGGCGTCGTTGGCCTCGAGATCGGGTTCGACGGCGCGATCGACGACGGACATCGTGTGACGAGGGCCTTCGGACGGGGAGGCGGCACGCAGCGACGCGCGGACCGTCGCCGCGATCATGGCCGCGCCCACGCCCTTGCCCATGACGTCGGCGAGGGTGACCGCGAGCCCCTCGGGGGTGCGCTGCCAGTCGAAGAAGTCGCCGCTGACGGCGCCGCTCGGCACGCAGGCGCCGGCGACGTCGTAGCCGGGGAGGTCGGGGACGGACTGCGGCAGGAGACGGCGCTGCACGCTGCCCCCGTCGAGGAGCTCCTGACGGGAGCGGGCCGCTCGGGCGGCGAGCACCTTCGCGGTCTGCTCGCCGCTCAGCGACGCCATGCTGAATGACACGACGGTGAGCAGGGCGAGGGTGATCAGGGTCGTGGACGGCGTTCCGAACCACGAGACGAACAGGTCGCTCCGCGGACCCGACGCCAGGAAGGCGACGAAGCGGCCGAGGTAGTAGACGCCCAGGGCGCCGGACGTCAGGATGAGCGGCCACCGCGTGCGGGAGAGTCCGGCGTCGAGGACGATGATCTCGCGGGTCGAGAGGATGATGAGGCCGCCTGTCAGGGCGAGGAAGAGCGGCCCTCCGGACCAGTCGTTGGTCGCGGGGGAGTCGAAGCTCGACACGGCGGTCACGAGCGCCGCAGGCCCGACCACGAGCCACCAGGGGCTGGGTCGGAGGCGCAGCGACCGGCTGGCCATCCAGACCGAGGCGGCGCCGGCGACGATCAGGCCGTTGCCGAGCGGGTTCGCCCAGGCCTGATTCGCGGTGCCGTCCTGGAGATAGGCGAGCGTCCCGCCCATGAACAGGACGAGAGCGGCACACCACCAGAAGCTGAAGGCGGACCTCGTGCTGCGGTACGTCACGAAGGCGAACAGCAGGAAGAGGATGAGGGTGATGACGCCGAGAGTGACGCGGAGCGTTGTCGAATCGAGCACGGGCTCTTCCTGGTTCTTCCTTCGCGGGTGACCCGGTGGATCCGCCTCCCGGGGGAGCGCGGGCGTCTCGACCGCTGTCATCCCCGACGCAATCTAAACATCGGGCGTCGTCGACGGCCAACCCCCCAAGGGAGGTGGCTCGCGCCACCGGCCTCCGGGGGTCGGCCCGTTCGCGGGGTGCCTCAGTGAAGAACACTCGCGTAGCGTGATGGAGAGGATCCGAGCAGAAGGGGGACGCCGTGCACGAGACGACGGCCGTTCGACCCGAGGCGCGAGAGCGTCTGCGGCTCGCGGCGCTCGACGACCTGGGCATCATGGGCACCGGCGCCGAGGAGCGGTTCGATCGGATAACGCGGATGGCCCGGCAGCTGTTCGGGGTGCCCATCGCCGAGATCAACTTCATCGATCAGGACCACCAGTTCACGAAGTCCCCTCAGGCATCCGGTGGGCCGACGTTCGGACCTCGAGCGGACTCGTTCTGCGACGTCGTCGTCCAGCAGCCCGACATCGTCGTGGTCCCCGACGCTCTCGAGGACGACCGTTTCGCGCACCGTGGATCCGTCACGGGCGAGCCGCACATCCGCTTCTACGCAGGACGGCCCCTGAGCGTCTCCGACGGCGCCCGGGTGGGGACGATCTGCCTCGTCGACACGGCGCCCCGGGGCCTCACCGACGAGGACCAGGACCTCCTCGACGAGCTCGGCGAATGGGTCGAACGCGAGCTGCGGCATGTCCACGCCGCCGACCACGCCCGCCGCACCCAGCAGCGGATGCTCCCGGCTCCCCTCGCTCAGGGCGACGGATTCACCGTCGCCGGCTTCACGCAGCCGTACTCCGAGGTCGCGGGGGACTACTTCGCGTCGATCTCCTCGCCCGGGCGGGTCGACGTGACCCTCACCGACGTCATGGGCAAGGGCTACTCCGCGGCCATCATCGCCGCGATGGTGCGATCGGCGTTCCAGGCTCGGCCCGGCTGGCAGCCCGCCGAGGCCGTCTCCGCGGTCAACGAGCAGCTGCTCGGCGATCTCTCGGCGACCGGCACCTTCGCCACCGTCTTCCATGCGGCCCTCGACACCCGCACCGGTCTGCTCCGATACGCCGACGCCGGGCACGGCCTGTCGGTCGTCATCCGCGCCGACGGCACCCTCGAGCGGCTCGCCTCGGCGGATCTGCCGATCGGGATCGCCGACGGCGACGCCTGGACGACTCGCGAGACCACCCTCGCGCCCGGTGAGGTCCTGTTCTCCTGCTCCGACGGGGCGCTCGACCTGTACGACGGCACGATCAGCGCCCTCGATGAGCTGGCGGAGCTGGTCCGGCGGTCCGCCGACGACGCGGGCCTCTTCGCCGAGCTGTCCGATGTCATCGGCGCTCTCCGCCCGGACGACGACGTCACGATGCTCGTCGTCCGTCGCGACGAGAAGAAGGAGTCCGACCGGTGATCGTGTCCCTGACCTACATGAGCACGGCGTCGACGCCGTTCGACTCGGAGCGGATGGCGGGTCTGCTGCAGCAGAGCCGGGAGAACAACGGGCGCCGCGGCCTCACCGGGATGCTCCTCTACAAGAACGGCCGGTTCATGCAGGTGCTCGAAGGCGCCGAGAAGGACGTCCGCGAGAGGTACGCGGTGATCGCCGCCGACCCCCGTCACACGGATCTCACGACCCTGGTCGACGAGTCCATCGAGCGGCGCCGATTCCCGCAGTGGTCCATGGGCGTCCCCGAGCCCCTCGACGCCGATCTGCGCGAAGCCCCCGGGTACGACTCGTTCTTCGAGACGCCCTCCCGCCGCTTCGACATCAGGGAGGACTCCTCCCGTGCCCAGCTCCTCCTCGAATGGTTCCGACGCCGGGCCTAGCCGGTCCGCCGTCGGCCGGCGTTGGTAACAGGCCGATAACGAAGCGTGTTCGTCCCAATCTCTTTCGACACCGGTGGCGAATCCTTTTCATCCCCACCG
>NZ_LMMO01000003.1 GCF_001422285.1 Frigoribacterium sp. Leaf263
GACCTCAGCAACGGCGTCGACACCCAGGTCACCGTCGACGCGTCGTTCGTCGAGGCCCTSACGACCCTCGGCCTCACCCCCGCACCCGTCGGCGACGGCACCTTCGACGCCACCACGGGRACSTTCGCGTTCCCGATCACCGGCGGCAACGTCGACTACTACGACCCCGCCTCCGACGTGCGCCCCTACGTCCAGGGCGAGATCGACCACGACGGCTCGGGCCTTCGCGTTCCCGATCACCGGCGGCAACGTCGACTACTACGACCCCGCCTCCGACGTGCGCCCCTACGTCCAGGGCGAGATCGACCACGACGGCTCGGGCCTGTCGCTGACCGCCGGCGACACCGTCGTCGAGCTCACCGACTTCCGCATCGACCCGGGCGAGTCCAAGCTCTACGGCACCGTCACCGCCAACGGCGAGGTCGCCGCCGAACCACGACGGCTCGGGCCTGTCGCTGACCGCCGGCGACACCGTCGTCGAGCTCACCGACTTCCGCATCGACCCGGGCGAGTCCAAGCTCTACGGCACCGTCACCGCCAACGGCGAGGTCGCCGCCGAGGACGCTTACCTGTTCAACCTCTACGGCGGCAGCCTGAAGCCCCTGCAGATGGAGGGCTCGAACGCCGTCCTCGAGGGCACCACGGTGCACATCAGCCCCGATGCCGCCGCGCTGCTGAACCAGACCTTCAACACCGACGCCGTCCAGGACGAGATGCTCGTCGGCGTCGCGAAGATCACCGTCGCGACCGAGTAGTCGGCGNGCACATCAGCCCCGATGCCGCCGCGCTGCTGAACCAGACCTTCAACACCGACGCCGTCCAGGACGAGATGCTCGTCGGCGTCGCGAAGATCACCGTCGCCACGGAGTAACCCTCCCGGGCGGATCCGTGACGACGAGCCGGCTCCGCCCTGACGGGCGGAGCCGGTGATCCCGGTGGGCCCCCTCTCGCACTCTGTGCGGGAGGGGGCTTCTCCCGTTGAGAGGGGCGGTGCTCGGGGACGGCGGCTCCCCAGACGCCGAGGTCGGAGCGACTAGCACGAAGCGCAGGTGCCGCCGGCGTCGCGAGGTCACCTGTCGCCGGAGGTGGACGTCCCCGGCCCTGTCGTTCAGATGAGAGCTTCGTCGCGCTGCGATGGACAGCGACACGCCCGGGCTGTACTGTCTCGTCTCGTGCCGACAGTCGGCACGTTCGTCGCCTCGTCGACGTCGAGCACCCCGAGAGAGGACTCCACCGTGTCGAATCGCACCCTGACCGACATCCGTGCACCGCGCCTCCTCGGGGGCACCGGTCCGAGCCGCTATCTCGCGCAGCACGCACTGCCCGAGCAGCAGCAGATCACCGTGCTCGAACTCGACACCCTCTCGTAGGCCGCCCGCGTCATCCGACGCCCCGCGCCCACGAGGGCCGGGGCGCATCTCTCGCATCCACCGACACTGCAGGGTCGGCGTGCGTCCGTCCGCCCCGGACGACGACACCCCACCCCACAGAGGACCGAGAGGACCATGGAGAAGATCACTGCCCGGCTGTTCAGCTGGGCGAGCCTGCTCGAGGACAAGACCGAGCAGCAGGCCAGGACGACGTCGACGATGCCGTTCATCTACCCGCACCTCGCACTGATGCCCGATGCCCACCTGGGCCTCGGCGCGACCGTCGGGTCGGTGATCCCGACACTCGGCGCCGTCATGCCGGCCGCCGTCGGCGTCGACATCGGCTGCGGCATGATCGCCGTGCGCACGCAGTTCACGGCGGACGACCTGCCGTCCGACCGCAGGCCCCTGCGTGAGCAGATCGAGCGGGCGGTGCCGACCTCGGCCGGCGCCTACAACCGCAAGGTCGTCGCGACCGCCGAGCCACGCGTCGCGGAGCTCGAGGCGCTGGCCGCCGAGTCCGGCTTCGACCCGGCGTCGTACGCCCGCAACTGGCAGCTGCAGCTCGGCACGCTGGGCAGCGGCAACCACTTCATCGAGGTCAGCCTCGACGAGACGGATGCGGTGTGGCTGTTCCTGCACTCGGGCAGCCGGGGCGTCGGCAACAGGATCGCGCAGGCGCACATCAGGATCGCCCAGGCGGCCATGAAGCGCTGGTGGATCACGCTGCCCGACCCCGACCTCGCCTACCTGGTCGAGGGCACCGCGGAGTTCGACCGGTACATCGCCGAGCTCGGCTGGGCTCAGCGCTTCGCCCTGCTGAACCGCGAGGAGATGATGGACCGGGTCGTGCGCCAGTTCACCGACTGGGTCGGCTCGCCGGTGGAGGAGCAGGAGCGGATCAACTGCCACCACAACTTCACGCAGCGGGAGCGGCACTTCGGCAAGGACGTGTGGCTCAGCCGCAAGGGCGCCATCTCGGCGCGAGCGGGGCAGGCCGGGCTGATCCCCGGCAGCATGGGCACCGCCTCCTACGTCGTCGAGGGCAAGGGTCATCCCGTCGCCCTCGAGTCGTCACCGCACGGCGCCGGGCGGGCGTACTCGCGGAGCGCCGCACGCCGGAAGTTCACGCACGACGAGCTCCGCACCGCGATGGAGGGCATCGAGTACCGCGACACCGACGCGTTCCTCGATGAGATCCCCGCGGCGTACAAGCCCATCGACCAGGTCATGGCCGACGCGGCCGAGCTCGTGACGATCCGGCACACGCTGCGCCAGATCGTCAACGTCAAGGGCGACTAGCCGGGCGCGCAGGAGGTGCGGGTCATCTCGGACGAGGATTCTTCCGGCTGGGAGACCGAGATGATCCGACACCTGCGAACCGGGGTCGGCCCCGCAGGAGGTCGCGCGGTCTCCGTCGTGCGAGGGATATTCCCCGTGCGGTGAGCGACGATCCAGGGCCCGGTGCCAGGGTGAGGGGCATGCGTGTTCGTCTGAGCCCCCTCGTCGCCACCGCGTCAGCCGCCCTCCTGGTCGTCGGTCTCGCCGGCTGCACCTCCGAGGGCGCGGCGCCGCCCACCGAGACCGTCACGGCGACGGAGACCGTGACACCGACACCGACACCGGCGCCCACGGCATCCGGAACCCCAGCCCCGGCGCCCGCGCCCAGCGCCCCGGTGACGTCGACGCCCGGCCCTGACGGGGCCTCCGGAGGCGGGGGAGACCTCGGCGACGGGGCGGCAGGCTCCGTGGGCGACCGCTGCACCGTCGACGAGCTGCAGGGCGGCATCGACGACGGAGGCGGTGGTGCCGCCGGCAGCGTCGGCGTCGCACTCATCCTCACGAACGTCGGCGACCGCACCTGCGAGCTGCAGGGATGGCCCGGCGTCTCGTTCGTCGGCGGCGGCGACGGCACCCAGCTCGGAGCCTCCGCGACACTGGACCGCTCCACGGCGCATCCGACCGTAGAGATCGCCCCCGGCGGCTACGCCCAGGCCATCCTGACGATGGTGCAGGCGGGGAACTACGACGACGCCGAGTGCGAGCCCCAGCAGAGCGAGGGATTCCGCGTCTACCCGCCCGGATCGACGGCGTCGCTGTACATCGAGGCCGGGGGACGGCTCTTCACGGCCTGCACCTCCCCTGACGTGCAGCAGCTCTCGGTCGGGGCGATCGAGCCCGGCCCCTGACCGCCGTCCGGCCCGATCCGAGCACCATCGAGAGGAACCCCCATGCCCGCCAGATCGCGATCCCGGGTCCTCGCCGTGCTCGTCATCGGTGTCGTCGTGGCGGGCGCGGCCTCCGGGTGCACGGGCGTGCCCGGAGACGCCGACGGGCACTCGACCGGCGCCGGTCCCTCCGTCGCCGCGTCGCCGACGGCGGAATCGGAGACCCCCTCAGGAGGCGCGGAGGCCGGCTCGGACGCGCTGCCCCTCCCTCGCGACGAGATACCCGACTGGGCGGCGACGGCCCTCCCTCCGCAGGGCGGGGCGCCTCGCGTGATCGCTCAGAGCGGAGGGCTCGGCCCCAGCACGTCGACTCGGCTCACCGTGTCCGCGCCGGAGGCGCCCGCGGGTCGATACGCCGTCGACGTGGCGTGCCTCGGCGCCGGGACCGTCACCGTCCACCTGACGGAGCCCGAGGACGCCGCCTCTCCGGACGCCCCCGACGCGACCTGCTCCGATGAGACGATCAGCTTCGAGTACGACAGCAGCCCCGATGCGCCTCGCCTCAGCCTCGGCCTCGTCGGCGATCCGACCGTCTACGCCGTGGCCGTCGCGCCCGTGACGGACTGATCGGTCGCCCCCGGGTCCGGCCGGGCCGCACGCCGATGGGCGGCGCACCGCCGCGCGGCGTAGCGTCCACTGCTGTCGCCCGATGCACCTAGCGCTTCGGACTCACCGCACGGTCGGCCCGACACCGTGCGACGCGGCAGGCGTCCCCCGTGGCCCGAACCACGGGGGACGCCACCCCCTGTACCCCTCGCATTGCCAGCTAGGCGACACCTGTCGCGCGTAGTTTGGGAGCGTCGATCGGGGATTCGGGTCCTCGGTCGACGGGCGGGGCCACCACGTCGGGTACGTGATGCCGGCCCCGCCGCCTCTGTCCTCAGGGTCTGCGCGATGTGGCGTGTCGCGCTCCCTCGGGCTGTTCAGGCGTCAGCCGTTCCCGCACTCCCTTGAGGTCTCGAACTCGCCCTCGAGGGGACCGCGGGGTGATCGTCCGGCCGTGACGATCCGCGTCCGGACTTCCCGTCGTGTCGGGAGTCGGCGTCTTCGGCTGGGTCTGGCCTTCCGCTAGTCGGGGCGTCCGTTCTGCGGTTCGTCCGTCGGGACGAGCACGTCGCCCACCACGACCTCGGTGTTGCAGTCGAAGGGGCCGGCGGTGGCGGGTCGCGAGATCTGCCACCAGCGCCGGTCGAAGCGGTCGCAGACGGCGCTGGTGGCGTCGCCGGCGACGGCGACGTACTCGAGCGTGCCGCCCGGAGTCTCGCGGACGACTCCGGCAGCACCTTCCCTCTCGCCTCGATCGACGATGGACGCGGCCGTCGGTGCAGGCGTCGGAAGCGCGTCAGTCGCGCTCTGCGGAGTGGCCGAAGCCGAGGGGGTGGTGGGCGGGGGCGCCGAGTCGCTCGTGCACGAAGCGGATGCGAGCACCAGCGCCGCAGCGAATACAGGAGTCACCAGCCGGAATCTGATCGTCACACGATGAGATTAGGTCACCAGCCCTGCCCACTCGTGCAATGTCTTCCGTCCTCTGAGCGCGTGCTCGGCGAGTTCCGGGGCGGCATCGCGGCCGGTGAAGAGCGGGGTGACCGGTGTCGAACGTTCTCGCCCACGAGAATCAGTCCACTTCACGGACGGCCAGGGCGTTATCGATGTGATGGAGGCGCGAGGCACGCTCCGTGACCACAGGTGGCCGTAGACGACCATCTCGTCGTGACGGAGGACGATCCGCACCCGGTGGTTGCGAATCGCCGCCACGACTCCGATGACTGCTGCTGAGGCTCCCGTGACGGTCTGAGGCCAGCCCGGGGAGACCCAGGTGCCCTGCCAGATCGAGACCCCTCCGGCGACGATCAGGAACAGAGCCACCCCGAGACCCATCCGTCTGGCGAGTCGCAGCGGCCGGATGACGATGTCCGAGCCTGGGTCCCGGCCCTCGGAGTCCATGCACATCAGAGAACTCCCGCATGAGGCGCATGTCAAACGGTGAACAGGGTCGACATCGTCAACGGCACCATCAGTCCGAGCATCGTCCGCTCGATCACGACACTGGATCGGTGTCGTCGGGCGAGTGCCTGCACGACCGTGCGCTTCCGGGTGCCGGGTGCTAGCTTCCCGCCATGACCTGGCCCGCCGTGCACATCTCGCGACCCTTCGACCATGACGTCGAGACGGTGTCCGGGGTCGCCGGGCATCCGGAGGATCTCCCCCTCTGGGCGGCCGGTCTCAGCGCCGGCATCCGAGAGGAGGACGGGCGATGGTTCACGGACTCGCCCATGGGCGTCGTCGAGGTGGCCTTCACCGGCCCGGTCGCGTCGGGGATCCTCGATCACGACGTGACCCTGCCGGATGGGACGGTCGTGCGGAACGCCTTCCGGGTCGTCGCCAACGATGGCGGCAGTGAGGCGATCTTCACCCTGTTCCGCCGCGACGGCATGTCCGAGGCCGAGTTCCAGGCCGACGCCGACGCCGTCCGCGGCGACCTCGACAGGCTGGCGCTGCTGCTCGAGAAGCGCTTCCCGTCCGCCCGGTAGGCGGTCCCGCCCCCGCCCCGTGTCGAGCGCGATGCCGGACGGGTCCGCGGACCTCGTCAGGGACGAGGTGACCGGGCTCAGTGCCCGGCGCCGAGCTCGCCGGCGAGGCGGGCGTGCATCCCGCGGGAGGCCTCGTTCATGCCCTCGATGACGGCGTGTTTGCCGTGCCGGTCGTACCTGGTCGTGATCGCATCGAGCGCTGCCACGGTGGAGGCGTCCCAGATGTGCGAGCCGGAGAGGTCGATGACGACGTCCTCCGGGTCGTCGGCGTACTCGAACCGGGTGGTGAGGTCGTTGCTCGAGGCGAAGAACAGCGCGCCGGTGACCGTGTAGCGGGCTCGGCCGTCGCCCTCGTCGTTCGTCGCGAGCGTCCGCTCGACCGTCGCGAGGTGCGCCACCCGGTGGGCGAAGACGATCATCGCGGCCACGACGCCGAGCACGACGCCGATCGCGAGGTTGTGCGTGATCACGACCACGGCGACCGTGAGCGCCATGACGATCGTCTCGCCGAGCGGCATCCGCCGGAGTGTCGACGGCCGGATGCTGTGCCAGTCGAAGGTGCCCACGGAGACCATGATCATGACCGCCACGAGGGCCGCCATGGGGATCATCGCCACGACGTCGCCCAGGCCGACGACGAGGATCAGCAGGAAGACGCCCGCCATGAAGGTCGAGATGCGGGTGCGGGCGCCGGAGGCCTTGACGTTGATCATCGTCTGGCCGATCATCGCGCAGCCGCCCATCCCCCCGAAGAGGCCGGAGAGGATGTTCGCCCCGCCCTGGCCGAGGGTCTCGCGGGTCTTGCCGGAGCGGGTGTCGGTGATGTCGTCGACGAGCTTGGCGGTCATGAGCGACTCGAGGATCCCGACGAGCGCCAGTGCGACGGCGTAGGGGGCGATGATCGTGAACGTCTCGAGGGTGAGCGGCACCGACGGGAGGAGCAGCGACGGCAGGCTGTCGGGCAGCTCGCCCTGATCGCCGACGGTCGGGACGGCGATCGCAGCGGTCACGGTCGCCGCCGTGAGCAGCACGATCGCCACCAGCGGTGCCGGGACGACCCTGGTCAGGCGCGGCGCGAACACCATGATGCCGATGCCGACCGCCACCATCGGGTAGACGATCCAGGGCACGTCGACGAGGTTCGGCAGCTGTGCCGTGAAGATGAGGATCGCGAGCGCGTTGACGAAGCCGACCATGACGCTGCGCGGGATGAAGCGCATGAGCTTCGCCACGCCGAGCAGGCCCAGCGCGACCTGGAGGACCCCGCCGAGGATGACCGTCGCGATGAAGTAGTCGACCCCGTGCTCGCGCGCGACCGGGGCGATGACGAGCGCGATCGCACCGGTCGCCGCGGTGATCATCGCCGGCCGGCCTCCGAGGAACGCGATCGACACCGCCATGACGAAGGAGGAGAACAGGCCGACCCGCGGATCGACGCCGGCGATGATCGAGAACGAGATCGCCTCGGGGATGAGGGCCAACGCGACGACCAGGCCGGCGAGCACCTCCCGGCTGAGGATCCTCGGGCTGCGCAGGGCGGTCAGCACCGAGGGCTCGGCGCGAGACCGGGCCGAGACGGGCGCTTCGGGGGAGATGGTCATGGGGGCTCCTGACGGAGACGGGGCTCTCATCGTGGGAGCCGATCGGATGATGTCGGGGGTCGGGCGCGTCATCGCGCACGTCGCCTGCTCGACCGCACCGGAGAGCGCGGGAGAATGGCGGAGGAGGTCACGTCGACCGGCTGTCCAGCCGGTGACCAGAACTCTACCCTAACGTAAGGGTCGATTTGGAAAGGCGGTGTCCGATGGTCTCCGGGCGCAGCATGATGCACATCGGCGAACTCGCCGAGCGGTCCGGGATGTCGCTGCGGAGTCTGCGGCACTACGACGAGATCGGCCTCGTGTCCGCCTCCGGCCGGACCGAGGGCGGGTTCCGCCTCTACACCGAGACCGACTACGACCGGCTCATCCTGATCCGGCGGATGAAGCCTCTCGGCTTCAGTCTCGACGAGATGGCCGACCTCCTGCGCATCATCGACGCACTCGAGGAGGACCCCGACGGCACCGATCGATCGGAGCTGCGGGCCGGACTGACCGGCTTCATCGAGCAGGCGGTCGAGCGGCGGGAGAAGCTGCGCCGTCAGCTCGACATGGCCGACGAATTCGTGGAGCTCCTCCGCACCCGCTGACGCTCGGCCGGGCGTCACCTGGTCGTGGCGGCGGATGTCCTGCGAGCACGGTCTAGGTTGGGCCCGGGGCACCCACGGAAGGAACCGCCATGAGCATGGAAGGCGCGGCCTGGAGCTCGCTCTACAAGATCTCGACCGCCCGAGACGGCGATCACGGCTTCTCCCGCGAGTCCGTCCGCCGGATCATGACGTTCGCCGTGCCGTACCGCTCCAAGCTGGTGGTCTTCATCATCCTCTCCGTCGTGGGCGCGTTCCTCGCGGTCGCGACGCCGGTCCTCGCCGGTCGGGTGGTCGACGTGATCGTCGCCCGCGGCGCGGTCTCCACGATCGTCCGGCTCGCGGTCGTCATCGCCCTCGTGGCCGTGGCCGACGCCGCCGTGTCGCTCGTGACGCGCTGGTACTCGGCACGGATCGGCGAGGGCGTGATCCTCGACCTCCGCACCGCCGTGTTCGACCACGTGCAGAAGATGCCGATCGCGTTCTTCACGCGCACGCGGACGGGCGCCCTCGTGAGCCGTCTCAACAACGACGTGATCGGTGCGCAGCAGGCCTTCAGCGGCACGCTGTCGGGGGTGGTCACGAACCTCGTGGCGCTGGTCCTCACCTTGAGCGTCATGCTCAGCACGTCCTGGCTCGTGACGGTGCTCGCGGTCGTCATGCTCCCGATCTTCCTCGTGCCCGCGCGCCGCATGGGCAGCCGTCTCGCCGCCCTGCGCCGCGAGGCCGCCGATCACAACTCCGCCATGAGCACCCAGATGACCGAGCGCTTCTCGGCGCCCGGAGCCACCCTCGTCAAGCTCTTCGGCCGCCCGGACGAGGAGTCGGCGGAGTTCCGCGTCCGCGCCGCCCGCGTCCGCGACATCGGGGTCCGGACCGCGCTCCTGCAGTTCGTCTTCGTCACCGCGTTGACCCTCGTCTCCGCCCTCGCCCTGGCGCTCGTCTACGGGCTCGGCGGTGCCCTCGCGCTCGCCGACCAGCTCGACACGGGCGAGGTGGTCACCCTGGCTCTCCTCCTCACCCGCCTGTACGTGCCCCTCACCGGTCTCGCGAACGCGCGGGTGGAGATCATGAGCGCCGTGGTCAGCTTCGAGCGCGTCTTCGAGGTGCTCGACCTGGAGCCGCTCATCCGCGAGAAGCCCGACGCCGCCTCCGTCCCCGAGGGCCCGGTGAGCGTCGAGTTCGACGACGTCCGCTTCGCGTACCCGTCCGCCGACAAGGTGTCGCTCGCCTCGCTCGAGGAGGTCGCGACGCTCGACACCCGCGGCGGTGAGGAGGTGCTGCACGGCGTGTCGTTCCGCATCGAGCCGGGGCAGACCGTCGCCCTCGTCGGCACGTCCGGTGCCGGCAAGTCGACGATCGCGCAGCTGCTCTCGCGCCTGTACGACGTCGACGGCGGCGCGGTGCGGCTCGCGGGGACGGACGTGCGCGACGTGACCTTCGCCTCGATGCGCCACACCCTCGGGATGGTGACGCAGGACGGCCACCTGTTCCACGAGACCATCCTGTCCAACCTGCGCCTCGCGAGGCCCGAGGCGTCCGAGGACGAGGTCTGGGACGCCGTCCGCCGCGCCCGCCTCGAACCGCTCATCCGGTCGCTGCCCGATCAGCTGGACACCATGGTGGGCGAGCGCGGCTACCGGCTGTCCGGGGGAGAGCGCCAGCGGATGACCATCGCGAGGCTCCTGCTCGCCCAGCCGCGGGTCGTCATCCTCGACGAGGCGACCGCCGCGCTCGACTCGACGTCGGAGGCCGCCGTGCAGGCCGCGCTCAGCGAGGCGCTCGAGGGCCGGACGGCGATGGTGATCGCGCACCGTCTCTCCACCATCCGCAGCGCCGATCAGATCCTCGTGATCGAGGACGGCTCGATCATCGAGCGCGGCACGCACGAGGAGCTGCTCGCCGCGGAGGGGCGCTACGAGGAGCTGCACCGGACCCAGTTCGCCGTGCAGAAGAACGTCGCGGCCGACGAGGAGGCGCGGAGCGGGTCGTAGCCCCGAGCCCCAGCCGCGGCGGGGAGCGAGCAGACTGGGCTGATCCTCCTCGAAGAAAGAAGACCATGTCAGCGCTGACAGTCCTGTTCATCGGCGGCACCGGCATCATCAGCTCGGCGGCCGCCGTCCGAGCCGTCGAGCTCGGTCACGAAGTCACCCTGCTCAATCGGGGGTCGTCCTCGCTCCGACCCGCGCCTCCCGGGGTCGAGGTGCTGACCGGCGACGTCGCGGATCCGGCCTCGATCCGCTGGGCCCTCGGCGACCGGTCGTTCGACGTCGTCGTCGACTTCGTCGCCTTCACCCCCGACCAGGTGCAGGCCGACATCGACCTCTTCACCGGTCGCACCGGCCAGTACGTGTTCATCAGTTCGGCGTCGGCCTATCAGAAGCCGGTCGCCGCGCTGCCGATCCGCGAGTCGTCGCCGCTGCGCAACCCGTTCTGGCAGTACTCCCGCGACAAGATCGCCTGCGAGGACCTCCTCGTCGGCGCCTACCGCGATCAGGGCTTCCCGGTCACGATCATCCGGCCCTCGCACACCTACGACCGCACCTCCCTCCCCGTCACCGGCGGCTGGACCGTCGTCGACCGGATGCGCCGCGGCCTCGAGGTCGTCGTCCCGGGCGACGGGACGTCGCTCTGGACCCTCACGCATCACGCCGACTTCGCACGGGCGTTCGTCGGACTGCTGGGACTCCCGGCCGCGGTCGGCGACGTGTTCCACATCACCTCCGACGAGGCCCTGCCGTGGGACCAGATCTACACGACCCTCGCCGCCGCGGCCGGGGTCGACGACCCGAGGCTCGTCCACGTGGCGAGCGAGAGCGTCGCCGTCGTCGAGCCCGAGTGGGGCCCGGGGCTCCTCGGCGACAAGGCGCACTCGGTCGTGTTCGACAACTCGAAGGTCAAGGCGTTCGTCCCCGGCTGGCAGGCGACGACGTCGTGGGCCACGGGCGCTCGCGAGATCATCGAGTGGTTCGACGACGACTCGTCACGTCGCGAGACCGACCCGGCGGCGGAACGGGCCTTCGACCGCCTCCTCGCGGGCGCTCGCGGCTTCGGCGGAGAGGGAGAGGACCCCCTCGGCACCGGCGAGTGAGACACGGCCGACGCGACGGGGATCAGAGCCGTCGCGGTGGCCGGTCGGGGTGGACGGTCGGTCCCGAAACCGAGGCCGTTCCGGCGCGTGAACCGCGCGCCTCCCTGGATGATTACAACGCATGGACCTCGGGTTGTCGACGTGGCCGTGAACGTCCCTCGCAATTCGTACAGAGGCGTCGACGGAACCCGCTCGGCATCCGATCATCACCCCGCGGATGCCTCTCGGACCGCCGCGTCCGGCACGTCGGCGCGGAGGCGTCGCACGCTCGGTGCCGAGAGCGCTGCCGCGGTCGCGAGGACGATGACGAGTGCGCACGCGACGAGCGTCGACCGCGCGCCGAACACGTGCGCGGCCGGGCCCACGAGGATCTCGCCGAGGGGGATGGCGACGAACGAGCCGACCATGTCGTACGAGTACACCCGGGCCAGCGCCTCCCGGGGGATGCGGGTCTGCAGCGACTGATCCCACGAGATGGCGAAGATCTCGAGGGCGACGCCCCCGAGCAGGAAGGCCGCGACGAGCACCGGCAGGGCGGGAGCCAGCCCGAGGGTCGCGACCGGCACCGCGGTCACGGCCATGAGCCCCACCCCGACGGCCAGTGCCCGGCGCGGGCGCCAGCGGAGGGCCACGAGCGCCCCGACGGCCAGGCCGACGGTCTGGGCTGCGACGACGAGGCCCCAGGCGGCGCGCCCGAACGACTCGTCGGCGACGACGGGGCCGAGCACCGTCGTCGCTCCGACGAAGGCGGCGTTGAGGACGGCGAACTGCGCGACCACGATCCACACCCACGAGCGGCGGGTGAACTCGTGCCAGCCCTCGCGCAGGTCGGCGAGCACCGTCGTCGGCCCTCCGCCCTCCGAGACCG
This sequence comes from Frigoribacterium sp. Leaf263, assembly GCF_001422285.1. Lineage (GTDB taxonomy): Bacteria > Actinomycetota > Actinomycetes > Actinomycetales > Microbacteriaceae > Frigoribacterium. Next base: position 12,274 of record NZ_LMMO01000003.1, read on the forward strand.
GGCGAGCCGCCGCGGGCAGTCGCAGTCGCGCGAAGAGGGCGCCGGCCACGGCGAAGCCCGCCGCGTCGACGGCGAGCCCCCACCCCGGTCCGACGACGGCGACGAGACCGGCTCCGGCGGAGGCGCCGAGGATGCCGCCCGTGCTCAGTCCCAGCCGGAGGAGCGCGTTCGCCGGTCGCAGCAGCGCCGGCGGAACCGTCTCGGGCACCAGCGCCGCGGCCGCCGGCAGGCTGACGGCGGCGACCGCTCCGTTCAGCACGCTCAACACCACGAGCAGCGGGATCGTCGCCGCCCCGGTGATGACGAGCGCGGCGACCACGGCCTGGGTCGCCGCGGCCGCCAGGGAGGCTCCCACGAGCACGACGTCGCGCGGCAGCCGGTCGGCGATCACGCCGCCGAGCAGCAGCACCGCCACGTTCGCGATCGACCGGGCGGCGACGACGAGGCCCAGGTCGGCCGCCGAGCCCGTGAGGTCGAGCACGGCGAAGGCCAGCGCGATGGGTGCGACGGAGTTGCCGAGGATGCTGGTCGTCCGCGCGGCGAGCAGCCACCGGAAGGCGCGATGCGCGAGGGGACCGCCTCGCGCGCCGGCGGTTCCGGGAGCCGAGGAGGCGCCTCCTCGGTCTCCGGTCATCGTCGCCTCATCGGGAACAGCGCCGCCGTCATCGACACGGGCCGCGTGCCCGGCGTGCGCGGGGGCTGCGCCGCCGCGTGCAGGAGGGACGACGCCTGGCCCACGTGATGGACGACGCGACGCCAGGTCTCGGGGTCGACCCACAGCTCGGCGTCGGTCGAGATCTGGTGCCCTCCGGTCCTGAGGCGCGAGCGCCGACGGAGCTCGTCGACGAGAGCCTCGACGTATTCGGCACGCAGGTCGTCGCCCGCGACGGCCGGAGTCGGCTCGGGCGGGAACGGCCGCGCCGACGACAGATGCCGGTAGCGCTTCGCGTCGCCGCCCCGGATCCGCACCACGTCGACGACGGTCACGAGCCCGACGCGCTCGAGGACGCGCAGGTGGTAGCTCGCGGTCGCCTGCGAGACCCCCAGCTCGCGTCCGGACTCGGCGGCGCTCATGGCCGCCCCCGTCAGGAGCGAGAGGAGGCGGAGGCGGATCGGGTGAGCGGTGGCGCGCAATTCGTCGAGGTCGGACATGCGGCAATCGTGGGCGCTCGCCGGCCGACCGTCAAATGTCTCTTTGGGGGTCGTGGCGGGAGACGAGGAGGCGCCCCGCTCGGCTGTCGAGCGGGGCGCCTCGGGGGATGGTGCGGCGGTGCGAACGGATCAGGTGCGGTCGCGGCCTGTCCGGTCGTCCGCGCTGCTGCCGGGTGCGGCCCCCTCGGCCACGGTCGCGTCGGACTCGGACTCGGACTCGGACTCGGACTTGGCCGTCGCGTCCGCGTCGGTCGTCGCCTCGGCCTCGGCCGCGGCGTACGAAGCGCTGAGCGCCTCGTCGGGCTCGTGCTCGACCCAGGCCAGATCGTCCTGCGAGTGGTCGTAGGCGGCGGGGACGAGCGCGAAGTCGTCGCCGTACTCCTCGAGGCCGTTGCGGACGCTGTGCCGCACGACGCGTTCGGCGTACTCGTCGCGGAGGATGAGCGGGTCACGACGGAGGTCCTTCGTGAACGCGATCATGATGAACGCCATGATGATCGCGAACGGCAGCGCCGCGATGATCGTGACGTTCTGCAGCGCGCTGAGACCCGCCCCGTCCTCACCTCCCGCGACGAGCAGCACCGCCGCGATGGCCCCGACGAGGACACCCCAGGTCACCGTCACCCAGCGCGACGGCTCGGGGCGGCCCTGCTGCGACAGGGTGCCCATGACCAGCGAGGCCGAGTCGGCTCCGGTGATGAAGAAGATGGCGACGAGCACCGCGGCGATCACCGTCGTGACACCGGCCAGCGGCAGGCTGCCGAGCATGCCGAACAGGACCTCCTCCGGAGGGCTGCTGGGCAGCGGCGCGTCGTTCATCCGCTGATCGATGGCGGTGACGCCGAAGATGGCGAACCAGATGAACGACACGATCGACGGGACGACCACGACGACCGAGACGAACTGGCGCAGGGTGCGGCCGCGCGAGATCTTGGCGATGAACATGCCGACGAAGGGGGACCACGAGATCCACCAGGCCCAGTAGAAGATCGTCCAGCTGGAGAGGAACGCCTGCGCCTCCTCGCCCTGCGAACCGGAGCGGCCGATCATCATCGGCAGATCGCCGACGAACTGCGCGGCGACCGACGGGATGACGTTGAGGATCAGCATCGACGGTCCGACGAAGAAGACGAACAGCGCCAGCAGGAGCGCGACGACGGTGTTGATGTTCGACAGCGCCTGGATGCCCCGCGAGACGCCCGAGACGGCGGAGATGATGAACGCGATCGTGAGCACGGTGATGACCCCGACGAGCAGGGCGTTGCCGGCCTGGCCTATGCCGCTGATCAGCTCGACTCCGTGGCCGATCTGGAGGGCGCCGAGACCGAGCGAGGCCGCCGTGCCGAAGAGCGTCACGATGATCGCGAAGATGTCGATGGTCTTGCCGATGGGGCCCTGGGTGCGGTCCTCGCCGAGCAGCGAGGCGAAGATCGAGGAGATCAGCGGCGTCCGGCCACGACGGTAGGCGCCGTAGGCGATCGCCCCGCCGATCAGGGCGTAGAACGACCACGCCTGCGGACCCCAGTGGTACAGGACCTGCGTCAGGGCCGTGTGCATCGCCTCGACGGTCTCGGCCTCGTCGGTGCCCGGCGGCGGGCTCTCGAAGAACGTCAGCGGCTCGGCGGCGCCCCAGAAGACGAGGCCGATGCCCATCCCGGCGGCGAACAGCATCGAGATCCACGAGAACATCGAGAACTCGGGGGCCTCGTCGTCGCGGCCGAGGCGGATGCGACCGAAGCGGCCGAAGCCGACCCAGAGCATGAAGACGAGGATCACGGTCGCGATCGAGGTGAAGAACCATCCGGTGTACTCGATGATCCAGCCGAGCACGGCCGTCGCCGTCGAGGCGAGGCTGTCGCCGCCGAGGACGCCCCAGGCGAGGAACGCGACCGTGAAGAGGATCGCGACGCCGAAGACGACCCGATCGGTGCGGAACACGCGACCGGTCTGCTCGACGCCGAGACCGGGTATGAGGGCCGGGTGGACGCCGACGGGCGGTGGTTCGGTGAGGTCACGGACGAGGCGTCGGGCGCCTCCGGCGGTGCGTTCATGCGGGTTCGCGCCGGTCGGATCGGTCGGTTTCGGGGCCTGCTCGTTTCCTTGCATGAGATGAAATTGTCCGTGATGCGAAGGGAAACGTCTAATCGAGGTGGCCGAGCGGACCGGCGGCGAGCCCTGAGAAGCGACCGGGATCCGCCCCGATGTCATCCTCCCGGCGGGCCGGTGGTCCTCGAGACCGACGCGATCACGACGCTCTCCCGCGATCCTGGTGACATGACACGACGCCTCGGCCACGCCCTCGTCTGGTGGTCGCTCGCCGCGGCCGTCGGTCTGCTCCTCGGGGGAGCGACCTCGTTCGCGCAGCAGCACCTGCCCGACGGGCTCCGCTCGTTCGCGAACTCGAACAGCGGGTGGACGCTGCTGGCCTTCGCCGTGGTCGTGGTCTCTACGCGGTGGTCGAGCGCCCGCCCCTGGTGGGTCGCCGCGGGCGTCGGACTCGTCGTCTTCCATGCTCTCCTCCAGGGCTATGCGATCGTGTCGACCCTCCGCGGATTCCCGGACTCCTACGGGCCCGGCGACTTCTTCTTCGTCGTGGCGTCGCTCGCGGGCCCGGTCATCGGGCTGGCGGGGCTCTGGTGGCGTTCCGCCTCGGGCGTGCGGCGGGCGGTGGGGGCCGCGGTGTTCGCGGCGGTCATGATCGGCGACGGCGCCTGGGGGCTCCTCCGGGTCGTCGAGACGACGGGGTGGCTCTACTGGGTGCTGAGCATCGCCGTCGGCCTCGGCTTCCTCGCCTGGACGGCGAGCCGCCTCCTCGCGGCCCGGCGCGACCGGGGGCTCGCGGTCGGCCTGACGATCGTGGGCGCCGCCCTGTTCGCGGCGCTCTTCAGCGCCCTCTGACCGGCCGGAACGATCCGTGACGGGCCGTTCCCTCGCGGGTGCGGAAGCGGACCCCATCGGAGGCGCGGCGTCCGGGAGGAACGCGGAGTACTGTGGCCGAGCACGCCGCGGATGGCCGCGGATCGTGCCTCGGATCAGACCCTGCCGAGTCCGTCGACGGCGACCGCCGCTCGACGGTCGTCGTCTCGGGGCCGGTGCTCCGCAGACCCGATGCGCACGAGGTCCGCATGATCGTCTCCCCCCGTCATCTCATCGCCCGGCCGCTCATCGGCTGGTGGCTCTCGACGAGCGCCGCATCGTGGCGTCGCCACGACATGCCCGCCGACTCCCCGCACGTCAACGCACGAGGAGCCGACCCCGACCGCGTCCTCCTCGCGGGGGATGGAGCGGCGACCGGCCGCGCCGTGCTCACCCACGACCTCGGGCTGCCCGCATCCCTCGCGCGGGCGCTCACCGGGCGCACGGGTCGGGCGACCGACGTCGACGCCGTCGTCACGGGCGACATGACCGCGCACAGCTGTCTGTCCGCTCTGGCCGACGTCGATCTCGAGCGCTTCGACGTCGTCGTCCTGATGGTCGGCGCGAACGAGGCCCTCGCCCTGACACCGGTCCCGGCGTGGGAGGAGGCCCTGGGCGCCCTGCTCGACGACGTCGCCGGGCGGTCGCCGGCGGCCACGCGCATCCTCGTCCTCCCGATCGCCTCCTTCGGGGCCGTGCCGGGATTCCCGCGATCACTGGCGCGCGTGGTGGATCGGCACGTCCGGACGATGAACGAGGCGACGTCGGCGCTCGTGGCGCGCCTCCCCGGGGTCGAGGTCGTCCCCGTCGACGCGTCGGCAGCCTCAGAGCCCGAGGGGTCCTCCGCGTACCGCCGCTGGGCCGAGGCGATCGCGGTGCGCGTCAGCGCCTCCCTCGATCCGGCCCGGGCGGCTGCGCGCAGCACGGAGGAGGACGACGAGCGGAGGCGTCAGGAGGCGCTCCTCGCCCTCGCCGATCGCCGCCCCGTCACGGAGGAGGACGCCGGGCTCGACGCCCTCGCCGAGAGGGCCCGGCAGGCGTTCGGCACGTCGATCGCCGCGGTGACGCTCGTCGAGAGCGACGTTCAGGTCATGCGCGCGGCTCGGGGCATCGACCCGGTGGTCCTGCCCCGGGACGAGGCGTTCTGCGACCTCACGATCCGGCGCGCCTCGCACTTCGTCGTCGAGGACGCGAGTCTCGACTCCCGATACGCCGACTACTCGATCGTGGCCGGCGATCCGGGCGTCCGATTCTATGCGGGATACCCGATCGAGTCGCCGGACGGACACCGCGTGGGGGCGCTGTGCATCATGGACACCGAGCCGCGGAGGTTCACACCCCACGACGCCGCGCTGCTCCGCAGCATGGCCGAGGGGGTCCAGGCGCACCTCTGGCGCGACCGGGACTGACCGGTCGCGGCGTGCGCCGGCGCGGTCGGACGGGTACCGCCTCGCCCCGGGACGACGACGCGGCACCGTGCTCCCGCACCCGCAGGGGTGGCGAGGCGCACGATGCCGCTCGTCGTCAGACGTCGATCTGGGGCGGTGTCAGCGCTTCTTCACGTTCGACACGGCGTCCTCGGAGTGGCTGACGCCCTCCCGCTTGTCCTTCTTGTCGGCGCGCTTCTCCTTGAGTGAGCGGACCGCCGTCTTGGCTGTTCCCTTTTTCGCTGATTTCTCTGCCATGGTGGTGCCTCCGTACCTGGACCTCGATGGTCCGGTCGCTGGAGCCTAGGCGCAACGGGCCCCGCCGCACGCCCCCGCAGGCGGGTTGGCAGCTTCGGGCCCGGCCGTGTCGGTGCCGGACGCTACCGTGGTCCCCGCGCATCCGCCTCCGACCCGCGCGCCCCGCCCGCCCCGAGACCCAGGTGACCGACATGAGCGACGACCTCGCCGACCGCCCCCCGACTCCGCCCTCACCGGCCGCGACGCCCTCCCGCAGCGACCGTCTCGACGACCTCCCCTTCACGTCGAAGCACCGCCGCCTCCTCGTCGGCTCGGGCGTCGGCTGGGCCCTCGACGCCCTCGACGTCGGTCTGCTGTCGTTCGTCATCGCCCAGCTCGCGGTGGTGTGGCGCGATCAGGCCGGTCAGCTGGCCTGGGTCGCCTCCGCCGGCTTCGCGGGGATGGCGATCGGAGCCGCGGTCGGCGGTTCGCTGGCCGATCGGCTCGGCCGCAAGACCGTCTTCGCGCTGACCCTGCTGCTCTACGGGCTGGCGACCGGCCTCTCGGCCCTCTCGTGGTCGGTCGGCGTCCTGCTGGTGCTCCGGTTCGTCGTCGGGCTGGGTCTCGGGTCGGAGCTCCCCGTCGCCTCGACGCTCGTCAGCGAGTTCTCGCCGCGCCGCATCCGCGGTCGCGTCGTCGTGCTGCTCGAGGCGTTCTGGGCCGTCGGCTCGATCGGGGCCGCCCTCGTGGGCTTCCTGGTCATCCCGACCAGCGACGACGGCTGGCGCTGGGCTCTGCTGATCGGGGCGGCGCCCGCCCTCTACGCCGTGTTCGTCCGCCTCCGCATGCCCGAGTCGGTGCGCTACCTCGAATCGCGGGGGCGTCACGCCGAGGCCGAGCGCACGGTCCGCGACTTCGAGGAGGCCGCGGGCGTGGCCGCCCCGGCGACGATGCCATCGGAGGAGGCGCGGGTCGTCGCCTCATCGCCCCGCACCTCGGTCGCCGAGCTCTTCGGCGCCGGGATGGCGCGCCGTACGGTGCCGATCTGGATTGTCTGGTTCATGACCAACTTCTCGTACTACGGCGCCTTCGTCTGGCTGCCGACGCTGCTCGTGGCGCAGGGATTCCCGCTCGTGCGCTCGTTCGAGTACGTCCTCATCATCACCCTGGCGCAGCTGCCCGGCTACGCGGCCTCGGCCTGGTTGATCGAGAGATGGGGGCGTCGGGGCACGCTGGCGTCGTTCCTGCTCGGCTCGGCGATCGCGGCCGGGTTCTTCGGCTTCGGCGCGGTCAGCGGCAGCGTGACGCAGATCCTGGTGTCCGGGATGCTCCTGTCGTTCTTCAACCTCGGCGCGTGGGGCGCCCTCTACGCCGTGACCCCCGAGCTCTACCCGACCGCCCTGCGCGGCACCGGGGCCGGGTGGGCCGCCGGCGTCGGCCGCCTCGCCTCGATCGCAGCGCCGCTCTCGGTGCCGCCCGTGCTGGCCCTCGGCGGTCCGCCGACCCTGTTCGTGGTCTTCGGCGCCGTGTTCGTGATCGGGGCCGTCGCCGCGACCCGGCTCCCCGAGCTGCGCGGCACGAGGCTCGCCCGATGAGCCCGCGCAGGCGTCGCCGACCCCTGACCCGTCGTCGCGCCGTCGGGCTGGCCGTCGTGCTGCTGGCCGGGGTCGTCCTCGTGGCGTTCCCGCGCCTCCTCGACGGGGGCGCCGGCGGGGGATCGGGCGATGGCCCCGGCGGGGGAGCCGTGCCGACGAGCGTCCCGACCGAGGCGGCCGAGGCCGTGGTCGAGCGGGTCGTCGACGGCGACACCGTGGTGGTCCGCGTGCAGGGCGAGCGGGAGCGCATCCGGCTGATCGGGGTGGACACCCCCGAGACGGTGAAGCCCGACGCGCCCGTCGACTGCTTCGGACCCGAGGCGAGCGACGAGACCACCGGTCTGCTGCCCGGGGGGTCGACGGTCTGGCTCGAGTCCGACGCCTCGCAGGGCGACGCCGACCGCTACGACCGGCTGCTGCGCTACGTGTGGGCTCCCGACGGCACGATGCTCAACGAGCATCTGATCGCCGACGGCTTCGGTCGCGAGGACACCTACGACGACCCCTACCGCTACCGCTACCGCGACCGGTTCGTGGCGGCCGAGGCCGAGGCCGAGCGCGCCGACCTCGGCCTCTGGGGCGCCTGCCGATAGGGCCCGCGGCGGGTCGCCGTGCCCTCGGTGGGGTCAGCGCGGACCGGCCACGGTCGACGCGGGCGAGCCGGCGCCGGACGTCGTCGCCCTGCGGAGGCCGGGCCACCAGAACCGGTCGCCGAGCACGAACACCAGGGCCGGGACGAGCACCGTCCGCACCACGAGGGTGTCGAGCAGCACGCCGATGCAGACGATCACGCCGACCTGGGTCAGCGCCACCACGGGCAGCACTCCGAGCACGGCGAACACCGCCGCGAGCAGGATCCCGGCACTCGTGATGACGGCCCCGGTCGACGCGAGCGCCCGGATCATGCCCTCGCGGGTGCCGTGGACCAGAGCCTCCTCGCGGGCCCGGGTGGTGAGGAAGATGTTGTAGTCGACTCCCAGGGCCACCAGGAACAGGAACGCGTAGAGCGTCACCGCCGTGTCGAGCGCGGGGAACCCGAGCACGTTCTGGAACAGCCACGTCGACGCCCCGAGGCTGGCGAAGAACGTCGCCAGCACCGACGCGATGAGCAGGACCGGAGCGACGAGCGAGCGCAGCAGCACCGCGAGGATGGCGAAGACGATCGCGAGGATGATCGGCGCGATGAGGTCGATGTCGGCCTGCGCGGCGGTCTTCGTGTCGTAGGCCGTCGCGTCGCTTCCGCCGACCAGCGCCTCCGCCGTCTCGCCGCCGTCCTCGGCGTACGCGGTGCGCAGGCGCTCGATCGTGGCGAAGGCGGCGTCGCTCTCCGGCTCGGCGGTCAGCTGCAGGTCGACGCGGGTGAGTCCGCCCGACGTCTCGGCGGCCGTCGCCGTGTCGACCCCGTCCGTCCCGGCCGCGATCGCGGTCGCCCGGTCGCTCGCGGCCGACGGCACGAGCACGGTCGTCCGACTCGTCAGACCGGCCGAGAACGAGTCGTCGACGATCTTCTGCGCGGTGACCGACTCGGGGTCGCCGAGCAGCTGATCGGTCTGCGAGAGTCCGACGGTGTATCCGCTCAGCCCCAGGCAGAGCACCGCGATGCCGGCGACGGCCGACACCGCCACGACGGCCGGACGGCGCGAGACGCCCCGACCGAGACGGTCCCAGAACCCGCGTCGGGGGGCCGTGCGGCGGGTGACGCCTCCTGCGCTCTCGGCGGCGTCGCGCGAGACGTCGGCCGGGTCGACCGGGCCCACCGAGGAGGCGCGGGGCACGAAGGGCCAGAAGAGCCCGCGACCGCAGACCACGAGGGCCGCCGGCAGCGCCACCAGCGCGAAGACGATGGCGATGACGACTCCGACGGCGCAGGCGAAGCCCAGCGCCCGGTTGCCCGAGAGCGAGGCGAGCAGCAGGGTGAGGAGGCTCAGCGCGACGGTGCCGCCGCTGGCCGCGATGGCCGGGCCCGCGCTCGTGACCGCGGTGCGCATGGCACGGTGCCGATCGGGCTCGCGCAGCAGCTCCTCGCGATAGCGGGCCACGAGCAGCAGCGCGTAGTTCGTGCCGGCGCCGAAGACCAGGACGGAGAGGATCCCCGAGATCGACGCATCGATGGTGATGCCGAGCGGCGCGGCCAGAGCGGCGGCGACGCGCCCGGCGAGGGCGTCGGCGGTTCCGACGACGGCGAGCGGGACGATCCAGAGGACGGGGCTCCGGTACGTGACGATGAGCAGCACGGCGACCACGATCACGGTGACGAGGAGCAGTCGGAAGTCGGCGCCGGCGAACGCGTTCGCGATGTCGTCCTGGAACCCGATCGGGCCCGTCAGAGAGGCCTCCAGACCCTTCGGCAGATCGGCCCCCGCGGCGTCGCGGAGGGACGTCGCGGTCGCCGCCACGTCGGCGTCGGCCTCGTCGGCGTCGAGGGGCACGGCCACGAGCGCGGCCGTCCCGTCGTCGCTGATCTGCGGGCGCACGGCCTGCGGCGTCGTCGACAGGTCCGCGAGCGCGCCGGCGCGCTCGTCGATCGCGGCGAGGTCGTCCGCGTCGAGGGTGTCGCCGCCGTGGCTGAACACGAGGATCCCCACGGTCGTGTCGGCGCTCGGGAAGCGCTCGAGCAGGGCCGTCACCTCGGCCGACTGGCTCGAGGCCGGCACGCCGGAGGGGGGTGCGGCGTCGCCTTCGCTCGAGGGCAGGAAGGCGAAGAGGAGGGCGACGGCCACGGCGGTGGCCGCGAGCACGGCCCAGGCGGCACGGGGGCCGCTCACGAATCGGGCGAGGGTGCGCACGGTGATCCTTCGTTCGGTGAATGTCTTAGCTGCTAAGACTATTGCCCATCCCCGGGTCGGTGCGCAAGAATCGAGGGGCAGGAGGCCCGATGCCCGACCCGACCCACCCGACCGACCCGACCCCCCAGACCCGACCGATCGACTCGACCCGACCGACCGACTCGACCCGCTCGCCGCTCGCGGACGACATCGTCACGTCCATGCAGCGGCTGACCACCGAGTCGCAGAAGGTCGCGCAGGCGTTCGCGACGCAGCAGGGCCTCGGGCACATCGACCTCGAGGCTCTGCTGCACGTCATGCAGGCCGAGCGGGGCGGCGACCCCGTCACGGCCGGCCGCCTCGGCGAGCTGCTCGGCGTCACCTCGGGTGCGGCGACCGGGGTCATCGATCGTCTGGAGCGGGTCGGCCACGTGCAGCGCAGTCGCGACGACGCCGACCGCCGCCGGGTCCTCGTCCGCTACTCCGACCGGGCCCGCGCCGTGGCCGGCGCCTTCTTCGGCCCCCTCGGCGTGATGAGCGACGAAGTCATGTCGGGATTCGACGAGGCGGAGCTCCGCACCGTCCGCCGATTCCTCGACGGCATGTCGGCCGCGATGGCCGAGCGGGCGCGCGAGGTGGGGCGCTCCGCCTGAGCCGACCCGCGCCTCCTCGGCGGCAGCGGGTAACCTCGTGCGGGTACTCGGAAGGCAGGTGGCACGTGACCGACCACGTCTCGGCGCTCGACCTCTTCTCGATCGGCATCGGCCCGTCGAGCTCGCACACCGTCGGACCCATGCGGGCCGCCCGGCAGTTCCTGCTGGCGGTCGAGGCCGACGGCCGACTCGCCGACGTCGCGAGGGTCGAGGCCGTCCTGTACGGCTCGCTCGCCGCCACCGGCGCGGGGCACGGCACTCCCTCGGCAGTCCTCGCGGGTCTCGCCGGGATGGAGCCGGAGTCGTGCGACCCCGACGTCGTCACCGGGATGCAGAGCTCGGTCGAGCACGGCGGCGGTCTGCGCCTTCTCGGGCGGCACCAGATCGCCTTCGCGCCGAACGACCTCCGCATGGCGCCGCTCACGCGCATGCCCCGGCACCCGAACGCCCTGAGCGTCGAGGCCTTCGACCAGGCCGGTGCGACCATCGCGCGCGAGGTCTACTTCTCGGTCGGCGGCGGTTTCGTCGTGCGAGACGGCGACGACGACGAGCACGCCGTCCCGACGGCCGAGGCGCCCTTCGCGTTCGTCGACGCCGACGACCTCCTGCGGCTGTGCGACGCCGAGGGGGCCACGATCGCCGAACTCGCCTGGCGCAACGAGGTCGCCCTGCACGGAGCCGAGGGCGCCGCGGTCGGTCTGGCCTCGCGCTGGGCGGCCATGCAGGCGTGCGTCGACGTGGGCCTCGAGGCGACGGGCGTCCTGCCCGGCTGGATGAAGGTCCCGCGCCGCGCCCGCCAGTTCGCGACGATGCTGCGGCAGCACGAGCAGCGGGCGACCGGCTACGCCCTCGGCGGCTCCGCGCTCGAGCAGGGCCGCGCCTCCTCGCTGCTCGTCTCGGACCTGCCCGCGCAGTGGTTGCAGGCCTACGCCATGGCCGTCAACGAGGAGAACGCGGGCGGCGGCCGGGTCGTCACGGCTCCGACCAACGGCGCCGCGGGCATCATCCCGGCCGTCGGCTACTACGCGATGCGGTTCCACGGGGCGACGGTCGACGAGCTCGCCCGCACGTACCTGCTGACGGCGGCGGCGATCGGATCCCTCTACAAGCGCAACGCGTCGATCTCGGGTGCCGAGGCCGGCTGCCAGGGCGAGGTCGGGTCGGCCTCCTCGATGGCGGCCGGCGCGTTGACGGCCCTCCTGGGAGGCACGCCCCGGCAGGTCGAGAACGCCGCCGAGATCGCGATGGAGCACCACCTCGGCCTCACCTGCGACCCGGTCGGCGGATTCGTCCAGGTGCCGTGCATCGAGCGGAACGCCATCGCGGCCGGCACGGCCGTCGCCGCCGCCCGGATGGCGCTGCTGGGCGACGGCAGCCACGTCGTCAGTCTCGACACCGTGATCGAGACCATGCGGCAGACCGGGCGCGACATGAAGGACAGCTACAAGGAGACCAGCCGCGCCGGTCTCGCCGTCAACGTCATCGAGTGCTGAGGGGTGGCCGGCCCGGCGGCTCGGCCGGCGATGTCGGCGGCCGCCGTTAGCCTCGACGCATGACCCCGCCTCGCCGACCCGCCACCCGCTCCGTCGCATCGGTCGAGCACGGCACGGACGCACCGCGACTCGACCCGGTCGACCCCCGGGGGCTCGTCGACCTCGGCACCGATCTGCTCGGGGCCCACGACTCCCGCGAGCTCGAGCGCTACATCGACGCCGACCTCACCGACCGCGACCTCGAGGGCACGTCGTTCAGCGACTGCGTGTTCGAGTCCCCGCGGCTCGGGGCGACCCGCCTGCGCGGCGCCCGGTTCGTCGAGTCGGTGCTCAGCGACTCGTTCGCCCCCGAGCTCGCGGCCGCCCGGAGCACCTGGCGCGACGTCCGCGTCGAGCGCCCCCGGTGGGGTTCGGCCGAACTGTTCGACGCCGATCTGCGGTCGGTCCGCCTCGTGGGCGGCAAGATCGATTACCTCAACCTGCGGGGCGCTCGGCTCACCGACGTCGTCATCGAGGGGTGCAGCATCGGCGAGCTCGACCTGAGCGGCGCGACGACGCTGCGGGTGGCCCTGGTCGACTGCCGGGTGGGTGCGCTCGACGTGACCCGCGCCTCCCTGACCCACACCGATCTCCGCACCACCGACTTCTCGCGCATCGACGGTCTGGCGGGGCTCTCCGGCGCCACCATCGACGACCTCCAGCTGTCGCTGCTCGCCCCCGTCATGGCCGCCCATCTGGGGCTGGTCGTCGACTGAGGGCGTCGCCGTGCGACGCCGTGCTACGCCCACGTCGAACACCGGTGCTGCGCGGGGGTCGCCGGTGCTATCGTCGCAGCCAGAGCAACGCGCTCCGGGGTCAGTGCAAATCTGAACCGGCGGTCACAGTCCGCGACCCGAGGCCTCTCGTCACCGAGGGGCCGAGGTTGAACCGGTGGAATCCCGGTACCGACGGTCATAGTCCGGATGAGAGGCAGCGCGGGCCCGACGACTCGTCCGCGAGCCGCGGGCCGAGGCGACCCCGCGTCGCGTCCCCGGAGAGCACCACGCCGACCGGAGGACGCCATGACCCACCCCACCGCCACAGCCCGCACCGCGCGCGCTGCCGATCCCGCCGCCGCGTCGGCTGCCGCGGAGGCCTCGCCGTCGGCGGATCGCGACGTCGTCGGGCGCACGCGCGGGGCGGTGGTCTGACGTGTTCACCGGACTCGTCGAGGAGCTCGGCAGCGTCGTCCGCGTCGACGATCAGGGCGACAGCGTGCGGTTGACCGTCCGCGGCCCCCTCGCGGTCGCCGACGCCGATCACGGGGACTCCATCTCGGTCAGCGGCGTCTGCCTCACGGTCGTCGAGCACGACGCCGAGACCTTCACCGCCGACGTCATGCGGCAGACCCTCGTCATGAGCACGATCGGCTCCTTCGGCCCCGGCGACGCCGTGAACCTCGAGCGCGCGGCGCGTGTCGGCGACCGTCTCGGCGGGCACATCGTGCAGGGGCACATCGACGGCACGGCCCGCGTCGTCGAGATCGAAGACGGCGACGCCTGGCGGCGCGTGCGCTTCGACCTCTCCGCCGATCTCGCTCCGCTGCTGGTCGACAAGGGCTCGGTGACGCTCGACGGCGTCAGCCTCACGGTCAGCGCCATCAGCGAGCCCGGCGCCGAGCAGGGCTGGTTCGAGGTGAGCCTCATCCCCGAGACCCTCGCCGTCACGACCCTTGGCGCCAAGACGGTCGGCGACGCGGTCAACGTCGAGACCGACGTCCTGGCCCGTCATGTGAGGCGCATGCTGCGTCTCGACGCGATCTCCGCCGAGGCGCGCCCGTGACCGGCCCCGTCGAGAGCGTTCCGACCGCGACCGCCCCCGCTCCGCCGATAGACGCCGAGGAGGCGCGGGTCGACCGGACTCCGGCCCTCGCCTCGATCGAGACCGCGCTCCGGCACCTCCGGCGCGGTCGCCCCGTCATCGTCGTCGACGACGAGTCGCGCGAGAACGAGGGCGACGTCGTCCTCTCCGCCGAGCTGGCCACGCAGGAGTGGCTGGCGTGGACCGTCCGGGTGTCATCCGGCTTCATCTGCGCCCCGATGACGAACGCCGAGGCCGACCGCCTCGATCTGCCCCCGATGGTCGCGCGCAACGAGGACGACCGCGGCACGGCCTACACGGTGAGCGTCGACGCGGCGTCCGGCGTGACCACCGGGATCAGCGCCTCCGACCGGGCCACGACCCTGCGCGCGCTGGCCTCGGCGTCGAGTGTCCGCGACGATCTCCACCGCCCGGGTCACGTCATCCCGCTGCGCGCCCGCGACGGCGGGGTGCGCGAGCGCGACGGTCACACCGAGGCGTCGGTCGACCTGATGCGGGCGGCGGGTCTGCGCCCCGTCGCGGCCATCAGCGAGATCGTCGCCGACGACGGCGAGATGATGCGCCTGGCGGGTCTGCTCGAGCTCGGCGCCCGCGACGGGGTCCCGGTCGTGACCATCGCCGAGCTGATCCGCTGGCTCGGCGACCGGGATCTCGACGATCTCGGCACCCCCGACGACACCGGCACCCCCGACAGCACCATCACCCCCGACGACACCGGCACCCCCGACAGCACCATCACCCCCGACGACACCACCAGCGAAGGAGACCGCGCATGAGCGGCGAAGGCTCACCCACCGAACTCGAGGTCGACGGCACGGGGGTGCGCGTCACCATCGTCGCGGGCACCTGGCACCAGTCCATCAGCGACGGCCTGCTGGCCGGAGCGCTCGCCGCGGCCGAGCGTCTCGGAGCGACGGCCACGGTGCTGCGCGTCCCGGGCAGCTTCGAACTGCCGGTCGTCGCGAAGGCGGCGCTCGAGAACGGCGCCGACGCCGTCGTCGCCCTCGGCGTCATCATCCGCGGAGGCACCCCGCACTTCGAGTACGTGTCGGACGCCGCGACGTCCGGGCTGCTGCGGGTGAGTCTCGACACGGGCAAGCCCGTCGGCTTCGGCGTGCTCACCCTCGACGACGAGCAGCAGGGACTCGACCGCGCCGGTCTGCCCGGCTCCAAGGAGGACAAGGGCGCCGAGGCCACCCACGCCGCCATCGCCACGGCGGTGCAGCTGAGAACCCTCGCCGCCCCGCGCGCCTGACCCCGCGCCTCCTGACCCGCGCCTCCTGACCCGCGTCGGCCTGACCCGCGCCGGCCGGCCCCGCGCCGGCCGGCCCCGCGCCCGGTGGGGCGGGTCCGGCCCGCCGGGCGACGCGACCGGCGGCGGTCGGCCGCTACGCCAGGACCTCGTCGAAGAACGCCCGCATCTGCGCCCACGAGCGTCGGTCGGCGACGGCCTGGTACTGGGCGCCGTGCTCGGGCGAGTCGACCTCGGGCACGGCGAACGCGTGCATGGCGCCGCTGTACGTGACGATCTGCCAGTCGGGCGCTCCGGCGTTCCGCAGCTCGTCCTCGAAGGCGACGACCGCGTCGTCGGGCACGACCGGGTCGGCAGAGCCCGTCATGACCAGGATCGGCGCGGTCACGGCGCCGGGCAGCGCGGGCGCACCGGTCGACAGCCCGCCGTGGAACGAGGCGACCGCCGCCACGGGGGCCCCGGAGCGAGCGAGCTCGAGGGCCGCCGAGCCTCCGAAGCAGTACCCCATGACGGCGATGCGCTCGGGGTCGACCCCCGGCTCGGCCCGCAGGCGCTCGAGGCTCGCGAGCAGGCGGGCGCGGAACGCCTCGACGTCGCCGTACCAGCGACCGGCCTCGGCAGCCGCGCCCTCGGGTCCGGGCCGGACGCCCTTCCCGTAGACGTCGCCGGCCAGCGCGACGTACCCGAGGCGGGCGAGCATCCGAGCCCGCACCTTGACGTGGTCGACGACGCCGAACCAGTCGTGGATCACCAGGACGCCGGGCCGCAGCTCGGACGTCGACGTCTCCGACGGCCCCGAGGAGGCACGGGCCGGCCTGGCGAGGAACCCCTCGAGATCGGTGGTCCCGTCGCGGTAGACGACGTCGCCGGCCTCGACGCCACCCGGGTCGGGCACGGTGGCGAGCAGTCGTTCGAGGTCGGGGGAGAGGGTCTGGGGGGAGTCGGTGTCGGTCACGTCGTCACGGTACTCTCGAGCTCAGCCGACGAGCCGGGTGACCGCCTGGCGGACGACCACGCAGCGTCGTTCGTGCGGGCCGGTGTGCAGGTTCGAGGCGTCGGGGGTCACGAACCAGGCGAGGACGAGGCCGAAGACCATCGTCAGCAGCTCGTCGGCGTCCCACTCGGAGGGGATCGCGCCGGCCTGCTGCGCTTCGCGCACCGCCTCGCGACGTGCCTCCAGCTGGTCGTGGTCGACGACTCCCGGGCTGGGCAGCGAGGCGCCCTCGATCTGACCCCAGAGCAGCAGCCGTGCGTCGTCGGGGTTCGTCGCCAGGTGGTCGTACAGGCGCGAGGCCCATCGCGGCAGGTCGTGCGCGTCGAACGGGATCGCGGCGAGCCACCGGTCGATGCTCTCGCCGAGCGTCGCGTCGAAGAGCACGCGCTTGGTGCTGAAGTGCGCGTAGAGGCGCTCCTTGCTGGCCTCGGCCTCGCGCGCGATGGTGTCGATGCGCGCTCCGGCGAGTCCGCGGGCGGCGAACTCCGCTCGCGCGGCATCGAGGAGGCGCTCGCGCGGTGGTGTGGGGCGTCGGGGCATCCCCAGATCATAGGTGCGGCGAGGGTCGGCCCGCGCGTCGATGCGCGGGCCGGCCCGACCACGCCGTCCGCATCGAGGAGGCGCGGTGTCAGCGACCCCCGCCGGTCGCGTCGGCGGCCCGTGCCATCGGCACATGGGGGATGGCGTCCTCGATGAACTCGTCACCGTCGACGACGAACCCGAAGCGCGCGTACCAGTCGGCGAGGTGGGCCTGGGCGTCGAGACGGATCAGCCGCCCCTCGCACTCGTCGACGGCTCGACGCATGAGCTGGGCGGCGAGCCCTCGGCCACGGGCCCTCGCGGCGGTGGCGACGCGGCCGATCCGGCGGTCGTCGCCGTCGTGCAGCACGCGGAGGGTGGCGAGCACTGCGTCGTCGCTCTCGGACCACATCTGCAGGGCGTCGGGCTCGAGGTCGCGCCCGTCGAGCTCGGGGTAGGCGCATCGCTGCTCGACGACGAAGACGTCGACGCGGAGGCGCATGAGCGAGTAGAGGGTGGCGGGTGGCATCGCGGCGAGTCGGGCGGTGCGGTGGGTGACGTTCACGGGATCAGGGTATCGGCGGCCCCCGACACGGCCGAACGGGTGAAGCTGGCGGGGGTAGACGGGTGATTCTGCCCCCCTGATGACCCCGTCGAGCGCGACGGTGTGATGGTCTGGGGTGTCGTGCCCGACACGGCATCCCCGTCCGCCCCGACCGACCGACCCCCGCGCGTCCGCGTTCGCGCCTCCCGGAAGACCGATGACCACCGCCCACCCCCGACCGAACAGCCCCGATTCCCCCGACGCCGGCGCCGGCGTCGCGAGCGCGTCGCCCGACGGCACCGATCCTCTCGCCGTGGTCGACCCCACCGACCCCATCGACGTCAGGGATCCGCTGGACGCTCCGAGACCGGCGGGCGGGTTCCGCAGCCGCGTCGTCGTCTTCGGCGACGTGCTCGACGACATCATCGTCACCGCGACGACCCCGATGGTCCGCGGCACGGACACCGACGCGCTGATCCGGCACCGGGCCGGCGGCGCGGCCGCGAACACCGCGGCGTGGCTCGGCTCGCTCGGCACCGAGGTCGACTTCGTCGGACGGGTCGGGATCGCCGACCGGCATCGGCACGCGCAGCTGCTCGCGGACGCCGGGGTGGCACCGCGGCTGACCTACGACGCCCATCATCCGACCGGGACGGTCGTCATCACCGTCGACGGCGACGAGTCGTCGATGTACACCGACCGCGGGGCGAGCGCGACCCTCGACCCCGACGAGGTGCCCGACGAGCTGCTGCGCTCGGCGGCCGTCCTGCACGTCACCGGCTACTCGGTCGTCCACTCGCGGACGCCGGTCCCGCTCCGCCGTCTCCTGGCCCGCGCGCGCGACGCCGGCGTCGCCGTCTCGGTCGATCCGGGCAGCAGCGGGTTCATCGACCGGTTCGGCGCCGAGGCGTTCCTCGAGACGGTCCAGGGCGCCGATCTGCTCTTCCCGAGTCCCGCCGAGGGGCGTCTGCTGACGGGCCTCGACACCGAGCACGAGATCGCCGAGTCCCTCGCCGGTCGGTTCGGGGTCGTCTGCGTCGTCCGGGACGACGGAGGCGCGGTGCTCGCCCGTCACGGCCGTCCCGTCGTCGACGTGGCGACCCTCGCCACGCGGATGGTCGACCCGGTGGGTGCCGGAGACGCGTTCGTCGCCGGCTTCATCGACTCGTGGCGCACGAACCGCAAGCCCGGCGTGGCCGCCCGCCGGGGCGCCCGTGCCGCGGCCCGCGCGTTCGCCGTCACCGGCGGCCGCCCGCCCGCCTGAGGAGCGTCGCCTCCGCCTGAGACTCGCGCGCCGCCGGCCGGGCCTCAGTGAGCGGTCTCGGCCCGGACGGTCAGCGTCTGCACGCGGGGCGGGGACTCCGGCGTCAGCCGGATCTCGAAGCGGAGCAGCCCGCGGCGGCCCGCGCGGCGCCAGACCAGATGCGACGGGGCCTTGGACTCGTCGACGGGGGCGTCCGCGACCGTGCCGCGCGCGCCTCCTCGGTCCTCCGCCGGGGCGTCCCCTGCGGCGTCGATCCGGGCGATGCCGCCCACCGCGGCGACGGCCTCCGCCCACTGCCGACGGCGTCGTCCGAGGGGCACGTCGAGCTCGATGTTCTCGGCGAGCCAGTCGCCCGGCTCGTCGTCGCCGAGCACCAGCCCCTCGACGGCGTCGCGGGCGGCGAGCGTCTCGGGCCACGGGGCCGTCGCGACGCGCGACGAGGCCGTCTCGGCCAGCAGCCCGTCGAGGGCGAGGGTGACGGGCACCGACACCTGCGCGTAGGTGGCGTTCTCGAAGCCGATCGCTCCGACGCCCGTGGCGGCGTGCCACCGCATGTGGGCCGAGAAGCCGGGGTACCCGCCCGAGTGCGAGACGATCGCGCCGTGATCCGGGTGGTGCTCGACGAAGAGACCGAGGCCGTACCCGCCGGGGTGCGCGCCGAGGCCGGGGACGAACCGCTGGATCTGCTGCATCTCCCGGCGGGAGGCGCGCGAGAGGACGCCCTCGTGGTCGCCCTCCGCCTCGGGGTCGAACGCCGAGCCGAGCCAGCGCGCCCAGCGCGCGAGGTCGTCGGTCGTGCTGAAGAGCCCGCCGATCGACGAGAACGCGCCCGGACCCGAGAACGGCAGGGGCTCCCATCCGTCGCCGACGCGTCGGTGTCCGACCGCGAGGCCGCCGGCGGCGTCGACGTCGGTCGTGAAGCCGGTCGAGGCGAGTCCGAGCGGTTCGAGGACGTCGCGCTCGATCACCTCGCGGTACGTCCGACCCGCGGCCTCGGCGATCACGCGGCCGAGCAGGGCGTATCCGAGGTTCGAGTAGGCGAAGGTCGTGCCGGGCACGCTGTCGAAGGTCAGGCCCCGCCGGAGGACGGCGTCGAGACCGGCGTCCGTCAGCGACTCCTGCCGGTCGCCCCACGGGTCGTCGGTGGGGAACCCGGCCGACATCGTCGCGAGCATGCGGATGGTGGGCACCGGCGAATCGGCGGTGGGCAGCGCGACCTCGCGGAACGCCGGGACCCAGTCGGTGACGGGCGCGTCGAGATCGACCTCGCCGGCGTCGCGGAGGGCGAGCAGCGCGGTCGCCGTGAAGCTCTTCGTGCACGACGCGATCCGGTACGCCGTGTCGGGGCCGGGCCTGCGTCCGTCGAGCGTGCCCGACGCGCCGCGGTGGGTCACGCCGTCGCGGTCGAAGGTGGCCCAGACGGCGCTCGGGGCCTTCCGCTCGGTCTCGCGGGCGGCGAAGACCGCGTCGATGCCGGAGGCGCGGGTCGAGCCGGTCACGACTGCTCGGTCTCGACGGGCGTCCGTCGCATGGTCTCGTACGCGTCGAGCGCTGCCCGGCGCGAGGCCTTGAGGTCCACGAGGGGCTCGGGGTAGTCGTCGTCGTCGACCTCGGGCACCCACTGACGGATGTAGTCGCGATGCTGATCGAACTTGCTCGCCTGCAGCACCGGGTTGAAGACCCGGAAGTACGGTGCGGCGTCGGCGCCCGATCCGGCCGTCCACTGCCAGTTCGCGGGGTTGTTGGCCTCGTCGGCGTCGACCAGGGTGTCCCAGAACCAGGCCTCGCCGACCCTCCAGTCCACGAGCATGTTCTTGATCAGGAAGCTCGCCGTCACCATTCTGACGCGGTTGTGCATCCAGCCGGTCGTCCAGAGCTGCCGCATGCCGGCGTCGACGAGCGGCACGCCGGTGCGGCCGTGCCGCCAGGCGTCGATCTCGCTCTCGGGCACGTCGGCCCAGGGGAAGCTCTCGAACTCGGGTCGGTAGCTGACGGTCGCGAGATCGGGCGACGTGAAGAGGATGGTGTGGTTGAACTCGCGCCAGACGACCTCGCGGAGGAACGACTGGGCGCGTTCGCGCGAGGCGTCCGGCAGGGCCCCGCGCATCCGGTGCCAGATCTGGAACGGGCTGATCTCGCCGAACCGGAGGCGCGGCGACAGCCGACTCGTCGCCTCCTGCGCCGGGAAGTCGCGGTCGCCGTAGTCGGCCAGGGCCCCGGTCGCGAAGTCCTCGAGGGTGTCGAGGGCGGCGGCCTCGCCCGGGGTCCAGGTCTCGCGGAGGCCAGCGGCCCAGTCGGGGCGGGTGGGGAGCAGACCCCAGTCGTCGAGGGCGTCGCTCGCCACCGACGCCGCCGGTGCGGTGAGCGACCGGGGCTCGTCGAGCGGCTGACGCGGCTCGGGGCGATCGAGGCAGGCTCGGTAGAACGGGGTGAACACCTTGAAGGGCTGACCCTGGCCGGTCTGGATCGTCCAGGGCTCGAACAGCAGGTTGGCCTGGAAGCTGTCCGCGACGACTCCGCCGTCGCGCAGTCCCGCCTTGAGACCGGCGTCGACCTGACGGGGCCCGTGACCGTACCGACGGTTCCAGAAGACGGCGCCGGCGCCCACGTCGGCGACCAGCTGGGTGATCGCGGCGGCGGCGGCGCCCCGTCGCAGCGTCAACGTCACGCCGATCGCGCGGAGTGACTCGTCGAGGGCCGCGAGGCTGTGGTGCAGCCACCATCGCGACGCACCGCCGAGGGGCCGGACCCCCTCGGATTCGTCGTCGAGCACGTAGACGACCACGACCGGCTCGCCTCGCTCCATCGCAGCGTGCAGGGCGGGGTTGTCGGCCACGCGGAGGTCGTCGCGGAGCCAGACGATCGAGGGTGCGCTCACGCGGGGTTCTCCTGGTCGGTGAGGGGTGCCGGACCGCCGCCGGCGAGCAGCCGGGTGCAGAGGTCGGTCAGGGCGACGAGATCGTCGTGGGGGAGGCTGCCGCCCACACGGCGGCGGATGGTGGCGGCGTGGGCGACGGCGGTCCGCCGGTAGAGCTCGTAGCCGTGGTCGGTCAGGGCGACGATGATGCCGCGCGCGTCGGCCGGGTCGTTGAGCTTCTCGACGATGCCTCGGGCGGTCAGGCGGTCGACCATGCGGCTGATGCTCGGCTGCGTGAGCAGCAGGTGGCGGGTCAGATCGCGGATGCGCGCCCGGCGCTCGGGCTGGTTCGACAGGTTGAAGAGCACGTCGTACTCGTTGAACGAGATCTCCTGAGTCGGGAAGCAGTCGTTGAGCTCGCGCATCACGCTCACCTGCGCGCGGAAGAGGGCCTCCCAGGCCCCGACGGCCACGGATGTCTCGCTCATCTCCACCTCGCATTCGTTTCCGTCGAGTCTACGAAGGCAGAGGGGCGCCGTCCCGCCACGCGCCGGTCGATGCGCGGGACGACAGAGGGCCGGTCGCCTGACGGCGACCGGCCCTCTTCCCTTGCACCAAGAGTGTCCTGCGTTCTCGTTCCACCTCCGCCGCCACAGCAAACGACTTCGGTTCGCACAACCTATAACGAATCGGTAACGGGGGTCTAGTCCTCAAGCCAAGGATTCGCTGGGAACCGTCGCCGCGCCTCCTCGGGGAGGCGCCGCGGCGGACCGTCCGGTCTCAGAAGACGTCGGGCGACGGGGTGGAGGCGTGTCGGATCGACACGTCAGCGTGGCGGTCGAACCGGTAACCGGCGCCGCGCACGGTGCGGACGATGTCCTCGAACGCGCCGAGCTTCGACCTGAGGCGTCGCACATGCACGTCGATGGTGCGCTCGTTGGGAACCTCGTCGTCGCCGTCGGCCCACAGGCTCGAGATGAGCTCGGCCCGCTCGATGGTGCGGCCCTCGCGCAGGACGAGGTACTGCAGCAGCTCGAACTCCTTGTAGGTCAGAGGAGCGACGTCCCCGTCGAGCAGCAGTCGCTTGCGGGAGATGTCGACGACCACGCCGCCGCGGGCGCCGGGCTCGTCGTCCTCCTCGACCTCCTGACGGCGCGCGGCGAGGGCCGAGGGGTCGTGCAGGGCCAGCCGCACCACGTCGACGTCGCGGCCACCCGAGTCGCTCGGAGCCAGGGCCACGGCGGCGTGGGTCTCCGCCGAGGGGGCGATCGAGCTCACGAGCGCCTTCAGCTGCGAGACGATGGCGCCGAGGTCCGTGCCGTCGGCGGCGGCCTTGAGCTCGTCGATCCCGACGTAGAGCACGAACCCGCGGGCCTCGGTGCCCTCGGGCACGGCCCGGCGTCGAGGCGACGCCGGGGGAGTCGCGGCGGTCGGGGCGGGGGAGGCCTCGTCGAGGGACGGGGCGGCGCTCAGACGACGGACGGGCGGGATGCTGCGGGCGGCGGTGACGGGACGGTCGAGGGTGAGGGACATGGGTACGCGGATCCTTGCGTGCGGGTGAGAGGTACGCCGCCGACGGTGACGCCATCGTTCGTCGGGGGTGCCGCTCGGTTCGTGTCGGTGCCCGCTGCCGGTCGGGCAGGTCGCGGGCGGTCGATCCCGGAGGATCGAGGGGATGCGCGTCGGAGTGGTGACGCGGGTTCATCCGGGAGTCGGCGGCTCAGCAGCGGGGTGGGGCTGCGAGCTCAGCGTGCTGCGGAAGCAGCGGCGACTCGGCGAGGTGTGGCCGGATCAGGCGCACATTCGACACAGGACGGCGTGCATCGGCATCATCATGCCGGTGCTCCCGGGGGCCTCAACGGAGGTCGGGATGAACACGCTGTCAGTCATGGGCTTGATTGTGTTACAGCGTGCGTCGCGCTGTCAAGCGCCACGCGGTATGAGGCCTGGCGGCCCGGGACGACGAACCGCGCCCCCGGGATCGGGGGCGCGGTCGAGGAGCACCCGCAGGAGGCGCGGGTCGGCGGGCGCGGGTCAGGCGAGCCCGTAGAGGCGGTCGCCCGCGTCTCCGAGCCCGGGGACGATGTAGCCGTTGTCGTCGAGGCGCTCGTCGACGGCGCCGAGCACGACGTGCACGTCGCGTCCGGCCATGGCCTTCTCGACGGCGGCGAGGCCCTCGGGTGCGGCGAGGATGCAGACGGCGGTGACGTCCACGGCGCCGCGGTCGAGCAGGTAGTCGATGGCAGCGATGAGCGAGCCGCCGGTGGCGAGCATCGGGTCGAGCACGAAGCACTGGCGGTTCGAGAGATCGTCGGGCAGGCGCTCGGCGTAGGTCGTGGGCTCGAGCGTCTCCTCGTCGCGCACCATGCCCAGGAACCCGACCTCGGCGGTCGGGACGAGCTTCGTCATGCCCTCGAGCATGCCGAGGCCCGCGCGCAGGATCGGGACGACGAGCGGACGCGGCTGGCTGATCTCGAGACCGGTGGTGGGGCCGACCGGGGTGACGATGTCGACGGGCGTCGTCCGCAC
This sequence comes from Frigoribacterium sp. Leaf263, assembly GCF_001422285.1. Classification (GTDB taxonomy): domain Bacteria; phylum Actinomycetota; class Actinomycetes; order Actinomycetales; family Microbacteriaceae; genus Frigoribacterium. Next base: position 36,331 of record NZ_LMMO01000003.1, read on the forward strand.
GTCGCGCGTGGCCTCGTAGGCCAGGAGGGTGACGAGCTCTTCGGTCAGGGCCCGGAAGGTCGGTGACGGCGTGTTCTCGTCACGGAGCACGGTCAGCTTGTGGGTGATCAGGGGATGGTCCGCTACGTGCACTCGCATAGGCTCAACGCTAGCGGAGTCGACCGGCCCGCACCGCCGTCAGAGAGGCCGCCGAGGCGTGATCGCGCATCCCCCCGTGTTCGACGACTGGATGGGCCTGGCGCTCGCCGAGGCCGATGCATGCCGCGTGTCGGACGACGTCCCCGTCGGCGCCGTCGTCGTCGACGCGTCGGGCGTCGTGATCGCCACGGGGCGGAACGAGCGCGAGCTGCGGCGCGACCCGACGGCGCACGCCGAGGTGCTCGCGCTGCGCGAGGCCGCCCGCGCGACCGGCGACTGGCAGCTCACGGACGTGACCCTGGTCGTGACCCTCGAACCGTGCCCGATGTGCGCCGGGGCGATCCTGGCCGCGCGCGTGCCGAGGGTCGTGTTCGGCGCCTGGGACGACAAGGCCGGTGCGGCGGGCAGCGTGTACGACATCGCCCGCGACCGTCGTCTGCCGCATCGGTCGGAGGTCGTCGCCGGCGTCCGCGAGCCCGAGTGCCGCGCCCGTCTCGACGACTTCTTCGCCGCCCGCCGCTGATCCCGGTACGGCGTCGGGCGCGACCGCCGAGGAGGCGCGGTGTCAGTCCGCGGCGCGGATGACGATCGCGTCCGTGGGCGGGTCGACGCGACCGGGCCGGACCCACACGTCGGGCTCGACGTAGATGACGCGGGCGATCGGCACGGCGGCGCGGATGCGCGTCTCGACGGCGTTGATGGCGCTCGAGACGTCGGCCAGGACGGTGCGTCCCGGCATGGCGACCTTGACGCCGACGAGCAGCTCGTCGGGGCCGAGGTAGAGGGTCTTCATGTGGATGATCGTCTCGACCTCGGGTCCGTCGGTGATGGCGGCGCGGATCTTCGCGACGTCGTCCGCCGAGGCGCCCTCGCCGACGAGCAGGCTCTTCGTCTCGATGCCGAGGATGACCGCGACGGCCACGAGCAGGACGCCGATCGCTAGCGTGCCGATGGCGTCGAAGACGCCGTCGCCGGTGATCCAGGTCAGGACGACGCCGATCATCGCGAACGACAGTCCGAGCAGTGCGGCGGCGTCCTCGAGCAGCACGACGGGCAGCTCGGGCGCCTTCGCGCGGCGGACGAACGAGACCCAGCTCTGCTGGCCCTTGCTCGGTCGCGACTCGCGCACGGCGGTGCGGAGCGAGAAGCCCTCGAGGGCGAGCGAGACGGCGAGCACGAGGACGGGCAGCCAGGGCACCTCGAGCGGGTGGGGCTCGCGCAGCTTCTCGACGCCCTCGTAGAGCGAGAACACCCCGCCGACGCTGAACAGGATGATCGAGACCACGAACGCGTAGACGTACCGCTCGCGCCCGTAGCCGAACGGGTGCTCGGCGTCGGCCGCCTTCTTGGCCTTCCGACCGCCGAGCAGCAGGAGCACCTGGTTGCCGGAGTCGGCCAGCGAATGGACCCCCTCGGCGAGCATCGACGACGAGCCCGAGAAGGCCCAGGCGATGAACTTCGTGACGGCGATGCCCAGATTCGCGCCGAGCGCCGCGATGATCGCCTTGTTGCCGCCGGAAGTGCTCATGTCGTCGATCCCCTCGTGTGTCCGCGTCGATCTTAGGATGGCCTGATGGTCACCACGCTCCCCACGACAGCGATTCTCGGCGCCGGCTCGATGGGAGGCGCGATCCTGTCCGGTCTGCTGCGACCGGGGGTCGAGGTCGACGGCGGCGTCCGGGTCACCAACCGCACCGAGGCGAAGGCCGTCGCGCTGCGGCACGGCCCGGTCACCTCGCTGGCGACCGAGAGCGACCCGCGCGCCAACGCGTCGGCCGTCGTCGGCGCCCGGCTCGTGCTGATCGGCGTGAAGCCGCACATGGTCGTCGACCTCCTGACCGAGATCGGACCGGTGCTCGACCCGGGGGCGGTCGTGGTCAGCCTGGCCGCCGGCGTCACCACGGCCACGATGGAGGCGGCCCTCCCTCCGACCGTCTCGGTCCTGCGCTCGATGCCCAACACCCCGTCGGTCGTCGGGCTCGGGGTCACGGGCCTCAGCGCGGGCTCGCGGTCCAGCGACGACGACCTGGCGCTCGCCCGGTCGCTCTTCGAGGTCGTCGGCGAGGTCGTCGTGGTCGACGAGGACCGCATCGACGCTCTCAGCACGATCTCGGGCTCCGGCCCCGCCTACGTGTTCCTGCTCGTCGAGAGGTTGCAGGAGGCGGCGGTCGGCCTCGGCTTCACCCCCGCGCAGGCCGCCACGATGGTCCAGGGCACCTTCCGAGGTGCGAGCGAACTGCTCGCGACGAGCGACCTGCTGCCCGCCCACGACGCCCCCGCCGAGCTCCGGCGCCGCGTGACGAGCCCGGGCGGTACGACCGAGCGCGCCGTCGCCGTGCTCGACGACGCCGGGCTCGCCGACCTGTTCGACCGGGCGACCGCCGCGGCGCTCGAGCGCAACCGGGAGATCGCCGAGGGCCGCTGACCTCGTCGACCCGCGCCTCTTCGGCTGCGGGTCGAGAGGGGTGTCCGCGGATCGGGAGGGATCTCAGCGGGTCGGGGCGGTGTCAGCCCTCGAGAGCGGCGAACCGCTCGATGGCCGCGCTGTCGCCCGAGACGATGATCAGATCGTGGTTGCTGATCACGGTGTCGGGGGTGGCCTCGCTGAATGCGCCGCCGGGGCTCTTGACGCCCACGATGGTGACGCCGTACTTCTTGCGGATGTTCGAGGCCGCGAGGGTCGACCCGCGGACGGGCTTCGGCGGGTACATCTTGACGATGGCGAAGGCGTCGTCGAACTCGATGTAGTCGAGCAGACGACCCGAGACCAGATGCGCGACGCGCTCCCCGGCCTCGCGTTCGGGGTAGATGACGTGGTTCGCGCCGATGCGCGCGAGGATCTTGCCGTGCGACTGGCTGATGGCCTTCGCCCAGATCTGCGGCACCTTGAGGTCGACGAGGTTCGCGGTGATCAGGACGCTCGCCTCGATCGACGAGCCGACGGCCACGACGGCGATCGAGAAGTCCTGCGCGCCGATCTGCTTCAGGGCGTCGATGCTGCGCGCGTCGGCCTGCACGGCGTGCGTGACGCGGTCGGCCCACTTCTGCACGAGACCGGCGCTGGTGTCCACTGCGAGCACGTCGCGGTCCTGTCGCTCGAGCTGGCCCGCGGTCGCCGCGCCGAACCGGCCGAGGCCGATGACGAGGACGGGGGCGTCGTGCTTGATCTTGTCAACCAACGATCGGTCGCTCCTCGGGTCGCGTGAACAGCTGGCGTCGCTGGCTGGCTGCCAGGGCGACGGAGAGTGTCACTGTACCAACGCGGCCCATCCACATCGTGGTCGCGAGGATGTACTTGCACGAGTCGGGCAGCTCGGTCGTCAGGCCGGTCGACAGGCCCGACGTCGCGAAGGCGGAGATCACCTCGAACAGCACGTGCTCGAGGGGCTCCTTCGTGATGTGCATGATGAGGATGCTCGCCACGGCCACGATGGTGGCGCCCCAGAGCACGACGCTGACCGACAGACGCAGCACGTCGCTCGGGATCCGCCGGCCGAAGGCCTCCATCGAGCGGTTGCCGCGGGCCTCGGCGAACGCGGCCAGGAACAGCACGGCGAGGGTGGTCACCTTGATGCCTCCGGCCGTCGAGGCCGAGCCGCCGCCGATGAACATCAGCATGTCGGTGACGAGCAGGGAGGATCCGTTCAGGTCGCCGATGTCGATCGTCGAGAACCCGCCGGAACGGGTCATCTGACTGAGGAACAGCGACTGGAAGATCGTCGGGAAGGCGGCGATGCCGCCGAAGGTGTCGGGGTTGTCGAACTCGAGCACGATGAACAGCAGGGCCCCCGCGAAGAGCAGGACGAAGCTCGTGACGAGGGTCAGCTTCACGTGCACCGACCAGCGGCGGGGATGCCAGGGGTTCCGGGCCAGGGCGTAGATGACGGGGAACCCGATGCTGCCGAGGAACACGCCGATCATGATCAGCGTCAGGAACCAGTAGTCGTTCTCGAACGGGGCGAGACCCTCGGCGTTCGGCGAGAAGCCCGTGTTCGTGAAGGCCATCGCCGAGTAGTAGAAGCTGTCGAGCACGGAGTCGCCGAGCGGGATGCCGTCGATCACGAGACGGGGGATCAGCAGCAGCGCGATCACGGTCTGGATGACCGCCGAGCTCAGCGCGACGGTGGCGAGCAGCCCGCCGACCTCGCCGAGCCGCACGGCCTGCCCCTCGGGCACCGGACCGGCGTGCACGCGCAGGGGGTTGCTGTCGGAGGCGGCCATCAGACGGGCGCGCAGGCCCAGCTTGCGCGACACGACGAGACCCATGATCGACGCGAGCGTCAGGACGCCGATGGCGCCGATCTGCACGCCCACGAAGATGACCACGTGCCCGAAGAGCGACCAGTGCGTCGCCATGTCGACGGTGGCCAGACCCGTGACGCAGATGACCGACACGGCCGTGAAGAGCGAGTCGGCGAGGGGCGTCGCGCGACCGTCGGCGGCGGCGACGGGCAACGAGAAGATCGCCGTGAAGACGAGGATCAGACCGGTGAAGATCATGATCGCGAAACGAGCGGGCGAGTGCCGCCCGATGTCGTCGACGTAGTCGGTGATGCGGCGGACCGGGCCGCGGCCCGAGGAACGGACGGGACCCTGCCGGATCGCTCGGGGGATGCGCCGGGAGGCGGAGGAGGCGCGCGTCACGTGTAGATGGTACTCCGGGGTGGTCGTCGTTACTGTGGCAGCATGCCTGACCTCTTCGCCGTGATCGCCGACGGGACCCGCCGAGACCTCCTGGCGGTGCTGCTCGAGGCCCGAGCCGCAGGCGAGTCGGCCACCGGCGACGTCTCGGTCGGCGAGCTGGTCACCCGCCTCGGCATCAGCCAGCCCACGGTCTCGAAGCACCTGCGCGTGCTGCGCGACGCGGGGCTCGTGCACGTGCGCGAGGGCGGGCAGCACCGCTTCTACGGCATCGACACCGAACCCCTCGAGGCGATCGAGGACTGGCTCATCCCGTTCCTCGGGGCCGAGGTGGAGGTCGACGCCTCGGTGGCCGGGGCGTTCGCGGCCTGGGCGGGAGCCGGCGTACCCGCCCCCATCCGCCGGGCCGCCGAGAGCATCCCCGACGCGGGCGACGTGGGGAGCTCGCTGGGACGCGCGGTCGCCGATGCGCAGCACCGCGCCTCCTCGGCCCTGCACGACGCCACGAACGTGCTCGACGAGCGCGTGATCGTGCCAGTCCGCAAGCGGCTGGGCCGCGGCGCCTGACCGTTGCACGACGCCTCGTGCGCCCCTAGAGTGACCACCAGGCGCACCAGTCACATGGTCGCGCCTGCGCGCTCGGGGGTCCCCGGGCCGAGACGAGGGGGAGACATGGCGGACGACCTGTCGGACGTGAGGTTCCTCACGGTGGCCGAGGTGGCCGACATGATGCGCGTATCGCGCATGACGGTCTACCGGATGGTCCACTCGGGCGAGCTCCCCGCGATCCGGTTCGGCCGCTCGTTCCGTGTTCCCGAGTCGGCGGTGGCGGCGGTGCTCCGCATCGGCGTCGCCGACGTCGGCTGACTCGCTTCGACTTTCGGCGGCGGCCCTAGTAGACTGCCCCGAGGTATTTTTCCGCGGTTCTGTTTCGGACCCGGTCGGTCCAATCCAGAAATCAGTGAGGTCTCTATGGGTTCTGTCATCAAGAAGCGTCGTAAGCGCATGGCGAAGAAGAAGCACCGCAAGCTGCTTCGCAAGACTCGTCACCAGCGACGCAACAAGAAGTAGTCGCACCACCGTCGATGCCCCCGCAGGCCCAGTGCCTGCGGGGGCATCGACGCGTCCGCCCCTTGCTAACGTGGGTCCGTGACCGCACCGAGAATCACCCTGCTCACCAAGCCCGGCTGCCATCTCTGCGACGAGGCGCGCGGCGTCCTCGACGGGGTGCTCGCCGAGAGCGAGTTCGCGGCGGCCTCCCTCGGCTACCGAGAAGAGAACATCCTCACCGACGCCGCCCTGCGCGACGCGTATGCCGAGGAGATCCCCGTCGTGCTCATCGACGACCGCGTGCACACGATCTGGCGAGTCGAGCCCGAGCGGCTGCGCGCGGCGCTGCGCCGTGCCATCCCGGGGGCCCGCCTGGCCTAGTCGCGGAGCCGGGCGACGGACTCGCCGCCGGGTCAGGGGCGGCGGAGGGTCTCGCGGGGGTACTCGCCGAACTCCGCGGCATAGGCTGCCGAGAAGCGCCCCGCGTGGCCGAAGCCCCAGGCCGACGCGACGTCGGCGATGTGCGTGATGTCGGGGTTCGAGCGCAGGAGCTCCTCTCGGACCTTCTGCAGCCTCACCTGTCGGATGTAGCCGTGCGGGGTCGTCTCGAACAGGCGCTGGAACGCCTGCTGGAGTCCTCTCGCGCTCAGGTCGGCGGCACGCGCCACCTCGACCGGAGTCAACGGCAGGTGCGCGTTCTCGTGGACGAACTCGACGGCCGTGCGGATGCGTGCGTTCTTCGGCAGCAGCAGCTCCGGCGGGAGGCGCGTCTCGTCCTGGGGGTAGAGCTCCAGAAGCGACAGACCGGCCAGGCGCCCCATCTCGGCCTGCAGGAGGGGGCTGGCGTTCAGATCCAGGACGCTGCGGGAGATCAGGCTGACGCTGTTCCGCCACAGTCGCATGGCCTGCGGGCCCGGATCGGCCCGGTGGTCGAAGGTCAACGACCGAGCGGGGATGCCCTGCTCTTCAGCCAGCTGCTCGACGAGGCGGCGGTTCATCTGGACCAGTCGCTGGTCGTAGTCCTGGAACCGGAATCGGAACGCCTGCTGCGGCCACATCCTGGCCTGACCCGGCACGAGCGAGATCTCGTCTCGGCCGACGTCGAGGACCCCCTGCCCCTTGGTGATCCATTGGATGACGATGTCGTCGCCGGCGGCCATCTCGCCGATGAGCAGGCCCTCGAACTGGACGTTCCGCAGGGTCATGGCGCCGTCGCCCGCCGCCTGATAATGGAACGAGAAGTCGTTCTCGGTACGGTCTGCGCGCCACTCCACACCGGCGTAGGCCGCGGCGAGGACGTCTCTGGCGACGTCGAGGTCCGTGCCTCGTTCGTCTATCCGTATGCGCTCAGGCCTGTCATCGTTCACCGAGGCCCATTCTGGCATGCGGGGTGGCTCCCCGGTGGTCCGAATGTCCGCGGAGGGCGCCTAGAACGTGTCGGACGACTCGTAGACCGACAGGAGCATGGCCGCAGCCGTCCGGGCCGTCCGGACGGGGGCCGGCGACTCCTTCGCCCGCACCGTCAGGGCGGCCCCCTCGAGCAGCAGCACGAGGGCGTCGCTCATGAACACCGGATATCCGGCTCGGGCGCAGAGGGAGGTCATGAGGTGCTCCACCTCGACCAGATGACCCGAGGCGAGGGCCGTGGCGACGTTCTGCCCGGTGCCGACACCCGTGAGACACGGGCAGCAGCCCGCCTGATCGTGCTCGATGTAGAGGAACACCTCGAGGATCTGATCGCGGGGGTCCGCCTCCGCGGTCAGCGAAGCGAGGAGATCGCGGAACCAAGCCTGGTGTCTCGCCTCGCACACCGCCTGGACGAGGTCGCTGCGCGTGGCGAAGACGCTGCGCAGCCGGTCGAGGGAGAGCCCGGCGCTGCGGGCGACCGCCGCCGGGGTGAGCCGCGTGAAGGATCCCGTTCCGACCATCTCCTCGGCCGCGGTCAGCACAGCGTCCCGATCGGCGGAGGCGGTGCTGAGGTGGGGCAAGGGGGCTCATTCATGGTCACTCGTGGAGAGTTGCGTCGCCATCCACTGTAGGTGTCCGCGTCGGACCACGCCCGTCGTGTATCCCCGTTCGGTGGTCACCGAGCCGCGCTGTCCCGAATGCGCCCCCGCCCCGGAGTCTCAGACGGTCCGCGGAGACCGGCGACGGCCCAGGATGACGCCGAGACCGATCATCCCCACGGCGAGGACGAAGTGCAGCCAGTCGTCGGCCGTGTTCAGCGGCACGAAGTTCGCCTGGCTGTCCTTGTCGATGACGAGGCCGTAGATCCAGAGCACCGCGTAGACGATCCCGCCGACGATCAGGTAGAGCTTCGACGCCCTGACCGTGCGCGCGAGCGCGACACCGGCGATGCCGAACAGGAGGTGCACGATGTTGTGGAGCACCGAGACCTGGAACAGACCCAGCAGCATCGCGCCGGAGCCGTGTCCGGCGCCGTGCAGGTCCCCCACGTCGGTGGTGAGGCCGGGGACGAACCCGGCGACCCCCACCACCAGGAACACCACGCCGACGATCAGCGCCGCCTTCTGCACGGGCGTCTCGGCGACGGGGCGACGGTCGCGGGCGTCGGAGGGTGAACTGGTCATCAGGGACTCCTTCGAGTTGACGTTCGCAGGGCGGTTCTCCTTGCTCCGGCAGACGGTAGGCGGCGATCGGAGGCGGATCCGGGGGTTGCACGACTCGTCTGGGCGCGGTAGTGAGACGGCCCGGACGAGAGAGAGCCCGCGCATCCGGGATGCGCGGGCTCTCTCTCGTCGAGCGTCTACTCGAGGCGTCGTCTACGGCGTCAGGCGGGTGGGCCCGCGGAACAGGTAGGTCACCTCGCGGAGATTGGGCTGGTGCAGCATGAGCATCAGCACGCGGGCGAGGCCCATGCCGAAACCGCCGTGCGACGGGGCCCCGTACCGGAAGAAGTCGAGATAGCCGCCGAGCTCCTCCGGCTTCATGCCCTTCTCGCGGATCTGCGCCTCGAGCACGTCCACGCGGTGCTCGCGCTGCGCGCCGGTCGTGATCTCGGTGCCGTTGTAGATGAGGTCGTAGCTCTTGGTCAGCTGCGGGTCGTCCTCGTGACGCATGTGGTAGAACGGCCGGATCGAAGCGTCGTAGTCCGTGAGGAACACGAAGTCGTGGTCGTGGGTCTCCTTGACGTAGGCCGCGATCTGCCGCTCGCCCTCGGGGTCCATGTCGGCGTCGGCCCGGGGGACGACGTAGCCGCGTTCGGCGACGATCCGCTTCGCCTCGGCGAGCGGGATGCGGGGGAACGGCCTCGAGGGCACGACGAGGTCGACGTCGAAGAGCTCCTTGATCTCGGCCCCGTGCTTCTCGACGACCGCGGTGAAGGCGGCGACGAGCAGCTCCTCCTGCATGGCCATGACGTCTTCATGGCTCTCGATGTAGCTGATCTCGGCGTCGACGCTGGTGTACTCGGTCGCGTGACGCGAGGTGAACGACGGGTCGGCGCGGAACACGGGCGCGATCTCGAAGATCCTCCCGAAGCCGGCGCTCTGAGCCATCTGCTTGAAGAACTGTGGGCTCTGCGCGAGGAACGCGCTGCCCTCGAAGTAGTCGATCTTGAACAGCTCGGCGTTCGACTCGCTCGCCGACGCCATGATCTTGGGGGTGTGGATCTCGATGTAGTCGCGCTCCACCCAGTAGGTGCGCATCGCGTGCTCGAGGGTGGTCTGAACGCGGAAGATCAACGCGTTGCGCGGCACCCGCAGATCGAGGAACCGCCAGTCCATGCGCTTGTCGATGCCGCTGTCGGCGGCGATCGGCGTCTCGGGGTCGGCCGCCGAGTCGACCACGAGGGTCTCGATCCGCACCTCGATGCCGCCGAGCTTGACGCGCTCGTCGTGCTTGAGCGCCCCGGTCACGGTCACGAAGCTGCCCTGGGCGAGACCGGAGATCGCGTCGGCGATCTCGTCGACCTCGCCGTTCGCCTCGAGGACGTCGGCGGCCGTCCGCGGGCGGACCAGCTGCACGGCGCCCGACTCGTCGCGGAGGACGACGAACTGCACCTTCTTCTGATCGCGGACGGTATCGACCCAACCCGCCACCGTCACGGTGCCGTCGGGGAGGGGGGAGAGGTCCTTGATGGGGGTGCGTTCGATCACGAGGCCGACTTTACAGGCCGAGCGCGCCTCCGCGGTTCCCGAGAGGGAGGTGAGTGCGAGCCCCCGACCTAGACTGGGCGGCATGCCCGCGCAGCACATCCACCTCGTCCGGCACGGTGAGGTGCACAACCCCGAGCACGTCCTCTACGGCCGACTCGACGGCTTCGGTCTCAGCGACCTCGGGCATCGGATGGCCGCCTCGTCGGCCGCCATGCTCCACGAGCAGGGCGCCCCCGTCGTCGCCGTGCGGTCGAGTCCCCTGCAGCGCACGCGCGAGTCCGCCGCCCCCTGGGCCGAGCGGTTCGGGCTGACGGCCGGCGTGGACGACCGTCTCATCGAGCCGACCAACAAGTACGAAGGGCGGCGATCGGACTTCACGGTCGCGAAGCAGCTCGCCGTCCCCGCCGAGTGGCCGTGGATCGTCAACCCCCTGAAGCCCAGCTGGGGCGAGGCCTACGTCAGCATCGCCGCGCGCATGCTCGCGGCGGTCGAGGACGCCTGGTCGTCGGTCGACGGCGGCGACGTCGTCCTCGTCAGCCACCAGCTGCCGATCTGGATGGTGCACCGCAGCGTCACGGGCGCCCGGCTCTTCCACGATCCGCGTCGACGTCGATGCTCGCTGTCGAGCGTCACGACGCTCGCGCGGCGGGGCGACCGCTTCGTCGAGGTGGGCTATCAGGATCCCGCGCGAGACTTGCTGGATTCCGCCGTCGACCTGGGAGCAGTGTGACCACCCGTAAGACCTCCATCCCCCGCCGGTCGTCGCCGATGGGTCGTGCGCTCGCGGGCGCCGCCGTCGTGGCCCTCGCTCTGACGGGCTGCACCTCGCAGAACGACGACCTCGCCGCGAACTTCGGCGACGGCACCACCGAGAACTACATCTCGGGCAGCGGCACGGTCACCGAGATCGCCCCCGACGATCGGGGCGAGCCCGTGCAGTTCACGAGCGAGACCGACACGGGCGACGCGGTGTCGCGCTCCGACTACGACGGCGACGTCGTCGTCCTGAACTTCTGGTATGCCGGCTGCCCGCCGTGCCGCGCCGAGGCACCGGATCTCGAGCAGGTCCACGACGACTACGCCGACCAGGGCGTCCGGTTCCTCGGGGTCAACGTCCGCGACCAGGCGGCCACGTCGCAGGCCTTCGCGCGCACGTTCGACGTCGGCTACCCCTCCGTCGTCGACACGAACGACGGGGCCGTCCAGCTGGCCCTCGCGGGGACGATCGCCCCGAACTCCGTGCCGACCACGATCGTCCTCGACCGGCAAGGCCGCATCGCCGCGCGCATCCTCGGAGGCCTCGACGGACCGAGCATCCTCGACACCCTGGTCTCCGACACCCTCGCCGAGAAGGCCTAGGTGTACCAGGGCAATCCCTTCTTCGAGGCGGTGACGGGCGGTCAGCTGCTCGTCGCGCTGCCCGTCGCCCTGCTGGCCGGTCTCATCTCGTTCCTGTCGCCGTGCGTCCTCCCGCTGGTGCCGGGGTACCTCGGCTACGTCGGCGGGCTGACCGGCCGATCGGCGCCGGTGGCCCGAGGCGGCCTCGCCCCGACCGCCGACGCGGTCGCCGCGGCGGCCCGCCGCGATCGCCGACGGGTCGTGCTCGGGGTCCTGCTCTTCGTCGGAGGCTTCACGGTCGTCTTCGTCGGCGCGAACCTCGCCTTCGCGGCGGCGGGCTTCTGGCTGATCCAGTGGCGCGATCTGATCGTGCGGCTCATGGGAGTCGTGGTGATCGTGCTGGGGCTCGTCTTCATCGGGCGGCTGGAGTTCTTCCAGCGGACGCTGAAGCTGCCGGTCACACCCGCCACGGGTCTCGCGGGCGCGCCGCTGCTCGGCATCGTCTTCGGCATCGGCTGGACCCCGTGCATCGGTCCGACCCTCGCCGCCATCACGGCGATGTCGCTCGATTCGGCGTCGCTCGGCCAGGCCGTCCTGCTCGGCCTCTTCTACTGCGTCGGTCTCGGCGTGCCCTTCCTGCTCGTCGCCCTCGGCTTCGGCTGGGCCTCGCGCTCGATCTCGTTCGTCAAGCGGCACATGCGCGCCGTCAACATCGTCGGAGGTTCCATCCTGATCGTCATCGGCCTGCTCATGGTCACGGGCCTCTGGTCCGATCTGATGTCACGACTGGGGTCGGTGATCGCGAGCTATGGCACGATCGTCTGACCGCGAGCCCCTCACCTCGGCCGACGAGACCGACGCCTCCGCCGACCCGCTGAGACCGAGCGACCACGTCGACTCCGTCGCGGCGCCGGCATCGGGCGGCGGCGTCGCCCAGCCGCGTCTCGGACCGATCGGCTACCTGCGGTTCTTCTGGCGCCAGCTGACCAGCATGAAGACCGCGCTGTTCCTGCTCATGCTGCTCGCCGTCGCGGCCATCCCGGGCTCGCTCGTGCCTCAGCGCACGTCCGATCCGAACGGCGTCGTGCAGTACCGCACCGACAACCCCGACCTCTTCCCGATCCTCGACAAGCTCGGGGTGTTCGACACCTACTCGTCGCCGTGGTTCTCGGCCGTCTACCTGCTGCTGTTCATCTCGCTGATCGGCTGCATCATCCCGCGGACGAAGCACCACTTCGAGGCGCTCCGGGCGCGTCCGCCCAAGACGCCGGCTCGCCTGTCGCGTCTCGCCGGCTACCGCACGGTGACGATCGAGCAGGGCGGAGGAGGCGCGGATCGGCCCTCCGTCACCGCCGCCGCCGCGGTCGAGGCGGCCCGAGCCCAGTTGAAGCGCGCCGGCTACCGCACCGAGGTCTTCGGCGACTCGGTCAGCGCCGAACGCGGGTATCTGCGCGAGACGGGCAACCTGGTGTTCCACGCCGCCCTGGTCGGCGTGCTCCTGACGGTCGGCGTCGGGGGCGGGTTCGGGTACGCCGGGCAGCGCGTGGTGGTCGAGGGGCAGACCTTCACGAACGTGCTCGGCTCGTACGACTCGTTCAACCCCGGTCGATGGTTCGACGATTCGCAGCTCTCGCCGTTCAGCATCACGCTCGACCGGTTCACGACGGACTACGAGGAGCAGAACAAGGACGCCCTCGGGCAGGCGACCGACTACACCGCCGACGTGACGACCCGGACGCGGGGCGGCGATGACGACGAGAAGCGTCAGATCAAGGTCAACAGCCCCCTGGCCATCGGCGACTCGAACGTCTACCTGCTCGGCAACGGCTACGCCGTCGACGTGACGGTGCGCGACGGCGACGGCGATCTGGCGTTCCGCGACACGGTGCCGTTCCTGCCTCAGAACACCAACCTCATGTCCCAGGGCGTCATCAAGGTGCCCGACGCGGTGCCCGAGCAGCTGGGCATGATCGGCTTCTTCTACCCGTCGGCGGTCGACACCGAGTCGGGCATGCTGGCGTCCAGCTACCCCGACACCCTGAACCCCGTGCTGAGCCTCAACGTCTACACGGGCGACCTCGGTCTCGACGACGGCGTGCCGCGGTCCGTCTACGCGCTCGACACCGTCGGGCTCACGGAGGTCGCGGGCGCCGACGCCGACACCAGTGCGATCCGCGTCACCCCGGGCGAGACGGCCGATCTGCCGAACGGTCTCGGCACGGTCACGTTCGACGGAGTCAAGCGGTTCGCCTCGTTCGACGTGCACCACGACCCCTCGCAGCTGTGGGTCCTCCTCTTCGCCGGCCTCAGCTTCGCGGGGCTCCTGACCGCGCTGTTCGTCCCGCGTCGTCGGGTCTGGGTGAAGGCCCGCGACACGGGATCCGGTCTCGTGCTCGAGTACGCCGGTCTCGCCCGCGGTGAGGACCCGACGCTCGAACGGGCCGTCGGCGACATCACGCGCACCCATCTGACGGGGCTCGGCGTGCCCGAACAGGCGGCCAAGGCCGTCGCCTCGGGCGAGGCAACCGCTTCGACGTCGAGAGACGCCGACTCCTCGTCCGCCGCCGACGGACGTAAGCTCTCCTCGTGACCGCCGACCTCGCCTACTACTCGCTCGTCGCCGTCTACTCGGCGATGGCCATCTACACGATCTCGTTCGTGGCCTACGCGCTCGATCTGGCGAAGCGGTCGGGCGACGCTCAGCTCGCCGCCACCGACGCCGCGCGTCTCGACGGCCGTGCTGCCGCCTCCGCCTCGGCCACGGCCTCGAGGGGTTCCTCGACCGTGGTGCTCGATCGTCCCGTCACGACCCCCGGTCGCGACGGCGCCGATGCGTCGGGGCGCCGTCGGCCGTCGCGGTTCGAGCGGGTGGCCACCTCGCTGATGGTGCTCGGCCTGCTGGTGCACGTCGCCTCCGTCGTCATGCGGGGCGTCGCCGCCGAGCGGGTGCCGTGGGCCAACATGTTCGAGTTCTCGCTGACGGGCACGGCGATCATCGTCGGCGTCTACCTGCTGGTGAAGCAGTTCGTCGACATCTCGTTCCTCGGTGCGTACGTGATGGGCCTGAACCTCATCCTGCTCGCCATCGGCACGGTGAACTACTACGTGGCGGTCGTCCCGCTCCAGCCGGCGCTGCAGTCCGCGTGGCTGGTCATCCACGTGCTCGTCGCCATCCTCGGGACCGGCTTCTTCGCCATCGCGGCGGGTCTGTCGATCGTCCAGCTCATCCAGACGCGGCGCGAGCAGGCGAAGCTCGCCGGTCTCGGCTTCATGCAGACGCTCCCCGGCGCCGACCGTCTCGAGGATCTCGCCTACCGCGTCGCCCTCGTGGGCTTCGTGCTCTGGACCTTCACGCTCATCGCCGGCGCCGTCTGGGCCGAGCGGGCCTGGGGCCGCTACTGGGGCTGGGACACCAAAGAGGTCTGGACCTTCATCATCTGGGTGCTCTACGCCGGCTACATCCACGCTCGCGCCACGCGCGGCTGGCGGGGATCCCGGTCGTCGTGGCTGTCGATCATCGGCTTCGCGGCCGTCATGTTCAACTTCTCGGTCGTCAACGTCTTCTTCAAGGGCCTGCACGCGTACTCGGGTCTCTGACCCGCTGACGCCGCACAGCCGGTGCGTCATAGTCCGCGGTCGGCCAGCAGCTCGTAGGAGGCGCGGAGCCGCTCGATCCAGACCCTCCGTCGGTCGTCGTCCGCCGCGTGGCGACGGAGGAGATCGACATCGACGTCGATCCGTCGCACATCCACGGCTCCGTCGACCGGCAGGAGCGGCGCCCGGGTCACATCCGCCGTCAGCAGGGCGGCGGTGCCGAGCCCGCAGTCGTGCCGCAGCTCCGGCACGGCGGCGGCGAGGTGCGCCCCCATGCTGAGGCCCACGGACGTGTCGAGGGCGCTCGAGACGACGACGGGCAGGCCCGCGTCCGCGACGATGCGGAGCGCGGCCGACACGCCGCCGAGCGGCTGGGCCTTGATCACCAGCAGGTCGGCCGCACCGGCACGGGCGACCGCGAGGGGGTCGGCGGCCTTGCGGACGCTCTCGTCCGCGGCGACGGGCACGCCGAGGCCGGCGGTGCGGCGCCGCAGCTCCGCCAGCTCGGGCACGCTGGCGCAGGGCTGCTCGACGTACTCCAGGCCGTACGGAGCCAGGGCGAGCAGCGCCTCCTCGGCCTCGTCGACGGACCACGCGCCGTTGGCGTCGATGCGGACCCGTCCCGCGTCGCCGACGTGGTCGCGAGCCGCGGCGACGCGGGCGACGTCGTCGGCGAGGCCCTCGCCCGGGTCGGCGACCTTCACCTTGACGGTGCGGCACCCGGGGTACCGATCGAGCACGGCCCCCACCTGGTCGGGCGCGACGATCGGGAGGGTCGCGTTGACGGCCACCCGGGAGGCGCGGGTCGCGTGCTCGGCGCCCCAGCCGAAATCGATGGTCGCCGCGAGCCAGGCGCTCGCCTCGGCGGGCCCGTACTCGACGAAGGGGCTGAACTCGGTCCAGCCGTTCGGGCCCTCGACGAGCAGCGCCTCGCGCGCGTCGAGCCCGCGGAACCGGGTGCGGAGGGGGAGCCGGACCACGTGCGCTCCGTCGATCAGATCGGCGAGCGGGGGCAGCGGGGGAGTCGGGGCGGCGAGCGGGTGGGGGCTGCTGTTCGGCACGCGGTTAGTCTCCCACCAGCGTCGGTCCTCCGGCCCGCCGACGGGTTCCCTCGGGCGGGCGCGAAGGGTTCGGTAGGGTCGTGGGCCATGGCCGCCTCCGAGAACGACCCGACCGCCCGCCCCGAGGGGCTCGACATCCTGGCCGAGGAGAACTCGGGCGTCGAGGTCTCCGACCGTCCCACCGGTTCCCGTCGCCTCGGCCTCGTGACCCTCCTGCTGTCCCTGGGCCTGCTCCTCCTCGACGGGATCGCCGTCGCGCTCCTCGCCGCCGACCTGGTGACCCCGGCGGCGACCATCGCCCTCGTGACGATGCTCGCGTCGATCGTGGTCGGGGTGATCGCGCTCGTCGCGGTCGTGCTCCGGCGCGGTCGCGTGCCCGCCGTGGCCGCCGTGCTGCTCAGCGTGCTGTCGAACCCGTTCGTCCTCGTGTTCCTGCTCGCCCGGGTGCTGCCCGGATTCTGAGCCGGGGCACGCTCTCCGGCGCCCGGTCGTAGGCTGAGGGGATGAGCGACGCCGTCTCCGACCTGTTCGATCCGACCGAGTGGCGAGAGGTCGAGGGCTTCGACGGCCTCACCGACGTCACGTACCACCACAGCGTCGACGGGCGGGTCGCGAGGGTCGCCATCGATCGCCCCGAGGTGCGGAACGCCTTCCGACCGCACACCGTCGACGAGCTCTACCGGGCCCTCGACCATGCCCGCATGAACAGCCGCATCGGCGTGGTCCTGCTGACCGGCAACGGCCCGAGCGCGAAAGACGGCGGCTGGGCGTTCTGCAGCGGTGGAGACCAGCGCATCCGGGGTCGCGACGGCTACAAGGCCGAGAGCGACCAGGCCGACGTCGCGGACCCCGCCTCGGCCGGGCGCCTCCACATCCTCGAGGTGCAGCGGCTCATCCGCTTCATGCCGAAGGTCGTCATCGCCGTCGTGCCGGGGTGGGCGGCCGGTGGCGGTCACTCGCTGCACGTCGTCTGCGATCTGACGGTCGCCAGCCGCGAGCACGGTCGCTTCAAGCAGACCGACGCCGACGTCGGCTCGTTCGACGCCGGCTACGGCAGCGCCTACTTCGCGAAGCAGATCGGTCAGAAACTGGCCCGTGAGGTGTTCTTCCTGGCCGAGGAGTACAGCGCCGACCGGGCGCACGAGATGGGCGCCGTCAACCGCGTCGTCGCCCACGCCGATCTCGAGCGCGAGGCCCTCGCGATGGCGCGGACCATCCTGACGAAGTCGCCGACGGCCATCCGCATGCTCAAGTTCGCCTTCAACGCGACCGACGACGGCATCGTCGGTCAGCAGGTGTTCGCAGGCGAGGCGACCCGCCTGGCCTACGGCACCGACGAGGCGGTCGAGGGTCGGGACTCGTTCCTCGAGAAGCGCGAGCCCGACTGGTCGCCGTTCCCCTGGCAGTACTGATGCCGGTCGTGGCGTCCCTCGGGCGGCGCCGGCCGGGGAGGCGCGGCGCATGACCCGCCCCCTCCGCCCGGTCGACGCCCGCGACCCGGCCGCGGTGCTCGAGGCGCTCCGCGTCGCCCTGGCCGGCGGTCCGGCCGTCGCCCCGCGCATCGACGGCAGCGTGCCGATCGATCTGCCGGAGGCCGTGCCCGTCGCCGTGGCGCTCGTGGTCGAGACGAGCGGCTCGACCGGTCGCGCCAAGCGCGTCGCGCTCTCGGCGGACGCCGTCCTCGCCGGCGCGGCGGCGGCCGACCAGGCGCTCTCCGGCCCGGGGCGGTGGCTGCTCGCCCTGCCGGCGCACTACATCGCGGGGCTGAACGTCCTCGTGCGGTCGATCACAGCCGAGACGGAGCCGGTGATCCTCGGGCCGGGTCGCTTCGATCCGGAGGACTTCGTCCGGGCGGCTGCTCGCCTCGACCACCCGGTGCGGTACGTGTCGCTCGTGCCGGCCCAGCTCGCGACGCTCCTCGACGCCGCCGACGCCGAGGGCCGCGCGCACGCCGCCGGCGTCCAGGCCGTCGGCGACGTCGCGGTCGGGCGGGTGGCCCGGCCCGGTGTGGCCGAGACCCTCCGCGGCTTCGCGGCCGTGCTCGTGGGCGGGCAGGCGACGCCGGCGTCCCTGATCTCCCGAGCGCGCCTCCTCGGCGTCAGGGTCGTGCGGACGTACGGGGCGAGCGAGACGAGCGGGGGCTGCGTGTACGACGGGGTCCCGGTCGGTCGCACCCGCGTCGAGGTGGTCGACGGCCAGATCGAGATCAGCGGACCGTCGCTGTTCGACGAGTACCTCGACGACCCCGACCGGACGGCCGAGGCGGTGACGACGCGTGACGGCCTCCGCTGGTACCGGACCGGAGACGGCGGCGTCCTGTCCGACGACGGGGTGCTGAGCGTCGTCGGGCGCCTCGACGACGTGATCGTCTCCGGCGGCGAGAAGGTGTCGCTCGGCGTCGTCGAGCGACATGTGCGCGAGCGACCGGGTCTCGAGACGGCGGTCGTCGTGCGGGCGGAGCATCCGCGGTGGGGCGAGGTGCCCGTCGTGGTGACGACGGAGGACGCGCCCGATCTGACGGACCTCCGGCGGGCGCTCGTCGAGCGGGCAGGACGCGCTGCGGCTCCCGATCGCATCGTGGTCGTCGACGAGCTGCCGCTGCTGCCGAGCGGGAAGCCGGACCGCGTCGCGCTGACCCGCGCGGTCGCGGACGGCTCGGCGAACTAGGATCGAGGCCGTGGCGAAGACGAAGACAACCAAGGCCCGACGCGGCGGACGACCCGGTGGGCGTCCCGGCAGACAGCCCGTCCGACGGGTCACCGCGCGCGACTGGATCGGCGGAGCGCGTCTGCGGACCCTGCCTCTGGCCGTCGCACCCGTCGCTCTCGGCACCGGCGTCGCCGAGGCCAACGGGTCGAGCGACCTCCTGCTGGCCGTGCTCTGCCTCGTCGTCGCGGTCTTCCTGCAGATCGGCGTCAACTTCGCCAACGACTACTCCGACGGCATCCGGGGCACCGACGCGTTCCGGGTCGGCCCGTCGCGACTGACGGCGTCGGGCGGTGTCCGCCCCCGCACGGTCCTGCGCGTCGCGCTCGTCTCGTTCGCCGTCGCCGCCGTGGCCGGTCTGGCCGTCGTCGTGCTGTCCGGTCACTGGTGGCTCCTGGCGGTCGGGGCCGCGGCCGTCGTCGCCGCCTGGTTCTACACCGGCGGAAAGCGCCCCTACGGCTACAACGCCCTCGGCGAGGTCTTCGTCTTCGTCTTCTTCGGCCTCGTGGCGACGGTGGGCACGACGTTCGTGCAGCTCGGTCGGTTCCCGGCCGACGCGTGGATCGCCGGCGTCGCCGCGGGCCTGTTCGCCTGCGCCGTGCTGATGGTCAACAACATCCGCGACATCCCGCAGGACACGGCCGCTGGTAAGCGGACCCTCGCCGTCGTGGTCGGCGATCCGGTGGCCCGGGCCCTGTACGCGCTGTTCCTGCTGCTGCCGTTCCTGATCCTGGCGTACTTCGGCTTCCTGTACTTCGACGCCCCGTACGTCTATTTCACCCTGCTGGCCGCCATCCCCGCCGCGATCATCGGCGTCACCGGGCGCACGCCGCGCGAGCTCATCCTCGCGCTGCAGCTGTCGTCGCTGACGTCGCTGCTGTGGGCCCTGGCCCTCTCGGCGGTCCTGTACTTCTAGCGGACGGTCTGATCGCCGTCGAGGTCCGAGCCGGACCGGCGGATCTCCTCGTCCTCGGCGATGTCGTCGCCGTGCCGGGTCTCGGGCTTCGCCCGTCGCGCGGCCAGATCGAGGGCGACACGGCGACGGAGCGGCGCGAAGAAGATGTACGAGACGCAGAGGCCGACGACCGCCGCGACGACGGTCGCGATGAAGGGGTCGATGCGGATCACGAGCAGCACGGCCAACGCCACCGCGAAGATGCCCAGACGGATGAACGTGTACTTGACCCAGGGATTCACGCGGCGATTCTACGCAGGCCGAGCCGTGCGATCGCCGGGCGCATCACAGGTCGGACACGGAACGGCCGACGGTCAGGAACCCCACCGGGACGACGCATATAGTCGACGCATGGTGAGGTTGTACGTCGTCGGCATCGTGATCGCCGCTGCCTTCATCATCTACGCGCTGGTCGACTGCCTGTTCGCCGACGCCTCGCGATTCCGGGCGCTGAACAAGCCCCTCTGGGCCGTCATCATCGTGGTGCTGCCGGTCATCGGCGCGGTGCTGTGGTTCCTGCTCGGGAAGACCCGCAAGAACGGGCAGCCCGAGCGCCGCCGCTTCGTGGCACCCGACGACGATCCCGAGTTCTCGGGTCGCTCGGCGTCGACGATCAGCGATCTCGACCGCGAGACGACCGACGAGCGCATCCGGCGCCTCGAGCAGGAGCTCTCCGAGCTCGACGACGACGGCAAGACCGGCACGGCGTAACCGGCCGTGTCGTACGGAACCGACGATCCCACGAGCGGCAGTCCGGCCACCGACTACGCCGTCGAGCTGCTGTCGGCGCTGATCGACGCTGGCGTGCGCGAGATCGTGCTCAGCCCCGGGTCCCGTTCGCAGGCCCTCGCGCTGGTCGCCGCCGACCTCGAGCGCGCCGGCAGGGTCCGCCTGCGCGTGCGCATCGACGAACGGTCGGCGGCGTTCCTCGCCCTCGGCCTGGCCGTCGAGAGCGGATCGCCGACGGCGATCATCACGACGTCGGGCACCGCCGTCGCGAATCTGCATCCGGCCGTGCTCGAGGCCCATCACTCCGGCGTCCCCCTGGTGCTCCTGACCGCCGACCGTCCCACCGAGCTCCGCGGCATCGGCGCCAATCAGACGACCCACCAGCCGGGGCTCTTCGGCCGCGCGGTCGCGTTCGTCCGCGACGTCGAGGCACCCGTCGACAGGCCGGTCGACGTCGCCGCGGTCCGCGCGCTGGCCTCCGACGCCGTCTCGGCCTCCCTCGGGCACCGACCGGCCGCGGGCGACGCCTCGTTCGGCGATCTCCCGGCACCCGGCCCCGTGCAGATCAACGTGGCCTTCCGCGAACCGCTGTCGGCTCCGGTGGTGCGACTGGCCGAAGCCCGTCCCGACCCCGTGACCCGCGCCTCCCCGGTGTCCCGTCTGCGGCTGACCGTCGACACGGCGCCGGCCACCCTCGTCGTCGCCGGGCACGCGGCGACGGACGAGGCCGAGCGGGTCGCGAGGGCCCTCGGAGCGCCCCTCGTCGCCGAGGTCTCGAGCGGCGCCCACTTCGGACCGAACCTCGCCCTCGGGTACCGAACGCTGCTCGGTGAGCGCGCGTTCGGGGGCGCCGTGCGTCGCGTGGTCGTCTTCGGGCACCCGACGCTGACCCGGCAGGTGCCCGCACTCCTGCGTCGCTCCGACGTCGAGGTCGTCGTCGTGCGCGGATCCGCGCCCGAGGCCTACGACCCGGGGCGTGACGCCACCGTCGTCGACGCCGTCGACGTGCCCGACGACGACCGACCCCACGGTCGGCATCAGGCCGAGGTCGTCGCGGGTCCTCCCGCCGACGGGCCCGGCGCCGAGGGTCCGAGCGCCGACGACCGGGCCCATCGCGCGTGGGTCGGCCGGTGGGTCCAGGCCGGGCGACTCGTGGTCGGGGACGACGAGTCGGCTCCCGACCTCGGGTCCGCCACCAGCGACGAGCCGTCCGAGCGGGCGGCGTTCCTCCGGGGCGAGGTGGCCCTCCTGCGGCGCGAGGTGTCACGTCGCGCCCTGGCCGAGACCCTCTGGCGGGTCACCTGGCCTCACGACCGGCTCGTGCTCGGAGCGTCGAGGCTCATCCGCGAGGTCGACGAGGTCGTCCCCGGCAAGCGCATCCCCGTGCACGCCAATAGAGGGCTCGCGGGCATCGACGGCACGATCGCCACGGCGACCGGCATCGCCTACGCCAGCCAGCTCGACGAGACCCGCCCGGGCGTCACGCGCGTGCTCGTCGGCGATCTGACGCTGCTGCACGACGTCGGCTCGATGCTCTTCGGCGTCGGCGAGGTCCGCCCGCGACTGCAGGTGGTCGTGGGCAACGACGGCGGGGGCACGATCTTCGACGGCCTCGAGGTCGCCGCCTCGGCCCCTGCCGACGCGATGACCCGGGTGCAGTTCACCCCGCAGAGCGTCGATCTCTCGTCGCTGGCGGCGGCCTACGGCTGGCAGTACTCGAAGGCCGGTACGCGGGCGGAGCTCGATCGCGATCTGGCCCGTCGGTGGGACGGACCCGTGCTCATCGAGGTGCCGCTCGCCCGCTGAGCCGGCCCGGCCCGTCGCCGAGACCGCGTCGTAGGCTCGGCACATGGCCAAGACCTGGACGACCCCTCCCGCCGAATCCCTCCGAGCCGACGAGACGGTCGACCTGGGGGCGATCGACCCGTCGTCGACGCCGGGATTCGCGGGCGACAAGCAGTACGCCGCGCAGTCCCTCGAATCGGGTCGCGACACCCTCGGCGATCTCCAGGAGCGCTTCTTCGCCGGCAGCCGCCACGGGGGCGACAAGGGCTCCGTCCTGCTCGTCCTTCAGGGAATGGACACCGCGGGCAAGGGCGGCATCGTCCGTCACGTCGTCGGCGCCGTCGACCCGCAGGGAGTCGCCCATCACGCCTTCAAGACGCCTACGGAGGAGGAGCTGGCGCACGACTTCCTGTGGCGTGTCCGTCGTGAGCTGCCGGGCCCGGGCATGATCGGCGTCTTCGATCGCTCGCACTACGAGGACGTCCTGATCGGCCGGGTCCGCCGTCTCGCGTCGCCCGACGAGATCGAGGCCCGGTACGACGCCATCGTCGCGTTCGAGCGCGAGCTCGCGGAGGCCGGCACGACGGTCGTCAAGGTCATGCTCCACATCTCGTCGGACGAGCAGAGGTCGCGGCTGCGCGAGCGCCTCGACCGACCGGAGAAGAACTGGAAGTACAACCCCGGCGACCTCGACGAGCGCCTCCTCTGGAACGACTACCAGGAGGCCTACCAGACCGCGATCCGGCGCACGTCGACCGATGCCGCTCCGTGGTACGTCGTCCCCGCCGACCGGAAGTGGTACGCCCGCGTGGCCGTCCAGCGCCTCCTGATCGACGCTCTGGCCGCGCGGCGCCCGGAGTGGCCCGCGGCCGAGTACGACGTCGACCTCGAGCGCACGCGGCTGTCCTCGACATGATCGACGCGGGTCTCCTCACGTCCTGACCCGACCCGCCCCGCCCCGCGTCTCAGCGAGAGGGTGAGCGCAGGGCCGCCCCCGTGTCGCGGGGCAGGCGGAGCCCCTCGACGACGCTCACCAGGGCGAGCGCCGCGAGGACGACGAGGGCGATCCGGTAGCCCGTCGGATCGCCGGGGCCGCTCGTGCCGAGGGCGCCGTCCGCCACGCGCACCACGAGCGCCGTGACCGCGACGCCGAGCCCGACGGCGAGCTGACCGGTGATCGACGACAGCGTGTTCGCCGACCCGAGACGCTCGGGCGGGACGTCCGCGAACTGCAGCGTGTTGTACGCGGTGAAGCCGACGGAGCGGAAGACGCCGCTGGCCAGCAGCACGAGAGCGATCAGGACGGGCGGGGTGTCGGCGGAGACGAGGGCGGCGCCCACGAAGGTCGCGGCGAGCCCGACGGTCGACACCGTCACGATCGGGATGACGGCGAAGCGCCGCAGCAGCGGGGTCGTGAAGGGCTTGACGCCGAGGTTCCCCACGAAGACCCAGGTGAGCATGAGCCCCGCCTCCGTCGGCGACCACCCGAAGCCGTCCTGCAGCAGCAGCGGCACGACGAACGGGACCCCGTTCACCACCGCCCGGTAGACGGATCCGCTCAGGTTCGTCACGCGGAACGACGGGATGCGGAACGCGCCGAGGTCGAGCAGCGGATGCGCCACCCGTCGGAACCACCTCGAGGCCGCGACGACGAGCAGCACCGCCACGACGAGCAGCCCGGCCCCGCTCACGGCCGACGCGCCGGCGCCGAGCAGCTCGAACGCGACGACCCCGGCCACGATGGCGGCCACGACGAGACCGAGCCCGACCCCGTCGAGCCGCGCGCGCGGGGCGCGGGGCAGCACGGGGACGACCCGCCATGCGGCGATCAGCAGAGCGGCCCCGACCGGGACGTTGACCAGGAAGACCCACTCCCAGCCGAGGTTCTCGGTCAGCAGTCCGCCGACCAGGGGCGCGATGACCGGCGCGACCAGGGCGGGCCAGGTGAGGTAGGCGATGGCGCGGATCAGCTCGGACTTCTCGGTGCTCCGCAGCACGATCAGACGGCCGATCGGCACCATCATGCTGCCCGCGAGCCCTTGAACGGCTCGGGCGGACGTCAGCTGCACGAGGTCGCCGCTGACGGCGCAGGCGAGCGACGCGAGCGTGAAGAGGACGATGGCGGCGAGGAACACGCGCCGGGCGCCCCACCGGTCGGCGAGCCAGGCGCCCAGGGGGATGAACGCGGCGACCGCGACGAGGTAGGCGGTCACGGCGATGCCGACCTCGGCCGGGACGACGGCGAAGTCGTCGGCGATCGACGCGGTGGCCGTCGACAGGATGGTGGCGTCGAGGTTCTCCATGAAGAACGCCGCAGCCACCACGAGGGCCACCGGTCGCGACCACGACGGCGTCGCCGCCTCCGGCGCGGTCGCCGAGGGCGGGCCGGGATCCCGAGGAGGCGCGGGTGGCGTCACTGCGAGAACGCCCCCACCACGGGTTGGAACTTCATCCGCGTCTCGGCGACCTCGCGATCGGGGACGGAGTCGACGACGACGCCGGCGCCCGCGAAGGCCCGCACGGTGCCGTCGGGGTGCACCTGCGCGCATCGCAGGGCGATCGCCCACTCGCCGTCGCCGTCGGCGCCGACCCAGCCGACGGGGCCGGCGTAGCGACCGCGGTCGAACGGCTCCAGCTCCCGGATCAGGGCCAGCGCCTCCGGCGTGGGGGTGCCGGCGACGGCAGCGGTCGGGTGGAGCGAGGCGATGAGGTCGAGGGAGCTCGAGCCGTCCGTGAGACGACCGCGGACGTCGCTGGCCAGATGCCAGAGGTTCGGCAGCTTGAGCGTGAACGGCTGCTCGGCGGTGACGATCCCGTCGGCGTGCCGCCCGAGCGAGAGCAGCAGGCTGCGCAGAGCGTACGAGTGCTCGTCGAGGTCCTTGGGGGAGGTCGCGAGAGCGTGGGCGGCGCGTTCGTCGCTCGTCGCGTCGACGCCCCGGGCGGCGCTGCCGGCGAGGACCCTGGCGGTGACCTCGCCGCGCTCGGTCCGGACGAGCGTCTCGGGGCTCGCGCCGATGAGTCCGTCGACGGCGAAGGTGTAGCAGTCGGGATAGGCCGTGAGGAGCGTCGCGGCGACCAGTCGCAGATCCGCCTCCGCCGGGATCCGGCCCACCAGGTCGCGGGCCAGCACCACCTTGCTGACCTCGCCCCGCCCGATGGCCTCGACCGCTCGGGCGACCGCATCGGCGTAGCCGTCGGCGGGCAGGGCGCCGTCGGACAGCCGGAGGCGGACGGAGGCGCCCACCGGCGTGGCCGCGGGCGTCTCGGCTCCGTCGACCCGCGTGATCCAGGCCACGCCGTCGCGACGGCCGAGGACGATGTGCGGCACGATCAGGACGCTGGTGTCGGTCGACTCGTCGTCGAAGGCGAACGAGCCGAACGCGATCAGGCCGCTGCCGGGCACGCCCACCTCGTCGTCCACCGAGGCTCGTGCGGCGACCGCGCGCCAGGCGTCGGCGGCGTCCGTCATGCGGGTCGGGCCGGTGAACTCGAGGCGGAGGGCCTCGCCGATCCCGGCCATGCCGGCGCCGCCCCGGACGAAGACCAGGGGGTTCCTGCGGTCGACGACGTCGAGGAGGGGGCTGATGTGGTCGATCCGCGTGCTGCGGACGGACAACGACGGGGCTCGGAACGACGGGAGGTCCACCGCGACAGACTACTCGCGTGGCGTCCGCGGCACTCGGGCGATGCACCGGCCGTGCCGGTAGGATCGCTCATCGTGACCAAGGCCGACATGAACAAGCAACCCTCAGAGGTCGCGTCGATGTTCGACGGCGTCGCCGCGAACTACGATCGCACGAACGACGTGCTCTCGGCGGGCAACGCCGTCCTGTGGCGGATCGCCACCGTGAAGGCCATCGGCGCGGGCCCCGCCGACAAGGTGCTCGACATCGCCGCCGGCACCGGGACGAGCTCGGCCGCCATCGCCAAGCGGGGCGCGGAGGTCGTCGCGCTCGACTTCAGCCACGGCATGGTCGAGGTCGGTCGCACGCGCCACCCCGAGCTCGAGTTCGTGGAGGGCGACGCCGAGAAGCTGCCGTTCGACGACGCCACCTTCGACGCCGTCACGATCTCGTTCGGGCTGCGCAACGTCAACCGGCCGCAGGTGGCGCTCGCCGAGATGAACCGGGTGCTGAAGCCCGGCGGCCGCCTCGTGGTCTGCGAGTTCTCGACGCCCCCGTTCGGGCTCCTGCGCGCCGCCTACCGCGCCTACCTCCGATTCGGCATGCCGTTCATCGCCCGCTTCGCGAGCAGCAACGGCCCGGCCTACAGCTACCTCGCCGAGTCGATCGCCCAGTGGCCCGAGCAGCAGGTGCTCAGCCAGTGGCTCCGCGGAGCCGGGTTCAGCCGCGTCGCCTACCGCAACCTCTCGTTCGGCATCGTGGCCCTGCACCGCGGTCGCAAGCCGTCCGCCCCGTCGACCCGCGCCTCCTCGAAGAAGCGGGCGACCTCGTGAGCGCGGGTGGGCCGACGACCCACCGCAACAGCCTCGGCTCATCGCTCGGGCTCGGCGAGAAGCTCTTCGCGACACCGGCCGAACGGCGCTTCGTCGCCGCCGTCGACGACGGCCTCGAGCTCGTCGAGGAGGGGCTCCTTCGCGAGATCGCCTTCGCCGACGAGATCGCCGACGCGACGACCCGCTACCTCCTGGCCGCCGGCGGCAAGCGCGTGCGACCGACCCTCACCCTGCTGATCGCGCAGCTCGGCGACGGCGCGACGCCCGGCATCGTCGCCTCGGCGCAGGCGACCGAGATCACCCACCTGGCCTCGCTGTACCACGACGACGTGATGGACGAGGCGCAGATGCGCCGCGGAGTCCCCAGCGCGCAGAGCGTCTGGGGCAACAACGTCGCCATCCTCAGCGGCGATCTGCTCTTCGCCCGGGCCAGTACGATCGTCTCCGGTCTCGGACAGGAGGCGATCCTGCTGCAGGCCGAGACGTTCGAGCGGCTCTGCCTCGGTCAGCTCCACGAGACGATCGGCCCCCGCGAGGGTGACGATCCGATCGCGCACTACATCGACGTGCTCGCCGACAAGACCGGCTCGCTCATCTCGACGGCCGCACGCGCCGGCGTGATGTTCAGCGGCGCACCCCGCGAGTACCTGGCGCCCGTCGCCGAGTTCGGCGAGAAGATCGGCATCGCGTTCCAGCTGATCGACGACGTCATCGACCTGTCCGACCAGCCGGCCGAGACCGGCAAGAAGGCCGGCACCGACCTCCGCGCCGGGGTCGTCACCCTGCCGGTGCTGTACCTCCGCGAGCTCGCCCGGACCGACCTCGAGGCGTCCGCCCTCCTCAGCGAGATCGACCGCATCGTCGAGGCCACTCACGGCGAGGCCGACCCCGACGTCGACCAGAGCTCGCGACTCGAGGCCGAGACGACCCTCGACGACGAGTTCGCCGACGTGGTCCGCCGACTGCGCGAGCACGACGTCACCGAGCGCACGCGTCTCGAGGCCCACCGGTGGGCCAACGAGGCGCTCGAGGCCCTGTCGTCTCTGCCGTCGGGCCCCGTCAAGAAGGCCCTCACCCGCTTCGCCGACCGCGTGGTCGAGCGCTCCGCCTGACCGGCGCCGCGCCTCCTCGTCGCCACCCGCGACACAGCCCACCCGCTCGCACCGCCGAGCCCCTCAGGATGAGAGAGAACACCGTGACCACCTTGCGACTGGCCATCGTCGGAGCCGGACCCGCCGGCATCTACGCCGCCGACATCCTGCTGAAAGCCCAGAAGGGGTTCGACGTCCAGATCGACCTCTTTGAGCAGCTGCCCGCCCCCTACGGCCTGGTCCGCTACGGCGTCGCGCCCGACCACCCGCGCATCAAGGGCATCGTCAACGCCCTCCGCGACGTGCTCGACAGCGGCGACATCCGCGTCTTCGGCAACGTGCGCTACGGCGCCGACATCAGCCTGGACGACCTCAAGAAGCACTACAACGCCGTGATCTTCTCGACGGGCGCCATCCGCGACGCCGACCTCGACGTCCCCGGCATCGAGCTCGAGGGCAGCTACGGAGCAGCCGACTTCGTCAGCTGGTTCGACGGGCACCCCGACGTCCCGCGCACCTGGCCGCTCGACGCGTCGTCGGTGGCCGTCGTCGGAGTCGGCAACGTCGCCCTCGACGTCTCGCGGATCCTCGCGAAGCACGCCGACGACCTCCTTCCGACGGAGATCCCCGACAACGTCTACGAGGTGCTCAAGGCCTCGCCGGTCACCGACGTGCACGTCTTCGGTCGCCGCGGACCGGCTCAGGTCAAGTTCACGCCTCTCGAACTGCGCGAGCTCGGCGAACTGCGCGACGTCGACATGATCGTCTACGACGAGGATTTCGATCACGACGAGGCCTCGAAGACGGCCATCGCGACCAACAAGCAGGTCTTCGTGATGGACAAGGTGCTGAACCAGTGGCGTCAGCGCGAGGTCGGACAGGCCTCGCGGCGTCTGCATCTGCACTTCTACGCGAAGCCCGTCGAGATCGTCGGCGACGACGAGGGCCGCGTCTCGGCGTTCCGATACGAGCGCACCCGGCCCGACGGCCAGGGCGGCGTGGAGGGCACGGGCGAGATGCGCGACGTCCCCGTGCAGGCCGTGTACCGCGCCGTCGGCTACTTCGGATCGCCCCTCGACGGCATCCCCTTCGACGAGCGCCGCGGGGTCATCCCGAACCACGAGGGCCAGGTGATGGACGACGACAACCAGATCGTCCCCGGCGTCTACGCCACCGGCTGGATCAAGCGCGGCCCGGTCGGCCTCATCGGTCACACGAAGAGCGACGCGATGGAGACCGTCTCGCACGTCATCCGCGATCAGGCGAGCTGGTGGCAGCCGAGCGAGCTCGGTCCCGACGCCGTCCCCGCGCTGCTCGCGGCTCGCTGCGTCGAGTTCACCGACCTCGACGGATGGCACCGCCTCGACGAGCACGAGCAGGCGCTCGGAGCGGCGCACGAGCACGAGCGCGTCCGCGTCAAGGTCGTGCCCCGCGACGAGATGGTCCGCGTCTCGCGTGCGGACGAGGCGCGCACCGCCTGACCCGCGCCTCCTCGGTCTCCTCCGCGGGCCGCTCGCGACCTCCATGGCCGCGAGCGGCCCGTGGCGTGAACGGCGTCACCGGCGTCGGAGGGGATGGCTAGGCTGTCTCCCATGGCAGACAGTTCCTTCGACGTGGTCAGCAAGGTCGACAAGATGGAGGTCGACAACGCCCTCCACCAGGCGCAGAAAGAGATCGAGCAGCGCTACGACTTCAAGAACGTGGGCGCCTCGGTCGACTACAGCGGCGAGAAGCTGCTGCTCAAGGCGAACACCGAGGAGCGCGTCAAGGCCGTCCTCGACGTGCTCGAGTCGAAGTTCATCAAGCGCAGCATCAGCCTGAAGCACCTCGACGCAGGCGATCCCTTCGCCAGCGGCAAGGAGTACCGCATCGAGGCCGCCCTGAAAGAGGGCATCGAGCAGGATCAGGCGAAGAAGATCGGCAAGATCATCCGCGACGAGGCGCCGAAGAGCGTCAAGAGCCAGATCCAGGGCGACGAGCTGCGCGTCCAGTCGAAGAGCCGCGACGACCTCCAGGCGACGATGGCTCTCCTGAAGAAGGCCGACCTCGAGGTCGACCTGCAGTTCGTCAACTTCCGGTAGTCGATGGAGCTGCCGACGTGGGTGGCCCCCACCCTCGCGGTCATCGGTCTCGTCGTCGACATCGCGATCCGGGTGTTCGCCATCGTCTACGTGCCCATCAACCGGCGTCCCCAGACGGCCACCGCGTGGCTGCTCGCGATCTTCCTGATCCCCTACGTCGGCTTCATCGTCTTCCTGCTCGTCGGCAGCAGGCGCCTCCCGCGTCGCCGCCGCGAGAAGCAGGCCGAGATCAACAAGTACATCGTCGAGACCACCGAGGGCATCGAGCGGGTCAAACGCGACCACCCCTGGCCCGCATGGCTCGACACGATCGTCGAGCTGAACCGCAAGCTCGGTGCGATGCCCCTCGTCGGCGGCAACACCGCCGAGCTGCACTCCGACTATCAGGAGTCGATCGACGCCATGGTCGCCGCCGTCGACGGCGCCGAGCGCTGGGTGCATGCCGAGTTCTACATCACGAGCGTCGACGCCACGACCGAGCCCTTCTTCGTCGCCCTCGAGAACGCGCGTCGTCGTGGCGTCACGGTGCGCCTCCTGATGGATCACATCGCGAGCCGGGGGTACCCGGGCTACCGCAGGACCCGCAAGCGCCTCGATCGCATCGACGTCGACTGGCGACTGATGCTGCCCGTGCAGCCCTTCAGAGGCCGCTACCAGCGGCCCGACCTGCGCAACCACCGCAAACTGCTGGTGATCGACGGTCTCGTCGCCTTCGCCGGATCGCAGAACATGATCGACCGGGGTTACCAGAAGCGCAAGAACCGCCGCCGCGGGCTCGCCTGGAAGGACTTCATGGTCCGCTTCGACGGTCCGATCGTGGCCGGCATCAACGCGCTGTTCGTGACCGACTGGTACAGCGAGACGGACGAGCTGCTGCTCCGCGAGACCGACCCGGTGCACGTCGCCGACTCGACCGAGACGATCGACTGCCAGGTGGTGCCGAGCGGGCCCGGCTTCGACGGCGAGAACAATCTGCGGCTGTTCAACTCGCTCCTCTACAGCGCCCAGGACCGCATCATCTTGACGAGCCCCTACTTCGTCCCCGACGAGTCGATGCTCTACGCCGTGACCACGGCGGCGCAGCGCGGCCTCGACGTGCAGCTGTTCGTGAGCGAGATCGGCGACCAGCCCGTGGTGTACCACGCGCAGCGCTCGTACTACGAGGCGCTGCTGCGAGCCGGGGTCCGCATCTTCCTGTACCGATCGCCCACGGTCCTGCACGCCAAGCACATCACGATCGACGACGAGGTCGCCGTCGTCGGGTCGAGCAACATGGACATGCGCTCCTTCAGCCTCAACCTCGAGATCTCGATCATGATCCGGGGCCGCCGATTCGTCCGTCAGCTGCGCGAGGTCGAGCAGGAGTACCGCGACGCCAGCCGGGAGCTCCTCCTCGACGACTGGCTGACCCGCCCCTTCCGCTCGAAGGTGCTCGACAACGTCGCCCGTCTCACCTCCGCGGTGCAGTGACACGCTGAGCGTGCCCGTGGTCGGCGCGAGGTCCAGAAGGCTGTATATTTGTCTGGCGCCTCCGGTCGGTGAACACATGGGCTGGGCGTGCATGGCAAGTTACCCAAGCGGCCAAAGGGATCTGACTGTAAATCAGCCGGCGTAGCCTTCGGGGGTTCGAATCCCTCACTTGCCACTCTCGAACGGACTCGATCACTCGAGTCCGTTCGTGTTTCACGACCCGATCGCCCTCAGGAGGCACCGTGTCCGAGAAACCCCCGGTCGACGCCTCGAGCATCGCAGCCCTGCTCGAGGTGGCCCGTTCCGTCGCGATCGACGCCGCCGATCTCGCCGCCCGACGTCGTGCCGCGGGGGTCGAGGTGGCCGCGACGAAGAGCAGCCTGGTCGACGTCGTCACGCACACCGACCGCGAGGTCGAGGAGTACCTGCGCGAGAGGCTCGCCCGCGAGAGGCCGGGCGACGGCTTCTTCGGCGAGGAGGGTGCGCCCGACGACTCGTCGACGGGGCTGACCTGGGTCGTCGACCCCATCGACGGCACCGTGAACTTCCTCTACGGCATCCCGCAGTGGGCGGTCAGCGTCGCCGTCGTCGAGGGCGGTCCCGATCCGCGATCGTGGCGGACCCTGGCCGGCTGCGTGGTGAACCCGCTCGCCGACGAGACCTACGAGGCCTCGCTCGGGGGAGGTGCGTGGTCGTCGGGCCGCCGTCTCGCCGTCGCGTCGCCCGCCTCCCTGTCGCAGTCGCTGGTCGGCACCGGGTTCTCGTACGACGCGACCCGTCGCGTCGAGCAGGCCGAGATCCTCGGGAGGTTCATCGGCCGGGTGCGCGACGTCCGTCGCATGGGCGCCGCGTCGCTCGATCTCTGCGCCGTCGCGAGCGGCCGTCTCGACGCGTACGCCGAGCGCGGACTCAAGCCCTGGGATCACGCCGCCGGCGTGCTGGTGGCGTCCGAGGCGGGGGCCGTGGTCGGCGGTGAGGGCGACGACGCGCCCGACGAGCGACTCACGGTGGCGGCCGCTCCGGGCATCGCCGACGAGCTGCGGGAAGTCCTCGTCGAGGCCGGGTTCTGAGCCGTCGGGCGACCCGGCCGGGTGGCGGCGACCTCGCCCGTCCGACCCCGGCACGACGCCCGGGGTGGCCTCGATCGGCGGCCGCGGGTAGCCATCCGTTCACCCTTCGGCTACCCTTGACTGGTTCGTTACTTTTCCGTGACATGGTCTACGGGGTAGCGGCCGAGAAGAAGAGGGAGCAACCGCCTCTCCGTCCCGACAACCCCGAGGATCCATCAGACGTGTCGAAATACCAGAACATCTCCGAGCCCGACGGCGACGGCATCCCGTCCATCGGAGCAGAGAACGATCTTCTGGTCACCGTCTCGGACACCCCCACCGCGAGCATCACGGTCCCGACCTTCGCCACGCGCCGCGAGCTGCGCGAGGCCGAGCGTGCAGCAGCCCGCGCCGCGCAGGGCAGCGCATCCGCGGTCGGATCCGAGGCACGTGCGTCGGTCGCCGCTGAGAGCGTCGTCTCGGCCCCGATCGTGACCGAGCCCGCCGTCGCAGCTCCCTCCGTCACGGCTCCCTCCGTCATGGCGCCGGTCGACGGCGTGCCCGCCCACGACTCGCGCCGCGCCCGTCGCGCCGCCGAGGCCGCTGCCGCGACCTCCGCGCGTCGCCGCCCGGCCCACCCCGGCGCCCCTGCCGCACCCTCCGAGCCCACCGCCCGTCGCTCGGCGGCCGGGCGCCCCGCAGCGGGTGGCGGTGCGCCGAGTCGCAGCGGCGCCGTCCGCGGCGCATCGCGCCGGCCGGCTCGCACGACCGCCGGTTCCGCGGTCGCCGCGAGCACCGCCTCCCGGGGGTCGTCGTTCAGGCGCACGTCGCAGCGCGTCACCGTCGTCGGAGCCATGCTCTTCGCCGGTGCGATGCTGGTCGCGACGTCCGTCCCGGCCAACGCGTTCTTCGTCGACACCCCCGAGCTCACGGCAGCCAAGAAGGCGGCGGGTGCGCAGCAGAGCTTCGTCGCCGCCGGGGCCGCCCCCGAGGCGAGCGTCTCGCGTGACGGCTACTCCGTCAGCACCATCGTCGTCAACGAGTACGCGTCGACCAGCTCGAGCACCTTCTCGAACGACGTCGCGGGAACCGTCCAGTGGCCGTTCCAGACCGGTGTGCCGATCAGCAGCGGATTCGGCGCCCGACAGGTCAGCAACTGCAGCTTCTGCTCGACCTTCCACCAGGGTCTCGACTTCATCCCCGGCGCCGGTTCGCCGATCCAGGCCATCGCGGACGGCACGGTCAGCGCGGTCACCGGGCCGTCGGGCGCCTTCGGCAACCACGTCGAGATCGAGCACGTCGTCGACGGCCAGAAGGTGACCTCGACCTACTCGCACATGCAGAGCGGCTCCGTGGCGGTCTCCGTCGGACAGACCGTGACCGTCGGTCAGATCATCGGCGCCGTCGGCAGCACCGGAAACAGCACGGGCGCGCACCTGCACTTCGAGATCCA
Organism: Frigoribacterium sp. Leaf263; assembly: GCF_001422285.1. Lineage (GTDB taxonomy): Bacteria > Actinomycetota > Actinomycetes > Actinomycetales > Microbacteriaceae > Frigoribacterium. The sequence continues at coordinate 70,046 of NZ_LMMO01000003.1, forward strand.
CCTCAACGGCGTCCCCGTCGACCCGTACCCCTGGCTCACCGCCAACACGAACTGACGTCGGAGACGCGCGTGGCCCGAGACGGGCCCCACGAGAAGACCCCCGGGCAGGCGCCCGGGGGTCTCGTCGTCGTCGGGACGGACGTCAGGCGTCGACGTCGCGCAGCCAGACCGCCGCGTTGGGCGGCAGGGCGGGCCCGTCGAGCGTCATGGTCGACAGCAGCACCTCGCCGAGGGGCAGCTCGACGGCGACCTCGCCCAGGTTCGCGAGCACGGTGACCCCGGCGGTGCGGAACGCCACGACGTCTCGCGAGTACTCGTCGAGCCAGCCGATCTCCGCCGTGCCCAGGTCGAGCTCCGATCGCAGACGGAGAGCCAGCCGGTACAGCTCGAGCGTCGAGCCGGTCACGCCCACCTGCTCGTCCCGGGCGTACGTCGACCAGTCCGACGGCTGCGGCAGCCAGGAGGCGCCGGTCGAGTTGAACCCGAAGGCCGGCTCGCCGGAGGCCCAGGGCAGAGGCACACGGCACCCGTCCCGCCCGTAGCGTTCGCCCTTCGTGCGGAACCAGGTGGGATCCTGACGGCTGTCGTCGGGGAGATCGATGGCCTCGGGGAGTCCGAGCTCCTCGCCCTGATAGAGGTAGGCGCTGCCGGGGAGCGCGAGCATGACGGCCGTGGCCGCGCGGGCGCGGGCGAGACCGAGCTCGGGGATCGGGAGGCCGGCGCTGAGGGGGCCGATGCCGTGGCCCTGGGGGTTCTCGGCGGTGAGGGCGAGGCGGCTGGCGTGCCGGACGACGTCGTGGTTGCTCAGCACCCAGGTGCTGGGCGCCCCGACGCTCGAGAACACCTCGAGGGAGGAGTCGACGACCCGACGGATCTCGCCCGCCGACCAGCCCGTCTCGAGGTACGAGAAGTTGAACGCCTGGTGCATCTCGTCGGGACGCACCCAGTCGGCCAGTCGCGACAGCGGTTCGACCCAGGCCTCGGCGACGAGCACGCGGTCGCCGGGGTACTCGTCGAGCACGGTGCGCCAGGTGCGGTAGATCTCGTGGACCCCGTCCTGGCCCCAGTAGGGCGGGGGAGCGGACTCGCCCTGGCCGCCGCCCATGCTGCCGGCGTCGGAGGGGGGCGTGTAGTCGGGCAGGCCCTCGGCCTTGATCATGCCGTGGGCGACGTCGACGCGGAACCCGTCGACCCCGCGGTCGAGCCAGAAGCGGAGCACGTCGATGAACTGCTCGCGCACCCACGGGTCGGTCCAGTCGAGGTCGGGCTGCGACGAGTCGAAGAGGTGGAGGTACCACTGGCCGGGCGAGCCGTCGGCCTCGGTCACCCGAGTCCAGGCCGGGCCTCCGAAGATCGACTCCCAGTTGTTCGGCGGCAGCTCGCCGTCGTCCCCCCGGCCGTCGCGGAAGAGGTAGTGGCCGCGCTCGACCGAGCCGGGCTCCGCCGCCAGCGCCGCCTGGAACCAGGCGTGGTCCGACGAGGTGTGGTTGGGGACGACGTCGACGATGACCCTCAGCCCGAGGTCCGTCGCTCGCGCGCGCAGGGCGTCGAAGTCGTCGAGGCTGCCGAACAGCGGGTCGACGTCGCGGTAGTCGGCGACGTCGTAGCCGGCGTCGCGCTGCGGGGATCGGTAGAACGGCGACAGCCACACGGCGTCGACCCCCAGGTCGGCGAGATCGCCGAGCCGGGAGGTGATGCCGGGCAGATCGCCGATGCCGTCTCCGTCGGAGTCGGCGAACGAGCGGGGGTAGACCTGGTAGATGACGGCAGACCGCCACCACTCGCCGCCCCTCTCCGACGAGGGGCTCGGAGCCTCGTCGATGAGGGTGGTGGCGTCGGTCTCGGAGTCTGCGGGGGCGTCGAGCGTGTCGCCCGTGGGCTCTGATGAGGACATGAGGCCACGATACGGCAGGGCGTCGGGCGGTCATCCGCTAGCGTGCAGTCACGACCCGACTGCGATTGGCCCCCACCGTGACCCCACCGAGCGTCCCCGCGACCGCCGACGATCCGACCGACGGGCCCGTCTTCCCCCTCGCCCTCGGCACCAACGTCTTCGGCTGGACGGTGGGTGCGCCCACCGCCTTCGAGGTGCTCGACGTCTTCGTCGGCGACGGCGGCCGCATCATCGACACCGCGGACGTCTACTCGGCCTGGCTGCCCGGCAACGTGGGCGGCGAGTCGGAGACGATCATCGGTCGGTGGATCGCCCGCCCGGGCAATCGCGAACGGGTGCTGCTGAGCACGAAGTGCGGTCAGCATCCCGACGCCCCGGGGCTCACCCGCACGAGCATCCGGACCGCCGTGGACGCGTCCCTGCGCCGGCTGCGCACCGACTACATCGACTACTACTTCACTCACTTCGACGACGACGAGACCCCGCTCGACGAGACGGTCGCGGCGCTCAGCGAACTGGTCGACGAGGGCAAGATCCGATACCCCGCCGCGTCGAACTACACGGGCGCGAGACTCCGGCAGGCGCTCGCGATCGCCGATCGCGACGGTCTGCACCGCTTCGCCGCCGTCCAGGCCGCCTACAATCTCGTGCGCCGGACGGACTACGAGAACGACGTCCAGCCGATCGTCGACCACTTCGGTCTCGCCGTCCTGCCGCACTCGTCGCTCGCCAGCGGATTCCTCACCGGCAAGTACCGAGGCGACTCGGGTCGGGGCGACTCCCCACGCGGCAACCGCGCCCTCAGCTACGTGACCCCCAAGAACCTCGGCATCGTCGAGGTGCTCGTCGAGATCGCCGACCGACAGCGCGTCGTGCCGGGTGCGGTCGCCATCGCCTGGCTGGCGACCCGTCAGAACGTGGTCGGCGCCCTCGCGAGCGCTCGGACGACGATCCAGCTCGAAGGGCTCCTCGAGTCGGCCGGCGTCGAGTTCTCCGAGCACGACCTCGCCGCCCTCGAGGCCGTGTCGGGGCCGCCCGCCTGACCCGCGCCTCCCCGGTCCGGACCGCCGACGTCCTCGCGTCAGAGGATCGTCACGGTCCTCGCGTCGGAGTCCCACCGACGGAGGGCCACGACCCGGCCGCTCTCGGGGGGCCCCGCTGCACCGCCCGGCTCCGGTGCCGTCGTCGAGGCGGCGGCCCGGTCGGCCTCGGCCAGCACCTCGATGGCGCGTGCCAGCTGATCGGGGTCCAGCCGCGAGGCGAGCGTCACGTGGGGCGTCCACCCACCGGGGGTGGTGTGCGCCACCGTCGCCGCGCCTCCTGCGCTCTCGTGCACGTCCCGGTGCAGGGCGAGCAGGGCCGCCGTCGGGATGACGCCGCGGGCGAGGACGAGCCCGCGGGGCGGGCGCCCGAAGACGACGAGTCCGCCCAGTCCGAGCGGCAGGGGCAGGGCGCGGGAGATCCGCCGGAGGCGCGGGTCGGCCCGGTCGTCGAGGTGCTCCGTCACCGACAGGCTCACGTGCGGCGCGTTGGTCTCACCCGCGTGATGGGCGAGGGAGGGCAGCCCCGCGCCGGCGAGGGCGGCCCAGGACTCGCGGACGCCCGCGTCGGTGACGTCGTCGAGGAGCAGTTCGATGCTGTGCACCCGGTCGATTCTGCGCCGTCGAGGGGTGACGCGCCGGGTGCGCGACGGGTGGCAGCAGCACCCTCCGGGCTCTGCTAACATTGCCTGGTGCCAATCGGCCGCGAGCAGATCGCGACCCGGTGGTCACGCCCCGATAGCTCAGTGGTAGAGCACTTCCATGGTAAGGAAGGGGTCGTCAGTTCAAACCTGACTCGGGGCTCCGGCTGTCACGGTCCCGTCGCTCATCGATACGGCGGGGTTCACAGCCTGCGGCGGGGTAGCTCAGTTGGTTAGAGCACACGGCTCATAATCGTGGTGTCGCGGGTTCGAGTCCCGCCCTCGCTACCGCAAGGCCCTCTCCGGAGGGCCTTCTGTCGTCTGCGGCCCGGTCCGCCCGATCCGTCCGGTCGCAGCACCGTCCGATCCGATGGCGTCGTGTCAACCCGAGCGGCCACGCCGGTCGTGGCGGCCCTGCGGCGGAATAGCATGACGTATGCCCGCCCCCGCCGATCCCGTCAGCATCCGCAGCATCGGCACCGCCGTTCCCGACACGGTCATCGGCCAGGAGCACATCCGAGACGTGTTCCGCACGCAGCCGGGGCTGAGCCGCCTCGCGACCCGCCTCGTCGGGTCCGTCTTCGACGCGGCCGCGATCGACACCCGCCACACGGTCATCGACGAGCTCGGCGCCGGCGGGTCGGAGGGCGGCGGCCTCGGGTCGGAACCCCTCGAGGCGCCCGTCTTCCTCGACTCCGAGACCGGCCGCATCCTCGATCCGAGCACCGGCACGCGCAACGACGTCTACGTCGAGCGGAGCCCGGCCCTCTTCGAGGCGGCCGCACGTGACGCCCTCGATCGCGCCGAGGGGATCACGGCCGCCGACGTCACCCATGTCGTCACCGTCTCGTGCACCGGCTTCTTCGCGCCCGGCCCCGACTACCTCCTCGTCCGCGCGCTCGGGCTGGCCGCCTCGACGCGCCGCCTCCACATCGGCTTCATGGGCTGCTACGGCGCATTCCCCGCGATCCGATCGGCCCGCGACACGTGCCTGGCCGACCCGGACGCCGTGGTGCTCGTGGTCTGCGCCGAGCTCTGCACTCTGCATCTGCGGAGCTCGTCCGACCCCGACGCGATCGTGGCGTCCTCCGTCTTCGCCGACGGCGCGGCGGCCGCGATCATCACGGCTCGGCCCGCGCCCGAGGGCAGCCGGGTGCTCGACGTCGAGGCTCTCGAGACCGTGCTGACGCCGGTCGGCGAGGGCGACATGGCGTGGAGCATCGGCGACAGCGGCTTCGACATGGTCCTCAGCAGCTACGTGCCCCACATCGTCGAGCAGCACGTCGACGAGGCCCTGGCGGCTCTGTGGACCGACGGGCTCAGGGCCGCCGACATCGACCTCTGGGCCGTCCACCCGGGCGGACGGAGCATCGTCGACCGCGTGCAGAACCGCCTCGGTCTCGCCGACCACCAGGTCGCCGCGTCGCGGAAGGTCCTGCGCGAGGCGGGCAACATGTCGAGCGCGACGGTGCTGTTCGTGATGCGCGAGGCCCTGACCGGCGAAGGAGGCGCGTGGTCGTCCACCGCGCCTCCTCGGCCTCAGCGGGTGGTCGCGATGGCCTTCGGGCCGGGACTCACCGTCGAGACGGGATCGTTCCGCAGCCGGATCGCCTCGTGAGTCGAGCGCCCCGTGCGGCGCGGGTCGACCTCGACCGGCGCGACGCCGGTCTGGTCGAGCTGATGGACGATCCCGACTGCGACCTGCGGCTGCTCGAGAGGACGTACGGCCTGTTCCCGCTCGTGAACGCGCTCGTGGGCGGGTGGGGGGCGATCTACCGGGAGCTTCTCCGGCCGATGATGTCCGACGAGCGGCCGCTCCGGCTGCTCGATCTCGGTTCCGGGGGCGGTGACGTCGCACGCGGTCTGATGCGTCGCGCCCGGAAGGACGGTCTCCGTCTCGAGATCGTCGCCGCGGACCCGGACGCTCGCGCGCACGGCTGGGCCTCCGAGCACCCGCTGCCCGGCGTCGAGTACCGGTGCGTGTCGAGCGGGGATCTCGTGACGGCGGGCGAGCGCTTCGACGTCGTCGTCTCGAACCACGTCCTGCACCACCTCGACGACGAGGCGCGCGCATCCGTCCTGGACGACAGCGAGAGACTGGCGGAGCGCCTCGTCGTGCACGTCGACATCCGGCGGGCGCGCACCGCTTACCTCGCGTACTGGATCGGGAGCCTCCCGCTCGCCGGGCGCTCGTTCGTCCGCGTCGACGGCCTGCGCTCGATCCGTCGCAGCTTCCGGCCCGACGAGCTCCGAGCCGTCGTCCCGCCGCGGTGGCGCGTGGTCGCCCGCCGTCCGTTCCGGCTCTGGCTCGTGCACGCACCCGAGCGGGCCAGGGAGGAGGCGGCGTGAGGCGGATGCACGACGTCGCCGTGGTCGGCGGCGGCTCCGTCGGGGTCTTCGCCGCGCTGCTGCTCGCCCGGCAGGGACTCGACGTCGTCGTCTGGGAGCGCCGCGCCGCGCCTCCCGAGCAGTCGCGGGCCATCGGCATCCATCCGCCGTCGCTGCGGGCGTTCGACGCCGTCGACCTCGCCGACGACATCGTCGCGGGGGCCGTGCGGATCACGGACGCGGAGGCTCGCGGATCGGGCCGCACGCTGGGTCGCCTGAGCTTCGCCCGCGTCGACACGCGGTACCCGTTCGTGGCGGCGAGACCGCAGTCCGAGACGGAGCGGCTGCTCCGCGCCCGACTCGCGTCCGTCGCCCCCGACGCTCTGCGTCTCGGCGTCGAGGCCCTGTCGCTCGAGCAGACGGCCGAGCACGTCGTGCTGCGGGGGAGCGGACCGGACGGGCCGGCCGAGGTCGCGGCGCGGTTCGTCCTGGCCGCCGACGGTGCCCGCAGCACCGTGCGGAGACTCGTCGGCATCTCGGCTCCGGCGTCGGAACGAGGCGATCACTACGCGATGGCCGACGTCCGCGACGACACCGGCGACGGCGAGAGGGCCGTCGTGTCGCTCGAGGGCGCCGGGGTGGTCGAGTCGTTCCCCCTCCCGGGCGGCGTCCGGAGATTCGTGGTCGCCACGCCCGTCCCGGCCGACGGAGCCTCGGTCGAGACCGTGGCGCGACTCGTCGCCGAGAGGACCGGACTGGCGCTCGACCCCTCCACCGGGACGATGAGCAGTTCGTTCACCGTGCGGACGCGACTCGCGACGTCGACCGTGGCCGGTCGTGTCGTCCTGATCGGCGATGCGGCTCATCAGATCAGCCCGATCGGCGGTCAGGGCATGAATCTCGGCTGGCTCGACGCCGAGGCGGTCGCGCCGGTCATCGGCAGGGCTCTGCGCCGGGCGGGCGGGCGGCGTCTCGATCCGCAGCTGTTCGCCGGCTACGAGGAGGCGCGGCGACGGTCCGCGCATCGTGCGGCCCGTCAGGCGCAGGTCAACACGGCCCTCGGCCGCCCGTGCGGTCCGGTCGCGCTCGCAGCCCGACGGACCGTGATCCGCCTGGGTCTCGGCCTCCCGACGTCGGGCCTGCTCGCAGCGACGTACGCGATGCGCTTCGTCTGATCGCACCGCCGGCCGTGACGGGCGCCGTCAGCGCGCGGTCAGGGCTGCTCCACCGACGGCGAGCTGCGCCACCAGGAGCAGCGCCGACGCCATGATCAGCCGGAACAGCAGCCGCGACGACCGGCCCTGCAGCACGGCGGCCGCGCCGATGCCGGCCAGGGCGACGACGACCGCGGCTCCGCCGAACGCGAGGGCGAGGTGCGGGCCGTCGATGTCCGCGGGGCTCGATGTGAGCTGACCGACGAGGGCGAGCACGGCGGCCGACGCCAGCGCTCCGAACGCGACGAGACCGGCGCGGAGCCGGCCGAGTCGGTGAGGGAGCCCCACGATGCCCGTCCGAGCGTCGTCCGCCAGATCGGGCAGCACGTTGGTGAAGTGGATCGCCACCCCGAAGACGGCGCCGACGCCCAGCGCCCAGAGGGCCGGAGGGGCCGGGGGCGCGTCGGCGAGGGTCACGACGGCGGGGAGGATCCCGAAGCTGACGACGAACGGCACGACGGAGGCGGGCGTGCCCTTCAACCCCGCGTTGTACGCCAGACCCGAGGCCAGCAGGACGGCATGAGCGATCCCGGTGCCGGGCCCCAGGGCGAAGGGCAGTCCGAACCCGATCAGCGCGCACGCCACGGCCACGATGAGGATCGTGCGTGCAGCGATCACGCCCTGAGCGATCGGCTTGTCGCGGCGACCGACCCGGCGGTCGCGTTCGGCGTCGATCACGTCGTTCGAGAGACCGATCGCCAGTTGACCGGCGAGGACGCCGACGGCGACGACGGCCAGGCGGTCCGCCGGGAGTCCGATGGCGAGGCCGAGCACGACGGTCAGGACGGTGACCGTGAGCGTGGGACCGGGGTGCGACGACCGCAGCACCGCGGCGACCACCCGCAGAGCGGAGCCGGGCGACGCACGAGTGCTCACGATGCGATCCGGGGATCGGCGATCGGTGTCACGGAGGTCGGAGCTGACGTGCCCGGACCGGTGAGGATCCGGGCACGCACCCCGGTGCCGCAGGGTCGATGGGGCAAGCGGATCAGAACCAGCTCCAGACCGAGAGGGGGCACCTGCGTCGAGTTACCATCCCAGACGTGGGACGAGCATACGTCGCGCCGGTCCGGGTGAGAAGACTCGGGACGCGAACGGTCAGGCTCCGCGCCCCGTCTTCTGCTGGAGGCGGTCGATGTGCTCGCTCGCCTCGGCCTTGGTCATGTCGGCGGGGAGCTCCTCGCCGGCCTCACGAGCGAGTGTGTCGAGGTAGCTCTTCTGCGGGCCGGTGATGGGCTCGTCGCCGGTGACCCACTGCTCCGGGTCCTTCGAGGCGGTGTTCGAGGCGTCGGGGCGCTCGCCGCCGAGCGTCTCGCCGGTGGGGGCGTCGCCGCTCGGGGCCTGGCCGCCGAGGGTCTCGCCACCGGGGGTCGTGCCGTCGGCGGGTGCGGTCTGCTCGGCCTCGGCCGAGGCGGGGTCGACGGGCGTGATGTCGGGATCGATGTTGGAGTCGCTCATGCCGTGACCGTACGCCGTGCCACCGACACCCGTCCCAGCATCGGGGGCGCTCGGTACACTCGTCGACGTGTCTGTGAACCCCGAGTTGTCAGGGCGGGTCCTCCCGCCGGCGCCGCCCTATCTGGTGGGCCGAGAGAAAGTCCGCGAGTTCGCGAGGGCGACCGGCTCCACGAGTCCCCTCTCGCTCGACGTCCAGGCCGCTCGGGCGGCGGGTCACGCGGACGTCGTGGCCCCGCCCACCTTCGCGATCGTCGTCCAGGAGGCGACTCTGGCGCAGCTCCTGGCCGAGCCCGACGCGGGCATCGACTTCTCGCGCGTGGTCCACGGCGAGCAGAGCTTCTCCCTCTCGCGTTCGATCGTCGCCGGCGACGAGCTGACCGCGACCCTCACGGTCACGGGCGTCAAGAACCGCGGCGGCGTCTCCGTGGTGACGGCGTCGTCCGCGATGGTCGACGCCGACGGAGCCCACGTCGTCACCGCGGTGTCGACCCTCGTGGTCCGCTCCGCCGACGGGGACGACGCGTGAGCGCCCTCGAGGTCGGGCAGGTGATCGCGACCACGACCTACGCCCTGAGTCGCGACACCCTCGTCCGTTACGCCGGCGCTTCCGGGGACTTCAACCCCATCCACTACCGCGACGACGTCGCCGCGTCCGTCGGCCTGCCGGGGGTGCTCGCCCACGGCATGCTGACCATGGGCATGGCCGTGCAGCCCGTGGTCGACTGGCTCGAGGGCTCCGGCGACGACTCCGGCGTGCTCGGCTGGGTCAGCTCGTACCAGGTCAAGTTCACGCGCCCGGTCGTCGTCGATCCGGTCGAGGGCGCCGAGATCTCGGTGGTCGCGACGATCGCCGATCTCGACGACGAGGCCCGGACGGCCCGTGTCGACCTGACGGTGACCCACGCGGAGAAGACCGTCCTGGGCAGGGCCCAGGTCGTGGTGACCCTGGCGTGACGACGCTCGCCGAGCTCACCACGATGCAGGTCGGCGGCGAACCCGCCCGGCTCCTCGAGGCGACCACGACCGACGAGCTCCTCCTCGCCGTGCGCGAGGCCTGGTCGCTCGGCGACCCCTGGTTCGTGCTCGGAGGCGGGTCGAACACGGTGGCCTCCGACGAGCCCTTCGACGGCACGGTCGTGCACGTCGCCACGCGGGGCGTCGAGCGCGTCGGGTCCGACGACGACCGGGTGCATCTCCGCGTCGCCGCCGGCGAGCCGTGGGACGATCTCGTGGCCGCGACGGTCGCAGAGGGGCTCTCCGGTCTCGAGGCGCTGAGCGGCATCCCCGGTTCCACCGGCGCCTCGCCGATCCAGAACATCGGCGCCTACGGGCAGGAGGTCGCGACGACCGTGGTCGCCGTCGACTTCCTCGACGAGGACTCCGGCGAGTTCGTCCGCATCCCGGCGGCGAACCTCGGGCTCGGCTACCGCACGAGCGTCTTCAAGAAGGGCCGCCGGGGCGTGGTCACGGCCGTCGAATTCGCGCTCGTCGACGGAGGCGGGGTGAGCGAGCAGGTCGCGTACCCCCAGCTCGCGAAGGCGCTCGGCGTCGACCTCGGCGCCCGGGTCTCGGTCGCCGACGTGCGCTCGAGCGTGCTCGCGCTCCGCGCCGCCAAGGGGATGGTGCTCGACGCGGCGGATCGCGACACGGCCTCGAGCGGATCGTTCTTCACGAATCCGGTCGTCTCGCGCGCCGTCGCGGCCGAGCTGCCGTCGGACGCTCCGCGCTGGCGTCTCGAGCCGGACGCCGAGCCGCGCGTCGTCCCTCTGGGTGAAGAACCGGCCGCGCCGCCGCCCATCCGATCCGGTGCGGTGAAGCTGAGCGCGGCGTGGCTCATCGAGCACTCCGGCATCGAGCGCGGGTTCCGTCTGCCCGGCTCGGGTGCCGCGATCTCGTCCAAGCACACGCTCGCGATCACGAACCGCGGGTCGGCGACGGGCGACGACGTCGTCGAGCTCGCCCGCTTCGTGCAGCAGCGCGTCACCGCCGAGTTCGGGGTCGTGCTGCACCCGGAGCCGGTGCTGCTCGGCCTGTCGCTCTGAGTCGCACGCCCCCGCGCGGGCGCCTTACGACGACGGACCGCTCGGCAGGTAGCCCCGTTCGAGAGCGAGGGTGACGGCCCGGGTCCGATCCGCGACGGCCAGCTTCTCGAAGACGTGCACCAGGTGGGTCTTCACCGTGGCCTCCGCGACGAACAGCCGGCGGGCGATCTCGGGGTTCGAGCAGCCCGCGGCGACGAGAGCGAGCACCTCGGTCTCGCGGGGGCTGAGCGGACTCGCCCGCGGCACCGGCTCCGTCCCCCGCCGGGCCGATCCGGCCAGCCGCACGGCGAGGGACGGCGCCAGGGCGACCTGTCCGGCCACGACGGCGCGCAGACCCGCCAGCAGCTCCGCCTCGGGCGACGCCTTGAGCAGATAGCCGCTCGCGCCCGCCTCGATGGCCGAGAGCAGATGGTCGTCGGTCTCGTACGTCGTCAGCACGACGACGCGCGTCGACGGGCGCGCCGCCAGGACGGCCCCCGTCGCGGCGACGCCGTCGAGCCCCGGCATGCGGAGATCCATGACGACGAGATCGGGTTCCAGAGCGGCGGCCAGCGCCACGGCCTCGAGCCCGTCGCCTGCCTGGCCGACGACGTCGAAGTCGTCGGTGGCGCCCAGCAGGGCGGCGATCCCCTGGCGCACGATCGGATGGTCGTCCGCCACGAGCGTGCGGTGGCGGGTCACGCCGTCACCGCCCCGACGGTCGACCCGGCGTCCGGGCGGAGGTCGCCGGTCCCGGCCGGGGTCCGAGGCAGGCGGCAGGTGATCGTCGTGCCCGCCGGGCCGGTCTCGACGTCGAACGAGCCGCCGGCCAGGGCGAGCCGCTCGCGCAGCCCGATCAGCCCGAAGCCGGTCGAGGGGGAGTGCGGATCGAAGCCGCGGCCGTCGTCAGCGACGGTCAGCACCGCCGCGTCGTCGCGGGTGGTGAGGCCCACCCGGGCCGTCGGCGAGCCGCTGTGCTTGCGGACGTTGGCCAGCGCCTCCTGCACGACCCGGATCAGGACCACCTGCAGGTCGCGCGGGAGATCGACCGCCTCGGCCCGCACCGAGACGTCGACGCCGCTCTCGCGGCGGAACCGCTCGGCGACGCGGCCGACGGCGGCGGCGACGTCACGACCCGTCAATCCCGAGGAGGCGGTGGCCGCGACGAGCGTGCGGGCCTCGGTCAGCGCCTCCCGAGCGGCCTCCTCGATGGTGCCGAGCCGCGCCAGCGCACCGTCCACGTCGCCGCCCTCGAGCGTGCCGCGCGTGCTCTGCGCCAGCATGACCACGCCGGTCAGGCTCTGCGCGATCGTGTCGTGGATCTCCCTCGCCAGGCGCTCGCGTTCGGTGCTGCTGCCGATGTCGCGGCTGCGGGCCGCGAGCTCGGCCTGGGCGTCGCGCAGCTCGTCGAGCAGGCGTCCGCGCTCGGCGCCCACCCGGGCGATGGTCGTGATCCAGAGTCCGAGCGCGATGCTGAAGACGAGCGAGAGCGCCTCGCTCGTCACCGCCGTCGCGACCGTGTCGGCCGACCAGCCGAGCCCGACGACGAAGCCGGCCGAGATCGCCAGGCAGAGGGCGATGTTGGCCGCGATCGCGGGGCGCGGGCCGGGCATGAGGGTCCAGAGCACCGGCATGACGAAGGCCTGGAGGGTCGCGAGCTCGGGGGTCGCCGCGACCGCGGCGCCGCCGGCGACGACGAGAGCCCCGGCCGCCACGACGGCCTGCGACGAGAGCCGCCCCTCGTTCCGGCGGATCACGGGTCGGGCGACGGCGGACCAGACGAGCACGAGAGCCCCGACGGCCGCGAGCGACAGCCCCACGCGGGAGCTCGACGACGTCGCCGCGAGAACGCCGAGGACGACGGCGGTCAGGGCGAGACCCGCGTCCCACCACCGCATCGACAGGGCCGTTCCCGACAGCTCGCGCCATTCGGCATCGGATCGGTCGCGGTCGTCGTCCATGGGCGACACGCTAGCGCCGTCGGGGGAGGTGCGCGGCCCGATCCCGACGGCCCTCACCCGTCCTTCCGGATCCACCGGAAGGTCAGCACCGATGCGGCCGCGCCGGCGACGAGCCACACGACGAGCCAGAGGGCCACCCCGGGGAGGTCCCACGAGCCCCCGGCCTCGGCGGCGGCGAACGTGTCGGGCAGGAACACGCTGCGCATCCCCTGCGCGAGCCACTTGAGCGGGAACACCGAGGCCACGGTCTGCAGCCACTCGGGCAGCTGCGTGAAGGGCAGGTAGACACCCGAGATGAACTGCAGCACGAGGGTGATCGGCACGATGACGGCGGTGGCGCTCTTGCCGCTGCGGGGCACCCGCGAGAGGGCGATGCCGACGAGGGCCGAGGTCGCGATGCCGAGCAGGTAGACCCAGGCGAGCGTCGCCCACGACGACGCCTCCGTCGGCAGCGGCACGCCGAAGAGCAGCCGCGCCACGAGCACGAGCAGGGCGACCTGCAGCAGGCTCGTGACGAGCACCTGGCCGAGCTTGCCGACGAAGTACGACGCCACCGGCAGCGGGGTCCCCGCGAGCCGTTTGAGCGTCCCGTCGCCTCGTTCGAGGGCGATGTCGACGGCGAGGTTCTGCACGCCCGAGAGCAGGATGCCCGCGGCGATCATGCCGGGCAGATAGAAGGCGGCGGCGCCGACCTCGCTGCCGTCGGCGCGTGTGCCGAACGAGCCCGACGCACTGAACGCCGTCGAGAAGATGGCCAGCATGACCACGGGGAACAGGAACGTGAAGAAGACCGTGTCCCCGGCCCGGAAGTACGACCGCACCTCGTACCGGGTGCGACTCGCTCCGAGCGTCAGCGTCCTCACGACGTCACCCCCGCCGAGGAGGCGCGGTGCGCGTCGACCGCGGCCGGCGCCTCCTCGGGGCCGTCGGCGGTCTGCTCGGCCCGCGCGACCAGGTCGAGGTAGACGTCCTCCAGCGACGGCCGGATGACCTCGAGCGAGCGCGGTTCACCTCCGTCGGCGTGGAGTCGCGCGACGAACGCGCCGGGCTCCGGGGTCCGGACGTCATGGCGCCCGTCGTCGTCGAGCCACGTGACCCGCGGTGTGCGCGTCTCCTCGTCGCCGAGCTCGTCGGGTCGGCCCAGGGCGACGAGGCGGCCGCCCGTCACGACGGCGACCCGGTCGCTGAGCTGAGCCGCCTCGTCGAGGTAGTGGGTGGTCAGCACGATGCTCGTGCCGTCCGACGAGAGAGAGCGGATGAGCTGCCAGAACGCGCGACGCGCCTCGGGGTCGAATCCGGTGGTCGGCTCGTCCAGGAACAGCAGCTCGGGGCGGCCGACCACGCCGAGCGCGACGTCGACGCGACGACGCTGCCCACCCGACAGCGAGCGGATCCGGGCGTTCGCCTTGGCCTCGAGGCCGACGGCCACGAGCACCTCGTCGACGTCGCGCGGGCGGGGGTAGAAGCCCGCGAAGTGCGCGATCTGCTCACGGACGGTCGCCGTCCCCTGGTCGCCCGAGGTCTGCAGCACGATGCCGAGGCGGGCCTTCCAGTCGAGACCGCCCCGACGGGGGTCGACGCCGAGCACGGACACCTCGCCGGAGCTCCGGTCGCGGTAGCCCTCGAGGATCTCGATGGTGGTCGACTTGCCGGCCCCGTTGGGGCCGAGGAGCCCGAGGGTCTCGCCGGGTTCGACGTCGAACGAGACGCCTCGCAGAGCAGCTGTCGCCCCGTAGCTCTTCGTGAGGTCGCGCACGCGCACGACGGGTTCTGAGGTCATGTGACCAGGGTGCGCCCCTTCTCGGCCGGGCACCAGGGTCGACCGGTCGAGCGGGCGTCCATCGACCGGTTGACCCTCGTCGCGGCGGCCGCGTGCTAGCCGAAGAGACGCTGGAGGCGCCGGACCCCTTCGAGCAGCTCGTCGTCTCCGAGGGCGTACGACAGACGCAGGTACCCGCTCGGCCCGAAGGCCTCTCCGGGCACGACCGCCACGTCGGCCTGCTCGAGGATGAGATCGGCCAGCTCGAGCGACGTGGTCGGCGTCACGCCGTTCCAGTCGCGGCCGAGCAGACCGGTGACGTCGGGGTAGACGTAGAAGGCGCCCTCGGGCGTCGGGGTGACGACGCCCTCGATGGCGTTCAGCTCGCGGACGATCGTCGCGCGACGGGTGTCGAAGGAGGCGCGCATCGCCTCGACGGCGCTCTGCGAGCCGGTCAGCGCCGCGATGGCGGCCCGCTGCGACACGTTCGAGACGTTCGAGGTCAGGTGGGACTGCAGGTTGGCCGCCCCGGCGATGACGTCGGCCGGGCCGATCATCCAGCCGACCCGCCAGCCGGTCATCGCGTAGGTCTTGGCGACGCCGTTCACCAGGATGGTCTGCTCGGCGAGCTCGGGGACCGCCTGCGTGATGGAGGTGGCGACCACGCCGTCGTAGGTGAGGTTCTGGTAGATCTCGTCGGTGACGACCCAGACGCCGTTCTCGAGGGCCCAGCGGCCGATCGCCTCGACCTCGGCGGGGGAGTGGACGGCGCCGGTGGGGTTGGACGGCGAGCAGAACAGCAGGACCTTCGTCCGCTCGGTGCGGGCCGCCTCGAGCTGGTCGACGGTCACCTTGTAGTCCTGGTCGGCGCCGGAGAACACCTCGACGGACACCCCGCCGGCGAGGGCGATCGCCTCGGGGTAGGTGGTCCAGTAGGGCGCGGGGAGCAGCACCTCGTCGCCGTCGTCTAGCAGCGCCTGGAACGCCTGGTAGACGGCCTGCTTGCCGCCGTTCGTGACGATCACCTGCGAGGTCGAGACGGTCGTCCCGCTGTCGCGGAGCGTCTTGGCGACGATGGCCTCACGGAGCTCGGGGAGGCCGGCCGCCGCGGAGTACCGGTGGTTGCGCGGGTCGCGAGCCGCGGCCACCGCGGCCTCGACGATGTGATCGGGGGTGGCGAAGTTCGGCTCGCCGGGGCCGTAGCTGATGATCGGACGCCCGGCCGCGACGAGCGACTTGGCCTTCGCATCGACCTTCAGGGTGGCGGACTCGGCGATGGACGCGATGCGGGACGAGAGGCGGCGGGCTGGCGTGGTCACGCCCGTCAGCCTAGCCCGCGGGCCCGGCTTTACACCGGCCCGCGCGGTCGCCTACACTGGTCCAGGCGGTCGATGATCGCCAAGCTTTTGCGCGCCTCACGGCGTCGCCCACCGTGCATCGATCGGCGGTGGTGAGCTTGGTGTCGGCCCCGAAGGGCGGTGGCTCAATTGGTAGAGCAGCGGTCTCCAAAACCGCAGGTTGCAGGTTCGAGTCCTGTCCGCCCTGCAGCCCGGTCGGGCCGTCGCGACTGATCCAGCAGGTTTCAGCGCGGCGGCCCGGATCACGGACACAGGCCCGCGGGCCGAGCTCGGAAGGTACCCACAGTGGCGAGAAAAGACGTTGACGTTCCCAGCGAGGACGTCGTCGACAAGGCGAAGAAGGACACTGCGGCACGCCGTGGTCCCTTCGCCCGGATCGCCCTGTTCATCCGACAGGTGATCAACGAACTCAAGAAGGTCGTCACCCCCACCCGCAAAGAGCTCTTCAGCTACACGGGCGTCGTCCTCGTCTTCGTCGTCATCATGATGGCGCTGGTCAGCGGGCTCGACACGGTGTTCGGCATCGTGGTCGGCTACGTCTTCGGCAACGGCCCCACCGGCAGCTGAGTCCGGCGTCGCCCCGACGCCACACGTGATCCGGCCCCGACCGACGGGCAGCCGATCCGAACCCCACGAACGGAAGTAGAAACCCTTGCCTGACAACGAGCGCGACGACATCGATCTCGCCACCGCTGCGGAGCAGTCCTCCGAGGTCGAAGAGGCCCAAGAGGGCGGCACCCTGAGCGCCGACGAAGAATCCGTCGAGTCCGCCGAGAGCGAGGCCATCACGGTCGTCGACGACAGCGAAGCCGGTTCGGACGACACCGACGACCTCGACGGTCTGCTCGACACGCTCGCCGAGGCCCGCGACCCCGAAGCCGACGCCATCGTCGACGACGCGCTCGACATCGACGACGCCGCTGAGGCGGAGGCCGCCGTCGAGGCGACCGACGACGAGGCCGAGACCGAGGCTGACGAAGCCGCCGCCGAGGGCGACGCCGTCGCGGCCGACGCCGCCGTCGCCGCAGAGCAGTCCGACGACGAGGATGACGACGTGGTCGTCGCCGAGGCCGAGCAGTCGGTCCAGGACGCCGACGCCCAGGCCGCCTTCGGCGACGAGGTGCTCGACGCCGACGACGTCACGACCGACGACGAGGCCGAGCCCGTCGAGGTCGACCCCTACGAGGCGTTCCGTTCGGAGCTCCGCGGCAAGCCCGGCAAGTGGTACGTCATCCACAGCTACGCGGGCTTCGAGCGTCGCGTGAAGCAGAACATCGAGAACCGCATGGTCTCCATGACCATGGAGGACTACATCTACCAGGTCGAGGTCCCCATGGAGGACGTCGTCGAGATCAAGAACGGCCAGCGCAAGCTCGTCACCCGCGTGCGGATCCCCGGCTACGTCCTGGTCCGCATCGACCTCAACGAGGACAGCTGGTCCGTCGTCCGTCACACCCCCGGGGTGACCGGCTTCGTGGGCAACGCGCACAACCCGACGCCGCTCCGCTTCGAAGAGGCGTTCAACATGCTGAAGAGCCTCGTCCAGATCGATACGACGCCGGCTCCCGCCAAGGGCGGCGCCAAGGGCGGCAAGCAGGCCCAGCGCGTCATCCCCGCCGAGGTCGACTTCGAGATCGGCGAGACGATCACGATCAAAGAGGGGTCGTTCGCCGGTCTTCCCGGTACGATCAACGAGATCAAACCCGAGAGCGGCAAGCTCACGGTGCTCGTCTCGCTCTTCGAGCGCGAGACGCCGGTCGAGCTGAGCTTCGACCAGGTCACCAAGCTCTAACCCCTCCACGTCGCGGCATCCTCCCGGGGATGCCGCCCCGACAGATCACCGGAGCCCGCCCCGCGGGTCACCGGGAGAGCCGGCTGCGACCGCAGTCGTCTCGACACCCACAAGAAGGAAAAGAAGAATGGCACCGAAAAAGAAGGTCACGGGTCTGATCAAGCTTCAGATCAACGCCGGCGCCGCGAACCCCGCCCCGCCCATCGGCCCGGCCCTGGGTCAGCACGGCGTGAACATCATGGAGTTCTGCAAGGCCTACAACGCCGCGACCGAGTCGCAGCGCGGCAACGTCGTCCCCGTCGAGATCACCGTGTACGAAGACCGTTCGTTCACGTTCATCCTGAAGACCCCGCCCGCCGCCGAGCTCATCAAGAAGGCCGCCGGCGTCGCCAAGGGCTCCGGTACCCCGCACACGGACAAGGTCGGCAAGCTGACCATGGACCAGGTCCGCGAGATCGCCACGACCAAGCAGGCCGACCTCAACGCCAACGACATCGACGCCGCGGCGAAGATCATCGCCGGCACCGCCCGCTCCATGGGCATCACGGTGGACGCGTAAGCACTCGCCCCCGGGCACCCCACCACCCAGACATCTGTGGGAGAGCCGGCCAGGCTCGTAACCACACTCTCGAAATCAGGAGATTTCCGCATGGCTCAGAAGTCCAAGGCGTACCGCGCCGCTGCCGAGAAGATCGAGGCAGGCAAGTTCTACAGCACCAGCGAGGCCGTCGCCGTCGCTCGTGAGACCGGCTCCAAGAAGTTCGACTCGACCGTCGAGGTCGCGCTGAAGCTCGGCGTCGACCCCCGCAAGGCCGACCAGATGGTCCGCGGAACGGTCATCCTGCCTCACGGCACGGGCAAGACCGCCCGCGTCATCGTCTTCGCGACCGGTGCGGCCGCCGAGGCCGCCCTGGCCGCCGGAGCCGACGAGGTCGGTGGCGACGAGCTCATCGAGAAGGTCGCCGGCGGTTACACGTCGTTCGACTCCGCCGTCTCGACCCCCGAGCTCATGGGCAAGGTCGGTCGTCTCGGCAAGGTCCTCGGCCCGCGTGGTCTGATGCCCAACCCGAAGACCGGCACCGTGACGCCGAACGTGGCCCAGGCCGTGAACGACATCAAGGGCGGAAAGATCGAGTTCCGTGTCGACAAGCACTCGAACGTGCACTTCGTCATCGGCAAGGCCGGCTTCTCGGAAGAGCAGCTGAACACCAACCTCGACGCCGCCCTCGACGAGGTCGTCCGTCTGAAGCCGTCCTCCTCCAAGGGCCGCTACATCACCAAGGGCACGCTGTCGACGACCTTCGGTCCCGGCATCCCCCTCGACATCAACGTCTTCTAGGCTCCGCCTCGATCACGACGATCGTCACGACAGGCCGTCCCGCTCTCGAGCGGGGCGGCCTTCGTCGTCTCCGGTGGGGCACGATGGTAGGGTGACCGTCTCCATCCGCCTGGCCTCCGCCTCCGACGCACCACGGCTTGCGCACGTCGCCGCCATCACCTTCCCGCTGGCCTGTCCGCCCGGCACGGCCCTGGTCGAGATCGCGCGCTTCGTGACGACGCACCTCAGCGCCGAGCGCTTCGCCGAGTACGCGGCCGACCCCGATCGCACCGTGCTCGTCGCCGTCGACGAGGAGACCGACGACGTGGTCGCCTACGCGATGCTCGTCGAAGGGGACCCGTCGGACGACGACGTGTCCCGCTCCGTCGCCGCCCGGCCGACCGTCGAGCTGAGCAAGTTCTACGTCCTGCCCGACCGCCACGGTCAGGGCGTCGCCGCCCGGCTCATGGCGGCCGTGTTCGAGACCGCGGTCACCGACGGGGCGGGCTCCGTCTGGCTCGGGGTCAACACCGAGAACGGCCGAGCCCGCGCCTTCTACGCGGGACGGGGCTTCGAGGAGGTCGGCACGCGACGCTTCGTCGTCGGCGGTCGAACCCACGACGACCTCGTGCTCGAGTGCGAGGTCTGACCCCGCCTCACTCGTCGGCGACGCGCAGCACCAGCTTCCCCCGGGTGTGGCCCTGGGCGAGTCTCCGTTGGGCGTCCGCGGCGTCGGCGAGGTCGTAGACGTCGTCGATGTACACGCGGACGTCGCCCGAGTCGAGCAGTCGCGACACGACGGCCAGCGCCGCGGCGTCCGGGGTCACCGCGAACCCGGTCGCCCGCACGCCGAGATCGGCGGCCATCGCGGCGACGGCATCCCAGCTCGCCGTCGGCGCGTGCACGAGCAGCCCCCCGGGGCGCAGGACCGAGAGCGAGCGCCGCGCGACGTCCTCGTCGTCGAGCAGGTCCACGACGACGTCGATGTCGCGCACCGTGCGGTCGAACTCGGCCGCCGAGTAGTCGACCACCTCGGCAGCGCCGAGCTCGCGCAGCCACGATGAGTTCCTCCCCGACCCGGTCGCGACGACATGGGCGCCGAAGTACGACGCGAACTGGACGGCGAAGTGCCCGACGCCCCCGGCGGCAGCGTGGATCAGGATCCGCTGCCCCTCGTGCGCCTTGGCGAGGTCGACGATCATGCCCCAGGCGGACAGCGCCGCGAGGGGCACCCCGGCGGCCTCGACGTGCGAGAGCGTGGCGGGTCTGCGGGTGACCGACTGCGCGGGCACGCTGACGAACGGGGCGTAGCTGCCGCCTCCTCGGGGGAACGCCGTCATGCCGTAGACGGCGTCGCCGACGCGGAGGGGGTGCGCGGCGTAGGGCGTCTCGACGACGACGCCGCTGAAGTCGTGCCCCGGGACGGATGGGGGACCGGTGAGGACGACGCCGTCCCCCCGACCCTCGCGCGCCTCCTCGTCGCAGCGGTTGACCCCCGCGGCGACCACCTCGATCAGCACCTCGTTGCCCACGCGCTGCGGCCGGGGGACGTCGCGGGCGACGATCCGATCCGCGCCGCCCGTCCCGTCGATCACCATCGCGCGCATCGTCGTCGTCGCCATCGTCGTCGTCATCGCTCTCCCTCGACCCCGGGGCGAGCGCTGCGCAGGTGGCGCACGACGGCCCCCCGGGATCCCACCAGTAAACGGGGGGCGTGAGTCGGCCGTGTTTCGCCGGTGTCACTGGTCGGAGAACTATCGCCGCCGTCGTCGACGAGCCGCGCTCAGCGCAGCGGGTCGTAGGGCGGAGGCTCGTACGCCCGGCGGCCGAGGGCGAACGGGTCGACGGGCGCCTGCCGTGCCAGCGTGTCGAGCACGTGGTCCGCGAGCACCACCAGGCGGTGGATCTCGTCGTCGTCTCGATCGACCCAGCGGCTGAGGGGGACCTCGTCGACGGGCACGAAGTCGAGGTGCTGCTCCCAGACGACGAGGGTCCGCTCGGCGCCGAGCACGTACTGCTGCCAGAAGACCTGGCGCAGGTACGTGCGGGGGATGCTCGTCCAGGCCTTCTTGGTCGTCTTGATCTCGCACAGCTCGACGCGGCCGTCGTCGCGGACGGCGACCCCGTCGGGCGTGGCGAGGTGGCGCCGCTGGTCGGCCGCGTGGAACAGCTTCGAGCTGGGCGCGATGCCGTGCTCGTTCAGCACCCAGCGGGCGATCTCGGGCTCGCGGGCGCGACCGTGGTCGGTGTAGGCGTTGCCGCCGAAGCCGTTGCCGTAGAGCTTGTCGAGCACGACGGCCTGCACGGCCTTCGGGCTCGAGAGCCTCGCGACGTCGGTGGCGGTGATGCCCTGACTGCGGGCTCGCAGCCACGCGATGCGATCGGTCGAGTCGGCGAGCACGCGGGTCTCGTGCGCGGGCCGGCGGGGAGGCGCGGGCTCGGTCTCGTCGTCGTCCCACAGCGAGAGCATGGGCTGGACGACGGTCATGGCTCCATTGTCCCTCGTCCGGCTGCGTCGGTCGACCGGGGCGGCCCCGTGTCGCCGCCGTCAGACCAGGGCGGCGAGCTCGTCGATGGCGGCGGGGGAGAGCGCGTGGTGGATGGCGAGCATGCTGGCGCCGATCATGGCCGCGCGGTCGCCCGAGCGGGACTGCACGATGCTCAGATGCTCGGTGGCGAGCGGCATCGACCGCGTGTAGACGATCTCGCGCACTCCGGCGATCAGATGCTCGCCCGCCTGGGCCATCGAGCCGCCGATGGCGATGACGGACGGGTTGATGACGTTCACGCAGGCGGTGAGCACCTCGCCGAGGTCGCGACCCGCCTGACGCACCGCCTGGATGGCGTCGATGTCGCCCCGCCGCACCAGGTCGATCACCTGCCGTCCGCCGGCGACGTCGAGCCCCGAGGCGCGGAGCGACCGGGCGATCGCGGGCCCCGACGCCACGGCCTCGAGGCAGCCGACGTTGCCGCAGTGGCAGGCGATGCCCGCGCCGCGGGGGATCTGGACGTGCCCGATGTCGCCCGCGATGCCCTGCGCGCCCCGCTGCAGGCGTCCGCCCGAGATGATGCCCGAGCCGATGCCCGTGGCGACCTTGACGAACAGGAAGTGGTCGGTGTCGGGGAACGCATGGCCCCGTTCGCCGAGGGCCATGATGTTCACGTCGTTGTCGACGAGCACGGGCACGTCGAGATGGCGCCTGACCCAGCCGGGCACGTCGAAGCCGTCCCAGCCGGGCATGATCGGCGGGTTGACGGGTCGACCGGTGCTGAACTGCACCGGTCCGGGGAGTCCGATGCCGACGCCGATGAGATCGTCGCGGTCTCGGCCGTAGCCCGACAGGAGCGTGTCGGCGGCGGTGAGCAGGGCCGTGAGACCGCTCTCGGGGCCGTCGGCGATGTCGATCTCGGTGCGGAGCACCGCGAGCTCGACGCCCATGAGGTCGGTCAGGGCGACGTTCAGGTGGCCGGCGCCGAAGTCGGCTCCCAGCACCACGCGCGCCGACGGCACGAGGGCGACGCGCGAGGGAGGACGCCCCCCGGTGGACACGGCGTCGGCGTAGGGGCCGACGAGGCCGAGCTCGATGAGGGCGTCGAGCCGGAGGCCGATGGTCGATCGGGCGAGGCCGGTCATGCTCGCCAGCTCGGCGCGGGTGCGCGGACGACCGTCGCGGAGCAGCTGGAAGAGCTCGCTGGCCCCCGCGCTCCCGAGAGCCGACGACCGCGTCGAATCGGGCATGGGAGCAGTAAAGCACAGGCAGAGGTGACGATCGAGACAAGCTCGTCGATTTCCGTCGACTTTTGCTTGCGCGTCGACAGAAGCGGTCCTATGGTGAGTCTCGATCACCGGCGATCGACTCCCGAACGGGGGTGGTTCCGCCGACGCCACCACCACTCGACGAGGAGTCCATCAGGTGACATCACCGATCTCGGTCCAGCTCTACACGGTCAGGGACGCCATCGCGGCCGACCTCCCCGGCACGCTCAGCCGTCTGGCGAGCATCGGCTACACGCAGGTGGAACCCTGGGGGTTCGTCGAACGCGTGGACGAGTACGCCGAGGCGCTCCCCGCCGCCGGCCTCACCGCGCCGAGCGCCCACGCCAAGCTCGTCGGCCAGGATCTCGAACCCATCTTCGCGGCTGCCGTGCGACTCGGCGTCGGGACGATCATCGACCCGCACATCGACGAGACCCGGTGGATCACCCGGGAGGACGTCGAGGCCGTCGCCGCCGAGCTCGGCGAGATCGCCGAGGCGGCCAGCGCGCACGGTCTCACCGTCGGGTACCACAACCACGCCTTCGAGCTCGAGAACCTCATCGACGGCACCCCGGCGCTCGAGGTCCTCGCCGCGGCGCTGCCGCCCGAGGTCGTGCTCGAGGTCGACACCTACTGGGTCGAGGTCGGCGGCGTGGATGCGGCCGAGCTGCTCGCCCGCCTGGGCGACCGGGTGCGGTTCCTCCACGTGAAGGACGGCCCCAAGACCAAGGACGACACCGAGCAGGTGGCCGTCGGGCGCGGCACGATGCCCGTGCGCGACATCCTCCGGGCCGCCCCCCAGGCGCTCGCGGTGGTCGAGCTCGACGACCACGCCGGCGACGTGTTCACGGCGCTCGAGCAGAGCTTCTCCTTCCTGGACGGGGTGCGCGCATGACCGCCACCGACACGACCTCGACGACCAGCGCCTCCTCGGCGGCCCCCGCCCGCGCGGCGAAGACGGGACCGGTCGGAGTCGGCGTCATCGGCGCCGGCGTCATCAGCGACCAGTACCTCGGCAATCTGACCCGGTTCCCCGACCTGACGGTGCTCTTCATCGCCGACATCGACGAGGCCCGCGCCGCGGCGCAGGCCGAGAAGTGGGGCGTGCCCGCCAGCGGCTCGGTCGACGAGCTGCTCGCCGTGGAGGAGGTCGAGATCGTCGTCAACCTCACCATCCCCGCCGCGCACGTCGACGTGGCGCTGAAGGCCGTCGCAGCCGGCAAGCACGTCTGGGGCGAGAAGCCCTACGCGCTCGACCGCGAGAGCGGGGCGCGACTGCTCGCCGCGGCGAAGGAGGCCGGCGTGCGGGTGGCCGTGGCCCCGGACACGTTCCTCGGCGCCGGACTCCAGACGGGTCTCCGCGTCGTCCGCCGCGGCGACATCGGCACGCCGCTCACCGGGCTGGCGCTGTTCCAGGTGCCCGGCCCCGAGTCGTGGCACCCGAGCCCCGAGTTCCTGTTCGCCTACGGCGCCGGTCCGATGTTCGACGTCGGCCCGTACTACCTGACCACGCTCGTGCAGGTCTTCGGCCCGGTCGCGAAGGTCACCGCGACCTCGTCGAAGGCCCGCGACACCCGCACGATCGGCTCGGGCCCGAAGGCGGGCACCGTGTTCCCCGTCGAGGTGCCCACGCACATCAGCGCCCTGCTCGAGTTCGAGAGCGGTGCGAGCGCGCAGGCCGTCTTCAGCTTCGACTCCAAGCTCGCCCGGGCCGGTTTCGTCGAGATCGCCGGCACCGAGGGCACGGCGGTGTTCCCCGATCCGAACGAGTTCGAGGGCGACACGCTCGTGCACACCGGCTCCGACGAGCCGACGGTCGTCCCGCCGAGCGGGTCGACCTTCACCCGCGGCACCGGCGTCGCCGAGCTGGCGCAGGCGATCCGCGGCGGTCGACGCGAGCGGGTGCCCGGCGAGCTCGCGTTCCACGTGCTCGACGTCATGGTCTCGCTCGCCGAGTCGGCCGAGCGCCACGAGGGCGTCGTCGTCGACTCGACCCTCGAACCGACACCCGAGCTGCCGGAGGACTGGGACCCTTCGGTCGCGACCCTCGGCTGAACCGGCGCCGACGCCCGGCCCCGGGTGCCCCTCGACGACGAGACAGGCACCCGGGGGCCCGGGTCGCAGCACCTCCCGCCCCACAGACCGCACCACCGACGCACAGCACCAGAGACGCACAGCACCATCAGCACCCTCCCTACTCGATGAAGAGAAATCTCGAAGATGAGACACCAGGAGAAGTCATGACGAAGAAGACCCGTTGGATCGCAGCACTGGCCGTAGGAGTCGTGGCCGCAGGGTCGATGACCGCCTGCTCCGCCTCAGGCGGCGACGGCGACAGCAAGACGATCACGTACTGGGCCAGCAACCAGGCCCCCACGGTCGAGAAGGACGCGGAGATCCTCCAGGAATCCATCGACCGCTACACCGAGGAGACCGGGGTGGAGGTCGAGCTCGAGGTCATCCCGTGGTCCGACCTCTACAACCGCATCCTCACCGCCGTGTCGAGCGGCGAGGGCCCCGACGTGCTGAACATCGGCAACACGTGGGCGGTGTCGCTGCAGTCGAGCGGCGCGTTCGTCCCGTGGGAGGGCGACCCGCTCGAGGCCGTCGGCGGGCAGGACCGCTTCGTGCAGTCCAGCTTCGCGACCGGTGGCGCGGAGGGGCAGGCTCCGACGTCGGTGCCGCTCTACGGACTCTCGTACTCGCTGTACTACAACACGGCCATGTTCGAGGCGGCCGGGATCACCGACCCGCCCGCCACATGGGACGAGTTCGTCGAGGACGCCAAGAAGCTGACCATCGACACCGACGGCGACGGCGAGATCGACCAGTGGGGCGTGACGATGGCGGGCTCGAGCATCTCGAACAACTCGCACCAGGCGTTCGTCCGTGGTCTGCAGAACGGCGGGGCCCTGTACGACGACAGCGGCGAGCCCGACTTCGCGAACGACGGCGTCGTCGCGGGCGTCAAGCAGTGGGTCGACCTCATGGCCGTCGACAAGGTGGTCTCGCCCTCCGACGCCGAGAGCGTCAACGGCTCCGACATGGCGGCGACCTTCGCCGACGGTCAGGCCGCGATGTTCTTCGACCAGGCGCCCGACGCGAACCTCGCAGCCCGTGACTTCACGGACTACGCCGCGGCACCGGTGCCGATGGAGAGCGCCGACGCTACGGGTCTGCTCGGCACCCAGAGCCACGTCGCCGGCATCAACATCAGCGTCTTCGACAACTCGGACAACAAGGATGCGGCGATCGACTTCGTCAAGCACCTCACGAGCGACGAGGAGCAGGTCTACCTGAACCAGTCGTTCAGCTCGCTGCCCGTCGTCACCAGCGCGTACGACGACCCGGCGTTCCAGTCGGAGACCATCAAGCTGAAGCAGGTCACGCTCGCCGACCACGCCCAGCCGATGCCCCTCTTCCCCTCGGAGGGACAGATGGAGACCCTGGTCGGCACCGCCGTCAAGGGACTCCTCGCCACCGCTGCCCAGGGCGGTTCCGTCAGCGAGGACGACGTGAAGTCGGCCCTCGAGGACGCGAACAGCCAGATGAGCTCGGGTCAGTAGCCCGTCCCACCGCTGCAGGTCGGAGCGGCCGGTCGATCGACGACCGGCCGCCCCGGCCGAGGCCCCGAGAGGACCCTCATGACCGTCAACGTCCTGCCCCCCGCGACGTCCGAGAAGGACACGCCGCCCGATCCGCATCAGCAGGCTCCGATCGAGCCCGTCAGACGCAAGAGGCACCGCTCGCCCCTGGCGTACCTCCTGGTGACGCCGGCCGCCCTGGCCGAGCTGCTCGTCCACATCGTCCCGATGGTGCTCGGAATCTGGATCGCCTTCATCACGCTCAACCAGCTGAGCATCGCGAACTGGGTCAACGCCCCCTTCGTGGGGCTGCAGAACTTCGTCACCGCGCTCGACCCGAGCTCGCCGATCGCGGCGCAGCTCTACGGGGCGCTCGGGCGGACGCTGCTCTTCACCGTGATCGTCGTCGCGATCGCCTGGAGCATGGGCATGCTGGGGGCGGTGCTGCTCACCAGCTCGTTCAAGGGCCGGGGGATCCTCCGCACCCTCTTCCTGGTGCCCTACGCGCTGCCGTCCTACGTCGGGACGATCGCCTGGGCCTTCATGTTCAACCAGCGCGACGGAGCCATCAACCGGTTCCTGGTCGACGACCTCGGCATCCTCCAGGACCGCCCGTTCTGGCTGCTCGGGGGCAACTCGTTCTGGGCCATCGTCATCGTGACCGCCTGGCAGTTCTGGCCCTTCGCGTTCCTGATGCTGCTGGCGGCGCTGCAGAACATCCCCGGCGACGTCTACGAGGCCGCCAGTCTCGACGGCGCCAGCCTCTGGAAGCAGTTCACCCAGATCACGCTGCCGATGGTGAAGCCCGCCAACGCGGTGCTCCTGCTCATCATGAGCCTCTGGATCTTCAACCAGTTCAACGTGCCGTACGTGCTCTTCGGCCCCGCGTCGCCCGAGCAGGCGACGCTCATCTCGCCGCTGATCTACCAGCAGTCGTTCAACAACTGGAACTTCGGTCTCGGCGGCGCCATGAGCGTCATGCTGCTGATCGTCCTGCTGATCGCCTCGGCGTTCTACATCCGCATGGTTCTCCCGAAGGGACAGAACGACAATGATTGAGACCCGCGGCTTCAAGATCTTCCGGTTCTTCGGGCTCGCCTTCCTGTCGCTGGTCGTCGTCGTGCCCCTGTACGTCGTCCTCACGACGTCGATCAAGCCGCTCGCCGACGTGCAGGGCCTGTTCACCTGGATCCCCTCGCGGGTGACCCTCGAGCCCTACATCCAGATCTGGCAGACGGTGCCCCTGGCGACGTACTTCAAGAACAGTCTCATCGTGACGGTGTCGGCGACGATCCTGTCGGTGGCGATGGCGGTCCTGGCCGCCTACGCTCTGGCCCGCCTGCGGTTCCGCGGGCAGCGCAGCTTCAGCCTCGTCGTGCTGTCGACGCAGATGTTCCCCGGCATCCTGTTCCTCCTGCCGCTGTTCCTCATCTTCGTGCAGATCCAGCGCACGGTGGGGGTCCAGCTGACGGGCAGCTACATCGGTCTGATCATCACGTACATGACGTTCTCGCTGCCGTTCTCGATCTGGATGCTCACGGGGTACTTCGCCTCGATCCCGAAGGAGCTGGAGGAGGCCTCGATGATCGACGGCACGGGTCGTCTCGGCGCCCTGTTCCGCGTCATCATCCCGGTCGCGAAGCCCGGCATCATCGCGGTGGCCGTCTACGCCTTCATCACGGCGTGGGGCGAGGTGCTGTTCGCCTCCGTCCTGACGAGCAAGGACACCCGCACCTTGTCCATCGGCCTCCGGGCCTACGCATCGCAGCAGGACGTCTACTGGAACCAGCTCATGGCCGCCTCGGTCGTCGTGTCGCTGCCGGTTCTCATAGGCTTCATGCTCGTGCAGAGACACCTGATCACCGGACTCTCGTCGGGGGCCGTGAAGTGACCGACCCGGGCGGGGCCGCGGCGGCCGGTCTCGCCGTCTCCGCTCCGGCCTCCCGCTCAGGAGGCGCGGGTCGGGTCGTGCCGCTGCGCATCGGCATCGTGGGCGGCGGGTTCATGGCCCGCGTCCACGCCGGTGCGGCCCGGTCGGCCGGTGCCGAGGTGGTGGCCCTCGCGTCGTCGAGCCCCGCCAGCGCCGCCCGGGCGGCCGACGACCTCGGCGTCGGCACCGCCCACGAGAGCGTCGACGACCTCGTGCACGACCCCCGGGTCGACGTCGTCCACGTCTGCTCGCCGAACGCGACGCACGCGCCCGTGGCGCTCGCCGCGCTCGCGGCCGGCAAGCACGTGGTGTGCGAGAAGCCTCTGGCGACGTCGACCGGCGAGGCGGAGGCGATGGTCGAGGCCGCAGCGGCGAACGGCCTCGTCGGGGCCGTGCCCTTCGTCTACCGCTACCACCCCATGGTGCGGGAGGCGCGTGCTCGCGTCGCCGCGGGCGAGGCGGGCCGCGTGCTCAGCATCCGCGGGTCGTACCTCCAGGACTGGCTGCTCGAGCGCGACGACGTCGACTGGCGGGTGGACTCCGCGGCCGGCGGCCCGTCGCGCGCCTTCGCCGACATCGGCAGCCATCTGGTCGACCTCATCGAGTTCGTCGCCGGCGACCCGCTGGCGCGACTGACCTCGACCACCAACCGCGTGCACGCCGACCGCGGCGGCAGCCGGGTCGACACGGAGGACGAGGCGGCCGTGGTCTTCGAGACCGTCGGCGGGGCCATCGGCACCCTCTTCGTGTCGCAGGTCGCCCCGGGTCGGAAGAACCGCCTCCTGCTCGACGTCTCGGGCACGGCCGAGAGCCTCGAGTTCTCGCAGGAGGAGCCCGAGACCCTCTGGGTCGGACGCCGTTCGGGCACGCGACTCGTCCCGCGGGACACCGCCCGGCTCTCGCCCGACGCCGCCCGGCTGTCGACCGTGCCGGCCGGGCATCCGATGGGCTACGTCGACGCGTTCGCCGGATTCGTCCGCGACGCTCACGACGCCGTGCGGGGCGGTGCGCCCGAAGGGCTGCCGACGTTCGCGGACGGGCTCCGGGCCGCCCGCGTGACCGAAGCGGTGCTCGACTCCGCCGCGAGCCGGTCGTGGGTCGACGTGACCTGAGGGATCGCCGTCCGCATCGTCCTCCGCGACCCCTCCCGTGCCTCCTGACATCCACCCCCACCGAGAAGGACCCATGACCGAGAGCTCCCGCCCCGTCACCTTGTTCACCGGCCAGTGGGCCGACCTGCCGTTCGAGGAGGTCGCGGCGCTCGCGGCGGGCTGGGGCTACGACGGGCTCGAGATCGCCGCGTCGGGCGACCACCTCGACCTCGAGCGGGCGGACGAGGACGACGCCTACCTGCGGTCGCGCCTCGAGGTGCTCGACCGCCACGGGCTGCGGGTCTGGGCGATCTCGAACCACCTCACCGGCCAGGCCGTCTGCGACGATCCCATCGACTTCCGGCATCAGGCGATCGTCCGTCCGTCGACCTGGGGCGACGGCGAGCCCGAAGGGGTCCGCCGGCGCGCTGCGGAGGACATGAAGCGCGCCGCCCGGGTGGCCCGCAAGATGGGCGTCGACACCGTCGTCGGCTTCACCGGCTCGAAGATCTGGCCCTACGTGGCGATGTTCCCGCCGGTGCCGGCCGCCGTCATCGACGCCGGCTACCAGGACTTCGCGGACCGCTGGAATCCCATCCTCGACGTCTTCGACGCCGAGGGCGTCCGGTTCGCGCACGAGGTGCACCCGAGCGAGATCGCGTACGACCACTGGACGAGCGTCCGCGCTCTCGAGGCGATCGAGCACCGGCAGGCGTTCGGCTTCAACTGGGACCCGTCGCACATGCTCTGGCAGGGCGTCGACACCGTCGGCTTCATCACCGACTTCGCCGACCGGATCTACCACGTCGACTGCAAGGACACGCGCATCAAGCCCCCCTCGGGTCGGTCGGGCGTGCTCGGCTCGCATCTGCCCTGGGGCGACCCCCGGCGGGGCTGGGACTTCGTGTCGACCGGTCATGGCGACATGAACTGGGAGGACGCCTTCCGCGCCCTCGACTCCATCGGGTACGCGGGCCCCATCTCGATCGAGTGGGAGGACGCCGGCATGGACCGCCTGCACGGGGCGCCCGAGGCGCTCGCCCACATCCGTTCCCTGCTCTGGAAGCGGCCGACCGCCTCCTTCGACTCCGCCTTCTCGAACCAGTAGCCCGAGAGACCCGACGCATGCCCCGCACCCTCCTCCCCGGTCAGCTCTGCCGTCTGCTGATCGTCGACCCCGCGACCCGCGCGACCGAGACCGTCTTCGAGAGCCGGACGGTGCTGGTCGAGGCGCCCAACTGGAGCCCCGACGGCCGGTGGCTCGTCGTCAACGGCGACGGTCTGCTCTGGCGCCTGCCCGCCGACGCCCGGGGCGTCGACGAGACCGCTCTCGAGTCCGTGCCGCTCGGCGACGTGCCCGAGATCAACAACGACCACGTGATCGCGCCAGACGGTTCGGCCGTCTTCGTCAGCGCTCGCGACGGGCACGTGTACGAGGTGCCCTGGGACGGCGTGCCCGAGGGGGAGTCGGCCCGCCGAGTCACCGCCCCGCACCCCGAGGGTCGCAACCACAAGAACTACCTGCACGGGGTCTCGCCCGACGGTCGCACGCTGAGCATGATCGTGGGCGCGCTGCCCGCGCCGGTCGCCGACCCCGGAGCCGAGGAGGCGCGGGTCGCCTGGCGCACGAACGTCGCCCTGGTCGCGACCGCCGACGGGGCGACGACCCCCGTCACGGACGACGAGCACCCCGACGACGGCGCCGGGTTCTCGCCCGACGGCTCCCGGCTGTGGTTCAACTCGGAGCGGGCCTCCGGGGGAGTCGCCGGTCACGCTCAGCTGTTCCGGGCGGGTCTCGACGGCTCGGACGCCGTGCAGGTGACGCACGACGAGCGGGTGAACTGGTTCCCGCACGTGTCGCCCGACGGTCGCACGCTGCTCTACGTCTCGTTCGAGCCGGGGACGCTCGGCCATCCCGAGAACCGCGACGTCGTGCTGCGCACCCTCCCGCTCGGCGTCGACGGCCTGCCCGAGCCGGGGGCGACGCCGCAGGACGTCCTCGCGGTGCTCGGCGGCCAGGGCACGATCAACGTGCCGGGCTGGAGCCCCGACTCGAGCCGCTTCGCCTGCGCCGCCTACCCCCTCGGGTGACCGGCCCGTCGCTCGGATCCCGCGCACGCGCCCGGCGGTGAGCTGCAGGCGGCGACGGACGGGTGGTCCGCGCCGCCGACGTCAGGGAGCCGCGTCATCCGGCCCCGGTCGCCCGTCTATGAGGCGGTCATGAGACGGACACGGCGCCTTCATCGGCACGTCACAGTCCGCTCATAGGAAGCTCTCGATACTGGAAGACGTGACCACGACCACTCCCGCCACCGCCTCCGCCCCGCGACTCACCCGGGCCGACGGAACCCCCCTCCGCGTCCTCGTCGTCGACGACGAGAACAGCCTCACCGACCTGCTCTCGATGGCGCTGCGCTACGAGGGATGGGACGTCAAGGCGGCCTCCGACGGGCAGACGGCCCTCACGCTCGCTCGCGAGTTCAAGCCCGATGCGATGGTCCTCGACTGGATGCTGCCCGACATCGACGGCATCCAGGTGCTCGGTCGGCTGCGGCAGTCCGGCGACGACACGCCCATCCTCTTCCTGACCGCGAAGGACGCCGTCGAGGACCGCGTCCAGGGACTGACCGCCGGGGGAGACGACTACGTCACCAAGCCGTTCTCGCTCGAGGAGGTCGTGGCCCGCCTCCGCGGACTCATCCGCCGATCGGCCTCGGCCGTCAGCGAGGCGGGCGACTCGCGCATCGTCGTCGGCGACCTCGTGCTCGACGAGGAGAGCTACGAGGTGCACCGCGGCGACCGCGAGATCGAGCTGACCGCGACCGAGTTCGAGCTGCTGAGGTTCCTCATGCGGAACCCCCGCCGCGTGCTCAGCAAGGCGCAGATCCTCGATCGGGTCTGGAGCTACGACTTCGGCGGCAAGTCGAGCGTCGTCGAGATCTACATCTCGTATCTGCGCAAGAAGATCGACGTCGGCGAAGAGCCCATGATCCACACCGTGCGCGGCGTGGGTTACGTGATCAAGCCGACTTCGTGAGCGACGCCCTGCCCGCGCGGGCGGGTTCGAGCCTGCGACGCCTGGCGCGTCGTCTGCCGGGGGCGTCTGGTCCGTTCACCCTGCGGCAGCGTCTGATCCTCAGCATCGTGGCCCTGGTCGTGCTGCTGACCGTCGTGATCGGCTCGCTGAGCGTCCTCGTGCTGCGGGTCTCCCTCGTCGACCAGCTCGACGGCGAGCTCGACGGGGCGACCACGCGCGCCGCCTCGCCGTTCGGGGGCGCCTCCGAGCCGTCGCTCACGCCCGACGGCGGCGAGTTCGACGGACCGCGTCAGGCCCCGGGAACGCTGACGGCGGTCGTCGTCGACGGGCAGGTCAGAGCCGCCTACCGCATCACCGTCGGCGGCGAGCTGGCGGCGGTCGATCTCGCCGAGCTCGACGAACCGCTGGCCGGCGTCGTCGGGCGGCCCGTCGACGCCGAGGGCCGGACGGAGCCGACGACCGTCGATCTGGGTGGCTCGCTCGGGTCGTACCGCGTCGAGTCGCAGAAGGGGACGCTCGTCTCGACCTCGACGACGGCCCACCTCGTGGTGGGTCTGCCGACCAGCGGCGTCGACCGCACCATCACCGTCATGGTCGTCGCCATCGCGGGCGTCACGATCATCGGGCTGGCGGTCGCCATCGCGATCGCCTTCGCGGTCGTCCGATCCGCCCTCCGGCCGCTCGAGCGGATGTCCGACACGGCCCTCCGCGTCGCCGAGCTCCCCCTCGATCGCGGCGAGGTCGCGCTCGCCGAACGCGTCGACGAGCAGGACACCGACACCCGCACCGAGGTCGGTCGGGTCGGGGCGTCGCTGAACCGCATGCTCGGTCACGTCGCCGGAGCCCTGGAGGCGCGGCAGCAGTCCGAGAACAAGGTGCGGCAGTTCGTGGCCGACGCCTCGCACGAACTGCGGACGCCGCTCGCCTCGGTGCGCGGCTACGCCGAGCTCACCCGACGCATGAACGCCGATCTGCCCGACGACGTCGTCTACGCGATGGGACGCATCGAGTCGGAGGCCGTCCGCATGACGTCGCTCGTCGAGGATCTCCTGCTGCTGGCACGACTCGACGAGGGTCGCGATCTCGTGCTCGGCGACGTCGATCTCACCCGCATCGTCCTCGACGCGGTGAGCGATGCGCACGTGGCCGGGCCCTCGCACGCGGTCGACGTCGACGTCCCCGACGAGCCGGTGATCGTCACGGGCGACGGCATGCGACTGCACCAGATCGTCGCCAATCTGCTGACCAACGCCCGGACGCACACGCCGGCGGGGACGCAGGTCCACGTGACGCTCGCCGTCGAGGCCGACTCGGTCGTCGTGCGCGTCGCCGACGAGGGCCCCGGCATCGACCCGGGGGTCCTGCCGGTGCTCTTCGAGCGATTCGCCCGCGCGGACAGCTCGCGGTCGCGGTCGGCCGGGTCCACCGGTCTCGGTCTGGCGATCGTGCAGGCCGTCGTGCAGGCGCACGGCGGCCTGGTCGAGGTCGACAGCTCGCCGGCGGGCGCGGTCTTCACCGTCCGACTGCCGCAGGAGGCGCGACTTGCGTGATCGCGCCTCCTGCCTCTAGTCTGTACGGAGCCCAAGACCGCCGGTCGTGTTCGTCTGCTCGCAGACGATCACCGAAGGTTCTCGAGAGAGAGCGACCAGCGCAGGTGTGTGAAGTCGTTCCTCTTCTCGAAGAGATCCAGCTCCGTGCCCCTGTGCCGGAGCTTTTTTCTTTGTGCTGAACACCTCAGACCCGAGCTCAGAACTCTGAACTCAGACCTGAGGCGTCCAGTCCGATCGAGGCCGGGGGGCTGCCGGCACACCCACGTTTTAGGAGAGCCATGGCGAACAAGGAAGCATCGGTCGCCGAGCTCACGGAGAACTTCCGTGACTCGACCGCCGTTCTGCTCACCGAGTACCGCGGTCTCACTGTTGCTGAGCTGAAAGAGCTCCGCAAGTCCATCAGTGCAGACGCGACGTACGCCGTGGTGAAGAACACGCTCAGCAAGATCGCGGCGAACAACGCCGGAATCAGCTCGTTCGACGACGAACTCGTCGGACCTTCTGCGATCGCCTTCGTGCACGGAGACCCTGTCGCCGTCGCCAAGAGCCTGCGTGACTTCGCCAAGGCACACCCCGCTCTGATCGTGAAGAACGGTTACTTCGACGGTAACCCCCTCACGGCAGACGAGGTCAAGCAGCTCGCCGATCTCGAGTCCAGGGAGGTGCTGCTGGGCAAGCTGGCCGGCGCCTTCAAGGCTTCGCTGTTCGGAGCTGCCTACCTGTTCCAGGCACCGCTGTCTCAGGCCGTTCGCACGGTCGAGGCGCTGCGTGCCAAGCAGGAAGCCGACAGCTGAACAGCTGTCGCACGAACCCACACTTCAGAAAACACATAAGGAGAACACCATGGCGAAGCTCACGCAGGACGAACTGATCGAGGCCTTCAAGGAGCTCACGCTCATCGAGCTCAGCGACTTCGTGAAGAAGTTCGAAGAGGTCTTCGAGGTCACCGCTGCTGCCCCCGTGGCCGCCGCCGGTGCCGCCGGCCCCGCCGCCGCTGCCGAAGAGGTCGAAGAGCAGACCGCCTTCGACGTCGTGCTCGAGGCTGCCGGCGACAAGAAGATCCAGGTCATCAAGGAGGTCCGTGCGCTCACCAGCCTCGGACTCGGCGAGGCCAAGGCCGTCGTCGACGGCGCCCCCAGCACCGTCCTCGAGGGTGCTTCGAAGGAAGCCGCCGAGAAGGCCAAGGGCCAGCTCGAGGCTGCCGGCGCCACCGTCACCCTCAAGTAATCCCGCTTCACCGCTTCACACGAAAGGCGTCACCCTCCGGGGTGGCGCCTTTCGCCGTCCCGGCCGGCAGCGATGGCCGGGGCTGCGCCGACCATGGCCTCCCTCAGCCGACCCGGGCCTCCCTCAGGAGGCGCGGGCGAGCACCGAGTGACGGCGCCCGTACCCGAGGTACACGGCGGCGCCGACCAGCATCCAGACGGCGAAGGCGAGCCAGGTGATCCAGCCGAGGGTCACCATGAGCAGCACGCAGAACGCGCAGCCGAGCAGTGGGACCACCGGGTAGAACGGCACGCGGAACGTCCGGTCGAGCTCGGGCCGGTTGCGGCGCAGCCAGATGACCGACACGTTGACGAGAGCGAACGCGAAGAGGGTGCCGATGCTCGTGGCGTCGGCGAGGGCGCCGAGCGGCACGAGGGCCGCGGCGAGGGCGACCACCCCGCCGACGATCAGGGTGCCGGCGACCGGCGTCCGCGTGCGCGGCGAGATGCGACCGAGCACCCTCGGGACGAGCCCGTCGCGGGCCATCGAGACGAAGATGCGGGTCTGGCCGTAGAGCACGGTGAGCACGACGCTCGCGATGGCGAGCACGGCCGCCACGGCGAACACGAACGCGACCCACGGCTGCCCGGTGATGTCCGCGACGATCGTGACGAGCGAGGCCTCGCCGTCGGTGAACGTCCGCCAGGGCCGGGCCCCGATCGCGGCGACCGCGACGAGGATGTACAGCACGGTGATGATCACGATCGAGGCGATGATCGCCCGCG
The DNA here is from genome assembly GCF_001422285.1 of Frigoribacterium sp. Leaf263. Classification (GTDB taxonomy): domain Bacteria; phylum Actinomycetota; class Actinomycetes; order Actinomycetales; family Microbacteriaceae; genus Frigoribacterium. The sequence goes on from NZ_LMMO01000003.1 coordinate 105,770, forward strand.
GGAGGTCGCGCTTCGCATCGCGCGCCTCCTCGCCCGCCGTCGACGCCGCGTCGAAGCCGATGTACGAGAAGAAGAGCCGGGATGCCGCGGCCGAGACCCCGGCGGCGCCCATCGGCGCGAGGGGCTCGAAGTTGCCGGCGCTGAAGGCCGTGAACGCGACGGCGACGAAGAAGACGAGCAGGCCGATCTTGACCACGACGAGGAGGGTGTTCACCCAGGCGCTCTCGCGGGCGCCGGGGACGAGCACGAGGGTCGCGATGATCACGAGCAGGGCGGCCGGCAGGTTGAGCACCCCTCCGGCGCCCGGCGGCTCGGCGATGGCGTCGGGCAGCGCCAGGCCGAAGACGGCGAGCGCCTCGTTGACGTACTGACCCGCGCCGACGGCCACCGCGGCCACCGAGACGGCGTACTCGAGCACGAGGCACCACCCGCACACCCACGCCAGACCCTCGCCGAGCGTCGCGTAGGCGTAGCTGTAGCTGGACCCCGAGACGGGCACGCTGCCGGCCATCTCGGCGTACGACAGAGCCGAGAGCAGGGCGGCGACGCCTGCCAGGACGAATGCGATCCACACGGCGGGGCCCGCCAGGGGGACGGCCGTGCCCAGGACGACGAGGATCCCGGTGCCGAGCGTGGCCCCGATGCTGATGGCCGTCAGATGCCAGACGCCGAGCGAACGTCGCAGGCGCGGCCCGCCCCCGGTCGAGTCGTCGCTCTCGGCGGCGAACGCCTCGAGCGGCTTGCGGCGCCTCAGCTGGGCGACGAGCGGAGGACGGCTGACGGTGGAGGGGGCGTTCTCGGACACCGCGAGAGGCTACCAGGCGCCCGGGGCCGCCCCCGGGCCGCGGGGTCAGTCGTCGACGTGGAGTCCGAGCTCGCGCACCCGCGTCATCGCCTCGCGGCGCGACGACGCCTGCAGCTTGCGGTAGATGCTCCGCACGTGGCTCTTGACCGTGTTGACCGAGATGAAGAGCTGGCTCCCGATCTGGCCGAGGGTCTGTCCCGTCGCGAGGTGGCGCACGATCACGAGCTCGCGGTCGCTCAGCGGCTCGTCCAACCGCGGTACCGCGCCGACCGAGGAGCCGAGGAGGCGCTCGAGGGTCGTGCGGATCGCCTCCGGCTGGTCGCGGTGCGCCGCCCGGTCGAGGAGGTGCTTCAGCACGTCGTCCTGGAGCGTGGCGAACATCCACCGGGAGTCGTTCCGGCCGGCGGCGAGGAGCGCCCGGTCGAAGGCGATGTCCGCGCGGGCCGTGTCGCCGAGGGCGAGATGCGCCGCGGCGACGACGGCGTGCACGTGCGGCATGGTGCGTTCGCTGTGCAGATCGCCGAGCACGAGGCACGGCTCGAGCGCGTCGAGGGCCGCCTCGGGCTCGCCCGCTGCGAGGTGCACGAGCGCCAGCACGCGGGCCGGGCACTGGATGTGGCGTGCGGTGGCGACGAGCGGGGCGGCCAGACGCCGCGCCTCCTGGGGCTGCTGCAGGCACCGCATGGTCTCGGCCCGCAGCGAGGCGACCGCCGCGGCCAGCGTCGGTCGACCGGTGAAGGCGTCGAGGAGGCGCGTGATGCGCGCCAGCAGATCGAGCACCTCGATGAAGCGGCCCTCCTCGAGGTAGGCGTGCGCCTCGGCGAACCAGCCGTGCGCCTCCCAGTCGTTGCCGCGGGTCGCCTGGCGGACGTCGTCGATGAGCTCGGGGATCCCGCCGGGCTGACCGCGGTCGAGGGCCAGCTGGAGCCGGGTGATCTGGGCGAGCGCGCCGAACGAGCTCGTCATGAGCTCGGTCCCCTCGGCGAGGGTCGTGGCCGCGGCGAGGTGCTCGTCGGCGAGTCGGAAGTCGCCGAGCAGCATGGCGACGTGGGCGAGGGCCGAGAGGCACTCGACGCGCTCGGCGAGGCTGAGGTGCTCGGAGGCGAGGCCGCCGGCGAGACCCAGGGCGAACTGCGCCTGGTCGTACTCGCCGTAGTGGATGCGGATCAGACCGAGCTGCAGCGAGAACGACGCGCTGAGCGAGATGCGGCTGCTGATCGACTCGGTGGTGTCCGTCTCGATCATCGTGCGGGCGACCTCGAGGTGCTCGTGCGCGACGACGAGGTTCCCGAGCGTGCGGAGCGTGGCGGCGAGGTGCACGTGGTAGCCGGCCCGCACCTCCAGCGACATCGCGGGGTCGGCGTCGATCGCCTTCGCGACGCCTCGGAACCAGGGGAGGGCGGCGCTCCGGGAGCGGGAGCCGACCGAGCGATGGCTGGCCGCGAGGGCGAGCAGGATGCGGGGTCTGCCCCGCCATTCGTCCTCGGGGGTCGAGCGGATCGCGTCGCGCAGGCGGGCGCCCTGCAGCGGGGCGATGCTCGTCCAGGCGCGCTCGATGGCGTCGAGGGCAGCACGGTGGTCTGCGGGTCGCATCTCGGCGCTCGGGGGTGCGGCCGTCTCGTCAGGCGTCTTCACGGGTCCTAACCTCTGCCGCATCGGGTGGCTCCTCGGTCGGGTACGAGGAATACGGCGTCGGGATGGTGGTCAACCAACCGTCGCGCTCATCCTAAGAGCGGGAAGCTCATCCGGTGAGGAAATATCGGGATGAAGCCCAGAAATGGGGGCGATCATGTACCCCGATGCGGATCGGCGTACCGTGACCGGATGAGCAGGATGGACTCCGTCGCGTCTGGCGGCGGGATGCGCGGCGGCGGAACGCGACCCGGTCGTGTCTCGAGCGGCGACGCGCGGGCTCAGAAGGCGGCCAACGCCGAGGCCCCGCGCGTGCCCCACCTGCTGCGCCGGATCCGCGCGCTGTTCGAGCCGCACCGGCGGGCGCTCGTCGTCACGGTCGTGCTCGTGTTCATCGGCGCCGCCATCAGCGTGCTGCCGCCCCTGCTGACCAAGCAGGCGTTCGACCGGGGCCTGTTCGCGGACGGGGGGCCCGACGTCCCCGTGCTGCTCGAACTCGTCGGGGCCATGATCGGCCTGTGGGTGCTCTCGGCCGGCATCGGCGTGGGGCAGACCTTCCTCACGGCGACCGTCGGCAACAAGGTCATGGGGGCGCTGCGCATCCGGCTCTTCGGGCATCTGCAGCGGATGGAGCTGGCCTTCTTCACCCGGACCAAGACCGGCGTCATCCAGTCGCGGCTGCAGAACGACGTCGGTGGCGTGGCCAACGTCCTCAGCAACACCGTCTCGAGCGTGCTCGGCAACACCGTCACGGTCATCGCGGCGTTCGTGTCGATGCTCGTGCTCAGCTGGCAGATGACGCTCGTCACGGTCATCCTCCTGCCGCTGCTCGTCGTGGCGCAGCGCCGGGTCGGGCAGGTCCGCGCCCGCATCGCCACCCAGACGCAGGAGTCGCTGAGCGACATGACCGCGATCACGCAGGAGGCCCTGAGCGTCAGCGGCATCCTGCTCGCCAAGAGCTTCAACCAGCAGCGCGCCGAGATCGAGCGCTACTCGGCCGAGAACCGCACGCAGATCGGTCTGCAGGTGCGTCAGCAGATGAGCGGCCAGTGGTTCTTCGCCGTCGTGCAGATCTTCCTGTCGGTCATCCCGGCCATCATCTACCTGGTCGCCGCCTGGCTCATCCTGCGCGACGTCCCGGTCACCGCGGGCACGATCGTGGCCTTCACGACCGTTCAGGCGCGACTGACGTTCCCCCTGATGGGCCTCCTGCGCGTCGCCCTCGACCTCCAGACCTCGGGGGCGCTGTTCGCGCGCATCTTCGAGTACCTCGACCTGCACCCGGCGATCGACGACGACCCCGCCGCGGGCGACGTCGACGTGACGCGACTCGGTCGCGTCGAGTTCGACGACGTGTCGTTCTCGTACCCGGACGCCGAGCCCGGCCAGAAGACGCTCGACGGCGTCTCGTTCGACATCGAGCCCGGCCGGTTCGCGGCCTTCGTCGGGCCGAGCGGAGCAGGCAAGACGACGGTGTCGTACCTGATCCCGCGGTTCTACGAGGCCTCAGGAGGCGCGGTGCGGTTCGCCGGGACGGACGTCCGCGAGCTGCGCCAGGAGTCCCTGATCGAGCACATCGGCATCGTCAGCCAGGAGACGTACCTCTTCCACGCCTCGATCGCCGACAATCTCCGCTACGCCCGCCCCGGCGCCACCGACGACGAGCTCGTCGACGCGGCGCGTCGGGCGAACATCCACGAGACGATCGCCTCGTTCCCCGACGGCTACGAGACGCTGGTCGGCGAGCGGGGCTACCGGCTGTCCGGCGGCGAGAAGCAGCGCATCGCGATCGCCCGCGTCCTGCTGAAGGACCCTGCCGTCCTCGTGCTCGACGAGGCGACGAGTGCGCTCGACACGGTCTCGGAGCGGGTCGTCCAGGAGGCCCTCGACACCGCCGCCCGCGGCCGCACGACCATCGCCATCGCCCACCGGCTCTCGACCGTGCGGTCGGCCGACGTCATCTTCGTCGTGGACGCCGGACGCGTGGTCGAGCGGGGCACCCACGACGAGCTCGTCGCGCTCGGAGGCGTCTACGCCGGGCTCTACGGGCAGCAGATCGCGGCCGACTGAGCCGGGGGCGAGGCGCCCTCGTCACGAGGCGTCACTCGCGCTCGGCGAGCATGTCCTCCATGGCGTCGATCTCGCTCTCCTGACTCTGCAGCATGCCGGTCGCGAAGACGCGCACCTGACGGTTCTCGCTGCGCGCCAGCACCGCGTCGGCCATCTCGACCCCGCCGCGGTGATGCGCGATCATCAGGGTCAGGAACCGCCGTTCGGCCTCCACGCCGCTCGCCTCCTGCAGCGCGGCCATCTGCTCGTCGGTGGCGAGCCCGGGCATGCGACCACCCGGCTGATGAGCGGCGGGCGTCGGGGAGCCCTCCGTGCCTCCGGAGGGGGTGTGCTCGTGATCGCCGTACGAGCCGTCGAGCGTCGGCCGCGTCATCCAGGTCATCGTGGGCTCCGCCGGCGCCTGCGAGACGCCCCAGAGCTCCAGCCAGGCGAACATCTGCCCGGCCTGCTGCGACTGGGTCAGAGCCATGTCGTAGGCCATCGAGCGCGTGGCCGGGTCGTCGGTGCGGTCGCGGACGATCATGGCCATCCGCACGGCCTGCTCGTGGTGCACCTGCATGTCGCGCGAGAAGCCCGCCTCGACGCTCTCGGTGCCGGGGGTCACCGGGTTCGGCGAGCTCAGGCGTCCGACCGCGACGCCGACCAGCAGCACGAGGACGAGCGTCAGCGCAGCGGCGACGACGACCCGGGTGCGCCGCCTGCCCGGGGCGCGACCGGAGGCCTCGTCGGACGACGACCCGCCCGTCGCGCCGGAGTCGGTCACGCGATCTTGCCGGATCCGTCGATGCCGCCGGTGCAGGGCGCACCGGGCTCAGGCGCGTCGCCGGATTTCCAGTACTTCGTGACGAAGTCCGAGACGTCCTCCTCGTCGTCGGTCACGTTCGAGAACGGCAGCTGCGCGCCCCACGCCGAGACGTACATCGGCGAGTCGAGACCCTCGTACGGCGAGACGACCGCGTAGGTGCTGGGGGCGAAGTCCTGCAGCGCCTCGATCTCGGCCTCGCTCACCTGGGCGGGGTCGTACGTGAACCAGATCGCGCCGTGCTCGAGGTCGTGCACGGCGTTCTCGTTCGGCACGGGCTCGGTGTAGACGCCGCAGTTGAGCCAGATCTGGTTGTGATCGCCGCCGGCCGGCGGGGTCTGCGCGTAGTCGACCGGGCCGGTGACGTGGTTGGCGGTGAGGTCCGAGAAGGTCTGCGCCCCCTCGACCACGATGTCGCGCGGGTTCTCGCGCGGCTGCCCGCTGGTCACGACGAAGGTGACGATGAGGCCGATCACGGCGAGCCCGGCGACCGAGCCGGTCACGATGCCGATGAGGCGGTTGCGGCGGGCTCGCTCCTGCTGCTTCTTGAGCGCCGCGACCTTCTCTTGGCGTCGGGCGTCGCGCTGCTGCTTGACGGAGGGCTTGTCGTTGTTGCCGTTGACCACGTGAGGTCCTGTCGTCCGGAGGGGCCGATGCGGGATCGGACTGTCGCCTCCATTGTCCGGCACGCGTCGCTGAGAGGAAGGTCACAGTCTGCGCATCGTGCACGACGGGCGTCGCGTCCCGTAACACGCGCAGGGCCGCTGGATAGACTCGACGCCGGCTCGCCACCCCCGCGACCGCGTCCGCCACCTCGATCCGCACCCCACGACGGTGCCGGAGAAATGCGAGTCCTCGTGAAGTACGCCGAGACCGTCCTCGACCTCGTGGGGAACACCCCGCTCGTCAAGCTCAACAAGGTGACGGAGGGCATCAGCGCGACCGTCCTCGTCAAGGTCGAGTACCTCAACCCCGGCGGCTCCTCGAAGGACCGCATCGCCACGCGCATCATCGACGCCGCCGAACGCGAGGGGCTGCTGAAGCCGGGCGGCACCATCGTCGAGCCGACGAGCGGCAACACGGGCGTCGGGCTCGCCCTCGTCGCGCAGCAGCGGGGCTACCGCTGCGTCTTCGTGCTGCCCGACAAGGTCGGCGAAGACAAGCGGAACGTGCTCAAGGCCTACGGCGCCGAGATCGTCGTCACCCCGACCGCCGTCGAGCCCACCAGCCCCGAGTCGTACTACAGCGTCTCCGACCGCCTCGCCCGCGAGATCCCCGGGGCCTTCAAGCCGAACCAGTACGCCAACCCGAACGGCCCGCTCAGCCACTACGAGACGACCGGCCCCGAGATCTGGCGCGACACCGACGGGCGCATCACGCACTTCGTCGCCGGCGTCGGCACCGGGGGCACGATCAGCGGCACCGGCCGCTACCTCAAGGAGATCTCCGGAGGCGCGGTGCAGATCGTCGGGGCCGATCCCGAGGGCAGCGTCTACAGCGGCGGCACCGGCCGCCCGTATCTGCTCGAGGGCGTCGGCGAGGACTTCTGGCCGAGCGCCTACGACCCGAGCGTCGTCGACCGGATCATCGCCGCGTCGGACGCCCGGTCGTTCGAGCTGACCCGACGTCTCGCCCGCGAGGAGGGCCTGCTCGTCGGCGGGTCGTCCGGGCTGGCCGTGGCGGCGGCCCTCGACGTCGCCCGGGAGCTCGGACCCGACGACGTCGTCGTCGTCCTGCTGCCCGACGGCGGACGCGGCTACCTCGGCAAGATCTTCAACGACGCCTGGATGCGCTCGTACGGATTCTCGGACAGCACCGACGAGCGCACGGTGCGCGATCTGCTCGCCTCGAAGACCGGAGCGCTGCCCGAGCTGGTGCACGCTCACCCGAGCGACACGGTGCACGACGTCATCGGCATCATGACCACCTACGGGGTCTCGCAGATGCCCGTGCTCTCGGCGGAGCCGCCCGTCGTCATCGGCGAGGTCGTGGGCGCCATCGAAGAGAAGGCGCTGCTCGAGGCCCTCTTCGCCGGCGGTGCGACCATGGGCGACGCTCTGGCCCGGTTCGTGGGCGAGCCGCTGCCGCTCATCGGCATCAACGAGTCCGTGGCCGCTGCTCGCACCGCCCTCGAGTCCACCGACGCGCTGCTGGTCACCGACGACGGCAAGCCGGCCGGCGTCATCACCCGGCACGACGTGCTCGCGTTCGTGTCCGCCTGACCCCCTCCTCCCGCACCGTCGTCCCCCTCGAAAGGACACCCGCATGACCCACGGCTTCTCCACCCGCGCCATCCACAGCGGCCAGGACTTCGACCCCACCACCGGTGCGGTCGTCCCGCCGATCTACCAGTCGTCGACCTTCGTCCAAGACGGCATCGGCGGGTTCCGCGGCGGCTACGAGTACGCCCGCTCGGCCAACCCCACGCGCGACTCGCTGCAGACCCTGCTCGCCGACCTCGAGGGCGGCAGCCACGCCTACAGCTTCGCGTCCGGCCTCGCCGCGGAGGACGCCCTGCTGCGGTCGGTGCTGCGTCCGGGCTCGCGCATCGTCATGGGCAACGACGTCTACGGCGGCACGCACCGACTCGTGAACCGGCTGCACGTGCCGTGGGGGGTGGTGCTCGAGACCGTCGAGATGACCGACCTCGACGCCGTCCGCGCCGCGGTCCGTCCGGGCGAGACGGCGATCCTCTGGGTCGAGACCCCGAGCAACCCCCTGATGAAGATCAGCGACGTCACGGCGCTCGCCGAGATCGGTCACGCCGCCGGCGCGATCGTCGTCGTCGACAACACCTTCGCGTCGCCGTACCTGCAGCAGCCGCTGTCGCTCGGCGCCGACGCCGTCGTCCACTCGACGACCAAGTACATCGGCGGGCACTCGGACGTCGTCGGGGGAGCCGTGGTCGTCGACGACGCGGAGCTCGCCGAGAAGATCGGGTTCCTGCAGTTCGGCGCCGGGGCCGTCTCGGCCCCCATGGAGGCCTGGCTGACCGTCCGCGGCATCAAGACGCTGGGGGTCCGGGTCGATCGCCACTCGTCGAACGCGGCCACGATCGCCGAGACGCTCGAGGGTCACCCGGCGATCGATCGGGTCTACTACCCGGGGCTCGCCTCGCACCCCGGGCACGAGATCGCGGCCCGGCAGATGAGGGCCTTCGGGGGCATGATCTCCGTCTCGCTGGCGGACGGGCCCGCCGTGGCGCGTCGCTTCGCCGAGTCGACCGAGCTCTTCCAGCTCGCCGAGTCGCTCGGGGGCGTCGAGTCGCTGATCGGCTACCCCACCGAGATGACGCACGCGTCGGTGCGCGGAACCGAGCTCGAGGTGCCCGAGACCGTGGTCCGGCTCTCGGTCGGAATCGAGGACGTCGACGACCTCCTGGCCGACGTGCTGCAGGCACTCGACCGCGCGACGACCGACTGACGTCCGCCCCGCCCCCGCCGACCGTCCGCGCCGGAGGGGGCGCGGCCTAGGCTGGGACGATGACCGACGGCGTCCTGCGAACCCGGCCCGAGGGCGTCCTCAGCAGTCGCTATCGCCTGGCCACGCTGGGGATGTGCGCGCTGATCGGCATCGCGGCGTTCGAGTCGCTCGCCGTGACGACGATCATGCCCCTGATCAGCGCCGAGCTCGACGGGGAGCGCCTCTACTCGCTGAGCTTCGCCGCCCCGCTGGCGACCGGGCTGGTCGGCATGGTGGTGGCCGGCAACTGGGCCGATCGCAGCGGCCCCCGGGTCGTCGTCATCGCCTCGATGCTGCTCTTCGCGGTCGGCCTGCTCGTGGTCGGCACCGCGCCCGACATGCTGGTCTTCCTGCTGGGTCGTCTGGTCCAGGGGCTGGGGTCGGGCGCCGTCATCGTCGGGCTGTACGTGATGGTGGCCCGGCTGTTCCCACCGGGTCTGCACCCGTCGATCTTCGCCGGATTCGCCGCGGCCTGGGTCGTCCCCGCCCTCGTCGGTCCGCTGATCGCCGGCTTCATCGCCGAGACCCTCGGCTGGCACTGGGTCTTCATCGGCGCCGTCGTGCTGGCCGTCCCGGCGTTCGTCATGATCCTGCCGAGTCTCCGGCGGGTGCCCCCGCCGGCTCGGGCCGAGGGGGCCGACGTCGTCCCGTGGAGCCCGAGGCGCATCCTCTGGGCGGCGGGCGCCGCTCTCGGCGTCCTCGCCCTGAACCTCGTGAACGAGTTCGAGCCGGTGCTCGCGGTCGCCGTCGTCGTGGCAGCCGTCGCGGCCCTCGCGATCGCGTTGAGGCCGCTGCTGCCGCCCGGAACGCTGCGGGCCCGGCCGGGTCTTCCGACCCTCGTGCTCCTCCGGGGCCTGGCCGGGGCGGCGTTCCTCGCGAGCGAGGTCTACATCCCCTATCTGCTGCACGACCGGTACGGCTTCTCGGCCTCCGCCTCGGGCACGGCGCTCACGCTCGGCGCCCTCGGCTGGGCCCTCGCCAGCTGGGCCCAGGGGCGACTCGGCGACCGGGTGCCGCAGCGGACCGGCATCCGGGTCGGCCTCGCGCTGGTGCTCGCCGGTCTCGTGGTCGCCGTCGTCACCCCCCTGCTCGACCTGGCCCCGGGGCTGCTCATCGCGACGTGGACCCTCGCGGGCTTCGGCATGGGGTTCATGTACCCGCGGTTCTCGGTGCTGACGCTCGCCCTGTCGACCCCGACCGATCGCGGGTTCAACAGCTCGGCGCTGACCATCTCCGACTCGGCCGGCTCCGCCGTCGCCCTGGCCGTCGCGGGCGGCGTGTTCGGGCTGCTCGGAGGGTCGCCCGGCGCCGCGGCGTTCGCCGCGTGCTTCGCCGTCGGCGCCCTCGTCGCGCTGCTGGCGCTGGTCCTCAGCGGGCGCGCGGTGCCGCGCCCGAGCTGACCCGCGCCTCCCGCCGTGGGCGGCCCGTGGTCGTCGATCCGGTCCGCCGAACTGCATAATGGTCAGCAGACAGCGATGTGTACGGTCACACCGCTCGGCAGCAGAGCGACGGAGCCACGGTGAAGCCTGACATCGACAAGGTGCGTGCTCCCAACATCCGCGACGTCGCCGCCCTCGCCGGGGTGTCGTACCAGACCGTCTCGAGGGTGCTGAACGACAGCCCGAGCATCCGGCCGGCCACGCGACAGCGGGTGCTCGACGTCATCGACGAGATCGGCTACCGGCCGAACCAGGCGGCCCGGGCCCTCGTCACCAGCCGCTCGCGGGCCATCGGGGTGCTGACGCTGCAGAACGTCCACTTCGGGCCGCAGACCATGGTGAACGCGATCGAGGCCGAGGCGCGCGCCGCCGGCTACCGGCTGAGCATCGCGAGCACGACGCGGGCCGACGGGGACGTGCGCGCGAGCCTCGACCTGCTGACGAGCCAGGCGGTCGAGGCGATCATCGTCATCGCGCCCCAACGCAAGTTCTTCGACATCATCGACGAGCTCGATCTCGACGTGCCGATCGTCGCCCTCGACTCGACCCAGCGCAATCGTGCGCACAGCCTCTCGGTCGACCAGTTCGCCGGCGCGCGTCTGGCGACCCGGCATCTCATCGACCTCGGTCATCGGCACATCGTGCACGTGGCCGGCCCGCAGGACTGGATCGAGGCCGACGAGCGCATGCAGGGCTTCCTCTTCGAGATGGGCGAGGCCGAGCTCTCCATCGAGCCGCCCATCCTCGGCGACCTGACCGCCGACTTCGGGTACCTCGCAGGCAAGGAGCTGCTGCGTCGTCGCGACTTCACGGCCGTCTTCGCGGCGAACGACCTGATGGCCGTCGGGCTCCTCCACGCGTTCCGCGAGGCCGACGTCGACGTCCCGCGCGAGGTCAGCGTCGTCGGCTTCGACGACGCCCCGACCGCGGCGCACCTCTGGCCGCCGCTCACGACGGTCCGTCAGGACTTCGATCTGATCGGCCGTCGGGCCGTCGAGCTCGTCATCGGCGAGCTCGAGGGTCGAGAGGTCGTGGACCGCACCCTGCTGGCCGCCGAGCTCATCGTCCGCGCCTCGACCGACCGGCCCTGGTTCCTCTGACGGCAGGCGGCGCGGCGACGTCCCCGCGCCTCCTCGGCGGGTCCGTCGCGACGGCGATCCGGCGGGCTTCATAACAGATCGGCCACGGCATTTGACACGGGGCATTCCCAGGATTAGCTTTGCTCCAGTCGCGGTGTGAACGGTCACATTCAGTCCCCGCCCTGATCCGCCGCCCTCGGCGCGGGTCGCCACCCGACGTCGAACAGACAGTGCCCACCACGCCTCGCGGCGGGGCGGACCGACAGAGAAGTCGAACGTGGAGGTCAGCGTGCCCGGTGCACACATCGCGACGAACGGAACCCCCGGGGGTGACTCGCGTGGCTGAGTCCCCGATCATCCTCGAGATGCGCAGCATCACGAAGGAGTTCCCCGGCGTCAAGGCGCTCGACTCCGTGTCGATGCAGGTGCGGGCCGGAGAGGTCCACGCCATCTGCGGCGAGAACGGCGCCGGCAAGTCGACCCTCATGAAGGTCCTCTCGGGCGTCTACCCGTACGGCACCTACGCCGGCGACATCGTCTACCAGGGCGACGAGATGCGCTTCCGCGACATCAAGTCGAGCGAGTCGGCCGGCATCGTGATCATCCACCAGGAGCTCGCGCTGATCCCCGAGCTCTCGATCACCGAGAACATCTTCCTGGGCAACGAGCCCACCCGCTTCGGCGCCATCGACTGGACGACCGCCAAGCTCCGCGCCATCGACCTGCTCGCCCGCGTCGGTCTGAAGGACGACCCCGACACGGCCATCAAGAACCTCGGCGTGGGCAAGCAGCAGCTGGTGGAGATCGCGAAGGCGCTCAACAAGAACGTCAAGCTGCTCATCCTCGACGAGCCCACGGCCGCGCTCAACGAGGCCGACTCGCAGCACCTGCTCGACCTCATCCGCGGGCTCAAGGGCCGCGGCATCGCGTCGATCATGATCAGCCACAAGCTCAACGAGATCGAGGCCATCGCCGACTCGATCACGATCATCCGCGACGGCAAGACGATCGAGACGCTCGACGTGAAGGCGGACGGCGTCAACGAGGACCGCATCATCCGCGGCATGGTCGGCCGCAACCTCGCGAGCCGATTCCCCGACCGCAGCCCGAAGATCGGCGAGGTCTTCTTCGAGGTCAAGGACTGGTGGGTCCGTCACCCGCAGACCGCCGAGCGCTTCGTCTGCAAGGGCTCGAACATCACGGTGCGCCGCGGTGAGATCGTCGGTCTCGCCGGGCTGATGGGCGCCGGTCGCACCGAGCTCGCGATGAGCGTGTTCGGTCGGTCGTACGGGCAGTTCGTCTCGGGCACGATCGTCAAGGACGGTCACGAGGTCGAGATCAAGAACGTCCGCGACGCCATCGACAACGGACTGGCCTACGTCTCCGAAGACCGGAAGGTGCTCGGGCTCAACCTGCTCGACGACATCAAGCGCTCGACGGTGTCCGCCAAGCTGACGAAGATCTCGCGCGGCACGGTCGTCGACCGCTACCAGGAGCACACGATCGCCGAGGAGTACCGCAAGAGCCTCCGCGTGAAGACGCCCACGGTCGACGAGGGCGTGGCCAAGCTGTCCGGCGGCAACCAGCAGAAGGTCGTCCTGGCGAAGTGGATGTTCACCGACCCCGACCTGCTGATCCTCGACGAGCCGACCCGCGGCATCGACGTGGGCGCCAAGTTCGAGATCTACAACATCATCAACCAGCTCGCGGCCCAGGGTAAGGGCGTCATCGTGATCTCGTCCGAGCTGCCCGAGCTGCTCGGTCTCTCGGATCGCATCTACACGATCTTCGAGGGCACCGTCACCAACGAGATCGACGCGTCCGAGGCCGATGCCGAGACGCTGATGAGAACAATGACGTCGAAGAAGAAGGAGAACGCCGCATGAGTGGCATCAAAGACCTGAAGAAGGTGTTCGGCGGCAACCAGTCGAACGCCCGCCAGTTCGGGATGATCGCGACCCTGGTGGTCGCCATCCTGATCTTCCAGGTGCTCACGGGCGGACTCACCCTCGACCCGCCGAACCTGATCGCTCTGGTCAGCCAGTACTCGTACATCCTGATCCTCGCCATCGGCATGGTGATGGTCATCGTCGCCGGGCACATCGACCTCTCCGTCGGCTCGGTCGCGGCGTTCGTCGGCATCATGGTCGCGACCTCGATGACCACCTGGAACTTCCCCTGGCCCGTCGCCATCGTCTTCGGCCTCGTCGTGGGCGCCGCGATCGGCGCCTGGCAGGGCTTCTGGGTCGCGTACGTCGGAGTGCCCGCGTTCATCGTGACGCTCGCCGGCATGCTGCTGTTCCGCGGTGCCAACCAGTTCGTCGGCAACGCGGTCACCCTGCCCGTCCCCGAGGGCTACACGGTCATCGGCGCCGGCTACCTGCCCGAGTTCGGCCCGAACACCGGGTACAACAACGCGACCCTGCTGCTCGGGCTCGTCCTGGCCGCCGTCGTCGTCTGGCGCGAGTTCCGCCTGCGTCGCAAGCAGCAGGCCATGGGCTCCGACATGGCGCCGATGTGGGTCAGCCTCGTCAAGATCGGCGTGCTCGTCGCCATCATCCTGTACGCCGCCACGCTCTTCGGCGGCGGTCGGGTGGGCACCTCGTTCCCGATCTCGGGCATCATCCTCGGCGTGCTCGTGCTGGTCTACGGCTTCATCACGCAGAACACGATCTTCGGTCGCCACATCTACGCCGTCGGCGGCAACTCGCACGCCGCCGAGCTCTCGGGCGTCAACGCCCGCCGGGTCAACTTCCTGGTCATGATGAACATGTCCGTCCTGGCCGCGGTCGCCGGCATGATCTACGTCGCCCGAGCCGGAGCCTCCGGACCTCAGGACGGCCTCAACTGGGAGCTCGACGCCATCGCGTCGGTCTTCATCGGTGGAGCGGCGGTCGCGGGCGGCATCGGGACCGTCACCGGCTCGATCGTCGGTGGTTTCGTCATCGCCGTGCTGAACAACGGTCTGCAGCTGCTCGGAGTCGGCTCCGACAAGGTCCAGATGATCAAGGGCCTCGTGCTGCTGATCGCGGTGGCCGTCGACGTCTACAACAAGAGCCAGGGCCGACCGTCCATCACGGGCTTCCTGACCCGTGGGCTGAACCGCGACAAGAACGGCGTCGCGGCACCCGCCGCCGCGCAGTCCGCGGCCGGCACCCAGAACGGCGTCGGTCCGTCGACCGACTCCGCGAGCCCCGTCCTCACCCCCAACGGCGACGTGTCCGACGTGCAGCGTCCGAACTCGACGACCCCCAACTAGACCCTCCACCCGGCGCGACCGTCCACGACGGCCGGCCGCGCCTCCCCGGGGTCGTCGCTCGACGACCCGCCTCGCACCACCTCACACACGAGAAAGAGACACAGCATGCGCAAAATCGCGCTGGCGACCATGGCGGTCGCCGCAGCAACGACGCTGATCCTGAGCGGCTGCTCGAACTCCGCCCGCACCGAGGCCGGATCGGGCGACGCGTCCGCCGGCTTCGAGCAGGGCTCGATCGTCGGGGTCGCGCTCCCCGCGAAGACCAGTGAGAACTGGGTCCTCGCCGGCGACCTCTTCAACGAGGACCTCGAGGCCGCGGGCTTCGAGCCCGACGTGCAGTACGCGGCCGCCAGCGGCACCGTCGCGAACCAGCAGGAGCAGATCCAGTCGATGGTCACCAAGGGTGCGAAGGTCATCGTCATCGGCGCCGCCGACGGCGGTCAGCTCGGCACGCAGGTCAAGGCGGCGCACGACGCCGGCGCGATCGTCATCGCCTACGACCGTCTGATCCTCAACACCGAGGACGTCGACTACTACGTCGCCTACGACAACTACAAGGTCGGCGAGCTCCAGGGCCAGGCCCTCCTCGACGGCATGAAGGCCAAGAAGGCCGACGGCCCGTACAACATCGAGCTGTTCTCGGGCTCGTCCGACGACGCCAACTCGGCCGTGTTCTTCGACGGTGCGATGAGCGTCCTGCAGCCGGCCATCGACGACGGCACCGTCGTCGTGGGCTCGGACCAGACCGACATCAAGCAGACGGCGACCGACGGCTGGAAGGCCGAGAACGCCCAGCGCCGCATGGACTCGCTGCTCACCAGCACCTACACCGACACCGAGCTCGACGGCGTGCTGAGCCCCAACGACACGCTCGCCCGCGCCATCATCACCTCGGTGAAGCAGGCCGGCAAGGACGTCCCGGTCGTCACCGGTCAGGACTCCGAGGTCGAGTCGGTCAAGTCGATCATGGCCGACGAGCAGTACTCCACCATCAACAAGGACACCCGCAACCTGGTCAAGCAGGCCGTGGCCATGGTGACCTCGGTCTCCGAGGGCGACACCGCCGAGACGAACGACGACGAGTCGTACGACAACGGCTCGAAGGTCGTCCCCGCGTACCTCCTGCCCCCGCAGATCGTCACGAAGGAGAACGCGGCCGAGGCCTATGCCAACGACCCCACGCTGGGCCCGTTGACCAAGTAGTCGCACCGACAGCACCAGACGAGAGCCGATCGCCCAGCCGGGTGGTCGGCTCTCGCCGTGCGCCCGCTTGCTACGGTGACGGGATGGACGAGGAGGCGCGGGTCGGCACGGTCGCGCCCGTCACGATCGAGCTGCTGCTCGCGTCACCGCGCTCCCGGTACGTCGGGCGCCCCTCCGACGGGCCCGAGCCCGCGACGGACGACGAGACGCCCGATCGCATCGAGCTCCGAGCCGGACTCGGCATCGTCGGCGACCGCTACTTCGCGAGACCGGCCCACCGCGGCGCGTCCGTGACCCTGCTCGCCGCGGAGTCCCTCGAGACCGTCGCGCGCCTCCTCGGCTCCGGGGTGCTGGATCCGGCCGCCGCGAGACGGAACATCGTGCTGCGCGGCGTCGACGTCGACGCCCTGCTTGGCTTCGAGTTCTCGCTCGACTCGGGGGAGGGGCCGGTCGTGCTGCGGGCGAACCGCCCCGCGAACCCCTGCGCCTGGATGGACGTCGTGCTCGCACCCGGCGCGTTCCGTGCGATGCGGGGACGCGGGGGCGTGCGCTGCGAGCCGCTCAGCGACGGCGCGCTGACCCTCGGTCCGGCCGTGCTCTCGGTCGAGGGCGCCGTCTGACGAGGGGTCAGCGCCACCAGGCGGGAATCATCGCGGTGATCGTGTCGAGGAGCGTCCTGCGGCTCGTCCGGCGACCGCCGAGCCAGGCCTCGATGGCGCCCACGAGCGCGTGCGCGAAGAACCCCGACGCGATGTGCGGCGCGATGCCGTCGGGTGCCGTGCCGACCGGCAGGGCCTCGATGTGCGTCAGGGACGTGGCCGCGAAGTGCTCGGCCAGGGTCTGGTGGATCGACGCGTCGAGCCGATCGGGCAGGGCCAGGCGGTAGACGTCGCGGTAGCGCACGACGTGGTCGACGACCCTCTCGACGGCCCACCGGGTGACCGCCTCGGGGTCGGCGTCGGGTTCCGACCGCCGAGCGGCGTCCTCGTCGCGGATGGCGTCGAGCTCGGGGGTCAGCACGGCGGCGAGGAGGCTGCCGGGAGACGTGGCGTGGCTGTAGAAGGTGGCGCGGTTGATGCCGGCGGCCCGGGTGACGTCGGCGACCGTGATGGTCGAGACGGGCCGGCTCGAGGCCAGGTCGATGATCGCGGCGTGCAGCGAGCGGGTCGTCTGGACGATTCGGGCGTCGACCATCGGTGGCCTCCTGGGGGCGATTCGGGGCCCGAACGAGCGGGACTGACCCGAGCCTAGACCGTGCGGACCGCCGTCAGGATCCGTGTCGAGTCCGCGATCCCCTCGGCCGGCGGCCGGTCCGATCCGGCCGGGGGAGCGGTACGCTTGACGATGACGACGCCGGCACGCCGGACCCGATCGTCGCCTCCCCCTCCTCTCCCGACCCTGTCGCGGCGCACTCGACTCGAAACGATTCGATCTGCGGGAACGTCGAGCGGAACCCCGCTCGCCGTCCCGGCCGATCCGCGCCTGGCGATCCCTGACGCTTCGGAGCCCCGTGACCACAGTCGTCCACCCCGGTGACTCGCTCACCCGCCGCCAGCGACTCGTCTACGTCGTCGTGCTGGGGGCCCTGACCGCTCTCGGCCCGTTCACGATCGACCTGTACCTTCCCGCGTTCCCGCAGCTGCGCGAGGAGTTCCGCGTCGACAGCGGGGTCATCCAGCTGACCCTCACGGCCACGACGATCGGCTTCGGCGTCGGCCAGCTGCTGGTCGGGCCGTGGAGCGACAAGGTGGGTCGGCGGCTGCCGCTCATCGTCGCGACCGCCGTGCACATCCTCGCGAGCATCGGGGTGGCGACCGCGCCCTCCATCGAGGTGCTCGGCCTGTTCCGCGTGCTGCAGGGCATGGGGGCCGCCGCGGGCGGCGTCGTCGCCATGGCGACCGTCCGCGACCTCTTCGGCGGGCTGCCCCTCGTGAAGATGCTCTCGCGGCTGGCGCTCGTCAACGGGCTCGCGCCGATCGTCGCGCCCGTGCTCGGATCGCAGCTGCTGCGGTTCACCAGCTGGCGGGGCATCTTCGTCTTCCTCGTCGCGTACGGCGCGTTCGTCATCATCGCGGCGATCTTCCTGATCGTCGAGACCCTGCCCCCGGCCCGACGGCTGGCGGCAGGGCACACGACCCTGGGGCAGCGGTACAAGGCGCTCTTCAGCGACCGCGTCTTCGTGGGGGTGGCCCTGATCGGGGCGATGACCTTCTCGGGGCTGTTCTCGTACCTCTCGGCGTCGTCGTTCCTGTTCCAGACGGTCTACGGCCTCGACGCGCAGCAGTACGGGTACCTGTTCGCCGTCAACTCGCTCGGCATCGTCGCGGGGGTCCAGATCAGCTCGCGTCTGGCCCGTCGGGTCGGCCCGCAGTGGATCCTCGCCTGCTCCACGATCGTGCTGCTCGTGTCGGCGACGACCATCGTCGTGCTCGACTCGGCGGGGGCGGGCCTGGTCGGGATCCTCGTGCCCCTCTGGTTCTTCATCGCCGCATGCGGCTTCTCGTTCCCGCAGGTCCAGGTGCTCGGTCTGGCCAATCATGGCAAGGAGGCCGGCACGGCGGCGTCACTCCTCGGGGCGCTGAACTTCGGACTCGCCGGACTCATCTCGCCGATCGTCGGGTTCCTCGGGATCGGGTCGGCGGTGCCCATGGGCAGCGTCATGATCGCCACGTCGTGCGTCACCATCGCGAGTCTCTGGCTGCTCGTCCGACCGAGGACGGTGCCGGCGCTCGGTCACTGACCGTCGCGGTGCGGGTACCTTCTGGGGATGCGCACCGACCCCCTCGCTCCGAAGCCCGCCTCGCCGTCCGAAGAGCGGGTCGCGCGACGCGTGCAACGCCGGTGGTGGGTGTTCAGCGCGCTCGGGGCCATCGGCGTCGTGCTGCTGCTCGGCATCGTCATCACGGCCCGGTCGGGGGCCATCACGGTCGACGAGGAGTTCATGGGGGAGCTCGTCGAGCACCGGAACCCCTTCTGGGACGTCCCGTCGTTGATCTTCAACTCGATCGGGGGTGGCGTGATCGGCGTGTTCGTCGTCCCGCTCGGGGTGGCGGCCGTGCTGCTGCTCCGGCGGCGGTCGTGGGCCGCCCTGTACTGGATCGCCGCCTGCGCGCTGAGCGCCGGGGTGGTCCAGGTCATCAAGCACGCATTCGGTCGCGCCCGGCCGGCCGACATCATGGTCGTCAGCGACTACGGCTCGTTCCCGTCGGGTCACACGGCGAACGCCGCTACCCTCGCCGTCGTGCTCGGCGTCATCCTCCGCCGGGTGTGGGTCTGGGTGGTCGGCGTGCTCTACACGGTGGCGATGCTCCTCAGCCGCACCTACCTCGGGGCCCACTGGCTCACCGACACGATCGGGGGGCTGCTGATCGGCGCCGGCGTGGCGGTCGTCCTCTGGGCTCCGGTCGCCCACCGGCTGCTGGCCGAGCAGGAGCGCGTCCGCTCACGCGGCTGGGTGTGGCAGCACCGGACGGCCGAGCCGGTCGGCGGGCCCTCGGGCTCCGCGGGTGCCTAGGCTGACCCCATGACCGACGCGCTCGAACAGGCCCGGGCGGAGGCCGCCGCGGCGGTCGCCGCCGCCGAGAAGGCGAAGCACGACGCGGAGGCGGCGCTCGCCCGGGCCGAGCGGCTCGCAGCGGATGCGGCAGGGGCCCCGTCGACCGGCACGGCCTCGACCGGCACGGCCTCGACCGTCACGGCCTCGAGCGGTACGGCCTCGAGCGGTACGGCCTCGACAGGCACGGCGTCGTCGGGTCCGCTCTCGGCGGTCGCCGTCGACGCCGTCCGCACCGGATACGCGTTCGACGGTCCCGCCCTCGAGCTCGGCGCGCTCGTCAACGGCGACCCGCTCGCCGACGTCCCGGTGCGCATCCCCCTCGGCATGCTCGCGCGTCACGGGCTCGTGGCCGGTGCCACCGGCACGGGCAAGACCAAGACGCTGCAGGTGATGGCCGAGCAGCTGTCGGCCTCGGGCGTCCCCGTGTTCGCGGCCGACGTCAAGGGCGACCTCTCGGGCATCGCCACCCCGGGCGAGTCCGGCGCCAAGCTGCTCGAGCGGACGAGGGGCATCGGGCAGGACTGGTCGCCCGAGGGCGCACCCACCGAGTACTTCGCGCTCGGCGGCATCGGCACGGGCGTGCCCGTCCGGGCGACGGTCAGCGGGTTCGGCTCGCTGCTGCTCGCGAAGGTGCTGGGCCTCAACGACACGCAGGAGTCCAGTCTCGGGCTCGTGTTCCACTACGCCGAGCAGGCGGGTCTGCCCCTGCTCGACCTGGCCGACCTCCGCGCCGTGCTGGTGCACCTCACGAGCGACGAGGGCGAGGGCGAGCTGGACGGGCTCGGCGGACTCAGCAGGTCCACCGTCGGGGTCATCCTGCGCGAGCTCATCACGTTCGCCGATCAGGGGGCCGACGCGTTCTTCGGCGAACCCGAGATCGACACCGCCGAGTTCCTCCGCACGACCGCCGACGGCCGAGGCGTCGTCAGTCTGCTCGAGCTGCCCGGCGTGCACGACCGCCCGGCGCTCTTCTCGACCTTCCTGATGTGGCTGCTCGCCGACCTCTACAACGACCTGCCCGAGGTCGGCGACCTCGACCGGCCGAAGCTCGTCTTCTTCTTCGACGAGGCGCATCTGCTCTTCGCCGACGCCTCGAAGGAGTTCACGGCGCAGATCACCCGGACCGTGCGGCTGATCCGCTCCAAGGGCGTGGGCATCGTGTTCGTCACCCAGACGCCGAAGGACGTCCCCGCCGACGTCCTCGCGCAGCTGGGCTCGAGGGTCCAGCACCAGCTGCGGGCGTTCACGCCCGACGACGCCAAGGCGCTGCGGGCGACCGTCTCGACGTATCCGACGAGCGAGTACGAGCTCGACGAGGTGCTCACGAGCCTGGCCATCGGGGAGGCGGTGGTCACCGTCATGAACGAGAAGGGGGCGCCCAGCCCGGTCGCCTGGACCCGCGTCCGCGCGCCGCGCGGATCGATGTCGCCGACCCCGCCCGACGTGATGGCCGCCGCGGTCGCGGCCTCGCCCCTGCAGTCCGTCTACGGGGCCGCCCTCGACCGCGACTCGGCCCGCGAGATGCTGGCTCGCCGGCTCGAGGCGGCCGCCCTGGTCGCGCGCGAGCGGAGCGACGCGGCGGCCCGTCAGGCCGCCATCGACGCGGGCCTCAAGGAGGCCGCCGCCCGAGAGCGATCCGACGCGAAGGCCGCCGCCGTCGCCGAACGGGAGCGGAAGGCGGCCCAGGCCGAGTACGAGCGTCAGCAGAAGGAGTTCGAGCGGGCCGAGCGGACCGCCGCGACACGACGGGCGGGGCGCTCGTCGACGACCAGCGCCTCCTCGGGTCCGCGAACCTCGCCGGGCTCCGGCGGAGGAGTCCTCGGCGACGTCCTCGGATCGAGCATGGGACGGGCCGTCGTGCGCGAGGTCGTCAAGGGGATCTTCGGCACCCTGCGACGCCGCTGAGCCGCAGGGTCAGGCGAGCCTGCCGTAGACCAGCACGAGGGCACCCGTCGCGAGGGCGAACAGTGCGGCGACGATCGGCATGGACACGCCGGGTCGGCCCTCGTACCAGTACCGGGCATGCGGATAGGCGCGATAGAAATCGCGGAGGGACACGGGCTTCGTGACGACGGTCGAGGCTGCGCCGAGGGCGTCGTGCACGGTCATGATCGCTTCGTCGGGCCAGTAGTGGCCCCGCATGCGGAACAGGCGCACGCCGACGGCGTCGAAGGCGACGAGCTGCAGCACGACGTCGGTCGAGTGCGGCACGTACGAGCTGACGACGACGACCTCGGCGATGCGGTCGCGGCGCACCCGCACGAAGCCCGGCAGCCAGCCGCGCTTGACGAAGTGCTGGGCGTCGAGGGCGGCGAACGAGTCGAGGTACCGGCGGTGGGCCACGAGGCCGATCACGCCGGCGACGGCACCGAGCGCCACGACCACGGGCCACAGACCCGACGACCAGGTGAGCCACAGCAGCGCGACCCCCACCGGCACGAGGGCGGCGAGGCTCGTGAGGACAGCGTTCGTCGCCAGCGTGCGACGTGGCTCGACGACGACGTCGTACGCGTCTCTCTCGCCTCTCGGCATCGGATCACCCCTCGATCGACGACACCGTCGTAGCCGCCTCGTCGGCGTCGCGAAGACGGCACACCGCCCCCCGGTGGACGTCGTCAGACCCTCGATCTTAGAGGAGGGGGAAGGCCTGGACCGACCGATCCGTGCGGATCCCGAGGGTCCGGTCAGCGATCGCGCAGCTTCTCGAGCTCACGCCGCTCGCGCTTCGTCGGGCGGCCGGCGCCGCGGTCCCGCACGGCGACGGTCGCGACCTCCTCACGAGGCGGGGGCGGGGGAGTGAGATCCTCCAGCGCCGATGCCGCGACGGGCGCGCCGACGCGTTTGACGAGGCACAGCCGCACCACGAGGATGCGCTCGACGCCGCCGAGGCGCACCCGCACCTCGTCGCCCGGTCGCACGGCCTGCGCCGCCTTGACGCGCTCGCCGCCCACCTTCACGTGACCGGCTCGGCATGCCGCTGTGGCGGCGGATCGCGTCTTGACGATGCGCACCGCCCACAACCACGCGTCGACGCGGCACGAGGCGAGGGGGTCCATGGGTCGATGCTACGACGAGACGCTCCGGGCTCCGTCACGAGCCGGGGCGGGCATCCGCTAGAGTGGTCGAGGTCGCGCGCCGGTCTCCGGTGCGCCTCCTGGAGGATTCGCCTAGTGGCCTATGGCGCACGCTTGGAAAGCGTGTTGGGTGCAAGCCCTCAGGGGTTCGAATCCCCTATCCTCCGCCGCAGCACCCGAGAAGCCCCCGCGTCGTCACGACGTCGGGGGCTTTCGCGTGCTCGGACCGGAGGCGCGCCCGACGGCACGAGGCGCGCTAGCGTGATCCCCATCAGTCACCGAACCGGGGGGAACCGACATGACCGATCCGCACCAGCCCGCACAGCAGCAGCCCGGGCAGCAGCAGCCTCACGAGCCGCAGCCCCACGACCAGGCTCCGCAGCCCTACCAGGCGCAGCCGTATCAGCCGCAGCCGGGGGAGTCCGCGACGAGCGGGACCCCGCCGCTCTGGGCACCCTGGTACGGGGCGCCCCTGACCGCGGCGGTGTCGCGCTTCTT
This sequence comes from Frigoribacterium sp. Leaf263, assembly GCF_001422285.1. GTDB lineage: Bacteria > Actinomycetota > Actinomycetes > Actinomycetales > Microbacteriaceae > Frigoribacterium. Next base: position 128,649 of record NZ_LMMO01000003.1, read on the forward strand.
CCGCAAGTTCTTCGACTACTCGGGTCGCGCCAGCCGCAGCGAGTACTGGTGGTTCGCCCTCGCGCAGGGCGTCGTCACGTTCGTCCTGATCATGGCGACGGGGCTCGTGGCGTCCATCGGCAGCACGGTCGACGCCAGCGGTCAGCCGGTCTCGGACCCGCCCCTCGCGATCTTCGTCCCGCTCGTCATCCTCAACTTCGCTCTGTGGCTGACGGTGCTCGTCGGGTCCCTCTCGCTGACGGCCCGACGTCTCCACGACGTCGACCTGAGCGGGTTCTTCCAGTTCCTCTACCTGGTGCCTTTCGGATCGCTCGCCGTGTTCGTCATGACCCTGCTGCCGTCCAAGCCCGGGGGCGCACGTTTCGACAGGCCCCGCGACTGAGGACCGGTCAGCCGAGCGGGCGGGTCATGTAGCGCAGGTCGAGCCACCGGCCGAACTTCGTGCCGACCTCGCGCAGAACGCCCGCGTCGTCGAATCCGAGCGAGCGGTGCAGTCGGGCCGAGGCCTCGTTGCCGGCCTCGATCAGCGCCACCATGACGTGCAGGTCGTCGTGGGAGGCGCGTTCGATCAGCTCGGTCAGCAGGGCTCGGCCGATGCCGGCGCCCTGGTGGCCCGGTCGCACGTAGACGCTGTTCTCGCAGGTGTGCCGGTAGCCGTCCTTCGCGTGGAACGGGCCGTAGCTGCCGTAGCCGACCACGAGATCGCCCTCGACGGCGACGATCGCGGTGCACCGCGCCTCCTGATGGCTCGTCAGCCAGGTCCGTCGACCGTCGAGGGTCGGCGGCTCGTCGGTCCAGATGGCGGTCGATCGGGCCACGGCGTCGGCGTGGATCTCGAGCACGCCCGGGAGGTCGGATTCGGTCGCGGTGCGGATCTCCATGCCGACAGCCTAGGAGGCGCGGGGCGGGTCTCGGAGGCCGGGTTCACCGCCGCCTCGGAGCCGGCCGCCCTAGGGTGGTCGTCGTGTCGACTCGCATCTACATCACGTCCGCAGAAGGCCACACCGGCAAGTCCACGATCGCATTGGGCGTGCTCGACACGCTCAGTCACGAGCTCGGCCGGGTGGGGGTGTTCCGGCCCGTCGCCCGGTCCACCGCCGAGCGCGACTACGTGCTCGAACTGCTGCTCGCGCACGACGGCGTCGACCTCGACTACGACGAGTGCGTGGGTGTCACGTACGACGACGTGCACGCCGACCCGGACGCCGCGCTGGCCACGATCGTCAGCCGGTTCGCGGCCGTCGAGCGGCAGTGCGACGCGGTCGTCGTCATCGGCTCCGACTACACCGACGTCGGCAGCCCCACCGAGCTGTCGTTCAACGCGCGGGTGGCCGCCAACCTCGGCGCCCCCGTGCTGCTCGTGCTGGGCGGGCGCAGCGCCGACGGCGGCGCGGCGCGCACCGGGGCCGAGATGCGTCAGGTCGCCGAGGTCACCACGGCCGAGCTCCGCAGCGAGCACGCAGGCCTCCTGGGCGTCATCGCGAACCGCGTCGATCCCGATCGCCTCGACGAGGTCGTCGCCGGGGTGGGCGAGGCGCTCGCGGGGTCGCCCGCGGCCGACGTGCCCGTCTGGGCTCTGCCGGAGGACCGCCTCCTGGTCGCCCCGACCGTCCGGGCCGTGCTGTCCGCGACCGGTGCGACGATGATCCGAGGCGACGAGGCCCTCCTCGACCGCGAGGCCGTCGGCGTCGTCGTCGCCGCGATGTCGATGGAGAACGTGCTGCCCCGCCTGACCGAGGGGGCGATCGTCGTGGTCCCGGGCGACCGCTCCGACGTGCTCGTGGCCACCGTGCTCGCCCACGCGTCCGAGACGTTCCCCTCGCTCGCGGGGATCGTGCTGAACGGCGGGTTCGAGATGGCGCCGCAGGTCGACCGGCTGATCGCGGGCCTCGACAGCCCGTTGCCGATCGCCCACAACGACATGGGCACGTACGACACCGCGCTCGCCATCACGCAGACCCGGGGCCGCCTGGCCGCCGACTCCTCCGGCAAGTACGACCTGGCGCTCGCCCTCTTCGAGAAGCACGTCGACGGTGCGAAGCTCATGCGCCTCCTGCAGGTCAGCCCCTCCGGCGTCGTGACGCCCCTCATGTTCGAGTACCAGCTGCTCGAGCGCGCCCGGGGTGCTCGCAAGCACATCGTCATGCCCGAGGGCGACGACGACCGCATCCTGCGGGCCGCCTCGACCCTGCTCCAGCGCGGCGTGGCCCGCATCACCCTGCTCGGCGACGAGACCGCCATCCGCGCGCGGGGCGCCGAGCTCGGCCTCGACCTCGCCGACGCCCGGGTGCTCGATCCGTTCGATCCGAGTCTGCAGGTGCGCTTCGCCGCCGAGTACGCGAAGCTCCGCGCGCACAAGGGCATCTCGGCGTCGATGGCCATGGACACCGTGACCGACGTGTCGTACTTCGGCACCATGATGGTCAAGCTCGGTCTCGCCGACGGGATGGTCTCCGGCGCCAAGCACACCACGGCCCACACGATCCGACCGGCGTTCGAGGTCATCAAGACCCTCCCCGACGTCGGAGTCGTGTCGAGCGTGTTCCTCATGGCGCTGGCCGACCGCGTCCTCGTCTACGGCGACTGCGCCGTCATCCCCGACCCGACGGCCGAGCAGCTCGCCGACATCGCCATCTCGTCGGCGCAGACCGCCGAGCAGTTCGGCATCGAGCCCCGGGTCGCGATGCTCAGCTACAGCACCGGCGACAGCGGCTCGGGCGCCGACGTCGAGAAGGTCCGCGCCGCGACCGCTCTCGTCCGCGAGCGCCGACCCGACCTGCTGGTCGAGGGGCCGATCCAGTACGACGCCGCCGCCGACCCGACGGTGGCCGCCGCGAAGATGCCCGACTCCGAGGTGGCCGGGCGGGCGACCGTGTTCATCTTCCCCGACCTCAACACCGGCAACAACACCTACAAGGCGGTCCAACGCAGCGCCGGCGCCGTCGCCATCGGGCCGATCCTGCAGGGGCTCCGCAAGCCCATCAACGACCTCTCGCGCGGTGCGCTGGTCGGCGACATCGTCAACACCGTGGCCATCACGGCGATCCAGGCGGGGACGCAGAGCGCGTCGGCCGTCGCCCCCACCCCCGAAGGGAACCCCTCGTGAGCGCAGTCCTCGTCGTCAACTCCGGTTCGTCGTCGTTCAAGTACCAGCTGATCGAGCTCGACGGCGAGCGGACGCTCGCGAGCGGTCTCGTCGAGCGCATCGGCGACAGCGTCGGGTCCACGCGGCACCGCAACGAGGTGACGGGCGACGAGACCCGCAACGACTCGCAGCCGATCGCCGACCACGCCGCCGGCTTCGCCGCGATGCTCGACGCGTTCGAGTCGCACGGGCCGTCGTTCGCCGAGTACCCGCCGGTCGCGGTCGGGCACCGGGTCGTCCACGGCGGCGAGGAGTTCGATCGGGCGACCGTCGTGACGGCCGACGTCGAGAAGGCGATCGATCGCCTCTCGACCCTCGCGCCCCTCCACAATCCGGCCAACCTGCAGGGCATCCAGGCGGCGAAGAAGGCGTTCCCCGATGTGCCGCACGTGGCCGTCTTCGACACGGCGTTCCACCAGACGCTGGCTCCGGCCGCGTACACGTACGCCATCGACGCCGACCTCGCCAAGCGCCATCACGTGCGCCGGTTCGGGTTCCACGGCACGTCGCACAAGTACGTCAGCGAGAAGACCGCCGAGTTCCTCGGTCGCCCGCTCGCCGAGCTCAAGACCATCGTCCTCCATCTCGGCAACGGCGCATCCGCCGCCGCCATCGACGGAGGGCGCTCGATCGACACGAGCATGGGGATGACGCCGCTCGAGGGCCTCGTCATGGGCACGCGCTCGGGCGACATCGACCCGGCGGCCGTGTTCCATCTGCATCGCGAGGCCGGGCTCGACGTGGCCGAGCTCGACACCCTGCTGAACAAGCGCTCGGGTCTGCTCGGTCTCACGGGCAGCGGGGACATGCGCGACGTGCAGGACAGCGCCTCCCGAGGCGACGCCGTGGCCGAAGCCGCGCTCGCCGTCTACCGGCACCGGCTGCGCCACTACATCGGCGCCTACGTCGCTCAGCTGGGCGGGCTCGACGCGGTCGTCTTCACGGCCGGCGTCGGCGAGAACAACGCGCTGCTGCGGCGCCGCACCCTCGCGGGGCTCGAGTTCTTCGGCATCCGGGTCGACGACGACCGCAACGAGCTGTCATCGCGCGAGGCGCGTCTCATCTCGCCCGACGACTCGCGCGTGAAGGTCCTCGTGGTGCCCACGAACGAGGAGCTCGAGATCGCCCGGCAGTCGGCCGCGCTCGTCTAGCGGGGTCACCGGGGTCGGCCATCCCGATACGGCGAGGGCCCCGGGGCGCAGCACGCGCCTCCGGGGCCCTCCGTCGTCTCCCGGGGTCGACCGGGGAGGCGCGGGTCAGTACTTGATGGTCGCCAGCGCGTCCGAGACGGTCGAGTCACCCGAGACGACCTCGAACTGGGTCCGCACGGCCGTGCCCTCGATCAGCGCCGTGGCGATGATCTCGGCGACGTCCGCTCGGGGGATCGTTCCCCGCTCGACGGTCGAGGCGGCGGTCACGAGACCGGTGCCGGCGTCGTCCGTGAGGCCACCGGGGCGGACGATCGTCCAGTCGAGGTCGCGACCCCGCAGATCGGAGTCGGCCTCGCTCTTCGCGCGCATGTACACCTGGTACACGTCGTCGTCGTTCTCGGCGGGGAGCTCGGCTCGGGCCGGGTCGAAGTCGTCGGTGCCGATGGCGGACACCATCACGTAGCGCCCGACTCCGGCCTTCTCGGCGGCGTCGGCCAGCAGGATCGCACCGTCTCGATCGATGGTCAGCTTGCGCTCGGCGCCGCTGCCACCGCCGCCGCCTGCGGCGAACACGACGGCGTCGGCCCCGTCGAGGTGGCCGGCGAGGGTGTCGACGTCGGTCTTCTCGAGGTCGAGCACGAGGGCGCGAGCGCCCGAGGCCTCGAGGTCTGCGGTGTGGTCTGCGTTTCGGACGATGCCGACGGGATCGTGCCCGGCGTCGGCGAGTCGGCGTTCGAGGAGCAGGGCGATCTTGCCGTGTCCTCCGGCGATGACGATTCTCATGCCTCCAGGGAACACCTCGGGTCGCGGTCGGCACTCAGTTGCCGCTAAACTCGACGAGGCCCCTCACGTGGCGCCATCCAGGCCAACTCCCCCAGGGCAGAAATGCAGCAAGGGTAACCGGGCTCTGGCGGGTGCGTGAGGGGTCTTTTCCGTTGTGGGGGCTTCGGGGCCGTCGGTCGCCGCGTGCCGGTCGGCGCGACGGACCGATCGACGCCCGCCCCTGTTCGTGGGGTGCGGATCTCGTCCGCGACACCATAAGATGACACAACGTCGACGCCAACCACGTCGACCACGTGCCCCTCACCACGGCGCGGTTCCGGCCCCTCACCAGAGCCGGTTGTCCTGCCCCTCACCACGGCGGGACGAGATCGATCGACCCGAGAGGACCGCGACCGTGACGTCGCACAGGATCAGAAACGCCTCGTCGACCCCTGACCCGGGCGACTCCGCGCCGACCATCGTCGTCGGACCCGCCTCGCCCTCTCCGGACGACGCCCTCCCGACGCCGCCAACCCGTCCGCGCTCGGACCGACGGCACCCCCGCGTCGCCCACGCGGCCCTCGGCCTCGTCGTGGTGCTGCTCGTCGGGCACCTGGGGGCGACCCTGCTGTGGTCGTCCGCGTCGAATCCCGTCCGTGCGGCCGTCGGCGACGAGAACCTCCGCGGCTACATGCTGCCGTTCTTCCGGCAGAGCTGGTCGGTCTTCGCCCCCGAGCCCGTCTCGAGCGACATCTCACTCGACGTCCGGGCGCTGCCGAGCGGCGAGACGGAGGCCACCGACTGGTTCACCGTCACCGATCGCGACATCGCCAACGGCGTCACGCACCACCTGGTGCCCTCACGGACGTATCTGACGAACTTCTCGCTCGCTCGCGGGTACTTCCGGGCCTTCCAAGCGCTCGGCGACGGGGCGAAGCCCGCGGTCGGTCAGGATCTCGACCTCGACGACTGGCGCCCCGAGCTGGCCGCCGACATCGCGGCGACCTCCGACGCCGGCGACGTCGCCGTGCGGTCGTACCTGGACCACGAGGAGGCGCTGAACCGGGTCGCCTCGGCCGTGGCCGTCGCGCAGTGGGGCGAGGTGGACGACGTGCAGGTCCGCGTCCGCATCACCCCCGTGACGCCGTTCGAGCAGAGGGCCGATCCGGCTCCGAACCCCGAGTTCCGATTCGTGACGACGGGGTGGCGCTCGCCGCTGCCCGATTCGACCCTCGACCAGGGTGCCGTCGACGTGCTGTACGGGCGCGGAGGACGCTCGTGAGCGCCGTCGGGGAGGCGACCCGCGCCTCCTGGGTGCGGCTCGTCGGCCGGCTCGACTGGTGGTTCCTCGACGGTGAGAAGGCCTTGTACGGGGTCGCCGCGGCCCGGATCATCACCGGGCTCGGCATCCTGCTCTTCGTGCTGGCCAACGCCAGCACGGCGTCGTACACCTGGGGCGGAGCCTCCGACTGGTCCGCCTCGCTGAGCCGATCGTCGGACTGGGGGTTCCCGTTCGTGGTGTTCGCCGCGGCCCAGGCCGGCGGCCCGGCGTTCTGGTTCGGCTACGTCGCGTTGGGGGTGTCGGCCCTGGCGCTCCTCGTCGGCTGGCACGGGCGGATCGCAGCCGTCGTCACGCTCTGGCTGTACGCCAGCCTCACCGCGTCGAACCCGATCGCGGTCGATCAGACCGACAACGCGGTCCGGCTGTTCCTCTTCTACTTCTGCTTCGCCGACCTGTCGCGGGTCTGGTCGCTCGACGCCCGTCGGAGGGGACGTCGGGAGGCGCGGGGCCACAAGGCCGTCGGGTCCCGATCGCGTCTGATCGCCCGGGTGCGCGCCGAGGCGGGCTGGGTGCCGACCCTGCTGCACAACGCGGCCCTGGTGGCCGTCGCGGGGCAGCTGTTCGTCGTGTACGTCATCGCGGGTCTGTCGAAGGTGCAGGGCGAGCTCTGGCGCGACGGGACGGCGATCTACTACCCGCTGCACGTGGACCGCTTCGCGCCGTGGCCGGCTCTCAGCGGTCTGCTGACCGCCAACGGCGTGCTGGTGGCGTTCGCCACGTGGTTCGCCGTCGCCGTGCAGCTGTTCTTCCCGTTCCTCCTCCTCCGCCGATGGACCCGCGTCGTCGGACTGCTCGGAGTGAGCGCCATGCACATCGGCATCGGTCTCTTCATGGGGCTGCCGCTCTTCTCGCTCGCGATGCTCGCGGCCGACATGATCTTCATCCGCACGGTCACCTTCCAGCGCGCCGCGGCCTTCGTCGCCGCCCGCGTCGGCGTCGTGCGGGCCCGTCTCTCGAGTTCGAGGGGAGGGATCGGCGAGCTGCCCGAAGGCGCGCCGAGCGATCGGACGTCGCCCGCGATCACCTAGCGGAGCGACGGCACGACGAGACACAGCACCACAGCACACCCCCGGCCAACCACCGGGGGAGTCGGATCAGGCGGCGGGCTCGCGCCCGCCAGGAAGAGGCACCCGTGCAACGAATCAAGCGACGCGGCCCCGTGGGGTCGATCGGAATCTGGGGGGCGGCCCTGGCCGTGGGGACGCTCGTCGCCACGGCGACCGTCGTCCCCGCCCAGGCGGCTCCGCCGGACGTCACCGAGGCGGAGGGGCTGTTCCTCAGCGGCAGCGGCATCGTCGACGTCGACACGCTCGCCGACCTGAAGGGCGCCTACTCGGCCTACTCGGGGACGGCGACCGAGCCGGTCGAGAACCCCCTCGACCTCACCGCGCTGCAGGCCCTCAGGTTGACGGGCGACGTCGAGCTCTTCGGCGCCAACCCGCTCCTCGAGCTCGGAGCCACGTCGCAGTACGGCGCGGCCACCCCGACGGGCAGCACGGCCGCCTCGGGTCTCATCACCGAGAGCGGCGCCATCCGGGTCGGCGACGGGTCGCCGGCGCAGCAGGCCTCGCTCGATCTCACGCGGTTCCTCTCGGAGGCGCAGCTGTCGGGGCTCGCGGACGAGCTGTCGCTCGAGCTCGGTGCGCTCTCGTCGAGCGCGACGGCCACCCGGACGGCCGACGGCTACAGCGTCGCCAGCGAGTACCAGGTCGACGGTGCGCGCCTCACGCTGCACAGCCCGGCCGTCGCCGCCCTCAGCGCCGATCTGACCGAGACGATCACCTCGCTCGACTCCGACCTCGACACGGCGACCGGCAGTCTGCCGGCGATCGTGCAGGGAGCCGTGCTGACGCCGTTGCAGACCACGCTGGCCCCCCTCGGCGTCGTGACGCTGCGGAACACGACGGCCAGCGTCACCGCCGACGTCGATCTCGCGACGGCCACGGCCCCGGTGCTGGGAGCACCGCTGACCAACGGTCCGGTGTCGATCGACCTCTCGACCGGTGATGTCATCGTCGACGTCGCCGAGCTGCAGACGCTCAACGGCCTCGGGCCCGACACCGAGCTGCTGTCGGGCGAATTGGTCGCCGGCGAGCTCCAGACGGCCCTCGACGGCATCTTCGAGACGACGCTGCCCGAGGCGCTGGACACCGCGATCACCGGAGCCCTCGACACGACCGAGGCGACGGTCGTCGTGACGACCACGCCCGCGGTGACGGTCTCCGTCCCCATCACGGGGCCCACCGTGACGGCAGACGTCGCCACCGTCGTCGTCACGCTCGACACCACCCTCGGCGCCCTCGCGGGCACCAGCCAGGTGGCGCCCGAGGCGACGGCGGTCGTCACGCCCCTGCCGAACGCGAACCCCGCGGTCGAGTTGCTCCTGTCGCCTGTCCGAGGCATCCTCGACGGGTTGCGGGGCGCTGTCGAGACGGTCGTCGAGAGCACCGTCCCCTCGGTCACGCGTCCGGTGCTCGAGCCGGTCATCGGCGGCGAAGCCCTCGCGGCCGTCGCATCGGACCTGGGGTCGCTCACCGGAGCGGTCGGCGATGTCCTCAGCCCGCTGCTCGACGTCGTGAACGGCATCGTCTCCGTGCGGGTCAACTCGCAGACGGGACCCGGCTTCCGCGACCCGAACGGAACCGACACCGGCGCCTCGACCGTGCGGGCACTGCGACTCGCGCTGCTGCCCGGCACGGTCGGACAGTCGGGTGCGGTGATCGACCTGGCGAGCTCCACGGTCAACGCCCAGGCTCTCGACGCCCTCACGATCAACGCTCCCGGTGACGGCGACGATTTCCTCGTCTTCGCCCCGGCGACGACGACGACGGTGACGGTGGGCGGTCTCGCTGCACCCGGCGCCGTGATCGACGTCACGATCGGCGACGCGATCGCTCAGACGACGGCGGACGAGGACGGCGTCTGGTCCGTTCCCGTCGACGACGTCGTCGTGGGTCTCGGCCAGACGGTGAGCGCGACTCAGACTCCGGCCGGCGGGGGAGAGCCCTCCGCTCCCGTCACGATCCTCATCGACGTGCGTCTGACCGATCCGGTCGTCATCGAGACGCCCGACGGGGCGACACCGGTCGTCGTTCCGACGTCGACCGACACGACCGACGTCATCGTCAGCGGATCGGCCGAGCCCGGCGCGACCGTGCGGGTGACGTTCGGCGATCTGCCGGCCCGCGAGATCCCGGCTTCGGCCGAGGACGGGGAGTGGACGACCACGGTCGCCGACGTCGGGATCGGCGACTACCTGATCACGGCCGAGCAGTCGATCGGCGGCTCGCCCTTCGCGCCCGGCGACTCGGTCACCCTCCTGGTCCGGGCCGATGACGGCGGCAGCGACGTCACGGGCACCGACGTGACCGGCACCGACGTGACCGCAGCCACCGACGTGACGGGCACGGACGTGACCGCAGCCACCGACGTGACGGGCGCCACTGACGTCACGGGTACGGATGTCACCGCAGCGACGGACGTGACGGGCACGGATGTCACCGCAGCCACCGATGTGACCGGCACTGACGTGACTGGCACGGACGTGACCGCCGCCACGGACGTGACTGCCGCGACGGACGTGACGGGCACTGATGTGACTGCCGCGACTGACGTGACTGGCACCGACGTGACGGGCACTGATGTCACCGCAGCCACCGATGTGACCGGCACTGACGTGACTGGCACGGATGTCACCGCAGCCACCGATGTCACCGGCACCGACGTGACGGGCATTGACGTGACTGCCGCGACTGACGTGACGGGTACTGACGTGACCGGCACGGATGTCACCGCAGCCACCGATGTCACCGGCACCGACGTGACGGGCACGGACGTGACGGGCACTGACGTGACTGCCGCCACCGACGTGACGGGCACGGACGTGACCGCCGCCACCGACGTGACTGGCACCGACGTGACTGGCACGGACGTGACCGCCGCCACCGACGTGACTGGCACCGACGTGACTGGCACCGACGTGACTGGCACGGATGTCACCGCAGCSACCGATGTCACCGGCACCGACGTGACCGGCACTGACATGACGGGAACGGACGTGACGGGCACACCGATGTCACCGGCACCGACGTGACCGGCACTGACATGACGGGAACGGACGTGACGGGCACGGACGTGACCGCCGCCACCGACGTGACTGGCACCGACGTGACTGGCACGGATGTCACCGCAGCCACCGATGTCACCGGCACCGACGTGACGGGCACTGACGTGACGGGAACGGACGTRACGGGAACTGACGTGACCGCCGCCACCGACGTGACTGGCACCGACGTGACTGGCACGGATGTCACCGCAGCCACCGATGTCACCGGCACCGACGTGACTGCCGCCACCGACGTGACGGGCACTGACGTGACTGCCGCCACTGACGTGACGGGTACTGACGTGACCGGCACGGACGTGACCGCCGCCACCGACGTGACGGGCGCCGACGTGACTGGCACCGACGTGATTGGCACGGATGTCACCGCAGCCACCGATGTCACCGGCACCGACGTGACCGGCACTGACGTGACCGCCGCCACCGACGTGACGGGCACCGACGTGACTGGCACCGACGTGACTGGCACTGACGTGACTGGCACGGATGTCACCGCAGCCACCGATGTCACCGGCACCGACGTGACCGGCACTGACGTGACTGGCACTGACGTGACTGGCACTGACGTGACTGGCACGGATGTCACCGCCGCAACCGATGTCACCGGCACCGACGTGACCGGCACTGACGTGGCGGGAACGGACGTGACGGGCACTGACGTGGCGGGAACGGACGTGACGGGAACGGACGTGACGGGCACTGACGTGACGGGAACGGACGTGACGGGCACTGACGTGACGGGCACTGACGTGACGGGCACCGATGTGACGGGCACGGATGTGACCGCGGCCACCGATGTGACCGGCACGGATGTCACCGCCACTGACGTGACTGCCACCGATGTGACGGCCACGGACGTGACCGCGACTGACGCGACCGCCACCGACGTGACGGCCACGGACGTGACGGCCACGGATGTGACCGCCACCGACGTGACCGCCACCGACACCGCCGGCACCGACACCTCGGCGAGCGACACGGCGGGCACCACGCCCGACACGCTCCCCGGCAACCAGGAGATCACCACCTCCACGGTGCAGATCGAGCGCATCGTCCGCGGTGACGGAGTCGTCCAGACGGTCTACGGCACCGACTTCATCCCCGGTGAGAAGGTCGACGCCGTGATCCGTTCGACGCCGATGCCTCTCGGGGCGCAGATCGCGGACGAGAACGGGACGGTCACGTTCACGTTCACCGTCGCCGCCGACTTCGAGCTGGGTCTGCACCGGGTCGAGTTGACCGGCAGCGAGTCCTCGACGGTGCTGCCGGAGAACGACACCACCCAGTTCGTCGTCGTCGCCTCGGCTGACGAGGCCGGTGGGGTCGGAACGGATGGAGGCGCGGGTGGCGTCGTCGGAGCGGGCGGAAGCCCCAGCGCCGGCGGTCCCACGCTCGCCTACACGGGACTGGACGCCCTGCCCTGGGCGGCCTCCGGTCTGGGCATCCTCGTGCTCGGCCTCGGGATGCTGCTGGCCTCCCGTCGCCGCAGCAGGATCGGGACGACGATGCGTCGGATCCGGTAGCCGATGACGGCGCGGGCTCACCACCCGCGCCGTCGACGTCCACCGAAGGAGGGCCCCGTCCGCAGCTGCGGACGGGGCCCTCTCGCGAGTCGTCCGCTGTCGGTGGCCCCGACTACTCTGGTCCCGTGGTCACCGCCTTGTATCGCCGTTACCGGCCAGAGAACTTCGCCGAACTCATCGGTCAGACGCAGGTGACCGATCCTCTGCGGACGGCCCTCCGCACGAACCGCGTGAACCACGCCTATCTCTTCAGCGGCCCTCGCGGCTGCGGCAAGACGACGTCGGCGCGGATCCTCGCGCGGTGCCTCAACTGCGCCGAGGGCCCGACCGACACCCCGTGCGGCGTCTGCCCCTCGTGCGTCGAACTCGCCCGCGACGGCGGCGGATCGCTCGACGTCATCGAGATCGACGCGGCGAGTCACAACGGCGTCGACGACGCCCGCGACATCCGCGACCGCGCTATCTTCGCTCCGGCGCGCGACCGATTCAAGATCTTCATCCTCGATGAGGCCCACATGGTCACGCCGCAGGGCTTCAACGCGCTGCTCAAGGTCGTCGAAGAGCCACCGGAGCACGTCAAGTTCATCTTCGCGACGACCGAGCCCGACAAGGTCATCGGCACGATCCGGTCGCGCACGCACCACTATCCCTTCCGTCTCGTCCCGCCGGCGCAGATGCTCGACTACGTGCAGCAGCTCAGCGCGACCGAGCAGGTCGACGCCGCGCCCGGCGTCCTGCCCCTCGTCGTCCGCGCCGGCGGCGGCTCCGTCCGAGACACCCTGTCGCTGCTCGACCAGCTGATGGCCGGCAGCGAAGACAGCGGTATCGAGTACGAGCGTGCCGTGGCGCTCCTCGGCTACACGCACGCCTCGCTCCTCGACGAGGTCGTCGAGGCGCTCGGCGCGCGCGACGGCGCCGCCGCCTTCGCCGCGGTCGACCGGGTCGTGCAGACCGGTCAAGACCCGCGTCGCTTCGTCGAAGACCTCCTCGAGAGACTCCGCGACCTCATCGTCGTCGGGGCGACCGCCGAGGGGGCCTCGGCCGTGCTGCGGGGCATCACCGCCGACGAGCTCGATCGGCTGCTGCATCAGGCCCGCTCGTTCGGCGCCGCCGAGCTCTCCCGCTCCGCCGACGTCGTCAACCGCGCTCTCACCGACATGACGGGGGCGACGTCGCCTCGGCTCCACCTCGAGCTGATGATCGCCCGAGTGCTCGTCCCCGAGGCCGACGAGACCGAGCGGGGCGCCCTGGCCCGAGTCGAACGACTCGAGCGGCGCGTGGGCGTCGACGGCGCCGTCTCGTCGAGCCCCGGCCCGCAGACCTCCGTCGGTGCGCCGTCGCCCACGTCCACGCCGAACCGGGCTGAGCCGAGCCCGACCCGGGCTCCGGCGGTCCCCGTCACCGCGCCTCCCGCGACGTCGTCTCCTGCGGCGGCGGTCGACACCCCGGCAGCACCCGAGTCGGCACCCGGCGCGGTGGCCGCGACCGCGTCCGCGGCCTGGGGCGCCGCCACACCGCCCGCGGCTCCGGCGGCCGCCCACTCCGCCGCCTGGGCCCAGACGCCCCCCGTGACCGACGGCGTCCCCGCCGACCCCGACGAACGGGCGACCTCGGTGGCGCCGGTCACTCTCCAGCAGATGCGCGACAGCTGGCCCGAGATCGTCGAAGTGGTCGAGAAGGCCCGACGCACCGCCTGGATGGTCGTCGTCACCGCGACCGTGCAGGCCTACGCCGACGACGTCCTCACCCTCACCTTCCCGAGCGCCAGCGACGTCGAGAACTTCAAGAAGCCGCAGGGTGCCGGCGAGGGAGTCAGCGAGCACCTCCGTCGCGCGATCCAGAGCGTGCTGGGCGTCACCGTCAAGTACATCGCCCGTGTCGAGGGCGCTCCGACCCGACCGACCGCCCCCGCCCGTGAAGCGGTCGACGCGCCCCCGGCGGCCGCGACGCCCGCCGTCTCCACCGACCCGGCGCCCGCGCCCCCGTCGACCGCCGCCGCACGCGAACCCGAACCGGCCGACCCAGCGCCCGCTCGGCGACCGACGACCGCGCCGGTTCCGCCGACGGGGCCGCGTCAGCACGCGCCGGCAGCCGGCTCCTCAGCTGCTCCGGGCTCCGCGCCCGCCGCAGCCCCCGCGCCCGTCACCGGGTGGGACGTCGCGGCGATCCCGCAGGCCGCGCCGCCGGAGCCCGACGAACCCGAGCACATCACCGAAGAACCCGACGGGGGAGCACCGCCGCTCGACGCCGCGCCCGCGTCCGAGCCCGTCGCCTCCAGCCGGCCCGCGGCGGCCCCGTCCGGTTCCGCGGCCCCGTCCGGCGCCTCGGTATCGGCTCCCGACCGTCGTGTCGCCGCGGGCGACCCGCGCCGGGGCATCCCCGCCAACTCCCGCTACGGCGAAGCCGTCGTCCGCGAGATCCTCAACGCCCAGTTCATCGAAGAAGAGACGATCGCGCCCCGCGTCACGCCTCAGAGAAGCGAGTAGTCGTGTACGAGGGCATCGTCCAAGAGCTGATCGACGAGTTCGGCAGACTGCCGGGCATCGGTCCGAAGTCCGCGCAGCGCATCGCGTTCCACATCCTCCAGAGCGAGAACTTCGACACCACACGTCTCTCCGAGCTGCTCGTCGACGTCAAGACCAAGGTCCGCTTCTGCGAGATCTGCGGCAACGTCACCGAACAGGACACCTGCGCCATCTGCCGCGACCCGCGCCGGTCACCGGCCACCATCTGCGTCGTCGAAGAAGCCAAAGACGTGCAGGCGATCGAGCGCACCCGCGAGTTCCGCGGCCTGTACCACGTGCTGGGTGGGGCGATCAGCCCCATCGACGGCATCGGCCCCGACGACCTGCGCATCCGACAGCTCGTGCAGCGTCTGGCCGACGACACCGTGCAGGAGGTCATCATCGCGACCGACCCCAACCTCGAAGGCGAAGCCACCGCGACCTACCTGTCGCGCATGCTCGCTCCGTTCGGGCTGCGGGTCACCCGTCTCGCCTCCGGGCTGCCCGTCGGCGGCGATCTCGAATACGCCGACGAGGTCACCCTCGGCCGGGCCTTCGAGGGTCGCCGACTCGTCTCCGAATAGAGACCGTCAGAGTCGCGCGCGGCGCGCCCGGACGAAGCTGTAGAGACCGAACGCGATCAGGCCGACGGCCACCGCGGTCAAGACCGCCGTGCCGAAGGGCAGCTCGGCCAGGGCCTTCAAGGCCCCGTCGAGACCGGACGCCTCGTCCGGATCGGCCTGCACCGCCGCGACCCCGAACAGGACGCCCACGACGATCAGGGCGATCCCCTTCGCGACGTAGCCCACGACCCCGAAGGCGACCGTCACGCGTCCGGCGCTGCCCGACGGCACGACGAGATCCTCTCGGAACCTCTGGCGAGCGCCCTTGACCACGAAGTAGCCGCCGATCGCAACGATCGCGAGAGCGAGCACCACGAGCAGCACCACACCGCCCGGCGTCGCCAGCAGACGCGCGCTCAGCGACTCCGTCTGATCCGAGCTGTCGCTCGACCCGCCGCGAGCGAAGGTGAAGGCGGTGAAGCCCACCGCCAGGTAGGCGACCCCCTTGCCGCCCTCCTTGACCCGCTCCGCCCAGTCCTCCTTGTCGGACCCGCGCACGAGCGCCGCCTCGAGGATCTGGAACACGCCGAGCGCCCACAGCCCCACGACGATGACCCACAGCAGCGCCTGACCGCCGGGACGCGACGCGAGCTCCCCGAGCGCGCCTCCCTGGTCGGCCTCGCCGCCGCCGCCGAAGGCGACCCGCAGGGCGATGACCCCGATCAGGATGTGCAGCACGCCGTTCATGCCGAACCCGACCCGCGCGAGGGTCGTCAGGGCGCGGCTGTTCTGCAGGCGGCTCGTCGTGCGTCGGGCGTCTTCGGTGGCTTCGGGCATGTGACCACCGTAGGGGAGCGGAGGAGGCGCCGCCCGTCCCGCCAGGGCGCCGCTGCAGCGGTGCGTCACACGCGTCCGGCACCGAATAGAATCGGCGGACGCAGGCGCGTCGTCGATCCGACCGCCGTCCCCCTCTCCTGGAGTCACCGTGAGCTTGATCGTGCAGAAATTCGGCGGGTCGTCCGTCGCCGACGCCGAGAGCATCAAGCGCGTCGCGAAACGGATCGTCGAGACCCGCAAGGCGGGGAACGACGTCGTCGTCGCGGTCAGCGCCATGGGCGACACGACCGACGAGCTGCTCGACCTCGCCAGCGAGGTCGCGCCCATCCCCGGCGGACGCGAGCTCGACATGCTCCTCACCGCCGGTGAGCGCATCAGCATGGCGCTGCTCGCGATGGCGATCCGCAGCCTGGGCGTCGAGGCGCGGTCGTACACCGGCAGCCAGGCGGGCATGATCACCGACGCCCAGCACGGCAAGGCGCGCATCGTCGACGTCACGCCGAAGCGCATCCGCGACGCCCTCGACGCCGGCTACGTCGCCATCGTCGCGGGCTTCCAGGGCTTCAACCGCAGCACCGGCGACATCACCACCCTCGGCCGCGGCGGCTCCGACACCACCGCGGTGGCCCTCGCCGCCGCCCTCGACGCCGACGTCTGCGAGATCTACACCGACGTCGACGGCATCTTCACCGCCGACCCCCGCGTCGTGCCCAAGGCCCGCAAGCTCGACCGCGTCACCAGCGAGGAGATGCTCGAGCTGGCGGCCGCGGGGTCGAAGGTGCTCTACATCCGCGCCGTCGAGTACGCGAGACGTCACGGCGTCACCCTGCACGTCCGCTCGTCGTTCAACAACAACGAGGGAACCCTGGTCGTCAACCCGAAAGAGGGAGAGAACGTGGAAGAGCCCATCATCAGCGGTGTCGCCGGTGACCTCAGCGAGGGCAAGATCACCGTCGTCGGCGTCCCCGACGTGCCCGGCAAGGCCGCTCAGATCTTCCGGACGGTCGCGAAGACCGGGGCGAACATCGACATGATCGTCCAGAACATCTCGGCCGCGTCCACCAGTCGCACCGACATCTCGTTCACGCTTCCGAAGTCGGAGGGCGCCGTCGTGCTGCAGGCCCTCGAGTCCGAGCGCGCCGAGAGCGGCTTCGAGTCGCTGCAGTACGACGACCAGATCGGCAAGCTCGCCCTGGTCGGCGCCGGCATGCGCACCAACGCCGGGGTCTCCGCGCAGCTGTTCACCGCGCTGTTCGAGGCCGGCATCAACATCGAGATGATCTCCACCAGCGAGATCCGCATCTCGGTCGTCACCCGGGCCGACACCCTCAACGACGCGCTCCGCGTGGTCCACACGGCGTTCGGGCTCGACGGCGACGTCGAGGCCGTCGTCCACGCCGGCACCGGCCGCTGACACGACCCGTCGATGACCGAGGAGGCGCGGCGCGGCCCGCACCGCACCTCCTGATCCCCTTCCCACGGCACCACCGAGACACCCCAGGAGACAACGATGGCTGAAGGTCTGCGCGTCGGCGTGGTCGGCGCGACCGGTCAGGTCGGCAAGGTCATGAGGCGGCTCCTCGACGAGCGGGACTTCCCGCTCTCGGAGATCCGCTTCTTCGCGACGGCCCGCTCGGCCGGCACCACTCTGCCGTTCCGCGGCGCCGACATCGTCGTCGAGGACATCGAGACCGCCGATCCGACGGGACTCGACATCGCGCTCTTCTCGGCCGGCGCCACCGGCTCGCGGGCCCACGCTCCCCGCTTCGCCGCGGCCGGCGCCCTCGTCATCGACAACTCGAGCGCCTGGCGGATGGACCCCGAGGTGCCCCTCGTCGTGAGCGAGGTCAACCCGCACGCGATCGGCGAGGCCGTCAAGGGCATCGTCGCGAACCCGAACTGCACCACGATGGCCGCGATGCCGGTGCTCAAGGTCCTCGACACCGAGGCCGGTCTCGAGCGACTGATCGTCAGCACCTACCAGGCGGTCTCGGGCAGCGGGCTCAAGGGCGCGGACGAGCTCATCGGTCAGACGAAGGCCGCCCTCGAGCAGGGTGCCGAGGCGCTCGTGCACGACGGATCCGCCGTGACGATGCCCGACCCGCAGGTGTACGTGCGACCCATCGCGTTCGACGTCATCCCGCTGGCCGGCTCCCTCGTCGACGACGGTCTCGACGAGACCGACGAAGAGAAGAAGCTGCGCAACGAGAGCCGCAAGATCCTCGAGCGCCCCGAGCTGCTCGTCAGCGGCACGTGCGTCCGGGTCCCCGTCCTGACGGGTCACTCGCTGTCGATCAACGCCGAGTTCTCGACCGAGCTGACCGCCGCCCGGGCGAAGGAGCTGCTGGCCGACGCCCCCGGCGTCGTGCTGACCGACGTCCCCACCCCGCTCCAGGCCGCCGGCTCGGACCCGAGCTACGTCGGGCGCATCCGCCAGGACGAGGGCGTGCCCGGCAACCGCGGGCTGGCCCTCTTCATCAGCAACGACAACCTCCGCAAGGGAGCGGCGCTGAACGCCGTGCAGATCGCCGAGATCGTCGCCGCCGACCGAGCGGCCTCGCTCAGCGCCTGACGTGCATCCCGGCTCCCGGCGGGCTGTCTCGACATCGAGACACCCCGCCGAGGGCTCCGGCGGCCCGACGAGGGCCGGGGCTTAGACTGGCGCTCGTGAACGATGCGAAGAAGCCCGTCGACGTGGCCCTCATCGGCGGTGGCGTCATGAGCGCCACGCTGGGCGCCATGATCAAGCAGCTCGAACCCGACTGGACCATCCGGATCCTCGAGGCGCTGGACGACGTGGCGCTCGAGTCGAGCAACCCCTGGAACAACGCCGGCACGGGTCATTCGGCACTCTGCGAGCTGAACTACACGCCCGAGCGGGCCGACGGCACGATCGACACGAGCAGCGCCGTCAAGGTCAACGAGCAGTTCCAGGTCTCGCGGCAGTTCTGGTCGTTCCTCGTCGCCGAGGGCTCCCTTCCGGAGCCCTCCGCCTTCATCAACTCCAGTCCGCACATGAGCTTCGTCTGGGGCGACGCGAACGTCGAGTACCTCCGCAAGCGGTTCGAGGCCCTCCGCGGGCACCCGCTCTTCCAGGGTCTCGAGTTCAGCACCGACCGCGAGAGGATCGCCGAGTGGGCGCCCCTCCTGACGTCCCAGCGGCCTCTCGGGCAGCCGATCGCCGCGACGCGCATCGCCGCCGGAACGGACGTCGACTTCGGGAGTCTCACGCGCCTCCTCATGGACGACCTCACCGCCGGCGGCGCCGAGCTGAGTCTCGGTCACCGGGTCACCGGTCTCACGCGCCGACCGGGCGGTGGATGGATCATCTCCGCGCGACCCTCCGGCGGCGCACCCGTCGAGATCGAGGCCTCGTTCGTGTTCGTCGGGGC
Organism: Frigoribacterium sp. Leaf263; assembly: GCF_001422285.1. GTDB lineage: Bacteria > Actinomycetota > Actinomycetes > Actinomycetales > Microbacteriaceae > Frigoribacterium. Next base: position 147,991 of record NZ_LMMO01000003.1, read on the forward strand.
CGGCGGGGGAGCCCTGAACCTCCTGCAGAAGTCGGGGATCCGAGAGATCGAGGGTTTCGGCGGGTTCCCCGTCAGCGGGGAGTTCCTCCGCACCGACGACCCGGCCATCGTGGCCCGCCATCAGGCGAAGGTCTACGGCAAGGCGGCCGTGGGCTCGCCGCCGATGTCGGTCCCGCACCTCGACACCCGCGTCGTCGACGGGCGGGCCAGTCTCATGTTCGGACCCTATGCGGGGTTCAGTCCGAAGTTCCTCAAGAGCGGTTCGTGGTTCGACCTCTTCGCGTCGATCAGGCCGCACAACCTCTACCCGATGATCCGTGCCGGCCTGGCCAACCTCTCGTTGGTGAAGTACCTCGTGGGCCAGCTGGCGGCCAGCAAGGCGACGAAGTTCGAGGCGCTGCGAGAGTTCGTCCCCGACGCCGACCCGAAGGACTGGTACCGGATCACGGCGGGGCAGCGGGTCCAGGTGATCAAGAAGGATGCGAAGAAGGGCGGCGTGCTGCAGTTCGGCACCGAGGTCGTCTCCGCCGCCGACGGCTCCATCGCCGGCCTCCTCGGCGCGTCGCCCGGGGCGTCGACGGCCGTGCCGATCATGCTCGACGTGCTGGGTCGATGCTTCCCCTCGCGGATGACCGACTGGGAGCCCACCCTCCGACGCATGATCCCGAGCTACGGCTCGCCCCTCGCGGCGGACGAGGCCCGGGCCGCGGCGACCCTGGGCGCGACCGCGGAGGCGTTGGGCATCCGCTCCTGACCGCTCCGCGTTCCGGGCTCATTTGACTCGGCATCGAACATGTGTTCGAATGAGGCATGCGGTGGAGCGGGCAGGGAGTCGACGTCGAGAGCGACGCCGCGCTCCCTCCGTTGGCGAAACTCTCCTCGGTGGTGCGGTCGGTCACGACGCCGGAGTTCGCCGGCGTCACCTTCCACGAGATCCTCGCCAAGAGCGCGTTGAATCGCGTGCCGGGCGGCGATTCGGCGCTCCCCTTCGGCTGGACGATCAATCCGTACCGCGGCTGCAGCCACGCCTGCGTCTACTGCTTCGCCCGCTCTACCCACGAGTACCTCGATCTCGACGGCGGTGACGACTTCGATCGCCAAATCGTCGTCAAGGTCAACGTCGCCGAGGTCCTCTCCCGTGAGCTGCGCCGGCCGTCGTGGCAGAACGCGCCGGTCGCCCTCGGCACGAACACCGACCCGTATCAGCGGGCCGAGGGTCGCTACCGGCTCATGCCGGGCATCATCGCGGCCCTGGCCGACTCGGGGACTCCGTTCAGCATCCTGACCAAGGGCACGCTCCTCCGTCGTGACCTGCCGCTCCTGGCCGAGGCCGCCCAGCATGTACCGGTCGACATCGCCATGTCCATCGCCGTCTACGACGACGAGCTGCAGCAGTCCCTCGAGCCGGGCACCCCGACCACCGCGGCGCGCCTGGCGACCGTCCGAGCGGCTCGCGACCTCGGTCTCGACGTCTCCGTCTTCATGATGCCGGTCCTGCCGTATCTGACCGACGGCGTCGACCATCTCCGAACGGCCCTGGCGGCGGTCCGCGACTCGGGGGCGACCAGCGTCATGTACAGCGCGCTCCACCTCAAGCCGGGCGTCAAAGAGTGGTTCTTCGCCTGGCTGGGTCGCGAGCGACCGGACGTGGTCGAGCGATACGCCGATCTCTACGCCCGCGGCACCTACGCGCCCACGGGTTATCGCAAGTGGCTGGCGGCGCGCCTGCGGCCCCTGCTGGCCGAGTACGGCCTCGAGCGGGGTCGCGCCGATCCGGCGACGGGATCGACCCGATCGCGCGTGCACGACGCGCTGGGCGACCGCGCGGAGGGCGTCGCGGGCCGGGCCCTGCTGTCGGCCGAGCTCCCGGGTGGTTCGCGCACCGCGCATCCTCGGCTCTTCTGACGACCCTCGAGCGCGTCCAGAGGTCGATCGGGGCACAAAAGCGCCGGGTGGAAGGCCGTTCCCGGCTCATCCCCCCGATAACGGGGTACACCGAAAGTCCATGTTCAGGCATACTTCTATCTGCCCGCCCATCGACGAGAAAGAGGCCGCATGCTTCTCGGCCTCCCGGCTCACCTGGCTCCGCAGAGCACCGGCCGTGCCGTCGCGCGAGCCTGTCACGTCATCGCCTGCGTCATGCTGGGCAGCGCGTCCCTGGTGCTGCTCATCAATCAGGCGACCCGCCCCGGGTACATCCTCTGGCCCGCCCTCGCGGCCGTGGCGACCATGATCGCCCTCATCGTCGTCGTCGAGAGGCGACGCACGGCGACGTCCATCGCCGCCTATCTCGCGATCGGCTCGGCCGGGACGTACTGGTACGCCATCACGCTCCTCGCGCAGGTGCCGGCCGTGCAGTCGTCCGACGCGTTCTCGCTGTCGCTGCCGAAGATCGCGCTGATCATGGTCGGCGGCAGTGGGCGGCAGCCGCGACTGGGCCTTCTGTGGGCGACCATCGCGTTCGTCCTCGGCGAGGTGGGCACCCAGGCGGCGACCTGGCAGACCGGCCAGGCGTCCCGGTTCGACGTGGCCACCGGAATGGCGTACGTCCTGGTCGTTGTCACGGTCGGCTGGGGCATCGTGGCCCGCGATCGTGCCCGCCGGGCCCAGCCGAGCCTCCACCGCGCCGCGCTCGACCAGCAGATGCAGGGCATCCGTCACGACATCGAGCAGCAGGCGGCCGCCCTGCTGCACGACACCGTCCTCAGCCACCTGGCCGCCGTCGCCACCAGCGCACCCGGGCCTCTCGATCCGCGGGTGGCGAGCGCCATGTCACGGGATCTCGAGACCCTCGTCGGCCGCGAGTGGCTGGCCGGACGCGCCGCCGAGGGTAGCGCTCGCGACTGGCACCGCAGCGAGCTCGCCGTCGCGGTGGAGTCGGCGCGCGATTCGGGCCTCGAGGTCGGCGTGACCGGCGACGTGAGCGCCGTGGCCCGCCTCCGTCCCGATCAGGAGCAGGCCCTCGGTCTCGCCGTGGCGCAGTGCCTCGTCAACGTCGAGCGGCACAGCGGCACCACGCGGGCCGAGGTGGTCGTCTACGGCGACGGCGGCGACGTGTCGGTCATGGTCATCGACGACGGGGTCGGGTTCGATCCGCAGACGACCGGGGCCGACCGGCTGGGGCTCAAGAACTCCGTGCAGGCCCGTATGGAGCGCGTCGGCGGCTCCGTGCAGATCTGGTCGTCGCCGGGCAGCGGCACGAGCGTCGTCATCCGCGTCGCGGTCGACGCGACCCCGGAGCCTCCTGCGCCGCGAGATGTCACCGGACGCGATCTCGGCACGGGGCCCGTCCGCGTCGAGGGAGCGGCGTGAGGCGCCGTGAGCGCACGCCTCAGCAGGTCGATCCGCTGGGTGCGCTGAGCGCCGGTCCTCTGACGCTGCTCGCGAGCGTCGCGGCCGGCGTCTACGCCGTCGTCCTCACGACCGTCTCCCGTGACGACGTCGTGTCCTGGCCGGTGGCCGTCGGCGCCCTGGCGGCGCTGATGGCGGCCGGAGTCATCCTCGTCGTGGTCTCCCGCCCCTCCCGCGCCCCCTTCCGCCGGAGGTACGTGGTCATCATGACGGTGCTCCTCGCCGGATCGGCCGTGCTCTCGGGTGCGTCGACCGCGGGCCACAACGCGCTGGTGCGCGACGACTGGGTCCCCGTCGCGATCGGCGTGCTCGTGCTCGGGCTGGCTCCCTACCGCCCCGGTCGCGAGATCGCGATCGTCGGCGTCGCCCTCGCGGTCGTCGTGGGCGGCGTGATCGCCGCCGAGGGACCGTCGTTCGCCGCCGGACTCCCCACCGGGCTCTACGTCGTCGTCGCCGTCACGCCCGTCCTCGCCCTGTCGCTGGCGGGGGCGACCTTCTCCAGCACGTTCGTCGCCCTGGTCGACCGCTGGGTCGAACGGGCGGTGACGTATCGGCGCGAGAGCACCGACGGGCTCCGGGCCAGCATCGCGAGGTCGGTCCAGCAGGACCGCGTGACGATCCTCAACCGCGACGTCGTGCCGTTCTTCACCCGCCTGATCGAGTCCGGCGAGGTGACGGCCGACGACGGCGCGAGGGCCCGGACCATCGCCGAGACCCTGCGAGGCACCATGGTGGCCGAGGCCGACCGCAGCTGGCTCGAGCACCTGCTCACGGCGTCGTCCGTCGCCGTCCGCGGCACGGTGGACGACCCGGCGCACATCGCCGGCGAGATGGCCGACGACCACCGCACGGCCCTGCGGGCGCTGATCGTGGCGTTCGCCGACACGGGGGTCGTCGACGCCTCCGACATCCGTCTCGTCCTCCGAGCCGAGGAGGCGCGGGTCGACGTCCGACTGACCGTCGCCACCCGCGCATCCGACCTCACGATCCGACACCGGCTCGCACCCTACTTCGCCGTCCTGCGGGTGGTCTACGACGACCTCGTCGTCGACGTGACCCCTCCTCACCTGACACTAAGGTTTTCTTATGACCAGCACTGAGTCGAGCGACCGCTCGTCGCACCGTCCCGGCTTCTCGCGACCCGCGGCGGCCCCGTCGTGGAGCACCGTGGGGCCGGCCGGCGACGATCCCTCGACGCGTCGGGTGCGACTGGCCATCCTCGACGACCACGAGGTGCTGCTCGACAGCCTCTCGAGCTGGATCAACGTCAACGCCTTCGACTTCGACCTCGTGCTCACGGCGCACACGTGGCTGCAGCTGGTCCACAGCGACAACTTCCCCACGGATCTGGTGTTCCTCGACTTCCAGTTGAAGGAGCCCGTGTCGATCGAGGCCCGTGTGCGGACCTGCCGCGCCGCAGGCGCGAAGGTCATCGTGCTGTCGAGCCTCGATACGCGCGAATCCCGCGAGCGGGCGCTCGAGGCGGGAGCCTCGGCGTTCCTGTCGAAGTCGCTGCCCATGCGCGAGGTCATGGACGCCGCTCGTCAGGTCATGGGCGTCGCACGCGACGCCTCGCCGCAGCGGGACTGGCGCCCCCTCCCCGTCGGGGCGACGAACCAGAGCCGCCCGAAGCTGAGCGCGGGCGAGTCCGAGGCGTTCCGCCTCTACGTCTCCGGCTTCAGCACCAACGAGGTGGCGCAGCAGATGAACGTGCAGTACGAGACGGCCAAGACCTACCTCCGGCGGGTCCGCGAGAAGTACGCCAAGGCGAATCGCCCGGCGAGCAAGAAGTCCGAGCTGATCCGACGGGCCGCCGAAGACGGTTACCTGCAGTAGTGGCGAAGCTCTACTTCCGCTACGGCGCGATGAACAGCGGCAAGAGCACGGCTCTGCTGCAGGCCGCCTACAACTACGAGGAGCGCGGGCAGCGGGTCGTCCTCGCCAAGCCCCGCGTAGACACCAAGGGCGATGACCAGATCGTCTCGCGGCTCGGCGTCACCCGCACCGCCGACGTCGCCTTCGCTCCCGGCGACGACGTGCTCGAGGTGTTCTGCGCCGAGCGGGCGCGCGTCCGCGCGGCGACGGGCAGCGACATCGCCTGCCTGCTCGTCGACGAGGTCCAGTTCCTGGAGCCGCGCCAGGTCGACGACCTGCTGCGCATCGCGATCCTCGAGGGGGTGCCCGTCCTCGCCTACGGCATCCGGACGGACTTCCGGACGATGGCGTTCCCCGGCAGCCGGCGTCTGCTCGAGGTGGCGCACTCGCTGGAGGAGCTCAAGACGATCTGCCGGTGCGGGCGCAAGGCCGTGTTCAACGCTCGGACCATCGACGGCCGCTTCGTCTTCGACGGCGACCAGGTCGCCATCGACGGCCATGAGGTCACCTACGAGTCGCTGTGCGGGGCGTGCTACCTCGCCGAGAGCGGCGGCCGTCTCACCTGACCCGGACGCCGCAGATCGCCGCTGACGGGCGCAGGGGCCGGTCGGGCCTCGAGGGCGGGCTCGCCCACGGGCGGACGGGACGTGAGACGAGAATGGCCCCGCCCGAAGGCGGGGCCATTCTCTGGTGTCGGGGTAGCGGGATTCGAACCCACGACCTCCTCGTCCCGAACGAGGCGCGCTACCAAGCTGCGCCACACCCCGATGTGGCCGGCTGCGATGCTCTGCTGCCGGTGCAACCTGATCATGTTAGCAAACGAATGGGGTCGTCCGTGACCGGCTCGACCGGCTCGACGTGGTCTCAGGCGGTGAGCGTGAGCACGACGGCCTCGGGGCGGCAGTCGAACCGGACGGGCGCGTAGATGGAGGTGCCGAGACCGGCGGAGATCTCGAGGTGCGCCGTCCTGCGGGCATGACTCCAGGTGCTGAGGCCGCTGACCTTGCTGCGGGGGATGTCGCAGTTGGTCACCAGGGCGCCGTAGCCCGGCACGCGGACCTGCCCGCCGTGCGTGTGCCCGCCGAACACGACGTCGGCGCCGTTCGTCACGAACGAGTTCAGGACCCGCTGGTACGGCGCGTGGGTGAGAGCGATGCTGATGGGGTCGGGGCCACCGCGGTCGTCCTGCCAGCCGACGTTCTCGCGGAGGTCGTCGAGGGCACCGGGGAGGCGGTCGAGGCGGTCCCAGCCGCGGTGCGCGTCGTTCACCCCGAACAGCTCGAGTCGCGAGCCGCGGATCTCGATGGCCCGTGCGGTGTTGTTCAGGTCGAGCCAGCCGAGACCGGCGAAGAACGACTCCATGCGGCCGATGTCGAGGGCGGTCGGCGTCCGGTGCGCCTTGCTCGGGCCGCCGAAGTACGCCAACGGGTTCTTCGGCGTCGGGCCGTAGTAGTCGTTCGAGCCGTGGACGAACACGCCGGCCGTGTCGCGGAACGGCTCGAGGGTGTACTCCAGCGCATCATGAGCATCGACATGCCCCATGTTGTCGCCCGTGTTGACGACGAGATCGGGCTCGTAGACCGAGAGCCCGCGGATCCATTCCTGCTTCTCGGTCTGCCAGGGAGCCAGATGCAGATCGCTCAGGTGGAGGATCGTCAGGCTGCGCGAGCCCGACTCGAGGATCGGCAGCACCTCGTGCCGCACCGTGAAGCGGTTGCGTTCGACGAGCGAACCCCAGGCGAATGCGCCCAGGCCGACGGCCGCGCCCACCATCGCGGTCGCGGCCGTCGTCCTTCCGGCGCTCAGTGGGCTCACGTGCAGTCGCCCGGGTCGCGACCCTCGGCGTTGCCGTAGAGCTGGATCGCGATGGAGGCGCCCTTGTCGACGGAGGCCCCTCCGCCCGGCTCCATGAGCGACACCTCGCACTGATTGTCTTCGGTGCCCACGGTGTAGCCGGCCAGCACGATCTTCGACCGGTCGAAGCCCGCGGCGCCGATGGCCTCGACGGCGTCGTCGTAGTTCGCTCCGACGACGTTCGGCACGGCCGCGGCGTTCGTGCCGACGCTCGTGTAGACCGTGACGGCCGTACCCGACGACACCTGCGTGCCGGCGGCGGGCGACGTGGCGGACACCGTCCCGATGGGGGCGGTCGACTCCTGCTGACCGCCGTCGACGTAGCTCAGTCCGATGCCGCGGAGCGTGGCGGCCGCCTGCTCGGCGGTCTGTCCGCTCAGGTCGGGGAGGGCCTGGGCGGCGCTGCCGCGGACGACGCTGGGATCGGCCGTGGGGAACGCGCCTCCGCCGTAGACGGTGTTGTTGACCGTCTGCACGTCGCGGAAGAAGCCGGCGCGAGCGGTGGCGTAGGTCGTGCCGGTGGCGGGCGAGTAGGCCGTCCGCAGGCTGACCTTGCCCTTGACGTTGCCCATCCAGACCGCGGTCGCCAGCTTGCTGGTCGACCCGACCAGCCAGATCTGGTCCTTCTCGGTGGTGGTGCCGGTCTTGCCGATCTCGGGCAGCCCGTCGGCGGGCAGGGCGCCGACACCGGTGCCGCCGCCCGACCAGAGCTGGGACATGCCCTGGATGGTGGCTGCGGCGATGGCCGGGTCGAGCGCCTGGTTGCACTCCTGCGGCTGTCCGCCGATCTCCTTGCCGTCGGCGTCCACGATCTGGTCGACGATGATCGGCTTGCAGTACTTGCCGCCGGCCGCGATGCCGGCGTAGGCGGCGGCCATCGTCAGCGGGGCGATCTCGTTCGTCCCGAGGAACGACGACGTGTTGGTGAGCAGCTCGGCCCCGTCGGCACGGTGGACTCCGAGCGAGCTGGCGACATCGCGGATGTCCGCCAGGTCGAGCTTCTGCGCCATGGCCGCGTACGCCGTGTTGATCGACAAGGCCGTCGCACGCTGAGCCGTGACGTATCCGGGGTTCCGGCCGTCGTCGTTCTTGGGTGCGAACCCTCGGGGGAACTGCCCGTCGACGGTGCTGTACTGCTGCCCGTCGACCGTCATCGGGGTGAAGGCCCTCGGCGTGCCGTTGACGACCTCGGAGAGCCCGTGCCCGTTCTGCAGCCAGTTGATCAGCGTGAAGGGCTTGTACGTCGACCCGGTCTGGAACCCGCTCGAACCGCCGTAGGGCTTGTCGGTGCTGTAGTTGATGGCCGTGACGTTCGGGTCGGTGACCTCGGGGTCCTCGTTCAGGCTGCGGTTCTGCGCCATGACGACCACGCGGCCCGTGCCGGCCTCGACCGAGTTCACGGCGCTGCCCAGGTTGAGGGCCGGCTCGGTCGGCGGTGCGTAGCGGTCGATCTGGGTGCGCGCGTTGGCGGTCAGATCGAGGTTGATCGTCGTGTAGACCTTGTAGCCGCCCGTGCGCCAGTTGGCGTCGCGCTCGGCGGCGTCCTTCCCGAGCGACGGGATGTCCTTGATGCTCTTCTTGACGTAGTCGCAGAACTGCTGGGCTCCGGGCGAGGTGACGGCCACGCAGCCCTGGGTCGGCTGCGTCAGCTTGACGTAGGTCTCGGGGGCGTCGTCGATGGAGGCGTCGTAGGCCTTCTGATCGAGGTAGCCCTCGCCGAGCATGCTCGCGAGGATGACATCGCGGCGGTCGACGTTGGCCTTGTAGTTGTCGGGGGTCGCGAGGTTCCGCTTCTCGGGGTACTGCACCATCGCGATGAGGCTGGCCGCCTCGACGGCCGTCAGGCCTGAGGCGGGCTTGTTGAAGTAGTGCTGCGCAGCCGCCTGGACGCCGTACGCCTGATCGCCGAAGTACGCGATGTTCAGGTAGGCGAGCAGGATGTCGTCCTTGCTGTACTTCTTCTCGAGGCCGATGGCGAACTTCATCTCCTGGAGCTTTCGCTCGATGCTGACCTCCTTGGCCTCCTGGATGGCCTTGGTCTGCGCGTCGCCCGTGAGCTCCTGCGCCTCGGCGAGACGGATGTTCCGCACGAGCTGCATCGTCAGGGTCGAGCCTCCACCGCTCTCGCCCAGCCCTCCGGCGAGCGATCCGACGCCGGCCCGGACGAGAGACGTCAGGTCGACGCCGCCGTGCTCGTAGAAGCGGCGGTCCTCACCGGCCACGACGGCGTTCTTGAGGTTCGGCGAGACCTCGTCCCACTTGAGGGCGACGCGGTTCTGCGCGTAGAGGGTGGCGAACGGGACGTCCTTCCCGTTCTGCTTGCCGTACAGCACGTTGCGCTGCTGGAGCTTGCCGATCTCGATGTACTCGGGGATCGACTCGAACACGCCGATCGAGCTGGAGGCGGTCATTCCGGCGACGGCGATGGCGGGAGTGACGCCGATGGTGACCAGCAGACCGGCGAGGACGCTGAAGCCGACGAAGCCGAAGAGCGCGCCGACGACGGAAGTCGGCTTCGATTTTGGGGCAGACATAAGATCAGGGTAAGTGATGACCCGGAAATCCAAGCTGAACGGAACCACAAATGGTCCTTTGGGAGTACATGACCACGCCGCTCATGGTGCACAACAGCACCGCGATCCTGAACAACTGGGGGAGTGACGGCTGGGAGCTCGTGCAGGTGACGCAAGGACCCGAGGGCGGCCCGGTCGCCTGGTTCAAGCGACCGAAGCAGGCGGACTGATGTCCGTCGTCGGCGACCGGCTCGCCGAGCTCGGCCTCGAACTGCCGGGCGTCGCGACCCCGGCCGGCGCCTACGTGCCCGCCGTCCGCACGGGGTCGTACGTCTACACGGCGGGTCAGCTGCCCTTCGTCGACGGCGTCCTGCCGGCGACCGGCAAGGTGGGCGACGGCCCGGGGCTGGTCGACCCCGCCGCCGCCAAGGAGCACGCGGCCACGAGCGCCCTCAACGCCCTGGCCGCCGCCGCCTCGGTGCTCGACTCGCTCGACGACGTCGTCCGCGTCGTCAAGGTGACCGGCTTCGTCGCCTCCGATCCCGGCTTCAGCGGACAGCCCGGCGTGATCAACGGGGCCTCCGAGCTCATCGGCCGGGTCTTCGGCGACGCGGGCGTGCACGCCCGCAGCGCGGTCGGCGTGGCCGTGCTGCCCCTCGACTCGCCCGTCGAGGTCGAGATCGTGCTCGAGGTCCGACCCGCCTGACGCTCACCGCATCTCGGCGGTGATGACGTTCATCACCGCCGAGTCGGCGAGGGTCGTCGTGTCGCCGACCTCGCGCCCCTCGGCGACGTCGCGCAGCAGCCGGCGCATGATCTTGCCCGAGCGGGTCTTCGGCAGCTCGTCGACCAGCACGACCGTCCGCGGGCGCGCGATGGCGCCGATGCGGTCGGCGACGTGCGCGCGCAACCGGGCCGCCGCCTCCTCGGGGCTCACGCTCTCCTTCTTCTTGTTCCGCAGCACGACGAACGCGACGACCGCCTGACCCGTGGTCTCGTCGGACGCCCCGACGACGGCCGACTCGGCCACGAGGGGGTTCGAGATCAGCGCGGACTCGATCTCGGCGGTCGACAGTCGGTGGCCTGAGACGTTCATGACGTCGTCGACGCGGCCCAGCAGCCAGATGTCGCCGTCGTCGTCCCGCCTCGCGCCGTCGCCCGCGAAGTAGCGGTCGCCGAATCGGCCCCAGTACGTCTCGACGTAGCGCTCGCGGTCGCCCCAGATGCCCCGCAGCATCGACGGCCACGGCTCGGTGATCACCAGCAGGCCGCTCTCGCCGGGCGCCACGGTGACGCCCTGGTCGTCGACGACATCGATCACGACGCCCGGAACCGGCGTCTGCGCCGCACCCGGCTTGGTCGTCGTGACGCCCGGCAGGGGCGAGATCATCATCGCGCCCGTCTCGGTCTGCCACCAGGTGTCGACGATCGGGGTCCGCCCCGACCCGATGACCTCCCGGTACCAGAGCCAGGCCTCGGGGTTGATCGGCTCGCCGACGGAGCCGAGGAGGCGCAGGGACGACAGATCGCGCGCCTGCGGGATCTCGCGCCCCGCCTTCATGAACCCCCGGATCGCCGTCGGCGCCGTGTAGAGGATCGTCACGCCGTACTTCTCGATCAGGTCCCACCAGCGGCCGGGCGCGGGGGAGTCCGGGGTGCCCTCGTAGAGCACCTGGGTGGCGCCGTTGGCCAGGGGGCCGTAGACGACGTAGCTGTGCCCGGTGATCCAGCCCACGTCGGCGGTGCACCAGTAGACGTCGGTCTCGGGCCGCAGGTCGAAGACGTTCCGGTGCGTGTAGGCGACCTGGGTCAGGTACCCGCCCGAGGTGTGGAGGATGCCCTTGGGCTTCCCGGTGGTGCCGCTCGTGTAGAGGATGAACAGCGGGTGCTCGGCATCGAACTGCTCGGCGACGTGGTCGCCTCCGACGCCCTCGAGGGCCTCGTGCCACCAGAGGTCGCGCCCGGCGACCCAGTCGATCTCGTTCTCGCCCCGGCGCACGACGAGCACGTTCGCGACCGTCGACGGGCCGTCGAGGGCCAGCGCGGCGTCCACGACGGGCTTGAGGGGCGAGACGGCGCCCTTCCGCCAGCCGCCGTCGGCCGTGATCACGAGCGTCGCCTCGGCGTCGTCGATGCGAGCGCGGAGGCTCTCGGCGCTGAAGCCCCCGAACACGACGGAGTGGACCGCGCCCAGCCGGACAATCGCGAGCATGGCGACCACGGCCTCGGGGATCTGCGGCAGGTAGACGACCACCCGGTCGCCCGGCCCGACTCCGAGCGACGACAGGAGGTTCGCCGCGCGCTTCACGTCGGCGGTCAGCTCGGCGTACGTGATCGAACGGGAGTCACCCGGCTCGCCCTCCCAGAGGAGGGCGACGCGCTCGCCGTGACCGGCGTCGACGTGGCGGTCGAGGCAGTTGTAGGCGACGTTCAGCGTGCCGTCGGCGAACCATCTCGCGAACGGCGGGTCGGACCAGTCGAGGGTCTCGGTGGGTCGTCGTCCCCAGGTCACGGACTCGTCCGCCTGCTCGGCCCAGAACGCGAGGCGGTCCGCGCGGGCGCGTGCTGCGAGCTCGGTCGTGGCGACCGCCTCGGCGGCGAAGACGGGGTCGGGCGCGAAGACCCGCCCCTCGGGCTGGGGCGTCGGCTGTCCGTCGGCCATGGCGTTCCTTTCGCGTCATTGCGGGAGGCGCGGGGTCAGCCGCGTAGGAGCCGACACTACCCCCGAGGGCCGGTCCGTCGGGGTCTGTCCGCTATCGGTGATCCGTCCCGTCGGTCGTGGCGCGCGGCGGTCATCCTGGGGTACAGTTGACGTAGTCGGATTCAGTTCCGACTCGCAATGCGCTGATTCCCCCCAATCGCGTGTTGCGGTGGCGGCGCCGGTTCCCCCCAATCGGCGCCGCCCCTCTTTCTTTAACCCGTCGGTCACCCTCGACGGGTGAGCGAGACCACCCCTCCACAGATCGATGCCGAGGCGGCCTCTCCCCAGTCACCAGACCGAACCGTCTGCTCGGACGCGGCCGGCTCTAGCGTCCGAGCATGTCCCTTCCGTCGGTCGCTCCCGCCCTCCCCGTCCTCCCGTCCGCCTCCGGCTCGTCCGCCTCCGGTCACCCGGGGCTCACCCGGGAGTCGGGCTCGGGCCGGTTCGTCCCCGCGCTCGTGACGGGTCCGATCATCGACCGGGGTACAGAGCGGCAGAACGGGGGACACCGATACCCTGACCGTTCGCGCGGCGCACCCTTCGGGCCCCTCCGTGACCTGATCGACGAGCCCGGGGTCACCGACGTTTTCGTCAACGGGGGACGAGGCACCTGGGTCGACCGCGGCTCCGGCCTGCGACCGGACGGCCTCGTGCATCTCTCGGACGAGGCGGCGAGGGCGTTGGCGACACGACTCGTCGCCGCGGGCGGCCGTCACGTCGACGAGGCGAGCCCGTGCGTGGACGTGCGTCTCGACGAGGGCATCCGCGTCCACGTCGTCCTTCCGCCCGTCTCGACCGTGGGGACCCTGCTCTCCATCCGCCTCCCGCGACGCGCACCCCTCTCTCTCGACGCGTTGTCCGCGCAGGGGTTCTTCGCCGCGGTCGACGAGACCGAGGTGAGGGAGTGCGTGGCGCGACGGGCGAACGTCCTCATCACCGGGGCGGGAGGCGCGGGCAAGACGACGTTCCTGGCGGGCCTGCTCTCGGAGGCCGATCCCTCCGATCGCATCGTGACCCTCGAGGACGTCGCCGAGCTGCGGGTCGATCATCCCCACGTCGTGGCGCTCGAGGCCAGACAGCCCAATCTCGAGGGCGTCGGAGGCGTCGATCTCGCTCGGCTCCTCCGCGAGGCCCTCCGGATGCGCCCCGATCGGCTCGTCGTGGGCGAATGCCGGGGCGTCGAGGTGCGCGACCTCCTCTCGGCGCTCAACACCGGACACGACGGCGGCGCGGGCACCCTCCATGCGAACGGCCTCGCCGACGTCCCCGCGCGGCTCGAGGCCCTCGGCGCGGTCGCCGGGTTGAGCCCCGACGCCCTGGCCCGCCAGGCCGTCAGCGCCTTCGACGCGGTGTTCCACCTCGAGCGGACGCCCGAGGGCCGCCGCCTCGCTCAGGTGGGGCGGCTCGTGCTCGACGGACGCGGCGCCCTCGTCGCTCGACCGGGGCTCGGCCGACGTGGCGGCTGAGCGGGCCGGGCGTCCCGTCGCCGTCACCCCGGCGTCGACGGTCGTCGAGCGGATCGCCGTGCTGCTCTCCGCCGGCGTCGTCCCGGCGTCGGCGTGGCGCCATGTGGCGGAGTCGGAGCCGCCAGGACCCGTGCGGACGGTGACGACCGCCGTCGCCGACGAGGCGGTCACGGGCACCGCGATCTCCGATGCCCTGGGGGCCGCCCTCGACGGCGAGGTCTTCGCCGGCTCGCGCGACCGGCTGCGGCATCAGCTCGACTGGCAGCAGGTGGCATCCGCCTGGTACGTCGCGGAGCGCAGCGGAGCGCCGCTGGCCGACTGTCTGCGGACCTTCGTGGTGGGGCTCCGGGCGGCGGAGGCGGCGCGGCGCGAGGTCGACGTGGCCCTGAGCGGCCCTCGATCGACCGGCCGCATCGTGCTCGCCCTCCCTCCGGTCGGACTCCTCTTCTCGCTCGGCATGGGCTTCGACACGGCGGGCGTCCTCTTCGCGACGCCGATCGGGTGGTCGTGCCTCGGGCTCGGCGGAGCGCTCGTCGGCGTGGCCCGAGCCTGGAACGCGAAGCTGGTGGCACGGGCGACCCCCCGGGGGCCGGTGCCCGGACTCCGTCTGGAGCTCCTCGCCGTCGCCGTGTCGGGTGGCGCGTCTTGGGAGAAGGGCCTCGGCCTGGTCCGAGGGGCGTTCGCGAGATTCCCGGCGGCGATCGCCCGCGAGGCCGTGCCGGGCGCTCCGACGCGTGCGGCTGCGGGTGCGGTGCCGACGACTGCCCCGGACCCCGAGCAGGACTGCCTCGACGTCCTCGACCTCTCGCGCCGGGCCGGCGCCCCGGCGGTCGAGCTGCTCCGTGCCACCGCTCGCGAACGCCGCCTCGAGTCCGCTGCGGCGTCTCAGGCGGCGGCCGCGCGTCTGGGGTCGACGCTCATGCTCCCGCTCGGTCTCTGCGTGCTGCCGGCCTTCCTCGTCGTCGCCGTCGTGCCGCTCGTGGTGTCGCTCGTCTCCTCCACAACGGCCACCTGGTGACCGACGTCCCCACCCGGGAACGCCCCGTCGACCGACCCGGTCCCTCGTCTCCGAGACTCGATCCAGGCCACAGACGGTGGCCCCCAGAACAGTAAGGAACACCGTGACAACGCGATTCGTCTCTGAACGGCCCGATCCGACCCCCTCCTTCCCCTCGCAGACCAGCCCGTCCACCCCCGGCGCCCTCCGGCGACTGCTCGCGGCCGACGACGGGGCGGCGACCGCCGAGTACGCCATCGTCATCATGGCGGCCGTCGGGTTCGCCGGACTCCTGGTCGTCATCATGCGGTCGGACGAGGTCAGGGGGACCCTCTCCGATCTGGTCCGATCCGCGCTCACGGTGGGTTGACGTGTGCGGCCCCGCACCGTGCGTCCTCGTCTCGCAGCCGACGACGGCAGCGTCGTCGCCGAGTTCGCCCTCGTGGTGCCGGCCCTCCTGTCCGTCCTCGGGCTCGCCGTGATGGTCGCCGGCGCCGGTGTGCAGACCATCCGACTGGCCGACGCAGCCGCCGTCGTCGCCCGGCAGACCGCGCGAGGCGGAGCCGACTCGGTGCCGGGCACGCTCGCCGCTCTGGCTCCGGGTGCGGTGATGGTCACGTCGGTCGAGGGCGATCTGATCTGCGTGCGGCTCACGCGTTCCGTGGATCTGGGGCCGGTCGAGGCGGTGCAGCTGTCCGGGCGGAGCTGCGCCCCCACGGCGGGCGGATGACCCGCTCGGAGCTCGAGCGTCACAGTCTCCGCGACGACTCCGGGTCCGCATCCGTGGTCGCCGTCGGAACGCTGGTCGCCGTCGTCTCCCTCGTCGTCGCCACGTCGATCGCGTCGGGCGCCCTCGTGGAGCGCAGCAGGGCGGCCGGCGCTGCCGACGCGTCCGCCCTGGCCGGCGCCGACGTCGCCGCCGGGCTGACAGCGGGCGCCGTCTGCGATGTCGCGGGTCGTGTTGCCGCGGCGAACGGGACGACCCTCCTCTCATGTCGGACCGACGGCCCCGTCGTGACCGTCCAAGTGTCGAGCGCCTTCGGCCCCGTCTCCGTGACGGCGTCCGCGACGGCGGGACCACCACCGGACGCGGCGCCTCGACCCTCGACCACGCCGTGAGCAAGTCGCGAGTGCGGTGTGTGTATGGTGTGCCTGTCGGCAGCCAGCCCGTCGCACCCGGCCCGGAGGGACATCGTCCCCCGGCCCCGCCGATCTCTCTCGATCGGCCGTACACGTTCCACAATCCAAGGAGTCCCGTGCCAGGCACGAAGAAACTGGTCATCGTCGAGTCGCCCGCGAAGGCCAAGACGATCGCCCAGTACCTCGGCAGCGGATACGAGGTCCTCGCATCCGTCGGCCACATCCGCGACCTCATCGAGCCGAAGAACCTCCCGCCCGAGATGAAGAAGGGCTCGCTCGGCAAGTTCTCCGTCGACGTCGAGAACGGCTTCGAGCCCTACTACGTCGTCTCCGACGCCAAGAAGAAGACCGTCGCCGATCTCAAGCGCGCGCTGAAGACCGCGGACGAGCTGTACCTCGCCACTGATGAGGACCGCGAGGGCGAGGCCATCGCGTGGCACCTGCTCCAGGAGTTGAAGCCCAAGGTCCCCGTCAAGCGGATGGTGTTCCACGAGATCACCAAAGACGCGATCCAGAAGGCGCAGGAGAACACCCGCGAGCTCGACACCGCGCTGGTCGACGCGCAGGAGACGCGTCGGATCCTCGACCGCCTCTACGGGTTCGAGGTCTCTCCGGTCCTCTGGCGCAAGGTCGGGCCGGGTCTGTCGGCGGGCCGTGTCCAGTCGGCCGCCACCCGCCTGGTCGTCGATCGCGAGCGCGAGCGTCTCGCGTTCGTGTCGGCCACCTACTGGGATCTCACGGCGACGTTCGAGCCCTCGAGCGGGTCGGTCGCATTCTCGTCGAAGCTCGTCCGGGTCAACGGCTCGCGGGTCGCGAGCGGTCGCGACTTCGACGACCGCGGTCAGCTGAAGAGCGAGTCGGTCTCGCTCGACGAGACGACGGCGCAGGCTCTCACCCGCGCCCTGGAGTCCGACGGCGTCGCGATCGAGGTCACCTCGGTCGAGTCGAAGCCCTACACGCGCCGTCCCGCGGCGCCGTTCACGACATCGACGCTCCAGCAGGAGGCGGCGCGCAAGCTCCGGTTCTCGGCTCGTCAGACCATGAGCGTCGCCCAGTCGCTCTACGAGAACGGCCACATCACCTACATGCGGACCGACTCGCCGTCGCTCTCGCAGCAGGCCATCGACGCGGCGCGCAACCAGGCGTCGAAGCTGTACGGCGCCGAGACCGTCCCGGCCAAGCCCCGGCTCTACACCGGCAAGAGCAAGAACGCTCAGGAGGCGCACGAGGCGATCCGGCCGTCGGGCGACACCTTCCGGACCCCGTCCGAGATGTCGAGCTCGCTCCGCGGCAACGACTGGAAGCTCTACGACCTCATCTGGAAGCGCACCGTCGCGTCGCAGATGGCCGATGCGAAGGGCTCGACGGCCTCGGTCGTCGTCGCCGCGACGACACCGGGTGCCGTCGAGGGCATCGCGTCCCGAGCCGCCGAGGGCACGCTCGCCGAGTTCACCGCCTCGGGAACGGTCATCACGTTCCGCGGCTTCCTCAACGCCTACGAAGAGGGGCGCGACGAGGACCGCCACGGCTCGGCGGAGCCCGCCGACGCCAAGCTCCCCCCGCTGACCGTCGGTCAGTCGCTCTCCCTCGACGAGATCGAGGCCAAGGGGCACGACACGAGCGCTCCGCCGCGCTACACGGAGGCCAGCCTCGTCAAGACCCTCGAAGAGCTCGGGATCGGGCGTCCGTCGACCTACGCCGCCATCATGTCGACCATCGTCGACCGCGGCTACGTGACCCCGCGGGGCACCGCGCTGGTGCCGAACTGGATCGCGTTCTCGGTGGTTCGCCTGCTCGAGGAGTACTTCGGCGACCTCGTGCAGTACGACTTCACCGCCAGCATGGAAGACGACCTCGACCTCATCGCCGGGGGAGACGCCGACCGGGTCGACTGGCTCAATGGCTTCTACTTCGGAAACGAGCAGCACCGGGGCCTCCGCAAGGTGATCGACAACCTCGGGGACATCGACGCTCGGGACATCAACTCGATCCCGCTGGGCGAGGGTCTGACGCTCCGCATCGGACGCTACGGCCCCTATCTCGAGGCACCCGGCGCAGACCCCGAGACCCCTCGACGCGTCAACGTCCCGGAGGACCTCGCCCCCGACGAGCTCACCGCCGCGAAGGCTCGAGAGCTGATCGATGCGCCGGTCGTCGGCGACCGCGTGCTCGGCGTCAACCCCGAGACCGGCAAGGAGGTCGTCGCGAAGGACGGCCGCTTCGGTCCGTACGTGACCGAGCGCACCCCCGAGGAGGTCGAGGCCGACCCGAGCACGGGCGAGGTCGTCGAGGCGACCCCCGCCGTCGCCGAGCCCGCTGCGGCGAAGCCGAAGAGGGCTCCCGCGAAGAAGGCCGCGCCGAAGGAGCGCACGTCGTCGCTCTTCAAGAGCATGCACGTCGACACGGTGGATCTCGAGACCGCCCTGCGTCTGCTCGACCTCCCGCGCGTCGTCGGGGTCGACCCCGAGAGCGGCGAGGAGATCCAGGCCCAGAACGGCCGCTACGGTCCGTACCTCAAGAAAGGAGCCGACACCCGGTCGCTCACCAGCGAGGATCAGATCTTCGACATCGATCTGGCTGGCGCCATCGAGCTCTACGCCCAGCCGAAGTACGGCGCGAAGCGCGCCAGCAGCGCGCTCAAGGAGTTCGAGGCCGACCCGGTCAGCGGCAAGCCCATCAAGGTGAAGGACGGCCGATTCGGTCCGTACGTGACCGACGGCGAGACGAACGCCACGATCCCCCGTGGCGAGACCGTCGAGGAGGTGGACTTCGATCGGGCCGTGCAGCTGATCGCCGACAAGCGCGCCAAGGGGCCGGCCAAGAAGCCCGCCGCGAAGAAGCCGGCCGCTAAGAAGCCGGCGGCGAAGAAGCCCGCCGCGAAGAAGCCGGCCGCCGCGAAGACGACCGCTTCCAAGACGACGACCGCCGCCAAGACGACGACCGCTGCCAAGAAGCCGGCGGCCAAGAAGCCGGCTGCCGCGAAGACGACCGCCGCCGAGAAGCCGGCCGCCGAGAAGCCGTCCGAGTAGTGGCGGGGCTCTTCATCACGCTCGAGGGTGGCGACGGTTCGGGCAAGACGACCCAGGCCGGCCTGCTCGAGGCCTGGCTCGTCGAAAGCGGTCGCTCGGTGGTCCGCACGCGAGAGCCGGGTGGCACGGATCTCGGCGTCGAGCTGCGTGAGATCGTCCTGCACCGACGAGGTCACATCGCGCCCCGGGCCGAGGCGCTGCTCTACGCCGCCGATCGGGCCCACCACGTCGACACTCTCGTCCGGCCGGCCCTCGATCGGGGCGACGTCGTGCTCCAGGACCGGTACATCGACTCGTCCGTCGCGTACCAGGGTGCCGGCCGCGTGCTCGGAGGCGACGAGATCCGGACCCTGTCCGACTGGGCGACCGGCGGTCTCGCGCCCGATGTCACCGTGCTGCTCGACCTCGACGAGCTCGAGGGCCGGCGCCGGCTCGACGGCGCGCGCACCGACTACGACCGCCTCGAGTCCGAGAAGGCCGAGTTCCATGCGCGGGTGCGGGCCGCGTACCTCGCGATCGCCGAGTCGGAGCCCGACCGCTTCGTCGTCATCGACGCCACCCGGCCCCAGTCCGAGATCGCCGAGGTCATCCGCCGACGCGTCTCCGGTCTGCTGGCGTGACCGTCACGGCAGGGTCGTTCTGGGACGGCCTGACGGGGCAGACCGAGGCGATCGAGACCCTGCGCGCCGCCGCCTCGACGCAACCCGGCAACTCGTCGATGACGCACTCGTGGTTGATCACCGGCCCTCCGGGGTCGGGGCGATCGAATCTCGCGTACGCGTTCGCCGCCGCGCTGCTGGCCCGGGGCGACGACGACGCGGCTGCGACCATCCGCCAGGTCGGAGCTCGATCGCACCCCGATCTGGCCGTCCTCAGCACCGAGCGCATCATCATCACGATCGACGAGGTCCGGTCGCTGGTCGCCGCGTCGCAGTTCTCGCCCTCGGTCGGCCGCTACCGCGTGGTCGTCATCGAAGACGCCGACCGGATGACCGAGCGCACGTCGAACCTGCTGCTCAAGGCGCTGGAGGAGCCGCCGCCCCGCACGGTCTGGATCCTCTGTGCGCCGAGCGAGGCCGACCTGATCCCCACGATCCGGTCGCGCGTCCGCGGAGTGCGGCTGCGCGTCCCCTCGGTGGCCGACGTCGCCGCCCTCATCGAGCGTCGGGACGGTGTCGATCACGACACCGCCCTCGTCGCTGCGCGCGAGGCCCAGAGCCACATCGGCATGGCGCACCGTCTCGCCACCAACCCCGAGGCCCGGGACCGCCGTCGACGCACACTCGAGACCGCTCTCGCCATCCGCTCCGTCTCGGACGCCGTGCAGGCCGCCGCCACGCTCCTCGCCGTGGCGGGCGACGACGCCAAGGCGATCACGACGGAGCGGGACGCCGACGAGCGCGCCAGTGCGCTCCGGTCGCTCGGGGTAGAGCCCGGCGGCACCGTCCCGCCGGCCCTCCGCAGCCAGCTGCGCGCGCTCGACGACGACCAGAAGCGCCGGGCCACCCGCAGTCTCCGGGACGGCATCGACCGCATCATGGTCGACCTGCTCTCGCTCTACCGCGACGTCCTGCTGCTGCATCTCGGGGTCGCCGACGAGCCGATCAATCAGAGCATGCGAGGCCGCCTCGACGACGCGACCCGCGCCTCCTCGCCGGCCAGCACCCTCGCGGTGATGGATGCCATCGCCGTCGCCCGCCGGCGCATCGAGTCGAACGTCTCGCCGGTGCTCGCGCTCGAGGCCATGCTCGTCGCCATCAGCAGACACGCGGTCAGGTGAGGCAAGATGGCCTGATGAGCGACCTCCCCGCCGCCCCCGGTCTCCGCGAACGGAAGCGCCTGGCCACGCGGCGGGCGATCCAGGTCGCCGTGCTCGACCTCATCGGCGAGCACGGCCTCGAGGCCGTCACGGTCGACATGATCAGCCGCCGAGCCGACGTCTCCCCGCGCACGTTCTTCAACTACTTCACGTCCAAAGAAGAGGCCGTCGTCGGCGACCCGCCTCAGCTGTCCGAGGGTGCCGAGCTCACGGCCTTCATCGACGACCACGACGGATCGCTCCTCGACGGCCTGGTGCATCTGCTCGATCACGCGGCCACCACGGCCACGACGGATCGCGGGCTCGTGCAGCGTCGGCGGGCGGTGCTCCGCGCGTACCCCGAGCTGTTCGCCCGGCGCATGGCGTCGGTGCGGGTGTTCGAGGAGCGCGTGACCGCCGTCGTCGCGCAGCGCCTCGCGTCCGACGACCGCTTAGCGTCGACCATCGAGGGTTCCGACGGCCTCGACGGCGCCGAGTCGATCGCCAGCCGCGCGAACCTGGTGGCGCTGGTCGTCATCGCCACGCTGCGTCACGCCTGGGCCGAGTGGATCGAGGACGACGACGTCGAGCACCTCGGCGACTACCGGTTCAGCCTGCGAGCCCGGATGGACGACAGCTTCGCCGACCTCCGACGCCTCGTGTCACGGGAACTCTGAGAATCCGGTACAGTATCTATTCGTGCCGAGAGGCACGGGTTCCCGGTCTCGACCGGTATCCGCCGCTTTAGCTCAGTCGGTAGAGCGTCTCACTCGTAATGAGAAGGTCTGGGGTTCGATTCCCCAAAGCGGCTCCGACAGAAAGCCCCGATCCCGATGGATCGGGGCTTTCGTCGTCCGGTGGGCGACCCGCGGACATCGAGCGCCCTGCAGCCCCGCAGCCCCGGTCGTCCCGCCGCCCCGGCCCCGCCTGGTAGACAGGGGGCATGACGATTCGATGGGGAATACTCGGCGCGGGCGGCATCGCCCACGACTTCACCTCCGACGTGCTGGGGGCGGGGCTGCCGGTCTCGGCGGTCGGCTCGCGTGACGCGGCCAAGGCGCAGGAGTTCGCCGACCGCTTCGGCATCGCGCACGCGCACGGCGGCTACGACGACCTGGTCGCCGACCCGACCGTCGACGCGGTGTACGTCGCCACCCCGCATGTGTTCCACGCGGAGCAGGCGCTGCTGGCGATCGCCGCGGGCAAGCACGTCCTCGTCGAGAAGTCGTTCACCATCACGGCCGCCGAGGCGCAATCCGTCGTCGACGCGGCAGCGGCCGCGGGCGTCGTCGTCATGGAGGCCATGTGGACGCGCTACCTGCCGCAGAGCGCGCGTCTGCGGGCGATCGTGCGCTCCGGGACCATCGGCGAGGTGCGCCTCCTGACGGCGCTGCATCTCCAGTCGCTTCCGACCGACCCGCGCCACCGCCTCAACGACCCCGCGCTCGGCGGGGGAGCGCTGCTCGACCTCGGCGTCTACCCGGTCTCGTTCGCGCACGACATCCTCGGAGCCCCGAGCAACATCCGCACCGTGGGCGTGCTCAGCGACCAGGGCGTCGACGCCCGGCACTCGGTCTCGCTCGGCTACGAGAGCGGCGCGTCGGCTCAGCTGTACTCGGCCCTCGACTCGTCGGGTCACAACGTCGCGGTGATCCACGGGACGGCGGGTCGCATCGAGGTCGACGCGACCTGGTACACGCCCGTCGGCTTCACGGTCTACGACAGCGACGACGCCGTCATCGAGCGGTACGACTCCGACGAGGGGTCGCTGCGCGGGCTCCATCACCAGGCGATCGAGCTCGACCGGGTCGTCGCGGCGGGGGAGCGCGAGAGCCCTCTGCTGCCGACGTCGGGCATCATCGACGTCATGCGCACCATGGACGAGATGCGCCGGCAGCTCGGCGTCCGCTACCCCGGCGAGTAGGAGGCGCGGCGCGCGTTTCGTAGACTGCCTCGGATGGACGAGCAGTCGGGTGTCAGGCGAGAGCGTCGGCGGAGGCGAGGCGCGCGATCGACCGTCGCGCGCCTCCTCCATGACCACCCCCGAGGGGCTCGGGCCACGGCGGCCGTCACGGTGCTCGTGCTGCTCGGCGGCGGGGCCTTCGCCGCGGGCGCCGTGACCGGCCCGTCGGCGCCGTCGACCGGGGTCGCCGCGACGGCGTCGGTCTCGCCGACGCCTCCGACCCCGAGCCGTTCGGCGACGCCGATCTCGTCCCCGACGCCGACGCCCGCCCCGACCGAGACGCCGACGACAGCCGCGCCGACGGCGACGCCCGTCCGGACGTGCTCGGTCGCGGCGGCCGCCGCCGATCCCCGTCTCGCCCGGTTCGAGGGCGCCGTCCTCGACGCCGCGTCCGGTGACGTGCTGTTCGACCGCGACGGCTCCACGCCCGCTCGCACCGGCAGCGTCCTCAAGACCCTCACGAGCGCGGTCGCGCTGTCGGTGCTCGGGCCGGACCACCGGCTGTCGACCCGGGTCACGGGCGATGCCGGCGGCGGCGCGATCGCCCTCGTCGGCGGCGGCGACGCGACCCTCAGCGCTGCGGCCGGCCCGAGCGTCTACGCCGGCGCCCCGAAGCTGAGCGACCTCGCCGCGCAGGTGAGGAGCGGGTTGGGCGACGCGTCCGTCACGCGCATCACCCTCGACGCGACCTACTGGGATCAGGCGGACGAGTGGGACCCGTCGTGGAAGCGGACCGAGCAGACCATCGGCTACCACTCCGAGGTGACGGCGCTCATGGTCGACGGCGACCGGGCCGACCCGACCGCTCAGACGAGCCCGCGCAGCACCGACCCGGTCGCGCGGGCGGGCGAGGCGTTCCGGGCGGCTCTCGTCGACGCCGGTGTCGTCGGGGCGGAGACGGCCGTCATGGCGCAGGGGACGGCGACCGGCACGGTCGTCCTCGGCGAGGTCCGCTCGCAGCCCGTCTCGACCCTGATCTCGCAGCTGCTGCCGACGTCCGACAACACCCTCGCCGAGATGCTCGCCCGGGTCTCGTCCCGGGTGTCCGGCGCCGACGGCTCGTCGGCCTCGTTGACCCCGCTCTACCGGTCCGTCCTCGCGTCGGCGTACGGGCTCGACACGTCGTCGACGACCATCGTCGACGGATCGGGGCTCAGCGAGAACGACGCGGTGCCGGCGACGGTCGTCGCGGATCTGATGATCGCCGTCGCCGACCGACGCGGCGGACTCGGCGTCGTCTACGACGCCCTGCCGATCTCGGGGCGGACCGGCACGCTCGCCGCCCGCTTCACCGGTGAGAACGCGGTCGCCGCCGGGGCCGTGCACGCGAAGACCGGCTGGATCGACACGGCCTACACGCTGGCCGGCAGCATCGACGCGGCCGACGGCACCCGTCTCGCCTTCGCGTTCTACGCCATCGGCGACGTCCGCGACGACGCCCGCGCCGCGCTCGACACGCTGACCGCCGCGGTGTATCGCTGCGGCGGCGATCTGTCAGGAGAATGAGGTCATGGTCAGAGCACTCCTCGTCATCGACGTCCAGAACGACTTCACCGAAGGAGGCGCGCTCGGCGTCGCCGGCGGCGCCCGGGTGGCCGAGGGGGTCGCCGAGCTCCTCGCCCACCGACGCGACGCGTACGACCTCGTGCTCGCCAGCCGCGACTGGCACGAGGCGGACTCCGACAACGGCGGCCACTTCTCGCTCGTCCCCGACTTCGTCGACTCGTGGCCGGTCCACTGCGTGCAGGGGACGGCGGGCGCCGAGTACCACCCGGCCCTCGACGCGACGACGATCGACGTGCATCTCACGAAGGGGACGGGCAGCCCCTCGTACTCCGCCTTCGAGGGCGTGACCGACGACGGCGGGGCTGTGGCCGACGTGCTCCGCGGGCGTCGGGTCGACGCCGTCGACGTCGTCGGGCTCGCGACCGACCACTGCGTGCGGGCCTCGGTGCTCGACGCTCTCGCCGCGGGGTTCGCCGTGCGCGTCGTCACGGATCTCGTCGCAGGCGTCGCCCCGGTCTCGAGCGAGGCCGCGCTCGCGGAGATGACCGGGGCGGGCGCCGTCCTCATCGACCGGGCCGGGCTCGACGCCGAGCGCGACGTCGACGTCGACGCCGACGCCGGGTCCACCGTCGACCCGGGAGCCGACGCGTGACCGGCGAGCCGATCCGCGTCGGAATCGTCGGCTTCGGCCTCGCGGGTCGCGTGTTCCATGGCGCTCTGCTCGCCGACGACCCCGAGTACCGGGTCGAGGCCGTGGTCACGCGCGACGACGATCGGGCCGCCGATGCGAGGCGCCGCCACCCCGGTGCCGCCGTCGTGCCGAGCAGCGCCGACCTCGCGAGCATGGGGCTCGACCTCGTCGTCGTCGCCACGCCCAACGCCACGCACGCGGACGTCGCGGTCGAGGCGCTCCGCGCGGGATCCGCCGTCGTCGTCGACAAGCCGGTCGCCACGACCGCCCGCGAGGCCCGTGAGCTGATCGCCGAGGCCGAGAGCGCCGACCGGCTGCTGACCGTCTATCAGAACCGCCGCTACGACGGCGACTACCTGACCGCCTCGCGCCTCGTCGCCGACGGCTCGCTCGGCGAGGTCCACACCTTCGAGTCGCGCTTCGAACCCTGGAAGACCGCCAACCGGGCGGGCTGGAAGTCCTCGGCCACCGCCTCCGACGGCGGCGGCATCCTCTTCGACCTCGGTCCGCACCTCGTCGACCAGGCCCTCCGGCTGTTCGGCCCGGTCGACGACGTCCGGGCCGAGATCGCCACGCGCCGCCCCTCGGCGGTGGCCGACGACGACGTCATGGTGTCCCTGCGTCACGCGGGCGGCGTCCGGTCGCGTCTCTGGATGAGTCACGTCGCCGCGCAGCCCGGCCCGCGCCTCCGCGTACTCGGCTCAGAGGGGGCCTACGTCGTCTCGGGCCTCGACCCGCAGGAGGCGCAGCTCGCGTCGGGTCTCTCGCCCTCCGATCCGGAGTACGGTCTCGTGGGCGCCGACGGGCACGGCACCGTGGGCGTCGGCGACGATCGGCGGGTCGTGCCCACCGAGCGAGGACGCTACCCCCTGTTCTACCGCCGTCTCGCCGCCGCCCTGCGCGGCGAAGCCGAGGTGCCGGTCGATCCGCGCGACGCGCTCGCAGCCCTCGAGGTCATCGAGGAGGCGCGGCGCACGGCACGCTGACCGTCCGCGTCGAGCAGGTCGTCCCGTCGCTCACAGCCGGGTCGCCCAGTCCACCCGGTCGATCACGGCGGGCGCATCGACGTCGGCCAGTCGCGCCGGCGTCCACCGGGGGCGGCGGTCCTTGTCGACGACCCGGGCGCGGATGCCCTCGACGAGATCCGCGGAGTCGGCCAGGGCGCTGACGAGTCCGAGCTCCTGACCGAGCACGGCCTCGAGGTCGGGGAGGCGGCGGGCGCGACGCAGCGCCTCGAGGGTCAGGACCACCGAGGTGGGCGACGCGGCCTCGATGTCGTCCGCCGCGCCTCCGGCGTCCTGGACGCCCCCGGCCGCCGCTGCGCGGAGCCGGCGGACGATCGCGACGGCGTCGTCGCCCTCGTACGCGGCGTCGATCCACGAGGCCGCCTCGGCGAGGGGAGCGGGGGACGGCGGGGTGGCCAGAGCCCGGACCGCCTCGAGGCCGCCGCGTCCGAGGGCGGGGACGATCTCGTCGAGCCGATCGGACGGCACGAGGACGTCGGCGAAGCCGGTCAGGATCGCGTCGGCTCCGGTCATGGCGCGGCCGGTCAGCGCCAGGTGGGTGCCCAGCTCGCCCGGGGCGCGCGCGAGGAGGTGGCTGCCGCCGGCGTCGGGGGTCAGCCCGATCAGCGTCTCGGGCATCCCCACGGCGCTGCGCTCGGTGACCACCCGCAGCGAGACGTGCCCGCCGAGCCCGATGCCCGCGCCCATGGCGACCCCGTCGAGCAGCGACACGATGGGTTTCGCGAATCGTGACAGCCGCAGCACCCCGAGGTACTCCCGCCGCCACATGGCGATGCTGCGGGAGGGGTCGGTCGTGCCGTTGCGGTGGATCTGCGTGATGTCGCCGCCCGCGCAGAAGCCCCGCGGACCCGCGCCGCGGATGACCACGGCCCCGACGGCGGGATCGTGCTCGAACGCCGTCAACGCCAGGTCGATCAGCTCGAGCATCCGCTCGGACACGGCGTTGATCTTCCCGGGTCGATCGAGGGTCAGGACCCCGACGCCCCCGATCGTCTCGGTCGCGATCGGGAGGTCGTCGGCGTCGTCGCTCATGGGGTCACGGTAGCGCGCACCCGCGTCGGACGTCAGACGAGCAGCTGGTGCTTCGCCAGGTCGCGGTAGAGCGGCGTGCTGACGACCAGCTCGGAGTGGGTTCCGACGCCGACGACCCGTCCGCCGTCGACGACGACGATCTGGTCGCTGTCGACGACCGTCGACAGGCGGTGGGCGATCACGATGAGCGTGCGGTCCTGAGCGACGGCGTCGATGGCCCCGCGGAGGCGCTGCTCGTTCACCCCGTCGAGACTGGACGTCGACTCGTCGAGCAGCAGGATGGGCGGCGCCGAGAGCAGCGTGCGGGCGATGGCCAGACGCTGGCGCTCGCCGCCCGAGAGCATGACGCCGTCCTCGCCGACCTGAGCGTCGAGACCCTCGTCCCCGCGTTCGAGCACGGCCGTGAGGTTCACGGCCTCGAGCACGCGGCGGCAGTCGTCGTCGGTGGCCTCGGGGGAGCCGAGGGTGAGGTTGTCGCGGATCGTGCCGGCGAGAACCGGGGCGTCCTGTTCGACGTAGCCGATGCGCGAGCGCAGGTCGACGCGGTCGAGGCTGCGCACGTCGACGCCGTCGACCCGGACGGTCCCGGAGGTCGGGTCGTAGAAGCGCTCGATCAGGGCGAGCATGGTGCTCTTCCCGGCTCCCGAGGGTCCGACCAGGGCCGTCCGGCGCCCGGCGGGCGCGGAGAAGCTGATGCCGCGCAGGACGGTGAGATCGTCGTCGGCCGGGGCTCCGTCGCCCGACCCGTCGTCGGCGGCGGGCGCGGCATCGGGCGAGGCGGGGTACCGGAAGTGGACGTCGTCGAAGGTCACGGCGTCGGCCGTGCCGGCGGGGCCGCCCGCAGGGATCCCGGCGGCCGTGCGGACGTCGTCGTGGTCCTCCGACGGCAGGTCGAGGATCTCCTGGATCCGACCGAGCGCCCCGAGCGCCTGGTTGACGCTCAGCACGGCGCCCAGCGCCTGCCCGAGCGGCATGATCATCAGGAACAGGAACAGCACGAACGAGACCAGGGACGCGATGGTGATGTCGCCGCTGGCGACGCGGAAGCCGCCCACCCCGAGCACGACCAGGAACGACGCCTGCAGAGCGATCGACGAGATCGGCACGACGAGGGCCGAGATCCGGGCGACCTGGAGTCCGCGCTGATAGGCCCCCACCGCGTCGAGCTCGACCGCTGCGATCTCGCGCTCCGTGGCACCGGAGGCGCGGATCGTGCGCACCGAGCTGATGGCCCGCTCGACGGCGGCCGTGAGATCGCCCACCTTCTCCTGCGCCTGTCGGCTCGCGACCCGGATGCGTCCCGAGAGCAGCACCACGACGACCACCGAGACGGCGACGACGAGGACCGTCAACCCCAGCAGGACCGGATCGATCAGGAACATGCCGACCAGCGCGCCGATGAAGGTGAGGCTGCCCCCGATGGCCTCGACGAGACCCTGGGTCAGGACGGCCCGCAGCAGCGTCGTGTCCGAGCCGACCCGCGACACGAGATCGCCCGTCCGGCGCGTGTCGAACTCGCTGATGGGGAGGCGGAGCATCCGGCCCACGAGGCGTCGACGGCTCGAGAGGACGACCCCCTCGCCGGTCCGCTGCAGCAGATAGTGCTGGAACCCGCTCAGCAGGCCGGCGGCCACCACGAGCGCGACGAGCGCCCAGACCAGACGGCCGAGGGGATCGCCCTGCTCGACGACGGCGATGACCCGCTGGACGAGCAGCGGCTGACCGAGCGACGCGGCGGCGCCCAGCACGCTGAGCACGATGATCACCGCCATGACCCGCCGGTGCTCGAACAGGTACGGCAGCAGCTGACGGAACGTGGCACGGGGCCCCTCGGGAGGGCGACGGCCACCGAGTCGGCGACGCGGTCTCGGGGCGTCGACCCGCGCCTCCTCGGCGGGTGTCGTGGGGGTGCGCGCGCTCGTGTCGGAGCTCATGATGCCTCTCGTGCCTGGCGACCGCGCCGGGCGCGGCGGTGCTCGCGGCGATCGACGGACCGCCGACTACGACCGTACTTCGTCGGCGCGCACCCCACCTGTCAGTCGACCGCCTCGTAGTCCACGTCGCGGGTCTCGCGGCTCAGCACCAGGGCGATCAGGGTGAGCAGCGCCATCGACGACAGGTACAGGCCCACCAGCCAGGTGCTGCCGCCCGCGGCGGTCCACAGAGCCACGGCGATGAACGGCGCGACGGCGGCACCGAGGATGCTGGCGACGTTGTAGCTGATCGCCGATCCCGTGTACCGCACGCTGGTCGGGAACAGCTCGGGCAGCACGGCGCCCATCGGGCCGAAGGTGAGCCCCATCAGCACGAACCCGATGATCAGCAGCGCCTGAGCGCCCAGGACGCCGCCCGCGAAGAGCGGGGCGAAGAGGAACCCGAAGACGAGGATGCCGGCCGTCACGCAGATCAGGGTCGTGCGGCGGCCGTACCTCTCGGCCAGAGGTCCGGAGACGAGGGTGAAGATGCCGAAGAAGACCACGCCGAGGATGAGCATCCACAGGAACTGCGTGCGCGGGATCCCGAGACCGGCCGGGTCGCCCGCCGCGTCGGCCGTGCCGAACGTCAGCGTGAAGGTCGTCATGAGGTAGAAGAGCGTGTACGTCGCCAGCATGATGAACGTGCCGAGGATGAGCGGGCGCCAGCTCGTCGTGAACACACGCGCGAGCGGCAGCTTCGCGACGGAGCCCGAGTCGACGACCTTCTGGAACGCGGGCGTCTCGATGAGCTTGAAGCGCACGTAGAGCCCGATGATCACCAGCAGCGCGCTCGCGAGGAACGGCAGACGCCAGCCCCAGGACATGAACTGCTCTTCCGTGAGGGTGGTGTTGAGCAGCACGAAGAGCAGGTTCGCGATGATGAAGCCGATCGGGGCCCCGAGCTGCGGGAACGTGCCGTAGATGGCGCGACGGTTCTTCGGCGCGTTCTCGGTCGCCAGCAGCGCGGCGCCGCTCCACTCGCCGCCGAGGCCAAGGCCCTGGCAGAAGCGCAGCACGACGAGGCACGCGGGCCCGGCGACCGCCCAGCCGGGCGTCGTGCCGGCCGGGATGCAGCCGATCAGCACGGTCGCGATGCCCATCGTCAGCAGCGAGGCGACCAGGGTGCCCTTGCGGCCGATCCGGTCGCCGAAGTGGCCGAACACGATCGACCCCACGGGGCGCGCGATGAAGGCGACGCCGAAGACGGCGAACGAGGCCAGACGGGCGACCGCCGGGTCGTCGTTCGCGAAGAAGATCGTCGGGAACACCAGCACGGCGGCGGTGGCGTAGACGTAGAAATCGTAGAACTCGATGGACGTGCCGACGAGGCTCGCGATGATGACGCGCGAGCGCTTGTTGGCAGGAGGGGCGGGGTGCGTCGACGAGGCGACGGCGGATGACGACATGGGTACTCCGGAGCGGCGGGGGGAGGCGATGCCGGCGGCGACGGGGCGGCGCCGGGTGGGGCGCGCAGGGCTTCGTCGCGACGTGCGACGGCCGGGGATCAGCAGGGGCGCACGACGCCGGTGTGGTTCGGCCGCTCGTGACAGCCGTCTCTCAGTTTAGCGTGTCGGTGAGCGTCGCTCACCCGTCGGACGGGAGGTGCCCGGGCAGCTGGTGGCCCATGCGGTCGCGCTTCGTGTCGAGGTAGCCCTCGTTGTCGGCGCCGACGCCGACCACGAGCGGGACGAGCTCGGAGACGACGATGCCGTGCTCGACCAGCTGGCGGCGCTTCTCGGGGTTGTTGCTGAGCAGCCGGATCTCGTCGATGCCGAGGTCGCGGAGGATGTCGGCGGCGGCACCGTACTGACGGGAGTCGGCCGGGAGGCCGAGGGCGAGGTTGGCGTCGAGGGTGTCGTAGCCGTCCTCTTGGAGACGGTAGGCGCGCAGCTTGTCGACCAGGCCGATGCCCCGCCCCTCGTGGCCGCGGAGGTAGACCACCACGCCGCCCTGCTCGTGGATGATGTTGAGCGCGGCATCGAGCTGCGGGCCGCACTCGCACTTCAGCGAGCCGAACGCCTCGCCCGTCAGGCATTCGGAGTGCACACGGACGAGAGCGCCGCCGCCGGGAGCCGAACCGTCGGGACGCGTCGCCACCACGGCGATGTGGTCGGCGCCGGTGACGAGATCGCGATAGGCGCGGAACGCGAACGTGCCGTGGGTCGTCGGGACGGTGGTCTCGACCTCGAACGAGATCTGGGGTGCGGCGGCTGGCGTGGTGGTCATGGCGTACTCCGGTGCTGGGCGCGGGCGACGATGACGAGATCGTCGCCCAACGGGGTGATTCGCGTCGTCGTGAGACGGATCTGCTCGCCGATGGTCTCGACGCCGAGGTCGCCGAGAGCCGCCCGCGGGCCGCCGATGAGGGTGGGGGCGAGGTAGAGGAGGTAGTCGTCGACCAGACCGAGGCGCACGAACTCGCTGGCCACGGTGGGGCCGCCCTCGACGAAGAGACGACGCACGCCTCGGTCGAAGAGGTCGGAGAGCACCCCGGCCACGTCGCGGCTGCCGGTCTCGACCAGCGGTCTCGGATGGCGGCGGAGCGCTGCGCCCTCGGGGACGCGGCGCCGACCGAGGACGACGGGCAGGGGCTGCTCGTGCAGCAGCTCGCCGGCGTCGCCGCGCGCGGTGAGGCTGGGGTCGTCGGCGAGGACGGTGCCCGTGCCGACGAGGATCGCATCGTGGGCCGCGCGTCGCTCGTGGACGTGCTGACGGGCCGCCGTGCCCGTGATCCACTGGCTGCTGCCGTCGGCGGCGGCGGAGCGGCCGTCGAGGCTCGACGCCCACTTGAGCGTCACGAAGGGTCGACGGGATCGCGTCGCGACGAGCCAGGGTCGGATCGCCTCCTCGCCCTCCTCGGCGAGCACCCCGCCGAGGACCTCGACACCCGCTCGGCGGAGGCGCTCCGCACCACCCGAGGACGCCTCGCCCGGATCCGCCACGGCGTACACGACGCGCGACACCCCCGCCTCGATCAGAGCCTCGCTGCAGGGGCCCGTGAGACCGGTGTGGTCGCAGGGTTCGAGACTGACCACCGCGGTCAGACCACGGGTCTCGTCGGGCCGCAGCCTGGCCAGCGCGTCGACTTCCGCGTGCGGGGTCCCGGAGCCGCGGTGCCAGCCCTCCGCCGCGACGGACGAGTCGGAGCGCAGCAGGACGCAGCCGACCTGGGGATTCCGCCCGAGGGAGGTGCCTCGACCGGCCAGCTCGAACGCGCGCCGCATCGGGGCGTCATAGGCGCTCGATGGCGGGGTCATGCGGTCTCCGACTCGATCGTGCCGCCCGGTGCGATGCGATCAGGGGAGTCAACTCCGGCGTCTCGGGGGTATTCCGAGCGGGGACCCGTGAGCGGCCAGCCGGTCTTCACCGTACGGTCGTCTCCGGCGCGGAGACGCCCTGTCCGGCAGAGCGGGTGCGAGCCGTCGCGGTCGGGGTGCAGACCGCGGGCGTCGCCGGTGTAGCGGAATCCGGCCGAGCGGGCGACCCCGGCGCTGCCGTCGTTGTCGAGGAACGCCTCCCAATAGAGCTCGTCCACGCCGCCGGTCGAGAAGGCCCAGTCGGCGACCAGCCCGACGGCGGCCGTCATGAGCCCGCGCCCGCGGTAGCCGGGGGACATCCAGAAGCCGATGTCGTCGTCGGCGAACCGGAGACTGATCATGCCCACGAGCAGCGACGAACCCGGAGCCCTAACGCCCCAGGTGTACTCGCGACCCGTCGACCAGCCGTGGTCGACGATCCGCCGGAGGAAGAACTCGGCGTCGGACGAGTCGTACGGCACCGGCACCGTCGTGTACTTCTGCAGCAGGGGGTCGCTGCAGGCGTCGACCACGGCGGGGATGTCGGCCCGTTCGGGCACCGCGAGGCGAACCGCGTCGGATGCCAGGACGAAGGGCTGCACGATCAGGCCTTGCGGAGGAAGCCGATGCGGTCGTGCACCGTGTCGAGGGTCGACTGCGCGATCTCGTTCGCGCGGTCGGCGTTGCCGGCCAGGACGCGATCGAGCTCCGCCGGGTCGTCGAGCAGCTCGAGGGCGCGCGCGCGGATCGGCGTGAAGGTCTCGACGACGACCTCGGCGACGTCCTTCTTGAGGTCGCCGTAGCCGCGACCCGTGTAGTGCTCCTCGAGGTCCGCCACCGTTCGACCGGTGAAGGCGGACTGGATGGTCAGCAGGTTCGAGACACCCGGCTTGGCGCCCCGGTCGAAGCGGATCTCGCGCTCGGTGTCGGTGACGGCGGACTTGATCTTCTTGGCCGTCCGCGAGGGCTCGTCGAGCATCCACACCACACCCGACTCGGTGGCGGCCGACTTGCTCATCTTCGACTCGGGGTTCTGCAGGTCGTAGACCCGGGCCGACTCCTTCTGGATGGTCGCCTCGGGGACCACGAACGTCGTGCCAAACCGTGAGTTGAAGCGGGTGGCGAGGTCTCTGGTCAGCTCGACGTGCTGGCGCTGGTCGTCGCCGACCGGGACGACCTCGGCGCCGTAGAGCAGGATGTCGGCGGCCATCAGGGTCGGATAGGCGAAGAGCCCGAGGGACGCGGAGTCGGCACCCTGCTTGGCGGCCTTGTCTTTGAACTGCGTCATCCGGCTCGCCTCGCCGAAGCCCGTCAGCGTGTTCAGCACCCAGGCGAGCTGGGCATGGGCCGGGACGTGCGACTGGATGAAGAGAGTGGACAGCGCCGGATCGATTCCCGCCGCGATGTACTGCGCGGCCGTGCGACGGGTCGACTCGCGCAGCGTGGCAGGGTCCTGCGCGACGGTGATGGCGTGCATGTCGACGACGCAGAAGAGGGCGTCGTGCGTGGACTGCTGGTCGCGCCACTGCAGCAGGGCGCCGACGTAGTTGCCGATGTGGAGGGAGTCGGCGGAGGGCTGCATGCCGGAGAAGAGCCGGGGGCGGCGCGACGGGTCGGCGCTGGCAGCGGTGGGAGCAGGGGAGGGGGTGGTGCCGGTCATGACGTCCTCAGGGGTCGGAGAGATCAGATGTCGTAGTCGACGACGACGGGGGCGTGGTCCGACCAGCGCTTGTCGTACGAGGCTGCACGGTCGATGGTGTGAGCGGTGGCCTTGTCGGCGAGGTCCGGAGTGGCGACGTGGTAGTCGATGCGCCACCCGGTGTCGTTGTCGAAGGCCTGGCCCCGCCAGGACCACCACGAGTACGGCCCCTCGACCTCGCCCGAGAGACGGCGGCCCACGTCGACCCAGCCGAGCCCCTGCCCGCCCGTGCCGTCGACGGTCTCGACCGCCGCACCGGACTCGCCGAAGAACCGGTCGAAGTACGAGCGCTCGCGGGGCAGGAACCCTGCCCGCTTCACGTTGCCCTTCCAGTTCTTGATGTCGAGCTCGCGGTGACCCACGTTGAGGTCGCCCGTGACGACGGCGAGTCGGTTGTGCGCCGCCAGCTGGGGCAGACGCTCGGTCATGGCGTCGAGGAACTTCCATTTCTCGTCCTGCTTCTCGGTGCCCACCTCGCCCGAGTGCACGTACGTGCTCACGACCGTGACGATCGTGCCGTCGACGTCGTAATCCGCCTCGATCCAGCGACCCGCGCTGTCGAAGTCGTCGGCGCCGAGCTCGACGCGGTGCACGTCGGCGACGCCGCGCGACGCGATGGCGACGCCGGCGCGGCCCTTCGCCGTGGCGGGATGGTGGATGACGTTCCAGTCGGGGCCGAGCAGACCCTCGAGGTCGTCGGTCGTGGCCCGCACCTCTTGGAGCGTGAGGATGTCCACATCGCGGTCGGCGAGCCAGTCGCCCATGCCCTTGCGGTACGCGGCCCGGATGCCGTTGACGTTGACGGAGGCGAGACGGAGGCGTGTTCCCATGCGCAGAAGACTACCGGCGGCCACCGTCACCCCCGCCGCGCCGGCGCGACGGCAGGGGCACCCGGATGAGCAGGCCCCGCACCGCCGAGACGGCCCGGCGGGACCGGGAGGCGACCCGCGCCTCCTGAGCCAGCCGCTCCTCCTCGAGCACCCGGAGCCGCTCGGCCTCCTGATGCGGGTCGGCGAGCACTCCGATGTCGTCCATGCCGACCGCGATCCACGCCGCGGCGAGCAGCAGCACCTGGCAGAGGAGGTCGATGACGATGAGCAGACCGATGATCGCAGCGAACGACGCGAGCAGCGGGTTGCTGCCCGTCGCGCGGAGCAGGGTGCCGCCGACGACGGTCAGCGCCACGAACCCCGCCGCCCCGATCGCGGAGCCGACGAGGAGGCGCCGGCCGGGGATGTGCAGACCCGCCAGCACCCGGAACAGCGCGGCCAGGACGACGGCGTCGAACAGGAACACGAGTACGAGCGCGGTCGCGCGGAGCAGCAGGACCGACGCCGGCGAGCTCGTCGACAGATCGAGCAGGTGCAGCGCCCAGCGCACCGCCGTCGTGCTGAGCAGCGACACGGTGGCCGACACGACGACGGCCGCGCCGAAGGCGATCGCCAGGCCGAGGTCGCGGAGCACCAGCCGCAGGAACGGGGTCGCGGGGGAGGGCGCCCGGAAGATCGTCCGGACGGAGTCGCGCATGCCGCCGAACAGCGTGATCGACGAGAAGAGGAGGCCGACGAGGGCGATCGCGCCCGTCCAGCCGAAGACGGTCGCGTCGAGCAGGGCGTCCGGGTCGACGACCCCGGCCCCGGAGGAGTCCTGGATCAGGCCCGGGACGGCCGTGCGGATGAAGACGACGAGCTGGTCGCGGAGGGCCTCGTCGCCCGACACGACGAATCCGGCGACCGAGAAGCCGACCCACAGCCCGGCGAACAGCGCGAACAGCGCCTGATACGTGAGACCGGCGGCCAGCAGGGGGCCCTTCGCACCGACGTAGCGTCCGACGACCCTGACGGGTCGTGCGGTCGCGACCCGGGCGGCCCTCGATCGCGTCGCCTGGTCGTCGTCGATCCCGGGGCGGGCCGGGTGCCTCTCCTCTCCTCGTCGTCGTCGCATCGTCCCAGGGTAGGGGCGGGGGAGGCGCGCGTCCGGCGGGCGCACGGGGCGTCGGAACGGGACGCCTCTCGCGTACGATGGCGGACGACCGCGTGGCGCGTGCTCACCGCTCGTGCCCGGCATCCGAACTCACCGATACGAAGAGGTTCACAGTGGCACTACAGGGCGTTGGCGTCGGACGCGGAGTGGCCGTCGGCCCGATCCTGCGGATGCCGGATCCCCTCCCGGAACCGGGCACCGAGAAGCGCGCGACCGAGGCGGACGCCGAGTTCGCCGGAGTGACCCGTGCCCTCCGGACGGTCGCGGACGATCTGACGGCCCGCGGTGAGAAGGCCGGCGGAGAGGCGAAGGACGTCCTCGACGCCCAGGCCCTCATGGCGGTCGACCCCACGCTGGCCGACGACGTCGAGCAGCGCATCGCCGACGGCGCGACGGGCGAGCGGGCGGTCTTCGAGGCGTTCGCCGCCTTCCAGGAGATGCTCGTCGGCATGGGCGGCTACATGGCCGAACGCGCCACCGACCTGGGCGACGTCGCCCAGCGCGTCATCGCGTCGCTCCGCGGAGTCGCGGCGCCCGGCGTCCCCGAGAGCGACACCCCGTTCGTGCTCGTCGCCCCCGACCTGGCTCCGGCCGACACGGCGCTGCTCGACCTCGACAAGGTCCTCGCCCTCATCACACGCGACGGCGGCCCGACGTCGCACACCGCGATCCTCGCGCGCTCCAAGTCCATCCCGGCGATCGTCGGCGTGACCGGCGCCCTCGAGCTCGTCGACGGCACCATGGTCGTCGCGGACGCCGCGACGGGCGTCGTCACCGTCGACCCCTCGGCCGACGAGATCGCGGCCGCCGAGAAGCGCATCGCCGACCGCCGCGCCGCGGCCGCGGCCCCGTTGACCGACGGTGCGCTCGCCGACGGTCACGTCGTCCCGCTGCTGGCCAACCTGGGCTCGCCGGACGAGGCCGCCGGCGCGGTCGAGCTGGGTGCCGAGGGCGTCGGCCTCTTCCGCACGGAGTTCCTCTTCCTCGGCTCGTCGACGGCGCCGACGGTCGAGAGTCAGACGGCGAGCTACACGGCCCTCCTCGAGGCGTTCCCCGGGAAGAAGGTCGTCGTCCGCGCGCTCGACGCCGGTGCCGACAAGCCCCTGAGCTTCCTGAACGACGCCCACGAGGAGAACCCGGCGCTCGGCCTCCGCGGGCTGCGGGCCCTCCGGGTCAAAGAGGACATCCTCCGCGACCAGCTGACCGCGCTCGCCCAGGCCCAGGCCGCCACCACCGCGGACCTGTGGGTCATGGCCCCCATGGTGAGCGACGCGGAGGAGACCGAGTACTTCGTCGCCCTCGGACGCGAGCTCGGGCTGAAGACCGTTGGCGTCATGGCCGAGGTGCCGTCGCTCGCGGTCCTGGCCGACCAGGTGCTCCGCACCGCCGACTTCGTCAGCATCGGAACCAACGACCTCACGCAGTACACGCTGGCCGCCGACCGCATGCTCGGCTCCGTCGCCTCGTACCAGGACCCGTGGCACCCCGCGGTCCTGCGCCTCGTCCGAGCCCTCGGCGAGGCCGGCGCGTCGGCCGGCAAGCCCGTCGGCATCTGCGGCGAGGCCGCCGCCGACCCGCTGCTCGCCGTGGTGCTCGTCGGTCTCGGAGCCACGACCCTGTCGATGACCCCGGCCGCCCTGGCCGACGTCCGCCTCGAGCTGGGCGGTCACACGCTCGAGCAGGCGAAGGCTCTGGCCGCCGCCGCGATCGAGGCGACGACGGCGTCGGGCGCCCGCGAAGCCGCCGAGGCGGTCGTCGCGGCCCGCTAGTCCGTCAGAGCGACCGGGCCGCCGGCAGCCAGGTCGGCCGGTAACGGTCGCTGCGCGGGAACCGCTCGAGATCGGCGACGTAGTCCGCGTCCGTGGGCACGTCGCCGGTCGGGCCCGGCTCGAACGGCGACGCCGGGTTGTCGTAGACGCGGCGATCGAGGGTGAAGCGGGCCGTGAACGACCCGTCGCTCGTCAGAGACAACGCGAACGAGAACCAGGCGCCCTTCTCCGGGTCGGCCATGACCTCGCGGAGGCGCGATCCGGCCCCAGCCACGTCGGGGACCGCGAGACCGTGCTTCACACCGCCGGCGGCATCGAGGGCGTCGACCCACACGCGCGACGTGGAACCGACCTCGACGAGGAAGAGCGTCGCCTCGGCCCAGTCGTGGCCGGCGAGGGACTCCGCGAACGTCGCGGCGATCTCGTTCTGCAATTGCTGCTGGCGGGTGACGTCCATGCGTCGCGGCCTCTCGTTCGGGGTCGTGGTGGAGTCGTCGCGGGCGTCGTCGACGACCCGTGAGGAGCTCTCATCAGTTTAGGCGTCCGCGCCCGCATCGTCGTCGAGCCCGCGCGGTGGCCTCCCGGGCTCCCCGCCCGGCCATGCGCGTGGGCTGCGAGTCGGCGGCGGTCCGGACCGCCTCGGCTTCCGTGGAGCAGACTGGGCGTGTGGGAACCCCAATTCGACATCCTCTCGTCGACGCCGTCACGTCGCGCGTGGTCCGTGTCGACGGTCGGGGCCGGGTGCTCCGCCTGAGCCCGCCCCTGGCGGATCTCCTGCGCCGTCGTCGTCATCGCCGGCGCGTCGTCCTCGTCTCGAGCGAGCGGTCGCGGCTCACGGTCGGACTTCGATCGGCCCTGGTCGAGGCAGGAGCCGCCTGGGTCGTGCACGACGACCGCGGAGACCTGCGCGACGGCCTCACCGGTCGCCCGTACGTCGACGTCGACGACGCGGGCACGCCCGTCGAGGAGGTCGGCACGGAGGTGGTCGAGTTCCCCGAGATCAGCCAGGCGATCGACACGAGGATCCAGCTGACGGTCGACCTGACCATCCTGCATCGCGCCGCGCACGACACCAGCCTGGGAGGCGCGGTGGAGCTCATCGCCGAGGCCGTCTCCGGCAGTCTCCCCGTCTCCTGGGGCGTGACCGAGCCGTTGCTGCATCCGTGGGACCGGTGGGTCATGACGCAGCACGCCAGGCACGCGGCTCCGGAACCCCTGCGGATCCTCGCGGAGGGGCCTCACCTCTCGGGGACCGTCACCGCCCGTGTCACCGAGCACGGCATCGAGGAGACGGTCTCCGTGACGGTCGACGTGGTCGACGACGTCGAGGGAGACTCGCTCGACGCCGGCATCACGCGTCTCACGGACGCCCTGGCCGAGATCGCGCGGCGGAGTCTGCCGACGTTCGCGCTCGTCGTGGCCCGCGAGGGCGAGGCCGACCGGTGCGTCTGCGCCGTCACCTACCCGCCTCCCAACCCCGTCGCCCTGCTGATCGGGGCGCCGTCGGTGAGGCGGCTCGGCCTCGAGCTGGCGACGCTCCCGACGGGTGACGACGCCAAGGTCGTCGGTCGACCGAGCCTCCCGGCGTTCGTCCTGCCGCTCGGCGACGCGAGGACCGCCGGGTGGGACGCCCTCCACCAGACCCTCGAGGCCGTCGGACCCGAACGCCTCGCCACCCTCGTCTCGAGCCCGCTGCTGCAGGCCTGGGAGGAGGACCTCCACGAGTTCGACCTCCTGCACCAGGGCGACGCCGACGGTGCGGAGACCTCGCCGGCCGACCACGAGACCCCCGACGGGCCCGACGACCCGTCGACTGACGACGGAGAGGCGAAGGAGGGGCGCGACAGTGCCTCGTGACATCACGATCCTGAGTCCTCAGGCTCCCGACGGACTCGATCTCGCGACGGCGGCACGCGCCATCGACGAGTCGTACGGGGTCCGACCGATCGACGGGGCGACGGCTCACCAGGTCTTCGCCCGGGGCGGCCGGGCCCTGCTGACCGTCTACGGCGCTCAGGAGCTCGCGACGGTGGGCGAGATCGAGCGCCTGCTGCCCGACCCGCCGGAGGTGCGCCTCCCGGTCTTCTGGATCGACGCGTCGGCGCCCCTCGGTGACGACGGCGAGGCCGGTGTGTCGGTGGCTCTCCGCCTCGCCCTGGCCCTCGACGCCGTCTGCATCGTCGAGGACGACTGAGCCCTGACGGTGGCGGCTCGGCCGGAGTCGGGCGTCGCATGACGAGGGGTGCCGGGCGATCGCCCGGCACCCCTCGTCATGACTCCGATCTGCGCTAGGCCTTCCCGCGGAGGACGGCCTGCTTGACCTCGGCGATCGCCTGGGTCACCTGGATGCCGCGAGGGCACGCCTCGGTGCAGTTGAAGGTCGTGCGGCAGCGCCAGACGCCCTCTTTGTCGTTGAGGATGTCGAGTCGGACCTGAGCGCCCTCGTCGCGCGAGTCGAAGATGAACCGGTGCGCGTTGACGATCGCGGCCGGCCCGAAGTACTGGCCGTCGGTCCAGAAGACCGGGCAGCTCGAGGTGCACGCGGCGCAGAGGATGCACTTGGTCGTGTCGTCGAAGCGGGCCCGCTGCGTGGCGCTCTGCAGGCGCTCCTTCTCCGGCTTGGAGGAGGCCATCAGGAACGGCTGGATCTCACGGTACGACTGGAAGAACGGCTCCATGTCGACGACGAGGTCCTTCTCGAGGGGCAGGCCCTTGATCGCCTCGACGTAGATCGGCTGCGTCAGGTCGAGGTCCTTGATGAGGGTCTTGCAGGCGAGGCGGTTGCGGCCGTTGATCCGCATGGCGTCCGAGCCGCAGATGCCGTGCGCGCACGAGCGGCGGAAGGTCAGCGAGCCGTCCTGCTCCCACTTGATCTGGTGCAGCGCGTCGAGCACGCGGTCGGTCGGCAGCACCTGGACGTCGAAGTCCTGCCAGCGCGGCTCGGAGTCCACCTCGGGGTCGAAACGCCGGATGATCAGCGTCGCGGTGAAGGTGGGGACGGCGTCGGCCCCGGCGGGGGCGTTCTCGAGGACAGCGGTGCTCATGTCAGTACTTCCGTTCCATCGGCTGGTAGTTCGTGATGACGACGGGCTTCGTGTCGAGGCGGATGTGGTCGCCGGCGAGCGACGAGTGCGGGTCGCCCGTCAGGTAGGCCATCGTGTGCACGAGCCAGTTCTCGTCGTCGCGTGTCGGGTAGTCCTCGCGGAAGTGCCCGCCGCGGCTCTCCTGGCGCGAACGCGCCGAGTACACGACGACCTCGGCGAGGTCGAGCAGGAACCCGAGCTCGATCGCCTCGAGCAGATCGGTGTTGAACCGCTTGCCCTTGTCCTGCACGCTGATGTTCTTGAACCGCTCCCGCAGATCGGCGATCACGTGCGTGACCTCGTCGAGGGTCTCTTCCGTGCGGAAGACCTGCGCGTTCCGGTCCATGCTGTCCTGCAGCTCCTTGCGGAGGGTCGCGATGCGCTCGGTGCCGGTCGCGGCGCGGACGTCGGCCACGAGCCCCCGGACGAAGCCCGCCGGGTCGTCGGGCAGCGGGACGAAGGGGGCGTCCCGGACGAACTCGACCGCGTTGTTGCCGGCGCGCTTGCCGAAGACGTTGATGTCGAGCAGCGAGTTCGTCCCGAGGCGGTTCGAGCCGTGCACGCTCACGCAGGCGCACTCGCCGGCGGCGTAGAGGCCCGGGACGACGGTCGTGTTGTCGCGCAGCACCTCGGCCTTGACGTTCGTCGGGATGCCGCCCATCGCGTAGTGCGCCGTCGGGAGGACGGGGACGGGCTCGGTGTAGGGCTCGACACCGAGGTAGGTGCGGGCGAACTCGGTGATGTCGGGCAGCTTGGCGTCGATCACCGCGGGGTCGAGGTGGGTGATGTCGAGGTAGACGTAGTCCTTGTGCGGACCGGCGCCTCGGCCCTCGCGGATCTCGGTCGCCATGCAGCGGGCGACGATGTCACGAGGTGCGAGGTCCTTGATGGTGGGGGCGTAGCGCTCCATGAAGCGCTCGCCCTCGCTGTTGCGGAGGATGGCGCCCTCGCCGCGCGCCGCCTCGCTGAGGAGGATGCCGAGACCGGCGAGGCCGGTCGGGTGGAACTGGAAGAACTCCATGTCCTCCAGCGGCAGGCCCTTCCGCCAGATGATGCCGACGCCGTCTCCCGTGAGGGTGTGCGCGTTCGACGTCGTCTTGTAGATCTTGCCGAAGCCCCCGGTCGCGAAGATGACGGCCTTGCCCTGGAAGACGTGCAGGTCGCCGGTCGCGAGCTCGTAGGCAATGACGCCGGCCGGGCGTTCTTCCCCGTCGATCTCGCCCATGATCAGGTCGAGGACGTAGAACTCGTTGAAGAAGTTGATCCCGTGCTTGACGCAGTTCTGGTACAGGGTCTGGAGGATCATGTGGCCGGTGCGGTCGGCGGCGTAGCAGGCGCGACGGACGGGGTTCTTGCCGTGCTCCGCCGTGTGCCCGCCGAAGCGACGCTGATCGATCTTGCCCTCGGGCGTCCGGTTGAAGGGCAGCCCCATGTTCTCGAGGTCGAGGACGGCGTCGATGGCCTCCTTGGCGAGGATCTCGGCGGCGTCCTGGTCGACGAGGTAGTCGCCTCCCTTGACCGTGTCGAAGGTGTGCCACTCCCAGTTGTCGTCCTCCACGTTGGCCAGGGCCGCGGCCATGCCGCCCTGCGCGGCTCCGGTGTGCGAGCGCGTGGGGTAGAGCTTCGAGATGACGGCGGTGCTGGCGTTCGGACCGGCCTCGATGGCGGCCCGCATCCCCGCGCCTCCTGCTCCCACGATGACGATGTCGTGCTGGTGGTAGTGGATGCCGTCGACGATGGTGCTCTCAGGAGCGGGGGAAGGTGTGGTCACGGTGCTTTCCGTCGGTGTGTGGTGCAGGGGAGTGTGGTCGAGGAGGCGCGGATCGGGCCGGGCGCCTACGAGCAGATCGAGGGCAGCAGATCGGCGGGGGCGCCGGCCGGGCACGGATCGAACGTGTAGATCACGAGGGTGCCGAGGGTCAGCAGCACGACCGACGACACGAGCAGCGCGCCGAGGAGGACCCGGCGGACCAGGGGCTTCGA
This sequence comes from Frigoribacterium sp. Leaf263, assembly GCF_001422285.1. GTDB lineage: Bacteria > Actinomycetota > Actinomycetes > Actinomycetales > Microbacteriaceae > Frigoribacterium. The sequence goes on from NZ_LMMO01000003.1 coordinate 190,721, forward strand.
GACGTAGTCGTTCACGATCGTCCGCATCCCGTTCGATCCGTGGATGAGCGCGAGCCAGAGGAGGAGCGTGTCGTAGACCTGCCAGAACGGCGAGGCCCACTTGCCCGCCACGAAGGCGAAGTCGATGGCCTTGATCCCGCCCTCGGCGGCGAGCAGGTTGATGAAGAGGTGCCCGAAGATCAGGACGACGAGGACGACGCCGCTCGCCCGCATGTAGATCCAGCCCCATTTCTCGAGGTTCGAGCTGCGGGAGGCGGGGCGGGCCGACCGGGGGGCCTCGATGGTGTCGGTGGTCATCGTGCTACTCCGAGAAGACGTTCATGAGGTGGCGGGGGGCGAAGCCGGCGAAGAGCACCGCGGCCACGCCGATCACGATCCAGAAGAGGAGGCGCTGGTGCCTCGTGCCGGGGCCCCAGAAGTCGATGAGGATGATGCGCAGGCCGTTGAGGGCGTGGAACAGGATCGCCGCGACGAGCGCGGTCTCGCCGAGTCCCATGACGGGGTTCTTGTACGTGCCGATCACGGCGTTGTACGCCTCGGGGCTGATCCGCACGAGAGCCGTGTCGAGGATGTGCACGAGCAGGAAGAAGTAGATGCTGACGCCGGTGATGCGGTGCAGGACCCACGACCACATGCCCTCGCGTCCGCGGTAGAGGGTGCCGACCAGGCGGTTCTTCCCGCGGGGCTCCCCGATCTCGGGTGCCCCCTGTCGCCCTGACGGTGAGGCCAGGGTTCCCGTCGACTGCTCGGCCATGAGCTGCCCTCCTTGCGGACTGGGGCGGTCCGGCTGTCGTCGGAAGAGGACAGCCGTGTCCGCCGTATGTGTTCTCAGAACGTCCTCAGTCTATGTTCGAGGCCGCTCGCCCGGCGGACACGGCCGGTCCAATTAGTTCGATGTCGAAAGACCGTGGGCGCGCGGGGCCTCGGCGGACCGCGGCCCGACCGGCAGCGCGGCGGCCATCGAGCGACGGGCGTCGGCGTAGTGCTCGAGCAGATCGTCGCCGAGGCGCTCCCACGTCCGCCCGACGACGGCCCGTCGTCCTGCCTCGCCGAGACGGGCGCGGAGCTCCGGCGCCTCCACGAGTCGGCGCACGGCTCGACGGAGCGAGTGGTCGTGACGGGGGTCGACGAGATAGCCGTCGACGCCGTGGCGCACGAGATCGAGAGGCCCGCCGGCCGCCGGGGCGACCACCGGCACCCCGCTGGCGTGCGCCTCCTGGATGGTCTGACCGAAGGTCTCGGTCGTCCCCGTGTGCACGAAGACGTCGAGCGACGCATAGGCCGTCGCCAGGTCCGAGCCGTGCAGCGGCCCCGTGAAGACCGGGTCCAGGTGCCGCAGTCGCCGACGGAGCCCGGGCAGACTCGGGCCGCCGCCGATGATCGCCAGTCGCATGCCCTCGACGCCCCGCAGGGCGGCGAGGCGGTCGAGCTCCTTCTCCGCGGCGAGACGACCGACGTACCCGACGACGACCTCGTCGGGGTCCGCCAGCGTGGCGCGGAACGCCGCCGTCGCGGGGGAGTGGCGGTGGTTGGGGTGGTAGCGGACCGAGTCGACGCCGCGCCCCCACGTCGCCAGCCGGTCCACGCCCACGGCCTCGAGATCCCGGCGCGACGCCGTCGAGGGCACGAGCGTCAGCGTCGCCTGCTGGTGGATCCGACGGACGAGGCGCCAGGCCAGGGAGGCGGTGGTCGCTCCGAGTCCGGACGTCGCCGCGTACCGGGCCACGTCGGTCTGGAAGACGGCGACGCTCGGGACGCCGAGTCGCGCCGCGGCCGAGATCGCCTGGGCACCGAGCAGGAACGGCGACGCCGCGTGCACCACGTCGGGGGCGAAGGCGGCGATGGCGCCCGCGACCGAGGGGTTGGGCAGCCCCACGGGGAACTGGCGGTAGGCGACCGAGGGAACCCGGTGCACCGGGAACCCGGCGTACGAGTCGTGGCCGCGCCCGGCGGGCGCGATGACCAGTGCCTCGTGCCCCCGGGCCGCGAGGTGGTCGAGCACCCGGAGGACGCTCGTCGTCACCCCGTTGACGGTGGGGAGGAAGCTCTCGGTCACGACGACGACTCTCAAACGGTGCTCCTCGGCTCGCGGTGAGCCCAGGCTGACGCCGCCGGGTGTCGTCCCCGCCTCGACGTCGTGGCCGACGGGTGGCGTCCGCATGAACGGCCGGGTGAGCGCCGGGGTGACCCGCGGGGTCGACGGCCGAGGGGAGCGCCGACCGACGCCCGGCGCTCAGTATGGTGGGGGGCATGACGACCCAGGACAGCCTCGACCGGTTCTACAGCATCATCCCGGCCGGGGGGATCGGGTCGCGGCTGTGGCCCCTCAGCCGCGCCGACGCTCCGAAGTTCCTGCACGACCTCACGGGCAGCGGCTCGACCCTGCTGCGCGCGACCTGGGACCGCCTCGCGCCCCTCAACGGCGAGCAGCGCATCATGGTCGTCACCGGTCGGGCCCACCGTGCGGCCGTCGAGGGTCAGCTCCCCGCCCTCGAGGACCACAACGTCGTCCTCGAGAGCGAGCCGAAGGACAGCACCGCCGCCATCGGCCTCGCCGCCGCGATCCTCCGTCGGCGCGAGCCCGACGTCATCATCGGATCGTTCGCCGCCGACCACGTCATCGCCGACAGCCGCGGCTTCTCGCGAGCCGTCCGGGAGGCGATCGTCGTCGCCGACGAGGGCTACATCGCCACCATCGGCATCACCCCCACCGAGCCCGCGATCGGCTTCGGCTACATCCACGTCGGCGGCGAGCTGACGGTCGAGGGCGCGCCCTCGGCCCGCATGGTCGAGTCCTTCGTCGAGAAGCCCGACCTCGAGACCGCCGAGGCCTACGTCGCGGGAGGCGACTACCTCTGGAACGGGGGGATGTTCATCGCCCGTGCCGACCGCCTCCTGGAGCAGCTGGGGCAGACGAGCCCCGAGCTGCTCGCCGGCATCGAGGAGCTGGCCGAGGCATGGGACACCCCCCGCCGGGGTGCCGTGGTCGATCTCGTGTGGCCCGCTCTCGAGAAGATCGCCATCGACTACACGGTGGCCGAGCCCGCCGCCGCCGCGGGTCGCCTCGCGGTCATCCCCGGCGACTTCGACTGGGACGACGTCGGGGACTTCGCCTCCATCGCCAAGCTCCACTCGGGCGGACGCAAGAGCGACCTCGCGATCCTGGGCGAGAACGCCCGGGTGCTCGCGGACGCCTCGAGCGGCATCGTCGTCGCCGGCAGCGACCGGCTCATCTCGCTGATCGGCGTCAACGACATCATCGTCGTCGACACCCCGGACGCCCTCCTCGTGACGACGACGGCCAATGCCCAGCGCGTGAAATCGGTGGTGGACGCCCTGAAGCTCAGCGGTCGCAGCGACGTCCTCTAGCTCTCGTCGGAGCGTTTCGTTTCGTCCCCGTTACACGTCGGTCCCGCTTGTGTAACGTCACGGCATCATCACGCCGGGACGGTCATGAGCGCCCGTCGCAATGAGTAACCTGACAGCCATACGTGCCCGGCTCAGCTGTCGGGCTGCATCTTGGAGGACAACTTGACTACAACTGCGCGCAAGGCCGTGCTCAGCGGTATCGCCCTGTTCGGCACCGCGGCGATCCTGGCCGGCTGTGCCTCGGCTCCCGAGGAGGCCGACGGCGGTTCGTCCGGCGCCGCCTCGAGCGACTTCGTCCCGTGCATGGTCTCCGACGCCGGCGGGTTCGACGACAAATCGTTCAACCAGCTCGGCTTCGAGGGTCTGACCGAGGCCGCCGAGGCCATCGGCGCCACTCCGAAGACCGTCGAGTCGGCCGATGAGACCGTCTACGACGCCAACCTGACGAACCTCGCCTCCGAGGGCTGCAACCTGATCGTGACGGTCGGCTTCGCGCTGTCCGACGCGACCGGCACCGCGGCCGCGGCGAACCCCGACATCGACTACGCCACCATCGACGACGCGGCCAACGACGCCGACAACGTCCGCCCGATCACGTTCAACACGTCCGAGGCGGCGTTCCTCGCGGGCTACGCGGCGGCGAGCTTCTCGAAGACCGGCACCGTCGGCACCTTCGGCGGCATGCAGTTCCCGACCGTCACCATCTTCATGGACGGCTTCGCGGACGGCGTCGAGTACTACAACGAGCAGAAGGACGCCGACGTCAAGACGGTCGGCTGGGACGTCGCGAGCCAGACCGGCACCTTCACCGGCGGCTTCGAGGCCGGCACGGTCGCCAAGCAGAGCGCGCAGACGCTCATCGAGCAGGGCGCAGACGTGATCCTCCCCGTCGGCGGACCGATCTACCAGAGCGCCGCCGAGGCGATCCGCGACTCGGGCGACGAGATCGTGCTGATCGGCGCCGACAGCGACACCTACGAGACCGACAGCGCCAACAGCGACCTGTTCCTCACCTCGGTGCTGAAGGGCATCAAGCAGGCGACGGACGACGTCGTGAGCCAGGCGGCCGACGGCGAGTTCACCAACGAGCCCTACGTCGGGACCCTCGAGAACGAGGGCGTCGGCATCGCCCCGTTCCACGACTACGAGGACCAGGTCGACGCCGGACTCCAGGGCGAGCTCGACGAGATCGAGGCCGGCATCATCGACGGCTCCATCACGGTCGAGTCGCCTTCGGCACTCACCGAGTAACGACGCACCTCCCGTCATCGATTAGCATCGACTGACCCAGGGCCGGGAGCGACGGTCACCCCGTCGCTCCCGGCCCTCGCAACGCCCCCGGACGCACGCCGACCCGACGCGCCCCGGACCCCTTCCCATCACCCGACCCGAGGTGGACACCTGAGATGAAGCTCGAACTCCGGGGCATCACGAAGCGATTCGGCGCACTCACCGCCAACGACCACATCAGCCTGACCGTCGAGCCGGGGGAGATCCACTGCCTCCTCGGTGAGAACGGCGCCGGCAAGTCCACGCTGATGAACGTCCTCTACGGCCTCTACCAGGCCGACGAGGGCGAGATCCTCCTCGACGACGTCGTCCAGGGGTTCGCGGGCCCCGGCGACGCGATGGCGGCCGGCATCGGCATGGTCCACCAGCACTTCATGCTCGTCCCCGTGTTCACCGTCGCCGAGAACGTCATGCTCGGACACGAGCAGACCCGGGCCGGCGGTCTGCTCGATCTGAACGCCGCCCGCGCGAAGGTGCGCGAGATCAGCAGCCGCTTCGGGTTCGACGTCGACCCCGACGCTCTCGTCGAGGAGCTGCCCGTCGGCGTGCAGCAGCGGGTCGAGATCATCAAGGCGCTGTCGCGCGACGCGAAGGTGCTCGTCTTCGACGAGCCGACGGCGGTGCTCACGCCTCAGGAGACCGACGAGCTCATGGTGATCATGCGTCAGCTGCGCGACGCGGGCACCGCCATCGTCTTCATCACCCACAAGCTCCGCGAGGTGCGAGAGGTCGCGACCCGCATCACCGTCATCCGCCTCGGCAAGGTCGTCGGAGAGGCCGAGCCGAGCGCCTCGAACGCCGAGCTCGCCTCGCTCATGGTCGGCCGGGCCGTCGAGCTGACCGTTCAGAAGTCGGAGGCCGTGCCGGGCGAGGCCGCGCTCGTCGTCGAGCGGCTGCGGGTCGTCGACCCCATCGGCCAGGTCGTCGTCGACGACGTCTCGTTCGAGGTGCGCCGGGGCGAGATCCTCGCGATCGCCGGTGTCCAGGGCAACGGCCAGACCGAGCTGACCGAGGCGATCCTCGGCCTCCAGCCCCGGGTCGAGGGCCGCGTGTCTCTCGACGGCCGCGACATCACGGGCCGGAGCGTCCGCCAGGTGCTCGACGCCGGAGTCGGCTTCGTCCCCGAGGATCGCAACCAGGACGGCCTCGTCGGCGAGTTCACCGTCGCGGAGAACCTCATGCTCGACCGGTCGCAGTCCGGCCCGTTCGTCAAGCGCGGTTCGCTCAAGCTCGCTCAGCTGGCGGCGTTCGCGGTCGAGAAGGTCCGCGAGTTCGACATCCGCACCCAGGGCATCACCACCCCCGCCGGGCGGCTCTCGGGCGGCAACCAGCAGAAGGTCGTCCTGGCCCGCGAGCTCAGTCGCGACCTGCGGCTCTTCGTCGCGGCCCAGCCGACCCGGGGCATCGACGTCGGGTCGATCGAGTTCGTCCACAAGCGCATCGTCGAGACCCGGGATCGCGGCGTGCCCGTCATCGTCGTCTCCACGGAGCTCGACGAGGTCGCCGCACTGGCCGACCGCATCGCGGTCATGTACCGCGGAACGATCGTCGGCATCGTGCCGGCGAGCACGCCCCGCGAGGTGCTGGGGCTCATGATGGCCGGCGAGATGCCGCAGGGAACGGAGCAGGCAGCGTGAGCGACGCCACCACCACGACGTCGGGTCCGACGCCCCCGACCACACCGACCACGGCGCCCGCCGGCGACGACGGCGACTCGCGCGGGTCGCGCCTCCTGAGGGAGATCACCACCGGCAACGCGGCGATCTCCGTGCTCGCCGTCGTCCTGGCGCTCGTCGTGTCGGGTCTGCTGATCGGGTTCACCGATCAGGACGTCCAGAGCACGATGGGCTACTTCTTCTCGCGGCCGAGCGACTTCCTGCAGGCCTTCGGGTCGTCCGTCGGCGGCTCGTACCTGTCGCTGTTCCAGGGCGCCGTCTACAACTTCCGGGTCGACGGGTTCGCCGCGGGGATCCGCCCCCTGACCGAGACGCTGAACTACGCCGTCCCCCTGATCGCCGCCGGTCTCGGCGTCGCCGTCGCCTTCCGGGTCGGACTCTTCAACATCGGTGCGCGGGGGCAGATGCTCATGGCCTCCGCCGCGGCCGGCTGGGTGGGCTTCTCGTTCCACCTCCCCTTGGCGCTGCACCTGCCGCTGGCTCTCGCCGCGGGCATCGCGGCCGGGGCCCTGTGGGGCGGCATCGTGGGTCTGCTCAAGGCCCGCACCGGTGCGCACGAGGTGATCCTCACGATCATGCTCAACTACATCGCCTTCTACCTGCTGGCCTTCATGCTGCGAACGCAGGGTCTCCTGCAGGCGCCCGGCAGCAACAACCCCAAGGCGCCCGCGACGCTGGAGACGGCGATCCTGCCCGACCTGTTCGGCCCGAGCTACGGGCTCAACTGGGGCTTCATCCTCGTGATCGCCATCACGGCCGCGGTCTGGTGGCTGATCAACCGCTCGACCCTCGGGTTCCGGTTCCGAGCGGTGGGTGAGAACCCCCACGCCGCGCGGACGGCCGGCATGAACGTCAAGAACATCTACCTCTACGCCATGCTGATCTCCGGTGCGCTGGCCGGTGTCGCCGGGTCCACGCAGGTGCTGGGGACCCTGACCTCCGGGTTCACCTCGGGCATCGACGCCGGCATCGGCTTCGATGCGATCACGGTCGCCCTCCTCGGGCGATCGCGCCCCTGGGGCGTCTTCGCCGCGGGCATCCTCTTCGGCGCCCTCAAGGCGGGCGGCTACTCGATGCAGGCGGCCAACGGCGTGCCCATCGACATCGTCCTCGTCGTGCAGTCCCTCATCGTGCTGTTCGTGGCGGCCCCGCCGCTCGTGCGCAGCATCTTCCGTCTGCCGGCCCCGGGCGCCCGCCCGGTGCGCAAGGCCTCGACCAAGGAGGCGGTGGTCACCAAGTGAGCACCCTCAGCCCCGACACCGCGGCCCCCGCCGCCGCGTCGCCCGATCTGGCCCGTGCGGTCACCCGCAGCTACAAGGCCCCCATCGCCTTCGGCATCTTCACCGTGATCGCGTTCGTGCTGTTCGTGGCCTTCGGCCGCGAGGGGTCGAGCACGTTCCGCCTCGCGACGGCGACGGACTTCTTCGCCCTGCCCGACGCGGTGCTGCCCTCGGCCGGCACCGGTCTCGTGCTGTCGATCGTCCTGGCACTCCTGACCGCGGCGTCGGTCGTCCGCGTCGTCCGCGCCGAGAAGGTGCCGATCTGGCTCGTCTCGGTCTTCGGCGTGCTCTTCCTGGTCGCCTTCCTCACCTGGACCAGCGCGGGCGCGACGATCCCCGTCCCCGGCCTGCTCCTCGGTGCGCTGGCCCTCAGCACGCCGCTGATCTTCGGCGCGCTCGGCGGCGTCATCAGCGAGCGGGTCGGCGTCGTCAACGTCGCCATCGAGGGGCAGCTGCTCGCCGGCGCCTTCGTCTCGGCCCTGGTGGCCTCGGCGACCGGCTCCGCCTACGTCGGGCTGGTGGGCGCGATGATCGCCGGCGTGCTCGTGTCGATGGTCCTGGCCGTCTTCAGCATCCGGTACATCGTCGACCAGGTCATCGTCGGAGTGGTCCTCAACGTGCTGGTGACCGGTCTGACGAGCTTCCTGTACTCGCAGGTGCTGGCGCGCTCGGAGTCGCTGAGCCGCGGTGTGCGGTTCCCGCAGCTGGACATCCCGGTCCTCAGCCAGATCCCCATCATCGGCCCCGTGTTCTTCCGCCAGACGATCATCGTGTACCTGATGTACATCGCCATCGCGCTCGTGTTCTACGGGCTGTTCCGCACCCGCTGGGGTCTGCGCCTCCGCTCGGTCGGCGAGCACCCGCAGGCCGCCGACACGGTCGGCATCAAGGTCAACGCGACGCGGTTCTGGAACGTGTCGCTCGCCGGCGCGATCGCCGGTCTCGGCGGCGCGTACTTCACGCTGGGCTCGCTGGGGAACTTCCAGAAGGAGATGACGGCCGGCGCCGGCTTCATCGCACTCGCCGCGGTCATCTTCGGCCGGTGGGATCCGATCCGGGCGACCCTGGCGGCGCTCCTGTTCGGGTTCGCCAGCAACCTCCAGAACGTGCTCGGCGCCATCGGCTCGCCCGTCCCCAGCGAGTTCATGCTCATGCTCCCGTACATCGTCACGATCTTCGCCGTCGCCGGTCTCGTCGGCCAGTCCCGGGGCCCGGCCGCGTCCGGCAAGCCCTACATCAAGTCGTGAGCGTCGTCGACGAGACCGACTGGTCGGCTCTGCGTGAGGCCGCTCGCGCGGCCATGAGCAAGGCCTACGTCCCGTACTCGAGGTTCCCGGTGGGGGCTGCGGCCCTCACGACCGACGGGCGCCTCGTGTCGGGCTGCAACGTCGAGAACGCCTCGTACGGCATCACGCTGTGCGCCGAGTGCTCGCTCGTGAGCGACCTCATCATGTCGGGCGGCGGGCGCCTCGCGGCCTTCGCCTGCGTCGACGGGAACGGCGACGTGCTGATGCCGTGCGGCCGATGCCGTCAGCTGCTCTACGAGCACTCCGACGCCTCGATGATCCTCGACACGGTCTCGGGCTTCAAGACCATCGACGAGGTCATCCCCGACGCGTTCGGCCCCCGTCAGCTCGACGAGTTCCGCGACTCGCGTCCGTGACCATCCGCCTGGGCGGAGCCGCCAGCACCGAAGGAGAACCATGACCACCATCGTCGAGCCGTTCGACACCGTCGACCTGATCCGCGTGAAGCGCGGTTCGGGTGAGCTGAGCACCGCGCAGATCGACTGGCTGATCGACGCGTACACGCGTGGCTACGTCGGTGACGAGCAGATGGCCGCGATGACGATGGCCATCTTCCTCAACGGCATGGAGCGGCGCGAGATCCGCGACATGACCCTCGCCATGATCCGCAGCGGCGAGACCATGGACTTCTCCGGTCTCGGCAAGACCACCGTCGACAAGCACTCGACCGGGGGAGTGGGCGACAAGATCACCCTGCCCCTGGCTCCGCTGGTCGCCTCGTTCGGCGTCGCCGTGCCGCAGCTGTCGGGTCGCGGACTCGGCCACACGGGCGGCACGCTCGACAAGCTGGAGTCGATCCCCGGCTGGCAGGCGTCGATCTCGAACGACAGGATGCGCGAGATCATGGCCGACAGCGGCGCCGTCGTCTGCGCGGCCGGGTCGGGACTCGCTCCCGCCGACGGCAAGCTCTACGCCCTGCGCGACATCACGGGGACGGTCGAGTGCATCCCCCTCATCGCGTCGTCGATCATGAGCAAGAAGATCGCCGAGGGCACGGCGGCCCTCGTGCTCGACGTGAAGTTCGGCTCGGGCGCGTTCATCCAGGACATCGAGCAGTCGCGCCTGCTGGCGCGCACCATGGTCGACCTCGGAACCGACGCGGGCGTGGCGACGACGGCGCTCCTGACCGACATGAACGTGCCGCTCGGACTGACGATCGGCAACGCCCTCGAGGTCCGCGAGTCCGTCGAGACGCTCGCGGGGGGCGGCCCGGCGGACATCCGCGAGCTGACCGTGGCGCTCGCCCGCGAGATGCTGGCCTCGGCGGGCCTGCCCGATGCGGACGTCGAGGCGGCCCTCGACGACGGCCGCGCGATGGACGCCTGGAACCGGATGATCCGCGCGCAGGGCGGCGACCCCGACGCGGCTCTGCCCACGGCCCGCGAGACGCAGGTCGTGACCGCCGACCGCTCGGGTTACGTGACGGAGCAGCACGCACTGCCCTTCGGGATCGCCGCCTGGCGTCTCGGCGCCGGGCGCGCTCGCAAGCAGGATCCCGTCCAGGCCGCAGCGGGCATCGAGCTGCACGCCAAGCCGGGCGACGCGGTCGTGGCGGGTCAGCCGCTCTTCACTCTGCACACCGACGAGCCCGAACGCTTCGAGCGGGCGCTCGAGGCGGTCGCCGGCGGATGGACGATCGGCGATGAGGCTCCGGCTTCCCGCTCGATCGTCGCGGAGCGCATCGCGTAGCAGCCGTCGTCCAGATCCGGGAGGCGCGCCACGAGTAGATTGAGCATCATGAGCGCACCGGACAAGGACTACCGCATGCCCGACGGCGGGCCGAAGATCGCCTCCCTCCCGAAGGTGTCGTTGCACGATCACCTCGACGGGGGACTCCGACCGGAGACGATCGTCGAGCTCGCCGCCGAGAGCGGGTTCGATCTGCCGGTCTCGGGCGGGGCCGACGCTCTCGACCGCTGGTTCGTCGAGTCGGCCTCGGCGGGCAACCTCCCCGACTACCTCGCCACGTTCGACGTGACCGTCGGCGTGATGCAGACCGCGGAGGCCCTCGAGCGGGTCGCTCGCGAGTTCGTCCTCGATCTCGCGGCCGACGGCGTGGTGCACGCCGAGGTCCGCTGGGCCCCCGAGCAGCATCTGCGTGGCGGCCTCTCCCTCGACGACGCCGTCGCGGCCGTGCAGTCGGGCGTCGACGACGCCGTCGACCAGCTCGCCGACGAGGGGCACGAGCTGTCGGTGGGGCAGATCCTCACCGCGCTCCGACACGAGAACCGGTCCCTCGAGATCGCGACCCTCGCGGTGCGGCACCGTGAGACGGGCGTCATCGGCTTCGACCTCGCCGGGCCCGAGGAGGGGCACCCGGCAGGAGGACACCGCGCGGCCTTCGACCTCCTGGCGCGCGAGTTCTTCCCCGTGACGGTGCACGCCGGCGAGGCGGACGGCCTCGACAGCATCCGGGGCGCGCTCCTCGACGGGCGGGCGCTCCGCCTCGGCCACGGTGTGCGCATCGCCGAGGACATCCGCGTGGTCCGCAACCGCGGGGATCAGACGACCGTCGAGCTCGGGCCGATCGCCTCGTGGGTCCGTGACCGCGAGATCGCGCTCGAGCTGTCGCCGCAGTCGAACCTGCAGACCGGTGCGATCTCCGCCTGGGGCTCCGACCTCGACGACCACCCCTTCGACCTGCTGTACCAGCTGGGCTACCGGGTCACGGTCAACACGGACAACCGCCTCATGAGCGCGACCAGCCTCAGCCGCGAGCTGGCGCTGCTCACGCAGGCCTTCGACTACTCGCTGTCCGACCTCCAGGCGTTCCAGCTCAACGCCGCCGCCGCGTCGTTCCTGCCCCTCGAGGACCGCGACGATCTCGCGGATCGCATCGCACGCGGCTTCGAGGGGGTCTGACATGGCGCTCCCCGCGCTGCCGGACAGCGCGATCGTCATCGCGTCGCCGGTCGACGACTGGCGCGCCGCCGTCGGCGTGGTCGGCGCCGCACTCGTGGCCTCGGGTGCCGCGCTCGAGGGCTACGGCGACGAGATGGTCCGCATGATCGACGAGCACGGCCCCTACGTGGTCATCGCGCCGGGGCTCGCCCTGGCTCACGCTCGCCCGGGCGACAGCGTGGTGCGCGACGGCCTCGCCGTGGTGACCCTCGCCGAACCCGTCCCCTTCGGCCATCCGCACAACGATCCCGTGTCGGTCGTGCTGGGGCTGGCGCTGCCGACGGTCGGCGCCCATCTCGAGTCCGTCGCCGATCTGGCGAACATCTTCAACGACGCGTCCGTCATCCCCGCGCTGGCGGCGGCCACGACGGCCGACGAGATCCGGCGTCTCATGGGCGTCCCGGCCTAGACCCGGTACCGACACGAAAGCGAACTGATGAAGATCGTCACCATCTGCGGAGCCGGCATCGGCAGCAGCGGAATCCTCAAGGTCAACGCCGAGCGCGTCCTGGCCCGACTCGACATCGAGGCCGACGTGGTCGCCGCCGACGTCGGCTCGATCCGGGATGTCGCCGACGACGCGCAGGTCATCCTGACCTCCGCCGAGTTCGTCGACGCGATCGGCAGCACCTTCGCGGACGTGATCGTGATCGTCAACCACTTCGACCAGCAGGAGCTCAGCGAGAAGCTGCAGAAGTCGTTGGGCTGAGCGCCCCTCGGCGCCTCTGACACGGGCACGACCGCGGGAACCCCTGCCGGTCGTGCCCGTGTGGTGCTCAGGACAGCAGTTCGCGCATCCCGGCGTCGAGGTCCGCGACCGAGGCCTCCGCCGTCGCACGGCGGGCTGCCGCGTCGCCCTCGGCGCTCGACGAGTCGATGTAGACCTTGAGCTTCGGCTCCGTCCCGCTCGGCCGGACGATGACCCGCGAGCCGTCGGTCAGCCAGTACCGCAGGATGTCCCCGGCGGGGAAGCCGCCGAAGCCGTCGCGGAAGTCGTCGATCCGGTCGACCCGATGCGAGCCGATGGCGGCCGGGGGAGCTGCACGGAGACGGGCGGTCAGGGCGCCGATCGTGGCGAGGTCGTCGACGCGGATCGAGACCTGCGCGGAGGCGTAGGCGCCGAACCGCTCGTCGAACGCCACCAGGTGCTCCGAGAGGCTCGAACCGGCGGTGTGCAGTTCCGTCGCCAGGGCGAGCAGATCGACCGCGGCCGAGATGCCGTCCTTGTCGCGGACGACGTCGGGATCGACGAGATAGCCGAGGGCCTCCTCGTAGCCGTAGAGGAGACCGCCGACCCGCGAGACCCACTTGAAGCCGGTGAGGGTGTCGGCGTAGTCGAGTCCGTAGACGCGAGCGATCTCGCGGAGCGCCGGAGACGAGACGATGCTCGCCGCGAGCGTGCCGTCGAGGTCGGCGGCCCGAGCACGTTCGGCCGCGCGCCAGCCGAGGACGGCGCCGACCTCGTTGCCGCTGAGTCGGCGCCATCCGCCGTCGGACGGGATGGCGACGGCGAGGCGGTCGGCGTCGGGATCGTTGGCGATGATGAGGTCGGCGCCGACGCGGTCGGCGGTCGCGAACGAGAGATCCATCGCGCCCGGCTCCTCCGGGTTGGGGAACGCCACGGTCGGGAAGTCCGCGTCGGGTGCGCTCTGCTCGCTGACGGGGATCGGCTCGGCGAAGCCCGCGGTCGCGAACACGCGGCGGGCGACCTCCCAGCCGACGCCGTGGAGGGCCGTGTAGACGACGCGCGGCTGACGGCCCGTCGGTGCGGTGCCGGCCACGGCAGCGGTCAGCCGGACGTACTCCATGACGAGATCGTCGCCGGCCTCGCTGAAGTCGGTCGAGCGGGGGATGCCGTCGGCGGACGACCTCGCGGCCTCCTCGATGCGATCCGCGATCTCCCCGTCGACGGGGGAGACGATCTGCGATCCGGCGTCGACGCCGCCGAGGTAGACCTTGTAGCCGTTGTCCTGGGGCGGGTTGTGACTCGCCGTGACCATCACGCCCGCGCTGACGTCGAGGTGACGGACGGCGAACGCCAGGACGGGGGTCGGCAGGGCCCGCGGCAGGATCGTGGCCCGCACCCCCGCCGCGGCCATGATCTCGGCGGTGTCGCGCGCGAACACGTCGGAGTTCTTGCGCCCGTCGTAGCCGATGACGATGGAGGGCTCGGTCTCGCGCCCTGTCAGGAACGCCGCGAAGCCCGCGGCCGCCTGGGCGACGAGGACGCGGTTCATGCGACGCGGCCCGGCTCCGAGGGCGCCGCGGAGACCTGCCGTTCCGAACTCGAGCCTGCCGTCGAACCGGTCGGCCAGATCAGCAGTCGCGTCGACGTCGCCCTCCCGCGCCCGCACGATGAGCGAGTCGAGCTCGTCACGCGTCTCGGGGTCGGGATCCTGGTCGCGCCACGCGGTCGCCGCCTCGAGGAGCGCGTCGCCCGTGAGCTCCGCCGCGGTCACAGGGCGGCCACGATGCGGGCGAGCAGGTCGCTGATGACGGGCTCGGCCTCGCGACCGGCCTCGAGCACCTCCTGGTGGCTGAGCGGGGTCGTCTGGATGCCCGCCGCGAGGTTGGTGATGAGGGACATCCCGAGGATCTCCATGCCCGCCTGTCGAGCGGCGATGGCTTCGAGCGCCGTCGACATGCCGACGATGTGACCGCCGATGGCCTTGGCCATCTGCACCTCGGCCGGGGTCTCGTAGTGGGGGCCGCGGAACTGCGTGTAGACGCCCTCGTCGAGGGAGGGGTCGATCGAGCGGGCGATCCCGCGCAGCCGGGCGGAGTAGAGATCCGTGAGATCGATGAACGTGGCGCCCTCGAGGGGCGAGTCGGCGGTGAGGTTGATGTGATCGCTGATCAGGACGGGCGTGCCCGGCTTCCAGGTCTCGCGGATGCCCCCGGCGCCGTTGGTCAGGATCATCGTCGTGGCGCCGGTCGCGGCGGCCGTCCGGACGCTGTGGACGACGCGTCGGACGCCGTGGTCCTCGTAGTAGTGCGTGCGGGCGCCGATGACCAGGGCGTGCTTGCCCGACGGGAGCAGGATGCTGCGGATCGAGCCGGTGTGGCCGACGACGGCCGACGCGCTGAATCCGGTGATCTCGGTGGCGGGGATGTCGGCGACCGTCTCGCCGATCAGGTCGGCGGCCTTGGCCCAGCCGCTCCCGAGCGTGAGGGCGATGTCGTGCCGGTCGACGCCGGTCCTCTCCGCGATCTCCGCCGCAGCGGTACGGGCGACCTCGAAGGGGTCGGCGGAGCGGTCGTCGAGCGGGTGCGTGGGTGTCTCGGACATGCCCACCACTCTAGAGTCTGCGACCCGGCCGCTCGGCCTGACCCGCGCCTCCTCGGCTCCGCGACCCCTCAGTCGATGCTGAGCAGGACGTGACCCGACGAGACCGTCTGGCCGACGGTCGCGTCGATGGCGGAGACGACGCCGTCGCGGTGGGCCGTGACGGGCTGCTCCATCTTCATGGCCTCGAGCACGAGCACGAGATCGCCCTTGACGACCTGCTGCCCCTCGGTGACGGCGAGCTTGACGACCGTCGCCTGCATGGGCGAGGTCACCGACGAGCCCGTGGCGGTGACGACGCCCGCACGCGACGCTCCCCGTCGCTTCGGAGCGGTCGCCGGAGGCGCGGTGCGGGCGCCGAGACCGGCGGGCAGCGACACCTCGATGCGCTTGCCGGCCACCTCGACGACGACGGTGGTGCGCTCGTCGTCCGTGCGCGGGGTGCCGGCCTCGCCGCTCCAGGCGGGGATGGTGTTCTCGAACTCGGTCTCGATCCAGCGGGTGTAGATCGAGAAGGGGGCGCCGTCGGCGGGTGCGAACGCCGGGTCGTCCACGATGACGCGGTGGAAGGGCAGCACGGTGGGGAGGCCGGCGACCTCGAACTCGGCGAGGGCGCGGCGCGACCGCTCGAGGGCCTCGTCGCGGGTGGCGCCGGTCACGATCAGCTTGGCGAGCAGCGAGTCGAAGGATCCGCTGATCTCGTCGCCGGCCTGGACCCCGCTGTCGACGCGGACGCCGGGCCCGCTGGGGGCCGTGAACACGTGGACGGGACCCGGGGCGGGCATGAACCCGCGGCCGGCGTCCTCGCCGTTGACCCGGAACTCGAACGAGTGCCCGCGGGCGATCGGGTCGTCGTAGTCGAGCACGCCGCCCTCCGCGAGCCGGAACTGCTCGCGGACGAGGTCGATGCCGGTGATCTCCTCGGACACGGGGTGCTCGACCTGCAGCCGGGTGTTGACCTCGAGGAACGAGACCGTGCCGTCCTTGCCGATCAGGAACTCGCACGTGCCGGCGCCGACGTAGCCGACCTCGCGGAGGATCGCCTTGGACGACTCGTACAGCTGCGTCGTCTGCTCGTCGGTCAGGAACGGAGCCGGGGCCTCCTCGACGAGCTTCTGGTGGCGGCGCTGCAACGAGCAGTCGCGGGTCGAGACGACGACGACGTTGCCGTGCTCGTCGGCGAGGCACTGCGTCTCGACGTGCCGCGGCTGGTCGAGGTACTTCTCGACGAAGCACTCGCCGCGTCCGAAGGCCGCGACGGCCTCGCGGGTGGCCGAGTCGAACATCTCCGCGACCTCGTCGCGGGTGCGGGCGACCTTGAGGCCGCGTCCGCCGCCGCCGAAGGCCGCCTTGATGGCGACGGGGAGACCGTGCTGGTCGACGAACTCGAGCACCTCGTCGGCCCCGGACACGGGGTTCAGCGTGCCCGGCGCGAGCGGGGCGCCGACGCGCTCGGCGATGTGCCGGGCGGAGACCTTGTCGCCGAGCTGCTCGATGGCCTCGGGCGACGGGCCGATCCAGATCAGGCCGGCGGACTGCACGGCGCGGGCGAAGTCGGCGTTCTCGGCGAGGAAGCCGTACCCGGGGTGGACCGCGTCCGCTCCGGAGCGACGTGCGACGGCGAGGATCTTGTCGATCACGAGATACGTCTCGGCGCTGGTCGTCCCGTCGAGGGCGTACGCCTCGTCGGCGAGTCGCGCGTGCTGCGCATCGCGATCCTGATCGGCGTAGACAGCGACGGAGCCGATGCCGCTGTCACGCGCGGCCCGGATCACCCGGACGGCGATCTCTCCACGGTTGGCGATGAGGACCTTGCTGATACGCGGCATAGTCCCTCAGCATATTGGGCGACCCTCACCCTTCTTTGGATGACGTGCACAAAAAGGCCCCGGAGGCGCGTGACGGGTCCTACAAGGCCGATCAGCCCGCCGACGTCCAGAGTTGGTGCCAGGGCACCCCGAATCCCCGCACCATCGAGCGCAGCTCGGGCAGCGAGAGCCCGACGACGGCGCTCGGCGTCCCGTCGATCCGGGTGATGAAGGCCGCCGCGCGCCCGTCGATGGTGAACGCCCCCGCGACCTCGAGCGGTTCGCCGGTCGCCACGTAGGCGGCGAGCTCGTCGGGGTCGAGGTCGTCAGCGAATGTGAGCTCGGCGCTCGCGACCCGCCCCGCGCCTCCCTCGGGGAACGCGTCGTCGCGGCGGGGTGCGCCGCCCCGGTGGTCGATCAGCCAGTGCCCCGACCAGAGGATGCCGTGGCCGATCTCGGCCATGCGTCGCCAGCGCTCGAGCGCGATGAGGGGGTCGTGCGGCTTCCCGTGCACCTCGCCGTCGAACTCGAAGGCGGAGTCGCCGCCGAGCACCAGACCGTCGAGGGCGCCCCCGTCGAGGCGGGTGTCGAGCACGGCCTCGGCCTTCGCCCGTGCCAGCAGCGCCACGGTCTCGGGGGCGGTGAGCGCACGCCCCGCCTCGGTCTCGGCGATAGCGACCGCGGCGTCCTCGTCGACGCCCGGGCTGATGAGGACGGGCTCGATGCCGGCAGCGCGCAGCAGCGACAACCGGGCCGGGGAGGTGCTCGCCAGGTAGAGGGGTACGGTCATGCCGACCAGCCTGTCAGACTCGTCGCATGGGAGACATGCTGGGCCGAGAGGTCGAACTGGACGTGACGGGCATCGCACACGGGGGGATCTCGGTCGCACGGCTCGACGGGCGCGTCGTGTTCGTGTCCGACACGCTGCCGGGCGAGCGCGTCGTCGCGCGCATCACCGAGGACCGCAAGAAGTCGTTCTGGCGGGCCGAGACCGTGGCCGTCACGACGCCGAGCGAGCACCGCCGACCGCACGTCTGGTCGGCGGCGGCGCTCGAGGTCGACCCCGCCCAGCGCGCCGGAGGAGCGGAGTTCGGTCACATCGAGCTGTCGCACCAGCGGGAGCTCAAGCGGCAGGTGCTCCGGGACGCCCTGACCCGCACGGGCGGGCTCGACGCCGAGCGGTCCGACGTCGAGGTCCGCGCGCTGCCCGGCGACGACGAGCGCGGCGGCACCGGCTGGCGCACCCGCGTGCGGCTGCACGTCGACGCCGACGGTCGCACCGGCCCCTACGCGGCCCGATCGCACACGGTCGTCCGCGTCGACGACCTGCCGCTCGCGACCCCCGAGCTGGTCGAGGCCGCCCCGCTCGGCGACTCGTTCCCGGGCGAGGCCCATGTGGACGTCCTGGCCCCGAGCGTCGGCGGCGCTCGACTCATCATCGGCGACCAGTCCCGCACGACGATCTACGAGACCGTCGGCGACCGCGAGTTCCGGCTCGACGATCGCGGCTTCTGGCAGGTGCACCGCGAGGCCGCCTCGACTCTCACCACCGCGGTGCAGCAGGCGATCCGACCCGACCTCTTCGATCCGAAGGCCGCGAACCTCGACCTCTACGGCGGCGTCGGTCTGCTCGCGGCGGCCGTCGGTGACGCCTTCGGCCCCGGGACGCGCATCACGAGCGTCGAGAGCGACGAGCGCGCCACCGAGCACGCGTCCGAGAACCTGGCCGACTGGCTCGGGGCGTCGGCGGTCACCGGGCGCGTCGAGCGGTGGATCCGTCAGACGGCCGCGCAGGCCGGTGCGCTCGAACGAGGTCGTCACAGCGCCTCGACGATCGTCCTCGACCCGCCGCGCTCGGGTGCGGGGCGCGAGGTCGTGACCGAGATCGCCGGTCTCGGCCCGGCGCAGATCGTGTACGTGGCCTGCGATCCGGTGGCCCTGGCCCGCGACATCGCGCTCTTCCGCGACCACGGGTACGACGTCGACGCCCTGAGCGCGTTCGACCTGTTCCCGAACACGCACCACGTCGAGACCGTCGCCCGACTCGTCCGGGTCTGATCGGCCCGGGAGGCGCCCGTCGGGGCGACTCCGGCGGCGGGGCGGTACCGCCGGTACGATGTCCGACGTGCACGCCCGGGATCTCAGGGACCCGGACGCACGTCGAGCGAAGGAACACCGTGTCAGAGACAGTGACGGATCCGAACACACCCGCCCCGACGACGTCGCCCGTGCGGGTCGCGATCGTCGACGACCACGAGTCCGTGCGTCTGGGCATCCAGGCGGCCTGTCAGAACGAGGGCTTCGAGGTCGTGCTGACGGCCGCCGGCGTGCAGGATCTCGTCGAGAACCTCGCAGGTCGTGAGGTCGACGTCGTGGTCCTCGACCTCTCGCTCGGCGACGGGTCGACGGTCACCGAGAACGTGAAGCGGGTGCAGGCGACCGGCTCGGCCGTGCTCGTGCACAGCATCGCCGACCGCGTCGCGTCGGTGCGCGAGGCCCTGGCCGCCGGGGCCGCCGGCGTGATCCCGAAGTCGTCCGCGACCAAGACCGTGATGGCGGCCGTCGCGACCGTCGCCCGGGGCGACGTGCTCAACAACCTGGAGTGGGCGAGCGCGATCGACGCCGACCGCGACTTCGCCAAGGCCCAGCTCGGGCGTCGCGAGCGCGAGATCCTGCACCTCTACGCCTCGGGTCTTCCGCTCAAGCTCGCGGCGCAGCAGCTCGGCATCGGCTACTCGACGGCGCGCGAGTACCTCGACCGCATCCGCGTGAAGTACGTCGAGGTCGGCCGCCCGGCGCCCACCAAGGTCGACCTCCTCCGTCGAGCGGTCGAGGACGGCATCCTGCCGGGCCTCGACGCGGACGGCGGGGATGGCCGCTGACCCGGCTCACGCCGGGCCGACACCACCGCTTCGTCCGTCACGCAACCCGATCAGCCGCGCGCTCCTCGAGAAGGTCGTCGGGCGCGTCGTCGGTGCCGCCGGCATCGTGTTCGGCCTGCAGACCGTCCCCGCGATGCTCGCTCAGATCGGCTCGATGCAGAGCGCCTGGGCATGGATCATCGGGGCGTCGGTCTTCGGGGGCTTCATCGCCGTCGCCGTCGCGAGCGTGGTCGTCCGCGGTGCCGAGACGGCGGCCGCCTTCGTCGCGGTCTCGTATCTGATCGCGCTGATCACCTGGCCTCTCGCCGTCACCGACCCGAGCGTCGTGCAGACCTCGGTGCCGTGGCTCTGGTATCTCTGCACCGTGGCGACGGCGGCCGCCGCCTACGCCTTCACGGCCTGGATCGCGGTCGGCTACCTCTTCGCGGCGCCTCTGGTCTACGGGCTCATCCGCCTGACCCCCTCAGGAGGCGCGGTCTCGTTCGCGCACGCCACCCTCGACGCGACCTACGCCGTGCTGCTCGGGGGAGCCGTGCTCATCCTCGTCGTGATCCTGCGTCAGGCCGCGGCGAACGTCGATGGCGCGCAGGCGCTGGCCGTGGCCCGGTACTCGTCCGCCATCCGCGAGCACGCGACGGAGCTCGAGCGGGTTCAGGTCGACGCCATCGTCCACGACAGCGTGCTGACGACGTTCATCCAGGCCGCCCGCGCCTACTCGCCGGAGGAGCGCGTGCTGGCGACGAACATGGCCCGGAACGCCATGGCGCATCTGGCGTCGGCCGCGGCTGCGACGCCGTTCGACGAGTCGACGACGTCTCTCGAGTCGATGCGCGACCGGCTGGTCACGGTCAGCGCCGAGATGGGCGTCGCCGTCGACCTCCGCGCCGAGGGGATCGGGGGCCGCTCGGTCCCGTCGGCCGCGGCGGAGGCCCTCTACAGCGCGGCCGTCCAGGCGTTCGTCAACAGCTCGCAGCACGCCGGCGACGATGCGGGCGTCCGTCGGTGGATCCGCCTCGCGGCCGGGCCGGAGGGCGGCGCCATCATCGAGGTCGGCGACACGGGGCGGGGATTCGACCCGTCGGGCGTTCCGGGTGAGCGGCTCGGGGTCCGGGTCTCGATCGTCGAGCGCCTCGGCAACGCCGGCGGGCGGGCGTGCATCGACTCGCGGCCCGGGGTCGGCACGGTGGTCCGGCTGCTCTGGCCGAGCGGCGAGATCACTCCGCCCATGCCGGGGTCGCTGTCATGAGGGTGCGGGTCCCGCGGTGGCTCATCGTCTCGCTCGCGGCCGTCTTCTCGTGCTACCACCTCGTGCTGGCGGCCGTCTCGCTCGACCGCTTCGACGATCCGTGGCCCGTGGCGGCCTGCATGATCGCCTACGCCGCGGCGACCGTGGCGGCGCTCTGGCCGAGCAGGCTCTCGGCGATGCCGGTCTGGATCGCCTCGTTCGCCCTGGCGGTCAGCATCGTCATCCCGCTGCAGATCACGTCTCAGCTCGATTCGGGTGACGAGAACGGGTACGCGACCTGGTACGTGGCCGCCATCGGAACACTGATGGTCATCGTCGCCACCCGTCGACGGCAGGCCTTCGCCTGGCTCGGGGTGGGCTTCATGGCGCTGCACGGAGCGGCGTGGAGCGGTTTCGACACGCTCGCGGACCTCGGCGTCATCGGCAGCGTCGTGTGGGTGGCCTTCGCCGCCTGGATGTCGTCGGCGCTGACGCGGGCGAGCCGCGAGACGAGGGAGTTCATCCTCGCGGAGCACGAGGCCGCCGACTGGCAGGCCGCTCAGGAGGCGCACGTCAACGAGAGGCAGTACCGCCTGCTGCAGACGGGCCGGACGGCGCGGCCGATGCTCGCCGCCATCGTCACCCAGGAGGGGGACCTGACACCCGAGCAGCGGCAGGAGTGCCTCAACCTCGAGGGGGCCATCCGGGACGAGATCCGCGGGCGGCGACTGCTCGACGACGACGTGCGGCGCGAGGTCATGTCGGCCCGACG
Source organism: Frigoribacterium sp. Leaf263 (assembly GCF_001422285.1). Taxonomy (GTDB): domain Bacteria; phylum Actinomycetota; class Actinomycetes; order Actinomycetales; family Microbacteriaceae; genus Frigoribacterium. Next base: position 212,517 of record NZ_LMMO01000003.1, read on the forward strand.
GCGGGGGGCGGTCGTGAGCCTGCTCGACGAGGGCGGCCTGGACGACGTCCACGGGACGGATCTGCAACGGATCCACCGCACTCTCGCCGAGGCGCTGCGCGGATCGTCGGCGGATCGGATCATCGTCCGCACGGTGCCGGGGGGCGGCGACCACGCCGTGTCCGTGGTCGGACTGGGGTCGCCGGACCCGAGCTCGAGCGCGCTCGGGCGAGGGGTGGCGAGCGAGGCGGACGAGGACGACGACGACGACGAGGTCCAGCTCTGGCTGCAGATCCCCCGGACCGGCTCCGACTGAGTCGGTCCGTGCCACCGGGGAAAGCAGAAGGGCCGGACGTGAGTCCGGCCCTTCGCAAGATTTCGGATCAGGGCGGCAACCCGAATGCCGCCCTGACCCGCCCCCGAATGAGAACCCGCTTACCCTAGTTGGTTCTCAAACGGTGGTGCGACTCGAAGAGTTACACCTAGCACGACCAATGATGCCCGCCGGAACCCGAAGTGCAAAGTCGACATTTAGGGGGACAACCAGGGGACGATAGCTCCGTCTACCCCTGTTCGGGTGGGCAGCGCTGAGCGGATCGGACCGGGGACCGACCCCCATGGCGTCTCCGCCCCGGGGGACAAGAGGTCCACCGAGCACGTCTCCGGTGGTCGTCAGCCCGAGAAGGAGCGCCACTGGCCGGGCCCCGAGGTCGACGGCCCCCGGGGTCGGCGTCGCGATCGGGACCAGGCGGACTCGGTCGCGGGTGCGGCGCGGACCGCCCGCTCGGCCTCGGCCTCGACCGCGCGCGCGGCCAGGACCGCCGCGACGGCCGCCAGCTCGGCGTCGGTCGGACGGCCTGAGACGACGCGCAGCACCTCCGACGCGGATCGGTCGTCGTGCCGATCGTCCTCGTCGGGCAGAGCCGCGTGACGGCCGGTCACAGGGGGATGTTCCCGTGCTTCTTGGGCGGCTGCACGGCCCGCTTCGTGCGGAGCGCGCGAAGGGCCTTGACGACGGCCACGCGGGTGGCGGACGGCTCGATGACGCCGTCGAGCTCGCCTCGCTCCGCGGCCAGGAACGGGCTCGCCACGTTGTAGGTGTACTCCTTGGCCAGTCGGCTCCGGACGGCGGCGACGTCCTCGCCGGCGGCCTCGGCGGCCTTGATCTCGTTGCGGTACAGGATGTTGACGGCGCCCTGGCCGCCCATGACGGCGATCTCCGCGGTCGGCCAGGCGAGGTTGATGTCGGCCCCGAGCTGCTTGGATCCCATGACGATGTACGCCCCGCCGTACGCCTTGCGCGTGATGACGGTCACGAGCGGCACGGTGGCCTCGGCGTAGGCGTAGAGCAGCTTGGCGCCGCGGCGGATGACGCCGGTCCACTCCTGGTCGGTGCCGGGCAGGTAGCCGGGGACGTCCACGAGCGTCAGGATCGGGATGCCGAAGGCGTCGCAGAAGCGGACGAAACGGCTGGCCTTCTCGCCCGCCTCGATGTTGAGGGTGCCGGCCATGGCCGACGGCTGGTTCGCGATGATGCCGACGGAGCGGCCCTCGACGCGGCCGAAGCCGATCACGATGTTCGGCGCGAAGAGGGGCTGCACCTCGAGGAACTCGCCGTCGTCCACGACGTGCTCGATGACGGTCATCACGTCGTACGGCTGATTGGGGCTGTCGGGGATCAGGGTGTCGAGCGCCCGGTCGTGGTCGGTCGTCTCGAGCTCGACGGTCCGCTCGAAGACCTGAGGCTCGGAGAGGTTGTTGTCGGGCAGGTACGACAGCAGCGACCGGGCGTAGTCGAGAGCGTCGTCCTCGTCGCTCGCGAGGTAGTGCGAGACCCCGCTGACCTTGTTGTGGGTCAATGCGCCGCCGAGCTCCTCGAAGCCGACGTCCTCGCCGGTGACGGTCTTGATGACGTCGGGCCCGGTCACGAACATGTGGCTGGTCTTGTCGACCATGATGACGAAGTCGGTGAGCGCGGGGGAGTACACCGCGCCTCCTGCCGCCGGGCCCATGATGAGCGAGATCTGCGGGATGACACCCGAGGCCGCCGTGTTGAGGCGGAAGATCTCGCCGTACTTGCCGAGCGCGACGACCCCTTCCTGGATGCGGGCCCCGCCGGAGTCGAGGATCCCGAGGATCGGCACACCCGTCTTCAGGGCGAGCTCCATGACCTTGATGATCTTCTCGCCCGCCACCTCGCCGAGCGAGCCGCCGAAGATCGTGAAGTCCTGGCTGTAGACGGCGACCTGGCGACCGTGGATGGTGCCGGTGCCGGTCACGACGGCGTCGCCGTAGGGGCGCTTGGCCTCCATGCCGAAGGCGTGGGTGCGGTGACGGACGAACTCGTCCAGCTCGACGAACGAACCGGGGTCGAGCAGCTGATCGATGCGCTCGCGCGCCGTCTTCTTGCCCTTCGCGTGCTGCTTGGCGACGGCGGCCTCGCCGCTGGCCGTCACGGCCTCGTGGTATCTCGCCCTGAGGTCGGCCAGTTTGCCTGCCGTGGTGTGCAGGTCGGGCTGGGCGCTGGCGGTCGTCTCGGGGGAGGGCGTCGTGTCGGAGGTCACGAGCCTCACTCTACTGATCGCTCCGTCTCGAGCCGTTGGAGGTTTCCACGCGTGCGAGGGGTCGACGATGGTGGGTTCCGTGCACCGTCCGGGTTCGTCCGCCTAGGCTGTCGCGGTGACCTTCCCCCTCAGCTCGGCGCTCGCCCCGACCTTCGAGCACGTCGAGACGACCGGGTCGACCAACGCCGACCTCGTCGATCGCGAGCCCGCTCGGCACGGCGACGTCGTCGCCACCCTCCGCCAGACCGCGGGGCGGGGTCGCCTCGACCGCTCGTGGGTCGCGCCGACCGATCAGACCCTCGCCGCCAGCGTCCTGCTCGACCCGAGCGGGCTCGTCGCGGAGTCCCGCGGCTGGGTGCCCCTGCTCGCCGGTGCGGCGATGCGCGCCTCCCTGGCGTCCCTGGTGGCGGAGACGGGGGGCGTCGTGGGGCTGAAGTGGCCCAACGACGTCCAGATCGACGGTCGGAAGGTCTGCGGCGTGCTGGCCCAGGCCCGGTCCGACGGCGGGATCGTCGTCGGCGTCGGGGTGAATCTGACCGTGCCGGCCGACCGGCTGCCGACCGCGACCGCGACCTCCCTCGTCCTCCACGGGGCGGAGGGCGACGCGCTGACGCTGGCCGATCGCGTGCTCTCGTCGTTCCTCGCCGACCTGCTCCCCGCGTTCGACGCCCTGGTCGCGGCAGGGGGCGACGCGCGGGCGTCGGGGCTCCACGCCCGCGCCGAGGCGGAGTGCTCGACGCTCGGACGCGACGTGCGGGTGGAGCTGCCGGGCGGCGCGGATCTGCACGGGATCGCCGTGGGGCTCGACGGCGTCGGCCGGCTGATCGTCCGCCCCGCATCCGGCGACGACGTGGCGGTGTCCTCGGGCGACGTCACCCATCTGCGCTATGAATGACCCCATGAGCTCCGTCGACCCGCAGACGCCCGAGGTCGTCGTGGCGAGGCTCAGGCCGCACGCCCGGGTCATGTTCTGGCCGAGCGTCGCCCTGCTGGCCGTGTGCGCGGGGGCGGGCTATCTCGGTGGCCGCTTCGAGGCCGACTGGCAGAACCAGCTGGTGCTCGCCCTCGCCGGGCTCGCGATCGTGCTGCTCTGGCTGGTGCCTCTGCTCGTCTGGATGGGGCGGCACTACGTCATCACGACGAGACGGATCATCCTGCGGCGGGGTCTCCTGGTCAGGACGCGTCAGGAGCTCCTGCACAGTCGCGGCTACGATCTCACGGTCAGGAAGAACGGCGTGCAGAGCCTGTTCCGCAGCGGCGACGTGCTGATCAACAGCGGCCTCGATCGGCCGATCGTGTTGTGGGACGTGCCGGGCGCGGACCTCGTGCAGTCGACGCTTCACGACATGATGGAACAGAACACGGACTTCGTCGCCCGGCGACGTCACCACGACCAGTCGGCCACGGCCGACGGGTCTGCCCTCGGGAACGGCGACTAGACCCGTTCCGCCCCACGAACGACAAAAGGTGTCACCAATGCGTATTTCTGTGATCGGTTGCGGCTACCTCGGCGCCGTGCACGCGGCCTGCATGGCCGAGCTCGGACACGAGGTCGTCGGCATCGACGTCGACGAGCACAAGGTCTCCGAGCTGGCCGCGGGTCGCGCCCCGTTCTTCGAGCCCGGGCTCCCGGAGGTCCTCGGACGCGCCCTCGAGTCGGGCCGCCTCCGGTTCTCGACCGACCTGGCCGACGCCGCCGGGGCCGAGGTCCACTTCGTCGCCGTCGGGACCCCGCAGACCAAGGGCAGCCACGCCGCCGACCTCACCTACGTGAACGCGGCCGTCGAGGGGCTGCTGCCCCACCTCTCGGACGGCGACCTCGTCGTCGGCAAGTCGACGGTTCCCGTCGGGACGGCCACGCGCCTCGCCGACGTCGTCCGCGCCTCCTCGGGGGCCGACCTGGCCTGGAACCCCGAGTTCCTCCGCGAGGGGTTCGCCGTGAAGGACACCCTCACCCCCGACCGCTTCGTCTACGGCGTGGCTCCCGGGGAGGCCGGAGAGCGCGCCACCGCGCAGCTCGACGAGGTGTACTCCACCGCCCTCGCCGCCGAGACCCCCCGCCTGGTCACCGACTACGCGACCGCCGAGCTGGTGAAGGTCTCCGCGAACGCCTTCCTGGCGACGAAGATCTCGTTCATCAACGCCATGGCCGAGGTGGCCGAGGCCACCGGCGCCGACGTGACGCAGCTCGCCGACGCGATCGGCTACGACGCGCGGATCGGCCGCCGCTTCCTCAACGCCGGTATCGGCTTCGGAGGCGGCTGCCTGCCGAAGGACATCCGCGCCTTCCAGGCTCGCGCCGACGAGCTCGGCCTCGACTCGCTCGCGTTCCTCGCCGACGTCGACGCCATCAACCTCCGCCGTCGGGACCGCGTGGTCGCGCTCGCCGAGCAGCTCGTCGGCGACGTCTCCGGAGCCCGGGTGGCCGTCCTGGGTCTCGCGTTCAAGCCGAACAGCGATGACATCCGCGACTCGCCCGCCCTCGACGTCGCCCGTCGCCTCCGCGCCGCCGGCGCCGTCGTCACCGCCTACGACCCCGAGGCGAACCACACCGCGTCGCGCATCGCCCCCGAGCTCGACTACGTCGACGACGTCGAGTCCGCCCTCCGCGACGCGGACGTCGCCCTGGTGCTGACCGAGTGGACCGAGTTCCGCGAACTCGACCCCGCCGTGGTCTCGGGTCTCATGGCGCACGCTCGGGTCGTCGACGGTCGCAACACGCTCGACGTCGCCGCCTGGCGCGGCGCCGGCTTCGACTACCGGGGGCTCGGCCGCCCCTGATCGATCACTCCGACGCGCTCGGGATGGAACACCCAGAGCTTGTAGAGCGTGAATCGGAAGACCGAGCCGAGGGCCAGGCCGATGACGTTGGTCGACAGATTGTCGGCGGCGGCCGACGTGAAGCCCAGGAGGTAGTGCGACACCCCGAGGCAGGCCAGGCCGATGAGCAGCCCGCCGAGGGCGACGGCGAAGAACTCCAGGGCCTCGCGGAGGGCGTGGCTGCGCCGGGTCGCCCGGAACGTCCAGTACCGGTTGCCGAGCCAGACGACGACGATCGCGATGACGCCGGAGGCGACCTTGGCGAGGATCGGGCCGGCTTCGACCCGGTCGGGCTCGAAGACCGTCGCGCGGAAGAGGTTGAACAGGCCGAGGTCGACGACGACCCCGAGGGCGCCGACGGTCCCGTAGCGGGCGAGCTGCAGAGCGAGCCGGCGCATGCGCCTCCTCGAGGATTCGGCCAAGATGGGGAGGGCTCGACGAGCCCCGAAGATCGTACCGCCGCCCCGTCGACCCGGCCCCCCGCCGGATCGAGGGGCGCCAGCACCGAGGAGAGACCATGGCCTACCGCGTCGGAGTGATCGGAGGCGGCCAGCTCGCCCGGATGATGGTGCCCCCGGCCGTCCACCTCGGGATCGACATCCGCGTGCTCGCCGAGGTCGAGGGCAGCTCCGCCCGTCTCGCGGCGACGGGGGTCGGCGACTACCACGACGTCGCGACGGTGATCGACTTCGCCCGCGACGTCGACGCCGTGACCTTCGATCACGAGCACGTGCCGCAGGACGTCCTGGCGGCCCTCGTCGCGGCGGGCGTCGCCGTCCACCCCTCGCCCGAGGCGCTCGCCGTCGCGCAGGACAAGATCGTGATGCGCCGCCGACTGACCGAGCTCGGCCTGCCGGTTCCCGACTGGGACGCCGTCCGCGACACGGCCTCGCTCGACGCGTTCCTGGCCGACCACGGCGGCCGTGCGGTGGTCAAGACGGCTCGGGGCGGCTACGACGGCAAGGGGGTCCGCGTCGTCCGGGCCGCCCACGAGGCCGATGACTGGTTCGCGCAGCTCGCCGAGGGCGAGGCGCTCCTCGTCGAGGAGCTCGTCGAGTTCCGTCGCGAGCTCGCGCAGTCGGTCGCCCGCCGGACGAGCGGCGAGATCGTCGCATGGCCGCTGGTCGAGAGCATCCAGCGCGACGGCGTGTGCGCCGAGGTGATCGCCCCGGCGCCGGGGAGCGCCGGACGCCTGGCCGAGACCGCCGAGGCCCTCGCCCGCACGATCGCCGAGCGGCTCGGCGTGACCGGTGTGCTGGCCGTCGAGCTCTTCGAGACCGTCGACGACCGTCTCCTCGTCAACGAGCTCGCCATGCGCCCGCACAACACGGGGCACTGGACCATCGACGGATCGACGACCAGCCAGTTCGAGCAGCACCTCCGCGCCGTCCTCGACCTGCCGCTCGGCGACACGAGCGCGCACGAGCCGTGGAGCGTCATGGTGAACGTGCTCGGCGGCCCCCGCGAGGGCTCGTTGGCCGACCGGCTCCCGGCGCTGATGGCCCACCAGCCGGCGGTCAAGGTGCACGACTACGGCAAGGACCCTCGACCGGGTCGCAAGGTCGGCCACGTCACCGCGACCGGTGACGACCTCGACGAGGCCACCTACCGGGCGCGCGCCGGTGCGGCGTTCTTCGAGGGCTGACGCTATCCTCTAGCTCGTGTCAGACCCGAACCGCGCCTCCTTCGCCCCGTCCGTCGCGAACGACCCCGGCGTCCCGCCGCGGGTCGCGATCGTGATGGGGTCCGACAGCGACTGGCCGACCATGCGGAGCGCGTCCGAGATCCTCTCGGAGTTCGGCATCGCCCACGAGGTCGAGGTCGTCTCGGCGCACCGCACGCCCGACAAGATGATCCGCTTCGGCCGTGAGGCCGCAGGGCGCGGGCTCGGCGTGATCATCGCGGGGGCGGGAGGCGCGGCTCACCTGCCCGGCATGCTCGCCTCGGTCACCACCCTGCCCGTCATCGGCGTGCCGGTCGCCCTGGCCAAGCTCGACGGCCTCGATTCGCTCCTCTCGATCGTCCAGATGCCCGCGGGCATCCCCGTCGCCACGGTCTCCATCGGCGGGGCGGCCAACGCCGGACTCCTCGCCGCGCGCATCCTCGGGGTATCCGACCCCGATGTCGCCGACCGTCTCGCGGAGTACGCGAGCAGTCTCGGCGAGCTCGTCGAGGAGAAGAACGCGGCCCTGCAGCGGTCGCTGTGAGTGCGACGCTGCCGGTCCGCCACCCCGACCTCGGGTCGGAGACGTTCATGACGAAGCGGGCCTGGGTGCTCGTCGTCCTGAACGTGCTGGTGCCCGGCTCGGCGCAGGTGCTCGCCGGCAGCCGACGCCTCGGCCGGATCGGGCTGGCGTCGACGCTCGTCTTCTGGGGCGTGGCCGTCGTGTCGGTCCTGCTCGCGCTCTTCTACCGACGTCCGCTGATCGAGATGGCGACGAGCGTCGTCGCTCTCACGGTCGTCCAGCTGTTCCTGATCTACTTCGCCGTGCTGTGGGTGGTCCTGACCCTCGACACGCTGCGCCTGGTCCGCATCATCCGCACGACGCCGACCTCGCGCGGGTTCCTGGCCGGCGCCATGGCGCTCCTGCTGTTCGCGACGGTCGGACCGGCTGCGTGGGGGGCCTATCTCTCGGGCGTGCAGCATCGGCTGCTGAACGACCTCTTCACGTCGCAGGCGCAGGCCGCCGATCCCGTCGACGGTCGCTACAACATCCTCCTGCTCGGCGGCGACGCCGGGGCCGACCGCACGGGGCTGCGCCCCGACAGCATCTCGGTGGCGAGCATCGACGCCGAGACGGGCGCCGCGACGCTCATCGGGATCCCGAGGAATCTCTACAACGCCCCGTTCTCGGAGGGATCGCCCTTGTGGGGCGTCTACCCCGACGGCTACTCGTGCGGCGACGACTGCCTCGTCAGCTATCTCTACACCTACGGCGAAGAGCACCCCGAGCTCTATCCGGACGCCGAGGAGCGGGGCTCGAACGCGGGCGTCGAGGCTATGCGCGACGCCGTGTCCGGTGTCACGGGGCTGACCCTGCAGTACTACGTGCTGATCGACATGGAGGGATTCGCTCAGCTGATCGACGCGCTGGGCGGCATCCAGGTCGACAACACCGAGGGGCGGCTGCCGATCAACGGCGGCGTCGACGCCGCCGGGCAGCCGATCAACGTCGAGGGCTGGATCGAACCGGGCGAGCAGACCCTCGACGGGTATCACGCCCTCTGGTACGCACGCGCCCGGCACGGCTCGGACGACTACCACCGCATGGCGCGTCAGCGCGAGGTGCAGCAGGCGCTGCTGACGCAGTTCCAGCCGGCGACGGTGCTGGCGAAGTTCCAGTCGGTGGCGGCCGCCGGAGTGCAGACCGTCGACACGGACATCCCGCGGGGCGCTCTGGGTGCGTTCGTCGAGCTCGCGCTGAAGACCAAGGGGCAGGAGATCGCCGACCTCGAGATCGTCCCGCCGACCTACGACAACGTGTACCCGGACTTCGGCGTCATCCGCGCCGACGTCGCGGCGGCCACGGCGTCGGCCGGGGGCTGATCGACGACCGGACGTCCCGCGCGCGGACGAAGGGCCCCCGCGGGTGATCCGCGGGGGCCCTTCTGCGCGCGTCGTCAGAGATCGGCGTGCAGCTGCCAGACCTTGTCGGCCGAGTCGGTCCAGCTGAAGGCATGCGACCGATCGAGTCCGACCACGCCGAGACGCGTGCTCAACTCGACGTCGTTGACCACCTGGAACATGGCCTGGGCCAGCCTCCCGGGGTAGCCCTCCGGATCATCGCGCGCGACGATCACGGCGGCGTCCGCCGCGACCTCGACGAGGGCGGGGGTGTCCGAGATCACCGTCGGGGTGCCGAGGCTCAGCGCCTCGACGACGGGCAGCCCGAAGCCCTCGGCCAGACTCGGGAAGACGAAGACGGAGGCGCGCTGCAGCAGGACGGCGAGCTGGGCGTCCGAGACGAATCCGAGCGAGCGCACGCGCCCCTCCGGCAGACCCTCTCGCGCGACGATGTCGGCGATGCTGACGTCCCCCCACCCGTCGGGGCCCACGATGAGCAGCGGGATCTCGGGTGCGTCGGCGTGCCCCATCGCCTGGATCAACGGCTCGATGCCCTTGCGGGGCTCGAGCGTGCCGACGCTGAGCGCGTAGGCGGGAGGCAGATCGAGGGCGTCGGCGAGGGCGTCGGCATCGGTCGGCACCGCGAGGTCGCTGCTCACGGCGCCGCCGATCACGCGCAGCCGGTCGCCGAAGTCGAAGCGCTCGGCGAGGTCGTCCGCGACCGCGTGGGTCGGGACGACGACGGCGTCCGCGAAGCGGTGAGCCCGCCGCGCCATCGCCTTGTGCCAGCGGACGCCCCGCGGGGTGAGGGTGTGCGGATGCGTCCACGGGACGGTGTCGTGGATCGTGACCACGGTCTGCGTCGACGGTTCGAGCGAGCGGTCGTGCCGCGAGAGCGGCGCGAGGAGGCTCGTCGAGTGCACCATGCCCCGGCCCGGCAGGCCGACGAGGCCGGACTGCCACGCCAGCGACAGCTCGCGCCGGCCGAGGGGGGCCTTGGCGAGACCCGCGAGCCCGGGGAGGAGGTCGTCGATCCGGTCGTAGTCGGCCTGAGGATGCGCGGCGACGACCGCCTCGACGTCGCACCCGCGCGGGGCCGTCGCGATCAGACCGCGGGTGAGCTCGACGGTGTAGCGGCCGATGCCGCCGGGCACCGGCGCGAGGATCTGGTCAACGACCACTCGAAGCGTCGTCATCGGACGAGAAGACCCCCTTCGCAGCGGCGTCGCGGAGGGCGGCGTCCCAGGGGCGCAGGGGTTCGAGACCCGCTGCGGCCCAGGCGTCGTGGCCGAGCACGCTGAACGCCGGGCGCGGTGCCGGGCGGACGAAGCTCGAGCTGTCGGTGGGCGTGACGCGCTCGGGGTCGAGGCCGGCGTTCTCGAAGACCGCACGGGCGAAGTCGTACCAGCTGGCTCGACCCGAGCTGGTGCCGTGGTAGACGCCGGCGGGGGCGTCGGCGTCGACGAGACGGACGATCTGCTCGGCGAGATCCGTCGTCCAGGTGGGCTGACCCACCTGGTCGGCGACGACGCTGACCGTGTCGTGGGTGGCGGCGAGCCGCAGCATGGTCTTGGCGAAGTTGCCGCCGTGACGCCCGTAGAGCCACGCCGTGCGCACGACGTAGGTGCCGTCGGGGTTGGCCTCGCGGGCGAGACGCTCGCCCTCGGCCTTGGTGCGTCCGTAGGCGCTCACCGGGGCCGGCGGGGTCGACTCGGAGTACGGCGACGTGGCCGAGCCGTCGAAGACGTAGTCGGTCGACACCTGGACGAGCCGGGCCCCCGAGGAGGCGGTGGCCTCGCCGAGGATGCCGGCTGCGGTCCCGTTCACCGCGAGCGCCGCCTCCTCGTCGGTCTCCGCCGCGTCGACCGCCGTGTACGCGGCGGCGTTGATGACGACGTCGTGACCCTCGACGGCCGCGAAGACGGCGTCGCGGTCGGTCACGTCGAGGTCGGAGCGACCGAGCACGGTGACCTCACGTCCGAAGAGCGCTTCGAGCAGGTCGGAGCCGAGCATGCCTCGTGCCCCGGTGACGAGGTACCGGCGGTTCTGGGGCGTGCTCACGACAGGGCCGCGCGCTCTTTGAGGGGCTCCCACCACTCGCGGTTGTCGCGGTACCACTGCACGACCTCGGCGAGACCCTCGGAGAAGGGGACGCGGGGCTCGTAGCCGAGCTCGTCGCGGATCTTGGAGATGTCGACGGAGTACCGCAGGTCGTGTCCGAGGCGGTCCTGGACGCGGTCGACGTACGACCAGTCCTTGCCCGTCGACTCGAGCAGCATCTCGGTGAGCTCGCGGTTGGTCAGCTCGGTGCCGCCGCCGATGTTGTAGATCTCGCCGGCGCGTCCGTCGACGAGGACCATCGCGATTCCGCGCGTGTGGTCGTCGACGTGCAGCCAGTCGCGGATGTTGTTCCCCTCGCCGTAGAGGGGGACGTGCCGATCGTCGATGAGGTTCGTGACGAACAGCGGGATGACCTTCTCGGGGAAGTGGAAGGGGCCGTAGTTGTTGCTGCAGCGCGTGATCGACACGTTGAGGCCGTGCGTGCGGTGGTAGCTCCGGGCGAGGAGGTCGCTGCCGGCCTTCGAGGCCGAGTAGGGCGAGTTCGGCTCGAGCGGGCGGTCCTCGGCCCACGAGCCCTCGGCGATCGAGCCGTAGACCTCGTCGGTGGACACGTGCACGAAGCGCTTCAGGTCGTTGCGCAGAGCGGCGTCGAGCAGCTGCTGCGTGCCGAGCACGTTGGTCTCGACGAAGATCGAGGCGTCGCGCACCGAGCGGTCGACGTGCGATTCGGCGGCGAAGTGGACGACGGCGTCGACGTCGGGGAAGAGCGTGTCGAGGAGGGCGCCGTCGCGGATGTCGCCCTTGACGAACGTGTACCGCGGGGAGTCGGCGACGGAGGCGAGGTTGGCCTCGTTCCCCGAGTAGGTCAGGGCGTCGAGGACGACGACCTCGGCGCCCTCCAGTCCCGGATAGGCGTCTTCGAGGGTGCGGCGGACGAAGTTCGAGCCGATGAAACCGGCGCCGCCGGTGACGAGGATTTTCACACTGTTCCTTGTGGGTCGGTCGCGGAAGGGTCAATCGATCTTAGGGGGACAGGTCGTCCGCAGCGCCGTCGGAGGTCTCCCGTCCTGTCTGTCCCCCTTTCTGCCGAACCCTGGTCGGGGGGTGGTTCGGGGGACAAATCCGTGTGACGGTTGATGACATGGACATCTGCGACGCACCGGCCGACACGGCTCATCCCGCCGTCCGGTCCGTCGACCGGCGTCGCCTGCTCGCGTTCGCCGCGGTCGCCGCCGGGGGAGCCGCGCTGACGACGCTCGACGCCCGACCCGCGATGGCGGCCGCCAACCTCGGCGAGTCGACCGACGGCGTGACCACCGTGGCGCAGGCCCTGGCCGCGGCGCAGGCGTCGTCGTGGGGCGGCTTCGCCAACGGGAAGATCCCGACGTCGGCGCTCACCCCCATCGTGACCACCGTGGCCGGCTCGGGTTATCTGCGCTCGGACGCCGCCCGCCAGTACCTCTCGATGAGCCTCGCGTTCTCCCGCGCGGTCGGGCGCCCCCTCATCATCACCGAGGGCTACCGCACGTACGCCCGGCAGCAGGACTACTGGAACCGCTACCAGAACGGCACGGGCAACCTCGCCGCCTACCCCGGCACCTCGAACCACGGCTGGGCCATCTCGTGCGACTTCGGGTCGGGCGTCGAGACGGCCGGAACCACGGCCAAGCGATGGATGGACGCGAATGCGCCGTCGTACGGATGGAAGCCGACCGGCAACGGGTTCTCGCGCCCCGAGCCCTGGCACTTCGACTACGTCGGCGCCTGGGTGGGGAACGCGGGCTCGGCGGCACCCAAGGTCGGCACCGGCGACGTGGTGGTCCTGCGGAGCACGCAGGCCATCGGGTCGAGGCCGGCCGGGTACACGGCGCTCCTCGGCATCCGCAGCCTCCGACACCTCTCGACGATCGACATGATCAACTCGATGCGGGTCGTCGCCACCCCCTACTTCGAGGTCAACGCCGCCGTCTTCACCAGCATCATGGCGTCCCTGTCGATCCCCACGAGCGCTCTCGTCGAGAACGCCGACTACTGGCGTCGTTGACGCCCCGCCTCTCCTGAACCCCTATCACCCGAGGACACACCCATGCTCATCCTCCGTTGCACCGACACGCTCAGCGGCGTCGGCCGCGGCTACACGTGCCTCGTCGACGTCCGCACCCTGCGGCACCTGTCGACGTCGGCCATGGTCTCGTCGCTCAAGTCCATCGGCGTCACCTACCGCGAGGTGAACAGCGTCGGCTTCTACAACGTGCTCAGCTCGATGTCGGTGCCGAAGGCCGCCGTCAAGAAGTCGGCCGACTACTCCGGTCGCTGAGCCTCGGGGCCGAGGCCCCGGATCACGCGTGCGGGGACGCCGCCGACGAGCGTGTCGGCCGGCACGTCGCGGATGACCACGCTGCCGGCGGCGACGACGCTGCCGTCGCCGATCGTCACACCGCCGAGGACCGTCACGTCGGCGCCGATCCAGCAGCCGTCGCCCACCACGATGGGTTCGGTGCGGCCGCGGCCGGCGCGCCCCGTGGGGTCGCCGAGATCGTGCGTCTCGGTCACGAAGCGGGCGAAGGGCCCCACCGACACTCCGGCGCCGATCGTGGTCCGAGGGCGGATGTACACGTCGCGGTTGAGGAACGTGCCCTCGCCGATGGTCGCCGGGCCGAAGATGCGGGTGCCGTCGAGCACGCGGCAGCGAGCCCCGACGGCGACACGGGCGCGGTCGGTGCCGAAGAAGTCGACTCCGTCGCCGATGCGGGCCTCGGAACCGACCTCGACGTACGGGGGGATGCCGCTCCCCGCCGGCGGCGCAGCGGCGGCGACGGCGTTCTCGAGAGCCGCCACCCGCTCGGCGAGGAGGTGCGCTCGGGTGACGGCACGCACCCACCGGCTCAACGTCTGCATCACGAGCCCACTCTATTATCGACCTGCGGCGATCCCGCCGAACCCACCGACGGGCACCACGGGACCGAGCCCGCACGAGGAGAAGAATGCGCCACACCCCCTTGCTCGGCCGACGCACGACGGTCGTGACGATGGCGACCGCGGCCCTGGCCGTCGCCGTGCTCGCGGGCGTCGCGCTGGCCGGCCCGTCCGAGTCGCCGCCAGCCGTGGCAGCGACCCCCGAGGCGCCGTCGCAGAGCGATGTCGCGGTCGGGGGCGACACGAGTCCTCGGACGACGCCCGCCCGGGTCGCCTATCTCGGCGACTCGTACACGGTCGGCACCGGTGCCACGAGCGCGGCCGAGGGCTGGGTCTCGCTCCTCGACGACGTCTTCGGCTGGCAGGGCATGAACCTCGGATGCGGAGGGTCGGGATACGTCTCGCCCGGCGGATCGTGCGGAGAGACCTACGACGAGCGCATCGCGGACGTCGTCGCGTCGCGCCCGGACGCCGTCGTCGTCTCGGGCGGTCTCAACGACGCGCGGAGCACCGACGACCTCAACGAGCTGAAGATCGAGATCGACAAGACATTCGCCGACCTGCGCGCCGCGCTCCCCGATGCCGAGATCGTCGCCGTGTCGCCGATCTGGGGCGCGGGGCGGACCCCGCCGACCATCACGATCATGGGCGCGGTCGTGCAGACGGCGGTCGCGAAGGTCGACGGCACGTTCCTCGACATCGGCCAACCGCTCTACGCCCGACCCGACCTCATGATCGACGACGGCATCCACCCCAACGACGGCGGTCACCGCGCCATCGCCGAGGCGGTCGCCGAGGCGCTCGTCGAGGTCGCCGTCGCGCGTGACGACGCCGAGGCCGAGGTCCCCGCGTCCTGACGTCCGGGGCGCCCGCGCCACGGCCGACGAGGGGGCGCCGCGGTGCGGGTTATGATCTTGCGGTGTCAGTCCAGACCCCCGATCGTGCGCCCGTCTCACCAGGCCCCTCGGGAGGACGGCGCGAGGCCGGCGTCCGAGCCTCCCCGTCCGGTCTCCGACCCGAGATCCAGGCTCTGCGCGCGGCGGCCGTCCTCGTCGTGGTCCTCTACCACCTCTGGCCGGCACGCCTGCCCGGCGGATTCGTCGGCGTCGACATCTTCTTCGCCATCTCGGGCTTCCTGATCACCGGCCACCTCATGCGGGAGGTGCACAAGACCGGCCACGTGCGGCTGGGTCAGTTCTGGGCCCGTCGCGCCCGGCGCCTCCTGCCCGCCTCCCTGACGGTCCTCGTCGTGACCGCCGTCACGGTCCTCGTGGCCGTGCCGCAGTCGCTCTGGCAGCAGTTCCTCCGCGCCGTCATCGGCAGCGTCCTCTACGTGCAGAACTGGGTGCTCGCCTCGGACTCGGTCGACTACCTCGCGGCCGACAACGTCGAGACGCCCGTCCAGCACTTCTGGTCGCTCGGGGTGGAGGAGCAGTTCTACGTGGCGTGGCCGCTGCTCATCGCCCTCGCCCTGCTGCTCACCCGCGGGGGCACGATCGCGGTGCGCCGACGCGCCGTGCTCGGGCTTCTCGTGCTCGTCTTCGTCGTCTCGCTCGGGCTGTCCGTCTGGCTCACCGCCACCGACCCCGCCAGCGCCTACTTCGTCACGCACACGCGGGCGTGGGAGTTCTCCGCCGGCGGCATCCTCGCGATCGTCGCCCCCGACGTCGTGCGGGCGAACGATCGCGCCCGCACCCTCCTGGCCTGGCTCGGCTGGGGCATGATCACCGTCGCCGTGCTCACCTTCACCGGCGCGACGCCGTTCCCGAGCTACACCGCCCTGCTCCCCGTCGTCGGCAGCCTCCTGGTCATCTCGGCCGGCAGCCCCGACGGTCGCTGGTCGCCGACGCCCCTGGCCGAGTTCGGACCGGTGCGCCTGCTCGGGGACGTCTCGTACTCCCTCTACCTCTGGCACTGGCCCCTCATCGTGCTGACCCCGTTCGTGCTGGGTCGCGACCTCGACAGCGGGGTCAAGGTGATCATCCTCGTGCTGGCGATCGCGCTCGCCTGGTTGTCGAAGGTCGTCATCGAGGATCCGGCCCGCACCGCGAAGGCGCTCACCCGACGCCCGCCGCGCTGGACCTTCGGAGCCGTCGCGGCGGGCATGGTCCTCGCCCTCATCGTGCCGACGGTCGGCATCGTGCAGGCCCGGGCGGTCGCGGCCGAGAGCGCCCGCGAGACGCAGTCGCTGCTCGCGGGCGGCGTCGAGTGCTTCGGAGCCGCTGCGTTCGCGGGCGACGGGGACTGCGTCAACCCCGAGCTCGGAGACACCCTGGTCCCGGCCACGGCAGCGGTCTTCGACGACACCGGCGGAGCGTTCGACTGCTATCGGCCGCAGGGCTCACCCGATCTCTCGCCGTGCCACTTCGGGTCGGACGCCGCCGACGCGCCGCGCGTCGCGATCGTCGGCGACTCGCATGCCGCGATGCTCGTCCCGGGTCTCGCCGAGCAGGTCGACGAGCTCGGCTGGAGTCTCGACGTCTACGTGGGCTGGGGCGGCTCCTGGGTCGACCCGTCGACGGTGGGCCCCGGTCCGCAGCGCGAGTACTCCTCCGCCGTCGACACGGCTCTGCAGGGCGGCGACTACGACGTGGTGCTCGCCACGGCGCGGCGCGACCCCGCCGAGTCGGCCTCGACCACCGAGCGCCGGGTCGCGGCGACCGAGACGGTGTTCCGCCAGGCGCGCGACTCGGGGACCCGCGTCGTCGTGGTGCGGGACAACCCGACGATCACCCAGGACGCGCTCGACTGCGTGACGCAGGCCCCCGCAGGCTCCGACACGGGCTCGTGCGCGGTGACGCAGCAGGACGGCTACGCCGGCACCGACGACCTCGTCCGCGCCGCGGAGGCCACGGGGGCGGACGTCGTCGACCTCGGCGCGTACTTCTGCCGTGACGGTTCGTGCCCGATCGTCGTCGGCAACGTCATCGTCTACCGCGACCAGCACCACATCACGGCGACCTTCAGCAAGACGCTCGCCCCGTACCTGGTGCAGCGCGTGCAGGCCCTGGTCTCGGCATGACCGCCGACGCCGGGTACGCTCGTCCTGTGGTGAGCACCCTCGAACCCCGACCCGTCGTCACCGTGTTCCCCTTCTGGGAGCAGAACCCGTACCTCAACATGGCGTACCTCGCCATCGCCGCCGACGGATTCGTCGTCGCCCGTCAACGCGAATACGACGAGCTGCTCGACAGCATCGACCGGAGGGTCGACGGCGACCTGGTCCACCTGCACTGGACGGGCGTGCTGCTCGAGGCGGCACGTGACGAGCAGGAGGCGCGCGAACGCCTCGAGCGGTTCGAGAAGACCATCGAGGCGGCGCAGGCGCGGGGCGTCCTGCTCCTCTGGACGGTCCACAACAAGCTGCCCCATGAGCTCGCCCACCCGGAGTCCGAGCGCGCGCTCGTCAGGTTCCTGGCCGATCGGGCCGACGTCGTGCACGTCCTCTCCCTGGCCACGCTCGGCGAGGTGGCCGACGTGTCGCCCATCGACCCGGCCAAGGTCGAGCTGATCGAGCACAGCAGCTACGACGGCTTCTACGACTCGGGTGTCGAACGGGTCGACGCCCGCGAGAAGCTCGGCGTGGGGCCGGACGAGACCGCCGTGCTCTTCTTCGGGCAGGTCCGCGCCTACAAGGGCGTCGACGTCCTGATCGACGCCTTCGCGCAGGCGTCGGCTCGGCGCGACGACCTCACGCTGCTCGTCGCCGGACGCACGAGAGAAGAGGACCGCGCCATCGTCGAGCCGCTGCTCTCCGACGGAGTCCGAGCCATCACGCACTTCGGCTTCGTGGCCGACGGCGCGGTGGCCGACTGGCTCGTCGGCGCGGATGTGATGGTCCTGCCGTACTCGAGCATCCTCAACTCGGGCAGCATGCACCTCGCGTCGACGTTCGGTCTGCCCGTGTTGCTCCCGTCGTTCCCGCACCTCGTCGCGGGGTACGGCGATCAGGCGTGGGTGCACTTCTACGACGCCGACGGCGGTGCCGAGGCGCTCGCCGAGGCGCTGAGCGTCTTCAGGGCGTCCGACGACGATCGTCGCGCCGCCCGCGAGTACGCCCGCGCCTACACGCCCTGGGACATGGCGAACAGGTTCCTCGACCTCTACCGGCGGCTGCGGCCCCGCGCCGAGGCGGTCACGACCTCGAGCTGATCGGGCGGTCGTCCTCGTCGCGCTCCGGCGCGAAGCGATGCGGCTCCGGTGGGCGCCCTGACCGGGCGAGCCAGGCGCCGAGCACGGCGGCCGCGTCCTCAGGCCGTCGTGGTGCCGGGTCGACGGCTGCCGCGGGGGGTCTCGGCGACGGGACCCGCGCCTCCTCGGCTGGGGCTCCGCCCGTCGACCAGAGGTCGAAGGGGAAGCACGCTCTGAGCGCGCCGAGGTCGACGACGGCGGGGCCGGGACCGTCGGACGCCAGCGCCGCGGAGACGTCGCCTGAGGGGAGGGCGCCCGGTCGACCGGTGCCCGCGTAGTGATCGGCGTACTTGAACGGATGCTCGGCGTCCGAGACCAGGGGGCGGGCATCGACTCCGAGCGCGTCGGCGACCACCAGCGCATGCAGCGACGAGGCGACGACGACGCGACTCCCGGCGATGGCCGCGACCACCTCGGAGACCGGCCCCGTCGGATCGACCGCCCGGGGGTCGTCGCGGAACGCCGACCGGTCGTTCAGGTTCGGGACGATCGTGACGTCCCGCCGCGGACGCCTGGCCGCGCGATCCGGGAGATCGGGGAACGCATCGGAGACGAGGAGGCCCGGGTCGCCGAGCGCAGGACCGACCGGCACGCCGAGCCCCTCCAAGACGGCCTTGGTCAGCGGTCCGCGGACGGCGCGCACGTCGAGGCTCGTGGGGTCGATCAGCCGGAGCGGCATCTTCCCGTTGACGCCGGCGCCCCAGACGACGTCACCGGGGCGGGAGAGATGCAGGATCGAGCCGACGGCGACCAGACGGGCCCGGCGACGTGCGACGACCGGGACGCTCCCCACCAGCGCCCGCACGATGAGCGGCCCGAGCAGGTCGCCGAAGTTCCCGACCCGCCGGGACCCGGACGGGCCGAGTCGAACCGGATCCCAGCGGACCACCGACACGCCCCGGACGACGCTGTGGTGGTCGGGCACGGAGCGTCAGCGGGGCTTGAGCGCGCCGAGTCGGCGGCGCACGCGGGCCAGGGCCTGGTCGACGCGGCGGACCTCGGGGGCGGGGACGACGATCGTCCACGCCTCGTCGCCCGTGGCGGGGAGCGGCGCGGTCAGCTCGGAGGGGTCGTCGACGGGCTCGTCGGTGCTCTCGGCATCGACGGCCTCGGCGCCCGCCGGGTCGATCGTCGTCGTGGCCGTCGTCGTGGCCGTCGTCGTGGCCGGGAGGACCACGGGGGTCTCGACCGGAGTCGGGATGAATCCGTTCGTCGATCGCTCGCCCGGCAGGGCCTCGCGAGCCAGCCGGTACTGCACGTGCTCGTCGTCGATCCGGGCCGCGAGGTAGAGCCGCCACGAGCCGGGACCGCCGGCGACCTCGGCCGGCAGGTCGACGACCGTGCGACCGCTGCCCACGGGCAGAGCGAGGACGGGACCCTCGACCTGGGCGCCCGTGACGGTGTGCACGAACAGGAGGCGGGTCGAACCGAGATCGACGGCGTCGCCGACCGGCCCCCGGACCGTCTCGACGACGAGACGGTCGCCGTCCACGCGCACGTCGCCCCGGACGGATGCGACGAAGGCGGCCCAGACGCGCAGGGCCTCGGGACGCCCCTTCGTGCCGAGACGGAGCAGCGGCTCGACGCTCCGCCAGTCGGTGTGCTGTCGGATGGGCCGTCCGTGGCGTCGCCCGAGACGGTGGAAGAAGTCGGTCAGGGCGGTGATCTCGTCGTCGCTCGAGGTGGGCAGCGCACGCGAGAGCGGATGCGCGACGTGATCGAGGAAGATCCGGGCGACGATCTCGGTGTCGTCGGGGACCCTCATGTACATCTCGTTGCTGAGATCGAGGGCCTCGGCCAGGGCCGCGGAGTCGACGTGCTCGCCGCCGTCGGTGCGACCGGAGTACTCGGGGAGGCGCAGCGCCAGATCGAGACGGCCGTTCGCCATCAGCAGGAACGCGCGCCTCGCCGAGTCGCCCAGACGATCGAGCTGCTGGCGCGTCGCCAGCGAGAGCAGGCCCCGCAGCGCCGCGGCGAGCCGTTCGAGGTCGTCGGGGTCGGCGTCCACGTCGCGGGTCTGGAGATAGCCCCGCAGATGGACCCAGCCGTCGGCGAACAGGAACACGTCGAAGTACTCCTGGATCACGTGCAGATATCGCGTACCGACGACGATGCGGGCGCACTCGAGCTCCTGCTCGAAGTAGCTGAGCACGCCGGTGAGGCGGGTGGCCTGCCGGGTCATCGACTGGGTCCCGGGGCGGTCGCGGTAGAGGTAGACGACCTTCGGGACGATCGAGACGCCGCGGGCGCTCGTCACGGCGCGGGTCATGGGCACGATGTCGTTCGAGCGGGCCGCCTGAGGGAAGGTGATCCCGGTCTCGAGCCAGAAGTCGAGGCGGAACATCTTGTGCCAGATGGCGCGGTTCCGGAGCAGGGCCGGCAGGTCGACGAGCGTGACGCCGGACCGGGGCCGGACGAACAGCCTCGACCGCTTCGTGTGCGAGACCGTGGCGCCCGAGCGGAACTTCAGGAAGTCGCCGACCGCCATGTCGTCGCCGGACTCGCGGAGGGCCTCGACCATCCGCCGGTAAGAACCGCGGGGCACGAGGTCGTCGCCGTCGGCGAAGACGAGGAACTCCCCGACGGCGAGATCGACGCCGCGGTTGCGGGCGTGCGCGCCGCCCCGCCGCGGCGGGGCCGTGATGAGCCGGAGGCGCGGGTCGCCCTGGGCGACGGAGAGGATGCGCTCGACGGTGTCGTCGGTGGAGTGGTCGTCGACGACGATGACCTCCATCGAGTCGACGTCCTGGTCGAGGATGCTCTTCAGGCACTGCTCGATCCAGGGTCCGACGTTGTGCACGGGGACGACGACCGACAGCTCGACGACGTCGGGCCCGGTCTCGGCGGTTGTCACGGGAGATGTCCTTCCGGACCGCGCTCGGTCGCGCGCGGATGATCCGGATCGACGATACCAGGGGGCCGCGCCGTGGCCGGGGGCGGCCCCTGCCTTAGAATCGTGAGCCGACGCCCGAGGAGGACCCGTGAGCGACCGATCGACCGGCACCGCCGTGGTGTTCCCCTACTGGCCCGAGAACCCCTTCCTGAACATCGCCTACCTGGCGCTCCGGGCCGACGGGTGGACGATCGACGAGCAGCGCGAGCTCGGCTCGTTCCTCGACGCCGTCGCCGCGGGCCGTGCCGGCGACGTCGTCCATCTGCACTGGACGTCGCTGCTCGTGCAGAACGCCGCCGACGAGCGCGAGGCCGATCGCCGACTCGCCACGGTCGTCGATGCGCTGACCGAGGCGACCGCGCGCGGCGTCCGGCTGATCTGGACGGTCCACAACCGCCTCCCGCACGACTGCCCGTGGCCTCGGCACGAGATCGAGCTCAGCCGCGCCCTCGTCGGTCTCGCCAGCGCCGTCCACGTGATGTCGCCGCAGACCCGCGAGGTCGTCTCCGACGTCTACGACATCCCCCTCGACAAGCAGGCCGTCATCGCGCACCCGAGCTACGAGGGCCTCTACGACCAGGCGTGGACGCGTGCGGAGTCGAGGGCCTCCTTCTCCCTCGAGCCGGACGAGAAGACCGTCCTGTTCTTCGGGCACATCAAGCCGTACAAGGGCGTCTCGACGCTGCTCTCGGTCATCGGCTCGACCGGTGCGACGCTGCTGCTGGCCGGTCACGCGTCGCACGCCGACCGGGTGACGACCGAGGGGCTCGTCCCCGAGGGGGCGAGGGTCCATGCGCGGTACGGCTACGTGCCCGACGACGACGCGGGGCGGTGGTTCGCCGCCGCCGACGTGCTCGTCGTGCCGTACGCCGCGATCCTCAACTCGGGCAGCATGCACCTCGCGGCGACCTTCGGGCTCCCCGTCATCGTGCCCGGGTTCCCGCACCTCGTCGAGCAGTTCCGCGACGAGCCCTGGGTGCGGTTCTCCGACCCCGACGGCGGAGAGCGGGCGCTCGCCGCGGCGATCGACGACTTCGTCCCGTCCGACGACGTCCGCGCCGCCGCGCGCCGGTACGCCCTGCGCTACACGCCGTACGCCATGTCGACCGACATGCTCGACCTGTACGACTCGCTCAGCGTCTGAGGCGCGCCGCCTGCGCGCGGCCGCGACGCACGAGCGCCCCCGCGACGCGGCGGGCGAGGCGTGACCTCGTGATGAACGCGAGCTCGGAGTCCGCGCCGTCGGCCTGGGACACCACGACGGGCACGAGTGCGCCGTCCGGCCGCTGCACGGCACCCTGCGAGACCAGGGCCGGCACGTCGACGCCGGCGTCGCCGAGGGGCACCCGGATCTGCGCGCTCCACCGGCCGGGCGTGCGGCGGACGCGACGGGGGAGCGGCGCCGTGACCGGGCGTCCGGCCTCGAGGTCGACCCACGCGGCGATCTCGCCCCCGTCGTGGCGGAGCACGATGCTGAGAGCACCGGCGCCGCTCGCTCGGACGACCGGGTCGGCCCCCTCGAACTCCACGACGTCCACGCGTCGTTCGCGCAGCGTCGTCGCCAGCTCGGCGAGGTCGTCCCATCGACCGTCGCGGGCGAGACGGAGCACCGCGGCCGACTGCGGCGACACCCGCTCGGTCGGCAGTCGCCCGCTCGCGGCGACCGCGGCCTCCCGTGCCTCAGGCGACGGCGTCCCCGCGAGGCGGACGAGATGCGGCACCACGCGACGGTCGATCACGGCGGCTCGCGTCGCGTCGTCCGCCGGGGCGTCGAGCAGGGCGACGAGATCGAGGGCGCGGTCGAGCGAGGCGGCCGCCTCGGCCGCCTCCTCGGGCACGGCGTCCGTCGACCCCGGCACGTCGGGGACCGACCAGAGCAGGTCCGCCCGACCGGCCGAGACGATTCGGTAGAGCAGACGCTGGGTGCGCCCGAGCCGTTCCACGAGCGCCCGGGGCGCCGCGTCCACGATGGCGCCCACCGAGCCGCCGAGCGAACGGCCGCTCTCGACGTCGATGTCGAGGGGGCCCTGCGTCATGAGCTTCTTCAGGTGGACCCAGCCGTCGTTGACGAGCACCATCGAGAAGTACTCGTCCACGACCGCGTCGCGTCCGTCGGCCGTCACCAGGGCAGCGCACCGCGCCTCCTGGGCGAAGTAGCTGAGGGTCCCCGTCAGCTGGCCCGCCTGACGGGTCATCGAGCCGTGTCCGGGGCGGTCGCGGTACGCGTACACGACGTCGGTGACGACGGAGATCGAGGAGGCGCGGGTCAGCATGGTCGTCATCGGCACGATGTCGTTCGACCGCGGCACGGCCGGGAACCGCATGTCGAGCGCGCGCCACTGGTCGAGGCGGAACATCTTGTGCCAGATGGCCCGGAACCTCAGCAGCGACGGCACGTCGCCGAGGGTCGCCCCGCTCCGATCGGCGCCGAAGGCGGCGAAGCCCGCCGAGGGACGCCAGGTGCTCCGGGCGTCGAACTTCAGGAAGTCGCCGACGGCGAGGTCGTCGCCCGACGACTCGAGGGCTCCGACGAGGGCGGCGTAGGCGCCCCGGGGCACGAGGTCGTCCCCGTCGGCGAAGACGAGGTACCGCCCTCCGGCGTGGGAGACGCCGAGGTCGCGGGCGGCCGCCCCGCCGCGCTCGACGGCCTCGAGCACCCGGAAGCGCGGGTCGGCGGCGGCGTGGCGGCGGGCGACGTCGAGCGAGTCGTCCTGCGAGTGGTCGTCGACGACGATGACCTCGAGGTCGACCCGCTGAGCCGCGATCGTGTCGAGGCACTCGGGCAGCCAGGTCCCGACGTCGTGCACGGGGACGACGACGGAGAGCAGGGGGCTGGGCGATTCGGCTGGCGTCTCGGTCGACACGGCGCGGTCCTTTCGTCGACGGCCGGGAGGCGCTCCCCGAGCCGGTGGGCCGCCCGCCATGCTAGTCGCGACGGCCCGACCGGCCGCCCGGCGACCTGGCGGCCGCCTGGACCGCTTCGTCTAGACTCTGAGCCGTGCAGATCCGTGAGTTGAGCGTCCCCGACGCGTACGAAGTGACCCCCCGCCAGTTCGACGACGACCGCGGGACGTTCCTCGAGTGGTACCGGTTCGACCAGCTGGAGGAGGCGACGGGCCGCTCCATCGACCTGCGTCAGGCCAACACCTCGGTGTCCAAGCGCGGCACGGTGCGCGGCGTCCACTTCGCGGACGTCCCGCCGAGCCAGGCCAAGTACGTCACGGCCACGCACGGCGCCGTGCTCGACTTCGTCGTCGACATCCGGGTCGGCTCGCCGACGTTCGGGCAGTGGGACTCGGTGCGGCTCGACGACGTCGACCGTCGCGCGATCTTCGTCTCCGAGGGGCTCGGTCACTGCTTCGTCGCCCTGACCGAGGGCGCCACCGTCAGCTACCTCGTGACCGACGTGTACCAGCCGACCCGCGAGCACGGCATCGACCCGCTCGACGAGGCCGTCGCCCTGGCGTTCCCCGACGAGGCCGGCGAGCTCCTGCTGTCGCCGAAGGACACCGACGCCCCGACGCTCGCCGAGGCCGCCGCAGCCGGGCTGCTGCCGACCTGGGACGCCGCGCGCGCCTACTACGACACCCTGCGGACGGGAGCCGGACGATGAAGGGCATCATCCTCGCCGGCGGCAGCGGGACGCGCCTCTGGCCGATCACCAAGGGCATCTCGAAGCAGCTGATGCCGATCTACGACAAGCCGATGGTGTACTACCCCCTCTCGACGCTGATGATGGCCGGGATCAACGAGGTGCTCGTCATCACGACCCCCGAGTACAACGACCAGTTCCGGGCGCTGCTCGGCGACGGGTCGCACCTCGGCATGACCATCGAGTACGCGGTCCAGCCGTCGCCCGACGGTCTGGCGCAGGCCTTCGTCATCGGCGAGGACTTCATCGGCGACGACAGCGTCGCGCTCGTGCTCGGCGACAACATCTTCCACGGGACGGGTCTCGGCTCGAGCCTCCGCCAGAACGCCCAGGTCGACGGGGCGACGATCTTCGCGTACCACGTGTCCGACCCGACCGCCTACGGCGTCGTCGAGTTCGACGACGACTTCACGGCCGTGTCGATCGAAGAGAAGCCCGCGGCGCCGAAGAGCAACTACGCCGTGCCCGGTCTGTACTTCTACGACAACGACGTCGTCGGCATCGCGAAGACGATCGAGCCGAGCGCGCGCGGCGAGCTCGAGATCTCGACCGTCAACGAGCGCTACCTCGAGGCGGGCCGCCTGCGGGTGCAGGTGCTCGACCGCGGCACCGCCTGGCTCGACACCGGGACCTTCGAGTCGATGATGCAGGCGAGCGAGTACGTCCGCGTCATCGAGGACCGCCAGGGCTTCAAGATCGGATGCGTCGAGGAGATCGCCTGGCGCGCCGGGTGGATCGACGACGCCCAGCTCGAGGCCCTCGCCGCGCCGCTGGCCAAGAGCGGCTACGGCGTGTACCTGAGGCGACTGCTGGCCTGAGGCGACTCGCCGGCCCGACGGGCTGAAGCGCCCGTCGGCGCGGGAGCGCCCGCCCGAGCGACGAACGACCACGAGGAGCACCGATGAGCGTCACCACGAGGGTCAAGGGCGTTCTCGGCATGGCGCGTCGTCCGCGAACGGCCCTGGTGAGGATCGCCTCGCCTCTGACCCGTCGGGCGGCGGAGCGCAACCGGCTCGCCGACGAGCTCGCCGTGCCCCGCGACGAGCTCGACGCCGGTGTCGTCAGCGTCCTCCTCACGGTGCGGCAGGATCATCTGCACGTCGCCCAAGATCGCGTCGACCGGCTCCGGCGGGCGTTCCCCGAGGGTGCGACCGAGATCGTCGTCTCGCCCTACCTGGTGCCCGAGAGGGCCCCGCTCGTGCGCTGGCGCGCTCCGGCACTCGTCGGCGCCCGGTGGGTGGCGCCGACGCTCGCGCCGACGTGGGACGCGGCCTACACGAGGGGGATCCCCGTGCTCGGCGGGGTCACCGCTCTCGTCGTCGACGCCGCGATGGAGATCGAGCCGGCGGTCGTCCGCGGGCTGCTCACGGCTCACGCCGAGCGGGGCGGGGTCGTCCAGGCGGTCGTGCAGAGCAAGGACGACGTCGTGGTCAGCGCGGGAGCCGTCCGGCACCGGGCCGACGACGCGGTCGAGTCGCTCTTCCGGGGATTCCCGCTCGAGGACGTGCTCCTCGCCACCGACGTGCGGGTGTCGGCGGCCGACCAGCCCGTCTTCGCCGTCGCGACGGCCGAGCTCCGCCCGGCTCCCCGCACGCGGCACGAGGCGACGGCCGTCGCGGCCGTGACGGGTCGCGTCGCCGGGGGCACGACGTTCGTGGCGGCGGGCCGGCTCAACCGCGTCGGCAAGGTGCAGCGCGGCGTCGAGTCGCCGGACGACGCCGAGGCGATGTCGTTCCTCGTCGCCGACGGCCGGGCCGCGCGGGTGCTCGAGAGCGCCGGCCTCGTCGTCGACCCCGCCCTCCCGCTGCGCGCGGACGACGGCGCCACGACGGTCGGGGGAGGACGCATCGACCCTCGCTTCGAGGTCGTCGAGGGTCTTCCGCGTCTCCGCTGGTCGATCAAGATCGCGGCCAGCGCCGGTCCCCTGGGCGACACCTGGGGTGACGTGTACTTCGCCGACGATCTGGCCGACGAGCTGCGGGCGCTCGGTCAGCGTGTGGTCGTCGACCGCCGGCACTCGCACCGCCGCCCGGTCTCCGAGGGCCTCGACGACGTCTCGCTCGTGATCCGCGGGCTCGGCGCGCCGGAGCCGCGCCCCGACACGACGAGCCTCCTCTGGGTGATCAGCCACCCCGACCAGGTGACCGCCGACGAGATGGCGCCGTACGACCGCGTCTTCGCGGCGTCCTCGGCCTGGGCCGCGGCGACCGCCGGTCGCACCGAGATCCCGGTCGAGCCCCTCCTGCAGGCCACCGATCCGGCCCGCTTCCACCCGGGGGAGCCCGACCCGCAGCTGACCTCCGACGTGCTCTTCGTGGGCTCGACGCGCGGGGAGTTCCGCCCTCTCGTGAGAGGCGCGGTCGCGGCCGGTGCCGACCTCGCCCTCTACGGCGGGGGCTGGGCCGACCACGTCGACCCCCGGTACGTCCGCGGGCCGTTCCTGCCCAACGACCGCCTGTCGGCGGCCTACCGCAGTGCCCGTGTCGTCCTGAACGATCACTGGGCCGACATGGCCGCCGGCGGATTCATCAGCAACAGGCTCTTCGACGCCGTCGCCTCGGGAGCCCGCGTCGTCTCGGACTCCGTCGACGGGATCTCCGAGCTGTTCGGCGACAGCGTCGTGCAGATCGGCGCCGACGCCGACCTGACGGAGGCACTCGACCCGACGTGGCCGTGGCCGACCGACGCCGAGCGGCACGCGAGGGCGGCGGCCGTGGCCGCGGAGCACTCGTTCGCCCATCGCGCGCGGACCCTCCTCGAGGCCGCCGTCGCCGTCCGCGGGCGCTGACCGGGCCGACCCGGGTCAGCCTCGGCGGACCGCCGAGCCGAGACGGTCGGCGATCCTGACGATGCGGCGATCACGGAAGGCCGCCAGCTCGGCGTCCTTCGCGGCGAGGGCGCCCTGCAGACGCCGCCGCTCCTCCGCCCAGCGCACCTTGCTCGCCTCCAGCACCGCCTGGCCGTCGAGCTCGATCATGAGGTTGTGCAGACCCACGGCGCGCAGCTCGGCGACCTCGTCGTCGGGGATGACGTCGTCGGCGGCGAGTGCCGCGGGGCTCGTGGGGCGGGGCAGGGAGGCCAGCGCGGTGGCCAGCGAGTCGTCTCGGACGAACTCGTCCGAGACGGAGTCGAGGAGGCGCGGGTCGGGCTG
This sequence comes from Frigoribacterium sp. Leaf263, assembly GCF_001422285.1. Taxonomy (GTDB): domain Bacteria; phylum Actinomycetota; class Actinomycetes; order Actinomycetales; family Microbacteriaceae; genus Frigoribacterium. The sequence continues at coordinate 240,309 of NZ_LMMO01000003.1, forward strand.
ACGGATCAGATACGCCGGCAGCAGACGGTCCTGTTCGAGACGGGCGAAGTCGCGCATGCCGTGGTGATTCGGGCTCGGTTTCAGATCGGGGTTGGCCCGGTACGACAGGCCGGCGATGCGGACCTTGTGCTCGAACTGCGCCCACGAGCGCCAGGGGAGATGCAGCACCTCGAGTTCGAGACCGGCCGGCGGGCGCCCCGTGCTCGTGATCGACACGTAGTGGTTCCCCTGGCGCACGACGACGTCGGGGGATCCGACGTGGATGGCGTTCGGCGTGGGCTGCGCGTGGACCCCGACCGCCTTGAGAGCGGCCTCGCTGCGGTGGTCGCGGTAGACGAGCCGGTCGATGCCGGCGCCGCTCCGGGCGGGGTGCCCGACCATGTTCGTGACCGGCACGGGGAACGACTGGAGGGCGACGGGCATCCGGGCGAAGACCTCGCGCAGGGTCAGCTCCGGGTCGAGCGGGCGGAGGAACTCGTCGGCGTCGGCGTTGACGACCCAGTCGGCCCCGTACCGCGTGTGGGCCTCACGGGCCATCTTCGTGACGACGTCGCCCTGCTGCTTCTTCTGCACCGGGTCGTGGTGCAGCACGATGCGCCCGTCGTCGGCGTACCGCTGGAGGATCTCGGCGGTGCCGTCGAGTGAGCCGTTGTCGGTCACGATGACGACGTCGACCCCCTGTGCGAGGTGGAACTCGAGCATCGACTCGACGATGTCGGCTTCGTCTCGGACCATCATGGTCATGGCGAGGGTCACAGGGCGTCCTTCCGGGCCCGGTCGAGCGCGAGCTCGACGAGGCGGTCTGTCTCGGTCTCGACGTCGGCGCCGGCGGTCACCGGGACGACGATGTGGTTGATGCGGGTGACGATGGCGTCGAGCGGGGTGCTCCGGCTGCGCCAGAGGATGGCGAGCGCACCCGGCTGCGGGCTGACGACGACGTCGCCCTCGATGGTGAGGGTCACGTCGTCGAGGTGACCCGACGGGCGGTAGTGGTCGCCTCGACCGTCGACCACGACCTCCTGCCCCCGCCGCTCGAGTGCCGCGACGAGTCGGGTCACCAGGGCGTCGCGCCCCGGATCCGCCGCGGTCGTCGGGGCGTGCGTCTTGATGGCCCAGCGCAGGCACGGCGCACCGGTGTCCGGGCCCGTGGCGACGAGGCGGCGCGGGCGCACGACGATCGGATACGCGCGTCGGAGCTGCCGGTGCTCGGCGGGCGGCGTCGACTCGAGGTGGGGCGCCGCGAAGCCGTAGGCCGCGTACCGATGCAGATCGGAGTCGGGGTAGGCGCCCTGCCACCTCTCGTCGAAGAGCGCGCGGTTGACGGTGTTCGTCACCTTGCGACCCGTGCTCTTGCTCTCGTGGTGCTCGACGACGGCGGCGAGCTCGACCTCGTGGTGCGCGCCGGGGCGGAGGGCGCCGGCCCGCAGGCACAGGTCGACGTCCTCGAGTCCGTTGGTGAAGCGCGTGTCGAAGCCCTCGAGCTCGACGACGTCGGAGGCCCTCAGCAGCATGGCGGCCGCCGTCACCGCGCTGAACCGCGTGACGCCTCCGCGCAGAGCGTCCTCGCGGGGGTGCCCGGCCAGCAGATGCCAGGGCAGGATGCGGTCGCCGCCGAAGAACGTCCCCGCCGTCTGCACGGTCCCGTCGGGGTACAGCAGGAGCGGCTGAACGGCCACCGTGGTCGGATCCGACCGGAGGCGCGCCACCAGCCGGTCGAGCGCCTCCGGCTGGACGACGGTGTCGTTGTTGAGGAACAGGACGTCCGCCCCCGTCGAGCGCGCGAAGGCCAGATTCGAGCCGAGGGCGAAGTTGAGATTCTGCGGGGCGCGGATCACGACGACCCGGTCGTCGTCGACGTACCGGGACGTGAGGATGGTCGAGACCGAGCGCCGGGACCCGTTGTCGACCACGACGACCTCGACGTCGCGCCCTCCGGCCGTGGCGAGGACGGCGTCGACGGCCCGGATGGTCATCGACCAGTCCTCGTAGGTGGGCATGCAGACCGAGAGGCGGTCGGCGACCCGGTCGCCGAGAGCGGCGCGCTGGGCGGGCCAGTCGACGAGGCGGCGCTCGATGACGTGCTTGTCCCAGACGCGGGGGTCGTCGGGCGTCGTCGGCAGGCCCGGTCGCGCGGGGGCCCGGTGGCGCACCTGCGAACCGGCGACCGGGACCACGGGCGCGGCCGCGAGCAGGCGCAGGACGAGGTCGAACGCGTGCCCTCCGCCCAGGGTCGTGTCGACGGGGCCGATGGAGCCGAGGGTCGCGCGGGGGATCAGCAGGGCGCCCAGCGGCACGACGTCGCCGAGCACGAGGGACGACTCGACCGAGGCTCCGGCGGAGCGGTCGACGCCGGGTCCGCTGATCGTGTTGGTCGACCGGGAGACCGCCAGCGAATCGGGAGCGGCGCCGAGCGCCGTCGCCATGAGGCGCAGGTGGGGTGGGGCCCAGCGGGTGCCGACGGGCAGGAAGGCCACGAGCGCCGCCGAGCCCGCCGCCGCGCCGGCGTCGAGGGTCTCGCCGTGGCTGCCGCTGTCGATGTCGAGGACGGTGATGCGCGCGTCGCGTTCCGCGAACGCCCGGGCGGTGGCCAGGGTCTCACCGGGGTGCGGATCGGCGACCACGACGGCTCGCCACGACGGGTGCGTCTGCGCGACGAGGAGATCGAGGCGGTGCGTGAGGTCGGCGGGGTCGTCACCGGACGGGACGACGACGTCGAGGGGCTGGTCGGGGGCTGCGCCGGGCGCGGCCGTGGGCGACGGGGTCTCGGTCATGGCGGCCGCGTCGGTGAGGTCCCGGAGCCGGCCGGTGGCGGCCAGGACGGCGTCGCGGTGTCGGGCCGCGCGCGACGACGGATCGGCCAGGGCCTCGTCGGTCGCCGCGCGGACGGCCTCGACGGGGGAGGCGTCGGGTGCGACCGCCCAGAACGGTCCCGGTGAACGCTGACCCCGCGGGTCGAGCAGCTGAGCGTCGAAGGGCGACCCGTCGTCGTGCGCGGCGAGGAGCCACTCGGGCTCGACGAACGGGTTGAGGGAGACGTCGGCGCCCTCGGGACGCTCGAGGTGGTGGCGGAGCGCGTCGAGATCGGAGGAGAAGGTCCGGCCGGTCTGCAGCTCGTAGTAGCCGCGGTCGAGAACGCCGGCCCGGTCGAGGCGGCGGGCCCAGGATTCGCGGCGGGCGAGAGCGGCGGCCGACGAGCGCCGGAGCGCGCCGGTCAGGCGGTGCAGGGCGGATGTCCGTGTTCCGATGATCTTCTCGCCTCCCGCGGCCGTGGCCGACGTCGGTCAGTGTTCTCGCTCGATGGTACCGACGGCGGTGCGGCCGTCGACTCGCGCCCGCCCCGACCCGGCGGACGCCGTCGTCGTCAGCCCAGGCGGGTGCTGAGGGTCGCCCGGACGCGCAGACCGATGCGCACGAGACCTCGGACGGGGGCCCAGAGCGGGCCCGGGTAGCGCGTCGCCACGAAGCGGGCCGCGCTCTCGTGGTGCGCCCGGACCATCGCCGCCTGGCGCGTCGTGGTCGAGTGGGCGCCGACGTGCATGATCTCGGCCGACGGCCGGTACCGCCGTCGCCATCCGGCCTGACCGAGGCGGAAGCAGAGGTCGACGTCCTCGAAGTACATGAAGTAGCGCTCGTCGAAGCCGCCGACCTGCTCGAAGGCCGAACGGCGCAGGAGCAGGCAGGCCCCGCTCAGCCAGTCGACGTCGCGGGGCTCGACGGCCGTGCTCGTCTGCAGGTAGTGACGCGACCACGGGTTGCCCGGCCAGAGGCGGACGAGCAGGGCGTGGCCGATCCCGTCCGTGAACGACGGGAACTTGCGGGCGGAGGGGTACGTGCTGCCGGCGGCGTCCGCGATGTGCGGCCCGACGGCGGCGACGTCGTCATGGCGGTGCAGCTCGTCGAGCAGCTCGTCGACGGACCCCCGGCCGAGCTCGACGTCCGGGTTGGCGACGAGGATCCACTCGATCTCGGGAGCGAGACGGGCGCAGGCGGCGTTCACCGCGCCTCCGTACCCCTTGTTGTCGTCGAGCAGCAGCACGGTGGCGTCGGGTCGCCGCTCGCGGAGCAGCTCGGGAGCGCCGTCGGTCGAGCCGTTGTCGGCGACCACGAGCGTCAGCGGATCGGCGGACGACGCGGCGATGCTGGCGGCGAACCGTTCGAGGTAGTCGCCCGACTCGTACGACACGGTGACCACGGCCACGCGGGGTGTCTCGTTCACGGTGTTCCCTTCGCGGCGGCCTGATAGACGTCGTCGTGCACGGTGGCGCACCGCGTCCAGGTGAACTCGGCTGCCCGCGCGAGGCCCCGTGACCGACGGGCGGCCCGGTCGACTCCCGGAGCGGCGACGCGCTCCAGGGTAGCCGCGATCTCCGGGGCCGAGACACCGGTGTAGTCGACGGCGTCGCCGCCGACCTCGGCCAACGACAGGCGCTCGGTGGTGACGACGGGCGCGCCGCAGGCGAGGGCCTCGATGACCGGCAGGCCGAATCCCTCGCCGAGGCTCGGGTAGGCGACGCACTCCGAACCGCCGAGGTAGGCGGCGAGCTGCTCGAGCGGCAGGTAGCCGGGCACGACGATGCGCTGCAGGCTCGGGGCGGCGGCCACGGCTCCGTCGGTCTCGGAGTCCCAGCCCCTGGCGCCGGCCACGACGAGAGTCCAGGGGCGCTCGCCGCGGGCGACCCGGCTCGTCGAGAACCGCGAGACGGCCTCGATCAGCGACGGGACGTTCTTGCGCGGTTCGATCGTTCCGAGGAACGCGACGTACGGCTCGTCGCCGAGCCCGAGATCGGCGCGGAGTCGATCGACCTCGGCCGCGGCGGGTTCGCGGAAGACGTCCCGATCGACGCCGAGGGGCGCGACCCTGAGGAGGCGCGGGGCGCGCCCGACCAGCCGCGCGAGCTCGTCGGCGGTCGCCTGACTCGGGGTGATGACGGCGTCGGCCAGACGGAGCGCCAGCCGGGTCCAGAGCCGGAAGAACCGGGCCTTCATGGGGATGTGCCACTGGGGGTCGCTGAAGAACGTGGCGTCGTGGAGGGTCACCACGCGGCGACGACCGCTCAGCAGCGGCAGCGTGTAGTGCGGGGAGTGGATGACGTCGACGCGGAGCCGGCGGGCCAGGAGGGGGAGGCCGAGCTGCTCCCAGGCGAGACGGACTGCGGTGCGTCGGAGCGCGGCGGGCGCGCGATGGACGACCGCGTGCGGAGCATGCGCCTCGAACCAGTCGGCCTGCGGCCCGGGCTTGACCACGACGTGCAGTTCGACGCTGCCGGAGCGGAACGATCCGACGAATCCCGTGACGTAGCGACCGACACCGCCGAGGTCGTCGGGGACCGCCGTCGCGTCGACCAGGGCACGGATGTGAGTGGACAAAAGGTCGAAGGTGCTCCGGCTAGGATTGCGATCTGATTCGGCCAGTCTAAGCTAGCCGAGTTTTGCAGGCGTGAACTTCGCCTCCCGTCTCGCAAGGATCTCCATGACGTACTTCCAGGAACTCTGGTCCTCCAGAGAGCTCCTCTTCAATCTCACCAAGCGTGAGATCACGGGGCGCTACAAGAGGACCGTCCTGGGGCAGCTCTGGTCGTTGCTGAACCCGCTCGCCTCGATGCTCGTCTACACGTTCGTGTTCAGCATCATCTTCCGGAACGATCCCGGGCCGGGCGATCCGAGCGGGATCGACGCCTACTTCATCTGGCTGCTCTGCGGTCTGCTGCCCTATCAGTTCTTCTCCAACGCCGTGAACAGTGGCATGGGGGCCATCTGGTCGAACTCGGCGCTGGTCAAGAAGGTGTACTTCCCCCGGACGACGCTGGTGCTCTCCTCGAGCGCCGCCTCGGGCTTCAACTGGAGCGTCGAGATGGGGATCCTGGTGATCGCCCTCCTGATCGTCGGCGGTCCGGGCGTCCTCGTGTTCCTCCCCGTCGTCCTGCTCTTCATGGCGCTCATGCTGATCTTCGCGACGGGTCTCGGGCTCATGCTCGCCGTCGTCAACGTCTACTTCCAGGACACGCAGCACCTCATCGGCATCGCCCTCCGACTCCTCATGTACCTGAGCCCGGTCGTCTACCCCCTGACCCTGGTCATGAACGCGAGCGACAACCTCGGGCCGCTCTTCGGCTCGGTGACGTTGTTCGACCTGTACCGCCTCAACCCCGTCGAGCGCTTCATCTCGGCGTTCCGCACGCTGCTCTACGATCAGCGGCTGCCCGAGCTCGACGACACCCTCTTCTGCCTCGGCTACGCGGCGGTCTTCGTCGTCCTGGGCCTGTGGATCTTCCGGAAGAACGAGAAGAAATTGGCAGAACTGCTGTGAGCGAACCCGCCGTCACCGTCAACAACGTGTCGAAGAAGTTCCGACTGTTCAAAGAGAACAACCGGACCCTCAAGTCGACCGTCATGCGCGGTCGCCGCGTCGTCGGCGAGGACTTCTGGGCCGTGCGCGACGTGAGCTTCGACGTGCCGAAGGGGTCCACCTTCGGACTCATCGGCCGCAACGGCTCGGGCAAGTCGACGCTGCTGAAGTGCCTGGCCAAGATCCTCTCGCCCAACGAGGGCTCCATCGAGTACAACGGTCGCCTGGCCGCCATGCTGGAGGTCGGCTCCGGTTTCCACCCCGAGCTCACGGGACGTGAGAACGTCTACCTCAACGGGTCGATCCTCGGGCTCAGCCGCAAGGAGGTCGCCGCCCGCTTCGACGAGATCGTCGACTTCTCCGAGATCGGCGACTTCATCGATCAGCCCGTGAAGAACTACTCGTCGGGCATGTACGTGCGCCTCGGCTTCTCGGTGGCCATCACGGTCCGACCGGACATCCTCGTGGTCGACGAGGTGCTCGCCGTCGGAGACAGCGCGTTCCAGCGCAAGAGCCAGGACAAGTTCAACGAGCTCCGCGACGGTGGGCGCACGGTCATCCTCGTGACCCACTCGATGGCGAACATCAGGCGCATGTGCGACCAGGTCGCGTGGATCGACAAGGGCCAGCTCGTCCACGCCGGCGCGGTCGACGAGGTCGCGCCCGCTTACGAGGACTTCATGAAGAGCCGCTGACCCGCCGACGGCGCGTCACCTGCTCCGACGATGCGGGCGGCCGGGAGGCCGCCCGCATCGTCGTCCCGTCAGCGGCTGATGAGGCTCCGGCGCGCCGATGACGACAGCACGGACCGCCGGTTCCACCGCCGCCGGGTCGCGAGGTCGCGGGGGAGCGCTCCCACGGCGGAGGCCAGCCCTCGACGGACCGCGCGGGCAGTGTCTCTCGAGCCGCGGCCCAGCGAAGCCGAGACGCCGAGACGCGCCGTGCGGACGATGGTGGCCGCCCAGGCCCGGAGAACCACGCTCGGAGGGGCGTAGCGGGTCGCGACGACGAGCCGGTTCCGGGTGTTCTGCCGGACGAACAGCGGGCTCCCCTCGACCGTGCTGTGGGCGTGCCGATGCAGGACGGTCGCCTCGCGCTCGTACTCGATCGCCCATCCGGCGAGTCGGAGCCGCCAGCTGAGGTCGGTGTCCTCGTAGTAGAGGAACAGCGTCGGGTCGAACCCGCCGACGTCGTCGAGCGCCGTCCGCCGCAGGGCGGCCGCTCCGCCGCAGAGTCCGAAGACCTCCCGGGGCGAGCCGGATCCCTCGTCCTCCGCGCGGAGCCAGTCCCGGTCGCGTCCGTTCCCCGACGCCGTGATCTCGACGCCGGTCGAATTGATGAGCCGGACCCCGTCCGCCCGCGGCTCGAGCAGGAGGAGACGCCCCGTGACGGCGCCCAGAGAGGGGGAGCCGAGGAGGCGCGCGACGGCGGCGTCGACGAACCCGGCCACCAGGGTCGCATCGTTGTTGAGCAGCACGACGACGTCGCCGTCGGAGGCGGCGATGCCGGCCTGCACCCCGCCGGCGAAGCCGAGGTTCTCGCCGGTGCGGACGACCGACGCCCCCGGGGCGGCGTCGCGGGCGACGACGAGGGAGTCGTCCCGAGAATCGTTGTCGACGAGGACGATGCGGACCTCGTGCTCGCTCCGATGCGCGACGACCGACCGGAGGCAGTCCCCGACGACCTCGGCCCCGTTCCAGTTCACGACCACCACGTCGACCGTCGTCATGCGCGCGCCTCTCCTCGGCCGCGGGGCGCGGCGGATCCACGATACCGGGCGCTCGTGCGCGGCCGGGGGCGGCCGACGAGCGCGACGGCCGTGGCGCGACGGTGCCCGCGCAGCCCCGACTGCTACGGTGGCCGACGGCCCGGGCGAGGTCGTCCCTCCGCCCGGCAGCACGTCGGCTCCCCGCCGACGAGAGGGAGACGACACCATGGCGAAGCTGAAGACCCGCACGAAGACCGAGACCGCCGACGCGTCGTCGGCTCTCCCCGAGCGGACGACGTGGCGCTCGCGAGTCCCCGAGCTCGGCCCGGACGCCGTGGTCGTCGTCGTCGTCGACGCCGACCAGACCCGTCTCGTGTCGGATGTCGTCGATCTGTTCCCGACGGCCGACGTCCACGTCGTCCTCCCCGGCCCCGACGTGCCCCGACCCGACATCGGCCGGGTCGTCTGGCACTCCGCCCCGGGCAACGACGCGCTCGGCCCCCTGCTCGAGCGGATCGGGACGCTCGACGCCTTCGTGTTCCTGCGCCGCGTCCGGGTCGAGGCCGCGCTCGCGACCTGGGGCCGCTCGTACCTCCACCTCGCGGACGGGGGCACCTTCGTCCTGGCGAGCGTCGACGGCACCAGCGCCTCGGCCACGACGGCGCTGGACCGCCTCGCCACCATCCGCGACGGCGAGATCGACGGCATCAGCCGCGAGGAGACCGAGGCGGCCCGGTCGACACGCGACATGACGGCGACGCCCGACGGCATCGTCTTCACGAAGAGCGGCTCGCACCAGCTCAAGGTGGGCGAGCACCGAGCCGACGACGTGCTGCCGCAGCGGCTCCCGTCTCTCGGGCTGGTCGAGCTCGACCGGCTCCCGTCGACGGTCGTGACGGCGACCGGCGGGGCCGTCGTGTCGCATCGCAGCACCGCCCCCCAGTCGGTGCTGAGCGCCGAGTACGAGGTGCCCGAGCTGCCGCTCCGGCACTACGGAGCCCCTGTCGTGCTCGGACAGCGACTCGTGACCCGCGTCGGGCAGACGCTCCTGCCCGGTTCCTTCAAGTCGCCGTTCAAGAAGGAGGTCGCACCCGAGATCGGGCGCAACCCCACCCCGAACTTCGCCGCGGTCGGCGAGTCGTCGCCGCGCAGGCTGGAGGGCGCCTACTACGACCTCCGCTGCGCCTGGCCGGGTCAGTACGGGCACGTCCTCACCGACACCGTCGGCAAGCTCTGGGGCTGGGCCGAGGCGAAGCGCGCCGTCCCCGGGCTGAAGGCGATCTACCGGCTCGCGCCGAAGACGACGGAACCCGGGTTCGAGCGCGACCTGTTCCGCGCCTTCGGCATTGCCGACGACGACGTCGAGTGGGTCCGCGACGACGTCGAGGTCGAGACGCTCGTGGCGGCCACCACGATGTGGGAGAAGGACTACCCCCACTACGCGCACCCGGGGCTGCGTGACGTCTGGGCGACCCTGCGCGGAGCCCTCGTCGCTCCCGGCGCGTCGAAGACGCCGAAGATCTTCGTGACGCGTCCCGCCGACCTCGAGGCGCGGAACTGCCGGAACGCCGTCGAGGTCGAGGAGCACTTCGCCCGACGCGGATTCACCGTCGTGCGGCCCGAGACGCTGAGCCTCGCCGAGCAGGCCACCCTCTTCGCCGGAGCCGAGGTCGTCGCGGGCTTCGGAGGGGCCGCCATGTTCAACGTCCTCTTCGCCGCCGCGCCGCGGGCCGTGCTGCTGCTCGCCCACGAGTCGTACCTGGCCAAGGACGAGCAGCTGTTCGGGCTGCTCTCGGGCGCGCAGGTCCACTGCTTCTGGAGCGCCGCCGACGTCCCTCGGGTCGAGGGGAGCTGGGATCCCGCAGCGTCGAAGTCCGCCTGGGAGTTCGACTTCGCTCGCAACCGGGGCGACCTGGACGAGCTGCTCGCGACGCTCTGACGGTCGGGCGGCTGGACACCGCGGGATAATTTTGTACCCTGGTCACACAGGGGTGCCTTCGATCGGCGGTGCTCCACGCAGCTACCTCGTCTACCAGCCATCCCGGGCGCCTCGTGCGCGGCCGTCGACGACGTGACCGACAGATCAGGTAACGACATGTCTTCATCACGCACCGGGCTCGCGCGCGCGCCTCGACCCCTCGGGTCCCGGCTCCTCCGCCTGACCGCGGTGGTCGCGGCCGTCGCGGTCGCCGCCGGCGGTCTCGTGGTCGGCGCTCAGCCGGCACCGGCGGTCGCCGCCCCCTCCGCGGCATCGGCGACGAGCGCCTCCGGGGCGGACTTCGATCCGGGCTTCATCATCAGCGACGCGAACTTCTACGCGTCGAACGCGATGACCGGGACGCAGATCCAGTCGTTCCTCAACAGCAAGGGCGGCTCGTGCACCGGGTCGAACTGCCTCAAGGTCAAGAAGGTGGCCTCGAACACGCGGGCCGCCGACAAGTACTGCGGGCGGTACGCGGGGGCGTCGAGCGAGTCGACCGCGACCATCATCCAGAAGGTCTCCGCGGCCTGCGGCGTCAGCGCCATGGTGATGCTGGTGATCCTCGAGAAGGAGCAGTCGCTCGTCACGTACTCGGGCAACCCGTCGAACGAGCGCCTCGGACGCGCGATGGGCTACGCCTGCCCCGACACGACGAACGGCGCCTGCGACGCCTCCTACTACGGCCTCTTCAACCAGCTGTACTCGTCGGCGCACCAGATGAAGGTCTACGGCACCAGCAGCTTCTTCAACTGGTATCCCGTCGGCAAGGTCAGCAACGTGCTCTACAACCCGAACTCGGCCTGCGGCTCGAGCCCCGTCCGCATCCAGAACAAGGCGACCGCGGCGCTGTACTACTACACGCCCTATCAGCCGAACGCGGCGGCCCTCCGCAACATGTACGGCACCGGCGACTCCTGCAGCGCCTACGGGAACCGGAACTTCTTCCGTCTCTACACCGACTGGTTCGGCAGCACGACCGGCGACGTCAAGCCGTTCGGCAAGCTCGAGGCCGTCTCGTTCGTCAAGGCGGGGACGGCGCGGGTGAAGGGCTGGGCCATCGACCCCGACACCGCCGACCCGATCGCCGTCCACGTCTACGTCGACGGCCGCTACTCGAAGGCCGCGACGGCCAGCGTCTCGCGAGCCGACGTCGGCCGTGCGCACCCGCGGTACGGGGCCGCTCACGGGTTCTCGATCGACATCCCCAAGACCACGGCGAAGTCGCATCAGTTCTGCGTCTACGGCATCAACGTCGGCTTCGGCTCGAACACGCAGCTGGGATGCAGGACGTTCACGATGTCGAGCGACCCGCAGGGCCGTCTCGACGCCGTCACCTCTCCCGCCGCGGGCAAGGCGACCGTGACGGGGTGGGCCCTCGACCCCAACGCCTCGCGCTCGATCGGCGTGCAGATCTACGCCGACGGTCGCAAGGTCGCCACCGTGACCGCCGATCGCTCCCGCCCCGACATCGGCCGCGCCTACCCGGACTGGGGACCCGCTCGCGGGTACAGCGCGACCGTGTCGCTGCCTCCGGGCAAGCACAGCTTCTGCGCCTACGGCATGAACATCGGCGGAGGGCAGAGCGCCCGTCTCGGCCCGTGCAAGACGGCCACCGTCGCCAGCGCCTCCTCGGCCTCCGAGGCGTCGCCGAAGGGTCGGTTCGAACTGCTCGAGCACCGCTCGGCCGGCCTGCTCTACGCCAAGGGCTGGGCGCTCGATCCCTCCACCTCCGCTGCGACGAAGGTGCGGGTGAGCGTCGACGGGAAGACCGTCGCCACGGTCAACGCGACGGCGAACCGGCCCGACGTGGGCCGGGCCTACCCGAGCGCCGGGCCCTACCGCGGATGGACGGCCGTGCTCTCGGGCATGAACCCCGGCACGTACGCGATCTGCGCCACGGCGGTCAACGTCGGCGACGGGAAGGACGTCGCTCTGCCCTCGTGCCGGACGGCCACCGTCAGCACGACCTGGCCCCAGGGCCGCGTCGACAACGTCACGAGCACGACGGCCGGACGCGTCGACATCAGCGGCTGGGCTCTCGACGCCGATCTGAAGACGAAGCCCATCACCGTGGACATCCGCATCGACGGCGTCTCCCGGGGCGTCGTCACGGCCTCGACCGCCCGGCCGGACATCGCCAGGGCGTTCCCCGCATCGGGTGCGAACCACGGCTTCACGGCGAACGTCCGCGGAGTCCGGGCCGGTTCTCATGAGGTCTGCGCGGTCGCCCGGAGCGCCGGCGGCGTCGGGGGAGACACGCCTCTCAACTGCAGGACGGTGACGGTCCGATGAGCGGTCGGGGATCGGGCGAGGGCACGGGCCTCGACGACCACGACGCGGAGGACCGCGCTCGGGGGCGTCAGATCAGGATCTGGGCCGTCGTCTCGGGTGTGGTGCTGGTCGCCGCCGTGGCGATCCTCGTCGCGGTCATGGTCGGGAGCGACGACGGCCCCGACGCGGCGCCGACGGCTTCGACGACCCCGCCCGTGGCCTCCGCCACCTCGACGCCGAGCGCGGGCGGCGCGGACCCCGCGACGCCCACAGCCACGGCACCCGCCGAGCCGAGTGCGACGCCGACCGGCGAGCCGACGCAGCCGGCGGCATCCACACCGCCGCCGACCGGAGGGCAGCAGACTGCGACCGACGTCTTCACCCCTCGTCTCGTCTGGGAGCCCAGCACCAGCGCCATCGAGGGCGCGGCCGTCATGGGGTCGATCGTCGAGCAGGGCGGGTCGTGCACCGTCGTCGCGGAGCGCGGCGGCGAGGTCGTCGAGTCGGAGCCGTTCAGGGCCCAGGCCGACGCGCAGTCGACCGTCTGCGGCGGTCTCACGCTGTCGTCCGAGCGACTCGTGGCGGGCGACTGGCAGGTGCGGGTCCACTACGAGTCGGCGGACGCCGTCGGCGACTCCGCGCCGACCACGGTGACCGTCGGCTGACGCCTGACGCTCGTGGCCTGACACCCGTCGTCGGGTCGTCGACCGATACGACGAGAGCCGCTCCCCTCGAGGGGAGCGGCTCTCGTCGTCTGCGTCGTCGTCAGCGCGGCTTGATGACGCGGCGCTTCACCCGCGACCACACGGCGTCCACCCCGCCGTGGCGGAGGTAGAACGCGGCGCGCTCGATGTCGTGAGCGAGCCCGTGGCGACGCGGGGGCCGGCGCGTGATGAGGCTCGCGGCGGAGGTGCGCGGGGCCGGGGCCACGGCCGAGACGACGTGCATCTTGTCGGCCGCCTTGACGGGGTTGCGGCAGAACTCGACCAGGGGCGCGAGGGCGTTCTCCCAGACGAACTGCGATCTCACGGCCTCGACGTTCGCGCGCGCGGACGCTGCGGCGGCGTCGTCGTAGAGGACGCTCTCGAGCGCGGCCGACAGGGCATCCACGTCGAGCTCGGGCACCGCGACCCCGAGTTCGGACGACGCGACGAGGTCGCCGAAGCTGTCGCCCTCGGTGCTGACGATGGGCAGACCCGTCCACAGGTAGTCGAGGATGCGCGTGCGGAACGAGAAGGTCGTCTCGACGTGGGTGAAGTGGGTCGAGACCCCGGCGTCCGCCTCGAGGAGGTAGTTCTGGCGATCGTCGTAGTCGACCCACGAGTCGTTGAGGAAGACGTTCTTGTCGAGCACACCCAGCTCACGGGCGAGCTCGCGGGTCTCGCGGACGATGGCCATCTCGGGCACGTCGGGGTTCGGGTGCTTCGTGCCCATGAAGAAGAGCCGGACGTCGTCATGGCGGGTGGCCAGATCGGCGATGGCCCGGACGAGCGTCTTCGGGTCGAACCAGTTGTAGAGCCCGCCGGCCCAGACGACGATCTTGTCGTTCTCGCCGATGCCGGGCACGACGCCGCGGAGGGCCTTGCGGGTGTGGACCGCCGGTGTGCTCGGAAGCCCGAACGGCGCGATGGCGAGCAGCGAGTCGAGCGACTCGTCGCGGCTGTAGTTCCAAGCGTTGATGCGGCCCATGGCGGCCATCTGACCGAGCCAGAACATCCGCTGACGCTCGGAGGCGCAGAGGAAGAAGTCGCCGAGCCCGATCTGCTTGTTCAGCGAGTCGGCTGCGCCGAGGATCTGGTCGTCCCAGTCGTCGAGGGCCTTCTCGCGGCCCTGCTCGAGCTGCTCGAGGTGCATGGGGTCGTAGATGTCGACGACGAGCACCTTCGACGTGCTCTCGAGCACCTCGAACTGCTGCAGGGCGTAGCCCTGGACGATGATGACGTCGGCCCACGCCTCGTGCTTGGTCATCGGCGCGGGGAAGTGCGGCGAGACGACGTGGATGTCGAAGGGGGCGTCGAGGGGCTCGGCCGTGGTGAGGCTGATGACCCGCACGTCGTGCTCGGCGCTCAGCAGCGTCGCGATGTTCCACACCCGGATCGCGGGCCCGGCCATCTTCTTGCCGAACGAGTCGCCCGTGATGATGAGGATGCGCCGACGGGCGCCCGTCGCCCGGGGCTCGCCCGCGGACCCGGCACCCGGGGCGAACGCGCCGGCGAGGATGTCGAACGAGTTCACGACGGCGTCGTAGCCGTCGAGGTAACGGGGCATGTCGGCGAGCGGGGTGTCGGTCGTGCCGAACAGGGGCGCCAGCTCGCGGTCGCTGCGGGTGCGCTGCGACTGCAGTTCGCGCCGGGTCGCGGTGAGCGACGGGAGGTCGTCGACGAAGGCGTCGAGGGCGAAGAAGCCGGCGGCGCTCGTCTTGGGCATCGCGAGATCGGGCTGCGAATCGTCTCCGGGCACGCGCAGATCGAGCACGCCCGAGTCGACCCCGCCCCGCGCGAGCGACCGGCGCGCGATGAGGGCCATGGCCCCGGGCAGGACGGTGGCGAGGGTCTCGTCGTCGAGGTTCTTGTAGATCGTGTAGAGCGCGTTGCGCTCGAGGAGGTAGAGCTCTCGGAAGTCCCCGTAGGACTTCATCGAGGCGTGGTGCTTGTGGTACGCGAGGCTCTTCGGCTGGTATCGGACGCGCCAGCCGAGGAGGTTGAGACGCCAGCCCAGGTCGACGTCGTCGTAGAACATGAACAGCCGCTCGTCGAAGCCGCCCACCTGCTCGAAGACCTCGGCGCGGACGAACAGGGCCGCCCCGGTGCCGAAGAGGATGTCGCGGGCCTCGTCGTGGGTGCCGTCGTCGGCCTCGAGGTAGTGGGGCTTGTGGCCCATGCCGAACCACGCGACGGCGGAGTCGACGAAGTCGATCTTCTCGCCCTCCCAGTCGAGCACCTTCGAGGCGACGGCCGCGATGTCGCGCCCCTGGTGGAACGTGCCGACGGCCTCGCGGACCCACGAACGATGCGGCCGCGCGTCGTTGTTCAGGAAGGCGACGAACTCGCCGCTCGACTTCGCGACCCCGAGGTTGCTGCCTCCGGTGAAGCCGAGGTTCCTCTTCGACTTCACGAGCAGGACGTCGCCGTGAGCCTCGCGGATGCGGCGGGCGCTGTCGTCTCCCGATCCGTTCTCGACCACCACGATCTCGAGCAGCTCGGCGGGCCAGTCGACGGCCTTCAGCTCGGTGATGCAGGTGATGGTGTCGTCGGCACCACGGAAGTTGACGAGGACGACGGAGACGACTCCGGGGCGGCGTTCAGTCACGGACTGCCTTTCAGGCGAGAGCTTTCTGGCGAGAGCGGGAAGGCCCGAGTCTAGCAACGGGGCCGTTCGCGCCCGGGGGAGTGCGCGGGGCGTCGCCGGCCGAGCTGGGCGTCCGGCGGGGCGCCGGGCGTTAGTCTCGTGCTCGACCCTTCCCGAACCACCGAGGACGACCGTGATCGAACCAGTGAATGCGGCCTGTCTGGCCATCGTGCCCACATACGACGAGGCCGAGAACATCCGCCCCATCGTGGCGCGCATCCTCGAGGCCGTGCCGACCGCGCACGTGCTCGTCATGGACGACGCCAGTCCCGACGGCACCGGGCGCATCGCCGACGAGATCGCCGCGACCGACGACCGGGTCTCGGTCGTGCACCGCACGGCCAAGGAGGGCCTCGGGGCCGCCTACGTCGCCGGGTTCCGCTGGGGACTCGACCGCGGCTACCGGGTGCTCGTCGAGATCGACGCCGACGGCAGTCACCCCGCCGACCGTCTCCCGGTCATGCTCGAGGCCCTCGACGGCCCGGAGCGTCCCGGGCTCGTCATCGGATCGCGCTGGGTCCGCGGCGGCTCGGTGGTCGACTGGCCCCGTCGACGGCTGTTCCTCAGTCGCGCCGGCAACCTCTACTCGAGACTCGCCCTGCGCATCCCCGTCCGCGATGCGACGGCCGGCTTCCGGGTCTACCGAGCCGACGTCCTGGCGGCCATGCCGCTCGAGCGGGTCGCGTCCCGCGGCTACTTCTTCCAGGTCGACATGACGCTCCGCACCCTCGACGCCGGGCACACCGTCGTCGAGGTCCCGATCGAGTTCCGCGAACGCGAGGCCGGCGTCTCGAAGATGAGCGGGTCGATCGTGCAGGAGGCCATGCTCAACGTCACGATCTGGGGTCTCCAGCGCGCCTGGCGCCGACTGCGCGGACTGCCGCTGCGCGACGAGTAGGCGGTCGGTCCCGGCACCGGATCCGCCCGCCGCGCCGCGGTCAGCTCGGCAGCCGGGAGCGCCAGGAGCGCTTGCGCGCCGCCACGGTCGCGACCGTCACGAAGAGCATGAGGGAACCCTCGAAGAGGACGTAGCTCTCGGCGAGGGCCGTCACCCCGATGAGCACGAGGACGAGGGCGGGCCAGACGTAGGCGACGATCGGATGCCCGGAGGCGGTCGTCCAGCTGCGGACGAAGGCGAGCGTCCCGGCCACGACCAGCAGCAGGACGCCTGCCAGCCCGAGTTGCAGCCCCATGTCGTAGAAGGCGTTGAGGCCGGTGGCGTAGGGCCTCCCGCTCGGCGAGATGACGGTCGAGAACGGGAAGATCTCGCCGGGCCACTGGCCGACGAAGCCCCATCCGGTCACGTCGTGGACGGCAGTCAGATCGCGGATCCGAGACCAGAGCGCCGTGCGGGTCGAGAGATCCGCGGTGGCGTCCACCGAGTCGAGGAGGCGCGCGCGGGCCGCGTAGGCGATCGTCCCGCCGATCACGACGAGCGTCCCGAGGATGCCCTGGAGCAGGGGGCGTCGACGCTCGGGAGCCCGTCGGAGCGCGTTGAGCGCGACCCCGGCGACCACGAGGGCGAGCACCGCCACGGCGGTCACGGGTGATCGCGCCAACAGCAGCGTGGCGACGGCGACCAGCCCCGAGGCGACGGCCTGGGGTCGGGGGACCGAGCGGGTGAGGAACTCGACGGCGAACGTGATGAGGGCGAGCGCGGCCAGGTAGCCGATGTAGTTGCGCGTCCCGGCGATGCCCTGGATGGGCCCGCCGTAGCCGAGGTTCCCCTGGATGCCGAGGAAGGGGATCGGCTGGTCGATCAGCAGCCCGCTGAACACCTCGAGGGCGAGCGAGGTCACGAGCACGATGCGGAGCGCATCGCCCACGGCGCGCACCACCTGGACGAGATCGCGCCCGAGTGCGAGGTAGAGACCGAGGGCGCCGAACGCGGCCGCGTACGCCGCGCCTCCTGCGGTCACCCAGGTGTACTCGCTCCAGAACACGCTGAGACCCATGAATCCGAACAGGGCGATCAGCGAGACGGGCAGGAGGCCGCGCCACTCGACGTGATGGCGCTGCCCGAAGAGCGAGACGCCGGCCAGCGCGACGAGGGCCGCCAGGATGGCCACGGAACCGGGCCAGCCCATGAGCGAGCGCACCGACTCGGTGGTGAAGCCGTAGAGCACGATCGCGACCGCGAGGGCCTGGCTGAAGTGGCCCCCCGCCGAGAATCCGACCCACGCCGACACGTAGCGGCGGATCGGGTCGCGCTCGTCTCGGGTCGGCCTCACCGCACCATCATGGCAGCACGGCCGTCGGCCCAGCGGGTCATGGCCGCAGAGCGCTCGTGGGCTCGGCGACCCGGTCGTGGTCGCTCCAGCCGTGGGCGTCGCGTCGGGTCACGACGACGACCACGACGAGCAGCGCCCACCCCCATTCGACGATGAGGCGAGACTCCGCGACGCCGTGCACGAGCAGCGCCACGACGAGCAGCAGCGGCAGCAGGTCGAGCGTCGCCCAGGGAGCCTCGCGTCCGACGCCGAGCATCCGCCGGTCGGTCGCCCACCACCAGGAACGCGCCAGGACGCCGAGGCAGACGAGGGCGAAGAGGGCGAGCCCGATCCAGCCGAGCTGGAACCACACGTCGAGGTACGCGTCGTGCGCCTGCAGGTAGACGACGCCGTTGCGCTCGGCGAGATCCGTGAAGGGCGCGGCCCAGGGGATCCAGTAGCTGACCCAGCCCCAGCCGACGACCGGGTGCTGCACGCCGAGATCGACGACGGACGCCCAGATGTCGGTGCGGCCCGTGAGATCGCTGCTGCGCCCGAGCAGCCCCAGGAGCGGGGTCCGGGCGAGGACGACGGCGACCGCGGCGACGACCACGACGAGGAGCGTCGCGAGATGGAGACGAGGACGCCGAGGAGGCGCGGTGCGGCGCACCAGCACCACCAGCGCGAGCACGACCGCGACGGCCAGGGCGCTCGCCGCGGTCGTCGCCGAGCGGGTCAGCAGCAGCGCGGCGATCGCGAGGCCGACTCCGATGGTGCCGATGCGCGAGCTGATGGTGCCGGCCGACCACTGGGCAGCGGTGACGATCAGGGCCAGGAGGGCGAGGACGCCGAGGATGTTGCTGTTGCCCTGCAGGCCCTGGATGCGGCCCCCCTCGACGAGGACGTCGCGCGACCAGTAGAAGGCGTCGGGGACTCCGCCGGAGCAGTCGAGGTAGACGGGGCAGACGGGGCGCCGGACGAACACCGCGACGACGAGCTCGAACAGGAGCGAGAGCCCGACGTGGAGGCGGAGCGCCCGTCCGAGGGCGGTGACGATGAGGGGCCACGGCAGCGACCAGGCGACCGCCAGCGCGCCGAGCGTGGTCGCCAGGGTCGCCCCGATGCCGACGGCCGAGGCGGCGGCGTACTGCGACCAGGTGATCGAGACGACGGCCCAGAGGACGAACAGCGCGAGGAGGCGGGGGAGCCGACGGTGATCGGGGCGGTTGCGCGCCACGACGACCGCGGAGGCGACGACCATCACCGCGCAGGCGAGCCCCCAGCCCCAGAACGTGGTGCCGTTGCGGAGGACGTCGCCGCCGAAGAGGACCAGGAACGCCAGGGTGGCGAAGGTCGTGCCCTGACGGCGCGGTGCGAGGGCCGCGGGCGCGGTGGCGGTCGTCGTCGTCATGGGCACCAGGCTAGACGACCGGCCACCCCGGTCGGAGCGGCCCGTCGCCCGGCCCGGGAGGGTCCGCTCAGACGAACGCCGCCTCGCCGGTGATGGCGCGCCCGACGATGAGGGTGTTCATCTCCCGGGTCCCCTCGTAGCTGTAGAGCGCCTCGGCGTCGGCGAAGAAGCGGGCGACGTCGTACTCGAGCACGATTCCGTTGCCGCCGAGCACCTCGCGTGCGTAGCCGACGGTCTCGCGCATCCGGGCCGTCGTGAACGCCTTCGCCAGCGACGAGTGCTCGTCTCGCTGCGTGCCCTCGTCGAGCATCTGCGAGCAGCGCATGACCATCGCGATCGACGCCGTGATGTTGCCGATCGACTTCACCAGGAGGTCCTGGACGAGCTGGTGCTTCGCGATCGGCTTGCCGAACTGGACGCGCTCGTTCGCGTAGGCCAGGGCCGCCTCGTAGGCGCCGATCGAGTTGCCCACGGCGGCCCAGGCGACCTCCGCCCGGGTCAGCCGGAGCACGGCCGCCGTGTCGCGGAACGACGTCGCGTGCTGCAGGCGCAGCCGATCGGGGACGCGGACGTCCGTCAGGGTGATGTCGGCGTTCTGGACGATGCGCAGACTCTGCTTGTCTTCGATCTTGGTCGCCGTGTAGCCCGGGGTGGAGGTGGGCACGATGAAGCCCTTGACCTGTCCGTCCTCGGCGCTCTTGGCCCAGATGACGGTGATGTCGCTGAACGTGGCGTTGCCGATCCAGCGCTTGGACCCGTTGAGCACCCAGTCGTCGCCGTCGCGGGTCGCGACGGTCCGAAGGCCCTGCGCCGAGTCGCTGCCCGAGAGGGGCTCGGTGAGTCCGAACGCCCCGACGATCTCGCCGCTGGCCATCCGGGGGAGCCACTCGGCCCGCTGCTCCGGAGATCCGCCGACGCCGATCGAGCCCATGGCGAGACCGTTCTGGACGCCCACGAAGGTCGCGACGGAGGCGTCGACCCGGGCCAGCTCGAGGGCGACCCAGCCGCGGAAGACCGCGCTGTTCTCGAACGGCCGGGTCTCCTCCCACGGCATCCCGAAGAGCCCGAGACCGGCGAGGCCCTTGACGATCTCGTGGGGGAACGTCGCGTCGGCCCAGTGGCGGTTGACGACGGGCTTGACCTCGGTCTCGAGGTAGGCGCGCAGGTCGGTCAGGACGCCCTTCTCCCGATCCGATAGCTGGTCCTCGAATCCGAAGAAGTCGCTGGCCAGCGTGCTGAACGGGGTGAGGGTCGTCGCGGACATCCGTGCTCCATTGCTCTGTGTCGGGGTTCCGGGCGGCCGGGCCGCCGGGCTCGGCGAGCCTAGGCACACCTCCCGTCGTCGGCAACGGCCTTGGTAGTTTTGACCAACGCCTCCCGGCTGGCGCCCCCGCCTCTTTGTAGAGGGGGCCCAAGCTCCCCCTCCGACAAGCAGGTAAAGCATGTTCCTGGCCATCACCAACACCCCCCGCGACTACGCCTGGGGCTCGACCACCGCCATCTCCACGCTGCTCGGACGACGGCCCTCGGGTCGCCCCGAGGCGGAGCTCTGGCTGGGGGCGCACCCCGGCTCGCCGAGCGTCGTGGTGAATCCGGCCGTCGTGGACGGCGCCGACACGCTGGCCGACTGGTTCGCCGCCGAGCCCGATCGCGCTCTCGGACGCGGGCGCTCCGAGCTGCCGTTCCTCCTCAAGGTCCTGGCGGCGGACGCCCCGCTGTCGATCCAGGCCCACCCGACGCCCGAGCAGGCGCGGGCCGGCTTCGCCGCGGAGAACGAGGCGGGCGTCCCGATCGACTCGCCGACGCGCAACTACAAGGACCCGTTCCCGAAGCCCGAGATCATCGTCGCCCTCAGCGAGACCTTCGACGCGCTCTGCGGGTTCCGCACCCTCGACGAGACGCTGACCGACATCGACCGGCTCGATGGCGGCAGCGGCCGTCTCGCGCCGCTCCGCGTCCTCGTCGAGACGTCCCTCGAGACCACCCTCGCCCGTCTGTTCGACGGCTCCGACGAGTCGTCGCGCATCGTGGCCGACGTGTCGGAGCTCGCCCGCGGGGTGGAGGGGCCCTCGGCGTCGATCTCCACCGTCGCCGACCTCGCCTCCCGCTACCCGGGCGACCCCGGAGTGGTCATCTCGCTGCTGCTCAACCACGTGACCCTCCGGCGCGGCGAGGCGCTCTTCCTGCCGGCGGGCAACGTGCACGCCTACCTCGGCGGCCTCGGCGTCGAGCTGATGGCCCCGTCCGACAACGTCCTGCGCGGAGGGCTGACCCCGAAGCACGTCGACGTGCCGGCCCTCCTCGAGGTCCTGGAGTTCGCGCCCCTGCCCGTCCCGTACCTCCGGCCGGTCGAGACGGCCCGCGGGGTCGAGCGCTTCGACCCGACGGGCGTGGGCTTCGCCCTCCTCCGGGTGGACGCCGGAGGCACGGGCGCGGTCGTGCAGATCGGCGGACCGAGCATCATGCTCGTCACCGAGGGCGAGGTGCAGGTCAAGGGTCAGGACGGCGTGATCCGCCTGGCGACGGGGGAGTCCGCCTTCGTGACGCCCGACGAGGTCCGACTGGCCGTGACGGGCGGGGGCACGCTCTACGTCGCGACCCCCGCCTAGGGCGGCGGGCCGGGCGCGGGCGTCTGGCTAGAGTTGCCCCATGTCTTGGTTGGTCACCGGCGGCGCCGGCTACATCGGATCCCATGTCGTCCGCGAGTTCGGGTCGGCGGGTATCGACGCGGTCGTGCTCGACGACCTCTCGTCGGGCATCGAGTCGTTCGTCCCCGAGGGCGTGCCGTTCGTCCGGGGGTCCATCCTCGACCGCGACCTCGTCTCCGAGACCATCGCCCGGCACGACGTGACCGGAGTCGTGCACGTGGCGGGATACAAGTACGCGGGAGTCTCCGTCCAGCGCCCCCTGCACACCTACGACCAGAACGTGACGGGGACGCAGCGCCTCCTCGAGGCGATGGCGGGCCATGGGGTCGATCGCATCGTCTTCTCCTCCAGCGCCGCCGTGTACGGCACGCCGCCCACCGAGCTGGTCACCGAATCGACCCCCAAGGCGCCCGCGTCGCCGTACGGCGAGAGCAAGCTCATCGGCGAATGGCTGCTGCGTGATCAGGCCGTCGCGACGGGGCTCCGACACACCAGCCTCCGCTACTTCAACGTGGTCGGGTCCGGTCACGCCGACCTGTACGACGCGAGCCCCCACAATCTCTTCCCGCTTGTCTTCGACGCGCTCGCCGCCGGACGGACGCCCCGCATCAACGGCGACGACTACGCCACGCCCGACGGAACCTGCGTCCGCGACTACGTCCACGTCGCCGACCTGGCCGTGTCGCACGTCGCGGCCGCCCGTCGGCTCGACGTGGGAGAGTCCGTCGAGCCCGCGTACAACCTCGGCTCCGGCGGCGGGGTGTCGGTCCGCGAGATCATGGACGCCATGCGGCAGGGGACCGGCATCGACTTCACCCCCGAGATCGCGCCGCGGCGGGCGGGCGACCCCGACCGGATCGTGGCCGACGGGACCCTCGCGGCCCGCGACCTCGACTGGACCATGCGCCACAGCCTGCTCGACATGGTCACGAGCGCCTGGGCGGCCGCTCCTCGCGTCTGACGCCCCGGGGGACCCTCGGTCGCGGTGGAGCCCATCGCGACACGCCGGGGCCCGCTTGACCCTCGATGAGGGGTTCAGGGTTTATTGGGCCCTGACTTGACGTGGCCGAATTACACCGGTGTAATTGACCCCATCGCAGCCGTTCTGGGGGCGACGACGACGAGGGGAGATGTGCTGTGACGATGAACGACACCCGTGTCGGAGTACCCGACGACTGGCACGTCGACCCGGTCCTGCTCGGCGTCCCCGGCGTCCGCAGGGCTCAGTCGGACGACGAGAACCAGCTCGCCTGGCAGGCCGACTCGCTCTGCGCTCAGACCGACCCCGAGGCGTTCTTCCCCGAGAAGGGCGGCTCGACCCGCGACGCCAAGAAGATCTGCGCGTCGTGCGACGTCAAGACCCAGTGCCTCGAGTACGCCCTCCAGAACGACGAGCGATTCGGCATCTGGGGCGGCCTGTCCGAGCGGGAACGACGCAAGCTCCGCAAGCAGGCGTGACCCGCGCCTCCTCGGCCTCCCGGCGTGCTCCCCGATACGGGTCGCGCGCCGTCGTCGTCTGCAGGCATAGGTGCCTCACAGGTGCGGTCGGTCCGGCGCGGCGGACCCTCGGCATGCGGCCGTCGACCTAGGCTGCTCAGGTCATGCATCCGAGAGTCACAGCGATCCTCGTCGCCCCCGGTGGGGCGACCTATCTCGACCGGACCCTCGAGGGTCTGTCGCGTCAGACGCGACCTCCCGAGGCGCTCGTCGTCGTCGACACGGGCGGCCCCGACTCGCCGGCCGGGCGCCTGTCTCTGAGCGGCGCGGCGCAGCTCACCAGCGTGCCCTCCGCCCGGACCTTCGGCGAGGCCGTGTCCCACGGCGTGCGCGTGTCGGCCGACGCGGCGAGCGAGCGCTCCGGTGACGACGAGTGGCTGTGGTTCCTCGGGCACGACAACGCCCCGGCCGTCGACGCGCTCGAGCGTCTGATGTCCACCGTCGAGGTGGCCCCGTCCGTGGCGATCGCCGGTCCGAAGCTGATGCGGTGGGACGAGCCCGGGACCATCGCCGAGTTCGGCGAGACGATGACGCGCTACGGCGCCTCGATGCCCCTCGTCGAGAACGAGCTGGATCAGGGGCAGCACGACTTCCACGACGACGTCCTGGGCGTCGCAGCCGGCGGGATGCTCATCCGGCGCAGCGTCTGGGAGTCCCTCGGCGGCTTCGACCCGGGGCTCCCGCACGTCGACGCCTCACTCGACCTCTCGGTGCGGGCTCGTCTCGCCGGCCACCGGGTCGTCGCCGTGCCGAGCGCGCAGGTGAGCAGCGCCGGCAACCCCGAGGACTTCGGGCAGCGGAACGGCGGGCATGCGCGCCGCGCGAGACTGCGGCGGGCCGCGCAGCTGCATCGCCGACTCGTCTACGCCCCCCTGGCCGCCGTGCCGCTGCACTGGCTCAGTCTCGTCCCGCTGGCGTTCGTCCGCTCCGTCTGGCATCTGCTGACGAAGAACCCCGGCGCCGTCGTCGGCGAGTTCTCGACGGCGCTGCGCGTGGCCTTCGGCGGAGGCAGGGTCCCGGCGGCGCGCCGGGCGCTGCATCGCAGCCGGACGACGTCGTGGTCGGCGATCGAGCCGCTCCGGGCCTCGTACAACCAGGTCCGCGAGCGACGCGTCAACGAACGCGACGCCCTCGTCGCCCGCGGCGAGGACAGCGCCGATCCCCGTGCCAGCTTCATCGGCTCGGGCGGGCTGTGGGTCGTCGTCGGCACGACGGTCCTCAGCGTCGTGGCGTTCCTCCGTCTGCTCCGTGAGCCGGCGCTCACGGGCGGGGGTCTGCTTCCGCTCAGCACCAGCGTCGGCGAGCTCTGGAAGTCCGTCGGCTGGGGCTGGCGCGAGATCGGCGCCGGGTTCATCGGGCCGTCCGACCCGTTCGCCCTCGTGGTGGCCCTGCTCGGCACGCTCACGTTCTGGTCGCCGTCGACGTCCATCCTGGTCGTGTACCTGCTCGCCGCGCCGGTGTCGGCGATCGGCACCTTCTTCGCGGCCCGTCGGATCACGTCGCGGCCGTGGGTCCCGGCGGTCGCCGCCGCGCTCTACGCCGTCTCGTCGCCTCTGTTCTCGTCGCTGCAGACGGGGCACCTCGGATCCGTCGTCGCGCACGTCGCACTGCCGTTCTTCGTCTGGGCCCTCATCGGCTCGGCGCGCTCCTGGGCGTCCGGGGCCGCCGCGTCGCTGCTGTTCGCCCTGGTGGCGGCCGGGTCGCCGGTCCTGCTGCCCGCCCTCCTCGTCCTGTGGGTGGGATCCCTCGCGACCCGGCCACGGGGCATCCACCGCATGCTGGCGATCCCGCTGCCGGCCGTCGCGCTCTTCGCGCCGCTCGCCGTCGTCCAGATCGGCCGGGGCACGTGGTGGGCGATCCTCGCCGACCCCGGCGCGCCCGCGCGCAACGACCCCGCCTCGCCCCTGCAGCTGCTGCTCGGCTCGCCCGAGACGGGGCTGAACGGCTGGACCTCCCTCCTCGCCGGCGTCGGCGTCCAGGGCGGCACCCTGGCCCTGATCGTCGCCGTGGGGCTCGTGCCCCTCGCCCTGCTCGCACTCGCGTCCCCGTTCGTCGGCTCGAGGACGCGCGCCGTCCCGGCCCTCGTCATCGCCCTGGCCGGCTATCTGACCGCGGTCGTCGCGACCCAGCTCTCGATCATCGGCGTCGGGAGCGAGAGCACGACCGTCTGGGCGGGAGGCGCGCTCAGCCTGTACCTGCTCGGCATGATCGGCGCGGCGGCCGTCACCCTCGACCGTCTGCCCCGCGTCGCCCCCGCGTCGGGCGTCGTCGTCGCCGTGTTCGCCGTCGCCGCCGCCGTCCCGGTGGTCATCGGCTCCCTCTCCGGAGCCGCCGACATCCGCTCGAGCCCGGGCCGCATCCTCTCCGCCTACGTCGCGGCGGAGGCCGAGGCGTCGCCCGAGATCGGCACGCTCGTGCTGACCCCGCAGCCCGACGGCTCGCTGGCCGTGTCGCTCGAGCACGGCCAGGGCGCCACCCTCGACGACCAGTCGACCCTCGACTCGACGGCGCAAACGCTGTCGTCGAGCACCGACGACCTCACCGTCCTGGCGGGCAACCTCGTCAGCCGCAGCGGCTTCGATCCCGCGGACGACCTGGCGCGTCAGGGCATCGGCTTCGTGCTGCTCACCGAGGGCTCCGGTGACGACGCCGCCGCCGCGCTGGGTCAGCGTGCGGGCGAGGCCCTCGACGCCGACGCCGCGTTCCTGGCGGTCGGCGACACGACCAACGGGCTGCTGTGGCGGTACATCGACTCGACCGATCAGCGCGAGCCCCACCCGGACGGCGGCCCCCTCGGCGTGATCGTCCTGGTCACCTGGGCGCTCGTGCTCGGCTCCGCGCTCCTGCTCGCCATCCCGACGACGCCGCGTCGCCGACGCAGCCGGGCGGGGACGCCCGAGGCCGAGCAGCCCGCCACCACCTTCGACGAGGAGCGAGATGACTGAGAGATCCGTCGCCTCCACGACCGGACGCATCATCGTCGGAGTCGTGGGCATCGCCGTGGGGGCCGCCGTCGTCGCGGCGGCCACCGTCCTGCCGCTGCCGAGTCTCGAGACCACCCCGGCAGGGCAGGTCGTCACGCCCGTGCCGCTCGACCCGCAGCGCGTCTGCGCCGGCAGCGTGCTGCGCCTGTCCGATGCCGAGGGTCAGCAGGCGACGACGGCCAGCGCCGTCGGCGAGGCGCGGATCGCGACCTCGTCGAGCACGGGCTCCGAGTCCGCCGAGGCCCTGGCCGGCGCCGACGGCAGCAGCTCGTCGCCGCAGCTCGTCACGGCGGGGCTGGAGGGCGACGAGGTCCCCCTGATCGCCGCGTCGCAGAGTCAGAGCGTCGCCTCCGACGAGCTCGTCGGATTCGCCAGCTCCTCCTGCGCCGAGCCGAGCAGCTCGACCTGGCTCGTCGGCGGCTCGACCGAGACCGGTCGCGTGTCCCTGATCACGCTCGTCAACCCGAGCGACGTCAACGCCACGGTCGACCTGGGCATCACGGCCGAGACCGGCCGCGTGCAGGGCCCCGGCATCGAGGGCATCGTCGTCGGCCCGCGGAGCCAGCGCGTCGTCCCCCTCTCGGGATTCGAGACCGGCCTGCTCTCGCCCGTCGTGCATGTGACGAGCCGCGGGGGGCAGATCGTCGCCACCCTGCAGGAGTCGATCGTCCGCACACTCGATCCGGGCGGCGTCGACGTCATCAGCGGCGGCGCGGCCCCGAGCAGGACGACGGTCGTCCCGGGCATCATCGTCCGTGGCGGCGAGACCCTCGAGACGGCTCTGGCCGACCCCGACGCGGGCGACCTGCAGAGCGCTCTGCGGCTTCTGGCGCCGGGCGACTCGCCCGCACGCGTCTCCATCTCGCTGGCCGCCGACGACGGGACGGGGACGACCTTCGACACGCGGATCGAGTCCGGTCTCGTCACCGACGTCCCGGTCGACGGTCTCGCCGACGGCCTCTACACGGCGACCATCACCTCCGACGTGCCCGTCGTCGCCGCCGTCCGCACGTCGGCGTTGTCGGCCGACGGCGCCGTCGACCTGTCGTGGGCGTCGTCGGCTCCCGCGCTCTCGGGCGAGACCCTGGTGTCCGTGCCCGACGGCGACGGCGCACGGCTGACGCTGGCGAATCCGACGGACGTGCCCGTCACGGCCACCGTCGCCATCGACGGCGACGACGAGCGCGAGGTCGAGGTCCCTGCCGGCGCGAACCTCGCGGTCCGGGTGTCGTCGGGCGACTCCGTCCGGTTGTCGGGCGCCGACGGGCTGCGGGCCGCGATGAGCTTCTCGGCGGACGGCGCCGTGGCCGCCTGGCCCGTCGTCTCACCTCTGCCGGCCTCGTCACCGGTCACCGTCTACCCCTGACCCGCCGACGGAGCCTCAGGAGGCGCGGGGCCGGTCGGCCGGACGCCGGTCGCAGGTCAGCGGTCGCGCCATCGATCGGGTGCGAGATCCCAGGGGTCCTTGCCGAGCAGCTCGGCCACGGCCCGGAAGACGTGCCCTTCGACGAGCACGCGGTGGTCCCATTCTCCGTCGGGCGAGGATCGGTGCTCGAGCGCGGGTGCGAGGCGCTCGATAGGGAGCCGGTAGAACAGGACCTTGCGGGCCTGACGATCCACGAGCCAGCGCTCGACGCGGGTGCGGTCGGGCTCGGCGGGCAATCCGGCGACCTCGAAGACGACGCCCTCGAGCTCATCGGGCCAGAGTTCCCGGAGGTAGTCGGCGGTCGACGCGACGATGTCGTCGAAGAGGTCGACGCGGGTGCGGAGGAATGGCAGGTGCGGCCCGGCGGCGGATGACCGCAGACCCCGGCCGTGCCGATCGCGGTGACGCGAGCGGTCGGTGACGCGGACGTGACGGGGCCTGGCCATCCCGTCATGCTAGTCGCCCCGGGGCGGCCGCCCCGGGGCGACGGGCTAGTCTCGTCCTCGATGAACGCACGTCCCTGCAGCAAGGTCACCTGCCACCAGGAGGCCGTCGCGACGCTGACGTACGTCTACTCCGACCAGATGGTCGTCGTCGGGCCGTTGAGCGGCGTCGTCGAGCCCCACGGGTACGACCTCTGCGAGCGACACGCGTCGTCGTTGTCGGTTCCGCAGGGGTGGGAGGTCCTCCGCCGGGTAGTTTTGGGGAATGACATCTGAGAGCCCCGACCTCACCGCCTTCGTGAAGACCTACGACGTCAGGGGGCTGGTCGGCAGCCAACTCACCGACGAGGTCGTCGAGGCCTTCGGTGCGGCCTTCGCCGACGAGATCGAGGGCGCAGGCTCCGAGCTCGTCGTCGGCCACGACATGCGCGACTCGTCGCCCGCCTTCGCCGCCGCCTTCGCTCGCGGGGCCCGTGCCCGGGGCGCCCACGTGGTGTCCCTCGGCCTCTGCTCGACCGACGAGTCGTACTTCGCCTCCGGCTCGTTGTCGGCGCCGGCGGCCATGTTCACCGCGAGCCACAATCCGGCCAGCTACAACGGCATCAAGATGAGCCGGGCGGGCGCCCAGGGCATCAGCCTCGACACCGGGCTCGCCTCGATCCGCGACCGCGCCTCCTCGTATCTCGCCGACGGCATCGAGGCCGTCGCCGAGCCCGGCGGGCAGCGCGACTACGACGCGCTCGGCGACTACGCCGCCTACCTCCGCCACCTCGTCGACCTGTCCGGCATCAGGCCCATCAAGGTCGTCGTCGATGCGGGCAACGGCATGGGCGGCCTCACCGTGCCCGCCGTGCTGGGCTCCGCGGCCGGTCTGCCCGAGCTGCCGATCGAGATCATCCCGATGTACTTCGAGCTCGACGGCACGTTCCCGAACCACGAGGCCAACCCCCTCGAGCCCGCCAACCTGGTCGACCTGCAGAAGGCTGTCGTCGAGCACGGCGCCGATCTCGGGCTCGCGTTCGACGGCGACGCCGACCGCTGCTTCGTCGTCGACGAGAACGGCGACGCCGTCACCCCGTCGGCCGTGGCGGCCATCGTCGCCGTCCGCGAGATCGCGAGGGTCCGGGCGCTCGAGCCCGACGCCGACATCGCCGTCATCCACAATCTCATCACCTCGCGCGCCGTGCCCGAGGCGATCGAGGCGTCGGGTGCCCGCGCGGTCCGCACGCGGGTCGGGCACTCGCTCATCAAGGACGAGATGCGCGAGACCGGTGCGATCTTCGGCGGCGAGCACTCGGCGCACTACTACTTCCGCGACTTCTGGGGAGCCGACAACGGCATGCTGGCCGCGATGCACGTGCTGGCCGAGTTCGGGTCGCAGGCCGAGCCGCTCTCGACGCTGACGGATCGCTACACGCCGTATTCGGCGAGCGGCGAGATCAACTCGACGGTCACCGACGTGCCCGCGGCCTACGCCCGAATCGTCGACGCCTACGCGTCGCAGGGCGACTTCGACGAGCTCGACGGCCTCACCGTGAGCGGCACCTCCGAGAACGGCGGCTTCTGGTGGTTCAACGTCCGCCCCTCGAACACCGAGCCGCTGCTGCGCCTGAACGCCGAGGCGGCCACCGAGGCCGAGATGGTGCACGTGCGCGATGCCGTGCTGGGGCTCATCCGGGGCTAAACTGTACCCCCTGGGGGTATCCACGGGCGGGTGGGGCGTGACGCCCCTCCCTCCCGATCCGGAGTCACGAGGAGGCGCGGTGACCGACCACGACGAGCCGCAGCCGACGACGCACGTCGGCTACAGCGGCGACAAGGAGCAGATCCTCAAGCGCCTGCGGCGTGCGGAGGGCCAGGTGCGCGGCATCCAGCGCATGGTCGACGACGACACGTACTGCATCGACGTGCTGACGCAGGTCAGCGCGGCGACGAAGGCGCTCGAGACCGTCGCCCTCCAGCTCCTCGACGACCATCTGGCGCACTGCGTGGCCGAGGCGGCCCGAGAGGGCGGAGACGTCGCGGAGCAGAAGGTGCGCGAGGCCTCGGCGGCGATCGCCCGGCTCGTCCGCTCGTAGGGCGGTCGATTCGGAGGCGCTCAGCGCCTCGGGAAGCCGGGCACGGTCCCCGTGAGAGCGGGCTGCAGCCGGGCGAGGGTCGCCGCCTCCCGAGCGAGCGCCGTCGACTCGCGATCGCGCCGGAGGACCGCCACCGCCGTCAGGAGCAGGGGAGCGTCGACGTCGGGCAGCGGCGACACGAAGGGGCGGACCTCGTCGGCGAGCTGCTCGGCGACCCGGCGCCGACTCGCCGGGGTGAGCCCCGCCTCCTGCTGGACGAACGCCGCGACGCGGCGGGCGGTGCCGTCGGGCAGTCGCGCGACGTCCGCCACGCCGGCCCAGCCCTCGAGCCCCGGCGGCAGCACGGCGACGACGCGGGTGTCTCGGGCCAGTCGTTCGTTGCGGCTGTAGGTGCCCGCCATCAGATCGCCGAGTCGGCGGGACGACCCGTTCAGCAGGCCGACGACGACCGCGAGTCCGCCCGTGGTGAGCACGATCTCGAGCAGCCCGACCAGCGACCGGGTGAGGGCGTGCCGGAATCCGATGGCGCCGCCGTCGATCCGCACGATGCGGGCCCCGACGGCGAGGCGGCCGATCGAGCGCCCGTGCGTCGCCGTCTCGACGATCGCCGGGACGACGATGAGGCCGAAGGCGACCGAGCCGATCACGAGGGCCTGCGCGAGGGCGTCGTCGAGGGCTCCGGCGTCGTTCAGCAGGCCGACGAGGATGATGAGGGCGACGACCCCGGCGGCGTAGACGAGGTAGTCGATGACGACCCCGGCGCCGCGGAGGACGATGCTGGTCGGACGCAGATCGAGAGCGACGGCCTCGCCGGTGACGAGCTCGTCGTCGCCCGCGCTGAAGGCCTCGACCTGATCGGCGCGGAGGACCGCCGGGGAGGCGCGGGGCCACTCGCGACGAGGCATGCCTAGTATCTAATCAGAATGGACATCGACGCCTACGCCGCCGCCAACGCCCAGGACTGGGCCGAGCTCGATCGCCTGGCCCGCCGGCGGGCCCTGACCGGCGACGAGGCGGATCGTCTCGTGTCGCTCTACCAGTCGGGTGCGGGGCAGCTGTCGGCGCTCACGACGGCCACCGGGGACTCCCCGACGGCGGATCGCCTGTCGATGACCCTCTCGCGGGCCCGGCTCCGCTTCACGGGCGCGGGGCGGGACGTGCTGCGGCAGCTTCCGACGTTCTTCGGCGCGCAGCTGCCGGCCGCCCTGCACCGGGTCCGCTGGGTGTCGATCGTCGTGGCGCTGGCGACCGCGATCGTCGCGACGGTCTTCGCCGTGTGGGCCGCGCAGGAGCCCGCGGTGCTGGCGTCGTTCGGCAGCGAGGAGTTCCGGCGGCAGTTCGCCGAGCAGGACTTCGTGGCGTACTACTCCGAGAGCGCGTCCGGGTCGTTCACCGGCCAGGTCTGGACGAACAACGCCTACATCGCCGCGCAGTGCGTCGCCTTCGGCATCACGGGGGTGTGGGTGCCGTACGTGATCATGGGCAACGCCGTGAACCTCGGGGTGTCGGCGGGGATCATGGCCGATCAGGGCCGTCTCGACTACTTCTTCCTGTACATCGCCCCGCACGGGCAGCTCGAGCTGTACAGCATCTTCGTCGCGGCGGCGGCCGGTCTGATGATCTTCTGGTCGTGGGTCGCCCCCGGCCCGCGGACCCGCGGTCAGGCCCTCGCCGAGGACGGTCGCGCCCTCGTCACCATCGCGATCGGCCTGGTCCTGGCACTGCTCGTCTCGGGCGTGATCGAGGGCTTCGTCACGCGGCAGGCGTGGCCCTGGCCCGTGAAGATCGGCATCGGGACGGTCGCGCTGGCCGGTTTCCTCGCGTACCAGTGGATCCTGGGCGGTCGGGCGCGCCGAGCCGGGCAGACCGGCGACCTCGACGAGTTCGAGGCGGGGGCGACCCGGCTCGTCGCGGGCTGACCCCGCGGCGGGCTAGAGCCGGCCCCCCGCCTTCAAGGCGAGGTAGCGGTCGGCCAGGGCGGGCGGCAGGTCCGCCGGTGCGCCCGTGACGACCTCCGCCCCCGACTGGACGAGCGCGGCCCGGACCCGCG
Organism: Frigoribacterium sp. Leaf263; assembly: GCF_001422285.1. Lineage (GTDB taxonomy): Bacteria > Actinomycetota > Actinomycetes > Actinomycetales > Microbacteriaceae > Frigoribacterium. The sequence continues at coordinate 272,710 of NZ_LMMO01000003.1, forward strand.
CGGCGTCGAGTCGAGCCCGTTCGGCCGAGGCGGCCCGGTACACGGCGTCGCGCGAGGAGCGCTCGACGCTCAGCGCCTCGAGGGTCGGGTCCGTGACGGAGGCCACGACCACGAGGTGCCGGCGGGCGAGCTGGGGGACGGCGGCCAGGAGGGCTCTGGAGGCCCCCGGGCTGTCGACCGTGGTCGCGAGGACGACCAGGGCGCGTCGCGTCGTCACCGAGCGCACCACGCCGGGCACGGCGGCCCAGTCGGTCTCGACGAGCTCGGGGTCGAGCGGCGCCATCGCGTCGACCATCGACGACAGCAGCGCGGGGCCCGACGTCCCCTGCACGCGGGCCCTGACGCGGCTGTCGACGACGACGACGTCGACCCGGTCGCCCGCCTGCGACGCCAGGGCCGCCAGCAGCAGGGCCGATTCGAAGGCCGTGTCGAGGCGGGGCTCGTCGTCGATCCGCGCGGCGGAGGTGCGGCCGCTGTCGACGACGACGACCACGCGGCGATCGCGCTCGGGCCGCCAGGTGCGGACGACCGCCTCGTCGCGGCGCGCGGTGGCGCGCCAGTCGATGGAGCGGACGTCGTCACCCCGGACGTACTCCCGGAGACTGTCGAACTCGGTGCCCTGCCCGCGGATCATCACGCTCGTGCGGCCGTCCAGCTCGCGCAGACGAGCCAGCCGCGAGGGCAGGTGCTTGCGTGACGAGAACCGCGGCAGGACCGTCACCGCACCGGGGAGAGCGTGCGTCGCCTGACGCCCGGCGAGTCGCAGGGGGCCGATCGTGCGGACGGTGACGGCGTCGGCCGAGCGCACGCCCCGACGGAAGGGCGTGAGGGTCGTCGTGTTCGTCGTCGCGCCTCCCGGGGGCAGTGCCAGCGCCCGACGGGTGGGCCATGCTCCGGCGGAGGGCTGCCAGGCGTCGCGGACGACGCCGCGGATCGTCCGACGGCCGTCGTTGACGATCGTGAGCCGCGCCTCCGCGGTCTCGCCGAGACGGATGGCCCCCGGCAGCCGCCTCCGCAGGGTGAGCTGTCGGGCCGAGCCCGCGAGGGCGACGTCGAGGCCCGTCAGCACGGCGACGACCACGAGCCACACGACGAGCGCCCAGGGGCTGCCCGTCGCGATGACGGGGACGACCCCGAGCGCGACGAGCGCGACGAACAGACCGGTGACGGCCATGGTCAGAGCGGGACCCGGACCTGCTGGAGGACGGATCGCACGACGCTGTCCGCGTCGACGCCCTCCAGCTCGGCCTCGGGGCGCAGCTTCAGCCGGTGGCGGAGGACGGGCAGCGCCATCGCCTGCACGTGGTCGGGGGTGATGCGGTCGAACCCGGTCAGCCAGGCCCACGCCTTCGCCGCGGCGAGCAGCGCGGTGGAGCCGCGAGGGCTGACGCCGACGACGACGGAGGGGCTCTCGCGCGTCGCCCGCGCCAGGTCGACGATGTACGCGAGCACGTCGGGCGAGGCCCCCACCCGCCCGACCTCCGCCTGGGCTCGGGCCAGGTCGTCGGGCCCGAGGACGGGCGTGACGCCGGCGGCGCGCAGATCGCGCGGTGAGAACCCGGCGGCGTGGCGTCCGAGCACCTCGACCTCGGCATCCCGTGGCGGGAGGTCGAGGGTCAGCTTCATGAGGAATCGATCGAGCTGCGCCTCGGGCAGCGTGTAGGTGCCCTCGTACTCGATCGGGTTCATGGTCGCCGCCACCAGGAACGGGGTCGGGAGGGGACGCGAGAGCCCGTCGACCGAGACCTGGCGCTCCTCCATCGCCTCGAGCAGGGCGGACTGCGTCTTGGGCGGCGTGCGGTTGATCTCGTCGGCGAGGAGGACGTTCGTGAACACGGGCCCGGGCCGGAACTCGAAGTCGCCCGCCTTGGCGTCGTAGACGAGCGATCCGGTGATGTCGCCGGGCATGAGGTCCGGGGTGAACTGCACGCGCGAGGTGTCGAGCGACATCGAGTGCCCGAGGGCGCGGACGAGCAGCGTCTTCGCGACCCCCGGCACCCCCTCGAGCAGCACGTGGCCCTGGGCGAGCAGGGTGACGATGAGACCGGTCACCGCGCCGTCCTGCGCGACGACGGCCTTGCCGACTTCGGCGCGGACTCGCGAGAAGGTCTGCTGCAGGTCTGAGGTCATGTGCTGCTCGTCTCCGGTGTGTCGTGGTGGCTGTCGGGCGGGGTTGGCGTTCGGGGCCGGCGGGGGAGCCGAGGAGGCGCGGCGCCGGTCACGAGGGGGCCGTCGCCGCCCGGAGGACCCGCTCGAGGTCGAGGAGCGAGTCGCTGAGCGACAGCAGCTCGCGGTCGCTGGAGGGGCGGGCGTCGACGAGCACGTGACGCAGGGCGGCCGGGGGAGCGGAGACGAGCGGGGCGACCCGCTCGATGATCTCGTCGACCGAGGCTCCGACCGGGAGCCCGGCGGTGCGCGCGAGGCGGCCGAGGGCGCCGATCCTGAGCTGATCGAGGGCATGGAGCCGGTCGCCCGATCTCTCGTAGAGGCGGGCGCGTCCCTCGGTGGTCTCGGACGCCTTCACCGTGACGGGCAGCCGCTCGACGACGAGGGGGCCCAGCCGCCGACCCCGCCACGCCATCGCGGCGACACCGGTGAGGACCAGCAGGACGAGGGCGGGCGTCACCCACGAGGGAGTGAGGGTCGCGAGGGTGCCCTCGCCCTCCGGCAGGTCGGCGGCGCCGGGGAGGTACCAGACGACCTCCGGGGCCTGACCGAGCACCGAGAGAGCGTAGGCGGCGTTGTCGTCGGAGGCGATCGCCGCGTTCGTCAGGGCCGTCGTGGCGCCGACGACCGTCACCGGGGCATCGGCGCCGACGACCTCGACGAGGCCGTCGCCTCCGTCGCTTGCGAGGCACCCGACGGCCGTGCCGTCGCCCGCCCCGTCGACGTCGTCGGCCGAGTAGGCGAGGCCGCCCGCGTCGACCCGCTCGACGCGGGACAGGACCGCGAGGTCGCAGGCGGGGGCCACGACGCCGTCGTCGGCCGCGCCGACGAGCGCGACGCCGGGTGCGACGACGTCGAGGGCCGACTGCGACGGGGCGAGGAGCACGAGCCGGGTCCGTGCCCCGGCCAGATCGGCCCACTGGTCGTCGGTGAGGAACCCGTCGGCGTCGTCGACGACGAGGGCCGTCCGGTCGGCGTCGCCGGTCGCGGCGAGCGTGTCCGCGAGGGAGGTCGTCACCGTCACGTCGACACCCTGGTCGCGCAGCACCTCGACCACCGCCTTGGCACCGGTCGGCGCGGGGTTCGACGGCCCGAGGGGCCGACCGCCCGTCCCGCCGCCGGCCCCGAGCACCGCGACGACGACGGCCCCGCCGAGGGCGACGGCCGCGAGGGCGATCCACACGCGGGCGCCACGCAGGCGGGCCCGCAGCGTGGGGGTGACGACGGTCACGAGGCGACCCCCTCGCGAGCGTCGTCGCCTGCCGACCCGCCCGATGATCGGTCGACGGTCAGGGCTCGGTCCAGCTCGGCGACGGCGCGGTAGTCGGCGTCGGAGCCGGGCCGTCCGAGATACCGGACCTCGTCGAAGATCCGTGCGACGCCCCTGAGCTCCGTCGCCCGATCGGGGAACACGCGGCCGGCGCGGTCGCCGACCCCGTTCGCGGTCGTGCCCGGGGAGGTCGTGATGGCACCGCGGTCGACGAGGGCGCGGGTCAGCGCCCGGAACGACTCGGCCACCGCCGTCGAGTGGTCCCCGCGGTCGGCGGCGGCCCGAGCAGCGGCGCGCAGCGAGTCGGCGTCGCGGTCGTCATCGGCTCCGAACACCCGGCCGACCGCAGCGGAGCGGCGATCGAGACGGGGTCGGCCGTAGACGGCGAAGACGACGACGACGAGCGCCACGACGAGGAGCAGGGCCACGAGCAGCGCGGCGGCGGGAGCCCCCTCGGCGCCGCCGAACCGGATGCCGGCGATCCAGTCCCAGAACCCCTGGGCGGCGCGATCCAGCCAGGTCGGTCGTGCGGCCGCGTAGTCGGCGCCGGTGAGCTCGCGGATCAGCTCACGGCGCGCCTCGTCGGGGTCGGGCGTCAGCGGGGTCGCCGCCCACGCCGTCGGCATCGTCACCGCGCCGGTGTCTCCGCCGGGCGGTCGGAGGCGTCGTCGCCCGGCGTCCGGTAGGGGTCGGGACCGGTGGCGCCGGCGGCGCGCAGGTCGGCCGAGCGCGCGAGCTCGAGGTCGAGACCCTCGAGTCGCATGCGCCGGTCGACGTAGACGAGCCCGACCGAGGCCGCCTGGACGACCGAGCCGATGGCCGTCACCACGGAGGTCACGAGGATCGTCAGCAGGTACCCCACCCCCGTCACGACCAGGGCGGTGGGGTCGAGGGCGTCGCCGGTGGGGGCGAGGGTCCCGCCGAGGACGCCGAAGAGGAGGGAGAACGGCGTGGCGACGACCTGCGCGGCGACCTGGATCATCGCGAACACCAGGGCGACGATGCCGAGAGTGCGCCAGAACCCGCCTCGGACGAGCGCCCACGACCGGGTCACGGCCGTCGTGAGCGTGGTCCGTTCGAGCATGAGGACGCTCGGCACGAGGCAGAGCTTCACGGTGAGCCAGACTCCGAGGGCCGTGGCGCCGAGCCCTGCGAGCAGACCCGCGCCGATGCCGATGGCGATGCTCGGGCCCGTGCCGATGACGACGCCGAGGGTGACGATGGCGGCGACGACCGCGAGAGCGATGACGGTGGCGAGGGCGACGAGGGCCGACCAGCCGACGAGGGCGCCGAGACGACCCCTGGCCAGGGCGAGCAGACCGCCGAGACGGAGGCGCTCGCCGCGGATCTGCCGGGAGGTCTCGAGGACGAACAGACCCTGCAGGATCGAACCGACGACGAGCGAGAGGGCCGCGGGGACGAGCGCCGAGAGGAGCACGACGGCCACGGCGCCCGCCGTCACCGTCTCGAGGTCCGACGGGAGGGCCGAGTCGATGCGCCTGATCGCGGCGAAGGTGGCGGCGCCGACGGCGCCGGCCGTCACGATGGCGATGACGACCTGCGCCAGGAGGGCCGTGCCGAAGGTCGTGCGCGGGTTGCGGCGGAAGACCTGGAACGAGCCGGCGAGGATCTCGCCGAACGTCAGCGGACGCAGCGGGACGAGAGCCGGTCGCGGCGGCGGGGTCCAGCCCCCGGGGTGCTGCCCCGGCGTTCCGGGTGCTTCGGCGCCCTGCGGCGGCGCCGCCGGGGCGTGCTGGCCCAGAGGGACCCCGATCCCGGTGTCGACGCGTTCGCCCCAGCGGGGGGCGTCGCCGCCGCCCGGGGCGGCCCAGCCGTTCGGATCGGTCATGCGTTCCCCCGGGTCGTCCGCCGGCGAGGTCGTCCTCGCAGGTGCTGCCATGTTTCCACAGCGCGGGTCGGGGTGCCAGCCGAGCGCGCCTCCTGCACTAATCTGGTCCGACGTGCCGCCGCCCGAGCGGCCCAGCCGAAGACGGAGACCATGACCCCGCGCATCCTCGTGGTCGACGACGACCCCGCTCTCGCCGAGATGATCGGCATCGTGCTCCGAGCCGACGACTTCGAGCCCCACTTCTGCAGCGATGGCAGCGCCGCCCTCGACGCCTTCCGCAACTCGTCGCCCGACCTCGTGCTGCTCGACCTCATGCTGCCCGGGATGGACGGCCTCGAGGTGTGCCGCGCGATCCGTGCCGAGAGCGGCGTCCCGATCATCATGCTGACGGCCAAGGGCGACACCGTCGACGTCGTCAAGGGCCTCGAGAGCGGCGCCGACGACTACGTCGTCAAGCCGTTCAACCCGAAGGAGCTCGTGGCGCGCATCCGCACCCGGCTGCGCCCCGCGACCGAGCCGACGAACGACGTCCTGACCGTCGGCGACCTCCGCGTCGACGTGGCCGCGCACGAGGTCCGCCGTGGCGAGACCGCGATCGCGCTCACGCCGCTCGAGTTCGAGCTGCTGCTGGCTCTCGCGTCGAAGCCGCAGCAGGTGTTCACCCGCGAGATGCTGCTCGAGCAGGTCTGGGGATACCACTACAAGGCCGACACCCGGCTCGTCAACGTGCACGTGCAGCGTCTGCGGGCGAAGGTCGAGCACGACCCCGACAACCCGCGCATCGTCACGACCGTGCGCGGCGTGGGGTACCGTGCCGGCGCGAGCGCCTGACCCCGTGCCCGGCGCGATCGGCCGGCCGTCGAGCGTCGCGGTCCGATGACGTCGCCGAGGCTGGCGCTCCCCGGGGCGACGGCTCGCCGCCTCGCGGTCGTGTGGCGTCGTCTCGCCGACGGCTGGCGGTCGTCCCTCGAGCTCCGCACGGTCGCGCTGACCGTCGTGCTCGCCGGGGTGGGCGCCTCGATCATCGCCGCGTCGATCTCCGTGAGCATCGGCGCGAACCTCTACGACCAGCGGCGTGATCAGGTGCAGTCCGAGTCGCTCCGGGCGACGCTGCTCGCGCAGAGCATCTTCGACTCGGCGACGGCGACGGAGGACGCCGACCAGGTCGAGCTCGACTCGCTCCAGAACGAGGCGCAGAGCGCCATCCTGGGGTCGACCTCGAGCCCCGGCGGGACCCGGATCGCCATCCTCCGCACACCGGGCCAGACGACGGCGCGCACGATCCAGAACATCGCGAGCCCCGACTTCCCGGCCGACGTCATCAGCCCCGAGCTGCGCGAGCAGGTGGCGGCCGACACCGGATCGCTGGCCCTGCAGTCCGTGTCCCTCGCGTCCCCCTCAGGAGGCGCGGCGCCGGGGATCGCCGTCGGCTCGACCCTGCAGGTGCCCACCGCCGGTCAGTACGAGCTCTACCTCGTGTACGACCTCGGCGACGCGGAGGAGACCCTCGCCCTGATGCAGCGCACCCTGGCGATCGGGTCGCTGGCCCTCGTCGTCCTGATCGCGCTCATCACGTACGCCGTCGTGCGTCTGGTCGTCGCACCCGTCCGCGTCGCCGCCGAGACGAGTCAGAAGATCGCCGCGGGGCACCTCGAGGAGCGCATCCCCGAGAAGGGCGACGACGTCGTCGCGACCCTCGGGCGGTCCTTCAACGGCATGGCCGACGCCATGCAGCGGCAGATCACGCAGCTCGCGGAGCTGTCTCGCGTGCAGCAGCGGTTCGTCAGCGACGTCTCGCACGAGCTGCGGACCCCGCTGACCACCATCCGGCTCGCCGGCGACGTCCTGTACGACCAGCGCGAGGGGTTCAGCCCGTCCGCGGCGCGGACCACCGAACTGCTGCACACGCAGGTGGACCGGTTCGAGCTCCTCCTCGCCGATCTCCTCGAGATCTCGCGCTTCGACGCGGGCGCGGTCGAACTGGAGCTCGAGCGCATCACCCTCGTGCGGCTCGTCGAGGACGGCGTGGCCGAGTACGAGCCGCTGGCCGCCGAGACGGGCAGCGCCATCGAGATCGTCGCCCGCGGGGGCTACTTCGAGAGCGAGGTCGACGCGCGTCGGCTGCGACGCATCTTCCGCAACCTGCTCGGCAACGCCATCGAGCACGGCGAGGGGCGACCCATCGTCGTCGAGGTCGACTCGGACCCGGACGCCGTCGCCATCGCCGTTCGCGACCACGGCGTCGGCATGACCGAGGCCGACGCCGAACGGGTCTTCGACCGGTTCTGGCGGGCCGACCCGTCCCGTCGGCGGACGATCGGCGGGACGGGGCTCGGTCTGGCCATCAGCCTCGAGGACGCCGTCCTGCACGGTGGTCGCATCGACGTCTGGTCGCGGCCGGGCTCGGGCAGCCGCTTCGTCGTGACGCTGCCCCGCGTGGTGGGCGCCGAGGTCCGCTCCCGCCCGCTGCCGGTCCGACCCGAGGAGGACGCATGACCACCCCGAAACGACTCGTCGCCGTCGCCGTCGCGATATCCCTCCTCGCGGCGCTCGCCGGCTGCGCGGGCATCCCCGACAGCGGGTCCGTCCAGCAGGGCGACCCGATCACCAGCGACGTCGTCGACAGCGACGTCGTGTACACGCCGAACGGCCCCTCGGTCGGCAGCTCCCAGGAGCAGCTGCTGAACGGGTTCCTCGCCGCCGGCACCGGGCCCCAGAACGACTACGCGGTCGCCAGGCAGTTCCTCTCGACGGGGTTCGCCGACGGCTGGAACCCGAGGGACAGCGTCATGGTCCGTCCGGGCACCGGGACGACGACCCGCGTCTCGGACACCCGTCTCGACTACACGTTCGTCGACTCGGCCACCGTCGACGACACCGGTCGCTACACGCCCGCCACGTCCTCCGTCCCGACGACGCTGGGCTACCGGTTCGTCCAGGAGGACGGCCAGTGGCGGATCAGCGACGCCCCCGACGGCATCGTGCTGACCCCGGCGACGTTCCAGTCGGTGTTCCGCTCGCACGCCATCTACTTCTACGACCCGACCTTCACGTACCTCGTGCCCGACGAGCGCTGGTTCCTCGCCCGGTCGTCGACGAGCACGCGCATCGCGTCCGCGGTCCTCGCGGGCCCGTCGTCGTGGCTCCAGGGCGCCGTGGTGTCGGCGTTCCCCGACGGCACCCGGCTCTCGCTCACCGCCATCACCGTCGACGACGGCACGGCGAGGGTCGACCTCACGGCCGATGCGCTCGGCGCGGACCCGACGGCCCGGGCCCGCATGCAGGCCCAGCTTCTGGCGAGCTTCTCGAGCGTGGCCGCGATCACGGCGGTCGAGCTGAGCGTCGAGTCGACGGCGCTCGACGTGCCGGAGCTCGGCCAGGACTCGCCCCTGCGCGACCCGACCGTCGACGCCCGGCCTCTCGTCGTCGCCGACGGCGTGCTCGGCTTCGCGTCGAGGAGCGCCGTCAGCGAGCTGGCCGGGCTCTCGCCGACCGTGACGGACCTCGGGGCCACCGCCCTCGAGCTCTCCGGCGATCAGACCCGTGCGGCGGTCGCGACCCCCGAGGGGGCCGTGCTCGTCCGAGCCGACGGCAGCAGCCGCCTCCTCGACGCCCGGCCGGGACTCGCGCCTCCATCGCTCGACGACCGCGGATACGTCTGGAGCGTCCCCGAGAGCGACCCCGGCGACCTCCTCGTCATCGGCGGCGACGGCGTCGTGCACGCCGTGTCCTCCTCGCTGCCCGACGGAGCCGACGTCGTCACCCTGCGCGTCTCGCGCGACGGCAGCCGGGTGCTCGCGCTCCTCGACGACGACGGCGACGCCCGTCTGACGGTCGCCGCGGTGGTCCGCGACGCGGAGGGGGTCCCCACGGCACTCGGGCCGGCCCTCGAACTCGCCACGGCGACGGGGGTGCCCGTCGACGCCACCTGGGCGGACCAGTCGTCGGTGGCCGTCCTCACCCGGGCGGGGGACGAGCCCCAGGTCACCGTCTCCGAGGTCGGCGGCCCCGCGACGTCCCGCGGTCGTCCGCCGGGCGATCCCGAGTCCATCGTGGGCGGCAACGGGGTGGGCCGGCTGCAGGTGCGCACGGCCGACGGGATGGTCCTCGAGCCCCGGGGGAGCAGCTGGCAGGACAGCGGCATCCGCGCGGATCTGCTGGCCACCCAGCGCTGACCCGCGGACCATCCTCCCCTCCCCAGCAGAGCGCTCCCCGTCGTCGGCGTGGATGACGCCGGTCCCGCTCGCGCCGGCCCGCGCCGCCGCGGCAGGCTGTCGTCATGTCCGCACGATCCGCGCTCCGCGAGGCGCTCTCCGTGGTCTCCCCGGTCGAGTGCGCCGGCTGCGGCAGCCCCGACGTCGAGCTCTGCCCCGACTGCCGCAGGCGACTCGATCCCACAGTCCGCTCGCGCAGGCTCCTCACGGGGCTCGTCGTCGTGTCGGGGCTCGACTACGAGTTCGAGGTGCGCCGCGCCGTCATCGCGTTCAAGCAGCAGGGGCGTCTGCGGCTCGCCCGCCGGCTCGCCCCCGCACTCGCGGCCGCCCTCGACCGCGCGTGTCCGCCGGGACCGTCGCCGCCCCTCCTCGTGGCCGTGCCCGCGTCGAGGTCCGGACTCAGGAGGCGCGGGTACGACCCCGTGGGTCTGCTCGCCCGCGAGGCCGGGCTGGTCCTCGCACCGCGCCTCCTCGTGTCCGTCGCCGGGGCCGGCGGGCCGCAGAAGAGGCTCGACCGGGTGCAGCGCCAGCGGGCGCGCCAGGGGACGCTGAGGGCGACGACCGACCTGACGGGCCGCCGGGTGCTGCTCGTCGACGACGTCGTGACGACGGGGTCGACGCTCCTCGAGGCCGAGCGGGCGCTCGCGGCACGGGGTGCGGCGGTCGTCGCCGCGGCGTGCTTGGCGTCCACTCCGGAGACCGGGAGGAGCATCCGAGGTGCCTGAGCGACTCGCGACACGGTGGACGCGGGGTTACGCCGAGGTGCCGTCACGGTTACGGTGGGGCAAAAGGCGTGAAAGCACATCCGCCTGGCTGACAGGCGGCACGTCATAGCCAAAGGAGGTCGTCATGGAAATTTCCGTCACGGGTCGAAACGTCGGCATCACCGATCGTTTCCGCGACTACGCCACTGACAAGGCCGACAAGGTGGCGCAGCTCGCCACGAAAGCCCTCGCGCTCGAGATCAAGGTCTCGAGGCACCACGAGAAGTCGAGCGGTCAGGCAGGAGACGACCGCGTCGAGCTCACCCTGATCGGGCCCGGGCCCCTCGTCCGCGCCGAGTCGACCGGCGGCGACAAGTACGTCGCCTTCGACCTCGCCATCGCGCGGCTGCTCGAACGCGTCCGTCGGGCCAAGGACCGCAAGAAGGTGCATCGCGGTCAGCACCGGCCCACATCGCTGCGTGAGGCCTCGACCTCCGACTTCAGCACGCACGGCGTCACACCGGCCGCGGCCGAGACCCTCGACGCCGTCCGGACGGGGTCGATCGCGGTCGTCGACGACGACGCCTCGATCGACGCGGAGGAGACGGAGGAGGACTACAGCCCGGTGGTCATCCGGTCGAAGGTCTTCGCCTCCACGCCCATGACGGTCGACGACGCGCTCTACTACATGGAGCTCGTCGGTCACGACTTCTACCTCTTCATCGACTCGGCGACCGATCGGCCGAGCGTCGTGTACCGACGGAAGGGCTGGGACTACGGCGTCATCGGTCTCGACCAGTCGGCCCCCGAGCTGCAGGAGGTCGCCACGGCGCTCCGGGCCGGCCTCGTCGACTGACCGTCGGGGCGTCCGATCCGGCGCAGCCGGTCGGGCGCCCTCGCGGTCCCTCGGCGGCCACGGTCCTGAGAAGGCGGCGAGGTGATCGCTTGCCGGTTCACAGGGCCGTGGCCGCTAGTCTTGTTACCATTCCGTGCTCGTCCGTCCGCGGGTCGAGCCGATCTCGGCGTGGCCCACGGGCCCGCCTCACGGGGCGCGCGGCTCTCGTCGTGCGCTCGACCGAAACACAGGGAGTAACCGGTGGCCAACGTTCTCGAGAAGGTCCTTCGCGTCGGCGAGGGTCGCACCCTCCGCAGGCTGAAGGCGTACGCCAAAGCCGTCAACGAGCTCGAGGACGACTTCACCACCCTCACCGACGACGAGCTGAAGAACGAGACCGTCGAGCTGCGCGAGCGCTACGCCGGCGGCGAGTCGCTCGACGATCTGCTGCCCGAGGCGTTCGCCGCCGTCCGCGAGGCCTCCAAGCGCACCCTCGGTCTCCGGCACTTCGACGTGCAGCTGATGGGCGGCGCGGCGCTCCACCTCGGCAACATCGCCGAGATGAAGACCGGCGAGGGCAAGACCCTCGTGGCGACCACGGCCGCCTACCTCAACGCCATCGCCTCGCGCGGCGTGCACGTGATCACGGTCAACGACTTCCTCGCGAGCTACCAGTCCGAGCTGATGGGTCGCGTCTTCCGCGCCCTGGGCATGACCACGGGGTGCATCCTCGCAGGCCAGACCCCGGCGCAGCGCCGCGAGCAGTACGCCGCCGACATCACCTACGGCACGAACAACGAGTTCGGCTTCGACTACCTCCGCGACAACATGGCCTGGCAATCGCAGGACATGGTCCAGCGCGGACACTTCTTCGCCGTCGTCGACGAGGTCGACTCCATCCTGATCGACGAGGCCCGCACGCCCCTCATCATCTCGGGGCCCGCCAGCGGCGAGGCCAACCGCTGGTTCGCGGAGTTCGCCACCATCGCGCGTCGCCTGGTGTCGGGGGTCGACTTCGAGGTCGACGAGAAGAAGCGCACGGTCGGGGTGCTCGAGCCGGGCATCGAGAAGGTCGAGGACTACCTCGGCATCGACAACCTGTACGAGTCCGCCAACACGCCGCTCATCTCGTTCCTCAACAACGCCATCAAGGCCGACGCTCTGTTCAAGCGCGACAAGGACTACGTCGTCATCAACGGCGAGGTGCTGATCGTCGACGAGCACACCGGTCGCATCCTCAGCGGGCGCCGCTACAACGAGGGCATCCACCAGGCCATCGAGGCGAAGGAGGGCGTCGAGGTCAAGGCCGAGAACCAGACCCTCGCGACGGTGACGCTGCAGAACTACTTCCGTCTGTACAAGAAGCTCTCGGGCATGACGGGAACGGCCGAGACCGAGGCCGCCGAGTTCATGAGCACCTACAAGCTCGGCGTCGTCCCGATCCCCACGAACCGGCCGATGCAGCGCATCGACCAGACGGACCTGGTCTACAAGAACGAGACGGCGAAGTTCGACCAGGTGGTCGAGGACATCGTCGAACGGCACGCCAAGAAGCAGCCCGTCCTGGTGGGCACCACGAGCGTCGAGAAGAGCGAGTACCTCTCGCGTCTGCTGGCCAAGAAGGGCGTCAAGCACGAGGTGCTGAACGCTAAGAACCACGCCCGCGAGGCGGCCATCGTCGCACAGGCGGGTCGGGCCGGCGCCGTCACGGTCGCCACCAACATGGCCGGCCGTGGGACGGACATCATGCTCGGAGGCAACGCGGAGTTCCTCGCGGTCGCCGAGATGAACGCCAAGGGGCTCAGCCCGGTCGACACGCCCGACGAGTACGAGGCGGCCTGGGATGCCGTGTTCGCCTCCCACAAGGAGGCCGTCGCCGAGGAGGCCGCCGCGGTCGTCGAGGCGGGCGGGCTCTACGTGCTCGGCACGGAGCGCCACGAGTCCCGTCGCATCGACAACCAGCTCCGCGGCCGCAGCGGTCGTCAGGGGGACCCGGGCGAGAGCCGCTTCTACCTGTCGCTCACCGACGATCTCATGCGTCTGTTCAACTCCGGTGCCGCCGAGTCGCTCATGGGCCGCGGCAACGTCCCCGACGACCTCGCCATCGAGAACAAGATCGTCGGTCGGGCGATCCGTTCCGCTCAGTCGCAGGTCGAGTCCCGCAACGCCGAGATCCGGAAGAACGTCCTCAAATACGACGACGTCCTCAATCGGCAGCGCGAGGCTATCTACGGCGACCGTCGGCACATCCTCGAGGGCGACGATCTCCAGGACCGCGCCTCGAAGTTCCTCGACGACGTCGTGAACGAGGTCATCGATCAGCACACGGGCGAGGGCGGACCCGACGACTGGGATCTCGATGCCCTGTGGACCGAGCTCCGCACCCTCTACCCGATCTCGATCACGATCGACGAGGTCATCACCGAGGCCGGCTCGAAGGGCAAGGCGACGCGCGAGTTCCTCGGTCAGGAGATCCTCTCCGACGCCAAGGTGGCCTACCAGAACCGCGAGGCGACCCTCGGCGAGGCGGCCATGCGCGAGCTCGAGCGTCGTGTCGTGCTCTCGGTGATCGATCGCCGCTGGCGCGACCACCTCTACGAGATGGACTACCTGAAAGACGGGATCGGTCTGCGGGCGATGGCGCAGCGCGACCCGCTGGTCGAGTACCAGCGCGAGGGCTACGCGCTGTTCCAGAGCATGATGGGCCAGATCCGCGAGGAGTCGGTGGGCTTCCTGTTCAACCTCGAGGTCGAGGTCCAGAACCAGGTCGGCGCCGAGAAGACGCCGGTGATCGCTGCGAAGGGGCTCGGCAACGAGCAGGCCCCTCCCGCCCTCGAGTACTCGGCGCCGAACATCGACGGCGAGGTCGAGGTCCGCGACCAGAAGGGCCGCCTCGAGAAGGGGGCCACGGCCCGCGCCCAGCGCCTGCAGGAGACCGCCACGCAGACGACGGCGCCCGAGGTGGCCGCGGCGCGGGCATCGAGCGGCACGGCGCCGGCGGGCAAGGGCGCGTTCGGTCAGAAGACCGGAGGCGACGAGCCCGCACCCGTGAACCGGGCCGAGCGCCGGGCGGCCGGCAAGAAGTAGGCCGGTACTGGACGATCGGTCGCGACCGGTCACGCGACGACGGAGGCGCACCCGCTCAGGCGGGTGCGCCTCCGTCGTCGGCGGGGGAGGCCCCGTGTCGGCGCCGCCTCTCGGATCAGAGGATGTGGAGGGCGCTCGCCTGCCACCGGCCCCGGACGGTCTCGAGGCGCACGGCGACGGCGCGGCTGCGCCCCCGACCGTGGACGACGACGACGCCCTCGACGATGCCGTGAACGGGTTCCGCGATCCGCACCGGCCCGAACCGCAGGATCGGGCGCTGGGGTCGGACGCCGTGGGCGACGCGGGCCCTCGTCGAGATCCTGACCCTGTTGCGCAGGGTCGCGAACACCTCGGCGGTGACCCAGCGCGACAGCTGCTCGATGTCGCGTGCCCCGGCCATGACCTCGAGCACCGAACGGGCGAGGGCTTCGACGGCCGCCTCGGCGGTGATGGGCTTGCCCCGGGGTGCGAAGGGGTCCGGCGAGATGGCCGCCAGCGTCCCGCAGCCGGGCACGGCGCTCAGATGGCGTTCCAGCGGGATCGACCCCGTGGGCGACTCGACGCCCGTGCGGGGGCGGGCTGACGTGGTGGCGCGTGGTGAAGAGGGCATCGTGCTCGTACTTTCGTGACGGCGGCTCGGTCGTACACAACATATGACATCCGGTATTGGTTCGACAAGGACAGGCCGGGCTGTGGAGAGATCGCGGTCGTCCACAGAGCGCGACCCGCGCCTCCTGGGGTCCACGGGTCGACCTAGACTGGGGCGGTGTCGACGCTCAGTGATCTCGTACTCGCCCAGGGCCGCTCCAGCGAAGCGGACATCGAGTGGTTGCACCTGCTGGTCGGCGACTGGCAGCTGCTGGCCGACCTGGCCTTCGCCGACATGGTCCTCTGGGTGCCCACGCAGACGGGCAGCTTCGTCGCCGTCGCCCATGCGCGCCCGTCCAGCAGCGCGACGCTCTTCTACCGCGACTTCGTCGGACAAGAGGTGCGCCCCGAGTGGCGCGTGCAGATCGATGCGGCGTTCTCGTCCACCCGCATCGTCGACTCCGCCGCCCCCGACTGGTACGAAGAGACCCCCACGCGGGTGCGCGCCGTCCCCGTGCTGCGTCGACTCGGTGCGAGCCGCCCCGATGTGACCGAGGCGCCCATCGCCGTCATCACCCGGCACACGAACCTCAGCGAGGCCCGCACCCCGAGCCGGCAGGAGCTCACGTTCAACCAGTGCGCGAACGACCTGTTCGCGATGATCGCCGCGGGGGACTTCCCCGACCTCGGGGCGCCGACCGGCCCCCGGCGCGGCGCTCCCCGCGCCTCCGACGGGCTCCTCCGCCTCGACGTCGACGGCACGGTCACCTTCGCCAGCCCCAACGGGCTCTCGGCCTTCAATCGCATGGGCTTCGACGGCGAGCTCGAAGGGGAGTCCCTCGCCGAGGTGACGACGAACCTGCTGCAGGGCAAGCTGGTCATCGACGAGTCCCTGCCGCTGGTCGTCACCGGGCGGGCGCCATGGCGCACCGACATCGAGGCCCGGGGTGTGACGGTGTCGCTCCGGGCGATCCCGCTGCGTGATCGGGGCGAGCGCATGGGCGCCATCGTGCTCTGCCGCGACGTCACCGAGCTGCGGCACCAGGAGCGCGAGCTCATCACCAAAGACGCGACGATCCGCGAGATCCACCACCGGGTCAAGAACAACCTGCAGACCGTGGCGTCCCTCCTGCGCATCCAGGCGAGGCGGACGCACACCGACGTGGCCCGCGAGGCGCTGACCCAGGCGATGCGGCGGGTCGCCTCGATCGCGGTCGTGCACGACACGCTGTCCGAGGGCCTCAGCCAGAACGTGGACTTCGACACGGTCTTCGACCGCGTCCTCATGCTCATCGCCGAAGTGGCCTCGAGTCACAACACGACCGTGCGGCCCGCCCTCGTCGGCAGCTTCGGCGCCCTGCCGAGCGAGTACGCGACACCGCTCGCGCTGGCGCTGACCGAGCTGGTCACCAACGCGGTCGAGCACGGCCTCGACGGCCGCGACGGCGAGGTGCAGATCGTCGCCGAGCGCGACGACGAGCAGCTGACCGTCAAGGTGCGCGACAACGGCGTCGGTCTGCCCGAGGGCAAGGTCGGCTCCGGTCTCGGCACGCAGATCGTCCGCACGCTCATCCAGGGCGAGCTCGGCGGCACGATCGACTGGCACACGCTCGTCGGCAGCGGCACCGAGGTCACCATCGAGATCCCGTTCCGCTGGCTCACCCAGTCCTGACGGCCCGCCCGAGCACGCGACGAGCGTGCCCGGACAGCGACGAGGCCGGCTCCCCAGGGGAGCCGGCCTCGTGACGAGCCCGTCGGTCGGTCGCGACCGCCGTCGGGCGAGAAGGTCTAGCTGGCGCGACGAGCGCGAGCCGCACGGCGCTTCAGCGCACGACGCTCGTCTTCGCTGAGGCCGCCCCAGACGCCGGAATCCTGGCTGGTCTCGAGGGCGTACTGGAGGCACGTCTCGGTGACGGTGCACCGACCGCAGACGGTCTTGGCCTTGTCGATCTGGTCGACAGCGGGGCCCGTGTTGCCGACGGGGAAGAACAGCTCCGGGTCTGCGGTCAGGCAGGCGGCCTTGTCACGCCAATCCATCGATGGGTACTCCTTTAAATGCTGAACCGGCGCAACGAAGCACCGGTTCCGGATGGGGGAAAGAGAAAGAATTCGGGAGGCGCGCACAGCCGTGTGCACGTCACTTCGACCTCGAATATGGTCGCATACTGGTACGGCCAAATCAAGGATTTTGTGGAGGGCCACGCATGAGCCGAGCGGCTGAGAACGACCCCGCCGAGCCGACAGATCCGTCTGCCGCGACACGTCGACCGCCCCTCCTGTGGGTGCTGCTCGTGCTGCTCGTCGGCGAGCTCGTCGTCGTGGGCGGGGCCGCGGCCTATCTGCTCATCGAGCTCGTCGTCGCGACCCCGTCGTCGTACCCCTCCGCGGTGGCCGTGCTCGTGCTGACGCTGATGGCGGCGGCGTGGCTGGGCTCGATCGTCGTCGGGGCCTTCCGTGGCCGGGCCTGGATCCGCGGCGCCGCCATCGTCTGGCAGGTGCTCCAGGTGGCCGTCGGCGTCGGCAGCCTCCAAGGGACGTTCGCGAACCCCACCGTGGGGCTCTGGCTCATCGTCCCGGCCGTGCTCGTGGTCGTCCTGCTGCTCACCCCGTCGGTGACCGCAGCCACCGCCGCCCGCGACGAAGCGCCGCCCCGCACCTACTGACGCCGCCTCGCAGACGAGTGCGGAGCCGAGGAGGCGCGCGACGGCGCCCCGGGACCGCCCTCAGTCGAGCGCCAGCTTCTTCCGCAGCGACGCCACATGACCCGTCGCCTTCACGTTGTACAGCGGGAGCACGACGGCCCCCTCGCCGTCCACCACGAACGTCGACCGGATGGTGCCGGTGACGATCCGTCCGTAGCTGTTCTTCTCGCCGTACGCCCCGTACGCCTCGTGCACGGTGAGCTCCGGGTCGCTCAGCAGAGGGAAGTTCAAGCCCTGCTCGTCCTTGAACCGGCGCAGCGCCTCCGGAGCATCCTTCGAGACGCCCAGCACCTGATACCCGGCCGACTTCAACGAGTTGATGTTGTCGCGGAAATCACACGCCTCGGTCGTGCAGCCCGGCGTCGACGCCGCCGGATAGAAGTACACGATCACGTTCCGCCCCGCGAAGTCCGACAACGAGACCGGCGAACCGCTCTCGTCCTCGAGGGTGAACGACGGCGCAGCAGCGCCCTTCTCGAGCTTCGTGGCCATGGTGCTCCGATCTTCGGGCGCGCGAAGCGCCCCGGTGTTCAACAGGTGTCAGAACTCATGCTAATGTTGATCCTCGTTGCGGGACTCACCGCAGCACGCACCTCTAGCTCAATTGGCAGAGCAACTGACTCTTAATCAGTGGGTTCTCGGTTCAAGTCCGAGGGGGTGCACGACAAATCGATCCCCCGTGTTCATCATTCGATGAAGCGGGGGATTTGTCGTCGTGCCGGTTTGGTCGGCTGCGCCGACGTGCGGCCTGGGGCCGCGCGGGGTGGGGGTCCTTGCCGCCAGGTCGCTGTTGCCCGGGGGTGACGGCGCTTCGCGCGTCACGGTGCGACGGCGCTTCGCGCGTCGCGGGGCGACGGCGCTTCACTGGTCGCGGGGAGGCGACGGCGCTTCGCGCGTCGCGGGGCGACGGCGCTTCGCGCGTCAGGGGGAGGGCGACGGCGCTTCGCGCGTCAGGCCCTGAGAGCTGTGAGCGAGGAGCGCCTGGATCTCCGGCGCGATGGGGTCGAGTCCGACGAGGACCGAGCCCCACGATGGGAGACGGGCCTCCGTCACCGCTAGGGGCGGTCCGAGGGGCGGGGGTGCTGGGCGGCTGAATCCCGGCCGGTCACGGGGTAGGGGCCGGTCATGCCCTCGCGGAGGCGCGCCGCGGCGAGGATGCGGTCGCGCTGCAGGTGCCAGCCGAGCATCAGCAGCGGGATGATGACGACCAGCGACATCACCGTGAACGACCCGATCGGCCAGTCGATCGCCATCAGCACCACCACCGCGAGCAGGAACGCCAGCGTCAGGTAGCTCGTGACCGGCGCCCCCGGCAGACGGAACGACGGCTCCTCCGCCTTGCCCTCCTTCGCCCAGCGACGCAGCCGCATCTGACAGAGGATGATCGTGCCCCACGCCGTCAGGATCCCCAACGACGCGATGTTCAGGACGATCTCGAACGCGGCGCTCGCCCCGACGATCGCATTCAGACCCACCCCCAGCAGGGTGATCGACGCCGTCAGGAGGATGCCGCCGAACGGGACACCGCCCTTCGACATCTTCGTCGTGAACTTCGGAGCCGATCCGTTCATCCCCATCGAGTGCAGCACCCGACCGGTCGAGTACAACCCGGCGTTCAGGCTCGACAGCGCCGCCGTCACGACGACGAAGTTCATGATCGACCCCGCGATGCGGCCGACCTCGGGGCTCCCGATGCTGCTGAAGAACGTGACGAACGGGCTCTCGCCCTCGGCGTAGGCCGTGTACGGCAGCAGCAGCGACAGCAGCACCAGCGAACCGACGTAGAAGACCGCGATCCGCAGGATGACCGTGTTGATCGCCCTCGGCACCACCTTCTCCGGATTCTCGGTCTCGCCCGACGCCGTGCCCACCAGCTCGATCGCGGCGTACGCGAAGACGACGCCCTGCACGACCAGCACCGCCGGCAGCAGCCCGCTCGGGAGGATCCCGCTCGAGGCCACGACCGACCAGCCCGTGTCGACCGTCGCGCCGTCGTGCGTCACCGGGAACGCCGCGGCCAGCCAGACGACCCCGACCACCAGGAACACCACGAGCGCCGCGACCTTGACGATCGCGAACCAGAACTCCATCTCGCCGAAGACCTTCACCGCCAGCAGGTTCACCGACAGCACGACGGCCAGGGCCACGAGGGCCAGCAGCCACTCCGGGGCGGCCGTGAAGGCCTTCCAGTACTGCAGGTAGAGGGCCACGGCGGTGACGTCGACGATCGCCGTCATCGCCCAGTTCAGGAAGTACATCCAGCCCGCCGCGTAGGCGAACTTCTCCCCGTAGAACTCCCGGGCGTACGAGACGAAGGATCCCGAGGAGGGGCGGTGAAGCACCAGCTCGCCGAGCGCGCGCAGGATGAAGAACGCGAACACGCCGCAGATCGCGAAGACGATCGCGAGAGAGGGCCCCGCCGTCGCCAGCCGCCCGCCGGCACCGAGGAACAACCCCGTCCCGATGGCGCCGCCGATGGCGATCATCTGCAGCTGCCGGGGCTTGAGGCCGTGCTGGAAACCCTCCTGCTCGTGGCTGAAGTCCTGGGGGACGGTGTCCGGGTGCGCGGCCGAGCCGCGGTCTCCGTCAGATGCGCTCATGCCGAGAGGGTAGGCCCGAGTCTGCAGTTCGTGCACATCGAGCGGTCGGCATGTCGGGGGACCTGCGCTCCGCGGACGACGGCCCTCGAAGGTGCACGGCGTGTAACGAAAAGGCCACGATGTCGATGCCCATGAACACGGCGATCGGAGGGGATCGGGGTACACGTCCGGTCCCTCCGGAGGGGGGGTGCGGATTGGGATGGACGACACATGTTCGCTACGGTCGTCGAGGCCCGCTCCGGTGGGCCCGTCATCATCAGGACGCGATGATCGGCGGTCCGGCAGTCTCGGATCCCGATCCCCGTACGGTCTGGTGGCGTCGGTGCCGGTCCCATGACCGCACCAGCGGGGTACAGGTTCGCATCCAGGATCACGATGCTTGAGCCAGCACGTCCCGCATGCGCCGTCGACCCGTCCGCCCGACCAGAACGCCGCCGACGGCGCGCCTGCCCGAGCGGAAGGCGTTCCCCGGCGTGCCCGCGGAGAGCCCATGACAACGACACCACCCGCCGTGCGTGCGAAGAACCTCTACAAGGTCTTCGGTCGCCGACCCCGAGAGGCGGTCACCCGACTCGAGTCCGGCGCCAGCCGCACCGAGGCCTCGGCCCTCGGAACCGCGGCCGTCATCGACGCGTCCTTCGACGTCCAGCCCGGCGAGATCTTCGTCGTCATGGGGCTCTCGGGCAGCGGCAAGTCCACGCTGATCCGGATGCTCAACGGTCTGCTCGAGCCCACCTCCGGGTCGGTCGAGGTGTCGGGCACCTCGATCTCCGACGTCCCGGCCAAGCGGCTGCGCGACGTCCGGCGTCAGCACGTGTCGATGGTGTTCCAGCACTTCGCCCTGCTCCCGCACCGCACCGTCATCGACAACGTCGCCTACGGCCTCGAGGTCCAGGGCGTGGCGAAGGCGAAGCGGCTGGCGAAGGCGCGGGAGGTCACCGAGATCGTCGGTCTCGCCGGGTGGGAGGACAAGCTCCCGAGCGAGCTCTCCGGCGGCATGCAGCAGCGCGTGGGCCTGGCCCGAGCGCTCGCGGCCGAGACCGACATCCTGCTGATGGACGAGGCGTTCAGCGCCCTCGATCCGCTCATCCGCCGCGAGATGCAGGAGCAGCTGCTCGAGCTCCAGGCGAAGCTCGGCAAGACCATCGTCTTCATCACGCACGACCTCAACGAGGCGATGTTCCTCGGTGATCGCATCGCCGTCATGCGCGACGGCCGCATCGTGCAGATCGGCACGCCGGAGGACATCCTCACCGACCCGGCCAACGACTACGTCGCCCAGTTCGTCCAGGACGTCGACCGCGCCCGCGTGCTGACGGCCTCGAGCGTCATGGAGCCGGCCCGTGCGGTCGTGCAGCTGACCGCCGGGCCCCGCGGAGCCCTGCGCACCCTCCGGGACCTGCAGACGGCCGCCCTGTTCGTCCTCGGCCGCGACCGCCGGCTGCTCGGCTGGGTGCGCGACCGGCACGTCATGCGTCAGGTCAAGTCGAACGACACCGATCTCGAGGCCATCGTCACCACCGAGTTCGCCAAGGTCGGCCCCGACGCCGCCCTCGTCGACCTCTTCGAACTCGCCGTCGAGAGCCCGCTGCCCATCGCCGTGGTCGACGACCACGACCGCCTCATCGGCGTCATCCCGCGGGTCACGCTCCTCGCGGCCCTCGGCAACGTCGACACGACGACCTCGCCGATCCCCGTGCTCGAACCGGTCACCCGCTACTCCGAGAGCGAGCTGGACGCCACCCTCGCGACCGGGGAGACCCCCGTCGCCGCCACCGAAGGAGCCACCCGATGAACGAGATCCTCCGCATCCCCTTCGGCAGCTGGGTCTCGGCCGTCGTCGACTGGATCACCACGCACCTCGGCGGCCTGTTCGACGTCGTGCGCGCCGTCTTCCTCTTCTTCTACGAGTGGACCGAGTACCTCCTCAGCGCGCCTCCGTTCTGGGCGATCGTGCTCGTCGTGGCCGCGCTCGCGTTCGTCGCCCGGGGGTGGAGGTTCGCCCTCGGGTCGGCCGTCGGCCTCCTGCTGATCAGCTCGGTCAACCAGTGGGAGAACGCCATGTCCACGCTGGCGCTCGTGCTGGTCGCCGGAGTCATCGCGATCGCCGTCAGCATCCCGCTGGGCGTCCTCGCCGCGAAGTCGTCGATCGCCTCGCAGATCATCCGACCGGTGCTCGACTTCATGCAGACCACGCCCGCCTTCGTCTACCTGATCCCCGCGCTGCTGCTGTTCCGCGTCGGCGTGGTCCCCGGCATCGTCGCCACGATCGTCTTCGCGATGGCGCCCGGCGTCCGGCTCACCGAGCTCGGCATCCGCGGGGTCGACACCGAGGTGGTCGAGGCCGGCCAGGCCTTCGGCTCGTCGCCCTGGCGCATCCTGCGTCAGATCCAGCTGCCGCTGGCGAAGCCGAGCATCATGGCCGGGGTCAACCAGGTCATCATGCTCTCGCTCTCCATGGTCGTCATCGCGGGCATGGTCGGAGCCGGCGGACTCGGCGGCGACATCGTCGCGAGCCTCAACCGGATCGACGTCGCCCTCGGCGCCGAGGCGGGCATCTCGGTCGTCGTCCTCGCCATCATCCTCGACCGCATGACGGCCGCCCTTGGCGCCGACCGTCGCGCACGGCGCCGGCCGTCCCGCATCGCCCGCGGGTCCGATGACGCGGTCCCGGAATCCGGTCCGACCGGCGCGTCCGCCGACGCCTCGACGTCCGAGTCCCCGCTGCCCGACGCGCCCGCCCCCGATCGGACGCCGGCGTCCGTCTAGACCCCGACGGGGCGACCGGAGTCATCAGGTCGGCCCGCACCTCCCGCACCACCCGAAAGGATCACATGAACAAGCGCACCACCATCGCAGCCTCCGTCGCCCTCGGCACCTCAGCCGTCCTCGGCCTCGCCGCCTGCTCGCCCCCCGGCAGCTCGACGGAGAGCGAGACCCTCGACAACGGCGACCAGAGCGTCGTCGACATCGCGGTCTTCAACGGCTGGGACGAGGGCATCGCCGCCTCCTGGCTCTGGAAGTCCGTGCTCGAGGAGGAGGGCTACACGGTCAATCTGAAGATGGCCGACGTCGCACCGGTCTACCAGGGCCTCACGACCGATGACTACGACGTGGTCCTCGACACCTGGCTGCCCGTCACGCACAAGGAGTACATCGACCAGTTCGGCGACGACCTCACCGACCTCGGCGCCTGGAACGACGGCGCGAAGCTCGCCATCGCGGTCAACGCCGACGCCCCGATCGACTCGATCGAGGAGCTGAACGAGAACGCCGACCTGTTCGGCGGCACGATCGTCGGCATCGAGCCGGCCGCCGGCCTGACCTCGGCCGTCGAGAACGCGACGATCCCCGACTACGGCATCGACGACCTGACCCTCCAGACGTCGTCGACCGCCGCGATGCTCACCGAGCTGAAGAGCGCCACGGATTCGGGCGAGAACATCGCCGTCACGCTGTGGAGCCCGCACTGGGCGTACGACGCGTTCCCGATCAAGGACCTCGAGGACCCGAAGGGCACGCTCGGCGACGCCGAGGGCATCCACTCGTTCGGCGGCAAGAGCTTCACGGCCGACTACCCGCAGTTCGCCGAGTGGCTCGAGGGCTTCGAGATGGACAACGACCGCCTCTCGTCGCTCGAGAACGCCATGTTCAACAGCGGCGTCGACGGGAGCGACTACACCGAGGTCGTCGAGGCGTGGGTCGCCGACAACCAGGACTACGTCGACGGCCTCACCAGCTGACGGATCGGCTGCGGCCGACCGCAGGGCCCCGGGCGACGTCGTCCCCGGGGCCCTGCGGCATGCCGGCGTATCCCCAGCCGACGGGCGGGCGACGCACAGTGAATCGGCAGGACGTGGCCGAGGAGGCGCGACTAGCGTCGAGCACGTCGCATTCCGATCCCGCGACGGCACCACCACCCCGGACACCCCGGGGAACAGCACGAGAGGCACCACCCGTGAGCATCACCAGCATCGACGCCGTCCGCCGCAACGCCCGGGTCAGCACCCGGACGATCGCAGCCGACCTGGTGCAGGTGTCGACCCCCGACCGCGTGCTCGGCCACATCCGCGTCGAGAACGGCGCGTACGTCGCCGTCCGTGGATCGAACCCGCACTGGGGCGACGAGGTCGGCCGCTACGCCACGCAGGGCATGGCCCTCGAGGCTCTGCGCCTGCGCAAGCGCTCCGTCTGACGGCACCGCGTCGGGATGCCGTCCCCCGGGCGGTCGGCCGGCCCTCCGACCGGGTGGACCCGCCGCGGGCTCAGGGCCCGACGGAGGCGAGGAACGACCGCAGGCTGCGATCGATCTCGACCCGCGCCTCCTCGTCCGTCAGCGTCGCGGTCCCGTCGCCCGCCTGATCGCCGTAGGCGCCGAACTGCGCGTGGTTCGACCCCTCGATCTGCACGATGGAGGCATCGGGCGGCAGCTGGTCGCGGTACCGCTCGATGTCGTCGGGCGTGCTGAGGCCGTCCTCGCTGCCGCCGAGGCTGAGCACGGGCAGGTCGGTCTCGTCGGAGAGATCGGTGGTCGCGCAGTACGAGCCGAAGAGCACGAGACCGTCGACGCGCGGGTCGCTCTCGGCGTAGCCGCAGGCGCGGACGCCACCGAGCGAATGACCGCCGACGGCCCAGTGCGAGATCTCGGGCGCCTCCGACGTGAAGTCGGTGAGGGCCCGCCAGTCGAAGAGGCCGAAGCCGAGCACCGGTCGGACGATGATCACGGTGACCCCGGAGCGCACGGCCCCCGAGAGCACCTCCTCGTACGCCTGCGGGTCGACGCGCGCGCCGGCGAGGAAGACGAGGCCCTGGTCCCGCGGCGTCGTGTCGGCCGGACGCATGACGACCGTGTCGGGGCGGTCCGTCACGTCGACGGCGGTGTCCTCGGCCACGGCGGCGACCGAGGAGGCGGTGGCCGCCAGGGGCAGCTTGGCCCACGTGAAGAAGCCGGTCGCGCCGAGCACCACCGCGGCGAACAGCACCGAGGCCACGATCTTGACGATGCGTCGCGACCGCGACCCACGGTGGAGTGCGGGCACCCGTGTGGCGGGCTCGTGACGGGAAGCTGTGCGTTGTCTCACGGTTCCCATCCTGGCCGATCCGCGGTCGTGCTCGCTGAGGATGTCCGCCAGGCTGGTCCGATGCCTTGGATCGCACCCGTCGTCGCCGTCGTCTCGGCCGTCGTCCTCACCTTCGTCGTCTCGGCCCTCGTCGGCTGGGTCTTCTCGTTCGTCGCCCGTCGGAAGACCTGGGCGGTGGACTTCGTGACCCGCATGCGCCGCCCGTTCCGGTGGTCCCTCCTCGTCGTGCTGCTCACCATCGCCCTGTCGACCACGCTGCCCCGCAGCCTCGGCGCCGACTACCCCGGCGACGAGGCGGTGTCCCAGGTGTTCCGCTGCGCCATCATCGTCGTCGTCGCCTGGTTCGTCGGGGCCCTCGCGATCTTCTTCGAGGATCTCGGTCTCTCGCGCTACCGGGTCGACACCCCCGACAACAGGGTGGCGAGGCGGGTGCGCACGCAGGTGCTGATCCTCCGACGACTGACCGTCGCCCTCATCGTCATCGTCGCGGCGGGCGCTCTGCTGCTGGGGTTCCCCGGGGTCGAGGCCGTCGGGGCCAGCGTGCTGGCCAGCGCCGGTCTGGTGTCGGTCGTCGCCGGTCTCGCGGCCCAGTCGACCCTCGCCAACGTGTTCGCCGGCATCCAGCTCGCCTTCAGCGACGCGATCCGCATCGACGACGTCGTGGTCGTCGAGGGGCAGTGGGGTCTCATCGAGGAGATCACCCTCTCGTACGTCGTCGTCCACATCTGGGACGACCGGCGCCTCGTCCTGCCGTCGACCTACTTCACGACGACGCCCTTCGAGAACTGGACCCGCCGCAACAGCGAGCTGCTCGGCGCCGTCGAGTTCGATCTCGACTGGCGGGTGCAGCCCGGCGACATGCGCGCCGAGCTCGATCGCATCCTCGAGCGGACCGATCTCTGGGACGGCCGGGTCAAGGTGCTCCAGGTCACCGACGCGACGGGCGGGTACGTGCGGGTGCGGGTGCTCGTCACGGCGAAGGACGCCCCGACGCTGTTCGACCTGCGCTGCCTCGTCCGCGAGGACCTCATCTCCTGGCTGCACGAATCGAGTCCGGTCTCGATCCCGAGGGCCAGGGTGCAGATGGTCGCCGACGAGCCCGCGGTCTCGGGACGACCGCGCCGGTCGACGTCCGAGGCGGGAGGGCTCTTCAGCGGCGAGAACGCCGACAGCGAGCGGACGGCCCTGTTCACCTCGGCCATCCCCGTCCAGAGCCCGGACGACGGCGGTCGTCCCGACGGCCGCCCCGTCGCCCGACCGGACCGCTGACCCGCGATCCCGGGAGATGCGAAGGAGGCGCGTCCCGGTCGTCGGGACGCGCCTCCTTCGTGTGTTCCGCTCGGGTCAGTCGTCGTTGGCGGCGTCGACGACGTTGCCGATGGCGATGGCCGTCGTCGCCACCCAGGCGACGGCGGTAAGCAGCAGCCGCCAGTCGCGAGGACCGGCCGTGAGGCTCTTCAGGAGGCTGACGCCCGAGAAGATCGAGCTGAGGATGGCTCCGTTGAAAAGGAATTTGCGCACTGTTCGCTCCCGTGTTCGTTGTGATCACGCTATCCGCTGCGAGCAGCGCTGTCCGGAGGTCGGGCCGGCGGTTGTAGGTTGAGCTGCCCGCCGGTCGGACGGGCCGCCTCGTCGATCGCGAAGGAGTCCCTGTGCGCACAGCCGTGCTCGGCGCCGTGTTCCTCGCCGTGGGGCTCGTCGCGTTCCTGACGGGGGTCCTGACGGGCCCCGAGCTCGTGGTCCTCGTCGAGCGGGTCGCCCCGGTCCTCGGCTTCGTGGTCGCCCTGACGATCGTCGCCGAGCTCGCGGCCGAGGCGGGGCTCTTCGCCTGGCTGGCGCGCACCTGCTCGCGGTTCGCCGGGGGGCGCGTCGTCGTGCTGTGGCTCCTGGTCGTCGTGCTGGCCGTCCTCTGCACGGTGTTCCTCTCGCTCGACACGACGGCCGTCCTGCTGACGCCCGTCGTCGTGCTCGTGGCGCGCCACGCCGGTCTGCCGGTGATGCCGTTCGCCCTGACGACGGTCTGGCTCGCCAACTGCGCGTCGATGCTCCTCCCGGTGTCGAATCTCACGAACCTGCTCGCCCTGGGTCAGCTCGGCTCGCCCGCTCCGCTCGCCTTCGCGGCGCTGGTCGCGCCCGCGGCGGCCGTCGGGATCGTCGTGCCCGTCGCGGCCATCGGCGTCCGATACCGCCGTCAGCTCGCCGGGCGGTTCGCGCCTCCCGAGCCCGACGAGGCTGACGACCCCGTGCTGTTCCGCGTCGCCGCCCTCGTCACGGCGCTGCTGGTGCCCGCCCTCGTGTCGGGCGTCGAGGTGTGGATCCCCGCGGCCGTCGCCGCGGCCGTCCTCGTCGTCGCGTTCGCCGTGCGCCGCCCGGCGGTCCTCAGACCGGGCATGGTGCCGTGGAGCACGCTGCTGTTCGCCGGCGGTCTGTTCGTCGTCGTCGAGGCGGCGCACTCGCTCGGTCTCGCCGATCTGCTCGGCTCGGTCGTCGGGGGAGGGGACTCGCTGCCCGACCTGCTCCGACTCGCCGGGGGCGGGGCCGCGGCGGCCAACCTGGCGAACAACCTCCCGGCCTATCTGGCGCTCGAGCCCGTCGCCGGATCCCCGCTGCGTCTCGTGGCTCTGCTGATCGGGGTCAACATCGGCTGTCTCGTGACGCCATGGGCCTCGCTCGCCACGCTGCTCTGGCACTCGCGCCTGACGGCCATGGGCGTCGAGGTCTCGTGGCCGCGCGTCATCCTCGGCGGCCTCGCCGTGGCGGCCGTCGCGGTGCCGCTCGCCGTGCTGGCGCTGGTCGTCGTCCCCTAGCCCGGGGTCCCGGCGCGACGAGGGTCAGAGCCAGTCGCGCCGTCTGAACTGCCACCACAGGAGACCGCCGATCGCGACGATCAGCACGCACGACGTGATGAAGCCGGTCGTCGACTGGAACCCCGGGTACGGCACGTTCTGGCCGTAGAAGCCGGTGATGGCCGTCGGCACGGCGATGATGGCCGCCCAGCTGGTCACCTTCTTCATGATGAGGTTCATCCGGTTGGACTGCAGATTGAGGTTCGTGTCGAGGATCGTCGAGACGAGATCCCGGAGCGAGTCGTTCTGCTCGGCCACCCGCTGCACGTGGTCGTACACGTCGTGGAAGTAGGGCTGCATCTCGGAGTCCACCTGCTTGAGGTCCCTCCGCAGCAGGGTGTTGAGCACCTCGCGCATCGGGGACGCGACCCGGCGCAGCTGCACGAGGCTCTTGCGCAGGGCGAACGACCGCTTCTGCACGTCCACCGTGCGCGGGCGGGGGTCGAAGAGGTCGTCGGCTATGCCCTCGATCTCGTCGTCGAGGGCGTCCGTCGCCTCGAAGTGCCGGTCGACGATGCAGTCCAGCAGGCCCCACAGCAGGAAGGTCACGCCGTGCTCGGCGAGATCCGAGCTGTCGTCGAACACGCGCTCGAGTCGGGCCCGGTCGAACTCGGGGTGATGGATGGTCACGAGAGCCCGCTCCGTGACGAAGGCCTTCACCTCGCTGGTGGTCAGCACGCCGGTCCTCCGGTCGAAGCGCACGTCGTAGAGGGCGGTGAACAGGTGCCCCTCGTACCGGTCGATCTTGGGCCGCTGACCGTCCTGCAGGGCGTCCTCGACGGCGAGCTCGTGCAGCCCGAGCTCCTCCTCGAGCGCAGCGAGATCGGCGGCCGTGGGGTCGGTCAGGTCGACCCAGACGACGCAGCCGTCCTTCTCGAGATGATCGCTGACCTCGGCGAGAGTGAAGCCCTCCGAGATGAGGCGCCCTCCCCGGTAGGCGCGGGTCGAGACGGGAGCGCCGCTCGGCCCTCGGACCCGTCCGGCGGGGCCCTCCCCATCGCCGGGGTCGGGTTCGGTGCGCGCGGGGCGGGTGTCGGTCATGAGGCGCATGCTAATCCCGTGAGCCTCCATGCCAAGCAGCGCGTCGACGCCCCTCCCGGATTCTTCGAGGCCGAGGCGGCGGGCCTCGGCTGGCTGGCCGCGGCGGAGAGCCGAGGAGGCGCGCGCATCGTGGGCGTGCACGCGGTCTCCCCGGGTCGCATCGACCTCGAGGCCGTGTCGACCGCGCGTCCGACCGCGGAGGCCGCCCGGCGCTTCGGTGCGGCGCTCGCCGTGACCCACGCGACCGGCGCGGACGCCTTCGGTGCGCCTCCCGAGGGGTACGACGGTCCGTGCTTCATCGGCCGCCGACCGATGTCGGTGCGGCCGGCCCCGACCTGGGGTGCCTTCTCCGCCGAGCAGCGGGTGCTGCCCTACGCCGTCGCGGCGCTGGACGCGGGCAACCTCGACCGGTCGGGTCTCGACGTCGTCGAACGGGCCTGCGCGCTGCTCGCCGAGGGCGTGTTCGACGACGACGAGCCTCCGGCCCGGCTGCACGGCGACCTGTGGTCCGGCAACGTGCTCTTCGGCGACGGGGGAGTGGTGCTGATCGACCCGGCGGCGCACGGCGGGCACCGCGAGTCGGACCTCGCGATGCTCGCGCTCTTCGGCTGCCCGTTCCTCGACGACGTGCTCGGGGCCTACGACGAGCGCGCACCGCTGCGCGACGGATGGCGCGACCGGGTGGCCGTGCATCAGCTGCATCCCCTCGCCGTGCACGCGGCCGGTCACGGCCCCGGCTACGGCGCGGCGCTCGTCTCGGCGGCCGACGAGACCCTCCGGCTGGGGTACGACCTCCGGGGCGCCGCCCGGGCCCGCTGATAATCTGGCCGTCCCGCGCCCGTGCGGGTGATCCGACAGGAGCTGACCCACCTCATGCCCGACCCCTCCGAACGTTACGGCTTCGTCGTCGTCTCCAACCGCCTCCCCGTCGACCGCGTGATCGCCGACGACGGCAGCGCCTCGTGGCAGCACTCGCCCGGCGGGCTCGTCACCGCCCTCGAGCCGGTCATGAAGGCCAACGACGGCGCCTGGGTCGGCTGGGCCGGGCAGCCCGATCTCGAGTTCGAGCCGTTCGACGACGACGGCATCTCGATCGTCCCGGTGCCGCTCAGCGCCGAAGAGGTGCAGCGGTACTACGAGGGGTTCAGCAACGACACGCTGTGGCCGCTCTACCACGACGTGATCGCCGCCCCCACGTACCACCGCGTCTGGTGGGAGGCCTACGTGCAGGTCAACCAGCGCTTCGCCGATCGCGCCGCCGAGATCACCGAGGAGGGCGGCACCATCTGGGTGCAGGACTACCAGCTCCAGCTCGTCCCGCGGATGCTCCGCGAGGCCCGCCCCGACCTCACGATCGGCTTCTTCAACCACATCCCCTTCCCCCCTCTCGGCATCTTCTCGCAGCTGCCGTGGCGCAAGCAGATCCTCGAGGGGCTGCTGGGCGCCGACGTCATCGGGTTCCAGCGCGCCGACGACGCCTCGAACTTCTCCCGCGCCGTCCGCCACCTCCTCGGCTACGGCACGACGCGTCCCTACGTCGAGGTGCCCGTCGACGACGAGAGCGCATCGGTCTCGAAGCGCGGCAAGAAGGTGCGCCGTGTGCTGGCCAAGCACTTCCCCATCTCGATCGACGCGGCGAGCTACGAGGAGCTGGCGGCGCGCCCCGACATCCAGGCCCGGGCGCGCGAGATCCGAGAGGGCCTCGGCAACCCCAAGACCGTCATGCTCGGCGTCGACCGTCTCGACTACACCAAGGGCATCCGCCACCGCATGAAGGCGTTCGGCGAGCTGCTGGCCGACGGTCGTCTCAGCGTCGAGGACGCCACGCTCGTGCAGGTCGCCAGCCCGAGCCGCGAACGCGTCGAGACGTACAAGCAGCTCCGCGACGAGATCGAGCTCACGGTCGGACGCGTGAACGGCGACTACGCGACCATGAGCCACACGGCCATCAGCTACCACCACCACGGCTACCCCCGCGAAGAGATGGTCGCGCTGTACCTCGCCGCCGACGTGATGCTGGTCACCGCGCTCCGCGACGGCATGAACCTCGTCGCGAAAGAGTACGTCGCGGTCCGCCGCGACAACGACGGCGTGCTCGTGCTCAGCGAGTTCGCGGGCGCCGCCGACGAGCTCAAGACGGCCCTGCTGATCAACCCGCACGACATCGGCGGGTTGAAGAACACCATCATGAGGGCGATCGAGATGCCGCGGAGGGACCGCACGACGCGCATGCGTGCCCTGCGTCGGCGAGTGCTCGACAACGACGTGGCCAAGTGGTCGGCGTCGTTCCTCCAGGCGCTCGAGAACGTGCGACCCGGGCAGCAGATCACCCCCGCGGACACCGAGACCACCGACGAGAGCGAAGCCGAATGACCTCAGACGACCCCCGCGCCCTGTCCGACGCCCTCGGACGCCTCGCGACGACCCCGCGCCTCCTCGTGGCCCTCGACTTCGACGGCACGCTGGCGCCCGAGGTCGACGCTCCGATGGCCGCCCGCGCTCTGCCCGAGGCCCTGACGGCGATCGCCCGGCTGTCGGCGGCCGAGGCCACGACCGTGGCCCTGGTCTCGGGGCGCGACCTGGCGTCGCTGAGCGAGATCAGCGAGACGGCCGACGAGGTCCTCCTGGTCGGCTCGCACGGCGTGGAGCTCCGCATGGCGGGCCACGAGACGAGTCTCACCGACGACGAGGCGGCCGCTCGTGCGCGCCTCTCCGAGGTGGTCCACGCGGCCGCCGAGGGCCACGACGGCGTCTTCGTCGAAGAGAAGCCCGCGGGTCTGGCGCTGCACACGCGCCTCGCCGACGCCACGACGACCGAGACGGTCCTGTCGGAGGCGCGGCGCACCGTCGGCGCCCTCGAGGGCATCCACGAGCGAACCGGCAAGAACGTCCTCGAGTTCGCCGTCAGAGCCACGGGCAAGAACGACGGCATCGACCGCCTCCGCGAGATCGTCGGCGCCACGGGCGTCCTCTACGCCGGCGACGACGTGACCGACGAGGACGGCTTCGCCGCCCTCGGCGAGGGCGACCTGGCGGTCAAGGTCGGTCCGGGCGAGTCGGTGGCCGGTCACCGCGTGGCCGACCCGGCGGCGATCGCGCGCCTCCTCGGCGAGCTGGCCGATCTGCGGGAGCACCTGGGGCATTCCTGACGGAGCATGTGTCCCGGGGCGTCTGACCGATCTGGGCCTTCCCAGGCGACTGCAAGGTAGTCTGGACCCTCCGCCCGACTCCCCGCGCCCGCTCATCCGATCGGCAGACGAGGTCGCCAGCCGACGGAGGTCCTCGTGATCGCAGCCCTGACAGCGTTCGCCGTTGCGGCCGTGATCGTGGCCGCGGTCGGCCGGCGGATCGGCGTCTCGCTCTTCCTCTGGGCGTCGCTCGTCCCGTTCGCGGTCTTCGTCTTCACGGCCCTGCAGGGGCCAGCCGTCCTCTCGGGTGAGATCCCCGAAGAGACGGTGCCGTGGATCCCGCAGCTCGCCATCTCGCTCACCCTGCGCATGGACGTCCTGGCCTGGGTGCTCTCGCTCGTGGTCACCGGCGTGGGTGGTCTCGTGCTCGTCTACTGCGCGCGCTACTTCCGCGACGACGAGACCGGACTCGCCCGCTTCGCCGCCGTCCTGGTGGCCTTCGCCGGTGCGATGTACGGTCTCGTCACCAGCGACGACGTCTTCGTCCTGTTCGTCTTCTGGGAGGCCACGAGCGTCTTCTCGTACCTCCTGATCGGCCACTACACGTCGAAGCAGGCGAGCCGCGGCGCGGCCCTGCAGGCGCTGATCGTCACCACGGCCGGCGGACTCGCCATGCTGGTCGGACTCGTCATCCTCTCCGTGCAGGGCGGGACGAGCTCGCTCTCCGAGCTGGTGGCGGACCCGCCCGCCGGCACGGCGGTCACCGTCGCCGTGATCCTGGTCCTCGTGGGGGCCCTCTCGAAGTCCGCTCTCGTCCCGTTCCACTTCTGGCTGCCGGCGGCGATGGCCGCGCCGACCCCGGTCAGCGCCTATCTGCATGCGGCCGCGATGGTCAAGGCCGGCATCTACCTCGTCGCCCGTCTCGCGCCGGGCTATCACGACTCTCCCGGCTGGCAGGAGGTCATCGTCACGGTCGGCGTCGTCACGATGATCCTCGGCGGCTACCGGGCGCTGCGCCAGCACGACCTCAAGCTGGTGCTGGCCTACGGCACGGTCAGCCAGCTCGGCTTCCTGGTGATCGTGGTCGGCTTCGGCACCCGCGACGCCGCTCTCGCGGGGCTCGCCCTGCTCGTCGCGCACGCCCTCTTCAAGTCCACGCTGTTCCTCGTGGTCGGGGTCATCGACCACCGCACGGGCACCCGGGATCTCCGCCGACTGAGCGGGTTGGGCCGGCAGACGCCGGTGCTGCTCGTCGTGACGGTGCTGGCCCTCGCCTCGATGGCGGGCGTGCCGCCGCTCTTCGGCTTCGTGGCCAAAGAGGCGGTGCTCACCTCGCTGCTGCACGACGCCGAGACCGGCTCGGTCTGGGGTCTCGTCGCGCTGGTGGGCGTGGTCGTCGGATCGATCCTCACGACCGCCTACAGCCTCCGCTTCCTCTGGGGGGCCTTCGCGCGCAAGAAGGGCGTCGAGCCGGTCGAGTTCGTCCGCGAGCACATCGACTTCCTGCTGGCCCCGGTCATCCTCTCCCTCGCCGGTCTCGTCCTCGGTCTCGCAGCGCACCCGATCGATCCCGTCTTCGCCCTCTACGCCGACACCCTGCCGGCCGGCGGCGGCGACCACGAGCCGTACTACCTCGCCCTCTGGCACGGGCTCGAGCCCGCACTCGGGCTCACCGTCGTCTCCCTCGGCGTCGGAGCCCTGCTCTTCTGGCAGCGCGAGCGGGTCAGCGCTCTGCAGAAGGCGGTCTCGTTCCTGCCCCGCGCCTCCGACGGCTATGTGGCGATCATGGCCGGCATCGACCGGACGGCGTCACGCACGACGGCGACGACGCAGCGTGGATCCCTGCCGTTCTACCTCGCGACCATCCTCGTCGTGTTCATCGCGTCGTCCATCGTCACGCTGTCGCTCAACCGCAGCTGGCCGAGCACGGCGGTGCTCTTCGACTACCCGGCCCAGCTCGCCATCGGCACCCTCATGATCATGGGCGCCATCGCGGCGGCGCTGTCGAACAAGCGCTTCCAGGCCGTCGTGCTCGTCGGGGTCACCGGTTACGGCATGGCCGCGCTCTTCGCGCTGCACGGCGCCCCCGACCTCGCGCTGACCCAGGCACTCATCGAGACCATCACCCTGATCGCCTTCGTGCTCGTGCTCCGGCGCCTGCCGGCCCGGCTCGGCGACCGCAACGGCCGGACGCACACCGTCGCCCGCGCCGTCATCGGCATCGCCGTGGGGTCGGTCATGGCGGCCATCGCCGTCGTCGCGCTCGGCGCCCGGCCCGGGGCGACCATCTCGGGCGCCTTCCCGTCGCTGGCGGTCGACGGCGGTCACGGCAAGAACGTCGTCAACGTCACGCTCGTCGACATCCGCGGCTGGGACACCATGGGCGAGATCGCCGTGCTGATCGTCGCCGCGACCGGGGTCGCGAGCCTCGTCTTCATCACGTCGCGGGCCGACATCCTGCCGCGTCCCGAGAGGCGGACCCGGGCGCAGCGGTTCCTCGCACGGGTCCGTCCCCTGCGTGAGCCGGCTCCGGTCGTCCCCGACGGCGGATCCGCCGTGCAGATCGGCGACAGCGCCGAGGGCGACCGCCGCGCCTGGCTCCTGGCGGGCCGCAAGATCGCGCCGCAGAACCGGTCGATCCTCCTCGAGGTGGTCGTGCGGCTGATCTTCCACGCCATCATCGTCGTGTCGGTCTACCTGCTCTTCGCCGGTCACAACACCCCGGGCGGCGGGTTCGCGGGTGGTCTCGTCGCGGGGTTCGCGTTCGTGGCGCGCTACCTCGCCGGGGGCCGGTACGAGCTCGGCGCCGCAGCACCCCTCGACGCGGGCAAGCTGCTCGGCGCCGGTCTCCTGACCGTGACGGCCACGGCGCTCGTCCCGCTGTTCTTCGGCGTCGACGCACTGACGTCGACCTGGGTCGAGGGCGAGGTCCCCGTGCTCGGGCACCTCGAGTTCGTCACCTCGACCTTCTTCGACATCGGCGTGTACCTCGTCGTGGTCGGGCTGGTGCTCGACGTGCTCCGGAGTCTCGGGGCCGAGGTCGACCGTCAGGAAGAAGAGGACGACACGGGGTCGTCCGTCCCGCAGCACGACGCCGGAGGCGAGGGCGGGAGCGAGACCATCCCGGTCGCGACATCCGGGCCGACCACGAACGAGGGAGGCCGCGCATGAGCGTATCGCTCGTCCTGATCGTCGTCATGGCGGCTCTCTACGCGTGCGGGGTGTTCCTCCTGCTCGAGCGCAGCATGACCCGTGTGCTGCTGGGGTTCCTCCTCGTCGGCAACGCGACCAACATCCTGATCCTGATCATGTCGGGTCGACGCGGGGCCGCCCCGATCGTCGACGGGCAGGCACCGCCGGTCGACTTCGCCGACCCGCTGCCGCAGGCCTTCGTGCTCACCGCCATCGTGATCACGTTCGGGATCTCGGCGTTCATGCTCGCGCTCATCT
The DNA here is from genome assembly GCF_001422285.1 of Frigoribacterium sp. Leaf263. GTDB lineage: Bacteria > Actinomycetota > Actinomycetes > Actinomycetales > Microbacteriaceae > Frigoribacterium. The sequence continues at coordinate 308,271 of NZ_LMMO01000003.1, forward strand.
ACCGCTCCTGGCGCCTGGCCCAGGCCGACACGGTGTCGGACGACGTCGAGGACCTCGAGATCGGCCGGCGCGGAGTGCCCGCCGAAGAAGAGGACTCGCAAGGCGACGGCGACGACGAGTCGGGTGGAGAGAGCGAGTTCGGCGATCGGGCCGAGGCGGCGGTGCCCGCCGATGCGACGCACCGGGTCGCGCCCGACGACCCGGGCGCTCCCGCCTCCGCCCGCCCCCGAAGCACACCGACCGACGAGAGCGAGAACGCATGAGCTTCCTCGTCCCGCTGGTCGTCCTGGTCCCTCTGCTGGGCTCCGCGGCCGCGCTCATCACGGGTCGCCGGCCCCGCCTCCAGTCGATCCTCTCGATCGTCGCGCTCGGCGTCGTCGTGGTCATCAGCCTGGTGCTGCTCGTCGTCGTCGACACGCAGGGCGCGATCGCCGTCCAGGTCGGCGGATGGGAGGCCCCGTACGGCATCACGCTGGTCGTCGACCGTCTCGCGGCCCTCATGCTCAGCATCTCGTCGATCGTCCTGCTGGCGGTCTTCGTGTTCTCCGTCGGGCAGGGGCAGGCCGACGGCGACGGCGAGGCTCCCGTCTCGATCTACAACCCCACGTATCTGATCCTCGCGACGGGGGTCTTCAACGCCTTCATCGCCGGCGACCTCTTCAACCTCTACGTCGGGTTCGAGATCCTGCTCGTGGCGAGCTACGTGCTCATCACCCTCGGCGGCACCGAGCAGCGCATCCGCGCCGGCGTCGTGTACATCGTCGTCAGCCTGGTGTCGTCGGTCCTCTTCCTGGCCTCCATCGGCATGATCTACGGGGCGCTCGGCACGGTCAACATCGCCGACATCGCGCAGCGGATGGACACCATCCCGGCGGATGTCCAGACGATCATCCACGTGATGCTGCTGACGGCCTTCGGCATCAAGGCGGCGATCTTCCCGCTGTCGTTCTGGCTGCCCGACTCGTATCCGACGGCGCCCGCTCCCGTGACCGCGGTCTTCGCCGGGCTGCTCACGAAGGTCGGCGTGTACGCGATCATCCGCACCGAGACCGTGCTGTTCGTCGAGAGCAACGTCAACGTCTACCTGCTGATCATCGCGCTGCTGACGATGGTGGTCGGCATCCTCGGCGCCGTGGCTCAGGCCGACATCAAGCGGCTGCTCTCGTTCACCCTTGTCAGCCACATCGGCTACATGATCTTCGGCATCGCGCTCGGCACGGTCGAGGGCCTCGCGGCGACGATCTACTACGTGGTCCACCACATCACGGTTCAGACGACCCTCTTCCTCGGGGCGGGTCTGATCGAACGCCGAGGAGGCACGGCCTCCATCACGAGACTGGGCGGACTCCTGAAGGCGGCCCCGATCATCGCGGTGCTCTTCTTCATCCCGGCTCTGAATCTCGGCGGGATCCCGCCGTTCTCGGGCTTCATCGGCAAGGTCGCGCTCTTCGAGGCGGGTGCCCGTCTCGACGACCCCCTCGTCTACGTGCTGATCGGGGCCGGCGCGCTGACGTCGTTGCTCACCCTCTACGCACTCATGCGGGCCTGGAACCTCGCCTTCTGGCGGCCCAAGGCCGATGTGGAGGATCACGAGTCGCCCTTCACCGAGCACCTCGAGGAGGCGCCGCACCGTGTCGCGGTCCAGCAGAAGCGCACCAATCCGCGAACGATGGTCGGTGCCACGGCGGGCATGGTCCTCGTGTCGCTCGTCCTGACCTTCGCGGCCGGTCCGCTCTACGGCGTGGCCGAGCGGGCCGCCGGCCGGGTGTACGGCTCGAACGAGTACGTGCAGCTGGTCTTCCCGTCGGGTGAGGGCGAGACCCAGACCGAGACGTCGTCGCCGGCTCCGACACCCGCCGGGGGACCGGCCGACGAGGGGAGCGCGCCATGAGCGCCCGACCGTCCCGCGGTGAGGTGGGCCGGAGCCTCGCCCGCCAGCTGCCGCTGCTGATCGGCCTGGTCGTCCTCTGGATGTGCCTGTGGAACCAGTTCACCGTGCTGGCCTTCGTCACCGGCGTGGCCGTCGCCCTGCTCGTCACGCGGGTGTTCTTCCTCCCTCCGGTCGAGCTGAGCGGACGCTTCAACGTCTGGTTCGCACTCGTGTTCCTCGGGCACTTCGTGCTCGACCTGGTCCGGGCATCGGTCCAGGTCGCCTGGCAGGCGGTGCGGCCGCGCGGAGTCGACTCCAACGCCATCGTCGCCGTCCAGCTCCATACGCGGTCGGACTTCATCATGACGCTCGTGGCCGAGGCGATCTCGCTCGTCCCCGGGTCGCTCGTGGTCGAGGCCGACCGCGAGCGGTCGATCCTCTACCTGCACGCGCTGGCCGTCGAGGACGCCGACGGCGTCGCCGCCGTCCGCGCGAACGTGCTGGTCGTCGAGGAGCGCCTGGCGCGCGTGCTCGGCAGCGCCGACGACCTCCGCCGCATCGCGGCGGGCACGCCGGCCGCGTCCGAGGTGCACGATCCCGTGGCGCCGTCCTCGTCCTCCGAAGGGGGTCCCTCGTGATCGTCGTCGAATACGTCGTGGGCGCCCTGTTCGCCTTCGCCGGTCTCGCCTCCGTCATCCGCATCGTCAAGGGTCCGTCGATCCTCGACCGCATGATCGCCTCCGACATGCTGCTGACCACCCTGATCTGCGTCCTGGCGGCCGACATGGTCTTCTCGGGTCACACCCGCACGATCCCGGTCATCATCGTCCTCGCCCTGTCGGCGGTCTTCGGATCCATCACGGTCGCCCGCTACGTCTCCCGGCAGGACCCGTCATGATCCCCCAGTCCGTCTACGACGTCGCCTCCTCCGTGCTGCTGATCGGCGGCGCCCTCCTCTCGCTGGCGGCGGGGATCGGTCTGCTCCGCTTCCCCGACGCGCTGTCGCGGATGCACGCGGCCACCAAGCCCCAGATCTTCGGGCTGATCCTCGTCCTCGCCGCGATCGCCCTCGATCAGCACACCGTCGGCACGATCGCCTCGCTGCTCGTCGTCCTCGTCTTCCAGATGCTGACGGCGCCCATCTCGGCCCACATGATCGGGCGCGCCGGGTACCGCAACGGCGACCTCCTCCGCGACCAGCTGGTCGTCGACGAACTCGACGAGGCCGTGGCCCGCGCGGCCGGCGAGCTCGCCGACACCGTCGAGGGCGACGAGGCCGACATCGACGTGTCCGACCTGCCGGTCGGCTCCGCCGACGCCCTGGCCGTCGAGCTGGATCGCGTCGAGGGTCTCGGGGAGCACGACGCCGACGACGGCGAGGTCGACCGCGACGTCGAGGGTCGTCCGTCGACGGCGGGCGAGCAGGGCGGGAGCCGCCCGGGCGGCCTCTGACCGCTCCGCGCGGGGTGGACGGAGGCGCCGCCGCCACGCCCTAAACTCGACCCATGCCAGAGAAGGACACCCCGGTCGGGATCGACATCAAACCGCGGAGCCGAGTCGTCACCGACGGCGTCGAAGCCACGACCTCCCGAGGCATGCTCCGTGCCGTCGGGATGGGCGACGCCGACTGGGACAAACCCCAGATCGGCATCGCGAGCAGCTGGAACGAGATCACCCCCTGCAACCTGTCGCTCGACAGGCTCGCCCAGGGCGCGAAAGAGGGCGTGCACTCAGGCGGCGGCTATCCGCTTCAGTTCGGCACGGTCTCCGTCTCGGACGGCATCTCGATGGGCCACGAGGGCATGCACTTCTCGCTGGTCTCGCGTGAGGTCATCGCCGACAGCGTCGAGGTCGTCATGAACGCCGAGCGCCTCGACGGCTCGGTCCTGCTGGCCGGCTGCGACAAGTCCCTGCCGGGCATGCTGATGGCCGCCGCCCGACTCGACCTCGCCAGCGTCTTCCTCTACGCGGGCAGCGTCGCCCCCGGGTGGGTCAAGCTGAGCGACGGCACCGAGAAGAACGTCACGATCATCGACTCCTTCGAAGCCGTCGGCGCCTACAAGGCCGGCACCATCGGCGAGGAGGACCTCAAGGCCATCGAGTGCGCGATCGTGCCGGGCGAGGGCGCGTGCGGCGGCATGTACACCGCGAACACGATGGCGAGCGTGGCCGAGGCCCTCGGCATGAGCCTCCCCGGCTCGGCGGCCCCGCCGTCGGCGGATCGTCGCCGCGACTACTTCGCGCACCGTTCGGGCGAGGCCGTCGTCGAGATGCTCCGCCTCGGCATCACGACCCGCGACATCCTGACGAAGAAGGCGTTCGAGAACGCCATCGCCGTCGCCATGGCGTTCGGCGGCTCGACGAACGTCGTGCTCCACCTGCTCGCCATCGCCTACGAGGCCGAGGTCGACCTGACGATCGACGACTTCAACCGCATCGGCGACAAGGTGCCGCACATCGGCGACCTCAAGCCCTTCGGAAAGTACGTCATGAACGACGTCGACCGCATGGGCGGCGTGCCCGTCGTCATGAAGGCCCTGCTCGACGCCGGTCTGCTGCACGGCGACTGCCTCACCGTCACCGGCAAGACGGTCGCCGAGAACCTCGAGGCGATCAAGCCCAAGCCGCTCGACGGCGAGGTCCTCCGCACGCTCGACAACCCGATCCACGCGACGGGCGGTCTGACGGTCCTGAGCGGCACCTTCGCCCCCGAGGGCGCGGTCGTCAAGACCGCCGGCTTCGACGCCGAGGTGTTCCAGGGGCCCGCCAAGGTCTTCGAACGAGAGCGCGGCGCCATGGACGCCCTCACCGAGGGGCGCATCGAGGCCGGCGACGTGGTCGTCATCCGCTACGAGGGTCCCAAGGGCGGCCCGGGCATGCGCGAGATGCTCGCCATCACGGCGGCCATCAAGGGCGCGGGGCTCGGAAAAGATGTACTACTCTTGACGGACGGACGATTCTCAGGCGGCACAACCGGCCTGTGCATCGGCCACATAGCACCCGAAGCGGTCGACTCCGGTCCGATCGCGTTCGTGCGCGATGGTGATCTGATTCGGGTCGATATCGCCGCTCGCTCGATCGACCTACTCGTCGATCCGGCTGAGCTTGAATCCCGCCGCGACGGCTGGGAGCCCCTCCCGCCGCGATACACCCGCGGTGTCCTCGCCAAGTACGCACGCCAGGTCCGCTCTGCAGCGGAAGGCGCCGTCACCTACTAGGCCGCGCCTCCTCGGCAGGCCGTGACAGGGTCGGCCCACCGCGACCGCCGGCTCGGCGGCCAGGGCCCGTCCGTCGTCGACGACACCCGTCATCACCGTCACATCACCACGAACAGGAACCCGGCACTCATGCCCTCCGAAACGACGCCACTGCCCGGAGCCACGACCCGTGCCTCCGGTCGCGCGAACAGCCCGGCCGCGACCACCGCGCCTCCCGTCCTGACGGGCTCCGGCGCGATCCTCAAATCGCTCGAGAACCTCGGGGTCACCGACGTCTTCGGTCTTCCCGGCGGCGCGATCATCCCGTTCTACGACGAGCTGATGGCCTCGACGGCGATCCGGCACATCCTCGTCCGGCACGAGCAGGGCGCCGGTCACGCGGCCGAGGGCTACGCCGCCTCGTCCGGCCGCCTGGGCGTGGCGATCGCCACCTCCGGCCCTGGCGCGACGAACCTCGTGACGGCGATCGCCGACGCCTACATGGACTCCGTGCCGCTCCTGGCGATCACCGGTCAGGTCTTCTCGACCCTCATGGGGACGGACGCCTTCCAGGAGGCCGACATCGTGGGGATCACGATGCCGATCACCAAGCACTCGTTCCTCGTGACGAAGCCCGAAGACGTCCCCGCCACGCTGGCGGCCGCCTACCAGATCGCCACGACGGGTCGCCCCGGACCGGTGCTGGTCGACATCACGAAAGACGCGCAGCAGAACAGCGCGCCGTTCATCTGGCCGCCCGTCGTCGACCTGCCGGGCTACCGTCCGGTCACCAAGGCCCACGGCAAGCAGATCACGGCCGCGGCGCAGATGATCGCCGAGGCGAAGCAGCCCGTCTTCTACGTCGGCGGCGGCGTCATCCGCGCCGGCGCGTCGGCCGAGCTGAAGACGCTCGTCGAGGCCACCGGGGCCCCTGTGGTCACGACGCTCATGGCCCGCGGCGCGTTCCCCGACTCGCACGACCAGCACCTCGGCATGCCGGGCATGCACGGCACGGTCCCGGCCGTGCTCGGCCTCCAGGAGAGCGACCTGATCATCGCGCTCGGCGCCCGATTCGACGACCGGGTCACGGGCAAGGCCGATCTCTTCGCCCCGAACGCGAAGGTCGTGCACGTCGACATCGACCCGGCCGAGATCTCGAAGATCCGCTTCGCGGACGTGCCCATCGTCGGCGACGCCAAGATCGTCATCCCCGACCTCACGAGCGCCTTCGCCGAGGTGACCGGCGGCGTCCGCCCCGACATCTCCGCCTGGTGGGAGCACCTGAACGGTCTGCGCGAGCAGTTCCCGCTCGGCTACACCGAGCCCGACGACGGGCTCCTCTCGCCTCAGGGCGTCATCAAGCGCATCGGCGAGCTCTCGGGCCCCGAGGCGGTCTACGCCTCCGGGGTGGGTCAGCACCAGATGTGGTCGGCGCAGTTCATCCAGTACGAGCGTCCGCACGCCTGGTTGAACTCCGGAGGCGCGGGGACGATGGGCTACTCGGTCCCGGCCGCCATGGGTGCGAAGGTCGCCCAGCCCGACCGCGTGGTCTGGGCCATCGACGGCGACGGCTGCTTCCAGATGACCAACCAGGAGCTCGCGACCTGCGTCATCAACGACATCCCCATCAAGGTCGCGATCATCAACAACTCGTCGCTCGGCATGGTCCGCCAGTGGCAGACGCTCTTCTACGAGGGTCGCCACTCGTTCACCGACCTCAACACCGGGCACGAGACGCGCATGGTGCCCGACTTCGTCAAGCTGGCCGACGCCTACGGCGCCCTCGGCATCCGGGTCCGCCGTGAGGACGAGGTCGACGCCGCCATCAAGCTCGCCCTCGAGACCAACGACCGCCCCGTGGTCATCGACTTCGTCGTCAGCCGCGACGCCATGGTGTGGCCGATGGTGCCTCAGGGCGTCTCGAACTCCGAGATCCAGCACGCCCGCGCCCTCGCCCCCGAGTGGGACGACGAGGCACCCGGCACCAGCGCCTCCGACACCACCCGCGACGGCGACATGACAGGAGAGCACGCATGAGCCACGTCCTGAGCCTGCTGGTCGAAGACAAGCCCGGTCTGCTGACCCGCGTCGCCGGTCTCTTCGCCCGCCGCGGCTTCAACATCGAGAGCCTCGCCGTGGGCAAGAGCGAACTCGAGGGCTTCAGCCGCATCACGGTCGTCGTCGACGTCGAGGAGCTGCCGCTCGAGCAGGTCACGAAGCAGCTGAACAAGCTGGTCAACGTGATCAAGATCGTCGAGCTCGACTACTCGCAGTCCGTGCAGCGCGAGCACATGCTCATCAAGGTGCGGGTCGACAACACGACCCGCTCGCAGGTGCTGGAGGCGGTGACGCTGTTCCGCGCGTCGGTCGTCGACGTCTCGACCGACTCCCTCGTGATCGAGGTCACCGGCGACACGGGCAAGACGACCGCCCTGCTGCGGGTGCTCGAGCCCTACGGCGTGAAGGAGATCTCGCAGTCCGGGCTCCTGGCCATCGGCCGCGGCGCCAAGTCGATCACCGACCGCGTCTTCAAGAACTAGACGGGCGCGGCGCGGTCGACCTGCGCCTCCTCGTCATCCCATCAACCGACATCCCCACCGACATCCGTCGACAACCGAGGAGAATCACCACTGTGACTGAAATCGTCTACGACAACGACGCCGACCTGTCGATCATCCAGGGCAAGAAGGTCGCCGTCATCGGCTACGGCTCGCAGGGTCACGCGCACGCGCTCAACCTCCGCGACTCGGGCGTCGAGGTCGTCGTCGGCCTGAAGGAGGGCTCGAAGAGCCGCGCCAAGGCCGAAGAGGCCGGCTTCACCGTTCAGACCCCCGCCGAGGCGTCCGCCTGGGGCGACGTCATCGTCATCCTCGCGCCCGACCAGGTTCAGCGTCACGTCTACGCCGACGACATCGCTCCGAACCTCGCCGACGGCAAGGCCCTCGTCTTCGGGCACGGCTTCAACATCCGCTTCGGCTACATCGAGGCGCCCGAGGGCGTCGACGTCGTCCTCGTCGCCCCCAAGGGCCCGGGTCACACGGTCCGCCGCGAGTTCGAGGCAGGCCGCGGCGTCCCCGTCATCGTCGCCGTCGAGAAGGACGCCTCGGGCGCCGCCTGGGATCTCGCGTGGTCTTACTCGAAGGGCATCGGCGGCCTCCGCGCCGGCGGCATCAAGACCACCTTCACGGAAGAGACCGAGACCGACCTGTTCGGCGAGCAGGCCGTGCTCTGCGGCGGCACCTCGCAGCTCATCCAGTACGGCTTCGAGACCCTGACCGAGGCCGGCTACCAGCCGCAGATCGCCTACTTCGAGGTCCTGCACGAGCTCAAGCTCATCGTCGACCTCATCTGGGAGGGCGGCCTGGCCAAGCAGCGCTGGAGCGTCTCCGACACGGCCGAGTACGGCGACTACGTCTCGGGCCCTCGCGTCATCACCCCCGACGTCAAGGACAACATGAAGGCCGTCCTCGCCGACATCCAGTCGGGCGCGTTCGCGAAGCGCTTCATCGACGACCAGGACGCCGGCGCCCCCGAGTTCGTCGCCCTGCGCAAGAAGGGCGAGGAGCACCCCATCGAGGCCACCGGCCAGGAGCTCCGCGCCCTGTTCGCCTGGAAGCAGCAGGACAGCGACTACGTCGACGGCAGCGCTGCGCGCTGACGCCGACGCAGTCGGGGCGACGCTGGCCGTATCGGTCGGCTCCGCCGACGGGCGACGGCAGCGCTGCGCGCTGACGCCTCCGAGTCATCCCGAGAGGGCCTCGCACCGGACGTTGCGGGGCCCTCTCGGCGTCCGCCCGCACGGCGACGCCGTGGCATGATCTAAGGCATGGCAGAGAGCAAGACAGCAGTCCACTTCGGCGCCGGCAACATCGGCCGCGGCTTCGTCGCCCAGTTCCTCCACGCGAGCGGCTACGAGGTCGTCTTCGCCGACGTGAACGACGACCTGATCGGCTCGCTCCAGTCGCAGTCGTCCTTCGAGGTGCACGAGGTGGGCGAAGACAGCCGCGTCACCGTCGTCGACGGCTACCGGGCCATCAACAGCCGGTCCGACGAGGCGGCGCTCGTCGCCGAGATCGCGACCGCCGCCATCGTCACCACGGCCGTCGGAGCCCGGATCCTCCCCTTCGTCGCGCCCGTGATCGCCAAGGGCCTCGCCGCCCGCGACGCCGCCCTGCCGCCGCTCGCCGTCATCGCGTGCGAGAACGCCATCAACGCCACCGACTCGCTCGCCGCGGCCGTGCGAGAGCACGACCCCGCCGAGAACGCCGTCTTCGCGAACTGCGCCATCGACCGCATCGTCCCCGAGCAGGCCGGCGGCACCCTCGACGTCACCATCGAGTCCTTCTTCGAATGGGTGGTCGAGAGCACGCCGTTCGGCGACTCGCGTCCCGAGATCGAGGGCGTCACCTGGGTCGACGATCTCGAGCCCTTCATCGAGCGCAAGCTGTTCACCGTCAACACGGCTCATGCCGCGGCCGCCTATCACGGGTTCCGTCGCGGTCTCGCGAGCATCCGCGAAGCCCTCGACGACGCCGAGGTGATGACCGAGGTGCGGGGCGTCCTGTCCGAGACCAAGTCGCTGCTGGTGGCCAAGCACGGTCTCGATGCGGACGCGCAGCAGGCCTACATCGAGAAGAACCTCGTCCGCATCGCCAACCCCCACCTCCCCGACACGACCGAGCGCGTGGGGCGGAACCCCCTCCGCAAGCTCAGCCGGCACGAGCGCTTCGTCGGGCCCGCGGCTCAGCTGGCCGAGCGCGGCCTTCCCTCCGACGCTCTCGTCCGGGCCGTCGGCGCCGCCCTCGACTTCTCGGTCGCCGACGACGTCGAGAGCGTCGAGCTGCAGGCGCTGCTCAGCTCCGGTCTCTCCGCCGACGAGCTGACGACGACGCTCACGGGGGTCCTGACCGACCACCCCCTGTTCCCGGCACTGCGCGACGCCGTCGCGGCCAAGACGTCGGCATGACGTCGAGCCGGCCCGAGCCGGTCGACGGCGACGACGAGGCCCTCAGCTGGGGTGACGAGCTCGACGCGAGTCACGTCGACGGGCCGGCGCGGGCCGGCGAGCCCGGGCCCGACGACCGACCCGACGACCCCGCCGCGGTCAAGCCCATGAGCTCGGCGGCCCTGATCGGCCACGGGATCCTGGGGGGAGCCCTCCTCCTCTGCGCCGTGGGCTGGGTCACCCTCATGGGTCGCTTCACGTACACCTTCGACACGCCCTTCGCCACGGGCCTCTGGCGCTTCGGCGTCGTCGTCGCGGTCGCCGCCCCGGTGCTCTGGTTCGCGGCGACGATCGCGGTCGTCCCGGCGGCGGCGAGCCGTCGGCGTCTCGTCGCGCTGCTGATCGGCGTGCTGATCGTGGCCCCCTGGCCGCTGCTCGTCGGGGTGGGCGCATGAGCCGCGCACGTGGTGACGCGACGGGTGCTCCCCGCCGCGACCGCGCCTCCTCGGTGGTCGTCGTCGCTCTGGTGATCCTGTTCGGGCTGCTGTTCGCCTACGACCTCGTCGAGGCCGTCACGAACCTCATCTCGGTGCCGAACGAGGCCCGGTACGCGAACAACGACTTCTACGCCGAGAACGGCCTCGACGGGCTGGTGGCGTCGCCGCCGTGGTTCGCCCTCGTCGCGAACGTCGCCCTGCCACCCGCAGCCTTCGTCGCAGCCCTGGTCGTCGCCCGCCGTCGCGCACTGCCCGTCGTCGTGCTGGTGCTGTTCGCGGCCCTCGGTGCGGTCGCGGCCCTCAGCCTGACGATCACGGCCTACGTCCAGAGCATCTGACCCGCCCCGCCGACCCGGGGCGTCACATGGCGGGGGAGTCGATAGAGTGACGACAGCCGCGCCCACGGCGCGTCGCGGCCGTCCCCCCGAACTCTCTCTTTAAGGACCTCGTCTCCGTGGCAAAGCCCGTCGTGTTGATCGCAGAAGAACTCTCACCCGCAACCGTCGAGGCCCTCGGTCCCGACTTCGACGTGCGATCGGTCGACGGCACCGATCGTCCGGCCCTCCTCACGGCGCTGGCCGAGGCCGATGCGGTGCTCGTCCGATCGGCGACCCAGGTCGACGCCGAGGCCATCGCCGCCGCGCCGAACCTCAAGGTCGTCGCCCGCGCCGGCGTCGGGCTCGACAACGTCGACATCAAGGCGGCGACGACCGCCGGCGTCATGGTCGTGAACGCGCCGACCTCGAACATCGTCTCGGCCGCCGAGCTGACCGTCGGTCACATCCTGAGCCTCGCGCGTCACATCCCCGCGGCGCACGCCGCCCTGGCCCAGGGTCAGTGGAAGCGCTCGAAGTACACCGGCGTCGAGCTCTTCGAGAAGACCGTCGGCATCGTGGGTCTGGGTCGCATCGGCGCCCTGATCACCGCCCGTCTGCAGGCGTTCGGCGTGAACGTCGTCGCCTACGACCCCTACGTCACCCCGGCGCGAGCCCAGCAGCTCGGGGTCACGCTGCTCTCGCTCGACGATCTGCTGGCCACGGCCGACTTCGTCACCATCCACATGCCGAAGACCCCCGAGACGACCGGCATGATCGGCCTCGAGCAGATGAAGGCCATGAAGAAGAGCGCGTTCGTCGTGAACGTGGCCCGCGGCGGTCTGATCGACGAAGACGCCCTCTACGAGGCGCTGACCACGGGCGAGATCGCCGGCGCCGGTCTCGACGTCTTCGTCTCCGAGCCCCCCGTCGACCAGCGGCTCCTCGGTCTCGAGAACGTCGTCGTCACCCCGCACCTCGGCGCCTCGACGTCCGAGGCGCAAGAGAAGGCGGGCGTCTCGGTCGCCCGCTCGGTGCGCCTGGCGCTCGGCGGCGAGCTCGTGCCCGATGCCGTAAACGTGGCGGGCGGCGTCATCGACCCCTACGTGCGCCCCGGCATCGGTCTCGTCGAGAAGATCGGCCAGGTCTTCTCGGGTCTCGCCGACAGCCCGCTCACGAGCGTCGACGTCGAGGTGCGCGGCGACCTCGTCGAGTACGACGTCAGCGTCCTGAAGCTCGCGGCCCTGAAGGGCATCTTCACGAACATCGTGAGCGAATCGGTCAGCTACGTGAACGCGCCCCTGCTCGCCGAGCAGCGGGGCATCACCGTCCGTCTGCTCACCGATCCGGCGAGCGACGAGTACCGCAACGTGATCACCCTCCGCGGCTCGCTCAGCGACGGGTCGCAGATCTCGGTCTCGGGCACGCTGACCGGCACGAAGCAGGTCGAGAAGATCGTCGAGATCAACGGCTACGACGTCGAGGTGCCTCTCGCGAAGCACCACATCGTCATGGTCTACGGCGACCGACCCGGCATCGTCGCGGTCTACGGGCGCGAGTTCGGCGAGGCCGGCATCAACATCGCCGGCATGCAGATCGCCCGTCGCAGCGCCGGCGGACAGGCGCTCAGCGTCCTGACCATCGACAGCCCGGCCCCCGACGACCTGGTCGAGAAGGTCCGGGTCGCCATCGACGCCGAGCTGCTGCGCGAGATCGACATCACGCTCTAGCCTCTCCCTAAGACGACGGGCCGCCCGCCCCCGTATCGAGGGGCGGGCGGTCCGTCGTCTCGCGGTCGGGCGACCGAGACCGGGCCGAGGAGGCGCGGCGTCAGATCTCGAGGGATTCGTGCGCCGCCAGCAGCACGGCCCGCCCGCCGACCGACTCGGCGCTCGACCGGAGCCGGTCGAAGTGCATGGCGAGCCCGGCGTCGCTGAGGGTGCGCTCGTGCGTGGGGAACACGGTGGTCGCGCCGACGGCGGTGACGTAGTCCATGGCCTCCGAGATCTTCAACCACGGAGCGCCCACGGGAGCGGCGAGGGTCTCGACGGCGACGGGTGGGACGGTGAACGCGTCGCCCGGGTAGAAGAGCCGACCGTCGACGAGCACGCCGACGTTGTCGATGACGGGGATGGACTCGTGGATGACGGCGTGGCGTGAGCCGTGGAACGCGAGGTCGAACGGGCCGACCTCGATCGTTTCGCCGTCCGCCACGACGTGCACGTCGAAGTCGGCCGCCGCCGAGGCGACGCCGGCCGGACCGTAGATCGTCATGCCCGGGTTCGTCGCCAGCAGGTGGCCGAGCTGGTCGGGTGTCCAGTGGTCGGGGTGCTCGTGCGTCACGACGACGGCGTCGACGTCGGCCACGTCGATCATCGGCGAGCCGAACGAGCCGGGGTCGACGACCAGGCGCCGCCCCTCGATCTCGATGATCAGGCAGGCGTGTTCGAGTTTGGTGAGGCGCATGGGCGCGACTGTACGCCCCGAGGCTCGTGCATCGGAGACGCCCGGGTCGACGTGCGGCTGCCCGGGGAGTGCGGCGGGGTGCCTCGTCAGCTCAGGGGGTCTTCGGGGGTCGCAGCGCTGATCTCCGCACATGGGGCGTCGAGACGGGGACGCTCGGCGGAGCGCCGGCGCGGGGTGAGGTCATGTGATGCGCTCACGCTCACCACCGTGGGTCAGGCGGAGTTCTTGCCGCCGGCGGACCATGACGTGCCCCCGGCCTCCCCTCGGATGCCGGCGGCCCGGCGTTCGGCATCGGCGTGGGCCCGAAGACCGGCCCCGGGGTCGGCGCCGTCGAGACGCTCGGCCGTCAGACGGTCGCGGCGTTCGCGCAGGACGAGCGCGATCGTGGCCGCGACGATGACGACGACGATCAGGATGATGACGACTGCGGCTGTGTTCATGATGTCCCCCTCAGGATCGACCAAGACTGCCGCCTCGTTCCCGGTGACCGCAAGTGGTGATCTCGAATCGGACCGACCGGGCCCGACACGGGAGCGACCACAGGGTCCGGTGCCTCTCCTCGGCTGCCGGGCTGGTGGGCAGCTCGGTTCGCCCCCTTCCTCCGGTCAGGGCGTCGTGCCGAGGAGGCGCTCGGTCCAGTCGCGGAGAGCGGCGACGGCCCTGCGAGACAGGGTCGCTTCCGGCATCATGCTCGTCGACCCGTGGAACGCCCCGGGCCACACGTGCAACTCCGCCTGGACGCCCGCCGCCCAGAGCGCGGTGGCGTAGGCGACGGTCTCGTCGCGGAACACCTCGGTGCTGCCGCAGTCCAGGTACGCCGGCGGCAGGCCGGCGAGATCGGTCGCACGGCCCGGAGCGGCGTGGATCGACACATCGTCTCCGCCGCGACGGTGGCCGAGGTAGGCGTCCCAGCCGAACCGGGTCATCTCGCGGTCGGCGACGCCCACCCCGTCGAACTGCCGGGCGGAGAGGGTCGCATCGCGATCGTCGAGCATGGGGCTGACGAGCACCTGCCCGACGACCGCCGGCCCGTTCCTGTCGCGGGCGAGGAGCGCCGTGCCCGCCGCGAGTCCGGCGCCGGCGCTCTGGCCGACGAGGACGATCCGCTCCGGGTCGATGCCGAGCTCGTGGGCGTGCTCGGCGGTCCAGACCAGGCCGGCGTAGCAGTCCTCGACCGGGTACGGGTCGGGGTGCTCCGGGGCGAGACGGTAATCGGGGCTGACCAGGACGACGTCGTGCACGAGCAGCCAGTCGTCGTACGAATCGAGATCGCCGAGGTGGTGACCGAACATCATGCCGCCCCCGTGGACGGCGAAGGCGCAGGCCGCCGTCCCGGTGCGGCCGATGCGCTGGACGACCGCGAGGGCGATCGGGTCGCCGAGGTGCCCGGGCACGGTGATGCTGCGCCTCTCGAGACCGCGAGCTCGCAGTCCTTCGTCGAGCTGCGCCTCCGTCATGTCCAGCTGTCGCATCCCCGGCAGCATCCCGGTCTCGAGCCGGAAGCGGCCGCGGGCGTCCATCGCCTCCAGGAAGGGCACGAACTCGGGGTCGAACGGCGGGCGGGGCAGGGGGATGGTGTCAGGCACGGGAGGACTCCTCGGCAGGGGTGGCGATGGCGGTCGCAGGGGCGGATGCGGTCGAAGGGGCAGGGGTGGTCGATCCGGCGGGGGTGGCCGTGCTGGCCGGCGCGTCGGACGTCCGCGCCCGCAGCATGCCGACCGCGACGAGCACGGCGGCGACGGCCGCGAGGCCGAGCCCGGCGATGGTGAGGGCGTCCTCGAATCCTGAGAGACGCGGGGCCGTCCACGGGACGGTCGTGATGCTCCCGGTGACGAACGCGGCGACGATGGTTCCCGCGGCGGCGACCGCGACCCCGCCGGCGAGCTCGCTCGAGGTGTCGACGAGGGCCGCGCCCATCGAGGTGCGGTCGACGGGGAGGCCCGTGAGCACGGAGGCGCCTGCGACGACGCCGACGACGCGCATGCCGGCGGCGACGAGCACGAGCGCGACGAGCACCCAGACGTACCCGTGACGACTCAGGGCGCCGAAGACCACGAGGCCCGACACGACCGTGACCGCGCTGACCCATGCGGCGCGGCTCAGGCCGACCCGCTGCACGAACGGCCCCACGAGGCGCCCTCCGGCCAGGAGCACGACGACCTGCGGCGACGTGCCGACGGCGGCGAGGGCCGGCGGCCAGCCCCAGGCGAACTGCAGCTGCAGCGTCACGAGGTACGACATCCCGGCGACGGCGAGGCCCGACGCGGCCTTGAACGCCAGCCCGCTCGACACCAGGGGGCGGGCGAGCAGACGCAGGTCGACCACCGGGTGCCGCGCGGTCCGCACGCGCACGACGAATCCGACCCCGCATGCGACGGTCAGGGCGCCGGCGACCCACCCCCACGAGGAGGCGGTGGTCGCCCCCACGACGACGGTCGGCGTCACGAGCAGCCCCGTCACGGTCGCGGCCCCGAGCAGAGCGCCGCCCACGTCGACGGGGTCGTGCCGCAGCCCCGCGGGTGCATCCGGAGCGACTCCGGATCGGATGCCGACGAACGCCAGCGCGGCGATCGGCACGTCGGCCAGCAGCAGCACCTGCCACGGAGCGATGGCGAGCACGAACCCGCCGACGGTCGGGCCGACGGCCAGGCCGACGAGCCCCGCGGTCGAGATCACCGTCAGGGCCCGCACGCGCAGGCCCTCGTCGTCGAACAGCCGGAACGCCAGCGCCATCGACCCGGGGGTGGTCATCGCCGCGGCGACACCCGTCAGCACCCGGACGGCGATGAGCTGCTCGGTGGTCGTGACCGCCACGGTCGCGAGGCTCGCCACGGCGAGGAGCGCGAGGCCGACGAGCATCACCCGGCGGCGTCCCACCCGGTCGGCGACGGCGCCGAAGAGCAGCATGAGCGCGCCGAAGGCGACCGCGTAGGCGCCGGACACCCACTGCAGCCCCGTGGTCGACGAGCCCAGCTCGCGGCCGATCGTCGGCAGCGCGACGTTCAGCACCGAGGTGTCGAGCATCTCGAACAGGAACACCGCGGACAGCCCGGCCAGGGCGATCGACGCATCGGACAGCCGGGGAGGCGCGTCGGCGGCGACCCGCCGGCCGCGGGGGAGAGAGGGGCTGGGTGGCACGAGACGCACTCCTTCTGGGAAGAAGTGGCGACTCGTTCGATGCCGCGTGCAGGTGCGTCGCAGAGCGCGACGCCTTTTACCTCGGTGACGTGAACGATACACCGGCTGCTGCGGAAGGCGGACTCCACTCTTGATCGAGCCTTCAGCCGCGAACGTCCGGTCCCGCCCGGGCGGTATCGGACGGCCTCGCGCGCCGGGTGCTCCGCCTGCGATCGCGACGGATGACGCGCTGGTCCTGCTCGGGGTGACGGGCGCGCTCGAATCGAGCAGCGCGTCGTGCCCCAGGGAGGCCCCGGCGATCCGCCCGACTCGAGGAGGTGTCGGTCAGTCGTCGCTCTCGGCGACTCTCGCGAGGGTGTCGCTGCTGAAGCTGGTCATCGATTCTCCTTCCCTGTCGCGCACCGTCCAGGAGCGGCACGGAGCGGCAGGCCCGTGTCTGCACTTCTCATCTGCCCGCGAAGTCGTCGTCGGTGATGTGCTCGAGCCAGGTGGTGGTGCTGGCCGGGTCGTCGCCGTTCTCGAGCATCGCGATGTGCTCCATGAAGACGCCGGGGGCGGCGGCATGGAAGTGCTCCTGGCCGGGCGGGGTGTAGATCGTCTGACCGGGGTGGACGTCGATGATCCGACCGTCGCGGGTGCCGAAGCGGCCGACGCCGGCGGTGATCAGGCTGCGGTCGCGTGCGGACAGTTCCGCGCGGTTCCAGACGTCCTCGAAGAGGACGTCGTCGGTGAGGGCGGCGAGCTTCGGGGCGAAGTCCCCGAACACGTTCCGTCCGCCCCCGACCTGCTTGGGCTGGTCTGCCATCACTCTTCTCCTGCCTGGTGCGTGCTCGACGATGTCGTCATCGCCTGGATGCCACGAAACCCCGGACGGGAGTCCTGAGGGAGGCACTGATGTGACACCCTTCGCCGAGCCGCTCGTCGCGGGCGAGTCGTCAGTCGTCGGTGTACCCGGACGAGATGCTGCGAGGGTGTGCCTGACGGGACACCCCCGTGGGGGCCTCAGGCTCGCGCCGCGCCGTCGGCTCGATTTGTGCGGCGCTCGACAGCTGTGGCATACTCGACGAGTTGCAAATACGGCCCCATCGTATAGCGGCCTAGTACGTCGCCCTCTCACGGCGGTAACACGGGTTCGAATCCCGTTGGGGTCACAACCACGAAACCCGCTCAGCTCCGGCTGAGCGGGTTTCGTCGTCTCCCCGCGCCTGCGGGCCGCCGGCACCCGGCACCGGCACCCGGCACCCCCGAGAACCGCCGCCCGCTCGGTCCGTCACCGCGAGGGCACGACGTTCCGGGCCGTCCCCTCCAGCAGACGGGCCACCCCGTCCACGTCGACCTCGACGAAGCGCCCGGCCCAGGTGCCGATCTGCAGCTGACCCGCGAACGACCACAGCGTCTCGCCCGTCGCGAGGTCGAACCCGACGAGGGTCGAGCGCCCGCCCGAGCTGCCGAAGGCGAGGGCGTACCCGACGGTGCGCGACGCGGCGACCACCACCGCGCCGTCCGGCAGGGCGATGGTCGCGCGGGCGGCCCCGGTCTCGCCGTCGAGGGCGACGACCGACTGCGGGCCGGCGCCGGGTGCGGTGACGGTGGCGTACACCGTGTCGTCGGTCTGCCCGGGCAGCCCGTCGGCGCTCGAGGCCCCGTCCGCCGGCCTCGACCACCGCACCTCCCCGGTGCTCCAGTCGACGCAGCTGAGCTGGTCGTCGCTCAGATCGGTGACGGTGAGGCACGTCCGCGACGTCGAGTACGAGCCCGACGCCGCCGGGGTGGAGCTCCAGAGCGGCCGTCCGTCGAAGTCGACGGCGGCGAAGCCCCGGTCGACGCCGCGGACCGGCCCCACGATCGAGTCCGGGCGGGCGACGTAGCCCCCGAGCGCGGCGAGGTCCCCGCGCCACGGGGTCTCGCGACCGTCGAGTCCGACCTGTACCGTGCCTCCCGGGCGGGCGACCACGAGGCGGTCCGGCAGAGCGAGGGCCTGGCCCTCGAGACTCCCGGGGCCGGCCCAGAGCACGAGGTCGAGATCGCGGACGTCGCGCAGCTGGAACGCGAACGTCGCGCCCTCGGCCGTCTGCCCGCCGGTCATCACCGTCCGGCCCGCCGTCTGGAACTGCTCCGAGTCGACCGTCGTCACCGGCGCCGTCCGCTGCCTCAGCTCACCGGTGGTCGCGTCGAGGGTGACGAGGACCGTCTGGCCGCCCGCCCGGGCCCGCACCACGACGATGCGGGCGTCGTCGACGACCGTGGCCGACGCGAGCTCCACCGGGCCCCGCAGCCCGAGCGCCTGGAGGTCGTCGGCCACGTCGTACACCCACAGCACGCGCCCGAGGTCGGTGTCGAACGACGCCAGTCGAGTGCCCACGCCCGCCGTGGCCCCGCCGCAGTCGCCGTCGTTGGCGAAGCCGTAGGTCCACGCGCCGGCCGCGCGCAGCAGCACCCGACGATCGTCGATCGGCTCGTCCCGGAACCGCAGGCACTCCGCCGGCGTCCCGGGCGCGAGCGCGGCACCGAGGTCGATCGACCAGCCGGTGGCCGTCGGGGCCTCCCGCAGGTCGTCCACCGCGACGCCGCGCCACGGCGGGTCCGCCCCGTACCGCGGCTGCCCGGGCACGAGCGCGACGATCACGACGACGGTGACGATCACGCCGACGAGGTAGGCGGTCGCGATGCGGCGGGCCGAGGAGGCGCGGTGCCAGCGCGAACGGAGGCGACCGCTCGGTCGACGGGACGTCCGTCGGGCGCCGGCGCGCGCCTCCTCGGCTCGCCGGTCGGGCGGCCGGATCATGAGGTCGCCCCGATCCGCTGACCGCCGCCGAGCCGTCGAGCGACGCCCACCCCGTCGACCTCGACGAGCGCCCCGCCCCAGAACGAGACGCTGCCGGCCGAACGGAGCGTCCAGAGCGGGCGCCCCGAGGCGGCGTCGTGGGCGGCCACGGCCCTGCTCTGCGGCGAGGAGCCCATCGCCAGGTAGACGACGGTGCGCGAGGCCGCCACGACCGTCTCGAGATCACCCGCGGGCACGTCGAACACCGACCGCCCGGTGAGGCCGTCGAGCGCCGTGAGCCGCGGTCGACCGTCGCGACGGGCGATGCCGTAGACGTCGTCGGACACCTGGCCGGGCACCCCGCGGGCCGTCGTGGCCGCACCGTCGACGGACCAGCGCGTCGTGCCGTCGGAGGGCCGCAGGCACGTCGTCGTGTCGTCGTCGGAGGTCACGAGCAGGCACCCGCGCGTCGCGGCGATCGAGCGGGCGTCGAGGGGGCGCGCCCATCGGGCGGCGCCGTCGCGGTCGAGCGCCGAGACGACGCGGCCGCCCGGGCCGGAGCGCACGGCGAACAGATCGTCGTCGCCGCCCGGTGCCGGTGAGCCGGCCGCCACCAGATCGGGACTCGATCGGTACGGCGTCATCTCGCCGGTGCGCCCGTCGACCCTGATCGAGCGTCCCTCGATGGGCACGACGAGGGCGCCGGGCACCAGCAGGGGGGTGCGGCCCCGATCCGCCGACCCGCGCCAGACCGGCACGGTCAGCGCGGCGGCGTCGACGAGCGCGTAGGCGTCGGGGTCGCCGACCGCGGCCGCCGCCGAGCGCAGCTGGAGGCGGCCGAGCGTGGCGACGCTGACGCTCGGCAGGTCGCGGCGTTCGCGGGCGGTCTCGAGGTGGCGTCCGTCGTCGAGCGCCAGCGCCGCCTGGACGAGCCCCCGGTCGGACTGCGTCTGCACGAGCACGCGGCCCGCCGCCGGCACCACCTGGGCCGACGGGATGCTCGTCGGGTCGGCGTCGGGGACGTCCTCGACGAGGTCGTGCACCCAGAGGGCGAGTCCCGTCCGGACGTCGACGAGGGCGACGCGGCTCGTGTCGTGGGCGAACGCGGCGGTGCGGCACTCGGCGGCCTCCGCGAGATCGTCGGCGCGGAGGTCCACGTCGGCTTCGAGGTCGAGGTCGATCGAGGTGGTGACGGCGACGAGACCGGACTCGGCGGGGGACGGCCAGAGGTGCACGCAGTGCGCGGGCGCCTCGGGGGCCAGCAGCGCCGCGAGGTCGAGCGACCAGAGGGTCTCGCCCGGCGCCGAGCGCAGGTCGTCGACGACGAGTCCGCGCCACGGCGGCTCCGCGCCGTACTCGGGGTCGGCCGCCCACCCCGCGACCAGCACGATGGCCGTGGCGACGAGCAGCGCCAGGTAGCCCCCGAGGAGGCGCGGAGCGCGTCGACCGCGGACGGCGCGCAGCCGTCGCGCCGGGTCGCGCGCGGGGACGGGCAGGGGGTCGGACACGAGCGGGTCGACCTCCTCGTCGAGCGGCACCGCCGGTGCGTCCGACGACTGCCGTCATGGTATTCGGAGCCGGCCGCGTCGGTGCTCGCCCGTCCGCCGGGAATGGGCGGACCGGCCCCGCGCGTTGCCCCCCGAGACCGAGGACCCGCGCCCGACGCTGGCGTAGACTTCGACGATCATCCGAGCAGCAGACATCGAGAGAGGTGGGCCCGTGGGTAGAACGCTGGCCGAGAAAGTATGGGACGACCACGTGGTCGTCAAGGGCGAAGACGGCGCCCCCGACCTTCTCTACATCGATCTCCACCTCGTCCACGAGGTCACGAGCCCGCAGGCCTTCGACGGCCTCCGTCAGGCCGGGCGGCCGCTGCGTCGCACCGATCTGACGATCGCGACCGAAGACCACAACACGCCCACGCTGGCGATCGACCGGCCGATCGCCGATCTGACCAGCCGCACGCAGATCGAGACCCTGCGCCGCAACACGGCCGAGTTCGGCGTGCGTCTGCACCCTCTCGGCGATGCCGAGCAGGGCATCGTCCACGTCGTCGGCCCGCAGCTGGGCCTGACGATGCCCGGCATCACCGTGGTCTGCGGCGACTCGCACACCTCGACGCACGGGGCCTTCGGCGCCATGGCGTTCGGCATCGGCACGAGCGAGGTCGAGCACGTCATGGCGACGCAGACCCTGCCCCTCAAGCCCTTCAAGACGATGGCGGTGACGGTCGAGGGCACCCTCCGGCCCGGTGTCACGGCGAAGGACATCATCCTGGCCGTCATCGCCCAGATCGGCACGGGCGGCGGTCAGGGCTACGTGCTCGAGTACCGCGGCAGCGCGATCCGCTCCCTCTCGATGGAGGGGCGGATGACGATCTGCAACATGTCCATCGAGGCCGGCGCCCGCGCGGGCATGGTCGCCCCCGACCAGACCACCTACGACTACCTCCGGGGTCGCCAGCACGCCCCCGAGGGGGCCGACTGGGACGACGCGGTGGCCTACTGGGACACCCTCCCGACCGACGACGACGCCGTCTTCGACGCCGAGATCTTCCTCGACGCCGACGAGCTCGAGCCGTTCGTCACCTGGGGCACGAACCCGGGTCAGGGCGTCTCGCTGAGCGACTCCGTGCCCGACCCGGCGGCGATCGTCGACCCGAACGAGCGCGCCGCGGCATCGCGGGCCCTCGAGTACATGGCCCTCGAGGCCGGCACGGCCATGAAGGACATCGCCGTCGACGCCGTCTTCATGGGGTCGTGCACGAACAGCCGCATCGAGGACCTGCGCGCCTTCGCCTCGATCATCCGCGGGCGCACGAAGGCCGAGGGCGTGCGGGTGATGGTGGTGCCGGGGTCCGCGCGGGTGCGGCTCGAGGCCGAGGCCGAGGGTCTCGACAAGGTGTTCACCGACTTCGGGGCCGAGTGGCGATTCGCCGGCTGCTCGATGTGCCTCGGCATGAACCCCGACCAGCTGGCCCCGGGCGAGCGCTGCGCGTCGACCTCGAACCGCAACTTCGAGGGGCGGCAGGGCAAGGGCGGTCGCACCCACCTGGTCTCGCCGCTCGTCGCGGCGGCGACCGCCGTCCGCGGCACGCTGTCGTCCCCGTGGGATCTCGCCTCCGACACCCCGATCGGCGACGCCCTCGCCGAACGCCTGACCGGCACCCCCGCAGGAGGCGCGCTCTGATGGAGAAGTTCACCACCGTCACCGGGGTGGCGGCGCCGCTGAAGCGGTCGAACGTCGACACCGACCAGATCATCCCGGCCGAGTTCCTCAAGCGGGTGACGAAGACGGGATTCGAAGACGCCCTGTTCTTCTCCGCCCGTCAAGACCCCGACTTCGTCCTCAACCGACCCGAGTACCAGGGCGCCCGCGTCCTGATCGCCGGGCCGGACTTCGGCACGGGCTCGAGCCGCGAGCACGCCGTCTGGGCCCTCCGCGACTTCGGCTTCGACGTCGTCCTGAGCGCCCGCTTCGGTGACATCTTCCGCGGCAACTCGGGCAAGCAGGGGCTCCTCGCCGCCATGGTCGCCGAAGACGACATCGAGCGCCTGTGGGCCGCGGTCGAGGCCTCGCCCGGGGTCGAGATCACGGTCGACCTCGCGTCGCAACGCGCCACGCTCGGCGACCTGTCAGTCCCGTTCGAGGTCGATGCTTACACTAAGTGGCGACTCCTCGAAGGCCTGGACGACATCGGCCTGACCCTCCGCGACGAAGCGGCCATCACAGAATTCGAATCCCGCCGCGCCGCCTGGCGCCCGAAGACATTGCCGGTGAAGTAAGTGAACTCGCTCATCCAAGACGCAGCAGCAGCCGGGGCCCGTGTGGGCCTCAAGTCCGACGAGATCGTCATCCGCGGCGGCAAGCCGCTGATCGGTCGCATCGAGGTGCGCGGCGCCAAGAACCTGGCGACCAAGGCCATGGTCGCGGCCCTCCTGGGCGATACTCCGAGCATCCTGCGCGATGTGCCCGACATCAGCGACGTCAACGTCGTCCGCGGGCTGCTCTCCGTCCACGGCGTCCGCATCACCGACCCCGCTCGCGGCGAGATGATCCTCGACCCGTCGAACGTCGAGTCGGCCCACTTCGCCGAGATCGACGCGCATGCCGGCTCGAGCCGCATCCCGATCCTCTTCTGCGGCCCGCTGCTGCACCGCCTCGGCGAGGCCTTCATCCCCGATCTCGGAGGGTGCCGCATCGGCGACCGCCCGATCGACTTCCACCTCGACGCCCTCCGCGCCTTCGGCGCCGTCGTCGACAAGTCGTACAACGGCATCCACCTCACCGCGCCGAACGGTCTCGCCGGTGCGAACATCGAGCTGCCCTACCCGAGCGTCGGGGCGACCGAGCAGGTCCTGCTCACGGCGGTCCTCGCGACCGGCGTGACCGAGCTGCGCAACGCGGCCATCGAGCCCGAGATCATGGACCTCATCGCCATCCTCCAGAAGATGGGCGCGATCGTCTCCGTCGAGCCGAACCGCGTGATCTTCATCGAGGGCGTCGAGAAGCTCCGCGGGTACACGCACCGCGCGATCAACGACCGCAACGAGGCCGCCAGCTGGGCCGCCGCGGCCCTGGCCACCAAGGGCGACATCTTCGTCGAGGGCGCCGACCAGAAGGACCTGATGACGTTCCTCAACGTCTTCCGCAAGGTCGGCGGCGACTTCGACGTCCACGAGGACGGCATCCGCTTCTTCCACCCCGGTGGCGACCTCAAGCCGGTCGTCGTCGAGACCGACGTCCACCCCGGCTTCATGACCGACTGGCAGCAGCCGCTCATCGTGGCCCTCACGCAGGCGCAGGGCACGTCGATCGTGCACGAGACCGTCTACGAGAACCGCTTCCAGTTCACCGAGGCGCTCAACGACATGGGCGCCGACATCACGGTGCACAAAGACGGACTCCCCGGTCACGACCGACGCGTCGCCCGTCGTGAGTTCGAGCAGGCCGCGGTCATCAACGGCCCGACGGCGCTGCACGGGGCCGACATCCGCGTCCCCGATCTGCGGGGCGGCTTCAGCCACCTGATCGCCGCGCTGACCGCCGAGGGCGAGTCGAAGATCAGCAACGTCGGCATCATCAGTCGCGGTTACGAGCACTTCATCGCGAAGCTCCGCAAGCTGGGCGCCGACTTCGACTTCAAGGGCTGATCCCCGCGTGGCACCCCACGGCGACCCCGACGCCCCCGTCGTCCCGGTCGGCCCGGGTGAGCGCCGCCGAGAGAAGGGCGCGGTCCTCCGGGTCCTCGCGACTCCGGCGGCGCCGCTGTTCGACCTGATGGCCAAGATCGACGTCGTCGACGGGCACAAGCTGCCCGCGTCGGGCTCGTTCGTGCTGACGCCGAACCACATCACCAACATCGACCCCGTCGTGGTCGGCCGCGTGATGTGGCGCTTCGGTCGTCTGCCCCGGTTCATGGCGAAGGCCTCTCTCTTCCGGGTGCCGATCTTCGGCCGGCTGATGCACGCCATGGGTCACATCCCCGTCGAGCGCGCGGGGCGCACCCATGACAGCGATCCGTTGGGCGCCGCCGGCCGGCTGACGGCCGTCGGCGGCGGCGTCATCGTCTACCCCGAGGGCACCCTGACCCGCGATCCCGACCTCTGGCCCATGAAGGGCAAGAGCGGTGCGGTGCGACTGGCGCTGGCGGCCGGCGTGCCGATCATCCCCGTCGCCCACTGGGGCAGCCAGGAGCTCATGGGGCGGTACTCGTCGAAGCTCAGGCCGTTCCCCCGGAAGCGCATCACCGTGATCGTCGGCGATCCCGTCGACCTCTCGCCGTACCGCGACAGGCCCCTCGATCAGGCGTCCATGACCGAGGCCACGGCGCTCGTCATGGAGTCGATCACCGCCCTCCTCGAGCGGATCCGCCACGAGGAGGCGCCCGCCCAACGATGGAACCCGTCCAAGAACGAGCAGAGGGAGACAGGCAGCTTTGAGTAGCTCGGAATCGCGCGAAGGCGCCATCGAGGCCCTCGGGGAGGGCGCCGTGACGACCGAGGCGATCTCGATCGTCATGCGCGAGTCCGTCCCGCGCCGGGTCGCCGTGCTCGGGTCGGGCAGCTGGGGCACCACCTTCGCCAAGGTCCTGGCGGAGGGCGGCGCCGACGTCACGCTCTGGGCGCGGCGGCCCGAGGTTGCTCGCGAGATCACCGAGAGCAAGCGCAACACGGACTACCTGCCGGGCATCAACCTCCCCCGCACGCTCGTGGCGTCGTCCGACGTCGCGACCGCCCTCGACGGCGCCGAGCAGGTCTACCTCTCGGTCCCGAGTCAGACGCTGCGCGACAACCTCACGGCCATCCGCTCGCTCGTCCCGCACGGCGTCCCCGTCGTCAGCCTCATGAAGGGCGTCGAGAAGGCGACCGGTCTCCGGATGAGCCAGGTGATCGAGAGCGAGCTCGACGTCGACAGGTCCCTCATCGCCGTCGCGTCCGGCCCGAACCTCGCCCTCGAGATCGCCAAGAGGCAGCCGACGGCGGCCGTGGTGTCGTCGCACAGCCTCGAGACCGCGACCCTCGTGGCGGCCACGGCCACCAACCCGTACTTCCGCTCGTTCGTCAACACCGACGTCATCGGCACGGAGTTCGGGGGAGTGCTCAAGAACCTCATCGCGGTCGCCATCGGCATCGTCGACGGGGTCGGCTACGGAGAGAACACCAAGGCCTCGATCATCACCCGCGGGTTGGCCGAGATGACGGCCTTCGCCGTCTCGTTCGGGGCCAAGGCCGAGACGCTCGCCGGGCTCGCCGGGCTCGGCGACCTCATCGCCACCTGCGAGTCCCCGCTGTCGCGCAACAACACGGCGGGACGCCTCCTGGGGCAGGGGTACGCGTTCGGCGACGTCGTCCGTCAGATGAACCAGACCGCCGAGGGCCTCGCGTCGGTCGCGCCCATCCTCGAGCTCGCCCGCAGCCGCGGCGTCGACATGCCCATCGTGCAGCAGGTGGCCGAGGTGCTCGCCGGTACGCTTGACCCGCGGAACATCGCTCCGCACCTCACCGAGACCAGCGAGCCCCAGGGCGAGTGACCTCCGGTCGACGGCGCGCCCCCGGTGCGGCGCGACGCCGGGGCCCGCGCCCGCCGACCACCCGAGAGGGACCCCGATGAGCATCGATCCGACGAGCCCCGCAGAGACCGGGGCCACGACGGCCGTCTCAGCCCCCGCCGGGCACAAGCAGACCGTCGTCGTCCTCTTCGGCGGGCGGTCGAGCGAGCACGCCATCAGCTGCGCGACCGCCGGCGGCGTGCTGTCCGCGATCGACCGTGATCGGTACGACGTCGTCCCCGTCGGCATCACCCGGGACGGCGCCTTCACCCTGCAGCCCGACGACGCCGGGGCCTTCTCGCTCTCCGCCGACTCCCTCCCGGGCGTCGTCGACAACGGCACGCGGGTGCACTGGCCGGAGTCGACCTCGAGTCGCGAGCTCTCGGTCGTCGAACCCGACGGCAGCGTGCGCCTGCTCGGCGCGGTCGATGTCGTGTTCCCGATCCTCCACGGCCGGTTCGGCGAGGACGGCACCGTCCAGGGCCTCCTCGAGCTCGTGGGCCTGCCGTACGTCGGGGCCGGTCTGCTCGCCTCCTCGGTGGGCATGGACAAGCACTTCACCAAGACGGTGCTCCAGGCGGCCGGCATCGCCGTGGCCCCGTGGCGCACCGTCCGCCGGCGGGCCTGGCAGGACGACCCCGCCCAGGTGACGGCCGACGTCGCCGATCTCGGCTTCCCGGTGTTCGTCAAGCCCGCGCGTGCGGGGTCGAGCGTCGGGGTGTCCCGGGTCGACTCCGAGGCCGGTCTCGCCGCCGCGATGGAGGTCGGTCTGGCAGAAGACGGCAAGGTGCTCGTCGAGGCCGCGGTCGTCGGCCGCGAGATCGAGTGCGCCGTGCTCGGCGGCCGCGACGGGGGTGCTCCGCGCACGTCCGTGGGCGGCGAGATCGTCCTCGGCGGCGAGACCTTCTACGACTTCGAGTCCAAGTACCTCGGTGCGCCGGGCGCCGACCTCGTCTGCCCGGCCGAGCTCGCGGCAGACGACCTGGCCGAGATGCAGCGCCTCGCCGCTCTCGCCTTCGAGGCCGTCGACGGCACGGGCCTGTCGCGGGTCGACTTCTTCCTGACCGACGACGGCTGGGTGATCAACGAGATCAACACGATGCCCGGCTTCACGCCCATCTCGATGTTCCCGGCCTGCTGGCTCGCCAGCGGCCTCAGCTACCGCGAGCTCATCACCGAGCTGATCGAACTGGGCCTCGAGACCGAGCGCTGAGAGCGCAGCCGAGACCGGAGCCGAGGAGGCGCGGGCCGACTCAGGGGGCCGGCGTCGCCTCGGTGCCGGGGAGGTCCTCGACGCCGACGCAGCCGCGGCCGTCGTTCGGCAGGTACCCCACCGCGTCCGCCAGGTCGAACAGCGCGCTGCTGCCCGCCTCGGCCGTGACGACGACCTGGACGGCGGGGGTCCGCCCGTAGGTCGTGAAGACGTAGGTGTCCGGGTCGTCGGAATCCTGGTCGGCGAGCCAGTCGACGCCGCTGACCGGGTAGCACGGCAGATCCGAGACGGCGGGAGCCTCGACGCCGCATCGCAGCAGCACCTGACTCGGCGTGCCCCACGCACCGGTGGCCTGGGCGTCGGTCTCACGGCGCTCGTAGGGCGCGCTCTCGGGGCCGACCTTCTCGGGGAGGTGCACCGTCA
Source organism: Frigoribacterium sp. Leaf263 (assembly GCF_001422285.1). GTDB lineage: Bacteria > Actinomycetota > Actinomycetes > Actinomycetales > Microbacteriaceae > Frigoribacterium. The sequence goes on from NZ_LMMO01000003.1 coordinate 336,149, forward strand.
CCTGGGCGCAGGCCGGGTCGTTCGCGTCGGCCGCGGCGGTCAGGGGCACGGCGGCCGTGCAGCCGGCGAGCGCGGGTACGACCACGGCGCCGGCGGCGAGCAGGCTGAGGAGGCGGCGACGGGGTCGCCTGGTCGGGCTGGGCACGCTGTTCAGGCTACCGTCGTCTCCATGGAGCACCCCGCCACGTCGGTCGACGTCGAACCACCCGTGACGGTGCAGGGGGCCGGTGAGCTCGAGACGCTCGCGCGCATCCTGCCCCGACTGCCCCGAGGCTCGCGCACGGACCTCGGACCGGGCGACGACGCCGCCGTCGTGTCGGCGCCCGACGGCCGCTTCGTCGTGACGACGGATCTGATGGTGCACGGCCCCGACTTCCGTCTGGCCTGGTCGTCGCCGTACGACCTCGGCTGGAAGGCCGCCGCCTCGAACCTCGCCGACGTCGCCGCGATGGGAGCGGTGCCGACGGCGCTCGTCGTCGCGCTCGCGGTGCCGGGGGAGACCCCGGTGGCCGACCTCGAGGCCCTGGCCGACGGGCTGCGCGACGCGTGCGCCGTGATGGCGCCGGGCTGCGGCGTGGTCGGCGGCGATCTGTCGGTCTCGGCGACGCTGACGATCGCCGTGACGGCCTTCGGCGATCTCGAAGGGCGTCGTCCCGTCACCCGCGACGGGGCGTCCGCGGGTGACGTCGTGGCCGTCTCGGGTCCGCTCGGACGGGCGGCTCGGGGGCTGGCGCTCCTGTTCCGCCTCGGCGTCGATCACGACGGCGCGCCCGACGCGGTGGCCGCAGCGGGTCTGCGCGGACGCGATCCCGATGTCGGCTGGCAGCTGGCGCCCACCCCGCCCGTGGCCGACGGACCCCTGGCCGCGCGGGCCGGTGCGACCGCGATGCTCGATCTGTCCGACGGTCTGGCCCTCGACGCGGGTCGGGTGGCCCGGGCGAGCGGCGTCGTGATCGACCTCGACTCCGGGTCGCTCGGCGCCGACCCGACGGCCGCCCTCTCCGGCGGCGAGGATCACTCGCTGTTCGCGACGTTCCCGCCGGACTCCCTCCTGCCGGGAGGATTCCGCGCGATCGGAACGGTCCGCGCAGCCGATCCGGGCTCGCCGCCGGTCACGGTCGACGGTGTCGATCCCGGTGCGACCGGGGGCTGGGACCCGTACCGCCGGTGGTCCGGAGACCGCGGCTGACGCCGTCCGTCGCCCCGGACGGCCTCTCGCGGGTCAGTCGCGGACGGCGAACCAGACGGTCGTGTCGCCGTACTGCTTCTTGACGTCGAGGCTCAGTCCGTCGGGCCAGCGGGGCGCGCCGTCGCGGCTCGCCCGCTCGACGACCACGAGGGCCTCGGGTGCGAGGAGCGGGACGAGAGCCGACAGATCGTCGGCCAGCTCGTCCGTCGTGAGCTCGTACGGCGGGTCGAAGAAGACCAGGTCGACGAGGGCGCCCGAGCCGGTGAGGAACGACCGCACCGACTGCACCACGAGGTCGACGCGCGGCGGCGCGCCTCGGGGCGGCTTCGGCGCCCGTGCGAGCACCGCGTCGGCGTTCCGGCGCAGCACCTTGGCGGCGGCGGGTGACTTCTCGACGAGCGTGACCGACGCGGCCCCGCGCGAGGCCGCCTCGAGCCCCAGCCCGCCCGTCCCGGCGTAGAGGTCGAGCACGGCTCGCCCTCGGATCTCGTCGCGGGCGTCGAGCGACGAGAAGAGGGCCTCCCGCACGCGGTCACTCGTAGGCCTCGTGCCGACCTTCGGGACGACGAGCGTGAGGTTGTCGGCGAAGCCGGAGATGATGCGGGACATGGGGACAACCTTGCCAGGTCGTCGGGGCCGGCTTCGCGCAACCCGACAAGTCGGTCGCGCGGTGCCACGCCCGTCTTCGTGGATGTCGCACAAGCGACTTGGCGCGTCCCGTCGAGTCGAGCAGCATCCCTGAGCATGACCAGCGTCGATCGGACCATCCGTCCCTCCTTCACCAAGTCGATGTTCGCGGGGCGCATCGCCTCGGAGCTCGTCCTGCCCTATCCGCAGATGTCCGCCGACGAGAAGAAGAAGGTCGAGACGATCTCGGCCTCGGCGCGCGAGGTCCTGTCCGGCTACGACCCCTTGAAGGCGGAACGCGACGGGTGGATCGGCGACGATCTCGTCCGCGAGCTCGGCGAGCGCGGGCTCATGGGCCTGTTCGTCTCGGAGGAGTACGGCGGGCTGGGTCTCGGACAGAGCGCGTACTGCCGGGTCTACGAGGAGTTCGGTCGAGTCGACGGCACGCTCGCCACGGTCATGGGCGTCCACCAGTCCATCGGCACGAAGCCCCTCCACCTCTTCGGCACCGACGATCAGAAGGCCCGCTGGCTGCCCGACCTGGCCAGCGGTCGGAAGCTCGCCGCCTTCGTCCTGACGGAGCCCAACGTGGGCAGCGACGCCTACGCGCTCGAGACCCGGGCGGAGCGGCAGAGCGACGGCAGCTGGCTGCTGAACGGCGAGAAGCGCTGGATCGGCAACGGCGACGGCGACGTGCTGACGGTCTTCGCGCAGAGCGACCTGGGGCACGTCGCGCTGATCGTCGAGAAGGGGATGGACGGGCTCAGCACGGGGCCGCGGTTCGAGACGCACGGCCTCAAGGCCAATCGCCTGCAGCGCGTCCGGTTCACCGACGTCCGCGTGCCGGCCGAGAACCTGCTCGGCGAGCCCGGCGACGGCTTCCGCATCGCGGTCAACACGCTCAACAACGGGCGCATGTCGATGGGGACGGCCATCGCGGGCGGCATGAAGAGGTTCCTCGAGCTGAGCCTCGAGCACACGGAGGCGCGTCGTCAGTTCGGCAGACCGCTCGCGGACTTCGAGATGGTCGGCGACAAGCTCGCCTGGATGACGCGCCAGATCTACGGCGTCGAGTCGATGTCGTATCTCACCACGGGTCTCGTCGACCGCGGCGACACCGACTTCGCCCTCGAGTCGGCCATGACGAAGGTCGCCGCCAGCGACACCGGGTGGTACGCGCTGAACCGCGCGGTCCAGCTGCACGGCGGCGAGGCGTACATGGAGGGCCACCCGCTGGCGAAGGCGCTCCGGGACTTCCGCATCTTCCCGATCTTCGAGGGCGCCAACGACGTCCTGCGGGCCTTCGTGGCGCTGAACGGCCTCAAGTCGCTCAGCGACGAGCTGCCCGACGTGGCGTCGTTGAGCATCGGAGCCCCGGGCCGCGCCCTCGGCGTGCTCGCGCCTTACGTGGCCGGGCGGGTGCAGCGGAGGATCCGCCCCGACCGGCCGGTCGGCGTGCATCCCTCGCTGGCCAAGCCGGCCGCCGAGCTCGGCGAGCAGGTCTCGCGGCTGCGCGAGCGTGCGGAGGGCGCCCTCCGTCGCCACGGCAAGAGGGTCCAGGAGAAGCAGCTCGTGCAGAAGCGCCTCGCGGACGCGGCGAGCGGCATCTACGCCCAGACGGCGGTCCTGTCGCGCGCGTCGACGGCCCTGCAGGAGGGGCGGGTCGACTCGGACGCCGAGCGTCGCCTGGCCGTCGACTACTGCCGGGAGTCGGCGCGCGCGGTGTCACGGCATCTGCGCGGTCTCGAGGTCGACGACGATCGACGGGGTGCGGCGCTCGCCGCGGAGACCCGCGCCTCCGGGGGGTACCGCTACACCCTGTGACGGCCGCCCGGGTCGGGAGCGTCTGTCGGGGGAGGGCGGTAGCGTGAGTCCGTGCCCGACTCACCCCTCGACGCGTCCCTCGCCGGTGCCCTGGGCGGGCGCACGGCGACCGCTCTGCAGAAGGCGTTCGGGCTGCGAACGGTCGGCGATCTGCTGACGCACTTCCCGCGCCGGTACGCGCGGCGGGGCGAGCTCACGGCCCTCGACCAGCTCCCCCTCGGCGAGGCGGTCACCATCGTGGCCCAGGTGCTCGACGTCCGAGAGCGCACGATGCGGGCCCGACGCGGGTCGATCCTCGAGGTCCGCATCGGCGACGGGCAGGGCATCCTCACCCTGACGTTCTTCAACCAGGCGTGGCGGGCCCGCGACCTCGTACCCGGGGCCCGGGGCATCTTCGCGGGCAAGGTGGGCGACTACCGCGGGCTGCGGCAGCTGGCTCATCCCGACTACGAGCTCTTCGACGCCTCGCACGAGGCCGTCGCCGGGGTGGGCGACGCCGAGGCGCAGAAGTGGGCGCGTCAACCGATCCCGATCTATCCGGCCAGTGCGTCCGTCGCCTCGTGGCAGGTCCAGAAGTCGGTCGAGGTGCTGCTCGACGGCCTGCCTCCTATCGATGACGTCGTGCCCGCGTCCGTACGCGCCGAGCTCGAGCTGATGCCCGTCGCCGAGGCGTACGAGCGCATCCACCGCCCCGAGACCGACCGCGACCATCTGAGGGCCCGAGACGCCCTCCGTTTCGACGAGGCGTTCGTGCTGCAGAGCGCACTGCTCCAGCAGCGTGCGCTCGTCCGGCGCTCGGCGGCGACGCCGCGGCGGGCCGCCCCCGACGGCATGCTGGCCGCCTTCGACGCGGCGCTGCCGTTCGACCGGACGGGCGATCAGCGGCTCGTCGGCGACGAGATCACCCGCGACCTCGAGGCCGACGTGCCGATGAACCGGCTCGTCCAGGGCGAGGTCGGCTCGGGCAAGACCCTCGTCGCCCTGCGGGCCATGCTCGCCGTCGCCGAGAGCGGGGGGCAGTCGGCGCTCCTGGCCCCGACCGAGGTCCTGGCGTCGCAGCATCTCCGGTCGATCACCGCCACCCTCGGCCCCGATCTCGCCGCGCGACTCCGGCCGACGCTGCTGACCGGGCAGATGACCACGGCCCAGCGCAAGAAGGCGCTGCTGTCGATCGTGAGCGGTCAGGCGCACATCGTCGTCGGCACGCACGCCCTGATCAGCGAGACCGTCGGGTTCTTCGATCTCGGTCTCGTCGTCGTCGACGAGCAGCACCGCTTCGGCGTCGAGCAGCGCGAGGCCCTGCGCAAGAAGGGTGCGACCCCGCCGCACGTCCTCGTGCTCACGGCGACGCCGATCCCGCGCACGGTGGCCATGACCGTCTTCGGCGACCTCGACATCTCGACCATCGCCGAGCTGCCGAAGGGCCGACGTCCCATCGAGTCGTTCGTCGTGCCGCTCGCCGACCACCCGGGCTGGGTCGACCGCGTCTGGCAGCGGTCGGCGGAGGAGATCCGGGCGGGCCGTCAGGTCTTCGTCGTCTGCCCCGCCATCGACGCGGCGACGAGCGAGCCGGGCGACGAGGCGGAGCCCGTCTCCGGCTCGGACGCCGAGACCGACGGAGCCGAGCGACCCGCGGCCCCGCCCCGGGCGAGCGTCGAGGCGGTCCTCGCCCTGACGGCGTCCCTGCCCGTCCTCGAGGGTCTCGTCATCGAACCCCTGCACGGCCGCATGTCGTCCGACGAGAAGGACGACGTGATGCGGCGCTTCGCGGCGGGCGCGATCGACATGCTCATCGCCACCACGGTCATCGAGGTCGGGGTCGACGTCCCGAACGCCTCGACCATGGTCGTCCTCGACGCCGACCGGTTCGGCGTCTCGCAGCTCCACCAGCTGAGGGGGCGGGTGGGTCGTGGCGGGCACGCCGGGCTCTGCCTGCTCGTGACCTCGGCCCCGAGCGACACCGTCGCCCGCGAACGCGTCGACGCGGTGGCCTCGACGCTCGACGGCTTCGAGCTCGCCCAGGTCGACCTCGACCTCCGGCGGGAGGGCGACGTCCTCGGCGACCTCCAGTCGGGCGGCCGCTCGTCGCTCCGTCTGCTCCGGGTCGCGCGCGACGGCGACCTCATCGGTCTGGCGCGCGAGCACGCGTCCGAGGTGCTCGACGCCGACCCGCGCCTCCTCGACCACCCCGCCCTCGCCGCGGCCATCGCCAGGCGGCTCGACGACCGCGGTCGCGAGGCCATGGGCAAGAACTGAGCCCTCGGGCGTCGTCCGGCGGATGCTCGGCCAACCTCCCGGGCCGGGCCGCTACTGTGTGGCCATGAGCAGGATCGCCGTCGTCCCGGGGTCGTTCGACCCGGTCACCCTCGGTCACGTCGACGTGATCGCCCGGGCGGCCAACATCTTCGACGAGGTCCACGTCCTCGTCGTCCACAACCCCGACAAGTCGGCGCTCCTGCCCTTGGCGCAGCGGGTCTCGCTCCTGACTGCCGCACTCCGCGACGCCGGGCTGCCCGAGAGCGTCAGCGTGCACAGCTGGAGCATGGGGCTGCTCGTCGACTACTGCACCGACGTCGGCGCCAGCGTCCTCGTCAAGGGGATCCGATCGCAGGTGGACGTCGCCTACGAGACGCCGATGGCGATCATGAACCGGAGCCTGGCCGGCGTCGAGACGGTCTTCCTGCTGCCCGACCCCGCCCATGCCCACGTCTCCAGCTCGCTCGTCCGTCAGGTCGCGGGGCTCGGCGGCGACGTGTCGCCGTACGTGCCGCGGGTCGTCGCGGAGTACCTCCAGACCACCTGAGGCCGACGCGGCAGCCCGAGCACCGCCTCCTCGGGGGCGACCGCTCCGAACACCGCTCGACGCCCCGCCCCGCAGCACCCGCGCACCCCTTCGTCAGAGAGCACGCCGATGACCACGACCAGCCGACCCGCCGACCTGGCGGATGCCGCCCACGACGACGTCGGGCTCATGCCGCTCGCCGAGGTGCAGCAGCGCGCCCGGGGGATCCTCGAGGCCATCGGCACGGTCATCGACGGCAAGGACGGCGCCATCGGCACGGCCCTGACCGTCCTGCTCGCGGAGGGGCACCTCCTCATCGAGGACGTCCCCGGCGTCGGCAAGACCCAGCTCGCGCGCGCTCTGGCCAAGGCCGTCGACGCGACGGTGACGCGCATCCAGTTCACCCCCGACCTGCTGCCGAGCGACATCACGGGCGTGTCCGTCTTCGACCGGCCCTCGGGCGGGTTCGAGTTCAAGCCCGGCCCGGTGTTCGCGAACGTCGTCATCGGAGACGAGATCAACCGGGCATCGCCGAAGACGCAGTCGGCCCTGCTCGAGAGCCTGGAGGAGCGCCAGGTCACCGTCGACGGCATCACCCACCCCCTGCCCGATCCGTTCCTCGTCGTCGCGACGCAGAACCCGGTGGAGATGGAGGGCACGTACTCGCTCCCGGAGGCGCAGCGCGACCGGTTCATGGCCCGGATCTCGCTCGGCTACCCCGATGCCGAGAGCGAACTGCGCATGGTCCAGCAGCGCGAACGCGTCAGCCCCCTCGACGTCCTGAAGCCCCTCGTCACGCTCGTCGACCTGCGGCGGATGATCGCGTCCGTCCGCGCCGTGTACACCGCCGAGGCGGTCGAGCGGTACGCCGTGGCGCTCGTGCAGGCCACCCGGGTCCACCCCGACGTGCGACTCGGCGCGAGCCCTCGGGCGACGCTGCAGCTCATGCGGGCGGCGAAGTCGTGGGCGGCTCTCAGCGGTCGCGAGTTCGTCGTGCCCGACGACATCGACGCGATGAGCGGTCCCGTGCTCGGACACCGCATCATCCTCGCCGGCCGGGCGGGCGCCGGCGCGGTGTCGGCCGCCTACGACGTCGTGGCCGACGTCGTCGCGTCGACGCCCGTCCCGCTCGGCGACGCGCGCTGATCGTGGTCGACGGCCCGCAGGCACCACCCGCTCCGCGGGCGAGTGAGCCGCGGCGTGCGGAGGCCGCGCGACGTCTCTCGCCGACCCGCGGCGGAGTCCCGCGACCCACCCTGCGCGGGGGAGCGGTCGTCGGGGCCGGTCTCGCCCTGATCGTCGTGGGGACGATCCTGCCGGCACCGGCGCTGGTCTTCGCCGGCACCACGCTGGTCGTCCTCGTCGTGGCCGTGCTCGTCTCGCTCCTCCTCCGTCGGCCCCGGCTCGTCGTGACCCGCCGCTTCTCGCCCGACCGCGGCATGGCGGGCTGGTCGGTCGACGAGACCGTCACCCTGACGGCCACGGGCGGCGCCGCCGGGACGATGGGGATCCGCGACGACGTCGGCTGGCGCCGGACCCGGCCCTCCGAGGCCGTGGGCATCGCGCTCGTGCCGGGCCGCGCCTCCTCGGCGGTGTTCCGTCACGACGGTCTGCCGCGGGGTCGGCACCGGGTGGGCCCGCTGCACGTCGACCTCATCGAGTCGTTCGGGGTGGCCCGCCGCCGGGTCGTGGCACCGGGCGTGGCCGAGCTGATCGTCGTCCCCGAGGTCCACGAGCTCGGGGGAGGCGCCGAGTCGCGCGCCCTCGGCGACGGTGCGCGGCGGCAGCGCGAGCAGAGCCTCGCCGGCGGGGACGACGACCCCGTGACCCGGCAGTACCGACGAGGCGACCCCATGCGACGGGTGCACTGGAAGGCCTCGGCCCGGCACGACGAGCTCATGGTCCGGCAGGAGGAGCAGCACGGTCTGCCGAGCGCGCGGCTCGTCCTGGCCGTCGCGGCCGACGGCTGGTCCGACTCGCACCCGGGGCCCGACGGACGGAGCGCCAGCGAGGCCTTCGAGTGGGCGGTCTCGGTCGTCGCGAGTCTCGGCGTCGAATCCGGTCGGAGCGGTTCGGTGACGCAGGTGACGACCCCCGCCGGCGACCTGCTGGCCCGGCACGACCCCGACTCCCCGTCCGCCTACCTCGAGGCGCTCGCCGACCTCGCGCTGGACGATCTCCGGCGGATCGATCTACGGGCCGGGGGAGCCGGCGTCGTCGCGGCGCCTCCCGCGCCCCGCGAACCCGTCGTGGCCGTCGTCTCGGGCCTCCGCACCGCCGAGATCGAGGCGCTCGGCCGCTCGCGGGCCGTCGGCTCGTCGGCCGTCGCCCTCGTCGTGTCGCCGCCGCTCGGGTTCCGAGAGACGTCGCCCGTCGGCGGGGAGCGCGCGGACGACGGTCTGGGTCCCGACGACGTCGCCGACGCGCTCCGCGAGGCGGGCTGGCGGGTCGTGACCGCGACGTCGGGCGATCCCGTGTCCGACGTCGTCGTCGGGGCGGGGCTGCTCCATGACTGACGCGTCGCCGCGGCGCCCGGTCGTGAGGGTCCCCGCCGGGACGTGGCAGCCGACCCTCGTCGCCTGGCTCGTCTTCGTCGCGGCCCTCGCCAGCCTCCAGCCTCTCTTCGTCGGCGCCGGGTGGTGGCTCGCCGCGACGTCGGTGTCCGCCGCCGTCCTGGGGGTCTCCCTCGCGGCGCGTCGTCTCCGGGCGCCCTCGTGGGTCGCCTGGATCGTCGGCGCGGTGGCCGGGTCCGCGCTGACCTGCGCATTCGTGTCGGGCGGCACGGCCGTGCTCGGGGTGATCCCCACCTCGGCCACGCTGCAGCGCGTGCGCGACCTCGCCGATCAGGCCGAGGCGGCGATCGTGGCCGAATCGGCGCCGCTCGACGTCTCCGACGGCGTCCTCGCGACCGTCCTGGTGTCGGTGCTGGCCGCCTCCATCATCATCGACCTCGTGTCGTCCGTCGGTCAGCTGCCGGCGTTCTCGGGGATCGTCGCCGTCGTGGTGCTCGCCGTCCCCGCCTTCGTGCCCGGCGTCACCACGAGCTGGCCCGCCGTCGCCGTGACCGTCCTGCTCTTCCTCGTGCTGCTGGCTCTGGCGACCGGGCGTCGTCCGACCGTCGGCGGTCTCGTCGGCGGCGTCGCGGCCGTGGCGGTGGCCGGTGTGCTGACTGCGACCGTGCCTCTCGGCGGGGTGACCCCGCTCAGCGGCTCGGGAGGGTCCGGTCTCGGGCTGGCGACGGGCGTCAACCCGATCGTCGACCTCGGCGACGACCTGCGCCGAGGCGCCCCCGTCACGGTGCTGACCTACCGGTCGTCGGACGCCGACGGGGACTACCTCAAGCTCGTCGACCTGGTCGACTTCTCCGGTCGGTCGTGGAGCCCCGCCGAGGGCGACCCCGATCCCGAGGCGAGTCTCGAGAGTCTCCCCGCCGCGCCCGGCATCGCCGACGGCACCGACCGGCGCGAGGTGACCACCGAGATCGATGTGGGTTCGCTGCGCAGCCCGTACCTGCCCCTGCCCGTGCCGGCGACGAGCGTCGAGGGCGTCGACGACGAGTGGGGGGTCGTCGTCGAGTCCGGCGTGACGGTCCGCAGCACCTCGACCGGGACCCAGGGCCTCGAGTACACCGTCGAGAGCTCGCCCGTCGATCCGAGTCGCGAGCAGGTCGTCGCGTCGCTCGCCGACGAGGGCGCCGCGATGGCCGAGTACCTGTCGACCGACGGGGTCCCGCAGAGCGTCGTCGACCTCGCGGCCGAGGTCACCGCCGACACGCCCAACGCGTTCGACGCGGCCGTGGCGCTGCAGAGCTTCTTCCGCGACGGCGACTTCGTCTACTCCGAGGACACCCCCGTCGACGAGGGCTACGACGGCAGCGGGCTCGACGCCGTGCAGACGTTCCTCCAGGTGCGCAGCGGCTACTGCGTGCACTTCGCGTCGTCGATGGCGGTCATGGCCCGCACGATCGGCATCCCGTCGCGCGTCGCCGTGGGGTTCCTGCCCGGCGAGTCGACCGGCTTCGGCGCCGACGCCGAGCGCCGGGTCAGCAGCGACGATCTGCACACCTGGCCCGAGCTGTACTTCGAGGGCCTCGGCTGGGTCCCGTTCGAACCGACCGTCGGGCTCGGCAGGCCGCAGTCCTACCTCCAGCCGACGGGGGTCGAGCCCACCGCGGCGCCCTCGGCGGACGACGCCGCGACCCCGACGCCGTCCGCCGACGACGCGCCCGCCGAGTCCGCGACGCCCACTCCGACGACCGATGCGACCGATCCGTCGGCATCCGGGTCCGCCTCCGGCCAGGCGGGTCGCGGGCTCGAGGCGACGGGTCTCATCGTGGTCGCCCTCCTCGCGCTCGTCCTCGTCGTCCCCTCGGGGCTCCGGGCCGGGCGCCGTCGTCGCCGTCGGTCCGTCGCGCCGCCCGACGTCGGTCTGGCCGCCTGGCGCGAGGTCGTCGACACCGGAGCCGATCTCGGCGTCGCACCGCCTCGCGGGGCCACGCCGACGGCGACGGCCCGTGCCCTCGCCGAGCGGCTCGCCCGAGGGCAGGGGGCCGAGGAGGCGCGGCTCGCCCTCGACCGGCTCGTCTCCGCCCTGCAGACCGAGCGCTTCGGCGGGGTGGCCGCGGGGGAGTCCGCGTGGTCAGACGCCGCGATCGTCGTCGCGGGTCTCCGATCGTCGTCGACGTCGCGCGAGCGCCTCGTGGCACGGCTGGCGCCGAGGTCGCTGATCGCGCCTTCCCCAGCGGGAAACGGCCTGACGGCGTAAACTCGTCTCTCGTGCCTCATTTCATCCAGACCCCCTACACGCTCCCCGTGTACGACCTCATGCATCGTCCGGGGGAGATGCGCGAGCGGAACCTCGACGTCGTCGTCCCGGAGCGACTCGGCGAGGGCCAGATCGCCGTCGCCGCGGGTGACACGCTGCGTCTCGACGTGCGGCTCGAGGGTCTGCACGACGGCATCCTCGTGTCGACGCACGTGTCCGGTACCGCCACGGGCGAGTGCAGTCGGTGCCTGAAACCCCTCTCCGAGCCTGTCGAAGTCGATTTCGCCGAGCTTTTCGCGTACGCTATCGACGAAGCTTTTGACTATCAGGTTCACGACGACCACGTGGATCTTGAACCTGTGGTCAGAGACGCAGTGGTTCTGTCACTGCCCTTCCAGCCGGTGTGTCGGCCGGATTGTCCTGGACTCGACCCGGTGACGGGTGAACGGATCGAGGACATCGACGACTACCAGCCTCGCGAGAGCATCGACCCCCGTTGGTCCGCTCTCACGGGGTTCCAGGCTGAATCGGCACCTGCCGAGGGCTCGCCCGACTCCGACTCACGTCGGTAGGGGTGGCCGGCGGCCCGACCGGGTCGCACCACACCACCGCGTCACCCACCAGTCAGACCAGGCCCCCTGCGGGGGAGCCGCAAGAGAGAAGAGATGCTCATGGCCGTTCCCAAGAGGAAGCAGTCACGCTCGAACACGCACGCCCGCCGCTCGCAGTGGAAGGCCGCGCCCGTTCAGCTCGTCAAGACCATCGAGAACGGCAAGGTCACCTACAGCCTCCCGCACCGTGCGAAGGTCGTCGAGGACAGCGCCGGCACCGCCCTGTACATGGAGTACAAGGGCCGCAAGGTCGCCGACGTCTGAGCACTCCCCTCGTGATCACGTCCTCCTCGGCGGTGTCGAGATGACGACCACTCCCGATCAGCCCGTGTCGAGCCTCCGTGCCGACCGGGCTGATCTGCTGTCGCGCCTCGACATCGACATCCGCCCCGAGCTGCTCGACCTCGCGCTGACGCACCGTTCGTTCGCGTACGAGCACGGCGGCATCGCGAACAACGAGCGTCTCGAGTTCCTGGGCGACTCCATCCTCGGGCAGGCCGTGACGGTCATGCTGTTCACCGCGAACCCCGATCTCGACGAGGGCGACCTCGCGAAGCGACGCGCCAGTCTCGTCAGCACGGTGGCACTCGCCGAGGCGGCCCGAGCGATCGGTCTCGGTGCCCACCTCCGGCTCGGCCGGGGCGAGGAGCTCACGGGCGGTCGCGACAAGCCGTCGATCCTCGCCGATACCGTCGAGGCGATCATCGGCGCCACCTACCTCGACGCCGGCGGTGACACGGCGACGGCCCTCGTCCTCCGGCTGATCGCGCCCCTCCTCGACGATCCGGACCGCTTCGGTGCGGCGATGGATCCGAAGACCAGCCTGCAAGAGCTGGCGGCGGCCCTCGGCCGGGGGATGCCGAGCTATCACGTCACCGACAGCGGCCCCGACCACGACAAGCGCTTCCATGCCACGGTCCGCCTCGGCGGAGACGACGTGGCGACCGGCGTCGGCAGCAGCAAGAAGCAGGCCGAGATGGCCGCAGCGCTCGAGTCGTGGACTCTGCTGAGCAGCCCCTCCGACGGTCTCTGACCGGTGCCCGAGCTCCCCGAGGTCGAGGTCGTCCGCGCCGGACTGCAGCCCGTGGTCGCGGGCGCGGTGATCACCGGCGTCGACGTCCTCGACCACCGGTCGCTGAAGCGGCATCACGGCCCGTCCGACGACTTCGTCGACCGGCTCGTCGGGGGCACGATCGACGCGGCCGTCCGTCGAGGCAAGTTCCTCTGGTTCCCCTTCGAGCCGGCGGCTCCGCACGAGCATCCGCTGGCCCTGGTCGCGCATCTCGGCATGAGCGGTCAGGTGCTCCTCCGCAGCCGCGACGCGGAGCCCGACCGCCTCATGCGCATCCGCCTCGACGTCGACAGCCCGGCGCTCGGTCCCGTCCGTCTCGCATTCGTCGATCAGCGCATCTTCGGCTCGATGGCGCTCGACGAGACGGTGCCCACCCTCGACGGGCGAGCTGCGGGCTTCTCGGCGCCGCGCCTCCTCGGCTCGCCCTCGTCGGAGGCAGCCGACGCCGCGCAGCAGACCGCCGTGCAGCAGGTCGCCGTGCAGCAGGTCGCCGGGCAGCAGGCCGCCGTGCAGCAGGCCGCCGTGCAGCAGGCCGCCGCGCAGCACGCCGCCGCCGGCGGGCAGACGGACGCCCCCGCCTGGGCGATCCGGGTGCCGCGGCAGGTCTCGCACATCGCCCGCGATCCGCTCGACCCGGCCTTCGACGAGGCCCGGGTGATCACCCGTCTGCTCGCCCGGAGGACCGGCGTCAAGCGCGCCCTCCTCGATCAGGGTCTGCTGAGCGGGGTCGGCAACATCTACGCCGACGAGAGCCTCTGGGCAGCGCGCGTGCACCCCGAGCAGCCGACGGCGTCGTTCTCGAGGGCCCGGGCGCGGGTGCTGCTCGCCGAGGTGCGTGCGGTGCTGCTCAGGGCGCTCGGCGAGGGCGGCACGAGCTTCGACGCGCAGTACGTCAACGTCAACGGCCAGTCCGGCTACTTCGCGCACAGTCTCGCGGCGTACGGGCAGCAGGGGCGCCCCTGCCCCCGCTGCGGCACCGCCATCGTGCGCGAGGCGTTCATGAACAGATCGAGCCACCTCTGCCCCCGCTGCCAACGCGTGCCCGGCTCTCCCCGCACCTAGTCTTGAGCGCAGGTCACCCCCGCAGACAGGACCCGAGGAGGCGCGGCGCATGCACCTGAAGAGCCTCACGCTCAAGGGCTTCAAGTCGTTCGCGTCGCCGACGACGTTCGCGTTCGAGCCCGGCGTCACGTGCGTGGTGGGGCCGAACGGCTCGGGCAAGAGCAACGTCGTCGACGCCCTCGCGTGGGTGATGGGCGAGCAGGGGGTCAAGAACCTCCGCGGCGGCAAGATGGAGGACGTCATCTTCGCCGGCACGTCCACCCGCGGCCCGCTGGGGCGCGCGCAGGTCGTGCTGACGATCGACAACGCCGACGGGGCCCTGCCGATCGACTACACCGAGGTGACGATCAGCCGCACGCTGTTCCGCAACGGCGGCAGCGAGTACGCGATCAACGGCGAGGGCTGCCGCCTGCTCGACGTGCAGGAGCTCCTGAGCGACTCGGGTCTCGGCCGCGAGATGCACGTGATCGTGGGGCAGGGGCAGCTCGACGCGGTGCTGCGGGCGACCCCGGAGGAGCGGCGGGGCTTCATCGAGGAGGCCGCGGGGATCCTCAAGCACCGCCGGCGCAAGGAGAAGACCCTCCGCAAGCTCGATGCGATGCAGGCCAACCTGACCCGGCTGAGCGATCTCGCCGGCGAGATCCGTCGGCAGCTGAAGCCCCTGGGCCGGCAGGCCGAGATCGCCCGCGAGGCGCAGACCATCGCGGCTGTCGTCCGAGACGCCCGCGCGCGCCTGCTCGCCGACGAGGTCGTCGCGCTGACCCGCGTGCTGTCGGCACGGTCGAGCACCGAGGCCGAGCACCGGGCCGAGCGCGGGACGCTGACCGCGAGGCTCGACGAGCTCGGTGCGGCCGAGCAGCGTCTGGAGGAGGCCATGGTCGGCGACGACGTCGATCGGGCGCGGCGGGTCGCGTTCGAGCTGGAGTCCGTGCACGAGCGGCTGCGCAGTCTCGCGAGTCTCGCCCGGCAGCGCCTGCAGCTTCTCGCCCAGCAGGCCGAGCAGCCGGCCGCCGTCACGACCGTCTCGGAGAGCATGGTCGCCGACGCGCGCGACGAGGCGGAGCGTCTGCAGGGCGACGTCGCCGCCGCCACCGCCGCGGTCGAGCGGGCCCGGGCCGGGCTCGCGACGGCGCGCCGCGCCCTCGATGCGCTCGACGACGAGATCTCGGCTCAGAGCGCGCTCGTCTCGAAGCACGATCTCGAGGCCGGTCGGCTGCGATCGGCTCTCGACCTCGCGCGGTCCGAGCTCGCGGCGGTCCGCGGCGAGCGTCTGCGTCACGAGGCCGCTCTCGCGGCCGCCGAGACCCGGCGCGACACCGCACGGTCCGAGCTCGACTCCCTCGACGACGAGGCGCCGGAGGGCGATGGCGTCGACCACCGCGCGGTGCAGGCCGAGGCCGAGCGCGAGGCCGCCGACCTGACCCTCCGCGTCGACGGGCTGCGCGACCGTCTGCACGTCGCCGAACGGGAGCGCGACGCGCTCGCGGCACGGCGCGCGGCTCTCGCGATGGCGCTCGACGGCGACGACGGCGGGGCGGCTCTGCTGCAGGCCGATCGGGACGGCGTTCGGGGTCGCTTCGCCGATCACGTCCAGGTGCGCCCCGGGTTCGAGGCGGCGGTCGCCGCAGCGCTCGGCACCCTGGTCGACTCCGTGCTCGTCGACGACTCCACCGCCGCGTTCGACGCCCTGGCCCACGCGACCGCAGCCGAGCTGGGTCGGATCGAGGTCGTGGTGGCCGAGCCCGAGAGACGCGTCGTCGCTCTCGACGCGGTGCTCCCGACCGGGGTCGTGACGGCGATGTCGGTCGTCACCGCGCCTCCCGGCGTCCTCGGTCTGCTCGCGGGCACCGTCATCGCCGACGACCTGGTCGTCGCGCGAGCCGCTCGGGCGACGCTGGTGGACCACCCGGCGCCCGTCACGGTCATCACGCGGTCGGGCGAGGTCCTCACCGACTACGTGCTGCGCGGCGGTTCCGGTGCCGAGCGCTCGCGACTCGAGCTCGCGGCCGAGCGCGACGCCGCGGCCGAGGGCCTGGCCGCGGTCGAGGCGTCGCTCGCGGAGCTCGTCCCCGAACACGACGAGGCTCGGCGTCGGCTCGCCGAGGTGCGCGCCGCCGCCGCCGAGGCCGGACGTCGAGCGACCACCGAGGAGGCGCGGGTCGTCGACCACGAGCAGCGTCTCGGTCGTCTGCGCGCCCGGTCCGACGCCGCCGAGGCCGAGGTCGAGCGCCTGCGGGGAGCGCTGAGCGTGGCGACCCGGTCGGCCGACGAGGCCTCGGTCGTCGTCGAGGCGGCCGTGGCCGCGCACGAGACCCATGCCGCGCGCCCGCGCCCGCTGCTCGACGTGTCGGCGCGGCAGGGCCTGCTCGACGAGGTCGAGGCCGCCCGGGCCGACGAGGTCGAGCGGCGGGTCGTGCTCGAGACGGTCCGGGAGCGCGTGCGCGCCGAGACGGCGCGGGCCGGGACACTGCAGCGGCAGCTCGACGAGCAGCGCCTCGAGGCCGAGCGGACGGCCCGACGAGCCGTCGTCCGGCAGCGGCAGATGGCGTCCACGTCGGCGGTGCTGTCCGCGCTGCCCCCCACCGTCGACGCGGTCGCCCGGTCGCTCGACGAGGCGCGCCAGGGGCTCGCCGAGGCCGAGCGCGCCCGGGCCGGGCGGAACGACGAGCTCGCCGGTCTCCGCCGGGAGGCGCGGGTCGTCCGGGACCGCCTCGACACCGTCACCGAGAGCGTCCACGGTCTCGAGATGGAGCTCCACGAGAAGCGCCTGCATCTCACCGGTCTGCTCGAGCGGGCGGCGTCGGGTCTCGGTCTCGTCGAGGACGTCCTGGTCGCCGAGTACGGCCCCGACGTTCCCGTGCCCGGGCCGGACGGATCGTCGTCCGCGTTCGACCGACCCGAGCAGGAGGTCCGACTCGCGGCCGCCGAGAGGAAGCTGGCCCGGCTGGGCCGGGTCAACCCGCTGGCCCTCGAGGAGTTCGCGGCGCTCGAGCAGCGTCACGCGTTCCTCAGCGATCAGCTGACCGATCTGACCCGCACGCGCGCCGATCTCCTGACGATCATCGACGAGATCGACCAGACGATGCAGACGATCTTCGGCAGCGCCTTCGACGACACGCAGGCGGCGTTCGACCGGGTGTTCCCGATCCTCTTCCCCGGCGGCAGCGGGTCGCTCCAGCTGACCGACCCCGACGACCTGCTGACCACCGGCATCGAGGTGACCGTGCGACCGGCGGGCAAGAAGATCGAGCGGCTGTCGCTGCTGTCGGGCGGCGAGCGGTCGCTGGCCGCCGTGGCACTGCTCATCGCCATCTTCAAGGCGAGGCCGAGCCCGTTCTACATCATGGACGAGGTGGAGGCCGCGCTCGACGACGCCAACCTCGGCCGGCTCCTCGCGATCTTCGAGGACCTCCGCGAGTCGAGCCAGCTCATCGTCATCACGCACCAGAAGCGCACGATGGAGATCGCGGACGCCCTGTACGGCGTCTCGATGCGCCAGGACGGCGTCAGCGCCGTCGTCGGGCAGCGGGTCGTGACCGAGCGCTCGACCGGCTGACGCCCCCGGTCGACGACCCGCGCCTCCCGATCCGAGGAGGCGCGGGTCGAGTCGGTCGCCGCGCCGTCACGACGCGCGCGGCCCGCCTCCCGTGCCCGGCGCGACGCCGATGGCCCAGGCGGTCGGCGGGGGAGCGCCGTTCAGCACCCACTCGCCCACGATCCGCCGCTTGAAGACCTGCGGGTTGTGCGACGCGACCGTGCGCGCGTTCCGCCAGTGACGGTCGAGGGCGGCGTCGACCGAGACCCTCGAGGCGCCGAGGGCGTCGAACAGATGCGATGCGGCCGCCGGAACGGCGTCGCTCAAGACGGTCTGGGCCCGGTAGACGTCGGCGCCGGCCCGGGCGACGAGATCGTCGAGGCCGGCGGGGCGGGCGCCGTCGCGCGAGGCCACGGCGACGCGTTCGACCGCCTCGGCTCCGCGGCGGAGGAGCGCCTCGGCCGTGAACGCCGTCGCCGAGAGCTCGCCGACGACGGCCTGCAGCTGCGGGTCGTCGCGACCGCGGTCGGCGTTGCCGTGGCTGTACACCCGGCTGCGGCCCGTGACGTTCGCCACCGCGTCGCGCACGACGGCCCGCGCGATCCCGGTGAGGACGGCGTTCAGCACGAGCTGGAAGAACGGCGTCTGGTGCGGGGCGCGCTCGATGCCGTCGAAGACGTGCTCGGGTCGCACCACCGCCCCGTCGAAGACGACGGTGCCGGTGCCCGTGTGGCGTTGACCGAAGCCGTCCCAGTCGTCGAGCACGGTGACGCCGGGCTGGTCGACGCGGACGGCGACGGCCGTGTCGGGCAGGCCGTCGCGACCGACGGTGACGTCGGTCCAGTCGGCGTAGAGGGTGCCCGTCGTGTAGTACTTCGCGCCGTGCACGGCGAGCGTCCCGTCGGGCGCCTCGACGAGACGGGTCGCCGTCGTGCCGAGGGCCGCCGTGCCCCGCTCGCTCCAGGCGTTGCCGATCAGCTCGCCGTCGGCGATGCGTCGCAGCCAGTCGTCGCGGGCGGGGGACGGGGCGAACGAGCGCTGGTCCTCCACGAACTCGAGATGCCCGCGCAGGGCGTGCGCGACGTTCGAGTCGGCCTCGGCCAGCTCGCCGAGGAGGTCGATGGCGTCGGCGAGGCCGAGACCGAGACCGCCGTGCGACACGGGGACGGTGATCGCGCCGAACCGCGCCTCCTGCAGATCCCGGAGGGCCCGTCTCGGCAGCTCGCGCCGTCGCTCGCGGTCGGCGGCCCCGTCGGCGATGCGCGCGAACAGGTCGGCGAACCGCGCCCGGGCCGACTCGAGGTCGAGGGGCGCGCGGGTCACGTCGACGGCGCTCACGTGTAGAGGGACAGCGGCTGGAGGACCCCGGTCAGGAAGTGCGCGCCGACCTCGAGCCGCTTGTAGTCGACGGGGTCGTGAAGACTGTGCGTCCGCGCATTCCGCCAGTAGAGATCGAGACCCACCGAGCTGCGGGTCGAGCTCGACCCGGTCGCCTCGAAGACGCGCGACGTCGCGTCCGTCGCGAGATCGCTCGAGACCACCTTCACCTTGGCGATCTCGATGGCCAGCGCTCCGCGCGACTCGGCCGTGACGCCGTCGCCCTTCGCCGTCTCCGCGTCGAAGAGCACGCCGACCCGGTCGGCCAGGGCCTCGACCGCGGCCGCCTGCGCGACCAGCTCGCCGTAGAGCCGCCTCACGAACGGATCCTCGGCGTAGCGCTCGGCATCGCTGAGGAACCAGGCGTTCGGGCGGGCGATCGTGATGTCACGAGCGGCCGCCAGCGCCCCCTCGGCGAGACCGAGGTACAGGTTGCCGAATCCCAGCTGGATCGCGGCGGTGATGAGCGTCGAGAACGGCTCGCCGTCGAGGGCGCCCAGCACGTCGGAGGGCTCGACGCGCACGTCGGTGAAGCGCACGCTGCCGGAGGCGCTCTGCCGCTGGCCGAGGGCGTCCCAGTCGCCGAGGTGCTCCACCCCGTCGGCGTGCGAGTCGATGACGAAGGCGATCACGTCGCTTTCGCGCTCGCCGCCCGTGACCACGGCGTTGACGAGCGCCCGGTCGCCGGACGAGACGCCGGTCGAGAAGCGCTTGAGGCCGTCGAGGCGGTACCCGTCGCCGTCGGGTCGCAGGCGGAGGTCGGGATCGACGGGGTTCACCGAGTCGCCCCAGAGCCAGCGTCCCTCGATGGTCCGACGGTAGAAGCGCTCCCGCTCGGCGGCGGGCGCGCTCGTGGCGATGTTCGCGACGTTGACGTAGTGGTAGAGCAGCAGCTGCGCCAACGAGCCGTCGGCCCGGGCCAGGATGCGCACCACTCGGAACGCGGTCTGCCAGTGCGCTCCGCCCCCGCCGAAGGCCGCCGGGTCGAGGAGGGTCACGAGACCGCTGGCCCGCAGGGGCTCGAGCTCGGTCGTGGGGTCGGCCCCGCGGCGGTCCCGCTCGAGCACGTCGCGGGCCAGGACGGCGGCGACGTCGAGGGCGACGGCCGTCCAGCGCGCGAGCTCGTCGGCGTCGGCGACGCCGGTCCAGTGGCTGCGCGGCGGGGTCGCGGCGTCGGGGGGAGCAGGTGCGGGGGACGGTGTCGGCGGGTTCAGCAGATCGGTCATCCGTGGCCTCCAGTCGTGGGTGTAGTCGGTCACGCTAGGGCCGCCCCCGATCGCGGCGGACGCCCGTTACGCCCCGTGACCCCCTGTGACCGTGCATGGCGCCGGGTCTTCCCGGCGCCCTCGCGCACCCTCCAGGATGTGGCCACCGCGGTGGACCGCCGCGTCGACATCCCTGGCCCGCCGGCCTCCCGCACCCCGAGGACATCATGACCGTGACCCGCCCCGCTCGACTCGCCCCCGTCGTCGCCGCCGCCCTCGGCGTCGTCCTCGTCCTCACCTCCTGCTCGCTGAAGACCTCGACGGCCGACGCCGACGACGCGCCGGCGCCCGCTGCCGCGACGGCGGGAACGGCCGACGTGCCGAGCCTCGAGGGCAAGACCGTCGGGGTCGCGGCCAAGGACGTCGTCCACGACTTCAGCCGCATCGTCTACGAGAACGTGCAGGACCGCGTCGAGGCGCTCGGCGGCACCGTCGTCGCCACGCAGGCCGAGGCGAAGGACGACAAGCACGTCAGCGACATCGACGCCCTCCTCTCGCGCGACGTCGACGCGATCGTGGTCATCCTCGGCGACGCCACCACGCTCGCCCCCGAGCTCGAGAAGGTCCACGAGGCGGGCATCCCCCTGTTCACCATCGACAACGTCAGCGAGTTCAGCGAGAACAACGTCACGAGCGACAACTGGCAGATCGGCTCCACCCTCGCGCGGACGATCGCGGAGGACATCGGGGGCGAGGGCAGGATCCTCGTCTTCAACGGGTTCCCGGGCGTCGCCCCCTGCCGCATCCGCTACGACGAGCTGTCGCTCGTGCTGAAGGACTACCCGGGCATCGAGCTGATCACCCCCGAGCTGCAGGACAAGTACGTCGGCACCATCGAGGACGCCAAGCAGCAGGTCACCGACGCGCTGCAGCGGTACCCGGAGGGGGAGATCCAGGCGATCTGGTCGTGCTGGGACACCCCTCAGATCGGGGCCGCGCAGGCCGTCGACGCGGCGGGCCGTGACGAGATCCGGATCTACGGGGTCGACGCCGACCAGGGCGCGCTCGATCTCATCGCCGACCCCGACTCGTCGTACACGGCGACGGTCGCCCAGCAGAACTCGGCCATCGGCACGACGTCGGTCGACAACGTCGCGCGGTTCCTCGGCGGCGACGAGGCCGACGTGCCGGTCACGAGCTACCTCCCGCCCGTCCTCATCACGAAGGAGAACATCGCCGAGAAGCGCGAGGAGCTGGGCCTGTGACGACACCCACACCCACGCCCGCGCCCACGCCGGGCGCCGCGCTCGCGCTCCGCTCCATCATCAAGTCGTTCGCCGGCGTCGAGGTGCTGCACGGCGTCGACCTCGACGTCGCACCCGGCGAGGTCGTCGCCCTGGTCGGCGAGAACGGGGCCGGCAAGTCGACCCTGATCAAGATCCTGACCGGGTTCCACCCCGCCGACTCGGGCACGATCTCGCTCGGCGGCGTGCCGGTGCGGATCGCGACGGCAGCCGACGCGGAGCGCCTGGGCATCCGCGTCGTCCACCAGGACCGCCATCAGGCCGGGCGGCTGACGGTCGCCGAGCAGCTCTACCTCGGACGCTCCGAGGGGCGTCGGGGCTGGGTCTCGCCCCGGGCCCTCCGCCGTCGAGCGGAGTCCGACCTCCGCGCCTCCGTGGGGCTCGAGATCAGCGCCGACCTGCTCGTGGACGACCTCACCGTCGCCGAGCGGCAGCTGCTGCAGATCGCCCGTGCCGTGCTGTCCGAGCCGCGGGTCCTCGTGCTCGACGAGCCCACGGCGCCGCTCGCCGCGCACGACGTCGCGCGGCTGGTCGAGACCGTCGCGCGCCTCCGGTCCCGTGGCGTCCCGATCGTGTACATCTCCCACTACCTGCAGGAGGTGGACGACATCGCCGACCGGGTGGTCGTCCTCCGCAACGGGTCGGTCGTCGGCGAGGTCGACCTCCGCGACGATGCGGACGAGGTCACGGCGACGAGCCGGGAGGCCTCCGACGACCTCGCCCGCACGAGACTCGACCGCGTCGTCGAGCTCATGGTCGGCCGCCGCGTCGACGAGTACGGCGGTCGCCGTCGCGACGGCGCGGGCCTCGGCGCCGACCCGTCGCTGGTGATCGAGGGGCTGAGCGTCGCCGGGCACCTCGACGGCGTCGATCTCGCGGTGCGCCCCGGCGAGATCGTCGGGGTGACGGGTCTCGTCGGCTCCGGCGTCGAGGTGCTGGCGGAGGCCGTGACGGGCCTCCGGCGCCGAGGAGGCGCGGTGCGGGTGGGCACGCGCAGCATCCGGACCCCGGCGGCGTTCGTCCGCGCCGGGGGCGCCCACGTCCCGAGCGATCGTCGACGGGACGGCGTCGTGCTGCGGCACACGGTCCGCGAGAACATCGCGCTCGCGAGTCCGCGGGTCACCTCGCGCCTGGGTCTCTGGGTGGACCGCGGTCGCGAACGGGAGCTCGCCCGGCAGCAGGTCGCGCACGTCGACGTCCGACCGGCCGACCCCGAGTCCGTCGCGGGTCGTCTGTCGGGCGGCAATCAGCAGAAGGTCGTGCTCGGTCGCTGGCTGGCGGCCGGATCCCGTGTCTTCGTGCTCGACCAGCCCACGGCCGGCGTCGACGTCGGCAGCCGGCAGGCCGTCTACGACCGGGTCGAGGAGCAGCTCCGCGACGGCGCGGCCGTCCTGCTCGTCACGGTCGACCTCGACGAGCTCGTCGGCCTGGCCGATCGCATCGTGGTGCTCTACCGCGGCCGCGTGCGCGCCGTCATCGAGCACGCCGACGCCACCGTCGACCGCGTGCTCGCCGTGGCGTCCGGGGCCGCCGCGTGAGCGCCGTGGGCACCCACGGGGTGGAGGCGGCGGGCCGACACCCGTCCGCCGCGCCGCCGCCGCCGCCCTCGTCGACGCCCGAGCGGCCCGAGCGGCCGCGGGCCCGTCGCCGTGGCGCGCCCCGCTGGGTCTCGCTGCTCGGCTGGGCCGTCGTGGTCGTCGAGTTCGGCGTCCTCGCCGCGGCCTCCTCGTCGTTCGCGACGCCGGGTAACGCGGCGTCGATCCTCTCGCAGGCCGCCGTGTACGCGATCGCCGGCTTCGGCCTCGCCATCGTCGTGATCACCGGCGGCGACGACGTCGTCCGAGGAGGGATCGATCTCTCGAGCGGCGCCGTCGTCGCCGTCTCGGGCGTCGTCGCGGCCCTCGTCGCGACCGCCGGAGGGGGAGCCCCGGCCGCGATCGCGGCGGCGCTGCTCGTCTCGGCGGGCTTCGGCGCCCTGAACGGCACGGTCGTCGTCCTCGGCGTCAGCCCCCTGCTCGTCACGCTCGCCACCGGCGGGATCGTCACCAGCGTCGTCTACCTGGCCACGGGCAACGTCAAGGTGCCGCTCGACGACGCCGTCTTCCGCTGGCTGCGGTCCGGCGATCTCGTCGGGGTCCCGGCTCCGATCGTCGTCCTCGCCGTCGTGGCCGTCGTGGTCGGTCTCGCCGTGGGGCGGACGACCTGGGGCGTCCGCAGCTACGCGGTGGGCGAGAACCCCACGGCGGCGTCCGTCACGGGGGTGGGGGTCTGGCGGTACGTCGCGGGCAGCTACGTCCTGTCGGCGCTGCTCGCCGGCGTCGCGGGGATCGTCCTCGCCTCGCGTCTGGCCGCCGCCGTCCCCGACGTCGGCGAGCAGATCCTCCTCGACATCGTGCTGACCGCCTACATGTCCATCGTGTTCTCCCGCCGACTCGTCGTCACCATCGGCGGAACCCTCGTCGCGGCGGTCTTCGTCGCGGCGCTCGTCAACGGCTTCACCCTGCTCGGCATCGGCAGCCAGTGGGTCGGCGTCGTCAAGGGCGTCCTCATCCTGGCCGTGCTCGCCCTGGCCGCCGTCCGAGAGAGAGGACTCGTGCGATGAGCACCGTCACCGACCGCCCGTCACCCGAGCAGCCGTCGAGCCCCGATCCCGCCGCGGGTCCGTCCCGCGGATCCGCTCCCGCGGTCGCCCCGCCGTCCGACCCCGATCGCCTCCGCCGTCTGGCGACGCGCCTCCTCGCACCCGGGGCGCTCGTCGTCATCGTCCTCGTCTTCGGGCTGCTCACCCCGACCTTCGCGACCGGCGGCAACCTCCGGTCGGTGCTGTCGGCGGCCGCGCTGGTCGCGATCGCGGCGTGCGCCATGACGGTCGTGGTCCGGAGCGGGGGCATCGATCTGTCCATCGGGGTCGCCGTCGACCTCGCCGCGCTGGGGGCCACGGCCCTCATCGCCGACGGCTACGTGACCTGGTTCGCCGTCGTCGCGGGTCTCGCCTTCGGCACGCTGGCCGGGGTCGTGAACGCCGTGCTGGTCACCGTTCTCCGCATCCGCGCATTCCTGGCGACCCTGAGCGTCTGGTTCGTCGGCACGAGCGTGCAGCAGCTGCTGACCGACGGCGGTGCGCCGATCTACCTGCGGCGACCGGCCACGCCGGAGTCGTTCGCGGCCCTGGGCGATGCGACCGTGGCGGGCGTCCCGTTCCCGGTCGCCGCCGCGGCGCTCCTGGCGATCGTCACCTGGCTGCTCCTCGATCGGACGCGGTGGGGCCGGGTCGTGACGGCGGCGGGGGAGCAGCGGACGGCGACGACCATCGCCGGTCGGGCCACGCGTCCCGCTCTCGGGGCGGCCTTCGTCGTGGCCGCAGCGATCGCGTCCGTGGCGGGCGTCCTCCTGGCCTCCCGCAGCTACGGCTTCGTGGCGGGCAGCGGCCAGGCCTACGTGCTCGACGCGATCGGGGCGGTGTTCATCGGGGCGACGCTCAGCCGCTACGGCAGGCCGAACGTCGTGGGGACGCTGATCGGCGTGCTGATCTTCACGATCCTCTCGAACGGGCTGGCGCTGCTCGGGGTCAGCTACTACTTCGATGGTCTCGTGCGCGGCGTGGTCCTGATCGTCCTGCTGGTGGCCGCGTCCGTCCTCGCCCGCGGGACCACGGGGCCGTCCCTCCGGACGCTGCTCGGCCGGGCGGCTCGCTGAGCCGCACCCGGATGCGACGGAGGCCGAGGAGGCGCGACCATCTCGTGCGCGCCTCCTCGGCCTCCGTCGTCGGACCGGCGTCCTCAGTCGATGTCGGTGTCGACCACGCCGCCGTTGATGCTCAGCACGTGCCAGGCCGCGCCGTCCCACTCGACGGTGTTCGCCGCGGCGTTCTCGATGTGCGGCACCTCGCGACCGAGGATCTCGGACAGGATGAACCGGATAATCGTGCCGTGGCAGACGACGACGATGTGCGCGTCGTCGCCGTCGAGGGGCAGCCGCGTGTCGCGGATCGTCTCGAGGGCGCCGATGCCGCGGCGGGACACCGACTCGCGGGGCTCGATGTCGGGGTAGTCGTCGTTGGGCTCGTCGGGGATCGGCGAGACCGGGCGGCGGCCCTCGTTCGACGCGTAGTCGCGCTCGATGAGCTCGTCGTACGCGTCACCGAGCTCGATGCCGAGCGTGTCGGCGATGATGCGCGCCGTCTCGCGGGCACGGCCGAGCGGTGACGAGACGATCGCGCTCCAGTCGGCGCCGGCGAGGAGGCCGGCGGCCTCGAGCGCCTGGCCGCGCCCCGTCTCGTTGAGGGGGATGTCCGACGACCCCTGCAGCTTGTCGTTCAGGTTCCAGTCGGTCTGTCCGTGACGGATGAGTTCGAGGCGCATGGTGGTTCCGTTCGATGGATCTGCGGCGTGCGGTCGCGGACGGCGACCGCACGACGGGTCGGGCTAGTGGTCGTCGTCGGTCGTGCTCGTGACGCCGGAGCGGTCGCCGGCGGCGGCCGCCCGCGCGTCGCGTCGCGTCTTGGCGAGGCTGAGGACGGTCGCGACCGCGATCGTCAGCAGGATGAACCCCAGCGAGAACCAGATCGGGATCTCGGGGATCCACTCGATCGGCTCGCCGCCGTTGATGAAGGGCACCTCGTTGACGTGCAGGGCGTGGAAGAGCAGCTTCACGCCGATGAACGCCAGGATGACGGCGAGCCCCTGGGCGAGGTAGACGAGGCGCTCGAGCAGACCCGAGATCAGGAAGTACAGCTGACGCAGTCCCAGGAGCGAGAAGGCGTTGGCCGTGAAGACGATGTAGGCCTCCTGGGTCAGACCGAAGATCGCGGGGATCGAGTCGAGGGCGAAGAGCACGTCGGTCAGGCCGATGGCGACCATGACCAGGAACAGCGGGGTGAAGAGGCGCTTGCCGTCGACCTTGGTGGTGAGCTTCTGGCCGTCGTAGTCCTTCGACGTCGGGATGATGCGACGCAGGGTCCGGATGAGCTTGCTGTCGGCCTCGTCCTTGTCGTCGTGGCCGCCGCGCACCTGGCTGTAGGCGAGCCAGAAGAGCAGGATGCCGAAGAGGTAGAACACCCACGAGAAGTTCTCGATGATCACGACGCCGGCGGCGATGAAGAGACCGCGCGAGAGGAGGGCGATCGCGATGCCGACGAGCAGGACCTTCTGCTGGTAGATCCGCGGCACGGCGAAGCTCGTCATGATGATCAGGAAGACGAACAGGTTGTCGACCGAGAGGGCCTTCTCGGTGATCCAGCCCGCGAAGTACTCGCCGCCGTAGGTCCAGTTCGAGAACACGCCGACGCCGACGCCGAACAGGATCGCGATGCCGATGTAGACGCCCGACCAGATGGCGGACTCCTTGATCGTCGGCTCGTGCGGGGTGCGCACGTGACTGAAGAAGTCGAAGAACAGCAGGCCGATGATGCCGGCGATGGTGATCGCCCAGGTTATGAAGTGGACGTCCATGGTCGTACCTCCAGTACGCAGCGGGTACTGAAGGTCTCCTCCACTCGCGCGACGTTCTCGACGAACGCAGGCGAACCGGTGCACCGGGTCGAGATCGGTCTCTTCCGTATTGACGACGCCACCGCGCGGGAGTACTCCCCTTCAACTCGCCGATCTTACAGCCTCTGCACGGTCTGCATGTCCGCCGGGGGCCGAATATGCTGACGGCATGGCTTCCCCCTGGTCCCTCTCCGGTGCACTCCGTGGCATGTTCGCGAAGAAGACGATCGACGAGACGACCTGGGACGACCTCGAGGAGGCGCTGATCGGCGCCGACTTCGGCCCCGACGTCACCGAGCAGGTCGTCGACGACCTCCGCGCCAAGGTGCAGCGCTACAGCACGACCGACCCGGCCGATCTCAAGCGGATGCTGCGCGAGGTCCTCGAAGAGCGTCTCTCGAAGCTCGACTCGACCCTGAAGCTCAGCAACCGCCCGGCGGTCGTGCTGATGGTCGGCGTCAACGGGGTGGGCAAGACCACGACGATCGGCAAGTTCGCCAAGTTCCTCCGCAACTACGACCGCTCGGTCGTGGTCGGGGCCGCCGACACCTTCCGGGCGGCCGCCGTCGAGCAGGTCGCGACCTGGGCCGACCGGGCGGGGGCCCGCATCGTTCGTCCGCAGCAGCCGGGCCAGGACCCGGCCTCCGTCGCGTACCAGACCGTCGAGCTCGCGATGCGGGAGGGCATCGAGATCGTCCTCATCGACACGGCCGGCCGACTCCAGACCAAGTCGGGCCTGATGGACGAGCTCGGCAAGATCAAGCGGGTCGTCGAGAAGCAGACCGAGATCGCCGAGGTGCTGCTCGTCCTCGACGCGACCACGGGTCAGAACGGTCTCGCCCAGGCGCAGGCGTTCATCGAGCACGCGGGCGTCACCGGTCTCGTGCTCACCAAGCTCGACGGTTCGGCGCGCGGGGGCTTCGTGCTCGCCGTGCAGGAGCAGACCGGCATCCCCATCAAGCTCGTCGGACAGGGCGAGGGCATCGGCGATCTGACCGGCTTCACGCCGCACGTCTTCGTGCAGAACCTCATCGCCTAGTCACGACCACGCGGTCCGCCGACGTCGGTTAAGCTGTCGTCACCATGGCCACATTTGGAACGCTCTCCGACCGCCTCGCGGAAACCTTCAAGAACCTCCGCAACAAGGGCAAGCTCAGCCCCGCCGACGTCGACGGCACCGTGCGCGAGATCCGGCGGGCGCTGCTCGACGCCGACGTCGCCTTCGAGGTCGTCAAGGCGTTCACCACCACGGTGCGCGAGCGGGCTCTGGGCGACGAGGTCAGCAAGGCGCTGAACCCCGCCCAGCAGGTCGTGCAGATCGTCAACGAAGAGCTGGTCGAGATCCTCGGCGGTCAGCAGCGGCGGCTCGAGTTCTCGAAGAACCCGCCGACCGTCATCATGCTCGCCGGCCTCCAGGGCGCCGGCAAGACGACCCTGGCCGGCAAGCTCGCGAAGTGGCTGGCCAAAGACGGTCACACGCCGCTGCTCGTCGCGGCCGACCTGCAGCGCCCCAACGCCGTCCAGCAGCTCCAGGTGGTGGGCGAGCAGGCCGGTGCGGCCGTCTTCGCGCCCGAGCCGGGCAACGGCGTCGGCGACCCCGTCAAGGTGGCGAAGCAGGCCATCAAGTTCGCCCGCGACAAGGTCTACGACACGGTCATCGTCGACACGGCCGGTCGTCTCGGCGTCGACGCCGACCTCATGAAGCAGGCCTCGAACATCCGCAAGGCCGTCGACCCCGACGAGGTGCTCTTCGTCATCGACGCGATGATCGGTCAGGATGCCGTGGCCACGGCGAAGGCCTTCCAAGAGGGCGTCGACTTCACCGGCGTCGTGCTCTCGAAGCTCGACGGCGACGCCCGCGGTGGTGCGGCGCTCAGCGTGGCGTCGGTCACGGGTCGGCCCATCATGTTCGCGTCGACCGGTGAGGGCCTCGACGACTTCGAGCCGTTCCACCCCGACCGCATGGCCAGTCGCATCCTCGACCTGGGCGACATCCTCTCGCTCATCGAGCAGGCGCAGCAGGCGTTCGACGAAGAGGAGGCGATGGCGGTCGCGCAGAAGATCGCGACCGACTCGTTCACCCTCGACGACTTCCTCAAGCAGATGCAGCAGCTCCGGAAGATGGGCTCGATCAAGGGCATGCTCGGCATGCTGCCGGGCGCCAAGGGCATGCGCGAGCAGCTCGAGAACTTCGACGAGCGCGAGATCGTCCGCACCGAGGCGATCATCCAGTCGATGACCCCCCAGGAGCGCCAGCTGCCCAAGCTCCTGAACGGCTCGCGTCGTCTGCGCATCGCCAAGGGCTGCGGCATGACCGTGACCGACGTCAATCAGCTGGTGCAGCGCTTCGAGCAGGCCTCGAAGATGATGAAGACCGTGGCCAAGGGCGGTGTGCCCCAGATGCCGGGCATGGGTCCGATCCCCGGCGCCTCCTACGCCGGCAAGCGGCCCGCCGCCAAGAAGAAGGGCTCGAAGGCCGGCAACCCCGCCAAGCGCGCGGCCCAGAACGCCGCACTCGCGTCGGGCAAGCCCGCCGGGTCGCCGGGAGCCGCCGGTTCGGGCTTCGGCCTGGGTGGCGCGCAGGGGGACAAGGCGCCGACCCCCGACGAGCTGGCGTCGCTGCAGAAGATGCTCGGGCGCGGCTGATCGCACCCCTCGGCGGGCCTCGTCCGCCGATCGATCCGCAGGAGGCGCGGTGCCCGCGGCAGGGCACCGCGCCTCCTCGGGTCAGAGGGTCGTGTCGACGCCCTCTCGCAGCTCCCGGACCAGCGATGAGACCACCGGCCGCAGGTCGCCGCCATGGCGGGCCGACACGGAGAGCTGACGCTGGTAGCTCGCGCCGTGCTCGATGATCGAGTCGATCGAGCGCAGCTCGGCGAGGCATCCCAGACGCTCGGCGGTGGGCTCGAGGCGCGTCATCAGATCCCTGAGGTCGTCGGTCACGAGTCGCTCGTCTCCCGCCGAGTTCTGGATGACGATGGCGTCCATGCCGTACCGGGCCGCACGCCACTTGTTCTCGCGGACGAACCAGGGCTGCATCTGCGGCGGCTCCTCGCCGTCGTCGAGGGACTGCGACATGTCGTCGACGAGGCACTGGACGAGCGCTCCGACCGCCGCGACCTCGCCGAACGTCGAGATTCCGTCGAAGACGCGCGTCTCGAGGGTGCCCCACTTCGGTGACGGGCGGATGTCCCAGCGGAGCTCGCTGTGGTGGTCGATGACGCCCGTGTGCGTCATGTCCGCCACCATCTCCTCGTAGTTCGCCCAGGCGCCGAACTGCGGGGGGAGTCCGGCGGTCGGCAGCTGCTGGAACATGAGTGCGCGGTTCGAGGCGTAACCGGTCTCCTCGCCGACCCAGAACGGACTCGAGGCGGTGAGGGCCTGGAAGTGGGGGAGGTGGGTCAGCAGCCCGTTGAGGATGGGGAGGACCTTCTCGCGCGAATCGATGCCGACGTGCACGTGGACGCCCCAGATCATCATCTGCCGACCCCACCAGCGGGTGCGGTCGATGAGGGTCGCGTACCGTTCGCTGCCGGGCGTGACCTCCTGGTCGGAGTAGCGGCCGAAGGGATGGGTGCCCGCGCAGATCAGGTCGGCCCCCACGACGTCGGCCGACCGGTGCGCGGCGTCGATGACCGAGCGGAGGTCGTCCACGGCGTCGGCGACGCGGCGATGGACGCCGCTCACGACCTCGACGGTGTTGGTGAGCAGCTCGTGCGTCAGCCGCTCGGGGCCGTCGGCGTTCAGGTGCGCGAGATCGGCCAGGATGGCCGGAGCGTGGGGAGCCAGATCGCCGGTCTCGCGATCCACCAGTGCCAGCTCCCACTCGATGCCGAGGGTCGAGCGCTCGGAGCTCGTGAAGTCGATGCGCATGGTCGGGGCCCTCCGTCGGTCCGCCGCGAGCGTCGAGTGTCGCACGCGGCGTCCATCCTGCCAGTCGTGGTCGCGGCGAGACCGGCGGAGGGACAGGGGAGTCGCACGGCGACGCGCCGGGAAACCCGAGCGCCGGGGATTGGTGGAACCGGTCGTTCGTCTGCAACAATGGTGGGTCGAGTCTCCGTCCGCCCGACCCTCTAATCAGGCGGACGACCAGACCCCATCAGAGCTTTCGAGCCGAGTGTGCCCCCACGCTCACGGCTGGCAACTCGCCCACATCACATCACACAGGAGAATTGTGGCTGTCAAGATCCGTCTCAAGCGCATGGGCAAGATCCGCGCCCCCTACTACCGCATCGTCGTCGCCGACTCGCGCACCAAGCGCGATGGTCGTGTCATCGAGGAGATCGGCAAGTACCACCCCACCGAGGAGCCCTCGTTCATCGAGGTCGAGTCGGACCGCGCGCAGTACTGGCTCGGAGTCGGCGCGCAGCCGACCGAGCAGGTCGCGGCGCTCCTGAAGCTCACGGGCGACTGGGGCAAGTTCAAGGGCGACGCCGACGCCGTCAGCACCGTCAAGACCAAGGCCCCCAAGGAGGCCTTCGTCGCCGACGAGAAGAAGAAGCCGGTCCTCGTCCCCAAGTCGGAGAAGCCCGCCAAGGCCGAGGCTCCCGCCGAGGCCCCTGCCGACGACGCCGAGACCACCGAGGCGTAGTCAGTGCTCGCACCTGCACTCGAACACCTCGTCCGGGGGATCGTCGATCACCCGGACGAGGTGCAGGTCGTGGCCTCGACCTCGCCGCGCGGCGACGTCCTCGAGGTGCACGTGCACCCCGACGACCTCGGTCGCGTCATCGGTCGGGCCGGTCGGACCGCGAAGGCGCTGCGCACCCTCGTCTCGGCCCTCGCCGACGGCAAGCGCGTCCGAGTCGACGTCGTCGACGGCGACCTCTGACCCGTGAGCACCGAAGACACCACGCAGCTGCGGGTCGGGCGCCTGACGAAGCCCCACGGGCTCAAGGGCGCCCTCAAGCTCGAGCTCTTCACCGACACCCCTGAGACGCGCTTCGTCCCGGGTGCCGAGTTCACCCTCCAGGTCCCCGAGACCAGCGAGTGGCACGGCAAGACCCTGACCCTGGCCGAGCTGCGCTGGTACAACGGGCATCCCGTCGGCTTCTTCGAGGGCGTCCTCGACCGCACCGGCGCCGAGTCGCTCGTCAAGGCCATCCTTTGGGTCGATCAGGACCTCACCGAGCTCCCCGACGAAGACGACGCCTGGTACCACCACCAGCTCATCGGTCTCCGGGTCGAGCGAGACGGGGTCCCCGTCGGAACGGTCGCGCGGATCGACCACCTTCCCGCTCAGGACCTCCTGGCCGTCGCCACCCCCTCCGGCGAAGTGCTGGTGCCGTTCGTCTCGGTGCTCGTCCCGTCGGTCGACATCGAGGCCGGGGTCGTCGTCGTGACGCCTCCCGCTGGGCTCTTCGAGGAGCTCGTCGACGCCGACACGGACGGCCCGACCGACGGCGACGCGAACACGACCGACGAGGTCTGATAGTGCGCATCGACATCGTGTCGATCTTCCCCGAGTTCTTCGGGGTGCTCGACATCTCGCTGATCGGCAAGGCGCGCCAGCAGGGCCTCCTCGACGTCGCGGTGCACGATCTGCGCGACTTCACGCACGATCGTCACCGGACGGTCGACGACACCCCCTACGGCGGGGGCGCCGGCATGGTGATGCGAGCCGAGCCGTGGGGAGACGCGCTCGATCACGTCCTCGGCGACGAGGCGACGCCCGAGACCACCACGATGATCGTCCCGTCCCCGGCCGGGACCCCGTTCACCCAGGCCGTCGCGCGCGAGCTCGCGCTCGAACCGCATCTCGTCTTCACGTGCGGCCGCTACGAGGGCATCGACCAGAGGGTCGTCGACCACGCCGCGACGCGCGTCTCCGTCCGCGAGATCAGCCTCGGCGACTACGTGCTGAACGGCGGCGAGGTCGCCGTCGTCGCGATGATCGAGGCCATCGGTCGACTCGTCCCGGGGATGGTCGGCAACCCCGCCAGCCTGACGGAAGAGAGCCACGAGAACGGGCTGCTCGAGTACCCGAGCTACACGAAGCCGGCATCGTGGCGGGGCCTCGACGTGCCGCCGGTCCTGCTGAGCGGCAACCACGGCGCGATCGCCGAGTGGCGTCACCTCCAGCAGCTCGAGCGCACTCGTCGCGTCCGTCCGGACCTCCTCGACTGATCTCCCTCGCCGGGGTGATCCCGATGATGCAGCGGACTCGCGTCCTCCCTCTCGTACCCTGGTGGGCATGACGACGCGCCGAATCCTCTTCCGCCTCCTCTGGCCCCTGGTCTTCGTCCTGCCCCTGTGGGTCCTGCTCGGCCGTGCGTTCTTCGGGGCGCCGCTGGGTCTGCAGTTCGTCGGGCAGGTGCTCCTCGTCCCCCTGCTCTTCGCGGGCCACGTCGTCGCCGCCGGGCTGATCGTCGCTCGCCGCAGCGTGCGGTCGAGCAGGGCCGTCTCGTGGCTCGACGCCGGACTTCTCGTCGCGGCCTGGCTCGCCCAGCTCGCCCTCGGATTCTTCCTCGTCGATCGTTCGTCGGGAGCGGGGGCCGCCTCGGGATTCACCGCCGCCACCGGCGGCGACCTCGATCTCTCGACCGCGCTCTCGGCCCTGGCGTCGGTGCTGACCATCGCGTCGGTGATCGCCCTCGTCGTCTCCGGCGGGTGGCAGCTGCTCCGCGAGACCGGTCGGCGGGTGGCCGCCTCGATGGCGGAACTCGACCGGGTCGCCGGCATCGGCGTGGCCCAGGCCGGTGCGCGACGGCCGTCGACGCCCTGGCCCGACGCCGCCTCGTCCGGCTCGGCCCGCGGCGACGGCCCGGTCATCCGCATCGAGCCGCGCACCGACGACGGGCCCCGTCGTCCCTGATGCGGACCGGCCCTCTGTAGCGCGGGGCCTCCGGCCTGTGGCACACTTGATCTTCGTGCCTGCGCACGACTCTGCCACAGGGGAGTCTGCCATCTCAGCGCACATCCTCTTCATCACGAATCGGTGGTCTCCCACCACGAACGGCAGTCGACCTGTGGCGGTTGCAGAGAGCGAACGACTATGCACATCCTCGACGCGGTTGACTCCGCAAGCCTGCGCACGGACATCCCCGACTTCCGTGCGGGCGACACCGTCAAGGTGCACGTCAACATCATCGAAGGCACGCGCTCGCGCGTCCAGGTCTTCCAGGGTGTCGTCATCGGCAAGCAGAACGAGGGCGTCCGCGAGACGTTCACGGTCCGCAAGGTCAGCTTCCAGGTCGGTGTCGAGCGCACCTTCCCCGTCCACTCGCCGGTCATCGATCACATCGAGATCGTGAGCCGCGGCGACGTGCGCCGCGCCAAGCTGTACTACCTGCGCGAGCTGCGCGGCAAGAAGGCCAAGATCAAGGAGAAGCGCGACAACTGATCGCCTCCTGAGAACATCCCCGAGCTCCCCGCCGTATACGATGGCGGGGAGCTCGGGCGGTTAAATGACAGACAACACATCTTCACATCGGCGTCGTCCGCGTCCCTCCCGGGGCGGTGGCCGCCCCCGAGGCCTCGCCGTCTTCCTCCGGGACATCCTGGTCATCTTCGTGATCGCGCTGCTGATCTCCTTCCTGGTCAAGACCTTCCTGATCCGCTCCTTCTACATCCCCTCCGGGTCGATGGAGAACACGCTGCAGATCGACGACCGCATCATCGTGAACGAGCTCGTGCCCGACGTCGTGGACGTCCAGCGAGGCGACGTCATCGTCTTCACGGACCCGGGCGGGTGGCTCGACGGCACGGCTCCCGTGACGACGACCTCCGGCAACCCCGTCACCGACGGCGCCGCGTGGTTCCTCACGCAGATCGGCCTCGGCACCCGCGACAGCAACGACCATCTGATCAAACGGGTCATCGGGCTGCCCGGTGACACGGTCGCCTGCTGCAACGACTTCGGGCAGATGTCCGTCAACGGCGTCCCGCTCACCGAGCCGTACGTGCTGAAGCCCGAGGGCGAGGCCCGGGTCTCCGGAGACGACTTCTCGGTGACGGTCCCGCCGGACTCCCTCTGGGTGATGGGCGACAACAGGTACAACTCGAAAGACAGCCGGTACAACGGCTCGACGCCGAGCAGGGGATTCGTGCCCCTGAGCGACGTCGTGGGTCGCGCCTTCGTCGTCAGCTGGCCCTCCACCCGGTGGCAGTGGCTCGACGACCACCCCGAGGTCTTCCGCGGCACGGAACGCGAGGGCGAGTGATGGCGGTCGTCGATCCCACCCTCGACGTCGAGCGGGAGCTGCACGCGGGGGGCGCCTCCTGGGTCATCGGCTGCGACGAGGTGGGGCGTGGGGCCATCGCCGGCCCCGTCGCGGTCGGCCTCGGCGCCGTGCCGGCCGATTGCGTCGACATGCCCGTCGGTCTCCGGGATTCGAAGCTCCTGTCCGAGAAGCGGCGTGAGGTCCTGTATCCGCTCGCGACCGCCTGGGTCTCCCACCACGCGGTGGGCTTCGCCGAGGCGCACGAGGTGGACGAGCTCGGCATCGTCGCAGCGCTCGGACTCGCCGGGCGTCGCGCCCTCACGGCCCTGCACCATCAGGGCGTCGGGATCATGCGCTCCGTGGTCGTCCTCGACGGCAACCACGACTACCTGTCGCCGCAGCTGGCCACCCCGCCCCGCATCACGACGAGGGTCAAGGCGGATCGGGACTGCGCCTCGGTCGCGGCGGCGTCGGTCATCGCCAAGGTCGAGCGCGACCGGCTGATGATCGAGGCGGACGGCGTCCACCCCGGCTACGGGTGGTCGGGGAACAAGGGCTACGGTTCGTCTGCGCATTTCGGCGCTCTTGCCGAGCTCGGCCCCTCGCCCCTGCATCGCGTGACCTGGCTCCACTGAGGCCGGTGGTGCCGGGGCGGTCGTCGTCCCGGATGCCGCGTAAGATGGCTCCTCGATGGACGAAGACGAGTTCGAAGACTACGACCGCGAGGTCGAGCTCGCGTTGTACCGCGAGTACCGCGACGTGGTGTCGCAGTTCCGATACGTGGTCGAGACGGAGCGCCGGTTCTACCTCGCCAACGAGGTCGAGCTCGTCCGTCGCGACACCGAGCACGACTTCTACTTCGAGTTGAGCATGACCGACGTCTGGGTCTGGGACGTCTACCGCTCCGACCGCTTCGTCAAGTCGGTCCGTGTGCTCACGTTCAAAGACGTGAACGTCGAAGAGCTGACCGCCCGCGACCTCGAGCTCCCCAAAGAGCTGGCGCTCGACGAGTAGCACCCGAGGGATCCGTCCCTCCCCGGTACGGCGACCGCCCGGACCATCCCCAGGTGCCGTCCGAGTCCCCACGACCTCGGGTCCTGCTCCGCCAGCCTTCTCGTCGAGGAGGCCGACATGGCGAAGAAGGACGAACTGGGGCGGCGCGGCGAAGACGTGGCCGCCGAATGGATCGAGGCGCAGGGGATGCGCGTGCTCGAGCGCAACTGGCGCTGCGCCGAGGGCGAGATCGATCTCGTCGCCCTCGACGGCGACGACGTCGTGGTCGTCGAGGTCAAGACGAGGTCGGGCGCGGGGTACGGGCACGCGCTCGAGGCGGTCACCGCGGCCAAGCTCGCGCGGCTCCGGCGACTGGCCGTCGCGTGGAGCAGAGCGCATCCCGGCAGAGGCCGGGGGCTGCGGATCGACGTCGTCGGCATCACGGTCGAGAGGTGCCACGGTCACGAGCGCATCGAGCACGTGCGCGGGGCCGGCTCGTGAGCATCGGTCGGACCCGAGCGGTCTCCCTGCTCGGGCTCGACGGGGCGCTCGTCGAGGTCGAGGCCGACATGGGGCAGGGGCTTCCGGCGTTCATGATCATCGGGCTGCCCGACACGTCGCTCGGCGAGGCCCGCGACCGCGTGCGGGCGGCCGCGACGAACTCCGGCTGCGCGCTGCCGACCCGCAAGCTGACGGTCAACCTCTCGCCGGCGTCCCTGCCCAAGCAGGGGTCCTCGTTCGACCTCGCGATCGCCGTCGCGGCCTTGGCGGCGGCCGATCTGGTCTCAGCCGATTCCGTGGCGCGTGTGGTGCACCTGGGCGAGCTGGGTCTCGACGGCAGGCTGCGGCCCGTCGACGGCGTCCTGCCCGCCGTCCTCGCGGCGAGGCGGGCGGGGGCCGTGACGGTCATGGTGCCGAGCGACAACGCCGACGAGGCGTCGCTGGTCCCCGACATCCGGGTCGTGGCGGTGGCGGGTCTCCGCGACGCGGCCATCTGGCATGGCGCCGAGCTCGAGCCGGAGTCCGTCGACGTCATCGTGCGGCCTCGTCCGCCCGCCGGGCCGGGGTCCGACGACGGCCGGCGCCCTGATCTCGCAGACGTCGTGGGCAACTCGGACGCCGTGCAGGCGCTGATCGTCGCGGCGGCCGGCGGCCATCATCTCCTGATGGTCGGTCCGCCCGGCGCGGGCAAGACCATGCTGGCCTCGCGTCTTCCCGGCATCCTCCCCGACCTCGATCTCGATGCGGCCCTCGAGGTCGGCAGCGTGCGGTCGCTGGCGGGGCGGCCGGTCGTCGGGGGTCTCGATCATCGTCCGCCGTTCGAGAGCCCGCATCACACCTGCAGCGCCGCCTCGCTGATCGGCGGCGGCAGCGCCGTCATCCGTCCCGGTGCCGCCTCGCGGGCGACGCGGGGCGTCCTCTTCCTCGACGAGGCGCCGGAGTTCTCCCGATCGGTGCTGGACTGCCTGCGGCAGCCCCTGGAGTCCGGCGAGGCCGTGGTCCACCGGTCGAGAGCCGTAGCGCGCTTCCCCGCCCGCTTCCAGCTCGTGGCCGCGGCGAACCCGTGTCCGTGCGGTCAGTACGGCACGCGCGACGGCGACTGCGAGTGCTCACCGCACCAGCGACGGCGGTACCTGGCGAAGCTCTCGGGACCTCTCGTCGACCGCATCGATCTGCAGCTGCGCGTAGCGCGCATCAGCTCCGCGGTCTTCCGTCTGTCCGAGCAGGTCGAGCGGACCACCACGGCCGACGCGCGCCGTCTCGTCGAGGAGGCGCGGGCTCGGGCGGCGGGGCGGCTCGCCGAGACCCCGTGGCGGCTGAACTCCGAGGTGCCGGGCACGTGGCTGCGCGACCGGGGCAACCGACTGCCGGTGGGCGTCAGCCTCCCCGCCGACCGGGCCCTCGAGACGGGCGCCCTCACGATGCGCGGCTACGACCGGGTCCTGAGGGTCTCGTGGACGCTCGCCGATCTCGACGGGGCCGACCGCCCCGAGCGGTCGCACGTCCTGGGCGCCCTCGGACTCCGGAGGTCGGTGTGAACGGGCTGCTGACGGTCTCGACCGCCGATCTGGCCGATCTCGTCGCCCCGCTCCGCCCCGGTGCCGACCGTGCCGTCGACGCCTTCGCTCTGGGCGCCTGGTCGGCCGTCGTCGAACCCGGTGACGTCGTGGGCGGTCTGGCGCGACGTGTCCTGGGGCCGGCGGTGGCTCTGCGCCTCGTCCTCGAGTCGCTCGATCGACGCGACGCGGTCACCGAGCCGTCGCTGCTCGGGTCGGCGCTGCGGAACGAGGGCGTCGATCCCGCGGAGGTCGATGACCGGCGGATCGCGCGGGCGCTCTCGCGGTGGGCTCCGCGGACGACCGACACGCGCATCCTGTCGTCCTTCCGGGCCGCCACCGCGCTCGGCCTCCGTCTCGTCGTCCCCGGCGACGACGGCTGGCCACCGGCCTTCGACGACCTCGGCGACCACGCTCCGGCCGCGTTGTGGCTGCGGGGCGCCGCCGAGCTGCCGGAGGTGACGTCGGCCGTCGCCGTCGTGGGGTGCCGCGCCTCGACCGCCTACGGCGAGCAGGTCGCCGCCGACCTCGGCAGCGCATTGGCCGATCGCGGCTTCTGCATCGTCTCCGGAGGGGCCTACGGCATCGACGGGATGGCGCACCGGGCGGCCCTGGCCGCCGATGCGCCGACGGTCGCCGTCATGGCGGGGGGAGTCGACCGGTTCTATCCCACCGGCCACGACGCTCTGCTGCGGGCGGTCGTCGAACGCGGGCTGCTCGTCTCGGAGTCGCCCTGCGGCAGCACGCCGAGCAAGTGGAGGTTCCTGCAGCGGAATCGGGTCATCGCCGCGCTGTCCGCGGTCTCGGTGGTCGTCGAGGCGGGGCGGAGGTCCGGTGCGCTGAACACCGCGGCCCACGCGCAGGCGCTGGGCAGGCCCGTCGGCGCCGTACCCGGACCGGTCACGTCGCCGTCGTCGGTCGGCTGCCATGCGCTCATCCGCTCGGGACTCGGGGTCTGCGTCACGACGGCCGCCGACGTCGTCGAACTGATCCCCGGGCGGAGCCTGCCCGACGCGGGCGCCTCTCCCGCTCGAGACGACCCCGAGCGCGTCCGCCTGCTCGATGCTCTGAGCACGAGGGTCGACCGGGGCACCGACGAGGCTTCCATCGCCAGCGGCCTGTCGACGGCCCGGACGCGGGGGCTCCTCGCGGAGATGGAGGACGAGGGCCTCGTGACACGGGCGCCCTCGGGATGGCGCCGGTCGCCTCCGCCGGGATGACCCGGGGCGACGCGATGACGGAGGGATCGCGTCACGACTTGTCCGCGGCGGCCCGGCACCCTATGGTCCCGCAGAGGGGGACCGAGAGGATCCCCGGCGATCGTGCGGTCGTCTCACCCGCCTCATCCCGACAGGACCCGCCATGACGTCGTCCGGCCCATCCGACGCCACTCCCGCACGCCGGTTCGTGCGCACCCTCCGGGAGGACGTCTCGTCTGGCCTCGAGCACATCGTGTTCTCCCGACTCGTGGGTTCGGCGCTCATGCCCCGCACCGCCAGGCGACTCCTGCTCGTGGCCGCGGGGGCGGCGGTGGAGTCGGGCCCCGGCGGGGGCTTCACCCTGGTGGGCAGCCCGAAGAACCTCACGATCGGCCACAGCGCGTACCT
Source organism: Frigoribacterium sp. Leaf263 (assembly GCF_001422285.1). Lineage (GTDB taxonomy): Bacteria > Actinomycetota > Actinomycetes > Actinomycetales > Microbacteriaceae > Frigoribacterium. Next base: position 375,809 of record NZ_LMMO01000003.1, read on the forward strand.
GAACCGGAGCGTCTTCATCGAAGCGCTCGCACCGGTCGGCATAGGCCGTGACAGCGCCCTCGGCATGGAGGTCATGATCGTGACGAGCCACCACGAGCTGTCGTCCGCGGGCGCCTGGAGCCCGCGGTCGACCGGGCGTCCCGTCGTCATCGGCGAACGGGTCTGGATCGGTGCTCGGGCGACGATCCTCCCCGGGGCCGTCATCGAGGACGACGTCGTCGTCGCCGCGGGTGCGGTGGTCGCGGGGAGGCTGAGGTCCCACGGCCTCTACGCGGGGGTGCCGGCGAAGAGGATCCGCGATCTGGCGCCGGCCGCCGGAGAGGAGGCGGACGTCGCCACCGGCACGGCCACGTCGACTGAGCCGTCCGCCCCTCGGTGACTACTCTGTCGGGATGATCGACGTCGCACTCTTCGTGGAGCATCTGCGGCACGGACGCGGTCTCAGCGAGCACACGATCCGTTCGTACCGGTCCGACCTCGCCGAGTTGACGGCCTTCGCCGTGACCCGTCTCGGACGTGAGCCCGACCACGGGGACCTCGATCTCGACCTCCTCCGCGAGTGGCTCTACCGGGGCACGCGGGCCGGCCTCGCACGGTCGACGCTGGCGCGGCGGTCGGCGAGCGTCCGGGCGTTCACCCGGTGGCTGGAGGAGACCGGTCGGACGCCGATCGACCAGGGGGTGCGTCTGCGTGCGCCGAAGGCCGAGAGCCGACTGCCCCGGGTCCTGACCGAGCCGCAGGTCGAGGGGATCCTCCGGTCGCTCGCGGTCCGCGCCGAGGGAGACGACGCCGGTGCGCGTCGCGACCTCGCCGTCGTCGAGCTCCTCTACGGCTCCGGACTCCGGGTGTCCGAACTCGTCGGCGCCGATGTCGACGACGTCGATCTGGGGCGTCTGACGGTGAGGGTCACCGGAAAGGGCGGCAGGCAGCGGGTCGTGCCCTTCGGCGTGCCCGCGGCGGAGGCTCTCGGTCGGTACGTCGAGCTCGCCCGGCCGCGTCTCGTGGCGGGCGCGGACGCACCCCCGACGGCGGCCTTCTTCGTCGGTTCGGGGGGTGCCCGCCTCGGGACGCGAGCCGTCCACCGACTCGTGGCGCGCCTCCTCGGGGACATCCCGGGGACGGGCCCGGCGGGCCCGCACTCCCTGCGGCACACCGCGGCGACCCATCTGCTCGACGGCGGCGCCGACCTCCGCGCCGTGCAGGAGCTGCTCGGGCATGCCAGTCTCGGCACCACGCAGATCTACACGCACGTCTCGACCGAGAGGCTGCGCGAGAGCTATCGATCCGCGCACCCCCGCGCCTGACGGTCGGCAGATCAGCCGATCGGCCGCGTCGGCAGCAGCACCGACGGCCGTCCGCCCCCGAGCATCAGCAGAGGCGAGACGTATTCGCCGTCGATCCGGGCCCCCAGATGGACCGCGTCGGCGTCGCTCGAGTGCCCGGCGACGACGATGCCCACCGTCGAGCCGCGGGACACCGCCTCGCCGGAGGACAGGTCGCTGGTCACCGGCTCGAGACTGCTGACCACGCCGTCGGCGTGCGTGATCGAGAGGACCGGCCGATCGACGACCGTGCCGGCGAACCGCACCACCCCGTCGTCCGGCGCCGTCACCGGCGTGCCCGGCGCGGCGCCGATGTCGATGCCCCGATGCCCGGGAGACCAGGCGTGCTCCGGCGCCGCGAAGGGCCGGACGACGGGATGCGGCGGGGCCACCGGCCACGACCAGACGGCTCGAGAGGTCCCGTCGCCACGCGCCGCCCCCGCGGGTTCGGGTGCGACACCTGCGACGAGGCAGGCGGAGACCGCGAGGGAGCCGACGATCGCCCATCGAGTCGGCGTACCCGAGGGGCGGCCCACGACGGCGAGCCGCGAGCGGCGTGCTGGGGGCGGGGGAGAGCGGCGCATCGCCGAATTCTGCCGAGCGTGCACCTCGTGCGGCCGAGGCGTATCGTTCACCGGTGCACGGAAATCCGGTGCACGACGTTGTGGGGGAGACGAGGCACGGCCCCTCTCCTCCGAGCCAGAAGGAGAACCGTGTCGAACTCGACAGCAGAGTCAGCAGAGACCAGGAAGCTGAACAGACGGGTGACGGCGCTCGCCGTCGCGGCGGCCGTGGGCGGCTTCCTCTTCGGATTCGACTCCTCCGTCATCAACGGGGCCGTCCAGTCCATCACCGACGAGTTCGGCCTGACCGAGTTCGCCTCGGGCTTCGCCGTCGCCTCGGCCCTCATCGGCTGCGCGATCGGCGCCTACGTGGCCGGTCGTCTCGCCGACAGGATGGGGCGCATCAAGGTCATGCTGATCGGCGCGGCCCTGTTCCTCATCAGCTCGATCGGCGCCGCCGCGGCCTTCGCCGTCTGGGACCTCGTGCTCTGGCGCGTCATCGGCGGTCTGGGGATCGGCATCGCCTCGGTCATCGCCCCGGCCTACATCAGCGAGGTCTCGCCCAAGGCCATCCGCGGCCGGCTCGCCTCGTTCCAGCAGCTCGCGATCACGCTCGGCATCTTCGTCGCCCTGCTCTCCGATCAGCTGTTCGCCGTCTCCGCCGGCGGCGCCTCGGAGCCGTCGCTGTTCGGCCTGGCCGCCTGGCGCTGGATGTTCCTCGTCGGCGTCGTGCCGTCGGTCGTCTACGGCGTGCTGGCCTGGCGTCTGCCCGAGTCGCCCCGGTACCTCGCGGGCGAAGGGCGCGAGAAGGAGGCGCGCGAGGTCCTCGAGAGCATCGTCCCGACCGAGACGGTCGACACGAGCCTGAAGGAGATCACCGACTCGATCAAGACCGAGGCCGACCTCGAGACCAAGTCGTCCATCCGCGGCAAGCGCTTCGGGCTGCAGCCCATCGTCTGGGTCGGCATCATCCTCGCCGTCCTGCAGCAGTTCGTCGGCATCAACGTGATCTTCTACTACTCGACCACCCTCTGGCAGGCCGTCGGATTCCAGGAGGAGGACTCCTTCCTCATCTCCACGATCACCGCGGTGGTCAACGTCGCCGTGACGTTCATCGCGATCGGGCTGGTCGACAAGGTCGGTCGTCGTCCGCTCCTGCTCACCGGTTCGGTCGGCATGTTCATCAGCCTCGCGGTGACCGCCCTCGCCTTCAGCCAGGCCACGACCACGTCCGCCGGCGACCCCTCGCTGCCCGGCGCCTGGGGTCCGGTCGCCCTCGTGGCGGCCAACCTCTTCGTCGTCTCCTTCGGGGCCACGTGGGGACCGCTCATGTGGGTGCTGCTCGGCGAGATGTTCCCCAACAGCATCCGCGCGACCGCGCTCGGAGTGGGCAGCATGGCGAACTGGATCGCCAACTTCATCGTGACGGTGACGTTCCCGAGCCTCGCGGCCCTCAGCCTGACGCTCTCGTACGGCATCTTCGCCTTCTTCGCGCTCGTCTCGTTCTTCTTCGTGTTCGCGAAGATCCCGGAGACGAAGGGGCGTTCGCTCGAGGAGATGGGCGTCTCGGCCCTCGACGGCTCGATCGATCCGAAGGGCGCCCGCGCCTGATCGCAGCGTGATCGTCGAACGCCCCGGCCGGGATCCGGCCGGGGCGTTCGACGTGTCAGCACGACGGGGTCGCGAGGCCAGGCGCCGCTCCGCCGGTCGAACCCCGCGTGGTGCTACCATGATCCACGCAGCCTGCTCAGCAGGCTGACTTCGCGTGCCCTGTGCGTCTTCGGACGCACCGATCGCGAGCCGGTCCGTCCGACTCTGATCGCCACCGGCCTCCATCTCCATTCGGTCCGACCGCGTCTCACGATGCGAGCGGCGGTGATGCGCCCGGGCACCAGGCAGCGGCGACCATCCGGTCGTCCAGACAACCGACAATCCGGCTCACCGACGCGTGCGCCCAGAAACAGGAGAACGACCATGGCCGTCGTCACCATCCGCCAGCTGCTCGACAGCGGCGTCCACTTCGGACACCAGACCCGCCGCTGGAACCCGAAGGTGAAGCGATTCATCCTCGCCGAGCGCTCCGGCATCCACATCATCGACCTCCAGCAGTCGCTCGGCTACATCGACAAGGCCTACGACTTCGTCAAGGAGACCGTCGCCCACGGCGGCACCATCCTCTTCGTCGGTACGAAGAAGCAGGCTCAGGGTTCCATCGCCGAGCAGGCCAACCGCGTCGGACAGCCCTTCGTCAACCAGCGGTGGCTCGGTGGCCTCCTGACCAACTTCCAGACGGTTTCGAAGCGCCTCGCTCGCATGAAGGAGCTCGAGGACATCGACTTCGACGACACGACTCAGGGCTTCACCAAGAAAGAGCTCCTGATCAAGAAGCGCGAGCTCGACAAGCTGCACAAGACGCTCGGCGGGATCCGCAACCTCACGAAGACGCCCTCGGCGCTCTGGGTCGTCGACACCAAGAAGGAGCACCTGGCGATCGACGAGGCCAAGAAGCTCGGCATCCCCGTCATCGGCATCCTCGACACCAACTGCGACCCCGACGAGATCAACTTCCCGATCCCCGGCAACGACGACGCCATCCGCTCCGTCGGTCTGCTGACACGCATCGTGGCCGACGCCGCCGCCGAGGGCCTGGTGCAGCGTCACCAGAAGCCCGAGGACGCCGACCAGCCGGTCGAGCCCCTCGCCGAGTGGGAGGCCGAGCTGCTCGCGCAGGGCGAGGCCAAGGCCGCCGAGTCGGCTCCCGCCGCCGAGTCGCTCCCCACGGAGGAGAACGACGCCGATGCTCAGGTCGCCGAGAAGCCCCTGGGCGAGCCGGTCGCCGAGCCCGTCGCCGAGGCGTCCGACGAGACCGCTGCGGAGCCGGCCGACGCCGCCGCCGCTGCGGACTCGAAGTAACCCACCTCTCCACTCCGACTCCACGAAAGGACGTCAGACATGGCAAACTTCACCGCCGCTGATGTGAAGACCCTCCGTGACCGCCTCGGTGCGGGCATGATGGACAGCAAGAACGCGCTCGTCGAGGCCGATGGCGACATCGAGAAGGCCGTCGAGATCCTGCGCGTCAAGGGACTGAAGGGCGTCGCCAAGCGCGAAGGCCGTCAGACCACCGCCGGACTCGTCGCCGCCAAGGCGTCGTCGGGCTACGCCACGATCATCGAGCTCGCCAGCGAGACCGACTTCGTCGCGAAGAACGAGAAGTTCATCGCTCTGGCCGACTCCGTCCTCGAGGCCGTCTCCGCGGCCGGCGCCGCCACCGCGGCCGAGGGCAACGCGGCCGCCATCGGCGGGCAGACCGTCGAGGCGTTCGTCAACGACGAGGCGGCCCTCATGGGCGAGAAGGTCGAGCTCCGCTCGGTCGCTCGCGTCGAAGGCTCCGAGTTCGCGATCTACCTGCACAAGACCTCGAAGGACCTGCCCCCGCAGGTCGGCGTGGTCGTCGGGTACACCGGCTCCGACGCCGAGACGGCCCGTTCGATCGCTCAGCACGTGGCCTTCGCCGCGCCGACGTACCTGTCGCGCGACGAGGTCCCGGCCGACGACGTCGCCAAGGAGCGCGCCATCGTCGAGGAGACCGCCAAGAACGAGGGCAAGCCCGAGGCCGCCCTGCCGAAGATCATCGAGGGTCGCCTGACGGGCTTCTTCAAGGAGATCGCCCTGCTCGACCAGGCCTACGCGAAGGACAGCAAGCTGTCGGTCGCGAAGGTCGTCGAGCAGGCCGGCATCGAGATCCAGGGCTTCGCCCGGATCAAGGTCGGCGCCTAGCCAGCAACGTGATGGGGTCTGAGACGGTCGAACGTCTCAGGCCCCATCGTCGTGTCCGCAGCCGATCCGCCCTGCGCGGACCGGCGCCCAGCACCGAGTCGCTAACCTGGCTTCGGCCATGAACGAGGGAGAACCCAGATGACATCAGATCGCACCGGACGCCGACGGGTCCTTCTCAAGCTCTCGGGCGAGGCCTTCGGCGGTGGGCAGCTGGGCGTGAACCCCGACGTCGTGGGCGCCATCGCCCGTGAGATCGCCGACGCGGCGAAGGACGTCGAGATCGCCGTCGTCGTCGGCGGCGGGAACTTCTTCCGCGGCGCCGAGCTGAGCCAGCGCGGCATGGACCGCGGGCGCGCCGACTACATGGGCATGCTGGGCACCGTCATGAACGCGCTCGCCCTCCAGGACTTCCTCGAGCAGGCCGGAGCCGAGACGCGAGTGCAGTCGGCGATCTCGATGACCCAGGTCGCCGAGCCGTACATCCCTCGTCGCGCCGAGCGTCACCTCGAGAAGGGGCGCGTCGTCATCTTCGGGGCCGGGGCCGGTCTGCCCTACTTCTCGACCGACACGGTCTCGGCGCAACGCGCCCTCGAGATCGGCGCCGACGAGGTCCTCGTGGCGAAGAACGGCGTCGACGGCGTCTACTCGGCCGACCCCCGTCACGACCCGTCGGCCGTCAAACTCGACGTGCTGACCTATCAGGAGGCCCTGGTGAAGGGTCTCAAGGTCGTCGACTCGACCGCCTTCAGCCTATGCATGGACAACGGCATGCCCATGCACGTGTTCGGCATGGAGGGTGGGGGCAACATCGCCCGCGCCATCCGTGGCGAGCGCATCGGAACCCTCGTCAGCAACTGACGACTAAGCTCGACAACGAACCAAGGGAGCATTGTGGCGATCACCGACGTACAGAACGAGACGCGCGAGAAGATGGAGCGGGCTCTGGAGTCCGCCAAGACCGACTTCGGTCAGGTCCGGACGGGTCGGATCAACCCGGCGCTCTTCCAGAAGATCCCCGTCGACTACTACGGGACCCCGACGCCGCTCGCCCAGCTGGCGTCGCTGCAGGTCCCCGAGGCTCGCACGATGATCGTGACCCCGTACGACAAGACGGCGCTGAAAGAGATCGAGCGGGCCATCGCGACCTTCCCGAACCTCGGCGCCAGCCCGACCAACGACGGCACGCTCGTCCGTGTGACGATCCCCGAGCTGACGCAGGAGCGCCGCAAGGAGTTCGTCAAGATCGTGCGTGGCAAGGGCGAGGACGCCAAGGTGCAGATCCGCAACATCCGACGCAAGTCGAAGGAGAGCCTGGACGCCCTCAAGACCGAGGTCGGCGACGACGAGGTCGCTCGTGCCGAGAAGGATCTCGAGAGCCTGACCAAGGGGTACATCGACTCGATCGACGAGGCGCTGAAGAAGAAGGAAGCCGAGCTGCTCGAGGTCTAGATGAGCGACGCTCCTGACGGTCCCCGTTCCGACGGGTCGGGGCCGACCCCCAAGACCACACTCGGCAGCCGTCGCGCCGACTTCGACGCTCGCGCTCAGGCGGCGCGTCACGATCTCGAGAATCAGCTCCGCACCCGCCGCGCCGCGCTCGGGGCCCGGAACGACAAGCTGACGGCCCGCACGGGCAGAAACCTCCCCGCCGCCATCGGCGTGGGCGTCGGTCTCGGCGCCGCCGTGCTCGTGAGTCTGATCTTCGAGCCCGCGTTCTTCATGATCGTCGCCGCGGCCCTCATCGGGTCCCTCTGCTTCGAGCTGGCGAGCGCCCTGCGGTTCGCGGGTCGTGATGTGCCGCGTCTGCCGAGCGTGCTCTCGGGGGTCGTCATCGTCCCGGCGGCGTTCCTCTACGGAGCCCAGGGGCAGTGGCTCGCGCTGCTCGGCGGGATCCTCCTGGTGACGGTGTGGCGCCTCGTCGAACTGGCACGTCCCTCCCACCGGACGAGCGCCTCCTCGGTGGCCCGTGATCTGGGTGCTGGTGCGTTCGTGCAGATCTACTGCGCGTTCCTCGGCAGCTTCATGGCGCTCATGGCCGCTCAGCCGAACGGTGCGAACTGGACCCTGGCGGCGCTCATCATCGTCATCGCGGTGGACACCGGGGCGTATGCCACGGGACTCTCGTTCGGCAAGCACCCCATGGCGCCTCGCATCAGCCCGAAGAAGACGTGGGAGGGCTTCGCCGGCTCCGTCGCGGCGAGTCTCATCGCGGCGATCTTGCTCTCGTGGCTGATGCTCGACGAAGCCTGGTGGTTCGGGTTCATCCTCGGCGGTGTCATCATCGTCACCGCGACGATCGGCGATCTGTCCGAGTCGCTGATCAAGCGCGACCTCGGCATCAAGGACATCTCGACCTGGCTGCCCGGTCACGGGGGGTTCCTCGATCGGCTCGACAGCACGCTGCCGTCGGCTGCAGCGGCCTACGCGCTCTTCCTCGTCGTCACCTGACGCGGCCTGCCGCCCACCCAGGAGGTCGGGAGGCGCGGGTGCGGCATGATGGTCGGGTGAAGACGACATTCCCGATGGCTCCGCACGGTCAGCTCGGCTACGACGTGACCGAGGTGGAGTCGTTCCTCGAGAAGGCCCGGGCGGCTTACTCGGGTGCGGCGCCGACGCGGGCCACCGGCACGACGGCGATCGACTCCGAGCGCATCCGCCGGACGGCCTTCTCGATGACGAAGGGCGGCTACGCCACGGCGCACGTGGACGCGGCTCTCGAGCGGCTCGAGGACGCCTTCGCCGATCGGGAGCGTCAACGCTCCCTCTCGGGGGAAGGGGACGCCGCGTGGTTCGCGGGTGCCCGGACCGCGGCGGAGGAGATCGTCGCCCGTCTCGATCGCTCGGACGGGCACCGCTTCGATCGCGTGGGGTTCCTCACGCAGGGCTATCACCCGGAGGACGTCGATCGGTTCGCGAAGCGCCTCTCGGGCTACTTCGGCGAGGGTCAGGCGCTGAGCATCGACGACGTCCGCGCCGTGGTCTTCCGGGCCAGGCGCGGGGGCTACCGCGAGGCGCAGGTCGACGTCGTCCTCGACGCCGTGGTCGACGTCATGCTCGCCGTCCGGTGATCCCGCGTGGACACGCGGTGCCGGACCCTGGTCACCTCGTGATAAATCCGTTACCCTGAATTCACTTATGGGTAGGCACGCTGCAACGACGACGACCGGAATCACTCCTCGCGAGCACCCGGTGCTCGTCGCCAGACCCTCGGTGGAACGCCGCATGGTCCGGGCTTCGAGTCTGACCCCTGCGCCGATTCCGTCCGCTGCGGCCCCCCGACCGAGCCGAGGTCGCTACGTGCTCCCGGCCCTCGGCTTCGTCGCCTCGTTCGCCTTCGTCTCGGCGTCGCTCGTCAACCCGATCTCGGGTGCCGAGGCGACGACGCGCGTCGTCGGGGGAGCGAGCGTCCTCGTGGCGCCGGGTCAGTCCTACTCGGTCATCGGGGCGTCGGCCCCGACCGTCGACCGCGACGGCTACGGCGTGACCCTGCCTCCGCCTCCGCCGCCGCCCGAGCCCGAGCCGGTCATCACCGAGGAGCCCGCCGACGAGGTCGCCTCGGCCGTCGTCACGGCGGAGGAGCCGCCGGCAGCGGCCGCCGCGGCACCCGTGGCCGGGACCCCCGATCCGGGCAGCGCCAAGGCCATCGCCGCGGGCATGGTGTCGGCCAGAGGCTGGGGCGCCGGCGAGTACGACTGCCTCGTGTCGCTCTGGAACAAGGAGTCCGGCTGGAACGTCTACGCGTCCAACGGCTCCAGCGGGGCCTACGGCATCCCCCAGTCGCTGCCCGGCAGCAAGATGGCCACGGCCGGTGCCGACTGGCAGACCAACCCCGCGACCCAGATCACCTGGGGTCTCAACTACATCTCGGGCGTCTACGGCTCACCCTGCGGCGCGTGGTCGCACTCGCAGGCCGTCAACTGGTACTGAGTCCACGCGAGCTCCGACCGCCGCCTCGTCGGGGCGGGTGCGCTGTACGGGACCTCACCGCGATACGGTGGAGGACATGCCCCGTAGTAATCGACCGCGTCGGCCCCGTGACGCGAGACGGGCCGATGAGCCCGCCGAGGACATCACCCGGGCCCTCCGGGGCGGCGCGGTGGTCGAGAGCCGTCACGGACGGTCGTTCACGGTGCAGTCGATCGGCGCGTCGTCGTCGGTCAAGGAGTACATCTGTCCGGGCTGCTCGCTGACCGTCGCGCCAGGCACGGCCCACGTCGTCGTGTGGCGGGCCGACGGGTTGTTCGGCGAAGCCGACGACCTGGCGTCGAGGCGTCATTGGCACACGCACTGCTGGAGGATCTCGTGACCGAACCGACCGAACCGACCGGAGCGACCGAACCGATCGGACCGACCGAGCCGGCCCGCGCCTCCGAGGCCGTCGAGATCCGCGGTGGGGTCCTGCTGCCCGCCCGGCGCCGCGACGTCGACCTGCGGACCTCCGACGGGCTCCGTCTCGTCGGCGAGCTGTCGCTGCCCCAGGATCGCCCCGCCGTCGGCACGCTGGTGACGCTCCACCCCCTGCCCACCGCGGGCGGCTTCATGGACAGCCATGTGATCCGGAAGGCCGCCGCCCGGCTTCCCGCGCTGGCCGACCTGGCCGTCCTGCGCTTCAACTTCCGGGGGGTCTCGTCGCCCCGTGGGCGCTCCGAGGGGGAGTTCGGAGAGGGGATCGCCGAGGCGGCCGACCTCGCGGCGGCGGTGAGGTTCGTGCACGACGAGGGCCTGCCGACCCCGTGGCTGGTCGGCTGGTCCTTCGGCACCGAGGTGGCGCTCAAGCACGGGCGTCAGGTCGAGTCGGCCGGACTCGTGCTGCTCTCGCCGCCCCTGCACCGCACCTCGGACGACGAGCTCGAGGCGTGGAACGACGTCGAGACGCCCATCGTCGCGGTCGTCCCGGAGTTCGACGACTACCTGCGTCCCGACGAGGCCGCACGTCGCTTCTCGGTGATCCCCCGGGCCGACGTCGTGCCGGTCGAGGGGGGCAAGCACCTCTGGGTCGGCGAGAAGCAGACGACGCGCGTGCTCTCGGAGATCGTCCGTCGCGCCGCTCCTCACGCCCTGCCGCTGCCCGCCCGCTGGGCGTGACCGCCTAGAGGGTGTTCTGCCGGGGCACGAGCACCTCGCGGATGATCAGGAGCACCGACGCGGCGAAGGGGATCGCGACCAGGGCGCCGAGGACCCCGAGGAGGGTCCCGCCGACGAGGGCGGCGATGACGACGACGACACCGGGCACCTTGACGGCTCGGCGCATGATGCGGGGGCTCAGCAGGTAGGCCTCGATCTGCATGTAGACGAGGTAGTACACGGCTGCGGTGATCCAGGTCGACGGCGACTCGGGCAGCAGGGCGACCTGCGCCAGCACGATGATCGCGGATCCGCTGATCGTCCCGACCAGGGGGATGATCGAGCCGACGAACGCGATCGTCGCGAACACCGCGGGCTGCTCGGCTCCGATGATGCTCAGGAAGACGAAGCTGAGGATGCCGTTGATGGCGGCCAGCGTGAACTGCCCGATCACGTAGCGCCCGACCGAGTCGCCGATCTGCTCGGCGATGAGCGCGAACTTGTGGCGTTTGGAGGCGGGCACCAGCTGGTACAGCGCGCTCTTCACGTTCTCGATGGACGACGTGAAGTAGAGCGTCAGGATCAGGACGACGATGGTGGCGAAGAGCCCGTTCCCGATCGCGACGCCCACGGCGAGGACTCCGCCGCCGATCGTGACGACGTTGTCCGGGTCGCTCAGGAAGGCCACGATGGCGTCGAGACCCTGCTGCACGTCGAAGACGTTCTGGGGCACGAGCTCCTGCAGGTTGTCGACGAACTGCTGCGTGGTGACGCTCTGCAGGTAGGTGACGAGGTTCGTGATCAACGCCGTGGCCTGGCTCACGACGACGGGCACGATCGCGAAGACCACCCCGACGACGGCTCCGAGCAGGGCGACCATGACGATCGCGATCGCGAGGGAGCGCGGCACGCTCCTCTTCTCGAGCCACGACACGATGGGATCGAGCCCCAGAGCGATGAACAGCGCCGCCCCGACGTACGTGATGATCGTCGACAGCTCGCTGACGGCGCCGCCGATCACGAGGGCGACGAGGACGCCGAGCCCGGCCAGGAGGCCCAGCCGGAAGGGATTGTGGATCTTCACGCGGGGTTCACTCCTGTCGACGGTGGCTCGGCCCGCTGGCGCGACTCCACCGAGTGACTACTCTGGCGCAACCTCGGGCGCGCCGCCCAACACCCCGCGGAGGTTCTCGAGGTAGCCGGCGACGGCGTCGCGCTCCTCGCGCAGATCGGCGAGGCGTCGTTCGGCGTCGCCGACGAGCTCGCGCGCCCGCGTCTCGGCCTCGGCGACGATGTCGCGCGATCTCGCCTCGGCGTTCGTCAGCACCTCGTGGGCCGTCGCGTCGGCCTCGCCGCGCACCGTCCTGGCGTGCTCGTGCGACGACCGTTCGAGCTCGTCGGCCTCCCGTCGGACGTCGACGGAGCGCTGGCGTGCCTCGTCGAGCTGGGCGTGGGCCTCGTCGAGGTAGTTCTGCGTCTCGGCGACGGCGGCCTGATGCCGGGCGACGAGATCGCGCTCGAGCTCGTCGAGCCGGGTGCTGCGCTCGAGCGCCAGAGCGATCCGAGCCTCGTCGGTCTCGCGGGCGACGGCGGCCTCCTCGCGGTCGCGCTCCGCGGCGAGCTCGGCGCGGAGCGTGGCGGCCTCGCTCGCGAGCCGGGCGCGTTGCGCCTCCTCGTCGTCGAACAGCCGCGCCTGGCTCTCCGCCACCTCGGCGTCGAGGTCGGCACGGGCGTTGACGGTCTCGGCCTCGACCTGGGCGCGGTGCTCGGCGGCGTCGCGCTCGAGTCGATCGGCCTGCTGCTGGGCGTCGCGGGCGAGGCGGTCACGCGTCTCGGCGGTCGTGCGCTCGATCTCGTCGCGCGTGGTCGTGCGGGCGAGCTCGATCTCGTCGCGCGCCGTGCGGGCGTCGCGGTCCAGCTCGGCTCGAGCGGTCTCGATCTCGAGCTCGAGACCGGCCCGCACCTCGAGGGCCTCGGCCGCCAGGGAGGCGCGGGTCGTCTCGATCTCGCGGCGCAGGTCGTCGCGTCGTGCGTCCACTTCGCGCTCGAGCGCCGCGCGGGTCTCGGTCACGTGGCGGCTCAGCTCGGCGCGCTGCTCGGCGATGTCGCGGTCGAGCTCGGCGCGTCGGTTCTCGACGTCGTCGTCGAGCTCGGCGCGGGCCGCCGCGATCTCGCGGTCGAGATCGGTCCGCCGGGTCGTGACCTCGAGCTCGAGCTCGGCGCGCGTGGTCTCGTCGAGGCGGGCGAGCTCGGCGCGGAGGGTCGTGCCCTCCCGGTCGAGGTCGGCGCGCTGCCGCTCGCTGTCGGCGACGAAGAGGGCGCGGGTCTCGGCGGTGGTGCGGGCGAGCTCGGCGGCGTCGGCTCGCGCCTCGGCGACCTCGCGGCCGACGATCTCACGCTGCTCGGCGGCGTCGCGCTCCGCATCGGCGCGGAGGGCGGCGGCCTCGTGCCGTGCGGTGGAGACGTTCTCGGCGGCCTCGGTGGCGGCCGCCCCGCGCATCGCCGACGAGTCGCGCTGGGCCTCCTGCAGCATCGATCGGGCCTCGTTCCGGGCGCGGGCGACCATCCGGTCGGCCTCGGCGCGGGACTCGTCGATCTGGGCGGCGGCACGGCCCCGCGCGTCGCCGAGCACCGCGTCGGCGCGCTCCGAGGCCTCGGCGACGAGACGCTCGGCCTCGGACGAGGAGGAGCGGCGCAGCTCCTCCGCGTCGATGTCGGCCTGGCTGACGAGCCGGGTCGCCTGCTGCTCGGCCAACCGCAGGGTCTGCTCGAGCTTGCTGCCGAGGCCGGCGTACGTCGGGGTCCCCGCCTCGTCGAGCTCCGACTGGAGGTCGTCGAGGCGGACCTGGAGCCGCTTGAGCTCGGCGACGGTCTCGGCGCGATCGGCGTTCGACTTGATGAGCTCGCGACGGAGGTCGCCGAGCGCCCGGTCGACCTCCTCCTTGCGGTACCCGCGGAGTTCCGTTCCGAAATCTGCTTCGTCGACGGCCACGGTGTCTCCTCTTGCTCGGCGGCGGGCACGAGGTCGCTCGTGCCCGGACCCGTCGATTTTAGCGGTCGGCGGACCGGGCGCAGGAGGTCGTGACGCGACTCGCGGACGGGCGGGCGCCTCCCAGGCTATTTCGGATACGCTGAGCCGTCTTAAAATCTGCTGCCGCGCCCGACCTCCTGGCCGGGCCCGCGCCGGCGCGGCCGTCCCGAGCGGTCCGCCGCGACCCGACCGGGATGGTGGCACGGAGGGAGAGAAACGTGCGTTTCATCGTCGCAGTGGTCGTCGTCGTCCTGGCGGCGCTCATGGTGGCGCTGGGCTTCGCCCAGCGGACCGTGTTCGCCCCGCCCCCGAGCGTCTCGTCGACCGTGTCGACCGCCGACTCCGAGGCCCGCATCACGGTCGTGCCGTCCGAGGCGCTGCACGGGCACGACGGTCGTCAGACGGTGAGCATCTCGGGTTCGGACACCGACTCGGTGTTCGCGGCGACCGGTCGCACCTCCGACGTGCTGGGCTGGGTGGGTGATTCCGCCTACAACGAGGTGTCGTTCGACGAGACCACCGGCGAGCTGGTGAGCACCCCCGTCGAGGGCGACACGGCCGACGTCCCGAGCCCCGCGGACTCCGATCTCTGGAACGCCGAGTACGCCGGCGCCGACCCGACCTTCTCGATCGACGCGCCCGACGACGTCTCGCTCGTGATCGTCTCCGACGGCACGGCCCCGGCACCCGACACCCTGCGGGTGACCTGGCCCCTCTCGACGGCCACTCCGGCCGCCGGGCCGCTCATCGCAGGCGGTCTCGTGGTGCTGCTCATCGGCGTCCTCCTCTACATCTGGGCCATCGCGCATCACCGGCGCAACCGCGGCCCCCGTCGCCGATCGGGTCAGGGCAAGCCGCCTCGCGTCACGCGCCGGTCGCGCCGCGAGCCCCTGACGTCGGGCGACGACCCCGCCGCCGGCCGTCGCTCCATCCGCCGCTCGATCGCCGTCGTGCCCGTGGTGCTGGTCGGAGCCCTCGCGCTCTCGGGCTGCACGGCCGACTACTGGCCGAGCGCCGTGGGCGGCGCCGGGGCCGACGCCTCGGCGACCCCCACCCCGACGAGCACCGACGCCGTGCCCGACGAGCAGGACGACCTCCAGCCGCCCGTCATCAGCGTGGCCCAGGCCGAGCGCATCGTCCAGCGGATCTCGACGGTGGCGTCCGAGGCCGACGGGACCCTCGACGCCGATCTGGCCGCCACGCGCTTCACCGGCCCGGCACTCGCGCAGCGTCAGGCCAACTACGCCCTCCGCGCGAAGGACGACGGCGCCGCCGAGCCCATCGCCGTCCCCGAGGGCGATGTCACGCTCACCCTGCCGCAGCAGGCCGACACGTGGCCGCGCAGCGCCTTCGTCATCGTCCAGTCCGACGACACCGCCGTGGCACCCATCGCGCTGACCCTCGTCCAGGAGGACGCCCGCGCCAACTACCAGGTCGAGTACCTGACCAGTCTCGAGGCCGGGGCGACCCCGCCGACGGTCGCGCCCGCCAGCATCGGCGCCGCCCGCCTGTCGCCCGACGTCAAGCTCCTGACCCTCCAGCCCGATCAGCTCGCCACGGCGTACGGCGACATCCTCAGTGAAGGCGACGAGAGCGAGTACGCCGATCTCTTCGAGGCCGAGGGGGACACCCTCCGCGAGAAGATCGGCAAGCCCTACAAGGACGCGAAGCGCGAGGCGCTGCCCGAGACCGCGTCCATCGACTTCGCGTCGACGCCCGACGAGGACCCGGCCGTCGCGTTCGCGACGAACGACGCCGGGGCGATCGTCTCGGTCGCCCTCAACGAGGTCGAGACCGTGAAGCCCACGGCGGAGGGCGCCGAGGTCAACCCCGAGGGCGCGGTCAAGAACCTCACGGGCATCGACAAGACCACGAAGGGCATCGAGGCGACCTACGGCGTCGAGCTGCTGTTCTCCGTGCCGCCCGTCGGGAGCGATCAGAAGATCGTCCTGCTCGGATTCAGTCAGGCCCTCATCAGCGCGAAGGAGCTGTCATGACCAACGTCCCCCCTCTGCCCGCCGGACTCCGCGGAGCCGTCGACCTGTCGTCCCTCGTCGATCGACCGGCCCCCGGGGCGGCGGGCCGTGCTCCGGCCGCCGGGTCGCCTGCGGGAGCGCCGGCGGCGAGCGACGGCGCCGCGCCGGCGTCGGTGGGTGTGCCCGCGCTCGTCCTCGACGCGACCGACGAGACGTTCGCTCAGTTCCTCGAGCTGAGCAGCACCGTGCCCGTCATCGTCGATCTCTGGGCGGAGTGGTGCGGCCCGTGCAAGCAGCTCTCGCCGGTGCTCGAGAAGCTCGTCGCCGAGTACGGCGGACGTCTCGTCCTGGCCAAGGTCGACGTCGACGCCAACCCGCAGCTCACCCAGGCGTTCCAGGCGCAGTCGATCCCCGCGGTCGCCGCCGTGATCGCCGGCCGCCCGGTGCAGCTGTTCGTCGGGGCCCTCCCCGAGGCGCAGGTGCGCGACGCCTTCGAGCAGGTGCTCGACCTGGCCGTCCAGAACGGCGTCACGGGCACCGCCGTCGTGCAGGGCGGCCCGGAGGTCGACGGCGAGACCCCCGAGCCCGAGCCGGAGCCCCTGCCGCCGCACCACCAGGAGGCCTACGACGCGATCGACCGCGGCGACTACGACGAGGCCATCGCGGCCTACAAGACCGCCATCGCGCAGGATCCCCGCGACCAGCTGGCCGTGGCGGGTCTGGCGCAGGTCTCGCTGATCTCGCGGCTCCAGGGCGTCTCGCTCGCCGAGGTCCGCGACGCCGCGGCGGCGGATCCGACGGATCTCGCCGCGCAGCTCGCCGTGGCCGATCTCGACGTGAGCGGCGGGCACGTCGACGACGCGTTCGATCGGGTGCTGACCGTGTTCCCGACGCAGGACGCCGCGGGGAAGAACGAGGCCCGCGCGCGCCTCCTCGAGTACTTCGAGATCGTCGGCGCCGACGACCACCGTGTGGTCGCCGCTCGTCGGCGGCTGACGATGCTGCTCTACTGACCCGCGCTCGTCACAGGCGCGAGGCCCCCGTCCGATTCGGACGGGGGCCTCGTCATGTCGGCGGACGCCGAGGAGGCGCGGGTCGGCTCAGGGGCGTCGCTTCAGCCAGAGGACGCCCAGGGGCGGCAGCAGCACGTCGGCCGAGGCGGGGCGACCAGCCCACGGGGTGTCGGTCGCGACGACGCTGCCCATGTTGCCGACCCCGGAGCCGCCGTACTCGGCGGCGTCGGTGTTGAGGATCTCGTGCCAGGTCCCCGCCTCGGGGAACCCGAAGCGCATCTGCACGGGCTGACCCGACCAGTTCGCCAGGACGGCGACGCTCTCGCCGTCACCGGACTTGCGCATGAACGCGACGACGCTCTGCTGCGCCGCGCCTCCGTCGATCCACTCGAAGCCCTCGGTGTCGAAGTCGTGCGCCCAGAGGGCCTTCTCGGACCGGTACACGGCGTTGAGCTTGCTGACCAGGTCGAAGAGCTGCTGGTGCTCGTGCCGGTCGAGCACGGACCAGTCGAGACCGTTCTCCTGGCTCCACTCGGTGGGCTGCCCGTACTCGGACCCCATGAAGAGCAGCTGCTTGCCGGGGTGACCCCACATGTAGGCCAGGTACGCGCGGAGGTTGGCGCGCTTCTGCCAGTCGTCGCCGGGCATCTTCTCGAAGAGGGATCCCTTGCCGTAGACGACCTCGTCGTGGCTGATCGGGAGCATGAAGTTCTCGCTGAACGCGTAGTGGAACGAGAAGGTCAGCTCGCCGTGGTGGTACGAGCGGTGGATCGGATCCTTCTCGACGTAGTCGAGGGTGTCGTGCATCCAGCCCATGTTCCACTTCAGCCCGAAGCCGAGACCGCCGTCGCTCGTGGGGCGTGAGACGCCGGGCCAGCTGGTGCTCTCCTCCGCGATCATGACGATTCCGGGGTGGCGCTTGTACGCGGTGGCGTTGGCCTCCTGGAGGAACGAGATCGCCTCGAGGTTCTCGCGGCCGCCGAAGCGGTTCGGCAGCCATTGGCCGTCATCGCGGCTGTAGTCGAGGTAGAGCATCGACGCGACGGCGTCGACGCGCAGTCCGTCGATGTGGAACTCCTCGAGCCAGTAGAGCGCGTTGGCCACCAGGAAGTTCCGCACCTGCGAGTCCCCGAAGTTGAACACCAGGGTGCCCCAGTCGGGCTGCTCGCCGAGACGGGGGTCGGAGTGCTCGTAGACGGCGCGGCCGTCGAAGTTCCCGAGGGCCCATTCGTCTTTGGGGAAGTGCCCGGGAACCCAGTCCATGATGACGCCGACGCCGGCCGCGTGCAGCCGGTCGATCAGGTACTTCAGGTCGTCGGGGGAGCCGTAGGTGCTCTGCGGCGCGTAGTAGCCGGTCACCTGGTAGCCCCAGGAGCCGCCGAACGGGTGCTGCGTGAGCGGCATGAACTCGACGTGGGTGAAGCCGAGGGCCGTGACGTAGTCGACCAGGGGGTCGGCCAGCTCGCGGTACGACAGGCCCGGACGCCACGAGCCCACGTGCAGCTCGTAGACGCTCATCGGGCCGGCGTGCTGGTCGGTCGCCGCGCGCCGCTCGAGCCAGGCGTCGTCCGACCACGTGTGACCGGAGCGCGTGATGATCGAGGCGGTCGCCGGGGGGACCTCAGCCCGTCGGGCCATCGGGTCGGCCCGCTCGACCCACACGCCGTCCGGGGTGAGGATCTCGTACTTGTACGTGCCCTCGGTGACGCCGGGCACGAAGATCTCCCAGACCCCGTTGCCGTCGAGACGGCGGAGGGCGTGCAGGGCGCCGTACCAGCCGTTCAGCTCGCCGATGACGCGCACGGCCTGGGCGTGGGGAGCCCACACGGCGAACGAGGTGCCCGTGACGCCCTGATGCTCGCGTACGTGCGAACCGAGGACGGTCCAGAGCTGCTCGTGCCGGCCCTCGCCGAACAGGTACAGGTCGAGGTCCGAGACGGTCGGGGCGAATCGGTAGGGGTCGTCGGCGAGCCAGGGCGCGCCTCCGTCGTACGAGGCCTCGATCTCGTAGCCGCCGAGGGGCGCCGTGGCGACGCCCTGCCAGAGACCGTGCGCGAGGTGCTCGAGGACGACGACCTCCGAGGAGGCGCCGGTCACCGTGACGGATGCGGCCAGCGGTCGGACGACGCGCACGACGGTCACGCCGTCGCGGGTGTGCTCGCCGAGCAGCGCGTGCGGGTGGCCGTGGCCACCCTCGGCGGCTGCCGCGACCTCGGCGTCGTCGAGCGGGGGAGCCGAGGGCGTCGGGGCGGCGACGGCCTCGACGGGGACGTCGGCCGGCGTCGGGTCCTCCGCCGGGGAGGGGGTGAGGGGGGAGGTCATGATCGGTGCTCCTACGGTGCGCGGTTCAGGTCGACGGTGAGGACGTGCACGGGCTCGACGAACGCGTCGAGACGGACGTAGTTGTCGTCGCCCCAGGTCCAGGACTGGCCGGTGATGAGGTCCCTGACCGTGTAGGTGCCGCCGGGGGTGAGCCCGAACTTCGTCACGTCGAGGTGGACGGTGGTCTCCCGCGCCGAGTGCGGGTCGACGTTGGCGACGACGATCACGGCGTCGGCGCGCCCGCTGCGGGTGTGCGCGCGAGAGAGGTACTTCGAGAAGACGAGCACGGCGTCGTCGTCGCTCGAGTGCACCTCGAGGTTGCGCAGCTGACGCAGCGCGGGGTGCGACGCCCGGATGCGGTTGAGCTGGGTCAGGTAGGGGGCGATCGACGCGCCGGCCGCCTCGGCCGCGGCCCAGTCGCGGGGCTTGAACTCGTACTTCTCGTTGTCGATGTTCTCTTCGCTGCCGGGACGCGCGACGTCCTCGATGAGCTCGTAACCCGAGTAGACGCCCCAGGTCGGCGACGCCGTGGCGGCGATGGCGGCGCGGATCTTGTAGGCCGACTGCCCGCCGTACTGCAGGTACGGCGTGAGGATGTCGTGGGTGTTGACGAACAGGTTCGGGCGGAGCCAGCCGCTGGTCTCCTTCGACAGCTCGGTGAGGTACTCCTCGAGCTCCCACTTCTCGTTTCGCCAGGTGAAGTACGTGTACGACTGGTGGAAGCCGACCTGGGCGAGGGCCTGCATCATGGCGGGCTTCGTGAAGGCCTCCGAGAGGAAGACCACCTCGGGGTTCGTCTCGCGGATCTCGTGCAGCAGCCACTCCCAGAAGCGGACGGGCTTGGTGTGGGGGTTGTCGACCCGGAAGATCGTGACGCCGAGGTCGATCCAGTACCGGACGATCCGGAGCACCTCGCGGCTCAGCCCGTCGTAGTCGTTGTCGAAGTTCAGGGGGTAGATGTCCTGGTACTTCTTCGGGGGGTTCTCGGCGTACGCGATCGTGCCGTCGGGCAGGGTCGTGAACCACTCGGGGTGCTCGGTCACCCAGGGGTGGTCGGGCGAGCACTGCAGGGCCAGGTCGAGGGCCAGCTCGAGTCCGCTGTTCCTGGCGGCCTCGACGAACCAGCGGAAGTCGGCGACCGTCCCGAGCTCGGGGTGGATGGCGTCGTGCCCGCCGTCGGCCGATCCGATGGCGTAGGGGGATCCCGGATCGTCGGGCCCCGCGGTGAGGGTATTGTTCGGTCCCTTGCGGAAGGTCGTGCCGATCGGGTGCACCGGCGGGATGTAGACGACGTCGAAGCCCATGCGGCTGATGGCGGGCAGGCGTCGGGCGGCCGTGCGGAACGTGCCGCTCTTCCAGCTGCCGTCGGCCTGCTTGCGGGCGCCTTCGCTGCGCGGGAAGAACTCGTACCAGCTGCCGAGCCCCGCTCGGCTGCGCTCGACGCGGAGGGTCTCCACGGAGCTGCGGGTGCGCAGGCTCGCGAGCGGCCTGCTCGCGAAGACGGCCGCCAGTCGCGGGTCGGTGGCGACGCGGAGGCGCGCCCCGGCGGACAGCGACGTGTTGCCGAGCGCCGTGGCGGCGTCGCGGACGAGGACGGTCTCGGGGTAGTCGTCGACAGCGGCGGCCAGCAGCTCGCTGCCGAGCGCGAAGGTCACGTCGACGTCGAGCTCTGCCGGGATCTTGATCTCGGCCGTGTGCAGCCAGGTCGCCCAGTCGTCCGTGTACGCCTCGACCTGCCAGGTCCAGTCGCCCTCGGTCTCGAGCTGCACCTCGGTGGTCCACCGATCGGTGCCCGGGATGCCCGCGGTGAGCGGATGCCGCGTGGTCTCGCCGGTCGGATCGATGAGGAGGAGGTCCGCACCGATCAGGTCGTGGCCCTCGCGGAACACGGTGGCGCCGAACGGCACCACCTCGCCGGAGAACGCCTTCGTCGGGAACACCCGGTCAGGGGTGGTCGGGGTCAGTGCCGTGACGGGGATCCGTCCGACCTTGGGCTCGTATGCAGTCGACACGTCAGCGACGCTACCCGGTATCGCGCGGGGTCGGCCCTGGTCGGAGAGGTCGTCCCCCTCCGGGGCTCGGAGACGACCGATCGGGGTACAGAATGCCGTCCGCATCGGTGGGGACAGACGGTCTCGTCCGTTTTGCCCCCCGTTCTGGGTCGGTGCACATGCATGAAAAAGCTATGTCCGCACTTAGGGGGACCGCTACTGTCGTAGACGTCAGCCAGGCCTGCCCGCCCAGTGGGAACACCGAGAGCCCGGCGCCGCTGACCACCCTCCGGACCCGAACATCCGGCATCCCCCGCTCACACCGCATCGCCCTGGCCGTCCTCCCGACGGACGGCCCGGGGCGCTGCTCGTCGCGCCGTCACGGCGCGGATAGGACCGTCATGAACAAGCTCGTCAAAGGCTCCATCGCCGCCGCGGCAGGCGTCGCACTCCTCCTCGGCGGTGCGGGCACCTTCGCCCTCTGGAACGCCAACACGGAGGTCTCCGCGGCGAGCGTCAGCTCCGGCACCCTGGCGCTGACGACGAGCGGCGCGGGCACCTGGACGGACATCACCAACGGGCGCAACGTCGCGATCTCTGACGTCTCGCAGTACCGGATCGTCCCGGGCAACAAGCTCCGCTTCACCCAGACCATGAAGATCGACGCGTCGGGCAACGACCTGGTCGCCGATCTCGCCTACTCGACCGCGTCGGTCACGGGTTCGCTCAAGGGCATCGCGACCACCACGATGAGCGTCTCCAGCGCCGCGGGCTCGAGCGCCCTGCCGGCGGGTGTGACGGCCGACCCGGCGGCCCCCGGCAGCTTCGTCGTCCGGCCCGTCGCCGCCGGCAGCACGACCGCCGTCGTCACCTTCGTGGTCGAGCTCCCGCAGGCGACCGAGGGTGCGGCGAGCATGAACGGTACCCTCGACCTCAGCAAGCTGACCTTCACCCTCAAGCAGCGCGCCATCGCCTGATCCCCACCAGCCACCACCACCGAGACGGGAGACGCGCGATGAGCCGACCGGCAGCCGCCGCGCGTCGTCACCGTGCGGAACCCTCGCGACGAGCCGGCGGTCTCCGCCGGCTCGTCCGATCCACCTGGTCGGCCACCGGCCTCGTCGTCGTCGGTCTCCTGGCCCTCGTCGCGACCGCCGGCGGCACCTACGCCCTCCTCGGGGCCTCGGCGACCAGCAACGCGTCGGTCATCGCATCCGGCTCCGCCTCCGTCACCGTGGGCAGCGTCTCGTCGCTCGACGTCGCGAAGCTCGGGCCGGGTCGCTCGGTCTCGGGGACGTTCGTCGTGAGGAACACCGGCACGGTTCCGCTGCAGCTCCGCCTCACGGGCACGACCCCCACGAGCGTCGACGCCGCGGTGGTGGGCGAGCTCACCGCGGCGGTCGCCGTCCTGCGGAGCGGCTCCTCGTGCGCGGTCTCGACCGCGGGCGCCTCGACCCGGGCGGCCTCGTTCGACACCGGCGCGTCGTGGGCCGTCCTGCCGGCGGGTCAGTCGCTGACCGCCTGTCTCGTCCTCGCTCTCGACGCCGACGCTCCGGCCACCGTGCAGAACACGGCCGCCTCCGTCGGGTTCGTCGTCGCCGGGACGCAGGTCGCCCCGTGACGCGCCGTCGCACCCGCCCCGTCGCCCGGCGCGGCCTCGTGCTCGCGCTGCTCGCGGGCGTCGTCATCGGCGCGACGCTCGCGACCGGCGGCGCCGCGGTCGCCCTCTGGACGACCAGCGCCCCGGCCGCGACGCGCGTCGCCACCGGGGCCGTGGGTCTCAGCGCGACCGACCTCGCGTCCCTCCAGCGCGACTACACGGCCTCCGTCCCCGCGGTCACCGGATCGTGGTCGTTCACGAACACGGGCACGGTGGACGCCGACTACTCGACCACGGCGTCCCTGGCCTCCGGCAGCTCCGCAGCGCTCGCGTCCTCGATCTCGGTCGTGGCCTGGCCCGTCGCGCGCGGGCAGACGCCCGCCGCGGCGTGCACGGCGTCCGCAGCGGTCGGAGCCGGCTCGGTCTCGGGCACGTGGGCCGCGCCTCCTCGGCTCGGCGGGTCGCTCGCAGCGGGCGCGTCGGTCGCCTGGTGCCTCCGCTCGTCGACGTCGACGTCGTCGCCCCTCGGACGCGTCACGCCCGTGCTGACCGCATCCCTCGCGGCCGGGTCGTGGCGTGCTCCGGCCCAGGAGCGCCGCTTCGTCCAGAACAACACAGTGCCGCCCCGCCAGACGGCCACCTGCTCGTCCACCGACATCTACTACGCGTGGCTCGACTTCGACCCGTCGGACCGACCCATCGAGACCACCTACGGTTCGTTCGTCGGATCGACCCGGGTCGGCACGGCCACCGAGACCGGCCACTACCCGCACTTCGCCTTCACCCGCGAGACGCTCCCGAAGAACCCCTACGGCGACGGTCGCATCACGGTCGACATCCGCGTGGTGGTCGACGGCGTCGCGGGTGCCGTCGCCGCGACGGGCGTCGTCGTCGCCGGTCAGGACCCGAACGGCCTGAGGAACATCCAGTGCCCGTGAACGACGACGGGACGGCGCCGGACCCGACGCCCCGCGCCAGGGCGAGTCGCGCCGTGGTGGTCGCCGTCGTCGCAGCCGTGCTGATGCCGGCGCTCGTCGGCGGGCCGGCGGCGACGGTCGCCCACGCCGCGGCACCCCGCGAGGGTGCCGGCGCGGGGCGACGCGCCGACCCGCCGAGACTCATGCTCAGCGCCGACGGGCTGCGCTGGCAGGTGCGCCTCACGGCGGGACCCACGGCGGCGGGGGAGGCGCTCGTGCCCGGCGGGACGACCTCGACCACGTTCTGGGTGAAGAACGTCACCAGCGACCCGGCCGTGCTCGCGGCGCGCGTCGTCGACGTCGAGGTCTCGTCCCCGGCCTTCGCCCGCGATCTGACCGTCACGGCGACCCGGGGCGCCGAGACGTCGGCCGACCCGACGCCCTCCCTGCCGCTCGGCTCGCCGGCCTGCACGGCCCTCAGGGCACCGGGGCTGCTCTCGGCCGGGGAGGAGGCGCCGGTCACCGTGGCGCTCGCACTCGCCGAGAGCGCCACCGGGTCGTCGGCCGGGCAGTCGGTGGGCGTGACCGTGCTCGTGTCGCTCGCGGGACGTGCGGGCGACGCCGCCGACGAGTGCCCGTCGCCCGCCGTCCCCGGGGCCGCGATGCTGCGAGGCGGCGAGTGGGACGTCGCGGGAGACGCGGACGTCCGGTCCGCCGACGGAGTCGTCGCATCGTCGACCGGACCCGTCGCCGCGGGCGCCGCCTCGGGGGAGACCTCCCCCCGGTTCATCGGTCTCCCTCTGCCCGGGGAATGGCTCCCGCTGCTGCTCGGCGCCGTGTCCCTCCTCGCCGGCGGCTTCGTGGCGCTCGGCCGCCGTCGTCCCGAGGCCCACGCCGACGCGTCCGCCGACCCCGGCTCCACCGCCGCCGCGAGCCGCGATGCGACCGACCGGACGGGCGCATGACCGCGCGCCGCGCCTCCTCGGCGGGGACGGGTGCGCTCCACAGCATCGGCGTCGGCCTGAGCGCCGGGCTCCTCCTGATCGTGGTCGCGCTCGCCGTGGTGCTCGTCGTCGTGCCGAAGGCGACCGGGTCGACCCCGCTGACGGTCCTCACCAGCTCGATGGAGCCGAGTCTGCCGCCCGGCACGCTCCTCGTCGTCCGGCCGACGCCCGTCGACGAGATCCGCGTGGGCGACGTGCTGACCTACCAGATCGAGTCGGGACGACCGGAGGTCATCAGTCACCGGGTCATCGAGATCGCGTCGTCGTCGGACGGCACCACGTCGTTCGTCACGAAGGGCGACAACAACGACGAGGCCGACGACGAGGCCGTGCTGCCGGTCCAGGTCAGGGGGACCCTCTGGTACAGCGTCCCCTGGCTCGGTTTCGTCAATCAGGCGGTGAACGGGTCGGCGCGCGCCTGGATCGTCCCGCTGCTGGCCGTGGCCCTGTTCGGCTACGCCGGCTACATGATCGTCTCCGGCCTCGTCGCGCACCGCGCGGAGCGCATCAGGCGGCGGGGGCGCGGCCGTCGTTCGGCGGGGCGCTCGGCGCACGACTGACCCCCCTTCTGGGGTGGGCGACGGGTCCGAGCATCCTTGTCCGTCGTTTGGGGGACCAGTACAGTCGAGACGACGACGCGGCCTGCCCGCCCGGAGCGACAACCGCCCCGAGAGCCCGGCGCCCGTCGATCGGCGACGTCCCGACTGCGGACGCCCCGTCGGGTGCATGGACCGCTCAGACCCGAGGCTGTCCCGTGCGATCGACGAACACGGCGAGCGACGGTGAGCGCCCGGACCCGGCCCGAACCGGTCCGGTCGCCACCCGAACCGCGTCGACGCGGTCTTCCTCCGCCCCGGAGCCCGCCCGCACGGCCCGTCAGCCGACGAGTGCGGCGACGACGACCCCGCTCAGGGCGACGATCGCGAGGTGCGCCGCCACGGTGAGCGCGAACGCCCGACGGAACGCCGGCTTGCCGGTCTTGTGCCGGAGCAGCTGCTGCGCCAGGACCGCGCCCGGCCACCCGCCGGCGAGCCCGCAGACGAGGAGGGTCCGCTCCGGCACGCGTCGCGTGCCCCGCCGGGCGGCCCGCTTGTCGACCGCGTAGGCGATGGCCGTCCCGATGTTGAGCGCGACCAGCAGGCCGACCGCCCACCACCTCGCCCACAGCGCGTCCGGCGATCCCGCGCCCGGCCAGTGCCCGCCGGTCGTCAGCGCGACGGCGACGAGCGCCCCGCTCGCCACGACCGCCGCGGCCACAGCGGCCCGGCCCCGACGCGACGGTCGCGGAGACCTCGCTCTCGGGGGCGACCAGGCAGCCCCCGCTCGGGCCACGCGGACCGCCTGCGGTCGGCGATCCCCGTGGCCGTCGACGACGTACGAGTAGGCCTCCCCGGTGCGGGGGCGGGGCGTTCCGCGGCCGAAGGCGGTGATGTGCACGAAGACCCGGCCGCGACCGGACGCCGGACTCAGGAACCCGAAGCCCCGGGCGTCGTCCCAGCTCGTGAGCGTCCCCTCGACGCGCTGCTCCGCCACGGTTCAGTCCCGTGCCACGGCGGCGTACCGGCCGTTCACGGCCCGCACGAGGTCGTCCGGCGCGATCTCGACGTCGAACCCGCGCCTCCCGCCGCTGACGAACACGGTCGTGAAGGAGGCGCAGCTCGCGTCGATCACGGTCGTCGCCGCCGTCCGCTGCCCCAGGGGGCTGATGCCGCCCACGACGTAGCCCGTGCGACGTTCGGCGAGGGCCGGGGCGGCCAGCACCGCCTTCTCGGCCCCGACCTCCGTCGCGAGCGCCTTGAGGTCGAGACGCCGCGAGACGGGCACCACGGCCACGACGAGGGCTCCGTCGGCCTCGACCATGAGCGTCTTGAGCACCCGATCGTCGGAGACCCCGAGGGCGGCGGCCGCCTCGGCGCCGTAGTCGGTCGCCGTGTCGCGGTGCTCGTAGGGATGCGCGACGAAGGCGATGCCGAGCGCGGTCAGGGCCGAGGTCGCCGGCGTCGACGGACCGGACGAGGAGGCGCGGCTCGTCGACACGGGACGCTCAGACGATCCGGTAGACGACGACGGTCGGACCCGAGACGACGATGTCGTCTCCGGGTGCCGAACCGGCCGGCAGCCCCCGGTCGTCGCTCGACCACAGGGCCTCGTAGCCGGCGACCCCGTCGGGGGACGGCAGGGTCGCCGTGATCGTCGTCTCCGCGCCGTGCACGACGACGAGCACGCTGTTCGGCTCCTCGTGCTCGGGGGTCGAGGTGACGAGGTGCTGGACCGTCCGGACCGCGACGTCGTTCCACTCGTCGGGGTGCATCTCGACGCCCGAGGCCGAGTACCAGGCCATCTCGTTGGCGCTGAGGGTGCAGGCCCCGTCGACGCCGAACCGGATCGGACGGAGAGCGGGGTTCTCGGCCCGCAGCCGGGTCAGCGCTGCGACGTCGTCGCGGAGGGCCACGTGCCACGGCTCGTCGGACCAGTCGACCCAGGTGAGCTCGCTGTCGGTGCAGTACGCGTTGTTGTTCCCGTGCTGGGTGCGGCCCCGCTCGTCTCCGGCGGTGAGCATCGGCACGCCCGCCGAGACGAACAGGGTCGCCAGGAGGTTCCGCATCGAGCGCCGACGGGCGTCGGAGATCCACGGGTTGACGCTCTCGCCCTCGATGCCGTGGTTGAACGACCGGTTGTCGTCGGTGCCGTCGCGGTTGCCCTCGCCGTTGCTCAGGTTGTGCTTGGCGTCATACGAGACGAGGTCGAGCAGGGTGAAGCCGTCGTGCGCCGTGATGAAGTTCAGACCCGCGACGGGGCCGCGCTCCCGAGCGAAGATGTTGCTCGACCCGCTCAGCTTCGAGGCGAAGCTGCCCAGCCCCGACGGCGGCAGGCCGTCTGCCCGGGCTGCGGCGACGTCGGTCAGCCAGAACTCGCGCGAGCGGTTGCGGAACCGGTCGTTCCACTCGATCCAGCCGGGAGGGAAGGCTCCCGTCTGCCATCCGCCCAGGCCGACGTCCCAGGGCTCGGCGATCATCTTGACCCCCTCGAGAGCCGGGTCGGTCACGATCGCGGTCAGGAGGGGGTGCTCGGGATCGAACACGTGGTCGGCGCCGCGGCCGAGCGTCGCCGCGAGGTCGAAGCGGAAGCCGTCGATCTGCACCTCGTCCGCCCAGTAGCGAAGCGAGTCGAGGACGAGACGCGCCGCGGCCGGCGTGCTCGTGTCGATCGAGTTGCCGCAGCCGGTGACGTCGACGGGATCGCCGGCCGCGTCGTGACGGTAGTAGCGCGAACCGTCGAGACCGCGGAGGCTCGTGACCGGACCGCCGGCCTCGCCCTCCTCGGCCGTGTGGTTGTAGACCACGTCGAGGTACACCTCGATGCCGGCCTCGTGCAGCAGCCGGACCATCCCCTTGAACTCCCTCAGGACCGCGGAGGCGCCGGCCAGCTGGGCGTCGCGGCTCGCGTAGGCCGTATGGGGCGCGAAGTACGACAGGGTGTTGTAGCCCCAGTAGTTCTCGATGCCCTGAGCGACGAGCCGCTCCTCGTCGACGTGCTGGTGGATGGGCAGCAGCTGGACGGCGGTCACTCCGAGACCCTTGAGGTAGGCGATGGTCGACTCCGCCGCGAGACCGGCGTAGCTTCCGCGCAGCTCTTCCGGGACGAACGGCGCGAGGCGCGTGAGACCCCGCACGTGGGCCTCGTAGACGACCACCCGGTCGAGCGGCGTGCGGGGCTTGGCGACGCCGCCCCAGTCGAAGGACTCGTCGACGACGGCCGACTGCCAGGTGCCCCGGCCCGTGCGGCCGAGTCCCCGCGCGTAGGGGTCGAGGAGCTCGCGGGACGGGTCGAAGGCGTTCCCGCGTCCCGGGGGGCCGTCCGCACGGAGCCAGTAGCGCCGACCAGGGGTCAGCGCACCGTCCGTGGCGCTCCAGACGTCGCCGTCGCCGCGGGTCAGGGGCACGACGCGGTCGTGGGGGGCGTCGTCGACGACCAGATCGATGCTCGTGGCCGAGCTGGACCACACCCGCAGGGTCGGCCCGTCCGGTCCGCGGGTCAGACCCAGGTCGCGCAGGGAGTCGATGTCGGACACGGCACTTACAGTAGATGAGCGCGAGGCCTCGCTCGAACCGGCCGCGGGGCCCACCTCGGCCCCTCCGTGCTCGGGCCCGCCTCCGTCCCGCCCTCTCTCTCCTCGGATCCGGAGAACCGCCATGACCGTCTACCTCGACCACGCCGCCACGACGCCGATGCATCCGGCGGCCCTCTCGGCGTACACGGAGGCCCTCGGCGCGGTCGGCAACCCCTCGTCGATCCACAGCGCGGGGCAGAGCGCCAGACGGGTCCTCGAGGAGGCGCGGGAGCGCGTCGCCGCCACCCTGGGCTGCGAGCCCATCGAGGTCGTCTTCACCTCGGGCGGCACCGAGTCCGTCAACCTCGCCCTCAAGGGCCTGTGGTGGGCGCGCCAGTCCGACCGGCCCCGCCCGCGCCTCCTCGTGGCCGCCGGCGAGCACCACGCGACCGTCGACACCGTCGAGTGGCTCGAGCGGTACGAGGGCGCCCTCGTCACCTGGATCCCCCTCGACGGACTCGGTCGCCTCCGCCTCGACGCCCTCGCCGAGGCGCTCGAGGCCCACGACGACGTCGCCCTGGTGAGCCTGCTCTGGGCGAACAACGAGGTGGGAACCCTGCAGCCGGTGGCGGAGGTCGCCGCGCTCGCCGAGGCGCACGGCGTGCCGGTTCATTCGGACGCGGTCGCGGCCTACGGGCAGGTGCCGGTCGACTTCGCCGGATCCGGGCTCGCGGCGCTCAGCGTCAGCGCGCACAAGATCGGCGGACCGATCGGGATCGGAGCGCTCGTCCTGTCTCGCACGGCGACGGTGGTCCCGCTCATCCACGGCGGGGGGCAGCAGCGGCAGGTCCGATCGGGCACCCAGGACGCCCCGGCGGCCGTCGCCTTCGCCGTCGCCGCCGAGCAGCCCCACACCGACTACGAGCCGCTGCGCGACCGCCTCATCGCGGGCGTCCGTGCCGCGGTCTCCGGGGCCGTGCTGCGCGGCGACCCCGTCGACCGGCTGCCCGGCAACGCGCATTTCACCTTCGAGGGGTGCGAGGGCGACTCGCTGCTGTTCCTGCTCGACGCCGCCGGGGTGAGCGTCTCGACCGGCTCCGCCTGCCAGGCGGGCATCCCCGAGCCGTCGCACGTGCTGCTGGCGATGGGGCTGACCGACGACGAGGCCCGCGGGGCGCTCCGGATGACCGTCGGGCACACCTCGACCGAAGCCGACGTCGACGCGCTGCTGGCGGCGCTGCCCGACGCGGTCGCCCGCGCGGGCCGGGCCGGCTACGCCGACCGCACGCCCCTCCTCGGCCACCGCTGAACCGACCGCGGCGCCGACTCGCTCGGACGGGCGGCCCCGGAACTCGACGAGCGTCTCGCGGGGCAGACTGGGGCGATGCAGCTCTACTCGTCGTCGGCCCCGGTCCGTGCTCGGCAGATCACGGCCGACGTCGTCGCCCTCGCTCTCGTCGTCGCAGCGGTCGTCGCCGGGTCCGCCGCCGCGGCGTTCATCCGGACGTTCGCGGATCTGGGCCGCCGGGTCGAGGACGCGGGCCTGGGCTTCCAGCGCTCGATGAGCGACGCGGCCGAGACGATCGCCGGGCTGCCGCTCGTCGGCGAGGCCGCCGGGCGTCCGTTCGTCGGAGCCGGCGACGCGGCGTCTCAGGTGGTGGCCGCGGGTCGGGACCAGCAGGAGGCGGTGGGCACCGCCTCCCTCGTGGTCGGCCTGCTCGTCGCGGGCATCCCCATCGTGGTCGTGCTGCTGACGTGGCTGCGGCGGCGGATCGCCTTCGTGCGACGCGCGGCGGCGGTGAGCGCCCTGCACCGCAGCGAGGGCGGTGACGACCTGCTGGCCCTCCGCGCGTTGTCGACGCTCGAACCGGCGGTGTTGCGGTCGGTGGCCCCGAACCCCGTCGCCGCCTGGCGGACCGGCGACGCCGACGTGGTCGGGCGGCTGGCCGACCTGGCCCTCCGCGACGCGGGCGTCGGTCGCGCCCGGTAAGCTCGGGGACCATGATCGCACTGGATTTCTCTGAGCAGATTGCCGCCCTCCGGGCCACGTTCGAAGACATCCGCGCGGTGATCGGCCAAGACCGTCTCGTGGCCGAGATCGCCGATCTCAGCGAGCAGGCGTCCGCCCCCGACCTGTGGGACGACACGGAGAACGCGCAGAAGGTCACCAGCGCTCTCAGCCACCGTCAGGCCGAGCTCGAGAAGCTGGAGACGACCGAGCAGCGGCTCGACGACCTCGGGGTCCTGGTCGAGATGGCCAACGACGGAGACGACCAGGAGAGCGCGGACGAGGCGCAGGCCGAGCTCAAGGCCCTCCAGAAGATGATGGACACGCTCGAGGTCCAGACCCTGCTCGACGGCGAGTACGACCCCCGCCCCGCGGTCATCACCATCCGCGCCGGCGCCGGCGGCGTCGACGCCGCCGACTTCGCGGAGATGCTGCTGCGCATGTACCTGCGCTACGCCGAGAAGCACGGCATGTCGGCCACCGTCATGGACACCAGCTACGCGGAGGAGGCCGGCATCAAGAGCGCCACGTTCGAGATCGACGCCCCCTACGCCTTCGGCACCCTGAGCGTCGAGGCCGGCACCCACCGGCTCGTCCGGATGAGCCCGTTCGGCGCGGCCGGCAAGCGGCAGACGAGCTTCGCCGCGGTCGAGGTCATCCCGCTGATGGAGGAGACCGAGTCGATCGAGATCCCCGAGAACGACATCCGGGTCGACGTGTTCCGGTCCTCCGGTCCCGGCGGGCAGTCCGTCAACACGACCGACTCGGCCGTGCGCCTGACGCACATCCCGACGGGCACGGTCGTGTCGATGCAGAACGAGAAGAGCCAGATCCAGAACCGCGCTGCGGCGATGCGCGTGCTCCAGTCGCGCCTCCTCCTCCTCCAGAAGGAGGCCGAGAACGCGAAGAAGAAGGAGCTGGCCGGCAACATCACGGCCAGCTGGGGCGATCAGATCCGCAGCTACGTGCTCGCGCCCTACCAGATGGTGAAAGACCTCCGCAGCGAGCACGAGGTGAACAACCCGTCGAACGTGTTCGACGGCGACCTCGACGGCTTCATCTCGGCCGGCATCCGCTGGCGCAAGCGCGACGAGTCCTGATCCCGGCCGTCGGGTCGGTCCTCGTCTCCTCCCCAGCGTCCCCAGGGGATTCATAGGGCACGGGGGAGGCGCGTCGCTGCGGTGTTCGCAGGCGGTGGCGCTTAGGGTGATCCCCGTCATGATTCGGTTTGATGAAGTCACCAAGGTCTACGTCGGCAATCCCCGCCCGGCACTCAACGCGGTCACCCTCGAGATCCTCAAGGGCGAGTTCGTGTTCCTCGTCGGCGCGAGCGGCTCCGGCAAGTCGAGCTTCCTGCGCCTCGTACTCAAAGAGGAGAAGCCCTCGGCCGGCCAGATCCACGTGCTCGGTCAGCGCCTCGCGACGCTGTCGAGCCGCAAGGTCCCCTACTTCCGCCGCAACATCGGCGTGGTCTTCCAGGACTTCCGTCTCCTCCCGCAGAAGAACGTCTTCGACAACGTCGCCTTCAGCCTCCAGGTGATCGGCAAGAGCAAGGGATTCATCCAGGAGGCCGTGCCCGACGTGCTCAAGATGGTCGGTCTCGTGGGCAAGCAGCAGCGTCTGCCGCACGAGCTCTCGGGCGGTGAGCAGCAGCGCGTCGCGATCGCGCGGGCCATCGTGAACAAGCCGGCCGTGCTGCTGGCCGACGAGCCGACCGGAAACCTCGACCCCTCGACGAGCGCCGGCATCATGACCCTGCTCGAGCGGATCAACTCGGGCGGCACCACCGTCATCATGGCCACCCACGACGCCGGCATCGTCGATCAGATGCAGCGCCGGGTCATCGAGCTCAGCGCGGGCAACATCCTCCGCGACGAACGCAGCGGCGGCTACCAGACCCAGGCGGTGCCCATCCAGGCCATCGGGGTCGAGGACCTCAGCCTGAGAGGGGCGGACGAATGAGACTCGGACTCGTCCTCAGCGAGGTCGGCAGCGGCCTCCGGCGCAACGCCTCGATGGTCGTCTCGGTCATCCTGGTCACGTTCATCTCGCTGACCTTCGTCGGCACCGCCGCTCTGCTCCAGATGCAGATCAACCAGATGAAGGGCTACTGGTACGACAAGGCCCAGGTGGCCGTCTATCTCTGCACCGACACCGACACCACCGGCAACTGCACGGGTGCCAAGGCCACACAGGACCAGATCGACGCCGTGCAGGCGCAGCTCGACTCCGAGGTGCTCGCGCCGTTCGTCGACCGCTCGTACTTCGAGACGCAGCAGCAGGCGTACGACCGCTTCACGACGCAGTTCGCGGACAGCGCGGCCACCGAGTTCGTGCAGCCCTCGTACCTGAACGAGACCTTCTGGGTCAACCTGAAGGACCCGACGCAGGCCGACGTGCTCGCCGAGAGCCTGTCGAGCCTGGCCGGCGTCCAGGAGGTCGTCGACCAACGGGCCTACCTCGACCCGATCTTCTCGGTGCTGAACGCCGCCAGCTACACGGCCATCGGCATCGCCTCGCTCATGCTCATCGCCGCCGTGCTCCTGATCGCGACGACCATCCGGCTGAGCGCGTTCAGTCGACGACGCGAGCTCGGCATCATGCGGCTGGTCGGGGCCTCGAACACGTTCATCCAGACGCCGTTCATCCTCGAGGGCGTGATCGCCGCGCTCATCGGGTCGCTGCTGGCGGGCGGTGCGATCGTCGCGATCGTCAACTTCTTCGTCAAGGGGTACCTGGTGGTCACCTTCGAGGGAACCCCCTTCGTCGGGCTCCGAGACGCCGCCCTGGTGGTGCCCTTCGTCATCCTGGTGGGCATCGTGCTCGCGGCTCTGTCGGCGAACATCGCGATCCGCCGCTACCTCAAGGTCTGACGACCGAACCGCACGACCGCCCGGCTGTATACTGACAGGCTGCCTATCGCGGCAGACCCATCACTCGAACGACCAGGAGGCACCCCGTGGCGAAAGAACGCGGCGAGAAGGTCGTGGCCACCAATCGTCGGGCGCGCCACGACTACACGATCGAGAGCACGTACGAGGCCGGCATGGTGCTGAGCGGGACCGAGGTCAAGGCCCTGCGTCAGGGCCGGGCGTCGCTCGTCGACGGGTACGCCTTCGTCGAGAACGGCGAGGCCTGGCTCGACGCCGTGCACATCCCCGAGTACACGGAGGGCACGTGGAACAACCATGCGCCGCGTCGCAAGCGGAAGCTGCTCCTGCACAAGCAGGAGATCGTCAAGATCGGCCAGAAGACGAAAGAGGGCGGCTTCACGATCGTGCCGCTCAAGATGTACTTCAGCGACGGCCGTGCCAAGGTCGAGATCGCGGTGGCCAAGGGCAAGCGCGAGTACGACAAGCGTCAGACGCTCCGCGAGCGGACGGCGACCCGCGAGGCGCAGTCCGCGATGTCGGCGCGCAAGCACCTCGGCGAGTAGCGGCGGTCTCCGTCTCCTGTCGCCGCGCCTCCCGGGCCTGCGGTCGCTGGACGAGGAGGCGCGGAGGGCTTACACTGGAGGGCCGCGGTACACCGCGGTCGGCACCACCGGCGACAACTCCACAGAGTGTGACAGCGGCCCCTCAGGGGGATGATCGGTTTCGACATCGCCTGCGTGCGAACGAGAAGCGGGCCGAGGATCCAGGGTTATCTCGTAAACGATCTCTGGAAAACAATAAGTGCCAATAACAAGCGCACTGACTTCGCTCTCGCTGCGTAAGCAGTAGAGCCACATGAAGTCCGTCAGTCTGGTGACCGCCTTCTAACCAGAGCCTGACGTCATCTAGAGGGCTCGCTGCGTGACTACGCCTGAGGGTCACGCGGGACTCGAACTCGGGCTGGGCCCGTCGACCGAGAAGCCAGTAGCGAAGGTCGGGGCCGAGCAGAACGTCTCATCTGGCTACGCCCGTAGAATGCGTGCAATCTCAGCGATGGACGGGGGTTCAATTCCCCCCATCTCCACCATCGGTCGCTGTCACACTCCGTCTCATGATGAACGCCTTCGCCGAACTCGGCGGGGGCGTTCGTCGTGTGCGGCGACGCCGTCAGGATCGACGAGCTCCCGCGGGGGCCTCGAACGCGAGGTCGAAGAGCGACCCCGCACCTCCCGGGTGCTCCGCGGGGAGCAGCGACGGGTGGAGGGGCGGCACCGAGGCGTGCGAGATCTTGGGGTGCACCGGACGATCGTCGGTCTCGCCGTCGCCGACCAGCTCCTCGTGCAGCTTCTCGCCGTCGCGGAGACCCGTGAACACGATGTCGACGTCCCGACCGGACATGGCGATCATCCGTTCGGCGATGTCGAGGATCCGGACGGGCTCGCCCATGTCGAGGATGAGGACCTCGGCGGGCGACCCGATGCCGCCGGCCTGGACGACCAGGTTGCACGCCTCGGGGATCGTCATGAAGAAACGCGTCACGTCGGGGTGGGTGATGGTGAGCGGACCGCCGGCCTCGATGAGGGACGAGAACACCGGGAGCATCGAACCGCGGCTGCCGAGGACGTTCCCGAACCGGACCGACAGGTACCTCGCCCCCGTCTCGTCGGCCGCTGAGGCGGTCAGTCGCTCGGCCAGCCGCTTCGAGTGGCCGAGCACGCTCGTGGGGTTGGCCGCCTTTTCCGTGGAGATGTTCACGAATGTCGTCACTCCGACGGCCCGGCTGGCGTCGAGCACGTTCCGAGTGCCGAGCACGTTGGTCTTCCAGGCCTCGTCGGGGTACTGCTCGAGCATCGGGAGGTGCTTGAGCGCCGCGGCGTGGAAGACGACGTCGGGACGTCGTTCGGCGAAGATGCGGTGCAGGGCCGCCGCATCGCGGATGTCGGCGAGGACGACCTCGCGCGAGTCGAGCAGCCCGTTGCCGGAGACCGTCAGCTGGGCCTGCTGGAGGCCGGTCTCGTCGCGGTCGAGCATGATGAGGTCGGCCGGACCGTACTTGGCGATCTGTCGGCAGAGCTCGCTGCCGATCGAGCCGCCGGCACCGGTCACGAGCACCCGTGAGCCCGCGAGGTAGCCGGCGATGGACTCGACGTCGGTGTCGACCGGGTGACGGCCGATGATGTCCTCGATCGCGATGTCGCGGACGTCTCGGAGTCGGGACCGGCCGTCGAGGACCTCGTCGAGGAGGGGGAGCACCATGACCCGCAGGCCGGCGGTGGCGGCGAGGTCCGTGATCTCCTGCAGGAGGGCGGCGTCGGCTCGGCCGACCCCGATGACCAGCACCTCGGCTCCCGAGGCGGTCGCGGCCCCGACGAGGTCGTCGCGGCTCCCGAGCACACGCACCCCTTCGATGCGGAGGCCTCCGCGGGTCGGGTCGTCGTCGAGGAGCCCGACCGGCAGGTACGGCGAGTCGGGATCGGTCAGCATGCGCCGGACGAGGTGGTTGGCCAGACGACCGGCACCGAAGATCAGGGTGCGCTGGGCGTCGTCGCGAGGCCGGTTCCGGTGTTCGACGATGATCCGGGCGATGTAGCGCAGCGTGCCCATCGCGACGAATGCGACGGGCGTGGCGATGAACGTGGTGCTGCGCGCCAGACTCACCTCGGTGCCGACGAGCAGCACGGGCAGCCCCAGGACGAGTCCGCTGAGGGCCGCCGACGCGGCGACCGCGCGGACCTCGAGGAGGCTCCCCGGCACGAATCGGCGACGGTAGACGCCGGTGGCGAAGCCCACGGCGCAGTGGATCACGATCACGACGGCGGCCGTCGCCGCGACGGACCTCCAGGCGATCTCGTGGATGGCGAAGTCGTGTCGCACCACGACGGCGAACACGAGCGCGACCACCCACGCGCCGGCGTCGGCGCCGACCTGGAGCAGGGTCCGACGAGCCGGCGATCTCATGAACCACGCGGCAGGCGACAGCGGTGAAGCGGGTTCGCACGGGACGTCGACACGTGATCGCACGGCGGGGTTCCTGTCTCTATCGGGGTCGGGCGCCGTGTGCGACGCCTGAGCGCCGATCGGCGACCGTGCTCCGAGGCACCCTGGTCGATCGTCCGTTCAGCGCTGTCGATCATTGTCTCACATATCGTATATCGCATGGAAGATCATTCAGGGGATGATCGCGACCGGGTGGGGGGTGATCTTGCTGATGGCCGGCTGCGAAACCCGGCCCGCGCCACCCGCGGGTCCTAGCGTGTGAGCACGGGCACGATTCCGTGCCCCGAGTGGTCAAGGAGGATCACCATGGCAACGAACCACGCCGTCGCGTACAAGGGCCCCGGAGTCGTCGAGGTCATCGACGTCGACTATCCGACGTTCGAGCTGAAGGACGGGCCGGGCGTCAACCCGGCGAACATCGGGCGGAAGGTCAACCACGGGGCGATCCTCCGCACGGTGGCCACCAACATCTGCGGCTCGGACCAGCACATGGTCCGCGGTCGCACGACCGCCCCGACCGACCTCGTGCTCGGGCACGAGATCACCGGCGAGGTCGTCGAGGTCGGCCCCGACGTCGAGTTCATCAAGGTCGGCGACATCGTCTCGGTGCCGTTCAACATCGCCTGCGGCCGCTGTCGCAACTGCAAGGAGCGCAAGACCGGCATCTGCCTCAACGTGAACCCCGACCGTCCCGGCAGCGCCTACGGCTACGTCGACATGGGCGGCTGGGTCGGCGGTCAGGCCGAGTACGTCCTCGTCCCCTACGCCGACTGGAACCTGCTGAAGTTCCCCGACCGCGACCAGGCCCTCGAGAAGGTCCTGGACCTCGCGATGCTGTCCGACATCTTCCCGACCGGGTTCCACGGGGCCGTCACCGCCGGGGTCGAGGTCGGCTCGACCGTCTACGTGGCCGGGGCCGGGCCCGTGGGCCTCGCCGCGGCGACCAGCGCACTGCTGCTCGGCGCCAGCGTCGTCATCGTCGGCGACATGAACGCGGATCGTCTGGCGCAGGCCCGCAGCTTCGGCTGCGAGACGGTGGACCTCACCAAGGGGGACCCGGGCGAGCAGATCGACCAGATCCTCGGCGAGCCCCTCGTCGACTGCGCCGTCGACGCGGTCGGCTTCGAGGCGAAGGGCCACGGCGGCGGATCGGGGGAGGAGGCTCCCGCCACGGTGCTGAACTCCCTGATGGACATCACGGCGGCCGGCGGGGCCATGGGCATCCCCGGGCTCTACGTCACCGGTGACCCGGGAGGGGTCGACGCGGCCGCGCAGAAGGGCTCGCTGTCGCTCAGCCTCGGCACCGGATGGGCGAAGTCGCTGTCGTTCACCACGGGGCAGTGCCCCGTCATGAAGTACAACCGCGGTCTGATGATGGCGATCCTCCACGACCGCGTGCACATCGCGAAGAACGTGCACGCCGAGGCGATCGGCCTCGCCGACGCGCCGAAGGGCTACGAGCTGTTCGACAAGGGAGCGGCCACGAAGTACGTGCTGAACCCCAACGGCTACATCGCGGCCTGACGAGGAGGCGCGGGTCGGCCCGAGAGGGTCGGCCCGCGGCCCCGGGGCGGGTGTATGACGGAACCACCCCATGACGAAGCCGAGCGAAGCCCCGAGCCCCGAGCGTCAGAAGTGGCAGGCGTTCGCCGTGTGCGTCGCGGTGGCCGCTCTGACCATCCTCGACCTGTCGAAGGTCAACGTCGGGCTG
Organism: Frigoribacterium sp. Leaf263; assembly: GCF_001422285.1. Lineage (GTDB taxonomy): Bacteria > Actinomycetota > Actinomycetes > Actinomycetales > Microbacteriaceae > Frigoribacterium. The sequence goes on from NZ_LMMO01000003.1 coordinate 414,032, forward strand.
CCGAGCATCGAGGCGTCCCTCGGGGCGGGACCCACCGCGCTGCAGCTCATCGTCGCCGGGTACGCGCTCGCCTTCGGGCTCTCGCTCGTGCCCTCCGGCCGTCTCGGCGACCTGAAGTCGCGTCGGCTCATGTTCGTGATCGGCCTCTCGTGCTTCACGGTGGCGAGCCTCCTCTGCGCTCTGGCACCCACGATCGAGCTGCTCGTCGTCGCCCGCATCCTCCAGGGCGTGGCCGCGGGGATCCAGATGCCGCAGGTGCTGGGGCTCATCCAGCAGCTCTTCCAAGGCCGTGAACGAGCCCGCGCGTTCGGCTTCTTCGGCGCCATCATCGGGGTCAGCACGGCGTTCGGCCCGACGCTCGGCGGTCTCCTCATCGCCCTCGGCGGCCCGGAGGACGGCTGGCGCCTCCTCTTCTGGATGAACATCCCGCTCGGTCTCGCGGCGATCGTCTTCGCGGTCAAGCTGCTGCCGAGGGCCTCCACCGCGCCGAGCGGTCACAACGAGCTCGATCTGTTCGGCATCGTGCTGCTCGGGCTGACCATCCTGACGCTCATGCTGCCGTTCGTCCTGACGACCGGTCAGGGCGACGACCCCCTCCGCTGGCTCTTCCTCGTCGGCTTCGTCGTGTTCGGTGCGGCCTTCATCCGCTGGGAGCAGCGCTACAAGGCGCGGGGCAGGTCACCCGTCGTGCACTTCAGCCTCTTCGCTCTGGCCTCGTACCGCAACGGGACGCTCATCGCGACGGTCTACTTCTGCGCGCTGCCCGCCACGTTCCTGCTGACGACCCTCTACCTGCAGCAGGGACTCGGGCTGGCTCCGGTCTACGCGGGCATGGTCACCATCCCCTTCGCCCTGACGAGCGCGGTCGCGGCCTTCTTCGGCGGTCGGCTCGTCGAGCGGTACGGCCGGAGCCTCGTCGTCCTGGGCCTCGTGCTCGTCGCGGTCGGCTTCGTCGCCCTGCTGCTCGCGGCCGTGCTGACGCCCGCCGAGATCACGCCCTACGCGATGGGCGTCGGCATGCTGCTGGCGGGCGCCGGCGGCGGCTTCGTCATCTCGCCCAATCAGACCCTGACGCTGGCGGAGGTCCCCGTCGAGATGGGCGGGGTGGCGGGTTCGATGGGTCAGGTCGGTCAGCGGGCCGGGACGGCGATCGGCACGGCGGCGGCCGTGTCGACGTTCTACTCGGTCATCGCCGGAGCCGGGGGAGCCGCGGGCGCCGACCTCGCCGCCTATCACGAGGCCTACCGGAACGGCTTCCTCGTCGTGCTGGGGCTCGTGACGGTCGCCCTCGTGCTCGCGCTGCTCGACCTCCGTGCCCGCAGGACGGGCCGGGTGGCGAGCTACTCGACCGACTGAGCGGCGACGACGTAGCTCGTGAGGTCGACCTGGAGCGTCCGCGGCAGCGAGATCGCGGCGGGATCGATGACGGTCCAGGAGGCGCGGGTCGAGTCGGAGACGATGGCGGCGGTGGCGATCATGGCGATGTCCTTCGGCTGGTGGTCGCCGGCGGGTGGCGCCGGGCGTGACCTCAGTCAAGCGCCGCGCCGGGCGCCGGGCATCAGCCGGAGGAGGAGTCTCCTCCGTCTCGGGGATGAACCCGCCGACGGCGTCTAGGCGTCCGAGTCGCCGGGCCGTTCGGCCACGATCGCGAGCACCTCGTCGTGCAGCAGGCCGTTCGTGACGATCGCCGTGCCGTGCCAGGGGCCCTCCCGTCCGTCGGCGCTCGTGAACCGCCCGCCGGCCTCCTCGACGATGGGCACGAGCGCGGCCATGTCGTAGGGCTGCAGGTCGAACTCGCCGGCCATGTCGAGCGCACCCTCGGCGAGCAGCATGTACGACCAGAAGTCGCCGTAGGCGCGGGTCCGCCAGACCCGGTCGGTGAGGTCGAGCAGCTGAGGCAGTCGCCCCGCGTCGACCCAGTACTCGAGTCCGTTGAAGCTGATCGACGCGTCCGCGAGGTCGCGCACGCCCGAGACGCGCAGGGGCCCCTCGTGCTCGGTCGAGAAGGCGCCGCCGCCCTGCGTGGCCCACCAGCGGCGTGCCAGCACGGGCGCGCTGACGACGCCGACCACGGGCACGCCGTCGACCACGAGCGAGATGAGCGACGCCCAGACCGGCACCCCGCGGAGGAAGTTCGCCGTCCCGTCGATCGGGTCGACGACCCACTGCCGGTGCGACGGGGCGTCGTGCCCGTACTCCTCGCCGTAGAACGTGTCGCCCGGCCGAGCCTCGGCCACTCGGGCGCGGATGGCCCTCTCGACCGCCTGATCCGCGTCGGTCACATGACTGCGATCAGGCTTCAGCGACACGTGCAGGTCGGCCGACCGGTACCGCTCGGTGCTGATCGAGTCGGCGAGATCGGCCAGCTCGAGCGCGAGCGCCAGGTCGTCGGCCCAAGGGGAGGAGGCGGGGGTCGGGTCGGTCACGCTGCCAGCGTACTCAGCGGGCGGCCCCGACCCGCGCCTCCTCGGCTCGGATCGTGTCGGGTCTCAGCCGCGTTCGTCGTCGCGCGCGTCGTCCGCGGCGGCCGCCTGATCGCGCGCGCTCACGCCGCCCTTCGACGCGAGCAGCGACTGCAGCGACGCGAGCCGCTCGCGCCCGACGTCGCCGAGCTCGCCGGCCTCGACGCGGTCGATGATCTCCCAGTCGTGCGCCTCGGCGAGCGGGATGCCCCCGACGGGCTCGCCGGCCGCGGGCAGGGCGTGCGCGGCGAACGATCGGAGGATGTTCTCGGGATCGACGTGCCCCAGGCCGAAGGAGCGGACCCCGGGCGTGTCGACGATCCAGCCGCCGGTCGGCACCTTGAACGAGACGGTCGACGACGACGTGTGCCGCCCCCGTCCGGTCACGGCGTTGACGACGCCGACCTCGCGCTGCGACCCCGTGAGGGCGTTCACGAGCGTCGACTTGCCGACTCCCGAGTGCCCCACCGTGACGGTGACGTGGCCGTCGAGGATCCCTCGGAGCTCGTCGAGCACCGCGGAGGGCTCGCCGTCCGGCCCCGGGTCGAAGGCCGAGGAGGTGCTCGTCACGATCCGCAGATCGAGGCACGAGAAGTGCGCGGCGAACGGCGCCGGGTCGGCCAGGTCGGTCTTCGTGATGCAGAGGATCGGCTCGACCCCCGCGTCGAAGGCGGCCACCAGGTAGCGGTCGACGAGGCGGGGCCGGGGCTCGGGGTCGGCCGCCGCGACGACGATCAGCATCTGATCGGCGTTCGCCACGATGACGCGCTCGACGGCGTCGCTGTCGTCGGCGCTCCGGCGCAGGAGAGTCGTGCGCTCGCGCACCCGGACGATGCGCGCGAGCGAGCCCTCGGAGCCTGAGGTGTCGCCCACGATGTCGACCCGGTCCCCGGTCACGACGGACTTCTTCCCGAGCTCGCGCGCGCGGGCGGTCGTGATCTCGCGCTCGTCGGGCGTGCCGGCGTCCATCAGCACGCCGTAGCGACCGCGGTCGACCGTCCAGACGACGCCCTCCTCCGCGTTCGCGTAGGCGGGGCGCTGCTTCGTGCGGGGCTTGTTGCCCTTCGGATTCGGGCGCACGCGCACCGAGCTCTCGTCGTATTCGGCGTAGTCGCCCTCGTCGGCGTCGTCGCCGTCCGCCCACCAGCTCATTCCGGGGCCTACAGGAAGCCGAGCAGGTCGATGTCGGCGGGGCGCGCCGTCGCGCGTCGGCCGAGCAGGTCGTCCCACAGGTCGACGAACTGGGGCAGAGTCTTCGACGTGACGCCGACGTCGTCGATCTCGACCCCGTCGACGGCGAGGCCGATGATGGCACCCGCCGTGGCCATGCGGTGGTCCTCGTAGCTGCGCCACTGCCCGGCGTGGAGCGGCGACGGTTCGATGTGCAGGCCGTCGTCGAGCTCGTCGACCGAGCCGCCGAGCGCCGTGATCTCGGCGGCGAGGGCCGCGAGACGATCGGTCTCGTGCCCGCGGAGGTGGCCGATGCCCGTGATCGTGCTCGGGCCCGAGGCCAGCGCGGCGAGAGCCACGAGGGCCGGAGCCAGCTCGCCGCCGCGCGACAGGTCGACGTCGACGCCCGGCAGCGAGCCGCCGCCGACCAGGCCGGGGCCGCCGTCGACCGTGAGCGTGTCGCCCTCGAGCGAGACCGCGGCTCCCCAGAGCGGCAGCAGCTCGATCAGGTCGGCCCCGACCTGCGTCGTCTCGACGGGCCAGTGGCGGATGGAGACCGTGCCGCCCGCGACGAGGGCGGCCACGAGGAACGGCGCGGCGTTCGACAGGTCGGGCTCGATCGTGACGTCCCGGCCGGCGATGGCCCCGGGGGAGACGACCCACACGCCGGGCTCGGGTGACTCGACCTCGACGCCGCGTCGGGCGAGGACCTCGATGGTCATCTCGATGTGGGGCAGGCTCGGCAGCCGCTCGCCCGTGTGACGCAGCGTCAGCCCGCGCGTGAAGCGGGGTGCGGACAGCAGCAGGCCGGAGACGAACTGGCTCGACGCGGAGGCGTCGATCTCGATCTCGCCCCCCTCGACCTCACCGGTGCCGTAGAGGCTGAATGGCAGCGAGCCCCGCCCGTCGTCGGACACGTCGACCCCGAGTGCTCGGAGGGACTGCACGGTCGTGGTCATCGGCCGCCGGCGGGCGCTGGCGTCGCCGTCGAAGGCCACGGGCCCGAGGGCCAGCGCGGCCAGCGGGGGGAGGAACCGCATGACCGTGCCGGCGAGACCGCAGTCGATGCTGGTCCCGCCCGCGAGATCGGAGGGCGTGACGAGGAGGTCGGGCCCGAAGGGCTCGTCGTTCGGGATCTCGTCGATGCGGACGCCCAGGCTCCGGAGGGCCTGGACCATCAGGTCGGTGTCCCGTGAGTGGAGCGGGAGTCGCAGCGTCGACGGCTCGGACGCCAGTGCCGACAGCACGAGCTCGCGGTTCGTCAGCGACTTCGAACCGGGCAGCGAGAGGGAGGCGCGGAGAGGGCCAGCGGCGCGGGGCGCGACCCAGCGACCGTCGTCCACCTCGGGGGCGCGGCCCTCGTCGTAGGGACTGAACTCGGGGCCGGAATACCTGAAGACCTGCATCGGTTCACCACAGTAATGCAGCGAACAGCGGGAGGACCTGTGCCGACAGCACTTGCACCGAGAGCGATCACCGTGGCCGAACTAGAATCGGTCGTGATGAGCACCCTCGAGGGCGACGAGCCCACATCAGAGCCCACCGGTCCGACGACCCCGGTCGCAGAGACCGTCGTCGAGGCGGTCGAGCGGTCCTCCGAGGGCGAACCCGATCTGCGCGCCCTCTTCGAGGAACAGGCGCTGCCGTACATGGATCAGCTCTACGCGGCGGGCATGCGCATGACGCGCAACCCGGCCGACGCCTCCGACCTCGTGCAGGAGACCTTCGTCAAGGCGTTCGCCGCGTTCTCGCAGTTCACCCAGGGCACCAACCTGAAGGCCTGGCTGTACCGCATCCAGACGAACACGTTCATCAACACCTACCGCAAGAAGCAGCGGGACCCGTACCAGGGCACGATCGACGAGCTCGAGGACTGGCAGATGGGCGGCGCCGAGTCGGCGACCCGCGCCTCCGGCAGCACCCGCTCGGCCGAGGCCGAGGCGATCGACCACCTCCCCGACAGCGCCGTGAAGGACGCCCTGCAGAAGGTCCCCGAGGACTTCCGCATGGCCGTGTACTTCGCCGACGTCGAGGGGTTCTCGTACCAGGAGATCGCCGACATCATGAAGACCCCGGTGGGCACGGTCATGAGCCGCCTCCACCGCGGGCGCCGCCTCCTCCGCGAGCTGCTGGCCGACTACGCGCGCGGCCGCGGCATCGAGGTCCCCGCGGGCACGACATCGAAGGGCAGCAAGAAATGACCGACTGCGGTTGCGACAAGGCCAAGGCCGAACTCGAGGAGTACCTGCACGACGAGCTCTGCCGCGAGGACGCGGCCGACATCAGAGAGCACATGGCGACGTGCGGCGATTGCGCCGGCGAGCACGAGGTCGGGGTCGTCCTGACCGAGGCCGTCCAGCGCGCCTGCCGCGAGACGGCCCCGGAGGACCTCCGCTCGACCGTGCTGGCACGGCTCCGCGAGCTGCAGTCAGCCCACCGCTGAGACCGACCGGGGCGGCAGGAGGCGCGGGTGCCGAGCAGCGCTCCTCCGTCGTGTCGTCACCGGTCGCGAGCCTGCGCTAGCGTCGTCGCATGACCGCACCGGTGCAGACCCTCGGCAGCCCGACCACCAGCGACCTGGACGACCTGGTCTCGCTCATCCGCCTCCTCGGTCACACGCTCGACGCCGACGTTCTGTCGGCCCGGCTGGCGCGGCTCACGGTCGATGCCGGCCACCAGACCTGGGTGGTCCGCGACGTCGATGACCGCATCGTCGCCGTCGCCGGCGGACGCATCGTGTGGGCCTACAACGACGACGCCCCGACGGCGGAGCTGCTGCTGCTCGTGGTCTCCGAGGCGGGTCGGCGAGACGGACTGGGCTCGCGCCTCCTCGGTCACGTCGAGGCGTGGGCCGACACGCACGGGGCCCGGGTGGTCAACGCGGTCGGCGCGGCCGCGACGGACACGGCGAGCCGCTTCTACCGCAAGCGCGGGTACCACGAGGCGGGTGTCCGCTACTCGAAGCTCATCTGAGGCGACTGCGCCTCGATCCCGAGGCGTCGCTCGACGACGGAACGGCCGGCTCCCCGAGGGGACCGGCCGTTCCGTCGTCACACGGGAGGATCCGGGTCAGAGGGTGAGCGCCCTGCTGATCAGCTCGGTCTGCTGAGCTGCGCTGGCCTTCGTGGATCCGGCGGCCGGCGACGCCGAGGCCGGTCGCGAGGCCACCCGCACGGGTCGATCGAGGTGCTTCTGCAGCTCGAGCACGACGAACGGCCAGGCGCCCTGGTTCTCGGGCTCCTCCTGAGCCCAGTAGAGCTCGGCCTCGGGGTAGCGCGACAGCACGTCGCGGATCCTCTCCAGGGGCAGCGGGTACAGCTGCTCGAGTCGCACGAGCGCGATGTCGTTCTGGACGCCGCGCTTGTCGAGCTCGGCGGCGAGGTCGTAGTGGATCTTGCCGCTGTGCAGCACGACGCGCTTCGTGGTCGACGGGTCGGCCACGCGGGTGCAGTCGAGCACGGGCTCGAAGCGGCCCGACGTGAAGTCGTGGACGCCGCTCGTCGCGCCGCGCAGTCGCAGCATGGCCTTGGGTGTGAAGACGACCAGCGGGCGGCGCGGACGGGCGTACGCCTGGCGACGCAGCAGGTGGAAGTACGACGCCGGCGTCGACGGCCGCGCGATGGTCATGTTGTCCTCGGCGCAGAGCTGCAGGAACCGCTCCATCCGGGCGGAGGAGTGGTCGGGCCCCTGACCCTCGTAGCCGTGCGGCAGCAGGAGGACGACGCTCGAGCGCTGACCCCACTTCTGCTCGGCGCTCGAGATGAACTCGTCGATGACCGTCTGGGCGCCGTTCGAGAAGTCGCCGAACTGGGCCTCCCACATGACGAGGGCGTCGGCCCGTTCGACGGAGTAGCCGTACTCGAAGGCCATCGCCGCGTACTCGCTGAGCAGCGAGTCGTAGATCCAGAGCTTGGCCTGGTCGTCCGAGATGTACTGGAGGGGCAGCCACTCCTGGCCGTTCTCGCGGTCGTGCAGCACCGAGTGCCGCTGGACGAATGTGCCTCGTCGGCTGTCCTGCCCGGCGAGTCGGACCGGTGTCCCCTCGGTGACGACGGACCCCATGGCGAGGAGCTCGCCGAAGGCCCAGTCGATGCCGCCGTTGCGGCTCATGTCGACGCGCTTCTTCAGCAGCTGCTGGAGCTTGGGGTGCACCGCGAAGCCCTCGGGCGGGTTGTCGTGCGCGTCGCCGATGCGGTGGAGGAGCTCGAGCGAGATCGCCGTCGACTCGGGCTCGCCCGCCGAGTCGTCGCGCTGCGTGATCGGCCTCTCGAGATCGGCCACGTCGTGGTCGTCCTCCGAGACGATCGGGATGGAGCCCGTCTGCGCCGCGTGCGTCTCGGCGAAGGCGCGCTCGAGACGGTCCTGGAAGTCGCGATGCGCCCCGTCGTACTCGTCGCGTGTGATGTCGCCGCGCCCGACGAGCGCTTCGGTGTACAGCGTGCGGACGCTGCGCTTCTCCTCGATGAGGTTGTACATCAGCGGCTGGGTCATCGACGGGTCGTCGCCTTCGTTGTGTCCGCGTCGCCGGTAGCAGACGAGGTCGATGACGACGTCGCGCTTGAACTGCTGGCGGTAGGCGAACGCGAGCTCGGCGACCCGGGCCACGGCCTCGGGGTCGTCGCCGTTCACGTGGAAGACGGGGGCCTGGATGGTCTTGGCCACGTCGGTCGAGTAGACCGACGAGCGCGACTCGGACGGCGGCGTCGTGAAGCCGACCTGGTTGTTGATGACCAGGTGGATCGTGCCTCCGACCCGGTAGCCCCGGAGCTGCGACATCTGGAGGGTCTCGACGACGACTCCCTGACCGGCCATCGCGGCATCGCCGTGGATCAGGATGGGCAGGGTCGCGAAGGCGCCGGAGGGGCCGCGGTCCTGCTTCGCGCGGACGATGCCCTCGAGCACGCCGTCGCCGGCCTCGAGGTGCGAGGGGTTGGCCGCGATGTAGACCGGGATGGTCTCGCCGGTGGCGCTCGTGAACTCGCCTTCGGTGCCGAGGTGGTACTTGACGTCACCCGAGCCCTGGACGGTCTTCGGGTCCTGGGTGCCCTCGAACTCGCGGAAGATCTGCCCGTACGTCTTGCCGGCGATGTTCGTCAGCACGTTGAGGCGACCGCGGTGGGCCATGCCGATGGCGACCTCGTCGAGACCCTCGCGGGCGGCCTGCTGGAGCACGGTGTCGAGCAGCGAGATGGTCGACTCGCCGCCTTCGAGGCTGAAGCGCTTCTGGCCGACGTACTTGGTCTGGAGGAACGTCTCGAACGCCTCCGCCTCGTTGAGCTTGGCGAGGATCCGCATCTGCTCGTCGTGCGACGGCTTCACGTACGGGACCTCGATGTGGTCCTGGATCCAGCGTCGCTGGGCGGGATCCTGGATGTGCATGTACTCGATGCCGATCGTGCGGCAGTACGAGTCGCGCAGGATGCCGAGGATGTCGCGGAGCAGCAGGTTGGTGGTGCCGCCGAGCCCGCCCGTGACGAACTCGCGGTCGAGGTCCCAGAAGGTGAGTCCGTGGCTCTCGATGGCCAGATCGGGGTGCGTGCGCTGGCGGTACTCGAGCGGGTCGATGTCGGCCATCAGATGCCCGCGGACGCGGTAGCTGTTGATGAGCTCCTGCACGCGGGCGGTCTTGTTGATGCGCTCGGCGATGTTGACGTTGATGTCGGGGTTCCAGTGGATGGGCTCGTACGGGATCCGCAGCGCCGCGAAGATGTCCTCGTAGAAGCCCCGCTGACCGATGAGCAGCTCGTGGACCTTCTTGAGGAACTCGCCCGAGCCCGCGCCCTGGATCACGCGGTGGTCGTAGGTGCTGGTCAGCGTGATGGTCTTGCCGATGCCGAGCTCGACGAGGGTCTTCGAGGCCGAACCCTGGAACTCGGCCGGGTAGTCGAGGGCGCCGGCGCCGATGATGGACCCGGCGCCGCGCATGAGGCGCGGGACGCTGTGGACGGTGCCGATGCCGCCGGGGTTCGTCAGCGAGATGGTGTTGCCCTGGAAGTCGGCGCCCGTCAGCTTGTTGTCGCGGGCTCGCTTGACGACGTCCTCGTAGGCCTGGAGGAACTCGCCGAAGTGCATCTCGTCGGCCTGCTTGATGCCGGGGACCAGGAGCGCCCTCGTGCCGTCGGGCTTGGGGATGTCGATGGCGAGACCGACGTTGATGTGCGGGGGAGTGACGACCGACGGCTTGCCGTCGACCTCGTCGTAGAAGACGTTCTGGCTCGGGAACTCCTTCAGAGCCTGGACGAGGGCCCAGCCGATGAGGTGCGTGAACGAGATCTTGCCGCCCCGCGCCCGCTTGAGGTGATTGTTGATGACGATGCGGTTGTCGATCATCAGCTTGGCGGGGATCGTGCGGACGCTCGTCGCGGTCGGGACGGTGAGGCTCGCGTCCATGTTCGTGGCCAGGGACTTCGCCATGCCGCGCAGCGGGGTGACCGTGTTGACCGGCTCGGGGGTGGGCTGCTCGGCCGTCGACTCCGCCCGGGCGGGATCCTTCTTCTTCTTCGGCGCCTCGGCGGGGATCGGCTTGGCCGAGGGCTCGACCGACGTCGTCCGCGCCGCGGGCTTCTTCGCGGGGGCGGCGGACTGGGCGGGAGCGGAGGACTCGGCGGGCGCCGGGGGCTGCGCCGGTGCCGGGGATCCCGTGGAGGCCGTCGACTTCGCGGGGGCCGAGGAGTCGGCGGGCGTGTACGCCTCGAGCACGGGCCACCACGACTCGTCGACCGAGTTCCTGTCGACCACCCACTGCTCGTAGAGCTCGTCGACCAACCACTCGTTGGCCCCGAACTCGGCCGCCGCGCCGTCGTCCGTCGTTCCCGTCACGTGGCTAGTCACTGCCGATCGCCCACTCTCCGTTGATTGTTGATCAGGTGGGGCCCCGGGAGGCCCGCCGTCCTCCAGCTTAATCGCTTCGCACGACAGGCGGGTCCGGGACTCACAGGGATTAACCTTGTCGGCATGAGGTTCTACGAGACGACGCCGACCCACGACCTGACGTACTCCGACGTGTTCCTGGTGCCCAGCCGGTCATCGGTCACCAGCAGGCTCGACGTCTCTCTCGCCCCGGGCGACGGCACGGGCGCGACCATCCCCGTCGTCTCGGCCAACATGAACTCGGTCACCGGGCCCCGCCTCGCGGCGACCCTCGCTCGTCGCGGCGGTCTGGGGGTCCTCCCGCAGGACATGCCCCTCCAGCAGCTCGACGCCGCCATCCGGTGGGTCAAGAGCCAGCCGGTCGACTACGACACCCCGTACACCCTCGATGCCGGGCAGACCGTCGACGCGGCGCTCTCGACCGTCCCGGCCGTGGAGGGCCACGGCATCGTGCTGCACGACGCGGACGGCGCCTACCTCGGGTGCATCGCCGCATCCCGACTCGCGACGGCCCCCCGGGACGCCGTCCTCGGCGATCTCCTGCACGGAGCCCTGACCTCGCTCGACGCCGACGACGTCGACGGACCGCGGGCCGCCTTCGACCGCCTCGTCGCGGCCGACATCGACTTCGCACCGGTCCTCCGACACGGGCGCGTCATCGGCACCACCAGCCGGAAGAGCGCCCTCCGGTCGACGCTCTACCAGCCGGCCCTCGACGCGGGCGGACGCCTGCGCGTCGCCGCCGCCGTCGGCATCAACGGCGACGTCGCCGAGAAGGCCAGGGCGCTCGCGGCGGCGGGCGTCGACGTGCTCGTCATCGACACGGCGCACGGCGACCAGGACGGCATGGTGAAGGCCATCGCGGCGGTGTCCGCGCTGAAGCTGGGGCTCCCGATCGTCGCCGGCAACGTGGTCACCGAGCAGGCCGTGCACCACCTGGTCGGGGCCGGGGCGACCATCGTCAAGGTCGGCGTCGGACCCGGGGCCATGTGCACCACCCGCATGATGACGGCCGTCGGGCGACCGCAGTTCTCGGCGGTCCTCGAGACGGCGGCCGCGGCCAAGGCCATGGGCGCGCACGTCTGGGCCGACGGCGGCGTCCGCTACCCGCGCGACGTGGCCCTCGCGCTCGCCGCCGGGGCGTCGTCGATCATGATCGGCTCGTGGTTCGCCGGCACGATCGAGGCCCCGGGCGATCTGGCGGCCGACGAGCGCGGCCTCTACAAGGAGAGCTGGGGGATGGCCTCGACGAAGGCCGTGCAGGGGCGCTTCGAGCGGCTCGACCCGTACGAGCTGGCGCGCAAGACGCTGTTCGCCGAGGGGATCTCGTCGTCCCGGATCTACCTCGACCCGCTCCGCCCCGGCGTCGAGGACCTCCTCGACATGATCACCTCGGGCGTCCGCAGCTCGTTCACCTACGCCGGCGCCCGCTCGGTGACCGAGTTCGCCGACCGCGCCCTCGTCGGCGTCCAGTCCGCGGCGGGCTACGAGGAGGGCAAGGCCCTCCCGGTGGGCTGGTAGCCGGGCCACCGCGACGAGCGCGCGTGCCGTAAGCTCTTCCGTCTATGGACGACCCTCCGTCTCCGACGCGCACCGCGTCGACGACCACTCACCCGCACCACGCCGAGCGAGGTGACCGTTCGTCGTGAACGAATGGATCCTCCTCGCCTTCGGCATCCTCCTGACCATCGGCACCGGTCTCTTCGTGGCAAGCGAGTTCTCCCTCGTGAACCTCGACCGGTCCGAGCTCGAGTCCCGTCAGAGCAAGGGCGAGAAGGGCCTCTCGACCACCATCGGGGCCCTCCGCATCACCTCGACGCACCTCTCGAGCGCCCAGCTCGGCATCACCCTCACCACCCTCCTCACGGGCTACACGATGGAGCCCGCGATCTCGCGCCTCATCTCGCCGCCGCTCGTGTCGGCGGGGATCCCCGAGGCGGCCGTCACGATCTCGGCCCCGATCGTGTCGATCGTGGTCGCCACCCTCCTGTCGATGATCGTCGGCGAGCTCGTGCCGAAGAACTTCGCCCTCGCGCTCCCGCTGCGGACGGCGAAGCTCGTCATGCCGTTCCAGGTCGGGTTCACGACGGTCTTCAAGCCGGCGGTGGCGCTGCTCAACAACACCGCGAACGCCATCCTCCGGTCGGTGGGCGTCGAGCCGAAGGAGGAGCTCTCGGGGGCTCGGACGGCCGAGGAGCTCTCGTCGCTGGTCCGTCGATCGGCCACCGAGGGCAGTCTCGAGGCCGACACGGCGACGCTGCTCGCCCGCACCCTCGCGTTCAGCGATCACACGGCGTCCGACGTCATGACCCCGCGGCCCCGCCTCTCGTCCGTTTCGCGCACGGACAGCGCCGAGACCGTCCTCCAGCTCGCCCGCCGGACGGGCTACTCGAGGTTCCCGGTGACCGACGACGGGATCGACGACGTCGTCGGGCTCGTGCACGTCAAGCAGGCCGTCTCGGTGCCGCGCGAGCGTCGGGCCGACGTCCCCGTCTCCGCGCTGCAGACCGACGCCGTGCGGGTGCCCGAGACCATGACGCTCGACAACCTCCTGACCGAGGTCAGGGGGCGCGGCTATCAGATGGCCGTCGTCGTCGACGAGTACGGCGGAACGGCCGGCGTCGTGACGCTCGAGGACCTCATCGAGGAGCTCGTCGGCGAGGTGTCCGACGAGCACGACCGCAGTCGCGTCGACGTGGTCCGATCGCGCAACTGGCTGACCTTCCCCGGTCTGCTCCGCCCCGACGAGCTCCTCGAGCGCGCGTCGGTGAAGGTCCCGGAGGACGGCCCGTACGAGACCGTCGGCGGCTGGCTGATGAGCGAGCTCGGGCACCTGCCGTCGGCCGGCGACGTGGTCGAGACCGAGGCCGGCGCGTTCCGCGTCGAGAGGCTGGACGGGCGGCGGATCGACCGGATCCGCTTCACGCCCGCCACGGACGACGACGCGACCACCGGATCGGGTGACGCGAGCGCGTCCCCGACCCGCGCCTCCTCGGCTCCTCGCGGGACGACCGCCGAACGGAAGGCCCTCCGATGAGCGACGACTGGTGGGGCATCGTCTGGCTCGTGCTGCTGCTGATGGGCAACGCGTTCTTCGTCGCCGCCGAGTTCGCCGTCATCTCGGCCAGACGGTCGCAGATCGAGCCTCTCGCCGAGACCGGCAGCCGCGCGGCGCGGACGACGCTCTGGGCGATGGAGCACGCGACGATGATGCTCGCGACCACGCAGCTGGGCATCACCATCTGCTCGCTGCTGATCCTCAACGTGTCGGAGCCCTCGATCCACCATCTGCTCGAGGGGCCTCTCGGCCTGACCGGTCTCAGCCCCGAGCTCGTGAGCGTGATCGGCTTCGTCATCACGCTGGTGCTCGTGTCGTTCCTGCACGTCGTGTTCGGCGAGATGGTGCCGAAGAACATCTCGTTCTCGCTGCCCGACCGCGCCGCGCTGATGCTCGCACCCCCGCTCGTCGCCATCGCCCGGGTGCTGCACGTCGTGGTCCTGTCGCTGAACTGGTCGGCGAACACGGTGCTGCGGGCCTTCCGGGTCGAGCCGAAGGACGAGGCGGCGAGCGCCTTCACGGTCGACGAGGTAGCGAACATCGTCGCCCAGTCGCGCCGCGAGGGCACCCTGACCGACGCGAGCGGGACGGTCCAGGCGGCGTTCGAGTTCACCGAGAAGAAGGTGTCCGACGTCGCCGTGCCGATGCCGGGGCTCGTGACCCTTCCCGAGGACGCCACCCCGTCGGACGTCGAGCGGGCCGTGGCCCAGAACGGCTTCTCGCGCTACGTGCTCGTGGACGACGTCGGCGACCCCACGGGGTACCTGCATCTCAAGGACGTGCTCGACCTGGACGACGACGAGTTCGGCGACCCCGTGCCTCCGAAGCGGATCCGGCAGCTGATCTCGATCTACCGGGGCACCGACCTCGAGGACGCGCTGGCGACCATGCGCCGGAGCGGCGTGCACGTCGCCCGCTCGTTCGACGAGCACGGCACGACCGAGGGCGTGCTGTTCCTGGAGGACATCCTCGAGGAGCTCATCGGCGAGGTCCAGGACGCCACGCGACGGGGACGCTGAGCCTCGGCTCGGCGCCCCCGCGGCGGGGTCTCAGCTCAGGCGGAAGGGCGCGCGCTGATACTGCGCGGGCCAGTAGTCGAGCTCGACCCCGAGCTCGGCGGCGGCGCGCAGAGGGAAGTGCGGATCGCGGAGGAACTCGCGGGCCATCAGGACGACGTCGGCGCGTCCGCTGGTGATGACCTCGTCGGCCTGGGCGGCCCCGACGATGAGACCCACGGCCCCGGTCTCGACCTCGGCGTTCGTGCGGACGTGCTCGGCGAAGCGCACCTGGTAGCCGAGACCGACGGGGATGCTGACGCCGGAGACGAGACCACCGGTCGAGATGTCGAAGAGGTCCGCACCGGCGTCCCGGCACCAGGCCGCGACCGTCGAGGTGTCGTCCTCGTTCCAGCCGCCGTCGGCCCAGTCGGTCGCCGAGAAGCGCACGAGGAGGGGCAGGGTCCCGCCGACCTCCGAGCGGACGACCCGGACGACCTCGAGGAGGAACCTCGCACGGTTCTCGAGAGAGCCGCCGTACTCGTCGTCCCGTCGGTTGCTGAGGGGCGAGAGGAACTGATGCAGCAGGTAGCCGTGGGCGGCGTGGAGCTCGATCAGCTCGAAGCCGGCGTCGACGGATCGACGAGCCGCCAGACGGAAGGCCTCGACCAGCCCGGCGATGTCGGAGATCGTCAGCTCGGCCGGCTCGTCGTAGCCCTCGAAGGCGACCGCCGAGGGCGCCACGGTCCGCCAACCGCCCTGGTCGGCCGGCACGGTGCCCTGCTCGTCGCTCCAGGGGCGGAACGTCGACGCCTTGCGACCGGCGTGCGCGAGCTGCACGCCGGGCACGGATCCCCTCGAGCGGATGAAGTCCGTGATCGGACGGAACGCCTCGAGCTGCGCGTCGTTCCAGAGGCCGAGGTCCTGAGGCGAGATGCGGCCCTCCGGCGTGACGGAGGTCGCCTCCGCGATGACCGCACCCGCGCCTCCTCGGGCCAGGGAGCCCAGGTGCACGAGGTGCCAGTCGGTCGGGACGCCGTCTTCGCGCTCGGCCGAGTACTGGCACATGGGCGCGACCCAGAGGCGGTTGCGGAACGTCGTGCCGCGGAGGGTGATCGGGTCGAAGAGCCCGGGAGCCCGGTCGGAGGTGGTCGTGTCGGTCGTGGGGGTCGCTGCCGTCTGGGTCACGGGTGTCGTCGTCGCCTTTCGCTGGGGATCGTCTTCGGGAGCCAACGGTACGCCTCGCCCCGATGTTCCCCCGTCGGAGCGTGCGGGCCGCGACTACCGTCGAGGGCATGAGCGACTTCGCGACCTGGACCCCCTCCGACGCCGCCGCAGGGATCGCCGTGCCGGCGCCCGACGACGACAAGTACAGCCGCGGGGTGCTCGGCGTCGTCACCGGCTCGAGCGCCTTCCCGGGGGCGGCCGTGCTCGGCGTGGAGGCGGCGCTGCACACCGGCGTCGGCATGCTCCGCTACCTCGGGCCCGCGCGTGCGTCGGACCTCGTGCTGCAGCGACGCCCCGAGGCGGTCACGAGCAGCGGGCGCGTGCAGGCGTGGCTGCTCGGCTCGGGCGTCGATCCGGACCACCTCGACGACGAGACGCGCGACGGGTTCGCGACCGCCGCCTCCTCGGGGCTGCCGCTCGTGCTCGACGCCGGCGCGCTGCCCTGGCGACCGGAGGCCGCAGGGCCGGTGGTCGTCACGCCGCACTTCCGCGAACTGGCCAGGGCGACGGGTCGCGAGGTCGACGAGATCGCGGCCGACCCGGGCGGAGCCGCCGTGCGAGCGGCCGGCGAGTGGGGGTGCACCGTGCTGGTGAAGGGGCACCGGACCGTCGTGGCCTCGCCGGGAGGCACCCGCCTGGTGGCCGAGAGCGGGACGCCGTGGCTGGCCACCGCGGGCACCGGTGACGCCCTCGGGGGAGTGCTCGGAGCCCTGGTCGCGACGCACGCCGCCGAGATCGCGGCCGACGGCGAGGCGCTGGCGCGTCTGGCGGCCACGGCCTCGGTCGTGCACGGACTCGCGGCGGTCCGGGCCAGTCGCGGCGGCCCGATCACCGTGCTCGGGTTGATCGACGCGCTGCCCGCCACGATCGCATCACTCGTGGCGGGCAGCGCGGCGGAGGACTAGGAGGCGGGGGTCGCCGACACGAGGAACTCGACGGTCCCCTGGTCTTCGACCTCGACGAAGCCGAGGCTCGGCGCGTCGACGCCGTAGTCGGAGAACGTGACCGGGATCGATCCGCTCACCTGGACCCCGTCGCCCGAGAGGGCGGCCTGGAGGGGGACCTCGACGGTCTGCGTGACGCCGTGCATGGTCAGCTCGCCGGTGGCGGTCACGGTGGCGACCTCGCCGTCGGCGGGGACGGCCGCGTCGACGGGCTCGGTCAGCGTGAACTCGGCCGTCGGGTAGGTGCCGACCTCCATCGCCGTGTCGCGGAAGTACCCGTCGCGGTTGCCGCTGTCGGTCGCGATGCTGGCCACGTCGACGGTGATGTCGGCCGCGGTCACCGAGGTGCCGTCGACGGTGACCGTGCCCGAGACCTGGTCGGTGGTGCCGACGACGGTGACGTCGGTGCCGTTGAGCACCTCGTCGACCCGGTAGCCGGCGGTGCTGCCGTCGCCCACCGACCAGTCGCCGGTCAGCTGACTCGCGTCGACCGTGCTCGAACCGGGGGTCACGGAGACGGTGGGGGCCGCGTCGGGCTCGCCGACGATGACGTCGCGGTAGAACGCGGGCCCGGCGACAGCCGCCGTGGTGCCCAGGCCGACGACGACGACCGCCGCGACGGCGATGATGATTCCGGTCTTCTTCTTCATGATGGTCTCTCCAGGGTCGGCTCGGGGTGCGGCGCGGTCACGCCTCGGTGTCGGCTCGGATGATGCGGGGCCGTGCGGCCCTGAGAGGATGATGGCGGGTGACCCTATGGCCTCCCTGGGATCAGCTGGGAGTCACCCGTCAGGCGGTGAAACGGGTGAGGAACTCCCTCGCCCGCTCGGTGCGCGGCGCCGTGAAGAGCTGCTCGGGCGGACCCTGCTCGGCGATGCGACCCGCGTCGAGGAACACCACGCGGTCGGCGACGTCGCGCGCGAACGCCATCTCGTGCGTCGCCATGAGGATCGTCGTCCCCACGTCTTTCAGGGTGCGGACGAGGTCGAGCACCTCGCCCACCAGCTCGGGATCGAGCGCGCTCGTGATCTCGTCGAGCAGGAGGAGCGTGGGCCGGGGCGCCAGCGCCCGGGCGATGGCGACCCGCTGCTGCTGACCGCCCGACAGCCGGTCGGGGTAGGCGCCGGCCTTGTCGCCGAGCCCCACCCGATCGAGCAGTTCGCGGGCCCTCGCGTGGGCCTCGGCCTTCGGCCGTCGGAGGACGTGGCGACTGGCGAGTGACACGTTCTCGAGCACCGTCAGATGCGGGAACAGATTGAAGTGCTGGAAGACCACTCCGATCCGGGCGCGGACCGCGTCCGCCTTGACTCTCGGGTCGCTGATGTCGTCGCCGCCGAGGACGATGCGCCCGTCGTCGATCGGCTCGAGGAGGTTGACGGTGCGCAGCAGGGTCGACTTGCCCGAGCCGCTCGCGCCGATGAGCGCGACGACCTCGTCGCGGGCCACCTCGAGGTCGATGCCGTCGAGCACGGTCGTGAGGCCGAAGGCCTTGCGGACCCCCTCGAGACGCAGGACGATCTCGGGCGCGGGGGCGCCGGACGCGGCGGATGCGGGGGCGGTCATACGACGCTCCCGGCCTGCTCGCGACGACGGAGGCGCGCCGAGAGCCAGTCGGTCAGCCACAGCGTCGGCAGGGCCAGCAGCACGAAGAGCAGCCCGGCGAGCACGTACGGCGTGAAGTTCGCGGCGGTGGCCGTCTCGATCTGCGCGGCCCGGACGGCGTCGACCGCGCCGAGGACGGAGATGAGGCCGACGTCCTTCTGCATCGAGACGAAGTCGTTCATGAGAGCGGGGGTCACCTTGCGGATGGCCTGAGGGAACACCACGAGGCGGAGGGTCTTGGCATGGCCGAGCCCGAGCGATCGGGCGGCGAGCCTCTGAGACGGGTGCACGGCGTCGATGCCGGCGCGCACGACCTCGGACACGTAGGCCGAGTAGGTCAGCACCAGCGCGATGGTGCCCCAGAACTCGGCAGGGAGGCGCGGGATGCCGAGACCGAGGCCCGGGATGCCGAAGCCGACGAGGTACAGGACGATGATCAGCGGCAGGCCCCGGAACATGTCGGTGTAGCCGCGGACGAGAGCTCGGACCGGGAAGAACACCGGGCCGCGGAGGGTCCGGAGGGCCGACAGGACGGTCGCCAGGACGGCGACGCCGAGGGCGGCGACGACGAGCACGCGCACGTTGAGCCAGAGGCCCTCGAGCACGCGCGGCCAGGCCGCCACGAGGGTCGGACCGTCGAAGAAGCTGAACCGCACGCGCTCCCACCCGGGCGTGCTCGTGACCGCCCACCAGGCGAGCCCGGCGAAGACCACCGTGCTGATCACGGCGACGAGCACGGAGCGGACGGACTGCCGGCGGCGATAGGCGCGGCGTCCGATCTCGAGATCGCTGACGGGGGGAGCCCCCGTCGCGACCGCGGTGGGCGCTACGAGAGGTCCTTGACGTCGTAGTCGGCGAGCCACTCCTGCTGCAGGTCGCCGAGGGTGCCGTCGGCCTCGAGGTCGTCGACGGCCTTCGTGACGTCGGCGGTCAAGGAGCTGCCGAGGGGCAGGACGATGCCGAGCTGATCGCTCGCCCCGTCGACGGCGGCGAGCTGACCGAGCACGACGCCGCCCTCGACGAAGTAGGTCGCGGTGGGCACGTCGAGCACGATGGCGTCGACCTGGCCGGACTCGAGGGCCGCCTTGGCGTCGTCGTTCGAGTTGTAGGCCTGGACGCCGTCTTCGGGGTCGATGACGGTCTCGGCGGCCGTGAAGCTCGTCGAGCCGCTCTGCGCGCCGATGTCGAGTCCCCGGAGGTCGGCCACGCTCGACGCGCCCTCGGCCGCCGTGCCGGGGAGCGTCACGACGGCCTGGCGGGTCTCGTAGTACGGCGACGAGAAGTCGACGGCCTTCGCGCGCTGCTCGGTGATCGAGAACTGCTGCAGGTTGAGGTCGAAGGTCTTCGGGCCGGGTGCGATCGACTCGTCGAAGGTGGCGCGCACCCAGACGACGTCGTCGCGGTCGTACCCGAGGCGGTCGGCGACGGCGTAGGCCAGCGCGGCCTCGTAGCCCGACCCCGACTCGGGGGCGTCGTCCTCCACCCAGGGGGAGTAGGCCGGCTCGCCGGTCGCGACGGTGAGCTTGCCCTCGGTGACGGCGCCGACGCCGCTGCCCGAGCCCTCGGAGTCGGACGTGGGGGCGCAGGCGGCGAGGGCGCCGACCGAGAGGAGGGCGGCGGCGACGGACGCGACGAGTCGCGACGGGGAACGGGTCATGAAGCCGAGGATATCGGCGACCGGCGACACCGCCGAGCCGTGAGGCGCCGTGTGACGCACGACGGCTAGCCTGACGGGATGACCGTCGCCGCGCCTCCCGAGATCGTCGCGGCGCGGACGCCCCTCGGCCGGCGGCTCGTCGTGGTCGGGCGGCGACGCGAGATCCTCTGGATCGCCTTCGCCGTCGTGCACCTCGTCGTCGCCTGGATCGCCCTGGTCGGGCCCGACCAGTCGCTCGGCGACGTCCGGACCGTCTACCGGTCGTGGATGGACCAGGCCGTGTCGGGCGGCGACCGGGTCGGGATCGACGTCGCCTGGGTCTACCCCCTGCTCGCGGCCGTCCCGATGCTCGTCGCGCGGCTCGGCGGCGCCGCGGACTACGCGACCGTGTGGCTCGTCGTCGTGGTCGCCCTCGACGCGGTCGCCTTCGCCGTCATCACGCGGCGACGGACGCCCTCGACGACGACGGCCGCCTGGTGGTGGCTGCTGTTCGTCGCGGCGCTCGGTCCCATCGCCCTCGGGCGAATCGACGCGGTGACCGTGGCGCTGGCCCTGATCGGCGTGCTGCTCGTCGCCGAGCGGCCCGTGGCGGCTTCCGTCGTGCTGACGATCGCGGCCTGGGTGAAGGTGTGGCCCGCGGCCCTCGTGGGCGCGGCCGTGCTCGCCTCGCGGCGCGGGCCGGCGATCGTCGTCGCCGCCGTCGCGACCACGGCCGCCGTCGTCGCCGTCTCGCTGGCGCTCGGCAGCGGCGCCACCGTGCTCGGCTTCATCGGACAGCAGGCGGGCCGGGGGCTGCAGATCGAATCGCCGGCCGCGACGCCGTGGCTCTGGCGGGCCGCCGCCGGCGTGACGGGCACGGCCGTCTACTACGACCAGCAGATCCTGACCTTCCAGGTGCAGGGCGACGGCGTGGGTCTCGCCGCCCGGGCGACGACCGTCGTGATGGCGGTGGTGGTCGGAGGCGTGGTGCTGCTCGGTCTGCGGGCGCGACTGGCGGGTGCGGCCGCCCCGCACCTCCTCGGCCCACTGGCCCTGGCGCTGACGACCGCCCTGATCGTCACGAACAAGGTCGGCTCGCCCCAGTTCGTGTCGTGGCTGGCCGTGCCCGTGGTCGTCGGACTCGTCGCGTCGCGCACCGGCGGACCGTCGTTCCGGGTCCCGGCGGGGCTCGCCCTGGGCATCGCTGCGCTGACCCAGCTGATCTACCCGTGGTTCTACGACGACCTGCTGCGGGTCGAGCCGTGGATGCTCGTCGTCATCACCCTGCGGAACCTCTGCGAGGTCGTTCTGCTCGTCGTCGGCTGCATCATGCTCTGGCGTCTCGGGGGAGTGCGCCGCGGCCCGGCCGCTGACAGGATGAGCGCATGATCGTCGCCTTCTCCCTCTCACCCAGCGGCGGCGCCCCCGCCGGAGACCTCGACCCCGACGCCCACGGCGACTCGGTGCACGCCGCGGTGGCCGCCGCCGTGCGCGTCGTCCGGGACTCCGGGCTGCCGAACCGCACCTCGTCCATGTTCACGGAGATCGAGGGCGAGTGGGACGAGGTCATGGCCGTCGTCAAGGAGGCCGCGGAGGCGGTGGGCGCGTTCGGCAGCCGGGTCTCGCTGGTGCTCAAGGCCGACATCCGACCCGGGCGCACGGGTGAGCTCACGGGCAAGGTCGAACGCCTCGAACGGGCCCTCGACGCCTGAGCCGAACGCCCCGGGCGGTGTCACTGCCCGTAGTTGCGCCCGTACGACCGGTCGACCGACGCGTTCGCCGGGCGCACCGTGTCGTTCTTGACCGAACCGGTCAGGGGCAGGGCGTAGGTCACGGCGACGTTGCTCGCCTTCGTGATCTGACCGGCACCCGGGTCGGTGTAGTACGGGTACCGGTACCCGGCGATGTAGTTGTACTTCGCCAGGTTCCTGGCCGGCTGCGCGATGCGGTACGTCTTGATGCCGCCGCTGTTGTACTGCTCGCCCTGCGGGGCGCCGATGACGTTGCGCCAGAGCACGACGCCCTCGGCCTTCAGCCCGATCGTCACACCGCTGCCCGCGTAGAGGAGCGTGTTGTAGCGGATGGCCACGTCGCGCGGGCTCTCGTTCGGGTCGCTGCTGCCGGCCGCCTTGATGTTCGCGCCGCGGGGTGCTCCCCAGATGAGATTGCGCTCGACGAGGCCGTTCGACGACCAGATCGACGCGAGCAGGTACAGGTTGTGGTCGGTGCCGAGGACGTCCTGACCCTTGTTCTCGTGGATCACGTTGCCGACGACCGTCCAGTCGTGCGGCGCCGCGGCGACCCGCGCGGCGGTGCTCGTGCCCGAGGGGGCCTCGGTCGTCACCATGACGTTCGCGGTGCGCCTCGACCCCGAGACGTCGTTGCCGCGGAACGTCCAGCCCGTGCCGCCGGCGAAGGTGACGAGACCGTACGTGTTCGACTTCGCCGCGTCGTACGTGAAGCGGAGACCCCAGACCAGCCAGTGGTCGGCCCCCGTGAAGACGAAGCGCCCAGCGACGACGGCGCGCTCGCCGGGTGCGTTCTGGATCACGATCGGCTTCGAGGCGCTGCCGCCCTTGCCGTTGTTGCTCACGGACTCGGTGTAGGTGCCGCCCCGCACGACCACGACGTCGCCGGGCTTCACCAGGAGCATCGCCATCTGCAGCGAGCGGACGGGGTTCGAGTAGTTCGCCGCCGGGCACTGCTTCCTCACCCAGTCGGTCGAGGCCGCGTTGCCGATGCAGTACGAGCGCTTGTACGGCTCGACGTGGCCGTCGGGGTAGCGCAGGTCGATGTAGTCGCGCCCCGTCGTCGAGACCCAGATCGTCGTGCCGCCCGCGGCCGGCGTCTTGAGCGACGTCGACCCGGTCGGGTGGGCGGTGGCCGCGACGGTGGCGGCCTCCGCGGGAGCAGGTGCGGACGCGACGGGCGCCACGACGGCGACGGTGGCGACCAGCGAGGCCGCGGCGAGGACGGTCGCGAGGCGACGCAGGGGAGAAGGGCGCAAGACAGGGCTCTTTCGTGCGGTGAGCGCGGGTGAGTCGCTCGATGTCGGACAAAAGGCCCCGGGTACGGCCGGGGTCCACCCTAGGCGAGACCCGGCGCCCTGACCACGCTCCCGGGGAATCGCATCCTCCGGCCGTTCCGTCGGGGACCACCCGTCCACGGCTTCCGCCGCGCCTCCTGACGTCCGTCGCGGGGCTGTCACCGCGCCTCCCGAGGTCGTAAGCTCGTCGGTGGTCCCGCGCCGATCGAATCGATTCGGTCCGAGGCCCGCAGGAGGCGCGGTCCGCCTCCGACGCACCATCCCGGCCCGTTCGACGGAGAGCCCCGGGCACCCGCCGCCCGACACCCTCCACCCCAGCGAAGGCAGCCGCCCGTGAACACCCTCTCCACCCGTCGCAAGACGTTCGCCCTCATCGCCCTGGCGCTCGGCGGCTTCGGCATCGGCTCGACCGAGTTCGTCGCCATGGGGCTGCTGCCCAACATCGCCCAGGATCTGCTGCCGGGCCTCTACGCCCAGTCGTCCGAGGAGGGCATCGCGCGCGCCGGCTGGCTCGTCAGCGCCTACGCCCTGGGCGTCGTCGTCGGGGCCCCGACCATCGCGGCCATGTCGTCGCACCTGCCGAAGAAGAAGCTGCTGATGGGGCTGCTCGGGCTCTTCGTGCTCGGCACGGTGCTCTCGGCCGTGCTGCCGTCGTTCGGCTGGGTGCTCGGCGCCCGCTTCTTCGCGGGGCTGCCGCACGGCGCCTACTTCGGCATCGCCTCGATCGTCGCGGCCACGATCATGGGGCCGGGCAACCGCGGCAAGGGCGTCGCGCTCGTGCTCAGCGGTCTGACGATCGCCAACGTGATCGGCGTGCCCACCATCACCGCCCTCGGTCAGGCGCAGGGCTGGCGCGTGGCCTACCTCGCCGTCGCGGCCATCTTCGCCCTCACCTTCGTCGCCGTCGCGCTCGCCGTCCCGCGTCTCGAGGGCGACTCGTCGGCATCGATGCGCCGTGAGCTCAGCGCGTTCCGGAAGCCCCAGGTCTGGCTCGTCATGGGCATCGGCGCCATCGGCTTCGGCGGCTTCTTCGCCGTCTACAGCTACATCGCGAACGCGGTCACCGAGGGGGCCGGCGTCGACGAGGGCGTCGTCCCGTGGGTGCTCGTCGGGGTCGGCGTCGGCATGACGATCGGCAACGTGATCGGCGGATGGGCCGCCGACAAGAACCTCAAGGCCGCCCTCACCGTCGGCTTCATCGGTCTCATCGCCGCGCTCGTCGCCTACGCCCTGCTCGTCGACGGCATCGTCGGCATCTTCGCGACGACGTTCCTGCTCGGTCTCGTCAGCTCGATGATCGGCCCGTCCGTGCAGTCGCGCCTGATGGAGGTCGCGGGCGAGAGCCAGGTCATCGGCGCCGCGCTCAACCACTCGTCGATGAACCTCGGCAACAGCGCCGGCGCCTACCTCGGCGGCGCCGTCATCGCGGCCGGCTTCGGCTTCGCAGCCCCCGGCTGGGTCGGCGTGGCCCTCGCCCTCGCCGGCGTCGTGCTCACGGTCATCAGCTTCCGTCTGCAGAAGACGGGCGACGCGCGCCAGGCGGCGCTCTGCGCGGCCGCCGCCGAAGCGGACCACAAGGAGGACACCGACACCGGGTCGGTGTTCATCACCCAGGGCTGAGGCTCCCGGGCCGGGGTGAGGCCCGGCAGGAGACGAGCCGAGGAGGCGCGGGTCGGGTGACCCGCGCCTCCTCGGCTCGTCCGTGACGCGGCTAGAAGCTGGTCTGCGCCGGGAGGTCCGTCTGCAGCAGGATGCCGTCCTGGATGGCGCGCTTCCGGAGCGCGACCTTCGTGCCGACGTCGTAACCGGCCACCCGGTACTTCTCGCGGATGCGCTTGAGGTAGCTCTTGGCGGTCTCTTCGCTGATGCCGAGCTGGTACGCCACGGCCTTGACCGGCTCGCCGCCGCCGTAGAGGGCCATGACGCGGCGCTCCTGGGCGCTGAGCTTCGGCACGCCGCCGATCTCGGCGGCGTTGAGGGCGAGGTCGAGCTCGGCCGAGATGTAGGACTCGCCCTGCGACGCCGATCGGATCGCCTCGACGATCATCTCGGCGTCCTCGCTCTTGACGAGGTAGCCGAGCGCGCCCGCGGCCAGCGCCTCGCGCACGACGTTGGGTTCGGAGTACGTGCTCATCAGCACCGTCTTGACCCCGGTGGTCTTCAGCGTGTTGATCTTCAGCGAGATGGGGATGCTGTCTTTGAGGTCGAGGTCGAGCAGGACGACGTCGACGGGGAACTCGGGGTGCGTCAGCAGCTCGGGCCACGACGCGACGGCCGCCACCACCGAGATGTCGCTCGCGGCGCCGCGGATCCACTCGCTGAGGGCGCCGAGGAGCATCTTGTGGTCGTCGACCAGGGCCAGACGGATGCGATCGTCGGAGTTCGTCACGGGGTCCTTCTTTCTTCGAGCGTGCCCATCATGCTAGATGCCGTGAGGGTGGGGGGACCGCTTCGCCGAGCGGCCAGGCCGATCACGTCTCGGCCGGGTTGTCGACGAGGCACGAGACCTGCAGGCGGACGCTCTGCTCGTGCGTCGAGACGGTGTACTCGCCCACCCGCTCGAGGGCGTTCCAGGTGGCGGGGGTGACCCTGTTCCGCCGGATCCCCGTGGTGGTGATGAGCACCGGCACCTCGACGCTGCGACCGGCGAGCGACTGGCCGGCGGCCGTGACCGGACCGAGACCGAGCGTGATGGTCGTGCCCGGGCTCCGGCTCTTCGAGTCGCCGAGCAGCAGCCAGACGGCCTGCAGGAGCCCGTCGCGCTGCGGGGGAGCGAGGAGGCCCGCCAGCGACGACGGGTCGGCGAGGGTCACCGAGCGGCCGAGGTACTCGGACTCGGTGACGGCGTGGTGCAGCCACGTCTCGCGACGACCCTCGATGAGATGCAGCCGCAGCTCGGTGGCGAGCGACGCCGCCTGCGACGCGACCTTCGGCGCGAGGGGCAGCGGCACCTCGCCCCCGGCCACCCCGTCGAGGAGCTTCTCGGCCGCGAGGTCGAGCCGGGCCAGCTCGTCGCTGGCGAGCATGCCCACGGCGAAACGGGGTTGCGACACGTTGCTCTGCACCAGCACGCGGTCGAGCTCGACCTGGACCATGCGGCGGAACCGCTGCAGGACGACGGTCGCCACCGCGCTCGGCAGCACCGCGAGCGAGATCACAGCGATCTGCTGGGGCCCCGACGCCGAGGTGATCGGCGTCGTGGCGAGCGTCATGACGACGAACGCCGCGAGGAGCACGATCGTCGCGGCGACGATCTCGCGGGCCGGTCGGAGCGTCACGACCGGCAGCAGACCGAAGCCGACGGCGACGCTGGCCGTGGCGTAGGCCCCGACGTCGTGCAGCGGTGCGATGGCGATGAAGTCGAGGGCGACGACGAGGGCCAGGATGACCGCGATGGCCGCGAACATCCACCCGGTCAGCCGTTGGCCCCGGATGGTGACGAGGGCCGTCGTGACGACGAAGACCGCGATGTAGAGGAGCCACGCGGCCAGCGCGGGGGCGACCGCGGGGTAGTCCTCGAGGTGGCTGAAGAAGAAGATGAGTCCGTAGACGGTCTGGAGACCCGCGACCACGGCGGCGCCGATGCCCAGATAGCCCGTGCCGAGGGTCGCACCCGCGGCACGAGCCTGTCGCAGCGAGCGGGCGCCCGTCGAGCCGATCGGCAGCCCGCGCGCGGCGCGCCGCCCGCGGGTGACGCCCAGCGTGTTCTCGTCGACGTTCATCGCGGCGCCTCCAGCACGACGGTGGTCCCCGATCCGGGCGACGAGAAGAGGCGGGCGCTGCCGCCGACCTCGCGCAGTCGTCCGACGACGGACTCCTTGAAGCCCAGGCGCTCCTCGCTCACCCCGTCGAGGTCGAAGCCGACCCCGGCGTCCGTGACCATGGCCCGCACCATGCTGTCGTCGTGGATGATCGTGACGTGCGCCTCGGTGACCCCGGCGTGCCGGCGGACGTTCTCGAGGCACTCGGCCAGGGCGAGCAGGAACGCGTCGAGCACGTGGGTGGGCAGCAGCACCTGACCGGTGCCGTGCCAGCTGACCTCGAGACCCATCCGGCCGAAGCGCTGCTTGACGGACTCCAGCGTCTGGCCGAGCGGGGACTCCTCGACGGTCTCGAGCGAGTAGTCGCCGGAGGCCTGCGGCTGAGGGGTCCCGCCGAGGCGGAGGTGTCGGAGCAGTCGGGCGTCCTCCGCCGCCTGCGCCTGCAGCGCCTGAGGGGTGACCCCGACGCCGGAGTGCGCGAGGAGGGTCAGCGTCGCGAGGACGGTGTCGTGCAGCAGCCGGGCGCCCTGGCGTCGCTGCGCCTCGGTCTCGCTGGCCTGGCGTTCGGCGCGATGGGCGTTGCCGATGCTGTAGATGCGTCGCGCGGCCAGCGGGACGCTGCGACCCAGCCAGACGCCCATGACGAAGATGAGCGCCCAGCCGAGCACGACGGACGCGACGGGGAAGGTGAGGAGCGAGCCCGTCGTCCAGGCCACGAGCGACACGGCGACCACGAAGGCGACCGCGGCGATGACGACCCGGATGCGGCTCGACGAGAGGACGATGCAGAACGAGGCCGTGGCCCCGCCCACGAGGGGGATCACCGCGGTGGCGAGGGCGGGATCGGTCGGATCGCCCGAGGGGAGCAGGGCCACCAGGCTGACGGCGATGCCGGAGCCGAGACCGATCAGCACCCACGACGGCGTCGACGCCCGTCCGACCATCCACAGCGCGACGATCAGGAGGGCCGCGAGGGGCACGATCGCCGCCAGGTGCAGCGGCTCCGTCACCCCCGGGATGGCCAGGGAGACGAGGGAGACGAGCGCGCACGGGATGCCGAGCGCCCGCGCCGCACGGCCGAGCAACCGGTCACGCTCCTGCGCGAAGATGTCCATGCGGATCCCAGGTGTGCATCGGATGTCGTCCATCCTGTCGGTTGACAGCAGACCCCATGCTTTCACACAGGACCCCCCGGCGGGGGACGTACGCGCCGTTCAGTCGTCCAGCAGCCGACGCAGGTGCCCGCCGACGGCCTCGTTCTCGATCAGGAAGCCGTCGTGGCCGAACTCGCTGGCGATGACCGCCGGCTCGTGACCGTCGATCCCGCCGGCGAGATGACGGGCGATGAGGCGCTGATCGGACACCGGGAACAGCCGGTCGCTGTCGATGCCCAGGACGAGGGTGCGCGCGGTGACCCGGTCGAGCGCCGCCGCGACGCCGCCCCGGTCGCGGCCGACGTCGTGCGAGTTCATCGCGCCGAGCAGGGTCGCGTAGCTGCCGGCGTCGAATCGCCGGGTGAACTTGTTGCCGTGGAAGTCCAGGTAGCTCTCCACCTGGAACCGCCCCGGCCCGCCGAGCGGCGAGATGTCGCTCTGCCAGCTCCGTCCGAACCGGGCGTTGAGCTCGTCGGGCGACCGGTAGTTCAGCAGCGCCATGCGGCGGGCCAGCGCGAGCCCGCGATACGGCCCCTCACCGTCCGGTGCGTCGTAGAAGTCGCCGTCGTTCCACGCGGCGTCCATCCGGATCGCCTCGTGCTGCACGGTGTTGAGCGCGATCTGGTCGGCGCTCGCGACCGGCGGAGCGGCGAGCACCCCGAGACGGGCGACGCGCTCGGGGTGGGTGACGCCCCATTCGAGCGCGTGCATCCCGCCCATCGATCCGCCGACGACGGCCGCCCACCGGTCGATGCCGAGGTGGTCGGAGAACGCCGTCTGGGCGGCGACCTGGTCGCGGATGGTCAGGTGCGGGAACCTCGACCCCCACTCGACCGCGTCGGGCGCGATCGACGCGGGGCCCGTGCTGCCCTGGCAGCCGCCCAGCATGTTCGGCGCCACGACATGCCAGCGGTCGGTGTCGATCGCGAGGCCCGGCCCGACGACGCCGTTCCACCAGCCGGCGGTCGGGTGACCGGGCCCCGAGACGCCCCGCACGTGGCTGTCGCCCGTCAGGGCGTGCAGCAGCAGGACGGCGTTGCCGCGATCAGCGTCGAGCTCGCCCCACGTCTCGTAGGCGATGCGGGGTCGGGGGATGACGACGCCGCTCTCGAGCGCGAGGTCGTCGAGCGCGACGAACCGCCGGTCGCCCGGGTCGTCGCCGTCGCGCCAGGCGCCCGTGACCGGCGGTCGGCCGAGCATCGCGAGACGCGTGCGCTCGCTGACGACGCTCGACGGGACGGTGTCCTCGGGTGTGGTCTGCCAGTCCATGGGTCCCCATCCTGGTGGAGCCGAGGAGGCGCGGTGCGATTGTTACCGCACCGCACCGCGCCTCCCCGTCCTCCCGGCTCAGCTGCTGCGGAGCGACTCGCGGGTGACGGCCTGCGCGGCGGCGAAGCCCGCCTCGAGGTCGGACTTCAGATCGTCGATGTTCTCGAGGCCGACCGACAGCCGGACCAGACCCGGGGTGACGCCCGTCGTCAGCTGCTGCTCGGGGGTGAGCTGCGAGTGCGTGGTCGAGGCGGGGTGGATCACGAGACTGCGGACGTCGCCGATGTTGGCGAGGTGGCTGAACAGGCTCAGCCCGTCGACGAGCGCCCGGCCGGCGTCGACGCCGCCCTTGAGCTCGAACGAGAGCACGGCGCCGACGCCCTTCGGGGCGTACTTGTTGGCGGCGGCGTACCACGGGCTGGTCGGCAGACCCGCGTAGTACACGGCGGCGACGTCGGAGCGGGCGTCCAGCCACTCCGCGATCTCCTGCGCGTTCTGGACGTGACGCTCGATCCGCAGGCTGAGGGTCTCGATGCCCTGGATGAGCGAGAACGCCGTGTCGGGGCTGTTCGAGGCGCCGAGATCGCGCAGCAGCTGCACGCGCGCCTTGATGATGTAGGCCAGGGGGTCGCCGACCGCCTGGGTGTACACGGCGCCGTGATACGACGGGTCGGGCGTCGTCAGGCCCGGGAACCGCTCGGCGTTGTCCGACCAGGCGAAGGCGCCGCCGTCGACGATGAACCCGCCGATGACCGTCCCGTGCCCGCCGAGGAACTTCGTCGCCGAGTGCACGACGATGTCGGCGCCGTGCTCGAGGGGGCGGATGAGGTACGGGGTCGCGATCGTGTTGTCGACGATCAGCGGGACGCCCTCGGAGTGCGCGACCCCCGAGACCGTCTCGATGTCGAGGATGTTGATCTTCGGGTTTCCGATCGTCTCGGCGAAGAACAGCTTGGTCTCGGGCCGGACGGCGCGACGCCACTCGTCGGGGTCGTCCTGGTTCTCGACGAACGTCGTCTCGATGCCGAGCTTCGCGAGCGTGTACTTGAAGAGGTTGTACGTGCCGCCGTAGATCGACGACGACGACACGATGTGGTCGCCGGCCTGCGCGATGTTCAGCACCGCGAACGTCGACGCCGCCTGACCCGACGCGACGAGCAGGGCCCCGGTGCCGCCTTCGAGCGCGGCGATCCGCTGCTCGACGACGTCGTGGGTCGGGTTCATGATCCGCGAGTAGATGTTGCCGTTCTCGGCGAGGGCGAAGAGGTCCTGGGCGTGCTGGGCGTCGCGGAAGACGTACGACGTCGTCTTGTAGATCGGCGTCGCGCGGGCGTGCGTGGTGGGGTCGGGCTGCGCCCCCGCGTGGATCTGCCGGGTCTCGAACTTCCAGGCGGACGTGTCGTCGCTCATGCTGTGCTCCTGCGGTCGGGGTCTGCGGCGGCCGATCGGCCGGACTGCGATGCGGCAACGCTACGGAAGGGCCGTGGGGCTGTCCACGCGACGGACACGCGGCGTAACCGGGCGCGCTAGCGTCGACGGGGTGCCGGGACGACCGGCGGCCGGTCGGCGGGCGCCGACTCGACGACGAGGAGCAGTGGATGACGAAGCGTGTCGTGGTGACAGGGGCCAGCTCGGGGATCGGGGCGGCGACGGTCCGTCTGTTCCGCCGGCGGGGCTGGGACGTGATCGCCGTCGCCCGACGGGAGGACCGCCTCCGCGAGCTCGCCGCCGAGACCGGGGCGACCTGGTTCCAGGCCGACGTCACGGTGGACGCCGACGTCGCCGCGCTCCGCGAGCACGTCGAGTCGACCGGGGTGCTCGACGCGCTGGTGAACAACGCGGGCGGCGCCTTCGGCCTGGACAGCGTCGAGGCGGGCTCGATCGAGGACTGGCAGCGCATGTTCGACGTCAACGTGCTCGGCACGAAGCGCGCGGTGTCGGCGCTCCTGCCGTCGCTCCGTCGCGGTGCGGACCACGCGAGGGCCGGAGGGGGACCGGGAGGCGCGGACATCGTCACGGTGACCTCGATCGCCGGTCATGTCGCCTACGAGAACGGCGGCGGATACAACGCCTCGAAGTTCGCGGAGCACGCCCTGGTGGCCGTGCTGCGCCTCGAGCTGTCCGGTGAGCCGATCCGGGTCGTGGAGATCGCCCCCGGCATGGTGCACACGGAGGAGTTCTCCGTGAACCGCTTCGCGGGCGATCAGGATCGGGCCGACGCGGTCTACCGCGACGTCGAGGGGCCGCTCGTCGCCGACGACGTGGCGGAGGCCATCGTCCATGCGGTCGAGCTGCCGCCGCACGTCAACCTCGATCTCGTCACGGTCAAGCCCGTGGCCCAGGCCGCGCCCCACAAGGTCGCCAAGGGAGTGCTCGAGACGCGCTGAGCGCCGGCCGCTCCCGGCGGCCGACTCGCCGGACGGGTGATTCGCGGACCATCCGGCGGGTCACCCGCCCGCCCCAGAAGAGGGGGCAGAGCCGGCGGCGCCGCCGTGAGGAGCACCCCCGTCCGGGGGTGATGCGACCCCCGGACGGGGGTCGTCGTCGACCGGCATGTCCTCCCTCTGGGGGACCGATCGGCCGGTAAGTGAGTACCAGTCAGTTTTTTTCGGGGGACAAGCCCGGAGCGGAGGACGGCCGGGCGGGCGCCGTCCGATCGACTCGGAAGCGCCGGCACGCGGCGGCTCCGCAGAGGGAGCAGTCGCTCCCACGGCGGTAATGCTCGTGGGCCTCGCGGGTGTGGCCGCAGACGCAGAGCGTGCTGTCCTCCGTGACGCTGCGCCCCATGGCTGCCCTCCCGAGCTCGGTCCGAGGGGCTGTCGTGCGACGGCGCCTCGAGGTCTCGTCGACTGTACCGAAGAGCCGGCTGAGGGGTCCGATGTCCCCCGGCCAGGGCCGCTCTTCGGGGGACACGGGCGACCGGGCCCCTCCGGCGGGCGCTCGGACGAGGAGGACCGGGTGAGGCCCGGGCCGTTCCCGGCGCTCGGGTGATCGTTGCGCGACACGGCCGCCCGATCGGTACTTGCGCTCCGCCGGATGACGCGTAAGTTTGCACTCACCCGACGGCGACGTCGTTCAACCCGAAATTGGACGACCGAGCCCAGCCCCCTGGCGTGAACCCGAAACTCCGCCGGTGACAGGGCCTCTCTCGCACCATCCCCTTTGCCAGTTCGCTTACCCCTGCAAGGACCCCATGAACCAGGTGTTCCCCACGCCCGAAAACGGCGCCGCTCCCCGTATCTCGATCGTCGTCCCCGCCCGGAACGAAGCCCGCAACCTCGAGATCGTCCTCCCGATGCTCCCGTCCGTCCACGAGGTCATCCTCGTCGACGGCAACTCGGTCGACGACACCATCGCGACCGCTCAGCGCGTCATGCCCGACATCAAGGTCGTCCGCCAGAGCCGCAAGGGCAAGGGCAACGCCCTGGCCTGCGGCTTCGAGGCCGCGACCGGCGACATCATCGTCATGTTCGACGCCGACGGCTCCGCCGACCCGGCCGAGATCCCCCGCTTCGTCGAGGCGCTCACCTCGGGCGCCGACGTCGCCAAGGGCAGCCGCTTCGTCCACGGCGGCGGCAGCGAGGACATCACGCGATTCCGCGCCCTCGGCAACTGGGGCCTCAACGCCCTCACCAACCTGCTCCTCGGCACGAAGTACACCGACCTCTGCTACGGCTACAACGCCTTCTGGGCTCGCATCGTGCCGAGCCTCGAGCTGCTGCCCTCCGATCTCGCGCCCCGCGCCGACGGTCAGATGCACAACGGCGACGGCTTCGAGATCGAGACGATCCTCAACTGCCGCATCGCCGCTCTCGGCTACGACATCGTCGAGGTCCCGAGCGTCGAGAAGCTCCGCATCCACGGCACGAGCAACCTGAACGCGATCTCCGACGGCTTCCGCGTGCTGCGCGTGATCCTCGAGGAGCGTCGTCGTCGCCCGTCCGGCGCGGCCCGCATGCGCCGCATCCGCGAGTCCGCTCTGACGGCGGCCCAGGCCACCGACGAGCCGGCACCCGTCTTCGCGGTCATCGACGGCGCCCGTGGGGACGCCCGACTCGGAGCCCGCCAGGACGTCGCGTGACCCTGCGGTCGACGACGGTCTCCGTCATCGTCTGCGCGTACACCGAAGACCGCTGGGACGATCTCGTCGCCTCGGTGGAGTCCGTGCGCGGACTCCCCGAGGGGCCCGAGGTCGTGCTCGTGATCGACCACAACGATGCGCTGCTCGCCCGCTCGCGGAAGCGGTGGGTCGACGTGGTCGTGGCCCCGAACGAATTCCGCCAGGGGCTCTCGGGCGCGCGCAACACGGGGGTCCGCCTCGCCGCGGGCGACGTCGTCGCGTTCCTCGACGACGACGCCTCCGCCGACCCCGCCTGGCTCACGCATCTGCTCGGCCCCTTCGCCGACGCCCGCGTGGCCGGCGTCGGCGGCCATGCGACCCCCGTGTGGCCGGACGGCGGCAACACCCTCTACCCGCCCGAGCTGCTCTGGATCGTCGGCTGCAGCCACCGGGGTCTGCCGACCGAGCTCTCGGCCGTGCGCAACGTGATCGGCTGCTCGATGGCCTTCCGCCGCGAGAGCATCCTCGACGTCGGGGGATTCAACCTCGACACCGGCCGGGTCGGCGCGATCCCGCTCGGCGGCGAGGAGACCGATCTCTGCATCCGCATCCGCCAGGCCGATCCGACCGCCCGCATCGTGCTCGAGCCCCGTGCCGACGTGCGGCACCACGTCACCGCGAACCGGGTCACCTGGGCCTACCTCCGTCGTCGCTCGTTCTACGAGGGCGTCTCGAAGGCGGCTCTCAGCCGGCAGCTGGGCGCCTCGGACTCCCTCTCGAGCGAGTCGGCCTACCTGCGTCGCGACATCCCGCGCGCGGCCCTCCGCGAGCTGCGCTCGATCGGACGAGGAGGCGCGGGTCGTCTCCTCGCGCTCGTCACCGCCGTCGTGGCCACCGTGGCCGGCTACGCCCTCGGCAGCCTCCGCCGCGCCTCCCTGGCTCCCGTCGACCCCGTCGCCGGCCGAGCGCTCCTCACCCGCGACTCGACGCGGCCGGCCACGGCCGGCCGGACGGACGGCACCTCATGACAGATCTCCACCTCGTCCGGCCCATGGCCGGCTCCAGCGCGCCCACCTGGGAGGGCGCGCTCTGGATCGGCGCCATCGACGCCGACGACCTCGCCCGCCCGGATCTCGGCGACGTCGTGCTGACGGACCCCGAGGGGCACCGCGGCGCGCGGCTGCTCGTCCGCCGCGGTCGGAGCGTGCTCGGCTTCGTCGACGCGCCCGTCGTCGACGGACGGGTCTCGGTGGACCTGCTGCGGTCGGAGGTCGCCTCCCTTCCGGAGGCCCTGACCCCCGTCGAACCGATCCACCTGCCGACGGCGACCGTGGTGCTCTGCACGCGGGACCGCGCCGATCACCTCCGTGGTGCGCTGCGGAGCGTCCTCCGACTCGACTACCCCTCGTTCGACGTCATCGTCGTCGATAACGCCGCGGCGACCGACGAGACCCGCGATCTGGTCCGCACAGAGTTCGACGATCCGCGCGTGCGGTACCTCGAGGAGCCGGTGCCCGGACTCTCCAGCGCCCGCAACGCCGGCCTCGCCGCCGCGACCGGCGAGATCGTCGCCTTCACGGACGACGACGTCATCGTCGACGACCAGTGGCTCCACGGCCTCGCCGCCGGATTCGCCCACGGCGAGGACGTCGTGTGCGTCTCGGGTCTCGTCCCGAGCGGCGAGCTGCGCACGCCCGTGCAGCGCTTCTTCGACGACCGCGTCTCGTGGTCCCGCAACGTCTCGACCCGCGTGTTCCGGCTCGCCGAGCCGCCGGCCGACCTTCCGCTGTTCCCCTTCTCCGTCGGCGCCTTCGGCACCGGTGCCAACTTCGCGCTCCGGCGTCGCCCCGCCGTGCTGCTCGGCGGGTTCGACACCGCCTTCGGCGTCGGCACCCCGACCGGCGGCGGCGAGGACCTCGACGTCTTCACCCGCGTCCTGCTGGCCGGTCACGCCCTCGTCGTCGAGCCGTCGGCGCTCGTCTGGCACCGTCATCGCTCGGATCTCGCCGCCCTGCGACTGCAGGCGACGGGCTACGGCACGGGTCTCGGCGCGTGGCTGACGAAGATCGCGCTCGACCCCGCGAGCCTCCGACTGGCACTGCGTCGCGCCCCCGGGGCGATCCGGGTGCTCGCCGCGAAACGCCGCGTCGACGCACCGATGGGCGAGGGGACGGAGTCGCCCCGCGCCTCCTCGGCTCCGCGCGACGTCGATCTCGATCGCGAGATCGCCCGCACGGCACGGCACGAGCTCGTGTCCGTCGCCCGCGGTCCTCTGCTCTACCTCCGTCAGCGTCGTCGTGGCGCGGGGCTCATGGGCCACCGCGTGCCGGCCGGCGAGACGCAGGGCGTCCCGGGCGGCTCGTCGAGCGTCGCCGAGAGGGCACGATGACCGCCGCGTCCACCGGCCGCGGCGTCGCCCGTCTGCCCATGCGCGCCGTCGACCGGCTCGGCTCGGGGATCCACATCCTGTCCGTGTTCGGACCCGTCGCCCTGCCCGGCCGCGAGGCGCTGGTCGACGCGGTCTGGCGCATCCTCTCCGTGGGCCCCGACGCCCGCCTGGGGCTCCGCGCCGTCGACGGCCGTGAATGGGAGTACGCCCCCGAGAGCCTCCGCGAGGTCGCCGAGCGGATGGTCGTCGAGGCGCCCGAGCTCGCCACCCGGGAGCTCTCCGAGGCCCTCGAGGGCCTCGTCGCCCACATCGAGCCCGGTCTGCCCATGCGGGTCGTGCTCGCGGGGGACCGCCTGCTCCTGATCCTCGACCACGGCGTCGTGGACGCGCGCTTCACCACGCGCCTGCCGGCCACGCTCGTCGCGGTCGCCGGGGGCGGAGAGATCCCCGCGTGGCTGACGGCCGAGGGCATCAGCCGCCCCCTCTGGACGGCGTTCGTCGAGACCTTCGCCAAGCACCCGGGGCGCGTCGTCGCCCTCCTGAGGGCCCGCCGGGTCGAGTCGCCCGTCGCGCCCCGCATCGCGCCGGTCGAGCGCCCGTCGATCGGCTGGAACGGCTCCACCTCGGTCGTCGTGGCGGCGGGCTCCAAGGCGTCGTTCAAGGCGCTCCACAACTGGCTCCGACGACGGGACGAGCCGGTCTCGTTCGGCGCCGGCGTCATCGTGGCCCTCCGCGCCGCTCTGGCCGCGGAGGGGCTGCGCCTCTCGCCGGACAGCGAGATGGTCTACGACGTCCGCGGCTACCTCCCGTCGGGCGTCGACACGACCGGCAACTTCGTCACCGGGATCCCGGTGACGGGCGGCGACGACCTCACGGCAGTCGATCGCAGCATCGCGCAGACCACGTCGTCGGGTCGCCCTCTCGCCGCCCTCATGGCGGGCGCGATCAAGGAGTCCGTCCGTCCGGCGAGGAGGGTCCTGCCCGCGTCGACCCCGGCGCACGCCCGGGCCCGCGTCGTCCTCAGCAACCTCGGTCTCAACCGTCCGCTCCAGTCCATCCCGTGGATCCGCGACGGACGGTCCATCGAGGCGGCGTCGGCGGTTCATCCGATCGCCCCCGAGACGGTGGCGGCGCAGCTGATGGTGCTCGACGGCGTGCTGCACGTCGCGGTCTCGTACAACGACACGTCGTTCGACCGCGAGGCCGTGCAACGCGCCGTCCGGGCGTTCGTCGACGACCCGGTCGCGCTGCTCGACGGCGTCGTCAGCCGCGAGGACGCCTGACCGCTCGCAGCCCTGCGAGATCCTCGTCGACCAGCCCGCGGAGGCGGTCGGCGCGACCCTCGTCGTAGTCGGGCGTCGGCGCGGCGGCCCAGCCCAGACGGTCGACCACCGTGCTGCCCACGTCGTCCCAGGCACGCGATCGGGCGGTCGCTACGAGGTCGTCGACGAAGGCGTCGTCGGCGGCGCTGCGGGCGATCCGTCCCGCGAGCTCGCGGTGGGTGGCCTCGCGCAGGCGCAGGGCGTCGATGTCGTCGACGCGGTAGTCGAACTGGTGTCTCGACTGCCCGTACGAGCGGTGCGTCCGGCGCCGGAGCGTCTTGAGCCGGGCGATGCCGTCCCGCTGCTCGCGCTCGAGCCGGGCCAGCTCGTCGCGGGCCGTGGCGGTGGCGACGTCGGCGTCGAAGGGCAGCCGCTCCTGGAGCGCCCGCACGATGATGCTGTTGGCGACGGCGACCACGGCGGCCGCGCGCACGATGAGGAACCCCTCGTCGACGGCTCGCTCGAGGGGCGTCGGGTCCGCGAGGCGGACGGTCGGGTCGGTCGGATCGGTCGGCACCGGAGACTGCTCCTCTCGGGTCGACCCCGACCCTACCCACCGGCCGCCGCGCCCGTAGGGTGAGGCGATGACCCGTGAACCCGATCCCGTCTCCGACGTCGCCCCGGCGCTGTCCCGCCGGCCGTTCATCCGGCAGCACTGGGGCGGTCTGGCGTTCGCGCACTGGAGGGTCGAGCCGGAGCGGGTCGCACCGCTGCTGCCCCGGGGCACCCGCCCCGACGTCTTCGACGGGTCGGCCTGGGTCGGTCTGATCCCGTTCGAGCTCTCGCGCAGCGCGTTCGGTCCGCTGCCCCCGGTCCCCGTCCTCGGCACGTTCCTCGAGACGAACGTGCGGCTCTACTCCGTCGACGACCAGGGGAGGCGAGGGGTCGTCTTCCGGACGCTCGAGGCCGCGCGCCTCCTGCCGGTGCTCGCCGCGAACGCCGGTCTCGGGCTGCCGTACCGGTGGGCCTCGATGACCCGCAGGAGGCGCGGGGACGTCGTCGAGTACGCCTCGCGTCGGCACGGTCCCGGCCCCCGACCGAGCACGCGTCTACAGGTGCGGCCGACCGACGAGGCCGTGGTCGGCGACCCGCTCGCCGACTTCCTGACGGCCCGGTGGGGCATGCACGTCGGACGCGGCGGCACGACGCGCTTCTGGCCGAACGAGCACGGGGCCTGGCCGCTGCGGCGGGCGGAGCTCGTCGACCTCGACGACGAGCTGGTCGCCGACTCCGGACTGCCCGGGGTGGCCGACCGCGAACCGGACTCCCTCCTGTGGTCCGACGGCGTCGACACCGTCTTCGCGCCTCCCGGGGGTCGGTGGGTCGGACCCTGACGGGTCCGCCTTCGCGCCGGGGCCCGTGGGCGCACTACGGTTGCTGGCATGGTTTCCTCACCCGACGACTCGACCGACACCGCCGCAGCACCGCCCGAGGCCCCGCCGGCGCAGTCCGACGGGTCGGTCGAGACCGGTGCCCCCGAGCGTGAGGTGCTGGGCTGGCTGGAGTTCGGCGAGGCGGCGCGCCACCTGGCGAGCGACGTCGTCGCGGCCGACTTCACCCCCGACGTGATCGTCGCCGTGGCCCGGGGCGGGCTCGTGCTGGCGGGGGCCGTCGCCTACGCCCTCGACACAAAGATGTGCGGGTCGATCAACGTCGAGTTCTACACCGGCGTCGACGAGCGTCTGCCCGAGCCGGTGCTGCTGCCCCCGACCCTCGACGCGCCCTCGCTCGAGGGCAAGCGGGTGCTGATCGTCGACGACGTCTCGGACTCGGGGCGCACGCTCGTGCTCGTCCGCGACCTCCTCGGCGGGATCGCCGCCGACGTCCGCACGGTCTGCCTCTACAGCAAGCCGCGCACGGTGCTCGAGCCCGACTTCGTCTGGAAGCGCACCTCCCGCTGGATCACCTTCCCCTGGAGCGCCCTCCCGCCGGTGACCCGCGACCACGCGACGGCGGTCGGGGCATGAGCATCCACCTCGTCGGCGGCGGCTGGTCGCCCGACACCCCCGACCTGTACGACCTGTTCGTCGCCGAGGCGGCCGTGCGGGGCGGAGCGGTCGGGCGCGCCGTGCCGCGCATCGCCCTCCTGATCGTCGTCGCCGACGACTCGCCGTCGGCCGGGTTCCGCACCGGGTACCCGTCGATGCTCGCCTCGGGCGGGCGCTGCGAGGTCGTCACCAGCATCGTCGAGGCGGGGGAGGTCTTCGACACCCGCGTGCTGAGCGACGTCGACGGGCTCGTCGTGGCCGGGGGGCTGACGCCGGCGTACCTCGAGGCCGTCATCCCGCTCGTGGATCAGGTCCGGCTGCTCGTGGCCGACGGTCTGCCGTACCTCGGCTTCTCCGCCGGAGCCATGATCGCCGCAGACCGCGCCCTCCTCGGCGGCTGGCTCATCGGCGACGTCCCGGTCTGCCCGGAGGACGCGGCGGAGGACCTCGACGAGGTCACCCTCAGCGGCGGACTCGGCCTGGTCGACATCGCCGTCGACGTCCACGCCGCGCAGTGGGGGACCCTCACCCGCCTGATCGCCGCGACCGAGGCGGGACTCGTCGCCGGAGGGGTGGCGATCGACGAGAACACGGCCCTCGTGGTCGGCGACGGCGCGTTGACGGTGCTCGGCACCGGGAGCGTCTGGCGGGTCGAGCCGCAGGTCGACGACGGCGGCGGGATCATCGGCGTCTCGGTCGGCACGCTGGGTCCTGCGTGACGCCGGACGCCGGGTCCGCGCCCGAGGGCGCGTCGCGTCGTCCGCTCGCCGAGCAGATCGACCCCGGCTGGGCCGAGGCCCTCGAACCGGTCGCCGACCGCATCGCCGACATGGGCGAGTACCTGCGCGCGGAGGTGCGCGCGGGGCGGGGGTACCTGCCCGCCGGCGAGAACGTGCTGCGCGCCTTCCGCGCGCCCCTGGCGAGCGTGCGCGTGCTCATCGTCGGCCAGGATCCCTATCCGACCCCCGGTCACGCCGTCGGGCTGTCGTTCTCGGTCGAGCGCAGCGTTCGACCCCTGCCGCGGAGCCTCGTCAACGTCTATCGCGAGCTGCACGACGACCTCGGCGTGCCCCCGGCCGAGCACGGCGATCTGACGTCGTGGTCCGACCACGGCGTCATGCTGCTCAACCGGGTGCTCACCGTGCGTCCCGGTGAGACGGCGTCGCATCGCGGCAAGGGCTGGGAGCCCGTGACCCAGCGCGCCATCGAGGTGCTGGCGGCACGCGGCGGACCCCTCGTCGCCATCCTGTGGGGTCGTGACGCCGCAGCCCTCAAGCCGATGCTCGGAGACGTCCCCACCATCGAGTCGGCGCACCCGAGCCCGTTGTCGGCGTCCCGGGGCTTCTTCGGCTCGAAGCCGTTCAGCCGTGCCGACGCACTGCTGGTCGAGCAGGGCGGCGACCCCGTCGACTGGGCGCTCCCGCCCCTCTGACGCGCGCCGCCCCCTCCCGCCCTCGCCGCGCCTCCCGCCGTCGTGGCAGAGTGGCTGCGTGCTCGAAGAGGAATACCAGACCCGTCGGCAGCTGCCGCGCGCCCTGCGCCCGCCCGCCCCCGTCGAGCCGCCGTTCCGCTTCGAGGTCCGTGCCGCCGTGGCCGCCGACCTGCCCTACGTGCGCGAGATCTACAACCACTACGTCGCCAACTCGTCCGTGACCTTCGACGAGGACGCCATGACCCTCGCCGAATGGCGCCGCAAGCTCGCGTTCGTCTCGTCGCTCGGGATGCCGTTCCTCGTGGCCGTGAATCCGAGCGGCGAAGTGCTCGGGTACGCCCTCGCCTCGCCCTGGGGCGGCAAGGCGGCCTACCGGTACACGGTCGAGACGTCCATCTACCTGCGCGCCGCCTCGACGGGAAAGGGCCTCGGGGCAGGTCTGCTCGAGGCGCTCGTGGAGGCCTGCCGCGAGGCCGGGATCCGAGAGATGGTCGCCGTCATCGCCGACAAGAACGCCGAGGCGTCGGTCGCCCTCCACGCCCGGCTCGGGTTCGTCGAGGTGGGCCGGATGGGCCGCGTGGGCTTCAAGTTCGGCCGCTGGCTCGGCACCATCACGATGCAGAAGTCGCTCAAGAGGCGACGCGGCCGCAGCGCGCGCTGACGGGCGGGCCTACGCTCGACGGGTGCCCGAACTCCACGACCTCAGCGCCCACGAGCAATGGAATCTCCTGCATCGCGGAGAGCTCTCCCCTCGCGAGCTGACCGACCACTACCTGGACCGCATCGAGCGCCTCGACGGAGAGGTCGGCGCCTTCGTGACGGTCACCGCCGACCGTGCCCGCGACCGTGCCGACGAGCTGACCCGTGCGGGTCGGACGACGGCGCCGCTGTGGGGGCTGCCGCTCGCCGACAAGGACCTCGGCGATCGGGCGGGCGTGCCGACCCGGTCCGGTTCGCGCCTGGCCGACGGCCGGGTGCCCGAGACGTCGTCCGAGATCGTCGCGGCCCTCGACGAGGCCGGCGGCGTGAGCCTCGGCAAGACGGCGACCCCCGAGTACGGGCTGACCGCGTACACCGAGACCCTCATCGGCCCGCCGACGCGCAACCCCTGGCGACTCGACACCGGCGCAGGCGGCTCGAGCGGAGGGGCCGCGGCCGCGGTCGCCGCGGGCATGCTGCCCTTCGCCCCCGGGTCGGACGGGGGCGGCAGCATCCGGATCCCGGCCGCCGCGACCGGACTGGTGGGGGTGAAGCCGTCGCGGGGACGCGTGCCCTCGCAGTCGGGACTCGCGAGCCTCGGCGGGCTCGCCGTCGGGGGGCCGCTGGCGCGCACCGTCGCCGACGCCGCCCTGCTGCTCGACGCGATGGTCTCGCCCGACGGACGGCCGCCGCGGCACGGGCACGCGCTCTGGGCGCCGCCGTCGCCCGACGGCGCCTACCTCGGCACGGCCCTCCGCGGGGCCGGACGCTTCCAGGTCGCCGTGATGACGACCAGCCCCTGGGACGACGTGTTCGACGTCTGGGTCGACCCGCGCCTCCTCGGCGTCGTCCGCTTCACGGCCGACCTGCTGGCCGATCTCGGGCACGGCGTGGACGAGACGACGATGCCTGCGTCGGACTACCCGGCGCTCTTCCGCACCCTCTGGCAGGCCGGCGCCGCGGGGATCCCCGCCGAGACCGACGAGCAGCTCGCCCGTCTCGAGCCCATCACCCGGTGGCTCGTCGAGCGGGGCCGCGGAGTCCCGGCTCGCGAGCTCGGCGCCGCCCTCGCGGGGCTGACGGCGTTCGAGCGGACCGTGATCGACCGGTTCGCCCCCTTCGACGTCGTCCTGACCCCGACGCTCGCCCTGACGGCCCGCCCGATCGGCTGGTACGACGCCGACGACGCCGAGCGCAACTTCGAGCAGCAGTGCCTCTACTCGCCCTTCACCTCGTTCGTCAACGTCGCCGGGCTGCCCGCGATCACCCTGCCGGTCGGCGAGGTCGACGGATCGCCGGCCGGCGTGCAGCTGATCGGCAGGCCCGGTCGCGAGGACGTCCTCCTGGCCGTGGGGGCGCAGCTCGAGCGGCGCATGAGATGGCAGCGGAGGCACCCGCCGCTCTGGTGACCCGCGAGGCGCGACGGGCGCCCGATGGCGGGTCGGTCGAGGGTCGGCGGATCAGTCGAGCGTCGGCACCGCGGCCACGAGCGCGCGGGTGTAGGGGTGCCCGGGGTGGCGCAGCACCGCGTCGACCGTCCCCTGCTCGACGATCCGCCCCTCGTGCAGCACGGCGACCCGGTCGGCGAGATGCTGCACGAGACCGATGTCGTGCGAGACCGTGAGCAGCGACAGCCCGAGGTCGTCGCGCAGCTCGCGCAGCAGCTGCAGGATCTGGGCTCGGACCGTGACGTCGAGCGCGCTCATCGGCTCGTCGCCGACGAGCAGGCGGGGTCGGTGGACGATCGCGCGGGCGATGGCCACGCGCTGGCGCTGCCCGCCGCTGAGCTCGTGCGGGTAGCCGTCGGCGTGGTGCCGGGTCAGACCCACCCGGTCGAGCACCTCGTCGACCCGGGCCCGCCGGTCGCCCGCGATCGAGAGGGCCCGCAGCGGCTCGGCGACGGTGTCGCGCACGCGCATCCGCGGATCGAGCGAGCTGTAGGGGTCCTGCAGCACGACGCCGGTGTCGCGGCGGAACCAGCGCAGCGCCGACGCCCGGCCGGGTCGCACCGGGCGTCCGTCGAAGCGGACCGTGCCCTCCGTCGGCGTGTCGAGGGCGAGCAGGGTCTTGACCAGGGTGCTCTTCCCGCTGCCCGACTCGCCGATCAGGGCGACGCTCTCGCCGTGGCCGACGTCGAGGTCGGCGCCGACCAGCGCGTGCCTGACCGGGCCCGGCTGGAACGGCGACGACCGGGGCAGGCGATACGTCCGGCTGAGGCCGCGTCCGCTCAGCAGGGGGGCCGAGGAGGCGCGGGTCGGTTCGTCGTCGCTCATCGCGCCCTCCAGGTGGTCGCCCTCGTCGCCTCGACCAGCCCCCGGGTGACGGCGTGGCGCGGGCGGTGCACGAGGTCGTCGACGGACGCCTCCTCGACGACGCGGCCGTCGGCGAGCACCGCGGCCCGGTCGACGGCTCGACGCAGGACGGCGAGGTCGTGGGTGACGAACAGCAGCGACGCGCCGCGCTCGTCGACGAGACGGGCGAAGAGGTCGAGCACCTCGGCCTGGGTCGAGACGTCGAGGGCCGTGGTGGGCTCGTCGGCGAGCAGGAGGCGCGGGCGGGCGATGAGGGCCGTCGCGATGACCACGCGCTGACGTTGCCCCCCCGACAGCTGGTGCGGGTAGCGGTCGACGATGCGCTCGGGGTCGGGCAGACCGACCTCGGCGGCCGCGTCGACGGCACGGCGACGGGCCTCGCGACGTCCGACCCCCTCATGCAGTCGAAGGGGTTCGGCGATCTGACGGCCGATGGTGCGGACGGGGTCGAGCGACGTCGTCGGGTCCTGGAACACGACGCCGATCCCGGCTCCTCGGAGGGGGGCGTGGTCGCGGTCGGGCAGCCCGACGAGCTCGCGGCCGTCGAACGAGATGCCGCCTCGGACGACGGCGTCGTCGGGCAGCAGCCCCAGCACGGCGAGCAGCGTCAGCGACTTGCCCGATCCGGACTCCCCGATGAGCCCCACGCGCTCCTGCGGTCCCACCGAGAGGGAGACGCCGTCGACGACGGTCCGTCCGGCGAGCTCGATGCTGAGATCACTGATCTCGAGGCTCACGAGACCACCCCCGGCGCATCGGCGGGGTCCGGGGCGGCGGAGGGTGCGCGCCGGCGCAGGCGCGGGTCCCCGGCGTCGCGGACGGCGTCGCCGAGCAGGTTGAGCGCCAGCACGGTGAGCGTGATGGCGGCGCCGGGCCACACGATCGTCCCGGGGTGGACGCCGATGAACTTCTGCAGGTCGCTGAGCAGTCGGCCCCACGAGGCGGTCTCGGCGGACGCCCCGTACCCGAGGAACGACAGTCCGGCCTCGGCGAGGATCGACGTCGCCATCGCGAGCGAGACCTGGACGGCGAAGAGGGGCGCCACGTTCGGCAGCACGTGCCGCGCCACCACGCCGAGCGGCCCCACGCCGGCCGCGCGGGCGGCGAGCACGTAGTCCTCCCGGCCGACCCGGCGGATCTCGGCCCGGGACACCCGGGCGATGTTGACCCCGTAGCCGGTGCCGGCGGCGACGACGACCACGGCCAGCGACCCGCCGAAGGCGGCGGCCAGGGCCATGGCGATCAGGATCGTCGGGAACGCGACGAGGACGTCGATGAGCACCGACACGGAGTCCCGAACCCAACGCGCGGTCAGCGATCCGAGCGCTGCGAGGGCGACGCCGACCACGAGGGCGACGGCGCCCGAGGCGACCGCCACCACGGCGGTCGTGGTGGCCCCTCGGGCCACGTAGCTGAAGATGTCGCGACCCACGGAGTCGGTCCCGAGGAGG
This sequence comes from Frigoribacterium sp. Leaf263, assembly GCF_001422285.1. Classification (GTDB taxonomy): domain Bacteria; phylum Actinomycetota; class Actinomycetes; order Actinomycetales; family Microbacteriaceae; genus Frigoribacterium. The sequence continues at coordinate 458,879 of NZ_LMMO01000003.1, forward strand.
TGCATGGTCGACGGCGGAGCCCAGGCTCCGTAGGGGTCGGTGGCGAAGGGATCGAACGGCGTCCAGAACGGGGCGACGACGGCGGCCGCCGCGACGAGCACGAGCCACCCCGCGCCGAAGGCGCCGGCCGGCCCGGACACCAGGGCCCGGATCCACGACCCGCGCCTCATTCGCCCCGCTCCCGTGCTCTCGGGTCGACGGCGCGGTGCACGACGTCCACCACGAAGCCGACGGCGAGGACGATCGCGGTCAGGGTCATGAGCTCTCCCTGCACCTTCGTCAGGTCTCGGCGACCGACGTCGGCGACGAGCATGCGACCGACGCCGGGCAGGCTGAAGAGCTGCTCCACGAGCACCGCGCCGACGACGAGACCGGCGGCCTGGATTCCGAGCACGCTCACGACGCTCAGCATGACGTTCGGCAGGCCGTGGCGCACGAGGGCCCGGTCGCGCGTCATGCCCTTGGCGGCGGCGGCCCGGACGTAGTCCGCGTCGAGCGCTCCGAGCGCGGCGGATCGGGTGAAGCGGAGCAGCACGGCGCCCTCGACGAGACCGATGGTCACCGCGGGCAGGACGAGCGCCCTCAGGGCGGCCGCCGGATCGGACCACCCGTCGAGGGGGAAGCCCTGCGTCGGCAGCCAGTCCAGGGTGACGGCGAACAGGGCGATCAGCAGCATGCCCGCCCAGACGGCCGGCACGGCGGCGAGGATCTGACCGCCGATCGATGCCGCCGTGCCGAGCGGGCGCCGTCGGCGGAGCGCCGCGAGCACGCCGAGAGGGACGCCCACGACGAGGCCGACGGCGAGCGAGAGCCCGGCGAGCGGCAGCGTGACGGCCAGCTTGTCGGCGATCTCGTCCGCGACCGGGGTCCCGGTCACGAGCGACCGGCCGAGGTCGAGCCTCAGCAGCCCTCCCACCCAGTCGAGGTACTGCGCGAGGAACGGCCGGTCGAGTCCGAGCTCGGCCCGGAGTGCGGCGACCTGGGCGGGCGAGCCCGTCGTGCCGGCGATCACCTGGGCGACGTCGCCGGGCAGGAGGCGCAGCGTCGCGAAGATCAGAGCGCTGGCGACGAGCAGACCGACGGCGAAGAGGACCAGACGCCCGGCCGTGAACCTGATCACTCGGTGGCGGCCAGCGACGAGAGATCGAGCCGTGTCGTCGTCGACGAGGTCGGGAACCCGGTGATGCCGTCTCGGATGGCCGTGAGCGTCGTCGTGGTGTACAGCCACTCGGCCGGCGCGTCGTCGGCGACGATCGCCGCGGCCTCGGCGAGGGCCTCGTCGGCGTCGGCAGGGTCCGTGGCGGCGAGGGACTCGGCGTAGAGGCCCTGCACCGCGGGGGAGTCGTAGCCGAAGTAGTAGTCCGGATCGGCCCAGTTGCCGAAGTCGTGGGTCTCGGCGTGGTTGACCATGCTCAGCTGGAAGTCGCGCGGCGAGCCGTCGGACGGGGCGACGAAGACGTCGCTCAGCCAGGTCGAGAAGTCGACCTGCTCGACGGTGAGGGTGATGCCGACGGCCTTGAGCTGCGTCGTCAGCACATCGCCGATGGCGGCCGGGTAGACGTTCGCGTACTCGAGGGTGAGGTCGAGATCGCCCTGACCGGACTCCTCGAGGAGCGCGCGGGCGGCGTCGGGGTCGTACGCGTCGACGTCGGTCAGATCGCGGTAGCCCGGGTCGAGCTCGGGGATCGGCCCGCCCTGGTCGACCGCGGAGCCGCCGGTGGCGGCGATCAGCGCGTCGTTGTCGACGGCGAGGCGGATCGCCTTGCGCACGCGGGGATCGGTGAAGGGCTCGACCGCGTTGTTGAAGGCGAGGGTGTACTTGTCGGTGGTGCGGCCCTCGCTGACGGTCAGCCCGTCGACGCCGTCGAGCTGACTGCGGAGCGTCGCGTCGACCGCGGTCTGCACGTCGATGTCGCCCGACAGCGAGGCGTTGATGCGGGCGGACGGGTCGGGGATGTACCGGAAGACGACCCCGCCGACGGCCGCGGGCGTGCCCCAGTAGTCGTCGTTGCGGCTCAGCCGCAGGTTGTCGCCCTGGGTCCACCCCGCGAGGGTGAAGGGCCCTGTGCCGTTCGCCGTGGTCGAGAGGTCGTTGTCGGCCTGCTGCTCGAGCACGAGGCCGGCTCGCCCCGTCAGCGAGAACAGCAGCGCCGAGTCCGGTCGGGACAGCGTGATCACCACGGTCGACTCGTCGGGCGCGGTGACGGCGTCCACCGCCGCGAGATCGCCGTGGTTGGCCAGGCTCTCGTCGTCGGCGACCTGCTGCAGCGACCAGACGACGTCCTCCGCGGTCAGCGCGGCCCCGTCGTGGAAGGTCACGCCCTCGGCGAGGGTGAAGGTGTAGGTCAGGCCGTCGTCGCTGACCTCGTGGCTGGACGCCAGGACGTCGACGATCTCGTTGTCCTGGGTGCGCCCGACGAGGCCCTGGTAGACGTTGTCGATCAGCACCTGATCGAGCGCGATGCCGGCCGTCCGGCGGATGTCGAGGTCGGTGGGCTCGAGGACGAGGCCGACGGTGACGGTGGCGTCGTCGTCGGGGGCGCCCGTCGGGTCGGGCGACGACGTGCAGCCGGCCGTGACGAGGACGAGAGCGGTGACGGCGGCGAGGAGGGGCAGGGTGCGCACGCGGAGGGGCCTTCCGGGGTGGGCCGGGGCGTCGGCGCCTCGGCGAAGGATGCCGAGGTGGTCTCGGCTCTGCTGCGGGGGATCTCCGGTCGCTGTCGGTCCGGTCGTCACGATCCGCCACCGTGGTGCTGTCGGACACGGCGCGGCCCCTCGCCACGGGTCGCTGCCGGATCCGTGGACGGTCAGAACCTACCACCCGGCTGCGAATCGGGCGGACGTGTGTCGGGATAGGTGAGGCTTACCTATACTGACCAGGACATGTTCCTCGAATACCGCGACCCGCCCCTCCAGCACGACGCCACCCGCGTGCTGTTCGCCGGCGACGCCTCCTCCCTCGACCAGCTGCGCGGCATGCTGGCCGCCCTGCCCCTCTGCGCGCGCGGGCAGGTCTTCGTCGAGGTCGACGACAGCAGCCAGATCGTGCCTCTCGCCGCACCGGGCCGGGTGGCCGTCGCCTGGCTGGCGCGCGATCGCCGATCCGGTGCACCCGGGTCGGGGCGCTCCTGCGAGCCCGGCGACGCGCTCGAGCGGGCCGTCCGCGCGTGGCTCGCCGAGATGTACGTCGACACCGACTCGCTGGTCGCCGGCGAGCACGTCATCTGGATCGCCGGGCCGCCGTCGTTCGCCTACGACCTCCGGCACGATCTGCACCGCGTCTTCCAGACGGTCGACGGGGCCGCGGCGCTCTGATCCGCCGTCGGCCGGCGGGGACGCTGGTCTCCGACCGTCCGAGCAGCTGTCTCGACGTCCAGGCACCTCTTCTTGACCGTCAGGTTAGGACTGCCATACTTAGGGTGTGCTTACTTCCGTAGCCGAGGCCTCGCCCGGGTCCGTCGTGAAACCCGCCCACCGCCCGTACCGGGCCAGGGTCGAGAGGGTCCAGCGTCTCTCGCCGTCGTTCACCCGCGTGACGTTCGGCGGTCCCGAACTCGGCGACTTCGGGGCCGACGGGCTCGACCAGCGCATCAAGGTGGTCCTCCCGCTCGAGTCCACGGGCTTCGACACGTTCCCGTCCGGAGACTGGTGGGGCGAGTGGCGCGCCCTGCCCGACCACGCCCGCAACCCCTTCCGCACGTACACCGCACGAGCCGTCCGACCGGAGCTCCGCGAGGTCGACGTCGACTTCGTCGTGCACGCCGACGGCGGGCCCGCCGCCGCCTGGCTCGCGGCCGTCCGCGTCGGCGACGACGCCATGCTCGTGGGCCCCGACGCCACCAGCGGCGTGACCGGCAGCGGCGTCGAATGGAACCCGCGGGGCGCCTCCTCGGTGCTCATCGCCGGCGACGAGACCGCCGTGCCCGCCGTGTCCTCCATCGTCGAGAGCCTGCCCGCCGACGCCCGGGGCTGCGTGTTCCTCGAGGTGCCGACGTCGGCGGACGTGCTCGAGCTCACCGCGCCTCCCGGGGTCTCCGTCCACTGGCTCGCACGAGACGGGTCCGACGAAGGGCACGGCGCGCGACTCGTCGAGGCCGTCCGCGGCTGGACGGCCCGGTACGTCACCGCGTGGCACCGCGGCGTCGAGGTCTCCGAGGTGGACGTCGACCACGACATCCTCTGGGACGTCCCCCAAGGAGAGGCCCGCCACGGCGAGGCCCTCGACGGCGAGCTGTACGCGTGGCTCGCCGGCGAGGCCGCCGCCATCAAGACCCTGCGCCGGTTCCTCGTCGCCGAGGTCGGCGTCGACCGCCGCCACGTCGCCTTCATGGGCTACTGGCGGCTCGGCCGCGCCGAGATGTAGCGGCTCAGACCTCCGAGGGCAGCCCGACGAGCTCGGAGCTGCGCTCCCAGAGGGCGGCGGCCAGGGAGGCGTCCTTGGCCTGGGGCAGCACGAGGCCGTCCGGTTTCAGCTGGTCGAAGTAGGTGCCGCTCGGCACGCCGATCGTGCTCGGCCCCGCCAGCTGGATGAGCGGCAGCGCCCCGGCGGCGGCCGAGATGCCGTAGTGCCCGTTCGTCAGCACGTTGGCCATGCGCCACATGGACGAGTCGGCGCCGAAGTTCGTCTTGACGATCCCGGGGTGGAACGAGAAGGCCTCGAGCCCCGTGCGCTTCGCCAGCTCGCGGATGAACAGGATCGTCTCGATCTTGCTCGTGCCGTACTGGCGCCAGCCGCCGAGCCACGGCCGCTTCGCCCAGTCGAGGTCGTCGAGACGCACGCGGCCGAACAGGTTGGCGACGCTCGCGGTCGACACGACGCGCGCCTCGCTCTCGATCAGTCGCGGCAGCAGCAGTCGGGTCAGGAGGAACGGCGCGAGGTGGTTCGACTGGAGGATGCGCTCGTGGCCGTCGGCGGTGACGCCGCGCGGATTGACGAGCCCGCCGGCGTTGTTGGCGAGGACGTCGATCCGGGGATAGCGGTCGAGGAGGCGCTCCGCGAGTCCGCGGACGTCGTCCAGCCGGTCGAAGTCCGCGATGAAGGCGCTCCCGCCGACCTCGTCCGCGACGGCGCGGGTGCGCTCGGGGTTGCGACCGACGATCGCGAGCTCGGCGCCCCCCTTCGACAGCGCCTTCGCGGCCTCGCGGCCGATGCCGCTGCTCGCTCCGGTGATGATCACGGTGCGGGTCATCGGTAACCGCCTTCCTCGAGGCCGGCCTCGATCTCGAACCTGTTCGTCAGCGGGTCGCTGCCGGCCAGGAAGTACATCAGGGGCATCAGCATGCCGTATCGCCGCCACTGCGTGACGTGGACGGCCTCGTGTCGCAGCACCCGGGGGCCGTCGTTGTACCGGGTCAGGTAGACCCGGCCCACGCAGGTGCCGCCGCGGCGGAACGCCCACCGGGGGAGACCCCGGCAGACGATGAGGTCGCCGACCACCCGGATCCGCCCCGTGCTGAGCGGGACGCCGACGGCGAGGCCGACGAGGGTGGCGACGGCGCAGCCGAGGCGCGAGACGGGGGAGTCGAGCAGCAGGCCCGTCACGGGCGCCCGTAGCCGTCCAGCAGGCGCAGCCAGACCTCGCTGACCGTCGGGTACGACGGCACGGCGTGCCACAGCCGATCGATCGGGACCTCGCCGACGACGGCGATCGTGGCGGCGTGCAGGAGGTCGCTGACCTCCGGTCCGACGAAGGTGGCGCCGACGACGACCTTCCGACCCTCGTCGACGACGAGTCGCGCGTGGCCCTTGTACGAGTCAGAGTGCAGCGCGGAGCCGGCGACCGACGCGAGGTCGTAGTCGACGACGCGCACGTCGATGCCGCGCTGCGTGGCGGCCTCGGCCGTGAGACCCACGCTCGCCACCTCGGGGTCGGTGAAGGTGACCTGCGGCACGGCGGCGTCGTCCGCCGTGGCGACGTGGGTTCCCCAGGGGGCGGTCGAGAGCTCGGTCCCCTGGGCCCGCGCCGCGATGACCTCGCCGGCGGCTCGGGCCTGGTACTTGCCCTGATGGGTGAGCAGGGCCCGGTGGTTGACGTCGCCCACGCCGTACAGCCAGTCGGTGCCGTGCACGAGCAGGGTGTCGTCGACCTGCAGCCAGTCGCCGGGCTCGATGCCGATGCTCTCGAGTCCGAGGTCCGAGGTGCGGGGCACCCGGCCGGTGGCCACGAGCACCTCGTCGGCGATCACGGTGCTCCCGTCGTCGAGGGTCACCTCGACGGTGTCGTGCTCGGTGCGGAGGACGGAGACGGGGGAGACCCCCACGCGGACGTCCACACCGAGCTCGCGGAGTCCGTCCCCGACGAGCTCCCCGGCGAAGGGCTCCTGACCGCCGAGCAGACCGCTCCGCGCGACGAGCGTCACGACGGAGCCCAGACCCTGGTAGGCGGTCGCCATCTCGGTGGCGACGACGCCGCCGCCGATGACCACGAGGCTCTGCGGGACGCTCTGAGCGCTCGTCGCCTCCCGGCTCGTCCAGGGGCGAGCCTCGGCCAGACCCGGGATGTCGGGCAGCAGGGCCGACGATCCGGTCGCGGCGACCACGGCGTGGTTCGCGGTGTGCACGACGCCGTCGACGGTGACCTCCCGCACTCCCGTGATGGTGGCGTGTCCGCGGATGAGGTCGATGCCCGCGCCGGCGACCCAGTCGGCCTGGCCGGAGTCGTCCCATCCGCTCGTGAAGGAGTCCCGGCGGCGCAGCACGGCCGCGACGTCCACAGCGCCGGTGACCGCTTGGGCGGCCCCGTCGACCGCGCGCGCCGCCCGCACGACCGCGGTGGAGCGCAGCAGCGCCTTCGAGGGCATGCACGCCCAGTACGAGCATTCGCCGCCGACGAGCTCGGCCTCGACGAGGGCCACCGAGAGGCCCTTGCGCTTGGCGTAGTCGGCCACGTTCTCGCCGACCGCGCCGGCGCCGATCACGATCAGATCATAAGCAGTCATGCGACGACCGTAGTCCTCGCTCCCGGGCGTTCGTCCGGATGCTCGCTGGCCGTTCCGCGCACGCATCCTGGGCGCGGGATGTGCGTGCGGTCGGCACCGGGGTCGCCTCGATAGCGTTCGGGCATCATGCGCTGACGCGCCAAGCACAGGAGGTCTTCATGGGACTCGACGACAAGATCAAGAACGCCGCTCAGGACATCGCGGGCAAGGCCAAGGAGGCCATCGGCGACCGCAAGGGCGACGAGGACCTCAAGGCCGAAGGTCGCAAGGACCAGACCGCCGCGAGTGCCAAGAAGACCGGCGAAGACGTGAAAGACGTCTTCAAGTAAGACGCGTCATCACGCCCGGAGCCCGCTCCCCTTCGTGGGGGCGGGCTTCGTCGTGTCAGGGCCGGTCAGCCGGGTCGGACAGCGCTGCCGGTCGGTCGTGCCCGTCGGTGGTGCCGATCGGCGGTGCCGCTCGGGCCCGGACGATCACGACCCCGAGAATCGTGGGTCGCGCCGCTCCGTGAACGCCGCGACACCCTCTCGGGCGTCGTCCGTGCCGAGCAGGCGCACCAGCTCGGGCTGCAGCGAGGCCTCGGCCGCCGCGTCGCCCTCGCGCACGGCCAGACGCGCGTTGGCGAGGGTGGCCTGCACGGCGAGTGGGGCCTGGGCGGCGATCCGCTCGGCGAGTCGCAGAGCCCGATCGAAGGCGGCCCCTTCGGGGACGACCTCCTGCACGACCCCGATGCGCCGCGCCTCCTCGGCTCCGAAGAGGTCGCCGGTGAGCAGATAGCGCATCGCGTCGCCCCAGCCCGCGCGTCGGGGCAGCCTCGTCGTCGCGCCGCCGAACGGGAGGATCGCCCGGCTCACCTCGATCTGACCGAAACGGGCCGTCTCGTCGGCGATCACGATGTCGCTGGCGAGCGCGAGCTCGACCCCGAGCGTCAGGCACGTGCCCTGCACGGCGAGCACGACCGGCTTGGTCAGCGATCGTCCGTCGACCTGCCAGGGGTGCACGCCGCCCTCGGGGACGATGTCGAGACCGGTGTCGGTCACGGCCGGGAGGACGTCGGTCAGATCGAGCCCCGCCGTGAAGTGGTCGCCGTGCGCGAAGACGAGTCCGACGTGCAGTCCGGGGTCGTCGTCGAGTCGGCCGTAGGCGAGAGCGAGTTCGCGAAGCATGCGGAGGTCGGCGGCGTTCCGCTTCTCGGGACGGTCGAGTCCGATCAGGAGGACGCCCCCGCGGCGCTCGACCGTGACGCGGGGGCGGTCGCCGGCGTCGGGTCCGCTCATCGCGACAGGGCCCCGACGATGCGGAGGATGGTGCCCATGTCGTCCGAGGCGCTCGTCGCGTCGACGGGGGCGAACGAGCAGAGCCCGGCCCCCACCAGGGTGAAGCGGGTCTTGAGGGCGGTGATGGTCGCGATGAGCGTCGCGAGATCGACGCCGAACGGCTGGGGCGCCAGCAGACCGTCGATGATGCCGGGGTCGAGCACGTCGAGATCGACGTGCAGGTAGACCTCGGTCGCCCCCGTCGCGGCCACCGCGGCCACGACGTCGTCGGGCGTGAGATCGAGCGACGAGACCGTCGAGACGCGGCGACTGTCGACGTACCGGTCTTCGGCCTCGTCGAAGCTGCGCGCGCCGGCGAGCACGATGCGGCCCGGGTCGAGCGGCGTCTCGGCCGGATCGAGCGTCGGGAGGTCGTCGTCGACGTCGCCGACCAGAGCCCGGAGCACCATCCCGCTGAAGGCGCCGCTCTCGCTGCTGCGCGGCGCGTGCAGGTCGGGATGGGCGTCGAACCACACGACGGCCGTCGACGGGGTGAGCGCGTGGCGGACGGCGCCGAGCTCGACCCCGCAGTCGCCGCCCACGACGAGCGCGGGTCCGGTGCCGGTCGCGAGCTCCTGCTGCAGGGCGTCGGCGACGGTGAGCACGGACGACAGCCGGTGCACCCGGGTGCCCAGCGAGTCGCCGGCCCCGACGGGGACCTCGACGACGGTGGTCGCCGACGCGGGCAGATCGCCCAGTATCGCGTACGCGCCCTCGGCGAGCCGCATGGCCCTCGACGACGGAGAACCCTGCCACTGCGGAACCACGACGAACCTCACGCGCGTCAGTCTGGCACAGCGCGGGGCGGTCGTGGCAGGGACCCTCGACGGGCGATGACGAGGAGGCCCGGGTCAGCGGGAGACGGCGTCGTCGCGCCCGGCCCCGGGCCGGCTGGCGGCCGCCACCAGGCGCTCGAGCGGACCGCGCCCGACGAACCGTCGCCAGACGACGGCGTAGACGAGCGTGCCGACGACGGAGGCCACGAGCCAGCCGAGGGGGAGTCCGTACGAGCCGCCGGCGGACCGGTAGGCCGTGAAGAGGGGCGCCGTGAGCAGCAGATGCAGCGTGTAGACGGTCAGGGGCTGGGCGCCGACCGCCGCGAGCGGCGAGAGGACGGCCCGGACGACCCGGGTCACCCGGCCCGCGACACGACCGGTGCCGGTGGCGAGCAGCAGGAGGCCGATCACGGCCAGTGCGACGCCGCCCGAGCCGACGATCTCGGCGGGCATGCCCTCGTGGTCGGCGGGGTCCAGGGCGGCGACGTCGGAGGCGCCCGGCAGGAACCGCGCGCCGTAGCCGATCACCGCGGCGACGGTTCCGACGACCACCAGGAGGGCGGCCGTCGCCGGGCGGGCGAGATCGCTGCGGGCGGCTGCGAGGCCGGCCAGGAGGAAGGGCAGCCAGACGAGTGCCGGGTAGGCGCCCACGAGCAGGGCGTCGGCCGCGAGACCGGCGAGGCCCGGAGCCGCGGCGTCGCCGACCGCGTCGAGGGGCACGAGGGAGGCGGCGAATGGGGCCGCGAGGGTGACGACGACGGCCAGCGGAACGAGGAGGCGCCGAGGCAGCCAGAGGACGGCCAGCAGCAGCAGGAACATCACCCCGTAATACGGCAGGATCACCAGGACGTAGGGGTTCCAGGCCTGCAGCAGCAGCCCGAGCACGATCAGCAGCACCGCGCGGATCGCGATGGACAGAGCCCGGCGGCCTCGATCGTCCGGGCGCGTCGGATCGGCGCCGCCGGTCATGAGCCCGAGCGAGACGCCGGCGAGGGTGGCGAACAGGATGGCCGAGCGTCCGTCGAAGAGGCGCTCGTCGAGCAGATCGCGCGGCCAGAGGTGCGCCGCGAACATGCCGAGGACGGCGAGGCCGCGGGCCACGTCGACGCCGACGAGCCGTGACGCACCCGGGCGCGTGACCCGGACCCGACCGGTCGTCGGCGTCGACGGGCCCGCGGCGCCGACGGTCACGCTCCGAGCTTCAGCGCGGCCAGGCGCGCCTCGATCTCGGTCTGCTCGTCGAGGTCCTCGAGACCCTCGAACTGCGCGTCGAGGCTCGAGGCCGCGAGGTCCTGCTGCCCGAGCACCCTGGCCTCCTCGCGGCGGACCTTGTCCTCGAAGCGGCTGAGCTCGCTGGTGGGGTCCATCAGGTCGATGCTCTTCACCGCGTCGGCGACCCGCGACTGGGCCTCGGCCGACTTGGCCCGGGCGTTCAGCTCGTCGCGCTTGCTGCTCAACTGGTCGAGCTTCTCGCGCATCTGCGTCAGACCCGTCTTCAACCGGTCGACCACCTGGGTCTGCGCGGCGATGGTCGGCTCGGCGTCCTTGGCCTCCTTCTCAGCCGACAGCTGACGACCGAGGGCGACCTTGGCGAGCGCGTCGAACTTGTCCGCGTCGACCGTGTTGCCGGCGGCCCGCAGCTCGTCGGCCTTTCCGCTGGCGGCCCGGGCCTTGCGCTCCCAGTCGGCGGCCGCGGCGACGTCCTCGGCGTGGTCCTGCTCGATGAGGCGCAGGTTGCCGATCGTCTGAGCGACGGCGCTCTCGGCCTCGGCGATGCTGTTGGTGAAGTCGCGGACGAGCTGGTCGAGCATGAGGCTCGGGTCCTCGGCCTGATCGAGCAGGTTGTTAATGTTCGCCCTCGTCAGCTGGGCGATTCGTCCGAAGATGGACTGCTTCGACATGGTGGTCCTTTCGTCTGGTGGTCGTTGCCGTGGTCTGTGTCGGAAGGGCCGCTGCGGTTCAGAAGCGTCCGCCGCCGGATCGGCGTCCGCCGCCGCCGAAGCCGCCGCCGCCTCCGCCGAAGCCGCCGCTGCGGCCCCCGAAGCCGCCGCCTCCGCCGAAGCCGCCACCGCCCCCGCCGCCGTTCATGAGCCCGCCGATGATGAGGCCGGTGACGATGCCGCCGAGATCCGCGCCTCCTCGGCCGCCGCCGCCCGAGCCGCCGAACGGCGAGGCCTGCTGATACGTCGAGACGTCCGCGGCCGCTTCGCTCGACGCCGCCTGAGCGGCCAGGTTCGCCTGATGCGCTTCGCCGAGCGCGGCGTCGCGATCGACGGTGGCGAGCGAGACGGCCTCGGCCAGGTGCCGCTCGGCCTCCGAGAGACGAGTGCGGGCACCGGGCCCGACCGCGCCTCGCCGGGTCTCGATGAAGTCGCGTGCGGCGCTGATCCGGCTCCGAGCCGACAGGAGCGCCTGGTCCAGGGCCGCCTGGGCCTTCCGGCGCACGGTCTCGGCGTCGCGGACGGCGGCGAGGGCGGCGTCGACCCGGTCGTCGGCGTCATCCAGACGGGCGAGCACGGCGAGGGGGTCGGCGCGGTTCTCGTCGGCGAAGCGCAGCGCCTCGTCGACCGCCGCCACCGTCGCGGCGAGGTCGACGCCCCGGGGGGCAGCCGACGGCTCGAGTGATCGGGCCGCGTCGAGATCGGTGCGCAGCTCGATCGTCAGTTCGCGGATCCGGCTCTGCGCCGTGGCCAGCGACTCGCCCGAGCGCACGACCGAGTCGGCCAGCTGATCGACCTGGCCGAGGGCCTGGCGCGCGGAGCGGATGCGGGCGACCGCCTGACCGGTCTCGCCCGCGGCGAGATGCTCTCGGGCCGCTGTCGCGCTCTCGTCGACGAACTCGAGCAGCCGGTCCGCCTGGTCGACGTCGTCGACGATCGAGGCCACCGCCGGAGGGGAGTAGGTGCGGGACAGCGCCTCCAGGGTGCTCCGCGTCTCGGCGAGGCGGGCCCGACGGACTGCGACGTCGGCGGGCAGCGCCTCGGCATCGGCGGGGGCGGAGTCCTCGGCCCGCCGCATCTCGTCGAACGCGTCGGACTGGGCGTCGAGGGTCGTCCCCGCCGTCTCGCACAGCTCGATGATCCGTGTCGTCCACTCGCGTCGCTCCCCGGCGCCGTCGGGCACGTGATCGTCGAGTCTCTGACGCAGGGCGAAGGCCTCGCGCGCGCTCGACCGGGCGGACTCCAACGCCTCGACGAAGGGCCGGGCGACCTGCTCGCCGAACTGGGCCTCGGCGAAGCCGACCTCCTGCGAGCCGGCGGTGATCTCGTCGTCCAGGGCGACGAGCAGACCGGCGGCACGACGCTCCAGCTCATCCTGCTCGGCCCGAGCGGCGGCGAGGGCGCGGCCTCTCCGGCGGCGTCGGAGGACCGTGACGGCGACGACCGCGGCCAGCACCACGAGCGCGAGCACGCCGAGGGTCCAGAGCAGCCAGGTCCCGCCGGAGGACGATCCGTCGTCGTCAGCTCCGGCGGCCCCGGGCGCCAGGGCGTCGGCGAGCGAGGTCGCGGCGCCGGCCCAGTCGCCGTCGCGGAGCTCCGGCACGAGCACGTCCGTCTCGAGCGCCGACTGGTCGGCGGCCGCGATGGACGACGACTCGGCGACCGAGAGGTCGTACAGGCGATCGTCGACGGCGACCGACAGCAGCACGTCGTTGACGCCCAGCTGATTCCGCTCCGCCGTAGCGCGACCCCACTCGGTGCGGTCCGAGGGGGAGGTGAAGGAGTCGACGTAGACGACGAAGAGATTGGTGCCGTTCTCGGCGGCGAGGGTGTCGAGCGACTGCTCGACCCTCTGCTCGTCGGCGTCCGACAGCACGTCGGCCTGGTCGACGACGTAGGCGCCGGCCAGATCGACGGGCCCGGCCGCTGCGGCGCTCGTCACGCCGAGCAGCGAGCCGCCCACGATCGATGCCGCCAGCACCGTCCCGCCGAGCGCCAGAGCACCGATCATCTCGGCACCCGACGCGATCCGTCCCTCTCGTGCGACGACGCCCACGACTCTCCCCTCGACGATGGGGCCGAGTCTAGTGAGGGCCTCCGACGGTCCGCCCGAGCATCCGCCGTGAGCGGACCGGGCCGCGAGGCGGCGTCACCCGACGAACAGCAGGGCGATCGACGCCACCGCGCAGACCGCGCCCACGGCCACGAGCACGATGCCGACGAGACGCAGGGCCCGGCCGTCGTCGTGCGGGGTGTCGACGCGCACCGAGGAGGGGCGGCGAGGGTCGTAGTGGACCGTCAGCTCGGTCTCGACGGGCGTCTCGATCGCGTACTCAGCGAACTGGGTCTCGTGCAGGTCGCCCCACGAGTCCATCCACCGGGCCGTCGCAACCCGCGCGTACTCCGGTGCCGGGATGACCACGGCGACCGTCTCCTCGTACCGACGGGCCCGTCGCCCGACGGCGGCGGCGGCGATGAGGAAGGGGGTGCCGGCGATGAACCCGAGCCAGCCGAAGAGCTCGATCACCGGCGAGATGACGGAGAGAGCGTCGGACATGCCACGATCGTAGTGCCGCACCGCGGCGACGGCCGTCCCGGCCTCCGTCCGTCCGTGAGGAACCCCCGTCGTGAGCCGACCCCCGCTCGACGCCGTCCCGGCCCCCGTGCTCGCGGTCGCCGCGATCGTCTCCGTGCAGTTCGGCGCGGCCCTCGCCCGCACGCACTTCGACGCCGTCGGCCCCCTCGGCGCCGCGTCCCTCCGGCTCGCTCTCGGCGCCCTCATCCTGCTCGTCGTCTTCCGGCCGCGGGTCCGCGGCTGGGATGCTCGCACCTGGCTCGGGGTCGTCGTCCTCGGTCTCGCGCTGGCCGGGATGAACTCCCTCATCTACCTCGCCATCGACGTCGTCCCCCTCGGCGTCGCGGTCACCCTCGAGTTCCTCGGCCCGCTCGTCGTCGCGCTGGCCCAGACCCGCCGCTGGCTCGACGCCGGCTGGGCCGTGCTCGCGCTCGCCGGCGTCGTCGTGCTCGGCTCCGACTCGAGCGGGTCGATCCCGGTCGTCGGGGTCGTGCTCGCCCTCGGCGCCGGAGCCTTCTGGGCCTGCTACATCGTCGCCAACGCGAACCTCGGTCGACGTGCGGACTCCCTGTCGGGGCTCGCGGTCTCGATGCTCGTCGCCGCCGTCGTGGTCGTGCCGTTCGGCGCTGCCGACGCGAGCGCCGCCGTGGTCGCCGACCCGCGCCTCCTCGGCGTCTTCCTGATCGTCGCCGTCGCGACCTCGGCGGTCCCCTACGCGCTCGAGATGGTGGCCCTCCGCCGCCTGCCGACGCGGGTGTTCGGGGTCCTGTCGAGCCTCGGGCCGGCGCTGGCCGCGTTCGCCGGGCTCGTCGTGCTCGGACAGGCGCTCGGTGCCCGCGAGCTCGTCGCCCTCGCGCTCGTGACGGCCGCCAGCATCGGGGTGACCGTCACGGCGCGCCGGCGGGTGGCGACAGCGTCGGAGCCACCGCCCGCCTAGCCGATCCTGGACGATCTGTACCCCGATCGCGGGGTGGCGGGCGTAGTCTGCGGTCAGCGGGCCAGAGTCGGTCCGCCGCAAGCAAGGAGGAACACCATGGGAGCTGTTCTCGAGAAGACGTCCCGCGCCGAGGTCATCGACCTGGGCGACGGTTATCACCGCATCTCGACGCCGACGGCCGGCGTGATCGGATTCGTCCACGAGTCCGACGGCCGCTACGAGGTCCTCCGCGGGCGGGTCCGATCGGCCACGAGGGCCGAGGGCGTCTACCGCAGCCTCGACGTCGCGGTCATCGCCCTCACCTACTCCTGAGTCCCCGACCGGCGGAGTCACCCGACGTCCGACATCCTCGACGGCCCCGCTTCGGCGGGGCCTTTCGTCTCAGAGAGAGCAGGACCGGTCATGGCGGTGATCGGCTACGCCCGCATCTCGGACGACGACGCATCGCCCGACCGGCAGCAGTCCGTGCTCGAGGCCGCGGCCTGCGAGCGGATCTACATCGATCGGGCGACGGGTCGCCGCACCCGTCAGCCGTTCCTCGTGGACGCGCTCGCCTCGCTCCGCGAGGGGGACGTCTTCGTCGTGACGCGGCTCGATCGCCTGGGCGGGTCGGTGGCCTCCCTGCTGGACCTCGTGTCGGGTCTCGACGAGCGCGGCGTCGCCTTCCGATCGCTCGACGAGGGGATCGACGAGATCGGACCCTGGGGTCGCTACTTCTTCCGCACGGCCGCCGCGCTCGCCGGCCACGAGCGGACGGTCGACGCCGAGACCGGTCTCGCGGCCGCCCGTCGACGACGCGACGCCCGGTCGAGCAGACCGCAGGGTCTCGGGTCCCGCCGGCTGCGGATCGCGCGGGTGCTGCTCGCCGACGAGCTGCCGATGCGAGACGTCGCCCGGCATCTGGGAGTCTCGGAGCGCGTGCTGCGGCGTGAGCTCGAGAACGACGAGCCGGGCGGCGCACGGTAGGGCGACGATCCGGTCGGATGACGGTGCCCCCAGAAGGATTCGAACCTTCGCCCCTGCCTCCGGAGGGCAGTGCTCTATCCCCTGAGCTATGGGGGCCCAGGAACGTCGTCCAGGTTAGCAGCGATTCCGGCCGCCTCCCGACGCGGTCCGGCCCGGCCGCTCACGGTCGCCCTCCACCTGGGCGGAGCACTGTGGTGCGATGAGCACCGACGAGTCCGCCCCGACCCTCCGCGACCGCCTCCGCGAGGCGAAGGCGCCCCACCCCGACGTCCCCGCCCTCGACCCCGACGTCGCGCCCGCCGATCCGCGGGAGCTCGTGAGGGAGTGGCTGATCGAGGCCGTCGAGGCCGGCGTCCCGCAGCCCCAGGCGATGACCCTGGCGACCGTCGATGCGTCGGGTGCGCCCGCCTCGCGCGTCGTCCTGCTGAAGGACGTCGATGACGACTTCTGGTTCGCCTCGTCGTCGCTGAGCCCGAAGGGTCGGCAGATCGAGGTCGAGCCCCGCGTCGCCCTGTCGTTCTTCTGGTCCGAGCGCGGGCGGCAGATCCGCGTGACGGGCCGCGCGGTCCCCGGGTCGCGGGAGGCGAGCCGGGCGGACTTCACGTCGCGGCACCCGCAGTCGCGGGCCGTCGCCGTCGCCCTGCCGCAGAGCAGCGTGATCGCCGACCCCGAGGAGGCGCGGCGCGCCCTCGACGACGCCCGCTCGCGCATCGACGCCGACCAGGACTCCGCCCCCGACGACTGGACGGCGTACCGGGTCGAGCCCGCCTCGATCGAGTTCTGGCAGGCCACGAGCGGCCGCGATCAGGTGCGCCTGCGGTACGACCGCGAGGGCGATTCGTGGACCCGCGCCTCCCTGTGGCCCTGAGCATCACGTCGATCGCTCCGTAACGCGGAGACACGGAGCTGGCGTCGCCGCCCGGGCGTGACGACGATGGGGTCATGCCCTCCGAGACCCTCCACCTCGCCGTCGTCGAGGTGACCCGTCACCGCCCGCACGCCCCGCGCTACGACGCGTACGTGCAGACGATGGTGGCCCGGGTGCTCGGCGATGCGGCGCGGGGCGGGTGGACGACCGATCGCGTCGCGGCCGGCGAGCTGGGCGTCGACGCCCTGCTGGCCTCGACGGCGCGGGCCGACGCCGTGGTCGTCCTCGGCGGCGAGGACGTCTCGCCCCGCTTCTACGGCGCGTCGGGCGGCTACCCGTCGGAGGGTCCGCACCACGCCGTGGCCGACGAGGCGCAGATCGCTCTCGTGCGACGCTCCCTCGAGACCCGCACGCCCCTCCTCGGCGTCTGCCGGGGCCACCAGATCGTGTCGGTCGCCCTCGGGGGGACGCTCGAGCAGCATCTCGACGACGAGGCGGGTCTGCACCGCACCTCGGGCGTCCCGGCCGACCTGTCGATGGCCGACCACCTCGTCGCGATCGACCCCGCGAGTCGACTGGCCGGGGTGCTCGGCACCCGCGTCGTCGTCCGGAGCTCGCATCACCAGGCCATCGGACGTCCCGGTGCGGGGCTGAGGGTCGTCGCCCGGGCAGCCGACGGCGCCATCGAGGCCGTCGAGCACGTCGAGGCGCCCATCACGGGCGTGCAGTGGCACCCGGAGGATCCGGGCGCCGACCGCGCGCAGCTGCCGGCGCTTCTGGCGCGGCTGCGCCTCGAGGCCCTGTCCGCCGGTCGGGCGTCGCGCGCCGCCTGACTCCAGAGGTCGCCGGAGGCGCGGGTCAGCCGGTCGCGCCGCCCGCTTCGAGCGCCGCCACCACCTGCGACGCCACGGGCTCGGCCGATCCCGGCTCGACGAACGCGGTGGACTCGAGCACGACGTCGTAGGGGAGGGGGAGGAACTCCGCCCGGCCGACGCCCTGCGTCACGTCGAAGTAGCCCTCGACTCCGTACGTCGGCACCCAGTTGCTCGTCGCGACGAGCTCGTTCGCGAGGGTCGTCAGTCCGGCGTCGTCGTACTGCGCGACTCCGAGGGTGATGGTGTCCCCGGCCGTGTCGGTCCAGGCGCACAGGGTGCCGTCGGCCGCGGCGACCCGCTCGAGCGGCGTGGTCACCCCGTCGTCGTCGGCGCCCTCGGGCACGGGAGCGGGCGACAGGCCGGGGTGGGCCGCAGCGACCGTCGCCGGATCGACCAGGGCCGAGCAGTCGAGATCCACCGGCGTGCTGACCAGGGCCGGGGTCGTCGGGGTCGGGGTCGGCGTCGCGTCGCCGGGGGCGCCGGCGGTCGCGTCCTGTGACGCCGCGGCGCTCGACTCCGGTGCCGGCGCGTCGCCCGAGGTGCACGCGGCGAGCGGCAGAGCCGCGAGTCCGACGATCGCGGCCAGGGTGAGACCTCGCAGAGGAGGGCGGGTGATCGGCGTCATGCCGACCATCTTCACCGATGGCGCCCGGGGGTCGTCTCCGTCGGGGCTGCGCCGACCCGGTCGCCCGCTGATCCGCCGCCGTCAGACGGTAAGATGAACCCTCGTGACTCCCGCCGAACTCTCCTCCTCCCTCCTCGCCGTCGTCTCGGGCGTCCTCGAGCGCCGCGGCGTCGCCGGCGAGGTCTCGGTGACCCCCGCCGACGTCGTCCTCGAGCGTCCCCGCAACCTCGATCACGGCGACTGGACGACGAACGTGGCCATGAAGTTCGCCAAGCGGGTCGGGTCGAACCCCCGCGAGCTCGCGACCGAGATCGCCGGCGATCTCGCCGAGGTCGACGGGGTGGCCCTCGTCGACGTCGCCGGGCCGGGCTTCGTCAACATCCGCCTCGACGCCGCCGCCGCGGGCGTCCTCGCCAAGACGATCGTCGAGCAGGGCGAGGCCTTCGGGCGCGGCGACTACTACGAGGGCGTCACCATCGACCTCGAGTTCGTGTCGGCCAACCCGACCGGCCCGATCCACCTCGGCGGGGTGCGCTGGGCCGCGGTCGGCGACAGCCTGGCCCGCGTGTTCCAGGCGCAGGGCGCCCTCGTCACCCGCGAGTACTACTTCAACGACCACGGCGGCCAGATCGACCGCTTCGCCCGCAGCCTCCTCGCCAGCGCGCTCGGCGAGCCCACCCCCGACGACGGCTACGGCGGGTCGTACATCGGCGACATCGCCGAGCGCGTCATGGCGACCGTCGACGCCGACGTGCGCGACCTCCCGCGCGACGAGGCCCAGGAGCTCTTCCGCTCGGTGGGCGTCGACTTCATGTTCGGCGACATCAAGACGTCGCTCCACGACTTCGGCGTCGACTTCGACGTCTTCTTCCACGAGAACTCGCTGCACGAGTCGCGGGCCGTCGAACGCGCCGTGGCGCGCCTCCGCGAGCTCGGCCACGTCTACGAGGCCGACGGGGCCACCTGGCTCAAGACGAGCGACTTCGGCGACGACCGCGACCGGGTGGTCATCAAGACCGACGGCGAGGCCGCGTACATCGCCGGCGATCTCGCCTACTACCTCGACAAGCGCGAGCGCGGGTTCGAGCGCAACCTCATCATGCTCGGCGCCGACCACCACGGCTACGTCGGCCGCATGATGGCCATGTGCGCGGCCTTCGGCGACGAGCCGGGCGTCAACCTCGAGATCCTCATCGGTCAGATGGTCAACCTGCTGCGCGACGGCGAGCCGCTCCGCATGTCCAAGCGCAACGGCACCGTCGTGACGATGGAGGACCTCGTCGACGCGGTCGGGGTCGACGCCGGGCGCTACTCGCTCGTCCGCAGCCCGGTCAACAGCTCGATCGACATCGATCTCGACCTGCTGACCCGCCGCAGCAACGACAACCCGGTCTTCTACGTCCAGTACGCGCACGCCCGCACACGCGCCGTGGCCCGGAACGCGGAGGCCGCCGGCGTCACGCGAGACGCCTTCGACGCCTCGCTGCTCTCGCACCCGACCGAGGCGGCCCTGCTCGGCGCGCTCGCCGAGCTGCCTCGCGTCGTGCGTCAGGCGGCGGAGCTGCGCGAGCCCCACCGCGTGGCCCGGTACGTCGAAGAGCTGGCGGGCACCTACCACCGGTGGTACGACTCGTGTCGGGTCACCCCTCTCGGCGACGAGGCCATCACCGATCTGCACCGCACGCGGCTCTGGCTGAACGAGGCCGCGGGCCAGGTCATCCGCAACGGGCTCGGTCTGCTCGGCGTCTCGGCCCCGGACCGCATGTGAGCGCGCTCGACGAGACCTTCGCCGAGCAGCCGGTCCGACCGCGCAAGAGACGTCGTCGCGGCGTCGCGCTCGTCGCCGTGCTGGCTTTCGTGGTCATGCTGGTCATCATCGCGGTGGTGGCGGACGTCGTGACGCGGGCCGTCATCGAGGACCGCGCGTCGGTCCAGGTCGAAGAGACCTCGGGGGTCGACGACGTCGCGGTCGACATCCACGGCCTGTCGGTCCTGTGGCAGCTCTCCCGGGGGACCCTCGACTCGGTGACGCTTGCGTCCGGGTCGGCGAGCGACCCGGTGAGCTTCCGGGTCGACGTCGCCGATGTGCCGACCGACCTGGCGGGCCCGACGGGGGCCGTCGTGGGCACGGTCTCCGTCGACGCCGCCACGGTCAACCGCCTCGAGGGCATCGAGGACTCCGGAGGCACGGTGTCCTTCGACGACGGCCAGGTCACCTACCAGAAGACCTTCACGATCCCGATCGTCGGCGACGTGCCGGTCGACGTCTCCGCGTCGCCGACCGTGGCCGACGCCGGCCGGGCGATCTCCTTCTCTCCGACGGCGGCGTCGTTGCCCGACACGTCGATCCGGCTCGATCTGACGCGGTTCCTCGGCGACTTCGCCACCACCGTCTGCGTCGCCGAGTACCTGCCGGCCGACTCCGCCATCACCGGGGTCGACGTCACGACCGACCGCGCTTCGATCGACCTCTCGTCGCCCGGCCTCGACCTGTCGGAGCCGCTCCTCGACGACGAGGCCTCCTGCTCGTGACGGCGGAGGGCCCGGTGGCATGACGCCGGCGTCGCCGTCGCTAGGCTCAGAACAGTCCCCGTCGTCCCCCCGAACCGAGGTGCCCGTGTCGTCGAACCCCCTCGCCCCCGCCTGGCTGCGGGTGCCGGTCGAGCCGAACGCCCTCGACGCCTCGGTCTGGTCACGGACGGCGGGCCGAGACGACTCGGGGGAGATCGTCATCGGCGGCGTGTCCGCCCGCGATCTGGCATCCCGCCACGGCACTCCGCTCTACGTCGTCGACGAGGCCGACGCGCGGGGGCGGGCCGCCGAGGCCGTCGAGTCGTTCCGCCGCGAGTTCGGCCGCATCGGCACGACCGTGTCGGTCTACTACGCAGCCAAGGCGTTCCTCTCCGTCGAGGTGGCCCGATGGGTGTCCGCTGCCGGCATGCGCATCGACATCTGCACGGGCGGTGAGTTCGCGGTCGCCCGCGCGGCCGGCGTCGAGGCCGCCCGGATGGGCTTCCACGGCAACAACAAGTCGCTCGGCGAGATCGACCGGACCGTGGGCGAGGGCATCGGCGTCATCGTCCTCGACAACGCCGACGAGGTCGCCCGCGTCGCGGACGCCGCCGACCGGCACGGCGTGGTCCAGGCCGTCCGGCTGCGCGTCAACTCGGGCGTGCACGCGTCGACGCACGAGTACCTCGCCACGGCCCGCGAAGACCAGAAGTTCGGCGTGCCCCTCGCCGACGCCGCGGGGGTCGTCGCCGCCGTACGCGACCGCTCATCGCTCCGATTCCTCGGTCTCCACTCGCACATCGGCTCGCAGATCTTCGGCAGCGACGGCTTCGCCGAGGCGGCGTCGCGACTGCTGGCGGTGCACGCCGACCTCCTGCGCGACGGGGACGTGCCCGAGCTCAACCTCGGGGGCGGCTTCGGCATCGCGTACACGAGCGCCGACGACTCCCGGCCGATCGCCGAGCTCGCGGCCGCGCTGGCCGACATCGTCGACGAGGAGTGCCGTCGTCTCGGCATCCCCGTCCCCGTCATGGCCGTCGAACCGGGTCGCTCGATCATCGGGCCGTCGGGCACGACGCTCTACGAGGTCGGCACCATCAAAGACGTGCTCGTCACCTCCGACGACGGCGCGAGTCAGGCCGTCCGTCGCTACGTGAGCGTCGACGGCGGCATGAGCGACAACGCGCGCACGGCCCTCTACGGAGCCGACTACTCCGTCTCGATCGCGAACCGCGCCTCCTCGGCCGACCCGGTGCTCGTGCGCGTCGCGGGCAAGCACTGCGAGAGCGGCGACCTCGTCGTCCTGGCCGACTACCTGCCCGGCGACGTGGCCCCGGGCGACCTCGTCGGCGTCCCCGCCACGGGCGCCTACTGCTGGAGTCTCGCGAGCAACTACAACCACGTCGGACGACCGCCGGTGGTGGCCGTCGTCGACGGGCAGTCACGGGTCATCGTCCGGGGCGAGACCGAGGCCGACCTGCTCGCCCGTGACGCCGGTCTCTCCTGACCTCGTCGACCCCTCCGCCCCGCCCTTCCTCCCCGACCAGGGTCCGCCGACGCGGACCAGCCCATGAGAACGGAAAGCCATGATCGAATACCGCAACGTGAGGGTCGCTCTGCTGGGCGCCGGATCGGTGGGGTCCCAGGTGGCCCGGTTGCTCCTCGAGCAGGCCGACGACCTCGCGGGCCGTGCCGGCGCGGGACTCGAGCTCGTCGGCATCGGCGTCCGCGACGTCGACGCGCGTCGCGACGTCGACCTCCCGCGCGAGCTCCTGACCACCGACATCGAGTCGCTCATCCTCGGAGCCGACATCGTCGTCGAGCTCATGGGCGGCATCGAACCGGCGCGCAGCTACGTCCTGAAGGCCCTCGGGTCGGGGGCCGACGTCGTCACGGGCAACAAGGCGCTCCTCGCCAGTCACGGGCCCGAGCTCTTCGAGGCGGCCGAGCAGGTCGGGGCCCAGCTGTACTACGAGGCGGCGGTGGCCGGCGCGATCCCGATCATCCGCCCGCTGCGCGACAGCCTGGCCGGCGATCGGATCGTCCGCATCATGGGCATCGTCAACGGCACCACGAACTTCATCCTCGACCGCATGGACACCGACGGCGACACGCTCGAGGCGGCGCTGGCGACCGCGACCGAGCTGGGGTACGCCGAGGCGGACCCGACGGCCGACATCGAGGGGTACGACGCGGCCCAGAAGGCCGCCATCCTCGCGAGCCTCGCCTTCCACACCACGGTCCCGCTCTCGGCGGTCCATCGCGAGGGGATCACCCGCGTCACCCACGAGCAGGTCGTCGCCGCCCGCAAGGCCGGCTACGTCGTGAAGATCCTCGCCATCTGCGAGCGGCTCGTCGACTCCGAGGGCGTCGAGGGCGTCAGCGCGCGCGTCTACCCCGCGCTCGTGCCCCTCGGTCATCCGCTGGCCGCCGTGCACGGGGCCAAGAACGCCGTCTTCGTCGAGGCGGAGGCAGCGGGCGACCTGATGTTCTACGGCGCCGGCGCCGGCGGGATCGAGACGGCGTCCGCCGTGCTCGGCGACCTCGTCTCCGCGGCCAGGAGGCACGTCATCGGCGGCCCGGGCGTCGCGGAGTCCACGCACGCCAACCTCCCGGTGCTGCCCATCGGCCAGGTCACCACGCGTTACCAGATCACGCTCGACGTTGCCGACCAGCCCGGCGTGCTGGCCGAGGTCGCCGGCGTCCTCAGCCACCACGGAGTGAGCGTCCACAGCGTCGAGCAGACCGGGGGAGTCCGGCCGGACGCGGAGCGCGGCGACGACGCGACCCCGGCCACCGCTACTCTGATCATCGGCACGCACCGTGCGCTGGAGTCCTCACTCGCGGCGACGGTCGAGGCCTTGGAGGAATCACCGGTCGTGAACACCGTCACGAGCGTCCTGAGAGTCGAAGGAGCCTGATGGCCCACCAGTGGCAGGGTGTCCTGCGCGAATACGCCGACCGTCTCGACATCAGCGAGGCCACGCCGATCGTCACCCTCGGCGAGGGCGGAACGCCTCTCATCCCGGCACCGGCCCTCTCGAACCGGACGGGAGCGAAGGTCTTCGTCAAGTACGAGGGCATGAACCCGACGGGTTCGTTCAAGGACCGCGGCATGACGATGGCCATCTCGAAGGCCGTCGAGCACGGTGCGAAGGCCGTCATCTGCGCCTCGACGGGCAACACGTCCGCCTCGGCCGCCGCCTACGCGGCCCACGCCGGCATCACGGCCGCGGTGCTCGTGCCCGAGGGCAAGATCGCGATGGGCAAGCTGAGCCAGGCCGTCGCCCACGACGGTCAGCTGCTGCAGATCCAGGGCAACTTCGACGACTGCCTCGACATCGCTCGCGACCTCGCCGAGAACTACCCCGTCCACCTGGTCAACTCAGTGAACAACGACCGCATCGAGGGCCAGAAGACCGCGGCCTTCGAGGTCGTGGACGTCCTGGGCGACGCCCCGGACTTCCACTTCATCCCCGTCGGCAACGCCGGCAACTACACCGCCTACACGAGGGGCTACCGCGAGGACGTCGAGGCCGGTCGGTCGACGCGACTGCCGCGCATGTTCGGGTTCCAGGCCGCCGGGTCCGCCCCGATCGTCGCAGGCGAGGTCGTCAGGTCCCCCGAGACGATCGCCAGCGCCATCCGCATCGGCAACCCGGCGTCCTGGCAGCTCGCGCTCGAGGCCCGAGACCTGACGGACGGCTGGTTCGGCGCCATCACCGACGAGGCCATCCTCGCCGCTCAGAAGATCCTCAGCGCCGAGGTCGGCGTGTTCGTCGAGCCGGCGTCGGCGATCAGCGTGGCCGGTCTCCTCGAGCGCGCCGACGCCGGCGTCGTGCCCGCGGGATCGACCGTCGTGCTGACGGTCACCGGTCACGGCCTCAAGGACCCGCAGTGGGCCCTCCGCCGGGCGGACGGCTCGACGGTCGAGCCGACGGTCGTCGCGAGCGACACGGCTCGCGTGGCCGAGGTGCTCGGGCTCGTCCCGGCATCTGCATGACCTCCGCTCCGACCGAGAGGTCGGTTCTCGTCAGGGTCCCCGCGACATCGGCCAACCTCGGCCCGGGCTTCGACACGCTCGGTCTGGCACTGTCGCTCTACGACGAGCTGGTGGTGACGGCGACGTCCGGCAGCGGCGTCGAGGTGCACGTGTCCGGTGTCGGCGCCGGCGAGGTGCCGACGGACGAGTCGCACCTCGTGGTCCGTTCGATCGCGGCCGCGTACGCCTCGGTGGGTCGCGACCTGCCGGGGCTCCGGCTCTCCGCTCGGAACGTCATCCCCCACGGCCGCGGACTCGGCTCGTCCGCGGCGGCCATCGTGGCCGGTGTCATGGCCGCCAAGGGTCTGCTCGAGGGAGAGGTCGAGTTCTCGTCGTCCGACCTGCTCGCTCTCGCCGCCGAGCTCGAGGGGCATCCGGACAACGTCGCGCCCGCGCTCTTCGGCGGGCTCACGATCGCCTGGACGACGTCCACGGGTCCCGCCCATAAGCGGCTGCTGGTGCACCGGGGGGTCTCGCCCGTGGTGTTCGTCCCCGAGACGACCCTCTCGACCAAGCTCGCCCGGAGCCTCCAGCCCGCGTCGGTGCCGCATGAGGACGCGACGTTCAACGTGTCCCGCTCGGCCCTGCTCGTCGCGGCGCTCGTGCAGAGCCCCGAGCTGCTCCACGCCGCGACCGAGGATCGGCTCCACCAGAGCTATCGGGCGAGCGCGATGCCCGAGACCGACGCCCTCATCCGACTCCTCCGCGACGCGGGTCTGGCCGCCGTCGTCTCGGGGGCCGGGCCGTCGCTCCTGGTGCTCGGCAGCGACCCCGCGCAACGCCTGTTCGCCGCCGATCTGGTGGCCGAGCACGGCGTCTCGGAGTGGCGTGCGTTGATGCTGGCCGTCGATCTCAAAGGTGCTACAGTCGTAGCGCACCCGGTAGAAAACTCAGATTTCCTGGGCATCTAGCACCGCTCGACCAGCTCTCCGACGACCTCAGGTCGACGCAGTCCGACTCGGGCCCGCATGGGGTTCCACGTCGTCGAGTCCCCGGGTCGCAACCATCCCGTAGTGCACATCTAGCAGTGCCCGTCTGCCGATCCGGCAGCCGTGCACCGCACCTCCGAGATCCTCTCCTGCAGCACAGTCCTGCAGGCGAGAGGCAGCGGGGTGTGAGCAGCTCTGCCCCGCCGTTCCGTGCGGGGGAGCGAAAGGAACCCATCCAGTGACCGACGTCAGCAACTCCGCGTCCACCGACCGCACCACCGAGCTCGGCGCCATGCGCCTGCCCCAGCTGCAGGCCCTCGCCTCGTCGCTCGGCATCAGCGGTCTCTCCAAGCTCCGCAAGGGCGACCTCGTCGCCGCCATCGCCGCGACCGAGGCCGCCGCGATGACCGGCACCGTCGAGGCGCCAGCCGTCGTCGACGCGACTCCGGCCGAGACGGCGGAGTCGGTCGACGCCGCTCAGCCGACCCTCGACGTCGAGACGACCGACGCCGTGGCCGCCCAGGCGCCTGCAGTCGAGGCGCCCGCCGCCGAGGCCCCGGTCGTCGAGGCCCCTGTCTCCGAGGCTCCGGCCACCAAGCGCCGCGGCTCGCGTCGGGCGTCCTCCGCCGCGGGCGCTCCCGCCCAGCGGGGCGCGACCGACCACCTCAACGCCGGTCAGACCGGCACGGCTCCTCTCGTGGCCGAGGCCGCGCCCGAGGTCTCCGCCCCGGTCGAGTCGGCACCGGAGGTCGCGACGACGACCGTTCCGACCGGATCCGAGTCCTCGTCGTCCGTCGAGACCGAGGCGCCCGTCGCCGCCGAGACGCCGGCCGAGCGCCCGACGCGCAGTCGTCGCGGGTCTCGTCGAGCCACAGACGCCAGCGTCGCCGCGGCCCAGGCGCCCGCAGCGTCGACGGACGCCGCTCCGGCGCCGACGAGCGCCCCCGAGGCGGGCACCGACGCCCGTACCGAGGGCGAGGGCGGCGAGCAGAACGGCTCCGACGATCAGAACGATCAGAACGGTCAGCAGGGCGGCGGTCGTCGCAGCCGCAACCGCAACCGCGGCGACCGGAAGAACGGCCAGAACGCCCAGAACGCCCAGAACGGCCAGACCGCCCAGACCGACGGCGCCCGCTCCGACGAGCAGTCGAAGCAGCAGAGCACGGGCGACAGGAACGACGGCGCCCGGGGCGACCAGCAGCCCGCCGGCGCGCAGGGCTCCGGTCAGCAGAACGGTCAGCAGAACGGCCAGCAGAACGACGAGGGCGGCCGTCAGGGTCGCGGGCGTCAGCGTGATCGGAAGCGCGGTCGCGGCGCGACGCAGAACGACGAGTTCGAGCCGGAGATCACCGAGGACGACGTCCTCATCCCCGTCGCGGGCATCCTCGACGTCCTCGAGAACTACGCGTTCGTCCGCACCACCGGCTACCTGCCCGGAGCCAGCGACGTCTACGTGTCGCTCGGTCAGGTCAAGAAGTACTTCCTGCGCAAGGGCGACGCGGTCGTCGGCGCGATCCGTCAGCCGCGCGAGGGCGAGCAGGGCCAGGGGCGTCAGAAGTACAACGCCATCGTCCGCATCGACTCGATCAACGGCCAGCCGGTCGACGAGGCGGCCAAGCGCGTCGAGTTCAACAAGCTGACCCCGCTCTACCCGCAGGAGCGCCTGCGTCTCGAGACGGAGCCGCAGAAGCTGTCGACCCGCATCATCGACCTCGTGGCGCCGATCGGCAAGGGGCAGCGCGGGCTGATCGTCTCGCCGCCGAAGGCGGGCAAGACGCTCGTGCTGCAGGCCATCGCGAACTCGATCGCCAAGAACAACCCCGAGGTCCACCTCATGGTCGTCCTCGTCGACGAGCGACCCGAAGAGGTCACCGACATGCAGCGCACCGTCAAGGGCGAGGTCATCGCCTCGACCTTCGATCGTCCCGCCGAAGACCACACCACGGTCGCCGAGCTGGCCATCGAGCGCGCCAAGCGTCTCGTCGAGCTCGGTCACGACGTCGTCGTGCTCCTCGACTCGATCACGCGCCTCGGTCGCGCCTACAACCTCTCGGCTCCGGCCTCGGGCCGCGTGCTCTCGGGCGGCGTCGACTCGTCGGCGCTCTACCCGCCCAAGCGCTTCTTCGGCGCGGCGCGCAACATCGAGAACGGCGGCTCGCTGACGATCCTCGCCACGGCGCTCGTCGAGACGGGTTCGAAGATGGACGAGGTGATCTTCGAGGAGTTCAAGGGCACCGGCAACATGGAGCTGCGTCTGTCGCGTCACCTGGCCGACAAGCGCATCTTCCCGGCGGTCGACGTCAACGCGTCGGGCACCCGCCGCGAGGAGATGCTCCTCAGCCCCGACGAGGTCAAGATCACCTGGCGCCTGCGTCGGGCCCTCGCGGGTCTCGACCAGCAGAAGGCGCTCGAGATCGTCCTCGGCAACCTGCGCGAGACGCAGAGCAACGTCGAGTTCCTCGTCCAGGTGCAGAAGTCGGTGCCGGCGAACGGCCACGACAACGGCCACAAGGAGCACTAACAGTGTTCGAGTCGGTGGCGGTGCTGCTGGCCGAGCACGACGCTCTCCAGACCCAGCTCAGTGATCCCGCGGTGCACGCCGATGCGGCGCGCGCCAAGAGGATCAATCGGCGCTACGCCGAGCTCAGCCGGATCGTGGCGGCGCACTCGGCCTGGCAGCAGGCGGGCGACGACCTCGAGGCGGCCCGCGAGCTCGCCAAGGAGGACGAGGCGTTCGCCGACGAGGTGCCCGCTCTCGAGCAGGGTCTCGAGGAGTCCCAGGAGCGCCTCCGGCGACTGCTGATCCCTCGCGACCCCGACGACGGTCGCGACGTCATCATGGAGATCAAGGGAGGCGAAGGAGGCGCGGAGAGCGCCCTCTTCGCCGCCGACCTCCTGCGCATGTACCTCCACTTCGCCGAGTCGCGCGGCTGGAAGACCGAGATGATCCAGAGCGACGACTCCGATCTGGGCGGCTACAAGAACGTCCAGGTCGCGATCAAGTCGAATGCCAGCGACCCGTCGCAGGGCGTCTGGGCGCACCTCAAGTACGAGGGCGGCGTGCACCGCGTCCAGCGGGTGCCGGCCACCGAGTCGCAGGGGCGCATCCACACCTCGACGACGGGCGTCCTCGTCTTCCCCGAGGTCGACGCGCCCGAAGAGGTCGAGATCAACCAGAACGACCTCAAGATCGACGTCTACCGCTCGAGCGGCCCCGGGGGCCAGTCGGTCAACACGACCGACTCCGCCGTCCGCATCACGCACCTCCCCACCGGGATCGTCGTCGCGATGCAGAACGAGAAGAGCCAGCTGCAGAACCGCGAGGCCGGCATGCGGGTCCTGCGGGCCCGCATCCTGGCCCGTCAGCAGGAGGAGCAGGCGGCGATCGCCTCCGACGCCCGCAAGAGCCAGATCCGGGGGATGGACCGCTCCGAGCGGATCCGCACGTACAACTTCCCCGAGAACCGGATCGCCGACCACCGCACGGGCTACAAGGCCTACAACCTGGATGCCGTGATGGACGGCGCGCTCGGCGCGGTCATCGACTCGTGCATCCAGGCCGACGAGGAGGCTCGCCTGGCCGAGATCGGCGACACCGCGTCGTGACCGGCCCGGCCCTCGCGGCGTTCGCCTCGGTCAGCACCGTCGACTCCGCTCTTCAGGCGGCAGAGGCGGTGCTGGCCGGTGCGGGGGTGCCCAGCCCCCGGGTCGACGCCGAGCTCCTCGTCTCGCACGTCACGGGTCTCGGCCGCGGGGTGGTCCGGGCCAGGGCGGTCACCCGGGCACCGCTTCCGGACGACGCCGTCGCCGCGCTGTCCGAGGTCGTCTCGCGCCGCGCCTCCCGGGAGCCCTTGCAGCACATCACGGGGACGGCGGCCTTCCGGTCGCTCACGCTCCAGGTGGGCCCCGGGGTCTTCGTGCCCCGTCCCGAGACCGAGGGCGTGGCGCAGATCGCGATCGACGCACTGCGCGCCGTCGCGGCCGAGCACCCCCTTGCCGTCGATCTCGGCACCGGCAGCGGAGCCCTCGCGCTCGCCCTCGCGACCGAGGTCCCGCACGCCGTCGTGACCGCGGTCGAGCTGTCGCCCGAGGCGGCCGTCTGGACCCGGCGCAACATCGCCTCGGTCGGCGCCGAGGTCCGGCTCGTCGAGGGCGATCTCGCGGATGCTCTGCCCGAGCTCGACGGCACCGTCTCCGTCGTGGTGTCGAACCCGCCGTACGTGCCGCTCGGAATGGTGCCGCGCGACCCCGAGGTGCGTCTGCACGATCCGTCCCTCGCGCTCTACGGCGGTGAGGACGGCCTCGACGTCGTCCGCGCCCTCTCGCTCACGGCGAAGCGTCTCCTGCACACCGGGGGAGTGCTCGTCATCGAGCACGGCGAGCTCCAAGGAGGCGCGATCCGGGAGATCCTGCAGGCCGACGGCTGGCGACGGCCCGAGACCACGACCGACCTCACCGGGCGCGACCGGGCGACGACGGCGGTGCGCTGAGCGGGCGTTGCGGTCCGTCGCACTACTATCGACAGGTCATGGCCTCTCTCTACGACTGCTCCGTCGACTCCGAGCTGCTCGCCGGCATGCGTCTCGCGCGCACGGCCGTGGGCCGCGGTGAGCTCGTCGTCCTGCCCACCGACACCGTGTACGGGGTCGGCGCCGACGCGTTCGACGCGTCCGCCGTCCAGCGTCTTCTCGACGCCAAGGGGCGGGGGCGTCAGTCGCCGCCGCCCGTGCTCATCAAGGGTCTCGACACGCTCGCCGCACTCACGGCGTCGGTCCCCGACGTGGTCCGCCCCCTGCTCGACGAGTTCTGGCCGGGGCCGCTGACCGTCATCTTCCGCGCCCAGCCGTCGCTCACCTGGGATCTCGGCGAGACTCGCGGCACGGTCGCGTTGCGCATGCCGAGCCACCCGCTGGCCCTCGAGCTCCTCGAGGAGACGGGACCGCTCGCGGTCTCGAGCGCCAACCTCACCGGTCGTCCGGCGGCGACGACCGCCGACGAGGCCCGGGCCATGCTGGGCGACTCCGTCTCGGTGTACCTGGAGGCCGGCGTGGTCGGTTCCGACTACGAGCGTCGGCCGGGGGCCAACACCGGCTCGACCATCGTCGATGCGACCGCGGCCGACGACGGCGTCCTCCGCATCGTCCGGCACGGCGTGCTCGCCGACACCGAGATCACGCGCGTCGTCGGGGTCGACGCGATCGCGTGAGGTACTACCTGCTCGCGATGGCCATCGCGGCAGCGGTCAGCTTCGTCATGTCGGTCGCGGCGTGGCGGCTCGGACTCAAGTACAAGATCTACCCGACGATCCGCGAGCGGGACGTCCACAAGACCCCGACGCCGAGACTGGGCGGAGTCGCGATGTGGACGGGCGTCGTCGTGGCCCTGCTCTCCGCCTGGTTCCTGTTCCCGCTCATCTCCGACGTCGACTACTTCCGACTCGTCTTCGCCGACGCTGGGCCTCCGCTCGCGATCATCGCGGCCGCGACGATCATCGTGGTCATCGGCGTCGTCGACGATCTCTACGACCTCGACTGGATGACGAAGCTGGCCGGCCAGATCATCGCCGCCGGGGTGCTGGCCTGGCAGGGGGTCCAGCTGGTCTCCCTGCCGCTCGGCGGCAGTCTCGCCATCGGCTCGCCCTACATGTCGCTGATCCTGACCATCCTCGCGGTCGTGCTCGTCATGAACGCGGTCAACTTCATCGACGGTCTCGACGGCCTCGTCGCGGGCGTGGCGATCGTCGCGAACGGCGTGTTCTTCGTCTACAGCTTCGTCATCTCCATCACCATCGGCCAGACCGAGTACTTCAACCTCGCGGCTCTCATCTCCGCCGTGCTGATCGGAGCCTGCCTCGGATTCCTGCCCTTGAACTGGCATCCCGCGCGGCTGTTCATGGGCGACGCCGGGGCGCTGCTGACCGGTCTGCTCATGGCCACGAGCGCGATCTCCGTGACCGGCCAGATCGACCCGGCCCAGATCTCGCGGACGGCGCTGCTGCCGGCGTTCATCCCGATCCTCCTGCCCTTCGCCATCCTCATCGTGCCGTTGCTCGACTTCGGCCTCGCCGTGCTCCGCCGGGTGAGCGCCGGCAAGTCGCCGTTCACGGCCGATCGCAAGCACCTGCATCATCGACTCCTCGACATGGGCCACTCCCACTTCCAGGCCGTCCTGATCTTCTACGCCTGGACGGTCGTCGTCGCGGTGGGCTGCCTGATGTTCCTCTTCGTCAAGCCGACCTACTTCGTCGTGATCTTCCTGGGGGTCGGTCTCGTCTCCTGCACCGCCGTGACCCTGGCGCCGCTCAGCAGGCGCAAGCGCGTCGAGATGGCGGTGCAGGCCACGAGCAGCGACGAGCTCCAGGTGACGGAGTCCGACCGCTTCGACCCGCTCGACGAGGCCGCATCCGCCCTCGACCCCGCCGATACCGACACGGCCGCCCAGGCCGCGGTCCCCGAACTCTCACCACCGAAGGAACACCCATGAAAGACGCCCGATCGATCTTCGTCCAGGTGCTGCGCTACACGGCGATCCTGGCCCTCGTCATCGCCGTCGTCGGAGGAGGCGCGGGGTACCTCGCCGCCGGAGCCGACGGTCTCTGGAGCGCTCTCCTGGGGACGGGGCTCGCCGTGCTGTTCGCGGGCATCACGGCGGCGAGCATGCTCGTCGCTATCCGCTTCGAGCTCGCGGCGTTCTTCGGCATCGTCATGGGCGCCTGGCTGCTCAAGCTCGTGATCTTCATCGCGTTGCTCGTCCTGGTGCGCGATCAGCCCTTCGTCGACGACGTCGTCCTCTTCCTCTCGCTCGTGGTCTCGATCGTGGGCACGCTGGCGATCGACGCCCTGGTGGTCGTCAGGGGTCGCCTGTCGCACGTCAGCGACGCGACGCTGCCCCCCGCTCCGCGGGACTGACAGCCCACCCATCGGATGGTGCCAGCGAACACTGCAGCTGGTGAAATAAGCTCCGCCGATTCGTGTCCGTGAGCTTTCACTTGGTAGAGTATTGACCGTTCCCCGGCCGCGATTCTCTGCGGGTCATCGGATGACAACCCCACTCATCGTCGCGACACTTCAGGGTGCTCGCCCCGACACAGGAGATAGCGCTGATAGCGAACGCTGTGAACCTGCTCTCCGCCGCCGACGCCGGCCACGGAGACGGGGGATTCCACGCCCCGACTCTTGACGAGTTCTTCCCTCCCGCCATCTTCTTCGAAGGCACCCCCTTCGAGCTGAACCGCATCATGCTGGTCCGCCTCTTCGCGATCGCCATCATGCTGCTGCTGTTCTGGCTGGCTCTCCGCAAGGGTCGGCTGATCCCGACCCGTGGTCAGAGCATCGCAGAGCTGGGCCTCGACTTCGTCCGCGTCCAGATCGTCGAGGAGATCCTCGGCGAACGACTCGGCCGGAAATACCTCCCGATCCTCGCGGCCATGTTCTTCGGCATCTTCGCCATGAACATCACCGGGATCATCCCCGGCCTGAACATCGCCGGCACCTCGGTCGTGGCCATGCCCCTGCTGCTGGCCGTCGTCGCGTACGTCATGTTCATCTACGCGGGCATCCGCGAGGCCGGCACGGGCACGTTCTTCCGCAACGCGCTCTTCCCGCCCGGGGTCCCGTGGCCGATGTACATCCTGCTGACGCCGATCGAGTTCATCAACATCTTCATCGTGCGACCGATCTCGCTCGCCCTCCGACTCCTGCTGAACATGATGGTGGGGCACCTCCTGCTGGTGCTCTGCTTCGCGGCGACGCACTTCTTCTTCTTCAGCATGAGCGGCGGGTTCATGGCCTTCGGCGCCCTGACGCTCATCGGCGGATTCGTCATGACCATCGTCGAGATGGCCGTCGCGATCCTCCAGGCCTACGTCTTCACACTCCTCGCCTCGGTCTACATCCAACAGGCCGCGGCGAAAGAACACTAAGAACGACGGCGTCCGTCGACCGACGGACTCCGCCCAACCGGAAGGAAACACAAGTGGACACCACCACGATCCTCGCTGAGATCAACGGCAACATCGCGACCGTGGGCTACGGCCTCGCAGCGATCGGCCCCGGCATCGGTATCGGCATCGTCGCGGGCAAGACCGTCGAGGCCATGGCTCGCCAGCCCGAGCTCGCCGGTCGACTCCAGGTCACCATGTTCCTGGGTATCGCATTCACCGAGCTGCTGGGCTTCATCGGCCTCGCCGCCGGCTTCATCTTCTCCTGATTAGTTAGGACGACACACCGATGATCGAGAAGATCCTCGCGGCCGAAGGCGGTGCTCCCGAAGGGGCCGCCATCTTCTTCCCCGCTGACTACGACATCCTCTGGTCACTCGTCGTCTTCGTGGTCATCGCTGCGTTCTTCGGGATCTTCGCGATCCCGAGGTTCCGCAAGATCCTCGACGAGCGTGCCGAGAAGATCGAGGGCGGCATCAAGCACGCCGAGGCCGCTCAGGCCGAGGCCGCCGTGGCCCTCGACGAGTACAAGAAGCAGCTCGCCGACGCACGTGCCGAGGCGGCGCGCATCCGTGAGGCTGCGCGAGCCGAGGGCAACGAGATCCTCGCCGAGCTCAAGCAGCAGGCTCAGGCGGACGCCGACCGCATCACCGCATCGGCGCACGCTCAGATCGAGGCCGAGCGCCAGGCCGCCGTCGCGTCCCTCCGCGCCGAGGTCGGATCGCTCGCGATCGACCTCGCGTCGGGTGTCATCGGCGAGTCGTTGAACGACGACGCCAAGGCGTCGGCGGTCGTCGACCGTTTCCTGGCCGACCTCGAGGCCGACCAGAACGCTAAGGCGGGCAGCTGACGATGGGTTCCATGTCCCGAGAGGCCCTCGGGTCGGCGCGGTCCGTCCTCGCCGACCTGGGTGGCTCCGCCGACCTGACCACCGGCGAGCAGCTGCTCGACGCTGGTCGGGTCATCGGCGGCTCCGTCCAGCTGCAGGCGTACTTCTCCGACCCGTCGACCGACGTGGCCGTCAAGAAGCAGCTCGTCGACCGGCTCTTCGGGTCGTTCTCCGAGGCCGCACGGGCGCTGCTCGTCTCGGTCGTCGGCAGCCGCTGGTCGTCATCGCGCGACCTGCTCGCCGGCATCGAAGAGCTCGGGTTCCGGGTGATCGCCTTCAGTGCTCCGCAAGACAGCAGCATCGAGAACGAGCTCTTCGGCTTCGACGCCGTGGTCCGATCCGACGCCCGCCTCGAGCTGGCGATCGGGACGAAGCTGAGCGACGCATCGGCCAAGGCCGGTCTCGTCCAGCGTCTCCTCGGCGACAAGGCGAGCCCGCAGACGCTGGCCATCGTGTCGCACCTGGTGCGTCAGCCGCGTGGCCGACGGATCGGCGAACTGCTACGCACGGCCGCCGAGATCGTGGCGGACCAGTCCGACCAGCTCGTCGCCACCGTGACCAGCGCCACGCGACTGGACACCGCTCACCTCGGACGCCTCGAGGCGGGCCTGGCCCGTCAGTTCGGGCGTAACCTCCGCATCAACCAGGTCATCGACCCGACGATCATCGGCGGTCTGCGCGTGCAGATCGGTGACGAGGTCATCGACGGGACCGTCGCGACGAAGCTCAGTCTCCTGCGACTTCAGCTCGCCGGTTAGACGCGACCTCCCCCACACAGACTCGAGGCCCCCTGAAGCCTCGCTACGAATAGGAATCACAATGGCAGACATCAAGATCAGCCCCGATGAGATTCGCGATGCTCTCAAGGACTTCGTCTCGTCGTACGAGCCGTCGAAGGCCTCGACCACCGAGGTCGGTCACGTCACGGACGCCGCCGACGGCATCGCGCACGTCGAGGGTCTCCCGGGCGTCATGGCCAACGAGCTCATCCGCTTCGCCGACGGGACGCAGGGCCTCGCCCAGAACCTCGACGAGGACGAGATCGGCGCGATCGTGCTGGGTGAGTTCTCCGGCATCGAAGAGGGCATGGAGGTCACCCGCACGGGTGAGGTCCTGTCCGTCCCCGTCGGCGACGGCTACCTCGGTCGCGTCGTCGACCCGTTGGGCGCCCCCATCGACGGTCTCGGCGAGATCGCGACCGAGGGTCGTCGTGCCCTCGAGCTCCAGGCTCCGGGCGTCATGCAGCGCAAGTCGGTGCACGAGCCCATGCAGACCGGCATCAAGGCCATCGACGCCATGATCCCCGTCGGTCGTGGACAGCGTCAGCTGATCATCGGCGACCGCCAGACCGGTAAGACGGCCATCGCGATCGACACGATCATCAACCAGAAGGCCAACTGGGAGTCCGGCGACGAGAACAAGCAGGTCCGCTGCATCTACGTCGCGATCGGCCAGAAGGGCTCCACGATCGCCTCGGTCAAGGGCGCTCTCGAGGACGCCGGAGCCATGGAGTACACGACGATCGTCGCCGCTCCCGCCTCGGACCCCGCCGGCTTCAAGTACCTGGCCCCGTACACCGGTTCCGCCATCGGTCAGCACTGGATGTACAGCGGCAAGCACGTCCTCATCATCTTCGACGACCTGTCGAAGCAGGCCGAGGCCTACCGCGCCGTGTCGCTCCTCCTGCGTCGCCCGCCGGGCCGCGAGGCCTACCCCGGCGACGTGTTCTACCTGCACTCGCGTCTGCTCGAGCGTTGCGCGAAGCTGTCCGACGAGCTGGGCGCCGGTTCGATGACGGGTCTCCCGATCATCGAGACGAAGGCGAACGACGTCTCGGCGTACATCCCCACGAACGTCATCTCGATCACCGACGGCCAGATCTTCCTGCAGTCCGACCTGTTCAACGCGAACCAGCGTCCCGCGGTCGACGTCGGCATCTCGGTCTCGCGCGTCGGTGGCGACGCGCAGGTGAAGTCGATCAAGAAGGTGTCGGGAACCCTCAAGCTCGAGCTCGCTCAGTACCGTTCGCTCGAGGCCTTCGCGATGTTCGCATCCGACCTCGATGCGGCCAGCCGTCGTCAGCTCGCCCGTGGTGCCCGTCTGACCGAGCTGCTCAAGCAGCCTCAGTACTCGCCGTACCCCGTCGAAGAGCAGGTCGTCTCGATCTGGGCCGGAACGAACGGCAAGCTCGACGAGGTCCCCGTGCCCGACATCCTGCGCTTCGAGCGCGAGCTGCTCGACTACATGGGCCGCAACACCGAGGTCCTCACCAAGCTGCGTGAGACCAACGTGCTGAGCGACGACATCGTCTCCGCTCTCGACTCGGGCATCGACTCCTTTAAGCAGGAGTTCCAGACGGGCGAGGGCAAGCCCCTGGCGTCCGTCGGGCGCGAGGAGTTCACGGCGACCGACGCCGACGACGTCAACCAGGAGAAGATCGTCAAGACCAAGCGCTGACGCGCTGTCCGACGATCACGACTGACGAGACAACAGGAGAACAATGGGAGCCCAACTCAGGGTCTACCGACAGAGGATCCGCTCCGCGCAGACGACCAAGAAGGTCACCCGCGCGATGGAGCTCATCTCTGCCTCGCGCATCCAGAAGGCGCAGGCTCGGATGAAGTCCTCGGGTCCGTACTCGCGGGCCATCACCCGCGCGGTGTCGGCCGTGGCGACGTTCTCGGACGTCGATCACATCCTCACCACCGAGCCCGACACCATCGAGCGGGCCGCGATCGTGATCTTCACGTCCGATCGCGGCCTCAACGGCGCCTTCAGCTCGAATGCGCTGAAAGAGAGCGAGCAGCTCGCCGAGCTGCTCCGCAGCCAGGGCAAGGACGTCGTCTTCTACATCGTCGGCCGGAAGGCGCAGAACTACTTCGCCTTCCGCAAGCGCGACGCCGAGAAGATCTGGACGGGCAACACCGATCAGCCCGAGTTCGCCACGGCGAAGGAGATCGGCGACTCCGTCGTCGAGAAGTTCCTCACCGATGCGGCCGAGGGTGGCGTGGATGAGATCCACATCGTCTACAACCGCTTCGTCAACATGGTGAGTCAGGTTCCCGAGGTCGTCCGTCTCCTGCCGCTCGAGGTCGTCGAGGGCATCGAGGAGCCGGCCGACGACGAGGTCCTCCCGCTGTACGACTTCGAACCGGATCCGACCGAGGTGCTCGACGCACTCCTGCCGGTGTACATCGAGAGCCGCATCTTCAACGCCATGCTCCAGTCGGCGGCGTCGGAGCATGCAGCGCGTCAGAAGGCCATGAAGGCGGCCAGCGACAACGCCGACACCCTGATCCGCGACTTCACCCGTCTGGCGAACAACGCGCGTCAGGCCGAGATCACGCAGCAGATCTCCGAGATCGTGGGCGGCGCCGACGCCCTCAGCTCGTCCAAGTAGATCTGCACACCAGTTTCATCATCCGAAGAGAGAGAAGCCATGACTGACACCGCAACCGCGCCGGTCGCGACCGAGTCGGCTCCCGGCGTCGGGCGAATCGCCCGGGTCACGGGCCCCGTCGTCGACATCGAGTTCCCGCACGACGCCATCCCGGGCGTCTACAACGCGCTCAAGACCACCATCACGATCGGTGAGACGACCAGCGAGCTCACGCTCGAGGTCGCCCAGCACCTCGGCGACGACCTGGTCCGAGCGATCGCTCTGAAGCCCACCGATGGTCTCGTCCGTGGCCAGGAGGTCACCGACACGGGCGGCCCCATCTCCGTGCCCGTCGGCGACGTCACCAAGGGCAAGGTCTTCAGCGTCACGGGCGACATCCTGAACCTCGAGGGTGACGAGCAGATCGAGATCACGGAGCGCTGGCCCATCCACCGCAAGCCCCCGGCCTTCGACCAGCTCGAGTCGAAGACGCAGCTCTTCGAGACCGGCATCAAGTCGATCGACCTGCTCACGCCGTACGTGCAGGGCGGCAAGATCGGTCTGTTCGGTGGCGCCGGTGTCGGCAAGACCGTCCTCATCCAGGAGATGATCCAGCGCGTCGCGCAGGATCACGGTGGAGTCTCCGTGTTCGCCGGAGTCGGAGAGCGGACCCGCGAGGGCAACGACCTCATCGCCGAGATGGACGAGGCGGGTGTCTTCGACAAGACCGCCCTCGTCTTCGGCCAGATGGACGAGCCGCCGGGAACGCGCCTCCGCGTGGCCCTGTCGGCGCTGACGATGGCGGAGTACTTCCGCGACGTGCAGAAGCAGGACGTCCTGCTCTTCATCGACAACATCTTCCGCTTCACGCAGGCCGGTTCCGAGGTGTCGACCCTCCTCGGTCGCATGCCGTCCGCCGTGGGGTACCAGCCGAACCTGGCCGACGAGATGGGTATCCTCCAGGAGCGCATCACGTCGACCCGCGGTCACTCGATCACGTCCCTGCAGGCCATCTACGTGCCTGCCGACGACTACACCGACCCCGCGCCGGCCACGACGTTCGCGCACCTCGACGCCACGACCGAGCTGTCGCGTGAGATCGCGTCGCAGGGTCTGTACCCGGCCATCGACCCGCTGACCTCGACGAGCCGCATCCTCGACCCCCGCTACCTGGGCGACGCGCACTACAACACGGCCATCCGCGTCAAGGCGATCCTTCAGAAGAACAAGGAGCTCCAGGAGATCATCGCGATCCTCGGTGTCGACGAGCTCTCCGAAGAAGACAAGATCACCGTCTCGCGCGCTCGTCGCATCCAGCAGTTCCTCTCGCAGAACACGTACATGGCGAAGAAGTTCACCGGTGTCGAGGGCTCGACGGTCCCCTTGAAGGAGACCATCGAGTCGTTCACGGCCATCGCAGACGGCGAGTTCGACCACGTCGCGACGCAGGCCTTCTTCAACGTCGGATCCATCTCCGACGTCGAAGAGAAGTGGGCTCAGATCCAGAAGGAGAACGGCTGATCGTGGCTGCTCTCTCAGTGAGCGTCGTCTCGGCCGACCACGAGGTGTGGTCGGGCGAGGCGTCGTCGATCGTCGCTCGCACCGCCGAGGGTGAGATCGGGATCCTCCCGGGTCACGAGCCTCTCCTCGCGATCCTGGCCACCGGTCAGGTCCGGGTCAGGCTGTCGGACGGCACCACCGTCGAGGCGACCGCGGATGACGGCTTCCTGTCCGTCGAGAACGACACGGTCACCGTGGTGGCGCGCAACGCGCAGCTCGTCTGACCCGTCGTCCACCTGCTCCACCATGTTGTTCCTGCTGCCCCCGTCCGAGACCAAACTCGACGGGGGCAGCAGTGGTTCCCGGCTCGACTTCGCCGGGCTGGCGTTCCCCGGGCTCGAACCGATCCGTCGTGACGTCGTCGGGCGCCTCACGCGCCTTGCCGTCGACGAGTCCGCGGCCCTCGCGGCCTTGAAGCTCAGCCCGCGTCAGCACGACGAGGTCGTTCGCGATCGACGGCTGCTCGACTCGCCGACCATGCCGGCCTTGAGCCGTTACACGGGCGTTCTCTTCGATCCGATCGGCGCTGAGGGGCTCTCCGAGGCCTCGTGGGCCTGGGCCGAGCGGCACATCGTGATCCACTCGGCGTTGTTCGGTCCTGTGCGTGCACACGACCTCATCCCCGCCTATCGCCTCTCGCACGACTCGCGGCTGCCCGGGCCGTCCCTCAGAGCGACGTGGCGCGCCGCCGTGTCATCGGCGCTGGCGGAGACGGGTGAGTTCATCGTCGACCTCCGGTCGGAGGGCTACGTCGGCCTCGGACCCGCGAGGGAGCGGTCAACGTACGTCCGGGTGGTCGCCGATGTCGGCGGTCGGCGCAGGGCCCTGAACCACTTCAACAAGAAGTCCAAGGGACTGCTCGTGGCCGCACTCCTCGACGAGCGTCCCGTCCTCCACGACCGGGGCGACCTGTTCGCCTGGTGCGCCTCCCGAGGCATCGTGGTCGAGGGCGGTGCCGAGACCGTGCTGGTGTCCGACTCGCTTCTCGACGGGGCGCCCGTCACGTGACCGGCACCGGGCCCTCGCGATAGACGATGCCCTCGTGCCGGAGGAGCCACTGCTTCGTCTCCACGCCCCGACCGACGGTGTATCCCGTCACTCCACCTGTTCGTCCCAGGACGCGGTGACACGGCACGAGCAGGGGGAGCGGGTTCGCAGCGACGGCCCCGCCTACCGCACGACCGGCCTGGGGGCTGCCGATGGCCCCGCCGAGTCTGCCGTAGGTCGTCGTCTCGCCCCAGCCGACCTCGGACAGGGCCGACCAGACGGAGCGCTGGAAGATCGTTCCCGTCATGCGCAGGGGGAGGTCGAAGCGACGTCGGTGACCGCTGAAGTAGTCGGTGAGCTGCCGACGGGCGGCGTGCAGCAGAGGGTCCGGACGCTCGTCTTGGTCGTCGTGCGGCAGCAGGTCTCGCTCGGCGACGACGACGCGCTCGACGGCGAAGTGCCGGGTGATGATCTCGATCCGCCCGATGGGGCTGTCGAGTCGGACGAAGCCGAGGTCGTCGACGTCGGACTCGTCCTCCGGCGGGAGCGGAGGCACGAGGACGAGGTCAGGCATGGCGACACGGTACGAGGCGGATCCGGTGCGGGGGCGGGGGCCGTCGGGGGGTGTGGACGGTGCGGCGCAGGGGACATCGGTGGAGGAGACGACGCGAGGCGTGGACGACGCTAGCGTTGCGGACGGGGCGCCCCGCGCCTCCTCGGCCACTCGACGGAAGGATGGACGCGTGGGTCACGATGACGTGGGGGACGAGGACGACCGGCATCACGTCGATGACGTCGATGCGACCGTGGCCGGTCGACCGGAGGACACGGTGCTGCGCGCCGAGGCGGCGGCGACCGGACGGACGACGGCCGGTCGGCATCAGCAGGTGCCGCCACGCCGGTGGTCCCGGGTCCGGGTGGGGGCCGACGTGCATCGCCTCGACCGTCCGGTGGTCGTCGGGCGACGCCCCACGGCGCCGCGGGTCGTGCTCGGCGTGCCGCCGTCGCTCGTCGCCGTCCCGTCGCCGACCCAGGAGGTCTCGAGCAGCCACGTCGAGCTGCGGCAGGACGGCGACGTGGTCGTCGTCACCGACCTGCGCTCGACCAACGGGACGATCGTGAGGTCTCCGGGCCGCGTTCCCGTGAAACTGCGGCAAGGCGAGTCGACCGTGGCCCTCGCAGGCACGATAGTTGACCTAGGCGACGGCAACATGCTCGAGATCCTCGCCCCCACCCGTTCGACCGTTCAGGAAGAAAACCACACGTGACAGAGCTCGGCCGTTCGACGACCGCCCACACCGTGACCCTCGGCGACGACTCGATCGTCCTCGACTGGGCCGGTGTCACCGACGTGGGCCGCAGGCGCGCTCACAACGAGGACAGCTTCCTCGCCGAGTCCCCGTTCTTCGTCGTGGCCGACGGCATGGGCGGCCACAGCGCAGGCGACGTGGCCAGCGACGCCGTCGTCCGGCGGATGCGCGAGGGGGCGACGGAGACGACGGTGACGACCGAGGGCCTCGAGGAGGCACTCCGCCGCGCGACCGCCGACATCGCCGTCGCCGCCGAGGGGACCGAGTCGGGCGTCGGGACGACCGCAACGGGCGCCGTCCTGTCCCACGGGGACGAGGGCTTCGAGTTCACGGTCTTCAACGTGGGCGACTCCCGCGTGTACCTCGTGCACGAGGGCGTGCTGCACCAGGTCACCATCGACCACTCCGTCGTCCAGGAGATGGTGGACGCCGGTCTGCTCCGCGCGGAGGACGCCGAAGGGCACCCCGACAGCAACGTCATCACCCGCGCCGTCGGGTTCGACACCGAGCAGAGCCCCGACTACTGGCGGGTCCCCGCTCTGACGGGACTGCGCCTCCTGGCCTGCTCCGACGGTCTCACGAAGGAGCTCTCGACGGCTCGCATCGAGGAGATCCTCGCGCAGACGGACGTTTCGCTGCGAGCGGCCACCGCGCTCGTCGACGCCGCGGTGGAGGCCGGCGGCCGCGACAACGTCACGGCCGTCGTGGTCGACGTCCGATCCGCGACGGGCCCGCACGTCACCTCGGAGGACTGACAGCAGGACGGCGTCCTCCCTCCCCTTAAATGGGGGAGCCGGCTCTGTCCCCCGGACGCGTCGACCGGGGCACAACGCCCGACCGGTCCACTTACAATCGATCGCGCCGACATGACGTCGGACCGACCCGACGAGTGACATCCGGCTGACCTTCCAGGAGGGCGACGTGGCACGACGACTGCCGTCCCAGCCTCCTGTGCTGCCCGGTTTCAGCCCCGTCCGCGTGCTCGGGTCCGGCGGTTTCGCCGACGTGTTCCTCTACGAGCAGAACATGCCCCGGCGCCAGGTGGCGGTGAAGGTGATGCTGAGCGAGGTCGTCGACGATCAGGTCCGGCACATGTTCCAGGCCGAGGCGAATCTCATGGCCCAGTTGAGCTCGCATCCCTCCATCCTCACCGTCTACCAGGCGAGCGTCTCCGCCGACGGCAGACCGTATCTCGTCATGGAGCTCTGCTCGTCGTCGCTCAGCGAGCGGTACCGGCACGACCGCATCCCCGTCGCCGACGTCCTCCGCATCGGCGTCAAGATCGGCAGCGCCGTCGAGACGGCTCACCGTCAGGGTGTCCTGCATCGTGACATCAAGCCCTCGAACATCCTCATGACCGCCTACGGCCATCCCGTCCTGTCCGACTTCGGCATCGCCGCCTCGCTCGGCGAGAGCCAGCCGAACGACGTGGTGGGGATGTCGATCCCCTGGTCGGCGCCCGAGGTGCTCCTGGACGAGACGGGCGGCACGATCGAGTCCGAGGTCTGGTCCCTCGGCGCCACGGTCTACTCGCTTCTGGCCGGCCGCAGCCCCTTCGAGATCCTCGGCAGCGAGAAGAACACCGCGTCGGACCTCATCGGCCGCATCGACAAGGCCCGCCTGGCGCCCACGGGGCGGACGGACGTCCCCCCGAGCCTCGAACGCGTCCTCGCGAGGGCGATGTCACGGCGTGCCGAGCACCGTCCCTCGAGCGTCCTCGAGCTCATCCGCGAACTGCAGCAGGTCGAGAACGAGCTCGGCGTCTCGCCGACGCCGATCGAGGTCGCCGTGGACGACTGGGCGCTGGCGACGGTGGCCGATCTCGAGGACCGGACGCGCCTGCGGGGGGCTGCTCCCGCCGGTTCGGCGAGTCGACGTCGTCGTCGTCGTCGGGTGACCGCGGCTCAGGCCGAGGCCGTCCACGGGACGGGGACCATCGGCGGCCGAGCCCTGCCTCGCGGCACCGGCTCGTCCCGACGTCGACCGCTTCGCAGTGGCGCCGGCCTGGCCGCCGTGTGGCTGCTCGTGGCGGCGGCGGTGGTCGTCATCGGCCTCGGAGCAGCGGGGACCCTGGTGCTCGTCCGTTCCGATCCCGACGAGATCCCGCGGGTCACCGACGTCGTGGCGACACGTGACGACGGCTCCGTCC
The DNA here is from genome assembly GCF_001422285.1 of Frigoribacterium sp. Leaf263. GTDB lineage: Bacteria > Actinomycetota > Actinomycetes > Actinomycetales > Microbacteriaceae > Frigoribacterium. The sequence goes on from NZ_LMMO01000003.1 coordinate 502,391, forward strand.
TCTTCGAATGGGACGACCCGGGCCTGCTGGCCGGTGACACCTACGTCATCGTCACCGACACGGCGGCGGGCGGCGACACGAGCCAGCAGACCGCGTCGCGCTTCGTCGTCGGCGACGCCGACGGCCGTGCTCAGGTCTGCGTCACGGTCAGCGTCAATCGGGACGGGCGGACGGGCCCGCCGAGCGCCGAGGCGTGCGCGTCCGGGGTCGGCGGATGAGCCGCATCGTCGACTGGGTCCGGGTCAACCGGTCGAAGACGGCGACGGCGTTGAGCAGCGTCCTCATCGTGGGTCTGGTCGCAGGGGTCTCCGTGGTCAGCGGGGGCTACGAGCAGCGGCGTGTCGATCTCGACGACGGCACCGTCTGGGTGGCCAACGGCTCGCGCTCCGCCATCGGTCGCGCCAATCCGGATGTCGGCGAGCTGAACACCGCGGTGCGGAGCCAGGGGTCCGACATCGCGGTCGAGCAGAACGGCGACGCCGTCGTGCTCGTCGATCGGACGACCGCGACGGTGGGTGTGGTCGACCCCGCCACCGCGACGGCCGACGTCAGCACGCCGCTGCCGCCTGAGCGGCCCGAGGTGCTCCTCGCCCCCGGCCGGGCCGTCGTCGTGTCGGGCGGCACGGGGGACCTGTGGTCGACGCCGTCATCCGAGCTCGCCTCGTTCTCCACGGACGCGCCGGCGGAGCTGAGCCTCGGCCGCGACGTCGTCGTCGACTCGACGCCGGCGGGAGTGGTCGTGGCGTTCTCGGCGGCGAACCGGACGCTGTCGACCATCGACGGCACCGGGGGCTTGGACGTCGTCTCGTCCGAGCCCGTGGCGACGACGGGGGAGGGGCCGTACCAGGTGGCGTCCGTCGGCCCCCATCGGGTCCTCCTCGACACGCTGACGGGCGAATTGTTCGTCGACGGTCGGGTCGTCGACCTGCCCACCACACCGGACGGCGGTCTCGCGCTGCAGCGGAGCAGCGCCGGCGGCGACTCGGTCATGGTGGGCACCTCCGCCGGTCTGCTCTCGGTGGCGTTCGCCGGAGGCCGGGTCTCCGAGCCCGTCGCTGACCGGTCCGGGGTGCCTGCGCGCCCGGTCGTCGTCGACGGCTGCGCCCGGGCGGCCTGGTCGGACGGGGGCGAGTGGAGCTCCTGCTCGTCGGCGCGAGGAGGTCTCAGCGAGCTCGAGGGCATGCCCCGCGATGCCGAGCCGACCTATCAGCTCAACGGTCGTCGGGCGGTGCTGAACGATCCGGTCAGCGGACGCAGCTGGGCCGTCCAGTCGGACGGCCGCCTCATCGACAACTGGGACGATCTGCTCGAGAAGGACGACCGGCCCCAGGACGATGAGGACGACGTCGGAGACGACACCCTCGAGCTCGACCCCGATCAGAAGGCCCCGGTCGCCGTCGACGACGCTCTGGGGGCACGCCCCGGCCGGGCGACGACCCTGGCCGTCCTCCTGAACGACTCCGACCCGAACGGGGATCCGTTGATCATCGACGAGGTCTCGGGCTTCGACCGGTCGATCGGTCGACTGGACGTCGTCGGCGATCGACAGCGGCTCCTCCTGACCCTGAGCCGCGAAGCGACCGGGCCGGTCACGTTCGACTACACGATCTCCGACGGCCGCGGCGGACAGGACACCGCGACCGTGACCATCGACGTGGCGACCGCCGACGACAACCGAGCGCCGGTGCAGGTCCGGCAGTCCACCGTCGAGGTGGCGTCCGCAGGGCGCGTCACGACGCCGGTCCTGGGCGACTGGGTGGATCCGGACGGCGACGCCTTCTACCTGACCTCCGCCTCGGCCGCCGACCGGGTGTCGTTCACCCCCGACGGCGACGTGGTCTATCAGGACGCCGGTGAGGGGCCGGCGACGATCGAGGTGGCACTGACGGTCTCCGACGGGCGCTCCGAGTCGAACGGCCTCCTGCGGATCACGGTCTCGCCCCCGGGCGACACTCCGTTGACGGCGGACTCGTTCGCCGTCCAGGCCTACGCGGGTCAGCAGACGACCGTGCGACCCCTGGTGTACGCGCACGGGGGCACGGGGCCGGTGACGCTCAACAGCGTGCCGCAGCAGGACGGCACCGACATCGCGGCGAGCTACGACGCGGGGACCTTCCTCTTCAGCAGCGACGAGGTCCGGACTCACAACCTGGAGTACACGGTCACCGACGGCGATCAGACGGCCACCGGCACGATCCGGGTCGAGGTGCAGACGCCGCCCGACGTGAACAGCCCCCCGGTGACGACTCCCAAGACGGTGTTCGTCGAGACCCTGAGCAGCCAGACCGTCGACATCGCGGCGACCGACCGCGACCCGGCCGGGAACGTCCTGCTGGTGACCGCCACCTCCGGCGTGCAGCCGTCGAGCGGACTGCGAGTCGAGACCCTCGACCAGCGGTTCGTCCGCGTGACCCTCACCGGCCCCCTCGACGACGGACCGGTCGATTTCTCCTACACGGTCACGAACGGCCTGGCGTCGGCCGTCGGGAGCGTCACGGTCGTGGAGATCCCGCGCCGCCAGCAGACGCAGCCGCCGGTCGCGACGGACGACCAGGCGACGGTGAGGGTCGGTGACGTCGTCGACATCGACGTCCTGGCCAACGACGAGCAGCCCGATGGCGACGACGTCTCGCTCGCGCACGACCTGCGGAGGGACGTCCCGGCAGGAGGGGGATTGCTCTTCGCCTCCGGAGATCGACTCCGGTACCTCGCCCCGACGACCCCCGGGATCGTGACGGCCGTCTACACCGCCGTCGGCGAGGACGGTCAGACCGCGGATGCCCAGATCACGATCACGGTGCGCGAGATCGACGCCGCGACGAACGCCTCCCCGGTTCCCGAGACGGTGACGGCGCGGGTGGTGACCGGCGAGACCGTCCGGCTCGCCGTCCCGCTCGACGGCATCGACCCGGACGGCGACAGCGTGCAGCTCGTCGGCGTGGGCAGCAACCCGGAGAAGGGAGCGGTCACGATGTCGGGCGCTGATCGCCTCGACTACGAGGCGGGGCCCTACTCGGCCGGAACGGACTCGTTCGAGTACTCCGTCGTCGACGCCCTCGGCGCGAGGGCCACCGGGACGGTGCGCATCGGCATCTCGGCTCCAGCCGAGGGATCGCGCTCTCCGGTGGCGATCGAGGACGACGTCAGCATGCGCCCCGGTGGATCGATCGCCGTGCGGGTGCTCGACAACGACTCGGATCCTGATGGGGGCGACCTGTCGGTGACGGGCGTGGAGACCGCAGGCGAGGAGGTGAGCGCCGAGATCGTCGACGGTGAGCTGGTGTCCGTCACGCCGCCGACGACACCGGGGCGCTACGGGGTGGTCTACACGGTCGAGAACGCCCGAGGCGGCACCAGCTCGAGCTTCGTGACCGTCACGGTCGATCCCGACGCCGCGCTGACGCCTCCGCTGGTGGACGACACGGTGCTCGATCTCCGTGACATCCGGGGGCGGTCGACGGTCGACGTCGACGTGCTGGCGAACGTCTTCTCCGCCGACGGTCCCGTGTCCCGTTCGGGACTCGGGCTCGAGCCCGGCTACGGCGACACGGCGACCGTGACCGACCAGCGGCGCATCCGGGTCACCGTGACCGACGCCGCTCAGATCATCCCGTTCTGGGTCGCCCATCCGGACGATCCCACGGTCAGGGCCCTCGCCTTCATCCGCGTGCCCGGCTTCGATGACGCGCTGCCGCAACTCGATCGATCCGCGCCCTCCATCACGGTCGTCAGCGAGACCCCCGTCGACATCGACCTCGACGACTACGTCATAGCCGCGGGCGACCGCGGTGTGCGCTTGACCGACTCCGGCTCCGTACGGGCCACCCACGCGAACGGCGACGACCTCGTGGTCGACGACACCACTCTGCGGTTCACCTCGGCGGATCTCTTCTTCGGAGTGGCCTCCCTCTCGTTCGAGGTCACGGACGGACGCTCCGCGGACGACCCGGACGGCCGGACCTCCACGCTCGTCCTGCCCATCACGGTGACGCCTCGCGAGAACCAGCCTCCCGTCTTCACCGGGACCTCTCTCGACCTCGAGCCCGGGCAGTCGCGCACCATCGACCTCGCGAGGCTCACCACCTACCCCTATCCCGACGACCTCGACGAACTCCGCTTCGCCCTGGGGCGGCCGTCGGGCCAGGGATTCTCCTTCGACCTCTCGGGTCGGGAGCTGACGGTGACGGCGGGCGCGTCGACGTCGAAGGGCACCACGCGCACGCTGCCCGTCACGGTGGCGGACGCGGCAGCGACGGGCCGAGGAGGCGCGGTGCGGCTGGCCGTCGTCGGTTCGACTCGACCCCTCGTGGCTCCGGCGCCGGACTCGGTCGTGGTCGCCAGGGGGCGGAGCGCCTCCCTCGACGTGCTGGCCAACGACCAGGCCCGGAACCCGTTCCCCGGCCAGAGGCTGCGGGTGTCGGGCATCCGCGGTCTGAGCGGCTCGGCCCTCCCGGCAGGCGTCTCGGTCACACCGAGCGCCGACGGCGGCACCCTGTCCGTGTCCGTGAGCGACTCGGCGGCGCCCGTCGACGCGAACGTCCAGTACCAGGTCGTGGATGCCACCGGCGATCCGTCGAGAGCCGTCTGGGGCAACGTGACGATCTCCGTCCAGGACGTCCCCGGCACTCCCGTCGCGCCGGTCCGCATCGGGGGCTTCACGGGAGGGCAGCTGACCCTCTCGTACGCCGCCCCCGTCGCGAACAACTCGCCGTTGCGCGGCTTCCGGATCGACGGCGTGGGCTCGGCCGGCACGACCTATTCACGGGATTGCGGCCTGTCGACGGTGTGCACGCTCACCGATCTCGATCCCGAGCAGACGTTCCGCTTCTCGGTCGTGGCCGCCAACGCCGTCGGAACGAGCGAGCCCAGCGCGGCGAGCGAGCCCTACCGTGCGGACTTCGTCCCGGCGGCGCCCGCGAACGTGCAGGTGCTCCCCTCCGCGACGACGCCGGGCGCTCTCGACGTCAGTTGGTCCGCCGTCCCGCGCCCCGCCGGGGGGACGGCCGTGACGGGGTACTCGGTGGAGATCGCCGGCAGCGGCGCGCCCGGCGTCCAGTCCACCCCCTCGACGTCGACGACCGTCGCCGGGCTCGTGCCCGGCGGTCGCTACGACGTCCGGGTCTTCGCCTCGAACCGTGCGCAGGTGACGAGCTCGACCGACTGGTCCCGCAGCAGCGCCGTGCGCGCCACGGCCGTCGGCGTCCCCGGTGCCTTCTCCGTCCGGGCGGGGGCGACGCGCAACCAGATCTCGATCTCGTGGACGGCACCGGCCACGGCCGGGGGATCGGCGCCCCGCTACGACGTCTACCGATCGCCGACGGGGTCGACCGTCACCGGCTGCGCGGCGACGGGCACCCGGGTGGCATCCGGACTCTCGTCGACGACGTACAGCGAGACGCCCGAGCGCGATGCCGGTTACACCTACACCGTGGTGGCGTCGAACGGCGTCTTCTGCTCGAGCGCAGGAGCCGCAGCCGAGTCCGTCACTCCTCCGGGTCGCGCCGGCGGCACCTGGGGCGTGGAGTACCGCGGCCCGGACGGGCAGTTCAAGGCCCGCGTCCAGGGGCTCGCCGCCACGGGTGCGGTCGACTTCTACCAGTACCGCGTGGGCGACGGGGCCTGGCGGACCGTGACGGAGGGTGGATTCGTCGACGACGACAACGGCTTCGGGGTCCCGATCACGCTCACGCTCCAGGCCTGTCGGGCGGGTCAGACGAGGAACGAGTGCGGTCCGGTCTCGAGCCCGGCGACCGTCGTCCCCGTCGACACGCGGGCGGTCGTCGCGTCGTGCACGGTCGGAGCCCGCCTCGGTGCGTCGGCTCCGCGCAACGCCGGTTCGCCCGTAACGTCCGTGGAGGTGACCTACTTCGGTCCGGCATCCGCCGACGGAGCAGCCGGGGCGCCCGTCGGCAGGTCGACGGAGCTGACGGGGATCGTCCCCGCCGGCGCCGCGTCGGTGTCGGTCAAGGCCACGGTCGCGGGGGTGCACACCGATCCCGGCGGCGCGACCGGGGTCTGCGACCCCGCACCCGACCCGGAACCGGACTCGACCGGCCCCACCCCCTGACCAGAGAGCGATCGATCGAATGAGCATGACCCCCGAGCAGGCCTCCTGGTTCTCCGATGTGTTCGGGCGCCTGGTCGCCGGTGTCGATCAGGTGCTGCTCGGGAAGTCCTTCGTGGTGCGGCTCTCGTTCACGGCGATGCTCAGCGAAGGCCATCTCCTCCTCGAGGACTTCCCCGGCACGGGCAAGACGTCCCTCGCCCGGGCCATCGCGCAGACCGTCCAGGGCACCAGCAGCCGGATCCAGTTCACCCCCGACCTGCTGCCCGGCGACATCACCGGCGTCAGCGTCTACGACCAGAGGCGAGGCGAGTTCGAGTTCCACCGCGGTCCGATCTTCGCCCATGTCGTGCTGGCCGACGAGATCAACCGAGCGAGCCCGAAGACGCAGTCGGCCCTCCTCGAGGTCATGGAGGAGGGGCGGGTCACCGTCGACGGCGTGAGTCACGACGTCGGTCGTCCCTTCATGGTCATCGCGACGCAGAACCCCGTCGAGCAGGCCGGCACCTACCGGCTCCCCGAGGCGCAGCTCGATCGCTTCATCATGAAGACCTCCATCGGCTACCCGGACCACGCCGCGATGGTGCGCATCCTCGCGGGTGCGGCGACCCGGGTGCACGACGGGACGATCCCCGCCGTCGTCCGAGCCGACGTCGTGACCGAGATGGCGGTCCTGGCGCGGACGGTGCACGTCGAACCGAGCATCAACGACTACGTGGCGCGACTGGTCGAGGCCACGCGCACGGCCGACGAGGTGCGCCTCGGCGTCAGCGTCCGGGGCGCCCTGGCCCTGGTCCGCTGCGCGAAGACCTACGCGGCCTCGCTGGGGCGGCACTACGTCGTCCCCGACGACGTCAAGGCGCTCGCCGGACCGGTCCTCGCGCACCGCATCGTGCTCGACCCCGAAGCCGAGTTCGACGGGGTGACCCCGGCGAGCGTCGTCGCGCAGCTCCTGCTCGAGACGCCGCCGCCGGCCGAACGGTCCGCCGTGTGAGCGCGCCCCTCTCAGCCGACGACCGTCACAGGCGTGCCGACACGAAGACCGACGCCCGGTTCCCGACCGGGACGGCGGGTCCGACCAATGTCCGCGCGCGCCTCGTCGGCGACCGCACCGGGCCGCTGGCCGATCTGCTCGTCGTCCTGGTGAAGACGCTGGCCGCCGTCCGTCGCGGACTCGCCACCGCACGCCGGTCCGCCTCGGCGATCGTGACCCCGCTCGGCTGGACGGTCCTGCTCGTCGTGCCCGTCGGCCTCGTCGGAGGGTACGTGCTCGGGTGGGTCGAGCTGCTCGCGATCGCCGTCGCGGCTCTCGCGATGATGCTGTTCGCCGCCGTCTTCCTGGTCGGCCGTTCCGCCGCCGAGATCACGGTCGACCTCCCGCACGACCGCGTGGCCGTGGGGCAGTCGGCGACGGGGGAGGTGCGGGTCGCGAATCCGACCCGGCGTCGCCTCCTCGGCGTGAGGGTCGAGCTCCCCGTCGCGGAGGGGCTCCTGGAGGTCCAGCTGCCGGGGATCCGGCCGGGTGACACCGTCACCGAGTCCTTTCCGGTCCCGACGGATCGGCGGGGCGTGATGCGGATCGGTCCGGCCCGGACGGTCAGGGGCGACGCCGTCGGGCTCGTCCGCCGAGTGGTCGAGTGGACGACGCCTCGCGAGGTCGTCGTGCATCCCGCGACGATCGGGATCCCGAGCACCAGCACGGGCTTCGTCCGCGATCTCGAGGGCAGCCCGACTCGGGACCTCGCCCCCGACGACCTCTCGTTCCATGCGATCCGCGACTACGTTCCCGGAGACGAGCGGCGCCACATCCACTGGCGGTCCACCGCCAAGACGGGCGCCTACATGGTCCGCCAGTTCGAGCAGAGCCGTCGGTCGCACCTGGTCGTCGCCTTGAGCCTGGCGCGGGCGGACTTCGCCGCCGACGACGAGTTCGAGCTCGCCGTGAGCGTGGTCGGCTCCCTCGGCGGGCGGGCGATCGGCGACGGCCGCGATCTCACGGTGGTGGTGGGCGAACGCACCCCCGACTTCGCGAGACGCAAGACGCTGGCCGTGCTGACGTTGGACACCGTGACCCGGACGCGCCTGCTCGACGGCCTCGCCGTGGTCGAGCGGGCCGACTCGGCGCTGACCATCGCCGACGTGGCACGGGTGACCGGCGGTCAGGTGACCGGCGTCTCCGTGGCGTTCCTCGTCGTGGGGTCGACCACGACCCTGTCGGCGCTGCGCTCCGCCGCCCTGCACCTGCCGCTCGGGGTCGAGGTCGTCGCGATCGTCTGCGACCCCGACGGCGCGCCCGGGGTCCGCCGACTCGCCGATCTGACGGTTCTGACCATCGGCTACCTCGACGATCTCCGCCAGTCCCTGGCGCGGGCGGCGGCGTCGTGAGTCAGGGCGAGAACCCCGTCCGGCAGGCCGGGCGACGGACGCCGGAGCGTCCGGGGACACGACCGCGCGCCTCCTTCGTGGCGTCCGTCACCTCGTCGTACGCCGTGATGACCCTGGTCGCCGCCTCCACGCTGTGGCCCGTCTATCGGAGCCGGGAGTTCGTCCTGCTCGTCGTCGTCACCGTGGCCGTCGGGACGGTGATCGCCATCGCCGGCGCCGTCCTCCGATCGTCGAGCTTCGCGGTCCTCGTCGCGACGATCGCCGTCTTCCTCCTGCTCGGCGTCCCGCTGGCGGTCCCGAGCGAGGCCGCTTCCGGGGTGCTCCCGACCGCGACGGGTCTGGCGGAGCTGGTGGCGGCGACCGCCCTCGGCTGGAAGCGCCTCGTCACGATCACGCTGCCCGTCGGCAGCTACGAGGCGCTGCTGGTCCCGGCGTTCGTCCTCCTCCTGCTCGCGACGGTCGTCGGTCTCAGCGTGGCACTCCGATCCCGTCGAGGGGAGGTCGCCGTCGTCGCCCCCGTCGTGGTCTTCCTGGCCGGCATCGTGCTCGGGCCCGAGGACGCCTGGGTGCCGACCCTCACGGGCGTCGCTCTCGTCGTCGCCGCCGTGGTCTGGTCCCTCGGGTGGCGTCTGCACCGCCGACGTCAGGCCGTCCTCTCTCTCGAAGGAGGCGCGCGATCCGTCCGGACGTCGGGTCACCGGGCCGTCGCCGTGCGCGCCGTCGCCGGCACGATCGTCACGCTCCTGGTCGCCGGCGCGGCGGCCGCCGCGGTCGTCGAGGCGGCTCCGCCGTCGTCGCCGCGGACGGTCGCCCGCTCGATCGTCGAGGCCCCCTTCGACCCGCGGCGTCTCGTCAGTCCGCTGACCCGACTCCGGGTCTACGAGCAGGAGCCCGCCGTGGACGAGACGCTCTTCTCCGTCAGCGGACTGGAGGAGGGTGCTCTCCTCCGCCTCGCGACCCTCGACACGTACGACGGCGTCGCGTACACCGTCGGGAGCGCCGAGGTCTCGAGCGAATCCGGCACCTTCGACCGCGTCCCCGCGAGTGTCGACCAGAGCGCGTCGCCGGGTACGGCGACCACCCTGTCGGTCGAGGTCGGATCGTACGAGGGAGTCTGGCTGCCGACCGTCGGCAGGCTCCGATCGATCGCCTTCGACGGGTCGGACGCCTCGACCCTCCGCTCCGGCTTCGTCTACAACGACGTCAGCGGCACCGCGGCGGTCGACGGGGGCCTCGATGCCGGCGACTCGTACCGCATCGACGCCGTGCTGGCGCCGCAGCCCACGGCCGAGGCCCTCGAGACGGTGACGCCCGGTGCTGCGACCGTCCCGGCGGCCCAGGCGGTGCCCACCGAGCTGATCGACTCGCTCGCAGGCGACGTCCGCGGAGTGGAGGGCCCGGGGGCTCGTCTCCAGGCGGCTCTCGGGGCGATCCGCGAAGACGGCTACATCAGTCACGGCGTCTCCTCCGACGAGCCGGCCAGCCGGTCGGGACACGGGGCCGACCGGCTGGCGGAGCTCTTCACGGATCCGGTGATGATCGGCGACGCGGAGCAGTACGCGGCCGCGGCCGCGTTGATGGCCGGCGAGCTCGGTTTCCCCGCGCGCGTGGTCATGGGCTTCGTCCCGGAGGCCGCCTCCGCGGGGACGGAGGCGGTCGCCGTCCGGGGCGGCGACGTCACGGCGTGGATCGAGGTGGACACGGCCGAGTACGGCTGGGTCGCGATCGATCCCGTCCCCGACGAGCGCCCCATCCCCGATGATCGACTCCTCGACCCGAACCGCCTCCAGAGGCCGGAGTCGGTCGTGCAGCCCCCGCCGGACGAACCCCAGCTGAGAGACGAGCAGACGCCTCCGCAGGCCGACCAGGAGTCCCCGGAGGCCCCCGCGGCGTGGCTGGCCGTGGCTCGGCTCGTGCTCCGCGCGGTCGGGGTCGGCGCCGTCGTGCTGGCCCTGGTGGCATCGCCGTTCCTGGCGATCGTCGCCGCGAAGGCCCGGCGTCGGCGGAGGAGGATGCGGCACCCCGATCCGACGTCCCGCATCGTCGGCGGCTGGCAGGAGTTCCGAGATGCCGCGGTGGATCACGGCGTCGAGACGCCCGCCGCCGCCACGCGCGGCGAGTTCGCGGCGATCGTCGGGGGCTCCCGGCCGGCCGTGCTCGCGCGGGTCGCCGATCGGGCGACCTTCGCCCCGGGCGGACCGGCGTCGGACGACGCCGATCGCGTCTGGAGCGCCGTCTCCGACATGCGGAGGGCGCTCGGGTCCGGGAAGACGAGATGGCAGCGTGCGAGGGCGGCGGTCTCGTTGCGTTCACTCCGCCGTTACCATGGCGGGACACGTCCCGAACGCTAGAGGTCCCTTCCGCATGCAGTGCCCCACCTGTGCCAGTCCGTTGCCCGTCGGTGCGATGATCTGCGGCGAGTGCGGTCGGACACTCTCCGGGGTCGACACCTCGGCACCCGAGGCCTCCCGCTCCGCGGAGCCGAGGGAACCCGCGGCGCCCGCCTGGCCTCCGCGTCGCGATGCGCGGTCCTCCTCGGAGCGGCCGTGGTGGGTCCGAGAGCCGTCCGCCGGGCCCTCGACGGACGACCCGGATCCGGTGCCGCGACTCGATGCGCCCCCGGCCTGGGCGGGGGACTCGCACGATGGCGCGTCGGAGGCATCACCCCCGAGTGCCGAGTCCGCGTCACGGCTCGGGCGCACGCCCGAGGCATCGGTCGGCGTCGGCGACGTGGAGCTCGCTCCCGTCGTCGAGTCGGCTCCGGCGGTGCCCGAGGTGCCGCGACCGTCTCCGGCGCCGCTCCGCGAACCGACCACGACGAGAGAGGACGGTCGGCGACCCTCCTCGGCTCCGCTCTGGACGGCCTCGCTGACGCCGATCACATCGGCCGGCCCGGTCGGGGGCGATTCCTCCTCGGGCGAACTGCCCGTCGTCGTTGAGCATCCTGGCGCCGAGCCCGAGCCCGAGCCCGAGCCCGAGCCCGAGCCCGAGCCCGTGGTCGAGCCGACCGGGCAGGGCACCGCGGGGATGCGACCCGACGACGACTCGGACGGAGCCGCCGACGGTCATCCCGCGACCGGCGGCAGTGCCGCCGACGACCGGGCGGACGGCGCGAGCCGTTCCGATGTCGGGGAGGAAGCCGGACCGGCTCGCGACCGGTCCCGTGCCGTCGTCCCCGCGCCGGGTCCCGGGGACACCGTCCGTGTCGAGCCGATCAGGGATTCGACCGAACCGCGAGACGACTCCGAGGACGCTCCCGTCCCGCTCGTCGAGCCCGGTACGGCCGGTCAGGCCGAGCGCTGCACCCAGTGCGGTGCCGAGGTCCACGAGGACGACATCTTCTGCGGTGTCTGCGGAGCGGTCGTCCAGTCCGTCGCCCTCTCGTTCACGGGGCCCATCGTCCCCTTCCTCCGGCAGCAGGCGGCGGAACACGGCGACCGGGCGGAGGGCGACGTCAGCGCGGCGGACGTCATGCCGAACGCCGACCACGGAGGCCCCCTGAGGCGCCACGAGTCGTCGCCGGGCGTCGTGTCGCCAGAGGACGCGCCCGACGACGTGCCTCCCGACGACGCGCCCGACGACGCGACGTCCTCCGAGCCTGCACCCCAGGTGGAGGCTCGGGAGCTGCCCGACCTGCCGCCTCTTCCCGAGCCGGCGTGGCCGTCCCGGGCGCAGACGGCGGCGGCGGCGACCGACGAGGACGACGTCGATGAGACGCGGATCGTGCGACGCGGCCCCGTCGGCGCTCCCTTCGTGCTCCAGTTCAGCACCGGTGAGAGCTTCACCGTCGACGGGACCGGGCTCGTCGGCCGGGCGCCGACCCCGCAGCCCGGTGAGCGCTTCGATCAGCTGATCCGCATCGTCGATCCGGGGCGCTCGGTCTCGAAGACCCATCTCGAGTTCGGTCAGGACGACGGGCACCTCTGGCTCAGCGATCGGTGGTCGGGAAACGGCACGATCGTGCGGCCCCGCGATCAGCGCGCACGGCGTCTCGAGCCCGGCACACGGGTGAGGGTCGCTCGGGGGAGTCGAGTGGACATCGGCGAGCAGTACTTCGTCGTGGGCTGAGGCCTCCGTCGCCGGCGGTCCGTCGTCGCGGACGGGTCGTCCGGCTCCCATCCCTCCTCCCCGATCGCGAGCGGCCGGGGATCATCCCCACGAAGCCGCCGACGACGTCCGCTCGACGACCGACCCTGATGTCCTGGGGTCATGTCGTCCGCCGAACCCCCGCCCCGTCTCACGATCCAGCTCCCGGTCGTCCCGCGTGCGCCGGCGACCCGGTCGCCCCCGGTGGCCAGCGCCGCTGCCGCCGCCCTCGCCTCGGTCGTGGGCACCGCGCTCTGGTCGGGCTCGGCCGCCCAGGCCATGACGGCGGCGCTCGGCGTCGTCTGCGCGATCCTCGCCCTCTGGGGCATCGACGGCCTGGTCGGCTCGCCGTCACGGGCCCGTCGTGAGCGGCGTCGGTTCGACGACGACATGCGGGCGACCGCGACGACTCTGCACGACCTCCACCGACGAGAACGGGCGGAGCTGCGCAGCCGGTTCCCCGGCAGCGCGGCGGTGGCCAGGGCCGCTCGGGCGCGTACCGACGCGACGTCCGGTGCGCTGACGACCCGCGCCTCCTCGGCCGGCCCCCAGCTCGTGCTCGGCCGGGGCGAGGTCGCGAGTGCGGTCGTGCCGCTGCCGATCCGGGCGCCCGAGGCGAGCGAGGGTCGTGACGGGCGAGGTGGCGTCGACGTCGAGGCCGAGGCGGCCCGCGCTCGACTCTCCGCCGCGGCGTCGGTCCTCGACGACGCGCCGCTCTGCGTCGAGGCGCGCGGTCTCGTCGGCGTCGTCGGGCCCGTCCCGCTCGCCCGTGCAGCCGCCTCGGGGTACCTGCTGCAGGCGCGGCGCTCGCGGGCCGACCGGCTGGAGGTGATGTACGCGGCGGACCTCGACGCCGTGAGCGGCGCCGACGTGATCATCGAGATCGCCCTCGACGCCTCGGCCGAGGTGACGCGACGAGCCGGGCGACCGTGTCGCGTGCCCGTCGACCTCGACTACGTGTCCGTGCTCGACGTCGTCGACCGACGACCCGCGTGATGCCCGGGCGCGGCCTGAGCGTCAGCCCCGCCGGCCCACCAGCTCGTCGGAGAGCCGGATGCGTCCCACGTCGCGTCCCGCACCCAGCACGCGCTCGCGGGTCGCCTCGACGACGGCCTCCGCCGCGTCCGCGTCGACCGCGCCCTGACCGACGAGGAGATGCAGCGCCACCATCGTCGCGGCCCGGAGGTTCCCGTCGAGCATCTTGACGGCCGTCCCGATGCCGTCCACCGTGCCCATGACAAGCACGCCCTCGGCACCGAGCTTGGCGAACACGCCCAGCTCGTCGATCGCGACCGTGTTCGCCCGCCCCGGGCCGTCGATGGCCCACGCGTCCGCCAGCACCGCCTCGACGAGGGCGCGAGCGTCCGGGTCCACGGCGGTCGGGGCGCCGGAAGTCGCTCCGAGCGCGCCGGCCGCACCCGCGACGGTCGCCACCGCTCGCGCGAGCCCGGTGATGGTCGTGTCGAACACCGGTGCGCCGCATCCGTCGACCCCCGCGTGATCGATCCGCTCGCCGGTGAACTCGGCGACGGTCTCGCGCGCCGCCCGCTGCAGCGGGTGGTCGAGATCGGTGTAGTTCGTCGGGTCCCAGCCGTTCTCGGCGCACGCGAGGAGGAACGCCGCGTGCTTCCCGGAGCAGTTCATGGCCATGCGCCGCGCTCCCTCGGCACGACGGGCGCTCGCGCGGTCGCCGGGCCAGTCGGGCGGGCAGAGCAGGTCCTCCTCGCCGCTGCCCGACCGCTCGAGCAGGGCCGAGACGACCTGCAGATGCTCGGCGGTGCCGGCGTGGCTCGCGGTGGCCAGAACGGCCTGCGGCCCGCTCAGGGCGACGCCCGAGCGCATGACCGTGAGGGCCTGCAGGGGCTTGAGGCACGACCGCGGGTAGATGGACGCGCCCACGTCGCCGACCTCGCGGAGGACCGAGCCGGCGGCGTCGACGACCACGCCGGCTCCGAGATGACGGCTCTCGTCGAGACCCGATCGCGTCAGCACGGCCAGCTCGACGCTCCCGTCGACCGTCAGCGGGCGGCGGGCGGCGGACGATGGCTCGAGGAGGCGCGGGTCGGTCATGATGGGGAGTGTACCGAGACCGTCGGCACCGACCGAGGAGGACCCATGCTCGACCACGACTACGCCGTCGACCTGCGCTGGACGGGCGCCCGCGACGTCGGCACCGTCTCGTACCGGTCGTACGGGCGGGACAACACGCTGAGCGCCGCCGACAAGCGGCACGACATCGAGGCATCCGCCGACCGCACCTTCCACGGCGATGCGGATCGCTGGAACCCCGAGGAGCTGCTCCTGGGGGCTCTGGCCCAGTGCCACCTCCTCAGCTACCTCCACGTCGCCGCGACCGCCGGGGTCGTCGTCGTCGCCTACGAGGACGCCGCCGTCGGACGCATGACGCAGACCGCCGACGGCGGCGGGCGGTTCACCTCCGTCACGTTGCGCCCCGTGGTCACCGTGGCCGCCGCCGAGATGGTCGACCGCGCGCTCGAGCTGCACGCCGAGGCGGCCCGGAAGTGCTTCATCGCCTCGTCGGTGGCGTTCCCCGTGGGGCACGAGCCCCGCATCGCGGTCGCCGACTCCGCGCAGACCGACTGAGCACTCAGCCGGCCGACCGATCGGTGCGGCAGACTGATCAGGCTCGCGGCGCGCCACCGGCCGCGGCAGTTTCCGCCCCCACCTACCGGAAGATCCCCATGCGCCGTCCCCTCGCCCTGCTCGCCGTCCCCGTCCTCGTCCTCGCGCTCGCCGCGTGCGGCGGCACCGACGCCGGTGAGGAGTCCACCGCCGGTGGAGCTCCCGCCCCGAGCGCCACCGCGACGTCCGAGGCGCCTCTGCGCGCCACCGGCGAGCCGCAGGACCCGACCCCCGGGTTCCCGACGGTCGAGCTCGCCGACGACGGAGCCCCCACGGTGACCGTGCCCGAGACCGACCCGCCGGCCGACCTGCAGGTCGAGGTCCTCAAGAAGGGCGACGGCGCCGTCGTCCAGGACGGCGACACCGTCACGGTGCAGTACGAGGGCGTCGTCTGGCAGACCGGCGAGACGTTCGACTCGAGCTGGCAGCGCGGCGAGCCCGCGACCTTCGGCACCGGCCAGGTCATCACGGGCTTCGCCGAGGGCATGGTCGGTCAGACCGTCGGCTCGCAGACCATCGTGTCGATCCCGCCGGCGGACGGCTACGGCGACAACGTGCCGCAGGGTGCGGCGTTCACGGCGACCGACACGCTCGTCTTCGTCATCGACATCCTCGCGGTCGGCTGACGGGACCGCGACGGGGCGGTGATGCGTCCCGTCGGCCCGTTCCGCCCGACCCGACCCGAACAGTGAGTCCGAGACCGACGTGACCGACACGACCGAGACGACCCGCGCCTCCTCGACCCGCGCCTCCCGGCTCCGACGGGGTCGTGTCCCGGCGCTCGTGTGCGTGCCCATCGCCGCGCTGCTGCTGGCGGGCTGCACGACCGACGCCGACCCGGCGCCGACCGATGCCCCCTCCGTCTCGGCGACTCCGACGACGTGTCTCGAACCGGGTGCCGAGTCCGACTCCGTCCGGGTCTCGGGCGGCTTCGGCGAGAAGCCCTCCATCGAGCTCGCCGCGCCGCTGGCCGCCGAGACGAGTCAGCAGACGGTGGTCGTCGCGGGAAAGGGCCCGTCGACCGAGGTCGGCGACGTCGTCCGCGTGGCGATCACCGTCTTCGACGCGGAGTCCGGTGCGGAGCTCAGCACCGCCGGGTACACGGGCGACTCGGGTGAGCAGCTGACCATCAGCGGGCAGTTCTACGTCCCGGGGATCGAAGGCGCGCTCTCGTGCGCCCGGGCCGGTTCGCGCACCGTGACGGTCGCGTCCGCCGCGGACATGCAGCCGGCCACCCCGGGGACGGCTGCGCCCAACCCGGCGGCCGTCATCGTCGTCGACACCTTCTCCCTCGTGCCGACGAGCGCCACGGGCGAGCCCCAGGCCGCCGTCGAGGGCTTCCCCGAGGTGACGCTCGCCGACGACGGCCGACCCACCGTGACCATCCCCGACGCCGACCCGCCGACCGACCTCCGGATCGAGGTGCTGAAGAAGGGCGACGGCGAGGTCGTGCCCGATCCGGCGAACGTCACCGTGCAGTACCAGGGGGTCACCTGGCGGACGGGCGAGGTCTTCGACGAGAGCTGGGGACGCGGCAGCGTCGCCTCGTTCTCGACCGACCAGGTCGTGTCGGGGTTCGCCGAGGCGATGATCGGGCAGACGGTCGGCTCGCAGGTCGTCGTGATCGTGCCCCCGGCCGACGGGTACGGCGACGCGGGGGAGCCGGGCGCCGAGATCGAGCCCACCGACACCCTGGTGTTCGTGATCGACATCCTCGCCGTCGCCTAGGCCGCCGAGACGGCTCCCGGCCCGTCGGCGGCGGGGCCTAGGGTGGCCTCATGCGACGCATCACCATCCTCGGGTCCACCGGTTCGATCGGCGTCCAGGCGCTCGACGTCATCCAGAGGAACCCGCACCTGTTCGATGTCGTCGGACTCTCGGCCGGCACCAATCGCGAGCTGGTCGGCGAGCAGGCGGCCCGCTTCGGGGTCGAGCACGTGGCGCTCGGCACCGACGAGTCGGTGGCGCTCGTCCGGGACGTCGAGGCCGACGTCGTCCTGAACGGCATCACCGGGTCCGTCGGGCTCGCCCCGACCCTGGCGGCGCTCGACTCGGGGGCGACGCTCGCGCTCGCCAACAAAGAGAGCCTCATCGTCGGGGGCGACCTCGTCCGCCAGCGGGCGCGGCCCGGCCAGATCGTGCCGGTCGACTCCGAGCACTCGGCCATCGCGCAGGCGCTCCGATCCGGCTCCGCGTCCGAGGTCCGGCGACTCGTGCTGACGGCCTCGGGCGGGCCGTTCCGAGGGCGCTCGCGGTCATCGCTCGAGAACGTGACGCCGGCCGAGGCGCTGGCGCACCCGACCTGGGACATGGGTCTCGTCGTGACGACCAACTCGTCGACGATGGTCAACAAGGGGCTCGAGGTCATCGAGGCGCACCTCCTGTTCGACGTGCCCTACGACGACATCGAGGTGACGGTCCACCCCCAGTCGATCGTCCATTCGATGGTCGAGTTCGTCGACGGCTCGACGATCGCGCAGGCCTCGCCGCCCGACATGCGCCTGCCGATCTCGCTCGGTCTCGCCTGGCCCGACCGCGTGGCAGGAGTCGGGCGTCCGCTCGACTGGACGACCGCCTCCTCCTGGACCTTCGAGCCCCTCGACGTCGAGGCGTTCCCCGCCGTCGATCTCGCGAAGCAGGTCGGGCGGGCGGGCGCGACGTTCCCGGCCGTGTTCAACGCCGCGAACGAGCAGGCCGTGCTCGCCTTCCACGCCGGCCGGGTGGGTTATCTGGGCATCCTCGACACGGTCCGCGAGGTCGTCGACCGGCACGAGGCCGGCCCGTCGAGCCTCGAGGGGGTCCTCGAGGCCGAGCGCTGGGCCCGGGCCGAGGCCGACGCCCTGCTCGCCCGCTGACGCGCCGACCATCCGTCGGCCGAGGAGGCGCGCTCGGGTTCACAGCGTCGCCTGGGTGATCCCGTGGCGGCTTCCCGGCGCGGCACGGCTACCCTTGCCCGGTGCTCACCGTTCTGCTCTTCATCGTCGGCGTCCTGATCATGGTCGTCGGCCTCGCCGTGTCGATCGCCCTGCACGAGGTGGGGCACCTCGTCCCGGCGAAGCGGTTCGGCGTCAAGGTCGGCCAGTACATGATCGGCTTCGGGCCGACGATCTTCTCGCGGATGCGGGGTGAGACGCAGTACGGCGTGAAGGCGCTGCCCCTCGGCGGCTACATCTCGATGTCGGGCATGTTCCCGCCGGCGAAGGACGGCGTCGCCGGACGCGCCTCGAGCACGGGGTTCTTCCAGACCCTCGTGCAGGACGCCCGGACGGCCAGCGCCGAGACGATCGACGAGGGCGCCGAGGAGCGCACGTTCTACCGTCTGCCCGTCTACAAGCGGATCGTCATCATGCTCGGCGGCCCGGTGATGAACCTGCTCATCGCCGTCGTCCTGTTCGCCGTCGTGCTCTGCGGCTTCGGCGTCGCGCGGGAGAGCACCACGGTCGGCCTGGTCAACGAGTGCGTGCTGCCCGCCGGGTCGACGGCGACGTCGTGCCCGACGGACGCGACCCCGGCCCCGGCCTTCGCCGCGGGACTGCGCAACGGCGACCGCATCGTGTCGATCGACGGCCGGGCGATGACCGACGGCGACCAGGTCGCGTCGGTCCTCCGGGCCTCCGCCGACACCACGCTCGACGTCGTCGTCGACCGCGACGGGTCGGAGCGGACGCTGCAGGTGACCCCCACGCTCTCCGAGCGCTACGTCGTCGACGAGAGCACCGGCCAGTACGAGGAGGAGGCGGACGGCACCCCGGTGACCCGAGAGGTCGGCTTCGTCGGCATCGGCTTCGCCACCGAGACGGCCCGTCAGCCCGTCACGGCCGTCCTGCCGGCCGTGTGGGACAACGTCACCCACGTCGTCGACCTGATCATCCACCTGCCCCAGCGTCTCGTGGGGGTCGCGGAGGCCGCCTTCGGCGGCGGGGAGCGCGACGCGAACGGCCCCGTCAGCGTCGTCGGGGTCGGACGCATGGCGGGCGAGATCGTGAGCCTCGACTCCGTCCCGATCGTCGACCGCGCCGCCTACGTCGTCAACCTCCTCGCGAGTCTCAACGTGGCGCTCTTCGTCTTCAACCTCATCCCGCTGATGCCGCTCGACGGCGGCCACATCGCCGGTGCGCTCGTCGAGGCCGTGCGTCGGGGCTTCGCGAAGCTCCTGCGTCGCCCCGACCCGGGGCCCGTCGACACCGCGAAGGTCATCCCGCTGACGTTCGCCGTCGTCATCCTGCTCGGCGGCATGAGCGTGCTGCTCGTGTACGCCGACATCGTGAACCCGATCTCGCTGTTCGGCTGACGGTCACTCGGCGCTCAGCGCCGAGGATTACGATGTGGACGTGCCAGCAGTCAATCTCGGAATGCCTAAGGTCCCCGAAGTCCTCGCCCCGCGCCGCAAGACGCGGCAGATCAAGGTCGGGAAGGTCCTCGTCGGCGGTGATGCACCCGTCAGCGTGCAGTCCATGACGACGACGCCGACCCCCAACATCAACGCGACCCTGCAGCAGATCGCCGAGCTCACGGCCAGCGGCTGCGACATCGTGCGCGTGGCCGTGCCCAGCCGCGACGACGCCGAGGCCCTTCCGATCATCGCGAAGAAGAGCCAGATCCCGGTCATCGCCGACATCCACTTCCAGCCCAACTACGTGTTCCAGGCGATCGACGCCGGCTGCGCCGCCGTCCGGGTCAACCCCGGCAACATCCGCAAGTTCGACGACCAGGTCGGCAAGATCGCGGCCGCGGCCAAGGCGGCGGGCGTCTCGATCCGCATCGGCGTCAACGCCGGATCCCTCGAGCCGAGCATCCTGCAGAAGTACGGCAAGGCGACGCCCGAGGCGCTCGTCGAGTCCGCCGTCTGGGAGGCCTCCCTCTTCGAGGAGCACGACTTCCACGACTTCAAGATCTCGGTGAAGCACAACGATCCGATCGTCATGGTCAAGGCGTACCGTCAGCTCGCCGAGCGGGGCGACTGGCCTCTGCACCTCGGCGTGACCGAGGCGGGTCCCGAGTTCCAGGGCACGATCAAGTCCGCCACCGCCTTCGGCATCCTGCTGGGCGAGGGCATCGGCGACACCATCCGCGTCAGCCTCAGCGCTCCGCCCGCGCAGGAGGTCAAGGTGGGTCTGCAGATCCTCCAGTCGCTGAACCTCCGTGAGCGCAAGCTCGAGATCGTCAGCTGCCCGAGCTGCGGGCGTGCCCAGGTCGACGTCTACAAGCTGGCCAACGACGTGACCGACGGCCTCGAGGGCATGACCGTGCCCCTCCGCGTCGCCGTCATGGGCTGCGTCGTCAACGGACCGGGCGAGGCGCGCGAGGCCGACCTCGGCGTCGCCTCGGGCAACGGCAAGGGCCAGATCTTCGTCAAGGGCGAGGTCATCAAGACGGTCCCCGAGTCCGAGATCGTCCAGACGCTGATCGACGAGGCCAACCGCCTCGCAGCCGAGATGCCCCCGGGCGAGACCGGTTCGCCTCAGGTCCTGACGGTCTGACGACACGGTTCCCCCGAGGAGGCGCGGCGCGGCGAGAGCCGCACCGCGCCTCCTCGTCGTGGTGCCCTCCCCGAGACGGACGAGGCGCACGTGTGTGTCGTCGTGTGACTCCCCGGTGAGCGCGGAGCGGCGGGGTGCGTCATCATGGAAGCGCCTCGATGGTCCGCACAGCAGCCGGCCTCGGGGCTTCCCTGTGCCATCGAGAGGACACCCATGACCGACGCCACCCCCCTGATCGACGCCCCGAAGAAGGGCCCCGGCCGACTGATCGCGATCATCGTCGTCGTCGTGCTCGTGCTGGCCGCCGTCGGGATCGGCTTCGCCGTGTCGCGCGGGGGCTCGTCCGACGAGACCGTCCGCATCGGCGTCGTCGGCAAGAGCGACCCCTACTGGGCGACGTTCGTCGACGCGGCCGCCGACGAGGGCATCGACGTCGAACTCGTCGACTTCGGCACCTACGAGCAGCCGAACCCGGCGCTCACGGAGGGCGAGGTCGACCTCAACCAGTTCCAGCACATCGTGTACCTCGCGCAGTACGACGTCGCCGCCGACGCCGACCTCGTGCCGATCGGCTCGACCGCCATCTACCCGCTGCCGCTGTACTCCGAGCGGTACACCGACGTGAGCGACTTCGAGAAGGGCGACACCATCGCCGTCCCGGACGACGCCAGCAACCTCGCTCGCTCGCTGCTCGTGCTGCAGTCCAACGGCCTCATCGAGCTGAAGGACGGCGGCAGCATCTTCTCGGGTGTGAACGACATCGACACGGACGCCTCGACGGTCGAGGTCACCCCGGTGGCCGCCGATCTCGCCGCGACGTCGCTGCCCGACTTCGACGGGTCGATCATCACGAACGACTACGCGACGAAGGCCGGCCTCTCGCCCGACGACATCATCGCGCAGGACGACCCCAACGACCCGAAGGCGCTGCCCTACGTGAACGTGTTCGCGGCGCGCGAGGCAGACAAGGACGACGAGACGTACGCGAAGCTCGTCGAGATCTACCAGGACACCCAGGCGGTCACCGACGGCGTCGTCGAGAACTCGGGCGGCACCGCGGTCACCGTCAAGGTCCCCGTCGCCGACCTCGAGTCGTCGCTCTCCGAGACCGAGGAGCTCGTCGAGCAGAACGGCTGACGCCGAGCACGACCCCACGACACGACCCGCGCGCCACGCCGGCGCGCGGGTCGTGTCCGCCCCGCCCCCGACGAGGAGAACCATGCCCGCGATCACCCTGACCGACGTCGTCAAGACGTACCCGCCTCGCGAGAAGGGCGCGGCGCCGCTGACGGCCGTCGACGGCGTCAGCCTCGAGATCGCGGACGGCGAGATCTTCGGCATCATCGGCTACTCCGGTGCGGGCAAGAGCACGCTCGTCAGGCTCATCAACGCCCTCGAGCCGACGACGAGCGGTCGGATCGAGATCGACGGGTCGCCGATCACCGGTCTGTCGGAGCGGCAGCTGCGCGTCAAGCGCGCCGGCATCGGCATGATCTTCCAGCAGTTCAACCTCTTCTCGTCCAAGACGGTCTGGGGCAACGTGGAGTTCCCGCTGAAGGCCGCCGGCGTCCCCAGATCGGAGCACCAGCGCCGCATCAGCGATCTGCTGCACTTCGTCGGGCTGGCGGACAAGGCGCACGCCCGCCCCGATCAGCTCTCGGGCGGACAGAAGCAGAGGGTCGGCATCGCTCGCGCCCTGGCGACCTCGCCGGGGATCCTGCTCGCCGACGAGGCGACCAGCGCGCTGGATCCCGAGACCACGCAGGAGGTCCTGGCCCTGCTTCGCCGGGTCAACGCCGAGCTCGGCATCACGATCGTCGTCATCACCCACGAGATGGACGTCATCAAGTCCATCGCCGACCGGGTGGCCGTCATGGACAAGGGGCGCGTCGTCGAGATCGGCGAGACCTTCGACGTCTTCTCCGCACCCCGCGAGACCTCGACCCGGCGGTTCGTGTCGACGGTCGTCGCGGGTTCACCCGACGGCGACGAGCTCACGGCGCTCCGAGGTCGGCACGCCGGCAGGCTCGTCACGGTCCGGGTCTCCGAGGGCGGCGTCGACCAGGGGCACGTCTTCGGTGCGCTCGCCCGTCATGCCGTGGGCTTCGAGATCGTGTACGGAGGCATCGACGAGATCGCGGGGCGGACGTTCGGCACCCTGACCCTCGCCCTGTCGGGGAGGCCCACCGACATCGACGCCGCCCTGGCGGACCTGGGCGCCGCCGCGACCGAGCTCCCCTCATCCGCTTCGGAAGGACGCTGACATGGACTCCCTCATCGAACTGCAGCCTCTGCTCTGGCAGGCCGCCTACGAGACCGTCTACATCGTCGCGCTGACCCTGTTCTTCGGCGGCATCGGCGGGCTGCTGATCGGTCTGGCCCTCTACCTCACCCGCGGGGGAGCGCTCTTCGCGAACCGCGCCGTCTTCAGCGTGCTCAACGTGGTCGTGAACGTGTTCCGTCCCATCCCGTTCATCATCTTCCTCGCCGCGGCTCAGCCGCTGGCCCGGGTCGCCGTGGGCAGCGGCGTCGGCAACTCGGCCATCATCTTCACCCTGTCGCTGGCGGCGTCGTTCGCCATCTCGCGGATCGTCGAGCAGAACCTCCTGACGGTGCAGCCGGGAGTCGTCGAGGCGGCCCGTGCGGCGGGAGCCGGTCCGTTCCGCATCATCCGGAGCATCATCCTGCCCGAGGCCCTCGGGCCGCTCATCCTCGGCTACACCTTCATCTTCGTCGCGCTGGTCGACATGTCGGCCGTCGCGGGGTACGTCGGCGGCGGCGGTCTCGGCGCCTTCGCCCTGCTGTACGGATACCGCCAGTTCGACCCGGTCGTCACGTGGGCCGCCGTCCTGCTCATCATCGTGCTGGTGCAGCTGGTCCAGTACGTCGGCAACACGCTGGCCCGCAAGGCGCTCCGGAGGTAGCTCCGCCGGCATCCGCGCTCGTCATCCCGCTCAGGGGCGATGGCGGCCGCCTGGTTTACAGTGGGCGCGTGACGGACACGACGACGCCCCCGCCTGCTGCTCCCGCCCGCGGCCCGATCACCCCGGGCGAGCTCGACCGGGCGCGCGAGGTCGTCATCGCCGTGTCGCAGGCGTTCTCGCGCAAGGTCGTCGGGCAGACCTCGCTCCGGGACACCCTGCTCATCGCTCTGGTCACCGGGGGCCACGTGCTGCTCGAGAGCGTCCCGGGTCTCGCCAAGACGACGGCCGCCCAGACCCTCGCCCAGTCCGTCGAGGCGTCGTTCACGCGCATCCAGTGCACCCCCGACCTGCTGCCGAGCGACATCACCGGCACGCAGATCTACGACGCCCGGCAGTCGACCTTCGTCACGCGTCTCGGGCCGGTCCACTCGAACTTCGTCCTGCTCGACGAGATCAACAGATCGAGCGCCAAGACCCAGAGCGCCATGCTGGAGGCGATGCAGGAACGTCAGACGAGCATCGGCGGCGTCGTGCACCGGTTGCCGCACCCGTTCCTGGTCCTCGCGACGCAGAACCCCATCGAGCAGGAGGGCACGTACCAGCTTCCCGAGGCGCAGCTCGACCGGTTCCTGCTGAAAGAGGTCCTCGACTACCCGTCACCCGCCGACGAGGCCGAGATCATCCGACGCATCGAGTCCGGCGTCTACGACGACGGGGCGCCGGAGCCCCGCACAGGGGTCTCGCTCGACGACGTCCTGTTCCTCCAGGGTCTCGCGAAGCGCGTCTACGTCGATCCGTCGATCGTCAACTACATCGTCCAGCTGGTCTACGTGACCCGCCACCCGCAGCAGTACCTGCCCGGTTCCCTGGCCGACTACGTCCGGTTCGGCGCCAGCCCGCGAGGCAGCATCGCCTTCACGCAGGCGGCCAGGGCGCTCGCTCTTCTGCACGGGCGCGACTACGTCATCCCGGAGGACGTCAAGCACCTGCGTCACGGCGTGCTCCGGCACCGCATCATCCTCGGCTACGAGGCCACGGCCGACGAGGTAGCCCCCGAGACCATCATCGACGCCGTCTTCGGCGCCGTGCAGACGCCCTGACCACCGTGCCCGGCCTGCTCCTCCGTGTTCGGACCACGATGTCGTTGCTCGCTCATCGGCGCACCCTCGATCTGCTCGAGGGCGGATACGCGTCGGTGCACCACGGTCGCAGCCACGACTTCGACGATCTGCGGGCGTACGTGGCGGGCGACGACGTCAAGGACATCGACTGGAAGGCGACGGCGCGGCACGGGGAGCCTCTGGTCAAGCGCTACATCGCGAGCCGGCGCCAGCATCTCGTCCTCGTCGTCGACACGGGTCGCAACATGGCGGCGACCGCGGCCGGGGGCGAGACGAAGAAGGACATCGCGGTGATGGCTGCCGGGGCGCTCGGATACATCGCGGCCACGCACGGCGACACGGTCTCGCTCGTCATGGGCGACGAATCCGGGGCCGTCGCACTCCCGTCCGGCGGCACGGAGGCGCATCTCGAGATGCTCCTGAGGCGGATCGACGCCCGGGTCTCGCTCGATTCGGCGCGCAGCGACCTCGTGGGCCTGCTCGACTGGGTCGCTCGCGGGGTGCGGCGTCGCTCCCTGCTGCTGGTCGTCACCGACGACGTCGCTCTCGACGACCGCCTCACCCGGCTGCTCCGTCGGCTGCGGGCCCAGCACGAGATCGTCTGGCTGACCGTCGGCGACGCGGATCTCATGACCCGCGGGAGCCGGGCGACCGACGTGTACGACGTCCATGAGATGGCGGGGCTGCCCGCGTATCTGCGCGAGAACCGCGAGCTCCGGCGCGAGTTCGATCGCGCGGACGAGTCGCTGCACGACCGGACGGTGCGCGGGTTGCGGTCGCTGGGCATCAGCAGCGAACGCGTGGGCAGTCGTGCCGCCGTCGTGCCGGCGCTGTTCGCCCTGATCGAGAAGCACCGCCGTGCTCGCCGATAACGGGTTCTTCGGCCCCTATCAGTACCCGGGCTGGGTGCTGTGGACGGCGCTCGGTCTCGTCCTCCTGCTCCTCGTGGCGGGCTGGTTCGTCTTCGTGGCGCGATTCACCGCGCGTCGGCTGCCTCCGGAGGCGCGGCTCGCCCTCCGTCGGGAGCCACCGGCCGATCTCGCCTCGCTCCGCAGCCGCTACCTCGCTCTCATCGACGAGATCGCGTCGGCGTCCGAGGAGGGGGTCCTCGACGACCGTGCGGTCCATTCACGGCTCAGTCTGCTGCTGCGGTTCTTCGTGCACGAGACCGACGGGGTCGACACGCACGTCATGACCCTCGCCGATCTCCGCGAGGCGGACCTGCCGCGACTCACGGGGGCGGTCGCGCAGTTCTACCCGCCGGCGTTCGAACGGCTGCGGCCGGGCGAGCCCGCGCAGGCTCTCGAGACCGCTCGGGAGGTCGTGCGCTCATGGGCCTGATCTTCTGGTGGATGCCGCTCCTGCTGGCGCTCGTCTGTCTCGGGGTGACCCTGTTCGAGGTCCGCCGTCGGCGCCGTGACCGCGATCGACGGCGGCGTCTCGGCACACCCGTGGCGCACGGTGAACGTCTCACGCGCCTCCCCGTCTACCGACGCCTGGTCTCCCGTTACCGTCTCGTGCTCGTCGCGGCCCTCGTCGGCCTGATCGGGCTCGGGGGAGTCGCGGGCCTGCTGGCCTCGCGGGTGTCGAGCGTCGATGTGGTCGAGCCGCCGTCGTTCAAGCGCGACATCATGCTCTGCCTCGACGTCTCGGGGTCGATGACCGAGGTCGACTCGCAGATCGTCGAGACGTTCGGTCGACTCGCGGAGGGTCTCGACGGAGAGCGGATCGGTCTGTCGCTCTTCGACAGCTCGACGGTGACGGCGTTCCCGCTGACCGACGACTACGACTTCGTCCGCACCCAGCTCGAGCTCTACCGGCAGTCGTTCGACAGCGCCGGCGACGAAGGCACGCGGTACTGGTCGGGAACCGACCTCGGCAGCGGGGCGAGCCTGATCGGCGACGGCCTCGCCTCCTGCCTGCTCGGCTTCGACGGCGACGGCGACGGCGACGGCGACGGCGAGAGCACGAGACCGCGCTCGATCGTGCTGGCCACCGACAACTACGTCAACGGCGAGGCGCTGGTCACGCTGCCCGAGGCCGGCGAGCTCGCGACCGAGCGCGGCGTCCGCGTCTACGCGGTCAACCCGGCCGACTACTCGACCGACGCCGTCGCCGACGAGGTCGCCGCGGAGCTCCGGACGACCGTCGAGTCGACGGGTGGGGCCTACTACGCGCTCGACGACGCGACGAGCGTGGCCGGGATCATCGAGCGGATCGACGCGAGAGAGGCGGGCCTGTTCACCGGGGCCCGCCGGCTCGTGGTGACCGATGACCCGAGGGGTCTCGCGATCGCCGGGCTGCTCGCCGCCGCCGCCGCGCTCGTGCTCCTCTGGCGGGTGCGACTGTGACCCCGGTCGTGTTCGATCCCGTGCTGCCCGTCGGCGTGCTGATCGTCGCCGCGGCCGTGCTCGGCGGTTTCGCGGTCTGGCGGCTCGTGGCCGAGCGCCGGAGTCCCCGCCTCAGGGCGGCGTGGGCGCGGCGGACGGCCGTGGTCGTGCTGCTGCTCGTCATCGCCGCACGCCCCGGGGTGCCCGGCGGCTCGTCGCCCGCGTCGGCGGCGGATCTCAACGTCTTCTTCGTCGTCGACACGACCTCGAGCATCGCGGCGGAGGACTGGGGGGACGGCGCCCCTCGTCTGGACGGCGTGCGTGCCGACGTGGCCTCCGTGACGGAGCAGCTGGCGGGCGCCCGCTTCTCGCTCATCTCCTTCGACAGCTCGGCCGTGCTGCGGACGCCGCTGACGGACGACGCGTCGGCGCTCCTCACCGCCGCCCGGGTGATGAACCGCGAGATCACCTACTACTCGTCGGGCAGCTCCATCAGCGAGGCGAACGACCTCCTCGCCGAGCGGTTGTCCGAAGCGCGCGAGACCGACCCCGGACGGGCGAACGTCGTCTACTACCTGGGCGACGGCGAGCAGACGGCCGACGAGGACCCCGGGTCCTTCGCCGCCGCGGCGGATGACGTCGACGGGGGAGCGGTGCTGGGCTACGGCACCGCCGAGGGCGGCCGCATGAAGGTCTTCGACGGCTACGGCGACGACTACTCGACCGACGAGTACATCGTCGACCGCACCCGGGCCGGTTCGCCCGAGGCGGTGTCCCGCATCGACGAGGAGGCGCTCCGGACGATCGCGGACCAGCTCGGCGTTCCCTACGTACACCGCGAGGCCGACACCCCGGTCGACGCCGCGGTGGCCGATGCTCGCGACGGCCGCGTGGTCTCGACCGACGCGCGCGCGGAGAGCGTCACCGAGCTCTACTGGCTCGCCGCGGTGCCCCTCGTCGTCCTGGTGCTCCTCGACGTCCTGCTCGTGCTGCGGGCGCTCGGGGAGATCCGGCCGGCCCGGGGCGACGGATCGTCCCGCGCCTCCTCGGCTCCGCGCTCGGCGGATCGGGCACGGTCGTGACGGCCGTGACCGGCCCCCCGCCCGTCGACCGGTGGGGCGGCACCTCGCCTGTGGACGAGACGGCGGTCGACGCGTACCGTCGTCGCCTCCGACGACGCCTCGTGCTGTGGTCGCTGCCGGTCGTCGTCGTGGCGCTGCTCGTGGCGGTCAAGCTGCTGAGCCTGCCCGTCCTGGCGGGTCTCACCCGATGGGCCTACGACGAGGGGGCCTACGAGCGGAGCACCTCGTTCAGTGAGCCGCTCGGGCTGGCCAACGTCGTCGAACCCTGGGTGCATCACTTCGATCGCGGGGCGGGCTACGCCCGGATCGGGGTCCTCGACGTGGCCCGGCAGGAGTTCGGCACGGCCCTGCGTCTGGCCCCCGACGACCCGACCATCTCGTGCGTCATCCGCACGAACCTCGTGCTGACGATCGAGGCGCAGGGTGACGCCGCCCTTCTCGAGCAGCGCTTCGACGACGCCGAGGAACTCTTCGGCGAGGGGCGGGAGGCCATCGCGGAGGCGCCCGAGGGATGCTTCCTGCCGCCGGAGGACGCGGCGGCGCCCGACACGTCCGAACCCCTCGAGGAGGCCGACGGTCGTCTCGGCGACAAGGAGGAGGAGGCGCAGCGCGAGCAGGAGGGCGGCGATCAGCAGCCCGGCGACGAGGGCGAGCCCGGCGCCGGTGGCGACGACCAGGGCGAGGGCGGCGGCGGGTCGGGCGACCCGCTCGACCGGCTGCGCGACCAGGGCGAGCAGAGCCGGCGCGAGCAGCAGCAGGACGCCGACCGCGAGCGCTACTACGACGAGAATCCGCAGGAGTACGACGGCCGTCCCTGGTGAGGTCGGGTGGCGCCCGGCTGCTCCGTGCCACGGGAGCGAACGGGCGTCGGCCCTAAGCTAGGGCCGTGTCCACACGTCTGTCCCAGCTCTTCGTCCGAACCCTCCGTGAAGATCCCTCCGATGCGGAGGTGACCAGCCATCGGCTCCTCGTCCGCGCGGGGTACATCCGTCGCCAGGCGCCGGGAGTATTCGCCTGGCTGCCTCTCGGCCTCCGGGTCAAGGCGAAGATCGAGGCCGTCATCCGCGACGAGATGCAGGCGGCGGGGGCCCAGGAGGTCCACTTCCCCGCTCTGCTGCCCCGGGAGCCCTACGAGGTCACGGGTCGCTGGGTCGAGTACGGCGACGCTCTCTTCCGTCTGAAGGACCGCAAGGGCGGCGACTACCTGCTCGCGCCCACCCACGAAGAGGCCTTCACGCTGCTCGTGAAGGACCTCTACTCGTCGTACAAGGACCTCCCCCTGACGCTCTTCCAGATCCAGGACAAATACCGCGACGAGGCGCGTCCGCGTGCCGGACTCCTGCGCGGCCGCGAGTTCACCATGAAGGACGCCTACTCGTTCGACGTGTCCGACGCCGGTCTCGACGCCAGCTATCAGGCGCAGCGCGACGCCTACGAGCGCATCTTCACGCGTCTCGGCCTCGAGTACGTGATCGTCAAGGCCGACGCCGGCGCGATGGGCGGCTCCCGCAGCGAGGAGTTCCTGCACCCGACGGCCGTCGGCGAGGACACCTTCGTCCGCTCCGCCGGCGGGTACGCCGCCAACGTCGAGGCGTTCACGACCGTCGTGCCGGGCGCCGTGCCCCTCGACGGTCTCCCGGAGGCGCTCGAGCTCGAGCCCGCCGACACCCCCACGATCGACACGCTGGTCGCGCAGCTCAACGCGCACAACGCACGCCCCGACGGCCGCGAGTGGACGGCGGCCGACACCCTGAAGAACGTCGTCGTCGCTCTCAGCCACCTCGACGGCTCTCGCGAGCTGGTCGTGGTCGGTCTGCCCGGCGACCGCGACGTCGACATGAAGCGCCTCGAGGTCGCCTTCGCCCCCGCCGAGGTCGAGGCGGCCGGCGAGGCCGACTTCGCCAAGCACCCCGTGCTCGTCAAGGGCTACCTCGGTCCGCAGGTCCTCGGGCTCGAGTCCGACTCCGGCATCCGCTACGTCGTCGACCCCCGTGTCGTCGACGGGTCGGCCTGGGTCACGGGCGCGAACCGACAAAGAGTGCACGTCGCGGGTCTCGTCGCCGGCCGCGACTTCGTCCCCGACGCCGTCATCGAGGCCGCTCAGGTCCGCGAGGGCGACCCCGCGCCCGACGGCTCGGGGCCGATCGAGACGGCCCGGGGCATGGAGATCGGCCACGTCTTCCAGCTCGGTCGGAAGTACGCCGAGGCGCTCGGCCTCAAGGTGCTCGACGAGAACGGCAAGCAGGCCACGGTCACCATGGGCTCGTACGGCATCGGCGTGACGCGCATCCTCGCGGTCATCGCCGAGTCGAACAACGACGAGAAGGGCCTCGTCTGGCCCGCGAACGTCGCCCCCTTCGACGTGCACGTCGTCGCCACCGGCAAGGACCCCGTCGTCTTCGAGGTCGCGGAGCGGCTGACCGCCGAGCTCGAGGCGAACCGTCTCGACGTCCTCTACGACGACCGGCCCAAGGTCTCGCCCGGGGTCAAGTTCGGTGACGCGGAGCTCCTCGGGGTGCCGCAGATCGTCGTCGTCGGCCGGTCGGCCGGCGAGGGCGTCGTCGAGCTCTGGGACCGCCGGACGGGCGAGCGGACCCCCGTGCCCGTGGCCGAGGCCGTGGCGACCCTCTCGGCTCCCCGCACCGTCTGATCGACCGACGACCCGCGCCTCCTCGGTCCCGGCCCAGGAGGCGCGGGTCGTCGGACGTCCCGGTGTCGCGGCGGTCCGCCACTCGGGTACCGTAGGGGGATGCTGTGCGCGCCACCGCGCGTGCAGCCTGCAGATCTGAATAGTGGAGGCCCTCAGTGGACATCGACCTGAGTGTGCTGCGCCTCATGGAGCGCGAGCGTGAAATTCCCTTCGACGAACTCGTCGGCATCATCGAGCAGGCCATCCTCACGGCTTACCTCAAGCACACGAACCAGCCGGAGAGCCGTGTGCCGGCCGCCCGCGTCGAGCTGGACCGCAAGACCGGTCACGTGTCGGTCTTCGCCATCGAGCGCGACGAGGAGGGCGAGGTCGTCGGCGAGTCCGTCGACAGCCCCAGCGACTTCGGTCGCATCGCCGCCTTCGCCGCGAAGCAGGTGATCAACCAGCGTCTGCGCGACATCGGCGACGACAAGGTCCTCGGGCAGTTCAAGGGGCGCGAGGGCGACATCGTCGCCGGCGTCATCCAGCAGGGTCCGAACCCCCGCATGGTCCATGTCGACCTCGGGACGGTCGAGGCGATCCTCCCCCCGGAGGAGCAGGTGCCCGGCGAGAAGTACGTGCACGGTTCGCGCATCCGCGTGTACGTGACCGGCGTCAGCAAGGGGACGAAGGGGCCGCAGATCACGGTCTCGCGCACGCACCCGTCGCTCGTCCGCAAGCTGTTCTCCCTCGAGGTGCCCGAGATCGCCAGCGGCGTCGTCGAGATCGTCTCCCTGGCCCGCGAGGCGGGGCACCGCACCAAGATCGCCGTCCGCGCCACCGAGGCCGGCGTCAACGCCAAGGGCGCCTGCATCGGCGAGATGGGCGCGAGGGTCCGCGCCGTGCAGACCGAGCTGAACGACGAGAAGATCGACATCGTCGACTACTCGAGCGATCTGCCCGTCTTCGTCGCGAGCGCGCTGTCGCCCGCCAAGGTGTCGTCCGCCTTCGTCATCGACAAGGCGACCAAGGCCGTCCGCGCCCTCGTGCCCGATTACCAGCTGTCGCTCGCCATCGGCAAGGAGGGCCAGAACGCCCGCCTCGCCGCCAAGCTGACGGGCGCGCGCATCGACATCCAGCCCGACTCGATCCTCGAGGACGACTGAGCCGGCCTCTCCGAACCCGAGTCGCCCGGGGTCGATCGGCGCACCACGCCGTTCGCCCCGAGCGTCTCCCGTCCGACGACCCGAGGGGGTAAGGTGGAACCCGTCAGAACGTGCATCGGTACTCGAGCGCGCGCTCCGCGATCCTCACTCGTGAGGGTCGTCGCCCGAAACGGACATCTCGTGGTCGACCAGACCGCGACGCTTCCCGGGCGGGGTGCGTGGTTGACGCCGTCGATCGACGCGTTCGAGTCGGCAGCGAAGCGCAGGGCCTTCCGCCGTGCGCTCCGCCTCGACTCAGAACCCGACGTCGACGAGCTCCGCGCCTATTTCATGCGGATCACCCCTGCACGACCAGTAGCCACGACAGAACAGGCTGAACGGCACATGGACAACTAATGAGCGGCTCGAAATGAGACCCGTCCAGAACTGAAGGCCCCTCCCGTCTCGGGAAGGGCCCGAGACAGGAGAACTGTGGCTAAACCACGCGTACACGAGATCGCCAGCGAGCTGGGGATCGACAGCAAGACCGCACTCGAGAAATTGAAGGAGATGGGCGAGTTCGTCAAGGGACCGTCCTCCAGCGTCGAGCCCCCTGTGGCTCGCAAGCTGCGCCAGGCCTTCGCCGGCGCCGCGAAGCCCGCGGCCGCTCCGGCCGCTCCGGCCGCCGCCCCCAAGACGCCGGCCTCATCGGCGCCCAAGCCCGGCGGACCCCGCCCGGCCGCGCCCAAGCCCCCCGTCGCCGAGCCGGAGTCCGCGCCCGTCGTGGCGAGCGAGCCCGACGCCGAGGCCGCTCCCGCCCCCGTGGCGCCCCTGACGGTCGCCGAGCGTCAGGCCCAGGCCGAGGCGCAGCGCGCCGCCGCCGCTGCGGCGAAGGACGACACCACTGCTCCGGCCGCCGACGCCGCCACCCCCGGTGCCGCGGGTCCGAAGCCCGGCGGCCCGCGCCCCGGTGCTCCCCGCCCCGGCAACAACCCCTTCGCCAGCAACCAGGGCATGGGGCGACCCAGTGCTCCGCGTCCCGGCGGATCCGGTGCGGCCAGCAGCATGCCGCGTCCCGGTGGAGCAGCGGGCCCCCGCCCCATGGCTCCCCGTCCCGGCGCACCCCGCCCCGGCGCCCCGCGCCCCGGTGTCGGCGCCAGCCCCCGTCCCAACGGCTTCGGCCAGCGTCCCGCCGGCGCGGGTGCCCGTCCCGGCGGCGCCGGCGGCGGGTTCCAGCGTCCCGGCGGCGGCGCCCCCGGTGCTGCCGGCGGATTCCGCCCCGGCTTCGGCCCGCCCCGTCCCGCCGGTGGCGGTGGCGGTCGCGGTCGTGGCCCCGGCGGCGGCACGGCCGGTGCCTTCGGTCGCGGTGGCGGCAAGAGCAAGGCCCGCAAGTCGAAGCGGACGAAGAGGGCCGAGTTCGAGATGCGGTCGGCTCCGTCGCTGGGTGGCGTCAGCGTCCCCCGCGGCGACGGCAGCACGATCGTCCGTCTCCGCCGCGGTGCCTCGATCAGCGACTTCGCCGACAAGATCGACGCCAGCCCCGGCAACCTGGTGACCGTCCTCTTCCACCTCGGTGAGATGGCGACGGCGACCGAGTCGCTCGACGAGGCGACCTTCCAGGTCCTCGGCGAGGAGCTGGGCTACAACATCCAGGTCGTCTCCCCGGAGGACGAAGACAAGGAGCTCCTCGAGGGCTTCGACATCGACCTCGAGCAGGAGCTCGAGGACGAGGACGAGTCCGTCCTGCAGATCCGTCCCCCGGTCGTCACGGTCATGGGACACGTCGATCACGGTAAGACGCGACTCCTCGACGCGATCCGCAACGCCAACGTCGTCGCCGGCGAGGCGGGCGGGATCACGCAGCACATCGGTGCGTACCAGGTATGGGCGCCGCACGAGGGCGTCGAGCGCGCCATCACCTTCATCGACACACCCGGTCACGAGGCGTTCACCGCCATGCGTGCCCGTGGTGCGCAGGTGACCGACATCGCGATCCTCGTCGTCGCGGCCGACGACGGCATCATGCCGCAGACGGTCGAGGCGCTGAACCACGCCCAGGCGGCCGGCGTGCCGATCGTGGTCGCGGTCAACAAGATCGACAAAGAGGGTGCGAACCCGGCGAAGGTGCGCCAGCAGCTCACCGAATACGGCCTCGTCGCCGAGGAGTACGGCGGAGACGTCATGTTCGTCGACGTGTCGGCGCGCGACAACAAGAACATCGACGCGCTGCTCGAGGCGGTCCTCCTCACGGCGGACGCCGGTCTCGACCTGCGGGCGAACCCCGACAAGGACGCCCGAGGCGTCGCGATCGAGGCTCGTCTCGACAAGGGACGCGGTGCCGTCGCGACGGTGCTCATCCAGTCGGGAACCCTCCGCGTCGGAGACGCCATCGTCGCCGGGACGGCCTACGGCCGCGTCCGAGCGATGATGGACGAGAACGGCGAGGCCGTGCTCGAGGCCTACCCCAGCCGCCCCGTGCTGGTCCAGGGTCTGTCGAGCGTCCCGCGAGCCGGCGACACCTTCCTCGTCACCGAGGAGGACCGCACGGCCCGCCAGATCGCCGAGAAGCGCGAGGCCGTCGAGCGCAATGCGTCGCTGGCCAAGGCCCGCAAGCGCATCTCGCTCGAGGACTTCACCCGTGCACTCGAAGAGGGCAAGGTCGAAGCGCTCAACATCATCATCAAGGGTGACGTGTCGGGTGCCGTCGAGGCGCTCGAGGAGTCGCTGCTGAAGATCGAGGTGGACGACAGCGTGCAGCTGCGCATCATCCACCGCGGTGTGGGTGCGGTGACCGAGAGCGACGTGAACCTGGCGACGGTGGACAACGCCGTCATCATCGGGTTCAACGTCCGTCCTGACACGAAGGCCCGTGAGCGCGCCGCTCGCGAAGGCGTCGACGTCCGCTTCTACTCGGTCATCTACGCGGCTCTCGAGGACATCGAGAACTCGCTGAAGGGCATGCTCAAGCCTGAGTTCGAAGAGAAGCAGTCCGGTGTCGCCGAGATCCGCGAGATCTTCCGCTCGTCGAAGGTCGGCAACATCGCCGGTGTCATCGTCCGCTCCGGAACGATCACGAGGAACGCCCGGGCCCGGGTCATCCGCGAGGGCGTCGTCGTCGGCGACAACCTGGCGATCGACTCGCTCCGCCGCTTCAAGGACGACGTCACCGAGGTGCGGACGGACTTCGAGGCCGGTATCGGTCTCGGAAAGTTCAACGACATCCAGATCGGCGACGAGATCGAGACCATCGAGATGGTCGAGAAGCCGCGGGTCTGATCCCGCGTCGTCGCAGTACACGAGGCCCCGCTCCGACTACGGTCGGGGCGGGGCCTCACCCCTCTCGCCACCCCGGCGAACAGCACGAAGGAGCGAACAATGGTTGACGCGCAACGCGCCCGCAAGATGGCGGACCGCATCCAGGAGATCGTCGCCCGGCGTCTCGAACGCGGCATCAGAGACCCCCGTCTCGGATTCGTCACGATCACCGACGTCAAGGTGACCGGTGACCTCCAGCACGCCTCGATCTTCTACACGGTCTACGGCACGGACGAGGAGCGCCGCGACACCGGCGCGGCCCTCAAGTCCGCGACCGGCATGCTCCGCAGCGAGGTCGGCAAGAACATCACCGCCCGGCTGACCCCGAGTCTCGAGTTCATCCTCGACGCCCTGCCCGAGAACGCCGCCTCGATCGACCGACTCCTGCAGGAGGCGCGACAGCGCGATCACGAGAGCCAGACGATGGCCTCGTCCGCCGAGTTCGCCGGCGAGGCGGACCCGTACGTCAAGCCCCGTGATCTCGACGCCGACGATCTGGACGATGACGATCTGGACGGGGACGACCCCCGCGACGAGCACCCTGCGGTCGACGCGGCGAGTTCGGGCGACGACCTCGCGGAGCCGGACGGCTCGACCCGCTAGTCGGGAAGGCGGTAGCCCTCGTCGGGCGAACCCGCGGCGAGACCGTCGCGGAGGAGCCCGGCGAGGGCTCTGTCGCGCTGGAGCGGCTCCGGCCAGACGGCGTCGATCTCCTTCTTCGTCACGGGTACGTCGCTCGCGCGCAGCTCGGCCATGATGAGCCCCCTGACCTGCCGATCGGATCCGGCGAAGCGCGCCTGACCAGGGAGGCGCGGGCCGACATGGGCCGGACGGCCCGCTGCCACCCAGGCGCACTGTGCGAGCAGAGGGCACGCGTCGCACGAGGGGGAGCGGGCGGTGCAGACGAGTGCCCCGAGCTCCATGACTCCTGCGCTGGCGACCCGCGCCTCCTCGGCGTCGTCGGGAAGCTGGCTCTCCATCAGCGGCAGGTCCCGGGAGGCCTTGGGCGCCCAGGGTTCGGCGAGTCCCTCGACCGCTCGGGCGAGGACTCGTCGGACGTTCGTATCGACGACGGGGTGCCGGTGGCCGTACGCGAACACGGCGACCGCCCGCGCCGTGTAGTCGCCGACGCCCGGCAGGGCGAGCAGCGACGGGACGTCCTCGGGGACGACGCCGCCGTGGCGCTCGGTGATCGCCACGGCCGCCGCGTGAAGCGCCAGCGCCCGACGGGGGTAGCCGAGGCGATCCCAGGCCCGCACCGCCTCCGACGCGGGGGAGGCCGCGAGGTCCGCCGGCCGGGGCCAGCGGTCGAGCCATCGTTCGAGACGCGGGACCACGCGCACCACGGGCGTCTGCTGCAGCATGACCTCGCTGACCAGCGTGCCCCAGGCCGGGAACCCCGGCCGGCGCCACGGCAGATCGCGCCTGTTGACGGTGAACCAGTCGCTGACGGCGGGGGAGATGCTCACCCGCCGAGCCTAGGGGCCTCGGGGCTGCCGCAGCCTGCGCGCCGCCGCCGGGAGCGCTGTCGGGGGTGCGGCGTAGCGTGGGGGCATGACGACGAGATGGGCTCCGGCCAAGAGGGACACGCTCCGCGAACTGGCGAACGAGATCGGGCACAACTACGGCCGCGGCCGCGTCATCATCGCGGTCGACGGTCCTCCCAGCGGCTCCGTGGTGACCGCCGGCCTGGCGGACGACCTGGCGGACGCCCTGCGCGAGTCCGGCCTGACCGCGTTCCGCGCGTCGGTGTCGGCGTTCTCCCGCCGCCCGGAGGGTGCGGGGCGCGACGCCGCGCCCGAGCTGGACGAGAGCGTGTTCCGCCGAGTCCTCATCGAGCCCTTCCGCCTCGGGGGCAGCACGGGATGGGTCGAGGCGGCCTACGACGCCGAGGCCGACCGCCCCGTCGAGTCGAGCTGGGTGACGGGTCCGGCCGACGCCGTCCTCCTCGTCGACGGGTCGGATCTGAGCCGTGACGGGCTCGCGGGCATCTGGCATTACCGCGTGTGGGTGTCGGCCGACGACGACCGCCCCGCCGCCCGGGCGACGGCGTCGGCCGTCATCGACGGCTCGGACCCCGAGCACCCGCGCCGGCGATTCGACGACGCGTGCTGAGGGCCGCGCGGCTCCCGGGCCCGCTCACCTGCGATAACGTCGTCTGGTGAACAGCGGCATCCTCCTCGTCGATAAGCCGCAGGGCATCACCAGCCACGATGCGGTCGCCCGGGTCCGCCGTGCGGCGGGGACGCGCAAGGTCGGCCACGCCGGCACCCTCGACCCCCTGGCCACCGGTCTCCTCGTGCTCGGTCTGAACTCGTCCACGCGCCTCCTGACCTTCCTCGTGGGGCTCGACAAGGGCTACGACGCGACGATCCGGCTCGGGGTCTCGACCACGTCCGACGACAGCGACGGCGACGTCATAGAGCGGGTGTCGGCGGCGGACGTCGACGACGCCGCAGTCGATGCGGGCGTCGCCGCGCTCACCGGTCCGATCAGCCAGGTGCCGACCACCGTCAGCGCCATCAAGGTGGGCGGACGACGGGCCTACGATCTCGCCCGTGAGGGCGTCGAGGTCGAACTGACGGCCCGCGACGTCACGATCACGGAGTTCGCCGTGCTCGACCGCCGCGAGAGCGTCGTCGACGGGCTCCTCGTCCGCGACCTCGACGTGCGCGTCTCGTGCACCTCGGGGACGTACGTCAGAGCCCTGGCTCGCGACCTCGGCGCGGCGTTGGGGGTCGGCGGGCACCTGACGGCCCTCCGGCGCACCCGGGTCGGGCCGTTCGACGTGAGGAGCGCCTCCGTCCTCGAGGGCATCGACGTCGCCCCGGCGCTCATCCCCCCGGCCGCCGTGGCCGAGACGCTGTTCCCGGTCTGGCGGATGACGGCGGGCGAGACCGTCGACCTCGGACACGGCAAGCGCGTCGCGGTGGAGCGCGCCGACACCGAGGGTCCCCTCGCGGCGCTCACTCCCGCCGGCGCTCTCGCCGGGCTGGTGTCGGTCCGCGGCGGTCGGGCCAAGCCCATCGTGAACTTCCCGACCGACGAGGTCGTCTCGTGATCGAGTGGTTCACCTGGCTGCAGGTCGTCGTCGCCTGCCTCGCCGGCATCGTGTGCCTCGTGGCGGGGCTGGCCGGCAGGCTGCCCAACGACGTCACCGTCGGGGCCGCCGCCGTCGTGCTGGTCCTGCTCCTCGTGCAGCTCGTCGTGGCGATCGTCGCGCCCTTCGCGGGCAACGATCCGACCGGCAACGTCGTCGAGTTCTACATCTACCTGATCTCCGCCATCCTGCTGCCGCCGCTCGCGGTCGTCTGGGCGCTGGTCGACAGGTCCCGCTGGAGCAACGTGGTGCTCTCGGCCGCGGTCTTCGCCGTCGCGGTCATGGTCTACCGGATGCTGCAGATCTGGACGGTGCAGACCGCATGACCCACCGCCTCCCCGCACGGTCGTCGACCGGCGCCCCCGCGTCATATCCTTGGTCGTGATGGACACTCAGAAGTCAACGCGTGCGGTCGGGGTCGGTCGCGTCCTCATCGCCGTCTACGCCGTGCTCGCTCTCGCCGCCACCGGTCGATCGGTCTTCCAGATCCTCGAGCAGTTCACCGAGGCTCCGCTGGCTTACACGCTGAGCGCCCTCGCGGCCGTGGTCTACATCGTCGCCACGGTCTCGCTCATCAAGCGGGGTCAGGCCTCGTACGCGGTCGCCTGGGCCACGATCTCGTTCGAGCTGGCCGGTGTGCTGATCGTCGGCCTGCTCACGACCCTCGACCCCCAGCTGTTCCCCGACGACACCGTGTGGTCGTTCTTCGGCCGGGGCTACGGCTTCATCCCGCTCATCCTGCCCGTGCTCGGGATGGTGTGGCTGGCACGGACGCGTCCGCGTTCCGACGACATCGCGCGCTGATGGAGTTCTACGAATCGGTGGCGGACGTCCCGGCCGGGTTCGGCCCCAGCGCGGTCACGATCGGCAAGTTCGACGGCGTCCACGTGGGCCATCGCGCCGTGATCGACCTGCTGGAGGAGGTCGCCGCCGCCGAGGGGCTGACGGCCACGGTCGTCACCTTCGACCGGCACCCCCTCGCCGTGCTGCGACCCGACCGGGTTCCGACGGCCCTGGTGAGCAACCGGCAGAAGCGCGAGCTGCTGGAGGCCGCGGGGGTCGCCGCGACGT
This sequence comes from Frigoribacterium sp. Leaf263, assembly GCF_001422285.1. Classification (GTDB taxonomy): domain Bacteria; phylum Actinomycetota; class Actinomycetes; order Actinomycetales; family Microbacteriaceae; genus Frigoribacterium. The sequence continues at coordinate 541,766 of NZ_LMMO01000003.1, forward strand.
TGATGCTGCCCTTCGACGAAGAACTGCGCGCGCTCACCCCCGAGCAGTTCGTCGACCGCATCCTGGCAGGCGCGTTGCATGCCCGGGTGGTCTTCGTCGGGGATGACTTCCGGTTCGGCGTCCGGGGGAGCGGGTCGGTGGCGACTCTCCGCGACCTGGGCGCCTCGCGCGGATTCCGAGTGGTGTCCATCGACGACGTCCGTCCCGCCGGCGGGCGCCGCGCCTCCTCGACCTGGATCCGCGAGCTGCTCGACTCGGGCCGCGTGGGCGAGGCCGCGGACCTCCTCGGGCGGGAACCCACGGTGAGGGGGATCGTGGTGAAGGGCGAGCAGCGCGGGCGCGAGCTGGGGTTCCCCACGGCGAATCTCGCGCCCTTCAGCGAGGGCTTCGTGCCCGCCGACGGCGTCTACGCCGCCCGTGTCCTCGTCGACGGCGTCAGCTACCCCGCAGCCGTGTCGGTCGGGAACAACCCGACGTTCGAGGGGGTCCCGGCGAAGCAGGTCGAGGCGCACCTGCTCGACGTGACCATGGACCTCTACGGCCGCGAGGTCACGGTGCAGTTCATCGACTGGGTTCGGGGCAACGTGCGCTTCGACGGGCTCGAGGCGCTCATCGAGCACATCGCGGCCGACGTCCGTCGGACGCGGCAGATCCTCGGCGTGCCCGCGCCCGCCTGACGTTCGGCCAGGCGCGGCCCGGGCGGGTCCCGACGAGACCGGCTGGGTGTCGGGGGTCCGGCGTACGGTGGGCGCGTGCCCCCCGAGAATTCGAACCCCCAGAATCCGCTCGACAGCGACGCGACCCCGATCGAGGGGGGCGTGTCCGGCAGGCGGGTGCTCGTGACGGGCGCAACCGGCTACATCGGGGGTCGTCTCGCCCCCCGACTGGTCGAGGCGGGGGCCGACGTCCGGGTCCTCGTGCGCTCGCCCGAGAAGCTGGTCGACGTCCCCTGGGCGCAGAACGTCGAGGTGCTCCCCGGCGATCTGACCGATCCCGAGACCGTCGGGCCCGCGATGGCGGGTGTCGACGTCGTCTACTACCTGGCGCACGCGATGGGCGGCAAGGGCGACTTCGGCGATGCCGAGGCCCGAGCGGCCCACACGGTCGCCGACGCGGCGTCGGCCGCCGGTGTCCGGCGCATCGTCTACCTGGGGGGTCTGCATCCGGACGGCGAGCTGTCGAAGCACCTGCAGTCCCGCAAGGACGTCGGTGACATCCTCCTCGCCAGCGGGGTCCCCACCGTGGCGCTGCAGGCCGGGGTGGTCATCGGCTCGGGGTCCGCGTCGTTCGAGATGATCCGTCACCTGACCGACGTCCTGCCCTACATGCCGGCCCCGAAGTGGGTGCGCAACCGGATCCAGCCGATCGCGGTGCGCGACGTGCTGCACTACCTGCTCGGGGCGGCGGACGTGCCCGCCGACGTCAATCGGACCTTCGACATCGGGGGACCGGATGTCCTGCGGTACGGGCAGATGATGAACGGCTACGCGCTCGAGGCGGGGCTGAAGCAGCGGCCGATCGCGTCGCTCCCCGTGTTCACGCCCTGGCTCGCCTCGCAGTGGGTCAATCTCGTGACGCCCGTGCCGCGGGCGCTCGCCGTGCCGATCATCGCGTCGCTGCAGTACGACTGCGTGGTGCACGAGCACGACATCGATCAGCACATCGCTCCACCGGCGAGCGGCCTGCTCCGCTACCGGACAGCCGTCCGGCTGGCCCTCCAGAAGGAGAAGGACGGCGACGTCGAGACGAGCTGGCAGGACAGCAGCGTCTCCGGTGCCCCGAGCGACCTGCTGCCGAGCGATCCCGACTGGTCGGGTCACACCGTCTACACCGACGATCGCGAGACCGAGACGAGCGCCCCGCCGGCGGAGCTCTGGCGTGTCGTCGAGAGCATCGGCGGCGAGAACGGCTGGTACTCGTTCCCTCTGGCCTGGGCGGCCCGGGGATGGATGGACCGCCTCGTCGGCGGGGTCGGTCTGCGTCGTGGGCGGCGCAGCCAGACGACGCTCCGCGTCGGCGACGCCCTCGACTGGTGGCGCGTCGAGAGGATCGAGCACGGCACCCTCCTGCGTCTCCGAGCGGAGATGAAGGTCCCGGGAGGCGCGTGGCTCGACATGACCGTCACACCCGTCGAGGGCGGCGGCTCGCATTATCGACAGCGCGCGGTGTTCTTCCCGCAGGGGCTCGGGGGCCGTCTCTACTGGTTCGCCATCCTCCCGTTCCACGGGGTGATCTTCTCCGGCATGCTCAAACGCATCACCGCGACGGCCGAGCGGGACGCGGCGCACCGGGTCGTCGCACCATCGGGAGCACCGGCCGACGCCACGGACGCGGCATGACCCTGACGCGCCTCCTTGTCGGTTCCCAGCGCGTGCTGACAGCATGGTGCGACAACGCTGTGAAGAAGGAGGTCGACCATGTCGAAGAATGAGACCGTGGTGTTCGTCGGCGACGACGTGACCCGTGCCGGGGACTGGGCCGCCTGGTTCCCCGAAGACGACGTCGTCAACCTGGGCGTCGACGGCGACACGACGGCCACGCTGGCCGAACGCGTGGACGCCGTGGTGGCGGCTCGTGCCGATTCGGTCGTGCTGCTCATCGGGACGAACGACTTCACGGGCCGTCGGTCGGTCGAGCAGGTCGTGCGCGGGGTCGAGAGCCTCCTCGTGACCATGCGCCGCGAGCTGCCGGGGACCCGTCTGCTGCTGCAGTCCATCCTGCCCCGGGGTGCGGAGCTCGCTCCGCGCATCCGCGATGCGAACCGCCACCTGCGCCAGTTCTCGTCGACCGTCCGCGCGCAGTACCTCGACCTCTGGCCGGCCCTGGCCGACGAGTCGGGCGATGCCATCCGACCCGAGTTCGTCGACGAGCAGGGTCGCCTCAGTGCCGAGGGATACGAGGCCTGGCTGACCGAACTGCGTCCGGGCCTCGAGCGCCTCCGGGACGAGCCGCCCATGAGCCGTCCCCTCAGCGTGCTCAACGTCCCCTACGACATCGACTGAGGCCGGCGCCGGCGGGCCGATAAACTCGGGCGGTACCGCCGTCGGCGGTCGATCGAGAGGTTCCCAGACGTGCCAACGCCCACCGCCCCCGCCTACACCCGTCCCGCTCTGGCCCCCGGTCTCCTCGGGGCCGTGGCTCTCATCGTCGGTGTCGTGCTCATCGACTCGGGGCTGTTCATCGGGTTCCGGTACGTCGTGTCGATCCTGGCGCTCATCATGCTCGTGTTCGCCGTCCGCGGCCGGGCATGGTGGGCGACCCCGCTGCTCGCCGCCGTCGCCGTCATCTGGAACCCCGTCGTGGTCATCCCCATCGAGGGGCAGCCCTGGGCGGCACTCCAGTTCGTGGCCGCTGCCGTCTTCATCGCCGTGGGGATCCTCGTCAAGGTGCCCACGGACGAGGCCTCCGTGCCGTCCTCGCGGGCCGGTCGACGCTGAGACCTCCCCGCTTCGGTGGCGGCGATCAGCGCAGAGACGCCACTACCGCTAAAATCAAATGTTCCCCAGTGTGAAGCGGCCTACCCGAGGCCCGCACGGAAGGTTGAGTCTGAATGGTCACCGAGATCACCGGTACGACGGAGAGCCCTCTGCTGACCCCTCGTACCCGATCCGGTGGTCTCGATCGCGATGACGTCGTGCTCCGCAAGGGGCAGTTCACCCTGCTGAACGGGCATCTGACGCCCCAGCAGTCCATGATCGAGGACCTGCTCTACCTGCGCCGCGTCCTCGACGAGTCGGACATCCCGTACCTCCTCGTCCGAGGGAACGACATCCGTCCGGTGATCGCCGTCGACATCGTCCACCGCGAGGCCTTCGTGGCCGCCATGGTCGCCGCCTCGGCGACGGAGCCGTTCTACGCGAAAGCAGGCAAAGGACGCGCGGTCCTCGTGGTCGAGGGCGGCCTGGATGCCGAGAACGAGCGCATCTTCAAGATCTACCGGCCCCGGGTCGAGCCCATCGGGCGACTCCGGTACGGCGCCGGCACGGCCGTGCAGGTCGAGTTCTGGATCGTCACGGACGACGAGATCCTGGCTCCGACCGAGAACGCGCTCATGCGCACGGCGCTGCCCCGGGTCGAGGCCGTCGAGGACACCGTCGAGCGCTTCGGTCTCGAGTGGCCCACCCTCGCGCACATGTTCGACGATCACGCGACCGACATCACGTTCGACATCGACCTCATCTTCTCGTGGGTCGACGGCAACTCGGTCGAGTACCAGCGTGCTCGGGCGGCACAGGCCAAGCGCCACGTCGTCGGCGAGGGCGACGACGCCGCCGCCAGGTTCCGTCAGATCGACGAGCTGAAGTACGCGCTCCGATCGGTCTACATGTTCGCGCCGTGGGTGCGGAACATCTACATCGCCACCGACTCGCCGGTGCCCGAGTGGCTCGGCGACCACCCCCGCGTCCGCGTGGTGCGCAGCGAGGAGTTCTTCTCCGACCTCTCGTACCTGCCGACCCACAACTCGCAGGCCGTCGAATCCCAGCTGCACCACATCGAGGGGCTGAGCGAGCACTTCCTGTACTCGAACGACGACATGTTCTTCGGCCGACCCGTCGCACCGTCGATGTTCTTCTCACCGGGTTCCGTCACGAAGTTCATCGAGGCGGACACCCGCATCGGTCTCGGTCTGAACAACCCGGAGCGCAGCGGCTTCGAGAACGCCGCCCGGGTCAACCGGCGCCTGCTCCAGCAGCGCTTCGGACGCGTGACGACGCGGCACCTCGAGCACACGGCGGCTCCGCTCCGGCGCAGCGTCATGTACGAGCTCGAGCACGAGTTCGCCGACGAGTTCTCGGCCACGGCCGCCAGCCCGTTCCGGGCGAAGGAGAACATCTCGGTCACGAACTCGCTGTACCACTACTACTCGCTCATGACCGGTCGTGCGATCGTGCAGGAGAACGCGCGGGTCAGCTACGTCGACACCACGATGGTGTCGGGGCTCGCCTCGCTCTCCGAGCTGTTGAAGAAGCGCTCCTACGACTTCTTCTGCCTCAACGACGGCAGCTTCCCCGAGGTCAGCGACGACGAGCGCACGGCCACGGTGACCGACTTCCTCGAGCGCTACTACCCGTTCCCGGCACCCTGGGAGCAGGCCGAGATGGACCGGGTCGCCCGCGAGAGCGCGGAGCAGGACCGCCGGGCGCTCCGGGCCGGCGGGCCCCAGGGCAGCATCGAGGGCTAGACGGCGGCGGGTCGGCGGACCCTCGCGCGCCTCCTCGGCTCCGGTCAGTCGGCGGCGGTCCCGAAGCGGGCGGCCGACTCGTCGGACAGAGCCGCGTCGATCCGCCGCCGCATCTCGTCGCCCAGCGGCGGCAGCGAGTCCTGGGCGAACCAGCGCGCCTCGGTGTTCTCGCCATCGGCCGGGTGCGGGTCGCCCGCGCGGTAGCTCATGACGAACGTGTGATCGATGTACTGGGCACGATCGCCGTTGCCGTACACGATCTCGTCGGTCACACCCACAGCGGCGAGTCGGGAGGCGACGGCGACGACCCCGGCCTCCTCGAGGGTCTCGCGGGCAGCGGCATCAGCGGGGTGCTCGCCGGGGTCGATGATGCCGGTGACCGGGGTCCAGGCGCCCGTGTCCGCTCGTCGCACCAGGAGGAGATCGTCGCCCCGCACGACGACGGCGGTGACGCCGCTCAACCAGAGGCGCTCGGTGCCGATCTTCTCGCGGAGGGACAGGACGAATTCGGGCGTCGACATGGAGGAACCCTACCGAGGCCGGGCCGTAGGCTGACCGGATGAGGCTTCCGTGGACACTGCGCGGTTCCGACGTGCGGGGCATCTCCGACATGGCGGGGGAGTCGGTGCTCCTCGCCGGAGGCGGCCGGGCGATCCTGCTGCAGCTGGCCCACCCCGCCGTGGGGCACGGCGTCGCGGACCACAGCGACTTCGCCGACCGACCGCTCTCGAGATTGCACGGCACGATGACGTATCTCTACGCGATCGTCTTCGGGACGCCCGCCGAGCGTGCGCACGTCCGGCGCGAGGTCGGGCGCGCGCATCGGCCGGTGCGATCCGGGCCCGACGCCGACATCGTCTACGACGCCTTCGACCCCGAGCTGCAGCTCTGGGTCGCAGCCACGTTGTACGACTCGGCGATGACCGTGTTCGAACGCGTCCACGGCCCGCTTCCCGGCCCCGTCGCCGACGCCCTCTATCAGGAGTACGCCGTGGTCGGAACGGCCCTGCAGATGCCCCGCGAGCTGTGGCCCGCCGACCGGGCGGCCTTCGGGCGCTACTGGGACCATTCGCTCGCCACCCTCGTCGTCGACGATGCGACGCGCTCGGTCGCGCAGCGGCTGCTGCACCCGGCAGCGGCACCGTGGTGGCTGCGCGCCGTCATGCCCGTCGCCCGCCTGGTCACCGCGGGGTCCCTCCCGCCGGAGGTGCGTCGGCAGTTCGAGTTGCCGTGGGACGCCCGGGCGGCCCGGCGCTACGACCTGGTCATGGCCATCGCTGCGGCCGTCGTGCCGCATCTGCCGGCTCGGCTGCGTCATGTGCTGCGCGACGGGTACCTGCGGCGGATGCGCGTCTCCATGGCCTCGGATCCGGCGCGCGCCGCCTGACCACCAGCCGGCCGTGCGCAAGAGGCCCATGGGCTCTCGCCGGCCGCCGCGGGCTGGCTGCCTCGCGCCGGCCGCTTCGGGCCGGCCGGCTCCAGCCCGACGGTCCTGAGCCGGCCCAGGGCCGGCCCGACCCGCGCCGCGCCGCGCCGGCAACCTCGTGCCGACCCGGAGAGGCAGCCGCCGACGCCTCAGGCTCGACTCGACCGCGGGTCCGCCCCGTCCCGCGGCGCGGTTTCGCCTCGTCTTCGAGTGTCGCTAACTCCTGCCGCCTGCGCTCGTGAGGCCGGAAAGGCGGACCGACGACTCCCGCGTCGTACCGGAATCAGGACTTGCCGACGCGATGGCCGAGGTTGCGTCGAGGCTGGTCGTCCCCTGACTCTGTGCCACGCCGTCGGCAACTCCGGCTCTGTGCGCGCGCGGGGCGACGGCAGCCGGTACGGCGGCGTCGGGGGTGCAGTGGGCAGGAGTTGCCGTCCGGGCGGGACGGCGGGCGCCCGGCTGGTTCGGGGTGCCGTCGCTGTCGGCAACTCCGGTGCTGTGCGTGCGAGGTGTGTCGGCAGCCGGTGCGGCGGCGTCGGGGGTGCAGTGGGCAGGAGTTGCCGTCAGGGCGGGACGGCGGGCGCCCGGCTGGTTCGGGGTGCCGTCGCCGTCGGCAACTCCGGCTCTGTGCGCGCGCGGGGCGTCAGCAGCCTTTACGGCGGAGTCGGGGTGCAGGGAGCAGGAGTTGCCCACCACCGGGCGGGACCGCGGGTGCCCGGCTGGTTCGGGAGTGCCGTCGCCGTCGCCGTCGGCAACTCCGGCTCTGTGCGCGCGCGGGGCGTCAGCAGCCGGTCCGGCGGCGCGGAGGACGCAGGGGGCAGGAGTTGCCGACGGGGATGGGTCGGGAGCGACGAGGACGGGTCGGGCACGCTGACGGGTGCGGCAAGACGTCCGGGGCGTCCGAGCCGCGCGGAGGCGAGCCCGTCCGAGCCGCGCGGAGGCGAGCCCGTCCGAGCCGCACGGAGGAGAGCCCCGCGCGGCGACGGCTCAGAGGGTGTCGATCGGCCCGGTCAGCGCGAAGTCCTGCTGCACGGGAAGGGGCACCGGAGCGGTGTCCGTCGCGCGGTGTCGCGGCGCAGCCGGGGCGATCCGCACGCCGGCCAGGGCGAGGCGTTCGGCGACCACGTCGGCCGGGACCCGCTCGCCCACCGTCTCGTAGGTGCCGATCGGCACGACCGAGTGCACGACCGCGCCGTCGTAGACGTGCACGAGGTTGAACGACTGCGCTCCGTCGCGCCCCCGGGTGCCTCCGCCTGCGGCGTTGAGGTCCTGCGTGTAGCAGGTGGCCGAGGCCACGGAGACGGGGATGCCGGCGAAGACGGTGTTCGTCGAGTAGTGGAGGTGCCCCGCGATGATCGAGCGCACGTCGCTGCCCTCGACGACCTCGGCCAAGGCGGCCTGGTCGCGCAGCTCGACGAGGGCGGTGAGGTCCTGCACGCTCGGAACAGGCGGGTGGTGCATGGCGATGATGGTGCCGTCGGGCGCATCGGTGCTGAGCTCCTCGGCCAGCCAGTCGAGCTGTTCGCCCGTGAGCTCGCCGTGGTGATGCCCGGGGACGGTCGTGTCGAGGGTGATGATCCGCAGACCGTTGACGTCGTAGACGAGGTCGACCGGCCGCTGCGACGGGAGCTGCCCGAAGAGCTGCTCCCGGAACGCACCGCGCTCGTCGTGGTTTCCCATGGCCCAGATCACCTGGGCTCCGAGTCGCTCGGCCATGGGCTCGACCAGGGCGCGGAGCTTGCGGTAGGCGTCCGGTTCGCCCTTGTCGGCGAGGTCGCCGGTGAAGACGATGGCCTCCGGGTGGTTCCCCGACGCCTCGATCTCGGTGACGATCTGCCGCAGTCGGGCTGCGCTGTCGACCGCTCCGTAGAGGGCGCCGTCACCTCCGACGAGGTGCGTGTCGCTGAGGTGCAGGATGAAGTGGTTCGGCCTGGGGTGTTCGGCCGTCCGGAGATCCATGGTTCTCTCTTCGATGTCGCCGACGCGGGACCGGGAGGAGACCCGCGTTGTTGATTCGATGCCTAGTCCATCATCGGATTGCTCCGGATGTCATGAACGACGGTACGCGTTTCGGTTAACGGTCTGCGAACTCGACGGATTCCCGGGCGTGCCGGACGTGGCCGCCCCCTCGACCCGAGGAGGCGCGGGTCGAGGGGGCGGCCGGAGGGCCGATCGGGATCAGGGCTTCAGGACGACCTTGATGCAGCCGTCGTCCTTGTTCTTGAAGACGTCGTACATGGCGGCGGCCTCGGAGAGCGGCACGGGGTGGGTCACGAGGTCCATGGTGCCGAGGGGGTCGGACGGGTCCTCGACGAGCGGCATCAGCGTGTCGATCCAGTGCTGGACGTTGCACTGGCCCATCTTGATGGTGATCTGCTTGTCGAAGAGCGTCAGGAACGGCGTCGGGTCGGCGGTCCCGCCGTAGACGCCGCTGAGCGAGACGGTGCCTCCTCGACGGACGATCTCGAACGCGAGGTGCATGGCGCCGAGGCTGTCGATGCCCGCCTTCTGCATGACGGCCTGTCCGATGGGGGAGGGCAGTGCGGCGGCGAACTTCTGGACGAGGCCGATGCCGGCGTGCTCGTGGGCCTCCATGCCCACGGCGTCCACGACGGAGTCGGGTCCGCGGTCGTCGGTCATGCCCTTGACGACGTCGGCGACGTCCTTCGTCAGGTCGAGGACCTCGACGCCGTGCCGGGCCGCCATGTCGCGACGCTCGGCGACGGGGTCGATCCCGATGACGCGGTATCCCTTGTGGACGCCGATGCGGGCCGCGAACTGCCCGACCGGACCGAGCCCCAGGACGACGAGCGTGCCGCCGTCGGGCACCTGCGCGTACTCGACGCCCTGCCAGGCCGTCGGCAGGATGTCGCTGAGGAAGAGATAGCGCTCGTCGGGGAGCTCGTCACCGACGCGGATGAGGTTCGCGTCGGCGCGGGCGATGCGCAGCTGCTCGGCCTGTCCGCCGGGGACCTGACCGTAGAGCTTGCTGAACCCGTAGAGGGTCGCGCCGGAGTCGAACTCGGTGACCTGGGTGGTCTCGCACTGGGAGAACAGACCGCGGTCGCACATGAAGCAGTGACCGCAGGCGATGACGAAGGGGACGACGACGCGGTCGCCGACCTTGATGCGGCTGACGTCGGAGCCGACGTGGGTGACGACGCCCATCGTCTCGTGGCCGAGCACGTCGCCCTTGTCGAGGAACGCGCCGAGTGCGTCGTACAGGTGGAGGTCGCTGCCGCAGATGGCGGCCGAGGTGACGCGGATGACGGCGTCGGTGGGTTCGATGATCGAGGGGTCGGGCACGTCTTCGACGGAGACGTTCGTGACGGACTGGAAAGTGAGTGCCTTCATCCGTCCCGTCTACGCGGTCCGGCACCGCGCCTCCTGAGCGAGGGGTACAGGCGGTCGGCTGCGGCACAGGAACGCCTCAGGGCGACCGGACCGTGGTCCGATCGCCCCGAGGCGCGTGCTGGTGCCGACCTACGCGGTGGCGCCGGCGACGATGTTGACGACCTTGCGGCCGCCCTTGGTGCCGAACTCGACCGAGCCGGGGGCGAGGGCGAACAGGGTGTCGTCGCCGCCGCGGCCGACGTTGGCGCCGGGGTGGAAGTGGGTGCCGCGCTGGCGGACGATGATCTCGCCGGCGAGGACGACCTGGCCGCCGAAGCGCTTCACGCCGAGGCGCTGGGCGTTGGAGTCGCGGCCGTTACGGGTGGACGATGCGCCCTTTATGATCTCGCCGGCGAGGACGACCTGGCCGCCGAAGCGCTTCACGCCGAGGCGCTGGGCGTTGGAGTCGCGGCCGTTACGGGTGGACGATGCGCCCTTTTTGTGTGCCATGTGTTCTCAGCTCCTGGTGGTCGCGGTGCTACTTGGTCGTGATTGAGGTGATCTTGACGCGGGTGAGGTCGGCACGGAAGCCCATGCGGCGCTTGTACCCGGTCTTGTTCTTGTAGTTCTGGATGACGATCTTCGGGCCGCGGATCTTGACGCGGGTGAGGTCGGCACGGAAGCCCATGCGGCGCTTGTACCCGGTCTTGTTCTTGTAGTTCTGGATGACGATCTTCGGGCCGCGGAGGTCGTTCAGGACCTCGCCCTCGACCGTGACCTTGGCCAGGTCGTCGCCGGAGAGGATCGTGTCGCCGTCGACGTGCAGGACGGGGACGAACGAGACGGTGTCGGCGGTCGCGGCCTTGAGGCGATCGACGGTCAGAATCGTTCCGACCTCGACCTTCTCCTGACGGCCACCGGCGCGCACGATTGCGAAAGCCATGGGAACTCCAAAGTGTGGGGGTGTGACGCCCGGACTGCCGGGCGACGTCGTGGTGCCGTGATGGCAACTTCGATAGTCTTTCACAAATGTCACGATCGATCAAACTTCGCCGGCCCCCGCAGTTCACCGCCGAGATCGTCGACGACGCCCGGGAGCGGCTCCTCGATCTGCTCGACGACCTCAAGCGGCTCACCTCGGAGCACGCCGACGACATCGAGGTCTGGGGATCGGCGGTGACGGCCGCCGGGTGGGAGATCGCGAGCCTCGGCCAGTGGCTGGGGCTCGAGGGCGAGGCGGTGCTGCTGCTGGGGGGCGCCTCCTACCCCGAGATCGCGGAGCACCAGGGAACGAGCGCGTCGGCCGTCTACGCACGGGTCGGTCGCTCGTTGACCCTCGCCCCGTACGCGCAGGCGTCGGGTGCCGACGGGGCGATCACCCGCGTCGCGGCCGAGGGCCTCGACCACGCGAGGGCGGAGTACCTGCAGGAGGCGCGAGTCGACGAGGAGGGCCCGTCGGGTGATGCAGGCGCTGACGTCGGCGACTCCCTCGCCGACCGGATCCCGGAGATCCTGCGGGGCGGCGAGCTGCGCACCGCGGCCATCGTCGAGGCGCTGCCGGACTACCGGCGCAGCAGCGTGCTGTCGACGCTGAGCGTCCTCGCCCGCCAGGGGCGGGTCGCTCGGGTGGGCCACGGCGTGTACGCCCTCCCGCAGCGCAGGGCAACGCCCGAGCACGAGCTCCAGTCCGAACCCGAACCCGAACCCGAACCCGCGCACGCGCACGCGCACGCGCCCGCACCCGAGCCCGACCGGGCGGGCCCGGTCGACTGAGGCGGCGTCCGGCCCGCACGTCGGGCGGGGCGATGCGCAGGTCGAAGATGACCTAGGCTCGACGAATGGCCTCAGGACACCGCCCGCGACCGAAGCGATCACGACGGGGCGGCCCGCTCCCGTACATCGGGCTCGCGGTCCTCGCCGTCGCGGCCGTGGCCTTGACCGGTCTCGCCCTCACCGCCACGCGTCCCTCCGACGCCGGCGGCTCTCCCTACGCCTCGGCGTCGTCGACGCCGCCGGCGGTCACCGTGTCGATCCTCGGCGACTCGCATGCGCTCGCCGCCGGCAGCTGGTGGCGTCAGACGGTCGAGGCCGGGGCTGTCGACGGCGCGAGTCAGGGCGCGTTCGAGGCGTACGAGGGGGCCACGGCCGCCGACCTCGTCGAGCACCTCGACGCGGCGACGGCCGACGGCGGCCTCGTCGTCGTGCAGGCCGGCACGTTCGATCTCGCGGCCGGGCGCACGGCCGGCGAGACGGCCACCGACGTCGCCGCCCTCTGGCAGGGCGTGCTCGATCGGGGCGCGACGCCGGTCGCCGCCCTGCTGCCGCCCTCGGGAGACCGGGGCACGGACACCGTCGACGTCAACACGCGGCTCAGCGAGGGGGCGGCGGACCGGGGGATCGACGTGCTCGACCTGACGACCCCGGTGGAGGGCGGCGAGGGCGACTGGAAGTCCGGGCTGACCGATGACGGCATCCTGGCGAACCCGACCGCCGCCGCCCGCATGGCGCAGGCGGCGGACGATCAGCTCAGCGCGCTCGTCGAGGGCTGACCTCGCTCCTCCGGTGCTCCGGCCAGGTCGAAGGCCGTCAGCTCGGCGTCGTCGAGCAGGCGCGACCTGATCAGGAAGCGCCGTCCGTCCGGGGACTCGATCGAGAAGCCGGCGCCGCGACCCGGCACCACGTCGATGGTCAGGTGCGTGTACTTCCAGTACTCGAACTGGCTGCGCGACATGTGCACCTCGATCGGATCGAGACCCGCGATGCGGAGATCGCCGAGGTGGACGTCGACGGTGCCGAGGCGGAAGAACCCGACGGGGTAGCACATCGGCGAGGAGCCGTCGCAGCACCCGCCCGACTGATGGAACATCAGCGGACCGTGCCGGGCCGTGAGATCCACCAGGAACGCGGCGGCCTCGGCGGTGACGTCGACCCGGGACGGGCTGGCGGTCGGCATCAGAAGAACCCCATCGGGCCGTCCGCGTAGCTGACCAGCAGGTTCTTCGTCTGCTGGTAGTGATCGAGCATCATCTTGTGGTTCTCGCGCCCGATGCCCGACTGCTTGTACCCGCCGAACGCCGCTCCGGCCGGGTACTGGTGGTACGTGTTCGACCACACGCGACCGGCCTGGATGTCGCGCCCGGCGCGGTAGAGCTGGGCGCCGTTGCGGCTCCACACCCCGGCACCGAGGCCGTAGAGGGTGTCGTTGGCGATCTTGATGGCGTCGTCGTAGTCGCTGAAGCTCGTCAGCGACAGGACGGGCCCGAAGATCTCCTCCTGGAAGATGCGCATCGAGTTGCGGCCCTCGAAGACGGTGGGGTTCACGTAGTAGCCGTCGGTGAGGTCGCCGCCCAGATCGGCCCGGTCTCCGCCGATGAGCAGCTTCGCGCCCTCCTGCCGGCCGATGTCCATGTAGCTGAGGATCTTCTCGAGCTGGTCGTTCGAGGCCTGGGCCCCGATCATCGTGTCGATCGACAGGGGGTTCCCCTGCTTCACCTTCCTGACCCGGTCGAGGCCGTCGGCCGTGAACTGGTCGTAGATCGACTTCTGCACCAGCGCCCGTGAGGGGCAGGTGCAGACCTCTCCCGAGTTCAGGTTGAAGAACGAGAAGCCCTCGAGGGCCTTGTCGTAGAAGTCGTCGCGTTCGTCGGCGACGTCCGCGAAGAAGACGTTCGGGCTCTTGCCGCCGAGCTCGAGGGTGACGGGGATGAGGTTCTCGCTCGCCATCTGCATGATGAGCCGCCCCGTCGTCGTCTCGCCGGTGAACGCGATCTTGCGGATGTTCGGGTGACTGGCCAGCGGGGCGCCGGCCTCGACGCCGAACCCGTTGACGATGTTGAGGACGCCCGCCGGGAGGAGGTCCTTGACGAGGTCCATGAACACGTGGATGGAGGCCGGGGTCTGCTCGGCGGGCTTCAGCACGACGCAGTTGCCGGCGGCGAGGGCGGGGGCCAGCTTCCACACCGCCATGAGCAGCGGGAAGTTCCAGGGGATGATCTGCCCGACCACGCCGAGCGGTTCGTGGAAGTGATACGCCACGGTGTCGCCGTCGATCTCGCCGGTCGAGCCCTCCTGGGCGCGGATGGCGCCCGCGAAGTAGCGGAAGTGGTCGATCGCGAGCGGGACGTCGGCGGCGAGGGACTCGCGGATGGGCTTGCCGTTGTCCCACGTCTCGGCGACGGCGAGCATCTCGAGGTTGGCCTCCATGACGTCGGCGATCCGGTTGAGGATGATCGACCGTTCGGCGATCGTGGTCCTCCGCCAGGTGTCGAAGGCCCGCCACGCGGCCTCGACGGCCTTGTCGATGTCGGCGGCGTCGCCCCGGGCGACCTCGGTGAAGACCTTGCCGTTCACCGGGCTCGGGTTCTCGAAGTACCGTCCGCTCGCCGGTGCGACGTACTCGCCGCCGATGAAGTGGTCGTAGCGCGCCCGGAACCGGACCTTCGCGTCGGGCGTGCCCGGCGCCGCGTAGGTGGTGGGAGGGGTGGTGACGGTCATGGCTGTCCCTTTCGACGTCGTCGTCGGACCGGTCGCGATGCGACCGGGGGCGGCGGGGTCCGCCCACCGCTCGGCGGCAGACTATGCGGGGCGGGGTTGCATCAGGTTGCGATCGCGTCGCGGCGGCCGGAGAGCGCCTCGAGGCGCGCGACGACCCCGGCGCGGCGGGGCGAGTGCGGGGCCAGCCGCCGCAGCAGCTCGAGCAGCACGGTCTCGTCGTCATGACCGGTGGGGGCCTCGGCGAAGGCGGTGAGCGCGTCGGTCGAGCCCGCCGCCAGCACGGCGTCGCGGAGCCCGGCCCGCGCCTCCGCCCGGAGCTCGACGACTCCCGGCGCGGTCGACGACGGCAGCACCGGTCCCCGGTCGGCCCGCACGGCCGCGCGATGCGAACCCCGGCCCAGGAGCGCGGCGAGGTCGTGGAGGTCGAGGGCCACGGGCCGGGGCAGCCGGTAGGGGCGCGACAGGGGGACGAGCGTCGGATCGACGGACTCGACGACATGCCGCAGCCGCACCATCTCGGGGCGCAGCGTCGTGACGGCGTCGACGTCGCCGTAGACGGCGTCCGCGAGGTCGGCGGCCCGGTACCCCTCGGGTCGGTGCGCCAGCAGCAGCAGGATCTCGGAGTGCCGGGCGCTCAGCACCGTGCGCCGTCCGCCGACGGAGAGCACGGCCTCGTCACGGCCGAGCGCGGCCAGGCGCGCCGGCGCGGGCGTGCTCTCGGGCGCGAGTGCGAGCTCGCGTGCGGTGCGACGGGGAGCCGAGGAGGCGCGGGTCGACCCGCCGGCGACCGCCGCCGCCCTCGAGAGCGCGAGGTGCGCCTCCATCGCCGCGACCGTCGCCCGGACCAGGGGCAGGGTCTGCGACCCCGCGGCCCGGGCGTCGCCCGTGATGTCGACGACCCCGAGGAGGCGCCCGTCGACGGGATCGTGGACGGGCACGGCCGTGCAGCACCAGGCCTGGACGCGATGATTCCAGTGCTCCTCGCCGCGGATCTGCACGCCTCGGTCGAGTTCGAGCGCCGTGCCGGGAGCGGACGTGCCGACCCGCGCCTCCGACCATCCGGCTCCGGCGACGAACAGCATGCTCTCGGCCTGCCGTCGCGCCGACGAGTCGCCCTCGACCCAGAGCAGTCGGCCGTGCTCGTCGCCGACCGCGACGAGCAGACCCGAGCCCTCGGCGTCGTCGACGAGCAGACGTCGGAGGACGGGGAGGACGAGGGCGAGCGGATGACCGCGCCGCCACGCCTCGAGGTCGTCCTCCGGAAGCTCGAGGCGGGGGAGCTCGTCGGGGTCGAGGCGGTGCCCGGCCGCCCGGCCCCACGACTCGCGGACGACCCGTCGCAGGGGCACGCCTCCTGCGGGGCCGGGGCTCGTCACGAGCGTCATCGAGCACCAATCGTCGTCGATCGGGCGGGTCGGCCGTGGTGCGGCGTCATCGCCGGGTGCTCACAGGGTACGTCGGAGCGGCCCGGGGCGGAAGGTCGTGTCCTGGGTGGACGACCGACGTGCCGGGCCCGGGCCGCCCGGCTCAGCTCACCAGTCGTGCACCGTGCCGTCGGCCAGCCGGTTGTAGGGCAGGTAGGCCTTCTCGTACGGGTACGCGGCCGCCGCCCGCTCGTTCAGCTCGACGCCGATGCCCGGCTGGTCGCCCGGGTGCAGCATCCCGTCCGTGAAGGTGAAGCTCTGCTCGAAGACCTCGTCCGTCCGGGCGCCGTGCTTCATGTACTCCTGGATGCCGAAGTTGTGGATCGCGAGGCCGAGGTGCATCGCGGCCGCCATCCCCACCGGGGAGATGTCGGTCGGACCGTGCATGCCCGACTTGATCTGGTACTGCGCCGCGTAGTCGAGCACCTTGCGGAGGTGGGTGACGCCCCCGGTGTGCGTGACCGCGCTGCGGACGTAGTCGACGAGCTGCTCGCGGATGATCTGCTGGTAGTCCCAGACCGTGTTGAAGATCTCGCCGATCGCCAGGGGAGTCGTCGTGTGCTGGCGGACGAGGCGCAGCGCCTCGGGGTTCTCGGCCGGGGTGACGTCCTCCAGCCAGAAGAGGTCGTAGGGCTCCAGGGACTTCCCGAGCGACGCCGCCTGGATGGGCGTCATGCGGTGGTGTCCGTCGTGCAGCAGCGGGATCTCGGGGCCGAACTCGTTCCGCACGGCCTCGAAGACCGTCGGCACGTGCCGCAGGTACGACCGGGTGTCCCAGTCCTCCTCGTTGGGCAGCGCCCCGCGCTGGGCGGGCTCGTGGTCGTAGCGGACACCGCTGTTGGCGTCGAAGGTCGCATTCGAGGCGATGCCGTAGATCGACTTCAGACCGGGCACCCCCGTCTGGATCCGGATCGCCCTGTAGCCCTGCTCCTGGTGGTCGCGGACGCTGTCGAACAGCTCCTCGAGGTCCTTGCCCGAGGCGTGACCGTAGGTCAGCAGGCCCGTCCTCGACGCCCCGCCGAGCAGCTGGTAGAGCGGCATCCCGGCGATCTTCGCCTTGATGTCCCAGAGGGCGACGTCGACGGCGGCGATGGCGGCCATGGTCACCGGCCCGCGACGCCAGTAGGCGCTGCGGTAGAGGAACTGCCAGGTGTCCTCGATTCGGGCGGGATCGCGTCCGATCAGCAGCGGCACGACGTGCTCGGTCAGATAGGCGACGACCGCGAGCTCGCGCCCGTTCAGCGTGGCGTCGCCGAGCCCCGTGACCCCCTCGTCGGTCGTCAGCTTCAGCGTGACGAAGTTGCGGTCGGGGCTGGTGACGATGACCTCGGCCTCATCGATCTTCATTCGGTCTCCTTCGACTGGATGGCTGCGCGGTGACGGAACCTCGCTTCTTCCAGCCTACGGAGGCGATGCGGCGTCGACTCGGCGAGGCACGGGCCTGCCGACCCGCGCCTCCTCGGCTCCCGGCTCCGCGCCTCCTCGGCTCGGGCCCCGTCTGCTGGCACTCGTCGCGGCGGGGGAGGGGCGGGTCACCGCGCGCAGTCGATGCAGAGCCTCGCGGTGGGCCGGGCCTCGAGCCGCGCCTCGCCGATGCGGGCGGAGCAGCGCTCGCACCGGCCGAAGGTGCCGGACTCGATTCGTTCGAGAGCGGCACGGGCGTCATCGGCCCGTTCCAGCGCCGAGAGCCGGATGGCGTCGAGCTGCGACCGTTCGTAGGCGATGGTCGACCCCTCGGGATCGTGCTCGTCGTCGACGTTGGCCGACTCGCGGGCCTCGGACACCGCCTCCATGTCGCGTCGCAGGCGGTCGGCCAGCGACAGGGCGTCGTCGCGGATCCGCTCGAGGCGGGCGACCGGCCCGATCACGGGGCGACGAGCGGGGGCACCTCTTCGCCGGCGCGGGGAGGAGCCGGGGGAGTGCCGTCGCCGAAGGGCCGTCCGCCGAGTCGCTCTCGGCCGTGCTCGGTCAGCCAGCCCGACGGGTCGGGTCCGGCGGGCACGATGCCGGTCGGATTGATGTCGCTGTGGACGACGTAGTAGTGCTTCTTGATCTGGTCGAAGTCGATCGTGTCGCCGAAGCCGGGGGTCTGGAAGAGGTCGCGGGCGTAGGCCCAGAGCACCGGCATCTCGGTGAGCTTGTTCCGGTTGCACTTGAAGTGGCCGTGGTAGACGGCGTCGAAGCGGGCCAGCGTGGTGAAGAGCCGGATGTCGGCCTCGGTGATCGTGTCGCCCACGAGGAACCGCTGATCGGTCAGTCGTCCGGACAGCCAGTCGAGGCGCTCGAAGAGGGTTCGGTAGGCCCGCTCGTAGCTCTTCTGCGAGCCGGCGAACCCCGCGCGGTAGACGCCGTTGTTGACGTCTCGGAAGACGACGGCGTCGACCTCGTCGATCTCGGCCCGGAGGTGCTCGGGGTAGAGGTCGGGCGCGCCGTCGCGATGGAACTCCGTCCACTCGGTGGCGAGGTCGAGGGTGATCTGCGGGAAGTCGTTCGTGACGACCTTGCCGCTCGGCACATCGACGATCGCGGGCACGGTGATCCCCCGCGGGT
Source organism: Frigoribacterium sp. Leaf263 (assembly GCF_001422285.1). Taxonomy (GTDB): domain Bacteria; phylum Actinomycetota; class Actinomycetes; order Actinomycetales; family Microbacteriaceae; genus Frigoribacterium. The sequence goes on from NZ_LMMO01000003.1 coordinate 560,175, forward strand.
AGTCGGGCGTGCGCTTGAAGAACGCCTCCTGGAGCCGCTCGATGCCGAGCACGGGGTCACGGCCGTCGGGGTCGAGGTCGAAGGTCCAGCTGCGGGCGTCGTGCGTGGGGCCGGGCAGCCCGAGGGAGATCGCGTCCTCGAGACCGAGCAGGCGGCGCGAGATGACGCTGCGGTTCGCCCAGGGGCAGGCGCGGGCGGCGACGAGCCGGTACCGGCCGGATTCGACCGGCCAGCCGTCGCCGGCGTCGCGGGTGATCCGGTCTTCGATGTAGTTGGTGTCGCGGGTGTACTCCTGGCCGGGCTCGACGTAGGTGCCGTTCGCGTGCTGCTCGCTCATGCCGCCACCCTACGCACGCGCGGTCGGCAAGTCCTGTCCGGTGTCGCGGCGGGTGGCGACGCGCGGTCGTCGGGGGCGTGTGCGCGGCAGGGAGGAGGAGTTGCCGACGCGGGGTGGGTGCGGGTCAGGCTCCGGCGTCGTCCGAGCCGACGCCGACGCCGACCCCCGAGGAGGCGCGGGTGGCGCTCCACTCCCGCCACATCGTCTTGAGATCCCAGGCGTCGTCGGCCTCGAGCGAGATGCCGCGCTCGCCGGTGCGACGCGTGCGGCCCTTGATCACCATGAGCCGGGTGCCGAAGAGCAGCGACCCCGCACGCTGCTGGGCCTCGTCGAAGAACGTCGAGTCGGAGACGCCGCTGCCGTCGTCGAGGCTGATGAAGACGACGCGCCGACCGCTGCGCATCGGCGGGGTCTGGGTGGCGATGCGGATGCCCGCCACGAGCACCGTGGTGCCGTTCCAGTGGTCGCGCAGGTCGGCGGCCCGGACCACCCCGAGATCGTCGAGCATGGGCCGGTAGCTCTCGATGACGTGCTCGCTGACCTCCATCGAGAGGATGTCGAGCTCGGCGCTCACGCGGTCTCGGATGCCGACGTCGGGGGTGCCGGTGGGCACGGTGTCGGAGTCGTCGATGGCGAAGTCGAGCTGGTTCTCGACGTCCACCGCCCGTGGCCGCGTCGCCCGGCCGGTCAGCGCCCGCACCCGGGCCAGCACGTCGCCGCGGGTCCGGTCGGGTCCGGCGAGCGAGTCGAGGGCCCCGACCTGCGCGAGTCGCTCGAACAGGGATCTCGACGGCGTCGCCCGCTGCCAGAAGTCGGTGATGGACTCGTACGGGCGGCCGACGACGACCCGGGCGAGCTCGGCGTCGCTGATGCCGTGCACGTCGGCGAGCGACAGACGGATGCCCAGGTCGCCCGTGCGGGTCGGGGCGATCGGGGTGGCCGGAGGGCGCAGCCGCTCGACCTGGTAGACGTCGGTCGAGGCGTTGACGTCGAGCGGCAGCACCGGGATGCCCATCCGCCGCGCCTCGGTCAGCAGCAGCCTCTTCGGGTACATCCCCGGGTCGTGGGTGAGGACGCCGGCGAGGAACTCGGCCGGGTAGTGCGTCTTCAACCAGGCGCTCTGATAGGTGGGCAGAGCGAACGCCGCACCGTGCGCCTTGCAGAACCCGAACGAGCCGAACCCCTTCAGCACGGCCCAGACGCGGTCGATGTCGGCATCGGTGTATCGACGACGCCCGGTCTCGGGGTCGACGTTGGCCCGGGTGCGTGCCCTGAACGTCGACTCGAGGGCGTCGTCGTCGCCCTTGCCCATGTGCCGTCGGATCTCGTCGGCCTCGGCGAGGCTGACCTGCATCGTGGCCTCGAGGATCCGCAGGACGTGCTCGTGGTAGATCACGACGCCGTAGCTGTCGTCGAGGAACGACGCGAAGCTCGGGTGCACGTAGTCGGGGTGCTGGAACCCGTGCTTCGTGTCGAGGAACGGGGCGATCATGTTGCCCTTCATCGGGCCGGGGCGGAACAGCGAGATGTCGGCGATGAGATCGGAGTAGCGGTCGGGCTGCATCTTGCCGATCAGCTCGCGTTGCCCCGGGCTCTCGATCTGGAACATGCCGAGGGTGTGCGTGGTGCGGATGGAGGCGAACGTCGGCTCGTCGTCATGGGGGATCTCGTCGAGCTCGATGCGCCCCTGGCGGTCGACGTACCGGGCGTCGACGGGCAGCGCCCCCGCCACCGCGGCCCTCGAGCCGTTGACCCGCTCGATCTCGTCGAGGGCGTACGCCAGCGAGCTCTGCATGCGGACACCCAGCACGTCGAGCTTCAGCAGCCCGGCGTCGTTCATGTCGTGCTTGTCGAACTGGCTCATCGGCAGACCGATTCCGCTCGGCTGGACGGGGGTCATGCTGAGCAGGTCGGAGTCGCCGAGGATCACCCCGCACGGGTGCATCGAGATGTGCCGAGGCAGTCGGTCGAGCCGCTCGCTGAGATCGACGAGCAGGTCGATCTGCCGGTCGCTGCGCGCCAGCTCGGCGATCTCGCGCAGCTCGGGCTTCTCGGCCAGGGCCGTGCGCAGGTCTCGGGCGTTCGAGCGCCAGACGTTCTTGGCGACGAGATCGATCTGCTCGTCGTCGAGACCGAGGGCCAGACCGGCGTCGCGCACCGCGCCCCTGCCTCGGTAGGTCGACTGCATCGACATCAGCGTCACGCGGTTGCTGCCGTAGCGGTCGAAGATCGCCCGGTAGACCTCGTGCCTCCTCGCCGACTCCACGTCGATGTCGATGTCGGGCAGGGTCTCCCTCTTGTTGCCGAGGAACCTCTCGAACAGCAGGTCGTGCTCGATCGGATCGACGTTGGAGATCCGCAGCAGATAGGTGACGAGGCTGCCGGCCCCCGAGCCGCGAGCGGCGTTCCGGACCCTCATCTCGCGCATGAGCCTCGACACGTCGGCCACGGTCAGGAAGTACCCGGCGAACCCGAACCCGGTGATGATGCCGAGCTCGTAGCGCATGCGCTCCTCGACCTTCTCGCGCAGTTCGCGCCCCGCATCGCCGAACCGCTCGGTGACACCGGCCTCGGCCCGACGGAACAGCACCTGATCGGGGTCGCCGTCGACGCCCACGGCGCTCGGCTCGGGGACCTTCGGGCGACCCCAGCCGAGATCGGCGGCCGGATCGAGCCGGCACCGGTCGGCCAGCCTCTCGGTCGCCGACAGCATCTCGTCGGCGGCGCTGCGGGGCAGGGAGGAGGCGTCGGTCACCATCCGCGCGATGCCGCGCATCTCGCCGGCCCCCTTCAGGTGCGCCTGAGCGTTCGGCTGCGGACGGAAGCTGCCGAGAGCGGCGAGATGACCGGCCGAGTCGAGGACGTCGGCGGTGACCGCCTCGTCGGAGTCGAGATACCGCACGGCGTTGGTCAGCACGGCCGGCACCCCGACATGATCGGCCAGCTCGAGCATGCGGGCGGCGTGTCGGATGCTGCGGCTCTCGCCCGGCTCGGTCAGATGGCAGACGACCTCGACCACGACCCCTCCGGGCAGCATCGCCGCCCAGTCCGTCAACGCCGCCGCCGCCTCCGTGTGCCGACCCGCCTGCACCAGTCTGCCCACGTCGGAGTCGGGGCCGAGCAGCACCGTCGCCGCCGGCCCGGAGTCTCCTTGGACGAAAGCCCTGACCCTCGACCGGCCGATCGTCGCCACGCTGTTCGCGCTGCCGCTCGCCTTCTTCGTCGCCCGCCCGTGCGCGGCGCTGATCAGGCGGCAGAGGGCCGCCCACCCCGCCCCCGCCGGTCCGCCGTCGACCGCCCCGTGAGCGAGCACGACGATCCGCTCGACCGTCGAGCCCTCCGGGGCGGCGCCCGGCCGGTCGTCGCGGCACCCGAGCTCGACGCCGACGATGGGGTCGACGCCCGCCGCCCGGCACGCCCCGATGTGCCGGATCGCCCCGTAGAGGCCGTCTCGGTCGGTGATGGCGGCCGCGTCGGCCCCGCGTTCGGCGACGGCGTCGACGAGGGTCTTCGGATGGGCCGTGCCGTAGTGGGCGCTGAACGCCGACGCGACGCGCAGATGGGTGAAACGCATGACTCGTGCCTCGTGCTCAGACCCCCCGGCCGGGTCGGTTCGAACAGATGTTCGATCAGTGTACGTGCTGATGCGACCAGTCGGGGTCGCCGCCCGACTGACATCATCGGAGGATGACCGACCGCCCATCGACCCTCCGCCGGGACGCCCGCACCGTCGGGCACTGGACGCGCGTGCTGCTCGCCCAGCCGCGCCTCCTGCTCGCCGTGAAGACGGCGCTCGCCGCGGGCCTGGCCTACTGGATCGCCCCGCAGATCCCCGGGACGGCGGCCGACTACCCGTACTACGCGCCCCTCGGTGCGGTCATCGCCATGTACCCGACGCTGCGGGCCTCGCTGCGACAGGGCATCCAGGTGCTGCTGGGCGTCGTCGTCGGCATCGCCCTCGCCACGGCGGTCTTCGCCCTGCAGGAGGGGCCGCCCGGCGTCCTCGCCGTCGCCGCGCTGGTCGGCGTCGGCGTCGTGCTCGCCGGCATCCGCTGGCTCGGCGCCGGTCGCGACTGGGTGCTCACCGCCGGCCTGTTCGTGCTGCTGCTCGGAGGATCCGACACCGAGTCGTACGGCATCGGCTACATCGTCCAGCTCGGCGTCGGCGTCGTCGTGGGCGTCGTCGTCAACTTCGTGATCGTGCCGCCGCTGAACACCTCGCGTGCGGACACGCGGCTCCGTAGGGTCCGGCAGGCGCTCGCCGATCGAGCCGACGAGATCGCCGGGGTCTTCGAGACGCCCTGGCCCCTCGAGGACGATGACTGGGAGGACCGCGTCGGCGAGCTCCCCGCCACCCTCCACAGCGTCCGATCGTCGGTGCAGTACGCCGACGAGTCGCGGAGGATGAACCCCCGGTGGCTGCTGCGTCGACGCGATCTCGGCCGCGAGTACGCCGAACTGGCCGCGTTCGAGCGGGTCTCGTTCCATCTGCAGGACATCGCCGAGGTCTCGGGGGTCCTCGGCCGACGCATCGGCCGCCAGATCGGCATGCCCGACTCGCTCGCCCCGGCCGTGGCGCACACCCTCCACGGCGTCGCCGAGGTGATCAGGCGTCACGACTCCGACGCCGACGTGTTCGTCGAGGCCCGTCGTCGCATCGCCGACCTCTGGGAGGCGATCGACGCCCACCGCGACCGCCCCACCACCGACACCAGCGGCGGGGTCTCGATCGCCGTCTCGCTCGGCCGCATCGTCGCCGCCCTCGACCCCGACGACGGCACCGCCCCTCGGCCCGCCGAGCCGGACGTGAGCACGGCGGGTGGCGACACCGACGCCGAGGAGGCGCGCACGGGATCCGAGGACGCCGAGGAGGCGCGCACAGGATCCGAGGACGCCGACGGAGACGAGGCACCCGACGTGGACGACACCGCCGACGTCGACGACACCGCCGACGGCGACGCCGCCGACGTCGATGACACCGCCGACGGGGACGCCGCGGCCAGGGCGGCGGGCGACGACGACGCGCCCCGCGACACCGTCCGACGCGACGCCGACTGACGGGGTGCGACGCCCGTCGCCCAAGAGCAGTACGGTTGACCGGGCACCGACGCCGAGACGCGACCCGAGCCACGACCGGCCGGGGCGGTCGACGGGAATGCCCGTCCGCCCTGTGCGTTGACACCCGTGGCCCGAGCATCCCCACCCGCCGCCAGATCGACAAGCGACGACCCGTTCGCCGCCCTCATCCATGAAAGCCGCACAGTGACAGACACCACCACCCTCATCATCCTCGGAGCCAGCGGAGACCTCACCGAGCGTCTGCTGCTCCCCGGCCTCGCCAGCCTGCTGAAGAGCGACCGCGGAGTCGACGTGCAGCTGATCGGCACCGGCCGCAGCGAGCGGAGCCCCGAAGAATGGGACGACGTCGTCAAGACGGCGTTCAACGGCGACGCCGGCAGCGACCTCGCCAAGAAGACCCTCGCGTCGAGCCGCTACATCCAGGGCGACCCCACCACGGTCGAGCACCTGAAGGCCCTGTTCGATGCCAGCGAGGGCACCCCCGTGATGTACTTCGCCCTTCCGCCGGCGATCAGCACCCGCGTGATCCAGGCGCTCGCCGAGATCGACCTGCCCGACGGTCTCCGCCTCGCCCTCGAGAAGCCCTTCGGCTCCGACGAGGAGAGCGCCCGCGAGCTCAACGCCGAGCTGCTCAAGATCGTCCCGGAGGAGCGCATCCACCGCACCGATCACTTCCTCGGTCGGGCCACGGTGCTCAACATGATCGGCCTGCGGTTCGCGAACCGCCTCTTCGAGCCGGTCTGGAACAGCGAGAACATCGAGAAGGTCGAGATCTTCTACGACGAGGTCCTCGGTCTCGAGGGTCGCGCCCAGTACTACGACAAGGCCGGCGCCCTGATCGACATGATCCAGAGCCACCTGCTGCAGGTGCTCGCGGTCATCGCGATGGACGCCCCGTCGTCGATCGACTCGGTCGAGCTCCGCAGCGAGATCGCCCGCGTCCTCCGCGCCACCTGGGTCCGAGACGCGGACCCCGTCGCGTCGAGCCGTCGGGCGCAGTACACGGCCGGCACCATCGACGGCAAGGACGTCCCGTCGTACGCCGACGAGGACGGCGTCGACGTCGAGCGTCAGACCGAGACCCTCGCCGAGGTCGAGTTCGAGGTCAAGACGCGCCGCTGGGCCGGGGTCCCGTTCATCCTCCGCTCGGGCAAGGGCATGACCAAGATCCGCAAGGAGGTCCTCATCACGTTCAAGCCCGTCCCGGCGCTGCCCGAGGGCCTCAACGGTTCGTCGACGCCCGACACGCTGCGCATCGAGATCAGCCCCGAGACGATGGAGCTCGGCGTCACGACCAACGGCTCCGGCAACCCCTTCGACCTCGAGAAGTCGACCATGTCGGTCACGCTCGGCAAGCCCGAGCTCACGCCCTACGGCGAGGTCCTCAGCGGCATCTTCCACGACGACCCGACGCTGTCGATCCGCGGTGACGTCGCCGAGCGCTGCTGGGCCATCGTCGCTCCCGTGATCGACGCCTGGAAGGCCGGGCAGGTCCCGCTCGACACCTACGCGGCCGGCTCGACCGGTCCGTCGGACTGGCCCGCCTGATCCGTCCGCGTCGTCCTCCGTCGGCCGCCCCGCTCCCCGTGAGCAGGGCGGCCGTCGTCGTCGAGGGCGTCCCCTAGGAGGCGCGGGTCGACCGGGCGAGCGCGATCGCGTCCGCCGCCCGCACGAGCGCCAGGTGCGACAGCGCCTGAGGGGTGTTCCCGACGTGGCGGCCGGTCGCCACCTCGATCTCCTCCGAGAGCATGCCCACGTCGTTGCAGTAGCCGACCAGGCGGTCCATGAGGACGACCGCGTCGTCCAGGCGACCCGAGGCCGCGTACTGCTCGACGAGCCAGAACGAGCAGGTGAGGAACGGGTTCTCGGTGCCCTCCAGCCCGTCGACGCCGCTCTCCGTCCGGTAGCGCAGCAGCAGGCCGTCGTGCAGGAGGTCGCGCTCGATCGCGGCGACGGTGCCCAGCATGCGGGGGTCGTCGGCTTCGACGAAGCCCACCTGCGCGAGCTGCAGCAGCGACGCGTCGACCTCGGTGGTGTCGTAGTGCTGGGTGAACGTGCCGAGCTCGGCGTTCCAGCCGTGATCCTCGATGTCGGCCCTCACCTCGTCGCGGAGCGCTCGCCATCGGTCAACGGGGCCGTCCAGGCCGAACTGCTCGACGCCCTTGATGCCGCGGTCGAGGGCGGCCCAGATCATCACCCGCGAATGGGTGAAGTGCCGCACCTCGCCGCGGATCTCCCAGATGCCGCTGTCGGGTCGTGACCGGTTGTCGTCGACGTACTGCAGGAGGGCCCGCTGCAGAGGCCACGAGTACTCGTTCTCGTCGACCCCGAGGAGGCGCGCCTCGTGGAGTGCGATCATCACCTCTCCGAAGATGTCGCCCTGGTACTGCCGGTAGGCGCCGTTGCCCACCCGGACGGGGGAGGCGCCTCCGTAGCCGGGGAGGCCGTCGATCTCGCTCTCGTGGAGGTACCGCTCGCCCGCGAGGCCGTACATGATCTGGACGTCGGCGGGGTCTCCGGCAATCGCCCGCAGCAGCCAGCCACGCCATCGTTCCGCCTCCTCCGCGTAGCCGTGCAGGATGAGCGCCTGGAGGGTCATCGAGGCATCGCGGAGCCACACGTAGCGGTAGTCCCAGTTGCGCGACCCGCCGAACTGCTCGGGCAGACTCGTCGTGGCCGCGGCGACGATCCCGCCGGTGTCCTCGTTCGTCAGCGCGCGGAGGATGAGCAGCGATCGTCGCACCTCGCGCTCGTAGGCGGGAGGAGCGGTGCAGCGCGCGGCCCAGTCACGCCACCAGGCGGTGGTCTCGGCGATCCGGGCGTCCACGTCGATCGGCGTGGGCGGCGTGCGGTGCGAGGGGTACCACGTGAGGGTGAGATCGACGACGTCGCCGGCGGAGACGTCGAACCCGGCCTCGTGGGTGTGGTCGGTGGCGGTCAGCCGCGGACCGCGGACGACGACCGCGTCGGGCCCGGCCGTCGCGACCAGGGCGGTGCCGTCCGCCTCGACGACCTGTCTGACCCAGGGCATGGCGCTGCCGTACCCGAAGCGGATGGCGAGATCGACCCGCATGGGCACCGTCCCGGAGATGCCGGTGACCCGACGGACGACGTCGGCCCGTCGGTCGCCGAAGGGCATGAGGTCCGTCACCTCGACGACGCCGGTCGGCGTCCGCCAGCGGGTGACGAGCACGAAGGTGTCGTCGAGGTAGCTCCGGGTGGCGGTCGCCGCGGCGTCGGAGGGGGCGACCAGCCACCGGCCGGCGTCGTGGTCGCCGAGGAGCGCCCCGAACGTCGAGGCGGAGTCGAAGCGCGGCAGGCACAGCCAGTCGATGCTGCCGTCGGTGCCGACGAGGCATCCGGTGTGCAGATCACCGATCAGGGCGTAGTTCTCGATGGGCAGGGGCATGCGGCCATCCAAGCAGCCGGGTCAGTGACGGTGCTGCAGGGTGGGGTCGGGCCACCGGGTCTCGACGAGCGGCTTCCGTCGCCTGGTCCGCGCCCAGACCACGAAGCCCATGAGGGTGAACGCCCCGTAGAAGACGTACATGAACGCCGAGGCGTAGTAGCCGGCGCTGAAGAGCAGGGGAGTGCCCACGAGGTCCACGGCGACCCAGATGAGCCAGAACTCGACCCAGCCCTTCGCCATGCCGTACGTGGCCAGCAGCGACCCCATGAAGATCCAGGCGTCGGCCCACACCGGCTCGTACGAACCGAGTGCGCTGAAGATCGGGGTGAGGACGGCGGTGCCGCCGAGCAGGGCCACCACCAGCAGGACCCGGTTGCGTCGACCGGCCCACCGCGGCTCGACGGCCGCCCCGGCGCCGGTCGCGCTCCGTCGCCAGCGGTACCAGCCGTAGACGGACACGGCGATGAACATGACCTGACGCCCGGCCTGCCCGAGCAGATTGACTGGGTTCGGCGTGTCGAACACCGCGCCGAGGAACACGGTGAACAGCAGCGCGTTGCCGACGATGCCGACCGGCCACGCCCAGACCTTGCGGCGCATGCCGCCGAGGGCGCTGAGCAGACCGAAGACGTTGCCCACGACCTCACGCCAGAGGATGGTCTGATCACCCAGCACCAGCTGAGCGTCGAAGAGCCACCGGATCACCTGCACGTCGTCCTCCTGGTCGCGGCGACGACCGAGCCCGTGGTCCGCCACGGCGTTCGTCCCGCCGAGATCGGGAACGACCGCGGCCCGTGGTTCATTCCCTCGCCCTGTCGTGCGGTACCGGTGGTCAGGCGAACAGCTGCTGCTCGACCCGGTCGTCGAACACGCCCAGCAGCAGCCACGACCCCCTGGCCGGATCGAGTGCCAGATCGAATGTGCCGTCGATCCGATGGACGCCGTCGGTGAGCGGCAGGGCGTCGACCCGCCAGACCGGCAGCTCGAGCAGGTCGTCCGCGCCGCCGCGCGGTGCACGATCCGCCGACCGCCACCATTCGCGACGGGTGATCCACCGCTCCGGCGGACTGACGACGCCGTAGACGACGCCTCGCCACACGAACCGGAGCGGCGCCCCGTCGGCGGTCGTCTCGACCGGCACCTTCTCGTCGATCTTCATGTGATCCGCCTCGCTCGTCGTTCGAAAGTGTGTTCGAACGGAGTGTACGGTCGGCCGCCGACATCCGTCTCACCAGCGGGGCAGCGCATCCTCGATCCGACGGGCTGCGTCGTCGTCGAGCCCCGCCTCCTCGGCGAAGCCCCGCCACCCCGCGACCGCCTCGCTCACCTCGGCCACGATCTCCGACGCGCCGGGGACGAGGTACCGGTCGGCCAGTCGCATGACGTCGTCCCGCCCGACGTCGCGGAACACCCCGTCGACCCCCATCAGATGCTGATAGGTCCATCGTCCCGTCGGATTGTGCGCGAACGTGACGTCGTAGGCGGGCGCCAGAGTCCACGACGCCGTCGGCGACGCCAGCAGGAACGACGAGTTCTTCGTGTGATCGTCGTTGTTCGCCGCCAGGATGTTCAGCACCATCCGTCGGAGCACCTGCGCCCTCGCCTCCGCGCCCATCCCCAACGACTCCACCGTGTCGAAGAGCTGACCGTACTCATGGGTCTGCCTCTGACGGAAGTCGAGATGCGCCGTCCCGCACAGGGTCACGGAGTGGATCTTGCCCGCCGGCCCGCGGTCGAAGCGACGCGTCATGAAATGAGCGCGACCGTTCTCCTCGAGCAGCCGGCACTCGGCCATCTCGACCCCCGCCGCCCGCGCCATCAGCGAATAGGCGTACTCCACGCGCCCCGACGACCCGCCCGACCCGAGCTCCGCGTCCGCACCCAGGCCGTCCAGCTTGATCAGCCAGTGCTCGAACCCCTCAGGGGCCGGCAGCTGCCCCGAGCGGACCTCGCCCGACTCGCGGTCCCACGCGATGACCGCCTTCGCCCGAGCGCCTCCCGCCGAGGTGCCGACCTGGATCAGCGACTGGATCGCCGCCTCCGTCTCGCGGTCCGAGTCGAACTGCGCGTCGAGCACGCTCCGGGCCCCCTCCACGAGGGCGCTCAGCTCGACCGCGCTGCTCCGGCGGTGACGCGGCCCCCGCGACGGCCGGAACTCGAGAGCTCCCATGGCCCGGTCCGCCATGTAGGCCAGCCGGTCGAGCGGACTGACGTCCCCCCGCCGGACACCCTGCCTCGCCAGCCAGGCGTCGATCACCGCGTTGCCGAAGTCGTCGGGCATCGCATCGGCCAGCAGGGCCGGGAGCCGATGGAAGGTGGCCTCGGGCAGCTGCGGGAACACATGACGCCTCGTGCGCACCGGCATCGTCAGAGGAGCCAGCTCGATCCCCCTGGCCGCCCAGTCGGGGTAGTACTCGAAGACGTACGCCCCGAGCCCCTCGTCGAGGGCGACCGCGCCGACCCGCGACCCCCACGCCGAGACCTCCACCGCCTGCACCGCCGACCAGCTCATCGGGACGGGTCCTCCGTCGACGGCGCCCCGTCGTCGCGGACGGTCGTCCGCGGTCGGTACACCCGCCTCCTCGGCTCACGACCGGCGCTCCGCAGCACGTCGATCGGGCTCACCGCGCTCGCCGGGAGCAGCCCCTCGAGCGCGTCGGCGGCGTCGAGGGCCCGGAGGACGCGGACGAGGGTCTTCAGGGTGCTGCCCCGCCCGTTCTCCAGATTCTGCAGGGTGCTCGTCGAGACGCCGGCCTCGCGGGCGAGGTCGACCTGGTCGACGCCCTCGTCGAGTCGGCGGGCTCGCACGCGCTCGCCGATCAGGGTCTCCCACTCGTCGGTGGATCGTCGCCTGGCGGTGGATCCGTTCCCGTTCATCACCCCTCCGAAAACCGATTATCCGGTTATTGCAGCACGATCGGGCCTCAAAAGCGAGAAATCCGGTGATAAGAGAAGGCCCGCGTCACTCGACGATGCCCGCATCGGCGAGCTGATCCCACAGACCTGCGCCGTCGGGGGCCGAGACCCAGGTGACGTCACTGCCCTGCGCGTGCTCGGAGCGCGATCGGCCACCGGCGAGAACGGCCTCGCTCGGCGAGAGCTGCCGGATCGCCACGGCCGCGACGGAGTCGGGATGCTCGTGCAGGAAGCTCCCGTAGAGCTCCTCGTCGTGCTGCCCGTCGTCACCGACCAGCAGCCACCGCATGTGGGGGAACTCGGCGGCCAGGCGCTCGAGAGAGGCGCGCTTGTGCTCGCGGCCGCTCCGGAAGAACCGGTCGTGGGTCGGACCCCAGTCGGTCAGCAGCAGAGGGCCGCTCGGGTACAGGTTGCGCGAGAGGAAGCGCGACAGCGTCGGCGCCACGTTCCAGGCCCCCGTCGAGAGGTAGATCACGGGGCATCCGCCGGCGGAGCGCTGCAGGCGCTCGTACAGCACCGACATGCCGGGCACGGGGCGGCGCGCGTGCTCGTTGAGCACGAAGGTGTTCCAGGCAGCCAGGAAGGGGCGGGGCAGGGAGGTGACCATCACCGTGTCGTCGATGTCGGAGACGATGCCGAACCGCACGTCGGGGTCGATCACGTACACCGGCGCGTCGACGGGCAGCGAGCCCTCGCAGCTCACGGTGGCGATGTGCCAGCCGGGCTCGAGATCGACCTCGACCCGGACGTCGAGCACCCCGCCGCGGTCGGTCGTGAGGTGGTGGGTGCGCCCGCCCAGCACCACGTCGACGCGGGCCTTCTCGACCGGCACGCTGGTGAAGCTCCGCCAGCCGCGGACGTTGGCGCGGTCGATCCCCTCGAGGGTCCCGGCCGGGGTGAGCAGCACCCGGGACAGGACGCGAGCCCACCCGGGGGAGCCGTAGCCCGTGTAGGGCACGATCGTCGGGAGGAGACCCCGCCTGCGTGCGCGCTTCTCTCGGAACCGGTGGACCGAGTTCTCGATGCGGGCGGCGCGGTGCAGCAGCGGCTCGACTCCGGCCGGGGCCGGTCTACGGGTGTCGGGCATGCGCCCATCCTGTCACGTCAGAGGGGCTCGACGAGGGAGGGGGAGTCGGTGCCCACCGAGCCGACGGCGGGCGAGACCTCGTGGGACGTCGTGCGCCCGGCGATCTCGGGCGACAGCCCCGCGACGCCCTCGACGAGATCGGCGTCGCCCTCGGTCTCGGGGTCGAGCCAGTCGTCCATCACGTCGGCCCCGACGAAGACCGGCATGCGGTCGTGCAGCGAGGCGAGCGGACCCGAGGAGGCGCGGGTCAGGATCGTCGTCGACAGCAGCCACCGGGACGGCGCGTCGGGTGCCGCTCGAGGGTCCCGCCACCATTCGTAGAGCGCGGCGAAGAGCATCACCTCGTCGTCGGGGAGGTGGACGAGGTGGGGGTGCCTGACCCCGGCCGAGTCGGTCGTCCACTCGTAGTACCCCGTGGCGGGGACCAGCCCCCGACGGGCGGCGACGGCCTCGCGGAACATCGGCTTCGCGGCCGCCGTCTCGGACCGGGCGTTGATCACGGGCGCGCCCTCGGGTCCGGCCGAGCCGCCGGGCACGAGGCCCCAGCGGGCGGCCGCGAGACGACGGACGGGCGGGCCGCCGGCGTCGTCGCCCCGGGGCGCCGCATCGACCAGGAGGTGCACCGGGCGGGTCGGAGCGATATTCCAGGAAGGATCTGGGAGAGTGTCTCCTGATACATCAACGTCGAACAGGGCCACCAGGTCGCTCGAGGCGCGAGCCATCACGAATCGTCCGCACATGCGTCCATCATCCCGGCTCCCGCCGACATCGGGTGCCATCGGTCGGCGAGGCGGCGGATGCGCCCGCCGCGGCCCGGCACGATCCCCCGACGTCCAGCACCATGCCGCGACGACGTCGCGACTCGCCAGAAGGAGAACCGTTGCTCGTCACCGAGGTCAATGAAGCACTGCCCGGGGGATCGTCACTGCTCAGGAACGAGCCGGTCCAGGCCCGGAGCTCTGCGCGCCTCACGGGGCTGCTCGACGCCGCGGCGTCGATCATCGACGAGATCGGCTACGAGCGTCTGACGACGGCGATGGTCGCCGAGCGCGCCGGGGCGTCGATCGGCACCGTCTACCGGTACTTCCCCGACCGGATCGCCGTGGTCGACGCCCTCGCCCTCCGCTGCATCCAGCGGCTGACGTCGCGGGTGGCCGATCGAGTGGCCGACCCTGAGATCGTCGACTGGCGGCGTGCCATCGAGGCCCTGATCGACGCGAAGGCCGACATGTACCGCGAGGAGCCCGGGTTCCGGGCCATCCGCTTCGGCGACGCCCCCGACCTCGGAGCCCCGCACGAGGCGCCCTCCGGCAGTCCTCTGGCCGATCGCATCACGAGCCTGCTGGTCGACCGGTTCGGCGTCGTCCGCGACGTCGAGACCGAGCTGGCGGTCGAGGTCGTCGTCGAGATCGGCAACTCGCTGCTCGCTCGCGCCTTCGTGTCGGGCGGCGAGGGCGACAGCCGCTTCATCGACGAGTGCCGCCGCGTGGTCGTCGCCTATCTCGAGCCGGTGCTCGCCGTCCGCTGACCTCTCGGGCGCCCGCCGGGCCGAGGTCCGCCGGATCCGCGCCCGCCGGGCTCACGCCCACCGAGCTCACGCCTCGGCGTCGTCCTCCGGCGGAGGCGTCATGTGGCGCTCCTCCCGGGAGTGGACGATCCGCTTGATCACCACGACGGCCACCGCGAAGACGACGATCGCGGCGACGAACAGGTAGCCGGCGCCGTGCAGCCGGTCGGCGACCTCCCGGTAGCCGCCCGCCGCCCCGGCCCCGACGGACACGTACGCGGTCGACCACAGCAGGCACGCGGGGGCGGTCCAGGCCAGGAACGTGCGGTAGCGCATCGGGCTCATCCCGACGGTCAGCGGGATGAGCGAATGGAGCACCGGCAGGAAGCGCGAGACGAACACGGCGATGCCGCCGCGGCGTGCGAGGTAGGTCTCCGCCCGCACCCAGTTGCGTTCGCCCAGGTGTCGGCCGACGGCGCTGCGGCGGATCGCCGGTCCGAAGCGGCGACCCAGAGCGAAGCCCACGCTCTCGCCGACGAGCGCCCCGATCATCAGGGCGGCGATCAGGGCGACGAACTCGGACGGCGTCGCGACCGCGGTCGACGACACGATGGCGACGGTGTCGCCCGGGACGACCAGTCCGAGGAGCACGGACGTCTCGAGCACCATGGCCAGGCCCGCGAGCAGGGTCCGGAGCACGGGGTCGACCGACTGGACGAGGTCGAGGAGGCTGCCGAGGAGGTCGTTCACGCCCCCGATCCTATTCACAGGCATCCGGCAGCGACCGACCCCCCTAATCGACAGGTGTTGTTTTACTGCGGACGCATACTGAGTCCTGTGAACGACCTCCTCGACCCGCTCCTCCTCTCGCGGTGGCAGTTCGGTCTGACGACGATCTACCACTTCCTCTTCGTGCCCCTGACGATCGGCATGGCCTTCACGGTCGCGGTCTTCCAGACGGCATGGGTCCGGACCGGCAGGCTGCACTATCTGCAGCTCACCCGGTTCTTCGGCAAGATCTTCCTGATCAACTTCGCCATGGGCGTCGTGACCGGCATCGTGCAGGAGTTCCAGTTCGGCATGAACTGGTCCGACTACTCGCGCTTCGTCGGCGACGTGTTCGGCGCGCCGCTGGCGCTCGAGGGGCTGCTCGCGTTCTTCCTGGAGGCCACCTTCATCGGCATCTGGATCTTCGGCTGGGACAAGGTGCCCAAGGGCCTCCACCTGGCGAGCATCTGGGGCGCCACGCTCGGGAGCATCCTCTCCGCCTACTTCATCATCGCGGCGAACGCGTTCATGCAGAACCCGGTCGGCTACGCCATCAACGAGGAGAAGGGCCGCGCCGAGCTCACCAGCATCTGGGAGGTGCTGACCAACAAGGTCGCCCTCGCGGCCTTCCCGCACACGATCTTCGCCTGCTTCATGGTCTCGGCCGCGGTGATCGTCGCGGTGGCGGCGTGGCACCTGTCCCGCAATCAGAATCTCGAGACCATGCGACCCGCCCTCCGCTTCGGACTCTGGACGATGGTCGCGGCCGGTGCGCTCACCGTCCTGACCGGAGACCAGCTGGGACTCGCCATGGTCGAGACCCAGCCGATGAAGATGGCCGCGGCGGAGGCCCTCTACAAGACGTCGACGGGCGCCGACGCGTCGTTCTCGATCTTCACGCTGGGCACGCCCGACGGCGTGCACGAGCTCTTCAGCATCCGCGTCCCGTACCTGTTGAGCTTCCTGTCGACGCACACCTTCGACGGCACCGTCGAGGGCATCAACGACCTGCAGGCGCAGTACACGCAGCTCTACGGGCCCGGCGACTACACCCCGATCATCTGGGTGACGTACTGGTCGTTCCGCTGGATGATGGGCCTCGGCATGGTCGCCATCATGATGTCGCTCGTCGGCCTCTGGGTGACCCGCAAGGGGCGCCTGCCCGAGAACCGCTGGGTGTGGCGTGCGGCCGTCTGGTCGTACCCGCTGCCGCTGCTGGCGATGATCGTCGGCTGGGTCTTCACCGAGATGGGCCGCCAACCCTGGCTGGTCTTCGGGCTGCTGCAGACCTCCGACGGCGTCTCGCCCGGCGTGACCGGTCTGACGGTGCTCATCTCGCTGGTGGCGTTCACCGCGATCTACGGCAGCCTCGCGGTCGTCGAGTTCCGGCTCATCGTCAAGGCGGCCCAGAAGGGGCCGGGCGAGGCGCCCGTGCCCGACCCCGAGTCCGGCGAGATCCGACACGAAGCGACGGTGTACTGATGGACCTCGCCACCCTCTGGTTCCTCATCCTGGCGTTCTTCTTCGTCGGCTACTTCGTCCTCGACGGCTTCGACTTCGGCGTCGGCATGTCGCTGCCGTTCCTCGGCCGGGACGACACCGACCGACGTGTGCTGATCAACACGATCGGGCCGGTCTGGGATCTCAACGAGACCTGGGTCATCGTCGCCGGGGCGTTCATGTTCGCCGCGTTCCCCGAGTGGTACGCCACGCTGTTCAGCGGGTTCTACCTGCTGCTGCTGCTCATCCTGCTGGCGCTCATCGCCCGAGGGGTCTCGTTCGAGTACCGGCACCAGCGCCCCGAGGCCGCCTGGAAGCGCCGCTTCGACCTGATGATCACGGTCGGCTCGGCCGTACCCGCCTTCGTGTGGGGCGTCGTCTTCGCGAACGTCGTGCGCGGGGTGCCGCTCGACCCCGGCTTCAACTACACGGGCACCCTTCTCGACCTGCTGAACCCGTACGCGCTGCTAGGCGGTCTCACGACCCTGCTGCTCTTCTTCACCCACGGCGTCGTGTTCGTCTCGCTGAAGACCGAGGGCGACATGCGCGATCGCGCCCGGCGACTCGCCGTCCGCGCCGGTGCCGTCACGATCGTCGTCGCGGCGTCGTTCCTGGCCATCACCACGCTCATGCACGGGACGCCCGCGTCGGCAGTGCTCTCGGCGGGCGCGGCCGTCGCGCTCATCGGGTCCTTCGTCTCGAACCTGCGGGGTCGCGAGGGGCGCGCGTTCGCCCTCATGGCCGTGACGATCGCACTCGCGGTGGCGAGCCTGTTCGCGGCCCTGTTCCCCGGCGTCATGCCGGCGAGCAACGACCCGGCGAACAGCCTGACGATCGCGAACGCCTCCAGCTCGGAGTACACCCTGACGATCATGAGCTGGGTCGCGCTCGTCTTCGTCCCGCTCATCCTCGGCTATCAGGGGTTCACGTACTGGATCTTCCGCAAGCGGATCAGCCGGGCATCGATCCCGGCCCACTCGTGAGGCGACGACCGTGAGACCGCTCGACCCGCGCCTCCTGCGCTACGCGGCGGCGGCCCGGTCGTTCCTCGCGATCGGGGCGCTGCTCGGCGTCGTCCAGACCCTCTGCGTCGTGGCCGTCGCCTGGTACGCGTCGCGGGCGGTCGTCGCCGTCGTCGACGGGCGCGGCGTCCCGGCCCTCGCGGAGGCGCTGGTCGGCCTGGCGATCGCGGTCGTGGTCCGTTCGCTCGTCTCGTGGTCGCTCGAAGCCGTCGCGGCGCGGACCGCCGCCGTCGTCAAGAGCCAGCTGCGCCGCCGGGTCGTTCGCGCCGTCGTCGACCGCGGACACGAGTGGCTGGCCCGGCGGAACTCCGCCCGGCTGGCGACGCTCGTGGGGCCGGGGCTCGACGCGCTCGACGACTACTTCGCCAAGTACCTGCCCCAGCTGATCCTCACTGCCCTCAGCACGCCGATCATCGTCGGGGTCATGGCGGCGAGCGACTGGCTCTCCGCCGTGATCGTCGTGGCGACCCTGCCGCTCATCCCCGTCTTCATGGTGCTGATCGGCTGGACGACCCGGACGGCGCAGGCCCGCCAGTGGGATCGTCTGGCCGGTCTCGCCTCGGCGTTCCTCGACGCGGTGAACGGGCTCTCGACCCTCAAGGTGTTCGGGCGCGAGCGTCGTCAGGTCGCTCGCATCGGCCGTCTGACCGACGAGTACCGCACGCAGACCATGTCGGTGCTGCGGGTGTCGTTCCTCAGCGGCTTCGCCCTCGAACTCGCCGCGTCGCTGTCGGTGGCCCTCGTGGCCGTGTCGATCGGGATCCGTCTCGTCGACGGTTCTCTCGCTCTGCCCGTCGCCCTGTTCGTGCTGCTCCTCGCGCCCGAGGCCTATCTGCCGCTCCGTCAGGTGGGCGCCAACTACCATGCGGCGTCCGACGGCGTCGCCGCGTCCGCCGACGTGATCGAGCTGCTCGACGAGGTCGAGGCGGTGGGCCCGTCGCCCGTCGTCCCGACGCCCGCATCGGAGGTCGGGGTCGTCGCGGAATCCGACGCGCTCGTCGTCTCCGGGCTGGAGGTGCACCGAGGAGGCGCGCTCGCCCTGGCAGCGACGTCGTTCGTCGCCCCCGTGGGGCGCCTCGTCGCCGTCGTCGGCCCGAGCGGTGCCGGCAAGTCGTCGCTTCTCGCCGCGCTCCGCGGAGCAGTGCCGGCGGAGGGCGCCGTGGTCTGGCGGGACGCCGGGCGGGCGCCCATGCCGGCCGAGATCGCCTGGTCGGGTCAGACCGCCGGTCTCCTCTCGGGGACGATCGCCGAGAACGTCGCCCTCGGCGAACCGCTCGACCCCGCCGACGTCCGGCGCGCCCTCGACGACGTCGGCGGGTCGGACCTCGATCCCGCGGCCGTCCTGGGCGCCGGCGGCCGGGGTCTGTCGGGCGGCCAGGCTCAGCGGGTCGCCCTGGCCCGGGCGATTCACCGTCTGCGTCGCCGCTCGGGGCGTCTGCTGCTCGTCGACGAGCCGTCATCCGCTCTCGATCCCGTCACCGAAGCGCGCCTGGTGGCCGGCCTCGTCGCCGTGGCGCGATCCGGCGTGGCGGTGGTCGTCGTGACGCACCGCACCGCGATCCGCGACGCGGCCGACGCCGTCGTCCGCATCCCGGCCGCTGCTTCCGTCGAGCCCGTGCCCGTCGAGCCGGTGCCCGTCGAGCCGGTGCCCGTCGAGTCCGGGGGCGATCGCCGATGACGCGCTCCCTGCTGCGTGCGGCCCAGCCGTCGCTCCGTCGTTCGCTGCCCGGGGTCCTCCTCGGTGCGGTCAGCGCCGTGAGCGCCATCGCCCTGCTGGCGGCGTCGGCTCACCTCATCACCCATGCGGCCGAGCAGCCGCCGATCCTCTTCCTCACCCTGTCGATGGTGGGGGTCAGGGCGTTCGCCCTCGCCCGGGCGTTCTTCCGGTACCTCGAGCGCCTCGCCAGCCACGACGCGGCGTTCCGACAGCTGGCGGTCGTGCGGACCGAGCTCTACCGGCGACTCGTGCGGATCGCTCCCGCCGGTCTCGGCAGGGTCGACCGCGGCGACCTGCTCTCGCGGATGGTCAGCGACGTCGACGCGCTGCAGGACCTCCCGCTGCGCGTGGTGCAGCCCCTCGTCGTGTCGGGAGCCGCGTCGGTCGCGTCGGTCGTCGGAGTCGCCTTCTTCTCACCTCGGGCCGCGCTCGTGCTCGCCGTCGGCCTCGTGGTGGCCTTCGTCGTCGGGTGCCTCAGCGCCGACGTCCTCGCCCGCCGCAGCGAGCAGGCCCTGGCCGACCGCCGGGGGGCTCTCGGAGGCGCGGTCCTCGACACCCTGCAGAACCTCGACGTGCTGGTCGCCTTCGACGCCGTCGACGGGCAGCTCGACCGGGTCGCCCGCCTCGACGACGACCTCCGTGCCGCCGCCCGTCGACGGGCGACGTCGACCGGAGTCGTGGCGGCGCTCGTCTCGCTCCTGTCGGGGGCGACCGTCTGGGCGACCGTGCTCGCAGCGGCCCCGTCGGTCGCTACGGGCGATCTCCCGGGTCCGGCCTTCGCGCTCGTCGCCCTGGTGCCCCTGGCGGTGTTCGAGGTCGTCGGCTCCGTCCCGACGGCCGTGCTCGCCTGGCGGCGGGTCCGGGCGAGCGCCGACCGCCTCGAGTCGGTCGTCCCGGCCGTCGCACCGCCCGAGGTCGTCGTCGACGCCGACACCGACGCGGATGCCGACGCGGATGCCGACGCGGACGCCGATGCCGACGCCGACGCGGGCCCAGGAGCCGGCGCCGACGTGGTCGACGTCGCCTCGGCCCGCCTCCCGCTGCCGCCGCCGGGCGGCTCGGCCGTGCGCCTCCGGGGGCTCTCGGCCTCCTGGCCCGGGTCGGCTCGCACGGCCCTCCGGTCCGTCGACCTCGACGTGCGGGTGGGGGAGCGCATCGTGATCGAGGGACCGAGCGGTGCGGGCAAGAGCACCCTGGCCGCCGTCCTGGCGAGGTTCCTCGCGTACGAGGGGCGGTACGAGGTGGGCGGTCGTGAGGCGTCCGATGTGCCTGCCGCGCGCGTGAGGGCCACGGTGGGCCTGCTCGAGCAGGAGCCGTACCTCTTCGACGAGTCCGTCCGTCAGAACCTCCTCTTCGCCCGCGACACGGCGTCGGACGACGACCTCTGGAGCGTCCTCGAGAGGGTCGATCTCGCCGGGTGGGTGCGCACCCGCGGGGGCCTCGATGCCCGTCTCGGCGAGCGCGGCGCCCTCGTCTCGGGCGGTCAGGCGCAGCGGATCTCGGTGGCGCGAGCGCTGCTGCACGGGTTCCCGGTGCTCGTCCTCGACGAGCCGACGGCCGGACTCGACGCGGATCTCGCCGAGCGTCTGATCGCCGACGTGCTCACGACGGCTCGCCAGGACGGGACGACCGTGCTGCTCGTCTCGCACGTGCCCGTCGACGAGCGGCTGGTGACCCGACGCGTGCGGATCGAGGACGGTCGCGTGATCGACCCGACCCGCGCCTCCTAGGCCCGGCCCGTCGGATCGGCGCGTCGGCCCACCGGATCGGCGCGTCGACGTGCACCGGCGCGAGACCGGGACGCGGGGTCGCGCCTAGCCGGGCGGGAGCGGCCGGCGGAGCGCCTCGAGCCGGCTCCGCCAGAGGGCGAGCCGGCCGGGCTCTTCGGCGGGCGAGGGGCCGTCGACCCAGTCGGTGGCGATGCGCAGCCCGTGCAGGGCGCTCGTCGTCCAGATCTCGAAGCCGTCGAGCTCGTCGGGTCGGGCGTGCTCGTGCAGCACGTCGATCCCCATCACGGCCGCCAGCGTGGCCAGCGTGCGGACGGTCACCCCGGGCAGTCGCGGCAGGTCGTCGGCGGGCAGGCAGAGCGCGTCGCCGCGCCACCACACGATCGAGCTCCAGGCGCCGTCGATCACGTGGCCGTCGTCCGAGAGCACGACCGCCTCGTCGGCGCCGCGGAGTCGCGCCTCGTCGCGCACGCGTCCGAGGGCGTCGAGGTCGGGCCCCTTGACGAGAGGCAGCGT
Organism: Frigoribacterium sp. Leaf263; assembly: GCF_001422285.1. GTDB lineage: Bacteria > Actinomycetota > Actinomycetes > Actinomycetales > Microbacteriaceae > Frigoribacterium. Next base: position 581,760 of record NZ_LMMO01000003.1, read on the forward strand.
CCGCGGGTCGTGCGACGCGGTGGCGAGCACCACCGACGAGGAGGCCGGCGGCGCGGGCCGCAGCCGCAGCCGGAGCTCCGTCGAGGAGGCGCGGGTCGCGTCGGTCGCGGAGGCGGAGACGAGCTCGACCCGGGGGAACCAGCGGCCCGTCCACGGCAGCCGGGCGACCGCTGCAGCCCAGAACGCGTCGACGTCGGGGGAGTCGGCGGGGCCGGTGCCGCGCGCGGCCAGCTCGGCGGCCGCCGAGGCGGTGAAGCGGGCGCGGTGGACGTCGAGCGCCCGCACCCGGCCGTCGTCGACGAGCCACGAGTCGGCGACGGCGAGCTCGATGCGACGGGGTGCGGTGCCGTCGGGGCCGAGGTCGTCGTCGGCGGCGGTCTCGAGGCGTCCGTCGTGCCACCGGAGGATCGTCGCCGTGCTCATAAACTCAAGGCTATGCGCCCTCCGGTGGTCCGTGCGCCGCTCGTGTGGCGCGACCCAGAACTCGTCGTCTCGTGCCTGGCCGCCGACGGCGACGTCGTCTGGATCGACGCCGGGGTCGGCGCCACGACCGGCCGGTCCGTCGTCGCGTGGGGCACGGCGGTCACCGCCCGGGCCTCCGACGGCGGTCTCGACGCGGCCTGGGACGCCCTCCGCGCCTCCTCGGCCGACCGGCGCGACGACGCGGATCCGCTGGGGTGGGCCGGCTGGCTCGGCTACGGCCTGGGTCTGCGCCTCCTCGAGCGCGACGGCGGACTGCACGGGGCGTCCCCCCGGCACGACGACGGCGGCCCGCCCGATCTCGCGCTCCTGCGCACCGACCGCGCGCTCGTCTTCGATCACGCCCGGCGGACCGTCGAGGCCGTCAGCACGGCCGATCGCGCGTGGCTCGACGACGTCCGGGCGAGGTGGGACGATCTCGCGGCCGAGGAGGCGCGGCGCGCGATCGTCCCGCACCGCGCCTCCTCGGCTCCTCCGCGCTGGGACCACGATGCGGCGGCCTACCTCGCCCTGGTGGCCCGCTGCCAGGCTGCGATCGCCGACGGCGAGGCGTACGTGCTCTGCCCGACGACCCGGGTGACCGTGGAGGGGGTCGACGACGACCTGGCCCTGTACCGGAGGCTGCGGCGCGCCTCCGCGGCCCCGCAGGCGTCGTTCGTGCGGATCGGCGGCACGAGCGTGCTCGGCGCCTCGCCCGAGGCGTTCGTCGAGGTGACCCCCGGGGGCCGGGTCTCGTCGTCGCCGATCAAGGGCACCCGCCCCCGCAGCACCGACGCCGCCGTCGACGCGGAGCTGGCGCACGACCTCGCCACGAGCGAGAAGGAGCGCGCCGAGAACCTCATGATCGTCGACCTCGTGCGCAACGACCTGACGCGGGTCTGCTCCGTCGGCAGCGTCGAGGTCGTCGAGCTCTTCGCCGTCCGCTCGTACCCGGCCGTCCACCAGCTCGTCAGCACGGTGCGCGGGCGGCTGCGAGCCGGTGCCACCGGTCTCGACGCGGTCGCCTCGCTGTTCCCGGCGGGGTCGATGACCGGTGCGCCGAAGCGCCGAGCCGTCGAGCTGCTGTCCGCCTGGGAGGCGCGCCCCCGCGGGATCTACTCGGGCGCCGTCGGCCTCATCGGCCTCGACGGAGCCGTCTCGCTCGCGATGGTGATCCGCTCCATCGTCGTCGAGACGGGCGGCGCCGACGGCGGGGCCCGTCACGAGGGCCCGGGGTGCGCGGGCTCGGTCCGCGTCGCCACCATCGGGGTCGGCGGCGGGGTCACCGAGTCGTCGGTCCCGCGCGACGAGTGGGACGAGGTCGGGGTGAAGGCGGCCGCCCTGCTGGCGGTGCTGGCGGACGACGCGACCCGCGCCTCCTGAGTCCGGCGCCGCCCCCGGAGTCCGGTTCGGCGGACGACGGGCCCGTCATCTACGCTAGATCGTCGGGTCGCCGTGCCCGCACTCCGACGTGCCCCGCAGCCGGTTGCGTCCCTCCCCAGGAATGAATGAGAGTCCCGTGGCACACGAGCACGACAACACAGCCTCCGCCGACGAGTCCCCGCGCCCGCCCCGTCACGACGAGGAGCGCGAGTACGACGTCGCGCGGCTGCAGCGCAAGTGGCAGGCCGTGTGGGAGGAGGCGAAGCCGTTCGCCGTCGACCCCGACGACAAGCGCCCGCGCAAGTACATCCTCGACATGTTCCCGTACCCCTCGGGCGACCTGCACATGGGTCATGCCGAGGGCTACGCGCTCGGCGACGTCATCGCGCGCTACTGGCGTCAGCAGGGCTTCAACGTGCTGCACCCGATCGGGTGGGACAGCTTCGGGCTCCCGGCCGAGAACGCGGCCATCAAGCGCGGCGTCGACCCCCGCGAATGGACCTACGCGAACATCGAGCAGCAGAAGCAGAGCATGAAGCTCTACGCGCCGTCGTTCGACTGGGATCGCGTGCTGCACACGAGCGACCCCGAGTACTACAAGTGGAACCAGTGGCTGTTCCTCAAGATGTACGAGAAGGGCCTGGCGTATCGGAAGGACAGCTGGGTCAACTGGGATCCGGTCGATCAGACCGTGCTGGCCAACGAGCAGGTGCTGGCCGACGGCACGAGCGAGCGCTCGGGCGCCGTCGTCGTCAAGAAGAAGCTGACGCAGTGGTACTTCAAGATCACCGACTACGCCGACCGCCTGCTCGACGACCTCAACCAGCTCGAGGGCCGCTGGCCGTCGAAGGTGCTCAACATGCAGCGCAACTGGATCGGTCGCTCGGTCGGAGCCGACGTGCACTTCGAGATCGAGGGGCGTGACGAGCGGGTCACGGTCTTCACCACGCGACCCGACACCCTGTACGGCGCGACGTTCATGGTCGTCGCCCCCGATTCCGACCTCGCGGCCGAGCTCGTGGCCGACGCGACGGACGACGTGCGCGAGCGCTTCGCCGAGTACCTGACGGCGGTGCAGAAGTCGACCGAGATCGAGCGCCAGTCGACCGACCGGCCGAAGACGGGCGTGCCCCTCGGGCGCGTCGCCGTCAATCCGCTGACCGGCGACCCGATGCCGGTCTGGGCCGCCGACTACGTCCTCGCCGACTACGGTCACGGCGCCGTCATGGCCGTGCCCGCGCACGACCAGCGCGACCTCGACTTCGCCATCGAGTACGACCTGCCCGTGCGGGTCGTCGTCGACACCAACGCGGCCGTGACGGGCGTCATCCCGAAGCTCGAGCTCGACGCGGATGGTCAGGCGATCCTGCCCGACGACCTGCCCGAGCTGAACCCGCGCGAGACGGGCGTCGCCCTCACCGGCGACGGCCGCCTGATGAACTCGGGTCAGCTCACCGGTCTCAGCAAGTCGAACGCGATCAAGCGCGTCATCGAGCTGCTCGAGGCCTCGGGCTCGGGCAAGGGCGCCAAGACGTACCGCCTGCGCGACTGGCTCATCTCCCGTCAGCGCTTCTGGGGCACCCCCATCCCGATCGTGCACGGCGCCGACGGGACGGAGATCCCGGTGCCCGAAGACCAGCTGCCCGTGCTGCTGCCGCCCACCGAGGGCCTCGACCTCAAACCCAAGGGCAGCTCGCCGCTCGGCGCGGCCGTCGACTGGGTGAACGTGCCGAACCCGATCGACGGCACCCCGGCGAAGCGCGACGCCGACACGATGGACACCTTCGTCGACAGCTCGTGGTACTTCCTGCGGTTCCTCAGCCCGAACGACGCCGAGCGCGCGTTCGACCCGTCCGTCGTGAACCGGTGGGCCCCGGTCGATCAGTACGTCGGCGGCGTCGAGCACGCGATCCTGCACCTGCTGTACGCGCGCTTCATCACGAAGGTGCTGTTCGACCTCGGTCACCTCGACTTCACCGAGCCCTTCAGCGCGCTGCTCAACCAGGGCATGGTCCTCCAGGACGGCGCGAAGATGAGCAAGAGCAAGGGCAACCTCGTCACGCTCTCCGAAGAGATCGAGAAGCACGGCGTCGACGCGATCCGCCTGACGATGGCCTTCGCCGGTCCTCCGGAGGACGACATCGACTGGGCCGACGTGTCGCCCGCCGGGTCCGCGAAGTTCCTCGCCCGGGCGTTCCGCCTGGCCGGCGAGGTCTCGAGCGCACCCGACGTCGTGTGGGCCGACGGCGACCAGGCCCTCCGCCGGGTCACCCACCGGTTCCTGGCCGAGGCCCCCGGCCTCACCGAGGCGTTCAAGTTCAACGTCGTCGTCGCCCGTCTGATGGAGCTCGTCAACGCGATCCGCAAGGTCGTCGACTCGGGTGCGGGCGCGGGCGACCCCGCCGTCCGCGAGGCCGTCGAGACGGTCACGCTGGGCCTGTCGCTCTTCGCGCCCTACACGGCGTCCGAGATGTGGGAGAAGCTCGGCTACGAGGGCGTCGCCGTCGCCACGCACGGCTGGCGGAAGGCCGACCCGACGCTGCTCGTCGAGACGAGCGTCACCGCCGTCGTGCAGGTCAACGGCAAGGTGCGCGACCGCCTCGAGGTCTCGCCCAAGATCGGCTCGGACGAGCTCGAGGCGCTGGCCCGCGCCTCCGTCGCCGTTCAGCGCTCGATCGGCGACAAGGAGATCGTGAACGTCATCGTGCGCGCGCCGCGTCTGGTGAACATCGCGGTGAAGTGATCCTCCGGGGGCGGATGCGTCCTCACCGTCCGCGACGGCCGCTCTGGTTTCCCCAGGGCGGCCGTCGTCGTCCGCGGGGGTCGTCGGGCGACTCGTAGCGTGCCGCCATGACCGTCTCGTTCAGCAGCGCCCCCGACCCGTCGCGGGGTCCGCGCTGGCGCGTGGGGGTCGGCGCGGCCGTGGTGCTCGTGCTCGCGGCGCTCGTCGTCACCGTCGTCGTCTCCGCGCTCTCCACGGCAGGAGGCGCGGGGACGATCGCGGTCACGTCGCCTCCGTCGTCGGGCGCGTCCGACGCCGTGGCGGGCGGACCGGACGGCGCGCCGTCCGGCGGGGTGGAGGCCGCGGGCGGCGTCCTCTTCGTCCATGTGCACGGCGCGGTGGTCTCGCCGGGGCTCTACGAGCTGCCGGCCGGTTCGCGGGTGGTCGACGTCGTGGCCGCCGCGGGCGGCTTCGGCGACGGCGCCGATCAGGCCGGGGTGAACCTCGCCCGACCGGTCGTCGACGGCGAGCAGCTGCGGGTGCCCGCCGTGGGCGAGCCCGCCGCCGAGGCGGCCGAGGGGGGAGGGGCGGGCGGTGCCGCTGAACCGGCGTCCGGGGGTGCCGCCACCGGGGGTGCCGTCGATCTGAATCTCGCCGACGACGCCGCGCTGCAGAGCCTTCCGGGTGTCGGCCCGGCGACCGCCGGCGCGATCCTCGACTGGCGCGAGGAGAACGGCGTGTTCCGCTCGGTCGACGATCTGCTCGGCGTGCCCGGCATCGGCGAGAAGACCCTCGAGAGGCTCCGCCCGCTGGTGACGGTGTGAACGACGCGCGGCCGATGCTCGACATCCGGTGGGCCGTGCCCACGGGGGTCGCCTGGGCGGCGCTCGTCGCGCTGCTGCCGTTCCCCGCACGGCTCGGACCGGCGGCGGTCGCCCTCGGCGTCGTGACGCTCGTCTCCCTGGCCGCCGCGGTCGTCGTCGCCCGCCGCCGCGAAGCATCCCGGGAGGCGCGGGGCGCCACAGCGGCACCCGGCCGCCTCCTGGCGACGCTCGTGCTCGTCGCACTCGGCGCCGGTCTCGCCGCCCTGCTCATCGCCGGCGCCGCCGTCCGCCACGACACCCGGTACCCGCCCGATCTCGTGGCCCTCGTGGGCCACACCGTCGAACTCGAGGGCACGGCGTCGGAACGCGTGACGGCGGCGTCTCGTGTCGCGGCGCTCGACGCCCGCTCCGTCACCAGCGGCGACCGGGCGTGGCACGGACGCGTGTCGGTCCTGGTGCTCGGCCCGCGGACGACCGACCCCGTCGAGGCGGGTCAGCGGGTCGGCCTGCGCGCGACGGTGCTGCCCGTCGAGCCGGGCGGGGACACCCCGTTCGTGGTCGCGGCCCGCGGCGCCCTGCGACCCGGCGAGCCCGCGTCGGGACTCGCCGGGCGGGCCGAGGCGATGCGCGCCTCCTTCCGGGACGTCACCGCGGGACTCTCCGGCGACGGGGCCGCCCTCCTGCCCGGACTCGCGATCGGCGACACCTCGGCCGTGCCCGACGACCTGACCGAGGCGATGCGGACGTCGTCCCTGTCGCATCTCACGGCCGTGTCGGGCTCGAACTGCGCGGTGCTCGTCGCGCTCACCATGCTGGTCGGGGGAGCGCTCGGCGTGCCGCGGGTCGTCCGCGTGGCGGCGGCGGCGGCGGTGCTCCTGGCGTTCCTCGTGCTCGTGACCCCCGACGCGAGCATCGTCCGGGCGACCATCATGGCCCTCGTCGTGCTCGGCCATCTGGCCGGCTCGAGACCGGTCTCCGGGCTTCCCGTGGTCGCGGTCGCCGTGACGGGCATGCTCCTGGCCGACCCGTGGATCTCGCGGAGCCTCGGCTTCGCGCTCTCGGTGCTCGCGACGGCGGGCCTCGTGGTCCTCGCCGCGCCGCTGGCACGTCTCCTCTCCCGCATCATGCCCGAGCCCCTCGCGCTCGTCCTGGCCGTGCCGATCGCGGCCCAGCTCGCCTGCGGCCCGGTGCTGCTCCTCCTCGACCCCGGGCTGCCGCTCCACGGCGTCGCCGCGAACGTGCTCGCCGAGCCCGCCGCGCCGGTGGCCACCGTGCTCGGACTGATCGTGTGCGTGCTCGCAGGGTGGGCGCCGGGGCCGGCGGCGCTGGTGGCCCAGGTCGCGTGGGCGCCGGCCTCTTGGGTCGCCGCGGTGGCGCGCTCCGTGGCGACCTGGCCGGCGGCACGCATCGACTGGGGGCAGGGGGTCGTGGCGGTGGGGCTCCTGTCGGTGCTGACCGCCCTGATCGTCGTGATCGTCCTGGCCCGTCGCTCCGGCCCCCTCCGACGGGCGGCCGCGACGGCTCTCGTGGCCGTCGTCGTCATCGCCGGAGGCGCGGTGGCGGGACGGGTCGTCGGCGCGCGCAGCAGCGTCCCGGGCGACTGGGCGGTCGCCCAGTGCGATGTCGGGCAGGGCGACGCCGTCCTCGTCCGCAGCGCGGGTCGGGTGGCCCTGATCGACGCGGGCGACGACGAGGAGGCCCTGACCCGCTGCCTCGGCCTCTTCGGCGTGGATCGGCTCGATCTGCTCGTCCTCACCCACTTCGACTCCGACCACATCGGGGCCGTGGCCGTCGTGGCCGAGCGCGCCGACGTCGCCCTCGTCGGCCCGGTGGGGCGGAGGGCCGACGAGCAGGTCGTCGAGAGCCTGCGGGCCGCCGGGGTGCGCGTCGTCGACGCCCGGGCCGGCACGCACGGCGAGCTGGGGGGCCTCCGCTGGGAGGTCCTCTGGCCGTCCGCGACCGGCTCGTCGCCGGCGCCGGGCAACGGGGCCAGCCTCGTGACGCGCTTCCGGCCGTCGGACGGGTGCCGGGCGGGATGCCCGGACCTCGTCGGTCTCGGCGATCTCGGCGAGGTCGAGCAGCGTCGCCTGCGGGCGACCGGCACCCTCGCGGGCCCGATCGACGTCGTCAAGGTCGCGCACCACGGCTCGGCGGATCAGGACGCCGCGCTGTACGACGCGCTGGGCGCGCCGGTCGCGCTCATCGGGGTGGGGGCCGACAACACCTACGGGCACCCGACGGCCCCGCTGCTCGAGGTCCTCGCGGAGACGTCCGCCGCCGTCGCCCGCTCCGACCTCGACGGATCCGCGGCCGTGATGGTCGACGACGGCGGGCTCCGTCTGTGGCGGGAGCGCGCCTCCTCGTCGGAGGCCTCGTCTACGCTGGTCGCGGCGTCCGTTCCGCATCCGGTCGCCGGAGGAGGACCGTGGCCGCGCGAGCGAGTGCCAAGCCGGCGAAGAAGACCGGTGTCGCCATCGACCAGGTCGGGTGGGACCGCATCCGGCCCGCCGCCGTGATCCTCGTCAGCGGCCCCGAGCAGTTCCTCGCCGATCGTGCCGTCCGGCAGCTGCGCGACCAGCTCACCGCCGAGGACCCGAGTCTCGAGGTCCATGATCTCGAGGCCGACCACTACCAGCCCGGCGAGCTGATCACCCTGGCCAGCCCGTCGCTGTTCGCCGAGCCGCGTCTCATCCGCGTGGCCACCATCGAGAAGTGCACCGACGCGTTCCTCACCGAGACGCTGCGGTACCTCGAGTCGCCCGCCGACGACACCTATCTCGTGCTGCGCCACGGCGGGGGAGTCCGGGGCAAGAAGCTGCTCGACACGATCCGCTCGGGCACGGGTCAGGGCATCGAGGTCGTCTGCGCCGAGCTGAAGAAGGACACCGAGAAGCTCGACTTCGCCGCCGCCGAATTCGCGGCCGAGCGCCGGCGGGCGACCTCGGGCGCGTTGCGCGCCCTCGTCACCGCGTTCTCCGACGACCTCGCCGAACTCGCCAGCGCGTGCCAGCAGCTCATCTCGGACGCCGCCGAGGAGATCACCGAGGCGACGGTCGAGAAGTACTACGAGGGGCGCGTCGAGACGAACGCGTTCAAGGTCGCCGACGCGGCCGTCGCGGGGCGACAGGGCGAGGCCCTCGTGCTGCTGCGTCATGCGCTCGCGTCCGGCGCCGACCCCGTGCCGGTCGTCGCGGCGTTCGCCATGAAGATCCGGGGCATGGCCAAGGTGCACGGCGCGTACGGGCCGTCTGGCCAGCTGGCCTCGCAGCTCGGCATGGCGCCCTGGCAGGTCGACCGTGCGCAGCGGGAGGTCCGAGGCTGGAGTGAAGCCGGCCTCGGGCGATGCATCGAGGTCGTGGCCGAGACCGATGCGGCCGTCAAGGGCGCCGAGCGCGACGCGATCTACGCGCTCGAGCGCATGGTGACGACCATCTCCATGCGGGGCGACCGGCCCCGCTGAGCGACCCGTCGGCCGCCCGCCCTGAGCGATCCGTTCGGCGGCTGCGCCGAGATCGGCTCGCCGGCTGCGCTGGCCCGCCCGTCAGACGACGAAGGCCCCGTCTCGATCGAGACGGGGCCTTCGGACGGGTTCGGCGACTCAGAGAGCGCTGACCTGCTTCGCGATCGACGACTTGCGGTTCGCGGCCTGGTTCTGGTGGATGACGCCCTTGCTGGCGGCCTTGTCGAGCTTCTTCGAGGCGAGGAGGAGAGCCGAGGTGGCCTTGTCCTTGTCGCCGGCGGTGATCGCCTCGCGCGTGGCGCGGACGGCCGTCTTGAGCTCGCTCTTGACGGCGCGGTTGCGGTCCTGGGCCTTCTTGTTGGTGCCGATGCGCTTGATCTGCGACTTGATGTTTGCCACGTGAACTACTTTCTGGATTCTGTGTCTCGGACGATGTGCGCCAGCCGAGCGTCCGACCGACTCTCGTCGATCGACCCGGTGCTGCCGCCGGTGATGGCCACCGGAGCGGCTCTCGGCTGCGATCGCGTTCCGCCCGTGTCAGACGTAACGCGCAAGCCAACAGGCAACGTTACCAGCAGGCGGCCCGAGTCTCAACGAACGGACGTCGTGCGGCGCGCCGTGTCGTGCGTAGTACCGTGCCATCATGCCCCAGCTCGCCCCGCACATGACGACCGTGCCCGCCTCGGGGATCCGCCGGATCTTCGAGATCGCCGCCCAGCTCGACGACGTCGACATGCTCGTCATCGGCGAACCGGACGTCCCGGTCGCCCGCCACATCGGCGACGCGGCTCGTCGGGCGTGGTCCGACGACCGCACGAACTACACGGCGAACGGCGGCATCGCACCGCTCCGCGAGGCCCTCGTCGCCAAGCTCGCCCGCGAGAACGACCTGCACGTCGACGTCGAGCAGGTCTGGGTCACGATCGGCGGGACGCAGGCGCTGCACCAGACCATGGGGCTGTTGCTCGCGGCGGGCGACGAGGTGCTCGTGCCCGATCCCGGGTACACGACCTTCACGATGAACGCGCGCATGCTCGACGCGGTGCCGGTGCCGTACGTGCTCACGCCGGCCAACGGGTTCGAGCCCGACGTCGACGAGCTGGACCGCCTGGTCGGCGACCGGACGCGCGCGATCGTGGTCAACTCCCCGTCCAATCCGCTCGGCGTCGTGTACTCCGAGCAGACCCTCGCGCGCCTCCTCGACTTCGCCCGCCGTCACGACCTCTGGGTGATCAGCGACGAGGTCTACGAGTACTTCACCTACGGGTCGAAGCACGTCAGCATCGCGTCGCTCGATCACGACGACAGGGTCTTCAGCGTCTTCTCCCTGAGCAAGACGTACGCGATGACCGGAGTCCGCGTGGGCTACCTCGTGACGCCGAAGGGCCTCGCCGAGACGATGCGGACCGTCCAGGAGGCGCAGATCAGCTGCGTCGCCGAACCCGACCAGCACGCCGCCCTCGCCGCCGTCGTGGGCGACCATCAGCCGGTCGCGGACGCGCGCGAGCACTACCGGCGGAACCTCGACCTCGCCACGGCCCTGCTCGACGAGCGCGGAATCCACTACCTCGAGCCGACGGGAGCCTTCTACCTCTGGATCGACGTGTCGCACGCGTCGGGGGGCGACGTCGCGTCATGGGCCGAGCGGCTGCTGCTCGCCGAGCGCGTGGCCGTCGCGCCCGGCAGCGCCTTCGGTCGCAGCGGCGAGGGGTGGATCCGCGTCTGCCTGGCCACCGAGCCCGAGGTCCTCACCCGGGGCCTGTCGAAGCTGCCGGCGCCGACGGCCTGAACCCGGATCCCCGGCTCGCCGTGGGAGAATCGACGGAACCCCCGCCCAACACCCCCTGAGGATCGTGTGAGCCCCCTAGCATCCCGTGCACTGCAGCCGGCGTCGACGCCGCCCGAGTCGCTCCGCAACTTCTGCATCATCGCCCACATCGACCACGGCAAGTCGACCCTCGCCGACCGCATGCTGGGCATCACCGGCGTCGTGGAGGACCGGGCGATGCGCGCCCAGTACCTCGACCGCATGGACATCGAGCGCGAGCGCGGCATCACGATCAAGAGCCAGGCCGTGCGCATGCCGTGGGAGCGCGACGGGAAGACCTTCGCGCTCAACATGATCGACACCCCCGGTCACGTCGACTTCAGCTACGAGGTCAGCCGCTCGCTGGCGGCCTGCGAGGGCGCGATCCTCCTCGTCGACGCCGCGCAGGGCATCGAGGCCCAGACCCTGGCGAACCTCTACCTGGCGCTCGAGAACGACCTCGAGATCATCCCCGTGCTCAACAAGATCGACCTGCCGGCCGCCGACCCCGAGAAGTACGCGGCCGAGCTGGCCGGTCTGATCGGCGGCGACCCCGACGACGTGCTCCGCGTGAGCGGCAAGACGGGCATGGGCGTCGAAGAGCTGCTCGACCGGGTCGTCGACCGCATCCCGTCGCCGAAGGGCGACTTCGACGCCTCGCCGCGCGCCATGATCTTCGACTCCGTGTACGACAGCTACCGCGGCGTCGTCACCTACATCCGGATGATCGACGGCACCCTGAACCCTCGCGAGAAGGTCCAGATGATGTCGACGAAGTCGACGCACGAGATCCTCGAGATCGGCGTCTCCTCGCCCGAGCCGACCCCCAGCCAGGGCCTCTCGGTCGGCGAGGTCGGGTACCTCATCACCGGCGTCAAAGACGTGCGGCTGTCGAAGGTGGGCGACACGGTCACGACGGCGGCGAAGCCCGCGACGGAGGCGCTGGCCGGCTACGTCGAGCCCCTCCCGATGGTCTACTCGGGTCTCTACCCGATCGACGGCAGCGACTACCCGGATCTCCGCGAGGCGCTCGACAAGCTGAAGCTGTCCGACGCCGCCCTGGTCTACGAGCCCGAGACGTCGGTCGCCCTCGGGTTCGGCTTCCGCTGCGGGTTCCTCGGGCTGCTGCACCTCGAGATCATCACCGAGCGTCTCGAGCGCGAGTTCGGTCTCGACCTGATCACGACGGCGCCCAGCGTCGTCTACGAGGTCACGACCGACGACAGGAAGACCGTGACGGTGACGAACCCGAGCGAGTTCCCGGGCGGCAAGATCGCCAGCGTCAGCGAGCCCATGGTCAAGGCCGCGATCCTGGCGCCGAAGGACTACGTCGGCGTCATCATGGAGCTCTGCCAGCAGCGGCGGGGCAACCTCCTCGGCATGGAGTACCTCGGCGAGGACCGCGTCGAGATCCGCTACTCCATCCCGCTCGGCGAGATCGTCTTCGACTTCTTCGACAGCCTGAAGTCGAAGACCGCCGGGTACGCGAGCCTCGACTACGAGCCGATCGGCGATCAGGAGGCCGACCTCGTCAAGGTCGACATCCTGCTGCAGGGCGAGACCGTCGACGCGTTCAGCGCGATCGTGCACCGCGACAAGGCCTACGCCTACGGCGTCCTGATGACGGGGCGCCTCCGCGAGCTGATCCCGCGTCAGCAGTTCGAGGTGCCCATCCAGGCCGCCATCGGCGCGCGCATCATCGCCCGCGAGAGCATCCGGGCCATGCGGAAGGACGTCCTGGCGAAGTGCTACGGCGGCGACATCTCGAGGAAGCGCAAGCTGCTCGAGAAGCAGAAGGAGGGCAAGAAGCGCATGAAGACCATCGGACGTGTCGAGGTGCCTCAGGAGGCCTTCATCGCCGCCCTGTCGGGCGACACGGAGAAGAAGGACAAGAAGTAGTCGCATGAGACGCGCGACGTACACAGAGACCCGCACGACGTACGGCGAGGTCGGAGCCACGCAGGCGCCCGACCTCATGCAGTACCCGCCGAGCGGATTCACCCCCGCCGAGTACCGCACGCGCGTCGGACACGGCGACGCCCGGTTCGAGGCGGCGTGGATCGCGACCATGACCTGGCAGATCCAGCGTCGCAGCGGCATCGAGGTGCGGGTCGACGACGTGCCGCCCCTCGAGGAGGGCCAGTACTCGCCGGTCACCTTCGACGAGAACGGCGCCCCGGTCGACGCCGCCCACTGGACCCGCTCCGCCGACGAGGCGCGCTTCGCACCCGACGGCACCCCGCTGCTGACGGCGGGCACCACCGCGACCCTCACCATCGAGGCCTACGGTCGCAAGGTCGAGGCTCCCGTGCGCGTCGTCTACGTGATCGACGAGCCCAAGCGCAAGGGCTTCGCCTACGGCACGCTCGACGGTCACCCCGAGAGCGGCGAGGAGTCCTGGATCGTCGACCAGACCGACGACGGCTCGGTCTGGCTGTCGATCCGGTCGTTCTCCCGCCCCTCGTCGCTCCGCTGGAAGCTCGTCGAGCCGTTCATGAAGCGCACGCAGGCCCTCTACACGCGACGCTATCTGCGCTCCCTGTCGATCGCCGAGCCCGGGCCCGAGCCCGAGACGGACCTCGACGCGGCGGCGATCACGGCGGCCGAGGCCCCGGAGACCGCTCCCGAAGACCCGACCCTGCGTCGGCTGGACGACTGAGGGTGCCGAGCACCCTCCCGCTCGGCGACCCGGCGCCCGTCGACGGCGCGCTCCCGTCGTCCGTGGTCGCCGGGGCCGATCGGCGCGACTTCGGCGTCTACCTGCACGTCCCCTTCTGCCGCGTCCGCTGCGGGTACTGCGACTTCAACACGTACACGGGCGATGAGCTGCGCGGTGCCAAGCGAGACGACTACGCCGCGCAGGCCGTGGCCGAGGTGGCCCTCGCCGGTCGCGTCCTGGCCGAGGCCGGTCTGCCGGCGAGGCCCGCGTCGACCGTCTTCTTCGGCGGCGGCACGCCCACGATGCTGCCGCAGACCGACCTGGCCGAGATGCTGCACGCCGTCGTCGGCACCTGGGGCCTCGTCGACGGCGCCGAGGTGACGACCGAGGCGAACCCCGACAGTGTCGACGCCGAGTACCTGCACGCCCTCAAGGCCTCCGGGTTCACCCGGGTCAGCTTCGGCATGCAGTCCGCGGTGCCGAGCGTGCTGGCGACCCTCGAGCGCACCCATGACCCCGAGCGCATCCCGCTCGTCGTCGAGTGGGCCCGTGAGGCGGGGCTCGACGTCAGCCTCGACCTGATCTACGGCACCCCCGGCGAGACCCTGGCCGACTGGGAGCGCTCGCTCGACGTCGCTCTCGCGCAACAGCCCGACCACCTGTCGGCCTACGCCCTCATCGTCGAGGACGGCACGAAGCTCGCTCGGCAGATCCGGCGGGGCGAGGTGGCGACGCCCGACGACGATCTCGCCGCCGACATGTACGAGCTCGCCGACGACCGCCTCGCCGCCGCCGGGTACGACTGGTACGAGGTGAGCAACTGGTCTCGGGGCGCCGAGCACCGCTCGCGTCACAACCTCGCCTACTGGCAGGGGCACGACTGGTGGGGCGTCGGACCGGGGGCGCACAGCCACGTCGGGGGAGTCCGCTGGTGGAACGTCAAGCACCCGGCGGCCTACCAGCAGCGCATGACGGCCGAGCAGTCGCCCGGCGCCGGCCGCGAGACCCTCGACGACGAGACCCGCCGCGTCGAGCGCGTGCTGCTCGGGGTGCGCATCCGCGAGGGGCTCGCCGTGGCCGAACTCGACGACGAGGGACGTCAGGCCGTCGCCGGTCTCATCGCCGACGGCTGGGTCGAGGGTCGCCCCGCCCTCCAGGGGCGTGTCGTGCTGACCCGCGAGGGCCGGCTCATGGCCGACGCGGTCGTCCGCCGCCTCCTGCCCTCGTAGCACCGGCCCCGGCGCTCCCGCGAGCCGGACGGACGACGAAGGGCGCGCCTCCTTCTCGGGAGGCGCGCCCTCGATCCGTCGCCGGGCCTCAGCTCTTGATGAACTCGAAGGTCAGCGGGTACTTGTAGTACTGGCCGCGGTTGGCGGCGACGGCGGCGATGATCGAGAAGATCACGATGACGACGCCGGCGGCGAAGCCGGTGATGGCCCCGATGATGATGACGCTGAGCAGGCCCGAGGCGACGAGCACGATGGCCATGGTGATCTGGAAGTTCAGGGCGACACGGGTGTGCTCGCGGATGAACGGGCCGCGGTCCTTCAGGACGAGGTAGCCCACCAGCGCGGGGACGATCCAGAACAGGATGCCGCCGAGGTGGATCAGCGTCGCCCAGAGCTTCTCGTCCTCCGGGCGCATCGGAGGGACCGAGGGCTGGCCCTGTTGACCGTAGGGCGGCTGTCCGTACTGCGGCTGGCCGGAGGGCTGCTGTCCGTGGTGAGGCTGCTGGCCGTACGGCTGCTGGCCCGCGCCGGGGTCGTTCGGTTGCGAAGGAGGCATGTCGGTCATGGCCATCACCCTAGGGCAGCGCGGTGTCCGGGAGTAGGACCGCGGGCGGAGGTGACGTAGGATTGGCAGTCTGGTACGGCGAGTGCCAGGCAGGCCGGGGGCCCGACCGGATCGGTCACGGCCCGAGCGGAGAGAGAGGTGCGGCGTGGTCTCGGAGCGCGGACTCGAAGTCCTCCGTGTCATCGTGCACGACTACGTCGCGTCGAGGGAACCCGTCGGCTCGAAGTCGATCGTCGAGCGCCACCAGTTCGGCGTCTCGGCCGCCACGATCCGCAACGACATGGCCCTCCTCGAAGAGGAGGAGCTGATCACGGCTCCGCACACCTCGTCGGGTCGCGTGCCCACCGACAAGGGGTACCGCCTCTTCGTCAACGAGCTGGCCGACCTCCGACCGCTCACGGCCGCGCAGCGGCAGGCCATCGAGACCTTCCTCGGCGACTCGACCGATCTCGACGAGGTCCTCGGGCGCACGGTCAGACTGCTCTCGCAGCTGACGAATCAGGTCGCCCTCGTCCAGTACCCGTCGTTCTCCCGCGCCCGGGTCCGCCACATCGAGCTGGTCAGCCTCGGCGAGTCGAAGGTCATGACCGTCCTCATCACCGACAGCGGCCAGGTCGAGCAGCGGATCATCGATCTCCCGACGCCGGTCGACGAGGCCTTCCTGTCCGAGCTGCGCGCCTCGGTCAACGCCGCGGTCGGCGGTGCCGCGCTCAGCGACGCCGCGCGATCGCTCAGCGACCTGCCCGAGCGGTTCCGCCCCGATCTGGCCGCGATGGTCCGACGCGTCGTCGCGAGTCTCGTCGAGCAGCTGGCCGCCGGCCGTCAGGACCGGCTCGTCATGGCCGGCGCGGCGAACCTCGTCCGCACCGAGGACGATTTCAGCGGCAGCCTCTATCCTGTGCTCGAGGCCATCGAAGAGCAGGTCGCGCTGTTGCGGCTCTTCGGCGAGATGCAGCTCGACGCGGTCGACGTGGTGGCGAGCATCGGCCGCGAGAACGCGTCCTTCGGACTCGCGCAGACGTCCGTGCTCGCCAGCGGCTACACGTCCTCGGGCAGCGAGATCGCCCGGATCGGCGTGCTCGGGCCGCTGCGCATGGACTACTCGTCGAACATGGCGGCGGTCCGCGCGGTGGCGCGTTACCTCTCGTCGACGCTCGACGAGCGCTGACACGATCCGCGCCTCCTCGGCTCCCCTTCCCCCTCCCATCTTCAGCACCGACATCAAGAGGTAGACCAAACAAGTGGCAGATCATTACGACGTGCTCGGAGTCGACCGGACGGCGTCGCCGGACGAGATCAAGAAGGCCTACCGCCGACTCGCCCGCGAGCTCCACCCCGATGTGAACCCCAGCGCCGACGCCTCCGAGCGCTTCAAGGACGTCACGCACGCGTACGACGTCCTCAGCGACCCGCAGCAGCGCGAGCGCTACGACCTCGGACCGCAGGCCGGCTTCGGCGGCGGCGGGGGAGCCGGCTTCGGCGACATCTTCGACGCGTTCTTCGGCGGCGGGGGAGGCGGGCAGCGTCAGGGGCCCCGGTCGCGACGCGAGCGCGGGCAGGACGCCCTCCTGCGCCTCGAGGTCGAGCTCGACGACATCGTCTTCGGCACGAAGCGCGACATCGAGGTCGACACGGCCGTCCTCTGCGAGACCTGCAACGGATCCTGCTGCGCTCCCGGCACCTCGCCGCAGACCTGCGACATCTGCAACGGCTCGGGCCAGATCCAGCGGACGGTCCGCTCGCTGCTCGGCAACGTCATGACCTCGAGCCCGTGCGGCACCTGCCGCGGCTACGGCACCGTCATCCCGAACCCGTGCCCCACCTGCCAGGGTCAGGGTCGCGTGCGCGCTCGTCGCACGATCCCCATCGACATCCCCGCCGGCGTCGACACCGGTCTCCGCCTGCAGCTGCCCGGTCAGGGCGAGGTCGGTCAGGCCGGCGGCCCCAACGGCGACCTGTACCTCGAGGTCAAGGTCAAGCACCACGACACCTACAGCCGCGACGGCGACGACCTGCTCGCGACCCTCGAGGTGCAGATGGCCGATGCGATCCTCGGCACCGCGACGACGCTGCCCGGCATCGACGGCGACGTCGAGCTCGAGATCAAGCCGGGCACGCAGAGCGCGGACATCATCACCATCCGCGACCGCGGCGTCACGAAGCTCCGCGGAACGGGGCGCGGTGACCTCAAGATCGGGATCCAGGTCGTCACCCCCACGAAGCTCAGCCACAAAGAGCGCGAGCTCATCGAGAAGTTCGCATCGGGACGTCGCCACCAGGGGCCCGAGCTGTCGCAGTTCCAGCAGGGTCTGTTCGGCAAGCTGCGCGACCGCTTCCTGAACTTCTGATCGTGGCGCACTCCTACCTCGTCGAGGCGCTCGACGACGCGACCGTCGGCGGCGAGGTCGTCCTGGCGGGAGCCGAGGCGCGTCACGCCGTGACCGTCAGCCGGGTCCGCGTCGCCGATCCGCTCCGGGTCGGCAACGGCCGGGGTCTCGTCGTGGAGGGGACCGTGCAGGAGGCGCGGGCCGACCGGGTGGTCATGATCGCGGAGTCCGTCGTCCACCACGTCCGGCCCGAGGTGACGATCGGCCTGGTGCAGGCCCTCGCCAAGGGCGACCGCGACGAGCTCGCCGTGCAGGCGGCGACCGAGCTGGGGGTCGACGAGGTCGTGCCGTGGTCGGCGTCGCGGAGCGTGTCCCGCTGGGAGGGCCCGAAGATCGAGAAGGGGCTGGCGCGGTGGGGCGCCATCACCCGGGAGGCCACCAAGCAGGCCGTGCGGCCCTGGGGCCCTGAGGTGACCGGCCTGGCGACGACGAAGGCGATCGCGGCCCGGGCCGGGGCCGAGCGGGTGCTCGTCCTCGAGCCGACCGCCGAGGTGGCGCTGTCCGCGGTCGACCTGACCGGCGCCTCCTCGGTGCTCGTCGTCGTCGGGCCCGAGGGCGGGGTCTCTCCCGCCGAGCTCGAGACGCTCACGGCGGGAGGCGCGACGCCCGTGCGGCTCGGCGACTCCGTGCTGCGGACCTCGACGGCCGGACCGGCGGCCATCGCCGTGCTCAGCGTGCGGCTCGGGCGCTGGTGACCGGTCCGACGACGATCGTCGAGACCGGCGGGATGTCGGCGGCCGCCGGTACCATGGACGCCATGTCAGATCAGCAGGACTCCGCAGCGGAGCCGAGCGTCTTCAGCCTCATCGTCGAGCGTCGCATCCCGGCCGACATCGTGTTCGAGAACGACCGCCTCATCGCCTTCCGCGACATCGAGCCGAAGGCGCCCGTGCACCTGCTCGTCGTCCCCAAGACCCCGTATCGCGACGTCGCCGAGCTCGCGGCGGGCGACCCGGGTCTGCTCGCCGAGCTCGTGTCCACCGCCTCGGCGCTGGCCGCCGATCCGGCCGTGTTCCGCGACGCCGAGGGCCGCGAGCACTCCTCCGGGTCGTTCCGCCTGATCTTCAACACCGGTGAATCGGCCGGCCAGACCGTGTTCCACGTCCACGCCCACGTCCTGGGCGGCCCCCTCCAGGAAGGCACCCTTGCCCACTAGCGACACGCACCCGTCCGAGTCCCGCAGCGACGGCGCCGCCGCCGACGTCGTCCGAGTCGACATTCAGGTCGACGGGGTGGCGATGGTCCAGCTGCTCGGCCCGCAGGATCGCCTCCTCAAAGCCGTCGAGAAGCAGTACCCCGACGTCCGGGTGCTCGTGCGCGGCAACGAGGTCGTGCTCGAGGGGCCGTCCGACGCGGTCCGTCGTGCGCGCGGTCTCGTGGACGAGCTCGTCTCCCTCGTGCGTGGCGGGCACGACCTGGCGCCGGCAGAGGTCGAGACGTCCGCCCGCGTCCTCGACGGCGGTCAGAGCACGCCGTCCGCCATGTTCGGCGACCCCATCGTGTCCGGTCGCGGCAAGGCGATCCGCGCCAAGACCCCCGGTCAGCGCGAGTACGTCGACGCGATCGACGAGCACACGATCACCTTCGGCATCGGCCCCGCCGGCACCGGCAAGACCTACCTCGCCATGGCGAAGGCGGTCCAGGCGCTCCAGCGGCGCGAGGTCCAGCGGATCATCCTGACGAGGCCGGCCGTAGAGGCGGGCGAGCGACTGGGCTTCCTGCCCGGCACGTTGACCGACAAGATCGACCCCTACCTCCGGCCCCTCTACGACGCCCTGAACGAGATGATGGACCCGGAGATCGTGCCCAAGCTCCTCGCGGCGGGCACCGTCGAGGTGGCGCCGTTGGCCTACATGCGAGGGCGCACCCTCAACGACGCCTTCGTGGTGCTCGACGAGGCGCAGAACACCACCCCCGAGCAGATGAAGATGTTCCTCACGAGACTCGGGTTCGGCTCGAAGATGGTGGTCACGGGCGACGTGACGCAGATCGACCTGCCGACGGGGGCGAGCGGCCTGCAGCTGGTCACCCGCGTCCTCGGCGACATCGACGACATCCACTTCTCCCGTCTCACCAGCGACG
This sequence comes from Frigoribacterium sp. Leaf263, assembly GCF_001422285.1. Classification (GTDB taxonomy): domain Bacteria; phylum Actinomycetota; class Actinomycetes; order Actinomycetales; family Microbacteriaceae; genus Frigoribacterium. The sequence continues at coordinate 601,337 of NZ_LMMO01000003.1, forward strand.
ACGTCGTCCGGCACACGCTCGTCGGCCGGATCGTCGACGCGTACACGACCTTCGACGCCGAGCGTCAGGCCCAGCAGCACGCCCGCTCGGAGGCCTCGGACGCCGCCCGCGCCGACCAGTCACCGAGAGGAACCCGATGAGCATCGAGGTCAACAACGAGTCGGGCGTCGACGTCGACGAGGCGGCGATCCAGCGTCTCGCGACCTTCGCGCTCGACCAGATGCACGTGCATCCCGAGGCCGAGCTCGCGATCGTGTTCGTCGACGAGACCGCGATGGAGCAGCTGCACGTCCAGTGGATGGACGAACCGGGGCCGACCGACGTCCTGAGCTTCCCCATGGACGAGCTGCGTCCCGGCACCGAAGAGGACCCGACGCCCGCCGGTCTGCTGGGCGACATCGTCGTCTGCCCCCAGGTGGCCACCGCTCAGGCGGCCACGGCCGGCCACAGCCCCCTCGACGAGATGTACCTCCTCACCTGCCACGGGATCCTCCACCTCCTCGGCTTCGATCACGCCGAACCCGACGATGAGCGCGAGATGTTCGGTCTGCAGCGCGAGATCCTCGCCGCCTTCGCCGGCGCCGACGAGCGACCGTGACGCCGTGATGGTCACCGTGTTCGTCATCGTGGCCGTCGTCCTGGTGGTGGTCGGCGGACTCCTCGCCGCCATCGACTCCGCCCTCGGCGTCCTCAGCCGGGCCGACCTGATCGACGAGGCGGAGCAGGCGCCCCGCAGCCGCAAGGCGCTGCTGGCGCTGTCCGTCGACGCGGGCGCCCACGTCAACGCCATCAACTTCGTGCGCGTGGTCGCCGAGACGTCCGCCGCCGTCCTCGTGTCGCTCGCCTTCGCGTTCAGCGTCGAGCGGTGGTGGGTGGCCCTGCTGCTCTCGGCGCTCATCATGACCGTCGTGTCCTTCGTCCTCGTGGGGTCGAGTCCGCGCAGCGTCGGCAGGGCCCACGCTCGCGGGCTCGTCGTCGCCACGGCGGGGTTCGTGCGCTTGGTGCGTCTCGTCCTCGGACCGGTGGCGGATGCCCTCGTGGCCGTCGGGAACCGGGTCACTCCCGGGCGCCCGGCCAGCGCCTCCTTCTCGTCCGAGGAGCAGCTGCTCAGCATGGTCGACGAGGCCACCGAGCTCGACGTGCTCGAAGAGGACGACCGCGAGCTCATCCACTCGATCTTCGAGTTCAGCGACACGGTGGTGCGCGAGGTCATGGTCCCGCGGACCGACATGGTGACGATCGAGGCCACCGCCACCGTGGGGTCGGCGATGAGCCTGTTCCTCGGTCGCGGCGTCTCCCGCGTCCCCGTCGTGGGGCGCGACAACGACGACGTCGTGGGCATCGTCTATCTGCGCGACCTGGCGCGCCGACTGCACGAGCACGTGGGGCACGACGACGCGCCGGTGAGCACCCTGGCGCGCCCCGCCGCGTTCGTGCCCGAGTCGAAGAAGGCCGACGAAACCCTCCGTCAGATGCAGCTCGACAAGAACCACCTCGCGATGGTCGTCGACGAATACGGCGGCATCGCCGGTCTCGTCACCCTCGAAGACCTCATCGAAGAGCTGGTCGGCGACATCAGCGACGAGTACGACCGTGAGGTGGCGCCCCATCGCGAGGTGTCCGAGGGCGTGTTCCGCGTGAGCGCGCGCATGCCCGTCGACGAGCTCGGCGACCTCTTCGGGCTCGAACTCGACGACGACGACGTCGACTCCGTCGGCGGGCTCCTGACCAAGGCCCTCGGGCGCCTGCCCGAGAAGGGCTCCGTCGTCACGGTGTCGGGGCTGACGCTCACCGCGGACCGCACCGAGGGTCGTCGACACGACCTCCAGACCGTCCTGGTCGAGCGCAGCGCCGTGCTCGAGACCGCGGGCGGCTCCGCCACCGACGACCCCGACCTCGACGGCGCCGCCGTCCTCAGCTCGAACCGATCCGCGAAGGACACCGCATGACCCACGACGAACCGACACACGCCGCCGATCCGACGGCCCCCTCGCGAGGTTCGACCTACCGCGCGGGGTTCGCGTCGTTCGTGGGTCGACCCAACGTGGGCAAGTCCACCCTCACGAACGCCCTGGTGGGGCAGAAGGTCGCCATCACGTCGTCCAAGCCCCAGACCACGCGGCGGGCCATCCGCGGGATCGTGCACCACGCCGACGGTCAGCTCGTCCTGGTCGACACGCCCGGAATGCACCGGCCCCGCACCCTGCTCGGCGAGCGTCTCAACGACGTCGTGCAGACGACCCTCGGCGATGTCGACGTCATCGGCTTCTGCGTCCCCGCCGACGAGAAGATCGGCCCCGGCGACAAGTACATCAACGAGCAGCTCGACGCGTTCCCGCGCGCCAGGAAGGTCGCGATCGTCACGAAGGTCGACGCGACCTCCCGCCCGGCGGTGGCCGAGCAGCTGCTCGCGGTGAGTCGTCTCCGCGAATGGGACGCGATCATCCCCCTGTCCGCCGTGACGGACGTCCAGCTCGACGTGCTGGCGACCGAGCTCATCAAGCTCATGCCCCTCTCGCAGCCGCTCTATCCGGCGGACGCCGTCACCGAGGAGGTGCTGGAGGATCGTGTCGCCGAGTACGTCCGCGAAGCCGCCCTCGAGGGCGTTCAGGACGAGCTCCCGCACTCGCTGGCGGTCACCATCGACGACATGGTCGAGCGCGACGACAAGGACCTCCTCGAGATCTACGCCAATCTCTTCGTCGAACGCGACAGCCAGAAGGCCATCGTCATCGGCAAGGGCGGGCAGCGGCTGCGGGAGGTCGGCGAGCGGGCGCGTGCCCAGATCGAGCCCCTGGTCGGCAAGCAGGTGTTCCTGTCCATCCGCGTCAAGGTGGCGAAGGACTGGCAGCGGGATCCCAAGCTGCTCGGGCGCCTCGGCTTCTGATCCGAGGTCCCTCCACAGGATGACCCGCCTCCGTCGCCCGTCGCGAGGTCCGGGCGCTCGCTCGTGAAGCGTCCCGGCGGGCCGTACGGTAGTCCCGTGCTCTTCCGTCGCCTCGCCCCCTATCAGCTGGTGGTGGACGCCGCGTCGGGGGTCCTGCTCTTCGGCGCGGCGCTGCTCATCTCCAACGACTCCTTCACCGGCGTCGTGGCCCTCGGGCTGGCCGTGGCTCTCGCCGTGCGCCGGTTGTCGCCGAGTCTGGCTCTGTCGATCGCCTGGGTGGTCGCCATCGGCGAGATGCTCGCGCGGACGACGCCCGATGTCAGCAACATCGCCATCTGCGTGATCCTCTACACGGTCGCCGCGTACGGCACCGACCGGCTCAAGTGGCTCGGTCTGGTGTCGCTCGTGGTGGGTGCCGCCGTCGGCACGTTCTACCTGACCTTCGTGCAGACGACGATCTTCGGCGTCTCCTACGACGTGAGCGGCATCACGGACGTCGTCCGCATCATGCTGCAGGTGGGCATCACGTTCCTCGGGCTGCTCGCGCTGCTGGGGCTGCCCTGGGCCGGTGGTCTGCTGGCCCGCTCGCGCTCCGCCGAGCGCACGAGCCGCGAGGCCCGCCTGGTCGCCGAGCGCGAGACCATCCGCGCCGAGGGGGATGCCGCTCGGGCCGAGCGCGAGGCCGCCCGAGCCGAGCGGGACATCGCCGTCGAGCAGGAGCGCAACCGGATCGCTCGTGACATGCACGACGTCGTGGCGCACTCCCTCGCGGTCGTCATCGCCCAGGCGGACGGGGCCCGGTACGCCGCCAAGGTCGACCCCACGAGCGTCGACGACGCTCTGACGACCATCGCCTCGACCGCGCGGGAGGCGCTCGGCGACGTGCGCGTCCTGCTCGGACAGCTCCGCCACAGCCAGGGGGAGGCGCCGCAGCCCGCGCTCGGCGATCTCGACAAGCTGCTCGAGCAGATGCGCGCCTCGGGCCTGCGCATCGATCACCGGGTCGTCGGCGAGCCGCAGCAGCTCGGGACCAACCGGCAGCTGGCCGTCTTCCGCATCGTGCAGGAGTCCCTGACGAACGTGCTGCGCCACGGGGCGGTCGACGAGGTCGTCGAGCTGGTCTTCGACTGGCGGTACGAGTCCCTCCATCTGCTCATCGGCAACGTCGTGCGGCCGCTGACCCGTCCGGTGCCCACGACGACACCCGGCGAAGAGCGCCGTGGCGGCCACGGACTCGACGGCATGCGCGAGCGCGCGACGCTCGCCGGCGGCTCGCTGACCACCCAGAACGCCGACGGGCGCTTCGTCGTCCATGCCATCGTGCCGACCTCGGCACTCACACAAGAAGTAGGTCTCGCCCGATGACTCCCTCGTCGATCCGCGTCGCACTCGTCGACGATCAGGCGCTCTTCCGCGCCGGCATCAAGATGCTCGTCGGCTCGCAGCCCGATCTGCTCTTCGTCGGCGAGGCCAGCAACGGCGAGGAGGCCGTGGCCATGGTGGCCGAGGCCCTGCCCGACGTGGTCCTCATGGACATCCGCATGCCCGTCATGGACGGCATCGCCGCGACCTCCGCGGTGCTCGCAGCGGCCGAGCGGGCGATGCGCAAGCCCCCGCGCATCATCGTCCTGACCACCTTCGATCTCGACGAGGCGGCCACCCGGGCCATCCGAGGAGGCGCGAGCGGCTTCGTCCTGAAAGACGCGGATCCCGAGTTCCTCCTCGCCGCCATCAGAACCGTGCACTCCGGCAACGCGGTGATCGCCGCCTCCGCGACGAGAGAGCTGTTCGAGCACTTCGACGGACGCGGCTCCCGAGCCGTCCCCGAGGCGTTCCGCACCCTCACCACCCGAGAGCGCGACATCTTCGATCTGGCCTCGCGGGGGCTCAGCAACTCCGAGATCGCGGGTCGGGAGTTCCTCAGCGAGGCGACGGTCAAGACGCACATCAGCCGCGTGCTGTCGAAGCTGTCGCTCCGCGACCGCGTGCAGCTCGTCGTCTACGCGTACGAGCACGGCCTGACCGGATGATCGCGGGGGTGCGTCGTCTCGACAGCCGCGCGCGCCTCCTCGGTCCGTCCCCCTGCCGGGCGGTGCTAGCCTCGACTCGTGCTGTTCGGTCTGCTCCTCCTTAGCTGCCGCGACGAGTCCTAGCCCAGGCCTCCCTCGTCGCGGAGTTCGTCGTCGGCTGACCAACGAAGCGCTGACACTGTCGGCAAGCCCAGGAGCTCGAGACCATGAAGAACACCCAGACCGCGTCGGCCATGCCGATCCACAAGTACCGTCCCTTCCACGAGCAGTTCGCCGTCGACCTGCCGGACCGTACGTGGCCGTCGGCCCGCATCACCGAGGCGCCCCGCTGGTGCGCGGTCGACCTGCGAGACGGCAACCAGGCGCTCATCGACCCCATGAGCCCCGAGCGCAAGCGCATCATGTTCGACCTGCTCGTCGGCATGGGCTACAAGGAGATCGAGGTCGGGTTCCCCAGCGCCTCGCAGACGGACTTCGACTTCGTGCGCAGCCTGATCGACGAGGGCGCGATCCCCGACGACGTCACGATCCAGGTGCTGACCCAGGCCCGAGAGCACCTCATCGCGCGGACCTACGAGTCCATCGCCGGGGCGAAGCAGGCGATCGTCCATCTCTACAACTCCACGAGCGCGCTGCAGCGCGAGGTCGTGTTCCGCACCGACCGTCAGGGTGTCATCGACATCGCGCTCGAGGGTGTGCGGATGTGCCGCGAGGCGGAGAGGACCATCCCTCAGACGGCCGTCTTCTACGAGTACTCGCCCGAGAGCTACACCGGCACCGAGCTCGACTTCGCCCTCGACATCTGCAACCAGGTCATCGAGGCGTTCGACGCGACGCCCGAGCGCCCGGTCATCATCAACCTGCCGGCGACCGTCGAGATGGCGACGCCGAACGTCTACGCCGACTCGATCGAGTGGATGCACCGCCGGTTGGCGCGTCGGGAGAGCGTCATCCTGTCGCTGCACCCGCACAACGACCGCGGCACGGGCATCGCCGCCGCCGAGCTCGGATACATGGCCGGCGCCGACCGCATCGAAGGGTGCCTCTTCGGCAACGGGGAGCGCACGGGCAACGTCGACCTGGTCGCCCTCGGCATCAATCTCTTCACCCAGGGGATCGACCCGCAGATCGACTTCAGCGACCTCGACATGGTGAAGCGGACCGCCGAGCACTGCAATCAGCTGCCGGTGCACGAGCGCAGTCCGTGGGCGGGCGACCTGGTCTACACGGCGTTCTCTGGCTCGCACCAGGACGCCATCAAGAAGGGCTTCGAGGCGATGTCGGCCGAGGCAGCCGACAAGGGCGTCTCCGTCGACGAGCTGCCCTGGGCGGTTCCCTACCTGCCCGTCGACCCCAAGGACCTGGGGCGGAGCTACGAAGCGGTCATCCGCGTCAACTCGCAGTCGGGCAAGGGCGGCGTCGCCTACCTGCTGAAGGCCGACCACGCCATCGACCTGCCACGCAAGCTGCAGATCGAGTTCAGCGGCGTGGTGCAGGCCCGGACCGACGAGGAGGGCGGCGAGATGACGAGCGCGAACATCTGGTCGATCTTCCGCGACGAGTACCTGCCGGCCGACGAGGCCGACGAGAAGTGGGGCCGCTTCGAGCTGACCGGCACGCGGACCTCGAGCGATCTGAGCGGTGAGACCGCCCTCGACGTCGACCTCCGCATCGGCGACGACGTCGAGGCCACCACGGGTCGGGGCACGGGCCCCATCGCCGCGTTCATCTCGATCCTCGACGCGCACGGCGTCGGTGTGAAGCTCTACGACTACGTCGAGCACACCCTCAGCGCGAGCGGCGACGCTCAGGCCGCCGCGTACGTCGAGCTCGATGTCGAGGGCACGCGCCTCTGGGGCGTCGGCATCGACGCGGACATCTCCACCGCTTCGCTCAAGGCGATCGTCTCCGCCGTGAACCGCGCACTGCGGGGCGTCGCCGCCCGCGAGCTCGCCCCCGCCTGAACCCCCCGGGCCGTGTGTCCGAGCCCCCCGGGTCCCGTACGGGCCCGGGGGCCCTGGGCTCGGCACGAGACCCTGGCTGAGCCTCCCGCCCGCGCCCGGCTCGGAGCCGGGTCGGCCTGAGCCGCCCCGTCACCGCAGCGGGAGCCGACTCTCCCCGGTGTCGACAGCACGCGCGGTGCCCGAGGCCATCGCGTCGGCAACTCCTGCCTCCCGCCGCCCCGCCCTCCCCTCGCGCGCGCCCGTGCCTCGTGCGCAGCGGGGAGGAGGAGTTGCCGACGGGCGACGGGCGATCGCGTCCCTCCAGCCTGTCGGCGGGCCTGCTGCTCCCGAGGGCGGCCCACCGGCCGACGTGCCGTCGCCAACTCCTGCCGCACGCTGCCGACTCGGTCAGCGAGCCCGGGTCGGCGGCGGCTCCTATCCCGTTCGCGGCAGCGGGGAGGAGTTGCCGACGGGAGGGCTGCCGGGAGGGGGCGTCGGCAGCATGGGTCGCGCACGCCGCATCGTCCACCGCGAGCGGGGTCCGCCGTCGGCAATTCCGGAGGCGTGCTCCGGCGTTCTCGCCATGACCCGCGCGGCGACGGATGACGAGCAGCTGACAGGAGTTGCCGACTGCGAGGGACCTCCGGGGCGGGCGGACGGGACGCGGGTCGCGCGCATCAGATGCCCGAATCCGCCATCCGGACCAGCGCCTCGCCGCGCTGACGGCGGCGAGACCGCACGCCTCGGGCAGCAGCCAGCACGCCTCGGGCAGCAGCCAGCACGCCTCGGGCAGCAGCCCGCACGCCTCGGGCCGCAAACGGCACGCCGCAGGCCCCAACCCGCAGCCCGCACGCCGCAGCCGCACACCCGCACGCACCCCGGCGCAGCCGACGCCAGGCGGTCAGCGCGGACGACGCCAGCGCGGCAGCCTGCTGAGGGCGCGCTGCTCCGGCAGCGTCCATCCGAACCGGACGGCGAGCATGCGGATGGCGAAAGTGACGGACGTCCCCACCACGGCGCCGACCGCAACGGGGGCGCCGAGCGAGACGGCGACGACCAGCACGGTCGTGCCGGCTGCCGCGGCGACCGCGTAGAGCGACCCGACGTGCATCATCGCGATCGTGAGGTTCATCAGGAGGTCGCGCAGAACCGAGCCGCCCACGGCGGCGATCACCCCCACGAAGACCGCGGGGATCTCGGGCAGCCCCATCGACAGGGCCTTCGTCGAGCCGATGGCGCCCAGCAGGCCGATGGTGAGGGCGTCGAGCACGGTGATGACGCCGGCGAGCCGGTCGAACACCCGCTGCAGCGCCATGCCGAGGATCGCCGAGAGCACGGCGACGGTCAGGTACCAGTTGCTCGACATGGCGCGAGGCACCTCGCCGAGCAGCACGTCGCGGAGGATGCCGCCTCCGAGCCCCGTGGCGGTGCCGATGATGGCGACGCCGAGCAGGTCGAGCCGACGGTCCTTGAACTCGGAGGCGAACATGGCCCCCTGCAGGCTTCCGATGCCCACGGCGAGAAGATCCACCCACAGAGGTACGGCGAAGGCTGTGGCGTGCATCCGACGTTTGTACCACGCGGGGGATACTGGAGCAGTGCCCGTCTATCGCGATGAATGCGTCATCCTGCGCACCCACAAGCTGGGCGAGGCGGATCGCATCCTCACGATGCTCAGTCGCAACCACGGCAAGATCCGCGCCGTGGCGAAGGGCGTCCGCCGCACGGCCTCGAAGTTCGGCGCCCGTCTCGAGCCGATGATGGTCGCCGACCTCCAGCTCTACGAGGGACGTTCGCTCGACATCGTGCAGCAGGCCGAGTCGCTGGCGTCGTACGGGGCCGTGATCGCGGGCGACTACGCCAGCTACACGGCGGGGAGCGTGATGGTCGAGACCGCCGACAAGCTGACGGAGGCCGAGGCGGGTCTGCAGCAGTACCTCCTGCTCGTCGGGGCCCTCCGCTCGTTGTCCCGCGCCGAGCACGCGCCGCAGCTGACCCTCGACTCGTATCTCCTCCGGGCGCTGAGCGTCGCGGGGTGGTCGCCGAGCTTCGGGGACTGCGCGGTCAGCGGCGCGCCCGGCCCGCACTCGGCGTTCGTCGTGCAGCTCGGCGGGGTGGTGGCGGACGATCACGCGCCTCCTGGTTCGCCCCGGTTGACCGAGGAGGCGCTGGCCCTGTTGTCGGCGCTGCTCACGGGGGACTGGGCGGTCGCGGATGCGGCGCCCGAGGGCACGCGGAACCAGGCCAGCGGCGTGGTGGCGGCGTACACGCAGTGGCATCTCGAGCGGGGACTCCGTTCGCTCCAGCACGTCGATCGTGAGCCGCCGAGGGCGGCTCTCACCGCACCGGCCCCGTCGGGCCGCACCCCGCTCCCAGGAGGGCACCCGTGAAGAAGACCCATCGCGACGCGGCCGACTTCCGGCCCCTCGACTGGACGGGCGTGTATCCGCCCGAGCTGCCGAAGGGCGCCGTGCCCGGTCATGTGGCCATCGTCATGGACGGCAACGGCCGGTGGGCGAACGGCAAGGGCCTCACCCGGGTGGAGGGGCACAAGGCGGGCGAGATGTCGTTGCTCGACGTCGTCGCCGGGGCGATCCAGCTCGGGGTGAAGCATCTCAGCGTCTACGCGTTCTCGACCGAGAACTGGAAGCGGTCTCCTGACGAGGTGCGGTTCCTGATGGGCTTCAACCGCGACGTGCTGCATCGGAGGCGCGACCAGCTGAACGCGTGGGGGGTCCGTGTCCGCTGGGCGGGTCGCAAGCCCAGGCTCTGGGGCTCGGTCATCCGCGAGCTGCAGTTCGCCGAGGAGCTCACGCGCGGCAACGACGTCCTGACCCTCACGATGTGCGTCAACTACGGCGGTCGAACCGAGATCGCGGACGCCGTCCGGGCCATCGCGGACGACGTCGCGGCCGGCCGCATCAAGCCGTCGGGTGTCAGCGAGAAGCTCATCCAGAAGCACCTCTACACGGCGGATCTCCCCGACGTCGACCTCTTCGTCCGCAGCTCGGGCGAGCAGCGGACGAGCAACTTCCTGCTGTGGCAGTCGGCGTACGCCGAGATGGTGTTCCTCGACCGGCTCTGGCCCGACTTCACCCGCACCGACCTGTGGGAGGCCGTCGGGGCCTACGCAGCGCGATCCCGGCGCTTCGGCGGAGCGATCGACGCGCCGACGGCCTGACTCAGAACTGGATGTTCGCGCCCAGGAAGATCCGTTCCGCGGGCCAGAGGAACTGCAGCGTCAACGGCCCGTCCGTATCGCGGTGGAACCACGCGTTCGCGAACACGACCGACTCGCCCGGCAGCAGGTACCAGGTCGCCGCATCCGCGGGGAACTGCGCGTCGAGCTCGGTCTCGTAGCCGAGACCGGCGAGCAGGTCGCGGCCGGCGAAGACGTCCTGGGTGGCGAGATCGTTGCCGTACGACGAGTAGTCCGCGCTGAGATCGGTGAGGTCGAGGCGGCGCTGCGAGTTGTTCGTCAGGACGTAGGCGGTCGCGACCACCTCGGTGCCCGCCGGGTACGGGTCCGTGCCGTCGGGGCGGGCGTAGATCGACGGTGCGGTCGTGGTCAGTCGCCCGACGTCGTAGACGTAGATCGTCAGGTCGCTGTAGTTGACCTGGTTGAGCAGGGTCCCGCCGGGTGCGAGGTCGTCGGGCGCCGGACCGCCCCCGGTGCCGGGCGCGCCGGTCACCTGCGGCTGCGGGGGAGCCGTCGCCGCGCCTCCCGAGGGTCCGTCGCCGACCCGTTCGAGCGAGTCGAGATCCGCGAAGCAGCCCGTCAGGCCCACGAGCAGGGCCACGCCGGCCGCCGAGGCGAGCACTGTTCTGCGCACGGGTGGAGCACCTTCCGAGAGTGGTCCGGTCAGCCTAGCCCGCGTCCGGTCGCCGTCCGCTCAGGGCGGTGAGGCCGTGGAGGCGCGGGTCGAGCGACCCGATCGCCCCCGTCAGCGCGTGGACGCTGGGGACCCGCCGAGCACCCGGCCGGTGCACGACGGCGATGCGCCGACCGGTCGCCGGGGGCAGCACGACGACCCGGACTCCGGCGGGCAGAGCGGCCGCCTGCAGAGAGAGGCGCGGGAGCAGGGCGACGCCCATGCCCGCCGCGACGAGACCGAGGACGGCCAGGGCGTTGTCCGTCTCCAGCACGATCTCGGGGGAGAACCCCTCGGCGGCGCAGGTCGCGAGCAGGTGCCCGCGGCACCGGGGGCAGCCGCCGATCCATCGTTCGCGGGCGAGCTCGACGAACGGCGACCCGTCGACGAACGGATGACCGGCGGGCAGCACGAGCACCGTGCGGTCGAGGAACACCGCTCGCTCGGTCAGTCCGTCGAGGTCGCGGTCGGGTCCGCGCGACCCCGGGTGGCTGAAGACCAGGGCGACGTCGGCCGTCCCGTCGCGCAGCGACGCGAGCGCCTCGGGCGGCTCCGCCTCGACGTACGTGACCTGGAGGCCGGGGTTGTCGCGACGGAGGCGGGCCAGGACGTCGGGGACGATCGTCGAGGAGGCGCTGGGGAACCCGGTCAGCCGCACCCGCCCCGAGGCGGCCCCGCCGAGCCGGTCGAGCTCCTGGCGGGCCGCGTCGAGGGCGGCCTGCACGTGCACGGCGTGCTCGGCGAGACGGGCGCCCGCCTCGGTGAGCGTGACGCCGCGACCCGTCCGGAGCACGAGAGGGTGCCCGACGCGGGCCTCGGCCCGCCGCAGATGCTGACTCACCGCGGGCTGGCTGTAACCCAGACGGGCGGCGGCCGCGGTGATGGTGCCGGTGTCGGCCAGAGCCCGCACCACGCGCAGGGTCTGCAGGTCGAGGTCGTCGGTCATGGCAGAACCATAACCGCCGGTTATGAGATCCGCACGATGTCGGTGGTTGTCGTGAGGGTGGGGCGGATCCAGTCTGGAGGCATGACCGACTCGACCCGCTCCTCCTGGTCGCCGGCCCTCGTCGAGGCGTCGCGCTCGTTCGCGCCGCGCACGGGCTACCTCGCGGCCTGCACGATGGGGCTGCCGATGACGGCGACCCTGGAGGCGCAGCGCCTCGATCTCGACACGTGGCGGACGGGCGGCACCTCGCCGATCGAGTACGGGGCCGTGGTCGAGGAGGCGCGGGTCGCCTACGCCGCCCTCGTCGCCGTGCCGGTCGAGCGCGTCGCGATCGGCTCCCAGACGTCGTCGATGGTCGCCGTCGTCGCGGCGGCCGTCCCCGACGGAACCGAGGTGATCTGCGTCGACGGCGACTTCAGCTCGATGGTGTTCCCCTTCCTGCAGCAGCGCCACCGGGGGGTGCGCGTCCGGAGCGTCCCGCTGGCCGAACTCGCGGACGCCGTCTCGGACGACACATGGCTCGTCGCCTGGTCGGCGATCCAGTCGGCCACCGGTGCCGTGGCCGACGACGCCGCGATCGTCGCCGCCGCTCGACGCCATCACGTGCTCACGCTCTGCGACACGACGCAGGCCGCCGGCGTGCTGCCCGTCGACGCGAGCCGCTACGGCGTGACCGTGTGCCACGCCTACAAGTGGCTCTGCAGTCCCCGCGGCGCGGCGTTCCTGACGGTGTCCGTCGAGGCCGCGGCGCGCCTCCGTCCCGTCCAGGCGGGGTGGTACGCGGGGGAGTCGGTCTGGGGCTCCTGCTACGGCCCGATCATGGAGCTGGCCCCCGACGCGCGCGCGTTCGACGTCTCGCCGGCGTGGCCGGTCTGGGTCGGCGCCCTGCCTGCCCTGCGCGCCTTCGCGGGTCTCGACATGACCGAGGTGTGGACCCGCGCCTCCGGCCTCGGCGACCTGCTCTGCGACCGTCTCGACATCGCCCGACAGGGGCAGGCCATCGTGACCTGGGTCGATCCCGGCGGAGACCTCGAGGCGCTCACCGCGGCCGGTCTGACCGCTTCGGGGCGCGCCGGCCGGGTGCGGATCGCCTTCCACCTCTGGAACGACGAGGACGACGTCGAGGCCGTCGCGGGCGCCCTGCGCGGCTAGGAGGCGGCGGCTAGAGTTGCCGGGTACCTCGGCCGACCGGGCACCCAGCTCGGGCCTCAACTCAATCGGAGCATCACACGTGGCAGCACCCAACCGTCTCGATTCCGTCATCGCCCTGGCCAAACGCCGCGGGTTCGTCTTCCAGTCGGGAGAGATCTACGGCGGGTCCCGATCGGCGTGGGACTACGGGCCCCTGGGCGTCGCGCTGAAAGAGAACATCAAGCGCCAGTGGTGGCAGACGATGGTGCAGGGGCGCGACGACGTCGTCGGACTCGACTCGGCCGTCATCCTCCCGCGACAGGTGTGGGAGGCCTCCGGGCACGTCGAGGTCTTCAGCGACCCCCTGGTCGAGTCGCTGCACACCCACAAGCGGTATCGCGCCGACCACCTGCTCGAGGCGTACGAGGCCAAGCACGGCCACCCGCCCGAGAACGGCCTCGCGGACGTGCGCGACCCCGAGACCGGTCAGCCCGGCTCGTGGACCGAACCGCAGAACTTCTCCGGCCTGCTGAAGACGTTCCTCGGCCCGGTCGACAACGAGCAGGGCATGGCGTACCTGCGGCCCGAGACCGCCCAGGGCATCTTCACGAACTTCGACAACATCCTGCAGTCGTCGCGCATCAAGCCTCCGTTCGGCATCGGCCAGATCGGCAAGAGCTTCCGCAACGAGATCACGCCCGGCAACTTCATCTTCCGCACCCGCGAGTTCGAGCAGATGGAGATGGAGTTCTTCGTCGAGCCGGGAACCGACGAGGAATGGCACCAGTACTGGATCGACCAGCGCTTCCAGTGGTACGTGGACCTCGGCATCGACCCCGAGAACCTCCGCCTCTACGAGCACGCCGCCGAGAAGCTGTCGCACTACTCCAAGCGCACCGTCGACATCGAGTACCGCTTCCGCTTCGCCGGCGGCGAGTTCGGCGAGCTCGAGGGCGTCGCGAACCGCACCGACTACGACCTCAAGACGCACGCCGCGGCCTCGGGCAAGGACCTCTCGTACTTCGACCAGGCCAAGAACGAGCGCTGGACCCCGTTCGTCATCGAGCCGGCGGCCGGGCTCACCCGATCGCTCATGGCGTTCCTCGTCGACGCGTACACCGAAGACGAGGCCCCCAACGCCAAGGGCGGCGTCGACAAGCGCACGGTGCTGAAGCTCGACCGCCGGCTGGCGCCGATCAAGGTCGCCGTGCTGCCGCTCAGCCGCAACGAACGGCTCTCGCCCCTCGCCCGCGAGCTCGCAGCCGATCTCCGCAAGTACTGGAACATCGACTTCGACGACGCCGGCGCCATCGGCCGCCGCTACCGGCGTCAGGACGAGATCGGCACGCCGTTCTGCGTCACCGTCGACTTCGACTCGCTCGACGACGACGCCGTCACGGTGCGCGAGCGCGACAGCATGGAGCAGCAGCGCATGCCGTTGGCCCAGCTGCGCGGCTACCTCGCGGAGCAGCTGCTCGGCGCCTGACCCGCTTCCGCGTCCCTCCGGCGCCCGCCCCGCCCCGTGCGGGGCGGGCGCCGCCTGCGTCCGCCCCGCCCGAACCCGCTCCGCTCGCGCCCGCCCCGCTGGCGCCCGCCCCCCGCGCCCTCCCGCCCGTGCCCGCCCTTCGGCGTCCGCCCGCGTCCGCCCCACTCGCGTCCGCTCGTCTGCGTCCGCCGTCCGCGTCCGCTCCGCCTCCGTCCGTCTGGTCGGCGTCCCTTCCCTCGCCTTCGCTCCCTTCTTCCTCCGGCGGCTCGTCCTCCCCCTCCCCCTCCTCCTCCGCTCCACCAGCCCTCCGGGTCGGCAACTCCTCCTCCCTGCTCGGCGGAAGTCCGATCTCGCCCCGCGCCCGGGTCGATCGACGCGAGCGTCCGGAGTTTCCGACGTCCGGGCAGTCGGCCGTGCGCCTTCTCCGACCGGGCGCCGTCGCCACCCGCGCCTCCCTCCGCAGATCGCCGTCTCGTCGGCAACTCCTCCGCGTTGCGTCGATTCGTCGTCGTCGACGCGGGCACCGGCGATCGAGGGGCGCGACGCAGGAGTTGTCGACGGAGAGAGACGCGGCGAGGTCCATCCCTACCCATCAAGCGTTCGGGCGGATCCATCCACGAGGGGAGCCGGGCTCGGAGCGTCAGGGGGTCGGTCGACGACAGCATCGGAGCCATGACCACGATCGCCGAGCTCGTCGCCTCCGAGGGAGGCCTGCTCCACAAGCACGATCTCGTCGCCGCTGGTGCGACGGACCGGCATCTGACAGCCGCTGTCCGCTTCGGCGGGGTCCGCCGGGCACGACGCGGCTGGTACAGCACGTGGTCGCCGACCGACCCCCGATTCGTCGCTGTCGCCATCGGCGGTCGGCTGACGGGCGCCGCTGCCCTGCACGAGCTGGGGGCGTGGTCCTGGACACCGCCGCAGATCGTGGTCTCGGTGCCCGAGACGGCGTCGCGGTTGCGTCGTCGTCGGGGGGTGAGGGTCGTCTGGGATCCGCTCGAGCTCTCAAATCGTGGGACGACGTGGGCTGTCGACCCGAGGGACGCCCTCGCCAGGGCCGTGGTCGAGGCGGAGTCTCTCGAGGACGCCGTCATGCTCGTCGACTGGGCGCGCCTTCAGGGCATCGTGCACGGCGACGACGACGCCCGGATGGTGCTCTCGCGGATGCGCGCGGACGCCGCCGGTCTGGCCGCATGGAGTGACGGCGGTGCGGAGAGCATCCTCGAGAGCGCCGCCGGGACTCGCCTGCGGCTGGAAGGCAGACGCGTCGCGCGACAGGTCTCCGTCGGCTCCCGGGGCGAGAGGATCGACATGCTCGTCGACGGAGCCGTCGGGCTCGAGACCGACGGCCGGGAGCATCATGCCCACCGCTTCGAGAAGGATCGCGTCAAGGACGCGACGATGGTCCTGGCGGGAATTCTTCCGTTCAGGGCGAGCACGTCGATGGTGCGACGCGACTGGAAGACCGTCTCAGCCGTCGTCGAGGCACTGGTGGCTCGTTCGGTGGCGCAGGGCGTCGTCCCGCGTGTCGGCAACTCCTCTCTGCCGCGGCTCCTCCCGGGGCGGGGACGCAGGAAGTGGCGGCTGGGAGTGCCGGGACGTCGCAAGGGCCAGGAGTTGCCGACGAGAGCAGGTGCCTGGTCGCAGGCGGCTGGTCCGAGGGCGGGGGTCAGCGAGGGAGGCGCACCGCCGGCGGGGAGGGAGGCGCCCGGCAGGGAGGCGACGCCCGACAGGGGAGGAGCGCTCCCGGTGGGGAGGGGGACGCCCGGTGGGGAGGAGCGGGCCCGGCGGGGAGGACGGCGACGAGCGAGAGAGGGTGAGCGGTGAGCGGTGAGCGGGAGGCGCAGAGGGCGAGCACCGGGAATGCTGCCGGTGCTCCGATGGTTCGCCCGGTGTGACTGATACGCAGAACCGGGCCGTGAAGGTCGACATCTGGTCCGACATCGCCTGCCCCTGGTGCTTCATCGGCAAGCGCAAGTTCGAGGACGCCGTGGCCCGCTACGGTCAGCCCGTCGAGATCGAGTACCACTCGTTCGAGTTGTCTCCGGACACCCCGGTCGACTTCGAGGGTGACGAGATCCAGTTCCTCGCCGATCACAAGGGCATGCCCGTCGACCAGGTGCAAGGCATGCTCGACA
Organism: Frigoribacterium sp. Leaf263; assembly: GCF_001422285.1. GTDB lineage: Bacteria > Actinomycetota > Actinomycetes > Actinomycetales > Microbacteriaceae > Frigoribacterium. Next base: position 617,770 of record NZ_LMMO01000003.1, read on the forward strand.
ACGTCGCGGGCATCGCCTCCGAGGTCGGTCTCGCGTACGACTTCGCAGCTCTCCGCCACACCAACACCGTCAAGGCGCACGAGCTCCTCCACCTGGCGAAGGCGAACGGACTCCAGCTCGAGATGAAGGAGCGCCTCCTCGCGGCCTACTTCGAGCAGGGCCGTCACCTCGGTCGCATCGATGAGCTCGTCGAGCTCGCGACCGAGGTCGGGCTCGATCCGGTCGTCACGCGTGACGCCCTGGAGGACGGCCGCTACGAGCCCGATGTCCGCGCCGACCAGGCGCAGGCGCAGGCGTTCGGCATCAACGGCGTGCCCTTCTTCGTTCTCGAGGGCAAGTACGGCATCTCGGGAGCACAGGCACCCGAGATGTTCCTGCAGGCGCTCGAGCAGGTCGGTGCCGAGGTCCGCTCGTGAGCGATCGCACCGCCGACGGCTCTGCGGCGACCGCCGGCTCGCCCTTCACCATGCTCGGGTCCCCGGACGCGGTGGCGTGCGAAGGCGACGCCTGCCTGGTCGAAGGGCCCGCGCCCGTCTGACCCGTCGAAGGAGCGAGGGAGGCGCGGTGTCAGTCGCTGATGTCGGCGACCGTGGCCGCGTACGCGGTGATCAGAGCATCGGCGTCGACGAAGGCGCTGTAACCGTGTTCACCGGCGCCGAGGGCGACGCGTCGGCCGGTGATGCGTTCGTCGGCGAAGACGGGCCATGCCGTCGTGCTGCCGAGCGGGGTGATCGTGCCTCGTTCGTACCCGGTGGCGTCGAGGGCGATCTCGGGCCGGGGGAGTGAGAGCTTGTTGACCCCGACGACCGATCGGAGCTTCGCCCACGAGATCTGTCGGTCGCCCGGTACCAGGGCGAAGAGGAACGAGCCGTCGTGGCGTCTGACCACCAGGCTCTTGACGACGTCGGAGGAACCGACGCCCAGCAGGGAGGCCGCGTCCTCCAACGTGTCGGCCGCAGGGCGCGACACGATCTCCACAGCCAGGCCGTGGGCCTCGGCGTCCACACGAACCCGCTGCCGTCCTGTCGGTCCACCGTCGCTCATGGGAGAATCGTACCGATGACCATTTCCACTCTTCCCTCGCGCGGCCTCTCGATCGGCCCGATCGAGGTCGCATCCCCGGTCGTGCTGGCACCCATGGCCGGCATCACGAACACGGCCTACCGGCGCCTCTGTCGCGAGTACGGCGCCGGTCTCTACGTGAGCGAGATGATCACGAGCCGCGCACTCGTAGAGCGGACGCCCGAGTCGATGCGCCTGATCCAGCATCACGAGTCCGAGACGCCCCGGAGCATCCAGCTGTACGGCGTCGAGCCGAATACGGTCGCCGAGGCCGTGACGATGCTCGTCGCCGAAGACCGCGCCGATCACATCGATCTCAACTTCGGCTGCCCCGTCCCGAAGGTCACGCGGAAGGGCGGCGGATCCGCTCTCCCCTGGAAGATCGGGCTGTTCCGCGAGATCGTCGAGCGGGCCGTGTCGGCGGCGGGCGACATCCCGCTGACCATCAAGATGCGGAAGGGCATCGACTCCGATCACCTCACGTACCTGGAGGCCGCCAAGGCCGCTCAGGGGGCCGGCGTGGCGAGCATCGCCCTGCACGCCAGGACGGCGGCGGACTTCTACTCGGGCACGGCCGACTGGTCGGCGATCGCCACGTTGAAGGAGACCGTCGGCGACGTCCCGATCCTCGGCAACGGCGACATCTGGTCGGCGGCGGACGCCCTCCGCATGGTCGACGAGACCGGTTGCGACGGTGTCGTCGTCGGCCGCGGCTGCCTCGGTCGCCCCTGGCTGTTCGGGGATCTCGCGGCCGCCTTCCGCGGTGAGGACCTGAAGGCCGAGCCCACGCTCGGCGAGGTGGGGCGCGCGTTCCGACGGCACGCCGAGCTCATGGTCGAGTTCTGGTCGGGTGACGAGGGGCGCGCCTGCCGCGACATGCGCAAGCACGTCGCCTGGTACTTCAAGGGCTACCCCGTCGGCGGCGAGACGCGGTCGGCTCTCGCCCTCGCCGATTCACTCTCCGAGATCGACGACCTCCTCGCGACCCTCGATCCCGACGAGCTGTACCCGGGTGCGGCGGCCGAGGGCCCTCGGGGTCGCGCGGGCAGCCCCAAGAGACCCGCGCTGCCCGACCGCTGGCTCGAGAGCCGCGACCTCGACGAGGCGTTCAAGGTCGAGCTGGCCGCGGCGGAGCTGCACCACAGCGGCGGGTGACCGCTCGCGGGTCGCGACCCGCGCCTCCTGCTCGTTCCGCTCCTCCTGATCGAAAGGCCCCGGTGTCCGTCGAGTCCACGCCCCTCGAGTCCGCCCTCAGCACGTCCGCCGGGTACGAGTCCGCCGACTCCGACCGCTGGCTCCCCGAGCAGCACTCGAACCGGCGCAGCGATTTCGCGCGCGACCGAGCGCGGCTGCTCCACTCGAGCGCACTCCGTCGCCTGGCCGCGAAGACGCAGGTGCTGAGCCCGACCGCCGGTCTCGACTTCGCACGCAACCGCCTGACCCACTCCCTCGAGGTCGCGCAGGTCGGCCGCGAGCTGGCGACGAGTCTCGGTCTCGACCCCGACGTGGTCGACACGGCCTGCCTCGCGCACGACCTGGGGCACCCGCCATTCGGTCACAACGGCGAGAAGGCGCTCAACGACTGGTCGGTCGGCATCGGCGGCTTCGAGGGCAACGCGCAGACCCTGCGGCTCCTCACCCGGATCGAGCCCAAGGTCATCGACGATGCGGGTCGCAGCTACGGGTTGAACCTGACCCGGGCGAGTCTCGATGCGAGCTGCAAGTACCCGTGGCCGGCGGCGCAGGGCGTCCCCGACCCGTCGGGGAGGATGAAGTTCGGCTTCTACGACGACGACACCGAGGCGTTCGAGTGGCTGAGGGCCGGTGCGCCGCGTCGCCGTCGCTGCATCGAGGCTCAGGTGATGGATCTCAGCGACGACATCGCGTACTCCGTGCACGATCTGGAGGACGCGGTCGTCAACGGCTACGTCGACGTGGCGACCCTCGGCTCGGGCGACGGGCACGACGAGCTCGTGACGGCGATGCACGAGTGGGTCGGTCGGGAGCTCAGCCGCGACGAGCTCGTCGAGGCGTTCGACCGGCTCCGCTCGCAGCCCTTCTGGGTCGACTCGTACGACGGAGGGCGGCTCGACCAGGCGCGTCTGAAGAACCTCACGAGCCAGCTCATCGGCCGCTTCGCCGGTGCGGCGACGCACGCGACCCGCGAGTCGTACTCGCAGTCGAGCCTGACCCGGTTCAGCGCGAGCATGGTCGTGCCGCCCGAGGTGATCGGCGAGATCGCCGTGCTCAAGGGCATCGTGGCGGCGTTCGTCATGACCCACGGCACGAGGCAGCCCATCTACCAGCACCAGCGCGAGCTGCTGACGGGGCTGGCCGACGCGCTCTGGGCCGCCGGCCCGTCCGAGCTCGACCCGGGTTTCGCGGCCGACTGGGCCGCCGCCGCCGACGACACGGCGAGGCGGCGCGTCGTCGTCGACCAGGTGGCGTCGCTCACCGATCAGAGCGCGACGGCCTGGCACGCGCGCCTCGTCCTCCGCAGTTGACGAGCCGAGCCGAGGAGGCACGGGTCCCGCCCCGTCCGCGCCCTCCGGTGTCGGCCGCGAGATCTAGGATCGTCACGTGGCAGGCCTGATCAAACGGAACGACATCGACGAGGTCCGCTCGCGGACGAGCATCGTCGACGTCGTCTCCGACCACGTCACCCTGAAGGGTGCGGGGGTCGGCTCGATGAAGGGCCTGTGCCCGTTCCACGACGAGCGGAGCCCGAGCTTCCATGTCCGTCCGCAGGTCGGTCGCTATCACTGCTTCGGGTGCGGCGAAGACGGCGACGTCTTCAGCTTCGTCCAGAAGATGGACCACACGACCTTCCAGGAGGCGGTCGAGCGACTGGCGTCGCGTATCGGCTTCGAGCTGCACTACGAGGACGGGGGACAGGCGACCGACCACGGGAACCGGGCTCGCCTGATCGCCGCGAACGAGGGGGCGCGCGAGTTCTTCGTCGAGCATCTGACCGCGTCCGACGCCGATCCGGCCCGCCGGTTCCTCGGCGAGCGGGGTTTCGACCCGGCGGCGGCCGAGCGGTTCGGCGTCGGTTTCGCACCGAAGTCGTTCGACGCGCTGCGCAGTCACCTGAAGGGCCGCGGCTTCAGCGACGACGAGCTCGTTGCGGCCGGTCTGCTCAGCAGCGGCGACCGCAGCCCGTACGACCGGTTCCGGGGGCGCCTGCTCTGGCCGATCCGCGACGTGACGGGTTCGACCATCGGCTTCGGGGCACGCCGCCTGCTCGACGACGACAAGGGGCCGAAGTACCTGAACACCCCCGAGACGCCGATCTATCACAAGTCGCAGGTGCTCTACGGTCTCGACCTGGCCCGACGCGACATCTCGAAGGGCAAGCAGGTCGTCATCGTCGAGGGTTACACCGACGTGATGGCCTGCCATCTGGCGGGTGTGACGACGGCCGTCGCCACGTGCGGCACCTCCTTCGGCGTGGACCACATCAAGCTGCTGCGACCTATGCTCGGCGATGTCAGCGGGGCGCACACGTCGGCGAGCGGTGAGGTGATCTTCACGTTCGACCCCGACGAAGCCGGACAGCGCGCCGCGTCGCGGGCCTACGCCGAAGAGCAGCGCTTCTCGGCGCAGACGTTCGTGGCGGTGGCCCCCGACGGGCTCGACCCCTGCGATCTGCGCCTGAACCGGGGCGACGACGCCGTCCGGCGACTGGTCGAGACGAAGCGTCCGCTGTTCGAGTTCATGATCCGCCGTGTGATCGACGAGTTCGACCTCGAGACCGTCGAGGGTCGCGCCGGGGCCGTCAGGGCCGGTGCTCCCGTCCTGGCGACCATGCGCGAGCAGTCGCTCCAGCGCGGGTACGCCCGGATGCTCGCCAAGTGGGTCGGCGTCGACACCGACGAGGTCGTGGCCGCCTACCAGGAGGTCGCGCGGACGACCGCGAGCCAGACCTCGATCGAGCGGGCGAAGCCGCAGAACGCCGGAGACGGTCCGCAGTCGATCACGAGTCTGCCGCCGCTGCCCGACGAACCGGCGGGCCCGACCCTGATGACCCTCCCGTCCGACCTGACGACGCGCACCGAGCGCGATGCGCTCATGGCCATGCTGCAGCAGCCGGCCGCGGTCGGCCCTCTCCTCATGCAGCGCGCCTCCCAGGCCCGGCTCGAGACCAGCGCTCTCGCCGTCGTCCGCGACGCCATCGGCGTGAGCCTCGATCGGCTCGAGGCGAGCGACTGGCTCGACGTCGTCCTCGATCACACGCCGGCGCCGTACGACGTGCTGGCTCGTGAGCTGGCCGTGGCGCCGATCCCCGAGCGCGAGAACCGGGAGATCACGACGTACTGCCGGGGCATCGTCTCGTCTCTCGTCGAGCGGGACATCCTCCGCGAGCAGGCCGAGGCCATGGGGCGGCTCCGCCGGACCGACGCCAAACAGGATCCCGAGGGCCTGCGTGAGATCCAGCTGCGCATAGTCGCCCTCGAACAGGAGCGTCGCGCCATCCGGCAGGAATGACCGGGCCCAGGGCGCGGCGCCCCGCGGCACCGCGCACGCCCGGCGGCACCGCGCCCCTTCTGACGAGCGCTCGCGCTCGAGCAGCCCGGCCGCGTCTCGAAGAACAGACCACGCGGCAAGGGTTCATTGCGAGCCTGTAAACACTTCTCCGTGGAGTAGGGCCGCGAGTCCGGTGTGTGTTACCAATGGATCCACCCCGAATCGGGCGCGAACACAGCCGCGCCCGGGGGGTCTCCTTGCACACAGAGAAAGAGGTAACCGGATATGACATCCGACTCCAAGCTCGGACGACGCGCTCTCGCCGTCGTCGGTGGCGCCGCTGCCACCACCCTCATCCTCGCCGGCTGCGCCTCGGGCGGTGACGCCGACACCGCTCTCGACGGCATCAGCGTCGGCACGACCGACGTGATCACGTCGCTCGACCCGGCCGGCTCGTACGACAACGGCTCGTTCGCCGTGCAGAACCAGGTGTTCGGGTTCCTGATGAACTCGCCCTACGGCAGCCCCGACGTCGAACCGGACCTCGCCGAGTCGGCCGAGTTCACCGACCCGGTCACCTACACGGTCACGCTGAAGCCCGATCTGACCTTCGCGAACGGCAACGAGCTCACCTCGAGCGACGTCAAGTTCACGTTCGACCGCCAGCTGGCGATCGCGGACCCGAACGGTCCGTCGTCGCTGCTCGGCAACCTCGCGGGCGTCGAGGCCCCCGACGACACCACCGTGGTCTTCACGCTGAACGGCGCCGACCAGACCTGGCCGCAGATCCTCTCGAGCCCCGCCGCGCCCATCGTCGACGAGGACGTCTTCTCGGCCACCGAGCTGACCTCCGCCGACGACATCGTCTCCGGCGACGCGTTCTCGGGTCAGTACTCGATCACCGACTACGCCGAGAACGAGACGATCGCCTACGAGGCCAACGACGCCTACGACGGCGTGCTCGGCGCGGCGAAGACCGACTCGGTCACGGCGACGTACTACACGGAGGAGACCGACCTCAAGCTGGCCGTCCAGCAGGGCGACGTCGACGTGGCCAACCGCAGCCTCAGCCCGACCGACCTCGCCGACCTGGCTAAGGACGACGCGCTGACGGTGCACAACGGCCCCGGCGGCGAGATCCGCTACCTGGTCTTCAACCTCAACACGATGCCCTTCGGCTCGACGCAGGACGACGCCGACGCCGACAAGGCGCTGGCGGTCCGTCAGGCCATCGCCGACACGGTCGACCGCGACGCCCTCGCCAGCGAGGTCTACAACGACACGTACACGCCCCTGTACTCGGTCGTGCCCGACGGTCTGACCGGTGCGACGAAGCCCCTCGAGTCGCTCTACGGCGACGGCGAGGGCGGCCCCGACGTCGACGCGGCGACCGAGCGTCTGTCGGCGGCCGGCGTCGAGACCCCGGTGTCGATCGACCTGCAGTACAGCCCCGACCACTACGGCGCCTCGAGCGATGAGGAGTACGCGTTGATCCAGACGCAGCTCCAGGCGAGCGGCCTGTTCGAGGTCAACCTGCAGTCGACCCTGTGGGACACCTACTCGACCGAGCGCCGTGAAGACGCGTACCCCGTGTACCAGCTCGGCTGGTTCCCGGACTTCTCGGACGCCGACAACTACCTGTCGCCGTTCTTCGTGAAGGACAACTTCGTCGGCAACCACTACGACTCGGCTCAGGTGCAGGGTCTGCTGGCATCGGAGATCGCCGAGTCCGACGAGGCCGCCCGCACCGAGATCATCGGTCAGATCCAGGACGTCGTCGCGAACGACCTGCCCACGCTGCCGCTGCTGCAGGGCACGCAGGTCGTCGTCTCGCAGAGCGACGTGCAGGGCGTCGACGACACGCTCGACCCGTCGTTCAAGTTCCGCTACGCAGCGCTGAGCCGCTGATCGGCTGACCGGCCGATCGCGCGAGCGAACATGTTCCACGACGCATGACGCGCGAGGGGCGTCCCGCCATGGTGCGGGACGCCCTTTCGTGCGTCGTGCGTCGCCCCCACCCCCCGAAAGGCACCTGACGTGACGTCGCTCATCGAGGCTCCCCTCGCGAGCGAGCCGCCCACCCCCGACCCCACCGTGCGACGACGTCGTCCCGGCGGAGGATTCGGTCGCTACCTCGTGGTCCGCGCGCTCCTCATCATCCCCACCGTCTTCATCCTGGTCACCCTGGTCTTCTTCCTGATGCGCGTGGTCGGCAACCCGATCACCGCCTCCGTCGGAGGCCGTCTGACCGAGGCGCAGCTGCAGGAGCGGCTCGCCGCCGCCGGCTACGACCGTCCGATCATCGTGCAGTACCTCGAGTACCTGGGTCAGATCGTCCGGCTCGACTTCGGCACGACCGCGACCGACAACCGCCAGATCAGCGAGGTCATCGTGACCTACGGCTCGGCCACGGTCGAGCTCGTCTTCTACGCCCTGATCATCGCCCTCGTCATCGGCATCCCCCTCGGGATGCTGGCCGCGTACGTGCGCGACCGGTGGCCCGACGCGGTGCTCCGGATCCTCGCGATCCTCGCGTACGCCACGCCGGTGTTCTTCGCGGGCCTCCTGCTCAAGCTGACCTTCTCCGTCTGGCTCGGCTGGTTCCCCCTCGGCGGCCGCGCCTCGACGCGGATCGGCATCGCGCTCGGGCGCATCGAGAACCCGACCGGGATCTACCTCATCGACGCCCTGAGGACGGGCAACAGCACGATCATCGTCGACGTCCTGTCGCACGCCGTCCTGCCCGCGCTGACGCTGGGCCTGCTGACGGCGGGCATCTTCCTCCGACTCGTCCGCACCAACGTCATCGGCACCCTCGGCTCCGACTACATCGACGCGGCGCGGTCGCGGGGCGTCGGCGAGCTGCGGCTCGTGCGCAAGCACGCGCTCAAGCCCGCGCTCATCCCGATCATCACGGTGATGGGTCTGCAGATCGCGATGCTGCTCGGCGGATCGGTGCTCACCGAGACGACGTTCGGCTGGCGCGGTCTCGGCTTCCAGCTGCAGCAGTACCTCTCGGCCCGCGACTTCATCGCGGTGCAGGGCATCGTCGCCGTCCTGGCGGTGATCGTCGCCGTCACGAACTTCCTGGTCGACGTCGTCGCGGCCCTGATCGACCCCCGTGTGAGGTACTGACCATGACCGACACCACCAGCACCGGCGTCCTCGCCGACCGTCGCGCGCCGCTCTGGAAGCGCCTCCCGATCGTCGCGCAGCTGCGCCGCTCCGTCGGCCTCCAGCGCGGCATGCTCGTCGCCGGCGTCGTCATCTGCGCCGTCTTCCTCCTCGCCGCCGTCTTCGCACCGCTGATCGCGCCGTACGGCTTCGGTCAGCTCGGAGACGACGGGGGCACGTTCCCGCGGCAGGCGCCTCCCTCGGCCGTCCACCTCTGGGGCACGACCGTCGGAGGCTACGACGTCTTCAGCCGCGTCGTCTGGGGCACCCGGACGGCCATCGCGGTCGTCGTCGTCGCGGTCGTCCTCTCGATCACGATCGGCGTGGCGCTGGGGCTCGTGTCGGGCTACCTGGGCGGGTGGCTCGACCGGGTCCTCGTCGTCATCGCCGACGCCGTCTACGCGTTCCCGTCGCTGCTGCTCGCCATCGTCGTCTCGATCGTCATCAGCGGCGGTCAGTCGAGTCTCTGGGGCGGCATCATCTCGGCGGGCATCTCGATCACGGTCGTCTACGTGCCGCAGTACTTCCGGGTGGTCCGCGCCGAGGCCGTCCGGCTGAAGAGCGAGGCGTTCGTCGAGTCCGCGAAGGTCGTCGGCAGCAGCACGCCCCGCATCATGTTCAAGCACGTGCTCCGCAACGCCACGCGCAGCCTGCCGCTGATCCTCACGCTGAACGCGTCCGAGGCGATCCTCACCCTCGCCGCGCTGGGGTTCCTCGGCTTCGGCATCGGCCCGACCTCGGCCGCGGAATGGGGCTACGACCTCAACCGCGCCCTCAGCGACACCGCGAGCGGCATCTGGTGGACGGGCGTGTTCCCGGGTGCCGCGATCGTGCTCATGGTGCTCGGCATCACCCTCGTGGGCGAGAGCCTGAACGACCTGGCCGACCCGCGCCTCCGGACCCGCCGTCGGGCCCGCCGCAAGACGAAGAACGACACGACGGCCACCTCGGCCGTCACCGAGGAGGTCCCCGCGTGAGCGACACGACTGACACGACGGGGCGTTCGGAGTCCCGCCGAGGAGGCGCGGCTCCGGTCCGCCACGCCGCTCACGATCTTCCCCGCGAGGCTCGCGACATCGCGGTCGGCATCACGGGGCTCGAGGTCACCTTCGCGACCGACGGCGGCGACGTCGCGGCCGTGCAGGGGGTCACCCTCGACGTCCGCGCCGGCGAGGTGCTGGCGATCGTCGGCGAATCGGGCAGCGGCAAGACCGTCACCGCGAAGACGATCCTCGGGCTGCTGCCCGAGACGGCCGTGGCGACCGGCGCGGTGCTGCTCTCGGGCCGGAACGTGCTCGAGGTCTCGCCGTCCACGATGCGGGCGATGCGCGGCCGCGACGTCGCCATGGTCTTCCAGGAGCCCTCGACCGCTCTGAACCCCGTCTACACGGTGGGGTGGCAGATCATCGAGGGGCTGCGAGCCCACGGATCCATCAAGAAGAAGGAGGCGCGGCGCCGGGCGATCGACATCCTCCGACGGGTCGGCATCCCCGAGCCCGAGAAGCGGGTCGACTACTACCCGCACCAGTTCTCGGGCGGGCAGAAGCAGCGGGTGGTCATCGCCATGGCGCTCGTGCTGAACCCGTCGGTCATCGTGGCCGACGAGCCGACGACGGCCCTCGACGTGACCGTGCAGGCCGAGATCCTCGATCTGCTGCGCGATCTCCGGGACGAGTTCGGCACGGCGATCGTGCTGATCACCCACAACATGGGCGTGGTCGCCGATCTGGCCGACCGGGTCGCGGTCATGTACCTCGGCGAGGTCGTCGAGCAGGCGTCGTCGGCCGAGCTGTTCGCGGCCCCGAAGGACGACTACACGCGGCGGCTGCTCGGGTCCGTGCCGAGACTCGAGTCGAGGGGCGCGCAGGTCCAGGCCGCCGAGGCGGACCGCGACGTCGTCGTCCGCGCGACGGGACTCGAGATCGAGTACCCGGGCCGGCTCGGTCGCTCCGGGTTCCGGGCGGTCAAGGGCGTCGACTTCTCGATCGCCCGCGGCGAGGTGCTCGGTCTCGTCGGCGAGAGCGGGTCGGGCAAGACGACGATCGGACGCGCCATCGCGGGGCTCACCCCCGTGACCGGCGGTTCTCTCGACGTGCTCGGCATCGAGATGAACGGCGTGCACGAGCGCGACTTCAAGCCCAAGCGCGCCGAGATCGGGTTCGTCTTCCAGGACCCGGCGTCGAGCTTCAACCCGCTGCTGACCATCGCCGAATGCGTGGCCGAGCCGCTCATCGTCCACGGGCGGGCCGGCGACGCCCGCGCGGCCCGGAGACGGGTCGACGAGCTGCTCGAGGCGGTGCAGCTGCCGAACGCGTTCGGCGACCGCTACCCGCACGAGCTGAGCGGCGGTCAGCGTCAGCGCGCGAGCCTCGCCCGGTCGCTCGCGCTCGAGCCGGCCCTGCTGATCGCCGACGAGCCGACGAGCGCGCTCGACGTCTCGGTGCAGGCGAGGGTGCTCGAGCTCTTCCGCGAGCTGCAGACCGATCTCGGCTTCGCGGCGTTGTTCATCAGCCACGACCTCGCGGTGGTGAACATGCTCGCCGACCGGATCGGCGTGCTGTACCACGGCGACCTCATCGAGAGCGGACCGAACGACCAGGTGCTCGGCGCCCCCGAGCACCCGTACACGCAGCGGCTGCTCGCGTCGCTGCCGGTGCCCGACCCGGTGGAGCAGGCCGCCCGGCGGGAGCGCCTCGCCGCACTCGACCGCGCCGCGCGTGACCGCGCGGGCGGCGGGGCCGTCTGATGGCGGTGGAGCTCGACATGTCCGTGCCGGTGGTCACGGACGACCTCTCGCTCGAGTACCCGGCCAGGAGCGGTCATCCCGCGCTGCGAGCCGTCGACGGCGTCACGCTGTCGATCGCCCCGGGGGAGATCCTCGCCGTGCTCGGCGAGAGCGGTTCGGGCAAGTCGACGCTCGCCCTCGCGGTGGCCGGTCTCGTCGGTTCCGAGCGCCCCGCCGAGGGTCGTCCGCGGATCGTCGGGGGAGCGGCGAGGGTCTTCGGGCTCGATCTGCTGCGGTCGTCGCCCCGTCGCCGGGAGCGTCTCTCCGGCGCCGTCGGCTACCTCGCGCAGGACGACGGCGAGCGGCTGAGCCCCGATCTCACCGTCGGCGAGACCATCGCGCAGCCGATCTATCAGCGCGACAGGCGCTTCGACCGGACCGAGGCGGGCCGACTCGTCGCCGACCTCATCGACGCCGTCCATCTGCCGCTCGGCACCATGCTGAAGCAGACGTGGGAGCTCAGCGCCGGGCAGCGGCAGCGGGTGGCGCTGGCGCGGTCCCTGGTGCTCGAGCCGCGCCTCCTCGTGGCCGACGAGCCGGCCCGCGGCGTCGACGTCCTCGTGCGCCAGGCCGTGCTGGACGTGATCAGGAACCTGCACCGCGACCGGCAGTTCTCGGCGCTGGTCGTGACGTCGTCGGTCTCGGAGGCCCGTGCCATCACCGACCGCGTGGCCGTCATGCGCGGTGGCCGGCTGGTCGGCCTGGGGTGGATCGACGAGGTGCTCCGCGACGGGGTCGACCCGTACGTCAAGGTGCTGTCGACGACCACGCCGATCGACATCATCCGGCCCGACGAGCGGCGCGACGACGTGCGCGACGGAGGGCGCGAGTCGTGAGCGATCCGACCCGGGGGCACCGGGCGACGACCACGACCGTCCGGCTGAGCCCCGAGCGCCGGCCGTCGCCCGGCCCGGTGAGCCTGGCGCCCCGGGAGAACCCCCGGTTCGCCGAGGCCGTCCATGCCGGGGGAGGCTCGATCGTGCCGCTCGGCGACGAGACGCGCGGGCTCATCTGGCTCTCGTACGCCGATCCGGAGGGCCTGTGGCGCGCCCTCGACCGCCACCCCGGCATCGAGTGGGTCCAGCTGCCGTACGCGGGCGTCGACGCCTTCTCCGAACTGCTCGCGAGTCGGGCCGGCACCGCCCTGCCGTTGTTCACGAGCGCGAAGGGCGCGTTCTCGGAACCGGTGGCGGAGCACGCGCTGATGCTCGTGCTGTCGCTGCTGCGGGTCGTGCCGTCGAGGGTCCGTGCGACCGGCTGGCAGACCGAGCAGCGCGGCCTCTCGCTCTACGGGAAGAATGTCGTCATCGTGGGCGCCGGGGGCATCGCCCTCGAGCTGGTGCGTCTGCTGGCGCCCTTCGAGACGCGGGTCACGATCGTCCGCCGGGGCGGCGAGCCCGTCGACGGCGTCGACCGCACCGTGACCGTCGACCGGCTCGACGAGGTCCTGCCCGAGGCCGACGTGGTGGTCCTCGCGGCCGCCGCGACGAGCGGCACGTCGAGGCTGCTCGACGGGCGCCGCCTGGCGATGCTGCGGCCGACCGCGGTCGTCGTGAACATCGCGCGGGGCGACCTGGTCGACACCGACGCTCTGGTCGAGGCCGTGCGGTCCGAGCGGATCTGGGGTGCGGGGGTCGACGTGACTTCGCCAGAGCCCCTCCCCGACGGGCACCCGCTCTGGGACGACCCCCGGGTCATCGTGACGCCGCACCAGGCGGACACGCCCGAGATGACCGCGCCGCTCCTCGCGGAGCGCATCACGCACAACGTCAGGGCGCTGCACGGACACGGCGATTTCGCCGGGGTCGTGGACGCCGCGGCCGGGTACTGAGATCCGGGAGCGCGTCGTGTTCGATGCGCCCCCGAATCTTTGCTACAGTTGTGTCCGCTGTCGAAGGGTTCTCTCCGAGGCAGTCGCCATTCCTCGATAGCTCAATTGGCAGAGCAGCCGGCTGTTAACCGGCAGGTTCTTGGTTCGAGTCCAAGTCGGGGAGCGAAGGCCCAGAGGCTCCACCCTCTGGGCCTTTTTCTTTGCGCTGATCCAGGCGCGCGGGCACGACGACACGGTGCGTCGCCCGCAAGGTCGGTGGACTCAGGAGGCGCGCGACGGGATCGACCGTCGCGCGCCTCCTCGGGCACTCGCCCTCAGTCCTCGGGGTGATCGACCCCGGGGAGCCAGGTGCGGCCCGGGGAGCCCCACCCCGCCTTCTTGACGGCCTTCGTCGCCGCCTTGTGGAACGGGTGCTCGAGACGATCGGTGTACAGCACGCCGTCCAGGTGGTCGAACTCGTGCTGGAAGATGCGAGCGAGCCAGCCGTGGGCCTCGATCTCGAACTCGTCGCCGTCGAGGTCGGTCGCGCGGAGGATCACGCTCTCGGCACGACGGAGGGGGAACCTCTCGCCCGGGACCGAGAGGCAGCCCTCGGACTCGTCGTCGTCGTCGAGCGGGTCGATCGACAGCGGGCTCTGCCAGAGCGTCGGATTGATGGCGACGCCGCGCCAGTCGTCGCCGTCGTCGTCCGTCCACGAGAAGACGAACAGTCGGAGACCGACGCCGACCTGCGGGCCGGCGAGCCCGACGCCGGGCGCGGCGTCCATGGTCTCGAACATGTCGGCGACGAGGGTGCGGATCGTGTCGTCGACCTCGGTGACGTCGGAGGCGGGTGAGTGCAGCACGGGGTCACCCGTGATGGTGATGGGGCGAACGGCCATTCGTCCAGACTACTGAGCGGCAGGCCGCTAGCGTGGTCGCCGTGAGCCCGAACCTCAGCGACCTGACCGAGCAGGTCTCGTTGACCCCGTTCCAGGCCCTGGGCATCCCCATCGCGCTCATCGGGGCGGTCTTCCTCTCGATCGGCGCGCAGCTGCAGCACCGCGGCGTGGCCAAGGTCGAGACCCGCCTCGGCGCCTCCCGGGGAGGCATGAGCGTCCGCCAGGTGCTGGCGCTGGTCGGCCGCCCGTCGTGGGTCATGGGGACCCTGATGCTCGGGCTGGCCGTCGTCTTCCAGCTCACGAGCCTGCGGGTGGCGCCCCTCCTCGTCGTGCAGCCGCTCGGGGCCGTGGCGCTGGTGATCACGGCGGTCCTGAACGCCCGCTCGACCGGGCGTCGCCTGACCGGGCGGATCAAGCGCTCGATCGCCATCTGCGTCGGCGGCATCGGCCTCTTCGCCACCGTCGCCGCATTCACCGCGATCGAGACCGAGATCACGACCGATCAGCTCGTCACGGTGCTCGTCATCCTGCTCGTGGTGGGCGCGGTGCTCGCGGCGGCCTTCGTCGCCCTCCGGCACCGGCGCAGCGCGCTGTTCTACATCATCGGCGCCGGCGTCCTCTACGGCTTCGTCGCGACCCTGGCCAAGGTCGTCCTCAACAGGGTCTTCGCCGGCAACTTCGACGGGCTCAGCATCGTCTGCATCGTCATGCTGATCGCGGCGGCGGCACTGGGCGGCTACTTCGTGCAGAACGCCTACTCGTCGGGATCGCCCGACCTCGTGATCGCCGGGCTGACCGTCGTCGACCCCATCGTGGCCGTCACGATCGGCATCGTCGTGCTCGGTGAGGCCGCGAACGCCCCCGGCATCGCCGTCGTGCTCTTCCTCGTGGCGGGGGCGATCGCGGTGTACGGCGTGTTCCAACTCGCCAAATACCAGCCCGCCAAGCGAAGCTGAGCTACCGTGGTCCCGCGTCGCGGTCATCGTCGGCGGCGCACCAGCGAACGACGAGCACAAGGACGCCACGACACGTGACACCCGCCCCAGACCACGGCCTCGAACCCCGCGACGAGAACCCGATCGGAGACGGCGACGTCTCGAGCCGCCTCACCGTGCTGATCGCGGCGGACACGTTCCCGCCCGACGTGAACGGTGCCGCCAACTTCGCCGAGCGGCTCGCCGTCGGGCTCGCCGGTCGCGGGCATGACGTGCACGTCATCTGCCCGGCGGCGAACCGCCGCCATGGCACGTTCCTCGAGCAGCACGACGGCGCGACGCTGACCGTGCACCGGCTGTACTCGACGCGGTGGCCGCTCCACGACTGGCTCCGATTCGCGACCCCGTGGCGGGCCGAGGGGAACGCCGAGCGGATCATCGAGCAGATCCGGCCCGACGTCGTGCACATCCAGTCGCACATCGTGATCGGGCGCGCCGTGGTGCGGGTGGCCAACCGGCGAGGCATCCGGGTCATCGCGACGAACCACTTCATGCCCGAGAACCTCCTGGAGCACACCGGGCTGCCGCACTTCCTCCGGGCCACCGCCGTCAAGCTCGCCTGGCGCGACGCCGCCCGGACCTACACGCACGTCGCCGCCATCACGACGCCGACCAAGCGCGCGGCGGTGTTCCTCGAGCGCTCCGTCGACGTGACCGGCGTGCTCGCCGTCTCGTGCGGCATCGAGGCGGCCGACTACACGGCGCGCGACGACCGCCCCACGGCGAACCGGGTCGTGTTCGTCGGCCGGGTGACGGCCGAGAAGCAGATCGACGTGCTGCTGCGCGCCATGACGCTGCTCGATCCCTCGCTCGACGCCCGACTGACCATCGTCGGCGGCGGCGACCTCCTCAAGCAGCTGCAGCTGATGACCGTCGAGCTCGGCCTCGCCGAGCGCGTCACCTTCGCCGGCTACCTCTCCGACGCCGAGCTCCGACGCACCCTGACCGACGCCACCGTCTTCGCCATGCCGTCGGTGGCCGAGCTGCAGAGCATCGCCAGCCTCGAGGCCATGGCGTCCGGGCTCCCCATCGTCGTGGCCGACGCGATGGCCCTGCCGCACCTCGTCGACGAAGGGGTCAACGGCTACCTCTTCCGCCCCGGAGACAGCCGCGACCTCGCCGACAAGCTGACGCGCGTGCTCACGGCCCCCGACGACGAGTACCTCGCCATGCGACGCGCGAGCCTCCAGGTCATCGAGGGACACGACATCCAGCGGACGGTGAGCGTCTTCGAGTCGCTGTATCGTGGGGAGCCGGTGGCCGAGGCCACCGAGGTCGGACCGGGCCGCGCCTCCTAGGCTCCCGGTCGACACGGGGCGGTAGCTCAGCCGGTTAGAGCAGTCGACTCATAATCGATCGGTCACGGGTTCAAGTCCCGTCCGCCCTACGACACGACGCAGACGCCGTCGGCGCCCGTCGAGGTGCCCGTGCGACGATGTGTGCATGTTCACCCGACGGACACCCGACGCATCTCCCGACGACGGATTCGACGAGTCCGACCGATCGCGGCCCGGCTCGGCCTCGGGGCCGCGCTTCGGCGTCGGCGCGCAGGTCTACGTTCTGGACTCCGACGAGGATCCGACCACGCCGTTCCCGTACGGTCCGACGGGCATCATCGTCCGCGCGGGCGGGTCGGCGTGGCAGGGCGTCTCGGCGATCGGCGGCTCCGCCCGGACCTGGTCGGTCGAGTTCGCCTCGCCGCAGCTCGACCGCGACGGCGAGGGCCCCGTCACGTCCGCGTCGGTCGCCGAGCGGTTCCTCCGCCTCGCCCCGCCGCTCGGCTGAGCCCCGCCCCTCCTGCTCCCGCCGTCGGCAACTCCTCCTCGGTGCCCGCCGTCGGCCCGTTGCGGCTCCGCAGCGTGCCGTGTGTGCAGGGAGGAGGAGTTGCCGACGTGCCGGAGGTCGGCGCTGGGCTGGGTGACCTCGGGTNCGCCGTCGGCCCGTTGCGGCTCCGCAGCGTGCCGTGTGTGCAGGGAGGAGGAGTTGCCGACGTGCCGGAGGTCGGCGCTGGGCTGGGTGACCTCGGGTGGTCGAGGTCGCCTCGCCTTGTCGGCAACTCCTCTTCGGTGCTCGCCGTCGGCCCGTTGCGGCTCCGCAGCGTGCCGTGTGTGCAGGGAGGAGGAGTTGCCGACGTGCCGGAGGTCGGCGCTGGGCTGGGTGACCTCGGGTNCCATCCGGATCCTCGAGGCGCTGGACGACGTGGCGCTCGAGTCGAGCAACCCCTGGGTTGCGGCTCCGCAGCGTGCCGTGTGTGCAGGGAGGAGGAGTTGCCGACGTGCCGGAGGTCGGCGCTGGGCTGGGTGACCTCGGGTGGTCGAGGTCGCCTCGCCCTGTCGGCAACTCCTCTTCGGTGCTCGCCGTCGGCCCGTTGCGGCCTCCGCAGCGTGCCGTGTGTGCAGGGAGGAGGAGTTGCCGACGCTGAAGCGGTCGGCGAGGACCGGCGGGGCGGCGGCGGCGACGCAGCGGTGGCCGGCGGGGCGCCGGCGGCGGCGACCGTCGGCGGCATGCCGGCGGAGAGGCGAGCGGCGCAGCGGCGGCCGGCAGGCGCGGCGGGACGGCGGGCCGCGCAGCGGCGGCGGCGGCGGGCCGCGCAGCGGCGGCGGCGGGCCGCGCACCGGCGGGAATGACCGACGCCCGCCGGCGGTTCCCTCAGGTGCATACAAACGCATAGACAATGACTAAGGTGGACGGCATGCAGTTCGGAATCTTCTCCGTCGGAGACATCACCCCCGACCCCACGACCGGGCGAGCGCCCACAGAGCACGAGCGCCTGCTCGCCATGGTCGCCATCGCCAAGAAGGCCGAGGAGGTCGGCCTCGACGTGTACGCGGCGGGCGAGCACCACAACCCTCCCTTCGTCAACTCGAGCCCGACGACCCTGCTGGCCTACATCGCGGCCCAGACCGAGCGGATCATCCTCAGCACCGCGACGACGCTCATCACGACGAACGACCCGGTCAAGATCGCCGAGGACTTCGCCCTCCTCCAGCACCTCGTCGGCGGGCGTGTCGATCTGACGCTCGGCCGCGGCAACACCGGCCCGGTCTACCCCTGGTTCGGCAAGGACATCCGCCAGGGCATCAACCTCGCCATCGAGAACTACGCTCTGCTGCATCGCCTCTGGCGCGAGGACGTCGTCGACTGGAAGGGCCGTTTCCGCACGCCGCTGCAGGGCTTCACGTCGACGCCGCGGCCCCTCGACGATGTGCCGCCGTTCGTCTGGCACGGTTCGATCCGCAGCCCCGAGATCGCCGAGCAGGCGGCCTACTACGGTGACGGCTTCTTCGCCAACCACATCTTCTGGCCGGCGTCGCACACGAAGCAGATGGTCGAGCTGTACCGCTCGCGCTACGAGCACCACGGTCACGGCCGTGCCGATCAGGCGATCGTGGGTCTCGGCGGTCAGGTGTTCCTCGCGAAGAACTCGCAGGACGCCGTCCGCGCCTTCCGCCCCTACTTCGACTCCGCGCCGGTCTACGGTCACGGCCCGAGCCTCGAGGACTTCACGTCGCAGACGCCGCTGACGGTCGGCAGCCCGCAGGAGGTCATCGACAAGACCCTGGGCTTCCGCGACTACGTGGGCGACTACCAGCGTCAGCTGTTCCTCATCGATCACGCCGGTCTGCCGCTGCAGACGGTGCTCGACCAGCTCGAGATCCTGGGCGAGGAGGTCGTCCCCGTGCTGCGGCGCGAGTTCGCCGTGAACCGCCCCGAGCACGTCCCCGACGCGCCGACGCACGCGGCCCGGGTCGCCGACGGCCTGACGAGCGCGGACGCGTCGGCTCCGGCCGTCGCGGCGCACTGAGCCGAGGAGGCGCGCCATGGCTTCCAAGCATGTCGTCGTCGTCTCGGCGGGGCTGGGTCAGCCCTCCTCCACCCGTCTCCTGGCGGACCGTCTCGCCGAGGCGACCGCCCGGTCGATGCTCGCGGCGGGCGTCCCCGCCGAGTTCGAGGTGGTCGAGCTGCGGGACCTCGCGCACGAGATCACCGACGCGATGCTGACGGGGTTCGCCCCGGAGGCGCTGGCCGGCGTGATCGACCGGGTCACCCGGGCGGACGGCCTCATCGCGGTGACCCCGGTGTTCACCGCGTCGTACAGCGGACTCTTCAAGTCGTTCTTCGACGTGATCGACAAGGATGCGCTGGCCGGCACGCCGGTCCTCGTCGGGGCGACCGCGGGCACGGCACGGCACTCGCTCGTGCTGGATCATGCGCTCCGGCCGCTCTTCTCGTATCTGAGGTCCGTGGTCGTTCCGACGTCGGTGTTCGCGGCGTCCGAGGACTGGGGCGCCGGCGACGAGACGATCACGGGGCTGCCCGAGCGGGTGAGCCGCGCGGCCGGCGAGTTCGCCGACCTCGTCGCGACCCGTTCGACCGAGCGCGGCGACCCGTTCGCCGACGTCGTGCCCTTCGCGGAGCAGCTCAGACGACTCGCCGGCGACGATCCGCTCTGAGCGGGCATGCTCGCACGGTGCGCCGTGTTGGACCCGCAGACGAGAGGAACGATCATGAGCAGCACGTCACCAGGAGACGAGACGGGCGCGTCGCCGTCGGTCGAGTTGACGAGGTTCCACGCCCTGCGCCGCACCCGGGTGACGTCGCCCACCGGTCCGCTCGCGCTGGTGAACACGCAGTGGGTCGACGGTGAGCAGCCGATCTGGGGAGTCGCCGGGATCTGGGCTCCCACGCCTGCGGGCGTCTCGGGCCTGATGGTCACGGCCGGTGCCGACGACGGGGTGAGCGTCGACGACGTGCTCGTCGACGGGACGGCCCTGGTGGCGGGGGACGACGCCGGGACGCCGGGCCGGGTGTCGTTCGCCGGCGGTGCGACGGGGACGGTGATCGCGAACGACGACGGGTCGTCGTACGCCCTCCGGGTGTGGGACTCCCGCTCCGACGCGGCGACCGCGTTCGGGTCGATCGACGCCTACCCCTACGACGCGTCGTGGGTGGTGACGGCGGAGTTCGTCCCGACCGAGCCCGGCACCGAGATCGACATCCGCCACCAGAAGGACCTCGACCTCAGCAGGCCGAAGCCGCTCCCGGGACTCATCCGGTTCCGCCGGGACGGTGTCGACTACGAGCTCGCGGCGTTCCCCAGCGGCCAGGGTGACCGCCTGCAGCTCGTCTTCGCCGACGGGACCACGGGCGACACGACCTACTCGGTCGGACGCTTCCTCTTCCCGACCCCGGAGTCCGACGGCACGATCGTCCTCGACTTCAACCGCGCCGTCCTGCCGCCCTGCGCCTTCTCGTACAACTTCAACTGCCCCATCCCGCCCGCGCAGAACCGTCTGCTCGTCCGGGTCGAAGCGGGGGAGAAGAACGTGCTCGACCGGTCGGGCGCCCTCCTGCACTGACTCCCGCGGGGGACGACGCACGCAGACGACCGGGCCGCCCTCTCCGACGTCGGTGGCCGGTGGCATGATCGAGAGCGTGTTCATCGTCCTTCGCCGTCTGCCCGACGGCCGAGTCGAGTTCACGCCCGTCGACCGTGACGCCTCCGACGGTGCCCCGGTGGCCGCAGCGCCGATCGTGGTCTCCGAGGCCGAGCTGGCGATGGCCGTCGCCACGCGCGAGGTGGAGGAGTCCCCGCGCTGGGTCTGGGACGACACCCGCAGCTGGTACCCGCGCCTCCTCGGCCTGGGCGTCCGCGTCGCTCGCTGCATCGACCTGCGGCTGTGCCACGCGATCCTGCGGCGGTCCGCCGCGACGAGCGGGAGCGAGCTGCACGGGACGCCGCCCGGACCGTACGACGGCCCGCAGGCGGAGCTGGCGCAGGGGGACGGCCTGTTCGACGTCGTCCCCGAGTCGCTGCCCGACCCGCTGGCCGAGTTCCTGCGCCAGCGTCGCGCCGTCCAGTCGAGCGCGCACCGCGAGGGGCTGGAGCTGCTCACGACGGCCGAGTCCGCCGGGGCGCTGGTCGCCTGCGAGATGCAGCACCGCGGCATCCCGTGGTCGGCACGGGTGCACGACCGTCTGCTGACCGAGGCGCTGGGCCCCCGCCCGGTCCGCGCCGGCGACCGACCGGCCGCGATGTCCGCCGACGTCGTCGAGATCCGCGCGGCCCTCGCCGCCCCGGACCTCAACCCCGACTCGCCCGCCGAGCTGCTCAAGGCGCTCAACCGGGCCGGCCTGCCCGTCACGTCCACGAGCAAGTGGGAGATCCAGCGGCACGAGCACCCGGTGGTCGAGCCGCTGCTGCGCTACAAGCGCCGGCAGCGCCTCCTCGTCGCGAACGGCTGGGCCTGGGTCGACGCCTGGGTCCGGCAGGGCCGGTTCCGGCCCGACTACGTGCCCGGCGGGGTCGTGACGGGCCGGTGGGCCACGAGCGGGGGAGGTGCGCTGCAGCTGCCGAAGGCCGTCCGCGCGGCCGTCGTGGCCGACCCGGGCTGGAAGCTGATCGTGGCCGACGCCGCGCAGCTGGAGCCGCGCATCCTCACCGGGCTCTCGCGGGATGCGGCGATGGCGGCGGCGGGTGAGGGCGACCTGTACGAAGGGATCGTGTCGAGCGGGGCGGTGGCGTCGCGCGCCGAAGCCAAGGTGGCGATGCTCGGAGCGATGTACGGCGCGACGCAGGGCGAGAGCGGACGACTCGTGCCCCGGCTCGCCCGACGGTTCCCCCGCGCCATGGAGTACGTCGAGTCCGCCGCCCGGACGGGCGAGGCGGGCGGTGTCGTCAGCACCCTGCTCGGGCGCAGCTCGCCGCGGCCCGGCGAGGCCGTCGCCGCCGATCTGCCGCCCGAGATGGACCGGGGGCCCATCGGCCGCGACGCCCGGGCCTGGGGGCGCTTCACGCGCAACTTCGTCGTGCAGGGCACCGCCGCCGAATGGGCGCTGTGCTGGATGGGCGCGACCAGGGCCGGCCTGCACGCGCGCTTCGCCGGGCTCGGCGAGGGGGCGCCGCACCTCGTGTTCTTCCTGCACGACGAGATCGTCGTCCACGCCCCGGCGGATGTCGCCGACGAGGTGGTCGGGGTCGTCGAGACCAGCGCTGCGGCGGCCGGGCGTCTCCTCTTCGGCGACGCCCCGGTGCGATTCCCCGTGACCGTCGCCGTCGTGGACGACTACTCGCAGGCGAAGTGATCCTGCCCGCTCGCCCATTGGCAGGAGTTACACAGTTGTGATCCGAGGTCCCGGTCTGCGATGATTCAGCCAGCGGACCAGTCCGTTCACAATCTCATACAGCACGAGAAGCCACCGTTTCACTCGTTCACCAGGTCGATGGGGAAGTCGCACCTAACCGGATGGAGGAATCGTGGCTGCTGCAATGGCTCGGGGAGTGCTCTATGTGCACTCGTCCCCTCGTGCACTGTGCCCACATGTCGAGTGGGCTGTCGGTCGTGCCCTGGGGCACGCCGTCAACTTCGCCTGGGTCGACCAGCCGATCCTCGGCGGCTCCCAGCGGACGGAGTTCTCCTGGCAGGGCGACGAGGGCGCGGGCGCCCGCATCGCGTCGGCTCTCCGCGGTTGGGAGCACCTCCGCTACGAGGTGACCGAGGACCCCGATGCGCAGCACGACGGCGGGCGGTGGATGCACACGCCGGACCTCGGCATCTTCTTCGCGCAGACGGACACGGCCGGCAACACGGTCGTCCCGGAGGACCGCGTCCGCTACGCCATGGAGGTCGCGGGCTCCAACGCGCTCGAGCTGCACCGCGAGCTGCGTCTCGCCCTCGGACAGGCCTGGGACGACGAGCTCGAGCCGTTCCGCTACAGCGGCGAGGGCAACCCCGTGGTCTGGCTGCACAAGGTCGGCTGATCGCCGGCGCCGCTGCGCGAGACGCCGCGACGGACGAAGGAGGCGCGGGTCGTGTTCACACGACCCGCGCCTCCTTCTGCGGCTCAGACCGACCGGAAGCCGATGACGGCGTTGTGCCCGCCGAAGCCGAACGAGTTGCTGAGGGCGACGATCTCGCCGTCGGGCAGGGCCCGGGGCTCGCCGACGACGACGTCCATGTCGATCTCGTCGTCCATCTGCGTGACGTTGATCGTCGGGGGAGCGACGCGCTCGTGCAGCGCCTTGACGGTGAAGAGCGCCTCGATGCCGCCGGCTCCGCCGAGGAGGTGCCCGGTCGCCGCCTTGGTCGCCGAGACGATCAGCCGGGGCGTGTGCTCTCCGAAGACCCGCTTGATGGCGTGGTACTCGGCGATGTCGCCGACCGGCGTGCTGGTCGCGTGGGCGTTGACGTGCACGACCTGCTCGCGCTCGATGCCGGCGTTCTCGAGGGTGGCGATGACCGCGCGGGCGGCGCCGTTGCCCTCGGGGTCGGGGGCGGTGATGTGGTACGAGTCGCTCGTGACCGCACCGCCGATGAGCTCGGCGTAGATGCGGGCGCCGCGGGCGAGCGCGTGCTCCTCGGTCTCGAGGACGAGAGCGGCGCCTCCTTCGGCGAGGACGAAGCCGTCGCGGGTCACGTCGTAGGGACGTGAGGCCGTCGCGGGGTCGTCGTTGCGCTTCGAGAGCGCCTGCATGGCGGCGAACGACGCCAGGGGCATGGGGTGGATCGCGGCCTCGGAGCCGCCGGCGATCGCGATGTCGGCGAGCCCGGACTGGAGGTGGTCGTACGCCATGGCGATCGACTCGGTGCTCGAGGCGCACGCGGACACGACGGTGCGGGCACCGGCGCGGGCGCCGAGCGTCATCGAGATGGCGGCCGCGGGGCCGTTCGGCATGAGCATGGGGACGGTCATGGGGAGGACCCGTCGCGGGCCCTTCTCGCGGAGGGTGTCCCAGCCGTCGAGGAGGGTCCAGACGCCGCCGATGCCGGTGGCCCAGTCGACGATGAACCGCTCGGGGACGACCTCGGGCGAGCCGGCGTCGGCCCAGGCCTCGCGGGCGGCGGTGAGGGCGAACTGGCTGGAGGGGTCGAGGCGCTTGGTCTCGCGGCGGTCGAGCACGTCGGCGGACGGCACGCGGGCCTGCCCGGCGAAGGTGACGGGCAGCTCGTACTTGGCGACCCACTCCTGCTCGAGGGTCGTGATGCCCGACTGGCCCGCCAGCAGGTTCTGCCAGCTCTCGACGGCGGTCCCGCCGAGGGGGGTGGTGGCACCGAGGCCGGTGACGACGATCTTCTTGGTCATGACGATTCTCCTGGAGGGACGGCCCGGGACGGGCGTGCGGCCTGTCGGACGGGCGGCTCCGACGACGGGACGCCCGGTCGTCCCCTCGCGGGGACGACCGGGCAGCTGACGTCTAGTCCTGTGCCTTGGTGATGAAGGTGACGGCGTCGCCGACGGTCTTGAGGTTCTTGACCTCTTCGTCGGGGATCTTGACGTCGAACTTCTCTTCGGCGTTGACGACGATGGTCATCATCGAGATCGAGTCGATGTCGAGGTCGTCGGTGAACGACTTGCCCATCTCGACCGTGTCGGTCGCGATGCCGGTCTCGTCGTTGATCAGCTCGGCCAGGCCGGCGAGGACTTCTTCGGTGGACAGTGCCATGGTGTTGTTCTCCTTGAGGGGTGTCGGTTGACCGGGGGAAAGCCTATAAGGCGGGGAGCTCGTTGGAGGGGCGGCGCGCTACGGGAGCACGACGACCTGCGCGCCGAAGACGAGGCCGGCGCCGAAGCCGATCTGCAGGGCGAGACCGCCGCTCAGCTCGGGGTGCTCGTCCAGGAGGCGGTGGGTGGCGAGGGGGATGCTGGCCGCCGAGGTGTTGCCCATCGTCGCGATGTCGCGGCCGATGACGACCGACTCGGGCAGGCCGAGCTGCTTCGCGAACTCGTCGATGATGCGCATGTTGGCCTGGTGGGGGACGAACGCGGCGAGCTGGTCGGCCGTGACGCCGGCGCGCTCGAGGGCGAGGCGGGCGACCTTGACCATCTCCCAGACGGCCCAGCGGAAGACCGTCTGGCCTTCCTGGCGGAGGGTCGGCCAGGCGATCTCGCCCGCCCCCTCGCGGTACTCGAGCATGGTGTTCGTCATGCCGATGGCGTCCCACTTCGAGCCGTCGGAGCCCCAGACCGTCGGGCCGATCCCGGCCGACTCGGCCGGTCCGACGATCGCGGCGCCGGCGCCGTCGGCGAGCAGGAACGAGATCGTGCGGTCGGTGGGGTCGATGACGTCGCTGAGCTTCTCGGCGCCGACCACGAGGACGTACTCGGCGAGGCCGGACTTGACGAACGAGTCGGCTTGCGCGATGCCGTAGGTGAACCCGGCGCAGGCGGCCGAGATGTCGTAGGCGGCGGCGGGGTTGGCGCCCACCCGCTCGGCGAGGAGCGAGGCCACCGACGGGGTGGCGACGCCCGCCCCGATGGTCGAGACGAGGACGGCGCCGATCTGGTCCGGGCGGATGCCCGACTTCTCGATGGCCTCCTTCGACGCGGCCTCGGCGAGGTCGACGACCTTGACGTCCTTGCCGGCGCGACGGCGGGTGACCACGCCGGTCCGCTGCTGGATCCACTCGTCCGACGAGTTGATCGGCTCGACGATGTCGGCGTTCGGCACGACGTTCTCGCCGCGTGCGGCGCCGAGCGCGTAGATGCGCGTGAACTGCGCACCGGTGGTCTGGTTCAACTGCGGGGTGGTCATGCTGCTCCCTCGATGAGGTCGACGGCGGCCGTGAGGTCGTCGGGTGTCGTGATCGCGACGGAGGGGACGCCCCGCAGCGCGCGTTTGGCGAGGCCGGTGAGGGCCCCGGCCGGAGCCAGCTCGATCAGCCCGGTGACGCCCGCGGCCGCGAACGACTCCATGGTGGCGTCCCAGCGGACGGGCGACGAGACCTGACCGACGAGGAGGTCGACGAATCGGGCGCCCTCGGTGACGACGCCGCCGTCGCTGTTGGTCCACAGGGTGAGGGTGGGGTCGGTCGCGGCCACGCCGGATGCCGCGTCGCGAAGACGTTCGACGGCCGGCTGCATGTAGCGCGTGTGGAACGCTCCGGCCACCTGGAGGGGGATCACCCGAGCCTTCGCGGGCGGCTGCTCGGCGAGGGCCGCGAGGGCCGACAGCTCGCCGGCGACGACGATCTGCCCGCCGCCGTTGTAGTTGGCCGGCTCCAGTCCGAGCTCGTCGAGACGGGCCAGCAGCTCGGCCTGGTCGCCGCCGAGCACGGCGCTCATGCCCGTCTCGACCCGACCGGCGGCGTCGGACATGGCGCGGCCCCGCTCGGCGACGAGCGAGACGGCGTCGGTGTCGCTGAGCACCCCGGAGACCGCGGCCGCCGTGAACTCTCCGACGGAGTGCCCGGCGACCCCGGCGATGCGCGAACGGTCCACGCGGGAGAAGAGGGCGTGCGCCGTCATGATGCCGGCCGCGACGATCAGGGGCTGGGCGACCGCCGTGTCCCGGATGGTCTCGGCGTCGGACGTGGTGCCGTGGGCGACGAGGTCGACGTCGGCCGCCTGTGACAGTTCGCCGAGCAGCGACGCCAGCTGCGGGTCGGCGAGCCACGGTTCGAGGAATCCGGGTTTCTGGGAGCCCTGGCCGGGCGCAACGACAACGATCACTGATCCATCATGCCGCCCCGAGTGGCACCGCCGGTGTAGCAACTCGACCAAAGATCCGCGACCGCCTTGTGGGTTCTCACCATCGGGCAGCCGAGGAGGCGCGGGTCGGCCTCAGCGACGGCGCCCCGCCTGCCCGTCGTGGTCGGCGATCGACCCGAGGATGAGCGCCGACTGGAGGATGAGCGCTTCGCGCGCGCCGGTGGCGTCCCAGCCGATCACGTCGCTGACCCGCTTGAGCCGGTATCGCACGGTGTTGGGGTGCACGAAGAGCTCACGGGCGGTGGCCTCGAGGGACCTCCCGTTGTCGAGGTAGCACCACAGGGTCGCGAGCAGCTCGGTCGAGTGCAGCTTGAGCGGCTTGTACACGCGGTTGACGAGCGTCGAGCGTGCGACCGGATCACCGGCGAGAGCGCGTTCGGGCAGGAGGTCGTCGGCCAGCGCCGGGCGCGGTGCGTTGCGCCAGGCACGCGCCACCGAGAAGCCGGCCAGCGCGGTCTTGGCGCTCTTGGACGCGTCGACGAGGCTCGGGACCTCGTGTCCGAGCACGAGGTGCCCGTCACCGAAGCCGGGTTCGAGCGCCTTGGCGATGTCGGTGAACGAGGGGCGGTTGGCGCCGGACGGTGTGCCGTGTTCGTCGACGGCCTCCTCGGCTCGTCCGATGACGAGGACGAGGCGGCGCCCCTGCACGCCGATCAGCACGTCGGCGGCCAGGTGACGGGCCGTCCGACGCAGCATGTCGACGTCGAGCATCCGCGGGGTCGTGCCCACCAGCACCGAGACCTCGCCGTGCCCGTGCCATCCGAGCGCGGCGATGCGGCTGGGGAGCTCGTCGTCGTACTCGCCGCTGAGGATGGAGTCCACGACGAGGGCCTCGAGGCGGGCGTCCCAGAGGCCCCGTGCCTCGGCTGCCCGGGCGTAGACGTCGGCTGAGGCGAACGCGATCTCACGCGAGTAGAGCAGGATCGCCTCTCGCAGCGAGTCGTCACCGTCTTTGACTCGCTCTTCGACGACCTCGACGGTGACCCGGATCAGCTGGAGCGTCTGCTGGAGACTGATCGATCGGAGCAGCTCGCGGGGAGCGGCGCCGAAGACGTCGGCCGCGATCCAGGGTGTGGACCGCGGGTCGTCGAACCAGCTGATGAACGACGTGATGCCGGCCTGGGCGACGAGCCCCACGGCCGATCGTCGCCCGGGCGGCATGTCGCCGTACCAGGGGAGTGTCTCTTCGAGCCGCTTGATGGTCGCGGTGGAGAGTTCCCCCGAGACCGTCCGCAGCCACGCGAGCGTGCGCTCTTTCGTGGCTGCGGACGGCTCCATCGGCGAGGTCGGAACCCGCTCTGCGCTCACTGGCCGGTCAGCTCTCCCCGCCGGCGTTGCCGCTGGTGCCGGCGGTCACGTCGTTCAGCCGGTACTTGTCGATGGCCTGCTGCACGACGTGGGGCTCGACCTCTCCGCGGCGGGCGAGGGCCTGCAGCGTGCGGACGACGACCGAGGGTCCGTCGATCGTGAAGAATCGACGGGCCGCCGCGCGGGTGTCCGAGAAGCCGAAGCCGTCGGCGCCGAGCGTCAGGTAATCGCCGGGCACGTACTCGCGGATCTGGTCGGGGACGGCGGCCATGAAGTCGCTGGTCGCGATGAACGGACCCTCGGCTCCCTGGAGCTTCTCGGTGACGTACGCGATGCGCTGCTCGCCCTCGGGGTTGAGGAAGTTGTGCTGGTCGGCGGCGAGCCCGTCGCGTCGCAGCTCGTTCCAGGAGGTGACGCTCCACACGTCCGCGGCCACGTTCCAGTCGTCGGCGAGGAGGCGCTGGGCCTCGAGCACCCACGGCACACCCACGCCCGACGCGAGGAGCTGGGCGCGCGGGCCCAGGTTCTCGGCGCTCTTGAGCTTGTAGATGCCCCGGACGATGCCGTCCACGTCGACGTCGTCGGGCTCGACGGGCTGCTGCATCGGCTCGTTGTAGACCGTGATGTAGTACATGACGTTCGGATCGGCGTGCGTCGGGGTGCCGTTCTCGTCGGTGCCGTACATGCGGTCCATGCCCGACTTGACGATGTGGCCGAGCTCGTAGCCGAATGCGGGGTCGTACGACACGACCGCCGGGTTCGTCGACGCGAGCAGCGGCGAGTGTCCGTCGGCGTGCTGCAGACCTTCGCCGGTCAGGGTGGTGCGACCGGCCGTGGCGCCGATGATGAATCCCCGGGCCATCTGGTCGCCGGCGGCCCACATGGCGTCGCCCGTGCGCTGGAACCCGAACATCGAGTAGAAGACGTAGACGGGGATGAGGGGCTCGCCCTGGGTCGAGTAGGAGGTGCCGACGGCGGTGAAGGCCGCGAACGCCCCGGCCTCGTTGATGCCGACGTGCAGGAGCTGGCCCTGGGGGCTCTCCTTGTAGGCCAGCAGCAGCTCCCGGTCGACCGACGTGTAGTGCTGACCGTTCGGGTTGTAGATCTTCGACGTCGGGAAGTAGGCGTCCATGCCGAACGTGCGTGCCTCGTCGGGGATGATCGGCACGATCCGGTGGCCGAAGTCCTTCGTGCGGAGCAGGTCCTTGAGCAGACGCGCGAAGGCCATCGTCGTGGCGACCTCCTGCTTGCCCGAGCCCTTCTTGACCACGTCGTACGACGTCGACTCGGGGACGGCGAGCTGCGTGTACTTCGAGCGGCGCTCGGGGACGTACCCGCCGAGAGCGCGCCGGCGCTCGTGCAGGTACTGGATCGCCTCGTCGCCGTCGCCCGGGTGGTAGTACGGCGGCAGGTACGGGTTCTCGTCGAGCTGCGAGTCGGAGATCGGGATGCGCATCTCGTCGCGGAACTGCTTGAGGTTGTCGAGCGTGAGCTTCTTCATCTGGTGCGTGGCGTTGCGACCCTCGAAGGACGGGCCGAGGCCATAGCCCTTGACCGTCTTCGCGAGGATCACGGTCGGCTGGCCCTTGTGCTCGGCCGCCGCCTTGAACGCGGCGTAGACCTTGCGGTAGTCGTGGCCGCCGCGCTTGAGGTTCCAGACCTGGTCGTCGGTGAAGTCCTTGATGAGCTCGAGGGCGCGCGGGTCGCGGCCGAAGAAGTTCTCTCGGACGTACGCACCGCTCTCGGCCTTGTAGGTCTGGAAGTCGCCGTCGGGCGTGGTGTTCATGAGGTTGAGCAGCGCGCCCTCGGTGTCACGGGCGAGCAGGTCGTCCCATTCGCGACCCCAGACCACCTTGATGACGTTCCAGCCGGCGCCCCGGAAGAAGCTCTCGAGCTCCTGGATGATCTTGCCGTTGCCGCGGACCGGCCCGTCGAGGCGCTGCAGGTTGCAGTTGATGACGAAGTTCAGGTTGTCGAGGCCCTCGTTCGCCGCGACCTGCAGCTGACCGCGGCTCTCGACCTCGTCCATCTCGCCGTCGCCGAGGAACGCCCAGACCTGCTGGTCGGAGGCGTCCTTGATGCCGCGGTTGGTGAGGTACTTGGCGACCTGCGCCTGGTAGATCGCGTTGATGGGGCCGAGACCCATCGACACGGTCGGGAACTGCCAGAACGAGGGCATGAGGCGCGGGTGCGGGTACGAGCTGAGTCCGCCCGAGGCGTGGGACTTCTCTTGACGGAACCCGTCGAGCTGATCGGTGCCGAGTCGGCCCTCGAGGTACGCGCGGGCGTACATGCCGGGGGAGGCGTGGCCCTGGAAGAAGATCTGGTCGCCGCCGCCGGAGTGATCCTGGCCTCGGAAGAAGTGGTTGTAGCCGACCTCGTAGAGGGCGGCCGACGAGGCGTAGGTCGAGATGTGGCCGCCGACCGAGACGCCGGGGCGCTGAGCGCGGTGCACGGTGATCGCCGCGTTCCAGCGGATCCAGCGGCGGTAGCGGCGCTCGAGCTCTTCGTCGCCCGGGAAGGCGGGCTCGTCTTCGGGAGCGATGGTGTTGACGTAGTCCGTCTTCGGGACCATCGGCACACCGAGGTGCAGTTCGCTCGACCGAGTCAGCAGGCTCTTCATGATCTCGCGAGCCCGCTCGTGCCCCTGGGCCGCCACGAGGGAGTCGAGCGACTCCCGCCATTCGGCGGTCTCTTCGGGATCGCGATCGGTCGTGTCGACCGTGTACGGGTCCTGGTCGTTTACCGTCACCCTTGACCTCAATCAATATCGTGGTGTTGATAGCACCGTGTGTGGGTCGCACCGTGTGTGGTGGACAGACAGATGCCAGGTCTCTCGCGCCCGGGTTCCGGACACGCACCCACCTGACTCGCCCGAGTCTAGTGACCCCGACTGACAGTGACCCTGCCCCAGTCAGCCTCCGCACGCGCTGGGAGCGGCCCTTGCGCTCGCCCGCGTGCGGCGTAGGATCACTCATCGTGTTTGTCGCCGGCCGCCCGGGCCGACGCGGAAGGATCGCACCATGGCACTGGAGAACGACATCCAGGCTCCCGACTTCGATTTGCCGAACCAGTTCGGCGAGCACGTCCGACTCTCGGACTTCCGCGGCGTCAGGCCCGTGGTGCTCGTGTTCTTCCCGCTGGCGTTCTCGAGCACCTGCACCAAAGAGCTCTGCACGCTCCGCGACAACCTGTCGATGTTCCAGGACCACCGCGTCGAGCTGCTCGTGGTCTCCGTCGACTCCAAGGCCACCCTGCGGGCGTTCGCCGACGAGAAGGGCTACGAGTTCACGCTCCTCGCCGACTTCTGGCCCCACGGCGAGGTGTCGAAGGAGTACGGAGTGTTCCTCGAGCACAAGGGCTTCGCCACCCGCGCCACGTTCCTGATCGACGTCGACGGCGTCATCCGCGAGCATTTCGTGACCGAGCCCGGCCAGGAGCGCTCGCTCGACGACTACCGGGCCTCGCTCGACGCCCTGGTGCCCGCCACCGTCTGACGCGACACCCACCAGGGGGCGCGACCCGCGCCTCCTCGACGGCTATCCTTCTCACACCCGCCCGGTCCGACCGGCGCAGGGGCCTTTAGCTCAGTTGGTAGAGCGCCACGTTTACACCGTGGATGTCATCGGTTCGAGCCCGGTAGGGCCCACCACGAGGGGGCGCGCGCCCGACACGCTGCGGCGGCCGCCCGGGGCGACGGCTCAGTCGGCGGAGACGGGCGGGGCCGTCGACCACCGGTCAGGCGACGCCGCCCGCCGACAGAACGAGACCGCCGACCGCCCCCACGGCTACGACCGCCCACGCCGGCACCCGCCAGACGATCAGCAGCACGAAGCACACGAGCGCGAGGCAGAACGACCCGACGCCGGTGATCGCCGCGGTGGACACGGGGTCGTAGAGCGCGGCGACCAGCACCCCGACCACGGCCGCGTTCGCCCCGCGGACGGCCGCTCCGACGAGGCGGCGACCACGAAGGGCGTCCCAGAACGGCAGGACCCCGACGAGCAGCAGGAACCCGGGCGCGAAGATCGCGAGGGTGGCCAGCACGGCCCCGAGGGCCCCGCCCGGTCCGAGGTCGGCGACCGCCCCCAGATACGTCGCGAACGTGAACAGCGGCCCGGGCACCGCCTGCGCGAGGCCGTAGCCGGTCAGGAAGACGTCGTCATCGACGAATCCGGGCTCGACGAGGCCCGCCTGGAGCAGCGGCAGCACCACGTGACCACCGCCGAAGACGAGCGCGCCGGCCCGGTAGAAGACGTCGATCAGGGCGACCGTCTCGGACCGGGTCGCGGCGGCCAGCACGGGCAGCCCCGCCAGGAGCATCGCGAAGACGGTCAGGCAGACCGCACCCACCCGTCGACCGACGGGCGACCGGACCGTCTCGACCCGCTCCTCCTCGTCTCCTCGGCAGAGGACCATCCCGGCGAGCAGGCCGACGGCGAGTGCCCCGACCTGGCCGGTCGAGCCGGGCAGCACGAGGGCCGCGATGGCCGCGGCGACGGCGAGGGAGGCGCGGGTCGGGTCGGGCGCGAGCGTCCGCGCCATCCCCGTCACGGCCTGGGCGACGACCGCCACGGCCGCGATCGTGAGACCGGTCACGACGGCCGTGCCGACCGGCCCGTCGAGCGCTCCGACGCCGAGGGCGGCGGCGAACAGGATCAGAGCCGACGGGAGGGTGAAGGAGACGAACGCGGCCACCGCCCCGAGCGGCCCGGCTCGCAGCAGACCGAGCCCGAACCCGACCTGACTCGATGCCGGGCCGGGCAGGAACTGTCCGAGGGCGACGAGCTCGGCGTAGCGGGCGTCCGGGAGCCATCGTCGCCGCTCGACCAGCTCGGACCGGAAGTACCCCAGGTGCGCCACCGGGCCGCCGAACGACGTCAGCCCCAGCAGGGAGAAGACCCGGGCGACCTCGAAGGGGGTGCCTCGGGTGGCCGGTTCGGTCGTCGCGTCGTGCGTCATCGGGACAGGATGCCCGGTCGAGGTGTCCCGCAGGTGACGGACGCCGCGACGCCGTCGCTCGACACCCCGGGGAGCCGCTCAGGCCCCGGCTCGCGCCCTGGGGTCTCGGCGGCTTCCCGGGGTCTGACGCGCCGCCTCGTCAGTGGGCGGCGACGTACAGCTCGGGCTCGGGCAGACCCCGCTCGGCGCGGATCGAGCGCGACAGCCGCTCGATCGAGACGAGGGCGGCGACCACGTCGGCGGCCGTCACCGGGAACGGCATGTTGTGGATGGTCTCGGTCTCGACGGTGGCGGCCTCGGCGACGGCCGTCAGCTCGTCCAGGTCGTCGACGGTGAGGCCGATCTCGGTGAGGGTGTTCGGCAGCCCGACCCGCGTCGTGAACTCGACGAAGTCCTCGATCTCGGCGCGAGGAGCACCCTCGAGCACGAGCTGCGTCATCGAGCCGATGTTCACCTTCTGCCCGTGGGTGAGCCCGTGCGTCTGCGGTGCGGCGGTCAGCCCGTTGTGGATGGCGTGCGCGGCGGCGAGCCCGCCCGACTCGAAGCCGAGCCCCGAGAGCAGCGTGTTGGCCTCGACGAGGGCCTCGAGGGCCGGGGTCACGACGCCGTCCTCCGCGGCCGCGAGCGCCGAGAAGGCGTTCTCGTGGATGATGCGCCACGACAGCTCGGCGAGGGCCGTGCCGGCCTGCGTGGGGAGGCCGCCGGCCATGGTGGTGGCGTGCGAGCGGGCGGAGGCGCGCGCCTCGAGCCAGGTCGCGAGGGCGTCGCCGATCCCCGCGACGAGGAACTTCGCGGGGGCGTTCGCGACGAGCTGCGTGTCGATCAGCACCAGGTCGGGGTTCCGGGGGAAGAACCGGTACTCGATGAACTCGCCCTCGTCGGTGTAGACCACGGCGAGCGCCGACGTCGGAGCGTCGGTCGAGGCGACGGTCGGGACGCTGACCCAGCGGATGCCGGCGAGGTGACCCGCCGCCTTCGCGGCATCGATCGCGCTGCCGCCGCCGATGGCGACGACGACGTCGGCCGAGGCGCCCTGGATGGTCTCGACGAGCTCGTCGATCGCCGCGGGGGTCGCGAACCGGCCGAATCCCACGCGCTCGACGCCGAGCCCGGCGGTCTCGAAGCCGGCGGTGACGGCGTCCTCGACGAGACCCCAGACGATGTCGTCCGACACGATCAGCGGACGCCGGCCGATGGGCGCGACGAACTCGCCGAGGCGGGTGATCGCGTCCTTGCCCTGGACGTAGCGGGCGGGGCTCATGACGGTGCGGATGGGGGTGGTCATAGGGCGTTCCTTTCGTCGGTGCGTGTCCGCTGGACGGTACGCGCGCCTCCTCGGTGGCCCCTCCGTGCCGGGTGACGCGGGGTACCGTCGGTGCATGAGCACGCGCGGCGCCGGCCCCCTCCGTTCCTCCGACCAGGGCGTGAGCGTGCCCCTGGGGGCGCGGCTCGTCGTGCCGCAGTCGGTGGTGACGACGTTCCTGCGGCTGACGGGGGCGAATCGGACCTTCGTCAGCGCGGCGGGCGCCCGTCGACGGATCCGCGCCCGCTCGCTGCGCCCCGCGCCGTTCGGTCCGCCGAGCACCCTGCGTTCCGACGTCCGCGTCGACGTCGAGCTGCGGGGCGCGTGGCCGGTGTACCGCGTGACGCGCCGCGACGGGGTCTCGAGCGGCTCGGTGGTCTACGCGCACGGCGGCGGCTGGGTCGGCGAGATCGTGTCGCAGCACTGGCATCTGATCGCGCAGATCGCGGCGGAGTCGGCTACCACGGTCGTCGTGCCGATCTACGGTCTCGTCCCGTTCGGCACGGCCGAGGAGGCGCGGCGCGGCGTCGTCGACCTCGTCGCGTCGTCGACGGGACCGGTCGCACTCGCGGGCGACTCGGCGGGCGGCCAGATCGCGCTCTCGGCCGCCCTGTCGCTGCGCGACGCCGGAGTCGTCGTGCCGAGGACGGTGCTGATCGCCCCCGCGCTCGACCTCGGCTGGAGCAACCCGCGGATCCCGGAGGTCCAGCCGAGTGACCCGTGGCTCGGCACACCAGGGGGCCGGGTGCTGTCCGAGCACTGGCGCGGGGCCCTCGACCTCCGCGACCCCACGGTCAGCCCGCTGTTCGGCGATCTGTCGGGGCTCGGCGCTCTCACCGTGTTCTCGGGGACGCGGGACGTCCTGAATCCGGACGCGCACCTCCTGAGATCCCGCGCGGCCGCCGCGGGCGTCTCGCTCGACTGGCACGAGGGGCCCGGTCTGATCCACGCGTTCCCGCTGCTGCCGACGCGAAGCGGGCGCGCGGCCCGGCGGGTGATCGTGGCGACGCTGCGCGAGGCCGTCGCCGGCTGACAGCGCGGCTACTGCACGGCGGCGGTCAGCCGGGCGACGTTGTCGAGCACCTGCAGCCCGGCGGGTCGCGACAACCACGCGGCGAGGGTGACCTCGTGCGACCGAGAGCGGTAGTCGTCCTCGATGCGGCGGACCTCCTCGACGAAGCCGGCGCCGCGCACCATCAGCGACACCTCGAAGTTCAGGCTGAACGAGCGCATGTCCATGTTGCTCGAGCCGATCACGGCCACGTCGTCGTCGACGGTGAAGTGCTTCGAGTGCAGCACGGTCGGCTTCTCGTACAGGAAGATGCGCACTCCCGAGCGCAGCAGCGTCTCGTAGTACGAGCGCTGCGCGTGATAGACCATGAACTGGTCGGCGACCTCGCAGGCGAAGAGCTGGACGTCGACGCCTCGTTCGGCGGCGGTCGTGATGGCGTAGAGCATGGAGTCGTCGGGGACGAAGTACGGGCTCGCGATGATGAGGCGCTCCTGGGCGCCGTAGACGAGGGCGTTGAACAGGCGCAGGTTGTTCTCGCCGTCGAAGCCCGGCCCGCTCGGGACCACCTGGCACTCGAGGGTGTCGGAGTCGGCCGGGCGGTCGACCGGCGACTCGGCGTCCGCGTCGGCGTCGGTGTCGGTCGGCAGCTCGTCCGTCTCGCTGTACCAGTCGGTGATGAAGAGGGCGTTGAGGCCGATGGCGGCGGGGCCGTCGAGCCTCACCATGAGGTCCTTCCACTGCAGACCGCGCCGCATGTTGCCGCGCTTGTTGTAGCTCGGGTCGATCATGTTCTGCGAACCGGTGAAGGCGACGTTCCCGTCGACCACGACGATCTTGCGGTGGTTCCGCAGATCGGGCCGGCGCCACATGCCCTTGGTGGGGTGGAACGGGAGCATCTCCTCGAACCGGATGCCCGAGTCGCGCAGCCACCGGCGGGTGACGCGACCCTGCGGGTTGCGGATCGTCGCCCAGTGGTCGTACAGCACGCGCACCCGGACGCCTCGGTCGTGCGCCCGCTTCAGGGCGTCGAAGAAGAGGTAGGTGCTCTCGTCGCGGGTGAAGATGTAGAACTCGACGTGGACGTAGCGCTCGGCGGCGTCGACGGCGGCGGTCATGGCGGCGATGGACTCGGCGTACTCCGGCAGCAGCCGGGCGGTGTTCCCCGGGATGAGGGGCATGGAGCCGAGCGTGCGGTTCAGCCGCACGACGGTGCCGAACCACGGCGGCTGCGTGACCGTGTCGGCGCGGTTGTCGAGCCCCTTCGTGTTCTCGAGGATGAGGTCGTTGATCTCGCGCTGCCGGTCGCGGCGATCCTGCGGCAGCCTCGTCGACCCGATCAGGCCGAAGAGGATGCTGCCGGGGATGGGGGCGACGAAGATCGCCATCAGCCACGCCATGGCCGAGCTCGGGCGGCGGTTGCGGGGGACCACCACGACGGCGGCGATCCGGATGAGGATGTCGAGGACGAGCACGACGGTCGGGAACGCCTTGAGGATCCTGCGCCAGTTCATGCGTCGATCCTCGCAGCATCACGGCGCACCCGCCCGGATGGTGCGGCACACGGCCAGTGCGGTGCGAGTCCTATTGCACTCTGATCCGAGGAGTGCAATAGTGCATGTCGGGCATCCAGCCTCCGGCGACGTCGCCGACCACATCCGACGACGATCGAGCAGGAGGCGCGATGACCGGCCCCGCGGCGACCACGGCTCCCGAGGCGCTCGGCAGGGCTGGCCTCCGACGCGTCCGGCTCCGAGCGGACCTCATCGCCGAGGCGCGACGGCTGACCGCGGCCCGCGGTTCGGCCGGCTTCACGATCGACGAGCTCTGCGTCACCGTCGGAGTGTCGAGGCGCACGTTCTTCAACCACTTCGCCTCGAAGGACGATGCCGTGGTCGGGACGGCCATCGACGATGACGACCACGCGCTCGACGCGTACGCGGCGTCGTCTCGCGATCCGCGCCTCCTGCCGTTGTCGAGCGTGTTCGACGACCTGTCGCGACTCGTCGTCGCCCGCGTCGAGCAGATCGGGCTGACGCGCGACCGCGCCGCCGAGTTCCGCGCCGCGCTCGAGCGCGAGCCGCGGCTGTTCGCCGCGATCATGCGCCAGGGCGGCGAGCAGAAGCGGCGCGTGATCACGGCGATCGCGCGCCACGAGGGTCTGCCCGCCGACGACCGGCGCATCGAGGCCGCCTTCCTCCTCGCCACGTCGCTGACCCAGCGGGCCGTCGAGGAGTTCTTCTTCGAGACCGACGACCCCACGAGGCGCTTCGACGACGTCCTCGCCGAGTGGTTCGGTCTCGCCCGGCAGCTGTTCACGCCCCCCACCGTCCCCGTCACAACCGAGCGAGAGGCCCGCTGAGCCCGTCATGACCACGTCCACCACACCCACCACGAAGGGCGACGCGCCGTTCCTCCTCACCAAGAGGCGGATCTGGATCATCTTCGGCGCCCTCATCTCGGGCATGCTGCTCTCGAGCCTCGATCAGACCATCGTCTCGACGGCCATGCCGACCATCGTCGGCGAGCTCGGCGGCGTCGAGCACCAGGCCTGGATCACCACCGCCTACCTGCTGGCCACCACCATCGTCATGCCCATCTACGGCAAGTTCGGCGACGTGCTCGGTCGGCGCAATCTCTTCCTCGCGGCGATCGCGATCTTCACGCTCGCGAGCATCGGCTGCGCCTTCGCCGACGACTTCTGGATGTTCGTCGTGTTCCGGGCGATCCAGGGTCTCGGCGGCGGCGGGCTCATGATCCTGTCGCAGGCCATCATCGCCGACATCGTGCCCGCGTCCGAGCGCGGCAAGTACCTGGGCCCGCTCGGCGCGGTGTTCGGCCTCTCCGCGATCGGCGGCCCCCTCCTCGGCGGGTTCTTCGTCGACCACCTGACGTGGCAGTGGGCCTTCTACATCAACATCCCGGTCGGCGTCGCCGCGTTCGTGATCGCCTGGATGGCCCTCACCCTCCCGAGCAAGAAGGCCTCGAAGCGGATCGACGTCCTGGGGGTCGTCCTGCTCTCGGCCGCGACGACCTGCCTCATCTTCTTCACCGAGTTCGGCGGACAGGCGGACCACGGCTGGGGCGCCGGCGAGACCTGGACGTGGGGTGCCGGCTTCCTGGTGGCCGTCGGCCTGTTCGTGTTCGTCGAATCGCGCGCCGACGACCCGATCATCCCGCTGTCGTTCTTCCGCAACAAGGTGTTCGTGCTCGCGACGGGGATCGGCTTCGTGCTCGGCATCGGCATGTTCTCGGCCATCGCGTTCGTCCCGACGTTCCTGCAGATGTCGTCGGGCGCCTCCGCGGCGGTGTCGGGTCTGCTCCTGCTCCCGATGATGGCGGGCCTCATCGGCACGTCGATCCTCTCGGGGAACCTCATCACGAAGACGGGCCGGTACCGCATCTACCCGATCGTCGGCACCATCCTCACGGGCATCGCCATGCTGCTGTTCACGACGCTGACGGCGGACACGCCCCTGGCGATGATCTGCGTGTTCCTGTTCGTCTTCGGCGCCGGGCTCGGCCTCATCATGCAGGTCGTCGTGCTGGTCGTGCAGAACTCGGTCGATGCGGCGAACGTCGGCACCGCGACGAGCACGAACAACTACTTCCGCGAGGTCGGAGCGGCCCTCGGCGTCGCGGTCTTCGGCGCCATGTTCACGAGCCGCCTGACGTCGAACCTGACGACGGTGTTCACCGACGCCGGCGCCTCGCCGAGCGACGCCTCGTCGGCGACCGCCACGCTCGATCCTGCGGCGTTGAACGAACTCCCCGACGCGATCCGCCGGCTGGTCGTCGAGGCGTACGCGGACTCGCTCGCACCGGTGTTCGCCTACCTGGTCCCGTTCATCGCCGTGGCTCTCGTGCTGGCCCTGTTCCTGCCGCAGATCGCGCTCAGCGACGTCGCCGGCATGGTGGCCAGGGGAGAGGCGCTCTCGGGTGCCGAGGCGGAGGAGCTGGAGGCTGCCGGCCGCGGGCGGGCGACGTCGACGGCCGGCGAGGCGGCCACGGCCGCTGCGGTCGCCTCCGGAGCGACCGCGGTGCCGCCGACCGGTGCCGCGCCGGACGGCGACGCCGCGCCGGACGCGGAGTCCCCGCGGCGGCCGGACGCCGGCTAGGGCCCGCGGCCCGGCGCGCTCACTCGGGCCGAGCCCGGTGGAGACTGCGCCGGGCCGTCTTCAGGACCGCCCGGGTGAGGGCGTCGAGCAGGGGGGAGTCGAGGGTCCACCGCTGCCAGAAGAGGGCCACGTCGACGGGGGAGTCGGGCGCGAGCTCGACCAGTCGCCCCGCCGCGATGTCGTCGACGGCCTGCGCCTCGGGCAGCATGCCCCAGCCGAGCCCGAGCACGGCGGCCCGCGCGAAGTCGGCGGACGCCGGCACGTGGTGCCGGGGAGCGCGCGGGTCGCGCCCGGACACGCGGCGGACGAAGTCGTGCTGCAGGGTGTCCGTCCGGTCGAAGACGACCATGGGGGCCCGGTCGAGCAGGTCGACGCCGGCTGTGCCGCCCAGCCGTCGCTCCACGAACGACGGGCTGGCCACGGCCCGGTAGCGCATGACTCCGAGGGGCTCCGCCGTGCATCCCTGCACGGGTGCCCGTGTCGCGGTGACCGCGGCGAGCACGTCGCCCGAGCGCAGCAGCGCCGAGGTGCGATCCTGGTCCGCTCGTCGGAGGTCGAAGACCACGGGATGCGCATCCGCGACCTCGGCGAGCGCGTCGAGGAACCAGGTCGCGGACGAGTCGGCGTTGACCGCGATCGGCAGCGTCGTCGGCGCATCCCCCGCCTCGGTCGTGCCCAGCTCGGACACGAGGTCGGCGGTGAGGAGGTCGATCTGACGGGCATGGCGGAGCACGACGTCGCCCGCCGCGGTGGGCGTCACCGGGGTCGTGCGCTGCAGCAGGATCGCGCCCGCGATGCGCTCGAGCTGCTTGATGCGCTGCGACACGGCCGACTGCGTCATGTGGAGGCGCTGCGCGGCCGCCTCGAACGTGCCCTCGTCGACGATCGTGCGGAGCGTGTCGAGCTGATCGATGGTGAAGCGCTGCATCAGAGCAGCTTATGCGGCATCAGGAACATGAGCTGGATGGATGAGAGCCGGGGTCGTAGCGTCGACGGCGTGCTCCTCACCAGCCTCCTGCCGACCGCCCTCCTCGGCTTCGGCACCAGCCTCGCCCTCATCGTCGCCATCGGGGCGCAGAACGCCTTCGTTCTGCGCGTCGGACTGACGGGGACCGCCCGCGTGGTCCTCCCCGTCGTGATCGTCTGCGCGGTCAGCGACGCCGTCCTGATCAGCGCCGGGGTCGCCGGCATCGGCGCGCTCATCACGGCGCACCCCGGGGTCGTCGTCGTGGTGCGGTTCGTCGGCGCGGCGTTCCTGCTTGTCTATGCGGTGCTGGCGGCCGTCCGGGCGGTGCGTCCCGTCGGTGCGCTCGTGGTCGCC
This sequence comes from Frigoribacterium sp. Leaf263, assembly GCF_001422285.1. Taxonomy (GTDB): domain Bacteria; phylum Actinomycetota; class Actinomycetes; order Actinomycetales; family Microbacteriaceae; genus Frigoribacterium. The sequence goes on from NZ_LMMO01000003.1 coordinate 658,476, forward strand.
GACGGCGACGCCGCGGCCGCCACGACGACGGCTCCGGTGCGGGTGACGACCACCGTCCTGGCGGCCCTCGCCTTCACCTGGCTGAACCCGCACACCTACCTCGACACGATCGTGTTCCTGGGTTCCGTGGCGAACCAGCAGCCCGGGGAGCTGCGCTGGTGGTTCGCCGTCGGCGCGGTGCTGGGCAGTCTCGTCTGGTTCACGGCCCTCGGATTCGGCTCGCGCCTCCTGCGTCCGGTCTTCGCCCGGCCCGGTGCCTGGCGGGTGCTCGACGCGATCATCGCCGTCGTGATGACCGTCCTCGGCCTGCGCCTGCTCCTCGTCCCCTGACCGCCGTCGCCGACGGTCGGCCTCGAGAGGCGGGTCCGGCGAGGAGGCGCGGGTCGGCTCAGGAGCCCCGGCGCGCCCTCCAGAAGCGTCCGGAGAGGCGTCCGAGTCCGACGAGAGCGAACGAGAGCACCGTGAGGGCCACCAGCAGCACGCCGACGTAGACCGCCACGCCGCCGCCGCCGCCCTGCGCCGCGGGGTCGTAGAACGGGTAAGGGTAGAAGCCGATGACCGCGCCGCGGATGATCGTGTAGACGCTGTAGACCACGGGGGTCACGAGGCCGACCAGCGCAGCGGACCAGGGGAGGCGCCGACCGGCCGGCAGGACGAGCCAGTCGATCAGGGCGGCCACGGGCACGAGCATGTGCACGACCACGTTCACCCAGGGGATGACGCCGCCACCGACCCCGGCGAGCAGCAGGTTGAAGACGAGCCCGACGAAGACCATGTTGACGACGTTCACGAGACGCACGACGTCCCACCCGCGGCTGCCCGGTCGGCGGCGCAGGGTGCGCACGGCCCCGACCGAGAAGACCACCACGGCGAACAGGTTGCTGAGGTTGGTGTAGTACGAGAAGAAGTTGACGACGCTGTAGTCCTCGACCAGCGTCACCCCGAACTGGGTCCCCACGGCGACGAGGCCGATCAGGGCGATGACGAGCCGGAACGGGATCATCACTCGGGCTCGCGTCATGGCGTCAGCTTAGCGAGCGGCGGACGGGCGCCCGTCGACGACGGTCAGGGAGGCGCGGGCCGCCTCGATCGTCGCCAGGATCGATCTCGAGTCGGCCATCCCGTGGAGGGGCGAGTCGCGGAGCCCCCGGTCGACGAACGATGCGAGCGCAGCCGCCTGGTACGCCAGTCCCTCGCGACCGGTCGGGACGGCCGGGTCGCTCCAGACGGCGGTGCCGCGACCCGTCGTGAGCTCGAAGGACGCCGGGAACACGAGGTGGTCGAGGGTGCGGAGCGAGCCGTCCGAGCCGGCCACCGTGCCGATGCCGGGCGAGGTGGCGAGGAGACTCGTCACGGCCGTGGCGAGCACGCCCTCCGCGGTCCGCGTCACGACGGCCGCGTCGAGATCGACGCCGTCGGCTCGGGTCGAGCCGGTGGCGGAGCGCTCGACGGGATGACCCGTGACGAACTGGGTGAACCAGAACGCGTACACGCCGATGTCGAGCAGGGCCCCGCCGCCGAGGGCCGGATCGCTCATCCGCCCCGGAGCGCTCAGGTCGTTGGCCCAGGCGACGTCCGCCGTCGCGAGGCGCACGTCGCCGATCGCCCCGTCGGCCAGGAGCCGGGCGATGACCGTCGAGTGCGGCAGATAGCGCGTCCAGAGCGCCTCCATCGCGAGCACGCCGGCCGCCGCCGCGGCCTCCGCGATGCGATCGGCGTCGGCGACCGTCGTGGCCAGGGGCTTCTCCACGAGCACGTGCTTGCCGGCCGCGATCGCGGTCAGGGCGTCGGGCAGGTGCCGCGTATGCGGTGTGGCCACGTACACGACGTCGACGTCGGGGGAGGCGGCCATCGCCTCGGCGTCGTCGAAGGCACGGTCGACCCCGTGGTCTCGGGCGAAGGCCTCGGCGCGCTCCCGGCGACGCGACGCGACGGCCACGACGCGCTGGTCCGTGTGCCGGTGGAGGGCGTCGGTGAAGTCGCCGGCGATCTCGCCCGGTCCGATGACTCCCCAGCGCAGCGTCGGACCTCCCCGCAGAGGGGCGTTGTCGGCGGAGGGGAAGGCGGGGGCGGGCATGGGGTCTCCTCGGGTCACGTCGTCGTCCGCTCATCATGCCGTGCCGGGCCGACGAGCGACCCCGGTCAGTCGGCGAAGCGCTGCGTGCCGACGACGCCGAGTAGGCGGAGGCTCTCCGCGTCCGGCGATCCCGGCGTCGGTGTCAGCACCAGGAGCGTCTGCGACTGGTCCTCGGTGAAGAGCGCCTGGCAGTCCACCTGGATGGGGCCCAGCTCGGGGTGGACGAGGGTCTTGCGGTCGTCGAAGCGCTGGTGGACCGCGTGTCGGCTCCAGACGGCGTCGAACTCCTCGCCCGTCGCGAGCAGCGCCTCCACGATCTCCCGCGGGCGCCCGCCGCCTCCCGCCATGCTCAGCGCCGCTCGGAGACCCGAGGCCTGCAGCTCGAGCTGATGACCGTGATCCTCGGTCGGATAGAGCTCCCGCTCGGCGGGGTCGGTGAACCAGCGGTAGTAGGCGCTGCGGGCGAGACCCCGGTGGCGACGCTGATCGCCGAGCAGGGCGACGGCGAGACGGTTCTGCGCCAGCGTCTCGGCCAGATCGCTCAACACGAGGGCCGGCGTGTCGTCGAGCCGATCCAGCACCCGCAGCAGCGCCGGGCTCACGTGCTCGCTCCCGCGGGCGCGTCGGGGCGGGTGGTGACCCGTCAGACGGTAGAGGTGATCCCGCTCGTCGAGGCTGAGACGGAGCCCGCGGGTCAGGGCGACCACCATCTGCTCGGAGGGTTGCGGGCCGCGCTGCTGCTCGAGCCGCGCGTAGTAGTCGGTGGACATCCCGACGAGCCCGGCGACCTCCTCTCGTCGGAGTCCGGGGGTCCGGCGCCGCACGCCCTCGGGGAGACCGACGTCCGACGGCCGCAGCGACTCCCGGCGGTGGCGGAGGAAGTCGGCGAGCTCGGCGCGGTCCATCCGCCCATGCTGCCAGGAGCCCCCGCGCTCGACCAGGGACCGCCGATCCCTGGACGAGCGGACTCTGCCGACCCGTGCCTCCTCGGCCCAGGCTGGTCGCGACACCCACATCACGAGGAGCATCGCATGAAGATCAGCGGCAACACCGTTTTCATCCCCGGCGGCACGTCCGGCATCGGCCTCGGTCTCGCCCGGCGGCTCCGCGACGCCGGCAACACGGTCGTCGTGGCCGGGCGCCGGGTCGACCTGCTCGCCGAGATCGCCCGGGACGAGCCCGGCATCGAGTCGATCCTGCTCGACACGACCGACCCCGCCGCCGTCGTCTCCGTCTCGCGCGAGGTGCAGCACCGGTGGCCCGAGACGAACGTCGTCATCGCGATGGCCGGCGTCATGCGCTTCGAGGACGTCCGGACGCCGGGCTTCCTCGAGACGGCCGAGACGACGGTCACGACCAACCTGCTCGGACCGATCCGTCTGCTCGCCGCCTGGACCGGGTTCCTGCAGTCGCGACCGGGGGCGGCGTTCGTCACGGTGTCGTCCGGTCTCGCGAGCGTCCCCCTGCCCGCCACGCCGACGTACAACGCGACCAAGGCGGCCATCCACTCGATCAGCGAGAGCGTGCGGGTGCAGCTCGCCCCGACCGGGGTCCAGGTGATCGAGCTCGTGCCCCCGGCGGTGCGGACGACCCTGCTGGGTCAGCAGGACGACCCGTCGGCGATGCCGCTCGACGAGTACCTCGACGAGACGATGGCCCTGCTGGAGGCGCAGCCGGACGCCCACGAGATCCTGGTCGAGCGGGTGCGGTTCCTCCGCGACGCCGAGGCGGAGGGGCGCTACGACGACGTGCTCGCGATGCTGAGCGGGCGGCACTGAGCAGGCGGCACGGAGCGAGGGGCCTCGAGCGGGCGGCGCCGGGCGGGTGGCTCCGCGCGGGCGGTTCAAGCGGGCGGGTGGCTCCGCGCGGGCGGCACCGTAGGCTGGGGGGATGAGCGGATGGGGCGAGTGGGGCACGGTCGTGCTCGCGGTCGGCGCGTTCGCCGTGTACGTGGCGATCGTGGCGAGCATCGTCCGCGCCGTGCGCCGGAGGGCCGACACGACCCCGATCGAGCGGACCGTCTGGACCGTCGCGGTGGTGCTGTTCCCCATCGGCGCCGGCGCCGTCTGGCTGCTGCTCGGGCCGCACCCCCTGGGGCTCCGGATCGATCACGAGCCCGACTGACCCCCGGTCGTCGCCGTCTGTCGGTGGTCGGGCCTACCGTGCCGGCATGGACACGCGCTCGCCCCGACCCGCCGACGCCTGCCGAGGAGGCGCGGTCCACGACGACCCCGTCGCCTGCGACGGCAGGGCGCTGCCCGGTTCGCCCGTGGCGCTCTGCGAACAGCACCTGGCCCTCGCCGCCGACTGGGCCGCGGCGCGCTCCGAGACGGTCGACGGGACCACCGACCTGCTGCCCGCCCCCTGCGCGGCCTGCGGCTCGAGACTCGGGGTCCACTGGCCTGCCGGCTGGCTGTGCGCCGTCTGCGAGTGGCGACAGGGCGACTCGCCCGACGGCGACCTCGCGCCGCCGCGCGTCGATGTCGTCTACTACATCCGCTTCGACGACCGCATCAAGATCGGCACGACGGCGAATCCGCGGCAGCGGCTCGGGCGTCTCTGGCATCACGAGGTGCTGGCGTTCGAACGGGGCGACCGGGCGGTCGAGCGTCGTCGTCATGATCAGTTCGCCGCGTGGCGGTTCGCCCGGACGGAGTGGTTCGCCGTCAACGAGCCGCTCGCCGCGCACATCGCCACGCTCGCGGCGGGCGTCGACGACCCCTGGGGGCGCCATGCGCGCTGGCGGAGCGAGGCGACGGCCCTCCGAGGGTAGACGCCCGCAGCCGATGCGACCCGGCTACGGGCGCAGATAGGCGTCGACGAACAGCGGCCCCCGGATGGCGCGCAGTTCGTCCAGCAGCCGCGGGACGGTCTGACGCGTCAGCCCCGAGAGCGACAGGTCGTGGGGACCGAGCATCGGCAGCCGTCCCGTCCGCAGGCGGATGACCTCCCACCCCGCCGACCGCAGGGCGGCGTCCTTGCGTCGGTCGGCCACCTCGCGCCTGCCGACGTGCTCGAGTCCGTGGCGTCCCGTCGAGTCGTACTCGATTGCCACCCGCAGGTCGGAGAGCACGATGTCGGGCCAGACCTCGAGGTGATCGAAGAACGGTCGGGCCACCCGCACGGCGTTGAGACCGGCCGCGAACTCGAGTCGCGACGTCAGCCCGGCTCGCAGCTCGGCCTCGACCGCCGACGCGGGCGGCGGCGCGCACGAGCTCGTGAAGGCGGTGCCGGTCGGCAGCGTCGGCGTCTTGGCGCACACCGGCCTCGTGGCCCGTGTCGGCTTCGACCCTCGCGGTCGCAGGTTCGCCGCACGTTCGGGAGACCGCGGCGTCGAGGGGAGCGGGGGAGCGGACGGCGCCTGGGGGGTCATCCGACCCGGATCGACGGCGGGGACGGCGGGAGTCGCCGCGACCCGGCGCGCGACCGCCTCGGTGCGCATCGGCAGGGGCCGCGGTCGGGCGAGGTCGCTGCAGTCGGGGCACCACGACGACCGGCGCCGTTCGCGGCCGGGTCGGTGGCGCTGCTCGTCGGGGGTGGCGACGAAGAGGTGCCCGGCGTCGCACAGCCAGCAGAGGTAGACGTCGGCGGCGGGCGGGATCTGACTGAGCACGATGCCGCCGTTGTGCTCGGGGCGGTACTGCCGGACGAGCACCGGGAACGACGCCCATGCCTCACGGTAGGAACCCACGGGGTAGGGCACGGCGAGACCGCGCGACGTCTGCCGTCGCGCCCACCAGCTGTCGATCGGCTCGGGCACGGCATCAGGCTACGAGCGACCACCGACAACGCCGTCGGGCGACCGCCCCGCCGTCCGGGCCCCGACCGCTCCGGCCCCGTGTCGCCGCACTCCTCTACCATCGACCGGATGCCCGACACCGCCCCTCCCGACCTCCCCCGCCGAGCCGCCGACGTCCACGACCGGGGTTTCGTGCGGGTGCGGGGAGCCCGCGAGAACAACCTGCGCTCGGTCGACGTCGACGTGCCGCGCGACAGCATCGTCGCCTTCACCGGCGTGTCCGGTTCGGGCAAGTCCTCGTTGGCCTTCGGGACCATCTACGCGGAGGCTCAGCGTCGCTTCCTCGAGTCCGTCGCCCCCTACGCGCGCCGGTTGATCGCCCAGGGCGGCACCCCGCACGTCGATGGGATATCGGGTCTGCCGCCGGCGGTCGCCCTGCAGCAGCGACGGGGCGCCCCGAGCTCGCGGTCGACCGTCGGCACGGTGACGACCCTCTCCAACTCGATGCGGATGCTGTTCTCCCGTGCCGGCACCTACCCCGAGGGCGCCTCCCGCCTCGAGTCCGACTCGTTCTCGCCGAACACGGCGGCGGGCGCGTGCCCGAGATGCCACGGCCTCGGCGTGGCTCACGAGGTCACCGAGGCGTCGGCCGTGCACGACCCCACGTCGTCGATCCGCGAGGGGGCCATCACGGCCTGGCCGGGCGCCTGGCAGGGCAAGAACCTCCGTGACGTCACCGCGGTGCTCGGCTACGACATCGACCGGCCCTGGCGGGAGCTGCCGCAGGCCGACCGCGACTGGCTCCTTTTCACCGACGAGCAGCCCGTGGTCGAGGTGGTCCCGCAGCGGGACCGCGTCGCCAAGCCCTACAAGGGCCGCTTCTGGAGCGCGCGGGCGTTCGTGCTCCACACCCTGGCCGATTCGCAGAGCGAGACCCAGCGGGCGAAGGTCCTGCGCTTCGTCGAGAGCGGTCCGTGCGCGCTCTGCGGCGGCAGCGGTCTCACCCGGGCCGCCCTCGCCGTCACGTTCGCGGGTCGGACGATCGCCGAGCTGAACTCCCTTCCCCTGGCGGAGCTCGGAGACGTGCTCCGTCCGACCGCCTCGCTCACCTCGGCCTCCGCCGCGGTCTCGAACGCCTCGTCGGGCGAGGTGACCGAGGTCGCCGTCACGCTCGCCTCCGACCTCCTCGCGCGGACGACCGTCCTCGACGACCTCGGGCTCGGCTATCTGAGTCTCGGCCGCGCCACGCCGTCGCTGTCCCCGGGCGAGATGCAGCGTCTGCGCATCGCGACGCAGCTGCGCTCGGGGCTCTTCGGCGTGGTCTACGTGCTGGACGAGCCGAGCGCCGGGCTCCACCCGGCCGACGCCGAGCCCCTCGTCGCCGTGCTCGAGGAGCTCCGGGCGAGCGGCAACTCGGTCTTCGTGGTCGAGCACGACATGAGCATCGTCCGGCGAGCCGACTGGGTCGTCGACGTCGGACCGGGGGCGGGGAGCGAAGGAGGCGCGGTGCTCTACAGCGGACCGGTCGCGGGTCTCGCCGAGGTCGAGCGCTCGGTCACGAGGCGGTTCCTCGTCCCCTGGTCGGATGCCCCGGTCCGGACCTCCGAGCGGCGTCGACCCGACGGCGTGCTCGCGCTCCGATCGGTCTCGCGGCACAACCTGCACGACGTCGACGTCGAGGTGCCGCGCGGGGTCCTCACCGCCGTGACGGGCGTCTCGGGGTCGGGTAAGTCCACCCTCGTCGGAGGCGTCCTGGCCGACACCGCGACGGACTTCGACGGGATCGATCGCGTGGTCGAGGTCGACCAGCGCCCGATCGGGCGCACGCCGCGATCGAACCTCGCCACCTACACGGGGCTGTTCGACGCGGTCCGGTCGGTCTTCGCCTCGACCGACGAGGCGGTCGTCCGCGGCTACACCGCCGGGCGGTTCTCGTTCAACGTGGTCGGGGGCCGGTGCGACGTCTGTCAGGGCGAGGGCTCGGTGTCGGTCGAGCTGCTGTTCCTGCCGGGCAGCTACGCCCCCTGCCCGGAGTGCCACGGGGCCCGCTATAACGCCGAGACGCTCGAGGTGCGGTGGAACGACCGCAGCATCGCGGATGTGCTCGCGATGACGGTGGCCGAGGCCGCCGGGTTCCTGCGAGGGGTGCCCGCCGCCTCCCGGGCTCTCGAGACCCTCCGCGAGGTCGGTCTCGGGTACCTGCGGCTGGGTCAGCCGGCCACGGAGCTGTCCGGCGGCGAGGCTCAGCGCATCAAGCTGGCCACCGAGCTCCAGCGTGTGCGCACGGGGCGGACCCTCTACCTGCTCGACGAGCCGACCACGGGTCTGCATCCCGCCGACGTCGAGCTGCTCGTCGCGCAGCTGCAGGGACTCGTCGACGGGGGCGACACCGTCGTGGTGGTCGAGCACCACATGGGCGTCGTGGCGGCGGCGGATCACGTCATCGACATGGGCCCGGCCGGCGGTGACGGAGGCGGGCGGGTCGTCGCGTCCGGCACGCCGGAGCTCGTCGCGGCCTCCCCGCACAGCCGCACGGCCCCCTACCTCGCCGCCGCGCTGGCCGACCGCTGATCCGCGCGGACGGCCCCGTCTCGGCCGAGGGCATGCCGTGCACCCGCGCTCACCGGGATTAGTCCCGGTCGGCACGGCGAGCCGCGCCGATCCGGAGCCCCCGCGGACGTACCATCCACGCATGACCGAGAACGCGGACCTGCTGAGGACGGACGCCGTCGCGCCTCCCGAGGTCGACGCCCACCGGTTCCGCTCGACGTTCGTCGAGCCCACCCCGACCCCCGCGCCGTCCACGACGCCGCCCCCGCAGGAGCTCCACCCCGTGTCTCAGACCCTCGCCCCGGAGGCGCGCGACAGCATCGCCTCCCGCCCCGCCTCCGTCCCCAGTCACCGCGCCGACGCCCCCGAGCCGATCATGGTCCCGACAGCGTCCGATCCCGGCTCCGGGGCCGACCGCGAGGCGATGCCGGACCCCCGGCCGGTCAGCGCGCCGCGCCACTCGGTCGACACGTCCGCCATCACCCTGCCGGTCTTCGCCGTCCCCGTCGGCCCCGATCTGCCGCAGCCGCCGGAGCGCGTGACCCTCGACGACGACGTCCTCGCCCGGCTCGTGACCCGGCGCTTCGAGGACACCGCGACGGTCGACCTCATGGCCGTGGTGCAGGCGCAGCTGCTCGCCCGCCGCGCCGAGGCGGCCCGCTTCGCCCGGTGGGAGAGCGAGATCAGCCGCGTCGGGACGGACGAGGCGGCGCTCGTCCTCGAACGCACCCGCCTGCGGTTCACGGGCGTGATCGATATCATCGGAGCAGGCGCTCCTGCTCCGGCGGGAGGCGACGTCGACGACAGCGACACGAACCTCATCCCCATCGTCACCCCCGAGGAGGCCGAGGCCGACCTCGCCGCGCGTCGCGAGGCGGCCCGACTGGCCGAGGCCGAGGCCGACGTCGTTGCCGAGCCGGACGTCGTGGCCGAGCCGGACGTCGTGGCCGAGCCGGACGTCGTGGCCGAGCCGGACGCCGTGGCCGAGCCGGACGCCGTGGCCGAGCCGGAGGCCGAGGTCGGAGCCGCCGCCGAGGCCCCCGCCGCAGCGCCCCGCGAGACGTCGACCGCCCCGGTCGCCGACGTCACCGGTCCGGCGAAGGAGACCCCCGTGGTCTCCGGATCCGAGGCCGAGGCTGAGGCCCCGACCCGTCCCGCCGTCTCCGAGGGCCCCGGTCTCCGCGATCTCGTCGCCGGTACGGGCCGAGCGCTCCGCATCGCCGTCGTCGGCGCAGGCGTCCTCGTGCTCCTCGCCCTGATCCTGGCCGTGGCGGCGGGGGAGTCCCTCGGCACCGCCGTCGTGGCGACGCTGGCCGTCCCGGTGATCGGCGCCCTCTCCGCGGTCGTCGCGACGATGGCGGTGTCGGCGCGCGCCGAGGACGCGTCCGTCGTCGAGCGTCGGCGTCCGATCGCGGTGGTGGCCGCCGTCGTGGTGGCCGCCGTCCTCGGATTCGGCGTGCTGTCGCCCGTCGTGGCAGCACTCGCCTGGCAGGGCTATCTCGTCTCCGGCATCGGCGGCTCCGGCCCCGCGGCCGGCGCGGCGGTGGCCCTCGCCCTCCTCGTCGCGGCCGTCTCCGCACTGGTCGTCGCGGTCCTGCTCACCGGGGTCCGTCGCCCGTCTCGCGACTAGGCTGACGGGGTGTCCACCCTCGCCTCCGTCTCCGCCGTCGTCGAACGCCTCTGGCCGCTGAGCGGCGCCGAGTCCTGGGACTCCCCGGGGCTCGCCGTCGGCGATCCCGAGCGGCCCGTGACCCACATCCACCTCGCCGTCGACGCCGTCCTCGACACGGTCGACGAGGCGCTCGGACTGGATGCCGACCTCCTCCTCGTGCATCACCCGCTCCTGTTCCGCGGCGCCCGCACGGTGTCCGAGGACACCACCAAGGGGGCCGTCATCGCCCGTCTCGTGAGGGGCGGCTGCGCGCTCGTCGCGGCTCACACCAACGCGGACGTCGTCGAGACCGGCACCTCCCGGGTGCTCGCGCACCAGCTCGGCCTCCTCGACCAGCGACCGATCACCGCGGGGAGCACCCCGACGACCGGCCTCGGGATCGTCGGGCGAATCGCCGAGCCGGTCCCGCTCGTCGCCTTGGCGACCATGCTCCGCGACGTGCTCCCGCCGACCGCCTCCGGCATCCGGGTCGCCGGGTCCGCTGAACGCCTCGTCGAGACGGTGGCGCTCTGCGCCGGAGCCGGAGACTCCCTCCTCGACGATCCGGCCGTCCGGTCCGCCGACGTCTTCATCACGAGCGACCTCCGCCATCACCCCGCCTCCGACGCCCGCGAGCTCATGCTCCTCGGTCGCGGGCCCGCGCTGATCGACGTGTCCCACTGGGCCGCCGAGTGGCTCTGGCTCGACACCGCCGCGGCCCAGCTGCGCGAGGCCCTCGACGACGTCGAGGTGACGCTCAGCGACCTGCGCACCGACCCCTGGGACTTCACCGTCGTGCAGTGACGCCCGACCGCCCGCCCACGCCGCGCCTCCTCGGCACCCCGTCCTCCGACCATCCGCACCGACACGAAGAAGGCCACGCATGCCGCTGACCGCCAGCCCCGCCGATCAGGCCCTGCTGCTCGATCTCCAGAAGCTCGACACGACCCTGCAGCAGCTCGCCCACAAGGCCCGCAACCTCCCCGAGATCGCCGTCCTCGCGACCATCGACGGCGACGCAGCCCGCCTCCGCAGCCGTCTCGCCTCCGAGCAGGGCGCGTTCGAAGACGCCGAGGTCGAGCTGAAGCGCATCGAGTCCGACGTGTCCGTCGTCGAGGCGCGGGTCGCGCGTGACACGCAGCGTCTCGCCTCCACGTCGTCCGTTAAAGACGTGCAGGCGCTCGAGGGCGAGCTGGCCGCCCTCGCCCGGCGCACCTCCGACCTCGAGGACCTCCAGATGGACGTGATGGAGCGCGTCGAGAGCCTCGGCGCCGTCGCCCGTCTCACCCAGAGCGAGCTCGACCAGATCGACGGTCGTCGCGCCGACGCGACCACGTCGCGCGACGAGTCGCTGGCCGGGCTCGAGCGTGAGCGCGCTCAGGTGGCCGCCGACCGGCAGACCCTCGCGGCGCGGGTCCCCGGCGATCTGCTGGCCCTCTACGAACGTCAGCGCGAGCGCTACGGCGTCGGCGCGTCCCTCCTGCGCGGAGGCGTGTCGAGCGCCAGCGGCGTGACCCTCACCGGCAGCGATCTCGCCGCCGTGCGATCGGCCTCCGCCTACGACGTCCTGCTCTGCCCCGACAGCAACGCGGTGCTCGTCCGCACGCAGGAGTCCGGCATCTGACCCTCCTCCGCGGCCGCTCGCGTCGCCCGGCCCGAGGCCGGTAGGCTGTAGGGGCGAACGGGTCGGCAAGACGGTCGCGTCGGCACGGGTCCGCCCGTGCCGCCGAGGAACGTCCGGGCTCCACAGAGCAGGGCGGTGGGTAACACCCACCCGGGGCAACCCGCGAGACAGTGCAACAGAGAGCAGACCGCCACGGTCGTCACCGCGAGGTGCGACCGGGGTAAGGGTGAAACGGTGGTGTAAGAGACCACCAGCGGTTCGGGTGACCGACCGGCTAGGTAAACCTCGCCCGGAGCAAGGTCAGACAGAGGGCGTCGAGGTTGCTCGCCGAGTCCTCGGGTAGACCGCTGGAGAGCTGCGGCGACGCAGTTCCGAGAGAGATGGCCGTCCACGGTGCGTGAGCATCGAGACAGAACCCGGCGTATCAGCCGGCCCGTTCGCCTCACGCGAGAACACCCTGCTGCAGGAGGCGCGCCTCCTGCAGCAGGGTGTTCTCGCGTCGTGGGCGGTGCGCCCGATCGTCAGCCGACCGGGTTCGACGAGGCGGCCAGAGCCGCGGCTCCCATGATGCCGGCGTTGTTGCGCAGCGTCGCCGGGACGATCTCGGCCCGGAGGTCGAGAAGCGGCAGGAACTCCTCGTGGTGCTTCGAGACGCCGCCGCCGACGATGATCAGTCGGGGGTAGAGCAGGGCCTCGAGGTGCGAGTAGTACTTCTGGAGGCGCTTGGCCCAGTGCTTCCAGGTGAGCTCGTCGCGCTCCTTGGCGGCGAACGAGGCCTTCGTCTCGTAGTCCTTGCCGCCGATCTCGAGGTGTCCGAGCTCGGCGTTGACGATCAGCACGCCGTCGTTGATCAGCGCCGTCCCGATGCCGGTCCCGAGGGTCGTCATGATGACGAGGCCCTTGACTCCGCGGGCGGCGCCGAAACGGGTCTCGGCGTAACCGGCGGCGTCGGCGTCGTTGACGAAGTGGATGTCCCGGCCGAGGGTGGTCTCGAAGAGCTTCTCGGCCTCGAAGCCGATCCACTTCTTCGACACGTTGGCCGCCGACAGGGTGGTGCCGTCCATGATCGCCGCGGGGAAGCACACGCCCACCGGCATGGCGTCGTCGTCGACCCCGAGCTCGTCGACGATCTGCTTGACCACGGCGACGATGTCGTCGGGCTCACCGCCGGCGGGGGTGGGCTTCTTGATGCGGTCGGTGAGGAGCTCGCCGGACTCGAGGTCGACGATGGCCCCCTTGATGCCGGTGCCGCCGATGTCGATGCCCACTGCCTTCTGTGACACGGGTGGTTCCTTTCCGGGGGTGGAGGGGTGAGCGTCAGCTCAGGGTGAGGATGTCGGCACCGCGTTCGGTGACGACGAGCGTGTGCTCGAACTGCGCGGTGAGGCTCTTGTCGCGGGTCGTGACCGTCCAGTCGTCGGACCAGATGTCGGCGTCGATGCCCCCGAGGGTCAGCATGGGCTCGATCGTGAAGACCATCCCGACCTCCATGACGTCGTCGTACCGGGGCGCGTCGTAGTGGGGGATGATCAGGCCCGAGTGGAAGGCCCGACCGACGCCGTGGCCGGTGTAGTCGCGGACGACGCCGTAGCCGAAGCGCTTCGCGTACGACTCGATGGCCCGACCGATCACGTTGACCTCGCGGCCCGGCGCGACCGCCTTGATGCCGCGGCGGAGGGCCTCGCGAGTGCGATCCACGAGATCGACGGTCGCCGGCGCGCCCTCGCCGACGACGAAGGTGCGGTTCAGGTCGCCGTGCACGCCGTGGGCGAAGGCGGTGATGTCGATGTTGATCAGATCGCCGTCGACCAGCTCGGTGTCGTCGGGGATGCCGTGGCAGATCACCTCGTTCACCGAGGTGCAGATCGACTTCGGGAACCCCCGGTAGCCGAGGGTCGACGGGTAGGCGTCGTGCGAGACGACGAACTCGTGGGCCACGCGATCGAGCTCGTCGGTCGTGACGCCGGGGCGGATCGCCGCCTCGACCGCGTCGATGGCCTGCGAGGCGATGCGCCCGCTCGCCCTGATCAGCTCGACGGTCTCGGCGTCGTACACGTCGCCGCCCGTGTAGGGGCTCGGTGCCTTCCGGCCGACGTACTCGGGTCGGGGGATGGACGCGGGGACCGGACGCTGCGCTGAGATCCGGCCCGGAGTCAGTGTTCCGTCGAGGTCCCGAGGCATGTCGACCAGCTTAGGGGGCGCGTCGTCGGGCGGGCGCGTCCGCTTGCCGTGGTCCCGTCGACAGGCGAGAATCGACGACATGGTCGCCATCGTCATCGCCCTCATGGTCGTGGGCTCGCTCGTCATCATCGCCGGGATCCTCGTGATGCTGCTCTCGCCGCTCGTCTCGTCGCTGCTCGCCCGTCGAGCACCGGGCCGTCGGCCCGCGCCCGTGGCGCCTCCGCGCCGCTGACGGCGTCTCCGGGCGGCTCCGGCCGGCGGGCGGTAGCCTTCCCGCATGGCTGAGTTCTGGTTCAACACGAAGACGCACGAGGTCGAAGAGGGCAAGGTGTCGCCCGCTGTCGACCGTGCCGGCCCGTACGCCACGCGCGACGAGGCGGCGAAGGCCATCGAGACCATCAAGGCCCGCAACGCGCGTCTCGATGCCGAGGACGCCGCCGACGACTGATCCCCGCCGGAGCGGCGACCCTCGCGACACCCGGTGCGTCCACTAGCCTGGACGGCGAGCAGAAAGGCCGTGAATGGACAAGCAGAGAGACTTCGTTCTTCGAACGATCGAAGAGCGCGGCATCAAGTTCATCCGCCTCTGGTTCACCGACGTGATCGGCACCCTCAAGTCGGTGGCCATCGCGCCCGCCGAGGTCGAGGGGGCCTTCGCCGAGGGCATCGGCTTCGACGGATCCGCCATCGAGGGCCTCACCCGCTCGTACGAGGCCGACGTGCTGGCGCAGCCCGACCCCACCACGTTCCAGATCCTGCCGTGGCGTGGTGAGATCGACCCCACCGCCCGGATGTTCTGCGACATCACGACACCCGACGGTCAGCCCGCCGTGGCGGACCCGCGCAACGTCCTCAAGCGCACCCTGGCCCGGGCCGGCGATCGGGGCTTCACGTTCTACACGCATCCCGAGGTCGAGTTCTACCTCCTGAAGAGCGCGCAGGTCGGCGATGACGGTCCTCAGCCGGTGGACTCCGCCGGGTACTTCGACAACGTCCCCGGAGGCACGGCGCACGACTTCCGTCGCCGCTCGGTCCGCATGCTGGAAGACCTCGGCATCTCGGTGGAGTTCAGCCACCACGAGGCCGGCCCCGGACAGAACGAGATCGATCTGCGCTACGCGGACGCGCTGACGACCGCCGACAACATCATGACCTTCCGGACGGTCATCAAAGAGGTCGCCATCGAGCAGGGCGTCTACGCCACGTTCATGCCCAAACCGTTCAGTCAGCACCCCGGTTCGGGCATGCACACCCACATGTCGCTCTTCGAGGGCGACTCGAACGCGTTCTACGAGGCCGGCGCCGAGTACCAGCTCTCGACCATCGGGCGCCAGTTCATCGCCGGTCTGTTGAAGCACGCTCCCGAGATCACGGCCGTCACCAACCAGTTCGTCAACAGCTACAAGCGCCTCTGGGGCGGCGACGAGGCCCCGAGCTTCGTCACCTGGGGCCACAACAACCGGTCGGCTCTCGTCCGGGTCCCTCTCTACAAGCCGAACAAGGGCAACTCGAGCCGGGTCGAGTACCGCGCCATCGACTCGGCGGCGAACCCCTACCTCGCCTTCTCGCTCATGCTGGCCGCCGGCCTCAAGGGCATCGAGGAGGGCTACGAGCTGCCCGCCGAGGCGGAGGACAACGTCTGGGGCATGAGCGACGCCGAGCGTCGCGCCCTCGGGTACAGGCAGCTGCCGGCGAGTCTCGACCACGCGCTGTCCATCATGGAGGACAGCGAGCTCGTCGCCGAGACGCTGGGGGAGCAGGTCTTCAACTACGTCCTGCTCAACAAGCGTCAGGAGTGGAAGGCCTACCGGGCTCAGGTGACTCCGTTCGAGCTGCGCTCGAACCTCGAGATGCTCTGAGCACCGACCCATGCCCCGTCCCGCCGCGGCTCTGTCCGAGCTGGCTCGACTCGGGTTCTCCCGGCTCGGCGAGGCGCGCGACCGCCTCGCCGAGCTCGCCGTGTCGACACCGGCCGTCGAGGCGCTCCTGCCCTCGTTCGCGGCATGCCCGGATCCCGACGCGGCACTGCTCCACCTCGATCGTCTGATCGACCGCGATCGGCCGACGGTCGAGTCCCTGCTGGCGGACGGCTTCGGTCCCCGCCTCGTCGTGGTGCTGGGCGCCTCCTCGGGGCTCGCCGACTTCCTCGTCCGACGACCGGCCGAGTCGGAGGCGCTCCGCACCTCCCTGACGCAGCCGCCGTCCGAAGCGGAGTACGTCGCCGACCTGCAGGAGGCCGTCGGCGACCGGGTGGGTGACGAGGCGCGGGTCGCCCTGCGGGTGCGATACCGGCGGAACCTGCTCCAGCTCGCGTCGTACGACCTGGACGCACCCGACCCTCTCGCCGTGATGCCCCTCGTGGCCACGGCGCTGGCCGACCTCGCGGGCGCTGCCCTCGAGGCGGCGCTCGGCATCGCCCGTCGGGAGGTCGCCTTCCCCGCCGAGGACGTCGAACGGACGCGATTGGCGATCATCGGGATGGGCAAGGCCGGTGCGAGAGAGCTGAACTACCTCAGCGACGTCGACGTCGTCTACGTCGCGCAGGGGGCGGACGGGCTCGAGAACGGCCGCGCCGTCGAGATCGCCACCCGCCTCGCCGTCCACACCGTGCGAGCGGTCTCCGAGCTCTCCCTCGAGACCGAGCTGTGGGAGGTCGATGCGAACCTCCGCCCCGAGGGGCAGGCCGGCGCCCTCGTCCGGACCCTCGAATCGCACATCGCCTACTACGAGCGGTGGGCCAAGGGCTGGGAGTTCCAGGCCCTGCTCAAGGCCCGTCCTCTCGCCGGCGACCGCGAGCTCGGCGACCGCTACGTCGAGCGGATCGCCCCGTTCGTCTGGGCGGCGGCCTCGCGCGAGAACTTCGTCGAGTCCGTGCAGCGCATGCGCGAACGGGTGACCGATCTCATCCCGGCCGACGAGGTCGACCGCCAGCTGAAGCTCGGTCCGGGCGGACTGCGCGACATCGAGTTCACGATCCAGCTCCTGCAGCTCGTGCACGGTCAGGCCGACGAGAACGTCCGCCAGAGGGCCACCCTCGACGCCCTGGGCGCGCTCGCCCGGCGCGGGTACGTCGGTCGTGCCGAGGCGGCCGAGTTCGATCGCGACTACCGCCTCCTCCGTCTCCTCGAGCACCGCATCCAGCTCTCGAAGCTGCGACGGACCCATCTCATGCCCGTCGACGAGGGCGAGCTGCGCGTGCTGGCGAGATCGACCCGCCTCGGCGCCACGGCCGGCGACCTCGTGAGCACGTGGCACGACGTCCGGCGGCGGGTCAGGACCCTCCACGAGCGACTCTTCTACCGGCCCCTCCTGTCGGCCGTCGCCGCGAGACCGGAGGAGGAGCTCGGGCTCAGCAGCGACCAGGCCGCGGCGCGCCTCGCCGTCATCGGCTTCGTCGACCCGCGCGGGGCCCTCGGGCACATCGCCGCCCTGACCGCGGGGGTCTCCCGGCGCGCGAGCATCCAGCGTCACCTGCTGCCGGCCATGCTGCAGTGGTTCGCCGACGGCACCGACCCCGACCTGGGGCTGCTCGCGTTCCGACGCCTGAGCGACGGACTCGGCGAGTCGTACTGGTTCCTGCGCATGCTGCGGGACTCCTCCGGGGCTGCTCATCGGCTGACCACCGTCCTGTCGAACTCGCGGTTCGTGGCCGATCTCCTCGACCGCATCCCCGAGGCCGCGGCCTGGTTCGAGAACGACCACGAGCTGCGACCTCGAGCGCTCGGCACGCTCCTCGCCGAGGCCGAGGCCACCGTCGCGCGCCACTCGGGCGTCGACGCCGCCGCGGCCGTCCTCCGCCAGTCGCGTCGACGGGAGATCCTCCGTCTGGCGATGGGCGGCATCCTCGGCCTGCTCAGCATCGACGAGCTCGCCCGCGGGCTGTCGGCGGTGACGACCGCCGCGATCTCCGGCGCGCTGGCCCTCGCTCGGCGCGACGCCGGCGATCTCGAGTTCGCCGTCATCGCGATGGGGCGCTACGGCGGCGAGGAGCTCGGGTTCGGGTCCGATGCCGATGTGCTCTTCGTCTACCGTGCCGCCGACGACCACGACGGCTCGGCGCACCGCCGGGCCCTGGCCGTGGTGAGCGAGATGAACCGGCTGACCTCCGATGCCCTCGTGCCCCTCGACCTCGACACGGGTCTGCGACCGGAGGGCAAGAACGGCACCGTCGCCCGATCGCTGTCCTCCTACCGCGCCTACTACGCCCGCTGGTCGCTGACCTGGGAGGCCCAGTCGCTTCTCCGCGCCCGCGCGGTCGCCGGCGACGACGAGCTGGCGTCCGACTTCATGGCGTTGGCCGACGACGTCCGGTACCCCACCGCGATCTCCGAGCAGGAGGTGCGCGAGGTCAAGCGCATCAAGGCCCGGGTCGAAGCGGAACGACTTCCGAAAGGCGCCGAGCCGTCTCGTCATCTCAAGCTCGGGCGCGGTTCGCTCAGCGACGTCGAATGGTACGTCCAGCTCCTCCAGCTCCAGCACGCCCACGAGGTGCCGGGGCTGCGGACGCCGTCGACCCTCGACGCCCTCGCCGCGGCAGCGGAGGCCGGTCTCCTGACGGACGACGATGCGCAGAAGCTCCATGACGCCTGGACGATCGCGTCACGCGCTCGGTCGGCCGTCGTGCTGTGGACATCCCGGACGTCCGACGTCCTGCCGACGGACCGGCGCCTCCTCGAGGGCGTGGCTCGACTGATGGAGTACCCGCCGGGGTCGGCGACGCGCCTCGAAGAGGACTACCTGGCCGCCACGAGGCGCTCCCGTGCGGTCTTCGAGCGCGGTTTCTACGGACTCGACGAGACCCCCGAGCCCACCGGCTGAATCGGGTCCGCTCGTGCACGGCGGGTTCGGTCGCGCACGGCGCCCGGCGCGCACCTCGCGACCGTGGGGGCCCGGTGGGAACGTGTGCGGGGAACGCCACGAGGCCCGCACCCCTGGGGGGCACGGGCCTCGTGAGACCTGTCCGGGTCAGACGCCGAAGTACAGCTCGAACTCGAACGGGTGGGGGCGCTGGGCCATCGGGAGGATCTCCTTCTCGCGCTTGTACGCGATCCAGGTCTCGATGAGGTCCTCGGTGAAGACGTTGCCCTTGGTGAGGAACTCGTGGTCGGCCTCGAGTGCGTCGAGCGCACCGTCGAGCGACGCGGGGACCTGGGGGATGTTCTTGGCTTCCTCCGGGGGGAGTTCGTAGAGGTCCTTGTCGACCGGCTCGTGCGGCTCGATGCGGTTCTGGATCCCGTCGAGACCGGCCATCAGCTGCGCGGCGAACGCCAGGTACGGGTTCGAGGCGGCGTCCGGTACGCGGAACTCGATGCGCTTGGCCTTCGGGTTCGTGCCCGTGATCGGGATCCGGATCGCAGCCGAGCGGTTGCCGGCCGAGTAGACGAGGTTGACGGGAGCCTCGAAGCCCGGGATCAGACGGTGGTACGAGTTGATCGACGGGTTCGTGAAGGCCAGGACGGCGGGAGCGTGCTTCAGCAGACCGCCGATGTACCAGCGGGCGAGATCCGAGAGACCGCCGTAGCCGTTCTCGTCGTAGAAGAGGGGCTTGCCCTCGCTCCACAGCGACTGGTGCGTGTGCATGCCCGAGCCGTTGTCGCCGAACAGCGGCTTCGGCATGAAGGTCGCGACCTTGCCCCAGAGCTCGGCGGTGTTCTTGACGATGTACTTGAACTTCAGGATGTCGTCCGCCGCGTGGACCATCGTGTCGAACTTGTAGTTGATCTCCTGCTGACCGCCGGTGCCCACCTCGTGGTGCGCGCGCTCGAGCTCGAGGCCCGCGTCGATCAGCTTGAGGCTGATGTCGTCGCGGAGGTCCGCAGTCTTGTCGACCGGGCTGACGGGGAAGTAGCCGCCCTTGTACGCGGTCTTGTTGGCGAGGTTGCCGCCCTCTTCGACGCGGCCGGTGTTCCAGGCGCCCTCTTCGCTGTCGACGCTGTAGAAGCTGGCGTTCTGCTTCACCTCGTAGCGGACGTCGTCGAAGATGTAGAACTCGGCTTCGGGGGCGAAGAACGCGGTGTCGGCGATGCCGGTCGACGCGAGGTACTTCTCGGCCTTCTTGGCGACCTGTCGGGGGTCGCGGCTGTAGAGCTCGCCGTTGCGCGGGTTGAAGATGTCGAACACGAGGATGAGCGTGCGCTCGGCACGGAACGGGTCGACGTAGCCGGTGGTGACGTCCGGGATGAGCTGCATGTCCGACTCGTGGATCGAGGCGAAGCCACGGATGGACGATCCATCGAAGAGCTGTCCGACGGAGAAGAACTCCTCGTCGACCGTGGAGGCGGGGATGTTGAAGTGCTGCTGGACACCGGGAAGATCGGTGAAGCGGATATCAAGGAACTTGACGTCGGTGTCCTTGATGAACTTCAGCACCTCGGAAGAATCAGTGAACATACGAGATGTCTCTCCAATGGGCTTGGCTGGAACGGACAGGCCACGGCTGCAGCCTCAGACGAGGCTATTGAGGGGCCGTTTCGACGTAGTGTCCTCAATGTTTCCGGCATGTTACGGCTGCGCCGATCGGTAGGCTCGGGGCATGCCCCAGACGCCCCGCACCCCGTCGAACGGTCACGACCCGGCCGGAGGCGCGGGGCAGGGCCCGCAGGCCTGGCCCGGTCGTCGACTCGGCCTCCCCGAGCACGGACCCCGGTCCGTGGCGCGACTCGGCCGTCGCGTCGCCGCCATCGCCATCGACTGGGCCCTGGCCTACGTCGTCGCCTTCGCGTTCTTCGGCGGCGAGGGGATCGCCATCACGCTGGTCTTCGTCGTCGTGCAGATCGTGTTCCTGGTGACTCTCGGAGGCACCATCGGACATCTGATTCTGCGGATGCGCGTCGTCCGGATGGCCGGGGGCTACCTCGGGGTCTGGCGTCCGATCGTCCGCACCGCTCTCGTGGCGCTCGTCATCCCCGCGGTCGTCTTCGATCTGGATCAGCGAGGCCTGCACGATCGGATCGCGGGCACGATCCTCGTGCGGGTCTGACCGGGGGAGAGACGACACCGCCGCCTCCGGGGAGAGCGGCGGTGCGACCCGAATGGGATGCGCAGGTCAGCGGGGTCGACCGGCGCGCACCTTGAACGGGTCCACGCCCTTGGGGATCGGGAGACCGTTCTGACCCAGTGACTGGAGGCGGTTGCCGACGGCGAGCACCTCGTTGCGGTTGATGGCCTTCTTGAGCTTGTTCATGCGACCGGCGAGCTTGTGCAGCGGGATCGCATCGCTGTCCGGGCCGACGTGCAGGACCGTGATCGGCACGTTCGGGAGGACCCTCGCCACCTTGCGACGCTCCTCGTCGACGAGGCGCTTCGTCTGACCGGCGGCACCCTCGGCGATCAGGACGACACCCGGCTTGCCGACGGCACGGTAGACGGCGGCCTGGCTGCGACCCTGCACGGCGACGGGCATCTCGTTGGCACGCCATGCTCGGCGGAGGCCGCTCTTCATGACCGCGCCGACGGCGCCCGGCTGGCCTTCGATCTGCGAGTAGGCGGCGCGCTCGGCACGACGGCCGAGCACGATCAGCAGCAGGAGGATGCCGAGCATGACGCCCACGACGATGTAGAGGACGAGCGCCAGGATGCTGCCCTCGGACAGGAAGAGGCCCGCGACCACGCCCAGGAGGATGGGGAGGATCAGCACCGCCAGCATCACGGGCAGAGCCGTCTTGTCGATCCGGCGGGTCATCTGGAAGACCTGCCACATCTGCTTGAAACGGCCCGGTTCCTTGGGCGGTTTCGGGGTCGTGTTCTCCGAAGACTTACGTCGTGCCATGAACACAGGATACGGGGTCGTCCGCCGTCATGAGTCCTCCCCGGTCACGTCGCAGGCTCGAGGATCCCCAGATGCCTTGCCAGAGAGCGCGGCTCGTCATCGCGGAAGCCCAGGATCGAGCCATGTCGACGACCACCGTGGGGCCCTACGAGGCTCGAGAGGTCGACGGACCGGCCCCGTCCGAGTGGTGGACGTCGGTCACCGGCTCCGGTGAGGCGGTCCTGCTCCGCGCCTCCCCGGCGTCCGCCCGAGAGGCGCTCGTCGAGGCCGCGGTGCTCGGGTCGGCCGAGCATCCGCACGTCGCCGAGATCCTGGACGTGTTCCACGACGAGGGGAGGGTCGTGGTGGTCACGCGGGGCGCGCCCCCGGTCCGGCTCGACGCCTGGCTAACCGGGCGCGGGGTCGTCGAACGCGGCGAGGCCGTGACGCTCGTGGTGCCGTTGGCCTCGGCGCTCGCTCACCTGGCGTCCCGCGGCATCGTGCCCGCGGGCCTGTCGGCGAGCGATGTCGCCATCGATGATCGCGGGGCGCCCGTGCTCCTCGGGCTGAGTCGGGGCATCGTCGTGCGGTCGCCCGATCGCGAGCATCCCGCGGTGAGCGACCTGTGGGCTCTCGTCGCCGAGCAGCTCGATGGGCGCCCCGGGGGCGGCACGCCACCGAGCACCCCCGAGGAGCTCTTCGAGTGGGCCCATGATCTCGGGGCTCCGCAGCCCCTCCCGACCGTCTTCGGCGAGATCGACCGGCGGCCGGCGACGGGGAGTCCAGCGGAGCCCGAGGGCGCCCTGCCGGCCTGGGCGTCCGTGCTTCCCGAGAGCGCGTTGGTGGAGCGAGCCGCCGCCTGGTGGGTCTCTCGCAGCTCGACGACCCTCCGTGAGCGGCTGCGAGGCATCCGGCCCCGGTTCCGGGTGGTGGCGGCGACCCTGGTCGTCTCGGTCGGTGCGGTGGCGGCTCTGAACCTCGCGGAAGGACCCGCCGGCGGTGAGCCGGCGGCATCCTCCTCGTCGACGGCTCCGTCGCCGACGACGCCGGGCGCCGAGGAGCCGCCGGAGACCGAGGCGACCTCCGTGCCCGACGAGTCGCCGCGAGACCCGACGGGCGTCGATCAGGTCATCCGCGGTGACGACGCCGCCGCGGCAGCGGGCCTCCTGCTGGAGGCGCGGGCCCGGTGCCTGAGAGACGTCACGCCCTCCTGTCTCGCGGCCGTGGACCACGCGGGCTCACCCCTCGAGGATCGGGACGCCGTGCTGCTCCGGGACCCGGGCGCCACGGAGGGCGTCATCGTGCCGATCCGGCTGGGCGCCGAGACGCAGCGACTGGGGGAGAGCGTGCTCTTCACGGCGACCACCGGAGACGACGAACCGGCCTCGGTCCTCGTGGTGAGGACCGAGGCCGGTTGGCGGCTCCGCGAGATCACAGCCCGTCGGTGACGGGCCGGACTCAGATGCCTAGCTTCGCCGTGAAGTCGCCCGCCTCGAGGCGGTCCTTGACCGCTACGAGGAACCTCGCGGCGTCCGCGCCGTCCACGATGCGGTGGTCGTACGACAGGGCCAGGTAGACCATCGAGCGGATGGCGATGGCCTCACCGCCGTCGGCCTTGATGACCACGGGGCGCTTGACCACGATCCCGGTGCCGAGGATCGCCACCTGGGGCAGGAACACGACGGGAGTGTCGAAGAGCGCTCCGCGCGACCCGGTGTTGGTGACGGTGAAGGTGCCGCCCGCGAGCTCGTCGGGCTTCAGCTTGTTGTCGCGCGTCCGCTGAGCGAGATCGGCGATCTGACCGGCGATGCCGGCCAGGTCGAGGTCTGCGGCGTTCTTGATGACCGGCGTGAGCAGACCGCGCTCGGTGTCGACGGCCATGCTGATGTTCTCGTGATCCGGGTAGACGATGGAGTCGCCGTCGACGGTCGCGTTGAGCTTCGGGTGGGCCTGGAGGGCCTCCGCCGCAGCGAGGGTGAAGAACGGCAGGAACGAGAGCTTGTTGCCCGTCTTCTCGAGGAACGCCGCCTTGTTGGCGTCACGGAACGAGGCCACCTTGGTGACGTCGACCTCGACGACGCTCGTCAGCTGCGCCATGGCCTGCATGGACTGGACGGCCCGTTCGGCGACGACCTTGCGGAGGCGCGTCATCGGGACGGTCGTGCCGCGCAGGGGCGAGATCTCGAGGGGGGCCGGAGCAGCGGCTGCGGATGGCGCCTCCGTCGTCTTCGCGGCGGCCTCCGCGGCGGAGAGGACGTCCTCCTTGCGGATGCGTCCACCGACGCCGCTGCCCGAGATGCTCGACAGATCGACGCCCTTCTCGTTGGCGAGCTTGCGGACGAGCGGCGTCACGTAGCCGGCCGTCGCGTTGGAGTCGGCGGCCGGAGCCGGAGCAGCCGGTGCCGCTGCGGCGGCCGGAGCAGCGGCGGCGGGAGTCGCGGCCGGCGCGGGAGCGGCGGCCGCCGGAGCGACCGGGGCCGAAGGAGCGGCGGCGGGGACGGCCGGCGCGGCCTGCGGAGGCGCGGCCTGGCTGGCGGCAGGCGCGGGGTCGGCGGCGGGTGCCGGCTCGGGGGCCGAGGCCTCGGAGTCCTCGCCGGGAGCGGGGGCAGCCGACGAGGGGAGCTCTGCCTCCTCCGCGTCGTCGCCGGTCTCCGCGGACGACTCCGGTGCTTCGGCCTGATCCTCGGCGGCCGGCTCGGCGGGAGCGTCGGAGCCGCCGTCGCCGATGCGCACCAGGGCGGTTCCGACCTCGACGGTCTCGTCCTCGGGGACGAGGATCTCTTCGATGACTCCGGCGACGGGCGAGGGGATCTCGGTGTCGACCTTGTCCGTCGAGACCTCGAGCAGCGGCTCGTCGACCTCGACGCGGTCACCGACGTTCTTCAGCCAGCGGGTGACCGTACCCTCGGTGACGCTCTCACCGAGTGCCGGGAGGTTGACGGATTCGCTCATTCGTGGAACTCCTTTGACGACATTGTGTGTCTTTGTGTGTGTAAGTGCGGGTGGGGCTACATCGCGTGAAGCGGTTTGCCGGCTAGAGCCAGCATCGCCTCACCGAGAGCCTCGTTCTGAGTGGGGTGCGCATGGACCAGGGGAGCGATGTCCTCCGGGTAGGCCTCCCAGTTGACGGCGAGCTGCGCCTCTCCGATGAGCTCGCCGACGCGCGCGCCGATCATGTGGACCCCGACGACGGGACCGTCGACGACGCGGACGACCTTGACGGATCCGGCCGTGCCGATGATGTGGCTCTTGCCGTTGCCCGCCAGGTTGTAGTCGTAGCTCGTGATCTTGTCGCCGCCGTACTTCTCCGAGGCCTTCGCCTCGGTGAGGCCGACGGAGGCCACCTCGGGGTCGGAGTACGTCACCTTGGGGATGTTGACGTCTTCGATGACGACGGGCTTGAGCCCGGCGATCTCCTCGGCGACGAAGATGCCCTGCTGGAAGCTGCGATGGGCGAGCTGCAGACCGGGCACGATGTCGCCGACGGCGTAGACGCCGGGGACGGAGGTCGCGAGACGCTCGTTCGTGATGACGAAGCCGCGGTCGACGGTCACCCCGGCCTCCTCGAAGCCGAGACCGGCCGTCGACGGCCCCCGACCCACGGCCACCAGGAGGAGGTCGGCATCGAAGGTCTTGCCGTCTTCGAGCGTGACGACCACGCCGTCGTCGTTCTGGGTCACGCTCTGGAACCGGACACCCAGCGAGAACTCGATGCCGCGCTTGCGGAACGCGCGTTCGAACTGCTTGCTGATCGACTCCTCCTCGTTGGGGACGAGGTGGGGGAGGGCCTCGATGATGGTGACCTCGGCGCCGAAGGACTTCCAGACGCTGGCGAACTCGACGCCGATCACGCCGCCACCCAGGATGGCCACCTTGTTCGGGACGTGGTCGAGGGCGAGGGCCTGCTCGCTGGTGATGACCTTCCCGCCGATCTCGAGACCGGGCAGGCTCCGGGAGTACGAGCCCGTGGCCAGGACGATGTTCTTCGCCTTGAGGGTCGTCTCGCCGACCTGGACGGTCGAGGGGGACGTCAGTCGACCTTCCCCTTCGATCGTCGTGATCTTGCGGGCCTTCAGGAGCCCCTGGAGGCCCTTGTACTTGCTGGCCACCACGCCCTCGCGGTAGCTCGTCACCGCCGGGATGTCGATGCCGTGGAAGTCCGTGTGGACGCCGTACTTCGCCGACTCGCGTGACACGTCGGCGACCTCTGCCGAGTGCAGCAGCGCCTTCGTCGGGATGCAGCCGCGGTGGAGGCATGTGCCGCCGACCTTGTCCTTCTCGACGAGCGCGACGTTCAGCCCCAGCTCGGTCGCCCGGAGCGCCGCAGCGTATCCACCGCTGCCGCCGCCGAGCACGACCAGGTCAAAATTCTGTTCCGACACCCAGCAACTCCCTCGTGCGTTCGGAGGTGCCCCGCGCCGGGCGGGTGCGCGTCGTCATGGTCTTGACGACGCACCACCCGACGGCCTCCATCGTGTCGTGGAGTCCGGCCGGCGTTCAGGGACCGTGTTCTGCGGGATTCTCCCGCCTCCACGACCCTACTACGAGGCCGAAAACTCGGAGGCCAGCTCTAGCAGGGTTCTCACGGAAACACCGGTCGAACCCTTGCCCGTGTAGCCGTAGCCGCCGCCCTTGTTGTTGGACGGGCCCGCGATGTCGAGGTGGACCCAGGGGAGCGCCGTCTCGGTGCCCTCCTTGACGCCCACGAACTCGTTCAGGAACACGCCGGCGAGGAGCATCCCCGCCGCGGTGTTGCCGGGGGTCGCGTTCACGAGGTCGGCGACGTCCGACGCGAGGCGGGCCTTCAGCTCGCCCGGCAGGGGCATGCGCCAGAACGTCTCGCCGACGGAGTCGGCGATCCCCACGACGCGCGATGCGAGCTCGTCGTTGCCCATGACGCCCACGGTCCGCATCCCCAGGGCCACCACCTGCGCCCCCGTGAGGGTGGCCACGTCGATGATCGCATCGGGCTGCTCCTCGCTGGCGGCGACGAGCCCGTCGGCCATGACTAGCCGGCCCTCGGCGTCGGTGTTCGTGACCTCGACGGTCGTGCCGCCTCGGATGGTGAGGACGTCGTCGGGCCGGATGGCCGTGCCGCTCGGCATGTTCTCCGCGATGCACAGCCACGCCGTCAGGCGGACGGCCAGCTCGAGCTCGGCGGCGGCTGCGATCACGGCGAGGACGGTGGCCGCGCCGGTCATGTCGTCCTTCATGCCGAGCATGGAGCCGGCCGGCTTCAGAGAGAGACCGCCGGTGTCGTAGGTGATGCCCTTGCCCACGAGGGCCAGGTGCTTGGCGGCTCCGGCGGGCTTGTACTCGACCTTCACCAGACGCGGTCCACGGCTCGATCCCTGTCCGACGCCGAGGATGCCTCCGAAGCCCCCGGCGAGGAGCTCCTCCTCGGCGAGCACGGTCACCTCGAGCGCGGTCCCCTCGGCGAGTGAGAGCGCCTTGTCCGCGAGGGCCTGGGGGAACATCTGCTGGGGCGGCGTGTTCGAGAGGTCGCGGACCGTGTGCACCGCGGTCGCGATCGCCGTGGCGCGCTTCACGATCGACGCGTCGACCGGCTCGGACGTGGCGAGCACGATGTCCCGCGCGTGGCGTCGCGACTCGGAGGCGGACGTCGAGCGGAACGCGTCGAACTCGTAGGAGGCGATGGCCGCGCCCTCGAGTGCGGCCAGCGCCTCGTGCGCTCCGGCGACGGGCAGACCGAGCACGACACGGTCGACGCCCGTGAGCTGCCTGACGGCCGAGCCGGCCGCGTATCGGACGGCCTCGGCGTCGACGGCGTCCCCCATCCCGATGAGGGCGATCGAGGAGGCGCGCACGGCCGATCCGGGCAGGCGCACCAGTTCATCGCGAGCGCCCGTGACGCCCAGCGAGGACAGGACGTCCGACAGGCCGTCGACGTCGAGCACGAGCTCGGGTCCTGTGGTGGTCTTGCGGACGCCGACGACGAGGACGTCGCCCTCGATGTCCGTGGCTGCGGTCGTGCTGGTGGTCAGGATCGAAACGGTCATGCCCCGATGGTATCCACGGCTCTGTTCGCTCAGGGCACGTGGCGACGGGCCGTGGTTCGGGTCGCCGGTACCTAGGCTGGACGTCATGCACGACCCTGCCGGACTCTACGACCTCTCCGCCGACGCCCCGAACGTCCCCGACGGGCTGCCGCTCGTCGCGGCCCTGACGGGCTTCGCCGACGCCGGCTCCGCCGTGAGCCAGCTGGCCGAGTACATGCTGGACTCCCTCGACAACACCCTGCTCGCGAGCTTCGACGCCGACGAGCTGCTCGACTACCGCGCCCGCCGCCCCGTCTTCACCTTCGATCAGGATCACATCAGCGAGGTGTCCGTCGCTCGGCTGTCGCTGCACCTGATGAGCGACGACATCGGTCAGCCCTTCCTCCTGCTGTCGGGCTTCGAGCCCGACTTCCAGTGGAACCGCTTCACCGCCGCGGTCGTGCAGCTGGTCGAGCGGTACCGGGTGGCGACCACCACCTGGGTGCACGCCATCCCGATGCCCGTTCCGCACACCCGGCCGATCGGGGTCACCGTCAGCGGAAACCGCGTCGACCTCATCGAGACGCTCTCCGTCTGGAAACCCGTCACGCAGGCCCCCGCCAACGCTCTGCACCTCATCGAGCACCGGCTCGGTAGAGACGGCCACCCGACGACGGGCTTCGTCCTGCTCGTGCCCCACTACCTCGCCGACACGGAGTTCCCGGACGCCGCGGTGGCGGCGCTCTCGAGCATCAGCGCCGCGACCGGGCTCATCTTCCCGACCGACCGCCTGCGCGAGGAGGGGCGGGAGTTCCTCGCCAAGGTCGAGGAGCAGGTGCACGGCAACACGGAGCTCTCGAGACTCGTCTCCACCCTCGAGGAGCGACACGACACGTACATGGAGGGGAACCCCCTCCCGTCGCCGCTGACCGATCAGGACGGCCGTGTGCCGAGCGCCGACGCTCTCGCGGCGGAGCTCGAGAAGTTCCTCGCCCGACGCAGCGACGGAGACTCGACGGACTGAGCCGCACCTCCTCGATCCGTGCCGGGGTGGGCTGACCGTCGTCCGTCCGCCACGGTAGATTCGTCGGGTGAACTCGTCCCGCGCCTGGCTCGTCTGGGGCGCCGCCGTCTTCGCCTACATCGTCGCCGTGCTGCAGCGGTCGTCGCTCGGAGTCGCCGGCGTCGAGGCGCGGGGGCTCTTCGACGTGTCCGCGTCGACGCTCTCGACCCTCGCCGTCGTCCAGCTGATCGTGTACGCCGGGCTCCAGATCCCGGTCGGCGTGATGCTCGACAAGGTCGGGCCGAAGGCCCTCATCGTCACCGGCGGAGTGCTGCTCGCAGCCGGCCAGCTCGTGGTCGCCTTCGCCCCGCCGGCGATCGGCATGGCCATCGTGGGCCGCATGCTGGTCGGTGCCGGCGACGCGATGACGTTCATCTCGGTCATCCGTCTCCTGCCGTCCTGGTTCCGCGGGCCGATCCTGCCCCAGGTGTCGCAGTGGACGGGCAACATCGGGCAGTTCGGGCAGATCCTCTCGGCCGTGCCCCTGTCGATCGTCCTCCACGGCGCGGGCTGGTCGCCGGCCTTCGTCAGCGCGGCCGCGCTCTCGGTCGTGGCGGTGGTCGTCGTCGTCGTGCTCGTCTCGGAATCGCCCGACGGGGCGGCGGCGCCGACGACGGCGACCACATGGGCGGCGGCGGGCCGCCAGCTCGTCGACAGCGCCCGCCGCCCGGGGACCCGACTCGGGTTCTGGTCGCATTTCGTGACGCAGTCGTCAGGCACGGTGTTCAGCCTCCTGTGGGGCGTGCCGTTCCTCGTGGGGGGCCTCGGGCTGTCATCGGGGGAGGCGTCGGGTCTGCTGGCCGTCCTCGTGGCCTCCGGGGTCGTGGCAGGGCCGATCCTGGGTCTGCTCGTCGCGAGGTTCCCCCTGCGCCGGTCGAACCTCGTCCTCGGCATAGTCGCCGCCATGGGCGTCGTCTGGGCCGTCGTCCTGGCCTGGCCGGGGACTCCGCCGCCCTGGATCGCCGTCGTGCTCGTGATCGTGCTGGGGGTCGGCGGCCCGGGGTCCATCATCGGCTTCGACTTCGCACGGAGCTTCAACCCCCTGCGGAGCCTCGGGGTGGCCAACGGGATCGTGAACGTGGGCGGCTTCCTGGCGAGCTTCGTGATGATGTTCCTCATCGGCGTCGTGCTCGACCGGTTGGACGCGGCGCGCGTCGCGTCGGGGGCCGCCAGCGACGTGTTCGCCTTCGAGTCGTTCCGCGTGGCCTTCCTCGTCCAGTACGTGGTCGTCGGCGCCGGGGTCATCGGCCTCGTCGTCGAGCGACGCCGGACCCGGTCGGGACTCCACCGCGAGGAGGGGATCGAGGTCGCCCCCATCTGGGTCGCCGTCATGCGCCGGTGGCGGACGAGGCGGGGTCGCCGACCCTGACGCGGAGTCAGGCCTCCGGTCGGCGCGCCCCCTCAGGGCGTGCAATAATGGAGCACGGACCCGTTCGTTTCTCGTACCCCGATGTCACCGCCTCGCTGAGGCCCGCCTTCGCTCCGAGACTTGACATGGGTCCTAGTACTGCCCGAAATCGACCGACGCGATCCTCTGCCGGTCGAGGTTCGACGGTTCCGGTCGTTCGACCACGAGCGTCGAGCCCGGACCGAGCGACGAGATGTGAAAGGTGATCGCATGGCTACCCGCAGCAAAGCGACCGCAGCCTCCGACGAGACTGCGACCGACACGACCGAGGTCGCGGTCGAGACCCCCGTCAAGAAGGCGCCTGCGAAGCGCGCCCCCGCCAAGAAGGCGGCGCCCAAAGCCGCCAAGGCGGCCGACGAGGCACCGGCCGACGACGACGCCGAGTCGCCCGAGGTCGCCGTCGAGGCCGACGCCGAGACCCCTGACAAGGCACCCGAGGTCCTTCCCACAGGAGCTCTCGTCATCTCGCAGGACGACGACGACGAGATGCCGGTCTACTCGACCACCATCACGGGAGCCACGGCCGACCCCGTCAAGGACTACCTCAAGCAGATCGGCAAGGTCGCCCTGCTGAACGCCGCGGAGGAGGTCGAGCTCGCGATGCGCATCGAGGCGGGACTCTTCGCCGAGGACAAGCTCGCCGCGAGCACCGGGCTCAGCAAGGAGCTCGAGCGCGAGCTCCGCTGGGTCGCCCGCGACGGTCAGCGCGCGAAGAGCCACCTGCTCGGCGCCAACCTCCGACTCGTGGTCAGCCTGGCCAAGCGCTACACGGGGCGCGGCATGCAGTTCCTCGACCTCATCCAGGAAGGCAACCTCGGCCTCATCCGGGCCGTGGAGAAATTCGACTACACCAAGGGCTTCAAGTTCTCGACCTACGCCACCTGGTGGATCCGTCAGGCCATCACCCGCGCCATGGCCGATCAGGCCCGCACGATCCGCATCCCCGTCCACATGGTCGAGGTCATCAACAAGCTCGCTCGGGTGCAGCGTCAGATGCTGCAGGACCTCGGACGCGAGCCCACTCCCGAAGAGCTCTCACGCGAGCTCGACATGACGCCTGAGAAGGTCGTCGAGGTGCAGAAGTACGGGCGAGAGCCCATCTCGCTGCACACGCCTCTCGGTGAGGACGGCGACAGCGAGTTCGGCGACCTCATCGAGGACACCGAAGCGGTCGTCCCGGCCGACGCCGTGGGATTCACGATGCTGCAGAAGCAGCTCGAGTCGCTGCTCGACAGCCTGTCGGAGCGCGAGGCGGGCGTGATCCGCATGCGCTTCGGACTCGGCGACGGCATGCCGAAGACCCTCGACCAGATCGGCGACACCTTCGGCGTGACCCGCGAGCGGATCCGTCAGATCGAGTCGAAGACGATGGCCAAGCTGCGCCACCCGTCGCGATCGCAGTCGCTCCGCGACTACCTCGAGTAGACCGTGAAGTACGTCGTCCCCGTTCTCGCGGGCAGGCTCGTCCGCGCTGTCGCGCGTCTCCGAGGCGGTGGCTCCGCCTACCCGGGCCGAACTGTTCTGGCACTGGCACCCGACTTCCTCACGCACGTCTCGTCGCAGTTCGAGCGTGGCGTGGTCTTCGTGCTCGGCTCCAACGGCAAGTCGACCACGACCATGATGCTGACCGAGACGCTGCGAGCCCACGGTCTCTCGGTGTTCACCAATCCGACCGGGGCCAACCTCCCCCAGGGCATCGCCTCGGCGTTCCTCCGCGAGGTCACGCCGTTCGGCGACGTCAAGCACGACATCGGGGTCATCGAGGTCGACGAGGCCTTCGCCGTCGAGCTGACCAAGTCGTTGAACCCCTCGACCGTGCTGATGCTCAACGTCCAGGTCGATCAGCTGTACCGCTTCTTCGAGACCGAGCGCGTCGGCACGATGATGACCGACACGGCCGCTCTGGCCTCGCAGGCCGTCGTCACCAATCGCGACGACCAGCACCTCGGGCCGTACGTGGCGCGCCCCGGCCAGACCGTCACCCGCTTCGGTGCGTCGCCCG
This sequence comes from Frigoribacterium sp. Leaf263, assembly GCF_001422285.1. Lineage (GTDB taxonomy): Bacteria > Actinomycetota > Actinomycetes > Actinomycetales > Microbacteriaceae > Frigoribacterium. Next base: position 690,517 of record NZ_LMMO01000003.1, read on the forward strand.
AGATCGTCGCCGCGTCGCCCAACGGTCTGCAGAACGCGAACGACTTCACGCGGAGCGCCGACCAGACTCTCGCCGCCGAGGCCGAGGTCGTCGCCCTCGACGGCGCCGCAGCGACGATCCGCGTCGGTGAAGTGACCGTCGAGGTCCAGCTCCCCGCCCGAGGTCTGCACTACGCCGTCGACGCCGCGGCGGCCCTTCAGACCGCGGCAGTCGTGCTCGGTGGATCGATCGACGCCGTCGCGGCGGCTCGGGCGTTCGACGGCATGAAGCCGGCTTACGGCCGCGGAGAGCGCATGTCCCTCGGCACGGACGACGCCGAGTTCATCATGTTCAAGAACGCAGCCAGTCTGCAGATGAACCTCGATGCTCTCCCGCAGGGCGTCGAGCAGGTGATGCTGGCCATCGATGAGGGCACCCCCGACATCTCGTGGATCTACGACATCGACTTCTCGCACCTCGACCACGTCGACGTCCTGGCGGGTGCCAAGGCATGGCAGCTGGCGCTGCGGCTCGAGCACGAGGGCATCCCCGTCCACGTGATCGAAGAGGACATCTCGAAGGCGATCAGACTGATGCGGGCCCTGCCTTCACCCAGCGACAAGACGAAGCACTTCGTGACGAACTACGAGCAGATGATGCTGGCACGCCGCATCCTGGGCCACCCCGACCTGGAGAAGAGCGCGTGAGCGACGATGTCCTGAGAATCGTCCACCTCTACCCTGAGGAGCTCGGCGTCAGCGGAGACCGCGGGAACGTCACGACGCTCGTGGAGCGAGCCCGCCGAGCGGGCATCGCGTCCGAGGTGACCGAGTACCGGGTCGGTGACGGTGTGCCGATGGTGGCCGACGTCGTCGTGCTCGGTCACGGTCCGCTCTCCGGAGTCCGAGCCGTCAGCGCCGACGCGACACGTCTCCGTGAGTCCCTCGAGGGATTCGCTCAGTCGGGGGTACCCGTGGTCGCGGTCGGCGGAGGGCTCGAACTCCTGACGCGCGGAGTCGTCACGGTCGAGGGCGAGACGGTCGACGGGGTCGGCTTCTTCGACGCGCTGGTCCGACGAGGAGCCCCTCGTCGGACGAACTACTTCCAGGTGACGACGACCTACGGCGGCGATGAGCTCACGCTCTTCGGCTTCGAGGATCATGCCGCTCATCTCGAGCTGGGCACGGGCTCGCAGCCCTTCGCGAGCGTCGTCCACGGTGGCGGCAACGGTGCCGACGGACACGAGGGCGTCGTGCGGGGGACGTCCTTCGGCACACAGCTCAAGGGTCCGTTGCTGCCTCTGAACCCGGCACTGACCGACAGGGTCCTCAGATCAGCGCTCTCGCGTCGGGGCATCTCCTATGCGATCACCGAGGCGCATGAGAAGCTCGATCGCTACGCCGCGGCATCGCAACGGGTGATCGCCGACAACCTCGAGCGGTCCTTCAAGGCGATGTGACGACGGAGAAGCCCGCATCCTCGGTGAGGATGCGGGCTTCTCCGTCGTGATCGCCGGGTAGAGCCCTGGATCAGTGCTCCGAGAGCTTCGAGCTCTCGTCGAGCCACTCGATCGCGGTCGGCTGCAGCTTGTCCTTCAACTTGGCGCCGTGGTGTGCGCAGAAGAAGAGCTGTCCGGTTGCCAGGGTCGCACGGATGTACGCCTGGGCTCCGCAGCTGTCGCAGCGGTCTGCCGCACTGAGCTGGTAGCGGGAGCCGAGCTCATCGACGGCGGTCTGGTCGGTGGCCATCTGAGTCATGGGGTGCTCCTCCTGACGGTGGTGCTGTGGATACGTGACACTCATCAAAACACGCCCACGAGACGAAGGTGAGACATTCGGACGTATTTCGCTCATCGCGTAGCTGCTCGATGACGAGAGAGTGTCGGGGCGACCGTGTCGGTGCCCCTCGTTACCATTGAACCCGGCCACCGCCTCCGGAATTCCCCGTCCGCGGTCGCCCGCACGCGTCAGGAGCACCCATTGGCCACGTCCGACTACTCGGCCCGTCATCTGTCCGTCCTCGAGGGCCTCGAGGCGGTCCGCAAGCGACCCGGCATGTACATCGGCAGCACGGACTCCCGCGGTCTCATGCACTGCCTCTGGGAGATCATCGACAACTCCGTCGACGAGGCCCTCGGGGGGCACGGAGACTCGATCGACGTCGTCCTGCATGCCGACGACAGCGTCGAGGTCCGAGACACCGCCCGGGGCATCCCGGTCGACATCGAGCCCAAGACGGGACTGACCGGCGTCGAGGTCGTCTTCACGAAGCTGCACGCCGGAGGCAAGTTCGGCGGCGGTTCGTACGGCTCCTCCGGAGGTCTGCACGGCGTCGGAGCCTCCGTCGTGAACGCCCTCTCGGAGCGGCTCGACGTCGAGGTCGACCGCAACGGCAAGACCTACGCCATGTCGTTCCGTCGCGGCGAGCCGGGTACCTTCGAGGACGACGGCGAGCCGACGCCGGACGCCCCGTTCACCCCGTTCGTGTCCGGCAGCGTCCTCCGCGAGACGGGCAAGGTGAAGCGCGGGGTCACCGGAACGCGCATCCGCTATTGGGCCGACCGTCAGATCTTCACCCGCGGCGCGGCCTTCCAGCCCGACGACCTCACCGGCCGCGCGCGCCAGACGGCCTTCCTCATCCCGGGTCTCACGCTCCGGATCCGCGACGAGCGGCCCGGATCGCTGACGGACGGCGGCTTCCCTCTCGAGAGCACGTTCCGGTTCGACGGGGGGATCAGCGAGTACGTCGAGTTCCTGGCTCCCGACGCGCCCGTGACCGACACCTGGCGCATGACGGGAACGGGGTCGTACACCGAGACGGTCCCGGTGCTGACGGACGGCGGTGCGATGGTGGCCACCGAGCTGACCCGCGAGTGCGAGGTCGACATCGCGCTCCGCTGGGGCGGCGGTTACGAGACCGTCTTCCGCAGCTTCGTCAACATCATCTCGACGCCGAAGGGCGGTTCGCACCAGGCGGGGTTCGAAGCCGGCCTCCTGAAGTTCCTCCGGCAGCAGGTCGAGCAGAACGCCCGTCGACTCAAGGTCGGCACCGACAAGATCGACAAGGACGATGTGCTCGCCGGTCTGACCGCCGTCCTGACCGTCCGACTGCCCGAACCCCAGTTCGAAGGGCAGACGAAGGAGATCCTCGGCACTCCCGCGGTCCGGGCGATCGTCGCCAACGTCGTGGCCACGCAGTTCGCCGAGCGCTTCGCCTCGACGCGGCGCGAGGACAAGGCGCAGACGGCCCTCGTGCTCGACAAGGTCGTCGCCGAGATGAAGTCGCGCATCGCCGCGCGCGCCCACAAGGAGACGCAACGACGCAAGAACGCCCTCGAGAACTCCTCGCTGCCCGCGAAGCTCGTCGACTGCCGCTCGAACGACGTCGCCAGCAGCGAGCTCTTCATCGTGGAGGGGGATTCGGCGCTGGGGACGGCGAAGGTCGCTCGCAACAGCGAGTTCCAGGCTCTTCTCCCCATCCGGGGGAAGATCCTGAACGTCCAGAAGGCCTCGGTCAGCGACATGCTCTCGAACGTCGAGTGCGCCTCCATCATCCAGGTCCTCGGCGCGGGGTCCGGCCGGTCCTTCGACCTCAGCGCGGCTCGGTACGGCAAGGTCATCATCATGAGCGACGCCGACGTCGACGGTGCGCACATCCGCACGTTGCTCCTGACGCTCTTCTTCCGGTACATGCGTCCGATGATCGAGGCGGGTCGGGTCTTCGCGGCCGTGCCGCCCCTCCATCGCGTGGTCGTCATGCACCCCGGAAGCAAGCCCAACGAGACGATCTACACGTACTCCGAGAAGGAGCTCCACGGGGTGCTCGCCGGGCTGAAGCGCACCAGCAAGAAGTTCCAGGATCCGATCCAGCGGTACAAGGGTCTCGGTGAGATGGACGCCGAGCAGCTCCGGACGACGACGATGGAGCGTCAGAACCGCATGCTGCGACGCGTCAAGGTCGACGACGCCGAGAATGCGGCGCGCGTGTTCGAGCTCCTGATGGGCAACGAGGTCGCCCCGCGCAAGGAGTTCATCATCGACGGCGCGGGTCTCAGTCGCGACCGCATCGACGTCTGACACCCGCGCAGACGCCGACCGAGCCGCAGCTCCCGCCGACGCGGTCGACGGTCTCGTGCGACGGGTGGCATGAGAGCCGTCCGCCGCACGAGCGGATCGATCTACGCCTCGTCGCCCGTCACGGGCGCCGTCGTCGCGTCGGGGGCGTCGGCACCCGCGTCGGCACCGGTCGCGGAGTCGGTGATGTGGGCCACGGAGGCCCCGACGGACCCGATCTCAGCCGACAGGGGAACACCTGAGGCGTCGCGGCGCGACGTGTCGGCGGGGATCTCTCGCACCCCGCCGTCGGTCCCGACCGCTCTGGCCGGGGCCGGCCCGACCCAGGCCAGTGTCAGCCCGTCCTCGCCCTTCAGCAGGGCGTGCGAACGGACCCCGCCCGTCGCGCGCCCCTTGCCGGGGTACTCGTCGAAGGCGCTGATCTTCCCTCGGCCCGGATCGGTGCCCGCGATGGTCGAAGCGCTGCTCGACACGGTGACGACGACGGCGTCGTGGCCGGCGGGGACAGCACCGAAGAAGATGACCGTCGACGAGTCGGGGAGGTTGATCCCGGCGACCCCGCCACCGGCGGGCCCCTGCGGTCGGACCGTCGCCGCCGGGAACCTCAGCAGCTGGGTCGACGACGAGACGAAGACGAGCTCGTCGTCGTCGGCGCCCTGGGCGACGCCGACGACCGAGTCGCCCTTCTTCAGCGTGATCACGGGGAAGTCGGGCCGTGACGGGTACTGCCCGGGGGAGACGCGTTTGACGACGCCACGAGCCGTGCCGAGGGCTATGGCTCGGTCCGCCGTCAGCGAGACCAGGGCGAGGACGCGCTCGCCCCGGTCGGTCAGACCGATGTAGTCGCGCACGGGCACGCCGGCGCCGAGCTGCACCGAGGTGGGGGGCACGGAGGGCAGATCGACCGGGGTGAACCGGATGAGGCGCCCGAGCGAGGTGACCGCGCCGATCTCCGTCCGGCTCGTCGTGTCGATCGACGACAGGATGGCGTCATGCTTCGTGCGCCGTGCCGGGGGAGTGGGAGCCCCCGATTCCGGGTCCTGGTGATCGACCCGCAGGATGCGTCCGGTCGTCGAGAGGAAGACCCGGGTCGGGGTGTCGGCGATCTCGAGCACGGGTGCCTTCTTCCCGCCTCGACCGACGGTCGCGACGCTCGGCGCCGCCTCGGTGAGCAGCGTCCGGCGCGGGGTCCCGAACTGCTCGGCGATCTCGCCGAGCTCGGTGGAGACGAGGGCCCGCAGTCGACGCTTGTCGGCCAGCAGCGCCCGCAGATCGGCGATCGCGGCCAGCAGGTCGTCCCGCTCCGCCTCCAGCTCGATGCGGCTGAACTTCGTGAGTCTGCGGAGCTGCAGATCGAGGATGTACTCGGCCTGGATCTCGCTGAGGTCGAACACCTCACGGAGGCGAGCCCGGGCCGCGGCGGTGTCGTCGCTCGTCCTGATGACCTGGATGACCTCGTCGATGTCGACGATGGCGATGAGCAGACCCTCGACCAGGTGGAGGCGGTCCTCCTTCTTCGCGAGTCGATAGCGCGTCCGACGGGTCACCACCTCGACCCGGTGCGCCACGTAGACCTCGAGCATCTCCTTGAGACCGAGCGTGCGCGGCTGTCCCTCGACGAGGGCGACGTTGTTGATGCTGAAGCCGTCTTCGAGCGGCGTGTAGCGGTAGAGCTGCTCGAGGACCGCCTGCGGGCTGAAACCCGTCTTGATGCCGATGACGAGACGCAGCCCGTGCTTGTGGTCGGTGAGATCGGTGACGTCGGTGATGCCCGTGAGCTTCTTGGCCTGGACGCCGTCCTTGATCTTCTCGATGACCTTCTCGGGTCCGACCAGGTAGGGGAGCTCGGTGACCACGAGGCCGTTCTTCCTCGCCGTGATGCTCTCGACCGCGACCTTCGCCCGCGTCTTGAAGCTGCCTCGACCGGTCGCGTACGCATCCCGGACCCCGGCGAGCCCCGAGATCGTCCCGCCCGTGGGCAGGTCGGGCCCCGGCACGAAGGCCATCAGGTCGTCGAGGCTCGCACCGGGATGGTCGATCAGGTGCCGCGCGGCGCCCACGACCTCGATGAGGTTGTGCGGAGCCATGTTCGTCGCCATTCCGACCGCGATGCCGCTGGCGCCGTTGACCAGGAGATTGGGGAACGCCGCGGGCAGGACCTCGGGCTGCATGAGCTGGTTGTCGTAGTTCGGCACGAAGTCGACGACGTCCTCGCCGAGGCTCTGCGTCATGGCCAGCGACGCCTCGGCCAGACGGGCCTCCGTGTACCGGGGCGCGGCCGGGCCGTCGTCGAGCGAGCCGAAGTTGCCGTGTCCGTCGATGAGCGGCACGCGCATGGTGAAGGGCTGCGCCTGGCGGACCATCGCGTCGTAGATCGCCGTGTCGCCGTGCGGGTGCAGCTTGCCCATGACCTCGCCGACCACTCGAGCGCTCTTCACGTGACCGCGATCGGGACGCAGGCCCATCTCGGACATCTGGTAGAGGATGCGCCGCTGCACGGGCTTGAGGCCGTCACGGGCGTCGGGCAGGGCACGCGAGTAGATGACCGAGTAGGCGTATTCGAGGAACGATCCCTGCATCTCGAGCGAGACGTCGATGTCCTCGATGCGTTCGCCGTCGTCGGGGCTGGAGAGGGTGTCGGTCGTCGTCATGCGCTTCTCAGGGGCAGGAGGCGCGAAGCACCTCGGATGGATGGTTCGGCTGTGGCAGACTGGTGCCGATGACGTCCATCGTACCGGGGCGCCCCCCGCACGCCGTGACCCTCGCCGACGTGCTGCCGGCGGTGGTGTCCTCTCTCGCCGGGGCCGACAATCCCCTCCGTCTCCCGCCGGCCGTCTCGGCCATCGTCCTCCTCGTGGACGGCCTGGGAAGCTCGGCGCTCGGTGCCCGGAAGGGCCATGCCCGGACCCTCGCGGCCGCGCCGGGGGGCAGCATCTGGTCGGGATTCCCGACGACGACCGCCGCCGCACTCACGACCCTGATGACCGGTGTCCTGCCCGGCGAGCACGGTCTCGTGGGGTACTCCGTCCTCGATGCGGATCGAGACCGGGTGGTCAAGCAGCTCTCCGGCTGGGACTCCGGCATGCGGCCCGACGTGTGGCAGCGCAGCAGCACGGTCTTCGAGCGGGCGGCCGATGCCGGGGTGACGAGCTTCGCGGTCGGTCCGAGGCGCTACGCCGCCTCGGGGCTCACCGAGGCGATCCTCTCCGGCGCGACGTACGTCTCGGCCGAGTCGATGGGTGACCGCTTCGACCGGGCGCGCGATCTGGCGGAGTCGACCCGCGCCTCCCTGGTGTATCTCTACGTCCCGGAGCTCGACATGATCGCCCACCGGGCGGGGTGGGAGTCGCCCGAGTGGACGACGGCGCTCGAGGAGCTGGACGCCGAGATCCGTCGTCTCGGCGACGGACTCGGCGCAGGCACGGGCCTCCTCGTGACGGCCGATCACGGGATCCTCGACGTCGGCGAACGCCGCCGCATCGTCTTCGGAGACCGGCCGGAGCTCGTCGACGGGGTCCGGCACGTCGCCGGCGAGCCGCGGTGTCTTCAGCTGCACTTCGAGCCCGATGCGTCGGAGGAGCGCCGGGCCGCGACGCTCGCCGCCTGGCGGGACGCCGAATCGGAGCGTGCCTGGGTCGTCACCCGGGAGCAGGCCGTCGAGGCCGACTGGTTCGGACCCGTGCACCCCGACGTGCTGCCGCGGATCGGCGACGTGCTGGTCGCGGCGCGCCGGGGCGTCGTCTACTACGACGGTCGCACCACCGGGGGAGTCGCCGGCTCGATGATCGGCCAGCATGGGAGCTGGTCGTCGGACGAGACGCAGGTGCCGCTGCGGCGTCTCGCGGCCTACGCGCGCTGACCTAGGGTCAGGAACTGCCGGTCACTGGTCGTCGTCCGACCGGGCACCGAAGACGATCTCGTCCCAGCTCGGCATCGAGGCGCGTCCACGGCCCTTCTTGCCACCGGCCGGCAGGGGGGTGACGGGAGGGATGGCGCCGGGGCGACGCGGTCGACCCGTGCGGGGAGCCCCTGCGATCGGGTACAGCGGCGAGGAGCCCGCGTCGGGGGTCGCGTCGTGATCCGCCTCGGGGGCCGACTCGGTCGAGCCCTCCGGGAGTCCGAAGTCGTCGAGAGGGACGTCGATGATGCGGATCGACCCGGCCGACGGGTGGGCCGCGGCGTCGTCATCCGAGAACCGGGCCGACTCCCGCTCGCCCCGGCGACGGCGGAGCGCCTCGAGCAGGTCGGCGGTCTGGTTGTGCGAGGACGTCGGGTCGGGGGCCCGGTTCGTCGCCGCGACGGCTGCCGGGGATCGCGTGTCCCCCCGGCGACGGTCGGGTTCCGACGTCGGTGCCGACTCCGGCTCGACCTCGGGTTCGGGAGCGACGTCGACGACGAATGCTCCGCTGTCGAAACGACCGGACGTCGTGGCCGGTTCGCGATCCACGGCTCGCAGACGGGGAGCCAGAGGCCCGATGTCCTCTCGGTGCTGCGACAGGGTGTTCGCGTCGCCGCCGGACGGCGCGAGGAGGAGCTTCTTGGGGTCGAAACGCCAGGTGGCGTCCCGCGCGACCTCGCGGGTGACGTACGAGACGTGGACGACCCACCCCTGATCGACGTCCTTGTAGCTCGTCCACTCGCGGTCGGTCGCCTCGGCCGAGTCGAGACGAGCCTCGATGACGCTCCCGAAGGTCGAGGATCCGCTGTCGGACTCCGTGGCGTCCGCGACCGTGACGGTGACGGCGAGAGCCGTCTCCAGCACGAAGGCGCGCTCGGCCAGGACGGGGCCCTCGAACCGACGGATGTAGGCGAGGTCGGCTCCGGTGGCGGCGGACACCTGCTCGGACGTCAGGCCCGCACGGATGTGCGCCTGGATCTCGCGGGGCGGCGCCTTCCGCTCCGCGGGGGAGCCGTCGGGTGCGGCGGCGCGCAGATGCGTGTGGAGCGAGTGCGTGACGGGGAGGCGGTATTCGCTCCCGCCGTCGGTCGCGACGAGCAGCGCACCGCTCTCGACTCCGATGACCCTCAGATCCTGCATGTCCCACGCCTTTCGCCGTCGTGATTCGCCCGTAAGACTCGCACGCCGAGGGCGTTCAACCGGGGAATAGAACGGGCGTGCCGCCAGTTCCTCCGAGGCGCCCGGGAGGCCCTGCCGACCGGTTTGCTATTCGGGAACGAGTCATGCAAACTGTGCGCGCCGAATTGGGTACACGAACGTAATAGAACTGGATGGGCATGGCAACCGACTACGACGCACCTCGCAAGAACGACGACGACTCGGAGTCGATCGAGGGGCTCAAGGAGCGGGTCCCCGACAAGATGACCGGCGTCGTGGACGACGACGCCGACAACCCGGGTTCGTTCGAACTCGCCGGTCAGGATCTCTCCGACCTCGACCTCGACGTCGTGGTGCTGCCGCCGCAGGTCGACGAGTTCACCTGCGTCGAGTGCTTCCTGGTGAAGCACCGGTCGCAGCTCGACCACGAGACCAAGCTCGGGGCTATCTGCCGGGAGTGCGCCGCCTGATCGACGTCAGGAGGTCGACGACCTCGTCGGGTCGACGGGTCGACACCAACCAGTAGGGTGCCGGGTCCGTCGGGTCGGTCAGCTCGATCTTGACGACCGGCTTCACCCATCCTCTGAAGAGGGTCCATGCTCGCGCGTCGAGCAGGGGCCCTCTTTCCGCTGCCGCGGCGGCGCCACGGAACGCCGTGACCTCTCCGATCTCGTGCGCGTGCAGTCGGGCGCGCCCGGCAGAGAGGCCCTCGTCGTCGATCGCCAGGACGGGAGAGCCGAAGACGAGGGCGACGACCGCCCCGACGTAGAAGACGACGGCCATGACGATGCCCACGGTGACGTTGATCGGGAGGAACACCAGCAGGGTCGCCGGCAGCAGCAGGGCGGAGGCGACGAAGACGGTGACCGGCGGGGACAGCCGCTCGCGGTAGTTGTGCATGAGTCCATTCGACCAGACTTCTGCACTACCCTCGACACGTGATTCAGACCCTGGACGTCCAGATCGCGGTCGACGGGGCCTCCGGCTCCGCGTTCGTGCCGAACTACTCGCACCCCGGGGACGCCGGTGCCGACCTCGTGTCGACGGAGGCGCTCACCCTCAGGGCCGGGCGCCGCGCCCTCGTGGGCACCGGCGTGCGCATCGCGCTGCCCGAGGGGCACGCCGCGTTCGTCGTCCCGCGCAGCGGTCTCGCGGCCAAGCACGGCATCACGGTGGTCAACAGCCCGGGCACGGTCGATGCGGGGTACCGCGGCGAGATCAAGGTCGCGTTGCTCAACACCGACGTCGAGCACGATCACGAGATCGCCGTCGGAGACAAGATCGCGCAGCTCGTCATCGTCCCGATCGTGAGGGCGACGTTCGTGCCGGTCGAGACGCTCCCCGAGAGCGTCCGCGGCGATGGCGGGTTCGGATCGACGGGCTACGCACAGCAGACAGGAGCGGCAACAGCATGAGGAAGTCAAAGCGCGCACAGCAGGCGGCCGAGGTCGAGATCGACGTCGAGCAGGTCGACGGCGACGACGTCGAGATCGACGTCAGCGGTCTGGACGACGTCGAGGTGTTCGACGACTCGAAGTCCGCACCGGCCGACCGGGCGGACGAGGGCCCCCTCGATGAGACCGAGGCGAATCCCGTCCGACCGTACGTGGACCTCGGCGGCGTGAAGATCGTCCCTCGAGAGGGTCTGCACCTGCGGCTCGAGGTCGAGGAGGGCAGCAAGCGGGTCGTCGCCGTGGGTCTCGACTTCGCGAAGTCCACGCTGCAGGTGCAGCCCTTCGCAGCCCCGCGCAGCGCCGGCCTGTGGAACGAGATCCGGGGGCAGATCTCCGAGCAGATCCAACGCCAGGGAGGCGCGACCACGGAGGTCGATGGTCCGTTCGGTCCCGAGGTGCGGGCCGAGATCCCCGTGATGGGAGGCGACCCCGGTCACACACGGCTCGCACGGTTCATCGGCGTGGATGGTCCCCGCTGGTTCCTCCGCGGGGTGATCGCCGGCGACGCCACCGTCGACGACGAGGCCGCCGCGAAGATCGAGGAGCTCTTCCGGAGCATCGTCGTGGTCAGGGGCACCAGTCCGATGGCGCCTCGTGACCTCATCCCCCTCTCCATGCCCAAGGCCGGTCCCACCGACGCGCCGGGCACCACTCCGTCGCAGGTCTGACACCCGTGATCGACGACGGCCGCCCCGCGGCGGACAGCGGCTCGCCCGACGACGACCCCCGCGTCTCGCTGGCGGCTCAACTCCGAGCGGCGGCCGGCAAGGCGGGCATCGGACAGGTCGCACCGGGTGAGGTGCCGACGGCAGGCGCACTGCTCGCCGCCATCGGCGGGGTGCGCGGGCTCGCCGAGTCCATCCTCCCGGGGCTCGGCTTCGTCGTCGTCTACACGCTGACGGCCAGCCTCGTGCCGTCGGTGCTCATCCCCGTCGGAGTCGCGGTCCTGTTCGTCGTGGCGCGGGTCCTTCAGAAGGGCCCGGTGGCGCAGGCCCTCGCCGGCGTCCTGGGGATCGCGCTCTCGGCTGCCATCGCCCTGCTGAGCGGTCGGGCCGAGGGCAACTTCATCCCGGGTCTCGTCGTTAACGCCGTCTCCCTGCTCGGCCTCCTCGTGAGCATCGCCGTGCGGTGGCCGGTCATCGGGATCGTCGTCGGTCTCCTCACCAACGAAGGCTCCGCCTGGCGCCGCGATCGGGCGAAGCGACGGGTGCTGGTCGCCACGACGTGGCTCTGGTGCGGTCTGTTCGCCGGGCGCCTCGCGGTGCAGCTCCCGCTCTTCTTCTCCGGCGAGATCGCGGCCCTGGCGACCGTGAAGCTCGTGATGGGGGTGCCGCTCTACGCCGCCGTCCTCTGGGTCACCTGGCTGCTCGTGCGGACGGTCTACCGCGGCCGTCTCGAGGCCGACGTCGACCGCGACGCGCCTGGACGCTGAACGCCTCCCGCCTCGCTCGGTGGTACATTTATCTCGACATCGAGATAAATCGACGACGTCGGCTCATGGACCGTCTTCGGACTTAGGCTTGCCTCGCTGGTGCGGCATCCGACCAGCGACCATGATGACGACGGAGTCAGCAAGGGAGACGGCACGTGTCTGCAATCAACAGTTTCGGTTCGAAGGATTCGCTGAGGGTCGGAGGCACCGACTACGAGGTCTACCGCATCGACGCGGTCGACGGAGCGGAGAGGCTGCCGTTCAGCCTGAAGGTCCTGCTCGAGAACCTCCTCCGCACCGAAGACGGTGCGAACGTGACGGGTGAGCAGATCCGCGCCCTCGGCTCCTGGCAGCCGAGCGCAGAGCCCGACACCGAGATCCAGTTCTCGCCTGCTCGCGTCGTCATGCAGGACTTCACCGGCGTGCCCTGCATCGTCGACCTCGCCACCATGCGCGAGGCCGTCTCGGCGCTCGGGGGCGATCCCACGAAGATCAACCCGCTCGCGCCGGCCGAGCTCGTCATCGATCACTCGGTCATCGCCGACCTCTTCGGCAGCGAGAACGCCCTCGAGCGCAACGTCGAGATCGAGTACGAGCGCAACGGCGAGCGGTACCAGTTCCTCCGCTGGGGACAGACGGCGTTCGACGACTTCAAGGTCGTGCCGCCGGGAACCGGCATCGTGCACCAGGTCAACATCGAGTACCTGGCCCGTGTCACCTACAGCCGCGACGTGGCGACGGCCGACGGCGGCACGGTCCTCCAGGCCTACCCGGACACGCTCGTCGGCACGGACTCGCACACCACCATGGTCAACGGCCTGGGCGTGCTCGGCTGGGGAGTCGGCGGGATCGAGGCCGAGGCGGCCATGCTCGGTCAGCCGGTGTCGATGCTGATCCCTCGTGTCGTCGGCTTCAAGCTGAGCGGCGCGATCCCGACGGGCGTCACGGCGACCGACGTCGTCCTCACCATCACGCAGCAGCTGCGCCAGCACGGGGTGGTCGGCAAGTTCGTCGAGTTCTACGGCGAAGGCGTCGCCGAGGTCCCGCTCGCCAACCGCGCCACGATCGGCAACATGAGCCCCGAGTTCGGGTCGACGGCGGCGATCTTCCCGATCGACGACGTCACGCTCGACTACCTCCGCCTGACCGGTCGCAGCGACGAGCAGATCGAGCTGGTCGAGAAGTACTCGAAGCTGCAGGGACTGTGGCACGACCCCTCGGTCGAACCCGTCTTCAGCGAGTACCTCGAGCTCGACCTCGCGACCGTGGTCCCCTCCATCGCCGGGCCCAAGCGCCCGCAAGACCGCATCGAGCTCACCTCCGCCAAGTCGCAGTTCGAGGTCGACCTCGGCGCCTATGCGACCACCGATCACACGAGCGTCGACGCGGCGGTCGAGGGCACCTTCCCCGCTTCCGACCCGATCGGTCTGACCGCAGAGGACGACGCGACCGAGGCTCCGACGCACGTTCACACGTCGCACGCCCCGGCCAAGACGTCGAAGCCGACTCCCGTCACCCTGGACGACGGCCGCGAGTTCACGATCGACCATGGTGCGGTCGCCATCGCGGCCATCACCTCCTGCACGAACACGTCGAACCCGTCGGTCATGCTGGCCGCGGGTCTCCTCGCGCGCAACGCCAGTCAGAAGGGCCTCAAGGCGAAGCCGTGGGTCAAGACGACCCTCGCACCCGGTTCGAAGGTCGTGACGGACTACTACGAGAAGGCCGGTCTCACGGCCTACCTCGAAGACCTGGGGTTCTACACCGTCGGCTACGGCTGCACGACCTGCATCGGCAACTCCGGTCCGCTGATCGACGAGATCTCGACGGCCGTCCAGGACAACGACCTCGCCGTGACCGCCGTCCTGTCGGGCAACCGCAACTTCGAGGGGCGGATCAACCCCGACGTCAAGATGAACTACCTGGCGAGCCCGCCGCTCGTCATCGCGTACGCACTCGCCGGTTCGATGAACTTCGACTTCGAGAACGACGCGCTGGGCACGGACTCCGAGGGGGGCGACGTCTACCTCTCCGACATCTGGCCCGACGCCGCCGAGGTGCAGAAGACCATCGACGAGTCGATCGACACGGACATGTTCACGCACGAGTACGCCGGCGTGTTCGACGGCGACGAGCGGTGGCGGTCGCTGCCGACCCCCACGGGAGCCACCTTCGAGTGGGACGAGCAGTCGACGTACGTGCGGAAGCCTCCGTACTTCGACGGCATGACCATCGAGACGACGCCCGTCACCGACATCCTCGACGCTCGCGTCCTGGCCAAGCTCGGCGACTCGGTCACCACCGATCACATCAGCCCCGCCGGGTCGATCAAGGTCGACAGCCCCGCCGGGCACTACCTCGCCGAGCACGGCGTCGACCGCAAGGACTTCAACTCCTACGGATCCCGTCGAGGCAACCACGAGGTCATGATCCGCGGCACGTTCGCGAACATCCGCCTGAAGAACCAGCTGCTGGACGGCGTCGAAGGCGGTTACACGCGGGACTTCACCCTCCCGGACGCCCCTCAGGCGTTCATCTACGACGCCAGCGCGCACTACCAGGAGGCTGGCACCCCGCTCGTGATCCTGGGCGGCAAGGAGTACGGGTCGGGATCATCCCGCGACTGGGCCGCGAAGGGCACGAGCCTCCTCGGGGTCAAGGCCGTCATCACCGAGAGCTTCGAGCGGATCCACCGTTCGAATCTGATCGGCATGGGCGTCGTCCCCCTGCAGTTCCCGGCCGGTGAGAGCTGGGAGTCGCTGGGCCTCGACGGCAGCGAGTCCATCAGCATCACCGGTCTCGAGGCGCTCAACTCCGGCACCACGCCGAAGACGGTGCATGTGGTCGCCAGCCCGACCGCCCACTCGCCCGAGGGCAAGGCCGTCGTCGAGTTCGACGCGGTCGTCCGCATCGACACTCCGGGTGAGGCCGACTACTACCGCAACGGCGGCATCCTGCAGTACGTGCTCCGCAGCCTGGTCTGAGCCTGGCCGATCCGAGAGGCCCCCGCCCCCGCGACATGCCGGTGGTCGGGGGTCTCTCCCGTTCTCCGCACCCTCGGTGCCTAGACTGAACCGATGCCCTCGGGGGCGTGGAAGGGAAGCCGGTATGAGCCTGCTCGAAACGATCAGCGGACCACGTGATCTCGACCGACTGACGGACGACCAGATGGTCGAGCTCGCGGGCGAGATCAGACGATTCCTCGTCGCCGAGGTCTCCAAGACGGGTGGCCACCTCGGTCCGAACCTCGGCGTCGTCGAGCTCACCCTCGCGCTTCATCGGGTCTTCCAGTCTCCGCACGACGCCATCGTCTTCGACACGGGACACCAGTCGTACGTGCACAAGCTCCTCACCGGCCGTCAGGACTTCACGCGTCTCCGCCTGCGGGGCGGACTGGCCGGATACCCCCAGCGATCGGAGTCCGAGCACGACATCGTCGAGAGCTCGCATGCATCGAGTTCGCTCTCGTGGGCGGACGGCATCTCGCGTGCGTTCCAGCTCACGGGTCAGTCCGACCGGCACGTCGTGGCCGTGGTCGGCGACGGTGCTCTCACCGGCGGCATGACCTGGGAGGCCCTCAACAACATCTCCGACGACAACGATCGCCGCCTCATCATCGTCGTGAACGACAACGGCCGGTCGTACGCGCCGACGATCGGCGGCATGGCGCGGTTCCTGAACACCGTCCGCACCCGCAGCACGTACCGGGACATGCACCGGGGCAGTCGGGCGTTCTTCGATCACCTGGGTCACCCGGGGCGGGCCTTCTATCGTGGCGTGAGAGGCGGGCTCCACGGTTTCCTCAGTCGCTTCACGAACAACGAGGCGCTGTACTCGAACCTCGACATCAAGTACGTCGGCCCGGTCGACGGACACGACCAGACGGCGATGGAGGAGGCGCTCCAGCAGGCCAAGAACTACGGCACGCCGGTCATCGTCCACGCGATCACGGAGAAGGGCCGGGGCTACGACCCCGCCCGAGCCGATGTCGCCGATCAGTTCCACGCCGTGGGTCAGATCGACCCCGAGACGGGGGAGCCGATCGCGGCCACGGGCGCCCCGTCGTGGACCTCGGTCTTCGCCGATGAGATCGTGTCGATCGCCGAGCGCGACGCCACGGTCGTGGGCATCACCGCCGCCATGCTGCGCCCCGTCGGTCTCCACAAGCTCGCCGAGCGGTTCCCGGGGCGGGTGCTCGACGTGGGGATCGCCGAACAGCACGCCGTCACGAGCGCCGCCGGCCTCGCCTTCGGAGGGCTGCATCCGGTCGTGGCGCTCTACGCGACGTTCGTCAACCGTGCGTTCGACCAGATCCTCATGGACGTCGGCCTGCATCAGGCGGGTGTGACGTTCGTCCTCGATCGAGCCGGCGTCACCGGCCCCGACGGCCCGAGTCACCATGGAATGTGGGACCTCGCGCTCCTGCAGATCGTTCCGCACATCCGTCTGGCGGCTCCGCGTGACGCCACGCGCCTCCGCGAGGAGCTCCGGGAGGCTGTCGCCGTCACCGACGCCCCGACGGTCGTCCGGTTCTCGAAGGGCAGCGTCGGCACGGAGCACGACGCCGTCGAGCGACTGGCCGACGGCGTCGACGTGCTGCACCGGGGCGACCGCCACGACGTCCTCCTGGTCTGCGTCGGCCCCATGGCCACGGTGGGGCTCGACGTCGCCGCCCGTCTCGCCGACCAGGGCATCGGCGCCACGGTCGTCGACCCGCGCTGGGTCGTTCCGGTGGCCCGTTCGGTCATCGACCTGGCGGCGTCTCATCGTCTCGTGGTGACCATCGAGGACGGCGTCCGGGTGGGCGGTATCGGGACCCGGATCCGGCAGGACCTCCGGGAGGCCGGAGTGGACACCGCCGTCACCGAACTCGGTCTCCCCGACGAGTTCCTGGCGCATGGTTCGAGGGCCGAGATCCTCGAGGAGGTCGGGCTGACACCGCAGACCATCGCCCGCGACGTCGTCGCGCAGGTGCTGGGCAGCAAGATCCCGGTCGCCCGACCGCTCTCCGACGAGGAGTCCGCCGACGCACCGGGTTCGGCCCGGCACCGCGACTGAGCGACGCGAACGCTGACGCTGACGCGAACGGCCCCGCAGCCTCTCGGGCTGCGGGGCCGTCCCCGTCGGTCGACGCGGATCAGGCGTTCACGCCTCGGATCGCCGGGGTGTGGAAGGTCGTGCCGCGGACGCGTTCGGAGGCCCCGACGCGATCCAGATACGGAGTGAGCCCGCCCATCTGGAACGGGTAGCCCGCGCCGAGGATGAGGCACAGATCGATGTCCTCAGCCGCGGAGACGACTCCGTCGTCGAGCATGCGACCGACCTCATCCGCGAGGCCGTCTTCGATCCGGACACGGAGCTCGTCGGCGGTGAGAGGCGTGCCCTGTCCCGCGACGAGGGCGACGGCCTTCTTGTCGAACCCCTGGCGGCGTCCCTTCGAGTCGCGATCGAAGATCCGTCCGTGATCGGCGAGCCGATGGAGCGCCTCGCTCGCGTGGAATCGCTCGGGGAAGGCCGCATGGTGGGTGTCGAGGACGTGCGCGCCCACGGTCAGACCGACGAGTTCGAGCAGCTCGAAGGGCGTCATGGGGAGGCCGAACGGATCGATGGAGCGATCGACGACCTCGAACGGGGTGCCGGTCTCGACCGCGTGCATGGCCTCGCCCAGGACCCTGGCGAGGATGCGGTTGACGACGAAGCCGGGCGTGTCGGCGGTGATGACGGCGTTCTTGCGGAGGTTCTTCGCCGTCACCATGGCGGTGCTCAGGGTCGCTTCGTCGGTTCGAGCGGTCTTCACGACCTCGATCAGGGGCATGACCGCCACGGGATTGAAGAAGTGGAACCCGACGAGCCGCTCGGGGTGGGCGAGCCCCGAACCGATCGCCGCGACGCCGAGCGACGATGTGTTGGTCGCCAGAATGGTCGTCTCGGAGACCACGGCCTCCACGTCGGCGAACACCTTCTGCTTGATCTCGAGCTCCTCGAAGACGGCCTCGATGACCCAGTCGCAGTCGGCGAAGTCGGCGAGGTCGGTCGTACCGGTGACCAGCGCCTCCAGCCGGTTGGACTCGTCGGCCGAGATGCGGCCCTTCTCGGCGAGTTGGACGATCTCGGCTCTGATGCGGGCCACACCGGCATCGACGCGTCCCTGGTCGAGGTCGGTGATGACGACGGGCACTCGGAGCCGCCGCACGAACAGCAGCGCGAACTGACTCGCCATCAGCCCCGCTCCCACGACCCCGACCTTGCCGATCGCCCGTGCGAGGTCGGGAGAGGGGGCACCCGCGGGGCGCTTCGCGCGCTTTTGCACCAGATCGAAGGCGTACATGCTGGCGGGGAACTGGTCGCCGGAGACCAGATCGGCCAGCGCCTCGTCCTCGGCGGCGAAGCCCGTCGCACGATCGGTGTTCTTCGCGGCCTTGAGCAGATCGAGTGCGGCGTAGGGCGAGGCCGCCACGGTGCCGATCTTCGACTGGAGCGACTTGCGGGCGATGCCGACGGCGGCGTCCCATTTGACGGCGCGCTCGATGCGCCCGGGCGTGTTCGGCCGCTTGACGGCGATCCGGCCCGTGACGACGCCGTCGGCCCAGCGGATGCTCTCCTCGAGGAACGTCGCGGGGCCGAACATCGCGTCGACGATGCCCAGCTCGAGCGCCTGCGCGGGTTTCAGCGTCCGGTTGTTCTTCAGGGGGTTCTCGACGATGACCCGGAGGGCGTTCTCGATGCCGATGAGGTTGGGCAGCAGCCAGGCTCCGCCCCAACCCGGGATGAGTCCGAGGAACACCTCGGGCAGCGCGATGGCCGCGGCCGACGAGTCGACCGTGCGGTAGTCGGCGTGGAGGGCGATCTCGACCCCGCCGCCCAGGGCGAGGCCGTTGACGAAGACGAAGGTCGGCACGCCGGCCTCGTGCAACTTGCCCAGGACCGCGTGCCCCTGGCGGGCGAGCTCGAGGCCGACGTCGCGGCTCGGGATCTGGCCGACCTTGCTGAGGTCCGCGCCGGCGGCCAGGAAGTACGGCTTGCCGGTGACGGCGATGGCGTCGATCTCGCCTCGGGAGGCGCGGGCTCGCAGGGAGTCGAGGGTCTCGCCGTACTCGGCGAGGGTCGCGGGCCCCAGAGTGCTCGGCCGGGTGTGGTCGCGTCCGTTGTCGAGAGTGACGAGGGCGAGCACGCCGCCGGAGGGCAGCGGCACGTCGCGGACGTGCGAATGCGTCACGACCTCGTCCACGGAGAGGGCCTTCAGGGTCTCGAGCGCCGTCGTCATGCTCGGGCCGCCTTTCGCGAGTAGTGCGGGTTCTCCCAGATGACGCTGCCGCCCTGGCCGAGGCCGACGCACATGGCGGTGAGGCCATAGCGCACGTCGGGTCGCTGCTCGAACTGTCGGGCGAGCTGGATCATCAGGCGGACCCCGCTCGAGGCGAGGGGGTGACCGACGGCGATGGCGCCTCCCCAGGGGTTGACGCGGGGGTCGTCGTCGTCGATGCCGAAGTGGTCGAGCAGAGACAGCACCTGCACGGCGAAGGCCTCGTTGAGCTCGAAGAGTCCGATGTCGTCGATGTCGAGCCCTGCCTTGCGGAGGGCCTTCTCGGTCGAGGGGACGGGCCCGATGCCCATGATCTCGGGGTCGACTCCGGCGTAGGCGAAGCTGACGAGACGCATCTTCGCGGCCAGGCCCAGTTCGTCGGCGGCCTGCTGCGACGCGAGCAGACTGACGGTCGCTCCGTCGTTCAGACCCGACGAG
This sequence comes from Frigoribacterium sp. Leaf263, assembly GCF_001422285.1. Classification (GTDB taxonomy): domain Bacteria; phylum Actinomycetota; class Actinomycetes; order Actinomycetales; family Microbacteriaceae; genus Frigoribacterium. Next base: position 710,252 of record NZ_LMMO01000003.1, read on the forward strand.
TTGCCGGCCGTCACGCGGCCGTGCGGTCGGAAGGGGGTCCGCAGAGAGGCGAGGCCCTCGAGGGTCGTCTCCGGGCGGGGCGCCTCGTCGCGGGTGGCGAGCCCCCAGCCCTCGTCGGTCGCGATGGCGACGGGCACGAGGTCGGGCTGCAGATGCCCGGCCTCGTAGGCCGCGGCCACCTTCTGCTGCGAGCGCATGGCGTAGCGGTCGGACCGCTCCTTCGTCAGCTGAGGGAACCGGTCGTGGATCCGCTCGGCCGTGTTACCCATGTTGAGCGCTTCGCCGCTGACGAGCTTCTCGGCCAGGAACCTCGGGTTCGGGTCGGCGTCGAAGCCCATCGGGTGGCGGCCCATGTGCTCGACGCCGCCGGCGATGGCGACGTCGTAGGCGCCGAAGGCGATGCCGCCGGCCAACGTCGTCACGCTGGTCATCGCGCCCGCGCACATGCGGTCGATGGCGAACCCGGGAACGGACTTCGGCAGACCCGCCAGGAGGGCCGTGGTCCGACCGAGGGTGAGCCCCTGGTCGCCCTGCTGCGTCGTCGCCGCGATGGCGACGTCGTCGACGCGGTCGAGGGGCAGCGACGGGTTCCGCTCGAGCAGCCCCGTCATCGCCTTGACGACGAGGTCGTCGGCCCGGGTCTTCCAGTACATGCCTTTGTCGCCGGCCCGCCCGAACGGGGTGCGTACCCCGTCGACGAAGACGACTTCTGTTCTCTCGGCCACAGTGCCTCCAGTGCTCGGATCTGCCGTGAGCCTAGGGATGGCACCTGTGCGGCGGAGAATCCTTCGCGGAAGTCTACGAAGCCGGGGCGTCGCCGTCCTCGGGCTCTTGGTGGGCGTCGACAAACGCGTCGGCGAGCACGCCGGCGACGGCGTCGATCTGCCAGGGTCGGGCTCCGAGGCCCGCCAGAGCGGTGGCGACGGCCTCGGTCTCGAACGGGATCGGGGGCTCCCAGGCGAGTCGTCTGAGGTGCTCGGGCGTGAGGAGGTTCTCGACCGGCATGTCGAGCGAGTCCGCGATCTCGGCGACGCGGGGTCGGGCGAACCGGTAGCGCGCGTCGGCCATCGGGTTCTTGTCGGCCCAGCTGCGGGGCGGGGGCAGGGTCTCGCCGGCCGGACCGCGCGTCGAGGGCAGATCGCCGGTGGCGAGGCCGCGTTCGATGGCGGCCCACCAGCGGTCCAGCTCGCTGCGGCTCGCCCGCCCCACGAACTCGCGGAGCGAGGCGAGGGCGCGCTTGTCGGCAGGCATGGCCTTGGTCGCGGCCACGAGCGACGAGTCCGGGACGAGGCGTCCCGGGGCCGTGTCGATCTCGCGGGCGTACTCGTCGCGGGCCGACCACAGCTCGCGCGCGACGGCGAGTCCTCGAGCGCCCCGCACCGTGTGCAGGCCGGTCAGCCGACGCCAGGGCTCGGCCTTCGGCGGCTTGGCCTCGCGGGCCACCGTGGCGGCGAACTCCTGTCGGGCGATCTCGAGCTTGCCGGCGTCGACGAGCCGCGCCTCCATGGCGTCGCGGAGGTCGACGAGCAGTTCGACGTCGAGGGCGGCGTAGACGAGCCAGCTCTGGGGGAGGGGCCTGGTCGACCAGTCGGCGGCGGAATGCTCCTTCGCGAGGTGCACGCCGAGGAGCTGCTCGACGACGGCCCCGAGACCGACCTTGGGCAGTCCGGCTATGCGGGCGCCGAGCTCGGTGTCGAAGACCGTCTGGGGATCGAGTCCGACCTCGCGGAGGCACGCGAGATCCTGGCTGGCGGCGTGCAGCACCCACTCCTCGTGGCCGATCACCTCCTGCAGTTCGGCGAAGGAGCCGATGGCGGGGGGATCGAAGAGGAACACGCCCGCTCCGCGGCGGAAGACCTGAATGAGGTACGCCCGCTGCGAGTAGCGGAATCCGGAGGCGCGCTCGGCGTCGATCGAGACCGGTCCGCTCCCGGCGCGGATCGCCTCGACGGCGGCGAGGTAGCCGTCGCGGTCCGCGATGACGTCGACGCGTCCGTGCAGGTCGTCCGCCGTGGTCAGCACGGTGGGCGAGACGGACACCACGGGCTCGGACGCCGCGGAGGCGTCGTCGCGACGGGGTTCTGATGCGGCGGTGTTCATGATCGTCCTTCTGGTTCAGTCCCGACCCACACGACGCGAGGCGAGGAGCGTGACGCCCTCGACCGTCGGCGGCAGTCCCGCGAGCGTGCAGATCAGTTCGCCCCAGGCCTCGATGTGGGGGCCGAGGTCGGTGCTGGTGGGGCTCCACGAGGCGCGCAGCTCGAGCAGGGCGCCGTCGCCGTGGCGCGCGAGCTCGCCGTACCCGGTCGAGAGGACCTTCGTGGCCGTGCCCGACGCCGAGTCGTACGAGGCGCCGCGCACGTCGAGCGAGTCGACGAGCCACGACCAGGCGACGTCGGCGACGAACGGGTCGAGGGCGAGGTCGGTCTCGAGCGGCGCCTGCGCGAAGCAGACCACCCGGAACGGACCTCCCCAGGCCTTGGGTTCGGAGGCGTCGTGGAGGAGGGTGAAGCGTCCGGTGCCCAGGGCGGGGTCGGCACGGCCGCTGGCGCCGACCACGTCGCCGGCCAGGGCCAGCGAGCCGGGGGCCAGACCGCCCGGGGCGGGGATCTCGACGACGGCGAGGTCGTCCCGAGACGCGGCTCGGCGCACGGCGTCGACCGCTGCGAGGAACGCGGGCGCCGGCGACGGAGTCGGGGGATTGTCGGACACGTGTGCAGACTAGGCTCCGAGCTGACCGTCAGGATGGCGGCACGCCGCGTCGGGCCGCACGACGGGCGTCGTCCGTCCGAGCCGGTCGGCCCGTGCCCGCCTCGAGTGTCCGGAGTCCGTCGTGACCAGCCGAGCGTCCTCCCGTCCCGCGATCCGGCGGTCGTCCGCCGCCGGGTCCTCCTCCGCGCTGACCGTCGTCGCCGTGGTCGCGGCTTCGACCGTCGGCCTCTCCGTCCTCGCCGTCGCCGGTGGCGTCGTCTCCGCCATGCGGAGGATCGTCACGCCCGAGCGCCGTCGACGTGACGACCTGCGCATCCTCGGTCACGACCCGGAAGCGGGCACGGTCGCCCTGACGTCGACGGCCGACTCGCGCCTCCCCGGCCGGTACAGCCTCTGGTTCGACGGCGGGACCGGTCACGCGCGGCTCTCGGACCTCCTGAGCGACGACGGTCGCGTCGTCACGAGACGGGTCGAGCAGGTGACCGCCGGGGATCTCGGCCGGGCGCGATCGGGTCGGCTCGGCGGATGGCTCTGGTCGGACCCCGGCGAGGCCGGGCTGGACGCCGAGGAGGTGCGGGTCGTCACCGAGATCGGCCCGGCCCCCGCCTGGCTGGTTCCGGCCGAGGGAGGGACGGCGGGCCCGTGGATGATCGGCGTGCACGGTCGCGGGGTCACCCGCGCCGAGACGATCCGCTCGGTGCCGGTGTTCCGTCGGAACGGCCACAGCGCCCTCCTCGTGTCGTACCGGAACGACGGCGAGGCGCCCCGCTCGGCGGACGGGCGCTACGCTCTCGGGGACGACGAGTGGGCCGACGTGGAGTCGGCCATGGCGTACGCGCTCGACCACGGCGCGACATCGCTCGTGCTGATGGGCTGGTCGATGGGCGGGGCCGTCGTCCTCCAGGCGCTGACCCGATCGGCGCTGGCGCACCACGTCGACGGGGTCGTGCTCGAGTCGCCGGTCGTCGACTGGCGGACCACCCTCCGATTCCAGGGAGCGGCCATGCACGTTCCGGGGGCCGTCCAGCGACTGGTGCTGCGCCTCCTGCAGTCCCCGGTGCTCTCGAGGCTGAGCGGACGTCGGCGACCGATCGATCTCGACCGGCTCGACCTCGTCGCGAGGGCCCCTGCGCTCGACGTCCCGGTGCTGCTGCTGCACAGCGACGACGACGGCTTCGTGCCGTCGACCGCGTCGCACGCCCTCGCCGCGGCCCGGCCCGACATCGTCCGACTCGAGGTGTTCGACACCGCTCGGCACACCAAGCTCTACAACCTCGATCCCGAGCGCTTCGACCGGGTCATCGACGAGTGGCTGGCCCGTCTTCCACGAGCCAGCGGGCGTAGAGGGCGCTCTGCTCGTCCATCAGCAGCTGACTGAGCGTCAGGACCGAGGGGTCGAAGCGCTCACGGCCGAAGACCGGGAGCCCGCTGCCGATGACCACGGGGGAGGTCGAGAGGCACAGCTCGTCGACCAGGCCGTCGTGCAGGAGCTGACCCGCGAGCGACGGACCTCCCTCGCAGACGAGCGACAGCAGCCCGTGCTCGTGGAGGCGGTCGAGCACGGCCGCGGGCTCGAGCCGCCGATCGTCGTCGGCGCAGGTCAGGACGGTCGCAGCCCCGGCGACCTCGTCGCCGAGGGTCCGACGGACCTCGGGGACGGCGGCCTCGGGGCAGACCACGACGACCCGCTCGGCGGCGGCCGGGTCCATGCGGTGACCCGACAGGTCGCCCGACGCGGTGACCACCACGAGTCGCGACGTCTTCGGCACGCGGTACCCCTCGGCCCGCACGCTGGCCGCGCCGACCACGACGCCGTCGGCCACGGCGCGGACGGCGGCGAGGATCATGCGATCGGTCGAGTTGCTGAGCGTCTCGGACGTGCCGTCCGACCCCGCCGCGTCGCCGCTGACGGCCGTGATCAGGTTGAGCCGGGTCCACACGTCCGCGGGAGGCGCGTACAGCTCGCGCAGGCGAGCCGGCGTGCCCTCGTGCTCGATGTCGAGCTCGAGACCGGTCGCGGAGGCCCGCTCGGTCGTGTGCAGCACGCGGAGGGTCACGCGGAGGCGACCCTGTCGCGGATCTGCCGTTTGGCGCGGGCCAGCAGGGCCGTCATGCCCCGGATGCGCAACGGGCTGACGGCCTCGGTCAGCCCGATCGTCTGCGGGTAGTCGTCGGGCACGGCGTCGAGGACCTCCTCGACGGTGAGTCCGTCGAGGCCCTGCGCGAGGATCGACGCGAATCCGCGGGTCGTCGGAGCCTCGCGCGGCGCGGTGGCGTGCAGGTGCACCCGACCGTCGACGACCTCGACGAACAGGTACACCGGGGACTGGCACTCGACGACGCGCTCGAGGAGGTCGGGGTGGTCCGCGTACCGGGCGGGCAGGTCGGGCAGCTCGTTCGAGAACTCGAGGAGCAGCTGCAGTCGGTCCCGCACCTCGAGGGCCCGGAACTCCTCGCGGATCTCGACGAGGGAGGCGGGCAGCGCGGCGGCCGTCACCGGGAGGGGACCTCTCCGGGCTCGCTGCCCCGCACGATCGGGACGCGGACGGCACTGCCCCATTCGGTCCACGAGCCGTCGTAGTTCCGGACGTTCTCGAAGCCCATCAGGTGATGCAGGACGAACCAGGTGTGGCTCGACCGCTCGCCGATGCGGCAGTAGGCGACGACCTCGTCGCCGGTCGCGAGGCCGGCGCCGTCGCGGTAGATCGCGTCGAGCTCGGCGGCGGACCGGAATCGCCCGTCGTCCGCCGCGGCCCGGCCCCAGGGGACGTTCGCCGCCGACGGGATGTGCCCGGCTCGCAGGGCGCCCTCGTCGGGGTAGGCCGGAGCGGTGGTGCGCTCGCCCGAGTACTCCTCGGGGGAGCGCACGTCGATGAGGGGCTTGCCCAGGTGGGCGAGCACGTCGTCCTTGTAGGCGCGGATGACGGTGTCGTCTCGCTCGACGACGGGGTAGTCGGTCGGCTCGGGCTCGGGCGCCTCGGTCGTGTACTCGCGGCCCTCGGCCTCCCAGGCGGCCCGGCCGCCGTCGAGCAGTCGGACGTCCTCGTGTCCGAACAGCGAGAACACCCAGAGGGCGTACGCCGCCCACCAGTTGTTCTTGTCGCCGTACACGACGATGGTCGTGTCGCGCGAGATGCCCTTCGACGACATGAGACGGGCGAAGCCCTCGCCGTCGATGTAGTCGCGGTGGACGGGGTCGTTGAGGTCGAGGTGCCAGTCGATCTTGACGGAGCCGGGGATGTGCCCCGTCTCGTAGAGGAGGACGTCCTCGTCGGACTCGACGACGACGAGACCGGGGGAGTCGAGGTGCTCCGCCAGCCAGTCGGTGCTCACCAGTCGTTCAGGGTGGGCGTACTCGCTGAAACGGGCGGACGTGTCGTGCTCGACGACCATGGGCTTACCTCCGGGTGAGTCGCTCCGCCGAGGCGGAGGGCCGCGGGAGCGGCGGGTGTTCGGGTTGCGGGTGCGCACTAAACTCGCGTCAGCACCACCCCGTCGAGGCTACGCACCGTGTCGCGGCCTCGCTCGGGAACCCCAGAGACTCTTCCACACATCGCCGGGCGGACGCCGGGCGTCTCCGTGCTCCGCCCCCGATCGACCCCGAGGCCGTCCCGATGTCACCCGATCCCGCCGCGAGCGCCGTCTCGCTCGTCGACCGCACCCCCTCGATCACGGGAGCCGAGATCGTGACCGAGCTCGTGCCTCCGCGGCAGTTCGCCGACGCGTCGCTCGAGAACTACCGACCCGACGACGACTTCCCGTCGCAGGCCGAGGCGGTCGAGGCCGTCCGCACCTTCGACGAGGCTCCGGCCCCCGGGGCCCGACGAGGGCTCTTCAGGAGGCGCGCCGAGGCATCCGTCGTGCTGCCGGGCCTCTATCTCGACGGCGGCTTCGGCGTCGGCAAGACGCATCTGCTCGCGGCCCTCTACAACCGCAGCGCGGGTCGACGCTACTTCGGCACCTTCATCGAGTACACCGCCCTCGTCGGGGCCGTGGGCTACGCGGGCGCCGCGGCCCAGCTGAAGGGGGCCTCGCTCGTGTGCATCGACGAGTTCGAGCTCGACGACCCGGGGGACACGATGATGATGACGCGTCTCCTCGGTGATCTCGCCGACGACGGCACCCGCATCGCCGCCACGTCGAACACCCCTCCGAACGCCCTGGGGGAGGGGCGCTTCGCGGCCGCGGACTTCCTCCGCGAGATCCAGGGGCTCTCGGATCGGTTCCGCACCCTGCGCATCGACGGGAACGACTACCGCCGGCGCGAGGTGGAGGCGACGGCCTCCGTGGTCGACGACGTGGACGCCGCCCTGTCCGCCACCCGGGGGCCCGTGTCCATCGACGACTTCGGCGCCGTCGTGGCACATCTGTCGACCGTCCACCCGAGCCGGTACGTCAAGCTCGTGGCCGGCCTCGACGCCGTCGGGCTCCGCGACGTCGCACCGCTCACCAGCCAGACGGACGCCCTCCGATTCGTCGCCTTCGTGGATCGTCTCTACGACGGCCAGGTGCGGGTCGTGGCCTCCGGGACGCCGCTGGACTCCGTCTTCGGCGACGAGATGCTCGCCGGCGGGTACCGCAAGAAGTACCTCAGGGCCGTCTCGCGACTCGTCGCCCTGACGTCGCTCTGAGGCGCCGCCGACCGTGCTCCGTGCGAGAGGCGCCGGCCTCCGACCGGATCCGCTTCGATCCGAAACACGTTGTTTACACGGGCCCGAATCGCGTTACATTCCCGAAACATCGATGCACACGTAACGAAACCTCACCCCACGACACTGAGAGCCGCACCCCGGTCCCGCCCCCACAGCCCGTGAGTCCTCACGGTCGGGCGGCCGACCGTTGCCCCTGGCTCCCGAATCGAGAGGTGACTCACAGATGGATCAAGGCAATACCGCCTTCATGCTGATCACAGCAGCACTAGTGCTGCTCATGACCCCCGGCCTGGCGTTCTTCTACGGCGGCCTGGTCAAGGCCAAGAGCGTCATCAGCATGATGATGCTGAGCTTCGGGGCCATGGGCCTCATCGCCGTGCTCTGGGTCCTGTTCGGCTACTCGATCGCCTTCTCGAACGGCCCCGAGGGGCCCGCCGGCACCGACACCTACATCGGCTGGGACGGCGTCTTCGGCTTCGACCCCTCGATGTTCAGCCTCAACTCGCTGTTCGTCGACAGCCAGGACCCGGCCGGCGCCTACCCGACCATCGCCTTCGCGGCGTTCCAGGCGACGTTCGCCATCATCACCGTCGCCCTCATCTCGGGCGCCATCGCCGACCGCGCCAAGTTCGGCGCGTGGATGATCTTCGCCGGCGTCTGGGCGACCATCGTCTACTTCCCCGTCGCGAGCTGGGTCTTCAACTTCACCCTCGGCGAGGACGGCTCGGTGGTCGACGGCGGCTGGATCGCCAGCATGGGCGTGATCGACTTCGCCGGAGGCACGGCGGTCCACATCAACGCCGGTGCAGCGGCCCTCGCCCTCGCCCTCGTGCTCGGCAAGCGCGTCGGCTTCGCCAAGGGCGCCGACAAGCCCCACAACCCGCCCTTCGTGCTCCTCGGCGCGGGTCTGCTGTGGTTCGGCTGGTTCGGCTTCAACGCCGGCTCGGAGCTCGCCGCCGACGGCGTCGCGGCCCTCGCCTTCCTGAACACGATCGCCGCCCCGGCCGCCGCCATCCTCGGGTGGCTCGTGGTCGAGAAGCTCAAGGACGGCAAGGCGACGTCGATCGGCGCCGCCTCGGGTGCCGTCGCCGGCCTGGTCGCCATCACGCCCGCCTGCGCCGCCCTGACGCCGTTCTGGGCCATGGTGCTGGGCGTCGTCGCGGGTGCTGTCTGCGCCCTGGCGATCGACCTGAAGTTCAAGCTCGGGTTCGACGACTCGCTCGACGTCGTCGGCATCCACCTCGTCGGCGGTCTGATCGGAACCCTCTACCTCGGCTTCTTCGCCAACGGCAGCGGACTCATCTTCTCGGGCTCCCTCGACCAGCTCGGCATCCAGGCCGTCTCGGCGCTGGCCGTCATGGTCTACTCGTTCGTCCTGGCCTACCTGATCGGCTTCGTCATCGAGAAGACCATCGGGTTCCGCGTCAAGAACGAGGACGAGGTCGCCGGCATCGACCTCGCCATCCACGGCGAGGAGGGCTACGTGCTGGAGAACTCGCGCCAGTAGTCGACGCCGATCGACGGAACGGCCCCGGTCCTCGGACCGGGGCCGTTCCCCGTCCGGGAGACGAGTCGCCTGCGTCGCTGCTCCGGCTCGATGCGGTTGAGGTCCGCGCATGCGAGAGTCGAGGCATGCATCCCCGTGAGCTCGGTCCTGGCGTCGTGGTGCTCGACGGCGTCGACGTCCGCTTCGACGAGATGCCGGGGCCGGTCGTGCCTCGCGAGATGCTGGTCGCGATCGACGATGCGTGGGACGCCGCGGTGCGGCGGGATCCGTTCCTGTTCGACGGCCCCGTCGTCCTCTGCCGAGACGTCCGCCCGGGCGCCGCAACGCTCGAGGTGAGCTGGTCCCGGGCGACGTACCGCTATCGCGCCGTGCGGACGATCCCGGGCGCCCCCGCCCTGTCGTCGATCTTCGTCTGCGTCGTGCAGCCGACGACGGACGGCCGTCTGCTCGTCGGGCGCATGTCGGCGACGACGTCGAGCCCGGGTCTCGTCCAGTTCCCCGGGGGCGGTCTGGAGCCGACGGAAGGCGACGGAGGCGTGACCCTGGACAGCCTGCGGGCCCATGCCGCGACCGAACTCGCCGAGGAGGCCGGAGTCACGGCCGAACCCGGCGACCTCGACCTGTGGGCGGTCGTCCGGCGCGCCGACCTGAACCTCGGGTTCTTCTTCCTCGCCCCCGCTCTGCCGGCGGAGGTGATCCGCGAGGGGCATGCGGCCGTCGTGCGGCGTGAGTCCGACCCCGAATTCGACGAGGTCTCGTTCGTCGCGTGCGCGGCCGATCTCGACACCCTGGGGGCCCCGTCCGTCGACTACCTCGAGGTGCTCGTCGAGCGATTCCACCGGACGGCGTCTCGACGCTGACGAGAGAGGGCTGCGCGAAGCCGCGACCCACGAGGGAGACGTCGGGATCGATGCCGCGGAGGCCCCTGGAGACGCAGACGCAGGCCCGGAGAAACGGAAGAGCCCCGGTTGACCGGGGCTCTCTCGACTGTCGTGTGGGCGATACCGGACTCGAACCGATGACCTCTTCCGTGTGAAGGAAGCGCGCTACCAACTGCGCCAATCGCCCCTGCGGGACTCGTCGATGCTAGTGCATGAGCAGGCTCGAACGCCATTCGACACGGCGGTCGAAGAGGCGCGGTGCCGGCCGATCGGGTCTCGCAAGACACGAGGTTGACTCGATTTGGTTTCTGGTCCGGGGTGTGGGTATTGTTCTTTTGCACGCAGAAATGCAAAGCGAAATGCGGATGTGGCGCAGTGGTAGCGCATCACCTTGCCAAGGTGAGGGTCGCGAGTTCGAATCTCGTCATCCGCTCGAGTGTCAAGCTCACCAGAGGGTGGTCCACCGACTGGTGGCCTCCCTCTGGGGGCTACTCGTATGGTGGAGTGGCCGAGAGGCGAGGCACCGGCCTGCAAAGCCGTTCACGCGGGTTCAAATCCCGTCTCCACCTCCAATCGTTGCAGACCCAGGTCTACAATCGATGCAGTTCCAAGTGAAAAAGTTTGAGCGATTGGCGCAGCGGTAGCGCGCTTCCCTGACACGGAAGAGGTCGCTGGTTCGATCCCAGTATCGCTCACACCGAGAAAGCCCCGGCACACGCCGGGGCTTTCGTCATTCCCCGGCCGACTCGTCGGAGGGGCCGACGAGGACATCCCGGTCGAGGGGTCCGTCGGCCGGGCGGCCCCTCAGACCGCTCGGAGAGCGGCCACCGCGGTGAGCAGAGCGTCGGCCACCTCGTGCTTCGTCCCGCGTGCTTCGGCGACATCGGTCCCGTCCCGATCGATGACGACCACCGCCGTGTCGTCGCTGCCGAATCCCGCCGACCACCCGACCGAGTTCAGCACGAGCAGGTCCGCGCCCTTCCGCCGCTGCTTCGTGCGCCCGAGTGCGACGAGCTCGTCGCGGTCGTCCGTCGTCTCGGCGGCGAAGCCGACGACGGTCTGGTCCACGCCGCGGTCCGCGACGAGCCCGGCCAGCACGTCGGGGTTGCGGACCAGACGGACGACCATCTCATCGCCCGTGTCGTCCTTCTTGATCTTTCCCGCCGACACCTCCGCGGGTCGGTAGTCGGCCACGGCGGCCGTCATGACGACCACGTCGTTGGCGGCGGCCTCGCCGCGCATCGCCGTCTCGAGCTCGAGAGCGGTCGAGACGGGCAGCACGCGGATGCCCGGCACGGCCGCGATCGTGCGCAGCACCGCGCCGTCGAGCTCGGCGGCGACGACGGTCACCGTCGCTCCCCGGCGGGCGGCGGCCAGGGCGATCGCAGCGCCCTGCTTTCCCGTGGACCGGTTGCCGATGAAGCGGACGGGGTCGAGGGGCTCGCGGGTGCCTCCGGCGGACACGACCAGCCGGAGCCCCGCGAGGTCGTCGACCCGCGCCTCCTCAGCGGGGTCGTGGGCGGTGGAGGAGGTGCGGCTCGCGACCGCGAGCGCGGCCGCCACGATCTCGTCGGGCTCGCTGAGACGACCCGGCCCCGAGTCGCCGCCCGTGAGCGGGCCGTCCGCGGGTCCGACCACCGTGACGCCGCGGCTGCGGAGGAGCTCGGTGTTCGCGACCGTCGCGGGGTTCCGCCACATCTCGGTGTGCATGGCGGGTGCGACGACCAGCGGCGCGGTGCTCGCGAGGATGGTGGTGCCCAGCAGGTCGTCCGACAGGCCGTGCGCGATCTTGGCGAGCGTGTGCGCGGTCGCGGGGGCGACGACGATCAGATCGGCTTGCTGCCCGAGAGCTACGTGCCGCACCTGCGCCACGTCGTCGAAGACCGAGGTGTGCACCGGGTTGCGGCTGATCGCCTCGAGGGTCGGCGCGCCGACGAAGCGGAGGGCCGCCTCGGTCGGGACGACGTGGACGTCGTGCCCCTGCACGACGAACCCCCGCACGACCCCGACGGCCTTGTACGCGGCGATCCCTCCCGAGATCCCGACGACGATCGTGAGTCGCCGCGCGGGGTCGGTCGTGTCGGCGGGGGAGTGCGGGGAGGAGTCGTGCGTCACGGGGTGCCTGTCGATCGATGCGGACGGTCGGCCGATCCGGGGCGGGATCGGTAGCGTTGCACTGCCACGATGCCGCATCTCGTGACCGCTCGCCTGATCGTCCGCCCGTCCACCAGCCGCCGGGTGCCGTCGCCCGGAGGACCCATGTGCACCGTCGTCGTCTCGATCGCGCCCGACGCCGAGTGGCCGGTGGTCCTCTTCGGGCTGCGCGACGAGTCACCGGACCGCCCGTGGGACGAGCCCGGGGCCTGGTGGCCCGAGCTCGGCGACCGGGTGACCGGGGTGCACGACCGCGAGGCCGGTGGGGCCTGGCTGGCCGTCGCGGACGATCCGAGTCGCGCGAGCGTCGTGCTCAACCGGCACGAGGAGCCGCCCGTGCCGGAGGGCGGCTGGGCGACCCGGGGCTCGCTGCCGTTGCGGGCCGCGGCCGACGGCGTGCTCCCCGTCGGTCCGCAGCGCACGCGCACCTTCAACCTGCTGACCGCCGATCGAGGAGGCGCGACGCACTCCACGTGGGACGGCTCGATCACGACGACCACCCGTCTCGCCCCCGGGGTGCACGTGCTGACGCATGCAGCGCCCGACGACCGCTCGGTGCCGCGCGTCGACCGCTGGCTGCCGCGATTCCGCGATGTCGCGCCTCCTGCCGGGCCCCTCGGCTCAGCGGGCGAGGGCGAGGGCGCCTGGGGGCCCTGGCTCGATCTGCTCCGCGAGAGCAGCCGCCTCGCCCCCGACGACGACGATGCGCTCATCCGGTCGGATCTCGTCGACGGACGCCTCTTCTCGTCGCTGTCGCTCAGCGCCGTTGCGGTGTCGGCCGATCGCGTCGCCCATCGGCACATCCGACTCGACGGCGCCCCGTCGGTCGAGGCCGCGCTGTCCCGCCGCTGAGCCGCCGGCGGCCGCCTCGCACGTCATCCCGGGTCATCGGGAATCACGCCGACGCCTGCGGCGTTAGTGTCGGATGGCTCGTCCGACCCCCGAGTCGCAGTGAAGGATTCCCGTGAAGATCACCGCCCCCCGCACCGTCCGCCGTCTCTCCGCCCTCGGCGTCGTCGCCGCAGCCGCCCTGGCGCTCACCGCCTGCGCGCCGGCCTCCACCGACGGGGTGGTCACGCAGACCGGCGACTCGACCGCCGACACCAGCGCGGCGAAGAGCCTCAGCGACATCCGGGACTCGGGCGAGCTCGTCATCGGCACCGAGGGCACCTATCAGCCCTTCACGTACCACGAGGGCGGCTCGGGCGCGCTCACCGGCTACGACGTCGACGTCGCGACGGCCGTCGCCGAGAAGCTCGACCTCACCCCGACCTTCGAGGAGACCCAGTTCGACGCGCTCCTCGCCGGTCTCGACGCCGGGCGCTTCGACATCGTCGCCAACCAGATCTCGATCACCGACGAGCGCGAGGTCAGCTACGACTTCTCGACGCCGTACACGGTCAGCCGCGGCGCCGTGATCACGGCCGCCGACGACACCGACATCACCTCGCTCGCCGACCTCGCGGGCAAGACGACCGCGCAGTCGCAGTCGAGCAACTTCTACACGACGGCGAAGGACGCGGGGGCCGACGTGCAGGTCGTCGAGGGCTGGGCCCAGTCCGTCGCGCTCCTCGAGCAGGGCCGCATCGACGCCACGGTCAACGACGAGCTGACGTTTCTCGACTACGTGAAGACGAACCCCGACCGCGCCGCCGGCATCAAGATCGCCGCGACCACCGACGACGTCTCCCGTTCCGCCCTGGTCACCACGAAGGGCAGCGACGACCTCGTCGAGGCGATCGACGAGGCCCTGTCCGAGCTGAAGGCCGACGGCACGCTGGCCGAGATCTCCGACCGGTACTTCGGCCAGGACGTCAGCGAGTAGCCGTGCAGTCCTCCCTCGACCTCTTCGGGCGGTCGCTCTGGCCGATCGTGTCGGGGGCGCTCGTCGCGTCGATCCCGCTGGCGTTCATCTCGATGGCCCTCGGGCTCGTCATCGCGATCACGATCGCGCTGATGCGCCTCTCCGGTCAGAGCTGGCTGGCGGGCATCGCGCGGTTCTACACCTCGGTGATCCGGGGCACGCCGCTGCTGGTCCAGCTGTTCGTGGTGTTCTACGGTCTGCCGTCGCTGGGGATCCGGCTCGACCCGTGGCCGAGCGCCATCATCGCGTTCTCGCTGAACGTGGGCGGGTACGCGGCCGAGGTCATCCGGGCGGCCATCCTGTCGGTGCCCAAGGGGCAGTGGGAGGCCGCTCACACGATCGGCATGTCCCGAGGGCTCGCTCTGCGGCGGATCATCCTGCCGCAGGCGGCCCGCGTGTCGGTGCCCCCGCTGTCGAACACCTTCATCAGCCTGGTGAAGGACACCTCGCTCGCGAGCGTCATCCTGGTCACCGAGCTGTTCCGTCAGGCCCAGCAGATCGCCACGGTCTCGAACGAGTTCCTCCTGATCTACCTCGAGGCGGCCCTGGTCTACTGGGTCATCTGCCTCATCCTGTCGTTCGGGCAGGACGCCCTCGAGAAGAGATTGGACCGCCACGTTGCCCGCTGACGTCAGACCTCCCGCAGATCCTTCCGGCGCCGATGCCCCGGTGCTGATCGTCCGCGGGCTGCGCAAGGCCTTCGGCGCGAACGAGGTGCTGCGGGGGATCGACCTCGAGGTCCGCCGTGGGCGGGTCGTCGCGATCATCGGCCCGTCGGGCTCGGGCAAGACGACGGTGCTGCGGTCGCTCAACAGCCTCGAGGTCCCCGACGCGGGCACGGTCACCCTGTCCGACGGCCGGGCCGTCGACTTCGGCGCGAAGGTCGGCAGACGCGACCTCACGGCTCTCCGTGACCGCTCGTCGATGGTCTTCCAGCACTTCAACCTGTTCCCGCATCTGACCGTGCTGCAGAACGTCGTCGAGGGCCCCGTCCGCGTCCAGGGACGGGACCCCGAGGAGGCACGGGTCGAGGCCGAGTCGCTCCTCGCGCGGGTGGGTCTCGCCGACAAGACGGACGCCTACCCGTCCGAGCTCTCCGGTGGCCAGCAGCAGCGCGTGGGGATCGTCCGGGCCCTGGCCCTCCGACCGGAGCTGCTGCTCTTCGACGAACCCACCTCGGCCCTCGACCCCGAGCTGGTCGGCGACGTGCTCACGGTCGTGAAGGAGCTCGCCGACGAGGGGTGGACGATGATCGTCGTCACGCACGAGCTCGAGTTCGCCCGTCGCGTCGCCGACGAGCTCGTCTTCATGGACGCCGGCGTCGTCGTCGAGCGGGGACGACCCGCCGACGTGCTGAGCCGGCCGCGCGAGGCTCGCACGCAGCAGTTCCTCCGGCGCGTTCTGAAGCCCCTCGACGACTGACGGGACGCACCCGGCCACGACGACCCGCGCCTCCTCGGCCCCGTGACCGCAGGAGGCGCGGGTCGTGCCGCTCAGCCGAAGAGACGGTGCGAGGCGATCCGGGCGCCCTCGCCCAGCGAGGCGAGCTTCGCGACGGCGATCTGCGGGTGGATCCGTCCGCCGAGTCCGCAGTCCGTGGAGGCGATGACCCGGTCCGGTCCGACCACCGAGGCGAAGGCCTCGATGCGGTCGGCCACGAGTTCCGGGTGCTCGACGACGTTCGTCGCGTGACTCACCACGCCCGGGGCGATGGTCTTGCCGGCGGGCAGCTCGACGTCGCGCCAGATCCGCCACTCGTGCTCGTGACGGACGTTGGCCGCCTCGAACGAGTACGAGCCCGCGTCGATCTCGAGCATCAGGTCGACGATGTGGCGGAACTCGATGTCGGTCGTGTGCGGTCCGTGCCACGAGCCCCAGCAGAGGTGGAAGCGCACCTGCTCGGGCGGGATGCCCCTGAGCGCGTGGTTCAGGGCCTCGACCCGAATGCGCGTGAAGGCCCGGTAGTCGTCGATGCCGGGCTCGGGGTTGATCTGGTCCCAGTTCTCGGCGATGGACGGATCGTCGATCTGGACGATCAGTCCGGCGTCGGTGATCGCGAGGTACTCCTCGCGGAGGGCGTCGGCCCAGGCCCAGATGTGCTCCTCGTCGGTCGCGTAGTGGTCGTTCGCGATGCGCGCCCCGCTGCCCGGCGAGAGCGCGGTGATGAAGGCCGACGAGGCGTCCGCCTCCGCGAGACCGGCCCGCAGATTCGCGATGTCGGAGGCGATGGCGGCGTGACCGACGTACTCGAGGGGGCCGGTGGTGCTCGGGAACGGGGTCGCCCCCGAACCGGTGCCGATCCCCGACGTCGGGTCGGTGTAGGCGTCGTGGAAGCGCTGCCAGTCGCGCCGGTCGGGGAAGGACGTCAGCCGGACGTCTCCGGGCCCGGATCGGACGGGCTGCTGACTGAAGATGTCGGAGCCGGTCAGCGAGAGTCCGCCGACGCGCTGGAACGAGTACGACCACCAGGCGCCGTAGTCGACGGCGCTCGTCATGGCCTTGCCGTACTCGCCGTCGCCGACGATCGTGATGCCGAGCTCTCGCTGGCGTCGCACGAGGTCGACGACGGCCGCCGTCAGCAGGTCGTCGAACTCCGGGCTGCGTTCGAGGGTGAAGCCGTCCGGCCCGAAGGTGCGGGCGTCGTTGGCGGCGATCAGCTCGGGCGTGCGGGGCAGGCTGCCGGCGTGGGTCGTCTCGATGCGGTCGTGGCTCATGCCCTCATGCTGGCCCTCGGGCGTGCGGCTGCGCCACCGGACCGGGGCAGCCCGTCACACGGCGTCATGCGGGGCCGGCCGGGAACACCACGGGCTCCTCGGTCGTTGCGTCGAGGTGCCGTCGGCGATGCTCGTTACGATCGACGGGAAAGGACACCGTGACCCAGACTCCGACAGACCCCCGCCGGCCCTCGTCCGTCGATCCCTCGCATACCGGAGGCCCGGAGATCCGCGAGCCGCTCTCGGCCGACGAGATCGATCGCATCCGGGGTGACTTCGCGATCCTCGGGCAGGCGGTGAACGACGCCCCGCTGGCCTATCTCGACTCCGGCGCGACGGCACAGCGACCGGCCAGCGTGCTCGACGCCGAGCGGGCCTACCTCGAGACGATCAACTCGGCGGTCCACCGCGGCGCGCACACGCTCGCCGGTCTGGCCACCGAGGCGTTCGAGGACGCCCGCGCGACCGTCGCGGACTTCGTCGGAGCCGACGTCGACGAGATCGTCTGGACGGCGAACGCGACCGACGCGCTCAACCTCGTCGCCTACGGCTTCGCCAACGCGACCCGTGGCCGCGGAGGAGCGCCCGCCCGCCGGTTCGCCCTGCGACCCGGCGACGAGATCGTGCTGACCGAGGCGGAGCATCACGCGAACCTGGTCCCCTGGCAGGAGCTCGCGGCCACGACCGGCGCCGTCCTGCGGTTCGTCCCGGTGGACGACGACGGCGTCTGGGCGACCGACGACGCCCTCGCCGTGATCGGCGAGCGGACCCGCATCGTCGCCTTCGCGCACGTGTCGAACGTGACCGGTCAGATCGCCGAGGTCGGACGGCTCGTCGGGGCCGCGCACGCCGTCGGCGCCCTCGTCGTCCTCGACGCGTGCCAGTCGGCGCCCCATCGCCCCCTCGACCTCCGCGGCCTCGGGGTCGACTTCGCCGCCTTCTCCGGTCACAAGATGCTCGGTCCGACCGGCATCGGCGTGCTCTACGGCCGCGCCGAGCTGCTCGACGCCCTGCCCCCCTTCAAAACCGGGGGATCCATGATCACCACCGTCACGCTCGAGGGAGCCGAGTACCTGCCGTCGCCGCAGCGCTTCGAGGCTGGTACGCAGCCGGTGTCGCAGGCGGTCGCGCTGGCCGAGGCCGTCCGCTACCTCGAGGCGGTGGGCCTCGATCGCATCCGGATCCACGAGGAGGAGCTCGCCGAGCGCCTGGTCGCGGGTCTCGAGGGGATCCCCGGGGTGCGCGTCGTCGGTCCGCCCTCCGGCGTCGCCCGTTCTGGTCTGGCCAGCTTCGTCGTCGACGGCGTCCACGCTCACGACGTGGGGCAGTACCTCGACGCCGAGGGCATCGCCGTCCGGGTCGGGCATCACTGCGCGCAGCCCCTCCATCGTCGTCTCGGTGTCACCGCGACGACCCGGGCCAGCACCTATCTCTTCACCACCGACGCCGAGGTCGACCGGCTCCTCGACGGGGTGGCGCGGGTCCGCGCCTACTTCGGCGCCGACGGGGCGAGCCGATGAGCGCCTCCCTCGACTCGCTCTACCAGCAGGTCATCCTCGACCACGCGAAGCGCCGGCACGGCGACGGCGAGCTGCCCGGCGCCCAGGCCGAGCACTTCGAGCGGAACCCCACGTGCGGCGACGAGATCACGGTGCGCCTCTCGGTCGACGAGACGTCGGGCCGCATCGACGGATTCGCCTGGCAGGGCGCCGGCTGTTCGATCTCGATGGCGTCCGCGTCGGTCCTCAGCGAGCTGGCGCCGGGGCGCACGCTGCCCGAGCTCCGCCTCCTCGTCGACGAGTACCGCTCGATGATGCGATCGCGCGGGGCCGGCGAACCCGACGACGAGGTCCTCGGCGACGCCGTCGCCTTCCACGGCGTCTCGAAGTTCGTCATGCGCGTCAAGTGCGGCATGCTCGCCTGGGTGGCGGCGGAGGCCTGCGCGGCCGAGCTCGCCGTCGCCGACGATGGGGGAGCCGAGGAGGCGCGGGGTCCGATCGATCCCGGCTCCGCGCCCGTCTAAACTGGCGTGGCCCCTCCCACGTAAGGACATCACCACCGTGTCAGATCAGACCGTCCCCGCCGAACCCGCAGCGATCGCCGTCCAGCCCGTCGAGGTGACCGAGACGACGACGGGATTCGAGGTCTTCACCGACCGGTCCGTGGTGGCCGTCCGGGTCGACGGCGTGCTGCTCGACATGGCGTCGGAGCTGCACGCCGGCGACGTCGCCGAACCCGTGCTGATCGGCTCGCCCGATGGCCTCTCGATCCTCCGGCACTCCGCCGCGCACGTCATGGCCCAGGCCGTCCAGGCCATCAACCCGGCCGCCAGGCTGGGCATCGGCCCGCCCGTGACCGACGGCTTCTACTACGACTTCGACGTCGCCGAGCCCTTCACCCCCGACGACCTGAAGGCGATCGAGAAGGGCATGGAGCGCATCATCAAGCAGGGCCAGCGCTTCCGGCGCCGCGTCGTCTCCGACGCCGAGGCGCGCGAGCTGCTCGCCGGCGAGCCCTACAAGCTCGAGCTGATCGGGCTGAAGGGCGGTTCGAGCGACGAGATCGGCGACGACGGCGAGTCCGTGGAGGTCGGCGGCGCCGAGCTCACCGTGTACGACAACGTCGACCCCAAGACCGGCGACGTCGTCTGGTACGACCTCTGCCGCGGTCCCCACCTGCCGAGCACGCGCCTCCTCGGCAACGCCACCAAGCTGATGCGCGTGGCCGCCGCCTACTGGCGGGGCTCCGAGAAGAACCCGCAGCTGCAGCGCATCTACGGCACGGCCTGGCCCACGAAGGACGAGCTGCGCGCGTACCAGTCCCGGCTCGAGGAGGCCGCCAAGCGCGACCACCGCAAGCTGGGCGTCGAACTCGACCTCTTCTCGTTCCCCGACGAGATCGGTTCGGGCCTCGCGATCTTCCACCCCAAGGGCGGCATCATCCGTCGCGAGATGGAGGATTACTCGCGCAAGCGCCATGAGGCGGCCGGCTACGACTTCGTCTACACGCCGCACATCACGAAGGCGAGCCTGTTCGAGACCTCGGGCCACCTGGGCTGGTACAAGGACGGCATGTTCCCCGCCATGAAGCTCGACGAGGCGCGGAACGACGAGGGCGAGATCACGCGTCAGGGGGCCGACTACTACCTGAAGCCGATGAACTGCCCGATGCACATCCTGGCGTACCGGTCGCAGCCCCGTTCCTACCGCGATCTGCCGCTGCGCCTCTTCGAGTTCGGCACGGTCTACCGCAACGAGAAGTCCGGCGTCATCCACGGCCTCACCCGGGTCAGGGGCATGACCCAGGACGACGCGCACATCTTCACGACGCGCGACAAGATGAAAGACGAGCTCACCGGCACGCTGGACTTCGTGCTGTCCCTGCTCCGCGACTACGGCCTCACCGACTTCTACCTCGAGCTCTCGACGAAGGACCCCGAGAAGTACGTGGGCGACGACGACATCTGGGAGACCGCGACGGCGACGCTCCGCGAGGTGGCGGAGGAGTCCGGGCTCGACCTCGTGCCCGATCCCGGCGGGGCGGCCTTCTACGGGCCGAAGATCTCCGTCCAGGCCCGCGACGCCATCGGGCGCACCTGGCAGATGTCGACCGTCCAGCTGGACTTCAACCTGCCCGAGCGCTTCGATCTCGAGTACGCGGCCGCCGACGGCACCCGGCAGCGGCCGGTCATGATCCACCGCGCCCTCTTCGGAACCATCGAGCGCTTCTTCGGGGTGCTGACCGAGCACTACGCCGGGGCGTTCCCGGTGTGGCTGTCGCCGGTCCAGGTCGTGGCGATCCCCGTCGCCGACGAGTACGGCGACTACCTCGACGGCGTCGTGGGGCGCTTGAGAGACGCCGGCGTCCGCGCGCAGGTCGACCACGGAGACGACCGGTTCCCGAAGAAGATCCGCACGCACACGAAGTCCAAGGTCCCGTATCAGCTGATCGCCGGCGAGGAGGACCGTGCCGCCGGAGCCGTCAGCTTCCGCTACCGCGACGGGACGCAGGAGAACGGCGTCCCGGTCGACGACGCGATCGCGAAGATCCTCGAGGCGATCTCGAGCAAGGCGCAGGTCTGACGATGGACGACCCCGTGGCCCCGGAGGCCTCGGGCGACTTCGCCGGGGTGCCGGACGCCTTCCAGAGACTCTGGACACCGCACCGCGCCGTCTACGTCGGCGCGGGGCAGGGCGCCCACGACACCGACTGCCCGTTCTGCGAGGCGCCGTCGAAGTCCGACGCCGAAGCGCTCATCGTGGCGAGGGGGCGGCACGCCTACGTCGTGCTCAACCTGTTCCCCTACAACCCCGGCCATCTGCTCGTCTGCCCGTACCGGCACGTCGCGACCTACGATCTGGCGACCCCCGACGAGGTGGCCGAGATCGCCTGGCTGACCCAGACCGCCATGCGCGTGCTGACCGAGGTGTCCCGGGCTCAGGGCTTCAACATCGGCATGAACCAGGGCAGGGTCGGCGGCGCCGGCATCGCCGAGCATCTGCACCAGCACGTCGTGCCGCGCTACGGGGGCGACTCGAACTTCTTCCCGATCATCGCCGAGACCAAGGCGATCACTCAGCTGCTCGGCGACGTGCGGGTGGCCGTGGCCGAGGCCTGGCCGGCCCCGCCCACGGGCCCGGCGACGGGCCCGGCGACGTCGGCGACCACCTCATCCGAACAGGCCTAGAATGGACGCCATCATGAGCGACACGACCCCCGCCCCCACCTCGTCCGCCACCACAGGCTCCGACCGCGTCAAGCGCGGTCTCGCCGAGATGCTGAAGGGCGGCGTCATCATGGACGTCGTGAACGTCGAGCAGGCGAAGATCGCCGAAGACGCCGGGGCCGTCGCGGTCATGGCTCTGGAGCGCGTCCCGGCCGACATCCGCTCCCAGGGGGGAGTCGCCCGCATGAGCGACCCCGACATGATCGACGAGATCGTCGCGGCCGTCTCGATCCCCGTCATGGCCAAGGCCCGGATCGGGCACTTCGTCGAGGCGCAGATCCTACAGACGCTCGGCGTCGACTACATCGACGAGTCCGAGGTGCTCAGCCCGGCCGACTACGTGAACCACATCGACAAGTGGAACTTCACCGTCCCCTTCGTCTGCGGCGCGACGAACCTCGGAGAGGCCCTGCGTCGCATCACCGAGGGCGCGGCCATGATCCGATCCAAGGGCGAGGCCGGCACGGGCGACGTCTCCGAGGCGACGAAGCACATCCGCACCATCTCGAAGGAGATCGCCCAGCTCCAGGGGCTGAAGACCGACGAGCTGTACGTCGCCGCCAAGGAGCTCCAGGCTCCGTACGAGCTCGTCAAGGAGATCGCCGAGACCGGCAAGCTCCCCGTCGTCCTCTTCACCGCGGGTGGGGTCGCCACCCCCGCCGACGCCGCGCTCATGATGCAGCTGGGTGCCGACGGCGTCTTCGTCGGGTCCGGCATCTTCAAGTCGGGCAACCCGGCCGAGCGCGCCCGGGCGATCGTCAAAGCGACCACGTTCTTCGACGACCCGCAGGTCGTCGCCGACGCGTCCCGCGGCCTCGGCGAGGCCATGGTCGGCATCAACGTGCCCGATCTGCCTGCGCCGCACCGTCTCGCCGAGCGTGGCTGGTAAGACCACGACCGGTTCGACGTCACCGCGGGTCGGGGTCCTCGCACTCCAGGGCGATTTCCGGGAGCACCTGGGTGTCCTGACATCGTTGGGCGCCCAGGCCGTACCCGTCCGCCGGGCATCCGAGCTGGCTGACGTCGATGGACTCGTCATCCCCGGGGGCGAGTCGAGCGTCATGGACAAGCTGACGCGCATGTTCGACCTGGCCGAGCCGCTGCGAGACGCGATCGACGCGGGTCTGCCCGTGTACGGGACGTGCGCGGGGCTGATCATGCTCTCGGACCGCATCGTCGACGGCATCGCCGGGCAGCGCAGTCTCGGCGGCCTCGACGTGGCCGTCCGCCGCAATGCCTTCGGCAACCAGAACGACTCCTTCGAGACCGACCTCGACGTCCCGGTCATCGGCGGACCACCCGTGCACGCCGTCTTCATCAGGGCCCCCGTCGTCGACGAGGTCGGGCCGGCGGCGACGGCGATCGGCGTCCTCGACGACGGTCGTGTGGTCGCCGTCGAGCAGGGCAACCTGCTCGGGACGTCGTTCCATCCCGAGGTGACCAACGACTACCGGTTCCACGCGTACTTCCTCGACAAGGCCCGCGCCTGGGCGTCGCGGTAGACTCGTCCCGATTTCCGCCAGCAGTTGAAGGAGCACCGTGTCCGGGCATTCCAAGTGGGCAACGACGAAGCACAAGAAGGCCGTCATCGACAGCCGACGGGCGAAGTCGTTCGCCAAGCTCATCAAGAACATCGAGGTCGCGGCCAAACAGGGTGGGGCCGACATGTCGGGGAACCCCACGCTCGTCGACGCCGTCCAGAAGGCCAAGAAGACCTCCGTCCCCAACGACAACATCGACAGGGCCATCAAGCGCGGTGCCGGTCTCAGCGGTGAGAGCGTCGATTACCAGACCATCATGTACGAGGGCTACGGCCCCAACGGCGTCGCCCTGCTGATCGAGTGCCTCACCGACAACAAGAACCGTGCCGCGGCGAACGTCCGCACGGTCATGTCGCGCAACGGCGGCACGATGGCCGACCCGGGCAGCGTCGCCTACAACTTCAGCCGCAAGGGGGTCATCGCCGTCATGAAGAACGGCGACCTCTCGGAGGACGACGTGCTCGCCGCGGTCCTCGACGCCGGAGCCGAGGAGGTCACCGACCGCGGCGAGGGGTTCGAGATCGTGACCGAGGCCTCCGACCTCGTCCCTGCCCGCACGGCGCTCCAGGAAGCCGGCATCGATTACGACTCCGCCGACATCGAGTTCGTGCCCGGGCTCAAGATCGAGGTCGACGTGGAGACGGCGCGCAAGGTCTTCCGGCTCATCGACGCCCTCGACGACGACGACGACGTCCAGAACGTCTACGCGAACCACGACGTCCCGGCCGACGTCCAGTCCGTGCTCGACGACGACGACGAATAGCAGTCGACGGTGACGCTCCGGGTGCTCGGCATCGACCCCGGGCTCACCCGCTGCGGGGTGGGGATCATCGAGGTCGACGCGACGCGACGCCCCACTCTGGTGGCCGTCCATGTGATCCGCTCCGCGGCCGACGCGCCGCTCGAACGGCGGCTGCTGACCATCGGGCGCGGCATCGACGAACTCGTGGACGAGCACCGTCCTGATGCCATGGCCATCGAGCGCGTCTTCGCGCAGAACAACCTCCGCACCGTCATGGGGACGGCTCAGGTCAGCGGTCTGGCCCTCCGTTCGGCGGCGGAGCGGTCGATCCCCGTCGCCCTGCACACGCCGTCCGAGGTCAAGGCGGCCGTGACCGGTTACGGATCCGCCGACAAGGCGCAGGTGGGTGCGATGGTCGCGCGCCTGCTCGGTCTCGCCGAGGCGCCCCGGCCCGCGGACGCCGCGGACGCCCTCGCCCTGGCGATCTGCCATGCCTGGCGCCGCGACGGGATGGGGCCGGGAGCGGACCCCGCCGGGCCGGCCGCCGCGGGTCGACTGACCCCTGCGCAGCGGGCGTGGCGGGACGCCGAGAAGTCCTCGCGGGCTCCTAGGCTGGGCGCATGATCTCCAGCGTCCGTGGCACCGTCCTGTCCGCCTCCGGAGGGTCGGTCGTCATCGAGGTCGGGGGAGTCGGCCTCAAGGTCGGCGTCACGCCCCAGGTGGCCCTCACGGTGCACGTCGGCGACACCGCGAGGCTCTTCACGACCCTCATCGTCCGTGAGGACGACCTCTCGTTGTTCGGATTCCTCGAGCTGGAGGAGCTCGAGGTGTTCGACCTCCTCCGCGGAGTGACGGGCGTCGGCCCGAAGTCGGCGCAGGGCGTGCTGGCGACGCTCACCCCGACGCAGATCGCCCAGGCCGTGCTCGACGAGGACGACGCCGCGTTCCGGCGGGTCTCGGGCATCGGCCCGAAGACCGCCAAGCTCATCGTCCTGTCGCTCGCCGGCAAGCTCGTCGTCGCCCCGTCGGCGCCGAGCGTCACCGCGGCCACGACCACCGCCTCCGACGTCCTGGTGGCGCTGGTCGGTCTCGGCTGGGTCGAGCGCGAGGCGCAGAGCGCGATCGACGACGTCCTGACCGAGACCGGCCCCGACACCTCCCTCACCGTCCCGCAGCTCCTCCGGGCGTCACTCGGCCGCCTCGGACCCCAGAAGCCGTCGGCGGCACGGTCGTGACCGGCGACGACGTCGTCCGAGCCACGATCGAGTCCGAGACCGAGCTGGCCTTCGAGGGTGCGCTGCGCCCCGCGTCCCTCGCGGAGTTCGTCGGTCAGACCAAGGTCCGGGGACAGCTGCAGCTGCTGCTGAAGGCGGCCGAGATGCAGAACCGCTCTCCGGACCACATCCTGCTGGCGGGCCCGCCAGGACTCGGGAAGACGACCCTCGCGATGATCGTCGCCCACGAGAGCTCGCGGCCCCTGCGCATGTCCTCCGGTCCGGCGATCCAGCACGCCGGCGACCTGGCCGCCATCCTCTCGGCGCTGGTGCCCGGCGAGGTGCTCTTCATCGACGAGATCCACCGCATGGCCCGCTCCGCCGAGGAGATGCTGTATCTGGCGATGGAGGACTACCGCATCGACATCATGGTCGGTAAGGGCGCGGGCGCGACCAGCATCCCTCTCGAGCTCGCGCCGTTCACCCTGGTCGGCGCCACCACCCGCAGCGGCATGCTGCCCAACCCCCTCCGCGACCGCTTCGGCTTCACCGCGCACCTCGAGTTCTACGACGAGGCCGAACTGACCGAGGTGCTCCGGCGTGCCGCCTCGCTGCTCGGCGTCGGCATCGACGGACGTGCCCTCGCCGAGATCGCCGGCCGCTGCCGAGGCACGCCCCGCATCGCCAACAGGCTCCTGCGGCGTGTCCGCGACTACGCGCTGGTCCACGACCGTCCCGCCGATCTCGCGACCGTCCAGGAGGCGCTCGCGCTCTACGACGTGGACGATCTGGGGCTCGACCGCCTCGACCGCGAGGTCCTGTCGACGATCCTGCGCCGATTCGACGGCGGGCCGGTCGGACTCAACACCCTCGCGGTCTCGGTCGGCGAGGAGGCGGACACGATCGAGTCCGTCGTCGAGCCGTTCCTCGTCCGCGTCGGACTCGTCACGAGGACGCCCCGGGGTCGCATCGCGACGCCCGAGGCCTACCGGCACTTCGGCCTGACACGCGACTCAGGGGGCCTGTTCGGCGATGACCTATAATTCCTCCAGGCCAGTCGGCGCGGCGAGCTAGTCCCCGTCGCCGTCGCCCTCACACCACGAGCTTCGAAAGGCAGTTCCGCATGGACGCCACAACAGTCATCATGGTCCTCCTTCTGGTGGTCCTCGTCTTCTTCATGTTCCGCAACAAGCGCAAGCGCGACAGCCAGCAGGCCGAGCTCCAGCGCAAGATGGTCCCCGGCGTCGAGGTCATGCTCACGTTCGGTCTCTACGGAACCGTCGTCTCCATCGACGACGAGACGAACGTCGCCGAGGTCGAGGTCTCTCCGGGCACGATCGTCAAGGTGCATCGTCAGACCCTCGGGCGGGTCGTCGACCCGGTCGACGAGACCGTGGCCGATGACGATGTCGTCGACGACGACCGTCCCGTCGTGGCATCCGACCCCGCGCTCGACTCGCCCGTCTACGGCGAGCGTGCCGATGAGCCCCGCATCGAGACGTCGACCGCCAAGGACTCCGACAAGCCCACCGCCTGATCCCGTCCTCCCGGTCGTGCACTGACGACCGGGACCGACTCGCGCGCGCCCCTGTCGGGCGCGCGTTCCCATGAGAAAGCTGAGTTCCTCCGTGGCACGTTCGACCCCGGTGAAGAAAGCCATCCGTTCGCTGACCTGGCTCCTGGTGATCATCGCCGGACTGACGGCGCTGAACGGCACGGCGACCGTGCTGAACGACTCCGGTCGGGAGGGCTGGTGGAACGGCGCGAGCTGGGTCCCCGAGCTGGCCCTCGACCTCCAGGGCGGAACCCAGATCACGTTGGCCGCCCAGCTGCAGAACGGCGAGACGGTCTCGAGCCAGCAGCTCGATCAGGCCGTGACGATCATCCGGCAGCGCATCGACTCGGCCGGGGTCTCCGAGTCGGAGATCACCAAGCAGGGCAGTCAGAACATCGTCGTCTCCATCCCGGGGCGGCCCGACAACGCGACGCTCGAGCGCATCGAGGCTTCGGCGAAGCTGTCGTTCCGCCCGGTGCTGTTCACCGGTGCCGCGTCGAGCGCCGAGGTCGGCGGCGAGGCCGACGGCGCCAGCGCCAGCGCCAGCCCGAGCGCCAGCGCCGAGCCGGGGTCGGAGACCGAGCCCTACACGCCGAACCCCGATCTCGAGAGCACGCCGACGGCGTCTCCCACGAACGGCTCGGACCTCGCCTGGATCACGCCGCAGCTGGCCGACGTCTACGAGAACTACAACTGCGCGGCCGACAACGAACTGGCCACGGCGCCCGACGACGAGCCGCTCGTGACCTGCTCCACCGACGGCACCGCCAAGTACATCCTCGGTCCCGTCGAGGTCGAGGGCAGCGACATCAGCGACGCGACGAACGGGCTCGCCACCGACTCGCAGGGCAACTCCACCAACACCTGGGCGGTCAATCTCGAGTTCGACGGCCAGGGCAGCGACCAGTTCGCCGACGTGACCTCGCGCCTCGTGACCCTGCAGGCACCTCAGAACCAGTTCGCAGTGACCCTCGACAACCAGGTCATCACGGCCCCGTCGGCCAATGCCGCGATCACCGACGGTCGCGCGCAGATCACCGGTCAGTTCACCCAGGACAGCTCGAAGGCGCTGGCCGACCAGCTGAAGTTCGGCGCCCTGCCCCTCAGCTTCTCCGTGCAGAGCAACGAGACGATCACGGCGACGCTCGGTCAGACCCAGCTCGTCAGCGGTCTGATCGCCGGGCTCATCGGTCTGATCCTCGTCGTCATCTACTCGCTGATCCAGTACCGGGCGCTGGCCTTCGTGACCGTGCTGTCGCTGATCATCGCCGCGGCACTGACCTACCTCGTCATCGCCATCCTGTCTTGGCGCGAAGGGTACCGACTCTCGCTGGCGGGGGTCACCGGGCTCATCGTCGCCATCGGCATCACGGCCGACTCGTTCATCGTCTACTTCGAGCGCATCCGTGACGAGCTCCGCGACGGGCGCATCCTCGAGAACGCCGTCGAGTCGGGCTGGAAGCGAGCCATCCGGACCGTCATCGCGTCCGACACGGTCAACTTCCTGGCGGCGATCACACTGTTCATCCTCGCCGTCGGCAACGTCAAGGGCTTCGCTCTGACGCTCGGGATCACCACGGTCATCGACCTCATCGTCGTGTCGCTGTTCACCCACCCCATGCTGCAGCTGATCGCCCGCACCCGCTTCTTCGGCGACGGCCACCGCCTCAGCGGACTCGACCCGAAGGCGCTCGGTGCCGTGTACCGGGGTCGGGCGCGCTTCCGCGAGCCCGTGGTCGTGAGCAGCCGCAAGAAGGCCGGCGGACGCGAGGCGGTCATCCGCCAGACCATCGCCGAGCGCAAGGCCGCCGAGAAGAACACCCGACCGGGCGCGGACGCGTCCGGCGACGAAGGGACCAACTCCTGATGGCCAGCTTCTCGAAGTTCGGCAACGACCTCTACACCGGGTCCCGCTCGTACGACATCGTCGGACGACGCCGGACCTGGTACTGGATCGCAGCGCTCGTCATCCTGATCTCGGTGACCGTCCCGTTCCTGCGCGGCGGTTTCCACTTCGGCATCGAGTTCACGGGCGGGTCCGAGTTCCAGATCGCACAGCCCGCCGAGCTCGACCAGGACCTCGCCGCCGAGACGGTCGAGGAGGTCGTGCCCGACTCGAACCCCCGCGTGACGCAGGTCGGCACGGACACCATCCGCGTCCAGACGTCGCAGCTCGAGGCCGCCGAGACGAACGACCTGGCCGCCGCCCTCGCCACCGCCTACGACGTACCCGACGATCGCGTCACCTCGTCGTTCATCGGGGCGTCGTGGGGTGCGGACATCACCGGTCAGGCGATCAAGGGTCTCGTGATCTTCCTGATCCTCGCCGCGATCGGCATGACCCTCTACTTCCGCACCTGGAAGATGTCGCTGGCGGCGATGGCCGCCCTGCTGCACGACCTCGTGCTCACGGCGGGCATCTACGGCATCGTCGGCTTCGAGGTCACCCCGGCCGCGGTCATCGGGTTCCTGACGATCCTCGGATACTCGCTCTACGACACGGTGGTGGTCTTCGACAAGATCCGCGAGAACACCACGGAAGACGGCGAGGGATCTCGCCGCACCTTCGGCCAGTCCATCAACCTGGCGATCAACCAGACGCTCGTCCGGTCGATCAACACGTCCGTCGTCGCCCTGCTGCCCGTCGCGGCGATCCTCTTCATCGGAGCGTTCGTGCTCGGTGCCGGCACACTCCGCGACATCTCGCTGGCCCTGTTCATCGGCATCCTCGTCGGCACGTACTCCACGATCTTCATCGCCTCGCCTCTGTACGCCACGCTCCGACTCCGTGAGCCGGAGATCGCCAAGCGCGATGCCCGCAAGACGGAGTCCTCCGACACGACGCTGGTGGAGGCGCAGTGAGCCCGATCGACGACCTGCCCGGCATCACCGCCGCCGAGGCCATCGAACGCGCCGACGGCGGTGCACGACTGATCGACGTCCGCGAGCAGTCCGAATGGGACGCGGGCCACGCGCCCCAGGCGACCCTCGTCCCTCTGTCCGAGCTCGGCGATCGGCTGGGCGAGATCCCCACCGATGAGCAGGTCCTGGTGGTCTGCCATGCGGGGATGCGCTCCCTCCGAGCCACCGCAGCCCTGCGTCGCGCCGGGATCGACGCGGTGAACGTCGAGGGCGGCATGCTGGCGTGGCGGGACGCCGACGGCGAACTCCGTTCCGAGAACGGCTCACCGGCGTCGGTCGACTGACGCCGAGCGAGTAGCGTTGCCCTGTCGGCTCCGCGTCACGACGCGGCAGCACCCCGCAGGCGGAGACGCCCGCGACCACGAGAGCGAGGGTCGTCCGTGACCGAGATCACCACCAGCCAGAGCGCCTCCTCGACCGAGCCGGCCGGAGGGACGGCGTCGCTCCGCACGCTGCTCCCGCGGCTGTTCTCCCGCAGCCAGCCCGCCGGCGCCGTCGACCGTCTGGTCAAGACGGTGCGCATGCACCATCCCAAGGCCGATCTCGTCATCATCGAACGCGCGTACTCCGTGGCCGAGAAGGCGCATCGGGGGCAGCTGCGCAAGAGCGGCGAGCCGTACATCACGCATCCGGTGGCCGTCGCGCAGATCCTCGCCGACCTGGGCATCGGCTCCAAGACGATCGCCGCCGCGCTGCTGCACGACACCGTCGAGGACACGGACTACACGCTCGCGATGCTGCAGAGCGACTTCGGCGACGAGATCACGATGCTCGTCGACGGCGTCACGAAGCTCGACAAGCTGAAGTACGGCGACAGCGCGCAGGCCGAGACCGTCCGCAAGATGGTCGTCGCCATGTCGAAGGACATCCGCGTCCTGGTCATCAAGCTGGCCGACCGACTGCACAACGCCCGGACGTGGGGCTTCGTCGAGAGCGCGTCCGCCACCCGCAAGGCGACCGAGACCCTCGAGATCTACGCGCCGTTGGCGCACCGGCTGGGCATCCAGACGATCAAGTGGGAGCTGGAGGACCTCTCGTTCGCGGTTCTGCACCCGAAGCTCTACGTCGAGATCGACAATCTCGTCAAGCAGCGCACTCCTCAGCGCGAGCAGTTCGTCCAGAACGTCATCAACGCCGTGAAGTCGGATCTCAAGTCGACGAAGATCCGCGGCGACGTCGTCGGTCGCCCCAAGCAGTACTACTCGATCTACCAGAAGATGATCGTCCGCGGGCGGGAGTTCGACGAGATCTACGACCTGGTCGGGATCCGCGTGCTCGTGAACTCGCTGCGTGACTGCTACGCCGTCCTCGGCTCGATCCACGCCCGATGGAACCCCATCCCGGGCCGGTTCAAGGACTACATCGCCACGCCCAAGTTCAATCTGTACCAATCGCTGCACACGACGGTCATCGGCCCGAAGGGCCGCCCCGTCGAGATCCAGATCCGCACGCACGAGATGCATCAGCGGGCCGAGTTCGGCGTGGCCGCACACTGGAAGTACAAGCAGCGGATGAACGGGGGCCGTGACGAGTCGGCCACCGGTGCCCGGACCGACACCGACATGGCCTGGCTCGCCCACATCTCCGACTGGCAGGCCGAGACGGCCGACCCGGGGGAGTTCCTCGACAGCCTGCGCTTCGAGATCGGCGCGAAGGAGGTCTACGTCTTCACGCCGCAGGGCAAGGTCATCGGGCTGCCGTCGGGCGCCACCCCGGTGGACTTCGCGTACGCGGTGCACACCGAGGTCGGGCATCGGACCATGGGCGCCAAGGTCAACGGCCGACTGGTCCCGCTCGAGAGCGCTCTGTCGAGCGGCGACGTGGTCGAGGTCTTCACGTCGAAGAATCCCGACTCCGGTCCGAGCCAGGACTGGCTCATGTTCGTCAAGAGCCCCCGGGCCCGGAACAAGATCCGGCAGTGGTTCACCAAGGAGCGCCGCGACGAGGCGATCGAGCAGGGCAAGGACGCCATCGCCCGGGCGATGCGGAAGCAGAACCTGCCCCTGCAGAAGCTCATGAACCAGGACAGCATCGCCGAGGTCGCCGCCCTGCTGCGCTACGACGACGTGTCGAGTCTGTACGCGGCCGTCGGCGAGGGCCACCTGTCGACGCAATCGGTCATCGAGAAGATCCTCTCGGCCGTCCAGCAGCAGAACGAGGTCGAGGAGGGCGAGTTCGAGTTCCCGAGCAAGGGAGCCACGCGCCCGCTGCGCAACAGCGACTCGGGCGTGCTCGTACGAGGGGCGCCCGACATCCTCGTGAAGCTCGCGAAGTGCTGCACGCCCGTCCCCGGTGATCAGATCGTGGGCTTCGTGACGCGGGGTCAGGGTGTCAGCGTCCACCAGGCCACCTGCCACAACGTGCAGAGCCTGATGAACGAGCCGGAGCGGATGATCGACGTCGAATGGGCGCCGTCGTCGAAGAGCGTGTTCCTCGTGCAGATCCAGATCGAGGCGCTCGATCGCAGCGGCCTCCTGAGCGACGTGACGCGCGTCCTCAGCGAGCATCACGTCAACATCCTGTCGGCGAGCGTCTCGACGTCGGACGAGAGGCTGGCACTCAGTCGGTTCGTCTTCGAGATGGGCGACACCACGCACCTCGACCGGGTGCTCAATGCGGTCAGACGCATCGACGCCGTGTACGACGTGTACCGGGTCAGCGCCGGCTGACTCCTCGACTCCGCCCGGTGCGACTCGTCGGGTCCGACCGGGACGCGGGCCCTGGAGCGGCCTACCGTGGGGCGGGCAGCGCCCGATCGGGCGGTGCGGATCCCGACACGAGGAGGACAGCATGAGAGACGAGCCCCTGGAGTTCCAGAGCAGCGACGCCGACGCCGACGACGGGAAGAAGTGGGACCAGGCCCTGAAGGGCCAGGACTACGACCTCGACGCGGACGGCGACGTCGACGACGACGTCCAGGCGGACGAGCCCGCCGCGGGCACCACCCCCTCGCCCGACCAGGTCTGAGCCGGGACCGCCGCGCACGACCTCAGACGAGGTCCGAGGTCCGAGGCCGTGCGCGGCACCCCGGGCGGGGCGTGTCAGACGGCGCTCACTCGTCGGCGACGCCCTTGCTGACCGCGGTCGGAGCGTCGAACGAATCGCCCTCCAGCCCCTGCAGCGCCTCGATCACGTCATCGGGGGCGCCCTGGTCCTCGGCGGCGGCGATCAGGTCGTCCTTCGACACCGGGTAGTCGATGCCGCTGAGGTACTTCTGCATCTGGATGGGGTTCGGGGTATCGGCCATGACGGTCTCTCTCTTCTCATCTCGTGGTCAGCCGGTCGGAGTCGACCGGCCGCTCGGTCCCGTCGGCGCCCACCGGCTTCTCCGGCCGGTCGGATCCGACGAGACGGTCGAGGTCGACCACGTCGGTCGCCTCGACGTCTCGGTGCGGCACGGTGGTGGGCGCCTCGAGGTGGACGGCTCCGCTGGGGACGATGCCCGCGCCTCCTCGGCGTTCCATCACGCGCCACTGCGCGGCGACGTCCTCGCCCGCGTGATCGGGCGGCAGCTCGTCCCAGAAGTCGAAGCCTCCGACCTCGAGCAGCGTCTCTCGGCGGTACAGCGCGCAGCCGCCCACCCACGCGACCCGATACGCCGCCCAGTCACCCGGCTCGAGGTCGAGGCTCGCGGCCTCGTGGGCGAGGTTGGCCGCGTTGTGCAGCGGCCATCGCTCGAAGCCGGGGCCGCCCCGCCGGATGCGCTCGGGCTCGACGCGGCCCGGCCAGAGTTCGAACGCCTCGCGCTCCTGAGGCCGCACGTCGCCGAGATGCGACAGCCCCTGGACGGCCGACCCGACGAAGCCGCAGTCGAGTCGCTCCAGAGCGTCGTGCAGTCGGGTGAGGGTGCCGGGTTCGAGCCACACGTCGTCGTCGAGGAACAGCACGGCGGGCGCAGTGGCCCGCTCGAGCAGCGACTGCCGGTGCTCGGCGAGCCCCCGCCGCGGGTGGTGC
The DNA here is from genome assembly GCF_001422285.1 of Frigoribacterium sp. Leaf263. GTDB lineage: Bacteria > Actinomycetota > Actinomycetes > Actinomycetales > Microbacteriaceae > Frigoribacterium. The sequence goes on from NZ_LMMO01000003.1 coordinate 743,390, forward strand.
ACGTGGGTGGAGACGGGACGGCCCTGGGCTCGCAGCACCCGCAGCATCGCCTGCGCGGCGGGTGCGGCCCAGTCGGGCTCTCCCGTCGACTGGTCGCTGATCACCACCGAGAAGGGCGGGTCGTCCTGCGCGGCGAGGCCGGCGAGAGTGACGGCGAGCTCGGCCGGTCGGTCGGCCGTGGGCACGAGCACGTCGATCGCGGGGGGCACCGGAGGCGCGGCTCCCTCGTCGACGACCGCCGACGAGGCCCACGCACCCGACCAGCGTCTGCTGACGGTCATGGAGCGCTCCCCGCGCCGCGGATGCGTTCGACGAGGCCTGTCGTCGAGTGGTCGGCGACGTAGTCGAGGATCCGCACCTCGCCGCCGCCCTCGAGCACGGCCGAGGTCTCTTCGAGCATCTGCGGCGTGTAGTCGCCGCCCTTGGCGTAGAGATCCGGGCGGATCCGCCGGATCAGGGGGATGGGCGTGTCGGTCGAGAACGACGTCACGTAGTCGACGCAGCTGAGCGCCGAGAGGACTCCGGCCCGGTCGGCGAGGGCGTTGATCGGTCGGTCGGGGCCTTTCAGCCGGCCGGTCGAATCGTCGTCGTTCAGCGCGACCACGAGCACGTCACCCAGCTGCTTCGCCTGGGTCAGGTACGTCGTGTGCCCCCGGTGCAGAACGTCGAAGCAGCCGTTCGTGAGGACGATGCGGCGACCGGCGGCGCGTTCGTCGTCGAGTCGCCGGGCGAGGTCGTCGGCCGGCAGCAGGAGATCGCCCGTGCGGTCGAGGTGGATGAGGAGGTCGTCGGTCGAGCAGACGGAGGTGCCGAAGCGCTGCACGACGACATCCGCGGCCGCTTGAGCCAGATCGACGCTCGTCGTGAGCGGCAGACCCGCGGCGCGGGCCACGGTGAGCGCCGCGACGAACGAGTCCCCGGCGCCGGAGGCCTGCCGCTCGCGCGCGCGCCGGGCCCAGGTGCGATGCCGTACCCGCGCCTCCTGCCGGGGGTGGTCCGCGGCGTCCGGGTCGGCCTCGTCCTCGGCGGCGGAGACCGAGGAGGCGGTCGTCACGTCGAGGGGATCCCTCGCGAGGGTGAGGGTCCCGTCGTGATCGAGCGTGACGACGACGGCCGCGGCGTCGGTCGCGTCGAGCAGCGCATCCGCTGCGCCGGTGACGCGGGCCACGCGCTCGTCGCTCGGGACGGCGTCGCCGACGGAGAGCGGGACCAGCGCGGCCGTCTCGGCCGCGTTGGGGGTCACGATGTCCGGACGCAGGCGCGCCCAGGGCCGCAGGTCGTGAGCATCGACGACGACCAGGCCCGGACGCCCGCTCCGCTCTCGCGCGACGAGGGCGTCGAGCACGGCCCCGGTGAGGGCGCCGGAGCCGTAGTCGCAGACGAGCTCGGCGTCGGCGCCGTGCGACTGCGCCGACGCGTTCTCGGCGAGCAGGTCCAGAGCCTCGGCAGGCGGGGGCTCGGTCGCGAGGTCGTCGAGCCGGATGAGCACCTGATCGTCGACGAGCACGCGGTTCTTCGCGACGGTCGTCAGGCCGCGCACGCGGACGACACCCGTCGTGTCGACGCCGTGGGCCGCGAGAAGGGCCGTGAGACGCCGACCCGCGTCGTCGTCGCCGACGAGACCCGCGACCCGGACGCGCGCACCGAGGGCCGCGAGGTTCACCGCCGTGTTGGCGGCTCCTCCGGGCACGTACCGTCGGGTCGCCACCTCGACGACGGGCGCGGGGGCCTCGCGCGTCATGCGCTCCGTCGTGCCCTGCCACCAGCCGTCGAGCATGAGATCGCCGACGACGCTCACCACCGGGGCCGTCTCGCGCAGCGCGCGGACCACGTCGGGACTCAGTCCGCGGACCCTCGTCAGGTCGACCGGCATGCCGATCACCCGCCCTCCGCGGGCTGCCCGGGATGCACCCGGGGCTGGTCATCGCCCTCGGCGTCTGACGCGCCCTCGGCGTCCGGGTCTCCGCCCTCGGCCGGGTCCTGGGGATGCGGGGTCCGGCCGGGTCCGGCATCGACCGCGACCTCGTCGGTCGGCGCCCTGCCGGTCGCGGTCAGCACGGGGGAGCCGTAGTGGACCACCTTCGTGAGGGTCATCTCGTCGAGCAGCTCGGGCCCGTAGCCGAAGCCCGCCCCGCTCTCTCCGCGAGGCTGGGCGGAGCCGCCGGGGGCCCCGCCGAAGACGGCGTTGATCTTGACCGTGCCCACCGGCAGCTCGGCCACGGCGCGGTTGGCGTTCGCGATCGAGCCCGTGAGCACGGTCGCGGCGAGTCCGTACCGGTCGGCCGAGGCGAGGGCCAGGGCCTCGTCGAAGTCGGCGACCACCTGCACGGGCGCGACCGGGCCGAACGTCTCCTCCTGCATGATCGTCATCCTCGGACCGCAGTCGACCAGGACGGTCGCCGGGTACCACGCGCCCGGCCCCGACGGCACGGCGCCGCCCACGAGGGCGGAGGCGCCGCTCGCCAGGGCCTCGTCGACCTGGCGCTGCACCTCGTCGCGGAGCCGACGGTCGACGAGGGGGCCGAGCTCGTGCCGTCCGTTGCGACGCGTCGCCTCGGCCGCCAGGGCTTCGACGAACGCCGGCGCGATCTCGCGATGCACGAAGACGCGTTCGACGCTCGTGCAGATCTGACCCGCGTTGGCGAACGCGCCGACGGCGGCCTGCTCGGCGGCCCACACGGGATCGACGCCCGCGTCGACGATCAAGGCGTCATCGCCGCCGTTCTCGAGCACGACATGGGCGCCGGTGAGGGCGGCGACGCGGGCGATGCGGCGGCCGGTCGCGGTGGAGCCGACGTGCGCGATCGCGTCGACGTCGGGCTGCTCGGTGAGGGCGGCGCCGACCGCGCCGCCTCCGGAGACCGTCATGAGCACCTCGGGGGGCAGGACTCCGGAGAGGACCTCGCCGAGCATGCGGCCCACGTGCGGGCAGCGTTCGCTCGGCTTGTGCACGACGGTGCTGCCCGTGACGAGCGCCGCGCCGATGAGACCGCACGCGACCGCCACGGGGTCGTTCCAGGGCGTGATGACCGCGACGACGCCTCGGGGCTGATCGATGGTGAAGTCGGCCGCGTCGCGAGCACCCACGAGACTGCGGCCGCGGTGCAGAGGACCGATCTCGGCGTACTGACGCAGGGTGTCGGCGCCGGCGAGCACGCCGCCGAGAGCGTCGTCGAAGGGCTTGCCGGTCTCGCGTCCGTTCAGTGCCGCCATCTCGTCCGCACGCTCACGGAGCGCGGTCGCGGCCGCGTGCAGCAGGACCCCGCGGTCCGCCGCCGGGGTGCGCATCCAGGCATCCTGGGCCGACCGGGCCCGGCGCACGGCGTCGGCGACCTCCTCGCGGCCGGCCTCGACGACGCTGCCGACGAACGAGTCGTCGCGCGGGTCGAGCACGGTCAGGGTGCCGGTGCCGGTGCCGGTGCCGGTGCCGACCGCCGCCGCCGGGACGGCGTGCGGGGCCCGCTCGGCGAGACCGGTCGGGCCCGTCGTCGGGCGACTCACATCGGCACCGGGGTGCTGGGGGCGAAGGTGCTCATGAGGGCGTCCTCTCGTGTCGGTGCCCCTGCCCTACCCCGGCAGGGTCGGCCTCACACGTCACGATCCGCGTCGTCGCCGGCACGGCACGCAGGAGGCGCGGGTCGGGTGGGCGATCCCGCCCCGTCGACCCGCGCCTCCTCGGTCCGGCTACGCCTCGCGACCGGCCGGCATCTGCGTCTTCCGAGGGTCGGTCTCGGCGAGTCCCTCGAAGATCGACTCGATCCTCGACAGCACGTCGGCCTCGAGCGTGACGCCCGACGCCTTCGCGTTCGACTCGACCTGCTCGGGGCGCGAGGCGCCGATGATCGCCGAGGCGACGTTCTCGTTCGAGAGCACCCAGGCGAGGGAGAGCTGAGCCTGCGTGAGGCCCAGGTCGTCCGCGATGGGCTTCAGCTGGGCGACCGCGTCGAGCACGTCGTCGCGCATCCAGCGCTCGATCATCGCCGCGCCGCCCTTCTGGTCCGTCGCGCGGCTGCCCTCGGGCAGGGCGGCGCCCTTCGCGTACTTGCCGGTCAGCACGCCCTGGGCGATGGGCGACCAGACGATCTGCGAGATGCCGAGCTCCTTCGAGGTCGGCACCACCTCCTCCTCGATGACGCGCCAGAGCAGCGAGTACTCGGGCTGATTCGACACGAGCTGGATCTTGAGCTCGCGGGCGAGGGCGTGCGCCTCGCGCAGCTGCTCGGCGTTCCACTCCGAGACGCCGATGTAGAGGACCTTTCCCTGGCGCACCAGGTCGGCGAAGGTCTCCATCGTCTCCTCGAGGGGCGTCTCGACGTCGTAGCGGTGCGCCTGGTAGAGGTCGACGTAGTCGGTCTGGAGCCGCCTGAGCGACGCGTTGATCGACTCGGTGATGTGCTTGCGGCTGAGCCCGGTGTCGTTGTGCCCCTTGGGGCCGGTGGGGCCGTAGACCTTGGTGAAGATCTCGACCGACTCGCGCCGCTCGCCCTTCAGGGCCTCGCCGAGCACGACCTCGGCCTGGGTGTTCGCGTAGACGTCGGCGGTGTCGAACGTCGAGATGCCGACGTCGAGGGAGGTCCGGACGCAGGCGGCCGCCGTGTCGTTCTCGACCTGCGAGCCGTGGGTGAGCCAGTTGCCGAAGGTGAGCTCGGAGACCTTGAGGCCCGAGTTGCCGAGGTACCTGAATTCCATGGGGTGTGCTCCTTGTCGGGCGCGCTCCGATGCGCGCCGCCGTGCACGGTAGTCCGCACACCGTGGTTTGGCGACGCGTGTCGGCGGGCACGGGAGCATCGACAGAGAGAGGATCACCGTGAGCTGCGAACGACGTCGGCCCGTGCCCGGACTCCCGCCGCTCGGCGAGACGCTCCCCGACGTGCGGCGCATCGCCGTGCTGCGCGGCGGCGGGCTCGGCGACCTCGTCTTCGCCCTGCCGGCGATCGCCGCGCTGAGGGCGAGCTACCCGGGCGCCTCGGTGACCCTGCTGGGGTCGCCCGTGCACCGTGCGCTCCTGGCGGGCCGGCCCGAAGTCGTCGACGAGGTCGACGTGCTGCCCGTCGTGCCGGGCGTGGGCGATGCGTCGGGTACCGAGGTCGACGACGCCGCCACCGAGCGCTTCGTCGCGCGGCACCGCGCCCGGGGCTACGACCTCGCGGTGCAGGTGCACGGCGGCGGCCGCAACTCGAACCCCTTCCTGCTGCGGCTCCGGGCACGGCACACGATCGGCACCCGCACCTCCGACGCGGTGCCGCTCGAGCGCACGATCCCGTACGTCTACTACCAGCACGAGGTGCTGCGGGCCCTCGAGGTCGTCGCGCTCGTCGGGGCGGCCCCCGCCGGAGGCACCGTGCTGGCCCCGACCCCGGCCGAGCTCGAGCGCGGTGCCGAGCTGCTCGGCCGCTCGGGCCCCGACGGTGACGGCCGGCCGGTGGTCGCCCTCCATCCCGGGGCGAGCGACCCGAGGAGGCGCTGGTCGCCCGACCGCTTCGGTCACCTCGCGGCCCGGCTCGCGCACCACGGCGTGCGGGTCGTCGTCGTCGGCGAAGGCGAGGACGTCGCCCTGGCCGACCGGATCGTGGCCGTGGCGCGCGCGCGGGAGCCGCGCCGCGCCTCCCTGGTGGGCTCGCTCGCCGGCCGGCTGAGCCTCTCCGACCTCGTCGGGGTGCTGGCGTCGGTCGACGCCTTCGTGGGGAACGACAGCGGTCCGCGGCACGTGGCGGAGGCCGTCGGCACGGCGACGAGCTCGGTGTTCTGGTTCGGCAACGTGATCAACGCGGGTGCCCTCGGCCGCACCCTGCACCGCGTCGCCATGGCGTTCACCACGGCCTGCCCCGTCTGCGGCGTCGACATCACGCAGGTCGGGTGGACGGCGGAGCGCTGCGAGCACGACGCGAGCGTGGTCGACGCCGTCACGCTCGACGAGATGTGGGAGAACACTCGGGAGGTGCTCGACGGGGTGCTCGCCGACCGCGGGGAACGGGCCGAGCGCGAGGCCGTCGAGTGCGACCTCGACGAGCGCGAGGCCGTCGAGTGCGACGACGACGAGCGCGAGGTCGTCGAGTGCGACCTCGACGGGCGCGAGGTCGTCGACGGGGACGACGCCGGGGACGGTGCCCCGGGCCCGGCCCGGGGCGAACCGGTCGCCGAGACGGCGGCCCGCCCCGGGGGGACGCAGGTCGACCCGACGTACGGCCTGCGGGGCTGACCCCGCCGACGGCCCGGGGCGCGGGCCGTCGACGGGGTCGGGGTGACGCCTAGCGGGCGTCGACCGAGAACTCGACCGGGCCGTCGACGCCGATCATCGTGAGCTGGTAGGTCGACACGACGCCGGCGGGGGCGGGGACCCGGATCGTGCTGCGGTAGCCCTCGAAGCGACCGCCGGCGACGCAGTCGCCCGCCGCGTCGTGCACCAGGTAGGCCCCGAAGAACGGGCCGGTGATCGAGACCGAGGCGACGCCGTCGCGGATCTCGCCGACGACGACCTCGCCCGGCGTCGGCGTGACGGGCACCACGGGGGGCTGCTCGACGTCGCCGACGCGGTCGATGACGATCTCGTGGCTCTCGACCACGGTGTAGTCCTCGCGCAGGGCGAGCGTGTATGACGTCTGCTCGCCGGCCGGGGCGCTCAGCGACACGCGGTCGGTACCCGAGGCGCCGAAGCGGCCGCCGCCGGCCCAGCGGCCGTCGGCGTCGGAGACGCCCCAGTTGGCGCCGGCCGGTCCGGTGAGGGCCACCTGGGCGTAGCCCTGCCCGACGCTGGTGATCTCGAAGGACGCGCGGGCGTCACCGGGCGTGCCGGGCTGCTCGGGCTCGACCGGGGTCTCCGGCTCGACGGGGAGCTCGGGCTCGACCGGCACCTCGGGCGTCGGCGTGACGGGGTCGCCCGCCGTGCGGTCGATCACGATGTCGGCCTTGTCGACGACCTCGTAGTTCTCCCTGAGCTCGAGGGTGTACCGGGTCACCACGCCCGCGGGCACGTACAGGCTGATGTTGTCCGTGCCCGCCGACGAGAACACGCCGCTGCCGGCCCAGCGGCCGTGAGCGTCGACGACGCCGTAGCTCTTGCCGGCCGGGCCGGTGAGGACGACCTGCGCGTAGTCGTGCCCGATCGACGTGACGTCGTACGTCACGAGGCCCGCACCGGGGTCGGCCGGCGAGTCGTCGGTCGGGGGAGCGACCTCGCGGGGGTCGACGCTCCACTCGAAGTCGACGCGGTCGACGACCCGGTTCTCGTCGTCGAAGAGCGTCGCCGTCATCTGGAACGTGTACGCGCGGCCGTTCGCGATGCCGAGCTGGATCGTGTTGTGGCCCGACTCGTCGAGCAGCACGCGGCGGTTCTGGCCGTCGTCGTAGGTGAAGTCGACCATCGAGTTCGGCGTGCCCTGCACGTCGACGACGAGGAGGCCGCTGCTGACCTGGGTGGCGGTGAGGACGGGGACGGCGACGCGGCCCTCCTCGGCGGTGGCGGCCGCGGTGGCGGTGCCGGCGGTCGGCGCGGGCGCGGCGAACGCCGGGCCGGCCACGAGTGAGGCGAGGACGACGCCGGTGGCGCCGATCGTCGCGAGGCAGGCTTTCTTGGGGGGCATGGTGCTCCTTGGATCAGGCGTGCCGGAGTGGCACGCTGATCAGAATGCTACACATCGCATGTCGGCTGGTCGCGCGGACGCCCTCTCGCGGCCCCCGTGGTGTGGCCCGGCGAGGCGCCGGCCCGGGGTGCTCCGCATCGTGTCCCAGACGCGTGGCGCTCAGGGCCAGCTGTCCTCCTCGGGGTGGGTGACGACGAGTTCGCGGATCTCGCTCGTCGCGGGCATGCCGAGCACGTACAGCACGGCGTCGGCGACGTCGGCCGGGTCCTGCAGACGGGAGTCGTCCTGCGGCTTGTACTGCTCGTCGCGCGCGTCGAAGAAGCGGGTCCTCATGCCGGAGGGGATGAGCGTCGTCACGCCGACGACGCCCTTCAGCTCGGCCGCCAGCGAGCGGGTGAAGCCGACGACCCCGAACTTCGACGCGCAGTACGCAGTCGCGTCGCCCACGGCCTTGATGCCGAGCGACGAGGCCACCGTCACCACGCGCCCGCGGGACTCGCGGAGGTGGGGGAGGGCCGCCCGGACGGTGGACACCGTGCCGAGGAGGTTGACCGCGACGATCTTCTCCCAGGTCTCCGTGCTGATGCCGTCGAGGGGCGCCGGGGTGTCGATGCCGGCGGCCGTGACGACCGCATCGAGACCGCCGTGCGCCGCGGCCGCGGCGATCACGGCCGCCTCGACGGCCCTCGAGTCCGAGACGTCGACCTGGTGCGCGTCGATCCCCTCGGGGACGCCGTCGACCACGAGGTCGACCACGATCGGAGTGCCTCCGGCGAAGTGGACGGCACGGGCGACGGCCGCGCCGAGGCCGCTGGCGCCGCCCGTCACGAGGACGCGTCCGGGGCCTCGGCGGGCGGCCCGCGCCTCGGTGGGCGTGGGGACGGTGGTCGGGTCGGTCGTGGTCATGGTGGTTCCTTCCGGTGGGTGCACGACGTCACGGTGTGCGCGACGCGATGCGGGTTCGAGGGCGGGTGCCGGTCGCGGCGGGTCAGGTCGCGGCGGGCCAGGAGGCGCGGGTCAGGAGGCGCAGGTCGGGAGGCTCGGGTCATCCCACGCGGGCGAGGGCCGACGCGAGACGGGTCGTCGAGCGCCCCGGGTGGAACGGCACGGTGACGGTGCGCCCGCCCCAGCCCGCCACGAGCGACGCCTCGGGCAGGGTCTCGGCGTCGTAATCGCCGCCCTTGACCCAGACGTCGGGCCTCAGCCGGTCGAGCACGGCGTGCGGGGTGTCCTCGTCGAAGACGATCACAGCGTCCACGCACTCGAGCGCCAGCAGGAGGTCGACCCGGTCGCCCTGGCTCATGATCGGGCGCTCGGGGCCCTTCAGACGGCTCACCGACGCGTCGCTGTTCACGCAGACCACGAGGCAGTCGCCGAGCGCCCGGGCTGCTGCGAGCGTCCGGGCGTGGCCGGCGTGCAGCAGGTCGAAGCAGCCCCCGGTGGCGACGACCGTGCCGCCGCCGGCGGCGACGCGCCGGCACACGGCGAGGGCGTCGGCACCGGGCAGGACGACCGGTTCGGGAGGTGCGTCGTCCGCAGAACGGTCACCGCGCCTCCCGAGCGCCGACAGATCGAGAGCCGCCACCCCTCCGGCGGCGAGGAACGCCGCCGCCGCGTGGACGGCGCGGCCGAGCGCCTCGTCGAGGGGGAGCCCCTCGACGAGCGCCACGGCGAGGGCCGACGCGAGCCGGTCGCCGGCACCGCACGGGTCGACCGTGCCGATCGCGGGGGCCGGCACGTGGGCGGCGACCGCGGCGGTGTCGTGCGTGACGAGCACGGCGCCGCGCGACCCGAGCGTGACGGCGACGCTCGCGACGTCCCAACGGCGGCGGAGCGCCGCCCCGGCCGCCCCGGCCGAGGGGATGTCGTCCACCTCGGCCCGGTGCAGGGCCTGCGCCTCGCCCTGGTTCGGGGTGACGACGGTGCAGCCGGGCACGGGGCGCGCACCGCGGGGGTGCGGGTCCCAGACCACCGGCACACCCCGTCGGGCGGCCGTCCGCAGGGCGGCGCGGAGGGGCTCCGCGGCGGTGAGCCCCCGACCGTAGTCGGCGACGACGAGGGCGTCCGCCCCGAGCACCGCCTCGAGCATCTCGTCGGTGACCGTCGGCGGGGCGACGGGACCGCAGTGGTCGTCGACGCGGGCGATCGCGTGTCCGCCCTCGGCCCGGAGCCGTGTCTTGGTCGGCGTGCCGGCGCCGAGCGGACCCGCGACGACGGGCACGGCGCCCAGCGCGGCCCGGAGCTCGGCGGCGCCGTCGTCGTCCGCGAGGGCTGTGACGAGCGTGACCTCGACGCCGTCGAGGGCGAGCATCGCGGCGACCAGCCCGGCGCCGCCGGCACGTCGACTGCGTGCCGAGACGTCCACCACGGGGACGGGTCCGTCAGGACTGAGCCTCGTGGCCGTGCCGATCACGTCGACGTCCAGCAGGGTGTCGCCGACGACCACGACCCCGCTCACGGTCGCCCTCCGAGGCCCGTGCCGCGGCGATCGGGGCCGGCGACCCCGGTGCGCTCGATCTCCGCGTCGAAGACGAGGCAGAGGGCGTGGACCGCGATGAGCTGAGCCTCCTGCACGTTGGACGACGGCCCCGGCAGGGTGACGGCGTCGTCGCAGACGGATGAGAGCGGGTTCGGCCCGGGTCCCGTCAGCGCCCAGGTGGTGACGCCGATCTCCCGAGCGGCCTCGGCCGCCTCGACGAGGTTGCGGCTCGCGCCGCTCGTCGACAGCAGCACCAGGACGTCGCCCGCGCGACCGTGCCCCTGCACCTGCCGGGCGAAGACCCGGTCGTAGCCGTAGTCGTTGCCGATCGCCGTCACGGCGCTCGACTCCGCGTGCAGCGAGATGGCCGAGAACGACGGCCTGTCCGCGGCGAAGCGTCCGACGAACTCGCTCGTCAGATGCTGCGCCTCGGCCGCCGACCCGCCGTTGCCCGCCGCGAGCAGTCGGGCGCCGGCGCTCAGACGCGCGGCGAGCTCGACGCCCCAGTCGCGCAGATGGTCGGCCTCGTCGCCGAGCGCCCGGAGCACCGGGACGAGCGTGACGAGGTGCTCGCGCACGAGATCGGCGTGATCGGGTGTCGTGGTCGTCGGCGTCCCCGGAGGCGCGGCCTCCGGCGCCTCCTGGGGGCGGATCCCCGGACTGGTCGCGGTGCGCACGATGGTGAGGGGCCGGGTGCGGATGATCGAGGTCACAGGGTCGCTCCTGTCAGAGGCTCCCGAGCCGCCCGGGCCTCGGCGGCCGAGCGGCGGATGGTCGAGCGGTAGCTGGTGGCGGTCACTCCGGCGATGCGGTCCCACGAGTAGCGGGCCACTGCTCGCCGACGGCCCTCACGGCCGTAGCCCGCGGCCGTCGCGGGGTCGTCGAGCAGCGCCGAGAGCGCACCCGAGATCGCCTCGGGGTCCCGCGGCGGCACGAGCCGTCCCGTCGTGCCGTCGACCACGGTGTCGATGAGTCCGCCGACGCTGGCGGCCACGACGGGGACCCCGCAGGCCATCGCCTCGAGCGGGACGATGCCGAACGGCTCGTACCAGGGGGTGCAGACGAGCGCGTCGAGCGAGCGGAGCACGACGGGCAGCTCGCGCTGCTCGACCCGTCCGCGGAAGTCGACGCGGTCGCTCACGCCGAGCTCCGCTGCGAGCGCGGCCAGCGCCCGATACGTCGGGTCGTCGCTCAGCTGCGCGCGCGGGGGCCCGCCGATGACGAGCAGCTCGGCGTCGCGGCCGTCGGCGACCAGCCGGGCGAGGGCGGAGATCGCGTTGCCGTGGCCCTTGCGGGTGACCAGGCGACCGACGGTGGCCATCCTGACGGGGCGTCCCCGCGCCTCCTGCGGGCCGTCCGGGGTGAAGAGGCCGCTGTCGACGCCGCAGGGCGCCACGTCGATCCGGTCGGCGGGGACGCCGATGTGCCGCAGCTCGAAGACCTCGTCCGAGCAGGTGGCGATGACCGTGTCGACGTCGGCGCCGACGCGGGGCTCGAGCCACTCGCGATCGGGCGGGCTCGTGTCGAGCAGACCCTGGTGGCGCCGCTTGACGTGTCCGAGGGCGTGGAACGTCTGCACGACGGGCACCGGATCGCCGCCGCCGGCTCCTCGGATCGCGCGACGGCGGGCGGCGGCGACCGCGGCCAGACCGCTCATCCAGAAGTGCGCGTGCACCACGTCGGGGCGATCCTCCAGCCACGCTCGCTCGAGCCCGTCGGCGAGGGCGCGCATGTGGGGCAGCAGCTCGTCCTTGGGGAGGGGCGAAGCGGGTCCGGCGTCGACGTGCACGACGGTGACCCCCGACGGCATCTCGACGCGTTCCGGCAGGTCGGTGCCATCGCGCCGCGTGTAGACGACGACCTCATGGCCGCGCCGCACGAGGGCGGCCGAGAGCTCGGCGACGTGCACGTTCTGCCCCCCGGCGTCCACCCCGCCGAGGACGGCGAGGGGGCTGGCGTGCTCGGAGACCATGGCGATTCTCATGCGGGTGTCCTCTCCGTCGCCGGGATGGCGGGTCGGTCGGTGCGGTCGAGGCGGTCGGTCCGCCGGCGAGGCGGCCGTCCGGGGGCGGCGCGCGGCCCGCCCGCCACGACGCCGCCGAGGACGGCGTCCCAGTCGGTCAGGAAGCGCGCGAGGCCGAAGCGCTCGAGGGCGTGGGTCCTCGCCGCCTCGCCTGCGGCCCGGGCGGCGTCCGGGTCGGCGATCAGCTCGCGGGCGGCGCGCACGAGCTCGTCGAGGTCCGTCGAGAGGGCGCCGGCGTCCGGCGGGACGGCGCGCAGAGCCTCCGTCGTGGCGAGCGCGACGACCGGCATCCCCGCCTGCATCGCCTCGATGAGCGACAGCCCGAGGCTGGTCCAGCGGATCGGGTGCAGGTAGACGCGGCACCGAGCCAGTCGTCGGTGGAGCTCACGCGTCGGGAGGTCGCCGACGACCTCGAGCCGATCGGGCCCGAGTCCGGTGACCCGCGGAAGGTCGTCCGCCCCCATGCCGAAGACGTCGAGCGGGGCCGCTGCGGCGAAGCTCGGCAGCAGGTCGGTGCCGGTGACCCTCCCTCGGCGCACGGGGTCGTTGACGACGACGCCGAGTCGCGCGAGCTCGCCCGTGTAGAGGGGGCCCGGGTCGACGACTCCGTGCTCGACCACGGTGGTGGGGGCGTCGCCGCAGTCCCAGAACAGGGCGTTGAAGTGGGTGACGTGCACCACGAGCACGTCGTCGCGCTCGGCGAGGGGGTGTCGACTGTCGGGGACCGCGACCCTCGGGGCGTTGTGCTCGACGAAGACGGCCGGCACGCGCCCGGGGCCGTGGCCGAGGGGGCGGCCGAGCAGACGCTCGGCCTCGGCGAGCTCCTCGGTGCGCTGCAGCACGACGAGGTCGACGTCGGCGTCGTGGAGCGACTCCGGGGCGACCTCCGTCACGGAGTCCGGCCAGTCGCGACCGGCCCGGCCGAGTCCCCACGCGCCTCCTTCGCGGGTCGTCGGCAGCAGGTACTCGTGGTCGCCGCGCACGAAGGCGTCGGTCCAGCCGCCGTGCACGTGCCAGAGCAGGATCGTCAGGCGTCCGGTCATCGGGCGGCCTCCTCGGATTCGATCGGGCGGGACGCGCCCGCGGTCGTGAGGGGCCTCGTCCGGAGGGGAGCCGAGGAGGCGCGGGTGGCCTCCTCGAGGCCGTGGCGCCCCGGTCGTCCCGCGAGTCGCGTCACGGCCTCGGCCGCATCCGCGGCGGTGACGCCCGTCAGGCACGGATGCCCCGCGACGGGGCACTCGCGCGCGCGACTGCCCCGGCAGGCCGCCGACTGATCGCCGAGCAGCACCACGGGCACGCCGTAGGGAGCCCAGCGCGAGGCCGGCACGACGGGGGAGAAGAGACTGACGACGGGGGTGCCCACGGCGGCGGCGAGATGGGCAGGGCCGGTGTTGCCGGTGACGACGGCCGCCGCTCGCTCGAGGACGACCGCGAGGACCCCGAGATCGGTGCGCCCCGACAGGTCGACGCCGACTCGGCCCGCGACCGCGCGCGCCAGCGGCGCCTCGGCGGCTGCTCCCGTCACGACGACGATCCAGCCGGCCGAGGCCAGCGCCTCGACGGTCTCGCGGTTGCGGTCGACCGACCAGGCGCGCGAGGGGACGGCCGCCCCGGGATGCACGACCACGAACGGGGCGCCGCCGACGGTCTCGGCGAGCAGAGCCACGGCGGCTGCCCGCGCCGCTTCGCCCGGCTCGACGGCGAGGCGACCGTCGTCGCCCGCGGGCGATGCGAAGCCGGCCGCCTCGGCGATCCGTCGGGCCCGCTCGGGCTCGGGCTGATCCTCGTCGAGCGTCTCGCCGGGTCGGAGGCGGACGTCGAGCAGGCTGCCCGCGTAGTCGACGGAGGCTCCCGTGATGCGGACGACGCCCGCCAGCCGGAGCAGGAGGGCCAGCGGCAGGGGCGACTGGTGGAACGAGGTCAGGATCACCGCCTCCTCGGGGTCGACGTCGGCGAGCAGCTCGGCGAGCTCGTCGAGGCGGGCGTCCGAGACGGCGGGGGCCGGGTCGACGATCCACGGTGCCGCCCAGGTGAGGACCCGGTCGACGCCCGGCAGGAGGCGGGCGGCGGCGGCGCCCTGCGGACCGGCGAGCACGGTGACCTCGACGTCGGGCTGCGCCGCGACGGCGCGGATCGCGGGACCGGAGATCAGCACGTCGCCGGCGCTGTCGAGTCGCGCGACGAGCACGCGGCGGGTCATGCCGCACCGCCCGCGGGAGGAGCGGTCGACGCGAGGCCGTCGGGCACGAGGCCGCGGCCGGCGGTGTCGGCGGATGCCGGCCCGACGACGGGGCGGACGCCGCGCCCGGTGAGGTGCGCGACGGCGAGGTCGACCGCCCGCCGGATGTCGGCGGCGACCACGTCGGCGTCGTCGATCTCCTCCTGCAGGGTCACGGCCGTGGGCACGAGCACGGAGCGGGCCCCCGCGGCGCGCGCTGCGACGACGTCGCTGCCGATGTCGCCGATCACGACGCAGTCGCCCGGCTCGACGCCGAGCGCGTCCGCCGCGGTCAGCACCAGTCCCGGCGCCGGCTTGCGGCAGCCGCAGCCCTCCGACGCGGCATGAGGGCAGACGGCCCAGAAGTCCAGCCGACCGACGAGCTCGTCCACGCGGCGGTTGACCGCGTCGACCCGCTCCCGGGTCAGCGCACCCTCGCCGACGGCGGACTGATTGGTGACCGCTCCGACGGCGAGACCGGCCCGACGGACGGCGGCCACCGCCTCCCGGGCACCCGGCATGAGGACCACGCGGGCGGGGTCGCCGTTGCGCACCACGTCGACGACGAGCGTGCCGTCGCGGTCGAAGAGCACCGCACCGGCACGCGAGGAGGTGCGGCTCGAGCTGGTCATGACCGGTCCCTGCCCCGGGGCGCCCGCCGTGAAACGTGCCCCGGTCGCCTTCTTCTCCGAGCCCTCCTCCTCGCTTCCGCCCCGCCGCCGTCGGCGCCGCGCCGCAGGAGGAGGGCGCGCGCCACCCACGCCCTTGCGCCCTTCTGAGCGCTGCGCAACCCCTCGACACGTCGAGACGCCCGGTGGCAGCGTGGCCGCATGCGACGACTCCCCGACGCCGACGGCGCTCCCGAGCTCCTGGCCCTCAGGGCCCTCAAGCTCGGGGATCTGCTGGTCGCCGTGCCCGCCCTGAACGCCGTCGTCCGCGAGCGTCCCGAGCACCGGATCGTGCTCGCCGTCCCCGGGTGGCTGGAGCCGATCGCGGATCTCGTGCCCGGGCTCGACGTGCTCTGGCCGACACCGGGTCTCGACCATCCGCTCGGCATCGCGTCCGGGCGCCTCGACACGGTCATGAACCTCCACGGGAACGGCCCCGAGAGCCGGCGTGCGCTCGAGCAGCTCGACGCACGGGTGCGCCTCGGCCACGAGAGCCCCGGATGGACGGGCCCGACGTGGGAGGACGGCGTCCTCGAGCGGCATCGCTGGGCGCGGCTCGCGACCGAGCACGGGATGCCCGCCGACGAGGGCGACATCAGCATCGACCGGCCCTGCGTCCCGAGCCCCGCCCCCGGGGCGGTCGTCGTGCACGTCGGAGCCTTCTACGCCTCGCGGCACTGGCCGGTCGACCGCTTCGCCCGCGTCGTCCGGTCGTTCCGCGACGACGGGCATCGTGTGGTGCTGACCGGCAGCACCGCGGAACGGGCGCGGGCGCTCGATGTGGCCGCGTCCGCCGGTCTGACGGACGTCGAGGTGGCCGAGCACGTCCTGGCGGGCGCCATCGACCTCGCGCAGATGGCGTCCCTCGTCGCGGACGCCGCGCTCGTCGTGAGCGTCGACACCGGGGCGGCCCATCTGGCCTCGGCCTACTCGACGCCCTCCGTCGTCCTCTTCGGTCCGGCGCCGCCCGAGGAATGGGGGCCCCCGGCCACCGGGCCGCACGTGGTCCTCACCGACGCCGCCTCGCGCGTCGGCGACACGTTCGGCTCGGAACCGGATCCGGCGCTCCTGGCCGTCTCCGCCGCGGACGTCGTGTCCGCTGGTCGCGACGTGCTCCGCCGGGCGGTCCGATGAGCGGCGACGCCGACTTCTTCGCCTCTCTGACGGCCGACCTGCAGTCGGAGCCCGACCTGCGCGTCACCGTCCAGCGGGCCGTCGGCTACGTCCGGGCGCTGACGCGCTGCGACGACGCGGCGGTCAGGCTGCATCACGTGGCCGACGACGGACTCCCGTGCATCGTCGCCACGACGCGACGGGGCGAGCTGCTCGACCGGCTGCGCGATCATCATCCGTCGCCCGGCGTCGGGATCGCACGGCGAGGCGGCCGCGCGGCGGCGGACGTCGTCGCCGTCGGACGCGCACGCGAGCGGTCCGACCTCGTCGACGACACCTCCCTCGACGGACGATGGCCGGGCTGGTCGCGCGACCTCGCCGCCTCAGGGGTCGGGACGACGCTCACGCTGCCCCTCGCGGCGCGCGGAGACGACATCGGACTCCTCACCCTGTACGCGGCGATCCCCGGGGCCCTCCGGCGCGTCGACGACGAGCCTCTGCGACTCCTCGTGCGGCAGGTCGCCCTGGCGCTGGCCGCCTTGCGCGCCGCCGAGGACCTCGCCAGCGTGCGCGAGTCCCGGACCCTCGTCGGGCAGGCGCAGGGGATCCTGATGGAGCGCCACGGCCTCGACGCCGACACCGCCTTCGCGGTCCTCCGCCGATACTCGCAGCGCGGCAACGTCAAGCTGAGAGAGGTCGCCGCGCGGCTGGTCGAGACGCGGTCGCTGCCCGACGAGACGAGATCGGCGCCACCGGCGGAGGCGTCGGACGGGCCGCCGGCGCGTCGTCGAGCTGGTCGCGCAGCCGGGCGAGCACCTTCGTCAGCAGACGGGACACCTGCATCTGCGTGACGCCGAGCATCCGTCCGATCTCGGCCTGACTCAGCTCGTCGACGAAGCGCAGACGGACGATCACGCGGTCACGCTCGGGAAGGGCGGCGATCGCGCGGTCCAGCTCGCACCGCGCCTCCGCGTGCGGCCACGGGTCGTCGTCCGCGATGGTCTCGCCGACCGTGACACCCGACTCGGGGTCCACGACGACGTCGAGCGATCCGGCGAGGCGGTCGGCACGGGCCCGCAGCGCCTCATCGACCTCGCCCTCCGGCTCGCGCAGCTCCGCGGCGATCTCGGCGACGTCGGGGATCCGCCCGAGCGACTGCGCCAGGGAGGCGCGGGTCGTCAGGGCGGCGGAGCAGAGCTCCTGCAGACGGCGAGGGGGCCGCACGAACCACGTCGTGTCCCGGAGATGCCGCTTGACCTCGCCCGACACCGTGGGTGCCGCGAAGGCGACGAAGTCCTCGCCCACGGTGCAGTCGAAGCGGAGGGCCGCCTTGACGAGCCCGAGCCGCGCCACCTGACGGAGGTCCTCGCGTTCGACCCCCGCCGATGCGTAGCGGCGCGCCACGGCGTCGGCCACATCGAGGTGCGTCTCGACGACCCGGGCGACGAGAGATCGACGGGCGGCCTCCCGGTCCGTGGGCGGGTCCGCCTCCGAGAGGGCGTAGAGCGCGAGCGTCTCGACGCGGCGACGCTCCTCGCTCGGCGTCCGGGCCGACGAGACCCGATGAGCGTCCCCGGAGGGGACGACGGCGGTGGTGCTGGTGACGGTGGTGACGCTGCTGACGCTGCTGCTGGAGGTCCGCACGGCGTGGTCCTCGATCCTGCTGAGGCGGGGCGGCTCGTTGCTTGGCCGCCGTCGTGGTGGGTCGACCGAACCACCTCCCTCCCGGCGGAGCACCCCCCTTGCCATGACGATGCGCCGGGGGCTATCTTCCCGTCGGCCGTCGTCCCGCTCAGGCTTCCCGTACCCCGGGGTCCGCGCATCGGCCGACCGGGCGACGTGACGGGTCGCGAGCCCGCCGATCGGCGTATCGTGCCCCGCATGAGCACAGACGACAGCACCCCGTCCACCGCCCCCGACGGCTCCACCGAGAACATCACCGACGAGCAGGAGACCTACACGGACGACCTGCCCGACGGCAAGAAGGCCGGTCTCGTCGACGACGACAAGGACTCCGAGTCGACCGACGACTGACGCCGGGCACGACGGAGGCGCGGTGAGGGTCGGACCCTCGCCGCGCCTCCGTCGTCTCTCCGCTCCGGCGCCCCCAGGCGCCGGGCCTCGGGCGGACGAGGTCACCGGGCTCCGAGGGGATCCAGGAGAGCGCGCAGACGGACCTCGGCCCGGCGACGGTGCGGGAGTCGCGAGCGTCGCTCGACCAGGCGGTGGATCTGCGCCCAGGCGACCGAGTACGAACGGCAGAGCTCGTCGACCCGCCGTCGGTCGGTGACGCTCCACCCCGAGGCGCGGGCGATGTCGAGCGCCGTCCGCGCGGGGGTCGTGACCTGCACACCGGCCAGATCGACGATCTCGTCGCCGTCGATGGTCATCTCGCTGATCGCGACCCGACCGTCAGGACCCCGGTGGCGGGCCGCCGGGGGCACGATGCCGAAGTGCCGCCACGGTGGGCCTCCCGAGGCCATCAGGATCCACGCGGCGCTGTCGCGGGCGGCGATGACGTGACGACCGAAGAGGCCGGCGACCGAGGAGGCGCGCAGCACCGGATCATCCGGCGTCGCGATCTCCGCCCAGCAGTCCCCGATCGGGTAGACCTCCCCGTCGAGCGCGGCGACCCGCAGCTCCGTCTCGGAGAGCTGGGCCGCCGTCAGCAGGCGGGGGAGCGGGGCGGGCACGTCGCCAGCCTGCCCCACGGACGGCGAGACGACGAACCGCCCGGTCTCTCCCTGTGGAGAGCCGGGCGGCGTCGGTGCGGATCAGGAACCGAGTGCGTCGAGCCAGACCTTGCGGGCGTCGAGCGCCTCGCGGGCGTCCTTGACCTTGCGGGCGTCTCCGCCCGCCTCGGCTGCGGCGAGCTCGTCCTCGAGCTTGGAGATGGCGTCCTGCAGCTGGCTGGCGAGACCCTCGGAACGCGCCTTGCGCTCCGGATTGTTCTTCTGCCAGAACTCCTCGTCGAGCGTCCTGACGTGCGACTCGACCTTGCGGAGGCGATCCTCGACGGCACGCAGCTGCTCGCGCGGAACGCGGCCGATCTCGTCCCAGCGCAGCTGGATCGACGTCAGGGACTCCCGGGCGGCGACGCGGTCGCTGACCGTGAGGATCCGCTCGGCCTCGTCGAGGAGCGCGAGCTTCGCCTGGAGGTTGCCCTCGTACTCGACGTTGTCCTGAGCCACGACCTCGCCCTTGGCGGCGTAGAGCACATCGCCGGCGCGCTTGAAGCGGGCCCACAGCGCGTCGTCGTACTTCTTGCCGGCCCGGCCGGCGCGCTTCCAGTCGTCGAGCAGTCGACGGTAGTCGGGGATGCCGTCGGCGCCCTTGGCCGCGAGGGCGTCGGCCGACTCGACGAGCGCCTGCTTGCGCTGGCGCGCCTCACGGTGCGTGGCGTCGAGCTCGGCGTAGAACGCCTTGCGGTTCTGGTCGATCGTCGAACGCGCGGTCCGGAAGCGCTTCCAGAGCTCGTTGCCCTCGCCTTTGGGGATGCGCGGACCGTCCTGCTGGTGCTTCTGCCATCTCGCGAAGATCTCGTCGATCGTGGCGGTGACCTGCTTCCACTGAACCCGGGCCGGGTCCTGGGCGGCGAGCGTCTCGGCCTCGACGACGAGGGCGGTCCGCACCGCGACGGCCTCGGCCAGCGCCTCCTGAGCCTCGGCGCTCTGCTTCTGGGTCAGTTCTCCGACGGTCGAGTCGAGCGCGGCGACACGGGTCCGGAGCGCTTCGAGGTCACCGACGGCGCTCGGCTCGACGAGCAGCGCCTTGAGCTGGTTGACCGTCTTCGTCACGTCCGACGCCGAAGCGCCGCGAGCGACCCGCTGCTCGAGCAGCGTCACCTGACCGTTGAGCTCGGTGTACTTGCGTTCGTAGTAGGCGAGCGCCTCGTCGGGCGTCGCGTCGGGGTACTGACCGACAGCGCGTTCGCCCTCGGACTCCCGGACGTAGACGGTGCCGTCGTCGTCGACGCGGCCCCAGGGTGCCTGATCGTCAGTAGCCACTGTTGTCCCTTGCTGGATGTGCTCGTCACGAGGCCCAGGACGGGCCTCGATGATGGGACCCCAGCCTATTGCACCGGCGGCGACCGCGGCCTATTCGATGGTGGCGGCCGTGATGGTGGTCTCGACGACCGGGGGACCGTCCGTGGACTCCTGGCCCTCGGCCGGCGGCTCCACGCCGCCGTCGGCGATGGACGACGCGAGGCCGTCCAGGCCCGCGGTGACCGAGCCGACGACCGTGTACCCGCCGGTCGACGTGTCGAGGGTCGTCTCGCCGTAGGTGATGAAGAACTGCGTGGACTGCGAGTTCGGGTCGTCGCCTCGCGCCATCGCGATGGTGCCGGCCGGGTACGTCCCGTCGGAGGGCACGTTCTCGAGGGGGCCGAAGGTGAAGCCCGCGTCGCCCGTGCCGTCGCCGTTCGCCGAGCCGCACTGCAGGAACTCGGCCGAGGGGGCGTCGCTCAGCCGATGGCAGGCCGTGCCGTCGTAGAAGCCGCTGCGGATCAGGTCGACGAGCACCGACGTCGCCTGGGGGGCCTTCGTGCCGTCCAGGCTGATCTCGAGCGGGACGTCGTCGTTGAGGACGATGCTGCCCGTCCAGACGCGGTCCTCCGCGATGTCCGAGCTCGGCACCTCGCCCGTCGAGGTCGCCGAGGGGGTGGGCGTCGGAGCAGCGGTCGAGGCCGGCTGCTCGGCGCCGGGACCGGACGACGTGTAGACGACCTGCGAGACGACGGCCAGGGCGATGACGACGACGGCGACGATCCCCGCACGGACGTCGTCCCGTCGGCGGCGCGCCGTCTGCCCGGCGTGGATGCTCTTCCGGGCCTCGTCGAGACGTCGCCGTCGGCGGGTCTCGCGGTCGTCGTTCCTCGCTGCCACGTGTCCTCCATGCCCGTGCTGATGATCGACCCGAACTGTATCGGAGCCGCGCGGCGGGTCGCTGTCGGGGGCCCGGTCTACCATGGGTCCCCATGAGCCCGCTCCCGCAGAGCTCGACCCCACTGGCGGTCCGCATGCGCCCCACCAGCCTCGACGAGGTCGCGGGGCAGCGGCACCTGCTCCGGCCGGGCTCGCCGCTCGTGATGCTGGCGTCGGACGCCACGGGCGAGCAGGGGGCCGTCTCGGTCATCCTCTGGGGTCCGCCCGGCACGGGCAAGACCACGCTGGCGCAGGCCATCGCCCACACCTCCGGCCGGCAGTTCATCGAGCTCTCGGCGGTGACGGCCGGCGTCAAGGACGTGCGCCAGGTGATGGAGAAGGCGCTCACGAACCGCGACCTCTACGGGACGACGACCGTCCTCTTCCTCGACGAGATCCACCGCTTCACGAAGGCCCAGCAGGACGCCCTCCTACCCGGCGTCGAGAACGGCTGGGTGATCCTCATCGCCGCGACGACCGAGAACCCCTCGTTCTCGGTCATCACGCCCCTCCTGTCGAGGTCGCTCCTCCTGACCCTCGAGCAGCTGAGCGACGACGACCTCGGCGACCTGGTCAAGCGCGCGGTGCACGACCCCCGGGGCCTGGCCGACAGCGTGATCCTCGACGACGAGGCCCTGGCGACGATCGTCCGTCTCGCCTCGGGCGACGCTCGGCGCGCCCTGACGGCGCTCGAGGCGTCGGCGCAGTCGGCTGCGGCGTCGAGCCTGCGCATGCCGGGCGCACCGGGCGCGGACCCCGACGCGGACTACGACCCCGACGCCGACTACGACGACGACCCGGACGACGGCCGGCCCGTGATCACGGCGGAGACCGTGGCGCAGTCCGTCGATCGGGCGCTGCTGCGCTACGACCGCAACGGCGACGAGCACTACGACGTCATCAGCGCCTTCATCAAGTCCATCCGGGGCTCGGACGTCGACGCGGCGCTGCACTACCTCGCTCGCATGATCGAGGCCGGTGAGGATCCTCGCTTCATCTGCCGTCGCATCATCGTCTCGGCGAGCGAGGACATCGGCATGGCCGACCCGCAGGCGCTCACGGTGGCGGTCTCCGCGGCGACGGCCGTGCAGATGATCGGCATGCCCGAGGGGCGCATCCCCCTGGCCGAGGCCGTCGTCTATCTGGCGACCGCACCGAAGTCGAACCGGTCGTACAGCGCCCTCGACGCGGCCATCGCGGACGTCAGGGCGGGTCGGGTCGGCCGGGTTCCGAAGCACCTGCGCGACGCCCACTACCCGGGTGCCCGGCGCCTCGGCCATGGCAAGGGCTACCGGTACTCGCACGATTCGGAGCTGGGTGTCGTGGCCCAGCAGTACCTGCCCGACGAGCTCGCGGGGACGACCTACTACGATCCGACGACCCACGGCAACGAGAACGCCGTGACGACACGCCTCGAGAAACTGCGCCGCATCATTCGCGGAGAGTGACCGGCGCGTGTTAAGCTGATCGCCGCCTGGTATCGGTCTGTCACGCACGGCTGCAGTGACGACATTCGATCAAGGGTTCAGGTCTTTAGCCGACCGGTTCCCGCGGCATCATCCCTCGTGTTTCGTCGAGACCTCGACCTGTCCGTCCATCGGTCAGAGCGGCGCTCCGCCGCGTTCGAGCAGTTCCGACCGTCAGCTTTCACACGATCAGAGAAGGAAACCGTGTCCACCAAGTCACGTACCCGTAGCAAGACCCGTCTGTCGCGTGCCCTCGGCATCGCGCTGACCCCCAAGGCCGCCCGCTACCTCGAGAAGCGTCCCTACGCTCCCGGCGAGCACGGCCGCACCAAGCGGAAGACCGACAGCGACTACGCCGTCCGTCTCCGTGAGAAGCAGCGTCTGCGCGCCCAGTACGGCATCCGCGAAGCCCAGCTGAAGATCGTCTTCAACGAGGCCCGCAAGTCGGCCGGTCTGACCGGTGAGAACCTGGTCGAGCTGCTCGAGACCCGTCTCGACGCGCTGGTCCTGCGTGCCGGCTTCGCCCGCACCACGGCTCAGGCCCGTCAGATGGTCGTGCACCGCCACATCCTCGTCGACGGCAAGCTCGTCGACCGCCCCTCGTTCCGCGTGAAGCCGGGTCAGATGATCCACGTCGCGTCGAAGAGCGAGAAGATGGAGCCCTTCCAGGTCGCAGCGGCCGGCGGTCACGTCGACCTGCTTCCCAAGGTCCCGGGTTACCTCGAGGTCGAGATCGACAAGCTGCAGGCCCGCCTCGTGCGTCGCCCGAAGCGCGTCGAGGTCCCCGTGACCTGCGAGGTCCAGCTGGTCGTCGAGTACTACGCCGCCCGCTGACCCCAGCACCGACAGCACTCCGAGGGAGCGCGCCACGATCCGTGGCGCGCTCCCTTCGTCGTCGGCGTCCACCGTGCGCACGGTGGGTAAGCTGATGTGTCGTCTCGTGCGCCGTCCGCACGACCCCTGTGAGGAGTCCCCGTGAAGAGCCTGTTCCTGCTGAGCGTCGGCGTCGTCGTCGGCTTCACCGCAGCGCACCTGTACAACAAGACCCCACGGGGCAGCCGCCTCTTCGGCGAACTCGACGGCAGTCTGACCTCCTTCCGCGCAGCCCTCGTCGACGGCTATCGGTCGCGCGAGGCCGAGCTCCGTTCCGACACGGCGAGCTGATCCTCGCGCCCTCGCGCGCCTCCTCGCCCTCCCGCCACACCGATCACCCCACACCGGAGAACCATGCAGACCGCCGAGATCCGCCGCCGTTGGCTCGACTACTTCGGAGAACGCGGTCACACCGTCGTCCCCTCCGCCTCCCTCGTCAGCGACGACCCGAGCCTCCTCTTCACGGTGGCCGGCATGGTGCCGTTCATCCCGTATCTCACCGGTCTCGTGCCGACCCCCTACCCTCGCGCCACCAGCGTGCAGAAGTGCATCCGCACCAACGACATCGAAGAGGTCGGCAAGACCCCGCGGCACGGCACGTTCTTCCAGATGAACGGCAACTTCTCGTTCGGCGACTACTTCAAGGCGGAGGCCATCGGCTACGCATGGGAGCTGCTCACGTCGAGCGAGGCGGACGGCGGACTCGCCTTCGACCCCGCCGACCTCTGGGTCACCGTCTACGAGGAGGACGACGAGGCCATCGCCCTCTGGAAGGACATCGCCGGACTCCCCGACGAGAGGATCCAGCGGCTCGGCAAGGACACGAACTACTGGCACACCGGTCAGCCCGGCCCTGCGGGACCGTGCTCCGAGATCTTCTTCGACCGGGGTCCGGCCTACGGCGCCGACGGCGGCCCGGCGACCGACGACGACCGGTACGTCGAGATCTGGAACCTCGTCTTCATGCAGTACCAGATCGAGAACGTCCGCTCGAAGGTCGACTTCGACATCGTCCGCGAGCTCCCGAACAAGAACATCGACACCGGGATGGGCCTCGAGCGCGTCGCGTTCCTCAAGCAGGGCGTCGACAACATGTACGAGATCGACCAGGTCCGCCCCGTCCTCGACAAGGCCTCCGAACTGTCCGGGCGCCGCTACGGCGCTGTGCACGACGACGACGTCCGCATGCGCATCATCGCGGACCACATCCGCAGCTCGCTCATGCTGCTGTCCGACGGCGTGCGACCGTCCAACGAGGGCCGAGGGTACATCCTCCGCCGACTGCTCCGACGCAGCGTCCGATCGATGCGACTGCTCGGTGTGGACGGCGCGACCTTCCCCGAGCTGTTCCCCGCCTCGCGCGACGCGATGAAGTCCGCGTACCCCGAGGTCGAGGGCGACTTCGACCGCATCTCGCGGCTCGCCTACGCCGAGGAGGAGACCTTCCTGCGCACCCTCGCGGCGGGCACGGCGATCCTCGACGACGCCGTCGTCGACACCCGGGCCTCGAGCTCCGAGAAGACCCCGCGTCTCGCCGGCGACACGGCATTCCTGCTGCACGACACCTTCGGCTTCCCCATCGACCTCACCCTCGAGATCGCCGAAGAGAACGGTCTCACCGTCGACCGCGCCGCCTTCGACACCCTGATGTCGGAGCAGAGGTCGCGGGCCAAGGCCGACGCCAAGTCGCGGAAGGTCGCCCTGGCCGATCTCAGCGTCTACAGCGGGTTCCGCGCTGCGGGTGAGACCGTCTTCACCGGCTATGACGTCCTCGACACCCCGACCCGGGTGCTCGGCATCATCGTCGACGGCGCCTCCGTGGATCGAGCCGTCGCGGGCGACATCGCCGAGGTCATCCTCGCCGAGACGTCGCTCTACGCCGAGTCCGGGGGCCAGGACGCCGACGCGGGCGCCATCGTGGGTGCCGGCTTCGACCTCGAGGTGCTCGACGTGCAGAAGCCCGTCAAGGGGCTGATCAGCCACCGCGTGCAGGTGAGGTCGGGCGAGGTCGGCGTCGGCGACTCGGCCACGAGCGTCGTCGACCCCGTCTACCGGCGCGGCGCGACCCAGGCGCACTCGGCCACGCACCTCATCCACGCTGCGCTCCGCGAGGTTCTCGGGCCCGAGGCCCACCAGGCCGGTTCGTACAACAAGGCCGGCTACATGCGTCTGGACTTCAACTGGAATCAGGCGCTGAGTCCCGCCACCCGCAGCGAGATCGAGGAGGTCGCCAACCGGGCCATCCGCGACGACCTGGGGGTCGTCACGCGTGAGCTCCCCCTCGACGAGGCGCGATCCCTCGGCGCCATGGCCCTCTTCGGCGAGAAGTACGGAGAGACCGTCCGCATGGTCGACATCGGCGGCCCCTGGTCGCGCGAGCTCTGCGCGGGCACCCACGTCTCGACGAGCGCTCAGATCGGCATCATCAACCTCATCAGCGAGACCTCGGTCGGTTCGACGAACCGCCGCGTCGAGTCCCTCGTCGGTCTCGATGCGTTCCGGGAGTTCGCGACCGAACGCGCCATCGTGTCGCAGCTGACCTCGTCGCTCCGCGCGCCGCGCGAACAGCTGGCCGATCGCGTCGGCGATCTCGTCTCGAACCTGAAGTCGGCCGAGAAGCGGATCGCCGAGTTCGAGCGCGCCCACCTGGCGACGAGGGTGCCGGCTCTGGCCGACTCCGCAGCGTCCGTCGGCGACCTCACCGTCGTCGCGGACAGCGTCGGCACGCTCAAGTCCACCGACGAGCTGCGGTCGCTGGTGACGTCGGTCCGCGAACGACTGGGTTCCCAGACCGCGTCGGTCGTCGCCCTCGCGGCCGACGTCGCCGGCAAGCCCGCCGTCATCGTCGCGACCAGCGATGCGGCGCGACGCTCGGGTGCCAAGGCGGGAGCCCTCGCCAAGGGCGCCGCGGCGGTGCTCGGCGGCGGGGGAGGCGGCAAGGACGACCTCGCTCAGGGTGGCGGCTCGGACGTCTCCGCCATCCCTCGCGCGCTCGACGGCATCATCGCCGCCCTGCGCGGCTGAGGCGCGATGCGATCCGGAGTGCGTCTCGGCGTCGACGTGGGCAAGGCCCGCGTCGGCGTCGCCCGCACCGACCCGGGTGCGATGATCGCGACGCCCGTCGAGACCGTGCCCCGTGCCTCCTCGGGCACATCGGACGTCGATGCCATCATGCGTCACGTCCGGGAGCTCGAGGCGATCGAGATCGTGGTGGGACTGCCCCTGTCGCTGGCCGGTCGCGACACGGCCTCGACCGGCGACGCCCGCGCCTTCGCCGACGCCCTCGCCTCGGCCGCCGACGTGCCCGTCCGTCTCGTCGACGAGCGACTCTCGACCGTCAGCGCGCAAGGCGCCCTCCGCGCCTCCGGCCGCAAGGGTCGGACGCAACGATCCGTGATCGATCAAGTGGCCGCTGTTATCATTCTCCAGCACGCGCTCGATCTCGAGCGATCGAGCGGTCGCCCGCCCGGTCAGCTGGTGAGCGCCGCCGACGCCACCGACGGCGCTCGGACGGAACCCGACACCGACGAAGGACGTTGATTCGTGGCCGACGACCCCCCGATGGGACGACATCTTCACGTCGCAGCCCACTCCCGCCGACTCCCGACGTCGAGACGATCGGCAGCCTCCCGGCGAGTCGACGCAGTCCGACCCCGCCACCGAGAGGCCCGCACCCGCTGAGCCGATCGGGTCGCCGCTCCCCGAGTCGCGCAGGGCCCAACGCGAGCGTGAGCGGAGCGCCGCGGCTCGGGAGGTTGCGCCCACGCCGCCCTCGCCCGTGACGCCGTCAGAGGACCGCGAGCCCCGCGACGTCCGCCCCGAGCCGATGGCGGACGACGCGCCCGACGGGCGACGGGCGGGTCGTGAGCCGCGCGGGTCGCGCGGGCGCGACTCTCGAGAACCCCGTGAGCGCGGTCGGCACCGGGGCACGATCATCCTCGTGTCGATCCTCGTCGTGGTGCTCGCCGGAGGGACCGCCGGGGTCTACGCCGCCTGGGGCGCCATCGCCCCGATCGTGGCGCGGTTCAGCGGCGACGAGGCCCCGGCCGACTTCACCGGCTCCGGCAACGGCGAGGAGGTCGACTTCGCCATCGTCGACGGTCAGGTCGGTTCCGACATCGCGGCCAACCTCGCCGACAGCGGGGTGACGAAGAGCTACGAGGCCGCCTACGCGATCCTCCTCACCGACGAGACGCTCACCTTCCAGCCCGGCACCTACGCGCTGCAGAGGGAGATGAGCGCCCAGGCGGCGATCGACGCTCTGCAGGACGACGCGAACCGCATCGTCAACCGGCTCGTCATCCCCGAGGGCACGGCCGCCGTCGACATCTACAGCCTCCTCTCCGAGGCCACGGACATCCCGCTCGAGCAGATCACGGCCGCCGCGGCCGACGTCGCCTCCTTCGGGCTGCCGGCCGAGGCCACCTCCCTCGAGGGCTACCTGTTCCCGGCGACCTACGACCTCGATCCCGATCTGGACGCCCACGGCTACCTCCAGCTGATGGTCGACACGCAGGTCGCCCGCCTGACGGCGCTCGGGGTCCAGCCCGCGGACTACCAGCGCGTCATCACGCTCGCCTCCATCGTGCAGCGCGAGGCCGGTCTCGCGGCCGACTACCCCAAGGTGTCGCGGGTGTTCCTCAACCGCCTCGACGACGGCATGCTGCTGCAGTCCGACGCCACGGTCGCGTACGGGACCGGGAACACCCACCGGGTCACCACCACGGACGAGGAGCGCGGCGACGCGTCGAACCCGTACAACACCTACATGAACGAGGGGCTCCCGGTCGGGCCGATCTCGAACCCCGGCGACCTCGCGCTCGACGCCGCCGTCAAGCCGGCCGACGGAACGTGGCGGTACTTCGTGACCGTGAACCTCGACTCGGGCGAGACGACGTTCTCGACCACCTTCGCCGAGCACGAGGTCGCGGTGGCCCAGTGGCAGGCGTGGATGCGCGAGCACCCCGAGTACCAGTGATCTCCTCGTGAGGAGAGCGCCCCCGGTCGATCGGCCGAGGGCGCTCTCGCGCTGTGGGAGGATTGCTCCCATGCTTCGTTGGTTGACCGCAGGGGAATCACACGGCCCCGAGCTCATCGCCGTCCTCGAGGGGCTCCCCGCGGGGGTGCCCGTCTCGTCGAGCGCGATCAAGTCCGATCTGGCCCGCCGTCGTCTCGGCTACGGCCGCGGCTCGCGCATGAAGTTCGAGCAGGACGAGCTGCACATCTCCGGCGGCGTCCGGCACGGCCTCACCATGGGCGGCCCCGTCGCCCTGCGGGTCGGAAACACCGAGTGGCCCAAGTGGGTCGAGGTGATGAACCCCGAGCCGGTCGAGATCGGCGACGCCTCGCGGGGTCGGAGCGCGCCTCTGACGCGTCCCCGGCCCGGGCACGCTGATCTCGTCGGGATGCAGAAGTACGACTTCGACGAGGCCCGGCCGATCCTCGAACGCGCGAGCGCGCGTGAGACCGCAGCCCGCGTGGCCCTCGGCGCCGTCGCCCGGTCGTTCCTCTCCGAGCTCGGCATCGAGCTCGTCAGCCACACGCTCTCCATCGGCCCGGTCCGCGTCCCCGAGGGCTCGCCCCTCCCGCTGCCGTCCGACCTCGACCGCCTCGACGACGACCCTCTGCGGTGCTTCGACGAGGCGACGAGCGCGGCCATGGTCGACGAGGTCGAGTCCGCCAAGCGCGACGGTGACACGCTCGGCGGGGTCGTCGAGGTCCTGGCCTACGGCGTCCCCCCGGGCCTCGGCTCGCACGTGCACTGGGATCGCCGCCTCGACTCGCAGCTGGCGGCCGCCCTCATGGGCATCCAGGCCATCAAGGGCGTCGAGGTCGGCGACGGATTCGAGACCACCAGGAGGCGCGGGTCGGTCGCGCACGACGAGCTCCACCGGTCGGGCGGAGTCATCTCGCGCGACACCGACCGCGCCGGCGGCACCGAGGGCGGGATGAGCACCGGCACGGTCCTCCGCGTCCGGGCCGGCATGAAGCCGATCGCCACGGTTCCCCGGGCGCTCGCGACCGTCGACGTCACGAGCGGCGAGGAGTCCAAGGCCCACCACCAGCGCTCCGACGTCTGCGCCGTGCCCGCGGCGGGAGTCGTGGCGGAGTCCATGGTCGCCCTCGTCCTGGCCAACTCGGTGCTCGAGAAGTTCGGGGGCGACTCCCTCCGGGAGACGGCCCGCAACCTCCGCGGCTATCTCGACGCGATCCCCGAGAACCTGCGGACCGCCGACGTCAGCGAGCCGCACGAGTCCGACCGACCGTGACACGTCGGCCCGTCGTGCTCATCGGCCCGATGGGCGCCGGCAAGTCGAGCATCGGCAAGAAGCTCGCCCGCCGGCTCGGCTCCCCGTTCGTCGACAGCGACCGGGTCATCGTCCAGCGGCACGGCCCCATCCCCGAGATCTTCGAACGAGACGGCGAGGCCGTGTTCCGCTCTCTGGAGCGTGAGGTCGTCGCCGAGGCGCTCGGCTCCGACGGCGTCGTGTCGCTCGGCGGGGGAGCCGTCCTCGACGGGTCCACCCGCGCCTCCCTGGCGGGCCTGCCCGTCGTGATGCTCACCGTCAGCGCCTCCGCCGTCGAGTCCCGGCTCGCCGGCGGATCCCGCCCACTGCTCGCGCGAGGGGGGATCGACGCCTGGCGCGCGATCGCCGCCGAACGCGATCCCGTCTACCGCGACGTGGCCTCGGTCGTCGTCGACACGTCCCATCGCCCGGTCTCGTCGGTCGTCGACGACATCGTGGCCTGGCTCGACCCCGAGAGAGGTACCCCGTGACCGAACAGCCCACCACGACGACGATCCGCGTCGGAGGCGACGCCCCGTACGACGTCCACGTCGGGCGCGGCCTCGTATCGGGACTCCCGGCCCTCCTGCCCCCGCAGGCGAAGAAGGTGCTCATCGTGCACGCCCCGACGCTCGGCCGCAAGGCGAACGAGGTGCGCGAGACCCTCGTCGAGGCGGGGTACGAGGCGCTCATCGCCGAGGTCCCCGACGCCGAGGACGCCAAGCGCGTCGAGGTCGCGGCGTTCTGCTGGCAGGTCCTCGGGCAGGCCGACTTCACCCGGACGGACGTCGTCCTCGGGCTCGGCGGCGGGGCGATCACCGACCTCGCCGGATTTGTCGCCGCGACCTGGCTGCGCGGCGTCGCCCTCGTGCAGGTCCCCACGAGCGTCCTGGGCATGGTCGACGCCAGCGTCGGCGGCAAGACCGGCATCAACACGGCCGAGGGCAAGAACCTCGTCGGGGCCTTCCACCCGCCCATCGCCGTCCTGGCCGACCTCGACATGCTCGACACCCTGTCGAAGAACGAGATCCTCGCGGGCTTCGCCGAGATCGTGAAGGCCGGGTTCATCGCCGAGCCCGAGATCCTCGACATCGTCGAGGCCGACGTCGACCGCGCGACCGACCCGTCGACGCCCGAGTTCCGGCGCGTGGTGGAGCTCTCGATCGCTCTCAAGGCGCGGGTGGTGGGCGAGGATCTCACCGAGCAGGGGCTCCGCGAGATCCTGAACTACGGACACACCCTCGGGCACGCGGTCGAGCACGCCGAGCGCTACCAGTGGCGTCACGGCGCGGCCGTCTCGGTCGGAATGGTCTTCGCGGCCGAGCTCGCACGCCTCACGGGTCGGCTCTCGGACGAGGCGGTCGACCGCCACCGCCGGATCCTCGAATCCCTGACCCTGCCCGTCAGCTATCCGCTGGGCCGCTGGAACACCCTCCTCGCGACCATGCAGCGCGACAAGAAGGCGCGGGCGGGCATGCTCCGGTTCATCGTCCTCGATGGGATCGGCAGGCCGACCGTCATCCAGGGACCCGACCAGAGCCTGCTCTTCGCGGCCTATCAGGAGATCGGGTCCTGACCGGCCGGTAGCGCTGCCTCGCCCGTCGCCGCATGGGTGTCCGCTACACTCGTCGGTGGCCTCATCGGGCCGTCAACTCCCCGACTCCGAACGGATCCCTCGCGCATGGCGACTACCAACGACATCAAGAACGGTGCCGTCCTCAACCTCGACGGACAGCTCTGGAACGTGATCGAGTTCCAGCACGTCAAGCCGGGCAAGGGTGGGGCGTTCGTCCGGACCAAGATGAAGAACGTCATGTCGGGCAAGGTGGTCGACAAGACCTTCAACGCCGGCACGAAGATCGACTTCGCCAACGTCGACCGCCGCGAGTTCACGTACCTCTACGCCGAGGCCGACGGCTACGTCTTCATGGACACCAGCGACTACGACCAGATCAACGTGCCCGCCACGGTCGTCGGCGACGCCAAGAACTTCATGCTCGAGAACCAGAACGTCCAGATGGCGCTGCACGACGGCACGCCGCTCTACATCGAGCTGCCCGCCTCGGTCATCCTCGAGGTCACCTACACCGAGCCCGGTCTGCAGGGCGACCGGTCGACGGGCGGCACGAAGTCGGCCACCGTCGAGACCGGCTACGAGATCCAGGTCCCGCTCTTCCTCGAGAACGGCACGAAGGTCAAGGTCGACACCCGCGACGGCAGCTACCTCGGCCGCGTTAGCTAGTCGGGGTCGTCGACCGCAGTGAGTGCCCGTACCAAAGCGCGCAAGCGCGCCCTCGACGTCCTGTACGTCGCCGACATCCGCGAGATCAGCATGGCCGACGCCCTCGTCATGGAGACCACGCGGGCCATGGCCCAGCCCGAGCGGAACTCGAGCTGGGGTTACGCCCGCGAGATCGTGCAGGGCGTCATCGACCACCGTTCCGAGATCGACGAGCTCATCGAGACGTACTCGCAGGGCTGGTCGCTCAATCGCATGCCGACGCTCGACCGGGCGATCCTGCGCATCGGCATCTGGGAGCTCGGCCACAACGACGAGATCCCCGATCACGTGGCGATCAGCGAGGCCGTCGAGCTGGCGCAGTCGCTCAGCACCGACGACTCGGCGGTCTTCGTCAACGGTCTGCTCGGACGGATCGCCGCCAGCAGCTAGGCTGGATCCCGGTCGGATCGCGGCATCAGCGGCGATCCTCGAAATCCATGACATCCGACATCCTTTAAGTTCCGTCCCGAGAGGCGGGGAAGGGGGTCCGATTGAGCACACGCACCGTGCTGAGTCAGGCTGACATCACGCGCGCACTGACGCGCATCTCCCACGAGATCCTCGAGTCGAACCGCGGGGCCGCCGATCTGGTCGTCCTGGGCATCCCGACCCGGGGCGTCGTCCTCGCCGAGCGGATCGCGGCGTCGCTCGAGAGCATCTCCGGCGGATCGGTGCCCGTGGGCACCGTCGACGTGACCATGTACCGCGACGACCTCCGGCGACAGCCGACCCGCGCCTCCCGCCCGACGTCGTTGCCCGTCGGCGGCATCGACGGCAAGACGGTCGTCCTCGTCGACGACGTCCTGTACTCGGGGCGCACCATCCGGGCTGCGCTCGACGCGCTCAGCTCGCTCGGGCGTCCCCGTGCCGTCCGACTGGCCGTGCTGGTCGATCGCGGGCACCGCGAACTGCCGATCCGCGCCGACTTCGTGGGCAAGAACCTGCCGACCTCGACGTCCGAGCGCATCTTCGTGCGCGTGCTCGGCGTCGACGACGACGAGCTCGTGGCGATCGAAGGAGGCGCGTCGTCGGTCGACGACGCCACCGGCGGGGAGACGTCGTGAGGCATCTGCTCAGCACGGCCGACCTCGCTCTGGACGACGCCCTGCGCATCCTCGACATCGCCGAGGACATGGCCGACGTCAGCACGCGCGAGGTGCGGAAGCTGCCGACGCTCCGAGGCACGACGGTCGTCAACCTCTTCTACGAAGACAGCACCCGCACCCGCATCTCGTTCGAGGCGGCGGCGAAGCGGCTCAGCGCCGACGTCATCAACTTCGCAGCGAAGGGATCGAGCGTCTCGAAGGGGGAGTCCCTCAAGGACACCGCGCAGACCCTCGCTGCCATGGGGGCGGACGGCATCGTCATCCGCCACCCGTCCTCCGGCGCGCCGCGGGTCCTCGCCGACAGCGGCTGGGTGGAGGCCGCGGTCGTCAACGCCGGCGACGGCACCCACGAGCACCCGACGCAGGCTCTGCTGGACGCCTTCACGATGCGGCGCCGGCTCCATGGGGCGGCCAGTCGGGGTCGCGACCTCGACGGACTCCGCGTCGTGATCGTCGGCGACATCCTGCACTCGCGGGTCGCCCGGTCGAACGCCTGGCTCCTGCGGACACTCGGGGCGCACGTCTCCGTCGTCGCGCCTCCCACGCTCCTCCCCGTCGACGTCAGCCGGTTCGGCGTCGACGTCTACTACGACCTCGACGAGGCGCTCGCCCGCGTCCGGCCCGACGTGGTGATGATGCTGCGCATCCAGCAGGAGCGCATGAACGAGGCGTTCTTCCCGAACGCCCGCGAGTACGCCCGATCCTGGGGCCTCAGCGCCGCCCGCTTCCGCTCACTGCCCGCGACCGCGATCGTGATGCACCCCGGCCCCATGAACCGCGGCCTCGAGATCAGCGACGAGGCCGCCGACTCACCCCGTTCGACCGTCCGCGAGCAGGTCGCCAACGGCGTCGCCGTGCGGATGGCCGTGCTCTACCTGACCCTCGCCGGCGACCGGGAGGACTCCCTGTGACCACCACGACCACCCACCTGATCCGCGCCGTCGAGACGGTCGAGGGAACGCGCACCGACGTGCTCGTCCGCGACGGAGTCGTCGTCGAACTCGGGTCGGGCCTCAGCGCCGCGGGCGCGTCGATCGTCGACGCCGACGGCCTGCTGGTCCTGCCCGGGCTCGTGGACCTCCACACGCACCTCCGCGAGCCGGGCGGCGAAGGCAGCGAGACCGTGCTCACCGGTTCGCGGGCCGCTGCCGCCGGCGGCTTCACCGCGGTGAACGCCATGGCGAACTCGTCGCCCGTCGCCGACACCGCCGGCGTCGTCGAGCAGGTCCAGGCGCTCGGCGACCGTGCGGGTTACGTCACCGTCCGGCCGATCGGCGCCGTGTCGCGGGGGCTCGAGGGGACGCACCTCTCCGAGATCGGCGCCATGGCCCGCTCACGAGCCGCCGTCCGGGTCTTCTCCGACGACGGCCACTGCGTCAGCGATCCGCTGCTGATGCGCCGGGCCCTCGAGTACGTGAAGGGCTTCGGGGGAGTCGTCGCCCAGCACGCGCAGGAACCCCGACTGACCGTCGGCGCCCAGATGAACGAGGGTGCGCTGTCGGCAGAGCTCGGCCTCGCGGGCTGGCCCGCCGTCGCCGAAGAGGCCATCATCGCGCGCGATGTGCTCCTCGCGGATCACGTCGGTGCCCGGCTGCACGTCTGTCACGTCTCGACGGCGGGCAGCGTCGAGGTGATCCGGTGGGCGAAGTCCCGCGGAATCGACGTCACCGCCGAGGTCACGCCCCACCACCTGCTGCTGACGGAGGACCTCGTCGCCGGCTACGACTCGCGGTTCAAGGTGAACCCGCCGCTGCGCGGACACGACGACGTCGAGGCCCTCCGGGCCGCCCTCGCCGACGGGACGATCGACATCGTGGCGACCGACCACGCGCCCCACACCTCCGAGGCGAAGTGCTGCGAGTGGGACTCCGCCGCCAACGGCATGGTCGGGCTCGAGACCGCGCTGCCGGTCGTGCAGCGCACCATGGTCGACACGGGCCTCATCGGCTGGGCCGACGTCGCCCGGATCATGTCGACGACGCCGGCCGTGATCGGGCGCGTGGCGGGCCAGGGTCGGCCGTTGGCGGTCGGCGAGCCGGCCGAGCTGACGCTCTACGATCGGAGCGTGACCCGCACCTTCTCCGTCGACCATCTGGCGGGCAAGAGCGTGAACTCGCCCTTCATCGACTACGACCTGCCGGGCCAGGTCATGGCGACCTTCCACCAGGGCTATGCCACCGTCGAGTCCGGTCGGGTCGTCGAGACCGAGACGGTGGCGCGCGCCGCGGCGGGGGTCGCCGCCCGTCGGCTCGCGATCGAGACGGGGGCGTCGACCCGATGACCTACTGGTGGATCGGCCTCGGCATCCTCGTCCTGCTCGCCGCGCTCATCTGGCAGATGGCGCGCTCATGGCGTGCTCGGGGGCGGCGTCAGTCCGACATCGCGCTCCCCGAGATCGCCCCCTCGGCGCTCGGATCGACCCGGGTCGAGACGGACGGCTTCTACGTGGCCACCTCCCGAGCGGGTGATCCGCTCGACCGCATCGTCGTCGGAGGCCTCGGCTTCCGCGGTCGTGCGGTGGTCTCCGTCCACCCCGAGGGGGTCCGCCTCGAGATCGCCGGCGAGCCCGCGAAGCTGATCCGCGCCTCCTCGATCCGCGACGTCGGACGGGCCACCTGGACCATCGACCGGGTCGTCGAAGAGGGTGGTCTCGTCCTCATCGCCTGGACCCTCGGCGAGACCGACGTCGACACCTACCTGCGCATCCTCGACGACCCGACCGCCGTCGTCGACCGCGTCCGCGAACTCATCCCCACGGCCCCCCGGGCCGAGACCAGCACTGGAGAGAAGCCTTGACCGAAAAAGCCGTCCTTGTCCTCGAAGACGGATCCCGCCACGTCGGGCTCGCCTACGGCGCCGTCGGCCGCACTCTCGGCGAGGTCGTCTTCGCCACCGGCATGACCGGCTACCAGGAGACTCTGACCGACCCCTCGTACGCCGGCCAGATCGTCGTCATGACGGCACCGCACATCGGGAACACCGGGGTCAACGACACGGATCCCGAGTCCCGCCGCATCTGGGTCGCCGGTTACGTCGTCCGCGACGCCAGCCGGGTCGTCTCCAACCATCGCGCGCAGGGCAGCCTCGACGACCAGCTCGTCGGCGACGGCGTGG
This sequence comes from Frigoribacterium sp. Leaf263, assembly GCF_001422285.1. Classification (GTDB taxonomy): domain Bacteria; phylum Actinomycetota; class Actinomycetes; order Actinomycetales; family Microbacteriaceae; genus Frigoribacterium. Next base: position 779,523 of record NZ_LMMO01000003.1, read on the forward strand.
TGGGCATCCGCGGCATCGACACCCGGGCCGTGACCCGCAGGCTCCGCGACGCGGGTTCCATGAAGGGCGGCGTGTTCAGCGGCCCCGACGCCGAGCTCGATCCCGCCGAGCAGCTCGCCCTCGTCACGGCGGGGGCCGGCATGCGCGGTCTCAACCTCTCGAGCCGGGTCTCGACCCTCGAGCCCTACGTCGTCGAGCCCGTCGGCGAGCGCATCGGCTCGGTGGCCGTCCTCGACCTCGGCGTCAAGACGTCGACCCTGCGGTACCTCGCCCAGCGCGGCTTCGAGGTGCACGTCCTGCCGCAGTCCACGACGCTCGACGAGCTGCGCGCGCTCGGACCCGACGCGCTCTTCTACTCCAACGGCCCCGGCGACCCGGCGGCGAGCGACTCGCAGGTCGAGCTGCTCCAGGGGGCGCTGCGCGACGGCCTGCCCTACTTCGGCATCTGCTTCGGCAACCAGCTCTTCGGCCGCGCGCTCGGCTTCGGCACCTACAAGCTGCCCTTCGGTCACCGCGGCATCAACCAGCCCGTGCTCGACAAGACGACGAACCGCGTCGAGATCACGAGCCAGAACCACGGCTTCGCGGTCGACGCGCCCATCGAGGGCGTCCTCGACTCTCCGGCCGGATTCGGTCGCGTCGAGGTCAGCCACTACAGCCTCAACGACCAGGTCGTCGAGGGACTCCGCGCTCTCGACATCCCGGCCTTCTCCGTGCAGTACCACCCCGAGGCCGCCGCCGGCCCGCACGACAGCAACCACCTCTTCGACCGCTTCCGCGAGGCGGTCGTCGCACGATCCCACGGCGAGTCCGTCGACTTCGGCTCCGACATCGAAAGCAGCAACTGATGCCCAAGCGCGCTGACATCAACTCCGTCCTCGTCATCGGCTCCGGGCCGATCGTCATCGGCCAGGCGGCCGAGTTCGACTACTCCGGCACGCAGGCCTGCCGTGTGCTCCGTGAAGAGGGGGTGCGCGTCATCCTCGTCAACCCGAACCCGGCGACGATCATGACCGACCCCGACTTCGCCGACGCGACCTACATCGAGCCCATCACGTCCGAGGTGCTCGAGGCGATCATCGTGAAGGAGCGCCCCGACGCGATCCTCCCCACCCTCGGCGGACAGACGGCGCTGAACGCGGCCATCAAGCTCGACGAGGAGGGGATCCTCGCCAAGCACGGCGTCGAGCTGATCGGCGCCAAGGTCGAGGCCATCAAGAAGGGCGAGGACCGCCAGCTCTTCAAGGACCTCGTGCTCGAGTCGGGCGCCGACGTCGCCAAGTCGTACATCGCGCGGACGGTCGAGCAGGCCGTCGACTACGCCGAGGACCTGGGGTACCCCCTCGTCATCCGACCGTCGTACACGATGGGCGGTCTCGGCTCCGGCTTCGCCTACACGCGCGACGAGCTCGTCCGCATGGTCACCGATGGCCTGCACCAGAGCCCCACCACCGAGGTCCTCCTCGAAGAGAGCATCCTCGGCTGGAAGGAGTACGAGCTCGAGATGATGCGCGACACGGCCGACAACACCGTCGTCGTCTGCTCGATCGAGAACGTCGACCCCGTCGGGGTCCACACCGGCGACAGCATCACCGTCGCGCCGGCGCTCACCCTGACCGACCGCGAGTATCAGAACCTGCGCGACATCAGCATCGACATCATCCGTCGCGTCGGCGTCGACACCGGCGGGTGCAACATCCAGTTCGCCATCGACCCGTCGAACGGCCGGGTGATCGTCATCGAGATGAACCCGCGCGTGTCGCGCTCCAGCGCCCTCGCGTCGAAGGCGACGGGCTTCCCCATCGCGAAGATCGCCGCGAAGCTGGCTCTCGGGTACCGCCTCGACGAGATCCCCAACGACATCACGAAGGTGACCCCCGCCTCCTTCGAGCCCACGCTCGACTACGTCGTCGTCAAGGTCCCGCGCTTCGCGTTCGAGAAGTTCCCGGCCGCCGACACGACCCTCAGCACGACCATGAAGAGCGTGGGCGAGGCCATGGCCCTCGGTCGCAACTTCTCGCAGGCGCTGCAGAAGGCGCTGCGCTCGCTCGAGAAGCGCGGCTCGAGCTTCCACTGGCAGGGCGAGCCCGGAGACAAGGAGGCGCTGCTCGCGTTGGCCGCGACGCCGACCGATGGTCGCATCGTCACGGTCCAGCAGGCCCTCCGCGCGGGTGCGACGGCCGACGAGGTCTTCGAGGCCACGAAGATCGACCCGTGGTTCGTGGATCAGATCGTGCTCATCAACGAGGTCGCCGAGACCGTGGCGAGCGCGGGGTCCCTCGACGCCGAGACGATCGCCTTCGCGAAGGACCACGGTTTCAGCGACGTGCAGCTGGGTCAGCTGCGCGGCGTGTCCGAGCAGCAGGTGCGCGACGAGCGCCACGGGCTCGGCGTCCGTCCCGTCTTCAAGACGGTCGACACGTGCGCGGGGGAGTTCCCTGCCCTGACGCCGTACCACTACTCGAGCTACGACGTCGAGACCGAGGTCGTCGCGAGCGATCGCCGCAAGGTCATCATCCTCGGCTCGGGTCCGAACCGAATCGGGCAGGGGGTCGAGTTCGACTACTCGTGCGTGCACGCCAGCTTCGCGCTCGGCGACGCCGGCTTCGAGACCATCATGATCAACTGCAACCCCGAGACCGTCTCGACCGACTACGACACGAGCGACCGGCTCTACTTCGAGCCGCTGACCCTCGAGGACGTCCTCGAGGTGGTTCACGCCGAGAGCGCGAGCGGCGAGCTCGTCGGCGTCGTCGTGCAGCTCGGCGGTCAGACCGCGCTGGGCCTCGCGAAGGGGCTGGAGGCGGCCGGCGTCCCCATCCTCGGCACGACACCCGACGCGATCGACTCGGCCGAAGAACGGGGCCTCTTCCAGGGCATCCTCGACGCGGCGGGTCTCCTCGCACCTCGGAACGGCACGGCCACCGACTACGAGAGCGCCGTCGCGGTCGCCGAGGAGATCGGCTATCCCGTCCTGGTCCGCCCGTCGTACGTGCTCGGCGGGCGCGGCATGGAGATCGTCTACGACAGCCCCTCGCTGGCCGACTACTTCGTGCGCGTCGAGGACCAGGCGATCATCGGACCCGATGCTCCGCTGCTGGTCGACCGGTTCCTCGACGACGCCGTCGAGATCGACGTCGACGCCCTCTACGACGGCACCGAGCTGTACGTCGGCGGCATCATGGAGCACATCGAGGAGGCCGGCATCCACTCCGGCGACTCGAGCTGCACGCTCCCGCCCGTGACGCTCGGCAAGGGCGAGATCGATCGGGTCCGCGCGGCGACCCTCGAGATCGCCCGCGGGATCGGGGTGTCGGGTCTGCTCAACGTGCAGTTCGCGATCGCCGCCGGCGTCCTGTACGTCATCGAGGCGAACCCCCGCGCGAGTCGCACCGTCCCCTTCGTCTCGAAGGCCCTCGGCATCCCCCTCGCGAAGGCGGCGTCGCTGATCATGGTCGGACAGAGCGTCCGCGAGCTGGTCGACAACGGTCTGCTGCCCGCTCTCGACGGCTCGGACGTCCCTCTCGACTCGCCGATCTCGGTGAAGGAGGCGGTGCTGCCCTTCAAGCGCTTCCGCACGAAGGACGGTCAGATCGTCGACAGCGTGCTCAGCCCCGAGATGCGTTCCACGGGCGAGGTCATGGGCATCGACCGCGACTTCCCCCGGGCGTTCGCCAAGAGCCAGACCGCGGCCTACGGCGGGCTGCCGACCTCGGGCACCGTCTTCGTCAGCGTCGCGGACCGCGACAAGCGGGCGATCGTCCTGCCGGTGCTCCGCCTGCAGCAGCTGGGTTTCCGCATCCTCGCGACGGAGGGGACGGCCACCGTCCTCGTCCGCAACGGCATCACGGCCGACACGGTGGCCAAGTTCAGCGCCGGCGGGCACTCGGTGGTCGACCTGATCAACGCCGACGAGGTGGACATCGTCATCAACACGCCGAGCGGGTCGAGCGCCCGCGCCGACGGGTACGAGATCCGGGCCGCGACCGTGGCCGCCGACAAGGCGCTGTTCACGACCATCGCCCAGCTGGGTGCGGCCGTGGCCTCGATCGAGGCAGTGCAGAGCGAGCTCGAGGTGACGAGCCTTCAAGACTACGGTCTGGCGCGGGCGGCCCGCCGGTGACGGCGGGCACGGTCCTGCCGCCGTTCGGTGAGCGCCTCGTCGAGGTCGTCGGACGCTCCGGCCCGCTGTGCGTCGGCATCGACCCGCACGGGCACCTCCTCGATGCCTGGGGGCTGTCGCGCGGCGCCGACGGCGTCCGCGAGTTCGGTCTGCGGGTCGTCGAGGCCGTCTGGCGAGGAGGCGCGGGGATCGTCAAGCCGCAGGTCGCGTTCTACGAGCGCTGGGGTTCGGCCGGCTTCGCCGCGTTGGAGGACGTCCTCGACGCCGCGCGTCAGGCCGGGCTGCTGGTCGTCGGCGACGCGAAGCGAGGTGACATCGGCAGCACGATGGACGCCTACGGGGACGCCTGGTTCGACACCGGCTCGCCCCTCCGCGTCGACGCGCTGACCGTGTCGCCGTATCTGGGGTTCGCCTCGATGACGGGTCTGGTCGCGAGGGCGCGTCGTTCGGGCGCGGGCCTCTTCGTGCTCGGGGCGACATCGAACCCGGAGGCGCGGGTCACCCAGTCCGCGCGGCGCACCGACCCGGACGGCACGGTCCGCACCGTCGCGGGCGGTATCGTCGACGACGTGCTGCACGACAACCAGAACGCCGGAGAGACCCGGTTCGGCTCGGTGGGGCTGGTGCTCGGCGCGACGGTCGACCTGGTCGACGCCGGGATCGACGTCGACCTCCTGACCACCACGCCAATCCTCGCGCCCGGATTCGGTCATCAGGGCGCCCGCTACCGCGACATCCCCTCCCTCTTCGGGTCGGCCTCGCGGTCCGTCCTCGTGTCGACGTCGCGGGCTCTGCTCGACCGGGGTCCGGCCGGGCTCGCCGACGCCGTCCGTCGTGACTCGGATGAGATCCGCCGATGCCTCGTCTGACGCCGCCGCCGGTGGACCGCGCCGCGGCCGCTCGTGCCGCCGTCGCCGCACGGAGGGGCCGCGCCGCCGTGAAGTCGGCGGTCGCCGACCGTCGGCGACCGGCCCTCGACGTGGCCGAGGCCGCGTGGGCGGGGGAGCCCACGGCACCCGAGGCGACCCTCCGGGTCCGCGAACTGCTGACGAGCATGCCCGGCATCGGTCCCACCCGCGCCGCACGCATCATGGCCGAGCTCGGGATCGCCGAGTCGAAGCGGGTCGGCGGCCTCGGCGTCCGTCAGCGGCGGACGCTGGGGGACTGGCTCGCGCACCGCGAGGTCCGCGGTCGTCTGCGCTCGCGTCTCGTCGTGCTGGCCGGGCCGACGGCCGTGGGCAAGGGCACGGTGTCGGCGCACATCCGCGACAACTACCCCGACGTCCATCTGTCGATCTCCGCCACGACGCGCGCACCGCGGCCGGGTGAGGTCGACGGCGTCCACTACTACTTCGTGGACGACGCCGAGTTCGACCGCATGATCCGCGACCGGGAGCTGCTCGAGTACGCGACGGTGCACAACTCCTACCGGTACGGCACACCCCGGCCCCCCATCGACGCCGCGCTCCGCGACGGTCGGAGCGTCCTTCTCGAGATCGATCTGCAGGGAGCGCGACTCGTGCGGGCCGCCATGCCCGAGGCCGTGCTCGTCTTCCTGCTGCCGCCCACCTGGGACGAACTGGTCCGCAGACTGATCGGCCGGGGCACGGAGGACGCCGCCGAGCAGCACCGTCGACTCGAGACGGCCAAGGTCGAGCTCGCCGCTCAAGACGAGTTCGACGTCAAGGTCGTGAACCACGACGTGGCCGAAGCGGCCCGCGAGGTCGTAGAATTGATGACTGCGTCCGACGACGCGCCTCCGCGCGACTGATCGACGCCACGACTTCCCCCTCGGCCTGCCCGGTCGGCACGCCGAGACAACGCACCACGAACGAGGAGTAACCATGGCCGACAAGAACAAGGGCATCATCGATCCCCCCATCGACGAGCTGCTCTCGAAGGTCGAGTCGAAGTACGCGCTCGTCATCTTCGCCTCCAAGCGCGCGCGTCAGATCAACGACTACTACGCGGACCTCCACGAAGGCAGCCTGTTCGACAACGTCGGACCCCTGGTCGACAGCACGATCGACGACAAGCCCCTCTCCGTCGCGATGCACGAGATCAACGAGGACAAGCTCGAGGTCAAGCCGCTGGCGACGCCGGTCGACTGATCGCAGCGCCTTCGGGCGTGACGTCACAGTCCGACCACTGTCAGGGGTCGGTTCTAGACTCGTACGAGGCCCCCGGGAGACGATCCCGCGGGGCCTCGTCACGTCCACCGGTCCGACGCCAGAGTCGCGCCGCCCACCAGCCCACGAGGGGATCCCCTTGACCACGAACGACCACCACCACGCGAGCACGTCGACTCCGAGCGGCCTCCGGCTGTTCACCTCCGAGTCGGTGACCGAGGGTCATCCCGACAAGATCTGCGACCAGATCTCCGACGGCATCCTCGACGCTCTGCTGGCGGTCGACCCGGCGAGCCGCGTCGCGGTCGAGACCATGGTGACGACCGGCCTGGTCCACGTGGCCGGCGAGGTGACCACCAAGGGCTACGTCGACATCCCCACCATCGTCCGCGATCTGATCGTGGGCATCGGCTACGACTCGTCGGCCGTCAGCTTCGACGGGCGGACCTGCGGTGTCGAGGTGTCGATCGGCTCGCAGTCGCCGGACATCGCTCAGGGTGTGGACTCCGCGCTCGAGGCCCGCGGCGGTGACGACGACGAGCTCAATCGTCAGGGTGCAGGCGACCAGGGCATCATGTTCGGCTACGCCACCAACGAGACCCCCCAGTACATGCCGCTGCCCGTCTGGCTGGCCCACCGCCTCGCCGAACGTCTCGCCGGGGTGCGAAAGTCGGGCGAGCTCGACTATCTGCGACCCGACGGCAAGACGCAGGTCACGGTCGGCTACGACGGCGTGGTGCCGGTCACGGTCGACACCGTCGTGCTGTCCACGCAGCATTCTCCGACGGTCTCGAGCGAGCAGCTCGAGCGCGACGTGATCGAACACGTGATCCGGCCGGTCCTGGCCGACGCGGGCCTCGACTCGACCGGCACCCGATTCATCATCAACCCCACCGGGCGGTTCGAGATCGGGGGGCCGCAGGGCGACGCCGGGCTCACCGGTCGCAAGATCATCGTCGACACGTACGGCGGCGCGAGCCGACACGGCGGTGGTGCCTTCTCCGGAAAAGACCCGTCGAAGGTCGACCGGTCGGCGGCGTACGCGATGCGGTGGGTCGCGAAGAACGCCGTGGCCGCCGGCCTCGCCGACCGTCTCGAGCTGCAGATCGCCTACGCGATCGGTCGGGCCGCTCCGGTCGGTCTCTACGTCGAGACATTCGGCACGGGCCACGTGTCCGATCAGGTCATCATCGACGCGGTCGGCGCGGTGTTCGACCTCCGACCCGCCGCGATCATCCGTGATCTCGACCTGCTCCGTCCCATCTACGCCGCGACGTCGACCTACGGTCACTTCGGCCGTGACCTCCCCGACTTCACCTGGGAGGCCCTCGACCGCGTCGACGCGCTGCGGGCCGCCGCCGGGCTCTGATCGGTGAGCGCACTCGGCCGGTCGAGGTCGTCATGACCCTGCTGCCCGATCCGACCCCCCGTCGCGTCGTCGCCCGTGTGCTCGTCGAGTCCCCGCTGCCTCAGCTCGACCGGCTCTTCGACTACAGCGTGCCGCCGCGGCTTCGCGACGTGATGGCTCCCGGGATCCGGGTCAAGGTGCCGCTTCGCTCGGCCGGACGCATCGCCGACGCCTTCGTGGTCGATCTGGTCGACGGCTCGGACCACGTCGGCGAGCTGAGCGAGGTCGAGGACGTCGTCTCCGAGGTGTCCGTCCTCGCCCCCGAGGTGTGGCGTCTCGCCCGTGCCGTCGCCGACCGCGCGGGAGGCTCGGCCAGCGACGTCCTCCGGCTGGCCGTACCGCCCCGGCAGGTGCGGGTCGAGAAGGCCTGGCTGGCCGGTCCGGCGGCCGAGACGGCGTCGGGCGCGGACGCCGACTCGGCTCCGCCGGCCGAAGCCGATCGAGCCGCCGCACCCGCCGAGATCACGGGCTATCGCGCCGGGGGCCTGCTCGATCTCGTGCCGGCGCGCGGGAGAGCCGCCGTGGACGCCATCCCGCTGCTCGTCGAGCTGGCCGAGGGCGGGGGATGGGTGGGGCACTGGGCCGTCACCGCCGCCCAACTCGCGGCGGTCGCGCTGGCGTCCGGGGACAACGCGATCGTCGCGGTGCCCGACTACCGTGACGAGGACCAGGTGCTGCGCGCCCTCGGCGCCGTCGTCCCCGCCGATTCCATCGTCCGTCTCGACTCCCGACAATCCAATGCGGACCGCTACCGGGCCCTTCTCCGCGCACGCGGGGACGACCCGGTCGTCATCGTCGGGAACCGATCGGTCCTCCTCGCGCCCTCCGTCCGGCTGGGCGTCATGGTCGTCTTCGACGACGGCGACCCGCTGTTCTCCGAACCGCTGAGCCCCTACGTCCACGCACGCGACACCGCCCTCGTCCGTCAGACCCAGCAGGGCTCGGCGCTCGTCTTCCTCGGGCACGCTCGCAGCACCGACGTCCAGCGACTGGTCGAGGTCGGATTCCTCGCCGAGGTGCGGCCCGATCCGCGCTATCAGCCGAAGGTGATCCCGACCTCCCAGCAGGCTGCGCACGACGGCTTCGCCGCACGGGCGCGCATCCCCTCCACGGCCTGGTCCGAGGCTCGGGCCGCGGTCGAGCACGGACCGGTGCTCGTCCAGGTGGCCCACCCCGGCTACTCGCCCCGTCTCGCCTGCACGGAGTGCGGCGACACGGCCCGCTGCCTCCGCTGCAACGGTCCGGTCGTCCAGCGACAGCAGGGTGCTCAGCCCGCATGCTCCTGGTGCGGAGCACTGGCCGCCGGGTGGCGCTGCCAGACCTGCGAGGGCACCGTCATGAAGCCCGTCGGCGCCGGCGCCGCCCGGACGGCCGACGAGCTCGGCAAGGCGTTCCCCGGTGTCAGAGTCGTCGTCGCCGACGGCACCCGACCGATCACGCACGTCGACGGCGAACCCGCGCTCATCGTCGCCACCCGCGGTGCCGAGCCGATCGCGGCCGGCGGCTACCAGGCGGTGCTGCTGCTCGACGGCGAGCGGATGCTCGCGCGCGAGAGTCTGCGCGTCGCCGAGGACTGCCTCCGCTGGTGGGCCAACGCGACGGCCCTCGCCGCCCGACGCGCCCCCGTCGTCCTCGTCGGGGTCGGCGGCGCCCTCGCCTCGGCCCTCGCCACCTGGGAGCTCGCCCGCTTCGCCTCGTCCGAGTTGTCGGATCGCCGTCAGCTGCGGTTCCCGCCCGCCGTCCGGGTGGCGACCGTGACGGGCACCGTCGACACGGTGGCCAGGGCGTTGTCCGAGCTCCCGAGCGACGTCCGGGGCGAGACCCTCGGCCCGGTGGACGTCCCCGAGGCGGGCGTCCGGGCCATCGTCCGGTTCGACGTGGGCAGGGGGGCCGAGGTGGCGCAGGTCCTGCGCTCCCAGGTCATCAGGGCGGCGACCGAGAGGCGCAAGGCGATCGGTCAGAAGCGCGGTCGCCCCGTCTCTACACTCAGAGTGCGGTTCGACGACGTCGAACCGTTCACCGACTGAACTCAGGAACCCTCGTGCGTCTCGTCTTCGCCGGCAGCCCCGCCGCCGCTCTGCCCTCCCTGCTCGCTCTCGCGGAGAGCGAGCACGAGATCGTCGGGGTGCTCACCCGCAGCGACACCCCCCAGGGGCGCAAGCGCGTCCTCACCCCGACACCCGTCGCCGCCGAGGCGGAGCGGCTGGGGCTGCCGGTCATCAAGACCCGCCGCATGACCGACGAGGTGTCCGCCCGACTCGCGGCCCTCGAACCCGATCTCGGTGTCATCGTCGCCTTCGGGGCGCTCCTCCGCGAGCCGGTCCTGTCGCTCCCGCGTCTCGGGTGGGTGAACCTCCACTTCTCCCTCCTGCCGCGCTGGCGCGGCGCCGCACCCGTGCAGCGCGCGCTCATGGCCGGCGACGTGACGACCGGGGCCGCCGTGTTCCAACTCGTCGCCGACCTCGACGCCGGCGACGTCTACGGAACCCTCGAGCACCGTCTGACGGGAGACGAGACCGCGGGCGCGCTGCTCGACGAGCTGGCGGTCTCGGGCGCGACGCTCCTCGGCCGGACCGTCGACTCCCTGGCCGCCGGAACAGCCGTCGGCGTGGCGCAGACGGGCGTGGTCAGCGTCGCCCCGAAGCTGACCATCGACGATGGCGCCCTCGATCTCCGTCGACCGGCGCGCGAGGTCCTCGACCGCTACCGGGGCACGACCCCGGAGCCCGGCGCCCACGTCCCCTTCGACGGAGCCCGGCTGAAGGTGCTCGAGCTGAGAGAACCCTCACCCGAACCCGCACCGCAGGGCGGCGACGACGCCGGCCGCGACGCAGCCTCGAGTCCGCCCGGACCGGGCGCCCTCGTCCGGTCGGGGCGATCGATCCTCGTCGGCACGGCGACCGGGCCCCTCGAGCTCGTCAGCGTCCAGCCGGCCGGCAAGAGGCCGATGGCGGCCGCCGACTGGTTCCGCGGGCTCCCTGATCGAGGCGCACCGCACCTCCTCGTCTCGCCCCTCCCCGAAGGAGATCACGAATGAGCCGGGTCCAACCCGCCCGCCGCGTCGCCCTCGACGTCCTCCGAGCGGTGTCCGACGATGACGCCTACTCGAACCTGCTCCTGCCGTCGCGCATCGCACGGGCCCGTCTCGACGCGGCCGATGCCGGTCTGGCGACCGAGCTGACCTACGGAACCCTGCGACTCCAGGGCTACTACGACCGCGTGATAGCCATCGCCGCGCGCCGCGCCGTCGAGAAGATCGACCCGGCGCTGCTCGACGTCCTCCGTCTCGGGGTCCACCAGCTGCTCTCGACGAGGGTCGCCACCCACGCCGCCGTCGACGAGTCCGTCGAGCTGGCGCGCGAGGTCGGCAGCAGGTCGGCCACCGGCTTCGTCAACGGCGTCCTCCGGACGGTCTCACGCACGACGCCCGACGCCTGGCGCGAGCGGGTCCTCGCCGGCGCGGTCGGTGTGGACGACCGTCTGTCCGCCGAATGGTCGCACCCCGCCTGGGTCGTGCGGGCGTTCCGCCAGTCGCTGACCGCCGAGGCGCGGGGCGACGAGCTGGTCGATCTCCTCGAGGCGGACAATCAGGCCCCACGGGTCAGTCTCGTCGCGCTGCCGGGTCTCGCCGAGGTCGCCGAGCTCGGCGGCCCGGGGGGCGTGCTGTCGCCGGTCGCGGCCACGAACGTCGGCGGCGACCCGTCGAATCACCCCGCCGTGCGCGAGGGTCGAGCGCGAGTGCAAGACGAGGGATCGCAGCTGGCGGCACTGATGCTGAGCCGGCACCGGCCCGTCGTCGGCGATGAGCGGTGGCTGGACATGTGCGCCGGTCCCGGGGGCAAGGCGGCCCTGCTCGGGGCCGAGGCCGCTCGCGGCGGGGCGAGGCTCCTGGCCAACGAGCTCGTGCCGGCGCGCGCGGGCCTCGTCCGGCAGGCGCTCGAGTCGGTTCCCGGCGAGATCGAGGTGCTCGAGGGCGATGCGACGCGCTTCGGCTCCGACCGGCCCGGGTCGTTCGACCGCATCCTGCTCGACGCCCCCTGCACCGGGCTCGGGGCCCTGCGGCGGCGCCCCGAGGCCCGCTGGCGGAAGCAGCCTCGTGATGTCGGCGAGCTCACCGAGCTCCAGGCGCGCCTCTTCACCAGCGCGGTGGACGCTCTGGCGCCGGGGGGCGTGCTCGCCTACGTGACCTGCTCGCCCCACGTGGCCGAGACCCGGGCGATCGTCGAGACGGGCGTCCGCGGACGCGACGAGCTCACGGTGGTCGATGCGACGGAGACCGCCCGGCGCGTCGTCGGCTCGCCAGTCGATCTCGGCTCGGCTCCGTACGTGCAGCTCTGGCCGCATCGCCACGGGACCGACGCGATGTTCGTGGCCCTCATCGAGAAGCGCCGCTGACGCCGGCCGCGTCGGTAAGATCGTCGGGTGCCCGTCCGCATCAGCCCCAGCATCCTGTCCGCCGACTTCGCGAACCTCGAGCGCGACCTGCATCGCATCGCCGACGCCGACCTGGTCCACGTCGACGTGATGGACGGCCACTTCGTCCCGAACCTCACCCTCGGGCTCCCCGTCGTGGAACGCCTGCAGCAGGTCAGTCCTCTGCCCCTCGACATCCACCTCATGGTGGACGACGCCGATCGCTGGGCTCCCCGCTACGCCGAACTCGGTGCGTTCTCCGTGACGTTCTCGGCCGAGGCCGCCGCGGACCCCGTCGCGACGGCCCGGGCCGTCCGCAGCTCCGGGGCGCGAGCCTCCGTCGCGGTCAAGCCCGGAACGGACATCGAGCCCTATCTCGCGACCCTCGACGAGTTCGACATGATCCTCGTCATGACCGTCGAGCCCGGGTTCGGCGGCCAGTCGTTCATGACCGAGACCATGCCGAAGCTCGCCCGCGCGCGTGCAGCGGTCGACCGCTCGGGTCTCGACGTCTGGCTCGAGGTCGACGGCGGCATCGACGTCTCGACGATCGTCACCGCCGTGGCGAACGGCGCGGACACCGTCGTGGCGGGTTCGGCCGTCTACGGCGGAGACCCGGCCGAGCGCATCGCCGCGCTGCGGGCGGCCGCCGCGACGGTACCCTTGACCTCGTGAAGACCTTCGACGAACTGTTCATCGAGCTCAGCGACAAGGCCCGCGATCGTCCGGAGGGCAGCAAGACCGTCGCCGAGCTCGACGCCGGCGTTCACCAGATCGGCAAGAAGATCGTCGAGGAGGCGGCCGAGGTCTGGATGGCCGCCGAATACGAGGGCGACACGGCCACGGCCGAGGAGATCTCGCAGCTGCTGTACCACCTCCAGGTGCTGATGGTGGCCAAGGGCTTGACCCCCGCCGACGTGTACCGACATCTCTGATCCGTCTCCGCACCCCTCCTCGATCGTCCGCAGCCGACGATCCGACGACACCAGGCCCCGACGGGCCGACCAGATCGGACACCGACAGACCATGCTCCGCGTAGCCGTGCCCAACAAGGGCTCCCTCAGCGAGACCGCAACAGCCATGCTCGGCGAGGCCGGGTACACCGGTCGCCGTGACACCCGCACCCTGCACGTCGAAGACCCCCGCAACGGCGTCGAGTTCTTCTATCTCCGGCCGCGGGACATCGCCACCTACGTCGGCTCGGGCGCTCTCGACGTCGGCATCACCGGGCGCGACCTCCTCCTCGACTCGCACTCCACGGCGCACGAGGTCGCCCCTCTCGAGTTCGGCGGCTCGACCTTCCGGTTCGCCGGCCCTCCCGGTCGCTTCACCGACCTGCGGGAGCTCCAGGGCACCCGAGTCGCGACGAGCTACGCCGGTCTCGTGGGGTCGTTCCTCGCCTCGCACGGCGTCACGGCCACCCTCGTCGGCCTCGACGGAGCGGTCGAGAGCGCGGTCAGACTGGGTGTCGCCGACGCGGTCGCCGACGTCGTCTCGACGGGAGGCACCCTGCGTGCCGCCGGTCTCGAGATCTTCGGGCCGGTCATCCTCGAGTCCACCGCGGTCCTCATCGCCTCCGACGAGACCGTCGACGGTCTGGCCGTCCTGCACCGTCGACTGCAGGGCGTCCTCGTGGCGCGCCAGTACGTGATGATGGACTACGACATCCCGGTCTCGAAGCTCGACGCCGCCACGACGGTCGCTCCGGGGATGGAGTCCCCGACGATCTCCCCGCTCCACGACGCCGACTGGGCCGCCGTCCGCGTCATGGTCCGGCGCACCGACACCAACCAGGTGATGGACGCCCTCTACGACCTCGGCGCTCGCGCGATCCTGGTCAGCCCCATCCACGCCGCGAGGCTCTGAGATGACGAGCGCCGACCCCACGCTCGCCGTCCGCGTCATCCCGTGCCTCGACGTCGCGGCCGGGCGGGTCGTCAAGGGGGTCAACTTCCTCGACCTGCGTGACGCCGGCGACCCGGTCGAGCTGGCCCGCACCTACTACGAGCAGGGTGCCGACGAGATCACGTTCCTCGACGTCACGGCGACGGTCGACGAGCGGGCGACGATGTACGAGGTCGTGCGGGCCACCGCCGAGCAGGTCTTCATCCCCCTCACGGTCGGAGGCGGGGTGCGCTCCACCGACGACGTCGCTCGACTGCAGGCAGCCGGCGCCGACAAGATCGGCATCAACAGCGCTGCCATCGGCCGTCCCGACCTGGTCGGCGAGATCGCCGATCGCTTCGGCGCGCAGGCCGTCGTGCTCTCCCTCGACGTCAAGCGCTCGACCCGGACCCCGTCGGGCTTCGTCGTCACGACCCACGGCGGTCGGACCGAGACCGATCTCGACGCCCTCGAGTGGGCCCGCGAGGCCGTCGAGCGAGGGGCGGGCGAGCTGCTCGTCAATTCGATCGACGCCGACGGCACGCGCGAGGGCTTCGACCTCGAGCTGGTCGGTCTGATGCGCGGCGTCAGCCGGGTCCCCGTCGTCGCTTCAGGAGGCGCGGGTTCGGTCGAGCACTTCGCCCCGGCGATCGAGGCGGGTGCCGATGCGGTGCTCGCCGCCTCCGTCTTCCACACGGGCCAGTTGACCGTCGACGACGTCAAGCGCGAGCTGGCGGCGTCGGGCATCCTGGTCCGCCGTTCCCAGGAGCACTCATGACCGACGCCCTCACACGCGAATCCGTCGCCCCCGTCGTCGCCCGGGCGCGCTTCGACGCCGACGGACTCCTCCCCGCGATCATCCAAGAGGAGACCTCGAGAGACGTGCTCATGATGGGATGGATGGACGCCGAGGCCCTCACGCGGACTCTCACCGAGGGCCGCGTCACGTTCTGGTCCCGTTCCCGTCAGGAGTACTGGCGAAAAGGCGACACCTCGGGTCATGCGCAGTTCGTCCGCGCCGCCGCCCTCGACTGCGACGACGACGTCCTCCTGGTGACGGTCGAGCAGATCGGCGCGGCCTGTCACACGGGCGCTCACTCCTGCTTCGAGGTGGGCCCCCTCCACCCCGTCACGGCCGCTTCGATCGACGGCGGAGATCGTGGCTGACCGCGCCACCACCTCCCGCTCGGAGTTCGACGCCGCCCTCGACGGGCACCGCGTCGTCCCCGTCGTCCGCGATCTCTTCGGCGACGGGGAGACTCCCGTCGGCGTCTACCGGAAGCTCGCGGCCGGGCGCCCCGGCACGTTCCTCCTCGAGTCGGCCGAGCAGGGCGGCATCTGGTCGCGCTGGTCGTTCATCGGGGTCTCATCGTTCGGGGTCCTCACGACCCGCGGCGACGAGGTCGAGTGGATCGACTACGGCATGTCGCGCGACCGCGCTCTCGGCGACGCGACCGGTCGCCCCCTCGAGGTGCTCTCGGCTCTCTTCGAGCGGTGGGCGACACCCCGTCTCCGCGACATCCCGCCCCTGACGGGTGGTCTCGTCGGCTTCATCGGCTGGGAGGCCGTTCGCGAGCTCGAGTCGCTCCCCGATGCGCCGCCCGCCGAATTCGAGGTCCCGGCGCAGGCCCTCAGCTTCGTGAGCGAGCTGGTCGCCCTCGATCATCGCACCGGCGCCGTCCTCCTCATCGCGACGGTGCTGAACGATCGGACCGACTCGGCCGACGCGCTCTGGAGCGGAGCGCAGGCTCGACTCGACGATCTCCAGAGCCGGCTGGCCGAACCGAGCGAGGCGCATCTCTCCGACGTCGATCTCACCGTCGCCCCGGCGCCCGTCCGGCGTTCGAGCGATGACGAGTACGCCGCGGCCATCGAGCGGTCCAAGCGGTACATCCGCGACGGAGACGTCTTCCAGGTCGTCATCTCGCAGCGCTTCGATCACGAGCTGACGGCCGATCCGCTCGACGTCTACCGGGTCCTCCGGACCCTCAACCCGAGCCCGTACATGTACCTCGTCAGCCTCGACGACGTCGATGGCCGCCCGTACTCGATCGTCGGGTCCTCGCCCGAGGCGCTCGTCAAGGTCGACGGGCGACGCGCCTACACGCACCCCATCGCGGGCTCGAAGCCCCGCGGAGACACGCCTGAGGACGATCAGGCCTTCGCCGACCAGCTGGCCTCCGACCAGAAGGAGCGGGCTGAGCATCTCATGCTGGTCGATCTCGCCCGCAACGACCTGCTCAAGGTCTGCACACCGGGGTCGGTCGAGGTGACGGAGTTCATGCAGGTGGAGCGCTTCAGCCACATCATGCACCTCGTCTCGAGCGTCGAGGGCGATCTCGCGCCCGGGCGCAACGCGATCGACGCCTTCCGTGCGACGTTCCCGGCCGGCACGCTGTCGGGCGCCCCCAAGCCCCGGGCGCTCGAGATCATCGACGAGCTGGAGCCCGCGCAGCGCGGCGTCTACGGGGGAGTGGTCGGCTACTTCGACTTCGCCGGATCCGCCGACGTGGCCATCGCCATCCGGACGGTCCTGCTGCAGGGCGGGGTCGCGCGGGTCCAGGCCGGGGCGGGCCTGGTCGCCGACAGCGACCCCGTCGCCGAGAACGAGGAGGCGCGCAACAAGGCGGCGGCTCCCTTGCGTGCCGTGGCCGTGGCCAACGCCATGACGAGGCTCACCTGATGCCCGCCCGACGCCTCAAGCTGTACACGATCCTCCTCGGCGTCCTCCTCGCCGGAGTCGTCCTGCTCGCGTGGACGCAGCCCTGGTTCGAGCTGGTCATCCGCCTGCCTCAGGGCGGCACCGCCCCCGTCACGGCCGGGGGCGACGTCGCCGGCGGCGCCTTGTCGGCGCTCTCGCTCGCCAGCCTCGCCCTCTTCGCCGCCCTCAGCATCGCCGGGCGGGTCTTCCGGATCGTGCTCGGCGTCCTCCAGACCCTCCTCGGGGTGTCCGTGGCCCTCGGCGCCGGAACCTCCCTCGCGGATCCGATCGGCGCATCGGGCGCGCCGATCACGACGGCCACGGGCGTCGAGGGCGCGTCCTCGCTCGTCGATCTGGTCGACTCGGTCTCCGCCACCCCCTGGCCCTGGATCGCCCTCGTCGTCGGCGTCCTGTCGGCTCTCCTCGGCGTGGCGGTCGTCGTGCTCTCCGGGGCCTGGCCCCAGGCGACTCGGAAGTACTCGGCGACGCGGCTCGTGGCGGCGGACCCGGCCACGGACCCCGCCGCCGCGTGGGACACCCTCTCCGGCGGAGACGACCCCACCGAGGATCCCGCCTCCCCGGGCCGCAGCCGGTAGACTCGAGCAGTCCCATCTTGATCCAAGGAGCACCGTGAGCATTCAGACGAAGCCCGACGACCGCCACGAGGCCGCCGAAGACCTCGGTCACGGCAATTCGCCCGCCGCCTGGACGGCTGTGATCATCATGCTGGTCGCCTTCTCGATCGGAACCGCCGCCTTCTTCCTCGCGATCCCGTGGATCGTCTGGGCCTCCGCCGGCCTCGTCGTCGTGGGTCTCGTCGTCGGGCTCGTGCTGAAGCGCGTCGGCTACGGCGTGGGCGGTCACCGCTACGTGCCGAAGGCGCACAACTAAGTGCTCGACGATCTCTACGCCGGGGCTCTCGCCGATGCCGAGGCTCGGCGTGAACTGGTGTCGCTCGCGGACGTCGAGGCCGCGGCCCTCGCACGGCCCCCGGCCTTCGACGCCGTCGCCGCACTCCGCCCCGCCGACCGGGTGAAGATCATCGCCGAGGTGAAGCGGGCGAGTCCCTCACGGGGCGATCTCTCCGACATCGCCGATCCGGCCTCGTTGGCCGTGTCGTACGCCGCCGGCGGAGCCAGCGCGATCAGCGTCCTCACCGAGGGTCGGCGTTTCAAGGGGACCCTCGCCGACCTCGAGGCGGTGCGCCATGTCGTGGACGTCCCCGTGCTCCGCAAGGACTTCATCGCAGATCCTTACCAGGTCTTCGAGGCGAGGGCGGCCGGGGCCGACCTCGTCCTCCTGATCGTGGCCGGGCTCTCCCAGCCGCGACTGCTCGAACTGCACGACCTCGTCAGGTCCCTCGGCATGACCGCCCTGATCGAGACCCACTCCGCCGACGAGGTCCGTCGTGGTCTCGACGCCGGCGCGGAGCTCCTCGGGGTCAACGCCCGCGACCTCACGACGTTCGAGCTCGATCGCGACCTCTTCGGCCGACTGGCCGACGGCATCCCCTCGGGCGTGGTGCGCATCGCCGAGTCCGCCGTCGCGTCTCCCGACGACGTCGCCCACTACCGTCGCGCCGGCGCCGACGTCGTGCTCGTGGGCGAGGCTCTCGTCACGCACGGCGATCCCGTCGACGCACTCACCCGCTTCCTGGAGGTCTGAATTGGCACTGCGCGATGAGACGGGGCCCTACTTCGGCTCCTTCGGCGGACGATTCGTCCCCGAGTCCCTGGTTGCGGCTCTCGACGAGCTCGACGCCGCGTACAAGGCCGCGGCGGTCGACCCCGAGTTCCAGGCCGAGCTCCGGGCCCTGCACGCGACCTACACCGGTCGTCCGTCGATCATCACCGAGGTCCCTCGCTTCGCCGAGCACGCCGGGGGAGCGCGGGTGATCCTCAAGCGCGAAGACCTGAACCACACGGGTTCGCACAAGATCAACAACGTGCTCGGACAGGCCCTCCTCGCCCGCAAGCTCGGCAAGACCCGCCTGATCGCCGAGACCGGCGCCGGCCAGCACGGCGTCGCCACGGCCACCGCCGCCGCCCTCTTCGGGATGTCGTGCGTCGTGTACATGGGGCAGGTCGACACCGAGCGTCAGGCGCTCAACGTCGCCCGCATGCGCCTCCTCGGAGCCGAGGTCGTCTCCGTCACGACCGGTTCCCGGACCTTGAAAGACGCCATCAACGACGCGATGCGCGACTGGGTCGCCAGCGTCGACACCACCCACTACGTGCTCGGCACGGTCGCGGGTCCGCATCCCTTCCCGGCGATGGTGCGCGATTTCCACAAGATCATCGGCGAGGAGGCCCGCGAACAGGTGCTCGCACTCACGGGTGCGCTCCCCGACGCCGTCACGGCCTGCGTCGGCGGCGGGTCCAACGCCATGGGCATCTTCCACGCGTTCCTCGACGATCCCTCGGTCGAGCTGTGGGGATACGAGGCGGGCGGCGACGGGGTCGAGACCGGGCGTCACGCGGCCTCGATCACCCTCGGTCGCATCGGCAATCTCCAGGGCACCAAGTCCTATCTCATGCAGGATGAAGACGGACAGACCCTCGAGAGCCACTCGATCTCCGCCGGTCTCGACTATCCGAGCGTCGGTCCCGAGCACGCGTGGCTGTCCGAGAGCGGGCGGGCGCACTACGAGCCGGTCACCGATGCGGAAGCCATGGCGGCGTTCAAGCTCCTCACTCAGACCGAGGGCATCCTCCCCGCCATCGAGACGGCTCACGCCCTCGCGGGCACGATCAAGCTCGGCCAGCGTCACCCGGACTGGACGATCCTCGTCTCCATGAGCGGTCGAGGCGACAAAGACGTGGCGACGGCCAGCCGCTACTTCGGCGTCCTCGATGAAGAGGCGCAGCAGCTGTGAGCGCCGAGCAGGTCTCGGGCAGCAAGGTCGCGGCCGCGATCCGAGCCCGTCGCGACGCGGGTTCCGGTGCGGTCATCGGCTATCTGCCCGTCGGCTTCCCTGATCTGGCCACGAGCATCGAGGCGGCGGTCACGCTGGCCGAGAACGGGATCGACGTCATCGAGCTGGGCATGCCCTACTCCGACCCGGTGATGGACGGCCCCGTGATCCAGGCCGCCACGCAGAAGGCTCTCGCCGAGGGCTTCCGGGTCCGCGACGTGTTCACCGCCGTCCGCGAGATCACATCGCGTGTCGACGCCCCCGTCGTCGTCATGACCTACTGGAACCCGGTCGAGCAGTACGGCGTGCAGCGCTTCGCCGACGACCTCGCCGCGGCCGGCGGAGCAGGGCTCATCACCCCCGATCTCATCCCCGACGAGGGCTCCGCCTGGATCTCGGCAGCCGAGGCGGCGGATCTCGATCGGGTCTTCCTCGCCGCCCCGTCCTCGAGCGACGCCCGGCTGCGTCAGTCGGTCGAGGCCAGCCGCGGCTTCGTCTACACCGTCTCGACGATGGGCATCACGGGCACGCGCACCGACGTCGACTCGGCAGCCCACACCCTCGTCGACCGGCTGCGCGCAGCCGGTGTCGAGTACGCCTGCGTGGGTCTCGGCATCTCGACGGCCACGCAGGTCCGCGAAGTGCTCGAGTACGCCGATGGAGCCATCATCGGCTCGGCGTTCGTGCGCGCCCTCGCCGACGGGGGTCTCGAATCCCTGGCGGCCGTCGCCGCCGATCTGTCGTCTGGCGCGGCCGTCTCGAGCTGACTCCCGCTCGCGCTAGAGTCGTTCCGCGTCGGCCCGCCGACACCCCGTGTTCCCCGTGAAAGGCGTTACCGCCCGTGTTCGTTCCCCTGAGCATCCCGAGTCCGTCCGCCGACTGGCAGTACTTCGACGTCACCTCGTGGATCAACGAGACCTTCGGCGCCTCGCTGCCCGGGTCGCTGCGCATCCACGCCTACGCCCTCTGCATCCTGGCCGGCATCGTCATCGCGGGCATCATCACCAATCAGCGCCTCAAGCGCCGCGGCGCCGAGAACGGCGTGGTCATCGACGTCATGCTCTTCGCCGTCCCGATGGGCATCATCGGGGGCCGGGTCTTCCACGTGATCACGCATCCCGGTGACTACTTCTCGTCACCGGACCAGTACATCCACGTCCTCTTCATCTGGGAGGGCGGGCTGGCCATCTACGGGGCTCTGCTGTTCGGGGCCGTCGGCGTCTGGCTCGGCTGCCGGTACTCGGGTCTGCGCTTCTGGACCTTCGCCGACGCCCTGGCTCCCGGGCTCCTCGTGGCCCAGGCGTGCGGTCGCCTCGGCAACTGGTTCAACAACGAGCTGTTCGGCATGCCGACCGACCTGCCCTGGGGTCTCGAGATCGATTCCAGCAATCCGGCGTACCCGACCGGACTGCCCGAAGGCACGCTCTTCCACCCGACCTACCTCTACGAGATCGTGTGGATGCTCGCCGGGGTGGCGATCCTGCTCCTGATCGAGCGCAAGACGACGCTCGAGTGGGGCAAGGCCCTGTCGTTCTACCTCGTCTGGTACGGCATCGGCCGCGCCTGGTTCGAGTCGATCCGAACCGATCCCAGCCTCCTCTTCTTCGGCATCCGGACCAACGTCTGGATGAGCTTCGCCGCCATCGTCCTCGGCATCGTCATCTACGTCGTCGCGACGCGTCGACACCCCGGTCGCGTACCCGGCGCGTACGCCCCGGGGCGGTCGCCGATCGAACGCGACACTGAGCTAGACTCGCGACGCACGGAGGCGGACGACGACGAACCCGAACTGGTCGCCGTCGGAGCATCGGACGACGACGCCGATACCACACACCGCTCCTGAGGCACACCGCCTCCAGGATCACCGCACCAGGCCAGGGCAGTCACGACTCGACCGAGTCAGACCGACCTCCAGCCGGAGCCGCCTCCGCATCGAGAACCACCTCACGACCGCCACAAGCTGTCAGGGCAACTCCGCTGAGCCGAAGCACCACCGGACAACCGAACCACCGTCCGTCGGCGACCGACGCACGCCGCACCTCCGCGGCGACGTCCAGTGACACGGGCCGACGACGTCCCGACTCCTACAGGATCTCTTCGTGAGGACGGATTCCATGGCCCCCACGCCAGCCCACCAGCAGTTCAGCACGGTTCCCGCCGCCGCCGGTCTCTACGACCCGCGCAACGAGAAGGACGCGTGCGGCCTCGCCATGGTCGCGACCCTCCGGGGCACGGCCGGGCACGACATCATCGACGCGGCGCTCGGAGCGCTCCGCAACCTCGAACACCGCGGTGCGATCGGCTCCGACGCCGGCACGGGTGACGGCGCCGGCATCCTCTGCCAGATCCCGGACGCCTTCTTCCGCGACGAGGTCGCCTTCGAGCTGCCCCGGGCGGGGGAGTACGCCGTGGGCATCGCCTACCTGCCCCTCGACGAGCAGGAGCGCGCCGAGCTCAAGACCGGGATCGAGCGCATCGCGGACCTCGAGCACCTCGACGTCCTCGGCTGGCGCGACGTGCCGGTGCGTCCCGACGAGCTGGGCACCCTGGCACGCAACGCCATGCCGGCCTTCGAGCAGATCTTCCTCGCCAGCCGTCAGCGGGATGCCGACGGGAACCGCCTCTCGGGAGTCGAGCTCGACCGGCGGGCGTTCCGTCTCCGGAAGCGGGCCGAGCGCAAGCTGTCGGCGTACTTCACGTCACTGAGCAGCCGCACCATGGTCTACAAGGGCATGGTGACGACGCTCCAGCTGGAGCCCTTCTACCCCGACCTGAGCGACGAGCGCTTCGCCTCGAAGCTGGCGATCGTGCACTCGCGGTACTCGACGAACACGTTCCCGTCGTGGCCGCTCGCTCAGCCCTTCCGGATGATCGCCCACAACGGGGAGATCAACACCGTGCGCGGCAATCGGAACTGGATGCGGGCGCGCCAGTCGCAGCTCGAGTCCGAACTGATCGGCGACCTCAAGCCCATCCTCCCGATCGTCAGCCCCGGTGCCAGCGACTCCGCCTCGTTCGACGAGGTCGTCGAGCTGCTGAGCCTGACGGGACGCTCGCTCCCACACGCGATCATGATGATGGTGCCGGAGGCCTGGGAGAACCAGGTCGACATCGACCCCGAGCTGCGCGACTTCTACGAGTACCACTCGATGCTCATGGAAGCGTGGGACGGCCCGGCGGCGATCACGTTCACCGACGGATCGGTGGTCGGCGCGACGCTCGACCGGAACGGCCTGCGTCCCGGTCGCTATCTCGTCACCGACGACGGCCTGGTCGTGCTCGCCAGCGAGATCGGCGTGCTCGACATCGACCCCGCGAAGGTCGTCCGCAAGGGTCGACTCCGACCCGGCAAGATGTTCCTCGTCGACACCGAGGCCGGTCGTCTCATCGAAGACGACGAGATCAAGCGCGAGCTCGCCTCCTCGGCTCCGTACGGCGAGTGGCTCTCCGAGGGGCGCATCCACCTCTCCGAACTGCCCGACCGCGAGCACATCGTCCACACGCCGGCCTCCGTCACGCGGCGCCAGCGGACCTTCGGCTACACCGAAGAGGAGGTGCGGATACTCCTGGCGCCGATGGCGAAGACCGGGGCCGAGCCCCTCGGGGCCATGGGGAGCGACACTCCGATCGCCGTCCTCTCCGAGCGCCCGCGCCTCCTGTTCGACTACTTCACCCAGCAGTTCGCGCAGGTCACCAACCCGCCGCTCGACTCCATCCGCGAGCAGGTGGTGACCTCTCTCAAGCTCGGTCTCGGTCCGGAGCGCAACCTCCTCTCCGCCACGCCCGAGCACGCCCGCCAGGTGATCCTCGACTTCCCGGTCATCGACAACGACGAGCTCGCGAAGATCCAGCACATCGATCCCAGCCCGGGTTCGCGCGTCACCTCGACGATCCGGGGGCTCTACCGGTCGGACAAGGGTCCGCGCGCCCTCGAGAAGCGCATCGCCGCGATGTGCAACGAGGTCGACGACGCCATCGAGGCGGGTGCGGAGTTCATCGTGCTCTCCGACCGCGACTCCAACCAGGACTTCGCCCCCGTGCCGTCGCTGCTGATGGTCGCAGCCGTCCACCATCACCTGATCCGCACCGAGAACCGCATGAAGGTCGGTCTGATCATCGAGGCAGGCGACGTCCGCGAGGTGCACCACGTCGCGACGCTGATCGGCTACGGCGCCTCGGCGGTGAACCCGTACCTCGCGATGGAGACCAGCGAGAACCTCGTCCGTTCGGGCATGATCACCGGCCTCTCGCCCGAAGACGCCGTGCACAACCTCATCAAGGCCCTCGGCAAGGGCGTGCTGAAGATCATGTCCAAGATGGGCATCTCCACGGTCTCCAGCTACGCCGCCGCCCAGGCCTTCGAGGCCGTCGGTCTCAGTCGCGAGTTCGTCGACACGTACTTCACCGGGACGTCGACGATGCTCGGCGGCATCGGCATCGACGTGATCGCGGCCGAGAACAAGGAGCGCCACCTCAGCGCCTACCCGGCCGACGGTTCGGTCGTCGCGCACGAACGGCTGGCGACCGGCGGCGAGTACCAGTGGCGCCGCGAGGGACCGAAGCACCTCTTCAACCCCGACACCGTCTTCCGGCTCCAGCACGCCACCCGCACGCGGCGCTACGACATCTTCCGCGAGTACACCAAGCTCGTCGACGACCAGTCGGAGGACCTGATGACGCTGCGCGGCATGTTCGCGTTCAAGCATGGCGTCCGGCCCTCGATCCCTCTCGACGAGGTCGAGCCGATCGAGGCCATCGTCAAGCGCTTCTCGACGGGCGCGATGAGCTACGGATCCATCTCGAAGGAGGCGCACGAGACCCTCGCGATCGCCATGAACCGTCTGGGCGGCAAGTCCAACACGGGTGAGGGCGGCGAGGACGTCGAGCGTCTCCTCGACCCGGAGCGCCGCAGCGCCGTGAAGCAGGTCGCGTCGGGACGCTTCGGGGTCACGAGCATGTACCTCACCCACGCCACGGACATCCAGCTCAAGATGGCTCAGGGCGCCAAGCCCGGCGAAGGCGGTCAGCTGCCTCCGACCAAGGTCTACCCGTGGGTGGCACGGACGCGTCACGCGACTCCCGGCGTCGGGCTCATCTCGCCCCCGCCTCACCACGACATCTACTCCATCGAGGACCTCAAGCAGCTCATCTTCGACGTCAAGCGTGCGAACCCCACGGCTCGTGTGCACGTCAAGCTGGTCAGCCAGTCCGGGATCGGCGCGGTGGCGGCCGGTGTGACCAAGGCGCTGGCCGATGTCGTGCTCGTGTCCGGTCACGACGGCGGCACCGGCGCCAGCCCCCTCAACTCGCTCAAGCACGCGGGGACCCCCTGGGAGATCGGGCTCGCCGAGACGCAGCAGACGTTGATGCTGAACGGCATGCGCGACCGCGTCGTCGTGCAGGTCGACGGCCAGATGAAGACCGGTCGGGACGTCATGATCGCCGCTCTCCTGGGCGGCGAGGAGTTCGGCTTCGCGACCGCGCCGCTGATCGTCGAGGGCTGCATCATGATGCGCGTCTGCCACCTCGACACCTGCCCTGTGGGCGTCGCGACGCAGAACCCCGAGCTGCGGGCCCGCTTCTCGGGCAAGCCGGAGTTCGTCGTCAACTTCTTCGAGTTCCTGGCCCAGGAGGTGCGGGAGTACCTCGCCGAGCTCGGTTTCCGCAGCCTCGACGAGGCGATCGGCCGCACCGACGTGCTCGATGTCGACCGCGCGGTGGACCACTGGAAGGCGTCGGGTCTCGACCTCGAGCCGGTCCTGGTCGGACCGGTCTTCGCCGACGACGAGCCGCGGCGCAACCGCCGTCCGCAGGAGCACGAGCTCGAGAAGCACTTCGACGTCGGTCTCATCGCCCGCAGCATGGACGTGCTCGAGAACGGCGGACGCATCGACATCAGCCTGCCGATCCGCAACACGGAGCGCGCGGTGGGCACGATGCTCGGTCACGAGGTGACCGTGCGCCACGGCGAGAACGGACTGCCCGAGGGCAGCATCGACGTGACGCTCAGTGGTTCCGCCGGTCAGTCCCTCGGGGCCTTCCTCCCCGCGGGCATCACCCTGCGACTCGAGGGCGACAGCAACGACTACGTCGGCAAGGGGCTCTCAGGCGGCAGCATCGTCGTCCGCCCCGACCGGGCGAGCACGTTCCCCGCGGAGGACAACGTCATCGCGGGCAACGTCATCGGTTACGGAGCGACACGCGGCAGCATGTTCATCCGAGGCATCGTCGGCGAGCGGTTCCTGGTCCGCAACTCCGGCGCCAGCGCCGTCGTCGAGGGCGTGGGCGACCACGCGCTCGAGTACATGACGGGCGGCCTGGCCGTCATCCTCGGCGACACCGGCCGCAACCTCGGTGCCGGCATGTCCGGGGGGACCGCGTACGTCCACGGTCTCCGGACGGAGCGGGTCAACTCCGACGCCCTGGCCTCGGGGGAGCTGCAGCTCCATCCCCTCGGCAGCGCCGACGTCGAGATCCTCACGGACCTCCTCTCCCGGCACCTCGCCGAGACCGGGTCCCCGGTGGCGGAGCGCATGCTCGACGACCTCGAGACCACCGTGTCCGAGTTCGTCAAGGTGCTGCCCCGCGATTACGCCGCCGTCCTCGCCACCCGGCAGACGGCCGTCGACGAGGGTCTCGACCCCGATGGCGACGAAGCATGGAAGCGAATCCTGGAGGTGACCGGTGGCTGATCCCAAGGGATTCCTGAAGACGCAGAAGCGCGAGCTCCCGAAGCGTCGACCCGTATCGGTGCGACTCATGGACTGGAAAGAGGTCTACGAGCAGCAGGAGTCCGGCGAGCTCCGGCGTCAGGCCGGGCGCTGCATGGACTGCGGCGTGCCGTTCTGCCACCAGGGGTGCCCGCTCGGGAACCTCATCCCGGAGTGGAACGACCTCATGTGGCGCGGCGAGGGGCGTCAGGCCATCGAGCGGCTGCACGCGACCAACAACTTCCCCGAGTTCACGGGTCGTCTCTGCCCCGCTCCCTGCGAGTCGTCCTGCGTGCTGGGCATCAACCAGCCGCCGGTGACGATCAAGCAGGTCGAGGTGTCGATCATCGATCAGGCGTTCCAGAACGGCTGGGTGACCCCCCACCCGCCCGAGCGACTGACGGGGAAGACCGTGGCCGTCGTGGGCTCCGGTCCCGCCGGTCTCGCGGCCGCCCAGCAGCTGACGCGGGCCGGTCACACGGTGGCCGTCTACGAGCGCGACGACCGCATCGGCGGTCTCCTCCGGTACGGGATCCCCGACTTCAAGATGGAGAAGAAGCAGATCGAGCTGCGTCTGGCGCAGATGCAGGCTGAGGGCACGCGCTTCCGCGCAGGTGTCGAGATCGGGCGCGACATCACGTGGGATGACCTCCGTGCGCGGTACGACGCCGTGGTCGTCGCGACGGGTGCCACGGTTCCCCGCGATCTCCCCATCCCCGGTCGCGACCTGTCCGGCATCCACTTCGCCATGGAGTACCTCGTCCAGCAGAACCGGGTCGGTGCCGGCGACACGGTGATCGACCAGATCACGGCCGAGGGAAAGCACGTCGTCGTCCTCGGCGGCGGCGACACCGGTGCCGACTGCATCGGGACGGCGCACCGTCAGGGTGCTCTCTCCGTGACCAATCTGGCCATCGGGCAGCAGCCTCCCGAGGAGCGCCCCGAGTCGCAGCCCTGGCCGATGTTCCCGACGGTCTTCGAGGTCTCGAGCGCTCACGAGGAGGGCGGAGAGCGCATGTTCCTCGCGTCGACGGTCGAGTTCCTCCGCAACGACGTCGGCGAGGTGCGCGCCATCCGCGTCGCGGAGACCGAGTACCTCGACGGTCGTCGCGTCCCCAAGGCCGGTACCGAGCGCGAGATCCCCGCCGACCTCGTCCTCCTCGCCCTCGGGTTCACGGGACCCGAGCGCGACGACCTCGAGGCTCAGCTGCGCCTCCCCGTCGACGAGCGCGGATCGCTGGTCCGTGACAAGACGTACGAGACCAGCGAGGCCGGCGTCTTCGTCACCGGCGACGCCGGTCGCGGGCAGTCGCTCATCGTCTGGGCCATCGCCGAGGGTCGCGCCGCGGCCTCCTCCGTCGACGCCTATCTGGAGGGGCAGACCACTCTGCCGTTCCCCGTCCGGCCCACGGATCGCTCCATCTCGGTCTGACGGTCCGCCTCGGCGGGAATAAGCTGGGAGGGCGGGACCGAGCCGTCCACACAACCCTTAGACGTTAGGAACACATGAGACGCGCAAAGATCGTCGCCACCCTCGGGCCGGCGACATCGAGCTACGACGACATCCGAGCGATCATCGACGCAGGAGTCGACGTGGCGCGGATGAACCTCAGCCACGGCAGCTACGACGTCCACGAGACCGTCTACGCGAACGTGCGGCGGGCTGCGGACGACGCCGGGCGACCCGTCGCAGTCCTCGTCGACCTGCAGGGGCCCAAGATCCGGCTCGGCAAGTTCTCGGACGGCCCCCACGACCTCGCCGTGGGCGACGTCTTCAAGATCACGACCGAGGACATCCTCGGCACCCGCGACATCTGCGGCACGACCTTCAAGGGTCTCCCCGCCGACGTGAGCGCCGGCGACCCGCTGCTCATCGACGACGGGCGCGTCAAGCTCCGGGTCCTCGAGACCGACGGCACCACGGTGACGACCGAGGTCGTCGTGGCGGGCACGGTCTCGAACAACAAGGGCATCAACCTCCCGGGCGTGGCGGTCAACGTCCCCGCGCTGTCCGAGAAGGACGAGGCCGATCTGCGCTGGGGACTCGCCTTGGGAGCCGACCTCATCGCGCTCTCGTTCGTCCGCGACGCGGACGACGTCGATCGCGTCCACGAGATCATGGCGGAGGAGGGCAAGAGGGTCCCGGTAATCGCGAAGATCGAGAAGCCCCAGGCCGTCGACAACCTCGAGGCGATCATCGACGCGTTCGACGGGATCATGGTCGCCCGAGGCGACCTCGGCGTCGAGCTGCCCCTCGAAGCGGTGCCGATCGTCCAGAAGCACGCCGTCGAGCTCTCCCGGCGCATGGCCAAGCCCGTCATCGTCGCCACGCAGATGCTCGAATCGATGATCTCCAGCCCCATCCCGACCCGCGCCGAGACGTCCGACGTCGCGAACGCCGTCCTCGACGGAACGGACGCCGTGATGCTGAGCGGTGAGACCAGCGTGGGGGAGTACCCCGTCATCACCGTGCAGACCATGGCCCGCATCGTGCAGTCCACCGAAGAGCACGGGCTCGAGCGGATCCCCCCTCTCGGCACGAAGCCGCGCACGCAGGGTGGTGCGATCACCCTCGCCGCCGCCGACGTCGCCGACTTCGTCCAGGCCAAGTTCCTCTGCGTCTTCACCGAGTCCGGTGACTCCGTCCGGAGGATGTCGCGTCTGCGTCACTCGATCCCGATCCTCGCCTTCACGCCGAACGAGGCGACGCGGCGACGCATGGCCTTGAGCTGGGGCGTCCAGTCGCACCTGGTCGAGAATGTGACGCACACCGACGCGATGTTCGCTCAGGTCGATGACATCCTCATCGGCAAGAACCTCGCCGACATCGGTGACAAGGTCATCGTCATCGCGGGGACCCCTCCGGGGATCGCGGGATCGACGAACGATCTGCGCGTGCACCGTGTGGGCGATGCGCATGGGGAAGCAGCACCGGCCTACGCGACCCTGGCCTGACCCTTTCCGCTAGCACACGCCGTGCACGACGCCGGGCTCCGCGAGGGGCCCGGCGTCGTCGCGTGGACCGGGCGTACCCTGTCCGCATGTCGGTCGACGCCTCCCACCCTTCGTGCTTCGTCCTGGATCGACGACTGTTCGCGATGCCCAGCGGGGCATCACGGAGCCTGAGCCAGACGAAGAGCGACCTGCGCGATCTCGACGCCCGATCCGAGACGGGGCGGACGCACCTCGACGTCTGGTCGATCGTCGGGGCGATCACCGGCGGGTTCTTCCTGGCGGTCGTCGCCGGGGGAGTCTGGGGAGTCACCTCGCTCCTGTCCCTGCTGCTCTGCTTCGGGATGGGCGCCACCGTCGGCGCTCTCCTCGCAGTCGGCACCCGAGCCCTCTTCATCGCACCGACGACGGCGAGGCGGGCGGACCCTCAGACATGCGAGGCGGTGGAGATCCCCTGGGACGTCGCCGACGCGGCGCCGGATGACGCCACCGGCGATGAGCTCATCCTCTGGGCGACGCTCGTCGTGCGATACCGACTGGCCGAGGAGGCGCGGGCCGGGCGAACGGGGCCCGAGGTCGCCTCAGCCACGGATCACGACTACGAGGCGGCCTTGAGAGACTACGAATCCGTGGCCAGCCTGCTGGGTCTGAGCGGGGATCCCCGCTGACGACGCGGGGCGCCGGGCGCCGGGTACGAGAAAGCCCCGACCCGCCGGAGCGGATCGGGGCTTTCCCGTAGATGTCAGATCGTGCCTGGCATCATCGGCGTCTCGAGGACGCCGCCGAGTCAGATGACGCGGATGTTCTCGGCCTGGAGGCCCTTGTTGCCCTGAGCGGTGTCGAATTCGACCTTCTGGTTCTCCTCCAGGTTGCGGTAGCCGTCGCCGGCGATCGCGGAGAAGTGCGCGAAGACGTCAGTGGATCCGTCGTCGGGGGTGATGAAGCCGAAGCCCTTTTCGGAGTTGAACCACTTAACGGTGCCTGTTGCCATTTTTCTTGTTCCTTATTTTTCAGAGTTGTCGTTCCCGATTTCGAGAACGCTCGTCGCGGTGCCTTTTTGTCCGCTCCCTCTGAGAACGACGCCACCGGGCGGATCCTCCGAGGAGGGCCACCTGGAACGTCGCGAGATACAAATGCGTAACACAACAACCAGTGATGCCAGCGTAGTGCACAAGATCGGCCCGCATGCGACTTTGTCGACCTGCATGTCGAAAAAAGTCGCTGGCCGCGACCGTGCCGGATGTGGGACTCGAACCCACACGCCCTCTCGGACAGAGCATTTTGAGTGCTCCGCGTCTGCCATTCCGCCAATCCGGCTCACGACGACCGGGGCAAGAATACCGTAGGCTCTGCATCGTGAGTGACCAGGAAGCAACATCAGCAGCACCCCGTCGTGTCGTCGTGGCCGAGGATGAGTCCCTCATCCGGCTCGACATCGTCGAGATCCTCCGCGACAACGGCTTCGAGGTCGTCGGCGAAGCAGGCGACGGCGAGACCGCCGTCGCCCTGGCGACCGAACTCCGCCCCGATCTCGTCATCATGGACGTCAAGATGCCGAAGCTGGACGGCATCAGCGCCGCGGAGACGCTGAGCAAGAACCACATCGCCCCGGTCGTCCTCCTGACCGCCTTCAGCCAGAAGGAGCTCGTCGAGCGGGCGAGCGAGGCCGGCGCCCTCGCCTACGTCGTCAAGCCCTTCACGCCCAACGACCTCCTCCCGGCCATCGAGATCGCCCTCTCGAGGTACACGCAGATCATCACCCTCGAGGCGGAGGTCGCCGACCTCGTCGAGCGCTTCGAGACGCGCAAGCTCGTCGATCGGGCCAAGGGTCTGCTGAACGAGAAGATGGGCCTCACCGAGCCCGAGGCCTTCCGCTGGATCCAGAAGGCGTCCATGGATCGACGCCTGACGATGCACGATGTGGCCCAGGCCATCATCGAGCAGCTCAGCGCCAAGAAGTAGCGCCGACGGCACCATGGAGCCCCGCATCCTCCCGGAGGATGCGGGGCTCCATCGTGCGGCGAGGTCGACGCGTCAGGCGCGCGCCTCCGTGATGATGTTCGTGATCCGGACGGTCGAGAGCAGCCGCCCCTGGTCGTCGGTCATGACGATCTGATGGGTCGCCAACGTCCGACCGAGGTGGACGGCCGTGCAGGTGCCGGTGACCCACCCCGTGGCGACCGACCTGCTGTGGCTGGCGTTCAGCTCGATGCCCATGGCGATGCGCCCCGGACCGGCATGGACCGACGACGCGATGGAGCCGAGCGTCTCGGCGAGGACGACGTGCGCGCCTCCGTGGAGTATGCCGACGGGCTGCGTGTTGCCCTCGACGGGCATCCTGGCCACGGCGCGTTCGGCGCTCATCTCGACGATCACGATCCCCATCCTCTCGGCGAGATCGCCGACGCCTCGGCGACCGAGGAGCCGCTCGGCGTCGTCGCTGAGGATCGCCGAGGGATCGAGGGGCGTCTCGGGCGTTGACATGTCGCTCCTGGGGGGGTTCCGCATGAGCGTGCGCGCCGACGGCGCTGTCGGGGGCGCCCGCTAGGCTGACGGGGTGTCGGAAGAAGCAAAGCCTACCCTCCTCGTCGTCGACGGTCACTCGCTGGCCTTCCGTGCGTTCTACGCTCTGCCGGTCGACAGTTTCGTCAACCGCGAGGGCCAGCACACGAACGCCATCCACGGCTTCATCTCGATGCTGCTCAGTCTGCTGAAAGCCGAGAAGCCCACCCATCTGGCGGTCGCCTTCGACATCTCGCGCTTCTCGTTCCGCACGCGCGAGTACCCCGAGTACAAGGGCACCCGGAACGAGACGCCGCCCGAGTTCGTCGGTCAGATCCCCCTCCTGCAGGAGGCTCTCCACGCCATGGGCATCACGACCATCACGAAAGAGGACTACGAGGCCGACGACATCCTGGCGACGCTCGCGGTCCGCGGTCGTGCCGACGGTTTCCGCGTCCTCGTCGTCTCCGGAGACCGAGACGCCATCCAGATGGTGAACGACGACGTCACCCTCCTCTACCCGTCCGCACGCGGTGTGAGCGAGCTCACCCGCTACGACCGCGACAAGGTCTTCGAGCGCTACGGCATCGAACCGCATCAGTACCCCGAGGTCGCCGCCCTCGTCGGTGAGACGAGCGACAATCTCATCGGGATCGACAAGGTCGGCGAGAAGACCGCGGTCAAATGGATCAACCTCTACGGCGGGCTCGATCAGATCATCGAGCGAGCCGACGAGATCAAAGGCGTCGTCGGTCAGAAGCTCCGCGAGCAGAAGGACAACGCGATCCGCAACCGGAGGCTCAACCGGCTCGTCACCGATGTCGAACTCCCCGTCGGACCCTCCGACCTCGAACGGCGCGCCATCGACGAGACAGCCGTGCGCGAGCTCTTCGACAAGCTCCAGTTCCGCACCCTGCTCGAACGGGTGCTCGTGCTGAGCGAATCGGCGAATCCCGCCGACGGTGGCGAGCCCGCGATCACCGCGACGCCGGTCGGCATGCCCGTGGTGCGCACGCTCATCGACGAGGAGCTCGCTTTCTGGCTCTCGAAGCACGCCTCCGACCCGTCGTCGCCCGTGGGGCTCGTCGTCGAGTACGGCACGGACGGGGTCGTCGGACTGGGTCTCTCGACTTCAACGGAGTCGGCCTACGTGCCCTGGGCGGCGGGACGCGGCGACTACGTCGCGCTCGAAGCGTGGCTCGATGGCCAGACCCCGAAGGTGGTCCACGACGCCAAGCGCGCCTACAAGGCCCTCTCCCGCGCGGGACTCGAGCTCACGGGGATCGTCGGCGACCCCCGGATCGCCGCATGGCTGCTCCGGCCCGGTCGCACCTCCTTCGCACTCTCCGACCTGGTCTACGAGCAGCTCGGCGAGACGCTCCCCGTCGGCGACCCGAATCAGCTCGTCTCCTCCGACGACGACTTCAGCGTCGCGTCCGAGGCCTGGTTCGTCCTCCGCCTGTCCGAATCCTTCGTCGAGGCCCTCGACGAAGGGTCCCGACGTGTCCTGACCGAGATCGAGCTTCCGCTCGTCCCGGTGCTCGGCGATATGGAGCTCACCGGCGTGGCCGCCGATCGCGAGACGCTCCAGGCCCTCTCCGTCCGCCTGGGCGAGTCCGCTGCGGAGCTCGCCGGGAAGGCCTTCGCGGAGATCGGGCGCGAGGTCAATCTCGGGTCCCCGAAGCAGCTTCAGGAGGTGCTCTTCGAGCAGCTGGAGATGCCGAAGACCCGCGCCACGAAGACCGGGTACTCGACTGACGCCGCGTCCCTGGCGGATCTCCAGGAGAAGCACCCTCACCCCTTCCTCGATCTGCTTCTGAAGCACCGCGATGCGACGAAGCTCCGACAGATCATCGAGACGCTCGAGAAGTCGATAGCCGACGACGCCCGCATCCACACGACCTACGACCAGACGGGCACGACCACCGGTCGGATCTCGTCCGTCGACCCGAATCTCCAGAACATCCCGGTCAAGGCGGCGGTCGGCCGCGAGATCCGTGCGGCGTTCGTCCACGGACCGGACTACGAGACGCTGCTCACGGCCGACTACTCCCAGATCGAGATGCGGATCATGGCGCACCTCTCCGGCGATGCGGGCCTCATCCAGGCTTTCAACGACGGCGAGGACCTCCACCGGTTCGTCGGAGCGCGCATCTTCGGCGTCGATCCCGCAGACGTCTCGCCCGCGATGCGCACGAAGGTCAAGGCCATGTCCTACGGGCTCGCCTACGGCCTGAGCGCCTTCGGGCTCTCGAAGCAGTTGCGCATCGAGAACTCCGAGGCCAAGCAGCTCATGACCGACTACTTCGCCCGGTTCGGTGCCGTGCGGGAGTACCTGCGGAACGTCGTCGAGAAAGCCCGGGAAGACGGCTACACGGAGACCATCTTCGGCCGCCGACGACCCTTCGCCGACCTGAAGTCGCCCAACCGCGTGCTCCGCGAGAACGCGGAGCGCGCCGCCCTCAACGCTCCGATCCAGGGCTCGGCGGCCGACATCATGAAGATCGCCATGCTCGGCGTCCGCTCCGAGATCGATTCGCGCGAACTCGGCTCTCGCGTCCTGCTCCAGGTCCACGACGAGATGATCGTCGAGGTCGCACCTGGTGAGGTCGAGACGGTCCGAGACATCGTCCAGCGCCGGATGAGCGGTGCCGCGGACCTCCGCGTTCCTCTCGACGTCAGCGTCGGTCTCGGCGAGAGCTGGGATGCCGCCGCCCACTGAGACCCGTTCGGGCACAGTCGGACCTCAGGGGACATCCCCGCATCAGAGGCCATCGCGGGCGTCCTCACGCGTGCAGACAGGCTGACACGGAGGCGCGACTTGACGAACAGGCACAAACGGGCTTATATAAACCCTGCTCGGTGAACATCGGGCATCAGTCCGATCTGAATTCCCTGAACGCCGAGTGACGCTTCCGCGTTCACCCCCGCACGACGACGAGGTCCCGCATGTACGCACCGGAGCGTCATCAGCAGATCCTCGACACGGCCCTGACACGCGGGCGCGTCGAGGTCGCCGGTCTGGCCCGAGAGCTGTCCGTCGCTCCGGAGACCGTCCGCCGTGATCTCACGGAGCTCGAGCGACGAGGCGTCCTCCGCCGGGTGCACGGCGGCGCCATCGCGGTGGAGCGCCTCGGCATCGAGCCCCCGGTCGTCGACCGAGAGGGGACCGCGGCGGCCGAGAAGGACCGGATCGCGCGCGCGGCCCTCGACGAGCTCCCCGACGAGGGTTCCATCATCATCGACGCGGGAACGACCGCCATCCGCTTCGCGGAGCTCCTCCCCGTCGACCGCGTGCTCACGGTCGTCACGCATTCGCTGGCCGTCGCGACCATCCTCATCAGCCGACCCAACGTGACGCTCCACCTCCTGGGCGGACTCATCCGCACCAGGACGTACTCGTCCGTGGGCGACTGGACGCGGAGCCAGCTCGCTGACGTCTTCGCCGACGTCTCCTTCATCGGGACGAACGGCGTCTCCGTCGAGCGTGGTCTCAGCACCCCCGATCTCGCCGAGGCGCGGGTCAAGCGCGCGCTCCTGGCCTCCTCCCGCCGGACCGTGGTCCTCGCGGATCACAGCAAGTTCGGACGAGAGGACTTCGCCAAGGTGTCGCCCCTCTCCGACGTCGACACCATCGTCACCGACTCCGGCGTCGATCTCGAGCTGGCCGACGACGTCGAACGCGCCGGCCCGAGGGTCGTGATCGTCTGATGCCGCCTCTCCCGCACAGCCGCACCCGAAGCACCACCATCTCACCGCACCTCCACCACCAGACTCGTCACTGAGTACGAAGGAGTACCTCTCCCATGTCCGAATTCACCCCCACGGTCACCGGAACGGGTGCGCGCGCTCGCGTGCAGCGTTTCGGCGGCTTCCTCGCCGGCATGATCATGCCGAACATCGGCGCGTTCATCGCCTGGGGTCTCATCACGGCCCTGTTCATCCAGACCGGATGGACCCCCGTCCCGCAGCTGGGCGGATTCGGCGAGATGAGCGACGGCACCCCGTGGCCCGGCCTCGTCGGACCGATCATCAAGTACCTCCTGCCGATCCTGATCGCCTACACGGGTGGTCGCATGATCCACGGCCAGCGCGGTGCGGTCATCGGCGCGGTCGGCGTCATGGGCGTCATCGTCGCCACGGACGCTCCGCAGTTCCTCGGCGCCATGATCGTCGGGCCCCTCGCCGCCTGGCTGCTCAAGAAGTTCGACGACGTCGTCGACGGGCGCATCAAGTCCGGCTTCGAGATGCTCGTCAACAACTTCTCGCTCGGGATCATCGGCGCGGCCGTGGCCGTGGGCGCCTTCTTCGGCCTCGCGCCCGTCACGAACTGGCTGACCAGCGTCTTCGGCAGCGGCGTGGACTTCCTCGTCGAGCGCGGTCTCCTCCCGCTGGCCTCGATCATCATCGAGCCCGCGAAGATCCTGTTCCTCAACAACGCCATCAACCAGGGCGTGCTGACCCCGCTGGGCGGCATCGAGTCGCAGGAGACCGGCAAGTCGATCCTCTTCATGCTCGAGTCGAACCCCGGCCCCGGCCTCGGCATCCTCCTCGCGTTCCTCTTCTTCGGTCCGCGTGCGATCCGCCCGTCGGCTCCCGCCGCCATCGTCGTGCACTTCTTCGGCGGCATCCACGAGATCTACTTCCCCTACGTGCTGATGAAGCCCGTCCTCCTGGTCGCCGCCATCCTCGGTGGCGCCACCGGCATCACGGTCTTCTCGCTCTTCGGCGTCGGCCTCGTCGGCCCCGCCTCGCCGGGCAGCATCATCGCGTACACGCTCGTAGCAGCCCGCGGAGACATCCTGCCGATCTACCTGGGCATCCTGCTCTCCGCCGCGGTGTCGTTCGTCGTCTCCGCGTTCCTGATGGGCTTCGGCCGCAAGGAGAACCGCGAGGCGGCCGCCGAGGACGCTGCCGCACAGCAGCAGGCACTCGCCGACGCCCAGGCCGCGACCGCGGCCAACAAGGCCACCAGCAAGGGCACCGCCGCTCCCACAGCGACCCAGTGATTGAATCGGGTGACGGCTCCGGCCGTCCCCCGTCCCCCCTCTACACAAGGAGACCACCATGGCAACACTCGACGGATCGTCCATCAAGAAGCTCATCGTCGCCTGCGACGCCGGCATGGGGAGCAGCGTCATGCTCGCCTCGACGCTGAAGAAGCAGCTCAAGAAGAGCGGCGTCACCGTCGAGCACTCGCCCGTCGCGGAGATCCCCGCCGACGCCGACGTCGTGGTGACGCAGAACAACCTCGCCGAGCGCGCGCGCGGTGTCGTCCCGAACGTCCCCGTGGTGCCCTTCCAGCTGTTCATGGGCGACCCCAACGTCGCCAAGATCGTCAAGGCGATCCAGGACGGCACGACGGTCGAGGTCTGACGATGTCGGAACAGGCCCCCGAGCTCACGGCCCTCCTCGCCGAGTCGTCGATCCGACTCGACCAGTCCGCAGCGTCACGAGACGAGGCCATCCGGGCCACCGGTCAGGCGCTCGTCGAGGCGGGCGCCATCGACGAGGGCTACATCGACGCGATGTTCGAGCGCGAGAACTCCGTCTCGACCTACGTCGGAGAAGGCGTCGCCATCCCGCACGGCACCCTCGCGGGGAAGGACTCCGTGAAGAGCGACGCGCTCGTCGTCCTCCGGTTCCCCACCCCGGTCGACTGGGATGGCAACGAGGTCTCGGTCACCGTCGGCATCGCCGCCAAGGGCAATGGTCACATCGCGATCCTCAGCCAGCTGGCGAGCATCCTGATGGACCCCGACAAGGCCGCGGCTCTCCGCGGGGCCACGACGAGCGCGGAGGTCTACGAGCTCCTCCAGTCCGACGAAGACGACGACTGACCGCCCCACCCCTCTCGTCGGCCCCGACCGATCAGATCCACCGCCGTCCGCAGTACGCGGCACCCGACCGCCCCGGTCACGACCAAGGAGTAGAAATGCCCGAACGCACCGTCACCATCGCCTCGAGCGTCGGTCTGCACGCCCGCCCCGCCTCGCTCTTCAGCCAGGCGGCCGGCAAGACCGGCGCGAAGGTCACCCTCACGACCTCCGCCGGCAAGAGCGTGAACGCGGCGAGCATCCTCGGGGTGCTCTCCCTCGGCATCAATCACGGCGACGAGGTCGTCATCGCGACGGACGGCGACAACGCCGACGCGGCCCTCGACGAGCTGGCCGCCCTTCTCGAGACGGACCTCGACAAGGACTGAGCGCCTCCTGCGCCTCGAAGGGCATCGGGCCGACCTGACGGTCGGCTCGGTGCCCTTCTCGGTACCGGGGCGTCCGCCTCGAGAGCACCCTCGCCGCGTCTAGGCTCGCTGCATGTCCGAGCAGACGTCCCCCTCGCCGCGTGTCCCCACCCCCATCGACGACATCGCCGAGCGGTGGGTCGACACGACGATCGACCTCGACCCGACGGTCGCGACCTGGATCGGGCGCCCGGGTCGCACCGGCGGATACGGCGACCTCTCGCCGGAGGGACACGAGCGGCGTGTCGAGGCGGTGCGATCGGTCGCGGCCGAGCTCGCGGCGGCTCCCGTGCTCGATGACGTCGACCGGGTGACCCAGCGCGATCTCGGTGGTGAGCTCGCACTCGATCTGGAGTCCCACGAAGCGGGGTTCCACCTCCGGGACCTGAACGTCATCGCCTCGCCGGTTCAGCAGGTGCGCGAGGTCTTCGATCTGATGCCGACCGTCTCCGTGACGGACTGGTCCGACATCGCCTCCCGCCTCTCGGCCGTGCCCTCCGCCCTGGAGGGCTACGTCGCCACCCTCCGAGCGGGAGTCGCAGCCGACGTCGTCCCGGCGAGGCGTCAGGTAGGGAGGGTCGCCGAACAGTGCCTTCGGATCGGCGCACGGGGCGGCTTCTTCGCCGAACTCGTCGACGGGGGTCGTCCGACCGACGGCACCGCGCCTCCCGCGGCTCTCGAGCGCGATCTCGCCCGCGGGGCCGTTCGAGCCGCCGAGGCCTATCTCGCGCTCGGGGCTCTCCTCACCGAGGAGATCCTCCCCGCGGCCGGTTCCGGCGACGCCGTCGGACGCGATTCGTACTCCCTCCATTCACGACGCTTCCTGGGTGCGACCGTCGATGCGGACGAGACGTACGAGTGGGGTCTCGAGGAGCTGGCGCGGATGACGGCCGAGCAGGAGGCCGTCGCGCAGCGGATCGAACCCGGTGCCAGCGTGCGCCGAGCCGTCGAGGTGCTCGACGCCGATCCCGCCCGGCGGCTGGAAGGGACGGAGGCGCTCCGACGGTGGATGCAGCGCCTCAGCGACCGGGCGGTCGACGAGCTCGGCCGGAGTCACTTCGACATCCCCGACGAGCTGCGGACGCTCGAATGCCGGATCGCGCCCACGAAGGACGGCGGCATCTACTACACGGGTCCCAGCGACGACTTCTCCCGGCCCGGCCGGATGTGGTGGTCGGTTCCGGAGGGCGTCACCAGGTTCGACACCTGGCGCGAGACCACGACGGTCTATCACGAGGGGGTCCCCGGGCACCACCTGCAGCTCGGGCAGGCGGTCCGCAATCGGTCGCAGCTGAACACGTGGCGTCGCCAGCTCGCGGGCACCTCCGGCCACGCCGAGGGGTGGGCGCTGTACGCGGAACGGCTGATGGACGAGCTGGGCTACCTCGACGACCCGGGGGACCGGCTGGGCATGCTCGACGGCCAGCGGATGCGCGCCGCACGCGTCGTCGTGGACATCGGCGTGCACCTCGAGAAGCCGTTCCCCGGCGGGGGGACCTGGAACGCGGAGAACGCCCTGGCGTTCATGCGCGAGAACGTCAACATGGACGACGCCTTCGTCGTGTTCGAGGTGGACCGGTACCTCGGCTGGCCGGGCCAGGCGCCGTCGTACAAGATCGGCCAGCGCATCTGGGAGGAGATCCGCGAGCGGCGTCGTGCGCTCGAGGGGGAGTCCTTCGACGTCCGGCGGTTCCATCGTGAGGCGCTCCGTCTCGGCGGCGTCGGTCTCGACACCCTCCGAAGCGAGATGCTCGGCTGACAGGGGACGCTCCGGACCGACACGAGCCCGGATCCGTTGCCGCCACCACGACAGGTGGCTATGATGTCTTTGCGCTATCTGCGTCACTCTGCCCGTACGCCGCGGTCGATCACCCCGAGACACCTCTCGGACGACAGCGGCCCGATTCATGCTTTCACTGGAGCACTAACTACATGACAACCGTAACGACCAAGGCACCCAAGCAGGTCGCCATCAACGACATCGGATCCGCTGATGACTTCCTGGCCGCGGTCGAAAAGACTCTGAAGTTCTTCAACGACGGCGACCTCATCGAAGGCACGGTCGTGAAGATCGACCGCGACGAGGTCCTCCTCGACGTCGGCTACAAGACGGAGGGTGTGATCCCCTCTCGCGAGCTCTCGATCAAGCACGACGTCGACCCCACCGAGGTCGTCGAGGTCGGCGACACGGTCGAGGCCCTCGTCCTCCAGAAGGAGGACAAGGAAGGCCGTCTGATCCTGTCCAAGAAGCGCGCTCAGTACGAGCGTGCCTGGGGCGATGTCGAGAAGATCAAGGACGCCGACGGCGTCGTCACCGGAACGGTCATCGAGGTCGTCAAGGGCGGTCTCATCGTCGACATCGGACTCCGTGGGTTCCTGCCGGCCTCGCTCATCGAGCTGCGCCGCGTCCGCGACCTCACGCCGTACCTCGGCCAGGAGATCGAGGCCAAGATCCTCGAACTCGACAAGAACCGCAACAACGTGGTCCTGTCGCGTCGTGCGCTCCTCGAGCAGACGCAGTCCGAGAGCCGCACCACCTTCCTCAACAACCTCCACAAGGGCCAGGTCCGCAAGGGCATCGTGTCGTCGATCGTCAACTTCGGTGCGTTCGTCGACCTGGGCGGCGTCGACGGTCTGGTCCACGTCTCCGAACTGAGCTGGAAGCACATCGAGCACGCCAGCGAGGTCGTCGAGGTGGGCCAGGAGGTCACCGTCGAGATCCTCGAGGTCGACCTCGACCGTGAGCGCGTCTCGCTCTCGCTCAAGGCCACGCAGGAGGACCCCTGGCAGGTCTTCGCTCGTACGCACGCCATCGGACAGGTCGCTCCCGGCAAGGTCACCAAGCTGGTGCCGTTCGGTGCGTTCGTCCGCGTCGCGGACGGCATCGAGGGCCTCGTGCACATCTCGGAGCTGTCGGCGAAGCACGTCGAGCTCGCCGAGCAGGTCGTCGCGGTCGGCGACGAGGTGTTCGTCAAGGTCATCGACATCGACCTCGACCGTCGTCGCATCTCGCTGAGCCTCAAGCAGGCCAACGAGGGAGTCGACCCCGAGGGGACCGAGTTCGACCCGGCCCTCTACGGCATGCTCACCGAGTACGACGACCAGGGGAACTACAAGTACCCCGAGGGCTTCGACCCGGAGACCAACGAATGGCGCGAGGGCTTCGACTCGCAGCGCGAGAAGTGGGAGCAGGACTACGCTGCCGCCCAGTCGCGCTGGGAGGCGCACAAGAAGCAGGTCGCCGCTTCGCTGGCCGAGGAGACCACCTTCGACGTTCCCACGGGATCCTCGTTCTCGAACGAGACCCCTTCGGGCGCCGGCACCCTCGCCGACGACGAGTCGCTCGCGGCTCTGCGCGAGAAGCTCTCCAGCAGCAACTGATCACGGCGCTCCGGCGCCCGATCGACCGACAGGCGGTTCCCTTCGGGGAGCCGCCTGTCGGCGTCTCAGACGCCGTCAGCGCGCAGACCCGCGTCAGGGGCAGGAGTAGCATCTGGGGATGTTCGTGTGTGGGCTCACCGGAGGCATCGCCGCGGGGAAGAGCACTGTGGCGGGACGACTCGCCGAGCGGGGTGCCGCTGTGATCGACGCCGATCGACTGGCGCGCGAGGTGGTCGAACCCGGCACGCCCGGCTTGCGGGCGGTGGCCGAACGATTCGGCAGGAGCGTCCTGACCGCTGCCGGTGATCTCGACCGCGCGGCCCTCGGGGGCATCGTCTTCGCCGATGCCTCCGCGCGAGCCGATCTGGAGGCCATCATCCATCCGGCGGTCCGCGCGCTGTCGACGCGTCGGATGAACGAGGCCGTGACCGATGATCCGGAACGCGTCATCGTCTACGACGTGCCCCTCCTCGTCGAGTCCCGTGGTGCCGGAGACTTCGACGTCGTCGCGGTGGTCGACACGCCACGGGAGACGAGGCTCCGGCGCCTCGTCGAACTCCGAGGCATGTCCGAGGCCGAGGCTGTGAGGCGGTTGGACGCGCAGGCGCCCGACGACGTCCGTCTGGCCGCCGCCGACCTCGTGGTCGACGCGAGCGGCACTCTCGACGACACCCGCCGTGGGAGCGACGAGCTCTACGACCGTCTCCGTTCGCTGTCAGCACGCAAGGCGTCCGGCTCATCGGCGAGCACTGTCGGTGGTCGCTCGTAAACTCGAGGGTATGCAACCGACCCGCAGTGTTCGTCCCTTCGAAGTCGTCAGCGAGTACGAACCGAGCGGCGATCAGCCCGCGGCGATCGCCGAGCTGGCTGGTCGGATCAACGCCGGCGAGACGGATGTAGTGCTGCTGGGCGCCACCGGCACGGGCAAGTCGGCCACGACGGCCTGGCTCGTCGAGCAGGTCCAACGCCCCACTCTGGTCCTCGCCCACAACAAGACCCTGGCGGCGCAGCTCGCGAACGAGTTCCGCGAGATGTTCCCCCACAATGCGGTCGAGTACTTCGTGTCGTACTACGACTACTACCAGCCCGAGGCCTACGTCCCCCAGACGGACACGTTCATCGAGAAGGACTCCTCGATCAACGCCGAGGTCGAGCGTCTGCGGCACTCCACGACGAACTCCCTTCTGAGCCGGCGCGACGTCATCGTCGTATCGACGGTCTCGTGCATCTACGGCCTCGGCACACCCGAGGGGTACCTGGAGGCCATGATCGCCCTGCAGGTGGGCCAGAAGATCGAACGCGAGACGCTCATCCGTCGATTCGTGTCGATGCAGTACCAGCGGAACGACATCGACTTCTCTCGGGGCAACTTCCGCGTTCGCGGCGACACCATCGAGATCATCCCGATGTACGAAGAGCTGGCCATCCGCATCGAGATGTTCGGTGACGAGGTCGAGGCCCTCTACGCGCTCCACCCCCTGACCGGTGACGTCGTGAAAACCCTCGATGCCGTCTCCGTCTTCCCGGGTTCCCACTACGTCGCGGGCACCGATGTCATGCACAGGGCCATCGGCACGATCAAAGACGAGCTCGCCGATCGGCTGGCCGAACTCGACAAGCAGGGCAAGCTCCTCGAGTCGCAGCGGCTTCGGATGCGGACGACCTTCGACCTCGAGATGATGGAGCAGATCGGCTTCTGCAACGGCATCGAGAACTACTCGTCCCACATCGACGGCCGGTCGCCAGGCGAAGCGCCGCATTGTCTGCTCGACTACTTCCCCGACGATCTGCTCGTCGTCATCGACGAGTCCCATGTCACGGTGCCGCAGATCGGCGCGATGTACGAGGGCGACGCATCCCGCAAGCGCACCCTGGTCGACCACGGCTTCCGGCTCCCGAGCGCCCTCGACAACAGGCCGCTGAAGTTCGAGGAGTTCCTCGATCGCGTCGGCCAGAAGGTCTACCTCTCGGCGACCCCCGGCAAGTACGAGCTCGGGATCACCGACAGCGTCGTCGAGCAGATCATCCGCCCGACGGGTCTCATCGACCCGGAGATCGTCATCAAACCCTCCGAGGGGCAGATCGACGATCTGCTCGAAGAGATCAAGCTCCGGAGCGAGCGCGACGAACGGGTGCTGGTCACGACCCTGACGAAGAAGATGGCGGAGGAGCTCACCGACTTCCTCACGGAGGCGGGCGTCCGGGTCCGATACCTGCATTCGGACGTCGACACCCTGCGACGCGTCGAGCTGCTGACGGAGCTCCGTCAGGGCGTCTACGACGTGCTCGTCGGAATCAACCTCCTCCGTGAAGGGCTCGACCTCCCGGAGGTGTCGCTCGTCGCGATCCTGGACGCCGACAAGGAGGGATTCCTGAGGTCGTCCACGTCTCTCATCCAGACCATCGGCCGCGCCGCTCGCAACGTGTCCGGGCAGGTCCACATGTACGCCGACAAGATGACCGATTCGATGAAGCAGGCTCTCGAAGAGACTGATCGTCGTCGCGACAAGCAGATCGCCTACAACCTCGAGCGGGGGATCGACCCCCAGCCTCTCCGGAAGAAGATCGCGGACATCACCGAGGCCCTGGCGAGGGAGGGCGTCGACACGGCCGCGCTCCTCGCCGGCCGAGACGGGAAGAAACGAGCCCCGACGCCGAACCTCAGACGCGAGGGTCTGGCGGCGGGTGCGGCCAACGGACTCGAATCGATCATCGCCGACCTCAACGAGCAGATGCTGCAGGCCGCGGCCGAACTGAAGTTCGAGCTCGCCGGGAGACTGCGCGATGAGGTCGCCGACCTGAAGAAGGACCTTCGGCAGATGGAGGCGGCGGGGCATGTCCGCTGATCGGAAGAGGATCGTCGTCACCGGTGCGACCGCAGGGCTCGGGTACTTCGCGGCTGAGCGCCTCGCCGCCCAGGGGCACAGGG
Organism: Frigoribacterium sp. Leaf263; assembly: GCF_001422285.1. GTDB lineage: Bacteria > Actinomycetota > Actinomycetes > Actinomycetales > Microbacteriaceae > Frigoribacterium. Next base: position 823,813 of record NZ_LMMO01000003.1, read on the forward strand.
TGGTCATCGCCGCCCGTGACGGGGTGCGCGCGAGCCGCGCCGTCGACGCCATCATCGACAGACTGCCCGCGGCCGATCTCGAGACGGTCGAGCTCGACCTGGCGGATCTCCGGTCCGTCCGCTCGGGCGCCGCCGCCATCGCCGCAGGCGGACCGGTGGACGTCCTGCTGGCGAACGCGGGAGTGGTCGGTTCGCGTCGTCGACAGAAGACGACCGACGGATTCGAGCTTCAGTTCGGCACGAACCACCTGGGGCATTTCGCTCTGGTCTCGCACCTCCTCCCCGCTCTCGAAGCCGCCCCGGCGGCCCGTGTGGTGCATCTCGGCAGCATCAGCCATCGGTGGGTCCGGCTCGACCTCGACGACCCGATGATGCTGTCGAGCTACTCCAACTACGTCGCGTACGCGAGATCCAAGCTGGCCGTCATGACCTTCGGCTTCGAACTCGACAGGAGGCTGCGTCGTGCTTCGTCCACCGTGTCGAGCGTGGTCGCGCATCCCGGCTTCTCCTGGGAATCGCTGAGCGAGCCTCGACCTCCCGTCGTCGTGCCCCACCGCCCACCGGCTGTCATCACGTCCGCCATGCACACGTTCTCGCAGGGCAAGGAGATCGGCGCCGAGCCGCTCGTGGAGGCGGCGGTGGCCGAAGGCGTGCGGGGAGGGGAATACTGGGGCCCGGCCGGCTGGTTCCAGTTGACCGGTGGACCCGCGCTCGTGAAGGCCTCAGCCCACGCCTACGATCTCGCAGCCGCAGACCGCCTCTGGACGGAGTCAGCCCGTCTCACCTCCACCCGCCCCTCCCTCGATTGAGCTGAACGCGCCGACCTCGCGATGTCGGTGGCCTTCATAGAATGGTAAGAGTGTCAATCTCTCCCGTAGACGGTGTCCCGAAACTCAGTGTTCGAGGGGCCCGTGTCCACAATCTCCACAACGTCGATCTCGAGATCCCACGGGACTCCCTCGTCGTGTTCACCGGGCTCTCCGGGTCCGGCAAGTCGTCGCTCGCCTTCGACACGATCTTCGCGGAGGGGCAGCGGCGCTACGTCGAGTCCCTCTCCGCGTACGCGAGGCAGTTCCTGGGGCAGGTCGATCGACCGGACGTCGACTTCATCGAGGGGCTCAGCCCGGCCGTGTCGATCGACCAGAAGTCGACGAACCGGAACCCTCGATCCACCGTCGGCACGATCACCGAGATCTACGACTACATGCGTCTGCTCTGGGCCCGGATCGGCATCCCGCACTGCGCCATCTGCGGAGAGAAGATCAGCCGTCAGACGGTGCAGCAGATCGCCGATCAGCTGATGACCCTCGACGAGGGCACCCGCTTCCAGGTCCTCAGCCCCGTCGTCTCGCAGAAGAAGGGCGAGTTCGTCGATCTCTTCGCCGAACTGGCGTCCTCCGGCTACTCGCGGGCCATCGTCGACGGCGAGCAGATCCAGCTCAGCGCCCCGCCGAAGCTCAAGAAGCAGGTCAAGCACGACATCTCCGTCGTCGTCGATCGGCTCGTGGCCTCGCCGTCCGGCCTCACCCGTCTGACGGACTCGCTCGAGACGGCGCTTCGTCTGACCGACGGGCTCGTGACGGTCGACTTCGTCGACACGGACGCCGACGCCGCCGGCAAGTACCGCACGTTCTCCGAGAAGCTCTCCTGCCCGAACAACCACCCGGTCCAGCTGACCGAGATCGAACCGAGGACGTTCTCCTTCAACGCCCCGTTCGGCGCCTGCCCCGAGTGCTCCGGGCTCGGCACCCGCATGTCCGTCGACACCGACCTCGTCCTCGGCGACCCGGAGCTCAGCCTCGTCGAGGGCGTCATCCTCCCGTGGACGAACTCGGGCAAGGGCCTCTACAACTACTTCCAGAAGCTGCTCGAGGGCCTGGCCGTCGATCTGGACTTCAGCCTGAAGACCCCGTGGGCGCAGCTGCCGACCCGCATCCAGCAGGCGGTCCTGCACGGGAACGACTTCGAGGTCACGGTCAAGTGGAAGAACCGCTTCGGCCGGGAGATGAAGTACTCGACCGGCTTCGAGGGCGTCATGCCGTACATCGAGCGGAAGTACGCCGAAGCCGAGAGCGACAGCCAACGCCAGCGGTACTCGGAGTACCTCCGCGAGATCCCGTGCTCGGTCTGCGACGGAAAGCGCCTGAAGCCCGAGGTCCTCGCGGTCACCGTGGCCGATCACAACATCGCCGACGTCTCGGAGCTGAGTCTCGCGGACGCCTTCACGTTCATGAACGGTCTCACCCTGACCGTCCGTGAGGCGCGGATCGCGGCGCAGGTCCTCCGAGAGATCCGGGTGCGACTCGAATTCCTTCTCGAGGTCGGTCTCACCTACCTGTCGCTGAGTCGCGCCGCGGGCTCGCTGTCCGGTGGTGAGGCCCAGCGCATCAGGCTCGCCACACAGATCGGCTCCGGGCTGACGGGCGTCCTCTACGTCCTCGACGAACCCAGCATCGGCCTTCATCAGCGCGACAACCGGCGCCTCATCGACACCCTGGTCAAACTGAAGAACCTGGGCAACACGCTCATCGTCGTCGAGCACGACGAAGACACGATCAAGACCGCCGACTGGATCGTCGACATCGGCCCCGGTGCCGGTGTCAACGGCGGCACGGTGGTGCACTCCGGCAACTACGAGGACCTCGTCGCCAACACCGACTCCTACACAGGCGACTACCTGTCAGGTCGTCGCTCGATCGAGACTCCGACCGAACGACGTCCCATCGACAAGAAGCGCATGCTGAGCGTGGTCGGAGCCAAGGCCAACAACCTGCGCGACGTCACGGTGGAGTTCCCGCTGGGAACCTTCGTCGCGGTCACGGGAGTGAGCGGTTCGGGCAAGTCGTCCCTCGTGAACGACATCCTGTACAAGGTCCTGGCCAACAAGCTGAACGGCGCGAGGCAGATCCCGGGCAAGCACCTCCGGGTGACCGGACTCGACAACCTCGACAAGGTCGTCCATGTGGACCAGGCGCCGATCGGCCGGACGCCTCGTTCGAACCCCGCCACGTACACCGGCGTCTTCGACCGGATCCGGAACCTGTTCGCCGAGACGACCGACGCCAAGGCGCGCGGTTACCTCCCCGGGCGCTTCAGCTTCAACGTCAAGGGCGGGCGCTGCGAGAACTGCGCCGGCGACGGCACCATCAAGATCGAGATGAACTTCCTGCCCGACGTCTACGTCGCGTGCGAGGTCTGCGGCGGTGCTCGCTACAACCGGGAGACCCTCGCGGTGCTCTACAAGGGCAAGAACATCTCCGAGGTGCTCGACATGCCCATCAGCGAGGCGGCCGAGTTCTTCGCGCCGATCTCCGCCATCTCCCGATTCATGTCCACTCTGGTCGACGTCGGCCTCGGCTACGTGCGTCTCGGGCAGAGCGCGACCACCCTGTCCGGCGGAGAGGCGCAGCGCGTCAAGCTCGCCACGGAGCTCCAGCGGCGGTCAAACGGGCGGAGCATCTACGTGCTCGACGAGCCCACGACCGGTCTCCACTTCGAGGACGTCCGCAAGCTGCTGCTCGTGCTGAACGGTCTCGTCGACAAGGGCAACACCGTGATCACCATCGAGCACAACCTCGACGTGATCAAGTCGGCCGACTGGCTCATCGACATGGGTCCGGAGGGCGGAGCAGGAGGAGGCTCGGTCATCGCCGCCGGTACGCCCGAGTTCCTCGCGAAGGTACCCGACAGCCACACGGGCAGGTTCCTGGCCGAGATCCTCGAGAGCGGGCACACGGCCGTCCCGTCGCGCGCCACCCAGAAGGCACCCGCACGACGCCGTCGGGAGGCGCTGGACGCACGATGAGCAACACGGTGTCCTGGCGACCCCCGGCAGGTGAGATCCCCACCGACCCCGGTGTCTATCGATGGCTCGACGAGCGAGGTCGAGTGCTGTACGTCGGCAAAGCGAAGAATCTCCGAGCCCGCCTGAGCAACTACTTCGCGCCGCTGCCCACGCTGCATGAACGCACCCGCCGGATGGTCCTGACGGCACGTTCGGTGACATGGACTGTCGTGGGAAGCGACATCGAGGCGCTGCAGCTCGAGTACACCTGGATCAAAGAGTTCGACCCGCCCTTCAACGTCAAATTCCGCGACGACAAGACCTACCCGTTCATGGCTGTGACGCTCGGCGACGAGGCGCCCCGGGTGATGGTCACGCGCAATCCCCGGATCAGAGGCGCGAAGTACTTCGGTCCGTACCCGAAGATCTGGGCCGTGCACGACACGATCGACCTGATGATCAAGGTGTTCCCGATCCGCACCTGCTCGGACAGCAGCTACAAGAAGGCCATGCAGACGGGGAAGCCCTGCTTCCCCGGCCAGATCGGTCGCTGCGGTGGTCCATGTTCGGGGAAGGTCACGATCGAGGAGCATCGTCGGATCGTCGACGACTTCGTGCGCTTCATGAAGAGCTACGACAAGAAGGTCATCGCCGGGCTGCAGAAGGAGATGAAGACGGCGGCCATCGACCAGCGGTACGAGGATGCGGCCAGGTACCGAGACCAGGTCCAGGCTCTCGAGGCGGTCCTCGACAAGTCCGCCGTGGTCCTCCGCGACTCCGTCGACCTCGACCTCTTCGCCCTCGCCGAGGACGAGCTGGCCGCTGCCGTGCAGCTCTTCACGGTCCGGGGCGGACGCATCCGCGGCTCGAGGGGCTGGGTCGTCGACAAGGAGATCGACGTCGGCACCGGAGAACTGGTCGAGCAGATCCTCCAGGACACCTACTCGGCCGGGGCCGAGCTCCCGCGAGAGGTCGTCGTCACGGCCGTGCCCGACGACAACGATGCGCTGGAGAGCGTCCTCGGCGGACTGCGAGGCAGGGGGAGGGTCCAGATCCATACGGCGCAGCGGGGCGACAAGGCCGCCCTCATGCAGACGGCCACGCTCAACGCGCAGCAGGCCCTGATGCTCTACAAGACGAGGCGGAGCGCGGACTTCGCGACCCGCTCGACGGCTCTCGCGGACATCCAGGAGGCCCTCGGCATGAGCGACGCGCCGCTCCGGATGGAGTGCTACGACGTCTCGCACCTCTCGGGCACGAACATCGTCGCCTCCATGGTCGTCTTCGAAGACGGTCTGCCTCGGAAAGACCAGTACCGCCGATTCAACATCCCCCGGTCGACCGACGACACCGAGTCCATCTATCAGACGTTGAGTCGTCGTCTCGCACGTCTGGACGACGAGCTCGCTCCGGTGGAGGAGGTCGGCGAACAACGAAAGCGATTCGCGTACCGTCCGAACCTGCTGATCGTCGACGGCGGTCAACCGCAGGTCGCGGCGGCTCGACGCGCCCTCGACGACGCCGGGGTCACGGACATCGCCCTCTGCGGGATCGCCAAGCGCCTGGAGGAGATCTGGCTGCCCGACGACGACTTCCCGGTGATCCTGCCTCGGAACTCCGACGCGCTGTTCCTCATCCAGCGCATCCGCGACGAAGCGCACCGCTTCGCCATCACGTTCCAGCGCCAGCGTCGACGTCGCGACATAGCCTCGCAGCTGGCGGAGATCCCCGGGCTCGGTCCGTCTCGCGTGGCGCGGCTCCTCAAGCACTTCGGGTCGGTCAAACGTCTGAAGGAGGCTGGAATCGACGAGATCGCCTCGATCAAGGGCATCGGACCGGCTCTCGCCACGGCTGTGGCGGAGAGACTCGGCGGCGACTCGGCGGCGGAGTCGGTGGAGGCCGAGGACGACCTCACGGCCTCCGGCGACGCCTCCGTACCCGTTTAGACTCGACCCACCGCCCGACCGCCCCGACCGAAGGTCACCGTCATGAGCGATTCAAGCGAACAGCAAGAGGTCCTGATCGTGACCGGGATGTCGGGCGCAGGCCGCTCCACCGTGGGCAACGCCCTGGAGGACCTCGGCTGGTACGTCGTCGACAACCTGCCCGCGCAGATGCTCCGCCCGTTGCTGGATCTCGCGGAACGCGCCGGCGACTCCCTCCCGAAGATCGCCGCGGTCGTCGACGTCCGGGGCGGACGACTGTTCTCCGAGGCGCAGGAGGCGGTCCGCACTCTCCGTGAGAGCATGCCGAGCAAGGTCAGGGTCCTGTTCCTCGACGCGACGGACGCCGTCCTGGTGCGACGATTCGAGCAGGTCAGACGACCCCATCCGCTCCAGGGCGACGGCACGCTGCTCGACGGCATCCTGGCCGAACGCGCCAGGATGGAGGAGCTGCGCGAGACGAGCGACGTCATCATCGACACGTCGGAGCTGAACATCCACCAGCTCGCGACGGCGATCACCGAGACCTTCGCCGAGTCGGAGGATCCCGGGGTCCAGGTGACCGTCCTCAGCTTCGGCTTCAAGTACGGCCTCCCCACCGATGCGGACATGGTGGGCGATGCGCGGTTCCTGCCGAATCCGTTCTGGGTTCCGGAACTCCGTCCGCAGAACGGTCTGGACGAGCCGGTGACGACGTACGTCATGGCTCAGCAGGGCGCGCGTCGATTCATCGACGCGTTCGGGGCCGCCCTCGAGCCCGTGCTCGAGGGCTATCAGCGTGAGAACAAGAGACACGCTACGATCGCCATTGGCTGCACCGGCGGCAAGCATCGATCGGTCACCCTCGTCGGTGAACTGGCAGCGCATCTGCGCGGGCTCCGTGGTGTGGCCGTCAGCGTGAAGCATCGCGACCTCGGCCGGGAGTGACCGAGACGGTCGGCGGATTCGTGCGCGCGCCGATCGACCCGAGAGAAGGAACCCAGGTTTGGCCCAGACTGCCGACGTCAAAGAAGAACTCGCTCAGATCGACGTGAGCCGGACGACCGTCCGAGCCGCGGAGGTCGCGACGATCCTGCGGTTCGCCGGCGGGTTGCACGTCATATCCGGGCGCATCGCCGTCGAAGCCGAACTCGACAGCCCGGGCATCGCCCGTCGCGTCCGGAAGGACCTCGCCGAGCTCTACGGCGCCCGGAGCGACGTCTCGGTGATCGCGGCCTCGGGCGTGAGGCGCACCAATCACTATCTCGTCCGAGTACACGAGGCCGGTGAGACGCTCGCGCGTCAGACGGGCCTCATGGACCAGCGCAGACGTCCGGTGCGAGGCCTGCCGAATCGGCTGACGACGGGATCGAGAGAAGACCTCGCCGCCATCTGGCGTGGTGCGTTCCTCGCGCAGGGCACTCTGACCGACCCCGGCCGATCCGCGTCGCTCGAGGTCGTCTGCCCGGGCAACGAAGCGGCCATGGCCCTGGTCGGCGCCGCCGGTCGTCTCGGCATCCCCGCGAAGGCCCGGGAGGTGCGAGGGGTTCACCGCGTCCTCATCCGCGACGGCGAGGCGATCAGCTCGATGCTCAAGACGATGGGCGCCCTGCGCTCCGTGGGCGAGTGGGAGGAGATGCGCCAACGCCGGGAGGTGCGGGCCACGGCGAACCGCCTGGTCAACTTCGACGACGCGAATCTCCGGCGCTCGGCGGAAGCCGCCGTGGCGGCCTGCGCCCGCGTCGAACGAGCGATGGAACTGCTCGGGGACGACATCCCCGACCACTTGAAGTACGCCGGCACGCTCCGCCTCGCCCACCGCGACGCGAGTCTCGACGAGCTCGGCCAGCACGCTGATCCGCCGATGACGAAAGACGCCGTCGCCGGTCGGATCCGGCGCCTCCTGGCCATGGCCGACAAGAAGGCCTCCGACCTCGGGCTGCCCGGCACGGACTCCGGTCTGCCGTCGGATCTCGACCTCAGCTGAGGCGGGCGGGACGCCGCTCCGAAGGGTGGTCGAGCCCGGGCGTCGCCCCGGGTAACACCGGTCCGTGCCTGGTAGTGTCGCGTACGGCTGCGCATCCTCTTCCTCACGGTGTCGGGTGCGTTCTCGGGTCTGGTCGCCCACCCCCTCCACGCGTCCCCACGACGCCTGAGCAACAGGAGTTTCATTGACCGTCAAGATCGGCATCAACGGCTTCGGTCGTATCGGCCGCAACTACTTCCGCGCCGCGCTCGCCAAGGGCACCGACATCGAGATCGTCGCCGTCAACGACCTCACCGACAACGCCGCGCTGGCGCACCTCCTCAAGTTCGACTCCATCACCGGTCGCCTCGACGCGACGGTGGAGCTCGACGGCGACTCGATCGTCGTCGACGGCAAGCCGATCAAGGTGCTCGCCGAGCGCGACCCCGCCAACCTGCCCTGGGGCGAGCTGGGCGTCGACATCGTCATCGAGTCGACCGGCTTCTTCACCAAGGCCGAGGACGCCCGGAAGCACATCACGGCGGGCGCCAAGAAGGTCCTGATCTCCGCACCGGCGACCGGCGACGACGCCACGATCGTCCTGGGCGTCAACGAGGGCATCTACGACCCCGCCAAGCACGACATCATCTCGAACGCGTCGTGCACGACGAACAGCCTCGCTCCGCTGATGAAGGTGTTCCTCGACAACTTCGGCGTCGAGCGCGGCCTCATGACCACCGTGCACGCCTACACGGCCGACCAGAACCTCCAGGACGGCCCCCACAAGGACCCGCGTCGCGCTCGCGCCGCCGCGGTCAACATCGTCCCGACCTCGACGGGAGCGGCCAAGGCCATCGGCCTCGTCATCCCCGAGCTCGCCGGAAAGCTCGACGGCTACGCCCTCCGGGTGCCGGTCCCCACCGGCTCGATCACTGACGTCACGCTCGAGACGAGCACCCCGGTGACGGTCGAGCAGATCAACGCCGCGTACAAGGCCGCCGCCGAGGGCGAGCTCAAGGGCATCCTCGCCTACTCCGAGGACCCGCTGGTCTCGTCGGACATCACCACCGACCCGCACTCGTCGATCTACGACTCGGGGCTGACCAAGGTCATCGGCAACATGGTGAAGATCACCTCGTGGTACGACAACGAGTGGGGCTACAGCAACCGCCTGGTCGACCTGACCAAGTACGTGGCGGACCGCCTGTAAGAGCGGCGGCATCCCGAGAACCGAACCACCGAAGGCGGCTGGGCCCCGTGCCCGGCCGCCTTCGTCGAACGAAGAGAAGGTCATGACCCTGAGAACACTCGAGTCCCTCGGCTCCCTGTCCGGTCGGCGAGTCATCGTCCGCTGCGACCTCAACGTCCCCCTGAAAGACGGTCGCATCACCGACGACGGTCGGGTCAGGGCCTCTCTCGCGACCCTCGACGCCCTGATCAACCAGGGCGCTCGCGTCATCGTCATCAGCCACCTGGGGCGCCCCGACGGCGAGGTCGCCGCCGAGTACAGCCTCCGTCCGGTGGCGCAGCGGCTCAGCGAGCTGCTCGGCAAGAGCGTCGGATTCGTCTCCGAGACCGTGGGGGAGGAGGCCGTCGCCGCCGTCGCCGCCCTCCAGGACGGCCAGATCACCGTCCTCGAGAACCTGCGCTTCGCCGCGGCCGAGACCTCCAAGGACCCGGACGAGCGTCTGGAATTCGCCGAGAAGCTCGCGGAGCTCGGCGACGTCTTCGTCTCCGACGGGTTCGGGGTCGTGCACCGCGAGCAGGCGAGCGTCTCCGACCTGCCGAAGCTCCTCCCCAGCGCTGCGGGCACGCTCATCTCCGCGGAGCTCGAGGTCCTCCAGAGGCTCACGGAGACGCCGGAGCGGCCCTACACGGTCGTCCTGGGCGGTTCGAAGGTGTCGGACAAGCTGGGGGTCATCGAGCATCTCCTGCCCCGGGTCGACAACCTGCTCGTGGGCGGCGGCATGCTCTTCACCTTCCTCGCCGCCCAGGGTCACCCCGTCGGCAAGAGCCTCCTCGAGGCCGATCAGATCGAGCGGGTCCGGGGCTACCTCGCGGAGGCCGAGAAGAGGGGCGTGACGATCGTCCTCCCCGTCGACGTCGAGGTGGCCTCGGCGTTCTCCGCCGATGCGGATCATGAGACCGTCTCCGTCGACGGCATCGAGGCGTCCGCCTTCGGTTCGGACGCGATCGGACTGGACATCGGGCCGGAGACGGCCGCTCGTTTCGCCGAGATCGTCCTCGGGTCCAAGACGGTCTTCTGGAACGGCCCCATGGGCGTGTTCGAATTCGACGCGTTCGCGCAGGGGACGAAGACGGTGGCCCAGGCGCTCACCGACGTCCGCGGGCTCGCCGTCGTGGGCGGCGGGGACTCCGCTGCCGCCGTGCGGGCGCTCGGCTTCTCGGACGACCAGTTCGGCCACATCTCCACCGGCGGTGGAGCCAGCCTCGAGTTCCTCGAGGGCAAACGACTCCCCGGACTGGAGGTCCTCGGATGGTGACCACGCGCACGCCCCTCATCGCCGGCAACTGGAAGATGAACCTGGATCATCTCCAGTCGATCGCCTTCGTCCAGAAGCTCGCTTGGAGTCTCAAGGACGCCAAGCACGAACACTCGGCCGTCGAGGCCGTCGTGTTCCCTCCCTTCACCGATCTCCGTTCCGTGCAGACGCTGCTCGACGCCGACAAGCTCCCGCTCGGGCTCGGCGCACAGGATCTGTCCGCGCACGACTCCGGAGCGCACACGGGCGAGATCTCGGGCGCCTTCCTCGCGAAACTCGACATCCGCTACGTCATCGTGGGTCATTCGGAGCGTCGGACGATGCACGGCGAGACCGATGCCGTCGTGGCGAGCAAGGTCGTCGCCGCTCACCGCAACGGACTCGTCCCGGTCCTCTGCGTCGGCGAGACGGCGGACGATCTCGAGAAGCACGGACCGAGCGCGGTTCCGGTCGCGCAGCTCCGAGCCGCCCTCGCGGATCTCCCCGGCGACGCCGAGATCGTCGTGGCCTACGAGCCCGTCTGGGCCATCGGCTCGGGCAAGGCCGCCACGGCGGAGCAGGCCGAGCAGGTCTGCGCCGCCCTGCGGGAGGCCCTGTCCCGAGAACGTGGCGCCGACTCGGCCGCCGCCACGCGCATCCTGTACGGCGGATCCGTCAAGTCGACGAACATCGCCTCGTTCATGCGCGAACCCAACGTGGACGGAGCCCTCGTCGGAGGAGCCAGCCTGGACATCGAGGAGTTCTCGAGCATCGTCAGGTTCCCGTCGCACGTCGGCGTCTAGTCGACCACCCAACCGCTGCGAGTCGGACATCTCGCTCCACCCGCGGGTGAGGCCGCTGACGACCGGGCCGACGGTTATACTCGTTAGCGGTCTCACCGCATCGAAAGGTCCCACGTGGAAATTCTCCAGGTCATCCTGCAGGTGTTGCTCGGCATCACGAGCCTCCTGCTGACCCTTCTCATCCTGCTCCATCGAGGTCGAGGGGGCGGTCTGTCCGACATGTTCGGCGGCGGCGTCACGAGCAACCTCGGTGCGTCCGGGGTCGCCGAGCGGAACCTGAATCGCATCACCGTGTTCCTCGGTCTCGTGTGGATCACGTGCATCGTCGTGCTGGGTCTCATCACCAAGTTCTCGGCGGTGGCCTGATGGCGTCGGGCGGTAGCGCCATCCGCGGGTCGCGCGTCGGAGCCGGCCCCATGGGCGAGCAGGATCGCGGTTATCACGCCGAGCGGATCACGATCTCCTACTGGGACGCCCTCGGGAACGAGGTGGTGCGTCATTTCGCAGCCAACGTCCCCGAAGACGAGATCCCCGAGACGGTCGACTCACCGTCCAGTGGTCTGCCTGCAGGCCGCGACAAGGCGAACCCCCCGAGCGTCGCCAAGCTCGAGCCCTACAAGACGCATCTGGCCTATGTGAAAGAGCGTCGCTCCGAAGAGGAAGCAGCACAGCTTCTGGAAGAGGCGCTGCAGCAGCTGCGTGTCCGCCGAGGCAAGGCCTGATCCATCCCTCGTGAGGGGGTCCGATCCGATTCCAGGACGACCTCGTCACAGAACGACGAAGCCCCGCAGCATCGCTGCGGGGCTTCGTCGTTCTGTGAGAATCAGTAGGTCGAGGCGATGAGCTTCTCGGGAACCTCGGCGGCCGCGTCTCCGTCCACGAAGAAGACCGTGCGTCGACGCCCCTTGACGCCGGCGACCGGTACCTGATCCGCCCCGGCTCCGGCCAAGGCGAGACCCAGCGACGAGGCCTTCTCGGCACCGGCGAGGATCATCCAGACCCGCTGCGAGTTGTTGATGGCCGGCAGACTGAGAGTGAGGCGGATGGGCGGAGGCTTGGGGGAGTCATCGATCGTGAGGACCGTCGAGTCCGTCGCCCGGATCTGTTCTCTGTCGGGGAACAGCGAGGCGATGTGGCCGTCGGGGCCGACGCCCAGGAGGGTGATGTCGAAACGAGGCGAGAGGTCGTCTCCCTGCGCGTGGGCGAGAAGCTCCTCACGGTAGGCGGCGGCGGCGGCCTCGACGTCCTCGAAATCGCCGACCGCACCGAAGCGGTGCACGTTGGCGGGATCGACGCCGATGTGATCGAGCAGGTCGATCCCCGCCTGCACGTCGTTGCGGTCGGCGTGGTCGGCCTCGACCCACCGCTCATCAGCCCACCAGAACGACACCTTCGACCAGTTCACGCTGTCACGTGCCGGCGACTCGTTGATGGCGGCGAGAACGAGCGTGCTCACCGACCCGCCGCTCACGACCACCGAGGCGTAGTCCTGCTCCTCGATGACGTCGATGATCTTGGTGATGAATCGGGCGGCGACGGACGCCCCCAGCGATTCCTTGTTGGAGTGCACGAGCACTCGGCGTTCGTTCGTCACGGTCATCGTCTGCCCTAGTTGTCCTGGACGGGTTCGCTCAGTTGGCGAACCCCGTTTCTGACGACGTCTCCGAAGAGGTCGTCGGGGTCGAGTCTACGGAGTTCCTCCGCGAGGCAGTCGCGGAGCGAGCGGCGCGGCAGAGAGAGGTCGTGGGTCGGCTGGCCGGGCTGTCGCAGAGTCGCGATGTTCTCCTGCTCCCTCTCCAGCTCGATGGCACCGGAGGCGCGCAGCAGTCGGACCCCCTGGATGCCGCTCGACCCCGTGGCGCGTGTCGTCAGCTCGTTCTCCACGGTCACCTGCAGCTGCAGGCGCAGCCATGCGGCGAGCAGGAGCGTGCTGGGGGAGTCGGGGGCGCCGCTGACGTCGACGGCGGTCACCGGCTCGTAAGGCGGCTGGTCGAGGACCGCGGCGAGCTGAGTCCGCCACAGCGTGAGGCGCGTCCACGCGAAGTCCGTGTCTCCCGGCGCGTAGGTCTCAGCGAGGTCGACGATCGTCTGACGCGGATTCTCCTGGCTGGCCGCGTCCGTGATGCGCCGCTGTGCGATGCGCCCCAGGGGCGACTCGGAGACGATCGCCGGCGCTCGGCCCGGCCACCAGACGACGACGGGCGCGTCGGGGAGCAGCAGTCCCGTGACGAGACCCTCCTCGTCGCTCGCCGTGTCGCCGTAGGCGCGGAGCACGATCACCTCGCTGGCCCCCGCATCCCCGCCGACGCGGATCTGCGCATCGAGACGCGCGTCCGCGGCAGCCGAGGTCTCCCGTGCCGTGGAGATCACGATGACCCGCATGGGGTGCTCCCGTGAGGCGTCGTTGGCGGCCTCGATGGCCTCCTCCTCCTCGCCGAGGGAGGTCGAGATGATCAGGGTGAGCACACGACCGAGGGCCACGACGCCTCCCTCCTCGCGGATGGAGACGAGCGACTTCTGCACTCGGGAGATGGTGCTGTCGGGCAGGTCGACGATCACGGACGCCTCCAGGTTCGGCCGTCACGGGCCATGAGTTCATCAGCTGACGCCGGGCCCCAGGTACCCGGTCGGTACTGCTCGGGTTGCCCCTGGGTCGCCCAGAACTCCTCGATCGGATCGAGGATCTTCCACGAGAGCTCGACCTCCTCGTGGCGGGGGAACAACGGGGGATCACCGAGGAGGACGTCGAGGATGAGACGCTCGTAGGCCTCGGGGCTCGCCTCGGTGAAGGCGTGCCCGTAACCGAAGTCCATGGTGACGTCGCGGACCTGCGTCCCGATGCCCGGCACCTTCGAGCCGAAGCGGAGCGTCACACCCTCGTCGGGCTGGACCCGGACCACGAGCGCGTTCTGCCCGAGCGACGTCTGCGATCCGAAGATGTTCTCCGGGACCTGCTTGAACACGATGGCGATCTCGGTCACCCGACGCCCCAGACGCTTGCCTGCCCTGAGGTAGAACGGGACACCCGCCCACCGACGTGTGGCGATCTCGAGCTTGATCGCGGCGAACGTCTCGGTGAGGCTCTCGGGGTTCATCCCCTCCTCGTCGAGGAATCCGAGAACCTTCTCACCGCCCTGCCATCCGCCGGCGTACTGACCACGCGCCGTTCCCTCCGCGAGGTCCTCGGGGAGACGCACGGCCGACAGGACCTTCTCCTTCTCCGCCCGCAGGTCCTTGGCGGTGAAGGAGACCGGCTCCTCCATGGCCGTGAGGGCGAGGAGCTGGAGCAGGTGGTTCTGGATCACGTCACGTGCGGCGCCGATGCCGTCGTAGTAACCGGCGCGGCCGCCGACCCCGATGTCCTCGGCCATGGTGATCTGGACGTGATCCACGTAGTTCGAGTTCCAGAGCGGCTCGTACATCTGGTTCGCGAACCGGAGAGTCAGGAGATTCTGGACGGTCTCCTTGCCGAGGTAGTGGTCGATGCGGAAGACCGAATCGGGTTCGAAGACCGTCTCGACGACCGCGTTCAGCTCTCGAGCGGTCGCGAGATCGCTGCCGAACGGCTTCTCGATGACCACCCGACGCCAGGCGCCGTCCTTCTCCTCCGCGAGACCCGAGTTGCGGAGCTGCTCCGTCACGATGGGGAAGGCCTTGGGCGGGATGGACAGGTAGAACGCGTGGTTGCCCATCGTGCCGCGTTCCCGGTCGAGCTCCTCGATCGTCTCCTTCAGGCGGGCGAACGCGTCAGCGTCGTCGAAGACGCCCTGAACGAAGCGGAAGCCCAGCTTGAGCTGACGCCAGACGTCCTCGTCGAAGGGTGTGCGCGCGTACTGCTTGACGGCCTCGTAGACGACCTGCTCGAAATCCTGGCCCTCCCACTCGCGACGAGCGAAGCCCACGAGAGCGAATCCCGGCGGGAGCAGACCGCGGTTGGCCAGGTCGTACACGGCCGGCATGAGTTTCTTGCGGGACAGATCGCCTGTCACGCCGAAGATGATGAGACCGCTCGGTCCGGCGATGCGATTGAGTCTGCGGTCGGAGGGCAACCTCAGAGGGTTGGACTCCGGGGTGATCTCCACCGGTGACATCTGTATGGGGTTCCTTCGGGGGTCTTGACGGCCCGGCGGGGACACGGACACCCGACCGGGAGGCGGGCCGGCGTCGCGAGGACGCCGGCCCGCGTGATCAACGGACGGAGGCCAGCAGCGCGGGCAGCGCTGCGGTGACGTCCGTGACCGTGAGGGTGAGCACCGGTCGACCGTGCTCGGCGAGCACCTTGGCGTCGCCCGCGGCCTGAGCTTGGACGAGCTGACCGAAGGTGAAGGGGCTCTCCGGGATCTCGAGGTCGCGCTCCGGCACCTGCGTGATCTGCAGGAACACGCCGTTCGCCGGCCCGCCCTTGTGGTACTGACCTGTGGAGTGCAGGAACCGCGGACCCCAGCCGAAGGTGACGGGACGAGAGGTCCGCGCCGCCAGGGCGTCCCGGAGCTTCTCGAGCTCGGGGTTGGCAACCCGGTCGATGTACGCCTGGATCGACACGTAGCCGTCGTCGTCGAGCTGCGCGAGAAGCGCCTCCACGGCGCTCTCCAGCGACTCGCCGAGCTCGATGCCGCCGACCTCGCGGACCTCGATGCCCTCGGCGGTGAACGCCGGGGGAGTCGGCGCGGGCCGGTCGTCGAGCAGAGCGCGCGTCGCGATCTTCGCCGACTCGACGTCGGGCTGATCGAACGGGTTGATGTCGAGGAGGCGCCCTGCGACGGCGACCGCGTACTCCCAGACCATGATCTGCCCGCCGAGCGAACCCGAGATCTCGACCTCGCCGGGAGCGACCTCACGCGTCTCGGCGGCGTTGGCCACCAGCCGGATGACCTGCACGTCGTGCAGGCCGAGCGACACCTCGGGGGCGTCAGACCCGAGCACGACCGGCAGGAGACCACGGCCCTGCTTGCCCGTCGACTCCGCGATCAGCTGCTCCGCCCAGTCGGGGAAGCCGATGATGTGCGTGCCGTCGGCGACGATGGCGATCTTGTCTCGGAGCGGCTGAGTGCCCGCTAGGACGGCGCCGAGCACGAGACCCGGGTTGTCGACGGAGTCCTGAGCGAGCTCCACCGTGACGGCGTCCGCTTCGCTGAGGAGCTCGCGGATGTCCGCGCCGGCGAGACCGGACGGCACCAGACCGAACGCGGAGAGCGCCGAGTAGCGGCCGCCGATGTTCGGGTCCGCGTTGAAGACGCGATAGCCGGCCTCGCGCGCGGACGCGTCCAGGGGCGATCCCGGATCCGTCACGACGACGATCCGGTCGACGGGGTCGATGCCCGCGTCGTGGAAGGCCTTCTCGAACGTCTTCCGCTGACTCGCGGTCTCGACCGTCGAGCCCGACTTCGACGAGACGACCAGGACGGTGCGCTCGAGTCGGTCGGCAAGGGCGGTCAGGACCTGTCCTGGCTCGGTGGCATCCAGCACGGTCAGCTCCACGCCGTACGTGCGCGTGATGACCTCGGGTGCCAGAGACGAACCGCCCATTCCGGCCAGGACGACGTGATCGACGCCCTTGCCCGCGAGCTCCTCGCGGAGCTCGGCGATCTGGTCGATGAGCGGCGTCGAGACGACTACCGCTTCGGTCCAGCCGAGGCGCTTGGCCGACTCGTCTTCCGCGTCGGCCCCCCACAGCGTGGGGTTCTGAGCCGTGATGCCGGAGGCGACCAGGTCGTCCACCAGAGTGGGTACGACCTTCTCGACAGCCTCCGCAGCGGCGCCGCTGGCGGCGATCGTGATCGTCACTTGGCCTCCTCGGCGGGCTTGGAGGCCTCGAGGGCGGCGGTGACGGTGTCGAGCAGCTCGTTCCAGGAGACGATGAACTTCTCGACGCCCTCCTTCTCGAGGACCTCGGTCACGTCGTCGTACGAGACGCCCTGGGCGGCGATGGCGTCCATGACCTCGTTCGCGGCGGCGTAGGAGGCGCTGATCGAGTCCCCGCGGATCTCGCCGTGGTCGAAGGTCGCCTCGAGCGTCTTCTCCGGCATCGTGTTGACGACGTCGGCCGCGACGAGCTCGACCACGTAGGTGGTGTCGAGGACGTTGGGGTCCTTGACGCCGGTCGACGCCCAGAGAGGGCGCTGCTTGTTCGCGCCGGCCGCGAGCAGGCCCTTGGCGCGCTCGGTGTCGAAGGCCTGGGTGTAGACCTCGTAGGCGAGCTGGGCGTTGGCGACGCCGGCCTTGCCCTTGAGCGCCTTCGCCTCGTCCGTGCCGACGGCGTCGAGGCGCTTGTCGATCTCGGTGTCGACGCGCGACACGAAGAAGGACGCGACCGAGTGGATCGACGTGATGTCGATGCCGGCGGCCTTGGCCTGCTCGAGACCGGTGAGGTAGGCGTTGATGACGGCGCGGTACCGCTCGAGGCTGAAGATCAACGTGACGTTGACGCTGATGCCCTGGGCGATGACGGCGGTGATCGCCTCGAGGCCCTCGATCGTGGCGGGGATCTTGATGAGCGCGTTGGGGCGGCCGACCTTGGCGGCGAGCTTGATCGCCTGGTCGATGGTGCCCTGGGCGTCGTGGGCGAGACCGGGCTCGACCTCGATGGACACGCGTCCGTCGAAGCCGTTCGTGTTGTCGTAGATCTCACGGAAGATGTCGCTGGCGCGCGTGACGTCGTCGGTGGTGATCTCGAAGACAGCGTCGGTGACGCTGACCCCGCTCTTGGCGAGGAGCGCGACCTGGTCGTCGTAGGCCTCGCCCTTGGCCAGGGCGGAGGCGAAGATCGTCGGGTTGGTCGTGACCCCGACGACGTTGCGCTCGGCGATGAGCTTCTCGAGACCGCCGGCGTTGATGCGCTCACGGGACAGGTCGTCGAGCCAGATGCTGACCCCTGCTGCGGAGAGCTGAGCTGTGTTGGATTCAGTCATGTGTCTTCTTCTCTTCTCTTCGTCGGCGCTCAGAGAGCGGCCAGCGAGTCCTTGACGGCGGCGACGGTGGCTTCGGTGGTGATCCCGAACTCCCGGTACAGCGTCTTGTAGTCGGCGGAGGCACCGAAGTGCTCGATCGAGATGCTGCGTCCGGCGTCGCCCACGATGCCACGCCACGGGAGCGAGACACCGGCTTCGATCGAGACCCGGGCCTTGACGGCGGCGGGCAGGACGGACTCCTTGTACTCGGCGCTCTGCTCGTCGAACCATTCGAGGCTCGGGGCGGAGACGACACGGGCGTTGACGCCCTCGCCGCGGAGAACCTCGCGGGCCTCGACGGCGATCTGCACCTCGGAGCCGGTGGCGATCAGGATGACGTCAGGCGTGCCTCCCGGAGCCTCGGCGAGCACGTACGCGCCCTTGGCGACGTTCTTGGCGGAGGCGAACTCCTCACCGGAGGCATCGCCCTCGCCGCGCTCGAAGACCGGCAGGTTCTGACGGCTGAGGGCGAGACCGGCGGGTCCGCTGTGGCGCTCGAGGATCGTCTTCCAGGCCCACGCCGTCTCGTTCGCGTCGGCCGGACGGACGACGTCGAAGTCGGGGATGGCACGGAGGGCGGCGAGCTGCTCTACCGGCTGGTGGGTCGGTCCGTCTTCGCCGAGGGCCACGGAGTCGTGGGTCCAGACGTAGGTGACGGGGGACTTCATCAGCGCGGCGAGACGCACCGCAGGGCGCATGTAGTCGCTGAAGATCAGGAACGTGCCGCCGAAGACGCGGGTGTTCCCGTGCAGGGCGATTCCGTTCATGATCGCGCCCATGGCGTGCTCGCGGATCCCGAAGTGCAGCACGCGACCGTAGGGGTTGCCCTGCCACTCGTGCGTCGACCACTCGCTCGGGACGAACGAGCCGCCGCCGGCGATCGTCGTGAGGTTCGACTCGGCGAGGTCGGCGGACCCGCCCCAGAACTCGGGGACGACTCCGGCGATGGCGTTGATGACCTTGCCGGACGCGGCACGGGTCGACACCTCTTTGTCGGTCGGGAAGACGGGCAGCGCCTCGTCGAGACCCTCGGGGAGATCCCCAGCCAGGACGCGGTCGAGGAGCACCTTCTTGTCGGGGTTGGCCTCGGCCCACCGGTCGAACGACTCGGTCCACTCGGCGTGCTGCGCCTGGCCGCGCTCGACGGCCTTGCGGGTGTGAGCGAGGACCTCGGGGTCGACGTCGAAGCTCTTCTCGGGATCGAAGCCGAGGACCTCCTTGAGGCCCGCGAGCTCCTCGGCGCCGAGCGCCGAGCCGTGGATCTTGCCGCTGTTCTGCTTCTTGGGCGAAGGCCATCCGATGATGGTCTTCAGGATGATGAGGGAGGGCTTGCCGGTCTCGGCCTTGGCCGCCTCGACGGCGTCGTTCAGCGCCTGCACGTCTTCGACGTACTCGCCCGTCTTCTTCCAGTCGACGACCTGCACGTGCCAGTCGTACGACTCGTAGCGCTTGTGGACGTCCTCCGTGAAGGCGATGTTCGTGTCGTCCTCGATGGAGATCTGGTTGGAGTCGTAGATGACGACGAGGTTGCCGAGCTGCTGGTGACCGGCGAGCGACGACGCCTCGCTGGTCACGCCCTCCTGCAGGTCGCCGTCGCCGGCGATGACGTAGACGTGGTGGTCGAACGGCGAGGTGCCGACGGCCGCCTCGGGGTCGAACAGGCCGCGCTCGAAGCGCGCCGCGTAGGCCATGCCGACGGCTGAGGCGAGGCCCTGGCCGAGCGGGCCGGTCGTGATCTCGACGCCATCGGTGTGGCCGTACTCGGGGTGACCGGGGGTCTTGGATCCCCAGGTGCGGAGCGCCTTCAGATCGTCGAGCTCGAGTCCGTAGCCGCCGAGGTAGAACTGGACGTACTGCGTCAGCGAGCTGTGGCCGACGGAGAGGATGAAGCGGTCGCGACCGATCCATTCGCTGTCGCTCGGGTCGCGACGCATGACCTTCTGGAACAGGAGGTAGGCGGCGGGCGCGAGGCTCATCGCCGTTCCCGGGTGGCCGTTACCGACCTTCTCGACCGAATCGGCCGCGAGGACGCGGACGGTGTCGACGGCCTTGTTGTCAATGGATTCCCATTGCAGATCTGCCACGTGGAGTTGACCCTTCTTGATGCGGATTGCGCGGGGTCGATTCGCTCCCGCGCTGACATGCGCCTGCCGAGACGTCGTCGGCTTCGGTCGAACGCACACCGCAGGGTGGGATCAGGACGGGAAGTGGGTTCCGGTGTCGGAGATTCCAGCGCCGAACGGGCGTGCGACTGGCAAGCACCTGTCAGTATAGGGACGAACGTGCCGGTCCCGCCCGCATGTGACTCCCAGAGAGCCGTCACCGTCGACGATCATCGCCTAGACTTTTCGAGCAAACCGCTCATCTCGTTAGAGGACTCATGACCGCAGCCGTTGACACCCGCCCCGACACCGAACCCCGGGGCATCCGTCGCAAGGCTCGGGCGTACGTGGCCCTCACGAAACCCCGGGTCATGGAGCTCCTGCTCGTCACGACCGCCCCGACCATGTTCCTGGCCCAGGGCGGCGTCCCCAACCTGTGGCTGGTCGCCGCGACGCTGATCGGCGGTGCGCTGAGCGCCGGCTCCGCCTCGGCCTTCAACTGCTACATCGACCGCGACATCGACCGCATCATGAAGCGGACGCAGGGTCGCCCGCTGGTGACGGGCGAGGTGACCGACCGCGAGGCTCTGATCTTCTCCTACGTCGTCGGCGTCGCATCCATCGCCTGGCTGGCCCTGACGGTCAATCTCCTGTCGGCCGCTCTGTCGCTCGGCGCCATCCTGTTCTACGTCGTCGTGTACACGCTCTGGCTCAAGCGCCGCACCCCGCAGAACATCGTCTGGGGCGGCATCGCGGGGTGCATGCCCGTCCTGATCGGCTGGGCCGCCGTGACCGGCAGCCTCACCTGGACGCCCGTCATCCTCTTCATGGTGATCTTCCTGTGGACGCCTCCGCATTACTGGCCGCTCTCGATGAAGTACCGGGACGATTACGCGGCGGCCGACGTCCCCATGCTCGCCGTCGTCCGTGGCCGGTCGATCGTCGGGCTGCAGGTCATCCTGTACGCCTGGGCGACCGTCGTCTGCTCCCTCCTGCTCGTCCCGGTCGCCGGCATGGGCGTGCTCTACACCGTCGTCGCCGCGTCCAGCGGCCTCTGGTTCATCTGGGAGGCGCACCGTCTCTACAGTCGGGCCATCCAGCACGTCGCCGAGGTCCGCCCCATGCGCGTGTTCCACAGCTCCATCACGTATCTGACCCTGCTCTTCATCGCCGTCGGGATCGACCCGCTGCTCCCGTTCTAGGTCTGCGACCTCGCCGTCACGCGGCGACTCGGAGAGCGGAAGACGAATGCCCCGGGCTCGCGCCCGGGGCATTCGTGCGTCCGTCCGACGACCGTCGTTAGCACGTCGTGTACCTAAGACGCGCCTCGAGCGCCGGCCCGGTGGGTCGTCAGGGAGAGGGCGATCAGACCCGAGCGTCCTCCACGGCCACCGGCGCATCGATCTCATCCGGGGCCTGCTCGTTCCGCAGCGACAGCACGACCGCCGTCATTGCGCCGACGAGGAGCGCCGAGAGGACCATGTGCGAGCCGACCAGGATCGGGGGGAGGCCGGTGCGCGCCTGCGTGATCCCCACGGCGATCTGGACGAGCTCCACCCCGAGCAGCAGCAGGGGGAATCGACGGGGGAGTCCCGCCCGCAAGGTCCAGGCGACGATGGCGAGCGTGAGCACGAGTGTCGCGTAGGCGGGCCAGCTGTGCACGTGGTCCATCACGGCGGGGTCCAGGCCGTTGCGGGGAGTCGCGGCGTCGCCTGCGTGCGGGCCGGAACCCGTCGTGAGGATCCCGACGACGACGGTGACGCCCACCACGCCGGCGGCGGCGTGCACCAGGCGTGCGTAGCCGCGGGGTGTCGCGGCGTGCGACCCGCGGGGTCCTCGGTGCACACGCCAGAGGAGGACGGTGGTCAACGCCACGAGGAAGATCGACACCACGAAGTGGGCGCCGACGATGTAGGGATTCAGACCGGTGAGCACGGTGATGCCCCCGAGGGCGGCCTGGAACGGGATGCCGAGCCCCTGGACGAGCGTCAGGAGGAACAGGTCGCGACGCACCGCCCGCATGCGGATCACCGCGAGGAAGGCGAGGATCACCACGATCGTCAGGACGAACGTCAGCAGACGGTTGCCGAACTCGATGACGCCGTGGATGCCCATCTCCGGCGTGCTCACGAACGAGTCGGCCGTGCACCGCGGCCATGTCGGGCAGCCGAGCCCGGATCCGGTGAGCCGCACCGCGCCTCCTGTGCCGATGAGCAGCACCTGGCAGGCGAAGGACGCCCAGGCGATGATGCGGACACGACGGTCGACGGTCGTGGGCAGCCACGACCGCACTCGGGACAGTGCTCCGGCGGGACCCACCTGTGTGTTGCTCACGAACTGTTGCCTTTCGTCGCTTTCGGCGCTTCGACCTGTAGAATCAACGGGTTCAGGAACACAACCCGGCACGGTGTCGACGACGACGCCGATGGTCTGCTCAGACCGCTGTGCGAGCGGGTGGCATGGCCACTCCGCGCGGCTCAAGTCTAGGCAACGCACACCTGTCATCCGGCCGTGAATAAGGTCGTCTGGAGCGTGGATCACGCCCGACGGTGTGTTCACCTCGTATCGCGAGTGTCTGGGCCACCAAGAGAGCGCGTCTCGACGAGGCGCGTCCGCAGGAAAGCACGGGAATGGTCATCCGACTCCCCGTGTTCGGTCCAGCAGAAGGAAGAGGTAAGAGATGTCAGACGTGTTGATCGACCGACCCGAGCTCGAGAGCCTGGGACAGTACGAGTTCGGCTGGGCCGACTCCGACGCCGCGGGCGCCTCGGCGCGCCGGGGAGTGTCTCCCGAGGTCGTCTCCGACATCTCCGCCCTGAAGGGCGAGCCGGAGTGGATGCTCAAGAACCGCCTCAAGGGCCTCGCGCTCTTCGAGAAGAAGCCCATGCCGACCTGGGGCGCCGACCTCTCCGGCATCGACTTCGACAACATCAAGTACTTCGTCCGCTCCACCGAGAAGCAGGCGACGACGTGGGACGACCTCCCCGACGACATCAAGAACACCTACGAGAAGCTCGGCATCCCCGAGGCGGAGCGCAATCGACTCGTCGCCGGCGTCGCCGCCCAGTACGAGTCCGAGGTCGTCTACCACCAGATCCGCGAGGACCTGGAGGAGCAGGGCGTCATCTTCATGGACACCGACACGGCGCTGCGTGAGCACCCCGAGCTGTTCCAGGAGTACTTCGGCACCGTCATCCCCGCCGGAGACAACAAGTTCGCCGCGCTCAACACCTCCGTGTGGTCGGGCGGCTCGTTCGTCTACGTGCCGAAGGGCGTGCACGTGGAGATCCCGCTGCAGGCGTACTTCCGCATCAACACCGAGAACATGGGCCAGTTCGAGCGGACGCTGATCATCGCCGACGAGGACAGCTACGTCCACTACATCGAGGGCTGCACGGCGCCGATCTACAAGTCGGACTCGCTGCACTCGGCCGTCGTCGAGATCATCGTGAAGAAGAACGCCCGCGTGCGGTACACGACCATCCAGAACTGGTCCAACAACGTCTACAACCTCGTCACCAAGCGCGCCATCGCCCACGAGGGCGCGACCATGGAGTGGATCGACGGCAACATCGGCTCCAAGGTGACGATGAAGTACCCGTCCATCTACCTGGTCGGCGAGCACGCGAAGGGCGAGACGCTCTCGGTGGCCTTCGCCGGTCCCGGCCAGCACCAGGACGCCGGCGCGAAGATGGTCCACATGGCTCCGTACACGACCTCGTCGATCGTCTCGAAGTCGATCGCCCGAGGGGGCGGACGCGCCGGGTACCGCGGCGAGATCCGCGTCGACCCGTCGGCTCACCACTCCGCGAACACCGTGCGGTGCGACGCGCTGCTCGTCGACACGATCTCCCGCTCCGACACGTATCCGGCGATCGACATCCGCGTCGACGACGTGCAGCTGGGTCACGAGGCGACCGTCTCGCGGGTCAGCGAGGAGCAGCTCTTCTATCTCATGTCGCGCGGCATGGCCGAAGACGAGGCCATGGCGATGATCGTCCGTGGATTCATCGAGCCCATCGCCCGCGAGCTCCCGATGGAGTACGCGCTCGAACTCAACAAGCTCATCGAGATGAGCATGGAAGGATCAGTCGGCTAGATGTCCGCCGCAGCACCCACCACCACAGACAGCAGCACCTCCGAGCGCACGCAGCACGGCGCCGGAGCCCACACCGACGGCGGCTGGAGCCTCGTCCCCGTCCAGACGAGGTCGGCCCGCTTCTCATCGACCGATCCCGCGGCGTTCGCTGAGGTGACCGGTCGCGAGGTGGACTGGAAGCTCAGCCCGGTGACGCGCCTCCGGCCCCTCATCGACGGCGTCCTCGACGGGTCCCCTTACGCGTACCTGGCCCGGGAGACCGGAGGGGCGACGGTCGACTGGATCGACCCCACCGACCCGCGGGTGGGCCGCGCCGGCACCCCGGAGGACAAGGCCTCCGCCAATGCGTGGTCCAGCACCGAGAAGGTGCTGCTCGTCTCGCTGACCGGCGAGGAGCCCTCGACCATCACGATCGGCCGATCGGGACTCGACCGCGAACCCCGGGCCGGGCACACGCTGATCCACGCCGCGGCTCACACGACCTCGCTCGTCGTCCTCCGGAACACCGGGGCAGCGCAGCTCGTCGAGAACGTCGAGATCGTGGTCGAGGACGGCGCGCACCTCACCGTCGTCACCCTCCAGGAGTGGGACGACGATGCCGTTCACCTGGCGAGCCACTTCGCCACGATCGGTCGTGACGCGCAGCTCAAGCACTTCGTCGTCAGCCTCGGCGGTTCGATCGTCCGCGTGAACCCGTCGGCCCACCTGGCCGGCCAGGGCTCCGACACGGAGCTCTACGGCGTCTACTTCGCCGATGCCGGACAGCACCTCGAGCAGCAGGTGTACGTCAATCACGACGCCCCCAACTCGCGCAGCCGTGTCAACTACAAGGGCGCCCTCCAGGGCGAGGGTGCCCGCACCGTCTGGATCGGCGACGTCCTCATCGGACGCACGGCTCCGGGCACCGACAGCTACGAGCAGAACCGCAACCTCGTGCTCAGCGAGGGGACCCGCGCCGACTCGATCCCGAACCTCGAGATCGAGACCGGCGACATCCAGGGTGCCGGTCACGCCAGTGCGACCGGTCGCTTCGACGACGAGCACCTGTTCTACCTCCAGTCGCGCGGGATCTCCGAAGACGAGGCCCGCAGGCTGGTCGTCCTCGGGTTCCTCAGCGAGGTCGTGCAGAAGATCGGCGAGCCCGGGCTCCAGGATCGACTCATCGCCGCGCTCGAGGTCGAACTGACCCAGGCACCCGGCACCGGGGCGGTCCGCCGATGACCGTCAAGGTCTGCGCCGCCGACGACGTCACCCCGTCGCAGGCTCTCCGCGTCGTCGTCGACGGTGTCGCCATCGCCGTCGTCAAGGACAGCGCGGGCGTCATCCATGCGATCGGCGACACGTGCACCCACGGCGACATCTCGCTCGCCGAGGGGTTCGTCGAAGACGACACGCTCGAGTGCTGGGCTCACGGGTCCAAGTTCGAGCTCACCACCGGCAAGCCGTTGACCCTCCCCGCCTACGAACCCGTCCCGGTCTTCGCCGTCTCCGTCGTCGACGGCGACGTGTACGTCGACACCAGTGCCACGCCTTCGCCGGCGGGCGTCGCGCAGTAAGGAATAAGCATCATGTCCACTCTCGAGATCCGCGACCTCAAGGTCAGCATCGACACCGACCAGGGCGTCAAGCCCATCCTCAAGGGCGTCGACCTCACCATCAACGAGGGCGAGATCCACGCCGTCATGGGCCCGAACGGCTCCGGCAAGTCCACGCTCGCCTACACGATCGCCGGACACCCGCGGTACAACGTCGACGGCGGCTCCATCCTGCTCGACGGCCGCGAGGTCCTCGACATGACCGTCGACGAGCGGGCCAAGGCCGGGCTCTTCCTCGCCATGCAGTATCCGGTCGAGATCCCCGGCGTGACCGTCGCGAACTTCCTCCGCACCGCCAAGACGGCGCTCGACGGCGAGGCTCCGGCGATCCGCAGCTGGGTCAAGGACCTGCGGACGCACATGTCGGACCTCAAGATGGACCCCTCCTTCGCCGAGCGGAACGTCAACGAGGGCTTCTCGGGAGGCGAGAAGAAGCGCCACGAGATCATGCAGCTCGAACTGCTGAAGCCCAAGTTCGCCGTCCTCGACGAGACCGACTCCGGCCTCGACGTCGATGCGCTGAAGATCGTCTCCGAGGGCGTCAACCGCGCGAAGGCCAAAACCGGCCTCGGGCTGCTGATGATCACGCACTACACGCGCATCCTGCGGTACATCAAGCCGGACTTCGTCCACGTCTTCGTCGACGGTCATGTCGCCGAGCAGGGCGGGCCCGAACTGGCCGATCGCCTCGAGGACGAGGGCTACGACCGCTACGTCACCGCGGCTGCCGCCGAAGCCGCCGCGGCGGTGAGCTGAGCATGGCCGTCGCCCTCGCACCCGAGAAGTTCGACGAGGTCGCCGAGGCGCTGAAGGAGGTCGTCGACCCCGAACTCGGTGTCAACATCGTCGACCTCGGTCTCATCTACGACCTGGCGATGGACGAAGAGCACGAGAACGCGCTCATCATCAGCATGACGCTCACCTCGGCCGGCTGTCCTCTTACGGACGTCATCGAGGCTGATACGGCCAACGCTCTGGACGGGGTCGTCGACGCGTTCCGCATCAACTGGGTCTGGATGCCGCCGTGGGGTCCCGACCGGATCACAGACGACGGGCGCGACATGATGCGCTCCATCGGCTTCTCGATCTGAGACCGCCAGCGAGAAGAACCCCCGACCACGTGCTGGTCGGGGGTTCTTCTGCTCTCGGAAGAGAATGCCGAGGAGGCGCGGAGACCGGCTCGAGACCGGCCGCCTCAGCGTGAACGTCGGTCGAGCATCCTCCACGCGAGGGGGAGCGCAGCGGCGGCGATGAGCCACTTGGCCACACCGCCCACGATGAACGGGTAGAGACCGGCGGCCAGGACGCTCGCCGGGTCGTGCGGGTAGCCGAGCTGTGCGAGGACCACGGCGAGGTAGGGGAGTCCGACGGCGAAGGGGACGAGACTCGCGGCGAAGAAGGCCGCGGCCGAGCGGAACCAGTGCTTGTCCCAGTCGCGCTCGGAGAGCCAGCCGATGAGGGCCGCGGTGAAGACGAAGCCGATGACGAATCCGAAGCTCGGCTTGAGAACGCTGAGCGGCCCGCCCGTGAACTCCGCGAAGATCGGGAGTCCGGCGACGCCGAGCACGAGGTAGGTGAGGAGCGAGAGCGCTCCTCGTCGGGCGCCGAGGCTCGCGCCGACCAGCATGACGCCGAGCGTCTGACCGGTGACGGGGACGGGCCACAGAGGGACCTGGACCTGCGCGAGCACCGAGACGACGGCGACGCCGCCGAGCACGAGGGCCACGTCGGTGGCGCGGCTCGAGGTGACGAACCGGTCGGCGAGCACCGGCCGGGAGGTCGTTGCGGTGGCGTTCGTCATGCAGTCTCCTAGAATGGGTAGGTTGATCGGCCTGAGGGCGGGTCGACTCCCATGCGCACGGCCCCTCACGACACGATGTGATCATTTTAGGGGCGACCCAACGGCGGGCGGCGTTGTGGACACCTCCCCAATCGATTGGACTTCTGCTGTGCTTTCCGTGCACGACCTCGAGATCCGCGTCGGCGCGCGCCTGCTGATGGAAGACGTGACGTTCCGCGTCGACAAGGGCGACAAGATCGGCCTCGTCGGCCGGAACGGCGCCGGCAAGACCACGATGACCAAGACGCTCGCCGGTGAGACGCTGCCCACCGGCGGCACCATCGAGAAGACGGGCGAGATCGGCTACCTCCCGCAGGACCCTCGCAGCGGCAACCCCGAGGATCTCGCCCGCACGCGCATCCTCGACGCCCGCGGGCTCGGTCAGATCCTCCTGGGCATCCAGGAGGCCTCGATCGAGATGGGCAGCGACGACCCCGCCGTCGCGGCGCGTGCGATGAAGCGCTACGGCGACCTCGACGATCGCTTCAACGCCCTCGGCGGATACGCCGCCGAGGCCGAGGCGGCCTCGATCGCCAGCAACCTCAGCCTCCCCGACCGCATCCTCGAACAGCCCCTGTCGACCCTGTCGGGTGGTCAGCGACGTCGCATCGAGTTGGCGCGCATCCTGTTCTCGGCCGCCGACACCATGATCCTCGACGAGCCGACCAACCACCTCGACGCCGATTCGGTCGTCTGGCTCCGCGAGTACCTCAAGACCTACCAGGGCGGGGTCATCGTGATCAGTCACGACATCGAGCTCGTGGAGGAGGTCGTGAACCGCGTCTTCTACCTCGATGCGAACCGCCAGGCCATCGACATCTACAACATGGGATGGCGGAACTACCAGCGTCAACGCGCCGCCGACGAGGAGCGCCGCAAGAAGGAGCGCTCGAACGCCGAGAAGCAGGCGTCGGCTCTGCAGAAGCAGGCCGCCCGCTTCGGAGCGAAGGCGTCCAAGGCGGCGGCCGCCCACCAGATGGTCGCCCGGGCCGAGAAGCTCCTCGCCGGGTTGGACGAGGTGCGTGCCGTCGATCGCGTCGCGAAGCTCAGGTTCCCGACCCCGGTCGCGTGCGGCAAGACGCCCCTCATGGCCTCCAACCTGTCGAAGAGCTACGGCTCGCTCGAGATCTTCACGGCTGTCGACCTGGCGATCGACCGCGGGTCCAAGGTGGTCATCCTCGGGCTCAACGGTGCCGGCAAGACGACCCTGCTGCGCATCCTCGCCGGCGTGGACGAGCCCGACACCGGCCAGCTCGAGCCGGGGCACGGGCTCCGGGTGGGCTACTACGCGCAAGAGCACGAGACGATCGACGTCAAGCGCAGCGTGCTCGAGAACATGGTGTCCTCCTCGCCGAACATCACCGAGATGGAGGCGCGCCGGGTGCTCGGCTCGTTCCTGTTCACGGGGGACGACTCCGCCAAGCCCGCCGGCGTCCTGTCCGGTGGTGAGAAGACGCGCCTCGCTCTCGCGATGATCGTCGTGTCCGGGGCCAACGTCCTGCTGCTCGACGAGCCCACGAACAACCTCGACCCCGCCAGCCGCCTCGAGATCCTGGACGCCCTCGCCAACTACGAAGGCGCCGTGGTCCTGGTCAGCCACGACGAGGGTGCCGTCGAGGCTCTGAACCCGGAGCGCGTCCTCATCATGCCCGAGGGCACGGAGGACCACTGGACCCCGGACTACAGCGAGCTCATCAACCTCGCCTGAGGGCCGAGGCTCTCGGCCTCACCGCGAGACGGCGTCGAGGATCTCATCCTCGACGTCGTCGTCATGTCGGGCGCGCGTCCGCGGTCGCGCGCCTCGACGGGGCCGTTCGTCGAGGCGCGCGTCGCTCTCTCGCTCCGCCTCGGCCGCCTCGTCGGCATCGGCCCGGCTGTTGCGCTGCTCCTGTCGGATGACGTAGAAGAGGAACAGGAACGCGCCGGCCGCGAACATGATCCACTGCACGAAGTACGAGAGGTTGAGCCCCGTGTCGATCTCCGGCTCGGCGTACTTGACCGGGGTCGTCGCCGGGGTCGGGTCCTCGGAGAGGAGCTGTCCGTAGGCAGCCGAGTAGATCTCCCGATCGACCCGCTTCTGGACCTCGCTCAACTGGATGGTCGCGATCTGGTTCGTCCCGGCGACGGCCGTGCGGTCGCCCACGGCGGGCTCTCCCGGCTTGATCCGCGCCACGACGGTGACCTGCCCCGTCGGGGGCGCCGGAACGACGTCGGGAGCGTCCTGATCGTTGCCTGTGGGCACCCATCCGCGGTCGACGACGAAGACCCGCCCGCCGTCGACCTGGAACGGGACGAGCACGGCGAAACCGGGCTGCCCGTTGTAGGGGCGATTGCGCACCAGGAGCGTCTCGTCGACGAGGTACCGTCCGCGCATCTCGACCGGCTGCCACTCGGCGCCCGGATCGTAGGACGACGCCCCGGGCAGAGCCGCCTCGACCGGGACCGGCGGAGCGTCGTAACGCTGCTCCAGCTGATGCACGACCGCCATCTTCTCTTCGTGACGGTTCCATTGCCAGTTCGCGAGCATGGCGCAGATCAGCGCGAAGGCCACGACGACCCCGAGGTATCCGAGCCACTTCTTCGACAGCAGCAACCGGAACCCGGTCATGTGGCCGCCCCGACCGACTCCACCTCGACGCCGACGGCCGTGACCACGACGGGGAAGTCCCGCGCGAGCAGGAACTCCTGGAGGAAGTCGACGTGCTCGTCGCACGCCGACCAGACCTTGACCCGGTCGATGCCGTGGATCTTCGGGTTGCGCCAGTTCACCGCACGGGTCGCGACGGCTGCGCACCCGGCGCGGGAGCACTGCACGTCGTCCGGGCCGACGGCTCCGAGACCGAGCATCAGACGTCGCCCTTCGGGGCACGCCGATCGGAGCCGTCGTCGCTGCTCGGCTCGTGCCAGCTCGGCGTCGCCGTCGGGGGCGCCCAGGGCTGCGCGGGCTGCCGGTAGGTCTCGATCGCGCCCGGTCGCTCGACGCTCTGGCCGGGGTCGTGTCCGACGTTGACCAGCACGACGGCGAAGTAGGGGATGAGCACGGCTCCCGCCACGGGGAGCAGCGTCCACCAGCTGAGCGGGATCACGAAGCACAGGGCGATGCAGACGATCCGGATGCCCATGGCCACGAGGTAGCGGATCATCCGGGCATGACGATCGTCCGCCGGCGACGGCGGAAGCGAGGTGATCGGTTGCGATGTCTTCAATTCACTCACGAACTCTGGGTGCGTCTCGGTCGGGCGCCTGGACAGATCGTACGGCGTCGAGCCGACAGTAGGCTGGAGGATGGCCCGTCGACCGGGCCGCATCAGATCGCATCGAGGAGACACCCATGAACACCCCCCGAACAGTCCTCATCACCGGAGGCAACCGAGGGATCGGCTACACGATCGCCGAGGAGTTCGTGGCAGCAGGCCACCGAGTCGCCGTCACCGCGCGGAGCGGCAGCGGACCGGAGGGTTCGCTCACGGTCATCGCCGACGTGACCGACCCGGCGTCCGTCGACACCGCGTTCACCACGGTGGAGGCCGCGCTCGGCCCCGTCGAGGTCGTGGTCGCCAACGCCGGCATCACCAAGGACGTCCTCCTCATGCGCATGACGGAGGAGGACTTCTCGTCGGTGGTCGACACCAACCTCGGGGGAGCGTTCCGCGTGGTCAAGCGGGCGTCGAAGAACATGATCCGAGCCCGCTTCGGCCGGATCCTCCTGGTCTCCAGCGTGGTCGGTCTCTACGGCGGCGCCGGTCAGACCAACTACGCCGCCTCGAAGAGCGCTCTCATCGGCTTCGCCCGCTCGCTCACCCGTGAGCTCGGCGGCCGGGGGATCACCGCGAACGTGATCGCTCCGGGCTTCATCGAGACGGACATGACCGCCGCGTTGCCCGACGACGTCCAGGACGACTACAAGAAGGTCATCCCTGCCGGTCGGTACGGCAGCGCGGCCGAGGTCGCGAAGACGATCACCTGGCTGGCCGGCGACGACTCCGCCTACATCTCAGGTGCCGTGATCCCCGTCGACGGCGGCCTCGGCATGGGCCACTGACGCGACGGACGAGGACGAAGGCGCGGGTCCGCTCGGACGAGCCGCGCCTCCTGGGCTCGTCACCGCGATGAGAGTCCCATGACGGCGAGCACCTGCGAGAGTTCACGGTCGGCCACGACCAGATCGGCCTGAGCGCGCACCACGGGCTTCGCGTTGAAGGCGATCGAGAGACCCGCGACGCGCATCATCTCGAGGTCGTTCGCGCCGTCGCCGATCGCGATGGTCCGGTCCAGGGGGATGCCGAACTCCTCGGCCCACGTCCTCAGGGACTCGGCCTTGGCCGCCGCATCGATGATCGGACCGGTGGTCTCGCCCGTCAGACGGCCGGAGACGACGCCGAGCCGGTTGGCGCGCCAGCGATCGAGACCGAGGCGACCGGCCAGGGGGTCGAGGGTCTCGTGGAAACCGCCGGAGACGACCCCGACCACGCCTCCGTGAGACCGGACGACCTCGACGAGTCGATCAGCACCGCCAGTGGGACGGAGGCGCTCCGATACCTCGGCGAAGACGGAGACGGGCAGCCCGGCGAGCGTCGCGACACGGGCGGCGAGGCTCTCGGCGAAATCGAGCTCACCGGCCATCGCCCTGTCCGTGATGCCCGCCACCTCGTCGCGCACCCCGGCAGCCTCGGCCAGGAGCTCGATGACCTCGTCCCGGATGAGGGTGGAGTCGACATCGAGGACTGTCAGGAAGCGCGGCACCCGCTCAGCCTAGAGGTGCCCGTGGAAACGGATGACTACTGGTCGACCCGGACGCCCTTGCCCACCACCGTGATGCCCGACGGCGTCACCGTGAAGCCCCTGGCCCGGTCGGCCTCGTGATCGACGCCGACCGAGGCTCCCTCGGCGATGACGACGTCCTTGTCGAGGATCGCCCGGTTGACGGTCGCGTTCGGCCCGATGTGCGCCCGCTCGAACACCACGGAGTCGACGACACGGGATCCCGAGTCGAGGGTGCTCCACGGCCCCAGCACGCTGCGCTCGACGTGAGCGCCCGAGAGCAGGGAGCCGAGCGAGACGATCGAGTCGATGGTCGTCCCGAGGTTCCCGTGCCCGTCTCGCACGAACTTCGCCGGGGGCGAGTTGAGCTGCTGACTGAAGATCGGCCAGTCGGTGTTGTACAGGTTGAAGATCGGCAGGGCGGAGATGAGGTCGCGGTGCGCGTCGTAGAACGAGTCGATCGTGCCGACGTCGCGCCAGTAGTACCGGTCGCGCTCCGTCGAGCCGGGGACCTCGTTGCGGTTCAGGTCGTAGACCGCGGCGTCCTTGCGGGAGACGAAGTCCGGGACGATGTCGCCCCCCATGTCGTGATCCGACTCGGGGTTCTCGCCGTCGCGCAGGACCGCGTCGATGAGGACGTCCGCGTCGAAGACGTAGTTGCCCATCGAGGCGAGGATCTCGTCGGGGGAGTCCGGCAGACCCGTGGCGTCCTTCGGCTTCTCCAGGAACCGCCCGATGCGCGTGGGGTCGTCGGAGTCGACCTCGATCACGCCGAACTGGTCGGCGAGGGAGATGGGCTGGCGGATGGCCGCGACCGTGACACCGGCCCCCGAGGCGATGTGCGCCTCGATCATCTGCGAGAAGTCCATCCGGTAGACGTGGTCCGCGCCGACGACGACGACGATGTCCGGCTTCTCGTCACGCAGCAGGTTGAGACTCTGGAGGATCGCGTCGGCACTGCCGGCGAACCAGCGCTTGCCCAGTCGCTGCTGGGCCGGGACCGACGCGACGTAGGCGCCGAGGAGCCCCTCGATCGACCAGGTCTGCGAGACGTGGCGGTCGAGACTGTGCGACTTGTACTGGGTCAGCACGACGATCTGACGCAGTCCGGAGTTGATGAGGTTCGACAGCGCGAAGTCGATCAGTCGGTAGTTGCCGCCGAACGGGACGGCCGGTTTGGCCCGGTCGGCCGTGAGGGGCATGAGTCGCTTGCCCTCTCCACCGGCGAGGACGATGCCGAAGATCTTCTTTGATGCCATGGGGTCAGAATGGCACGTTTCGTCGCCGCGCGACTACGGTGACTCTCGTGCGAGTCGATGTCATCACCAAGGAATATCCGCCGAACGTCTACGGAGGCGCCGGCGTCCACGTCGTCGAGCTCGTCAAGGCCCTCCGGGAGTCCATCGACGTCCGGGTGAGAGCCCTCGGCGACGTCGACGACGAGCCCGGCACCACGGGCTACCCGGAGCTGCCGGCGCTGGCCTCCGCCAACCCCACCCTCCGGACCCTCGGCAGCGATCTCCTCGCCGCGCAGGACGTCGCCGGAGCCGATGTCGTGCACAGCCACACCTGGTACGCGAACGCGGCCGGGCAGCTGGCGCAGATGCTGCACGATGTGCCTCACGTCCTGACGGCGCACAGTCTCGAGCCCCTCCGGCCGTGGAAGGCCGAGCAGCTCGGCGGCGGCTACCGCGTGTCGAGCTGGATCGAGAGACAGGCCTACGAGACCGCCGACGCCGTCATCGCCGTGAGCGAGGGCATGCGCCGCGACATCCTCCGGTCGTACCCGACGATCGACGAGGGCAAGGTCAGCGTCGTCTACAACGGCATCGACCTCGACGCGTGGCGTCCCGTCAGCGACGAGGGGGTCCTCCGCGACCTCGGGATCGATCCCGACCGACCGTCCGTCGTCTTCGTCGGGCGCATCACGCGTCAGAAGGGTCTGCCCTACCTGCTGCGGGCGGCCCGGCTCCTGCCGCCCGACGTCCAGCTGGTTCTCTGCGCGGGCGCCCCGGACACTCCCGAGATCATGGCCGAGGTGACCGGGCTCGTCCACGAGCTGCAGGAGGCGCGCACGGGTGTGGTCTGGATCGATCGCGTCCTGCCCCGCCACGAGCTGAGCGCGGTCCTGACCTCCGCGACGACCTTCGTCTGCCCGTCGATCTACGAGCCTCTCGGCATCGTCAACCTCGAGGCCATGGCCTGCGGCGTGCCCGTCGTGGGCTCCGGCACCGGCGGGATCCCCGAGGTGGTCGCCGACGGTCTCACCGGTCGGGTGGTGCCCCTCGATCAGGTCCAGGACGGCACCGGGACCCCCACCGACCCCGATCGCTTCGTGCGCGATCTGGCGGGGATCCTCACCGACGTGGTCTCCGACCCGGGGCTCGCGAAGCTCATGGGGCGCGCCGGGCGCATGCGGGCCGAAGCCGAGTTCTCGTGGTCGCGGATCGCCGAGCGGACCCTCGAGGTCTACTCGGGTCTGCGTCGATAGGCTGATCGCATGCCTACCGTCCTTCAGCTGTCCGATGTCTCGATCGTCCGGGGCGGCACCGCCGTCGTCGACTCCGTCAACTGGACGGTCGAGTCCGACGAGCGCTGGGTCGTGCTCGGCCCGAACGGCGCCGGCAAGAGCTCGCTGCTCCAGGTCGCCGCGGCCCAGTCGCACCCCTCGTCCGGCACCGCCGAGGTGCTCGGCGGCGACCTCGGGACGGTCGACCTCTTCGATCTGCGACCGCGCATCGGCTTCGCCTCGACGACGATCGCCCGCCGCATCCCCGCCAAGGAGAAGGTCGTGGACGTCGTCCTGACGGCCGCCTACTCCGTCACCGGGCGCTGGAACGAGGAGTACGAGAACGTCGACGTGCGCCGCGCGCATCGCGTGCTCGACGAGTGGAATCTCGACCACCTCGCCGAGAGGACCTTCGGCGAGCTGAGCGACGGCGAGCAGAAGCGCGTCCAGATCGCCCGTGCGGTGATGACCGACCCCGAGCTCCTCCTGCTCGACGAGCCGGCCGCCAGCCTCGACCTCGGCGCGCGTGAGGAGCTTCTCCAGATGCTCTCGGGCTACGCGCAGTCCCACGACGCCCCGGCGATCGTCATGGTGACCCACCACGTCGAGGAGGTGCCCCGCGGTTTCACCCACGCGCTCCTCCTCGACCGCGGGTCCGTCGTCGCCGCGGGCCCCCTCGCGGACGTCCTCACCGCGGAGACGCTCGGCTCGACCTTCGGCGTGACGCTCGAGGTCGAGGTGCGCGACGGCCGGTACTCGGCGCGCGCGGCCGGCTGACCCGCGCCTCCTGCGTTCCGGGCCGCACGTCTGGTATCGTTCATAGCTGGTCACGGACTCACGTCCCGGTGCCACGACGGCAACGTCCCCCCGACATCAACTCCATCACTCGTTCGCTAGACCTAGGACAATCATGAAGACCGACATCCACCCCGAGTACAAGCAGATCGTCTTCCGCGACCTCGCATCGGGCGCCACGTTCCTGACGCGCTCCACGACGACCAGCGACAAGACC
Source organism: Frigoribacterium sp. Leaf263 (assembly GCF_001422285.1). Taxonomy (GTDB): domain Bacteria; phylum Actinomycetota; class Actinomycetes; order Actinomycetales; family Microbacteriaceae; genus Frigoribacterium. Next base: position 859,636 of record NZ_LMMO01000003.1, read on the forward strand.
ATCGAGCTCGACGGTGAGACCTACCCGGTCATCGACGTCGAGATCTCGTCCGAGTCGCACCCGTTCTACACGGGCAAGCAGCGCATCCTCGACTCGGCCGGTCGCGTCGAGAAGTTCAACTCGCGCTACAAGAACTTCGGCAAGTAGGCTCCGGCCTCAGACGTCGAACGGGGCGGTCCACTTCGGTGGGCCGCCCCGTTCCGTCTGTGCAGCCAGCGCGATCCGGAGTCGCCGGACGGTGATGCCGGCTCGGGGGATCAGGACGCGCGAGACCCGGGTCAGAGTCCTGCGGACCGTTGGGGCCACTCGCCCGAGGCCGTGAACGTGGGATCCTTGCTGCGTCGCATGTACTGCTGGAAGCTCTCGGCCTGCGTCGCGCACCAGCCCATCTGCTGGTCGTGCAAATCGGTCGACGGCACCGCGAGCTGATCCGGGAACTTCCGGGCCATGGCCTGGGCCACCCGGCCCGCCGCGATCGCATCCGCCCCCGCGTCGTGGGCGTCGTCGAGGCTGACCCCGTAGACCTCGGCCGCCGCCTCGAGAGTCCGCTTGCCCTTCCGGTACCGGTCGACGGCCTTGTCGATGACGAGCGGGTCGACGACGCAGCCGATGGCGCTCACGTCGCCCAGGGGCTCGATGCCGTGTCGCCGCGCCTCACGGTCGAGGAGGGTCAGGTCGTACGGCGCGTTGTACACGACGAGAGGCACGCCACGGGCGAAGACGGCCCTGACGGCCGCCACGACCTCGGCGACGACCTCGGCCGCCGGACGCCCCTCGGCCCGAGCCTGCTCGGTCGAGATGCCGTGCACGGCGCTCGCCTGCTCGGGGATCTCGATGCCGGGATCGGCTAGCCAGGCGCCATGCGCGATGCTCGTGCCGTCGGCGTCGATCAGACCGACGTGCGCGGTGACGATCCGGGCCGTCTCGACGTCGATGCCGGTCGTCTCGAGGTCGAAGACGCCGAGTGCCTTCCACCACTCGGTCGGCACGGGGCCGACGGGGATCGGCTCACCGGACGCGACCGCGTCCGATGATGCGGTCGGGGTCGGGGAGAGGTCGGTGTCGGTCACGCCTCGAGTTTAGGAGGCACCACCGACGACGCCCTGCCCGGTGTTCGGCACGTCACCGACGTGGAGCCAGAAGAACGCCTGCGTGCCGAGGGTGAGCGTCACGCGACCCTCGTCGTCGAGCGAGGGGAACTGGGCTCCGCCGAAGAGGTCGTAGAGCGTCCGACCCGCGAACTGCGGGGCGTGGATCGTGACCGACGTCGGGTTGTGAGCGAACGAGAAGACGCACAGGATGTCTTCGGCAGAGTCGCCGAACTGCGTCTCGGACCCCTCGTACGAGCGGACGAACGAGAGCACCGACTCGTGGTCGGTGTCGAGCACCGAGAGGGTCCCCATGCCGAAGGTGGGGTGCGCCTTCCGCACGTGGATCACGTTGCGGATCCAGTGGAGCAGCGAGCGCGACTGCGCCAGCTGGCTCTCGACGTTGACCAGGTTGTAGTTGAAGACGAGCGACTGCACGACGGGCAGGAACAGCTTGCCCGGATCGGCGGTCGAGAACCCGGCGTTGCGGTCGGGCGTCCACTGCATGGGCGTCCGCGACGAGTCGCGGTCGGGCAGCCAGATGTTGTCGCCCATGCCGATCTCGTCGCCGTAGTACAGGAACGGGCTGCCGGGGAGGGCGAAGAGCAGGGCGTGCACGAGTTCGAGCTCGGCACGGGAGTTGTCGAGCAGCGGCGCGAGGCGACGACGGATGCCGATGTTGGAGCGCATGCGCGGGTCGTACGCGTACCAGCCGTACATGGCCTGCCGGTACTCCTCGCTCACCATCTCGAGGGTCAGCTCGTCGTGGTTGCGCAGGAAGACCGCCCAGGCGGCCCCCGGGGGGACCTCGGTCGTCTCGGACAGGATGCGCTTGAGCTCGCCGCCGTGCTGGGCGCGCAGGGAGTAGAAGATGCGGGGCATGACGGGGAAGTCGAACGCCATGTGGCACTCGGGCTCGTCCTCGGTGCCGAAGAACGCCGCCGTCTCGGCCGGCCACTGGTTCGCCTCGGCGATCAGCACCCGGCCGGGGAACTCCTCGTCGACCATGGCGCGCAGTCGCCTGATGAACTCGTGGGTGGCCGGCTCGCCCTCGCCGTTGCCCTCCTCCGTCTCGAAGAGGTAGGGGATGGCGTCGAGACGGAGCCCGTCGACGCCCATCGACAGCCAGTGCCGGACGACGTCGAAGACGGCCTCCTGGACGGCCGGGTTCTCGAAGTTGAGGTCCGGCTGGTGCGAGAAGAAGCGGTGGAAGAAGAACTGGCGCCGCACGGGGTCGAAGGTCCAGTTGGACTCCTCCGTGTCGACGAAGATGACGCGGATGTTCTCGTACTCGTCGTCGGTGTCGCGCCAGACGTAGAAGTCGCCGTAGGGGCCCTCGGGGTCCTCGCGGCTCTGCTGGAACCACTCGTGCTGGTCGGAGGTGTGGTTCAGCACCATGTCGATGACGATGCGCATGTTGCGTTCGTGCGCCTTGGTGACGAGGTCGCGGAACTCGTCGAGCGTGCCGAACTCGGGCAGGATCGACTTGTAGTCGGCGATGTCGTATCCGCCGTCGCGCAGCGGCGACTGGAAGAACGGCGGCAGCCAGAGGGCGTCGACTCCGAGCCACTGCAGGTAGTCCAGACGGGAGTGGAGTCCCTGCAGGTCACCCGCCCCGTCCCCGTTGCTGTCGACGAAGGATCGGACCATCACCTCGTAGAAGACGGCACGACGGTGCCAGTTCGGGTCGAGGGTCAGTCCGGGCTGCTGGATCGGGGCAGTGAAGCTCACCCGTGTCACTCTACGGTGGCGCGCGCGGCTTCGCGCATCGCGTTCGGATCCGACTCGTAGACTCGCCGGGTGATCGTCCGAGAGCCCCGCGTCCCGTCTCCCTACCGCTCGCGCCTGGCCGCCTCCGACGTCTCCGAGCACGTCGTCGACGTCGGCGGGAGTTCGACGCGCTACTGGATCTACGAGACACCCGATGCCGAGGAGGCGCGGGTCACGATCGTCGCGGTCCACGGCTTCCGAGGGGATCACCACGGTCTCGAGCCGGTGGTCGCCCATCTCACCGGCGTCCGCGTCGTGATGCCCGACCTCCCGGGCTTCGGCGAGTCGTCGCCTCTGACGGGGGAGCACACGGTCGCCGCCTACGCGCGGTGGCTGACCGCCTTCGTCGCCGCGCTGGGACTCGGCGACGACGTCGTCGTGCTGGGTCACTCGTTCGGGTCGATCGTGACCTCGGCCGCGCTGGCGGACGGACTCCGCGCCTCCCGCCTCGTCCTCGTCAATCCGATCGCCGCGCCGGCGCTGCGCGGTCCTCGCGGCGTCGTGACGCGGCTGGCCGTCCTCTACTACTGGGCCGGGGCCGCCCTTCCCGAACGCGCCGGGCTCGCGGCCCTGCAGAGCGCCCTGGTGACCCGGTTCACGAGCCTCGCGATGGTCAAGACGCGCGACCGGGGACTCCGGCGGTGGATCCACGACCAGCACGACGCGTACTTCTCGCGCTTCGCGGATCGTCGGGTCGTCCTCGACGCCTTCCGTGCCTCGGTCTCGAGCGACGTCAGCTCGTACGCGGCCCGGGTCGACGTGCCGACGCTGCTGATCGCGGCCGATCGCGACGACATCACCGCGCTCCCGGCCCAGCACGAGCTGCGCGCGCTGTTCCCCGACGCCACCCTCGACGTCATCGACGGGGTCGGGCACCTGATCCACTACGAGAAGCCCCGTGAGGCCGCCGCGGCCGTCGAGGCCTTCGTCCGATGAGGATCGTCGCCGACTGCCGGTACGTCCGCGTCGGCCGTCACGACGGCATCAGCCGCTTCACGGCGGGTGTCGTCGGGGCGCTGGCCGAGACCCACGACGTCACGCTGCTCGTCAACGATCCCCGTCAGCTCGAGAAGCTGCCCGACCGACCCCACGTCGTCATCAGCTCGCCGACGAGCCCGCTCGAGCCGCTCGTCGCGCTGCAGGTCAATCGTCTGCGACCCGACGTCGTCTGGTCGCCGATGCAGACCATGGGCTCGTTCGGACGCCGGTACCCCCTCGTCCTCACCCTGCACGATCTGATCTACTACACGAACCGCACCCCGCCGCCCGAGTTCGCGCTGCCGATCCGTCTGCTGTGGCGGCTGTATCACCTCGCCTGGTGGCCCCAGCGTCTGCTGCTCGACCGGGCCGACGCGGTGGTCACGGTCAGCCGGACGACGCGCGACGAGATGCGCCGACACCGCCTGACGCGTCGGCCCGTCACGGTCGTCGGGAACGCCACCGACCCGGTGGCACCGAGCGCGCCGCGCACCGCACCGGAGCGCCGCGACCTCGTCTACATGGGGTCGTTCATGCCGTACAAGAACGTGTCCGCGCTCGTGAGGGCGCTGCCCCTGCTCGACGGGTACCGGCTGCATCTGATGAGCCGGGTGTCCGAGCGCGAGCGCGCCTCCCTGTCCGCTCTGGCGCCCCGTGACGCGCTCGTGTTTCATCACGGGGTGGGGGACGACGAGTACCACGACGTGCTGAGGCGTGCGACGGCCGTCGTGACGGCGTCGCGCGCCGAGGGGTTCGGCATCCCGATCGTCGAGGGGATGGCGCTCGGCACGCCCGCCGTCGTCAGCGACATACCGATCTTCCGGGAGATCGGGGGAGAGGCCGCCCTGTACTTCGACCCGGAGTCCCCGGCCTCGATCGCCGCCGCCGTGAGACGTCTCGAGTCGGAGTGGGCGTCGCGGTCGAGGGCCTCGGTCGAGCAGGCCTCGCGATTCGACTGGGACGCCTCGGCGGCCGCTCTGGCCGCCGTGCTCGCCTCGGTCGCGTCGACGGGCGCCGCCGAGCCGACGGCCTGACCGAGGAGTCGCGGTTCAGTCCCTCCCGCTCGCCCCGTTCTCGAGAGCGTTCTGGTACTCGAAGTCGAACGTCCCCGGGCGCTCGGACTCGAGCTCGATGGGGTCGTCGAACTCGCGGAGCACGAGACCGCCCCCGTCGGACACGAAGGAGTGGATCGAGCCGTTGCGGATCGGCACGCCGACATGGGCCTCGGTCTCGGGCGAGACGTGATTGACGACGGCTCGGATCACGGCGCCATGCGTGGCCACCACCACCAGACCGCCGGCGTGGGAGCGGGCGATGTCGTCCAGTGCGGGCAGGACCCGCGCGACGAGATCGCGGCGGCTCTCGCGACCGGGCACCGGCGTTCCGGTCGGGAACCGGGTCTCGACCTCGGTTCCGGTGAGACCCTCGGCCTCGCCGTACCGGCGCTCGGCGAGTGCGGCCGCATGCGTCGGCGGAGCGAGGCCCAGGACCTCGGCGATGATGGCGCCCGTCTCGGCGGCCCGCGACAGCGGGCTCGCGACGACGGCCGAGACGCGGCGTCGCGCGAGCAGCGCACCGGCCTCACGGGCCTGCGAGCGGCCCAGGTCGTTCAGGGGGATGTCGGTGGCGCCCTGGATGCGCCTCGCGCGGTTCCAGTCGGTCTCGCCGTGGCGCACGAGGTAGAGAAGAGTCACGCGGGTTCCTCCGATCGGCGGAACGGGTCAGGGGATCAGTCGCTCCGCGAGGGCCGCCAGGGTCTCCGACGTGCCGGCGTTCAGCTTAACCGCCGCTCGGCCGTCGCCCTTGGTGACGCCGCGGTTCACGACGACGACCGGCAGTCTCCGCCGGGTGGCCTGATCGAGCAGCCGGATGCCCGAGTTGACGACCAGCGAGGACCCGGCGATCAGCAGGGCCTCGGCCCCGACGACCAGGGAACGGGCCTCGGCGAACCGCTCGACGGGCACGAACTCGCCGAAGAACACCACGTCGGGCTTGAGCATGCCGCCGCAGACGGTGCAGACGGGCACCTCGAAGGCGTCGATGTCGTCCACCTCGACATCGCCGTCCGGGGCGAGCCGCACGCTCTCGGGGTGCTCGAGCCACGGGTTCGCCTCGGCCAGACGAGACGAGACCATGTCGCGGGCGAACGACTGGCCGCAGGTCAGGCAGACGACGCGGTCGACCGTGCCATGCAGATCGACGACCCGTTGCGAGCCCGCCCGCACGTGCAGGTTGTCGACGTTCTGCGTCACCACGCCGTTCGTCACCCCGGCGCGCTCGAGCTCCGCGAGGGCGCGATGGCCGCGGTTCGGCTCGGACGCGCGGAAGGCCTTCCAGCCCAGGTGGCTGCCCGCCCAGTAGCGCTTGCGGTACCGGTCGCTCGACAGGAACTGCTGGAAGGTCATCGGGTTGCGCGGCGGCGCCCCGGCGCCGCGGTAGTCGGGGATCCCCGAGTCGGTGCTGACGCCGGCCCCGGTCAGGACCGCCACCCGCCGACCCCGCAGGAGCCCCACCGCCTCGTCTAGGGCCTCGGCGTCGAGAGGGGGATCGACGACGCTCCCGCCCCGGGGCGTGGTGTTCGAGACCATCGAGGCTCCTTCCGATCCGTGGACGTTAGCCTAAACGTCGTCACCTCCCGTTTCGTCTCCGTCAGCCGACCTCGGCCCGGACCCCACCGCCTCCGGAGCCCCGTGCGCATCACCCGCATCACCGATCTCGACCACCCGGCCCTCGCCGACTACCGCCGACTCACGGACGTCGCGCTGCGCCGGGTGAGCGAACCCGAGGGCGGGCTCTACATCGCGGAGTCGTCGAAGGTCATCGAGCGGGCCCTGCGGGCGGGCCATGTGCCCCGGTCTGTGCTCATGACGGAGCGCTGGCTCGCGGACATCGAGCCTCTGGTCGCCGACTTCGAGGGCGAGATCTTCATCGGCGACGCGGCCCTGCTCGAGACCCTGACGGGGTATCACCTGCACCGCGGGGCCCTCGCGGCGATGCACCGCCCCGCACTCCCCGACGTCGCCGCGGTCCTCGCCGACGCCAGACGGGTCGTCGTGCTCGAGGACATCGTCGACCACACCAACGTCGGGGCCATCTTCCGGGCCGTCGCCGGACTCGGGGCGGACGCCGTGCTCGTCACGCCCCGATGCGCCGATCCGCTCTACCGCCGGAGCGTGCGCGTCAGCATGGGCACCGTCCTGCAGGTCCCGTGGACGCGCCTCCCGGAGTGGCCCGAAGGCGGCGACCTGCTGCGGGCGGCGGGCTTCGAGGTGGCCGCCCTCGCGCTGTCCGACGACGCGGTGCCCCTCGACGCCTACTCCGCCGACCCTCCCGAGAAGGTGGCGCTGCTGCTCGGGACCGAGGGCGACGGACTGAGCCGCGCCGCCCTGCGATCGTCCGACGTCGTCGTCACGATCCCCATGCTGCACGGCGTCGACAGCCTCAACGTCGCGGCCGCTTCGGCGGTGGCCCTCTGGGCGCTCCGGGTGCCCACGATGACGTCCGTCGAGCGATGACGGCTGCGACCGGCCCCACCGCCGGGTCGCGGCTCGGCGCACGGCGCCGTCGGCGCGGGGTCGTCGCCGCCCTCACGGCGCTGGTCGTGGTCGCCGGGTCGTACACGTCGGTCATGCTGCTCGGCCCCACCTCGCCCGCGGCGGCGACGGCCTCGACCTTCGAGGCGCCCGAGCAGGCGGCCCCCGATCTGACGTTCCCCGGCTACGGGGCGACGGCCGTGCAGGCCCTCGGCTACGACGACAGCCTCACGACGAGCGGCGACGATCGCGCCCGTCCCATCGCCAGCATCAGCAAGGTCGTCAGCGCGCTGGTCGTGCTCGACGAGCGGCCCCTGGATGGCGGAGACGGTCCGACCATCACGTTCGACGCGGACGACGAGGCGCTCTACGACTCCTATCTGGCGCAGAACGGCAAGGTCGCGCCCATGCCCGCCGGCCTCCGCCTGACCGAGCGTCAGGCCCTCGAGGTCTCGCTGATCGAATCGGCGAACAACTACGCCGACGCGATCGCCCTGTGGGCCTTCGGCAGCTCGGAGGCGTTCGTCGAGGCGGCCGACGCCTGGCTCGACGACAAGGGCCTCACGTCGACCACGATCGTCGAGCCGACGGGCATGTCACCCGCGAACACGAGCACGGCCACCGATCTGGTCGCCCTGGGGCGACTCGCCCTCGAGGACCCCGTCGTGGCCGAGATCGTCCGCACCGACAGAGCGGTCATCCCGGGAGTCGGCGAGATCGAGAACTCCAACGAGCTGCTGGGCATCGACGGCGTGACCGGCATCAAGACGGGCACCCTCGACGAGGCGGGCGCGTGCCTGCTGTTCTCGGCGGACTACACGATCGGGGACGACACCGTGACGGTCGTGGGCGTGATGCTCGGCGGGGTCGACCACGACTCGCTCGACGTCGACGTCACGGCGCTGCTCGGCAGCGCGCTCGCGCGGTTCCAGACGATCGATCTGACCCGCTCGGGCGACCCCTTCGCGCGGTACGACCTCCCCTGGGGAGCGACGTCCGAGGCCGTGACGACCGAGGACGCCTCCGTGCTCGTCTGGGGGGACGAGACGATCGAGGCTCGCGTGACGACCGATCCGATCGGGCCCGACGCCGCTGGCGCCGAGGTGGGGGTGGTCCGTTTCACGGTCGACGACGAGACGGTCGAGGTGCCGCTCGTGCTCGCCCGCGACATCCCCGAGCCGGGCGCCTGGTGGCGGCTGACCCACCCGGGCGAGATCATCGACGGGCTGACGCGCGCCTCCTGACCCTCGCCTCCTGACCCTCGCTTCGGCGCGGCGTCAGACCTCGTCGCGGTAGACGACCGTGACGGCTTCGGGCCGTTTGGGCTGCCGGCCGTCGCCCGACGACTGATGGCGGATGCGACGGACCACCCAGGGCACGAGGTACTCCCGCGCCCAGCCCATGTCCTCGGAGCGGGCCTGACGCCAGGGTCGTCTCTGGAGCGGCTCCGGCTGGAAGGGCTCGAGGTCGTTCTCGACCGCCAGTGCGGCCAGGACCATCCGCGCGATGGTGTGATGACCGAGGGGGCTGAAGTGGAGGCGATCCGGCGCCCACATGCCCGGGCCCGACAGCTCGCGAAGCGCCCACATGTCGGCCACGACGGCGTCGTGACGCTGCGCGATCGCATGGACGTGCTCGTTGTAGATGGCGACCTTGCCCCGCATCCGACCGAGGACGGGGGTGGCGCCGATGTCGGGGCCGGTGAAGACGACGACGGTGGCGCCCTCGCTGCCGAGGCGCTCGACGAGACCCTCGAAGCCCGCCGCGACCTGGTCGGGGTCGGTGCCGGGGCGGATGATGTCGTTGCCCCCGGCGGAGACCGTGACGAGGTCGGGGCGGAGAGCGAGCGCGGCGTCGGCCTGCTCGTCGATGATCTGCTGCAGCAGGCGACCGCGGACGGCGAGGTTCGCGTAGGCGAAGTCGTCCGTCGACGATCCGAGGACCTCGGCCACCCGGTCCGCCCATCCCCGGTGCCCGCCGGGGGACTTCTCCTCCGGGTCGCCGATGCCCTCCGTGAACGAGTCTCCCAGAGCGACGTACCGCGACCAGGGGTGCTGCTGTGACATGCCCACCACGTTACCCGGCGACCGGAATACTCTCGACCCGTGCAGACACCAGGACCTCGGATCAGGATCGACCGCGACACATCGCCGGAGGACGCCCTGCCGGCCGACCTCCTCGACCGGTTCCGGGCCCGTGCGGCGGTCGCGGACCGGGAGAACGCGTTCCCCGGCGAGGACCTCGCCGAGCTCCGCGAGCGGGGGTGGCTGCGCCTGTTCGTCCCGCAGGACCGAGGAGGCGCGGGTCTCGGACTCGAGCAGGTCGCGGCCCTGCAGACCCGCCTCGCCACGGCCGCCCCGGCCACCGCCCTCGCGGTCGGGATGCACCTGGTCTGGACGGGCTGCGCCGCCGTGCTGCGGGCGAGAGGCGACGAATCGCTCGACTACGTCCTGGACGAGGCCGCCCGCGACGAGATCTTCGCCTTCGGCGTCAGCGAACCGGGCAACGACCTGGTCCTGTTCGATTCGGTCACCCGGGCGGAGCCGGACGACGACGGCGGCTACCGCTTCAGCGGGACGAAGATCTTCACCTCGCTGTCTCCTGTCTGGACCCGACTCGGGGTGTTCGGCCGCGACGACGCGGACCCGGGTCGACCGACGCTGGTGCACGGGTTCCTGAGGCGCGAGGACGGCGGCCACGAGTCGCTGGGCGACTGGGACACCATCGGCATGCGCGCGACCCAGAGCCACACCACCCGACTCGACCGGGCACCCGTCGCCGCCTCGCGGATCGTCCGACGACTGCCCGTCGGCCCCTCGTCCGACCCCTTCGTCTTCGCGGTGTTCGCCGTCTTCGAGACCCTCGTCTCGGCCGTCTACCGGGGGATCGCACGACGCGCCGTCGAACTCGCGGTCGAGGCGGCCACCACGCGCACGTCGCGTCGCGCGGGCGGGGCGCCGCTGTCGTCCGACGCGGTGATCCGGTGGCGGATCGCGGACGCCGCCATCGCCCTCGACGGCATGGAACCGCAGGTGGACACGGTCGCCCGGGACGTGGACCGGCTGGTCGACCACGGGGCGGCCTGGTTCCCGCGCGTGGTCGGGTTGAAGACGCGGACGACCGAGACCGCGCGCGCCGTCGTCGACCAGGCCGTCGCCGTGACGGGCGGCGCGTCGTACCGGACGTCGTCCGAGCTCGGCCGACTGCAGCGCGACGTGCTAGCCGGGCGCTTCCACCCGTCGAGCACGGACTCGGCTCATGCGACGACGGCCGCCTGGCTGCTCGGTCCCGCCTCCTGATCTCCGGATGTCGGAGGCCCGTGTGAGGATGCACGGGTGAGCAAACAGGACGGCAGCGGGCGACTGGTCACCAGCCATCCCACCGACGACGCGACGGCTCCGATCCTCCACGTCGACATGGACGCCTTCTTCGCCTCGGTCGAACTGCTCGATCGCCCCGATCTGGTCGGTCAGCCGGTCGTGATCGGTCATCGGTCGGAGCGCTCGGTCGTCACGGCCGCGACGTACGAGGCACGGAAGTACGGCGTGAACTCCGCGATGCCCATGGCGATCGCGCTCCGGCGATGCCCGCAGGCCGTCGTCCTCGAGCCCCACGGCGAGAAGTACCGTCACTACTCGTCGATCGTCATGTCGATGTTCGACGACGTCACGCCGATGGTCGAGCGGCTCGGCATCGACGAGGCCTTCCTCGACGTCTCGGGGTCCATCCGCCTGATGGGGTCGCCCTTCGAGATCGCGACCGAGCTCCGCCGCAGGGTGCACGACGAGACGGGACTGCACTGCAGCATCGGCGCCGCCTCCACGAAGTTCGTGGCGAAGCTCGCGTCGAGCGTCGCCAAGCCGGACGGCCTGCTCATCGTCCCTCACGACGAGACGCTCGGGTTCCTGCACCCGCGGCCGATCAGCGGGCTCTGGGGCGTCGGGGGCAAGACGGAGGAGACCCTGCTCAACCTCGGCCTGCGGACCATCGGCGATGTGGCCGCCGCACCCCTCGACACGCTCGTGCGGGCCGTGGGCCCGGCAGGCGGTGCGAAGCTGCACGCCCTCTCCTGGGGCCGCGACCCGCGGTCCGTCACGACGACGACCGAGGAGAAGAGCGTCGGGCACGAGGTCACGTTCTCGAGCGACGTGACCGACCCCGTCGAGATCCGTCGCGAGCTGCTGCGGCTCAGCGACAAGGTCGCCGTCCGTCTCCGTGCCGCCGGCATGAGCGGACGCACCGTCGTGCTGAAACTGCGGACCACCGACTTCGTCACCATCACGCGCTCGAAGACGCTCGCCGAACCCACGGATCTCGGTCGACGCATCTACGACGAGGTGCGTTCGGTGTACGAGGCGACGGGCAAGCAGCACGAACGCATCCGGCTCGTGGGCGTCCGGGTCGAGCAGCTGGTGGCGGGTGCAGGGGGCGGCTTCTCGCTCGGGCTGTGGGACGACGACGCCGACTGGCGCGAGGCCGAGTCGACGATGGACGCCCTCCAGGCGAAGTTCGGTTCGGCGATGCTCACGCCGGCGTCGCTCCTCCGCCCCGGCAACGGTCGGCCGGGCCGGCGCCGCACGGGCGCTTCGCCGGTCGAGCCGCCCGCCGACCCCGGGTACAGTGGGGTCGAGTGAGCACAGCTAGCGTGGACGACCCCTCGGGGCGCGACGACCCCCGCGGCGACAGCACCCTCGACCTCACGGACGTCGGCGTGTCCGCCGGCAACTCGGCCGCCGAGCACCTGTCTCCCGCCTTCCCCGAGCGAGCCGCCTGGGGCACCGCGGCCAAGCTCCGTGCCTGGCAGGCCGAAGCCCTCGAACAGTACTTCGCGACCTCGCCGGTCGACTTCCTCGCGGCAGCCACACCGGGCGCGGGCAAGACGACCTTCGCTCTGCGACTCGCGACGGAGCTCCTCTCGCGCGAAATCGTCGACCGGGTCGTCGTCGTCGCCCCCACCGAGCACCTCAAGAGGCAGTGGGCGGACGCGGCCGATCGGGTGAATCTCCGTCTCGACCCGATGTTCAAGAACGCCGACGTGACCTTCGGCCGCCACTACCACGGTGTCGCCGTGACCTACGCGCAGGTGGGCATGAACCCCGAGGTGCACCGGGCTCTGACCGAGGCCGGTCGCACCCTCGTCATCCTCGACGAGGTGCACCACGGCGGCGACGCCCTCAGCTGGGGCGACGGCATCCGCGAGGCCTACGGCAAGGCGACGAGGCGGCTCTCCCTGACCGGCACCCCGTTCCGCTCCGACACCGCACCCATCCCGTTCGTCACGTACACGGCCGACGAGCAGGGCATCCGGACCTCCCGCTCCGACTACGCCTACGGCTACGGCCGGGCTCTCGCCGACGGCGTCGTGCGCCCCGTGCTCTTCATGGCCTACGCCGGTCAGATGCGCTGGCGGACCCGCATGGGCGACGAGATGAGCGCCTCCCTCGGCGAGGCCGTCACCAAGGACATCACGGCGCAGGCCTGGCGCACGGCGCTCTCGCCTCAGGGCGACTGGATCCCGGCCGTGCTGTCCGCAGCCGACAAGAGGCTCACCGAGGTCCGGCGCGGCGTCCCCGACGCCGGCGGGCTCGTGATCGCGACCGACCACACCGCCGCCCGCCAGTACGCGGCCGTGCTGCAGAGGATCACGGGGGAGCGCCCCACGGTCGTCCTCTCGGACGAGAAGGCGGCCAGCGACCGGATCCAGGCGTTCTCGGACAGCGACAGCCGGTGGATGGTGGCGGTCCGGATGGTGTCGGAGGGCGTCGACGTGCCTCGGCTCGCCGTCGGCGTTTACGCGACCTCCGCCTCGACCCCGCTGTTCTTCGCCCAGGTCGTCGGCCGGTTCGTCCGAGCCCGTCGCCGCGGCGAGACGGCCTCGATCTTCCTGCCGAGCGTGCCGAGTCTCATGGCCCTGGCTGGGCAGCTCGAACTCGAGCGCGATCACGCCCTCGACCGGCCGACCACGGCCGACGACGGCATCTTCGCCCCCGAAGAGGACATGATGGCCGCCGCCAACCGCGAGGAGAAGGCCTCGAGTCTGCTCGAGCAGCAGCCGTTCGAGGCCCTCGATTCGCAGGCGTCGTTCGACCGGGTCCTCTACGACGGCGGCGAGTTCGGCACCGGTGGCGAGATCGGCAGTCTCGAGGAGCTCGACTTCATCGGCATCCCCGGTCTGCTGGAACCCGACCAGGTGCGCGATCTCCTCCGTCAGCGTCAGGCCACGCAGGCGCGCCGATCATCGAAGACGGGGATGCCGGCCGCGGCCGCCCCGATCGAGACCGCCCGACCGCTCTATCAGACCATCAAGGAGCAGCGTCAGGAGCTCAGCCGGCTGGTGTCCATCTGGTCGCGGCACTCGAACGAACCCCACGGCCTCATCCACGCGGACCTCCGTCGGATCAGCGGCGGCCCGTCGGTGGCTCAGGCCAGCACGGAGCAGATCCAGAAGCGGATCGACGTGCTCCGGGGACGCATCGGCAACCGCAAGTAGCCCCTGCGCCGCCGTGATCCGCCCCGGATCCGCTTGACCGGCTTCTCGGGCCGGGGCTCGCGCCGGACCCTGCCCCGGGGTCCGCGTACGATCGGGGGATGCTCGATCCGCTCGGAGAACGTCGCTGGGTCGTCCGTCGCGAAGACGGTTCCGCCCCGTTGGCGCTCGTGGAGCGGTTCGGCGGGGGTTACCGACTGACGCGGTGGTCCATCGTCGAGAGAGAGCAGCGCCCCCTCGGGGTCTTCACGTCGGCGGAGCAGGCCGAGACCGCCTGGTGGCGGCATCTCGACCGAGACCACGGTCACCGCAGCGGCAGCACCTCGGCGAGGGCGAGACGCCTCGGCGAGGACTGAATGCGCTCCCGTCTCGCCCCTCCGCCGATGTCCCGGCTCAGGCCGCCCTGATCCGCCCTCGACGACGCGCCCGCGATCGACGCGGACGCCGCGGACGCCGGTAACGCCGGCGCCACCACCCAGGGGCGGACGCCGACGTCGGTGCAGCCCAGCACGGAGCGGACGACGAGCCCCGGCGACGAGTCGAGCGTGCTGAGGGACTCGCACCACGCCCTGTCCGAATCGTTCGGCTCTGCCCCACCCGGGCGTTCGATGACGAACGACACCCAGGCGACCTCGAACTCGGCGACCACCGCCTCCAGGGCACGGCCCCATGCGAGGACGGCCGACCGCGACGGCCGCTCGGGGATCCCCTCGAGGGGGACCATCATCGGGAGCTGCACGTCATCGCGGTCGAAGAACAGCGTCCACAGCTGACGGCGGACGGCCACGGGCAGCAGCTCGGCCACCCGATCGGCGAGATCGTGAACGCTCGAGACGGGCAGATGGGCGGGTGAGGGAGGGCGGCAGGTCATGGCTTCAGCCTGCCGGGGGCCTGCAGCTGATCGGAGCCGCTCCACAGCCCGGGTCGCTCTCCGTGCCCGGCCTTCTGATGGGGAGGGATCATGGCCCTCTCGCCGGACGACCGTGCCACGACACCGGCCGTCAGGGACGCGTGACGAACCCCTTCTCGATCATCCAGTCGAAGGCCACGTCGGCCGGCTCCTCCCCTTCGACGTCGACCCTGAGATTGAGACCACGGAGCTCCTCGTCGGTGAGCTCGGGCGAGATCAGGTCGAACACGTCGGCCAGTTCGGGGTACGTCTCGAGCGTCGCGGTCGACAGCACCGGGGCCGCGTTGTAGGCGGGGAAGAACCCCTGGTCATCTTCGAGGACGGTGAGGTCGAGGGCGTCGATGCGACCGTCGGTGGTGAAGATCTCGCCGAAGTTGCAGTTGCCGCGATCGGTCGCCTCGTAGACGGTGCCGGTGTCGAGGATGCTCACGTTGCTCGTCGGCACCCCGTCCGGAGCGCCCAGCTCGAGGCCGTACCTCTCGAGCATGGGCTTGAAGCCGTCGGCACGACTGTTGAACTCGGCCTCGACGCAGAACGTGCGCTGCTCGACGGGGAGTGCGGCGATGTCCGAGAGCGTGGCGACGTCGCCCAGCTCGGCCACCGCCTCCGATCGGACGGCCATGGCGTACGTGTTGTTCAGGGGCGCCGGCTCCAGCCAGGTCAGGCCGTTGGCCGTGTCCGCGTCGCGGACCGCCTCGTACTGCTCCTGCTGGTCGGGGATGCCCGCGGCCTCGCCGAGGTAGGTCAACCAGGCCGTGCCCGTGTACTCGTACGTCATGTCGGCGTCGCCGTCGAGCATGAGCTGTCGGACGGCGACGCTGCCCGGCACGTTCGTGAGGTCGGTCACCTCGAAGCCCGCGGCCTGTGCCGCGAGGACGGCGATCTTGCCGAGGACGAGCTGCTCGGTGAAGTTCTTGGCGGTCACCGTGAGCGCCGCGTCGTCGGGCAGGCCCTCGATCGCCTCGATCGACCCGGGCGCCACGGCGGGCACGAAGGCGGTGGCGGGCTGCAGGCCGCACCCGGCGAGCCCGGCCACCGTCGCTGCGGCGAGCACGCCCGCGAGAGCGCCGCGGACGGCCGGCCGACGGTGGATGCGCGAGGTCGATGAGCGCGGGCGGGAGTCGTGATGGACCACGGGTCAGAGTCCCTTCGGCCGGGCGACGTGTTCGACGAGTCGCCCCAGCCAGTCGATGAGCAGGGCCAGCAGGGCGATGAGGATCGCGCCCGAGACGAGGACCCGGGGGAGGAACAGATTGACGCCGGTCGTGATGAGGAGCCCGAGCCCGCCCGCCCCGATGAACGTGGCGAGGGCGGCCGAACCGACGAGGAGGACGAGGGCGGTGCGGATGCCCGACAGCATCACCGGCACGGCGAGGGGCAGCTCGACCCTGAGCAGCACCGAGAAGGCGCTCATGCCCATCCCTCGTCCCGCCTCGACGAGTCGGGAGTCGACGCTCTGCAGACCGATCATCGTGTTGCGGAGCACCGGCAGGACGGCGTAGAGCACGAGGGCCACGACCGCTGCTCGGAACTCGAAGCCGAGCCAGAACGCCAGGAGGACGATGAGGCCGATCGCGGGGGCCGCCTGTCCGAAGTTCGCGACGGCGAGCACGCCCCCGCTGATCTTGACGAAGGGACGACGCGTGAGCAGGATCCCGAGGGGGATCGCGATCACGAGCACGATCAGCGCCGAGACGAAGGTCAACGAGAGGTGCTCGCTCATCAGCGACACCAGGGTGTCCGGGTTGAGCGTCGTCCGTTCGCCGGCGCTGAGGTCCGCTGCCGACAGCCAGACGGCGAAGGCCCCGAAGCCGAGGAGGACCGCCACCGGTTGCGGGACGAGCCCCAGCCAGGTCGGACGGTGTGCGCGACTCGACCCCGCGCCGGCGGTGCCGACTGCGGTGGCCGCGCTCACGATCGCCCCTCGGACGAGGCCGGGGTCTCAGCGCCGGTCGACCCGGGCTCGTCGACCGGTCCCGGCCCGCCCGAGGGCCGGGCGTCGCGCGCCGTGACGTCGACCACGTCGAGCTGGCCCGTGTTGGTGCCGACGGGCGTGTACTCGGCGGCCACGGCGGCCGCCTTCCGGGCACGGGTGATCGCCTCCATGACGACCTCGACCGTGATGACGCCGATGAACGAGTCACGGCGCCCGGTCACGAGCGCGGCCCCCGCGCTCGAGACGAGCATGGTGTCGAGCGCGTCGTTCAGGGTCGCCCCGCTGCCGATCACCGGGAGGTCGGCGTCGACGGTCGCGGCGACGGTGTCGACGCGCGAGAGCCGGCGCGTCGACGGCCAGGCGATGGGCCGGTTGCGCTCGTCGACGACGACGACGTGGTTGTGCCCGGCGGCCTTCGCCCGGGCGAGCACCTCAGCACCGGACTCGCCCGGGGACGCGACGACCGCCTCCTCGAGATCGACGTCGCCGACCCGGGACAGCGTCAGCTGCTTGAGCCCGGCGCCGGAGCCGATGAAGTTCTCGACGAACTCGTTCGCCGGCTCGGCGAGGATCCGCTCGGGGGTGTCGTACTGCACGATGTGCGCCCCCTCCGAGAACACGACGATCCAGTCGCCCAGCTTGACCGCCTCGTCGAAGTCGTGCGTCACGATGACGATGGTCTTCTGCAGCTCGTGCTGGATGTTGATGAGCTCGTCCTGAAGACGCTGCCGCGTGATCGGGTCGACGGCCCCGAACGGCTCGTCCATGAGCAGCACCGGCGGATCCGCGGCCAGGGCCCGGGCGACGCCGACGCGCTGCTGCTGCCCACCCGAGAGCTCGCGGGGGAATCGATCGCGATAGGTCTCCGGGTCGAGCGACACCAGCTCGAGCAGTTCGTCGACGCGGGCGGCGATGCGCTCCTTCGACCAGCCGAGCATCTTCGGAACGATGCCGATGTTCGTCGCGACGGTCATGTGCGGGAACAGCCCGCCGGCCTGGATGACGTAGCCGATCCGACGGCGCAGATCATCACCGTCGATGTCCGTCACGTCGTCGTCCCCGAGCACGATCCGCCCCTCGGTGGGCTCGATGAGGCGGTTGATCATCTTCAACGTGGTCGTCTTGCCGCAACCGGACGGGCCGACGAGCATGACGATCTTGCCGGCGGGGATCTCCAACGTGATCCCGTCGACGGCCGGCCTCGTCTGGCCGGGGTACCGCTTGGTGACCTGCTCGAGGCGGATCGCCTTGCCCGAGACCTCTCCGGTCGACGAGACGGCGGGGGAGTCAGTTCTGGACACGGATACCTCGCGAGATGGTCAGGCGGCCGAGGCCGACGAGCAGGAGATCGAGCACGGCGGCGAGGACGACGACGCCGACGACACCGGTGACGACGGAGGCGAGCGCGTTGGCGCCGCCGGTTCGGGACAGACCCGAGAAGATGAAGCCGCCGAGCCCGGGCCCCAGGCTGTACGCCGCGACGGCCGCGATGCCCATGACCATCTGAGCGCTGACGCGGACACCGGTCAGGATGATCGGCCAGGCGAGCGGCAGCTGGACCGTGAGCAGGGTCCGCATCGAGCCCATGCCCGCGCCGCGCGCGGATTCGAGCAGCGAGGCGTCGACCTCGTTCAACCCGACGACCGCGTTCCGGAGGATGGGCAGGGTCGCGAAGAACGTGACGATGGCGACCGCCGGAGGCACGCCGAAGCCGAGGAACGGGATGAGGAGGCCCACCAGGGCGAACGACGGGAGCGTCAGACCGACGGCGGACACGCCGTTCGCGACGGCGCTCAGCCAGGGGGTCCGGTGGACCAGCACGGCGATGACGACGGCGAGGACGACTGCCAGCACCACGCATTGGACCACGAGGCTGAAGTGCTGCCAGGAGGCGAACCAGATCTGGTCCCACCTCGCCGCCACGTACTCGAACACCATCGCCGCCCGCCCCTCGTCAGCCGGGCCGATCCGACCCTCACCCCACGGCCCGGACGGGCTGCACAGCACGTCAACCCTAACCGGGATGCGCGCCGGGCGTCACGGAGAGGCCGCGGGGTCAGCCGTCGGTCGGCTCCGCAGCGACCTTGTACCGCGCGCCGTGGTGCTCGTCGGGGAGACGATCGCCGCGACCGAAGAGCTTCTGCCGCAGGGTGCCGGGCTCGTACTCCGTGGGGTAGACGCCGCGGGCCTGCAGCACCGGGATCACGTGCTCGACGATGTCCTCGAAGGTCCCGGGGGTGATGGCGTAGGCCAGGTTGAACCCGTCGACGTCGGTCTCGTCCACCCACTCCTGCAGCTGATCGGCGATCTGCTCGCCCGAACCCACGATGCGCGGACCGAGACCCCCGATGCCGGCCGCCTCGGCGATGTCCCTGATCGTCCACTCCCTGCCGGTGTCGCCCTCCTGGGCCTGGAAGTTGGCGAGCGCCGACTGGATCGCGTTGCTCTCGACGTCTCCGACCGGATCGTCGAGCGAGTAGGTCGAGAGATCGACGCCCATCCAGCCCGACATGAGCGTCAACGCGCCTTCGTGCGACGCGTACCGCTGGTACTCCTCGTGCTTGGCCGCCGCGGCCTCGGGGGTCGCGTCCGTGATGACGGTCAGGAGCGTGTAGATGCGCGCCGAGTAGCGATCGCGCCCCGCCTCCTCCAGGGCGTCGCGCAGCTTCGTCACGGTGGACGCGAGGCGCTCCTTGGTGGGGGCCGCCACGAAGATCGACTCGGCGTTCCCGGCGGCGAAGCGGATGCCTCGGGGCGAGGCCCCGGCCTGGTAGATGACCGGGGTGCGCTGGGGGCTGGGCTCGGCGATGTGGATCCCCGGCACCTTGTAGTAGGTGCCGTCGTGCCCGATCGAGTGCACCTTCAACGGGTCGGTGAACACGCCGGTCTCCCGATCCCGGACCACCGCGTCGTCCTCCCACGACCCCTCCCACAGCTTGTAGAGCACCTCGAGGTACTCGTCCGCCTGGTCGTAGCGCGTGTCATGGTCGAGCTGGTCGTCGGCGCCCATGTTGCGGGCGGCGCTCGGGAGGTACCCGGTCACGACGTTCCAGCCCACCCGTCCCTCCGTCAGGTGGTCGAGGGTCGACATGCGTCGCGCGAAGGGGTACGGGTGCTCGTAGGCGGTGCCCGCCGTGATGCCGAACCCGAGGTGCTCGGTGGCGGCCGCCATCGCCGAGACCAGCAGGATCGGGTCGCCGACGGGGGTCTGGGTGCCGTTCCGCAGGGCGGCGTCGTGGTTCCCGCCGTAGACGTCGTAGGTGCCGAGCACGTCGGCGATGAAGAGCCCGTCGAAGACGCCCTTCTCGAGGAGGCGCGCGAGGGAGGTCCAGTAGCTCAGCTTCGTGTAGTCGGCCGACCGGTCGTCGGGGTGGCGCCACAGTCCGGGGGACTGGTGCCCCACGCAGTTCATGTCGAAGGCGTTGAACCGGATTCGTCGAGTCATGACCTCATTCTGGGTCGCCGTCCCGAGCGCGTCGCCGGATGCCGAAACACGGCGTCACACTCGCGCGCCCACCCGATCTACGCGCCGGGGTGGACGATGAGCCACGTGGCCACGGCGTCGATGTCGCCCCGGTTGCCCAGGCGGTGGGGGAGATCGCACGGGAACGTCACGGAGTCGCCGGCCCGGACGACGATCCGCTCGTCGGGGAACTCGATCGTCAGCTCGCCGGAGACCACCGTCCCCACCTCGTAGCCCTCGTGGGTGACGAGGTCGTTCACGCCGGTCGCCGAGGCGCCCGGCGGATAGGTCGACTCGAAGAAGTCGACGCCGCGCAGATGACCGGGCGAGAGACGACGGAAGACGACACCGCCGCCCAGGACGACGGGTCGGCTCTCGTCGGCCCGCTGCACGACGACGCTCCGAGGAGGCGCGGCGACGGTGCCACCCGGTGCCGCCGACGCCCCGGTCGCGAAGACGTCTGCCAGCGGGACCTCCAGGACCTGCACGATGGTGAGGAGTCGGCTCACGGACGGTCGCCGGGCCCCTCGCTCGAGCTGCGACACGGCGCTGGGCGAGATGTCGAGTCGGGTGGCGAGGGATCTCAGCGAGAGCCCTCGGGCGAGGCGGAGCTCGCGGAGACGTGCCCCGAGGGCGATCGCGTCGAGGTCGATCGCGGAGTCGTCCGGTCGCGACGAGGGTGTTCCGGGCACGGGCAGCCGATCTGTCGGGTGTGAAGCGATGGCTGTCACACGCTTGTTACCTCGCGGAAACCGACGACAGGTCGTGAAGCCATAGATTCACACCAGGACGAGGATCACCACCCCCTCACGCTACCTCGTCGATCAGGAGGAACTCGTGGAATCGAACACCGCTCCGACCGCCCCGGCGGAGGCGCCCGGCACCTCCCCGCTCGACCGGACGCCGTCCGGCCACGCTGCCGGGGGAGCCGGGTACCACCCGGACCTGACCAACGACGACCTCGCGCCTCTGACCCGCCAGACCTGGCGCAGCTACAACATCTTCGCGTTCTGGATGTCCGACGTGCACTCGGTCGGCGGGTACGTGACGGCGGGCAGCCTCTTCGCCCTCGGCATCGCCAGCTGGCAGGTCCTGGTGGCCCTCGTCGGCGGCATCGTGATCGTCAACGTCTTCACGAACATGGTCGCGAAGCCGAGTCAGCGCACGGGTGTTCCGTACCCCGTGGTCAACCGGGCGGTCTTCGGCGTCCGAGGAGCCAACATCCCGGCGATCATCCGGGGCCTGATCGCCACGGCCTGGTACGGCGTCCAGACCTACCTCGCCTCGCAGGCCCTCACGATCATGTTCCTGAAGTTCCTCCCGGGCAGCGCGGCCCTGCTCGAGCCGTCCTTCCTCGGCCTCGACGCCCTCGGCTGGATCAGCTACGGGATCCTGTGGGTGGCACAGGCGGCGCTGTTCTGGCGGGGGATGGAGTCCATCCGCCGTTTCATCGACTTCGCCGGCCCGGCCGTCTACATCGTGATGATCGCCCTGGCCGTCTATCTCGTCTCGCAGGCGGGCTGGGGCGGCGTGAGCCTCACCCTGTCGGCCGGGCCCCCGCTGGACCTCGGGGCGTCGATCCCCGTCATGCTCTCGGCCGTGGCCATCGTGGTGAGCTACTTCTCGGGACCGATGCTGAACTTCGGCGACTTCGCCCGATACGGTCGCAGCTTCCAGGCCGTGAAGAAGGGCAACCTCCTGGGACTGCCCGTCAACTTCCTCTTCTTCTCGCTGCTCACGGTGATCTGCGCATCCGCGACGGTGCCGGTCTTCGGGAGGCTCATCACCGACCCCATCGAGACCGTCGACGCCATCGGCACACCCTTCGCGATCCTCCTCGGCGGGCTGACGTTCGTCACGGCCACGGTCGGCATCAACATCGTCGCGAACTTCATCTCGCCGGCCTTCGACTTCACGAACGTGAGCCCGCGCCGCATCAGCTGGCGCGCCGGAGGGATGATCGCCGCCGTGGGCAGCGTCGCCCTCACCCCCTGGAACTGGTACGGGGACGCCCAGGCCATCCAGTACTCGCTGGGTGTGCTCGGCGCCCTCATCGGTCCGCTGTTCGGCATCCTCATCGCGGGGTACTACCTCGTCGGTCACCAGCGGATCGCAGTCGACGACCTCTTCACGATGGGCCCAGCCGGGCGCTACTGGTACCGGCGCGGCGTCAACCCGAACGCCGTCCGAGCCCTGGTCGCCTCGGGAACCGCATCCGTGGCCGTCGCCGTCGTGCCGGCGCTCGTCGTCGACCTCGGCGGCCCCTCGGTCGTCTGGGTCAGCGACTACAGCTGGTTCGTCGGCTGCGGTCTCGGCCTCCTCATCTTCCGCGCCCTCGAACGACGCTGGCCCCGCATGCCGTCGCTCGACCCCGCCGACGAGTCCGTCGACGACGGCACCGCCCCCACCCCCGCCTAGGAGACACCGCCGTGCACATCCGTGTCATCAACCCCAACACCAGCGTCGCCATGACCCGATCGATCGGCACCGCGGCGAGGGACGCCGTGTCGCCGTCGTCTCGGGTGAGCGCCGCCCATCCGACGATGGGCCCCGCCTCCATCGAGAGCCACTACGAGGAGGCGCTGGCCGTCCCCGGTCTCCTCGAGCAGATCTCCGTCGGGGAGCGCGAGGGGGTCGACGCGTTCGTGATCGCCTGCTTCGGCGATCCCGGACTCGACGCCGCGCGGGAGCTGGCGACGGTTCCGGTGGTGGGCATCGCGGAGGCGGCGTTCCATGCGGCCGCCTTCGTGGCCCGTCGGTTCGGCGTCGTGACGACGTTGGGACGCACCACGGGTCGCGCGCGCGAACTCGTCGACCGGTACGGGTTCGGGTCCGCCTGCACGGTGATCCGGGCCTGCGAGATCCCGGTGCTGGCACTCGACGACCCGGCGTCCTCGGCCCGGCGGGCGGTCGCCGACGAATGCCGCCTGGTCCTCGACTCGGGGGCCGAGGCGATCGTCCTCGGCTGCGCGGGGATGGCCGACCTCTGCCACGAGCTCACCGTCGAGCTCGGGGTCCCCGTCGTCGACGGCGTCCGGGCGGGTGCCGCCTTCGCCGAGTCCCTCGCTCGCCTCGGTCTGAGCAGCGGCGCACGGGGCGAGTACGCCGCACCTCCCGAGAAGGGCTTCTCGGGTCTGCTCAGCGGCTTCTCGCTCGCGGGGCCGTCCGCCTGACCCGAGGCGACGACGTACCCTGAGGGGATGTCCACACCGGCGCCCGACGTCCCCCACGAGGCGCCCCGCGTCCGACTCGGACGCGACGTGGTCGTCCTCGGCGTCATCGCGTTCTTCGTCATGGTCGGATTCGGCGTCGTCGTGCCCGTCCTCCCGGTCTACGCCCGGAGCTTCGGGGTCGACAACACCCTGGTCGGCGCCGTGCTGTCGGCCTTCGCCCTCATGCGCCTCGTGGCGAGCCCCTTCGTCGGCAAGCTGCTCGACCGGGTCGGCGAGCGACTCGTCCTCGCGGTCGGCATCGGCATCGTCGCCATCTCGAGCGGCCTGGCGGGGCTCGCCGAGACGTACCCGCAGCTGCTGCTGCTCCGTGGTCTCGGCGGCATCGGGTCGGCCATGTTCAGCATCGCGGCGATGACCCTCCTCCTCGCCACGACGGCGCCGTCGCATCGCGCACGGGCCATCGGCTTCTATCAGGGCGGCTTCCTGGTCGGCGGCATGGCCGGTCCGGCCCTCGGCGGGGTCCTGGCCACGATCTCCCTCACGGCGCCCTTCTTCTTCTACGCGGCCACCCTCGTGATCGCCGGCGTGGTGGGCGTCGTGCTGCTGCGATCGCCGCGAGGCCGCAGCACGACGGCACCGGGCGAACCCCCCGTCGCCTTCGCGGTCGTGATCCGCGACATCCGCTTCCGGGCGGCGTGCGTGGCGAGCTTCGCGCAGGGCTGGTCGTCCCTCGGGGTGCGCAGCGCGCTCGTCCCCGTCCTGGTCGTCGAGGTGCTCAAGGGGACGACGGCCTGGACGGGCGTCGTCTTCGCGGTGGCCGCGGTCGCCCAGACCGTCGCCCTCGCTCCCGCCGCCCGCCTGGTCGACACGGTGGGGCGCCGACCGGCGATGATCGTCG
The DNA here is from genome assembly GCF_001422285.1 of Frigoribacterium sp. Leaf263. Lineage (GTDB taxonomy): Bacteria > Actinomycetota > Actinomycetes > Actinomycetales > Microbacteriaceae > Frigoribacterium. The sequence goes on from NZ_LMMO01000003.1 coordinate 883,872, forward strand.
CGTTCCTCGTCGCCGGAGTCACGCTCGCCGCCGTGGCGTTCTCGACCGACGTCGTGATGCTCGGTGCGCTGCTGGCCGTCTACGGCGTGGCCACGGCCTTCATGGGCACGGCTCCCGCCGCGCTGGTCGGCGACGCGGCGGGCGGTCGCGGCGGTCGCCCCGTGGCCGTGTTCTCGATGTGCTCCGACGTGGGCGCGATCGCCGGTCCGCTGATCGCGGGTCTGCTGGTGGACACCACGTCGTACGCGGTCGCGTTCGGCTCTGCGGGGGCCCTCCTGGTGCTCAGCGCCGTCGTGTCGCTGCGACTGCCGCGGGCCCTGCCCGCCGACCACGATGCGAAGGAGGCGCGCCCCGGTTCCCCGGGACGCGCCTCCTGATCGACGGATCGGTCCGTTACTTCTTCTTGCCGGCCGCGTCGTCCGCCGAGATCGACGGGGTGACCTCGAGGAACCCGGCGCGGGGGTCGGCCATGCCGACGAGCGGCGTCTGGTCGCGTCCGCCGACGAAGTTGGTGATCCACCCGGTGAGGATGCGCCACTTGCGGTTCAGCGTGGGCATCGCGTACAGGTGGTAGCCGCGGTGCGCCAGCCAGGCCGGGACGTTCTTCATCTGCACGTTCTTGATGTTCGCCGCGCCCTTGCCGATGCCGAAGCTGGCGACCGTCCCGACGGATTCGTGGCGGTACTCCGCGATCGGCTGACCCGAGAGCTGCGCGATGATGTTGTCGGCCACGGTGACGGCCTGCCGGACGGCGTTCTGCGCGTTCGGCGGGTAGTAGGCGGGCTGCTGCTCGCTGAGCAGGTTCGGCACCTGGGCGCCGTCGCCGAGCGACCAGACGCCCTCGAGCACCTCGCCCTCGTCGCTCTGCACCTGCAGGGTGGCGGACACGTTGACGTGCCCGCGCGGACCGAGCGGCAGACCGAGGTCGGCCAGGACCGGGTTGGGCTTGACGCCGGCGGTCCAGACGATCGTGCCCGCCGGGATGGTCTCGCCGTCGCTGAGGACGACGTCGCCGTCGATGCACGAGGGCATCGTGGTCTTCAGTCGGATGTCGATGCCGCGCGAGCGCAGGTGGCCGAGGGTCCACTTCGAGAGCTCGGGCCCGACCTCGGGGGCGACGCGGTCGAGCGCCTCGACGAGCACGAACCGGAGCTCGTCGCGAGAGAGGTTCGGGAACGAGTCGACGGCCGCCTTGGCCGCGTCGTCGAGCTCGGCCATGGCCTCGACGCCCGTGTAGCCGCCGCCGACGAACACGACGGTGAGGAGCTTGCGCCGCGTGGCCGGGTCGCTCACGGACGCCGCCTCGGCGATGTTGCCGAGGATGCGGTCGCGGACGTACTGGGCCTCCTCGACGCTCTTGAAACCGACGCCGTTCTCGGCGAGCCCGGGGGTCGGGAACGTGCGTGTGACGGCGCCGAGCGCGACGACCAGCTGGTCGTAGGGGATGGTGCTGGTGACGCCGTCGCCGGTCGTCACGGAGACCGTCTTGGCCTCTCGGTCGTGACCCGAGACGGACGCCTCGACGACCTTGGTCCTGCGGAGCGCCTTTCGGAGCGGCACGGTGACGTCGCGGGGTGCGATGTGACCGCCGGCGACCTCGGGCAGGAACGGCTGGTACGTGAAGTACGGAGCCTGATCCACGAGCGTGATGCTCGCGTTCTGCGGGGGTCGGCGTTTCTGGAGCTCGAGAGCGGTGGTCAGCCCGGCGGAACCGCCGCCGAGAATTACGATGCGCGTTGTCATAGATGTTTCCTCCCGCGTCGACCGTACCGTGCGAGATGCCCGGGGGTCCGACGCGCACGATGGCGGTGTGGTGGTCGGCGGTGGGCGAGCCTCAGCGGTCGCCGGGGATGTCCGAGTCGGTGAACTCGCCGTCGGCCTCGTCGGAGTCCGAGCCCTTGCGCCCGGCACCGTCCTCGGGGATGTCGCTGTCGACGTACGAGCCGTCGGTCTCCGAGGTGGTCGTCTCCGAGTGGGTCACGGTCTCGTGACCCGGGCCGCCGGTCTTCTCGGTCGACTCGTCGTGCTCGATGTTCTCGTGGTGGTCGTTGCCCATGGTGGCCTCCGTCGGATCGGTCGCGCGGCGAGAGCGTCGCGTGTGCGGCTCACAGTAGGCCCGCCGGGGCCCCTCCGGGTCAGAAGCCCTCGCTCTCGCGGGTGACGTAGGGGGATTCGAGCAGATCGAGCTCGTCATCCGACAGCCAGAGGTCGACGGAGGCGACGGCGTCGTCGAGATGCTGCTGCTTGGTGGCGCCCACGATGGGCGAGGTGACGGCGTCCTGCTGGCGGACCCAGGCGAGCGCGACCTGCGCACGCGACACGCCCCGCGCCTCCGCCACCTCGGCGACTGCGGCCGCCACACGGCGATCGCCGTCCTCCTGCTGCCGGTAGAGGGTCTGGCCGAAGCGGTCCGTCTCGCTGCGCGCGGTGCTGGCGTCCCAATCGCGTGTCAGGCGTCCCCGCGCGAGGGGCGACCACGGGAGGACGCCGACCCCCTGATCGACGCAGAAGGGATGCATCTCGCGTTCCTCCTCTCGCTGCACGAGGCTGTACTGATCCTGCATGGAGACGAAGCGGGTCCAACCGCCGAGGTCGGCGGCGTGCTGCATGACCGCGAACTGCCAGGCCCACATGCTCGACGCGCCGAGATACCGGACCTTGCCCGCGCGGACGAGGTCGTGCAGCGCCTCCATGGTCTCCTCGACCGGCACCTCCGGGTCGAAGCGATGGATCTGGTAGAGGTCGATGTAGTCGGTGCCGAGCCGCCGGAGGCTGTCGTCGACGGCGCTCATGATGTGCCCGCGACTGAGACCGGCGCCGTTGGGCCCGGGCCGCATCCGCCCATGGACCTTCGTGGCGAGCACGATCTCCTCTCGCACGGCGAAGTCGCGGAGAGCGCGTCCCACGATCTCCTCGCTGGTGCCGTCGGAGTAGACGTCCGCCGTGTCGAAGGTCGTCACGCCGAGCTCGAGCGCCCGGGCGATGAAGGGGCGGCTGGCCTCCTCGTCGAGGGTCCATTCGTGCGCACCGCGGTCGGGTACCCCGTAGCTCATGCAGCCGAGAGTGACGGCCGAGACCGTCAGGCCGCTGGTGCCGAGTCGTGCGTATTCCATGGGGAGTCCCTTCGTCGTGACGTCATCGGCACGATACGCCGCGGGGGCATCGGTCCTCCGACCCCGAGAACCAGAAAGACCCGATCACCAAGGGTGATCGGGTCTTTCGTCTGTCTCAACACAGATCGTGTGAACCGGTCTCTCGCGAGATCCGTTCGGTGTCCGAGGGGGGACTTGAACCCCCACGCCCTATACGGGCACTAGCACCTCAAGCTAGCGCGTCTGCCATTTCCGCCACCCGGACTGGATGGTGCCTGCCGAAGCCGACCACGAAACATTAGCACGAGTCGACGGGCCCTCTCGACCACGGTCGTCGTCGACCCGCCGGGTAGCGTGGTCGACATGACGACGACACCCGCGCAGCCCCTCGACGGCGACGCCGCCGGTCCCGACCTCGACGAGACGGCGACGATCGCTCGCGACCTCATCCGGTTCGACACGTCGAACTACGGCGGCGGTCGATCGAACGGCGAGGCGGAGGCCGCCGAGTACGTCGCCGACAAGCTGCGCGCGCTCGGGGTCGAGCCCCGGCTGTTCGAATCCGAGCCGGGCCGGGTGAGCGTCGTGGCCCGCATCGAGGGCCGGGACCGCGCCAAGCCGGGTCTCGTCGTCCACGGTCATCTCGACGTCGTGCCGGCCGATCCCGCCAACTGGTCCGTCGACCCCTTCGCAGGCGTCGTCCGCGACGGCATGCTCTGGGGCCGGGGCGCGGTCGACATGAAGAACATGGACGCCATGATGCTGTCGTCGATCGGCGACATCCTGCGGGCGGGCGATCGACCGGCCCGCGATCTCGTCGTCGGCTTCCTGGCCGACGAGGAGGCCGGGGGAGTGCTCGGCTCGCACTACCTCGTGCGCGAGCACCCCGAGCTCTTCGACGGCGCGACCGAGGCCATCAGCGAGGTCGGCGGCTACTCGACCTTCATCGACGGCCGTCGGTCCTACCTCCTGCAGACCGGCGAGAAGGCGCTGATCTGGATCAAGCTGATCGCGCGCGGCACGGCGGGCCACGGCTCGCAGATGATCGAGGCCAACGCGGTGACCCGGCTCGCCGAGGCCGTGGCCGCCCTCGGGCGCCGGCAGTGGCCCATCACGCTCACCGACACCACGGCGGCGCTCCTGCGGCAGGTCGCCTCGATCCTCGACGTCGACGTCGAGCAGACGTCGCCCGACGAGCTCGTGCTGCGGACCGGGACGGCGCGCGGGTTCATCCGCGGGTCCCTCCGCACGACGACGAACCCGACGATGCTGACGGCCGGCTACAAGCACAACGTCGTCCCCGACACCGCGGAGGCGCTGGTCGACATCCGCTGCATGCCCGGTCACGAGGAGACCGTCCTCGACGAGGTGCGCGCACTCATCGGCGACGACATCGAGATCGTGACGATGCACACCGACATCGGTCTCGAGACGCCCTTCGCCGGACCCCTCGTCGAGGCGATCGAGGCGACGCTCCACCGGCACGATCCCGGAGCCCCCGTCCTGCCCTATCTGCTCTCGGGAGGGACCGACAACAAGGCCCTGAGCCTCCTCGGCATCGCGGGCTACGGCTTCGCTCCACTCCGTCTCGACGAGGGCATGGACTTCCCGGCCATGTTCCACGGCGTCGACGAGCGAGTGCCCCTCGACGCACTATCCTTTGGCAGTCGCGTCCTCCGGGACCTGCTGGCGACGTACTGAGCACCCCGCACCAGAAGGATCCCGCATGGAGCAACTCCTCCAGGCACTCCTCCTCGGCCTCGTCCAAGGCCTCACGGAGTTCCTGCCCATCTCGTCCAGCGCGCATCTGCGCATCGTCGGCCTGCTGTTCTCCGACCCGAACAGCGCCGTCGAATTCGACCCCGGGGCCACGTTCACCGCCATCACGCAGCTGGGCACCGAGCTGGCCGTCGTCATCTACTTCTGGCGCGACATCAAGCGCATCGTCGTGCGGTGGTTCCAGGGTGTGAGCGGCAGGATCCCGCGGACCGACCCGGACGTCCGGATGGGCTGGCTGGTCATCATCGGCACGATCCCGATCGTGGTCGTGGGCTACGTCGCGCAGGAGTACATCCGCTCGGTGTTCCGCTCCCTCTGGATCGTCGCGATCGTGCTGATCGTCTTCGGCATCCTGCTGGGTCTGGCCGACCGCCTCGGCAAGAAGGCCGCGCGCTTCGAGGACATGTCGTACTCCCACGGCATCGCCGTCGGCGTCGCCCAGGTGCTGGCGCTGTTCCCCGGCGTCTCCCGTTCCGGCGCCACGACGACGACCGCTCTGGCCCTCGGCTACACACGCCCGGCCGCCGCGAGGTTCTCGTTCCTGCTCGCCGTGCCGGCGGTCTTCGGCAGCGGTCTGTACGAGCTCGTCCAGAGCTTCAGCGACCCGGGCCCGTACTCCCTCGGCCTGACCCTCGCGGCCACGGTGGTGGCGTTCGTCGTCGGGTTCCTCGTCATCGCGTTCTTCATGAACTACATCTCCCGACGCAGCTTCATGCCCTTCGTCGCCTACCGTCTCGTGCTGGGCGTCGTGCTGATCGTCCTCCTCTCGACGGGCGTGGTGACGGCGTGAGGTCGTGGACCGCGCCCCGCGTCCCATCGCTGCCCGGAGCCGGCACGCCGCCCGTCCTCCATGACACGGCGACCGGGTCTCTCCGGAGCCCGCGCCTGGTGGAGGGGACGGCATCGCTCTACGTGTGCGGCATCACCCCCTACGACGCCACGCACCTCGGACACGCGTCGACCTACCTCGCCTTCGACACCCTCGTGCGCGCCTGGACCGACGCCGGCATCGACGTCGCGTACGCGCAGAACACCACCGACGTCGACGATCCCCTCCTCGAGCGGGCGGCCGCCACGGGTGTGGACTGGCGCGAGCTCGCAGCGTCGCAGACCGATCTCTTCCGCAGCGACATGGAGCACCTCGCCGTCATCCCCCCGACGCACTACGTCGCGGTGACCGACGTCGTGACCGATGTCGCCCGGGCCGTGACGCACCTCCTCGAGTCGGGTGCCGCCTATCGGGTGCCCACGCCGGACGGCGCCGTCGACGACGTCTACTTCGACGTGCGAGCGGCCGAACGCGACACGTCGTGGCACCTCGGGCTCGAGAGCCGGCTCGACCTGGACGCCATGACGCGATTCTCGGCCGAGCGGGGCGGCGACCCGTCTCGCGCAGGCAAGCGGGACCCCCTCGACCCGCTCCTCTGGCGGGGCGCGCGGGAGGGCGAGCCCTCGTGGGACTCGCCCGTGGGCGAAGGGCGGCCGGGGTGGCACATCGAGTGCACCGTGATCGCCGCGCAGACCCTGCCGGCGCCGATCTCCGTCAACGGCGGAGGCAGCGACCTGGTGTTCCCTCACCACGAGATGAGCGCAGCCCACGGGATAGCCCTCACGGGGCACCGGTACGCCGACGTCTTCGCGCACACGGGCATGGTCGCCTATTCGGGCGAGAAGATGAGCAAGTCGCTCGGCAACCTCGTCAAGGTCAGCGAGCTCGTCTCCGGGGGCGCCGATCCGCGCGCGATCCGCCTGGCCGTCGCCGCCCACCACTACCGCTCCGACTGGGAGTGGTTCGACGACGACCTCGCCGCTGCCGACGATCGACTCCGGCGGTGGACGACGTGGGCTCGGGCCGCGGCGGTCACCCCCGTCGGCGTCGCAGGCGACTCCGAGCCGGCGGGCGACCTCCCCAGCGCGCTGCTGACCAGGGTGCGGGCCGCCCTCGCCGACGACCTCGACACCCCGTCCGCCCTCGACGCGGTCGATCAGGCGGTCGCCTCGGGCGCTCCCGCCACACGGGTCGACGTCGACGCGGTCGACGCGCTGCTCGGCGTCGATCTGCGGCGTGCGGTCGACGATCGACCGGATCCCGACTCGATGAGCCCTCTGACGGACTGAGGGGCCATGGCCCCGGACGAACGCCCAGTCGACGAGCCCGCGGGCGGCGACGGACCGCTCCGGTCCGTCGGCCGGCGCGACCGGGTCGTCGACGGGTGGTCGGCCGCGGCCCTCCTGGTGGTCGCCCTCGTGACCACCGCACTCGCCTCGGTGATCCTCCGCTCCGACGGGCACGACACGCCGCCGCCGATCGAGTCGCTGGTCGGGCTGCTGGCCGTGACCCTGCCCCTCGCCCTCCGGCGTCGGTTCCCCGTGGCCGTCCTGGTCGCCGTCTCCGCTGCCTTCGTCTTCCTCGGCGTCCGAGGGCACCCCGACACCCTCGTGCCGTCGATCGCCGAGTTCGTCGCCGTGTTCTCGGCCAACGTCTGGTCGCCATCCCGCCGCCGGTCGCTCATCGGGAGCCTCATCGTCGTGGCCGGCATGTTCGTCTGGCTGGGGATCGACATCTCGGCGCAGGCGCGGGCGTCCTCGGGTCCGACCGACGTCGTCCTGGCGGCCAGCCTGTACTCCGTCGTGCTGACCGCGCTGTTCTTCGTCGCGGCCATCCACTTCGGCCGGGCGTCGCGCGTCTCCCGGGCGAGACTGCGCGCCCTCGAGCACACCGGGGCGGCTCTCCGTGCTGCCCACGACCGGATCGCCGAGCGGGCCATCGACGACGAGCGCACGCGCATCGCCCGCGAGCTGCACGACGTCGTCGCCCATCACGTCGCCGTCATCGGCATCCAGGCCGGCGCCGCCCGGCGCACGCTCGACCGTCCCGAGAGAGCGAGCGCCGCCCTGGCCGCCGTCGAGGAGACGGCACGAAGCACCATCGACGAGCTCGACAGCCTCCTGAGCGTCATGAGGTCCCGCGACGGGCGCCCGGCCGACCCGGTCGTCGGGCTCTCGTCGCTGCCCGACCTCGTCGCCGACACTCGCGGTCCCGGGCTCGACGTCGCTCTCGAGATCGACGGGGACACCCGCGACATCCCCGACGGAATGGGCGCGACCCTCTACCGGGTCACCCAGGAGGCGCTGACCAACACCCTCAAGCACGGCGCCGCGTCGAGGGTGATCGTCCGACTGGTCCGCCTCGACCGGGCCGTCGTGCTCGAGGTCGACGACGACGGTCGCGGCGACGCGGCCGCCGCCGACTCGCCGGCCGGCTCCGGTCTCGGGCACCGGGGGATGCGCGAACGAGTCGATCTGCACGGCGGCCGGCTCTCCGTGGGGCCGCTCCCCGGGGGCGGCTACCGCGTCCGCGTCGACCTCCCGGTCGTGCCGAAGGGGGCTACCCTCGTCGAGGGGGAATGAGCATGCAGACGACGAACGGCCCGGTGACGGGCGCGACCAGGGTCCTCCTGGCCGACGACCAGGATCTCGTGCGCGCCGGTCTCCGGGTGATCCTCGAGACGGAGGACGGCATCGAGGTCGTCGGCGAGGCGCGTGACGGCTCCGAGGCGGTCGAGCTGGCCGTCACGCTGGCCCCCGACGTCGTCGTCATGGACATCGAGATGCCGGGCGTCGACGGGGTCGAGGCGACCCGGCGCATCCGCCGGGCCGGATCGGGTCCGACTCCCTCGGTGCTCATCCTGACCACCTTCGCCCGCGGCGACTACCTCTTCCGCTCCCTGCAGGCGGGTGCGAGCGGCTTCCTGCTGAAGACGGCCGGCCCGGAGGAGCTCATCGAGGCCATCGGCGTCGTCGATCGCGGTGATGCGCTGGTCTGCCCCGAGCTCACCCGGGCGATCGTCGAGAGGGCTCTCGTCGACGCGCCGGGTGCGGCGGTGGTCCCGAGCGCACGGCTGGCCCTGCTGACGGGACGCGAGCGCGAGGTCCTCGACGGAATGGCCCGCGGCGCGTCGAACGGCGAGATCGCCCGCGGGCTCTTCGTCGGCGAGGCGACGGTCAAGACGCACGTGTCGAACGTCCTCGCGAAGCTGCAGCTGCGCGATCGCACCGCCGCCGTCGTGTACGCCTACGAGAACGGCGTCGTCGTTCCCGGCGAGAACCCCGACCGGACCGACCGCCCACCGATCTGACGTCCGCCGCCGAGCCGAGGAGGTGCGGCGCGCGTCGTCAGGGGACCGGCGGGTACCGAGGGTCGTCGCCCTTGCCGTCGCGGCGGCGGAGGTACTTCTCGAACTCCTGCGCGATGGCCTCCCCGCTCGCCTCGGGCGAGTCGACGGTGTCCCGGGCCTGCTCGAGCTGCTCGATGTAGCCGGCCATGTCCTCGTCGTCGGCCGCCAGGGCGTCGATGCCCGACTCCCAGGCGACCGCCTCGCCCTCGAGATCCCCGCGGGGCACGCTGACCCCCGAGAGCTCGTCGAGCTTCTCGATCAGAGCGAGGGTGGCCTTCGGAGACGGCGCGTTGTGCACGTAGTGGGGGACCGAAGCCCAGATCGACAACGCGGGGACCCCCGCCGTCTCGACCGCGTCGCCCAGCACCGACAGGATCCCGACCGGGCCCTCGTAGGAGCTCCGCTCGAGACCGAGCTGTCCGCGGACGTCGGCGTTCTCGCTGCTGACGAAGACGGAGATGGGGCGCGTGTGGGGGACGTCGGCGAGCATCGCCCCGAGGAACACCACGGAGGTGATGGCGTGGACGTCCACGAGATCCACGATCTCGGCGGCGAATCCGCGCCAGCTCCGCGACGGCTCGGCACCCAGCAGGACGAAGACCTCGGTCGACGATCCCTCGGGCGCGCCGACCTCGCCCGACGCCGCGAGCACCTCGGTCGCATCGGGAGCCGCGAGGAGCTCGATCCTCGGCCAGACCAGGCTCCGCTCGCCGTCGTCGTCGAGACCGATCTGCGGACGGTTGAACTGGTAGTCGATGTACCGCTCGCCGTCGAGCTCGGCGACGGGCACGAGACCGAGCGTCTCGGCCAGGCTCCGCGCCACGCCGCTCGCGGCCTCGCCGGCGTCGTTCCACCCCTCGAACGCGACGACGAGGAGGCGCCCCTTCGCGAAGTCCGACGTGTTCGACGTGTTCGTCACCTGTGTCCTCACCGAGCCGGGCCCGCTGCACCGGCGTCTTGACCCTCCACAGTAGACCGTGCGCTCACCGGCCCCCTCCCGTCGACGGCGCCGGCGGGAGGCTCCCGTAGACTCGTCGCCCGTGACCTCCTCTCTCCCCGCCGCGGTCCTCTGGGACATGGACGGCACCCTCGTCGACACCGAGCCCTACTGGTACGAATGCCAGGTCGCGCTCGTCGAGTCGTTCGGCGGCACCTGGACCAGGGCCGACGGCGACGCCATGATCGGGACGGGCCTCTGGGACTCCGCCCGCGTGATCCAGGCCCACGGCGTGGATCTGACGGCGGAGGAGATCATCGACCGTCTGACCACCGGCGTCCTCGCCCTCGTCGCCGACGACGTCCCCTGGCGCCCGGGGGCCCGCGAGCTCCTCTCCGCGCTGCGCCGCGAGGGCGTGCCCACGGCCCTCGTCACGATGTCGATCCGCCGCATGGCCGACTTCATGATCGCGGCCATCGACTTCCCGGCCTTCGACGCCGTCGTCGCCGGAGACGAGGTGGAGAACAGCAAACCCCACCCCGAGGCGTATCTCCGCGGCGCCGCCCTGCTCGGCGTCGACGTCGCGGACTGCGTGGCCATCGAGGACTCCCCGCCGGGGGCGGCGTCGGCCGTGGCCGCCGGCGCGGTCGTCCTCGGGGTCGAGCACGCGGCGCCGTTGTCCGACGACGCCGGCTACACCCGCGCGACCACCCTGGTCGGGACGACCGTCGACGATCTGCGCCGACTCCACGCCGCCGTGCGCGGCTCGGGCGTCCCCTCCCCGTCCGCCGGCTGACGGTCGGGCGCCGACCCGCGCCTCCTCGGCTCCGGCCGACCGCCGAGACAGACCACACCCCGATCGAAAGCAGCACCGCATGACCGCCACCCGTCGCCAGTCCGGCCCGTTCCTCGAGGGCGACAAGGTCCAGCTGACCGGCCCCAAGGGCAAGATGAACACCGTCGTCCTCACCCCGGGCGCCGTGTTCCACACGCACCGCGGCATGATCGCGCACGACACGCTCGTCGGGCTCCCCGACGGCTCCGTCGTCGCGAGCACGACCGGTGACGAGTACCTGGCCCTGCGCCCTCTGCTCAGCGACTTCGTCATGTCGATGCCGCGGGGCGCCGCGATCGTCTACCCGAAGGACGCCGCGCAGATCGTCGCCTTCGCCGACATCTTCCCGGGAGCGACGGTGGTCGAGGCCGGTGTCGGCTCGGGTGCGCTGTCGCTCTGGCTGCTGCGCGCGATCGGCCCTCAGGGCCGTCTGGCCTCGTTCGAGCGCCGACAGGAGTTCGCGGACGTCGCGGAGGGCAACGTCGTCAGCTTCTTCGGCTCCGAGCAGCCGAACTGGAGCGTCACGGTCGGAGACCTGGTCGACGAGCTGCCGAAGACGATGCCCGACGGCTCGGTCGACCGCGTCGTGCTCGACATGCTCGCGCCGTGGGAGTGCGTGGACGCGACGGCGGCGGCGCTGACCCCGGGTGGACTGGTCGTCTGCTACGTGGCCACGGCCACCCAGCTGTCGCGGGTCGCCGAGGCGCTCCGCGCGTCGGGGGTCTTCACCGAGCCCGACGCCTCCGAGACGCTCGTGCGCGGCTGGCACGTCGAGGGTCTCGCCGTGCGCCCCGACCACCGGATGATCGGCCACACGGGCTTCCTGATCACCGCGCGGCGTCTCGCCCCGGGCGCCGAGCTGCCTCAGCTGAAGCGCCGCCCCTCCAAGTCGGACTACTCCGACGAGGACGTCGAGCTCTGGACGCCGGGCGCCCTGGGCGACCGCACGGCCAGCGACAAGAAGCTGCGCAAGACGGCCCGCCAGGCCCGCTCCGCCGCCGACGCCGCGATCGCCGCCACCGAGGCGGAGGCCGGTCCGCGATCGCCCGACGACGAGGCCTCCACCGCCTGACCGGCCCGGGCGTCCGCCCCGCTCCACCCCACTAGGCTGTTCCCGCATCCGCCCGGCCCCGGCCGCCTTCCGGCCCCTCGGCCGCCGCAACGAAATGAGGACTCGTGCGCAAGATCCCCGCACTCGTCGTGACCCTCGGCCTCGTGGCCTCCCTCTCGGCCTGCGCCACCGGCGCCGCGCCCGGGTCGCCCGGCTGCCCGCCCACGGGCGACGCCGCCTCGGTCGTGACGGCCACGGGCGCGTTCGGCGAGAAGCCCGAGACCACGGTCCCGAGTCCCATCGTCACCACCGAGACGCAGGTCGCCACTCTCATCGAGGGCGACGGCGCGCGTCTCGTGGACGGCTCGCCCGTCCTCATCGACTACACCCTGATCGACGGCGCGACGGGCACCGAGGTCGAGAACAGCGGGTACGACGGCTCGATCGCGAACCCCGTGACGGTCGGCGGCTCCGCTCTCGCTCCGCTGGCCGACGCCCTCGAGTGCTCGACGGTCGGCTCCCGCGTCGTCGTCACCATGAAGGCCTCCGACCTCCAGGCGTCCGTCTCCGGATCCGACGCGCCCGAGTCCGACGACCCCGACGCCGCGTACGTGGCCGTCGTCGACATCCGTCAGTCGTTCCTCGCGAAGGCGAACGGTCGACTGGTCCCCGGGGCCGACGGCCTTCCCGCCGTCGTGACGGCTCCGGACGGCGCTCCCGGCATCACGGTCCCCGTCTCGGCGCCGCCCACCGAGCAGAAGACCCATCTGGTGCGCGAGGGCGACGGCACGACCCTGACGGCCGACTCGACCGCGGTCGTGCAGTTCACCGCCGTCACCTGGGCCGAGCCCTCGACGGTGGCGGGCTCCACCTGGACGAACGGCGACACCGCGACGACCGTCGCGCTCGACGACACCACCCTGCCGGCTCCTCTCCGTGACGCCCTCGTCGGCCAGAAGGTCGGCTCGCAGGTCATGACCGTCGTTCCCGCGACCGACGCCGACGGCGGCACCTACGTCTACGTGTTCGACGTCCTGGGTGCGATCTGACGATCATCCTGTCGTCGTCGAGACCCGTCGGGCGGCCCGGCCCTCGGGGCCGGGCCAGGGCCTAGGATCGATCCGTGTCAGCCGCCCGCGCCCCTCGGATCCCCGTCGAAGAGCGCCTCTTCAGCCTCGTGCTCGCCCTGCTCGCCACCGAACCCGGTCTGACCAAGTCCGAGATCCTCTCCACCGTCCAGGGGTACCGGCAGAAGCACTCCCCGAACGGGGACAACACTGCTCTCGAGCGTCAGTTCGAGCGAGACAAAGACGACATCCGCGAGCTCGGCGTCCCTCTCGAGACCCTCGACGACCCCGCCGCCTCGGGCAACAACCAGATGCTGCGCTATCGCATCCCGCGCGGGGCGTACGAGCTGCCCCTCGACATCTCGTTCTCGTCGGAGGAGTCCGCGCTGCTCACGCTGGCCGCCATGGTCTGGCGCGAAGGGACCCTCTCGGGCGAGAGCCGGCGGGCCCTCCTCAAGCTCCGATCGCTCGGCGGTCACGCCGCCGTCCCCGAGCTCGACTACGCACCGCGCATCCGGTCGCGTGACGCGGCCTTCGAACCGCTCCGCGACGCCCTCGACCGTGCCGTGCTCGTGCGGTTCCCGTACCTCAAGCCGGGGGAGTCCGAGCCCCGGAGGCGCGAGGTCGCGCCGTTCGCGCTCGTCCAGCACCAGGGGCGATGGATGGTCGCGTGCATCGAGCCCGACACCGGTCGACGCAAGACGTTCCTCCTGTCGCGCATCATCGGCCCCGTCCAGGTCACGACCGTCGCTGCGGAGCGCCCCGCCGATGCGACGGCCGAATCCGCTCTCGCCGCCCTGGACGAGGTGTGGGAGGCGCGCACGGCTCTCATCCGCGTGGTCCCCGGCTCCGATGCCGAGACCAGACTCACCAAGCGCCGTTCGACGTCCGTCCGCGACGACGGCCTCCTCGAGATCCATTTCGCCGACCTCCAGATCGTCGCCGACGAGCTGGTCTCGTTCGGACCGGAGGTCACCGTGCTCGAACCCGAGTCCGTCCGGCAGCTCGTCGTCGCCCGCCTGCGGCGGCTGGTGGCGGCGCACGCCCCGACGACCGGACAGACGCCGGTCGAGTCCTCCGGAGGACACCATGGCTGAGCGGCGATCGTCCCTCCACGCCACGGACAAGCTGGCGTTCCTCCTGTCGCTCGTCCCCTATCTCATCGACCGGGGCCGGGTCGGCGTCGCGGAGGCCGCCGAGCACTTCGGGGTGACCGTGGCAGACATCCGCCGCGCGGTCGAGCTGATCGCCGTCTCCGGCATCCCCGGCGAGACCAGCCAGTATCAGCACGGCGACCTCTTCGACATCGCCTGGGACGACTTCGAGCAGAACGACGTCATCGTCCTGACGAACATGGTCGCCATCGACGAGTCGCCCCGCTTCTCGGCACGGGAGGCCGCCGCCCTCATCGCCGGACTCCAGTACCTCTCGTCGCTGCCCGAGAACGCCGACCGCGGCGCCATCGCGTCGTTGATGTCGAAGCTCGCCCGCGGCGCCTCGTCGGAGCCGAGCCAGGTCGCCGTCGACCAGCGCGACACCGACGACCTGCTCTCGCTCGTGAGCCTCGCCGTCTCGCAGGGCAGGCAGCTCGAGTTCGACTACTCGGGCGTCCGGGGTGTGGTCGAGCGGCGGCGGGTCGATCCGCTGCGCGTGGAGTCCGCCGACGCCGACTGGTATCTCCGAGGCTACGACCACCTCCGCGAGGCGCTGCGGACCTTCCGACTCGACCGCATCGCCCGACCGGCGATCACCGACGCGCCCATCGCCTACCGGGCCGCCGACGTCGTGCTCCCGGACATGCTCTTCGAGGGATCGCCGGACGACGAGACGGTCACGATCGACATCGACGCGGCCGCCGCGGCACTGCTGGCTGACTACGCGCCCGACGAGATCGAACCGCTCGACGACGGTCGCTGCCGCATGCGCGTCCGGGTGGGGCAGTTCGGCACGGTGGCCCGCCTCGTCGCCGGACTGCCGGGGGATCCCATCGTCATCGCGCCCGACGCGGCGCGCGCCGCCGTGAGCGACTGGGCCGCCCGTGCGGTGGCGCTCTACGAGCAGGCTCCGCCCGATGATTCCCCGTGACCCCGAGCGGGTCGGCTCCCGGCGGTCGGGCCGGGGTTAGACTGGATTCTCCCCTGCCCCGCAAGGAGAACATCTCATGCTCGGAAATCTCACCGGATTCCACCTGATCATCGTCCTGGCCATCATCCTGCTGCTCTTCGGCGCGCCGAAGCTCCCCGCTCTCGCGAAGAGCATCGCGCAGTCGATGCGCATCTTCAAGAACGAGGTGCGCGACGACGACAAGACCCCCGCAGACGACTACGGTCGCCGCGACGAGCCGAACCGCCGCGACGACGGCACGGCTCGCTCGAACGCCGACGGTCCGGTCGTCCGCCCGTCGCAGAGCGACCTGCCTCCGAAGTCCTGATCCGTGGCCACGACGACGACTCGTGGCCGTGGCGGGGGCGAGAAGCAGCCGAGGAGTCGGACCAACGACGGTCGGATGTCCCTCGGCCAGCATCTCATCGAGCTCCGCAAGCGGCTGTTCCTGGCCGCACTCGCACTGATCGTCGCGAGCATCGCCGGGTGGTTCCTCTCGCAGTTCGTGCTCGACTTCCTGCGCGAGCCGGTGACGCGCATCGCCGAGGCCAGGTCCCGAGAGGCCACCCTGAACTACCCGGGCGTGAGCTCGAGCTTCGACCTGCGCATCCAGATCTCCGTCACGGTCGGCGTGATCCTGTCGAGCCCGGTGTGGCTCTACCAGATCTGGGCGTTCATCGTGCCCGCGCTCGTGCGGCGCGAGAAGCTGTACGCCATCGGCTTCATCGGGACGGCCATCCCGTTGTTCCTGCTCGGCTGCACGAGCGGGCTCTTCGTCCTGCCGCACATCGTCGAGGTCCTCACCGGGTTCGCCGCCCAACAGGACGCCGCGATCATCGATGCGAAGCAGTACTACGACTTCGTCCTGAAGCTCGTCCTGGCCGTCGGGATCGCCTTCGTCCTTCCGGTCTTCCTCGTGCTCCTGAACTTCGTCGGGGTCATCTCGGCCGTGACGATCATCAAGGGGTGGCGGGTCGCGATCCTCCTCATCACCCTCTTCACCGCCATCGCCACCCCGGCGGCGGACGTCTTCTCGATGTTCCTCCTCGCCGTGCCGATGGTGATCCTCTACTTCCTCGGAGCCGGCGTGGCCTGGCTCCACGACAGACGAGTGGCCAAGCGGGCCGCGGCCCTCGACGCCGAACTCGCGGCAGGATGACCCCATGACCTCCGACGCCAGCCCGGCCGAACGATTCGCGGCCTCGAAGAACCGGGTGCGGACGCCGCAGCTCCAGTCCTTCCGCTCCCGGCTCGGATTCGCCCTCGACCCGTTCCAGATCGCCGCCTGCGAGAGCGTCGAGCAGGGCAACAGCGTGCTCGTCGCGGCGCCGACCGGCGCGGGAAAGACCCTGGTCGCCGAATTCGCGATCCACCTGGCGATGCAGCAGGCCCGCGACAAGGTCTTCTACACCGCGCCCATGAAGGCGCTGAGCAACCAGAAGTTCCAAGAGCTGGTGGCCGAGTACGGGGCGTCCGAGGTCGGTCTCCTCACGGGCGACACGAACGTCAACTCACGGGCCCGGATCGTCGTCATGACGACCGAGGTCCTCCGCAACATGATCTACGCGGGCTCCGAGATGCTCGACGACCTCCGCTACGTGGTCCTCGACGAGGTCCACTTCCTGGCCGACCGCTTCCGGGGGGCGGTCTGGGAGGAGGTCATCATCCACCTGCCTCTCGACGTCCGGCTCGTGTCCCTGAGCGCCACCGTCTCGAACGCGGAGGAGTTCGGCGACTGGCTGCAGACCGTCCGGGGCGGCACCGACGTCATCGTCTCGGAGGATCGTCCCGTCCCGCTCGATCAGCACGTGCTCGTCGGCGGCAAGTTCCTCGACCTCTTCGATTCGAGCGGTCAGGCCGCCACGAACCGCGTCAACCCCGAGCTGCTCCGTGCGACGTCGTTGTCGCGGAAGAGCGGCGGCTCCGGGCGCCGGGGCGACGGCTGGTCCAAGCGCGGGCCGCGCGGTCACGTGATGGCGCCGATCCAGCACGGCCAGGGTCGCCTCGACCGCTGGAAGATCGTCGAGATGCTCGACGACCAGAATCTGCTGCCGGCGATCTTCTTCGTCTTCAGCCGCGTGGGTTGCGACCAGGCGGTCAAGCAGGTCCTGCGGTCCGGCATCCGTCTCACGACGGCCGATCAACGTCAGGAGATCCGCGAGATCGTCGAGGCACGGTGCCGCACCCTCCGCGACGAGGATCTCGCCGTGCTCGGGTACTGGCAGTGGCTCGACGGACTCGAGCGCGGCGTGGCCGCTCACCACGCCGGTCTGCTGCCGGCCTTCAAGGAGGTCGTCGAGGAGCTCTTCCAGAGGAAGCTCGTCAAGGTGGTCTTCGCGACCGAGACCCTCGCCCTCGGCATCAACATGCCGGCTCGCACGGTCGTGCTCGAGAAGCTCGAGAAGTTCAACGGCGAGGCACGGGTCCCGATCACGCCGGGGGAGTACACCCAGCTCACCGGTCGCGCCGGCCGCCGGGGCATCGACGTCGAGGGGCATTCGCTGATCCAGTGGCAGCCCGGGCTCGATCCGCAGGCGGTCGCCTCGCTCGCATCGCGTCGCACGTACCCGATGAACTCCAGCTTCCGTCCGACCTACAACATGGCCGTCAACCTCATCGAGCAGTTCGGCCGGTCGCGGACCCGCGAGGTCCTCGAGACGTCGTTCGCGCAGTTCCAGGCGGACCGGGCCGTCGTCGACCTCGCCCGCAAGGTCCGCACCCAGCAGGCCAGTCTCGACGGGTACGCCGCCAGCATGGAGTGCCATCTGGGCGACTTCCGCGAGTACACGCTGATCCGTCGGGCGCTCGGCGATCTCGAAAAGCAGGGGGCGGCACGGGCGGATGCACAGTCGCGGAGCGAGCACGAGAAGCGTCAGCGCCGACTCGGCGACCTCCGTCGCGAGATGCGCCAGCACCCGTGCCATGCATGCCCCGACCGCGAACAGCACGCCCGGTGGTCCGAGCGGTGGTTCAAGCTGAAGAAGCAGACCGACCAGCTCTCGGCTCAGATCCGCAGCCGCACGGGTGCGGTGGCCAAGGTCTTCGACCGGGTCACCGACGTGCTCCTCGATCGCGGGTATCTCGTGCCCCGCGCCTCCTCGGACGTTTCGGCGGTCACGCGAGGAGGCGCGGGTCGGGTGTCCGCGACGACCGAGGTGGACGTCGCCCCGGCCGGGCGCACCCTCCGCCGCATCTACGGCGACCGCGATCTGCTCGTCGCCGAGAGCCTGCGGCTCGGACTCTGGAACATGCTCGACGTCCCGTCGATGGCGGCGATGGCCGCCACCCTCGTCTACGAGCCCCGTCGAGACGAGGGCATGCTCTCCGAGCGCTTCCTACCCCGAGGCGAGTTCCGCACGGCTCTCGACGAGACGCAGAAGCTCTGGGCGGACCTCGACGATCTCGAGCAGGAGCACCAGCTGCCCGGCAGCATCCCGCCGGCGCCGGGGCTCGCTCTCGCGATGCATCGCTGGGCCCGGGGGGCCAGCCTCGACAGCGTGCTCGAGGACGCCGAGCTCGCGGCGGGCGACTTCGTCCGCTGGACGAAGCAGACGATCGACCTGCTCGATCAGCTGTCGGTCGTCGCCGACCTCCCGGTCGGCCCGATCGCCCGTCAGGCGCTCGACGCCGTGCGCCGGGGGATCGTCGCCTACTCGGCGGTCTGACGGGCGGGCACGGCGGGTCTCCCAGACTCGCCGACCTAGAATCCTCAGGTGCCCTCCCGTGTGACCGAGCTCCGTCTGCCCCTCTGGTTGGCCCTCCTCGTGGCGCTCGGCGCCGGGCCCGTGCTCGACGGAGGGTTCCCCGACGGTGACGTCTGGCCCCTCACGTTCGTCGGCATCGGCTTCGTCCTGATCGCCCTCCGCGGTCGGCGTGCGGGCAGCGCGTTCCTCGTCGGGCTGGTGGCCGGTCTCTCGTTCTATCTGATCCACATCCAGTGGGCGACGCTCTTCCTCGGTGTCGTCCCGTGGGCGGCCCTCGCGGGACTCGAGGCCCTGTTCTTCGCCGGGGGAGCGACGCTGATAGCGCTCGCCTACCGGTGGCTGCCCGTGATCTGGCCGGGCACCCTCGGGCGCGCCCTCCTCCTCCCCGTCGTCGTCGCGGGTCTGTGGACCCTCCGCGAGTTCATCGCGGGCAACTGGCCCTACGGCGGGTTCGCCTGGGGCCGGGTGGCGCTGAGCCAGTCCGAGAGCCCCTTCGGCAGCCTGGTCGCCTATCTCGGCATCTCCGGACTCAGCTTCCTCATGGTGGCCATCGTCGCCGTCGTGATCGAGCTGGCACTGCTCAGCACTCTGCGCTCGTCGACACGGGTCCTCGCGGGGGCGACGGTCGTCGTCGCGGCTCTCGCCGTGCCGGCCTGGCCCACCTTCACCGACGGGACGGCGACGATCGCCGGCGTCCAGGGCAACGGCAAGGCCGGGTACTTCGACTCCGCCGATCGCGCCTACGGCGACCTCACCGACTCCCAGGTGCTGGCCATGCAGGGGGTCGATCCGACTGCGGACGACCTCGACCTCATCGTCTGGCCCGAGGGCGGCAGCGATCGGGACCCGACCCGCGACGAGTTCGGCCGCTACGTGTTCGACGCGATCAGCGAGGGCTACGGCGCCCCGCTGCTGTCGGGGGTCATCACCGAGAGCCCCGACGGCGAGACGACGTACAACTCGTCGATCCTCTGGGACGACGGCGAGGTGCGTGGCCAGTACGACAAGAAGCACCCCGTCCCCTTCGGGGAGTACGTTCCCGACCGTTCCTTCTGGCGACCGTTCGCGCCCGAGCTCATCGATCTGATCGGGCGCGACTACACGCCGGGCACGCGCGACGAGACCATCGACGTCGGCGACTTCGTGGCAGGCGTCTCCATCTGCTTCGACATCGTCGACGACCAGCTGATCACCAACATGATGGATCAGGGTGCGCAGGTCATCGTCGCCCAGACCAACAACGCCGACTTCGGTTCGCGCCCCGGGCAGACGGACGAGAACGAGCAGCAGCTCGCCATCGCCAAGATGCGGGCCATCGAGACCGCGCGTTCCGTGGTGAACGTCTCGACGGTGGCATCGACCCGGGTCATCGACGCGCAGGGCGACGTCGTCGACGGGACACCCGACTACCAGGCCGGGACGATGGTCACGGAGGTGGCACTCGGCACGGGCACGACGCCGGCGGTGGTCGGCAGTCGAGCCGTCGAGCTGCTCGTCTCGTTCTTCGGCCTGGCCATGCTCGTCATGGCGGGCGCCTGGCGGGGGCGTCGCAGAAGCGCCCGGGAACAGCGGAACGACCCCGTCACCGCGGTCCGCGGTGTCGACGGGGTCGTTCTGGTGCGCTGACCGGTCTCCGGATCAGGCTCCGATCTTCGTCTGACCCTTGCGGGCCCGGAGGAAGTCGAGCCGCTCCTGGAGCAGTTCCTCCAGCTCGTCGCGGGTGCGACGCTCGAGCAGCATGTCCCAGTGCGAACGAGGGACCTTGACGTCCGCCTCGTCGATCTCGACGGGCTTGCCGTCGGCCGACAGCAGGCGGCCCTCGAGTCCGCTCTTCGGCGACTGCCAGATGTCGGGGATGTCGGCATCGGCCGCGAACACCATCTCGAACGTGGTGCCGTCGGTCGTCTGGTAGACGGCCTTCTTCCGGGGCGAGAACTCGACGCCCTCTTCGCTCTGCAGGCTCTGACTACCCAGTCTCATACCGCGCAAACTGCGATCTGCCATTGTGTGGTCTCCTCTCGCGGTGCAATCTCCCTGTGTAACCCGGAGTTCGGTGCGATTGTTTCGCCGGATGGCCTTTCACAGTGCCTTCACAGTGGACGACCCGTCGTCAGCGCAGTGCGGCCAGGGCGAGATCGGGGCGGTCCGAGACGATCCCGGTGACCCCGAGGGCGACGAGCCGACGCATCTCGGCCGGATCGTCGATCGTCCAGACATGCGTCTCGACGCCGACCGCGAGCAGATCGGCCACCCGGCGTGCGGTGACCACGACCACCGGTCCCCGTCGCACGGGCACCTGGATCGCGCCGCAGCCTCGCAGCGCCACGGAGAGCAGCCGACGACGGAGAGCCCTCCAGGGCACGATCCCGATGATCATCGTGGCGACCACGCCGCGGGATGAGGCCGAGGTGGCGACGCCCGGGAGACCCGCCGCGGTCCGGGCACGTCGGGATTCGTCGAACGAGGTGACGAGCACCCGGTCGGCGGCGTCGGCCCGGCGGATGGCCAGGATCGTGGGTTCGACGGCGTCGTCCGACTTGACGTCGATGTTGAAGCGGGTGTCGGGGAACGCGTCGAGCGCCTCGGCGAGCGACGGAAGACCCTGATCGTGGGGCAGCCGGATGGCCGCCACCTCGGACCAGTCGAGGTCGAGGAGGCGCGTGTCGATTCCCGCGATCCGACGGAGGTCGGGATCGTGGCTGATCACGGCGACCCCGTCACGCGTGGCGTGGACGTCGGTCTCGATGCAGTCGACGCCGAGGGCCACCGCCGAGGCGAAGGCGAGCATCGTGTTCTCGGGTGCTTCGAGATGGTGGCCCCGGTGCGCGAGGACACGCGGCGTCGCCGGTTCGAACCAGCGGGTGGGCCGAGGCGCTCCGGACCGTGTCACGCTCGGGACTCGGGCGGCGGGGTGCTCCCCTCGTCGGGGCCGCTCGAGGGCAGGTCCGATCCGGGACCCGTGACGGTCGGGAAGCCGAGATCGGGCTCGGAGCCGAGATCGACGGTGCTGGCGAGGTCGGGGGTGGTGTCCATGTCCGACACCGACGGCCCCGGTTGAGGGTCCCATCCCGGGGCATCGGGGTTCTTCGGCGCGAAGAATCCCGAGCCGATGCCCTTCAGCGCTTCGGTGAGCTCGCTGGGGATGATCCAGAGCTTGTTCGCCGAGCCCTCCGCAAGCTTCGGCAGGGTCTGCAGATACTGGTAGGCCAGCAGCTTCGGGTCCGGGTCTCCGGCGTGGATGGCGTTGAACACCGTCTGGATGGCCTCGGCCTCGCCCTGCGCCCTGAGGACCTGCGCCTTGGCGTCGCCCTCCGCCCGCAGGATGGCCGACTGGCGCATGCCCTCCGCCTCGAGGATCTGCGACTGCTTGGTGCCCTCGGCCGTCAGGATGGCTGCGCGCCGGTTCCGCTCGGCCCGCATCTGCTGCTCCATCGAGTCCTGGATCGACAGCGGGGGATCGATGGCCTTGAGCTCGACGCGACCCACCCGGATGCCCCACTTGCCCGTGGCCTCGTCCAGGACGACACGCAGCTGCCCGTTGATGTTGTCACGGCTGGTGAGGGCCTCCTCGAGGTTCAGTCCGCCCACGACGTTGCGCAGCGTGGTGGTCGTGAGCTGCTCGACCGCGCCGAGGTAGTTGGCGATCTCGTAGGTGGCGGCCCGGGCGTCCGTGACCTGGAAGTACACCACCGTGTCGATCGACACCACCAGGTTGTCCTCGGTGATGACCGGCTGCGGCGGGAACGACACGACCTGCTCGCGCATGTCGATGAGGGGCCGGACCCGGTCGATGAACGGGACCAGGAGGTTCAGGCCCGGGTTGAGCGTCTTGTGGTACTTGCCGAGACGCTCGACGACCCCGGCCGAGGCCTGCGGGATGATCCGCACGGCTCGGAACAGGATCACGAGGACGAGCACGACGACGATGGCGACCACCACGATCGTCGCGATCGTCCCGGGGGTGACGGAGTCCATGGCTTCAGTCCTTTCGCACGGGCACGACCAGCGCGGTCGAGCCCTGGATGGCGGTGACGACGACCGGCGATCCCGTGTCGAGCATCGACGGCGGGATGCCGCCCGACGGGGGAGTCTCGAGCACGCGCGCCGTCCAGGTCTCGCCGTTGGCGAGCTTGACCTGCCCGGCATCGACCCCGATCGGGACGACGACCGTTCCGCGGGAGCCCAGCAGGGCGTCCAGGTTGCTCGGGGTCGGATCGCCCCCTCGGTTCAGCGCCCTGAGGAGCGCCGGGCGGACGGTGAAGAGCAGGAGCACCGCGACGAGCGCGGCGATGACGATCTGCAGCCACCAGGGTGCGCCGAGCACGCCCGAGATGAGTCCGCCCGCGCTGCCGATCGCGATCATGAGGAACGTCAGTTCGAGGGTCGTGACCTCGATGACGACGAAGAGCAGGAGCAGACCGATCCAGATGACCCAGGCGTACTGCGCGACGACGTCCATCTCCGGCCCCTCTCGTTCCCCCTGCCAGCGAAAGTAGCACCTCCCACCGACGCCGTTCGGGCCCTTGGTAGTCTCGGTGCTGGTCCTCAGGGAAGCGCCCGTCGTCGACGTCGGGAGCGCGCCTCCTCGGCCCCCCGGTTCCGCCCGCACAGTCTGGAGTTCGTCTTGTCCAATCCCCTCGCCGCCGGCTCGTTGTCCGGCACCCGCGCTCTCGTCACCGGCTCGTCGCGCGGCATCGGCGCCGACACGGTCCGGTACCTCGCCGAGGCCGGGGCGAAGGTCGTCGTCAACTACCGCAACAAGGAGCGCCGGGCGCTGCAGCTCGTCGACGCGATCGAGGCGGCGGGCGGCGAGGCCATCGCCATCGGCGCCGACCTGACGGACCCCGAGAGCGTCCGCGGGATGTTCGCGACCGTCGGCGAGCGTTTCGGCGGACTCGACGTCCTCGTCATGAACGCCTCGGGCGGCATGGAGTCGGGCATGGCCGAGGACTACGCGCTGAAGCTCAACCGCGACGCCCAGGTCGACCTGCTCACCGCGGCCCTGCCTCTCCTGGCCCCGGGCTCGCGGGTCGTCTTCGTGACGAGCCACCAGGCGCACTTCATCAACACGACCGAGACGATGCCCGAGTACCTGCCCGTCGCCCTCAGCAAGCGCGCGGGGGAGGACGCCCTGCGCGACATGATCCCGCAGCTCGAGGCCGCCGGGGTGGAGTTCGTCGTGGTGTCCGGCGACATGATCGAGGGGACGATCACGGCGACCCTGCTCGAGCGCTCGAACCCGGGAGCCCTCTCGGCTCGCAAGGAGAGCGCGGGGAAGCTCTACAACGTGGCCGAGTTCGCCGCCGAGGTGGCTGCGGCCGCCGTCGACCCGGTGCCTTCGGATCACACCCGGTATGTCGGAGACGTCAGCGGCTTCACCCCGATCTCGTGACCGGGCGGATCGTCCGGGCGACGTCGCGACTGCTGGTCGTCGACGAGTCCGAGAGGGTCCTGCTCATGTTGACGAAGGCGCCGGACACGAGCGGGACGGCGCGCTGGATCACGCCCGGCGGGGGAGTCGACCCCGGTGAGTCGCACGCCGAGGCGGCCGTGCGGGAGCTCCGCGAGGAGACCGGTCAGGTCATCGCCGATCCGGGCGACGTCGTCGCCGTCGACGACTTCGTCGTCGCGTGGGACGCCGCCGACCACACGCACGGGCACGCCGAGTTCTTCGTCACGAGACTGCCGCACTTCGAGATCGACGACGCCGGATGGACCGACGACGAGCGAGTCGACATCCTCGAGTCGCGCTGGTTCACGATCGACGAGCTCGACGACGCCGACCTCGCGATCGAGCCGGCCGATCTCGCGAGTCTGCTGCGTCGCGTGCTCTGACTCGCCGACATCGCGTCGCTGCTGCTCGCGTCGCAGGAGGCTCGGGTCGTCATCGGATCGAATGGGTGCTCAGCCAACCCCTTCCGGCCTCTACCCGATGCGCTGATAATGCACATTATGTCAGCAAGCTGTCATCGACCGCCCCTCACGCGCCTCCCCGGTGTTGGCTCGACGTCATGACGATCTCAGACGACGGACAGCGCGAACGCCGGATCGACGGACCGGACGCGGCCCATCGACGACCCGACGGCCTCGACGACGAGACCGTCGAGGCGCTCGGCGATCTGTCGGCGGCCCTCGAGGTCGTCGAGCAGGCCCGCGGGTTCCTCTACGGCTTCCACCGACTCACCGGGAAAGCCGATCTGGCCCTCGGCGAGGCGGTCGAGAAGCTGCGGGCCGCCGGGCACGCCGAGATGGCCGACGGGCTCGAGCGCGACCTCGTCGGACGGAACGTCATCGAGGGCCGCTGGACCTTCCAGATCGTCGAGGACTACGACGACGGCTACTACGCGGCCTTCCGCGAGAGCGAGAAGTACATCCGTGATGCACTCGCGGCGGGTCGTCGGCATCTCTTCGAAGCCGAGATGAAGGAGGCGCGGCGCACGACGGGACGCCGCCACCACGAGGCGCTCCCCCGCGAGTCCGTCGACGGAGCGGGCCCGGCGACGGAGGAGTCCGGTCCCGCCTGACAGGATGAGCCCATGACGCCGATCGATCAGCCCCGAATCGAGTCCGCCGTCCGCGAGCTGCTCGCCGCCGTCGGCGAGGACTCCGAGCGCGCCGGTCTCGAGTCGACCCCCCGACGGGTCGCCGAGGCCTACGCCGAGTTCTTCTCGGGCGCCGACGTCGATCCCGTCGCGTTGGTGCGTGCCAGCGCCGTCGTGTCGCCCGAGGATCGGCTGGGCGAGCTCGTCGTCGTCCGCGACATCTCGTTCCGGTCGATGTGCGAGCACCATCTCCTCCCGTTCACGGGCGTCGCCCACATCGCCTACATCCCCGGGGCGACGATCGTGGGACTGGGCGCACTCCCCCGGCTCGTCGACGCCATCGCCTCGCGTGCCCAGCTGCAGGAGCGCCTCGGCGAGGAGATCGCCGAGGCGCTCGACGAGGGTGTCGAGCCGCGCGGCGTGCTCGTCGTGCTCGACGCGGTGCACGGCTGCGTCACGACGCGGGGGCCTCGGCAGACGGCCAGCTCGACCGTCACGCTCGCCAGCCGCGGCTCCCTGACCGACCCGGCCTCTCGGGCCGAGGCCGTGGCGCTCATCGGATCGTCGCGCCGCGAGGAATCCGCATGACCTCGCCCGGCGGGGCTCGCGCCGAGCGGGGCCTCCCGTTCCTCCCTCCGCTCAGCTCCCCCGTGCGCCGCATCGGCGCGCGGGACTTCGACTTCTCGCGTCGCATCGCGGTCATGGCGATCGTCAACCGCACCCCCGACTCGTTCTTCGACCAGGGGGCCACCTTCGCCCTCGATCGCGCAGTCGGAGCCGCCGTCGCGGCCGCCGACGACGGAGCCGACTGGGTCGACATCGGCGGGGTCCCCTTCAAGCCCGGCCCCGAGCTCTCCGTGCGAGACGAGACGGAGCGCGTGCTGCCCGTCGTCGAGGCTCTGGCCGCCCGATCGGACGTCGTGGTGTCGGTGGACACCTTCCGTGCCGACGTCGCCGCGACGGTCATCGCCGCGGGCGCCTCGGTGATCAACGACACCACGGGGCTGCACGACCCCCGGCTGGCCGACGTGGTGGCCGACAGCTCGGCGACCCTCGTCATCACCCACAGCCTGGCCGCGCCTCGTCGTCCCCACCCGCGCCCCCGATACGAGGACGTCACGGCCGAGGTCGTCGACTTCCTCCGGCGCAGGGTCGACGTGGCCCTCGACCACGGCGTCCCCCTCGAGAGGATCGTCGTCGACCCCGGGCACGATCTGAACAAGACGACACGGCACACCCTCGAGGTGACGCGTCGACTGCGCGAGGTGGCCGAGCTCGGTCACCCGGTGCTCGCCGCGGTGTCGAACAAGGACTTCATCGGCGAGTCCCTCGGCCGCGAGAAGCCGGACCGCCTCGCCGGCACCCTCGCGGCGGCCACGACGAGCATCCTGCTCGGCGCCCGCATCGTCCGGATGCACGACGTCCGCTCCGCGGTGGACGCCGTCCGGATGATCGAGGCGATCGCCGGCTGGCGCGAACCCGTCTTCGAGGCGCACAACCTCGGCGCGGACGACGGAGCCCCGTGACCCGCCCGATCATCACGCGCCTCCTGCCCGCTCCCTCCCGGCCGCTCGACGACGAGGATCTGCTCACGCTGTTCGCCGCCGACGACCGGGGTGCGCCGCATGTGAGGGCGAACGCCGTCACGAGCGTCGACGGCTCGGCCAGCGTCGACGGTCTCTCGGGCGGTCTCGGCGGGCCCGCCGACCTGCTGGTGTTCGACCTCCTCCGGCGGCTCTGCGACGTGGTCGTCGTCGGCGCCGGCACGGTGCGGAGCGAAGGCTACGGCCCGATGCGCCTGCACGACGCCGACGTGGCGTGGCGTCGCGCGCACGGTCTCCCCGATCATCCCGTGCTCGCCATCGTCTCGGCGTCGCTCGCCCTCGACCCCGCCGCATCGATGTTCGCCGACGCCCCGGTCCGCCCCCTGGTGATCACGAGCGACGAGGCGCCGCGCCAGGCACGGGTAGGGCTCGAGGAGGTGGCCGACGTGGTGACCTGCGGGGCGCACCGGGTCGACCCGCGCCTCCTCGTGACCGCCCTCGTCGCTCGGGGACTCCCCCGCATCCATTCCGAGGGAGGCCCGAGTCTGCTGGCCGATCTCGTCGAGGCCGATCTCGTCGACGAGATCTGCGTGACGACGTCCCCGACGCTCGTCGCCGGTTCCGGCCCCCGCATCGTGGCCGGCTCGGGGCCGGGCGCGGCCCGCGGCATGCGGCTCGATCATCTGCTCGAGTCGGAGGGCACGCTGCTCGCGAGGTACACGCGACGCCGGTAGACGCCGAGGAGGCGCGCCCCGGGTGATCGGGACGCGCCTCCGACGATCTCGGCCGACGGCGTGTCAGGCCCCCGGCGCCCCGATCAGGCCTTCTCGCCGAACCCGCCGTCGATGAGCGCGATGAGCTCGTCGACCGCGGCTTCGGCGTCCGGACCGGTGGCCATGATGGCGACCGTCGACCCGGCACCGACGTTGAGGCCCATGATGCGCAGCAGGCTCTTGGCGTCGACGCCGTTCACCGTGACGTCGGCCTGGAACGCGGATGCGTGCTTGACGAGCTCGGCCGCCGGGCGCGCATGCAGACCCGACGCGTTCACGATGGTCGTCGAGCGCTCGACGGCGTCGCCGCCGCGGAGGTCGCGCTCATCGGCGTGGACGTCGGCCACCCCCGTGGCGGAGGAGGCCGCCTGGGCCACCTGGTCGAGGTCCCCACCGGTCTCGGCGGCCACAGCGGCGGCGACCGCTCCTTCGACCAGCGGGGCGTCCGCGATGACGACGCGCTCCTTGTCCGCATCGTCGAGGAAGTCCACGACCGTCTCGGAGGTGAGGATGGCGGACCCGAGATCGCACAGGACGACGGCTCCCCCGCCGGCCGAGGCGGTGGCGACCGCGGCCGAGATCCGATCGAAGCTCGTTCCGATTCCGCTCTCGTCGGTGCCTCCCGCCGCGAGGAGCGTGGTCGACGGAGCCATCTGGCGAGCGAGCTCGACGACCCCCTCGGCGATCTTGGCGCTGTGCGAGACGATGACGATTCCGATGGTGGGCATGCTCTACGACTCCTTGGTGGACTCGGCCGCCGTGTCGGCGGCCGCGGTGATGATGAGGGACGACGACTGGGCGCCGGGGTCCCGATGGCCCACGGCTCGATCGCCGAGATAGCTGGCCCGCCCCTTGCGAGCGACGAGCGGCTCCGTCGACGCGGCGCCGAGGGCGGCGGCGTCGGCCGCGGAGCGGAGCACGGCCGCGGGATCGGCGCCGGCGCCGGCCGACTCCGTCGCGGCCTCGACCGCCGGCGTCCAGGCGTCGACCATGGTCTTGTCGCCGCTGTCGGCCTTGCCGCGCAGCACGATGCCGTCACGGGCCGCCGTCAGCAAGGAGACCACCGAATCGGAGTCGAGCTCGCGGGCCTCCCCGAGCGCGGCGGCGGCCTTCAGGTAGGCGGTGCCGAGCAGGGGACCGGCGGCTCCCCCGACGGTGGAGATCAGAGTGGTCGCGACGAGTCTCACGACGACCGCCGGCGGAGCGTCGTCGGGCAGCTCGGTCATCCTCTCCCGGACGGCGGCGAAGCCCCTCGCCAGGTTCTCGCCGTGGTCGCCGTCGCCTATCTGACGGTCGAGCTCGCTGAGGGCGTGCCGCTCGGCGGTCACGACCTCGGCCGTCCGCTCGATCCAGGCGCGGACCCAGGTGGAGTCGAGTGTCATGCGATGTTCCTCTCTCGGTCTAAGGGGTGGGGCACGATCATCGCCCTCGGCGGAGGGCGGCGGTCTCGACGGGTGCGTCCCAGAGCTCGGTGAGCTCGTCGTCGAGACGGGTGACGGTGAGCGAAAGCCCCTGCATCTCGAGAGACGTGACGTAGTTCCCCACGAGGCTCCGCGAGACGACGACGCCCTGCTCTCCGAGCACCTCGGCCGCGCGCCGATAGGCGATGTAGAGCTCGACGCTCGGCGTCCCGCCCATGCCGTTCACGAACAGCAGCACCCGATCGCCGCTGACGACGCCGAGATCGTCGACGATCGCCGCGAGGAGGCGGTCGACGATGGCGTCGACGGGCTCCAGGGGGATCCGTTCGCGGCCGGGTTCGCCGTGGATCCCCACGCCGAACTCGATCTCGTCCTCGGCGAGGACGAAGCCTGGTTCGCCGGCGTGCGGGACGATCCCCGCCGCGAGGGCGACGCCCATGGACCGGGTCGCGGCGACCGTCCTCCGGGCGATCTCCGCCACGGCGGCCAGGTCGTCCCCGCGCTCGGCCGCGGCACCCGCGGTCTTCTCCACGATCACGGTCCCGGCGACGCCGCGGCGACCCGCCGTGAACAGGCTGTCCTTCACGGCGACGTCGTCGTCGACCAGCACGGACTCGACCGTCACCCCCTCGGCCTCCGCGAGATCGGCCGCCGTCTCGAAGTTCAGGACGTCGCCCGTGTAGTTCTTGACGATGTACAGGACGCCGGCTCCCCCGTCCACCGCCAGGGTGGCGGCGACGATGGGGTCGGGCGTCGGCGAGGTGAACACCGGCCCGGGCACGGCCGCCGACAGCATGCCGTGTCCGACGAAGCCCGCGTGGAGGGGCTCGTGCCCGCTGCCGCCACCGCTGACGAGGGCGACCCGACCTGCGACGGCGCCACCTGCCCGCCTGACGAAGACGGGATCGTGCGAGACGACGACGAGGTCGGCGTGCGCCAGGCCGAAGCCGGCGACCGCCTCCCGGACGACATCGGCCGGGTCGTTGATCAGCTTCTTCATCGAAGGTCCTCCTGGTGATGGGAGCCCGGTGCGGACCCGCTCCATTCCTCCACGAAAGTACTCCCCCTGATCCGCTGTGCACATATGTGCAAACCCGGTGGTTCTGGCACTCCCCCGACGCGATGCCGCGACTAGGGTGTGGGCACACGCTCACCGCGGGATGCACAGTCGCACCCGCCCGACGACTAAGGAAGGTCGACGTGGACCTGGGACAGATTTTTCTCTCTGAAGTGGTGGGCACCGCGATGCTCATCCTGCTCGGCGGCGGTGTCGTCGCCAACGTCGCCCTGACCAAGACGAAGGGGTTCAACGGCGGATTCCTCATGGTCAACTTCGGCTGGGGCCTCGCGGTCTTCGCCGGTGTGACCGTCTCGTACTCGTCCGGCGGCGCGCTCAACCCCGCCGTCAGCCTCGCGCAGCTGATCCTCGGCAACATCGACTTCGTCGCCTTCCTGGTCTACCTGGCCGCCCAGATGATCGGCGCCATCATCGGCGCCGTCCTGATCTGGCTCGTCTACAAGAACCACTTCGACGAGGAACCCGACCCCGCGGCCAAGCTGGGCGTCTTCGCGACCGGCCCCGCCATCCGCAACTACGGCTGGAACCTCGTCACCGAGATCATCGCGACCTTCGCCTTCGTGCTCGTCGTCCTCGGCTTCACCAACGGCGGCACCCCGGCCGAGCTCGGCGCCATCCCCGTCGCCTTCCTCGTGATCGCGATCGGCGCCTCCCTCGGTGGCCCGACCGGCTACGCCATCAACCCCGCCCGTGACCTCGGACCGCGCATCGCGCACGCCTTCCTCCCCATCAAGGGCAAGGGCACGAGCGACTGGGGCTACGCCTGGGTGCCCGTCGCCGGTCCGCTGATCGGCGGCGCGCTGGCGGCCATCACCTCCGGCGTGCTGCTCCCCGTGGCCTGACCACGACACCACGACACCACGACACCACGACTCATCGCTGACCGCGGCGGGGCCGGGCTCTTGCGAGCCGCGCGCCCTGGTCCGTGGTCGACACCATCAACGACGAAGGAGACACACCCGTGAGCGACGACTACATCCTGGCGATCGACCAGGGCACCACCAGCACCCGCGCCATCATCTTCGACCACTCGGGCACCATCGTGTCGACCGGTCAGAAGGAGCACGAGCAGATCTTCCCCCGCGCCGGCTGGGTCGAGCACGACCCGCTCGAGATCTGGACGAACACCCGCGAGGTCATCGGTCAGGCCCTCTCGCGTGCCGACATCACCCGTCACAACATCAAGGCCGTGGGCATCACCAACCAGCGCGAGACCGCCGTCGTCTGGGACCGCACGACGGGCAAGCCGGTCTACAACGCGATCGTCTGGCAGGACACCCGCACGCAGTCGATCGTCGACCGCCTCGCTGCGGACGGCGGCGTCGAGCGCTTCAAGCCGATCGTCGGGCTGCCCCTCGCGACCTACTTCTCGGGCACGAAGATCGTCTGGATCCTCGAGAACGTCGAAGGCGCACGCGAGAAGGCCGACGCCGGCGACCTCATGTTCGGCACCACCGACTCGTGGGTCATCTGGAACCTGACGGGCGGCGTCGACGGCGGCGTTCACGTCACCGACGTCACGAACGCCTCGCGAACCCTGTTCATGGACCTCGAGACGCTGGAGTGGCGCGACGACATCCTCGAGGCGTTCGACGTCCCGAAGTCGATGCTCCCCGAGATCAAGAGCTCCTCCGAGGTCTACGGAACCGTCGAGTCGTCCAACCTGCTGCGCGAGGTGCCGATCGCCGGCATCCTCGGCGACCAGCAGGCGGCCACCTTCGGTCAGGCCGCCTTCGACCAGGGCGAGTCGAAGAACACGTACGGCACCGGCAACTTCCTCATCTTCAACACGGGTGAGGAGATCGTGCACTCGAAGAACGGCCTGCTGACCACGCTGGGCTACAAGCTCGGCGATGCGGCGCCGCACTACGCGCTCGAGGGCTCCATCGCCGTCACGGGCTCGCTCATCCAGTGGCTGCGCGACAACCTCGGCATCATCGGCTCGGCGGCCGAGGTCGAGACCCTGGCGACGACCGTCGACGACAACGGCGGGGTGTACTTCGTCCCGGCGTTCTCGGGCCTGTTCGCCCCCTACTGGCGCTCCGACGCCCGCGGTGCCCTCGTCGGATTGACCCGGTACGTCAACAAGGGCCACATCGCGCGCGCCGCCCTCGAGGCGACCGCGTTCCAGACCCGCGAGGTCCTCGACGCCGTGAACGCCGACTCGGGCGTCGACCTGACAGAGCTGAAGGTCGACGGCGGCATGACCGCCAACGACGCCCTCATGCAGTTCCAGGCCGACATCCTCGACGTCCCGGTGGTCCGCCCCGTCGTCGCCGAGACCACGGCCCTCGGTGCGGCGTACGCGGCCGGTCTCGCGGTCGGCTTCTGGGAGACCCTCGACGACCTCCGTCAGAACTGGCAGGAGGACAAGCGCTGGACCCCGAACATCGATGCGGACGAGCGCGACCGCACCCTGCGACTCTGGAAGAAGGCTGTCACGAAGACCTTCGACTGGGTCGACGACGACGTGAACTGAGCTCCGACCGCGAACGGGCCCGCTCCCCTCGGGGGCGGGCCCGTCGTGCATGCAGGGCGACGGCGCTCACCCGGCCTCCGGCGCCGAGGAGGTGCGGGTCGATCCCCCGGGACGGCGTCAGGCCGAGCGGGTGGCCGCCACCCAGGCGTCGAGCTTCCGACTCGCACTCCCCGAGTCGATGGCCTCCGCGGCGACGGCGAGCTGCTCGCGGAACCGGACGATCACCGGGCGGTCCCGCTCCGACGGGTCGACCGCGAGCCGGTACGACACGAGACCCGCGGCCGCGTTCAGCAGCACGATGTCGCGTACCGGACCGGTCTCGCCCGCCAGCACCCGACGGGCGACGTCGGCGTTGTGCTCGGCGTCGCCGCCGACGAGGTCGTCGATCGTCGCCCGCGCGATCCCCAGCTCGAGCGGATCGAGATCGTGTTCGGTGACCGACCCCGACGAGATCTCCCAGATGTGGCTGTGGCCGGTCGTCGTCAGCTCGTCGAGCCCGTCGTCGCCGCGGAACACCAGGGCGGTCGCGCCACGCGTCTGGAACACGCCCACGATCAACGGCACCTTGTCGAGGGAGGCCACGCCCACGGCGCTGGCCTCCGGCCGTGCCGGGTTGACGAGCGGGCCGAGGAAGTTGAACACCGTCGGCACGCCGATCTCGCGGCGGACTCCCGCGGCATTGCCGAAGCCGGGGTGGAACGCAGCGGCGAAGGCGAAGGTGACGCCGACCTCCCGGAGCACCGCGGCGACGCGCTCGGCGGACAGGGTGAGATCGATGCCGAGGGCCGCCAGGACGTCCGAGGACCCGGACGACGAGCTGGCTGCGCGGTTCCCGTGCTTGATGACGGGCACACCGGTCGAGGCCACGACGATGGAGGCCATGGTCGACACGTTGACCGTGCCGAATCGGTCCCCGCCCGTCCCGACGATGTCGACGGCCAGGGAGTCGACGGGCAGAGCCACGGCGTGCGCGAGGACGGCGTCGCGGAAGCCGACGATCTCGTCGACGGTCTCGCCCTTCGACCGCAGCGCGACCAGGAAGGCCGCGAGCTGAGCCGGCGTGGCCTCGCCCAGCATCACCCGCTCCATGGACCAGGTCGCCTCGGTGATCGACAGGTCGCGTCGCGCGAGGAGCGACTCGATGATCAGGGGCCAGGAGAGCTCGTGGGTCATGCCGCCAGGTTAGCGGCGTGCGCCTAGTCGCTCTGATAGCTCGTCGTCAAGAGAAATTCCCGACCCGGGGTTTCCTGCGCAAACCCAAGGGGACTTTCCAGGCATAATGGACCGCGTGACAAGTACCTCTCTCTCGAGACCTTCCGGACCGGTCGTCAACCGACCGAGCACCGTTGCCGTGGGCACCATCGTGTGGCTGGGCAGCGAAGTCATGTTCTTCGCGGGTCTGTTCGCCATCTACTTCACGCTGCGAAGCACCTCGCCCGGTCTCTGGGAGTTCGAGACGGCCAAGCTCGACGTGCCGTTCGCCCTGACCAACACGATCATGCTGGTGCTCTCGTCGGTGACCTGCCAGTTCGGCGTCTTCGCCGCCGAGCGGATGCAGTCGCGGCGGACCGGTCGGCTGTTCCAGGTCGGCCAGTGGGGCATGGTCGAATGGTTCTTCCTCACCTACGCGATGGGCTCCGCGTTCATCTGCCTCCAGGTGTTCGAGTACGCGCACCTCATCTCCGAGCACGTCACGCTCAGCTCCAACGCCTACGGTTCCGCCTTCTACATGACGACCGGGTTCCACGGAGCCCACGTCATCGGCGGCCTCATCGCGTTCCTCCTCACCATCGGCCGGGCGTTCGCCGTCAAGAACTTCGGTCACAAGGAGGCGACGACCGCCATCGTCGTCTCGTACTACTGGCACTTCGTCGACGTGGTGTGGATCGGCCTCTTCATGGTCGTCTACGTCCTCAAATAGGCATTGGATCGCTCACACAGCATGTTCTCTCGAACCTCGTCCTCACGTCGCAAGACGGGCCGTCGCAGCCCCCTCGCCACGGCTTCACTCATCCTCGTGGGGCTCCTCACGACCGGCGGTGCGTACGCGCTCTTCTCGTCGACGGCCACCGCAGATGAGAGCGCCGCGCCCGTCGCGTCCCAGCAGAGCATCGACGAGGGCCAGAAGCTCTTCGCGTCGAACTGCGCGACGTGCCACGGTCTGAGCGCCGCCGGCACCGCCGACGGCCCCAGCCTCATCGGCGTCGGATCCGCAGCGGTCGACTTCCAGGTCGGCACGGGTCGCATGCCGATGGCCGTCAATGGCCCCCAGGCGGAAGAGAAGCCCACGCAGTTCAGCGACGAGCAGGTGGCCGACATGGCCGCGTACATCGCGTCGCTCGCCCCCGGCCCCGCCATCCCGGCCGAGGAGTACCTCCAGGCCGACGGCGACACCACGAACGGCGCCGAGCTGTTCCGCATCAACTGCGCCATGTGTCACAACGTCGCCGGAGCCGGAGGCGCGTTGACGGAGGGCAAGTTCGCCCCCGCTCTCGACGGCGTCGAGTCGCACCACATCTACGAGGCCATGCTCACGGGCCCGCAGAACATGCCGGTCTTCAACGACATGAACCTGTCGCCCCAGGACAAGGCCGACATCATCACGTACCTCAAGTACCTCGAGAACAACCCGTCCCCCGGCGGGTTCGAACTGGGAAGCCTCGGCCCCGTCGCCGAAGGCCTCTTCATCTGGATCTTCGGACTCGGCGCGATCGTCGCCGTGACCATCTGGCTCACGGCCCGATCCAACTAGTCGTTCTCCCGTACTTCACCGAAAGGCAAAATCCATGGCACAGCACGACGACGAGGCCCCGATCACGGGCTCGGCTGTCGAGAGGCACGAGCCTCGACAGGTGTCGGCCGGTACGGCCGTCGTCTCTGCCGACGTCTTCGACAACCCGGGCGAGCCGCCGCACCGTGATCGCATCACGGATGTCGACCCGAAGGCCGAGAAGCGCGCGGAGCGACAGGTCAGCGTCTGGTTCTTCCTCTCGATCGTCGGCAGCATCGCGGCCATCGGGGCCTACGTGGCCTTCCCGATCACGTCGGGCGACTCGAACTCGGTGCGGCTGAACAACCTCTTCCTGGGTCTCGGCATCGCACTCGGTCTGATCTCGATCGGCATCGGTGCGGTGCACTGGTCGAAGACGCTCATGCCGGCTCGTGAGATCACCGAGATGCGTCACTCGACGCGCGGCTCCGACGAGACCCGGGAGAAGGCGGTCGAGGTCTTCGCCCTCGGCAATCAGGAGTCGGGCTTCGGTCGCCGCACCCTGATCCGCAACAGCCTCATCGGTGCGCTCGTCGCGACGCCGCTCCCCGCCGTCGTGATCTTCCGCGACCTGGCGCCGGCCGAAGACCCGAACGAGGTGCTCCGCCACACCCTGTGGGAAGAGGGCATGCACCTCGCGATGGACCCATCCGGAGCCCGCATCAAGGCGTCCGACATCACCCTCGGATCCGTGTTCCACGTCATCCCCGAGAACCTCAACGAATCCGAGCACCTGCTCGAGGAGAAAGCCAAGGCCGCAGTCCTGCTGATGCGCCTCAAGCCGGAAGACCTCAACATTCCGGAAGGACGCGAGGGCTGGCAGTACGACGGCATCGTCGCGTACTCCAAGATCTGCACGCACGTCGGCTGCCCTGTGGCCCTGTACGAACAGCAGACACACCACCTGCTCTGCCCCTGCCACCAGTCGACGTTCGACGTGACCAACAACTGCGAAGTGATCTTCGGACCGGCCAAGCGCCCGCTCCCGCAGCTGCCGATCGCCGTGGACGCCGAGGGTTACCTCGTCGCGCAGAGTGATTTCCACGAGCCCGTGGGCCCTAGCTACTGGGAGCGCGAAAAGTGATCACCACCACCCCTGCACCGGAGACCGAGACCAAGACGTCGAACACCACGACGACGGTCCCGGCCTTCGCTCCGACGAAGACGAACAAGTTCTTCGGCGCGGCCGCGAACTACGTCGACGAGCGCACCAGCATGTCCGGCCTGGTGAAAGAGGTCGGTCGCAAGATCTTCCCCGACCACTGGTCGTTCATGCTCGGCGAGGTCGCGCTGTACTCCTTCGTCGTGATCCTGCTCTCGGGCACGTTCCTGACGTTCTTCTTCCAGCCCTCGATGGCCGAGGTCAACTACAACGGCTCGTACGTCCCTCTCAAGGGGCTGAACATGTCTGCGGCGATGGCCTCGACCTTGGACATCTCGTTCGACATCCGCGGTGGACTGCTGTTCCGTCAGATCCACCACTGGGCCGCGCTGCTGTTCGTCGCGGCGATCATGCTCCACATGCTGCGCGTCTACTTCACCGGTGCGTTCCGCAAGCCCCGCGAGATCAACTGGGTCGTCGGATTCACCCTCTGGGTGCTGGCCATGGCCGAGGGATTCACGGGCTACTCGCTCCCCGACGACCTGCTCTCCGGTAACGGCGCTCGGATCATCGACGGCATGGTGAAGGGGATCCCCGTCATCGGCGTCTGGATCTCGTACCTGCTGTTCGGAGGCGAGTTCCCCGGAACCGACATGGTCGCGCGCTTCTACTCGCTGCACATCATGCTGTTGCCCGCGCTGCTGATCGCCCTCCTGGGTGTCCACCTGCTGCTGCTGATCATCAACAAGCACACCCAGTGGGCCGGCCCGGGCAAGACCAACGAGAACGTCGTCGGCGTGCCGGTCATGCCGGTGTTCGCCGCCAAGGCCGGTGGGTTCTTCTTCATCGTCTTCGGGGTGATCGTCCTGATCGCCTCGCTCTTCACGATCAACCCGATCTGGAACTACGGGCCGTACGACCCCTCCCCCGTGTCGGCTGGTACGCAGCCGGACTGGTACATCGGATTCGCCGACGGCGCCCTGCGACTCGTTCCCCCGGGATGGGAGTTCGTCATCGGCGGCTACACCGTCTCGATGAACATCCTGGCTCCCATCGGGGTCCTGGTGATCTTCATCCTGGCCGTCCTGCTGTACCCGTTCCTCGAGGCCTGGGTCACGGGTGACAAGCGAGAGCACCACATCCTCGACCGTCCCCGCAACGCCCCGACCCGGACGGCCATCGGCGCTGCCGGAATCGTGGTCTATGCCAGCCTCTGGGCGGCTGCCAGCTCCGACCTCATGGCGACTCACTTCCATCTGTCGCTGAACTACGTCATCCACACGGTGCAGGCCTGCCTGATCATCGGACCGTTCATCGCCTTCTGGATCACGAAGCGCGTCTGCCTCGGACTTCAGAAGAAGGACCGCGAGATCGCCCTTCACGGCTATGAGTCCGGGCGCATCGTGCGTCTGCCTGGTGGCGAGTACGTCGAGGTGCACGAGCAGTTGGACGAGTACGAGCGCTGGCGTCTGCTGAACTTCACGGAGTACGAGCCTCTCATGATCCGACCGAATGCGAATGGTCAGATCACGCCGGTGCAGCGTCTGCGGGCGTCGATGTCGTCCTTCTTCTTCGAAGACCGCATCGCCCCGGTGAAGCGCTCCGAGATCGAAGCACCGCACAACGACGGTCACTGACCCGAAGCACTGAGAGGCCCGACCACCCCTGGTGGTCGGGCCTCTCGTCTTTCCGGCCCGCCACTCGGAGGCCCTCGCCCCTGTGGACGCCTTGAGCCATCGAGACGCCGTCGAGTCGACCTCGAGTCGACCGCGAGGTCGACCCTGTACGCCTCGACCTCCAGCACGTCCCTCCAGAGTCCGCACGAGCGGGCTGGGGGCTCGACCGGAACGACACCGAGCCCGTCCGTCTCCTGTCGCCCGTATCCGGCTACGAGAGAGCGTGCCGTCTTGCCCATGGCGAGGATCCACAGCAGCGGAGGAAAACCCGCGAGCCTCACCACGGTGGAGCGCCTCGATCTTCCAGGGTCGGTGCAAATTTGCGGGGCAGCACCCTCTCATCCACGTGCTCACCTTCCCCCAGGCCCCGTCTGAACTGTGTAGACGACCGCGCCTTCCCGCAGACCGGGTGCAACCCGCCGATCAGTCTCCCCGCTTACTCGGGTGCCATCGACCGGTCACTGAGACACCGCTCGGGGCGGACAACGCCCGCATCGGGTCCCTCGCAGCGCGCACGGCAGGACGTAGCGACGTCCCGGCGCGCGACCGGCAGGGTCACTGGAACATTGCCGGACGCACGGTTCGGGTCGATCGCAGCGCGCACGGCAGTCCGGCTCCCGCGACGGCGCAGGACGAAACTCAGTGCTCGCCGTCCCGACGTCCCTGCGTCCCGACGTCCCTGCGTCCCGACGTCCCTGCGTCCCGACGTCCCTGCGTCCCGACGTCCCTGCGTCCCGACGTCCCTGCGTCCCGACGTCCCTGCGTCCCGACGTCCCTGCGTCCGGACAGTGAGCTGGAGAACTGCAGTCGTCTCCCCCATGGGTGCCGCTCACCGCAGCGGTAGCCCACATGAGTGCGATGCTTCTCGAGTGCGGAGGCGGTCGTCGCCTTTGCATGCGAGCTCCCGGCCCTTGAGACGCTCGCCATGCCGGTAGCTCGCAAGACGCCTTGCCGCTACCGGGAGGTCACACGGCCGCCCCGTCTGGCGGCTGGGCCGTCGCACGCGCCTCCCGGCACCAGGCGGGCGGGAGAAGGCGGATGTTCATCCTCCGGTCGTCGACTGGCCGCCCCTCCCGTCCCGAGGTGCGCAAGCCCTTGCCCCGTGAGGCCGCAGCCGCCGATGGTTCTCGTGGCAAGGGACCATCCACGGCTTGCGCCTCGGACCCTGTGTCAGCCAGCGGAGCAGCCGGCTTCTCCGAGCTGACGAGATGGGGGGCATCTCTCGTGTCTGCGTGGCTCCGCCTGGTCACCTGACCCATCGCCAGCGTCATCGCGCCTCTCGTGTACTCGAGCGGTCGTCTAACGACGAACGGCGCCCACCATGTGGACGCCGTTCGAAGTGCTTGTCGTGCGATGACTCAGTGGACGAAGTTGCCCCGGTAGTACTCGTAAACCCAGCCGACGAGGGAGACGGCGACGAGAGCCGCACCGATGTAGATGATCCACATGCCGACGGCGAGTGCCAGGAAGACGAGACCGCAGGCGAAGGCCAGCAGGATCGGCCACCAGGACCAGGGGCTGAAGTGTCCGAGCTCGGGGTCACCGTCGTCGATGTTGGCGTCGAGACGGTCCTCGGGGAGCTCCCCGCCCTGAGCGCCGTGCGAGCGACTCATGTAGAAGGCCAGGAAGACGCTCAGCATGCCGGCGAGGGGGATGGCCACGGTACCGGCCCATTCGACCTGACCGGTGTCGATGATGTTCCACACCGTGTACACGGCGCCCATCAGGAAGAAGAAGATCGCGAGGATCCAGAACAGCGTTGCGTTGGTCTTCATGGCGTTCTACTTCACCTTGTCGCTGGCGGCATCGTACGTCGGGGCATCCGGAGCGTCCTTGACCGGACCGATTCCGACCGGCAGGCCGGCCTCGGGGTGGTTCAGGTCGAACGCCGGAGACTCCGACCGGATGCGGGGGATCGACGTGAAGTTGTGACGGGGCGGCGGGCACGACGTGGCCCACTCGAGCGAGCGCGAGTAACCCCAGGGGTCGTTCACCTCGACCTTCGGAGCCCGACGAGCCGTGATGTAGACGTTGTAGAGGAACGGCAGGATCGAGACGCCGAGCAGCATGGCGCCGATGGTCGACAGCTGGTTCATCCACGTGAAGTGGTCCTCGGGCTGGTACGTCGCGTAACGACGGGGCATGCCCATGACGCCCAACCAGTGCTGCACGAGGAACGTCGTGTGGAACCCGACGAACAGCATCCAGAAGTGGATCTTGCCGAGACGCTCGTTGAGCATCTTGCCGGTCATCTTCGGCCACCAGAAGTAGAAGCCGGAGAACATCGCGAACACGACAGTCCCGAACACCACGTAGTGGAAGTGCGCCACAACGAAGTACGTGTCGGACACATGGAAGTCGAGCGGAGGAGAAGCGAGGATGACACCGGTCAGACCACCGAAGGTGAAGGTGATCAGGAAGCCGATGGCCCAGAGCATCGGGGTCTCGAACGTCACCGATCCGCGCCACATCGTGCCGATCCAGTTGAAGATCTTTACGCCCGTCGGCACCGCGATGAGCATCGTCATCAGCGAGAAGAACGGCAGAAGGACGGAGCCGGTGACGTACATGTGGTGAGCCCACACGGTGACGGACAGGGCGGCGATCGAGATCGTCGCGTAGACCAGCGTCTTGTACCCGAAGATCGGCTTACGGCTGAAGACGGGCAGGACCTCGCTGATGATGCCGAAGAACGGCAGAGCGATGATGTAGACCTCGGGGTGCCCGAAGAACCAGAACAGGTGCTGCCAGAGGATGGCCCCGCCGTTGGCCGGGTTGAAGACCTGCGCGTCGAACACGCGGTCGAAGCCGAGGCCGAAGAGGGCGGCGGCGAGCACGGGGAAGGCCATGATCACGAGGATCGCGGTGATCAGCGTGTTCCAGGTGAAGATGGGCATCCGCCACATGGTCATGCCGGGCGCGCGCATGGTCACGATGGTCGTGATGAAGTTGACGGCTCCGAGGATGGTGCTGAAGCCGGTCATGCCCAAGCCGAAGACCCAGAGATTCCCGCCGAGACCTGGTGAGAAGGTCGTGTCCGACAATGGCGCGTAGGCGAACCACCCGAACGACGCTGCACCCTGGGGGGTGAGGAAGCCGGCGACGGCGATGAGCGAGCCGAAGAGGTAGAGCCAGAAGGCGAACCCGTTCAGTCGGGGGAAGGCGACGTCGGGAGCACCGATCTGAAGCGGCATGAGGACGTTCGCGAACCCCGAGAACAGGGGCGTCGCGAACATGAGCAGCATGATCGTTCCGTGCATCGTGAAGAGCTGGTTGTACTGCTCTTTGGTCTGGATGACGTCGAGACCCGGTGCGAAGAGCTGAGCGCGGATGATCAGCGCCATGACTCCGCCGAGGCAGAAGAACAGGAACGACGCGATCAGGTACATGTACCCGATGGTCTTGTGGTCGGTCGACGTGATCCACGTGACGACGACGTTGCCCTTGCGGCCGACCTTCGAGGCTCCGAAGTTCGGACCGGAGGAGGATGCTCCTCCGGTGGGGCGGGTGGCGGTGGCTGAGCTCATCGAACCGTGCCTTACTTCTCGGAGTCTTCGGTGCCGGAGGCGACGGGCGCCTCGTTGTTCGGCTGGTTGGTGTTGGTGTTGTACTCGTCGCCGAGCAGACCCGTGTTGCCGTCGTCGGTGAGCGTCTGCTGGTAGGCGTCGTACTCGTCCTGGCTGACGACCTTGACGTTGAAGAGCATCAGCGAGTGGTACTCACCGCAGAGTTCCGCGCACTTCCCGGTGAACGTGCCCTCTTTCTCGGGCGTGAAGTACATGTAGTTCGTCTTGCCGGGGATCGTGTCCTTCTTGTAGAGGAAGTCGACGACCCAGAAGGAGTGGGCGACGTCGCGCGACTTGAGCTCGATCTCGACCGACTTGCCGACGGGCAGGTACAGGACGGGGAGCTGGTCCTGGTCGACGGTGCCGTCCGCCTCCTCCTGGGCCTGGATGCCCTGCGAGTAGGTCGACTCGTCTTCGTTCTGCTGGTCGATGTAGTTGAAGTCCCAGGCCCAGCGCTTCGCGTAGACGTCGATCTTGACGTCGGGGCTGGCCGTGGGGGCTTCGATCGCGGCCTGGTCGCGTGCCGTGAAGGCGAAGAAGCCGAGGACGAGGATCAGCGGGACGACCGTGTAGAAGATCTCGACCGGGAGGTTGTAGCGGAGCTGCACCGGGAGGCCGGTCTGACCCTTCCGGCGGCGGTAGGCGATCGAGGCCCAGATGACGAGACCCCACACGATGAGGCCGACGATGAGGAGGACGATCCACGAGGTGACCCAGAGGCCGATGATGCTGTCGACGTGATTCGTCGTGCCCGGCTCGGTCGGCAACCACCCCTGGAGCTGGTCCTGCGTGCATCCTGCGAGCACGAGGATCATGACGGCTGCCACGGGAATGGCGGCCCAACGATTACGGCGATGAGAACGCACTGTTACCTCTCGGATGACGCGACTTCGGGGGGTGCTCCCAGTCTGGACGGGGACTTCCCTAGCCTACTCGCAGGTTGCACCGCCCTCCGCACACAGCACGCCGCAATGTTCGACGCCGAACCATTAAACGACCATCGGGGCCGCCCCGAGGGGCGGCCCCGATGGGGCGACGTCGTCGAGACCGTCAGTGGAAGCTGTCGCCGCAGGCGCAGCTGCCCTGGGCGTTGGGGTTGTCGATGGTGAATCCCTGCTTCTGGATGGTGTCCTCGAAGTCGATGGCCGCGCCGTCGAGGTACGGGACGCTCATCTTGTCGACGACGACCTCGACGCCGTCGTAGTCGACGGTCGCGTCGTTCTCGAGCAGACGCTCGTCGAAGTACAGCTGGTAGATGAGACCCGAGCAGCCGCCCGGCTGGACGGCGACGCGCAGACGGAGATCGTCGCGCCCCTCCTGCATGAGGA
This sequence comes from Frigoribacterium sp. Leaf263, assembly GCF_001422285.1. Lineage (GTDB taxonomy): Bacteria > Actinomycetota > Actinomycetes > Actinomycetales > Microbacteriaceae > Frigoribacterium. The sequence continues at coordinate 926,897 of NZ_LMMO01000003.1, forward strand.
GGCTCTTGACCTTCCCTGCTGCGGTGTCGGTGAGCTTCACGCCGTGGGCGGGCGCTTCGGTCGGAACGGCCGTGTCGACGACGGGGGTCGCTGTGTCGGTCATGGAGCCTCCTTCGGGCGGGTGCGAGTGCTCTGCACTCCTCGTCGACCAGTGTAAGCAGCCGACCCTCGGATTTGTTCCCTCCGGGCCGACGACGTCATCGACCCGCCGCGTCGAGCCGGGCGAGCAGGATCGCCTCGCTGAGGATCGCCTTCTGCAAGACGCCGAGGTGCTGCGACTCGTTCGGGCTGTGGGCCCTGGTGTCGGGGTCCTCGACGCCCGTGACCAGGATCTCGGCCTCCGGGAACGTCTTGACGAGGTCGGCGATGAACGGGATCGAGCCGCCGATCCCGATCTGGACGGGGCTCTCGCCCCAGCCCTCGCTCATCGCGACGGTCACATCGGCGATGGCCGGCCCCGTCGTGTCGACGAGGAAGGGGTCGCCGGTGTCGACGTCGTCGATGCTCACGTGCGCACCGAAGGGCGGGTCGGTCAGGAGGTGCGCTCGGAGCGCCTCGAAGGCCTCGGCGGCCGGCTGCCCGGGGGCGATGCGCGCGCTGATGCGCACCGACACCTCCGGCGACAGCGTGTTGGACGCGTTGGCGACGCTCGGCGCGTCGATCCCGGTGACGGTGATCGAGGGCTGCGACCACACCCTGCTCAGCAGGGGGCCGCGGCCGATCGTACGGACGCCCTCGAGCAGGCCGGACTCCTCGCGGAGGGTCTCTTCGCTCTGGTCCGGGTGCTCCGCCTCCCGGCTGCGGAGGCCGGCGACGGCGACGCCGCCCTCGTCGTCGTGAAGCGTCGCGAGGAGTCGCACCATGGCCATCATGGCGTCCGGCACGACGCCGCCGAGCATGCCCGAGTGCGATGCGTGGGCCAGGGTCCGCACCGTGAGGCGGAACGTGACGTTCCCGCGGAGTGCGACGGTGATGGCGGGCACCGTCGTGCTCCAGTTGTCGGAGTCGGCGACGACGATGACGTCCGCGGCGAGCTCGGTGCGGTGCTGCTCGAGGAAGTCGGCGAACGAGCGCGAGCCGAACTCCTCCTCGCCTTCGATGAACAGCGAGACCCCGACGCCCAGGTCGTCGCCGATCACGTCGCGGACCGCGCGAAGGGCCGCGATGTGGGTCATGACACCGGCCTTGTCGTCCGACGCGCCACGACCGTAGAGGCGGTCCCCTCTCAGGGTGGGCTCGAAGGGCGGGGTGTCCCAGTGCGCGTCGTCGCCCTGCGGTTGCACGTCATGGTGCGCGTAGAGCAGGACGGTCTTCTTCCCGTCGCGCGCCTCCCGACGGGCCAGCACAGCGGGCTGACCCATCGCACCGCTCGACCCGATGGGCGCCCTGCTGACCGTGACCTGGTCGAAGAGACCCGTCTCGCGCACGAGACGAGCGACGGCCTCGGCGCTCTCGGCGACGTGCACCGGGTCGAACGCGTCCCACGAGACGGACGGGATGCGCACGAGCGACGAGAGATCGGCGATCGTCGACGGGAGGCCGCCGTGCACGGCCTCCGCGAGTTCGCTGACAGTACGAGGATCGGTCGGGTGGACGGGATGCTGCGAGACGGTCATGGAGGTAATCTTAGGAACTCGTTCAACCCCGAGGATTCCCGTGGCCAAGGCAGAAGAGAAGACCGACTCGTCGACGCAGGTCGTCGACACCGAATCGACGACGATCGGCAAGGGCCGTCCGACCCCGACGCGTCGGGAGCGTGAGGAGGCCAACCGCCGCCCGCTCGTCGCCACCGGCAAGGAGGCGCAGAAGGCGCAGCGCGCCCGCCTCGCCGAGGTCCGCGAGCGTCAGCGCGTCGGCATGGCCAACGGCGAGGAGAAGTTCCTGCCGGAGCGCGACAAGGGCCCCCAGCGCCGGTTCATCCGCGACTACATCGACGCCCGATACAGCGTCGGCGAGGCGATGATCCCGATCATGGTGCTCGTCATCGTGATGAGCATCGTCCAGATCGCGGCCGTGCAGATGATCACCCTGTTCGTCCTGTGGGGCTTCTTCCTCGTGGCGATCGTCGACTGCCTCGTCGTCGGGCGCATCGTCACCGCGAAGCTCGCCGAGAAGTACGGCGCAGGCAACGTGCAGCGGGGCAACAAGTGGTATGCGGCCATGCGTGCGATGCAGATGAAGCCCATGCGCATGCCGAAGCCCCAGATCAAGCGCGGGCAGTACCCCACCGCCTGACCTGGCAGAGACCACCACGGCGCCGGTCCCCTCCGTCAGGAGGCGACCGGCGCCGTTCTGTCACCCCCGTCGACGGGTCACGGGCGCTTGCGCAGCCGTCGCAGTCCTCGATTGATCTGTCGTGCCCACAGCGGTCCGCGGTAGAGGAACGCCGTGTACCCCTGGACGAGCGTCGCCCCGGCACGCAGGCGCTCGTCGACGTCCGCTGCGGTCGTCACTCCCCCGACGGACACGATGCAGGTGCCCGGCGGCACGGCCGCGACGAGCAGGCGGAGCACCTCGAGGGACCTCGCCGCGAGAGGAGCGCCGGACAGCCCCCCGGCGCCCGCCGCCTCGACGGCGACCGAGTCGGTCGAGAGCCCGTCGCGCGACAGGGTCGTGTTGGTGGCGATGACGCCGGCCAGGCCCAGCTCGCCGACGAGCTCTCCGATCCGACGGATGCCGTCGTCGTCGAGATCCGGAGCGATCTTGACGAGCACCGGTGTCGATCCGGCGGCCCGGGCCACCTCCGTCAGCAGCGGTCCCAGTCGATCGAGCTCCTGGAGCCCTCGGAGTCCGGGGGTGTTCGGCGAGCTGACGTTGACCGCCAGGTAGTCGGCGAGCGGAGCGAGGAGGCGCGTGCTGACCAGGTAGTCGTCGACGGCGTCATCGACGTCGACCACACGGCTCTTGCCGATGTTGACGCCGATGACCGGACGGCGGGAGGCGCTGCGTGCCGAGGCGAGCTCCGTTGCGGCCTGCTGCGCGCCTCCGTTGTTGAAGCCCATGCGGTTGACGACCGCCAGGTCGGGCACGAGCCGGAACAGGCGGGGCCGCTCGTTGCCCGGCTGCGGACGCGCGGTGATGGTGCCGACCTCGACGTGACCGAACCCCAGGGCTCCGAGCCCGGCGATCCCCCGAGCGTCTTTGTCGAAGCCCGCCGCCACGCCGAACGGGGAGTCGAAGCGGAGTCCGAGGGCGGTGACCGCGAGAGAGGGGTGCGGGGCCGTCAGCCGACGCACGAGCGGCGCCAGGCCGAGCCTCGGCACGGCCCGGATGACCCGGAAGGCGAGGTGGTGGGCGTCTTCGGGATCCATCTTCGACAGGACGAGGTCGAACAGGACGCGGTAGGGGGTCGTCATTCGTCCACCGACCGGGAGGGGCGCGGATGATCGGCGTGCTCTTCGCGGAGGGTGGCGATGGAGGCCTCGAAGTCGTCGAGCGAGTCGAACGCCTGGTAGACGCTCGCGAAGCGGAGGAACGCCACCTCGTCGAGCTCGCGGAGCGGGGGCAGGATGGCCAGGCCGATGTCGTTCGCCTCGATCTGGGACGTGCCGCTCGCGCGGACGGCCTCCTCGACCCGCTGGGCGAGGACGGCGAGATCGCCGTCGGTCACGGGGCGGCCCTGGCACGCCTTGCGCACGCCGGAGATGATCTTCTCTCTGCTGAACGGCTCGAGCACCCCGTTGCGCTTGACGACGTTGAGGCTGGCCGTCTCGGTGGTGCTGAAGCGACGGCCGCAGTTGGGGCACTGCCGTCGCCGGCGGATCGAGGTGCCGTCGTCGCTCGTGCGCGAGTCGACGACGCGGGAATCGGGGTGGCGGCAGAAAGGACAGAACATGGTGCCCTCAGCGTACTGGGGAGCGCGCCCCGCCCCCGTCGTGACCTCAGGGGCGCCGGATGCGCGCCGCGACCGCCTCGCCGTGCGCCGGAAGCAGCTCCGCCCGGGACAGCGCCACGAGACGGTCGGCGACCTCGGCGAGGGCGTCGTGGTCGTAGCGCACGATCTGCTGCGGTCGCAGGAACGTGTACGCCCCGAGACCCGACGAGAAGCGCGCCTGCCCGCCGGTCGGGAGCACGTGGTTCGACCCGGCGAGGTAGTCCCCCAGGCTGACCGGCGTGGTGCTCCCGACGAAGACGGCGCCGGCGCTCGTGATCGATCCGAGCACCGCCTCGTCGTCACGGGTCTGGATCTCGAGGTGCTCCGGGCCGTAGGCGTTGCTGAAGGCGACGGCCGCCTCCATGTCGTCGACCAGGACGAGGGCGGACTGACGGCCGCCGAGGGCCGTCCGCACCCGCTCGGCGCTCATGGTCGACGGGACCAGACGCTCGAGCTCGGCTCGCACGGACTCGACGAGGGCCGGCGAGTCCGTGACGAGGACGGCCGCCGCCTCCTCGTCGTGCTCCGCCTGGCTGATGAGGTCGACGGCCACGAGGACGGGATCGGCGTCGCCGTCGGCGATGACCAGGATCTCCGTGGCGCCGGCGACGGCGTCGATGCCCACCTGGCCTCGGACGATCTGCTTGGCCGCGGCGACGAAGTTGTTGCCGGGGCCCGTGATGACCTGGACGGGTTCGAGGCCGATCTCGGGGACGCCGTAGGCCAGGGCGGCGATCGAGCCCGCGCCTCCCATGGCGTAGACCTCGTCGATGCCGAGGAGCCCGGCGGCGCCGAGGATCACGGGGTGCACTCCCCCGCCGAAGGAGCGCTGCGCGGGGCTGACGACCGCGATCGACCCGACGCCGGCCACCTGCGCCGGGACGACGTTCATGACGACGCTGGACGGATAGACGGCCTTGCCACCGGGGACGTAGACGCCCGCCCGGGTCACGGGCTGCCAGCGCTGCTCGATGACCGCGCCGTCGGCGGGGCGCGTCACGGTGTTCGCGGGGACCTGCGCGCGACTGCCCTCGGTGACTCGGGCTATGGACTCCTCGAGGGCTGCGCGCACGAGGGGGTCCAGACCTGCCACGGCCGCGGCGATCTCGTCGGCGGGGACGCGGAAGGTCTCGGTCCGGACTCCGTCGAAGCGCTCGGCCTGGTCGCGCAGAGCGGTCGCGCCCCTCTCGCGCACGTCGGCGACGAGTCCGGCTGCGGCGTCCGCCGCCGACGAGACGTCGGCTCGGGCGCGCGGCACGAGATCGAGGAGGTCGGCGTGGGTAGTGTGGGTTCCGCGGAGGTCTGTCGTCTGGATCATGGCCGGTTCAGCCTAGTCGTGCGCTCCTGCGTCGGGTCCGATCAGCACGGGCGACGAGACCCGGAACCGAGGAGGAGCGGCCCTGTCATGACGGAACCCCAGCAGCAGGATCCTCGGCCCGAGAGCGCAGCCGGCGACGACGTCGAGGCGTTCCGGGCCGCGTTCCGCCGTCACGCCGCGGGCGTGGCCATCGTCACGACACGGGGCCAGGACGGCTCCCCCGTCGGATTCACCGCCACGTCGCTGGCGTCCCTGGCCGCCGCCCCTCCGCTGGCGACCTTCAACATGGCTCGGACCGCGAGCTCCTGGCCCGCCATCGCCTCGGCCGAGGCGGTCATCGTCCACCTCCTCGGGCGCCGCGATCTCGACGCCGCGCGTCGGATGGCCGGCCCGGCCGACCGGCGTTTCACCGGACGGCACTGGACCGAGGGACCGCGGGGACTCCCCCTCCTGCGTGGCGCCACCGCCTGGTTCAGCGGCCGGATCGTCGAGCGGGTGCCCGTCGCCGGCAGTGCGGTCGTGGTGGTCCGGATCGACGGCGGGGGCGTCGGCGCGGAGGACGACGCCCTGCTGTATCACGACCGGACGTACCTGACGCCCGGTCCCCCGGCGGACTGACCGCGGACCGGCGTCAGACCAGGCAGCCGGGGCCCAGGAGGCTCTTGAGCTCCCCGAACAGATCGGCCGTGATGTCGACCGGCATGGGGATCTCGAAGGTCCGGGCGTTGTCGCCCTTGAGCAGACGCAGACGGACCTCCGTCCGGCCGGAATGACGGCCGAGCACGGCTGCCAGCTCGGTCACCGTGTCGGTCGTCGCGCGGTGCTCGGGCATCTGCAGCACGAGGGGGCCGTGGTTGACCCCGGCGCCGAGATCCGGGCTGAACATGCTGACGGCGTGGAGGTTCATCCCGTCGTCCCGGAGGCTGACCCTCCCCTTCAGCACGATGATCGAGTCGCCGACGAGCGTCGGGCCGAACTCCTGATACGTCTTGCCGAGGAACATGGCCGTGATCTCGCCGCCGAAGTCCTCGACCGTGATGATCCCGTAGGGGTTGCCGCTGTTCCGAGCGACGCGATGCTGCACGCTCGTGATGAGCCCCGCGATGGTGACGGTCTCGCCGTCGATCGACGCGTCGCTCGCCAGGAGGTCCGTCACCGTCGTCTGAGCGTGCTTCGCGAGCGGGAGCTCGAGACCGGCCAGAGGATGGTCGGAGACGTAGAGGCCCAGCATGTCGCGCTCGAACGCGAGCTTGTCGCGCTTCGACCATTCGGGTCGCTCGGGCACCTGCTGCACGTCGGCCGGTTCGTCCCACAGGCTGTCGAAGTCGAAGCCCACCTGGCCGTTGGCCTCGGCCCGCTTCTCGCTGACCGCCGCCTCGACGGCGGATTCGTGCACCTCGACCAGCGCCCGCCTGGTCGAGCCGAGGGTGTCGAAGGCACCGGCCTTGACGAGCGACTCGACCGTGCGCTTGTTCGTGACCGGCAGCGGCACCTTGCGGAGGAAGTCGTGGAAGGTCGTGAAGGCGCCCTCCTTCTCGCGGGCGGCGATGATGTGGTCGACGACGTTGAACCCGACGTTGCGGACGGCGCCCATGCCGAAGCGGATGTCGTCGCCCACGGCGGCGAAGAAGCCGATGGACTCGTTGACGTCGGGTGGCAGCACCTTGATGCCCATGCGCCGGCACTCGTTCAGATAGAGACCGAGCTTGTCGCGCGAGTCGCCGACGCTCGTCAGCAGGGCCGCCATGTACTCGGCGGGGTAGTGCGCCTTGAGATACGCCGTCCAGTACGAGACGACGCCGTAGGCCGCGGAGTGCGCCTTGTTGAACGCGTAGTCGGAGAACGGCAGCAGGATGTCCCAGATCTTCTGCACCGCATCGGGCGAGTAGCCGTTGTCGGCCATCCCCTGAGAGAAGCCGGCGAACTGCTTGTCCAGTTCGGACTTCTTCTTCTTGCCCATGGCACGGCGGAGGATGTCGGCCTGGCCGAGCGAGAAGCCGGCGAGCTTCTGCGCGACGCTCATCACCTGCTCCTGGTAGATGATCAGGCCGTAGGTCCCTCCGAGGACCTCCGACAGGGGCTCCTCGAGCTCGGGGTGGATCGCCGTGATCTCCTGTTGGCCGTTCTTCCGCAGGGCGTAGTTCGTGTGCGAGTTGGCACCCATCGGGCCCGGTCGGTAGAGCGCGATGACGGCCGAGATGTCCTCGAAGTTGTCGGGCTTCATGAGACGCAGCAGCCCGCGCATGGGCCCGCCGTCCAGCTGGAAGACGCCGAGCGTATCGCCCGATGCCAGGAGCTCGTAGGCTCCGGCATCGTCGAGCTCGAGGTCTTCGAGGACCAGATCGAAGCCGCGGTTGGTCTTGATGTTGTCGAGCGCGTCGTTGATGATCGTGAGATTGCGCAGACCCAGGAAGTCCATCTTGATGAGGCCGAGCGACTCGCAGGCGGGGTAGTCGAACTGCGTGACGATCTGGCCGTCCTGCTCGCGCTTCATGATGGGGATGATGTCGAGCAACGGGTCGCTCGACATGATGACGCCCGCCGCGTGGACGCCCCACTGCCTCTTGAGGCCCTCGAGACCGAGGGCCGTGTCGAACACCGTCCGCGCCTCCGGGTCGGATTCGACCACCGCTCGGATGTCGCCGGCCTCTTTGTAGCGGTCGTGCTGCTTGTCGAAGATGCCCGTCAGGGGGATGTCCTTGCCCATGATGGCCGGGGGCATGGCCTTCGTCAGCTTCTCGCCCATGCCGAACGGGAAGCCGAGCACCCGTGAGCTGTCTTTCAGGGCCTGCTTCGCCTTGATCGTGCCGTATGTGACGATCTGGGCGACCCGCTCGTCGCCGTACTTCTCGGTGACGTACTGGATGACCTCGCCACGACGGCGATCGTCGAAGTCGACGTCGAAGTCGGGCATCGAGACGCGGTCGGGGTTGAGGAACCGCTCGAAGATGAGTCCGTGACGGAGAGGGTCGAGATCGGTGATCCCCATGGCGTACGCGGCCATCGAACCGGCGCCCGAGCCGCGGCCCGGGCCCACCCTGATGCCGTTCTCCTTCGACCAGTTGATGAAGTCGGCCACGACGAGGAAGTACCCGGGGAAGCCCATGCCGGCGATGACGCCGATCTCGTACTCGGCCTGCTTGCGGACGTCGTCGGGGATCCCGGTCGGGTACCGGTGGACGAGGCCCTTCTCGACCTCCTTGATGAACCAGGTCTCTTCCGTCTCGCCCTCGGGCACGGGATACCGCGGCATGTAGTTGGCGGACGTGTTGAACTGCACGTCGCATCGCTCGGCGATCAGGAGCGTGTTGTCGCAGGCCTCGGGGTGGTCGCGGAACAGATGCCGCATCTGCTGCGCGGTCTTGAGGTAGAACTCGTCGGCGTCGAACTTGAACCTGTTCGGGTCGTTCAGCGTCGAACCCGACTGCACGCAGAGCAGCGCGGCATGGCTCGTGGCGTCGTGCTCGTGCGTGTAGTGCAGATCGTTGGTGGCCACCAGGGGCAGGTCGAGGTCCTTGGCGAGCCGGAGCAGGTCTCCCATGATGCGGCGCTCGATGCCGAGGCCGTGATCCATGATCTCGGCGAAGTAGTTCTCGCGACCGAAGATGTCGCGGAAGTCGGAGGCCGCCTTCACCGCCTCGTCGTACTGCCCGAGACGGAGCCTCGTCTGGACCTCGCCGCTCGGGCAGCCCGTCGTCGCGATCAGACCGTCGCTGTACTGCGAGAGCAGCTCGCGGTCCATCCGGGGCTTGAAGTAGTAGCCCTCGAGCGAGGCTCGGGACGACAGCCGGAAGAGGTTGTGCATGCCGCCGGTGTTCGCGGCGAGGAGCGTCATGTGCGTGTACGCGCCGGCACCCGACACGTCGTCGCGTCCGCCGTCGCCCCAGCGCACCCGCGTCTTGTCACCGCGGTGCGTGCCCGGGGTGATGTAGGCCTCGGTGCCGATGATCGGCTTGATGCCCGCCTCGGTCGCCGACTTCCAGAAGTCGAAGGCCCCGAAGACGTTGCCGTGGTCGGTCACCGCGACGGCCGGCATTCCCTGCTTCGCCGCCTCGGTGACGAGCGGGGTGACCCGTGCCGCCCCGTCGAGCATCGAGTACTCGCTGTGGACGTGCAGGTGGACGAATGAGTCGTTACTCGAGGCCAAGGGGCTCCCCGTCTGCTGGTGGTTCCGACGACTGGAGGATCAGCCTAGCTCTCGCCCAGGACATCGAGCGCGTGACGCAGATCGGCGGGATGGTCGGACCGGTAGACGACCTGCTCGCCCGTCGCCGGATGACGGAAGCCGAGGCTCACGGCGTGCAGCCACTGCCGTGTCAGCCCGAGTCGGGCGGTCAACGTGGGGTCGGCCCCGTAGGTCGTGTCCCCCACGCAGGGATGCCGCTGGGCCGACATGTGCACGCGGATCTGGTGGGTGCGGCCGGTCTCGAGATGGATCTCCAGGAGGGACGCGGCGGGGAAGGCCTCGATCGTCTCGTAGTGCGTGACCGAGGGCTTCCCATCGACGACGACGGCGAACTTCCAGTCGGAGGACGGATGACGGCCGATGGGTGCGTCGATCGTGCCGGTGAGAGGATCCGGATGACCCTGCACGACCGCGTTGTAGATCTTGTCGACCGTCCGCTCCCGGAAGGCCTGCTTCAACACCGTGTAGGCCCGCTCCGTCTTGGCGACGACCATGAGGCCGCTCGTGCCCACGTCGAGCCGATGCACGATGCCGGCCCGTTCGGCCGCGCCGGAGGTCGCCACGGTGAAGCCCGCTGCCGCCAGCCCGCCCAGGACGGTCGGACCGGTCCATCCGACGGAGGGATGCGCTGCGACGCCGACGGGCTTGTCGACGACGACGATCTCGTCGTCGTCATGCACGATGCCCATCCCGGGAACGTCGCGGGCGACGATGGAGGGCCCCTCCTTCGGCGTCCATTCGACCTCGAGCCACGCACCGGCGTCGAGACGATCGGACTTGCCGACCGGCTTCGAGTCCACGGAGACGCCGCCGCCGCCGACGACCTCGGCGGCGAAGGTGCGGCTGAAGCCCAGGAGCTTGGCGAGGGCGGCGTCGACCCGCTCGCCGGCCAGTCCGTCGGGTACCGGCAGCGACCGGTACTCGCTCACGATCGCTCCGTGGCGTGGCCTGCGGGAGGCGCGGTGTCGGTGCGCCCGGAGGCCTCCGCCTCGCGATCCAGCTCGCGTCGACGTCTCTTCGACGGCACGCGCGTGCCGTCGAGGTTGACCCCGAGGAGCGTCAGCAGGAGCAGGAGTCCCATGCTGGAGACGATGAAGATGTCGGCGACGTTGAAGATCGCCGGCAGCAGATCGGGGAAGTACAGGAAGTCGATCACGTGTCCCATGCCGAACGAGGGCTCGCGGAGCAGGCGGTCGGTCAGGTTGCCGAGCGTGCCTCCCAGGAGCATGCCGAGCATGACGGCCCAGGCCCGGGAGCGGATGCGTCTCGCGAAGACGATGATCGCGACGACCACGGCCGCCGCCGCCAGGGAGAAGATCCAGGTGGACCCGCTCGCCAGCGAGAACGCCGCGCCGGGGTTCTTGACGAAGTGGAGCTGGAAGAACGTGCCGATGACGTCGATGGTCTCGCCCTCGGCCATGGTCGTCGTGACGAGGTGCTTGGACGTCTGATCTGCGGCGTAGACGCCGACAGCGACGAAGGCCAGCGCCGCCAGGAGGCGGGCGCTGACCTTCGTCGGAGTGTTGTCGTTCGGTGCCAAGAACTTAGTTGGAGCCGTAGCCCTGGGCACTGGCGGGTGCACCGGCGGGCTGGTTCTCGCCGGTGGACTCGCCGTCGAGGTCGCGGAGCTGGCCCTCGATGTAGCTCTTGAGCTTCTGGCGGTAGTCGCGCTCGAAGGTGCGGAGGTCGTCGATGCGGCGCTCGAGACCCGTGCGCTCGTTGGCGAGTCGCTCGAGGGTCTCGCGCTTCTCGGCTTCCGCCGTCTGCACCAGGTCGCGGGCGCGGCCCTCGGCGTCGGAGACGAGCTGACGGTTCTTCGCCTCGGCCTCGGAGATGACGCGAGCGGCGGTCGAGTGACCCTCGGCGATGAGCGCGTCGCGCTTCTCGACGCCCTCGCGGACGTGCTCCTCGTGGAGACGACGAGCCAGCTGCAGGAGGTTGTTCGTGCTCTCGGTCTCGTCGGCGGTGGGGCCGACGTAGGCGGGGGCTGCCGGGGCGACGACCGCTGCGACGGCGGGCTCCGGCGCGGGGACGGGAGCCGAGGCGGGTTCGACGACGGGTGCGGAGACCGGGGCCGGCGCCTCGGGGGCGCTGACGGCGGACACGGGGGCGGAGACGGCCTGCGACGACGAGTCGTCGCCCCGGGTCTCACCGGCGTCGAGGCGCTGGCGGAGCTCGTCGTTCTCCTGGTTGAGGCGGCGGAGTTCCGCGACCACCTCGTCGAGGAAGTCGTCGACCTCGTCTTGGTCGTAGCCCTCGCGGAACTTCGTCGGCTGGAACCGCTTGTTGACTACGTCTTCAGGCGTCAAAGCCATTGCCGTCACCTCGTGCATCTGTTGGATCGTCTGATCGTGGTCTGAGTCGATCGTGGTCTGAACCGATCACTGCGTTCCGTGATCGGCCTGTTGGTCGTGGCGCCGCGTCAGGCCACCCCGAGGCGATGCTCGGATAACCTGACGACGCGACGCTCATGTATACCGTAGCGAACATTCGAAGTGCTGGTGCGGAGCACCCGGCGCGCCGCGCGGTTCAGCGCAGGTACGACGTGACGCTCATCAGGATGACGACGGCGAGCATGATGAGGCTCCAGCCGAAGTCCAGGGCCACGGAACCGAGTCGGACCGGCGGCAGGACCTTGCGGACGGCGCGGATCGGCGGGTCGGTGACCGTGTACGTGATCTCGGCGAGGACGAGCACGGCACCGCGAGGACGCCACCCCCGACTGAACGACTGCGCGAGGTCGAGGACGAACCGGGCCCACATCAGGAGGAAGAAGAGCAGCAGGAGGTAGTAGGCGATCGTGGCGATCAGGGAAACGATCATCGGGGTGTCATCAGCTCACACGAGTCGGCGCGGTCGGGCCGCGATCTGAGAGGGCGGCGCGGCGATGACGCCTCGGCCGATCAGGACTGGGCGAAGAAGGACGCCTCGATGTCGGATTCTACCTCAGCCTGCTCACCGCTCACGGCGATGTGCGCCGGGGACAGCAGGAACACCTTGTTCGTGACCCGCTCGATCTTCCCGTAGAGGCCCTGCGAGAGGCCGCTGGCGAAGTCGACCAGGCGTCGGGCGTCCGCCTCCGTCATCTGCGACAGGTTGATGATGACGGGGATGCCGTCGCGGAAGCTCTCGGCGATGGCCTGGGCGTCCTTGTACTCGCGCGGGTGGACCGTGAGGATCTCGTTCATGTCGTGGGGCACCGTGTTCTTCGTCGTGGTGGTGGTCTGTGTGCGGCGCAGGGGCGTCACGGGAGCGCGGGTGGCCGTCGGCGCGGCCGCGGGTGCCGCCACCGGGGCGACCGGCGCCACGGGCGAGGTGGCCGTCGGGGCGGTGGACTGACGCCCGGTCTGCGAGGAGGAGGAGGCGGCGGGAGCCGGCGTCTGCTCGTCGTACTCGAGTTCCTCGTCGGCGAGGCCCAGGTAGACCATCGTCTTGCGCAGCGGGTTGGCCATGTGTTTCCTCCGGATCGTGGACGTCTCCCCCGACATTAACGAGCGGAGGGTCGCATTCCCGTGATTGCCGTCCCGATTCGTAGGTGTGTCGCGCCCTCGGCTATCGCCTCGGCGAAGTCGCCGGACATCCCCGCCGAGATGTCGCCGGCGCCGGGCTCGATGGAGCGCACCCTGTCGGAGACGGCCCGGAGGCGCGCGAACGCCGGTCGCGCCGGCTCGTCCAGGGGAGCCACGGCCATGACTCCGCGGAGGCGGAGACCCGGAGTCGACGCGATGCGCTCGGCCAGGGCGTCGACGTCGCCCGGAGCGACCCCGCCGCGACCGGGATCATCGGTGAGGTTTACCTGAACGAACCCGTCGATGAGCGAGCCGTCGTCGACGGCGAGGGCGTCCACCACGCTCACGCGATCGAGCGAGTGCACCGCGGAGGCGTAGCGGCGTGCCTGCCGCGCCTTCTTCGACTGCAGCTGACCGACGAAGTGCCAGTTCAGGCCCTCGAGATCGTCCAGCTCCGAGGACTTGACCTGCGCCTCCTGGTGGCGGTTCTCGCCGACATCGCGGACCCCGACGGCATGGAGACTGCGGACGAGCCCCGCCGGATGGAACTTGGTCACCACGATGGTCGTGATCTCGTCAGGGCGACGCCCTGCGACGCGGGCCGCGTCGGCGACCTCGGCGGAGACCCGGGCGAGTCTCTCGCCCAGGTCTCCGCCCACTGGATCGGTCGGCATGCCTACTTGAGGAAGTCGGGCACGTCGAGATCGTCGTCGCCGTCGTCGAAGACGGGGTCGGCGGCCTGGGTCGAGGCCGCCTCGTCGGGCCGCTTCCAGGAGGGCGTGTCGTGGGACGAGCCGCTGTCGGCGATGGCAGAGACGCCCGCGACCGACGTGGAGGCCGGGGACTCGGACTCGACGAAGCTGGACCGACGCTCCTTGGTCTTCGTGGAGGGCTCCCCGCCGTCGAAGCCCGCGGCGATGACGGTGACGCGGACCTCGTCGCCGAGGGTGTCGTCGATGACCGCGCCGAAGATGATGTTCGCCTCGGCGTGCACGGCCTCCTGGACCAGGCGAGCGGCGTCGTTGATCTCGAAGATGCCGAGGTTCGAACCGCCCTGGATGGACAGCAGCACCCCGTGGGCGCCGTCGATGCTCGCTTCGAGCAGAGGCGAGGCGACGGCGAGCTCGGCGGCCTTGATGGCGCGGTCGGCGCCCCGGGACGAGCCGATCCCCATGAGAGCCGAGCCGGCGCCCTGCATGACGGACTTGACGTCGGCGAAGTCGAGGTTGATCAGACCCGGGGTCGTGATGAGGTCCGTGATGCCCTGGACGCCGGCGAGGAGGACCTGGTCGGCCGTGCCGAAGGCCTCGACCATGCTGATGCCGCGTTCGCTGATCTCGAGGAGGCGGTCGTTCGGGACGACGATGAGCGTGTCGACCTCGTCCTTCAGAGCTGCGACACCCGCCTCGGCCTGGGCCTGACGACGCTTGCCCTCGAAGCCGAAGGGCTTCGTGACGACGCCGATGGTGAGTGCCCCGATGGACTTCGCGATGCGGGCCACGACGGGAGCGCCGCCGGTGCCCGTGCCACCGCCCTCGCCCGCCGTGACGAAGACCATGTCGGCGCCGGCCAGCGCCTCCTCGATCTCCTCCGCGTGGTCCTCGGCGGCACGACGACCCACCTCGGGGTCCGCGCCGGCGCCGAGGCCCCTGGTGAGCTCGCGGCCGACGTCGAGCTTGACGTCGGCGTCGCTGAGCAGGAGCGCCTGCGCGTCCGTGTTGATCGCGATGAACTCGACTCCGCGGAGCCCGAGCTCGATCATCCGGTTGACGGCGTTGACGCCACCGCCGCCGACACCGACGACCTTGATCACGGCTAGGTAGTTATGGTTCGTTGTCACGTCCGGGCCTCCGCTGAAACCTTAACTCGCAAGTTGAAGGTTAAGGTTGTACATGGTATGCAAGTTCTGCAGTCACAAGGTATGTGCCCCGACGGGGCGGTGACACCATCGTGCCAGGCGTGTCGCGAACGACATCGTCAGATGGGGCGGATGATGCCGTTGTCCGGTGCCGAGACGTCGTACTCGACCGAGGCCCCGGCGTCCCGTGACGCCTGGTCGGCCATCAGCCCGGCCAGGACCTCCGCCTTGCGATCCGAATGCTCGGCGCTACCCCAGACCACGCGCTGACCGGTCGTCAGCGTCAGCGTCACGTCGTCGGCCGTCGACGCCGTGACCTGATCGACCGTGGTCCGCAGTGCGGCGGGCAAGGCGAGCAGCACCTCCGCCGACGCCCGGAAGGGCGTCCCGTCGAGGGCGGTGCCGCCGACGTCCACGGAGGGCACCCCCTCGGGGCGCGCGTCGAGGCTCTGCACGACGATCCCCGCGGGATCCACCAGGTCGAAGGCGTCGCCATCCGCCACGGTGGCGATCGGCTGCCTCTCCGTGATGCGGATGACGAGGGTGTGCGGCGGGGCGGTCTCGGTCACGTAGCTCGCGATCAACGGGAACGCCTCCAGCTCGCGCGTGATCCTGTCGAAGTCGATCCTCGCGAGCGGCGTGCCGATCTGATCGTCCACAGCCTCCTGGACGGCGGCGGCGTCGACCCGGTCGGCCCCGTCCACGGTGATCGTCTGCAGGGAGAGCAGGGGCGAGAAGACCGCGACTCCGACCGATGCACCGAGCAGGAGCGCCACGACCCCGACCGCGACCCAGGTCGCGCGTCGGTGCCGGGAGCGACGGGTGAAGCGACGGACCTCGAGTCGCTCGACGCGCCTCCTCTGTCGCGAGGCCCGACGACTCGCCCGACGCGCCTCGAGCGCGCGACGCCGAGCCTCGTCGCGCGAGGTGTCGACCGTCGCCAGCCGCACGGGTTCGGCGGGACGAGCGGCCCGGGAGCCCGTCGTGCGACCCGGGTCGTCGAGATCGGACCGATCGGCGCCCGGGTCGACCCGCGCCGCCTCGGCGGTGGTCGACGGCTCGTCGGACGACTGCCGATCCGGTCGCGCGGCCGGCGAGCCCGGGAGGCGCAGCCAGGCGAACCGGGACCGGAGACCGGACGGAGAGCCGGCGCCGTCACCCGGACCGTCCGCCCCGGACGGGCTCGGACCGGACTCGGGCTCGCGTTCCGGATGCGCCGAGGGGTCGAAGCCCTGAGGACGCTTCACGACCGCTGGCCGTCGGAGGACGTCGTCGGGCGCCTCACGCTCCGGTCTCCTCCGACACGGGGTCGACCGGGGCGGCTACCGCGTCGAGGGCGCCGAGCAGCTGAGGGACGATGCGGTAGACGTCGCCGCACCCCAGGGTGATGACGAAGTCGCCCGACCGTGCCACCTCGGCGGTGCGGTCGGCGGCGGCCTGCCAGTCGGCCACGAAGTCGACCTTCGACGGGTCGCTGAAACGCTCGGACACGAGCGCGCCCGTGACACCCGGCTCGGGGTCCTCCCGCGCTCCGTAGACGTCGAGCACGATCGTGTGGTCGGCCAGCGCCTCGTAGGTCTCGGCGAAGTCGCCGGCCATCATGCGCGTCCGACTGTAGAGGTGCGGCTGATGCACCGCGATCAGCCGTCCGTCGCCCACCACGGATCGGGCCGCCTGCAGAGCGGCCGCGACCTCGGTCGGGTGATGCGCGTAGTCGTCGTAGACGCTCACGCCGGCGACGGTGCCGTGCAGCTCGAAGCGGCGCTCGGTCCCCCCGAACGTCTCGAGACCCGCGATCGCGGTCTCGGGATCAACGCCCAGACCGACCAGCACGGCGTAGGCCCCGGCCGCGTTGATCGCGTTGTGCACGCCGGGCACCCGCAGCTGGACGGCGCGGCTCGTGCCGTCGTGGTGCAGCGTGAACGAGACGGGACCGACCGAGGCGATGTCGTCGATCCGCACGTCGGCGTCGTCGTCCTGACCGAAGGTGACGACGTGGTCGTGCCGGAGCGCGGCACGGACCCGACGCGCGCCGAGGTCGTCGCTCGAGATCACGACGAGCTCGGAGGCGGCGCCGGCGAACTCCACGAAGGCCTCGTCGAAGGCGTCGTGCGAGCCGTAGTGATCGAGGTGGTCGGCGTCGACGTTCGTCACGAGGGCGACCGACGTGTCGTACAGCAGGAACGAGCCGTCCGACTCGTCGGCCTCGACCACGACGAGCTCCTCGCCGCCGCCGCGCGCGCTCACGCCGAGGGACTGGATGACCCCGCCGTTGACGAAGCTGGGATCGCGCCCGGCCGCCAGGAGGGCCGTGACGATCATCCCGGTGGACGTCGTCTTGCCGTGCGCGCCGGCGACGGACACGAGACGCTGGCCCCCGATGAGCCACGCGAGGGCCTGCGACCGGTGCAGGACCGGGATGCCCGCCGCCAGCGCGGCCTGGTACTCGGGGTTGTCCTGCCAGAGGGCTCCGGTGACGACGAGCGTGTCGGCGTCGCCCAGGTTGGCGGCGTCGTGCCCGATCGCGATCTCGGCGCCGAGATCTCGCAGCGCCCGGACGCCCGGCGTGTCGCGGATGTCCGAGCCGGAGACGGCGTGCCCGGCGGAGAGGAAGACACGGGCGATTCCGCTCATGCCGGAGCCGCCGATGCCGACGAAGTGCACGTGACCGAGCTCGGTCGGGATCTGCTGGCTGAGGTCGGGCTTGATCATCGGTTCTCGTCGTTCGTCGCGGAGGACTCCGTCGGGGTGCCGGCGGAGGTGCTGACCCGGGGGCGGGCCGCGTCGACCACGAGGTCGACCGTGCGGTCCGTGCCGTCGAGCACGCCGACCGTCGACGCCTGCACGGCCATGTCGGCGATGCGCGAACGGTCGAGCAGGAGGGGCACCAGGGTCGAGGCGACCCACTCGGGAGTGAAGTCGGCGTCGTCGACCAGCACCGCGCCTCCGGCCTGGACGACGTCGGTGGCGTTGTGCCGCTGCTCGCCGTTGCCCACGGGGTAGGGCACGAGCACGGCGGGGAGGCCCAGGGCGGTCAGCTCGCTGACCGTCGCCGAACCCGACCGCGATACGACGAAGTCGGCCGCCGAGAGGGCGAGGTCCATGCGATCGCAGTATCGGAGGAGGTGGTGGCCCGGCAGTTCGCTCGGCCCCAGGTCGGACTTCGCGCCGGTGATGTGCAGGATCTGCCACCCCGCGCCGAGGACGGCGGCGGCGGCGGCGGACATCGTCTCGTTGAGTCGTCTCGCACCGCTCGAGCCGCCGGTGACGAGCAGCGTGGGCTTCGCGGGGTCGAGCCCGAACTCGGCGAGGGCCTCGGCCCTGCTGCCCCGACGATCGAGGGTCTCGATCTCGTGACGGAGCGGCATGCCGACCTGGCGACCGTGACGGAGCGACGTGGATCGGAAGACCGTGCCGACGTGCGACGTCAGATACGACCCGAGCACGTTCGCGATGCCCGGCTTGGCGTTGGCCTCATGCACCACGAAGGGGACCTTCGAGCGCCAGGCAGCGACGTAGGCCGGAGCCGACGCGTAGCCGCCGAATCCGACGACGACGTCGACCCGGTGCTCGGCGAGGATGTCGCGGACGCCCTGGACGGCCTGGGCGAGTCGCGACGGGAAGCGCAGCGCCGCAGCGGACGGGCGCCGTGGGAAGGGCAGCCGGGCCACGGTCAGGAGCTCGTAGCCCCGGAGCGGGACGAGCCGCGCCTCGAGTCCCTCGGCGGTGCCGAGGACCAGCACGACCGATTCGGGCTCTCGGAGCCGGATCCGATCGGCGACGGCCAGGAGGGGGTTCACATGCCCGGCGGTTCCGCCGCCGGCGAGGAGGTACGTCGTCACCGGAGAGACCCTACCCGCTGGCGAGCGACCCTCGGCCTCGGCGCCGGCTCCTCGGGGTGGCGCGTGAACGAGAGCACCACGCCGATCGCCACGAGGGTCACGATGAGCGCCGATCCGCCGGCCGAGATCAGCGGGAGCGGTACGCCCAGCACGGGCAGGAGGCCGAGGACGACGGCGACGTTGATGAGGGCCTGCCCGACGATCCAGGCCGCGACGGCCCCGGTGACCACGCGGACGAAGGGGTCGCCCGTCTTGCGGATGATCTTGATGAAGGCGATGGCGAGCACCACGAACAGGGCGAGGACGACGACTCCCCCGATCAGGCCGAGCTCTTCGCCGAGCACGGCGAAGATGAAGTCGTTGTCGGCCTCGGGCAGCCAGGACCACTTGGCCTTCGAGTTCCCGAGTCCGACGCCGAAGAGGCCCCCGGAGGCGAGGGCCCAGGTGCCGTGCAGCGACTGCCAGCAGATGCCCTGGTACGCGCTGTCGTCCGTGCACCCGGCCATCCACGCGGCGATGCGGTCGTTCCGCGAGACCGACCCGAAGGCGATCAGGGGGATGACGACGGCCAGGAGCGCGATCGGGATCATCAGGTAGCGGAGCTTGATGCCGGCGAACCACACGGCGCCGAAGACGAGGAGCAGCATGACCATCGTCGTCCCGAGGTCTCCGCCCGCGACCACGAGTCCGACGGCGACGAGCACGACGGGCACCAGGGGGATCGCCAGGTGACGCCAGTCGTCGAGGAGGTCGCGCTTGACCGCGAGGATCATGCCCAGCCAGATCGCCAGGGCGAGCTTGACCGCCTCGGAGGGCTGCGCGGTGAACGAGCCGAGGTCGATCCAGTTGCGGTTGCCGCCGACCTCGATTCCGAGCGGCGTGAAGACGAGCAGCTGCAGCACGAGGGTCGCGCCCAGGATGTGCCAGGACCAGCGCTTCCAGAACCAGACCGGGACGCGCGAGACGATTAGCATGAGCGGGATGCCGATGGCGGCGTAGATCCCCTGCCGGACGAACGACCCGAAGAACGACGTCTGACCCGAGGCGATGAAGGCCTCGACCGACGAGGACGACAGGACCATCACGAGGCCGAGCACCACGAGGAACAGGGTCGTGCCGAGGATCACGAAGAACGAGCCGGTCTCGGCCGCGAACAGCCGCTTGACCGCGACGACGGCCGCCGCCGGGCGGTCGGCCTCGTCGGCGTCGGACTCGAGGGGGTGCTCTCGAGCGCGGTCTGCGGGCCGACCGCCGCGTCGTGCGAGGTCAGTCAAGCGGCGACGCGGAGGGCTGGACGGTGCTGGGGCCATCGGCCGTGCCTCCCGGGAGATCGTTGACGGCGGAGGCGAATGCACGCCCCCGCGCGGTGTAATCGGTGAACTGGTCGAAGGACGCCGCCGCCGGAGCGAGCAGCACGGTGTCGCCGGTTCGGGACGCCCCGACCGCGAGCCTCGCAGCCGTGGGCATCACCTGCTCAGTGTCGGTCTCCTGGACCTCGAAGACGGGCAGGTCGGGCGCGTGTCGCCGGAAGGCCTCCATGACCTCGTTCCGCTCGACGCCGATGACGACCGCCGCCCTCAGGCGATCGGCGGCCTCGGCGATGACCGGTTCGACGTCGACGCCCTTGAACACGCCGCCCACGATCCAGATGACCGACGGGAAGGCCGACAGGGACGCCTGGGCGGCGTGCGGGTTGGTGGCCTTCGAGTCGTCGACCCAGGTGACGCCGTCGACGACCGCGACGACCTCCATGCGATGGTGGTCGACGCGGAACGCCCCGAGGGCGTCGCGGATCGAGACCGGGTCGACCCCCGCAGCCCGCACGAGAGCCGAGGCGGCGAGCACGTCGGCGAGCAGGTGATCGGCCCCGAGGCCCACGGCGTCGAGCGCCGTCGTGGTCGTGAGCTCCAGCGCGCTGGTGCGCCGCTCGGCCAGGAACGCGCGGTCGACGAGGACTCCCCCGTCGTCGCCGGTCACGATGCCGAAGTCGCTCGGCCCCGGTGCGGACAGCCCGAAGCCGATCGCCCGGCAGCCCTCGGCCACGTCGGCGTCCTCGACCATGCGTCGCGTCGCGTCGTCCGCCTTGTTGTAGATGCAGGCTCGGACCGTGTTGGCGTAGACCTTCGACTTGGCCAGGCGATAGGGCTCCGCTCCGCCGTGCCACTCGAGGTGGTCGTCCTCGAGGTTGAGGCAGACCGCGGAGAGAGGCCGGAGGGCTCCCGGTCCGCTCTGGGGCAGGGCGTCCAGCTGGTGGCTCGACAGCTCGACGACCAGGAGGTCGTGCCCCTCGGGATCGCGGACGCAGTCGAGGACGGGTACGCCGATGTTGCCGCACGCCGCCGCACGTCGACCGTCGGCCGCGGCCATGGCGGTCGCCAGCTGCGTCGTGGTCGTCTTGCCGTTCGTGCCGGTGACGAGCAGCCACTCGGCGGGCGGAGCGACCTTGTCACGGACGCGCCAGGCCAGCTCGATGTCGCCCCAGACGGCCGCCCCGCTGGAACGCGCCCAGACGGACAGCGGGTGGTGCGGAGCGAATCCCGGCGAGATGACGACGACCTCGGGATCGAAGGCGACCAGCGCCTCCGGAGCCTCGGCCATCTCGGGTTCGAGGAGCAGCTCCGCACCGATCAGGTCGAGCAGCTCGGCCCGGTCGTCGTCCACGCTCGGTGCGACGACGACGACCCGGGCGCCCAGCTCGGCGAGGGTGTCCGCGACCGAGAATCCGGTCACGCCGAGACCGAGGACCGCCACACGGAGACCGGACCAGTCGGCGTGCCAGCTGTCGAGGCCGAGGAGGCGCTGCTCGAGTCGCGCGTCGAGGGGTGCGTCGGTCATGAGGTGCGGGAGATCCATTCGAGGTAGAAGACTCCGACGCCGGCGGCCACGAAGAGCCCCGCGATGATCCAGAAGCGGACCACCACCGTGACCTCCGCCCAGCCCTTCAGCTCGAAGTGATGATGGAGGGGACTCATCAGGAAGATGCGTTTGCCCTTGGTGATCTTGAAGTAGGCGCGCTGCAGGATCACGGAGCCGGTCACGACGATGAAGAGCCCGCCGATCAGCACGAGCAGGATCTCCGTGCGGCTGAGGATCGCGAGTGCCGCCAGGGCGCCGCCGAGGCCCAGCGACCCCGTGTCGCCCAGGAAGATCTGCGCCGGGGAGGTGTTCCACCACAGGAACCCGATGAGTCCGCCGCAGATCGCCGCCGCCACCACCGCGAGATCGAGCGGATTCGCCACGGTGTAGCAGGCGGACCGCGTCGTCTCGTCGAGACGCGTGCTGAAGCACGACTGATTGAACTGCCAGAACCCGATGAAGATGTACGACGCGATGGCGAGGATCGACGAGCCCGTGGCGAGACCGTCGAGCCCGTCGGCGACGTTGACGCCGTTCGACGTGCTGACCGTGATGAGCACGACCCAGATGAGGAAGAGTCCCCCGCCGACGATGCTGCCGAAGAACATGAAGTCGAGCCACGGGATGTCGCGGATAAACGAGATCTTCGTCGAAGCGGGGGTCAGCCCGTTGGCGTTCGGGAAGGACAGGGCGAGGATCGCGAAGACCGCACCCACGACGACCTGGCCGATGACCTTGGCCCAGCCGCCGAGTCCGAGGCTCCGCTGGTTGCGCACCTTCAGGAAGTCGTCGAGGAATCCGACCGCGCCGAGCCCGACCATGAGGAACAGCACGAGCAGCCCGCTGGAGGTGAGTTCGTCCTGTGCACCGAGGTGACCGACGAAGTACCCGATCACGGTGCCGAGGATGAGGACGATGCCGCCCATCGTGGCCGTGCCGCGCTTGGTGTGATGCGACTGCGGCCCGTCGTCGCGGATGAACTGACCCCAGCCGAGCCGGTGGAACAGCTTGATGAACAGGGGCGTCATCAACAGGGTGAAGACGAGGGAGACCGCACCGGCGATCAGGAGCGCGATCACTCGGACACCCCCGCGAGCCGGTCGCCGAGGAATCTCAACCCGGCGGACTTGGAGGACTTGACGAGCACCACGTCGCCCGGCTGGAGGGCCGGACGCAGGAGATCGTGAGCCTCCTCGATGGTCTCGACCATCAGCGACTCACCGTCCCAGGAGCCCTCGAGCCCCGCCGCCATGTGGATGTGCCTCGCGGCCTGTCCGACGACGATCAGCTGCGAGATGTTGAGCCGGACGACGAGTCGGCCGATGCGGTCGTGCTCGTCGCGGGCGTACTCGCCCAGCTCGGCCATCTCGCCGAGCACGGCGATCGACCGGCCGTCGCCCGGCGTGATCTGCGCGAGCGTCTTGAGGGCCGCTGCGACCGAGTCGGGGCTGGCGTTGTAGGCGTCGTTGACGACGGTGACGCCGCCGGGCGCCGCGAAGAGCTCCATGCGCCAGCGCTCGGCGCGGGCGACGCCTTCGAGGACGGTCGCCGCGCGGTCGAGGTCGAGACCCCATTCGCCCACCACGGTCAGCGCCGCGAGGGCGTTCATGACGTGGTGCTCGCCGAGGATGCGCAATGCCACACGGCGACGGAGGTCGCCGTGCTCGAACACGAACGTCGTGCCCGTCGCCGAGACATCGACGTCGCCGGCCCGGTAGTCGGCCGACGGGCTCTGCCCGAACGTGACGACCCGCGCCGCGGTGACCGAGGCCATGCCCGCGACCCGCTCGTCGTCCGCGTTCAGGACGGCTGTGCCGGACTCGGGGAGGTCGGTGACCATCTCGGCCTTGGCGGCACGGGTGCCCTCGATGCCGCCGAACCCGCCGGCGTGGGCGAGCCCGACCTTGAGGACGACGCCGGTGTCGGGCCGGGCGATGTCCACGAGACGGGCGATCTCGCCGGGACCGGCTGCGCCCATCTCGACGACGAGGAACTCCGTCGCGTCGTCGATGCGCAGCATCGAGATCGGGGCGCCGACGTGGTTGTTGAACGACCCCTCGGGCGCGACGGTGGGAGCCACGTCGGAGAGGATCGCCCGAAGCATGTTCTTCGTGCTCGTCTTGCCGTTCGACCCCGTGATGCCGACGACCTTGAGCCGGCCATGGCGACGGACGCGCTCGACGACCGCCGCGGCGAGACGCGACAGCGCGGTCACGCCGTCGGCGACGACGACGACCGGCACGCCGGTCTCGATCGGACGCTCGGCGACGATGAGCGCGGCGCCGTTGGCGACGGCCGCGTCGACGAAGAGGTGACCGTCGGTGACCTCGCCCCGGAGGGCGAAGAAGATGGACCCGGGTGAGACGAGTCGGCTGTCGGTCTCGACCGAGCCCGACAGGACGAGGTCGCCCGCCGGCGTACCGCTCGGCGTGCCCTCGGTGATGTCGGCGATCTCGGTCGCGGAGAGGGCGATCACTCGGCCCACCCGGCCTCTCGGAGCGCCGCACGGGCCTCGTCGCGCGCCGAGTAGGGCGTGCGCTCGCCTCGGATGTCTCGGTAGTCCTGGTGTCCGGGACCGGCCCAGAGGATCGAGTCGCCTTCGCCCACCAGTGCGATGGCTGCGCGGATCGCCGCCTCGGGCGGACTCACCTCGTGGATCTCGTGCTCGGGGAAGGCCTCGCGGGCGGCGTCGACCAGGGTGCGCCGGATGGACGCCGGGTCTTCGAAGCGCGGGTGGTGGTCGGTCACGACGAGGATGTCCGATCCGGCGGCGGCGACACGGGCCATCTCGCCGCGCTTCGTCGTGTCGCGGTCGCCGTCGGCGCCGAAGAGCATGACGACCTTGCCCGGGGTGAAGCGCCGGACCGCGGCGAGGGTGGTGAGGAAGGCGTCCGGGCTGTGACCGAAGTCGACGTAGACGCTCGGTCCGCGGTCTCCCGAGACCCGCTCGGTGCGACCGGGCAGATACGCGACGATGCCGTGCTCGGCCTCGAGGGCCTGGGCGATGGCGCCGAGCTCGAAGCCCGCCTCGACGAGCATGACGATGGCCAGGGCGGCGTTCGCCACCATGTGCCAGCCGATCAGCGGCACGCGCGTGACGAGGGAGCGGTTCTCGGGGCCCGAGAGGCGGAACTCGGTGTACGCCGCCTGCTCGTCGACGATCTCGACCGTCCAGTCGGCCTCGACGTCGGGGAGGACGGTGATGGTCGTGAGGGGGATGCGGGCGTTGTCGACGACCCGCTGCCCGTAGGGCGAGTCGAGCGAGATGACCGCGCGCCGGGCCCTGTCGGGCTGGAAGAGCGGCAGCTTCGCCTGGAAGTACTCCTCCATGTCGGCGTAGTCGTCGAGGTGATCGTGGCTCAGGTTGGTGAAGGCGGCCACGTCGAAGACGAGACCGTCGACCCTGTTGCGGCTCAGCGCCTGGGCGCTGACCTCGACCACGACCGCGCGCACCTCGCTCTCGCGCATGCGCGCCAGGAGCGCGTGCATCTCGCTCGCCTCGGGAGTGGTGAGACGGCTGACGACGGTGAGGTCGCCGATGTGACGCTCGGCGGTGCTGCTCAGGCCGGTGACGAGCCCGAGCTGGCGGAGGACGCCCTCGAGCAGGTAGGCCGTGGACGTCTTGCCGTTCGTGCCGGTGATCGCGAAGAGCTGGGGCGAGCCCTCGCCGCCGGTGCGGTAGATCCACGCCGATACGTCGCCGAGCGCGGCTCGCGGCGAGTCGACGAGGACGACGGGCAGACCCGACTCGCGAGCGAGTTCGAGACCCGCGCGGTCGGTGAGCAGCGCGACGGCTCCGCCGTCACGGGCCTGCACGGCGAACTCGGCCCCGTGTCGGTGAGCGCCGGGCACGCCGACGTACAGGTCGCCGGGCTGGAGGTCCGTCGTGCTCAGCGTGACGCCCGTGACTTCGATGCCGTCGAGGGAGCCCTCGTGCTCGAGTCCGAACTCGCTGACCATGTGGGCGAGGGACCTCGCCGACGGATGTTCCGGTCGGAGGACCGGGGGGATCCGGGCGTTCAATGAATCCTCTTCTCTCACCAGGTCTCGGGGATGTCCGGGGCGGGCTCCGTCGACGGAGGGACGCGGTACATCTCGAGTGCCTGGGACATGATCTTGTTGAAGGTCGGCGCCGCAGCGGCCGACGTCTTGATGGTACTTGGCTTGGTGAAGGTCACGACCACGACGAACTGGGGATCCTCGGCCGGCGCGATGCCCGCGACCGACACGATGCGGTCCGAACCGTAGCCCGTGCCGTCCGACTTCGCCACCTCGGCCGTGCCGGTCTTGGCGGCCACGCGGTACCCCGGGATCGTCAGGACGTCTTTGAGGTCGCCCGCGCTGACGACCTTCTCGAGCATGTTCACGGTCGTGTCGGCGGCGTAGGCGGAGACCACCTGAGTCCCCTCGGTGCTCGGCGTCTGCGAGACCGTCCCGTCGGGTGCCGTGCACTTCTCGACCAGGTTCACGGGCAGACGCTCACCGTGGTTCGCGAGCGTCTGGAAGACGGAGGCGAGGTGAACGGCCGTCGTCGAGACGCCCTGTCCGAACATCGAGTTGATGCTCGTCTGCTGGTCCCATTCGGAGACGTTGCGCACGCCCTGAGTGGGCTCACCCAGGAACCCGACGGCCGTCGGCTCGTTCAGCCCGAACTTGAGCATGTAGTCGTAACGCGCCTGCGCCGACAGGTTCTCACCGAGGAGGGAGATGCCGACGTTGGACGAGTCGCGGAGGATCCCCGTCAAGGTCAGCTGCTCGGTCGGGTGGAAGACGGCGTCGTGGATCGAGCCGCCCCACGGGAAGGTGCGGGAGTAAGGCACGGTCGCGCGACTCGTCGGCGTCGCGGTGCCCGTGTCGAGCAGCATCGCGGCGGTCATGGCCTTGAACGTCGAACCCGGCTCATAGGAGGCGGTGAACGCCAGCGAGCCGAGGTTGTCGACGTCGGTGGCGTCGACGTCGTTGGGATCGACGGCGGGATAGTCGGCGACGGCGAGGAGAGCCGCCGTGTCGGCCTTCATGACGACGGCCGTGGCGCTCACGGCACCGATGGCCTGAGCCTGCTCGGCGAGGGACTGCTGCGTCATGTACTGCAGGTCTTTGTCGATCGACAGCGTGAGCGAGCTGCCCGGGACGGCGGCTTCGGTCGTCACCGTGCTGCCGGGCAGCTGGACGCCGTCGGCACCTCGTTCGTAGGTCTCGCTGCCGTTCGTGCCCGCGAGGCAGCTGTCGGCGCTCAGCTCGAGACCCGCCTGCGGGCCGTCCGTGCCGATGAAGCCCGTGAGGTTGCCGGCGACCGACCCGTTGGGATACGTGCGAGCTGATTGCCGCTCGTAGTAGAGATACGAGATGCCGCTGTTCTTGAGGTCCCGCACCGCGCGGAAGGCGTCGACGTCGACGCCTTTGACGAGATAGGCGAAGTTCGCCGTCGGGTCACGGGTGATGCTCTCGTACATGGCGTCCGCGTCACCGCCGGTGATCTCCGCGATCTGCGCCATGACCTGCTCGACCGTCAGGGTCTTCTTCGTCTTCGTGCCGTCGGCCGCCTTCTCGGTGATCGTCCGCGTCTTGGCGAACGCCGGGGCGGCGGTGATGTTGTATCGGGTCACGCTGCCGGCCAGCACGGTGCCGTCGGCGGCCAGGATGTCGCCGCGGTCGCCGTACGTCACCTGACTGATCTGCCGCTTGTTCTTCGACTGCTCGTTCAACTCGGCCGCCTGGACCAGCTGGATGTCGGCGAGTCGCACGACGAAGACGCCGATCAGGGCGATCACCAGGGCCATGGCCAGAGTGGCTCGGAGCCGCCGGCTGCGTGGTGCTGCGTTCACGAAGGATTCCTCACCGCGGCGGGCCGTGCCGCCCTGCCGCTGTCGTCGTCCGGTACCCCGGGTGGGACACCGCTAACGGGTCTGGGGAGCCGCCAGCTGGTTCGGGTCAGACGCTACCGACTGCTCGGGAGATCCCCCGCTCGCCGCGCCCGCCGCGGCGGAGCCGGACACGGGAGCGGCGACGCCGGTGGAGGCGACGCTCGCGTCCGCCGTCGACGTCGACCCCTGGTCGGCGGGGGCCTTCGCACCGGCGGTGGCCGAGGCCTCGGGCTTCTGGGCGGTGGCGAGGGGGACGCCGTCGAGGAGCGTGTTGGGGATCAGGTTGTCCGTGCCGTCGGCGCCGCCGTCGGCGGGAGACGGCTGCCCGTGCACCGCGCCCGTCGCGGGGTCGAGGTAGACGGGGTTCGAGTTGCGGACCATGCCGAGCTCCTCGGCGTTGTTGGCCAGGTTCTGAGGCGACGACAGCACGTCGAGCTGCTCGGAGTACTTCTGCTGGTCCCGCGTGAGCTCGGTCTGCTGCGCCTGGAGCGCGGAGATCCTGTAGGCGCCGTCGCTGAGCGCGATGCTGATGGCGAGCTGAGCCAGGAGGAGCACGAAGAGCGACGCCGTCGCGACGAGCGCGTAGACGATCTTGGGACGCGCACGACGCTGAGCCCGGCTGGTCACGATCTCGACAGGCCGAGGCGTCGCCGAGGGGGACCGCTCGAGGAGAGGCGTCGGGTCGACGAGGGCGAACTGGCTGCTCATGCTGATCTCCGGATTCGTTCGGCTGCGCGGAGGCGCACGGGTTTGGCCCGGGGGTTGCGGTCGATCTCGTCGGCCGAGGCGAGCTCGGCTCCTCGGACGAGGAGACGGAACTCGGGCCGGTGCTCGGGCAGTTCGATCGGGAGGTCCTGGGGAGCGGTCGAGGTGGTCCGCGCGGCGAGCTCGCGCTTGACGAACCGGTCTTCGAGCGACTGGTAGGCGAGGACCACGATGCGGCCCGAGTCGCCGAGACGGTCGAGGGCGACCGGCACGGCGGCCTCGAGCGAGGCGAGCTCGCCGTTGACCTCGATGCGCAGGGCCTGGAAGACGCGCTTCGCGGGGTGACCGGCTCGCTGGAGGGCCATGGGGGTCGCCGCGACGAGCACGTCGACGAGCTCGCCGCTCCGGGTCAGCGGGTTGTCGACCCGGTGCTCGACGATGCGGCGGGCGTACCGAGGAGCGAGCTTCTCCTCGCCGTACTGGTAGAAGATCCGACGGAGCTCGGATTCGGGGTACTCCGCGAGGATCGTCTCCGCGGTGACGGCGGAGGTCGGGTCCATCCGCATGTCGAGCGGAGCGTCCTTCGAGTACGAGAAGCCGCGCTCCACGCGATCGAGCTGCAGAGACGACACCCCCAGATCGAAGAGGACGCCGTCGACGGTCGCGAGGCCCAGGCCGTCCAGCGCCTCGCCGATCCCGTCGTAGGTCGTGTGCACGAGCCGGGCCCGCTGCCCGAAGGGACGGAGCCGCTCGCCGGCGATCTCGAGCGCCTCCGTGTCGCGGTCGAGACCCACGACGGTGAGCTCCGGGAAGCGCGTCAGCAGGGCTTCCGTGTGACCGCCCATGCCGAGGGTGCAGTCGACGGCCACGGCACCGGGTGCGCCGAGCGAGGGTGCGAGCAGCTCGAGGGTGCGTTCGAGCAGTACGGGGGTGTGGATCTGATCTGCCATGACGATGTCGGCTCCTGTTCATCTGCCCTGATCCCCATCCGTCCCGACCTGGCACCGGGGAAGGTGCGCCAGGGCGGACGGCTGGGAGTCGGGGCCGACGACTCAGAAGAGGCCGGGGATCACCTCCTCCGTGGTGTTGGCGAAGGCGGCCTCTTGAGCCTCGTAGTAGGCGGTCCAGGCATCGGTGGCCCAGATCTCGGCGCGGTTCCCGGCACCGATGACGGTGAGATCGCGACCGAGCCCGGCGTACTCGCGCAGCTGCGCGGGGATGGTCACACGGTTCTGCTTGTCGGGGATCTCGTCGCTCGCACCCGAGAGGAACAGTCGCATGTAGTCGCGCCCCTCCTTGCTCGTGATGGGCGCCTGACGGATCCGCGAATGCATGTCCTCGAACTCGCGCTGGGAGAAGACGTAGACGCAGCGCTCCTGCCCGCGCGTCATGACGAGCCCGGAGGCCAACTCGTCACGGAACTTCGCAGGAAGGATGATGCGGCCTTTCTCGTCGAGCTTGGGCGAGTAGGTGCCGAGGAACATGCGCCCCGCCCCTTCCGCTCCACACCCCGGAGTGGGACGTGGCTCCACTTTACTCCACAACGCACCACTCGACAACGGATCTCCCCGTTCTGGGCACAGAAGAACCCCTGCGGACCCTGGATTCTCAGGGTCCGCAGGGGTGGAGGGCTGTGGAGCGTCCGGGGCCGAGGAGGCGCGCTCAGCGGGGCGAGAGGAGGCTCACCCGGCTGGACTCGGCCTGGCGACTGCCTGGCGGCACGACGAAGGGGCCGACCCGGAGGTCGGCCCCTTCGTGGTGGAGCGGGGTGGAGGGATACGTCAGCGGCGCTCGTCGCCGTCGTTGCGACGGTCCCATCGTTCGTTGAGCCGGTCCATCATGCTCGTGCGGGACGAGCCGGCCGAGGGGCCCGGGCGGGAGCCCGTCGATCGGGGAGCCTTGGACGCAGTCGGGGCCGGCCCGCCCTTCCGACGAGGAGGGGCGATCGCGAATAGGGCTCCGGCGACGACGAGCACGAAACCCAGCACGCCGACCACGGGCTGACGGAAGATCACGCCGGCGACGATGACGGCGATCCCGAGCAGACCCCCGAGGACGCCGACGACGACCATCGTGTAGTTGGGTCGCCCCTGCCGAGTGCCGACGGTCGCGACGAAGTCGGAGTCGTTGCTGTAGAGACTGCGCTCCATCTCGTCGAGGAGCCGCTGCTCCTGTTCGGAAAGTGGCATCTTGGTGTTCCCTTCGAGCACAGGCCCTACGACCTCGGGATCGACGCGTATGAGTAGCTGGCAGTGTATGCCGGAGTGCTGTCGCTAGGCTAGGCAGCGTGGCTGAGAGTACGCGGTTAGTGGATGTCGTTCAACAGCGGATCGACCAGTTCCTCGAGAGGCAGCGCCCGGTCCTGCGGACGATCGCCCCGGACCTCGATCCGTTCGCTCTCTTCTCCAGCGACCTGCTTCGCGGAGGCAAGCGATTCCGCGCCTTGTTCTGCTACTGGGGATGGCAGTCCGTCGCCGGTCTCGACACGGGGTTCGATCCTCTGGGGACTCCCCCGGACGCACGATCCCTCGACTCGGTGATGGGCGCCTCCACGGCTCTCGAGTTCTTCCACGCGGCCGCTCTCGTCCACGACGACATCATGGACAACTCCGACACGCGGCGCGGACTGCCCTCCGCGCACCGGCGCTTCGAGCGGCTGCACCGCGAGGGGTCGTGGCTCGGCTCCGCCGAGGACTTCGGCACGTCGGGGGCCCTCCTGATGGGCGATCTCCTCCTCGCCTGGAGCGACGAGCTCGTCTCCGAGGCCTTCGACGGCCTGCTCTCGCGAGACGCCGCGCGCGCGGCACGCGTCGAGTTCAACCGGATGCGCACCGAGGTCACCGTCGGTCAGTACCTCGACATCCTCGAGGAGAACGCGTGGCGGACCGTCCCCGACATCGACCTCCTGCCGCGCGCTCAGCGGGTCATCGTCTACAAGTCGGCCAAGTACAGCGTCGAGGCGCCGCTGACCATCGGCGCCGCCATGGCCGGGGGCTCCCCCGAGGCCCTGGAGTCGCTCCGTCACTTCGGGCTGCCCCTCGGGATCGCCTACCAGCTCCGCGACGATCTGCTGGGCGTCTTCGGCGACCCCGAGGTGACCGGCAAGCCGGCGGGCGACGACCTCCGCGAGGGCAAGCGGACCGTCCTGGTCGCGATGGCACGCCGCTCCCTGCCGGCGGGTGCTGTGCGCCTGCTCGACGAGCTCCTCGGCGACCCCGAGCTCGACGACGACCAGATCGCGATGCTCCAGGCGACGCTCCGGGATTCGGGAGCGGTCGACGCGGTCGAGCAGTCGATCAGCGACCAGGTCGAGCGGGCGACGCACGCCCTCGACCGCTCGGCGCTGTCGCCGTCCGCCCGAGCCCAGCTGACCCGACTGGCCGACACGGTCACGCGCCGCACCTCCTGACGAGGCGCACGCGCGTTCACCCGATGACGGACGACCTCTCCGTCACAGATGACGACGGCCGAAGTCGTCCGTCCGGGCTAGAGCAGGCCCTGCGCGATCCGGCGGACCTCCGCCTTGCGACCCGCGCGCAGAGCCTCGATGGGGCTCGTGCCGAGAGAGTCGTCGTCCGACATGATCCAGTCGAGCGCCTCGTCGTCTGTGAACCCGTTGTCGGCGAGCACCGTGATCGTGCCCCGGAGATCACCCCGGGGCTGACCCTCGTCGTCGAGGAACACCGCCGGCGTGCGGAGGGGGCCGCCGAGCCTGGTCCCGACGAGCGCGTGCTCGTCGAAGAGCCGGCGGACGCGGCTGACGCTCATCCCCGTCTTCTCGACGAGGTCGGGGACGGCCAGCCACTCGGTGTCGGCGAACCAGGGCTGCTGCGAGAGATCGATCACCGGACAACCTTGCCATGAGAGCGCCCATCGTGTCTCCGCCAGACAACTCCTGTCACAGCTGTCACATCAGCCACATGAGTCGCACAGACCTCAGGAGGCGCACTGATTGACTTGACACACCACCTGTGTCAACTTGATAACTTCGAGACACGTCGTCCGATCAGGCCGTCGACGTGCTTGCCCCCGAGACTCGAGGATCACCTCATGAACGACAGCCAGACGACGAGCGCCTTCGGCCGCATCGACACCACCGGCGACGACCCCCGGGCGACCGGTCGCATCGCCCGTTCGATGATGAACACCGTGCCGATCATGCTCGTGGGCTCGATGGCCCTCGGCCTCGGGCTGACCGGCCCGATCTCCTCACTCGACGAGGCCTCCGACAAGGTGAAGAAGCCCCAGGCCGCGCCCCGCCCCGTGCTGCCGGCGATCGAGACCGCCGGGACGACCGTGGTCGAGGAGGCGGTGGTCGAGCTGGCCGCCTCCCGCGCCTCCGTCATCGCCCCGTCGTCGTACACGGTCAAGAGCGGCGACACCGTGGCGACCATCGCCGGGTCCTTCGGCCTGAGCACAGCCTCGGTCCTGGCCCTCAACGGACTGAGCTGGAAGTCCACGATCTTCCCCGGGCAGACGCTGAGCCTCGTCGCGGGAGGGGCCTCGACCCAGCCGAGCCGCGCCTCCTCGGGCTCCGCGCGCAGCTACACGATCAAGCGCGGCGACACCCTCAGCTCGATCGCCGGCGCGCACGGCGTCGCGACCTCCGCGCTCCTGGCCGCGAACGGCCTCGGCTGGTCGAGCATCATCTACCCCGGCCAGAAGCTGTCGGTCCCGGGAGGATCGTCTTCGGCCTCCCCCGCCCCGTCGAGGACCCCGTCCGCTCCGGCCGCTTCGGGGGGCTCGTACACCATCAAGACGGGCGACACCCTCTCGCGCATCGCCGCGAACACGGGCACGAGCGTCCAGGCCCTGCTGTCCGCCAACGGCCTGCGCATCACCAGCACGATCTACGCGGGCAAGAAGCTGACCATCCCCGGCCGGGGCGGCGCCTCCACCTCCGCTCCCACGACGACCCCGGCGGCCACGTCGGCCGTCCCGGTCTCGTCCGGCACGTCCCTCAGCGCCGAGCAGCAGCGCAACGCGCGCACCATCATCGCCGTCGGCCGGCAGATCGGGGCGAGCGACCGCGCGATCGTCATCGCCCTGGCCGCGGCGGCTCAGGAGTCGAGCCTTCGCAACATCGATCACGGCGACCGCGACTCGGTCGGCCTCTACCAGCAGCGACCGAGCACCGGATGGGGCACCCGCGCCCAGCTCACGGACCCGGTGCATGCGACCAAGCTGTTCTTCGGCGGACCGACGAACCCGAACAGGGGCTACACCCGCGGCCTGCTGGACATCCCCGGCTGGACGTCGATGTCGCTCACGGGTGCTGCCCAGGCCGTGCAGATCTCGGCGTACCCGACGGCCTACGCGAAGTGGGAGGCCCCCGCTGCCTCCTGGCTCGCGGCCCTCGGCTAGGCGGCTCTCCGGCCACTTCTCGGTCGGCCGGTGAGTTGACGCGTCTCGGGCGCATGATCACCGTAAAATCAGCGCGTGAGCGTGAACCAGACTGACCCGATGATCGGCCGGCTCATCGACGATCGCTATCAGGTCCGTTCGCGCATCGCCCGCGGAGGCATGGCCACCGTCTACCTCGCGACCGACCTCCGCCTCGAGCGCCGCGTCGCGATCAAGATCATGCACGGGCACCTCGCCGACGACGCCTCCTTCAAGGAGCGCTTCATCCAGGAGGCGCGCTCGGCGGCGAGACTCGCCCACCCGAACGTCGTCAACGTCTTCGACCAGGGCCAGGACGACGACTCGGCCTACCTCGTCATGGAGTACCTCCCCGGCATCACCTTGCGCGAGCTCCTGCAGGACCACAAGGTGCTCACCTCCGAGCAGGCCATGGACATCCTGGAGGCCGTGCTGTCGGGTCTCGCCGCCGCCCACCGTGCGGGCATCGTCCACCGCGACCTGAAACCCGAGAACGTCCTCCTCGCCGACGACGGTCGCATCAAGATCGGCGACTTCGGCCTCGCCCGGGCCGCCACGGCGAACACCGCCACGGGCGCGGCGCTGCTCGGGACCATCGCCTACCTCTCCCCCGAGCTCGTCACCCGGGGCATCGCCGACACCCGCAGCGACATCTACGCGCTCGGCATCATGCTCTACGAGATGCTCACCGGCGAACAGCCCTACAAGGGCGAGCAGCCGATGCAGATCGCCTACCAGCACGCGAACGACACGGTCCCCGCCCCCGGCATCGTCAACCCCTCGGTCCCCGTCGAGCTCGACGAGCTCGTCCTCTGGGCGACCGCCCGCGACCCCGAGCACCGACCCCGCGACGCCCGCGCCCTGCTGGACCAGCTGCTCGACGTGCAACGGGCCCTGGCGGACCCCTCCGGCCCGCCGGCGAACCGCACGATGGTCCTGCCCTCCGCGGCTGCGACCGCGGTCCTCCCCGGACCTGGCCGCGGAGCCACGGCCGACACGCAGATCGTCCCCAAGGCACGGCACCGGACCGGCCCGATCGGCCCGGACTCCGACAGCAACGCCGAGCGACTGCAGAACGACGCCGCCCGCCGTCACCGTCGCGGCGCGATCCTGCTCGTGATCGTCATCCTGCTCGCGCTCGTCGCGGGAGGTGCGGGCTGGTGGTTCGGCTCCGGCCCGGGCGCAGAGGCCGCTGTACCCGACGTCGCGGGCCAGGACCCGGCGGCGGCGGCCTCGCAGCTGATCGAGGCCGGCTTCGAGGTCGCGCCCGACAACCGCGGGGACTTCTCCGTCGACGTCCCCGCCGGGCAGGTGACGGGCACCGAGCCCGACGCGACGAGCCGTCAGCCCAAGGGATCGACGGTGACGATGGTGGTCTCGCAGGGGCCGCGGCAGCTGGATGTGCCGTCCGTCGTCGGCGGTTCATTCGACGCCGCTGAATCAGCACTGGCGGACTTCGCGCTCACCGACCCGATCCGACAGTTCGACGAGAAGGACGCCGGCACCGTGATCGGCATCGCCGGCGTCGGCGGCGACGGCAACGCCATGGGACTCGCCGAGGGCTCGACGTACGGCGAGCAGCAGCCGGTCACACTGACGGTGTCGCTCGGACCTCTCCCCGACGTCGCCGGACAGGAGCTCTCGGAGGCCCAGGCCACGCTGCAGAAGGCCGGGCTGACCGGGGCCGAGGCTGGTCGCGAGTACAGCAGCGATGTCCCCGCCGGGGCGGTCATCCGTTCGCAGCCCCAGGCCGACGGCCCCGTGAAGCCGGGTGCGACCCTCGACCTCGTCGTGTCGGACGGCCCGGCCCCGGTGACCGTCCCCGACGTCACCGGGCAGACCCTGGACGACGCGACGGCGCAGCTGCAGGCCCTCGGGCTGCGGGTCAGCTACGACGACTGCGCCAAGTTCACCTGCGCGTTCTACGACTGGGAGGCCGCGCTGCCCGTCACCGCGTCGGATCCCGGCGCCGGGGGGACGGCCCTCGTGGGCTCGACCGTGACCCTCAGCTACCGGGCGGACTGACGCCGACGGACCCTGCGGGCCCGCGCCTCCTGATCCGCTCGTCGTGATCCGCTCGTCATGACGTGACGACGGGCCCCCGCCGGTGAACGACGGAGGCCCGGGACGGCAGGGAGGGGCGGCTCAGTTCGCCGCGAGCTCCTCCGCCACGAGGAACGCCAGCTCGAGCGACTGCATGTGGTTCAGTCGCGGATCGCACAGCGACTCGTAGCGAGTGGCCAGAGTCGCCTCGTCGATGTGCTCCGAACCGCCGAGGCACTCGGTGACGTCGTCGCCCGTCAGCTCGATGTGGATGCCGCCCGGGTGCGTGCCGGCCGCGCGGTGGGCCTCGAAGAAGCCCTTGACCTCGTCCATGATCTCGTCGAAGCGGCGGGTCTTGTACCCGGTGGGCGTCGTGAGGCCGTTGCCGTGCATCGGGTCGCTCACCCACAGGGGCGTGGCGTCCGCACGCGTGATTGCCTCGAGGAGGGGCGGCAGCGCATCGCGGATCCTCCCCGCGCCCATGCGCGTGATGAACGTGAGTCGACCCGGCTCGCGCTCGGGGTCGAGCTTGTCGATCAAGCGCATCATGTCGTCGGGTGTCGTGCTCGGGCCGAGCTTCACGCCGATCGGGTTGCGCACCCTCGACAGGAAGTCGACGTGCGCCCCGTCGAGGTCGCGGGTGCGTTCGCCGATCCACACGAAGTGCGACGACAGCACGTAGGGGTCGCCCGTCCGCGAGTCGATGCGCGTCATCGGGCGCTCGTAGTCCATGAGGAGACCCTCGTGGCTGGTGTAGAACTCGACGCGCTTGAGCTCGTCGAAGTCCGCCCCGGCAGCCTCCATGAATCGGATCGCCTTGTCGATCTCCTTCGCGAGGTGCTCGTAGGCGGCGTTCGCCGGGTTGGCCGCGAAGCCGCGGTTCCAGCTGTGCACCTGACGCAGGTCGGCGAAACCTCCCTGTGTGAAGGCCCTGATCAGGTTTATCGTCGACGCCGAGGTGTGGTACCCCTTCACGAGTCGCGCCGGGTCGGCCCGCCGGGACTCGGGGGTGAAGTCGTAGCCGTTGACGATGTCGCCCCGGTAGGCCGGCAGGGTCACGCCGTCTCGCGTCTCGTCGTCGCTCGATCGGGGCTTGGCGAACTGACCGGCCATGCGGCCCATCTTGATGACCGGCATGGAGGCGCCGTACGTCAGGACGACGGCCATCTGCAGGATCGTCTTGACGCGATCGCGGATCTGATCGGCCGTCGCGCCGGCGAAGGTCTCGGCGCAGTCGCCCCCTTGCAGGAGGAAGGCCTCGCCCCGCGCGGCGGAGGCCAGCCGATCGCGGAGGGTGTCGATCTCGCCCGCGAACACGAGCGGAGGCAGCGTGGCGATCTCGGCCGAGGCCGCCTCGACGGCCGCGGGGTCGGGCCATGACGGCTGCTGCTTGATGGGAAGGGTGCGCCAATAGTCGAGACCCTCGACGACGTCGGTGTCGGACGTTGCGAACGGATCTCTGAGCTGGGTCACGGTCTTCCTTGCGGGCGTCAGCGGGCTCGGGGCCGAACGACCCCGACGAGCGAGCCTACCGCGTGGAGGCGGAGCGCTTCTCCTTGACGCTGGAGGCGTACACGTCGGCGTACTCCTGCCCGCTCAGCGCGTTGAGCTCGTACATGATCTCGTCCGTGATGGACCGCAGGATGAAGCGGTCGCCCTCCATGCCCTCGAAGCGGCTGAAGTCGAGGGGCTCGCCGAAGACGATGCCGACCCGGCGGATCTTGGGGATCTTGGTCCCCGTCTTCATGACGTGCTCGGTGTCGATCATCGCCACGGGGATCACGGGCACGTGCCCCTCGAGGATCATCCGGGCGACGCCCGTGCGACCGCGGTAGAGACGGCCGTCGGGACTGCGGGTCCCCTCGGGGTAGATGCCGAGCTGCTCACCCCGGCGGAGGACCGAGAGACCCGTCGCCAGAGAGGCCTCCGAGGCCTTGCCGCCCGAGCGGTCGATCGACAGCTGACCCGTGGCCGTGAAGAACAGACGCATCGCCCAGCCCTTGATGCCCCGGCCGGTGAAGTAGTCGCTCTTCGCCAGGAACGAGATGCGACGGTCCAGGGCGATGGGCAGGAAGATCGAGTCGACGAACGACAGGTGGTTGCTGGCGAAGATCACGGCGCCCGACGCCGGAACGTTCTCGGCGCCGCGGACCCACGGACGGAACACCGAGAGGACGAGAGGCGTCGCGATGAGCGTCTTCAAGAACCAGTAGAGCATCGGTGCATCCCTCGTCGATGGAGCGGTCGGTCGGTCGGGCTCAGAGCCCGGTCGCGTGCAGTCTGGCGAGGTCGGCCGCGCCGACGACGCCGGCGTCGTTGACGAGCTCGGCGATGACGAACTCGGGCTCCGGGTGATAGCCGCGGGCCGGCAGGTGCGCCAGATAGGCCTCGCGCACCGGGGCGAGCAGCAGCTCGCCCGACTGCGCGACGCCGCCGCCGAACACGAAGATCTGAGGGTCGAGGACGACGGACAGGGAGGCGGCCGCCTGACCCAGCCAGCCGCCCAGTTCCCGGAGGGCCTCGATGGCACCCGGGTCTCCGGCCTTCATGAGCTCGCTGACGTCATGACCGGTGAGCTCCCCCTTGGCCTCGCGGACGGCCGCCAGAGCGGCACCCGCACCGGGCCGGTCGGCGACCTCGCCGGCCATGCGGAGCAGTGCACGACCCGAGCCGTACTGCTCGATGCACCCGCGGGCGCCGCAACCGCACGGGAGACCGTCAGGGACGACGCGGAGGTGGCCGAGCTCGCCACCCGTGCCGAAGCCGCCGCGGAGGAGACGGTCCTGGGCGACGATGGCGCCGCCGACGCCGGTGCCGATCGTCAGCATGGTCATGTCGCTGGCCAGCCGGCCGGCGCCGAAGCGGAACTCGGCCCAGCCCGCGGCGTTCGCGTCGTTGTCGATCGTGATGTGCAGATCGAGTCGTTCGGACAGCAGAGCGCGGAGGGGCTCGTTCCGCCACGCGATGTTCGGCGTGTAGTAGACGGTCGACTGGGCCGCGTCGATGAAGCCCGGCGCGGCCACCCCGGCCGCGACGACGTCGCGGTGCTCGGACTGGAGGGAGGTGATCATCTCGACGACGGCGTCGACGATCGCTCGCGAGTCGCCCGCGGGGGTCGGCACCCGTCGTTCGGCGACGATCTCGCCGAGCTCGGTGACGACGCCACCCGCGATCTTCGTTCCGCCGATGTCGATTCCGATTGCCTGCACGAGCGTCGAGTCTATCCCCGGCGTCCCCTCGACGAGGCATGCCGCACCGGCGGCCTCCCCGCTAGGGTGAGGAGGACCATCGTTCGGTACCGAAGGAGCTGCCGTGAACGAACACACCGTCCCCCTGGCCGTGGAGCCCGACGTGAACGCCAACGCGACCGACCTCCTGATCGACCGCGTCCGGGCCACGCCCGACGCCGCTCTCTTCGCCGTCCCCGACGGCGTCGGGGGCTGGTCGGACATCAGCGCCGCCGACTTCCTGGCCAGGGTGCGAGCCCTCGCCAAGGGACTGATCGCCGCGGGCATCCGTCCCGGCGACGCCGTCGGGCTCATGTGCCGCACCCGGTACGAATGGACCCTGGTCGACTTCGCCACCTGGTTCGCCGGAGCGCTGCTCGTGCCCGTCTACGAGACGTCGTCGCCGGCCCAGGTCCAGTGGAACCTCAGCGACTCGGGTGCCGTGGCTCTCATCCTCGAGACGCCCGACCACTTCGCGCGATTCGACGAGGTGCACCCCGACCTCCCCGACGTATCCCACGTCTGGCAGATCGACCTCGGCGACCTCGACAAGCTCGCGGCCGCGGGCGCCGACGTCGACGACGACGAGCTGGAGCGCCGCCGCTCGGCGGCCGGACCGGACGACCTCGCGACGATCATCTACACCTCGGGCACCACGGGACGCCCGCGCGGCTGCATGCTGACGCACGCCAACTTCGTCGAGACGAGTCGGAACGCCGCGCTCGCCATGTCCGACGTCGTGGCCCCCGGCTCGTCGACGCTGCTCTTCATCACCACGGCCCACGTGTTCGCCCGGTTCATCGCGGTGATGTCGGTGCACGCGGGGGTCCGCGTCGGGCACCAGGCCGACACCAAGCAGCTCCTCCCCTCGCTCGCCTCGTTCAAGCCCTCGTTCCTGCTCGCGGTGCCCCGGGTGTTCGAGAAGGTCTACAACTCCGCGGAGCAGAAGGCCGAGACCGGGGGGAAGGGAGCGATCTTCCGTCGCGCGGTGGCGGTCGCGATCGCCCACAGCAAGGCCCTCGACGAGGGCACGGTGCCCCTCGGCCTGAAGCTGCGCTTCGCGCTCTTCGACCGGCTCGTCTACAGCAAGCTGAAGAAGGCCATGGGCGGGAACATCCGCTACGCCGTGTCGGGCTCCGCCCCGCTCGGCACGCGTCTCGGGCACTTCTTCCGCAGTCTCGACATCCGCATCCTGGAGGGCTACGGGCTGACGGAGACGACGGCTCCGGCATCCGTGAACCTCGTCTCGAAGTTCAAGATCGGCACCGTCGGCCCCGCCCTGCCGGGCGTCTCGCTCCGGACGGACGACGACGGCGAGATCCTCATCAAGGGCGAGAACGTC
This sequence comes from Frigoribacterium sp. Leaf263, assembly GCF_001422285.1. Classification (GTDB taxonomy): domain Bacteria; phylum Actinomycetota; class Actinomycetes; order Actinomycetales; family Microbacteriaceae; genus Frigoribacterium. Next base: position 966,903 of record NZ_LMMO01000003.1, read on the forward strand.
TTCGCCGGCTACTGGAACGACCCGGAGGGGACGGCCGCGGTGCTGCAGGACGGCTGGTTCCGCACCGGGGACCTGGGATCCATCGACTCCGACGGCTATCTCACCATCACCGGTCGCAAGAAGGAGATCATCGTCACCGCCGGCGGGAAGAACGTGGCACCGGCCGTCCTCGAGGACCCGATCCGGGCGAACCCCCTCGTCGCACAGGTGGTCGTGGTCGGCGATCAGAAGCCGTTCATCTCGGCCCTGGTGACCCTCGACACCGAGATGCTGCCGGTCTGGCTGAACAACGCCGGTGAGGCCGCGGACATGCCGCTCGCCGAGGCCGCCGAGCACCCCGTCGTCCTCGCGGAGATCCAGAGGGCCGTCGACGAGGCGAACACGGCCGTCTCTCGCGCCGAGTCGATCCGGAAGTTCATCGTGCTGCCCCTCGAACTCACCGAGGAGAGCGGACACCTGACGCCCAAGATGAGCATCAAGCGGGCGATCGTCCTGAAGGACTTCGCCCCGCAGATCGCGGACCTCTACACCGTCTACCCCAGCACGGACTCCGTCCGGACGGTCACCCACCCCGCGAGCTGAGCTGCCGTCGACCGGCCGGGCCCAGCCCGGCCGGCTCGGCCCGGCTCGCCGAGGATCAGGCGCGCCACCAGTCGCTCATGCGGATCTCGCGGAGGGCCTCGCGTCGCGTCGCGGGCTCGAGCGTCATCACGTAGAGGGTGCCGTCGAGGTGGTCCGTCTCGTGCTGCAGAGCCTGGGCCATGAGACCGGTCCCCTCGAGGACCACCGGCTCTCCGTCGAGATCGACGCCCTCGACCCGCGCATACGACCAGCGCGGCGTCGGGAACCAGAACCCCGGAACGGACAGACATCCCTCGTCGACCAGCTCCCGCTCGCCCGACGCCTCGACCAGCACGGGGTTCAGGACGTAGCCGACCTCGCCGTCGACGTTGTAGCTGAAGGCGCGGAGGCCGACGCCGATCTGCGCGGCCGCGACCCCGGCGCGACCGGGCTCGCGGACGGTGTCGAGGAGGTCGGCCACGAGCGACGCCAACCGCGGGTCGCCGAGCGTGACGGGGTCGGACGTCGACCGCAGGACCGGGTCGCCGAACAGACGGATGGATCTCACGCTCACGGCGTGCACCTCCTTGGGTGCTCAGGTGGGACGGACGAGGGGATTCGAGCTCGCCGACGTGGCTTTTAGGCTCTTCAACAGTAGTGAAGGTATCGTGAGGGTCGTGCATGTACTCAGCGTCAGCTCACTCAAGGGGGGCGTCGGCAAGACGACGGTGACGCTCGGACTCACGTCGGCCGCCTTCGCCAAAGGCCTCCGGACCCTCGTGGTCGACCTCGATCCGCAGTCGGACGTGTCGACCGGCCTCGACATCACCGTCGCCGGTCACCTCAACGTGGCGGACGTCCTGGCGTCTCCGAAGGAGAAGACCGTCCGAGCGGCCATCGCACCGAGCGGCTGGACGAAGGGCCGACAGGGCAAGATCGACGTGATGATCGGCAGCCCCTCCGCCATCAACTTCGACGGTCCGCACCCCTCCATCCGCGACATCTGGAAGCTCGAGGAGGCGCTCGCCAACGTCGAGGCCGACTACGACCTCGTCCTGATCGACTGCGCGCCCTCGCTCAACGCCCTCACCCGGACGGCGTGGGCCGCTTCGGACCGCGTGACCGTCGTCACCGAGCCCGGACTGTTCAGCGTCGCGGCGGCTGACCGTGCCCTCCGGGCCATCGAGGAGATCCGCCGGGGACTCTCGCCCCGCCTGCAGCCGCTGGGCATCATCGTCAACCGCGCCCGGGTGCAGTCCATCGAGCACCAGTTCCGCATCAAGGAGCTCCGCGACATGTTCGGCCCGCTGGTGCTCAGTCCTCAGCTGCCCGAGCGCACGTCGCTGCAGCAGGCTCAGGGCGCGGCGAAGCCTCTGCACGTCTGGCCCGGGGAGAGCGCGCAGGAGATGGCGCGCAACTTCGATCAGCTGCTAGAACGAATCATGCGCACCGCGAAGATCGGCGATTACGCGGAGCCCGCGGCCCGCTGACGCCGACTCCCCCGCTTCTCACACGAAGAGCCCCCGCCGATCGGCGGGGGCTCTTCGGCGTTCTGGTGCGAGGTCTCGAAGCGGGAGGGAGACCGCCTCAGCTGGCGCGAGTCCCGCGACGCGCGGCCAGCTCGTCGGACGGGTCGGCCGCCGGGGTGCTGTCGAGTTCGACGAGGCTGGTCTCGACCTCGCGGAGCACCTTGCCCACGGCGATGCCGAAGACGCCCTGCCCGCGGCTCACGAGGTCGATGACCTCGTCGTCGGAGGTGCACAGGTAGACGCTCGCACCGTCGGACATCAGCGTGGTCTGAGCCAGGTCGCTGACACCCGACTCGCGCAGCTGGTTGACGGCCGTCCGGATCTGCTGGAGCGAGATGCCCGTGTCGAGGAGCCGCTTCACGAGCTTGAGGACGAGGATGTCGCGGAATCCGTAGAGCCGCTGGGATCCCGAACCCGCGGCGCTGCGGATCGTGGGCTCCACGAGACCCGTCCGGGCCCAGTAGTCGAGCTGGCGGTAGCTGATTCCGGCCGCTCGAGCGGCGACGGTGCCGCGATACCCGCTGTCGGCGTCGAGGTCGGGCATCCCGTCCGTGAACAGCAGGCCCAGCTCGTAACGGGACCCCTCGGGGGAACCTGACTCACTCATGCCGCTGCCTTCCGCTGTGCTTCGTCCAGACCCGGAACGTTCAATGTCGGGTTGATGGTTTGACCTGGACCCACGGTACCCACAACGGGACCTGGACGAGACGACATTCGCGTGGACACCCCGGCGTGTCGAGGATATTCGCCGCGCGGCCGCGCGTCTACGTGTCGAGTCGGTCGAGGGCCGAGCGGACCAGCGCCCGACGGACGACGTCGAGCTGCTCGGCGAGCTCGCGGGACAGCTCGGCGACCCGGGCTCGACCCGCCGCGTCGCGGCGCCGGGCGACGGAGGCGACCGCGGACTCGATCAGGTCGAGCTCCCGCTCGGCGGCGACCCGGACGGTCCGGAGATGACGCGGCTCGATGCCCGTCTTCTTGAGCTCGACGAGGGCCGTCAGAACGGTGACCGAGTCGTCGCCGTGGTGCTCCGCCGCGGGGATCAGCGAGGCCGCCACCGCGTCGTCGAGCAGCCCCGGGGTCGCACCGGTGCGCGCGATCAGCTCGTCGCGGGACAGGCGGCGAGGAGACGTCACCAGCGAGACCCCGCCGGCACCGGACGGCAGCACCGTCGGACGACCGGCGTCGAGGTCGGCCAGATGCTGGCGGATGACCTTGAGAGGGAGGTAGTGGTCTCTCTGCAGACCGAGGATGAATCGGAGACGCTCGACGTCGGCCGGCGAGAACTTGCGATATCCGGACGGCGTGCGCACGGGCGTGACGAGCTCGCGCTCCTCGAGGAACCGGAGCTTGCTGTTGCTGAGGTCGGGGAACTCGGGCTTCAGCCTCGAGAGGACCTGGCCGATCGTCAGGAGATCCGTCGGCCCGGTCTGCGGCGACCGAGCGGCGGCGGTTCGGGGCACTACTTGATCGCCAGGTGCGCCAGGTCGACGCGCGACGCGTAGAACGTGAGACGGAACTTGCCCACCTGGACCTCGGCGCCGTCGCTGAGCAGCGTCTCGTCGATGCGCACCCCGTCGAAGTACGTGCCGTTGAGGGAGCCGAGGTCGACGACGCTGAACGTCGTGCCCGAACGGCGGAACTCGGCGTGCTTGCGACTGACCGTGACGTCGTCGAGGAAGATGCCGGCATCGGGGTGCCGCCCGGCCACCGTGACGTCGGAGTCGAGGAGGAAGCGAGCCCCGATGTTCGGCCCGCGACGGACAACGAGGAGCGCCGAGCCGGACGGGAGCGCCGCGACGGCCTCGCGCTCGTCGGTCGAGACGCCGCCCTCGAGAGCAGCCAGCTGAGCCTGGAACTCCTCGTTGAAGCTGAGAGTGGTGTCGACCTCGCGATGGGCGCCCTGAGCACCGGAGTGCTCGCCGGGTACCTGATTGGCGTGCTCTGCCATCGTGGACCTCCTTCGGCCTCCCAGCGTATCGGAACTCGCGGCCCGCTCCGCAACGTCGGAGGGAAGACCCTCCCGTCGGGCGGGAACGATCCGCCTGTCGTCGCGCCTCCGTCCGCCTCCGTGCTGCTCCTCATGGAACTCCCCACCGCCTCCGAGGCTGGTCATAGGGGTTCCTTGGGGAGCGGCGCTTGTCTGATCTCACCGCACCACCGCAGCCACAGGAGGCACCCCATGTACGACCGAGAGAGCGACGCCGCGAACGGCACGAACGGCACGAACGGCGAGACGACGCCCCCGACGCCCCCCACCGACGGAACGCGTCCCTCCCCGGAGGACGCCGCCCGACTCGGGACTCCCCCCGCCGAGGCCCGCACCCTCCCCCACGTCACCGGGGCGTCCGACGCGCGCTACGTGAACTCGTCGGCACCGTCGTGGATGAGCGGCGGCGACGGGACGCACCAGTCGTACGACGCGAGCCCGAACGCCGACCGGACCCGCCCCTCCGGAGCTCCGGGCGTCCCCGAGGCGTTCGCCCGACCGACGCGCCGCCGCCCTCGCCGCTGGATGCTGGTCACCGGCGCCGCCGCCGCGTTCATCATCGCCGCGAGCGGGACCGGAGGCGCGGCCTACGCCCTCGGGCACACCGTCGGCACGGCGGCGGCCGAGGCGGCGTCGCAGCAGCAGTCGATCCAGCTGGCGCCCCAGTACACGGGCCCTCAGGGCGGGGCGGGAACGTCGCCGTTCGGAGACGGCCAGGGCACCGGCGACGGACAGGGCGGCACGTCGGGATCGCAGGGATCGACGGGAACGACCGAGTCGACGGCGACGCCGGCCACCGCGGAGGAGACCGCCGGAGTGGTCACGATCGTCTCCACCCTGAACTACGACGACTCGTACAAGTCCGCGGGCACGGGCATGATCCTCGACTCCGACGGGCTCATCCTGACCAACAACCACGTCGTGCAGGGCTCGACCAGCATCGAGGTGACCGACGAGTCCACCGGTCGCACCTACACGGCCGACGTCGTCGGCACGGACGCCACCAACGACGTCGCCGTGCTGCAACTGCGCGACGCGTCGGGTCTCGAACCCGTCTCGTTCGCCGACTCCGCCGACGTCTCGGCCGGCGACGCCGTGCACTCCACCGGGAACGCCGAGGGCACCGGCGATCTCGTCACCGCGGAGGGCAGCGTCCTCGCCACCGATCAGTCCATCCAGGTGCGCAGCGAGACCGGCACGGGCGGCGAGTCGCTGTCGGGGCTGATCGAGATCCAGTCCGACGTGGTCTCGGGCGATTCGGGCGGCCCGCTCCGGGACGCGGACGGCGACGTCATCGGCATCGTGACCGCCGCCTCCTCGGGGACGACCCCGATCACCGGGTACGCGATCCCCGTCGACCAGGCCCTCGACATCGCCAAGCGCATCGTCGCCGGGACCGGCGGCGGCACGATCCGGATCGGACTCCCGGCGTTCCTGGGGGCGCAGATCGCGGACACGACCACCGGCGGCGGCGTGGCTGGCGTGACGATCGCCGGGACGGTCGAGGGCAGCGCGGCGGCGTCCGCCGGACTCGTCGCGGGAGACACCATCACGGCGCTGGACGGTGCACCGGTCGGCGACGCCTCCGCTCTGACGGCCGCGGTGCAGGCCCACGACTCGGGCGACAGCGTCTCGATCGCCTGGACGGACGCGGCCGGGGCATCGCACACGGCCACCGTCACCCTCGGCGACGGCCCCGCCGCCTGATCCCTGCTGCGGACCTCCTCCGCACGCTGACGCGCCCGTCGTCGCCCACCCGGCGACGGCGGGCGCAGTCGTATGGACGGCCGGACCGGGTGGCCGCGAGGTCGGCTCAGTCGCGGGCGCGGCCGGACCACGTCGCGAGCGAGGGCGGGCTCAGTCGCGGGCGAGGGCTGCCAGGAGTCGCTGCGGCCCCACGACACGAGCCCCGAGGCGCTCGACGCGACCCGCGAGGGCCCGGTCGGCGGTGACCACGATGACCCGCGCCTCCGGGGCCGATCCCAGGATGCCGTCGACGCGCTCGACGACCGCCGCGTCGCCGTCGGCGGGCGCACGGACGACGTCGATGCCGGGGCCCGTGGACTGCGCCGCCGCCGCCTCGCCCTCGAGCACGACGCTGATCGACGGCCACCACGAGGTCGGCGCCCCCGCGGACGGCTCGGCGTCCGTCGTCTCGTCGAGGACGAGAGACGCGGGCAGGCCCTCCGCCGAGCCCGCCTGCAGATCGCCGAGGAGGCGCGCGGCAGCCCCGGCACGATCACGCCACCAGCCGTCGGGTCGGGATCCGACGACGTTGGCGGCGTCGACGATCAGGTGGACGCGAGTGTCGAGGTGCGCCGACAGCCCCGACCACGAGGCCGCGAACCCGGGATGGAGCGGCAGGGCGTCGACCTCGTCTCGCGGCACCCAGCGGAGCTCGAGGCTCTCGGCGTCGGAGACGATCGCGTCGAAGGGCTCGGTCACCCGCGCCACGACGGTGGTGTACGACCAGAAGCCGAGATCGAGCACGGAGGCGAACAGCAGCTGCAGGGCCTCCCCCGGCACGGCGGCCTCCTCGCCGCTCTCGCGGAGGGCGCCCTCGACGGCTGTCTCGTCGAACTGCCGTGCCCCGCCGGGCAGACCCCAGGTGCCGCCGAAGTGGCTCCACTCGACGCGATGCTGCAGGAGGACGCGGTCGTCGGCATCGATGACCAGCAGCCCTGCGGCCCCGGCCCGCCCCCAGAACCTGCGGCCGTCAGGGCTCTCGACCCAGCCGTCGGCGGGTCCGTGGATGCTCACGGGTCGAGCTTGCCACACCCGGGACGACGGGGTCGTCCTCAGACGAAGCGCACGGTCTGCTGCAGTCGCTCGCGGATCTCGAAGACGTCGGAGATGGTCGTTCGATCCGACAGATCGGGCCCGTGACGCAGCACCTGGGGCAGGAGCGAGCGCCGCAGGACGTGGGTCGCACCCCGGCGACCCCGACCGGCCGGCTCGAGCGCCGCGGCGAAGTCGTCGTCGGGCACGACGATGAGCTGGTGCGTGAACGACACCCGGGTGTCGCGCCGGACGGCGCGCGCCTGACGGGTCAGATCGCGGACGGGACTCTCGTGCTCGGGGATGCCGGCGCCCGTCAGCTCGCCTCGGGTCAGGGCGACCTCGCCGCCCCAGTCGGACGACTGGATGGCGAAGAGCCCGGCGGGGCCCAGCACGATGTGATCGAGCTTGCCCTCGACCCCCGCGTCGACGTCGCTCCAGATCGTGAAGGCGATGCCGAGATCCGTCACGGTCGCCACCGTGGCCTCCTCGGCGAGGGCGTCGGCCAGGACGTGCCGGATCTCGGGAGGCGCGGTGCGGACCAGTCTCTCGTCGTACGGATCGTCGAGGGGGACGCCACGACCGACCCACTCGCGCATGAGCTCGAGATAGCGCTCCCGGTTCGCGCCGCCGGGGTGCCCGTGCACGCGGGCGCGCGGCTTCGAGTCGGTGCGCGGCGCCTCCCGGGCCGGCGGTGCCCAGGTCGGGGCCGCCGAGGACGCGGACGTGCGCGCGGAGTCGGCGGACGTCGGCCGACGGCGATCGTAGGAGGCCCGCGCCTCGGGAGTGCCGATCTGCTCCCACGCGAGCTGCAGCGCCCGGAACGCCGAGGCCGTGCCGCCGAGGTCGGGGTGGGTCTCGCGGGCCAGACGACGGTACGCGCGGCGCAGGTCGTCGTCCGATGCGGACGAGGGGACGCCGAGGACCTCGTACGGGGTCGAGGAGGCGGGGCTGGGCGTCACGACGACGAGGATACCGGCGGCGGGCTGAGTGTCGGGAGGGTGGCGTCAGCGCATGGCGGGCTTCGCCGAACGAGCCGCTCGAGCGACCCGCCAGGCGCGCCACCGCAGGTGGAGCCGGCGGGCGAGCCGCCGCATGGCCAGCGTGATGCGGTGCGCCAGGGGGAACTCCGTGCCGAGGACGGCGACGCCGACGAAGACGATGAGCCAGCCCGGACCCGGCAGCGGGACGAGGATGAGGCCCAGACCGACGACGAGGAGACCGACGACGGCCACGCCGAGCTTGTAGATCCAGCGCAGCCTCGGGAACGCGTCGAGACGGGCGCGCTGCCGACGGTACGAGGCCCGGAACCGCCTACCTCGAACGCGCTCGTCTCGGGCACGGCCGTCGGAGGCGAGGGGGGTCGTCGGGACGATCGGCGCCGGGTCGCCGGATGCGCCCGGCGCGGTGGAGGTCATGCCAGGACACTAGAGGCCGCCCCTGGCAGGCACCGCCGTGGTGACTGCCAAGCGTCTGAGTGCCGGGCCGAGGAGGCGCGGGAGGCGTAGTCAGGACCGATGGACTACACACATCTCGGCCGGACGGGGCTGTCCGTCTCGCGGGCCGTCCTCGGCACGATGAACTTCGGGCCGCAGACCACCGAACCCGACTCGCACGCGATCATGGACCGGGCCCACGAGCTCGGCGTCAACTTCTTCGACACCGCCGACGTCTACGGCTGGGAGAAGGGCGAAGGCGTCACGGAGCGGATCATCGGCCGGTGGTTCGCGCAGGGCGGCGGTCGACGCGACAAGACCGTGCTGGCGACCAAGTTGTACGGCGACATGGGCGATTGGCCCAACGAGGGGCGGCTCAGCGCGCTGCACATCCGACGCGCGCTGGACGCGAGCCTGTCGCGTCTGCAGACCGACCACATCGATCTGTACCAGTTCCACCACGTGGATCGGGAGACGCCCTGGGACGAGATCTGGCAGGCCATGGAGGTCGCGGTCCAACAGGGGAAGGTGCTGTACACCGGCAGCAGCAACTTCGCCGGCTGGCACATCGCCCAGGCGCAGGAGGCCGCCCGCAGCCGTCACTTCACCGGTCTCGCCAGCGAGCAGTCGATCTACAACCTCATCGTGCGGGACGTCGAGCGGGAGACACTGCCGGCCGCCCGTCACTACGGACTCGGCATGATCCCGTGGTCGCCGCTGAACGGCGGACTGCTCGGCGGAGTGATCGAGAAGACCGAGGAGGGGTCGCGCCGACTCGAGGGTCGGAGCGCGGACTACGTGGCCGAGCACCGCGACCAGCTCGTGGCCTACGAGGACCTCGCTCGAGAGCTCGGGCACGCCCCCGGCGAGATCGCTCTCGCGTGGCTGCTGCACCAGCCGGGCGTCACCGGCCCGATCACCGGTCCGCGGACCATGACGCAGCTGGAGTCGGCCGTCGCGGCGGTCGACGTGAGGCTGGACGAGGCCGCGCTGACGCGGCTGGACGAGATCTTCCCCGGGCACCGCACGGCGCCCGAGGACTACGCGTGGTGAGAAGGAGAACCCCATGAGAACCAGAACCATCGGAGACGTCACGGTCAGCGCGATCGGCCTCGGGGCGATGCCCCTGTCGATCGAGGGTCGACCCGACGAGCGTCAGGCCGTATCGACCATCCACGCCGCCCTCGAGCAGGGGATCACCCTGATCGACACGGCGGACGCCTATCACCAGGCGGGTGCCGACGAGGTCGGGCACAACGAGGAGCTCATCGCCCGGGCTCTGGCGAGCTTCCACGCCGACACGTCGGAGGTGCTCGTCGCGACGAAGGGCGGGCACCTGCGCCCGACCGCCGGCGCCTGGACCCAGAACGGCGACCCGGCCTACCTCAAGGAGGCCGCAAGGGCCTCGGCCAAGCGCCTGGGCGTCGACGCGATCGGGCTGTACCAGTTCCACCGCCCTGACCCCGCCGTGCCCTACGCCGACAGCATCGGCGCACTCGCCGAGCTGCTCGACGAGGGCGTCATCCGGATGGCGGGCATCTCGAACGCCACCGTGGATCAGATCCGCGAGGCGAACACCGTCCTCGACGACCGTCTCGTCTCGGTGCAGAACCAGTACTCCCCCGCGTTCCGCTCGAGCGAGGAGGAGCTGGTGCTGTGCGACGAGCTCGGCATCGCGTTCCTGCCGTGGAGCCCGCTCGGCGGCATCACCGACGCGGCGGAGCTCGGATCCAAGCACGCCGTCTTCGCCGAGATCGCGAACGCCCGCCGGGTGACGCCGCAGGTGCTCACCCTCGCCTGGGAGCTCGCGAAGTCGGAGCTCGTCATCCCCATCCCCGGTGCCCGGCGCCCTCAGACGATCATGAACTCCGCCACCGCGCCCACCATCAAGCTCTCGGCCGACGAGATCCAGCGTCTCGACGCCGCCTGACCTCCCGGCCGGTCGACGACCCGTCGGCGACCGGCCGGGTGGCCTCGGAACTCCGAGGCACCCCCGATCGATCCACCGCACGCTCAGAGGAGAACCATGCCCGAATCGCACTTCGACCGCCCCTACGACATCATCGCCGAGGTGCCGTCGTTCGAGCTGACCAGCACCGACGTCGAGGACGGCACCGAGCTCGGCCGCGGCCAGGTCAGCGGACTCATGGGCCCCGGCGGCGACGACGCCAGCCCGCAGCTGAGCTGGAGCGGCGCCCCCGAGGGGACCAGGAGCTACGCCGTCACCGTGTACGACCCGTACGCCCCGACCGGCTCCGGCTTCTGGCACTGGGCGGTCGTGGACCTGCCCGCGAGCACCACCTCGCTCGCGACGGGGGCGGGTGACGACGAGGGCTCGGGCCTGCCCGAGGGCGCCTTCCAGCTGAAGAACGACGGAGGGATGGCCCGGTTCGTCGGAGCCGCCCCGCCCGAGGGACACGGCCCGCACACCTACTTCGTCGCGGTGCACGCCCTCGACGTCGACACGCTCGGGATCGACGCCTCGGCGAGCCCCGCCTACCTGGGTTTCAACCTCCACTTCCACACCATCGCCCGGGCCGTCATCCGAGCGACGTTCGAGGTGCCCGCGGCGTCGTGATCCGAACGGCGCCGTCGACGAGGGCGACGTAGCCCGAGGGGGTGCGGTACCAGACGGCGCGGAGGGCCAGTGGCCCTCCCGCCATCCGGTCGATCAGGCCGTCAGCCCAGACGCCGACGGCGACCCGGTCGGGCACGTCGTCGTCCACCGTCTGCCAGACCAACGCGACCTGCCGGGCCCGCACCCGCAGACCCTGGTGACGCAGCATGTCGACGAACTGGTCCAGCTCGGCCTCCCGAGGGAGCCGCGGGGCGTTGTGCAGCCGGCCTGCCGGAGAGAGCTGCGAGCCCTCAGCGTCGAGGAAGACGACGTGGACGACCTCGCGGTCGCAGGGCTCGTCGCAGAGAGCGTCGGCGTAGGCCGCGGCGGTGTCGGCCTCGGCGTCCGGTGCGAGGTCCGGGAGGCGCAGAAACCGCGGTTCGGGATCGAGCGGAACCCCCGGGCCGGTGAAGCGCACGCCTCAGCCCGCCAGGACGAGTCGGGCGACGTCGGAGGGCGTCCGTCTCATCGGCGGATGGACGATCAGGCCGCCCGGACGCAGACGCGACAGGAGCGCCTTGGCCCAGCGCTGATCGTCGAACGACGCCGACAGGGACTCGTCGTCGTTCTGCCACACCAGCAGGATGGACGACGCCTCGATCCACCCCGCGACCTCGACGATCCGCGTGGCGTAGAGCTCCGCATCGGCCAGGGTCGGCTCGACCGGACATCCGCTCACGGCGATCGGGGGCGCCAGGGGCACGCCGTACTCGTCGAGGAACATCCAGAGGAGGGCGCGCTCGTCGCAGGGGTCGAGACAGAAGTCGTCGACGAAGCGCTCCAGCTCGTCGTCGGTCGGTCGGTGGGCCAGGGCGGGCGGATAGGTCTCGAGTGCTGTCATGGGAACGAGGATGCCGAGGGCCCTCCGGCGGCCGTCGGCTCAGGCCAGGTCGCTGGGGAGAGCGCCGACGTCGACCTCCACGGTGAGGGGAGGACACGGGACCGCCTGTGGACGGTCGTGACGGGTCGACCGGCCGCACCCGCGCCTCCTCGGATCGATACGCTCTCGGTGTGGATGCGGTCAGGGAGTTCTTCGCGGGGGTGGCCCTGCTCGGTCGCGGCCTGCGGCTGTGGGGGACCTCGCCGCGGCTGATGCTGCTGGGCGCCGTGCCCGCTCTCGTCGTGGGGGCGGTCTTCGTCGGCCTGATCATCGCCGTCGGCCTCACCGCCGACGACATCGCGGTCGCCGTCACCCCGTTCGCCGCGGACTGGTCGGACCTCTCGCGGTCGGCGGTCCGTCTCGCCGCGGGTCTCGCGGTCGTCGCCCTCGCGGTGCTGCTGGCCGTCGTGACGTTCACCGCGGTGACGCTGCTGGTCGGCGATCCGTTCTACGAGCGCATCTGGCGCCGCGTCGAGGAGCGCGAGGGCGACGCGCCGGCCGAGATCGAGCGCGGCGTCTGGGCCGGGATCGCCCGGAGCGCCGGCGACTCGCTGCGCCTGCTCGTCGCGACCGCCGGTGTCGGGATCCTCCTCTTCGTCGGCGGATTCGTCCCCCTGCTCGGCCAGACGCTCATCCCCGTCGTGGGCGCGCTCGTCGGCGGCTGGTTCCTGGCCGTCGAGCTGACGGCCTACGCCTTCGACGCGCGCGGACGCACTCTCCGCGACCGGCGCCGCCTGCTCGCGACCCGACGAGCCCGGACCCTCGGGCTCGGAACGGCCACGTACCTCCTGTTCTTCGTGCCCCTGGGCGCCGTGGCGGTCATGCCGGCCGCCGTCGCCGCGGCCACGCTGCTCAGCCGCGACGTGCTCTCGGAGGGAGCCCGCGACTACCATCGCCCGGCATGACGACCCCCGCCTCCCCCACCAACCCGTCCGTCCCGCTGCCCGACGGCCGCGTCGTCCCCGCGCTCGGACAGGGCACGTGGCGGCTCGGCGACGATCCCCGGCGACGCGAGTCCGAGATCGCCGCGCTGCGGGCGGGCCTCGACGCCGGTCTCACCCTGATCGACACGGCCGAGATGTACGGGCAGGGCGCCTCGGAACGCCTCGTCGGCGAGGCCATCGAGGGTCGCCGCGACGAGGTCTTCGTCGTCGGCAAGGTGCTGCCCGACAACGCCTCGCGGCGCGGCACCGTCGAGGCCTGCCACGCCAGCCTCGAACGCCTGGGTCTCGAGCGCCTCGATCTGTACCTGCTGCACTGGCGCGGCCGGCACCCGCTGACCGACACCGTCGAGGGGATGGAGGAGCTGGTCGCCGAGGGCGCGATCGGGGGCTGGGGCGTCAGCAACTTCGACCTCGAGGACATGACCGAGCTCGTCGGACCAGCCGGCGGCGTCAACGTGCAGACGAACCAGATCCTCTACAACCTCGCGCGCCGCGGGCCGGAGTTCGAGCTGCTGCCCTGGGCGCGCGACCGGGGCATGCCGCTCATGTCGTACTCGCCCGTCGACGGCGGCGAGCTGCTCGACCATCCCGTGCTGCGCACGGTCGCCGCCGAGATGGGCGCGACGCCCGCGCAGGTCGCCCTCGCCTGGGTGCTCCGACTCGCGCCGGACATGCTGGCGGCGGTCAAGGCGGCGACGACCGAGCATGCGCTCGAGAACGCCGCCGCCCTCGCCATCGACCTGGACGACCGCGCCGTCGTCCAGCTGGAGCGTGCGTTCCCCGCGCCGACGGGACCGGAGCCGCTCGAGATGCGCTGAGCCGCGCCTCCTCGGCATCCCTCCCGGCCGGGCCCGGCCAGGGCGTCCGCGGGAGTCGAGGAGGCGCGGGTCGACTCAGTCGCCCGCGTACGCCTTCTCGAGATCCGCGACCACGAGCCGGGTCATGCCCATCATCGCGGCCAGGGCGCGCGCCGCGCCCGCCGGATCGTCTCCGCCGATGGTCGACTGCATGACCGAGGGCACGATCTGCCACCAGAAGCCCCAGCGGTCGCGCACCCAGCCGCACCGCCCCTCCTGACCGCCGTCGGCGACCAGGGCGTCCCAGTGACGGTCGAGCTCGTCCTGCCCGCCCACCGGGACGGAGAGCGACACGGCCTCGTTCGGGGTGAATCCGGGCCCGCCGTTGAGCGCCTGGAACGGCTGACCGCCGAGCTCGAACTCGACGACCAGGGCCTGACCCGCGAGGGTCGGATCGGGCAGGTCGTCGGGATAGCGCGACACGTTCGTCACGCGCGAGTCGGCGAAGAGCGACGTGTAGAACGCGGCCGCCGTCTCGGCCTGGCCGTCGAACCACAGGACGGGGGTGATGCGGGGCACGGGGCCTCCTCGGGTCGTCGAGCGCGGCGTCGTCGTCGTCGCGAGCCCCAGGCTAGCCCCGCCCGGACCGGAGGGACAGGGCGCCCGGATCGCCGGACGGGACCGCGGCTCAGGCCAGGAACGCCTCGATCGGGCCGCGGACGAAGTAGACCAGGAACCCGGCGGCGACGATCCACAGCAGGGGGCTGATCCCCCGGGCCCGACCCGAGAGCGCCCGGACGAGCACCCAGCTGATGAAGCCGGCGCCGATGCCGTTGGCGATGGAGTAGGTCAGCGGCATGACGATGATCGTCAGGAAGACGGGCAGGGCGACGGAGAAGTCGGTCCAGTCGATGTCCTTGATCTGCGACACCATCAGGGCGCCGACGATGACCAGCGCCGCCGAGGCCACCTCGAGGGGCACGACCTGCGTCAGCGGCGTGAAGAACATCGCGAGGATGAACAGGACGCCGGTGACGATCGAGGCGAAGCCCGTGCGGGCGCCCTCGCCGATGCCCGACGCCGACTCGACGAAGACGGTGTTCGACGACGAGCTCGTCGCGCCGCCGGCGACCGCGCCGATCCCCTCGACCACGAGCGCCGACCGCAGACGCGGGAACGTGCCCTTCTCGTCGGCCACGTCGGAGGCCTTCGCGAGCCCCGTCATGGTGCCCATCGCGTCGAAGAAGTTCGTGAACACCAGGGTGAAGACGAGCATCACGGCCGACAGCACCCCGATGCGCGCGAACGCCCCGAAGCTGACGTCTCCGATCAGAGACAGGTCGGGCAGGGCGACGACCTGGGTCGGCAGCACCGGCGCGTTGAGGTTCCATTTGTCGGCGTCCTGACCGAGCGACGGGCCGACGCGGAAGATGGATTCGAGCACGATCGAGATGACGGTCGTGCCGACGATGCCGATCAGGATGGCGCCCTTGACGCGGCGGGCCATGAGGACGGCGATGGCGATGAGGCCGATCACGAAGGTCAGGGTCGGGAGACTCGCGATCGACCCCGCGTCGCCGAGCTGGACCGGGGGCGACGCCGAGCCGCTCGGGCGGACGAAGCCCGAGTCGACCAGGCCGATGAACGCGATGAACAGACCGATGCCGACCGTGATGGCCGTCTTGAGCGCCGCGGGAACGGCGTTGAAGATCAGTCCGCGCAGCCCGGTCACGGCGAGGATCGTGATGACGAGGCCGTTGATCACGACGAGCCCCATCGCCTCGGGCCACGTGACGTCGTTCACCACGTTGACGGCGAGGAAGGAGTTGATGCCGAGGCCCGCGGCGAACGCGAACGGGAGGCGCGCGACGGCTCCGAAGAGGATCGTCATCACACCGGCGGTCAGAGCCGTGACCGCTGCGACCTGATCGTTCTGCAGCCAGCCGCCCGTGACGTCCTGGGCGGCCTGGTCGGCGCTGAAACCGCCGAGGATGAGCGGGTTGAGGATCACGATGTACGCCATCGTGACGAAGGTCACGATGCCGCCGCGGAACTCCCGGGCCCACGACGAGCCCCGGGCCGTGATCTCGAAGTAGCGGTCGAGTCGACCGTCGGGCCGGGTCGGGGACGTGGCGGGGCCGGTGGGCGCGGACGTGGTCATGAGGCGACTCCGAGGTGAGGGGCGTAGCCCGGCGGCCGCGGGCAGACGCCCAGCTTACGGCCGCGCGGAGTGGTCGACGGGCGCGGTCGTCGCGGCGGCCGTGTCCGCCGCGGCGACGACGGCGGCGACCACGTCGGTCGCCGACAGCGCCGCCGCGAGGGTCACCTCGAGCCGCTCGCCGTCGACCTCGATCCAGGTCCGCAGCAGATCGGCCGACCGCCCCGGCCCCGGTGTCGAGACCGCCAGGGCCTCCAGCCCGTCGAGCTCGGTCTCGACCCACCGCGTGTGGACGGCGAACCGCCCCCCGTCGGCGGTGAAGGCCGGTTCGTCGATCAGCAGACGGTGGAAGGGCGCCGTCGTCGCCGGCCCCTCGACCGTGAGAGCCGAGAGCGCCCGACGCGCCCTCCGGAGGGCCTCGTCGCGATCGCGACCGCTCACCGTGAGGGTCAGGAGGAGCGGGTCGCGCCCGATCGGCGCCGTGCCCTCGACGCCGACGCCGGGATCGATGCGGACGCCGGGCCCGCCCGGCAGCGACAGGGCCGTCACGGCGGTCGGGGTCGGGAGGAACCCGCGACCCGGATCCTCCGCGATGACCCGGAAGGTCAGGGCGTGGGAGATCGCCTCGGGCAGGTCGTCGACCTCGAGGGGACGACCGTCGGCGACGAGGAGCTGCTGCCGGACGAGATCGACCCCGGTCGACTGCTCGGTCGCCGCGTGCTCGACGGCGAGAGCCGTGCCGAACTCGAGGAACGACACCGCGCCCGCCTGCGACACGAGGAACTCGACCGTCCCGGCGCCGCGGTAGGCCACGGCGACGGCGAGGGAGCGCGCGGTCGCCACCACCTCGTCCCGCTGCTCGTCGGTGAGGAACGGCGCCGGCGACTCGGCGACGAGCTTCTGGTGCCGTCGCTGGACGGAGCAGTCGCGGACGTCGACGACGACGACGCCGCCCCGTCCGTCGCCGAGCACCTGGGCCTCGACGTGGCGGGGCCGGTCGAGGTACTGCTCGACGAAGCACTCGCCGCGCCCGAAGACGGCCGCGGCCTCGCGGACGGCCGAGTCGAGGAAGTCGGCGACCTCGTCGAGGCGGCGGGCGACGCGCAGGCCCACCCCTCCCCCGCCGTGGGCGGCCTTCAGCGCGATGGGCATGCCGTGGCGCTGCGCGAAGACGACGGCGTCGGACGCCCGCTCGATCGGGCCCGCCGTGCCGACGACCAGCGCCGCCCCGACCGAGTCCGCCAGGGCGCGGGTGGCGATCTTGTCGCCGAGCGTCTCCATCGACTCGGGGGTCGGTCCGATCCAGGTCAGCCCCGCGGCGACGACGCGACGGGCGAACTCGGCGTTCTCGGAGAGCGGCCCGCACCCCGGATGCACGGCGTCCGCCCCGCTGCGGCGCGCGATGTCGAGGAGGGCGCCCATGTCGAGGTACGCGTCGACCTCGCCGCTGGACGGGAGGGCCCACGCCTCGTCGGCGGATCCGACGTGCAGGGCGTCGGCGTCGTCCGCGGCGTGGACGGCGACGGATCCGAGGTCGAGCTCGGCGCAGGCGCCGATGATGCGGACGGCGATGAGACCGCGCTCGGCGACGAGGACCTTCCTCATGCCTCGTCACCCCTCTCGGGGACGGCGGCGGGGGTCGGCGTCGCCACCGGACGCCCGGAGGCCGTTCGCGCACGGAGGTCCGGCCCCGGCACGGCGCGGAACCGCACGCGCGCCCCGACGGGCACCTGCGCGGCCCGGTCGAGCTGATCGCCGACGACGCAGGCGACGACCGGGTAGCCGCCCGTCACCGGGTGATCGGCCATGAACAGGACGGGCTGCCCGTCGGGCGGGACCTGCACGGCACCGGAGACCGTGGCCTCGCTGTCGAGCTCGCGCGCGACGGCGCGCTCGAGCGGGACGGCGCCCTCGAGACGCAGACCGATGCGATTCGATCGCGGCGTCACGGTCCACTCCTGCTCGGTCAGCCGGGCGAGGGCCTCCTCGGTGAACCAGTCGTCGCGGGGCCCGAGGACGACGTCGAGGAACGTCACCTCGTCGGGCGCGGAGACGGTCCGCTGCACGTGCGGGCCGGCGGCGGCGACGGACTCCGACCAGCCCCGCGCCACGACGAGCTCGTCGCCCGCCCGCAGACGCTCGGGGCCGAGCCCCGCCAGGACGTCGCCCGACGCGCTGTCGAGGACGGGATCGACCAGCCAGCCGCCGCGGACCGCGAGATACGAGTACACGCCCCGAGGAGGCGCGCCCACCTCGAGTACGTCGCCGTCGTCGAGCGCGAAGGGGGTCCCGACGACGAGGTCGCGCCGTTCGCCGCCGTGATCGACCGTGATCGGCACGGGGGCGCCCGCGATCGCGACCACGAGGTCGCCGCGCGCCGCCGCCACCAGACCGCCGTAGGCGAGCTCGAGCGCCGCCGACCCCGTCGACGAGCCGACCAGCCGGTTCGCCTCGCGGAGGGCGCGGTGGTCCATGGCGCCCGACCGCGAGACGCCGAGACCCGAGCGGCCGGGACGGCCCAGGTCTTCGATGATGCTGAACGGCCCCGGCTCGGACACGACGAGCGCCCGGGTGGGCGAGACGGCCGGGTCCGCGGCGTGCTCGACCGTGGCGGCCCGGAGCCGGACGGGAGCCGTCGTCGGCTGGCCGACCCGCGCCTCCTCGGTCCGGTCGTCGCCGTGCGGCGTGCTGACGGACTCGGGCGTGACGGCGCCCGCGTGCTCGGCGACGGCGACGAAGCGCACGCGCATCCCGGGCTGGAGCAGGGCGGGGACCCGCTCGGAGAGATCCCACATGGGGACCGTCGTGCGACCGACGAGCTGCCAGCCGCCCGGGCTCTCGCGCGGGTAGACGCCCGAGAAGCCCGCCGCGAGGGCCACGGCCCCGGCCGGGACGCTCGTGCGGGGGACGTCGCGACGGGGCACGTCGAGCGCCGGGTCGCCGCCCGACAGATAGGCGAAGCCGGGCGCGAAGCCCGTGAACGCGACCGTGTGCACGGCCGAGGTGTGTCGGCGGACGACCTCGTCGACGCTCAGGCCCGTGAGACGCGCGACCTCGTCGAGATCCGCCCCGTCGTAGTGCACCGGGATCTCGACGAGGCGACCGCTCGTGGCGGCGTCGCGGGACTTCGGCAGCGACCGGATGACCGCCAGCAGCGACCGGACGGGCAGAAGACTCGGGAGGAACCGCACCGCGACGGTGCGGGCGGCGGGCACGACGTCGAGGAGACCCGCGACCGGCTGGGCGAGGAGGGCGCCGAACACCGCGAGCGACTCGTCGAGACCACCCGTCTCGATCAGGATGCCGTCGGTGCCGAGCGGCAGGACCCGCAGATGCGCGATCGCCGACTCGAGATCGACCCCGTGGTCGTCGGTCACGTCGCCGAGCCCCCCGACGGAGGCGAGACGAGCCCGCTGGCGGCCGACGGGGCCCTCGGGGGCTCGCCCTGCTCGGTCGCCGCCACCTGACGCGGCGTCGCCACGAACGAGCGGACGGCGACGCCGGCCGACTCGAGGCCGCTCCGCAGGCCTGCGGCGATGGCCGCTGCGCCGGGGGTGTCGCCGTGGACGCAGACCGACTCGGCGTGGAGCTCGAGGTCGGTGCCGTCGACGGCGCGCATGCGCCCCGTCTCGACGAGTCGCAGCACGCGGTCGACGATCTCGGCGGGGTCGTGCAGCACGGCACCCGGCCGCGTGCGCGGCACGAGTCGGCCGTCGGGTGCGTAGGCGCGATCGGCGAAGGCCTCGGCGATGGTCGCGAGACCCGCCTCGGACGCCCGACGGAGCACCGCCGACCCGGCCGGACCGACGAGCACGAGCGCCGGGTCGACCCGCGTGACGGCCTCGATGACCGCGTGCGCGTGCCGACGGCCCCGCTCGTCGTCGACCGCCGTGACCGTGTACAGGGCGCCGTGCGGCTTGACGTAGCGGACCGCCGCCCCGACCGACGCCGCGACCCCGGTCAGGGCGCCGATCTGGTAGACGACGTCGCCGATCAGCTCGGCCTCGGAGGCGTCGACGAAGCGGCGCCCGAACCCCGCGAGATCGCGATACGAGACGTGGGCCCCGATCGCGACGCCCCGGCGGTGCGCCGCGTCGACCGTCGCGGTCATCGTGAGGGGGTCGCCTGCGTGGAAACCGCACGCGACGTTCGCACTCGTCACTGCGGCGAGCAGGGCGTCGTCGTCGCCGAGTGTCCAGCGACCGAACCCCTCGCCGAGGTCGGCGTTCAGATCGATGCTCGTCATGCGGGGCCTTCCGGGCTGCTCGGGGCGATGCGTCGGGTGCGCAGAGGGGTCGTTCCCCACCGTAGCGGGGCGGGCGCGACGACCGCTGGGTGCGAGCCGGTCAGGAGGCGCGGCGCACGAGCAGGGCCCGGGTCACCAGCGGCCACTGCAGGGGCAGCCGCGCGATCGCGATCGCCGTCCGGGCCGAGGAGGCGCGCTCGCTGCGGACGGACCGCGTCGCCATCGACACGTTGGCCGGGAACACCGCCACGAACAGCGCCGCCGCGAGGCCGCCGCCCAGACGACGGGTGGGGCGGGACGCGAGGAGGGCCGCGACGACGACCTCGGCGAGCCCGGAGACGATCGTGTAGGAGCGGGCGGAGCCGGGGAGCGACCGCGGCACGATCGAGTCGAACACCGCCGGGCGCACGAGGTGCAGGACCCCGCTGACGCCGAGGGCCCCGGCGAGCGCCCGGGCCGTGGTGCGGGCTCGGGCGGCGTCGGGGTGGGTCGACCCGGGGGCGGGGCGGAGGGGGTCCGGGGTGCGGGAGAAGCGGCGGGTCATGGTCCCCATGGTGCTCGCCCGCGCCTCCTCGGCCGGTCAGCGGAGTCGGCGTGGCCCGAGTCGGGGGCCCTGCGGTCCGGCTCGCGAGAGGGGGGCGGTCAGACGGCGCGACTGACGCCGCGGCTCATGATCGCCGTGGTCAGGGCGTCGACGGTCTCGCGGGGCGCGGCGGGGTTCGCGACGAGGACGTAGTCGACGTCGCCGAGGTCGGGCAGCGAGAAGCGGCGGCTGACCTTGACGAGGTCGGAGGGGATGAGCGAGAAGGGGAACGCGGCGACGCCCATGCCGGCGCGGACGGCGGCCAGCATGCCGTTCACGTCGCGGGTGTTGCAGGTGATGCGCCAGGTGCGGCCGGCGGACTCGAGGGCGTCGATGGCGAGCTGGCGGCTGAGGCTCGGCGCCTGGTACGCGATGAGGGGAACGGGCTGGCCGGTCTCGATCTGCAGCTTCTCCTGCGCCATCCAGACCATGGAGTCGCCGGCGACGCGGGTGCCCTCGGCGCTCTCGCCCGCGGTCTGCTTGACGAAGATGAGGTCGAGATGCCCGGCGGCGAGCCGTCTGCGGAGCGGGGCGCTCTGGTTGACGGTGAGCTCGAGGTTGATCTGCGGGTGGAGCTGACGGAAGTGGCGGAGGATGCGGGGCAGCTGCGTGATGGCGAGGTCGTCGGCGGCGCCGAAGCGCAGACGCCCGCTCATGGCGGAGCCGCTGAAGTAGCTCTCGGCGGCGCTGTGCGCGGCGAGGATGGTCCGCGCGAAGCCGGCCATGGCGTCGCCGTTGTCGGTGAGCCTGACCTCGCGGGTGTCGCGGGTGACGAGCGTGCGACCGGCGGCCTTCTCGAGCCGGCCGATGTGCTGACTGACGGTGGGCTGGCTGATGCCGAGCCGGAGCCCCGCGTTCGTGAAGCTGCGCGTCTCGGCGACGGCGAGGAACGTGGCGAGCAGCGCGGGGTCGAACATCGGGATCCTCTCGTCGTCGCACATTGCGATATCGGATGACACTGATTGCGACCATAGCGGGTCCGAATGACGATCGGGCCCGTACCGTCGTGAGGGATGTCAGTCCCGCCTCGCACGATCGCCCCGCCGCCCGCCACCGAACCCGTCCCCGTCATGACCCGGCGTCCGCCGTGGCGCCACACGTTCATCGCGCTCAGCGTCCCGAACTTCCGTCTCTGGACGGCGGGCAACGTCGTGGCCATGACCGCCGGGTGGATGCAGCGGATCGCGCAGGACTGGCTCGTGCTCGAACTGACCGGCAGCGCGACGGCCGTCGGCGTCACGGTGGCGCTGCAGTTCGCCCCGATGCTGTTCTTGGGACTGCTGGGCGGGGTGATCGTCGATCGGTTCTCGAAGCGGGCGCTGATGATCGCGACCCAGAGCGTCTTCGCCGTCTTGAGTCTCGGGCTGGCGGCCCTGACGCTCTCGGGCGTCGTGCTGCCCTGGCACGTGTTCGCGATCGCGTTCGCCACCGGTCTCGTCACCGTCATCGACAACCCCGCCCGGCAGGTGATCGTGTCGGAGCTCGTGGGGCACCGGTACCTGCGGAACGCCATCAGCGTGAACTCGAGCGTGTTCCAGCTCGGCGGCATGATCGGACCGGCCGTGAGCGGGGTGCTGCTGCTGGCGGTCGGCGCCGGGTGGGCGTTCGTCGTCAACGGGGTCGCCTGCCTGCTGGTGGTCGTCATGCTCGGTCTGCTGAGGACGGCGCAGATGACCCGCACGGCGCCGGGCCCGCGCAGTCGCGGTCAGCTGCGGGCGGGCCTCGCCTACGCCCGGGCGAAGCCGACGATCCTGGTGCCGGTCGTGCTCGTCGCCTCGTACGCCGTGTTCGGCCTCACCATGCCGGTGCTGCTGGCCTCGTTCGCCGACGACGTCTACGACGTGGGGGCGGGCGGCTACGGGCTCTTCAACTCGATGATCGCGGTCGGCGCCCTCACGGGGGCCCTGCTGTCGACCCGACGGGCGACCATCCGGCTGCGGACGATCGTGCTCGGTCTGCTGGCGACGGGCGTGCTGCAGGCGGTCGCCGGCTCGATGCCGTCGGTCGGGCTGTTCGCCGTCACCCTCGTCGCCGTCGGCTTCGCGTCGCTGCTGTTCCTCACGGCGGCGAACCAGCTCGTGCAGCTGTCGAGCAACATCGCCATCCGCGGGCGGGTCATGTCGCTCTACGTGCTCGTGCTGCTCGGCGGCCAGGCGATCGGCGGGCCGCTGATGGGCCTCGTCGTCGAGTCGTCCGGCACGCATGCGGCGATGGTGCTCTCGGGCGGGGTGCCGGCGCTCGTCGCGGCGATCACGGCGCTGGTGCTCGCCCGCCGCGGGCAGCTGACCCTGCAGATGCGCGTCCGCAGGTTCGTGCCGGTGGTCGAGATCGCGCACCGCTAGCCCGACGCGTCGGGCCCGACGGGTGCCCGCGGCGGTGGACGACCACGGCTCGGTCAGACGGCCGGCGAGCGCCGGGTGCCGCCGAAGGCCAGCGCGACATCGAGCCGCCAGGAGGTCGGCTCGCCCGACACGTGGGTCGTGCCCACGAAGCGCAGCAGGTCGCCGGCCCGCAGGCTGAGCACGCCATGGACGTCGTCGCTGCCCTCGAGCCAGAACGCGATGTCGTGCTCGTCGAGCAGGTCGTCGTCGACGGTCGCCCCGAAGGAGGCGCCGTCGAACTTCAGGGGCACGTCACGGAAGCGGAGCCGCGGGGGCGACTCCGTCCAGTCGGCGACGGCGGGCACTCGCTCGGCCACGATGACGGCGTCGATGACCCCGTCGTCGTCGAGCGTCACGCTCGAGGCCTGCAGGTCGACCCCGAGGTCGTCGTCGTCGATGCGAAACCGATTCTCCACACCCTCACGGTACCGAGGTGCGGAGCCCGGCGGAACGGGCTCGCCCGACCGGCCGCGGAATGGGTGGGGCGTGCCCGTGGTTCGCCCGGGCATGAACAAGCGCATCGGGTTCCTGTCGTTCGGTCATTACCAGGACGTCCCCGGCTCGGCGACCCCGACCGCCCGGGAGGCGCTGGTCCAGTCCATCGAGCTGGCCGAGGCCGCCGAGGAGATCGGCATCGACGTGGCGGCGGTGCGCGTGCACCACTACGTGCGTCAGCTGGCGAGCCCGTTCCCGCTGCTCGCGGCGATGGCGGCCCGCACGAGCAGGATCGAGCTCGGCACCGGTGTCATCGACATGCGCTACGAGAACCCCCTCTCGATGGCCGAGCAGGCTGCGGCCGCCGACCTGATCAGCGCCGGGCGGCTGCAGCTCGGAGTCAGCCGGGGGTCGCCCGAGCCCGCACTCCGAGGCTGGGAGGCCTTCGGGCACCTGCCGGCCGACGGCGAGAGCGACGCCGACCTGGCGCGCCGTCACACCGAGGAGTTCCGCGCCGCCATCGCCGGAGCCGACGTCGCCCGCTCCGACCCGAAGATGACCGGCTGGTCGCACGGGCTCCCGATCGAGCCGCAGTCCCCCGGTCTCGGCGACCGCATCTGGTGGGGCTCCGGCACCCGCGCCACCGCCGCCTGGACCGGCGAGCAGGGCATGAACCTCATGAGCAGCACCCTGCTCACCGAGGACACCGGGGTGCCCTTCGACGAGCTGCAGGCCGAGCAGATCGCCGTCTACCGCCGGGCGTGGGCCGACGCCGGGCACGACCGCGAGCCGCGGGTCTCGATCAGCCGCAGCGTCATCCCCATCACCACGGACGAGGACCGCCGCTACTTCGGCGTGCGCGCCCAGGCCGACGGCGGCGACCAGGTGGGCCTGCTCGACGGCGTGCAGTCGCGCTTCGGCAAGAGCTACATCGGCGAGCCCGACGTCATCGCCGCGCAACTGGCCGCGGACGCCGCCGTGCAGGCGGCCGACACGGTGCTGCTGACCGTGCCGAACCAGCTCGGCGTCGAGTACAACGCCCGTCTGCTGCAGACGGTGGCGGAGCACGTCGCCCCCGCGTTCGGCTGGGAGGCGGACCTGACGCGCACCGCCTGACCCGCGCCTCCTCGGCGGGTCGACGGGTCACGACCTGCGGCACCCCGTCGAGGCGCACGGCATGTCGTGACACCCCGGGGCCGCGGCCGACGGGTAGACAGTGAGTCATGTTCACCGACATGCCCGAGACCGCCCTCTGGGAGCACCGCAGCACCCAGACCGAGCCCGACGACTTCGACGCGTTCTGGGCCGCCACCCTCGACGAGACGCGGACCCACCCGCTCGACGTGCGGATCGAGGCCGTCGAGACCGGCCTCGCCACCGTGGACGTCTACGACGTGACCTTCGCCGGCTGGGCCGGTCAGCCCGTCCGCGCCTGGCTGCGCGTGCCCACCGGGGCGACCGGGCCGCTGCCGGCCGTCGTGCAGTTCGTGGGCTACGGCGGCGGACGCGGAGCCGCCGTCGAGAACCTCTTCTGGTCGGCCGCGGGCTACGCGCACCTGCAGATGGACACGCGGGGCCAGGGCTCCGGCTGGAGCCGCGGCGACACCCCCGACCCCGACGGCTCGGGCCCCGCCCACCCCGGCGTCATGACCCGCGGCATCGACAGCCGCGAGACCTACTACTACCGGCGCGTGTTCACCGACGCCGTGCGCGCCGTCGAGGCCGCCCGCTCGCTCGAGGCCGTCGACGCCTCCCGCGTCGCGGTCGTCGGCGGCAGCCAGGGCGGCGGCATCGCCCTCGCCGTATCGGCCCTCGTGCCCGACCTCGCCGCCGTGGCGGCGTACGTGCCGTTCCTCTGCGACTTCCGCCGGGCGAGCGTGATCACCGACGCCGACCCGTACAAGGAGATCGGACGGTACCTGGCCGTCCACCGGCACCGCGCCTCCTCGGTGCACGAGGTCCTCACGTACTTCGACGGGGTCAACTTCGCCCGCCGCGGCACCGCGCCCGCCGTCTTCACCACGGCGCTGATGGACCCTGTGTGCCCGCCGTCGACGGTGTTCGGCGCCTTCCACGCCTACGCCGGACCGAAGGACATCACCATCTGGCCGTACAACGGGCACGAGGGCGGCGGCGTCGAGGACGATCTGCTGGCGCTCGCCGCGTTCCGCCGCGCGTTCGCCTGAGCGGCGCACCGCACCGGACGCCCGAGCCGCACGCCGAGCCGGTCGCCTGAGCGGCACGCCGCGCCGGTCGCCCGCGGGGTCGCCCGGCCTCGGGCGGGAACACGGAGCGGCCCGGTCTGGTTGGCTCCGGGCATGAAGTCGATCGTGTACACCGAGACCGGACCCGCCACCACCGTGCTGCAGCTCGTCGACCGCGAGGTGCCCGAACCCGCCGCCGGCGAGGTGCGGGTGCGCGTCGTGTGGTCGGGCGTCAACCCCACCGACTGGAAGTCGCGTGCCGGTGGTGAGCCCGGCGAGAGCCTGCCCTTCGACGAGGTGACCCCGAACCAGGACGGCTCGGGCATCGTCGACGCCGTGGGCGAGGGCGTCACGGGACTCGCGGTCGGCAACCGCGTCTGGACCTACCTCTCGGCCTATCAGCGACCCACCGGCACCGCGCAGGAGTTCACCGTGCTGCCCGCCCGCCTGGTCGTGCCGCTGCCCGACGGCGTCGGACTCGACGTCGGCGCATCGCTCGGCGTGCCCGCCATGACCGCGCACCGCGCCCTCACCGTCCGGGAGGACGGCCCCCGCCGCCTCGCGCCCGGCAGCCTCGAGGGCGTCACCGTGCTCGTCGCCGGAGGCGCGGGAGCCGTCGGGCACGCCGCCATCCAGCTCGCCCGCTGGGCCGGCGCCACCGTCATCACCACCATCAGCTCGGACGCCAAGGCGGCCCTGGCCACCGCGGCCGGCGCCCACCACGTCGTCAACTACCGCACGGGCGACGCCGCGGCCGAGATCCGCGAGATCGCCCCCGACGGGGTCGACGTCGTCGTCGAGGTCGCCATCTCGCAGAACGCCGACCTGCTCGCCGAGGTCGTCGCCCACCGCGCATCGGTCGCCATCTACGCCGACGACGGAGGCGACTCGACCACGATCCCCATCCGCGCCAACATGATCACGAACACGCGGTTCCAGTTCGTCCTGCTCTACACGGTCGGCACCGAGGCGCTCGACGCCGCCGTCGAGGACGTCTCCGCGGCGCTCCGCGACGGCGCGCTGCCCGTCGGCGAGGCCGCCGGTCTCGCGCTCCACACGTTCCCGCTCGCCGAGACGGCCGCCGCGCACGAGGCCGTCGAGGGCGACGTCGTCGGCAAGGTGCTCATCGAGGTGTCGGCCGAGTAGTCGGAGATCGACCGGGAGGAGGCGCGGTGCGGGGAGTCCGGCACCGCGCCTCCTGCCCGTGGA
Organism: Frigoribacterium sp. Leaf263; assembly: GCF_001422285.1. Lineage (GTDB taxonomy): Bacteria > Actinomycetota > Actinomycetes > Actinomycetales > Microbacteriaceae > Frigoribacterium. The sequence goes on from NZ_LMMO01000003.1 coordinate 993,651, forward strand.
GGGCGCGGTTAGGCTCGGCGGGTGACCGACGCCGCCTCGCGACCCGTGCCTCCCGCCCCCGTCAGCGCCGTGCAGGCCCTGGCTCTCGAGCAGGGGGCGCCTCCGCCGCTCGAGGAGGTGCGCCATGGGGTCTGGTCTCTGGCGTTCCCGTTCGGAGACGGCGACTACTCGCTCGGCTACCTCATCGAGGGCTCCGACGGCGCGCTGACCCTCATCGACCCCGGATGGGACGACGACGCCAACCTCGACCGCCTCGACGCCGCCCTGGCCGACGTCGGTCACGCGATGGAGGACATCTCGCTCGTCGCGGTCACCCACCTGCACGCCGATCACCTGGGCGGCGCCGATCGCGTGCGCCGCGCCTCCGGAGCCCGCCTCGCGCTGCACGCGGCCGAGCAGCGGGCCCTCGACCGCCGGGCCGCCGAGGCCCTCGAGGCCGACGCCGACATCGCCCGCTGGGGCGCACCCGCCGACGACGAGGAGGCGCTGGTCGCCGCCTGGGGATCGGGCCGCCGACTCCCCCACGTCACCGCCGACCTGCTCCTCGCCGACGGGGACGAGCTCCCGCTCGCGGGCCGCCGCCTGCGGGCCGTCCACACGCCGGGTCACACCGCCGGGCACCTCTGCTTCGTCGAGCCCGAGCAGCGGCTGATCTTCACGGGCGATCACGTGCTGCCGCGCATCAACCCCGGCATCGGGCTCGGCGGTCGGACCGACGCGAACCCGCTGACCGACTACCTCGCGTCACTCGACCGGGTCATGGCGCTCGACGTCGCCGGGGCCGACGCGCTCGAGGTCTGCCCGGGCCACGAGTACCGCTTCGTGGGGCTCGTCGAGCGGGCGCGGGCGCTCGTGGACCACCGCGCCGACCGGACCGCCGACGCCGTCGCGGCTCTCGACGCCCTGGCCGCCCTCGCCTCTTCCACGTCGAAGGCGCAGCGCTCGACCGTCTGGCAGGTCGCCGAGCGCATGTCGTGGACGGGCGGGATCGCCTCCCTGCACGGCTACCGCCTCGGCTCCGCCCTGGCCCAGACCGAATGGCACGTGCAGGCCCTCGGCCGGGCCGGCGAACTCCGACCGTCCTCGTAGGCGAGGGGCCTACCGTCGCCCCCGGCGCCGGATCCGGCGCCGCGAACGCCACGACCTGGAGCGACATCCCATGAGCAGCACCGCCCCCTCCCGTCCTCGCACCGCCCTCGTCCTCGGCGGCGGCGGCATCACCGGCATCGCCTGGGAGCTCGGCGTCCTGTCGCGTCTGCTCGAGGCCGGAGTGCCGGTCGACGAGGCCGACCTGGTCGTCGGCACCTCGGCCGGCTCCGTCGTCGGCACGATGGTGCGGCTCGGACGCGTCGACGACGGACTCCGCGAGCAGTACGAGGCGGTCACCGAGCTGCCCACCGGCTCCATCGACCCCGAGGCGTTCCAGCAGACGCTCGGCCAGGCCCTCCTGGGCGTGACGGACCAGCAGGAGGCGCGGGCCCGGATCGGCGCCCTCGCCCGTCGGACGCCGGTCGCCGGCGTAGAGCCCGCCCTCGTCAGCACCATGCGCGAGCGGTTCGGCGACGTCGCCTGGCCGGACGCCGGGTTCACGGTCTGCACCGTCGACGCGACCGACGGGACGTTCCGGCCCCTCGACGCGGACTCGGGCGTCGACCTCCACCGGGCGGTCGCCGCGAGCTGCTCCGTGCCCGTCGTCTGGCCAACCGTCGAGATCGACGGCCGCCCGACGATGGACGGCGGCGTGCGGTCGGGCACGAACGCCGACCTCGCCGACGACTGCGACCGAGTTCTCGTGCTGTCGTGCGGCCCCGAGCTCGCGGTCTCGCCGCTCGGACCGACGCTGCCGCAGGTGGTCGAGGCGCGACGGACAGCCGGGCGCGAGGTGCTGGTCGTCGAGGCCGACGCCGACGCCCTGGCCGCGTTCGGCGCCGACGTCCTCTCGAGCGCCACCCGTCGACCCGCCGCCGAGGCCGGTCGACGTCAGGCCGAGGCCGTGCTCGACGAGGTCCGCGCGTTCTGGACGGGTTCGGCCGCCTGACCCGCGCCTCCTCACCCGTCCGCGTCCACAGGGCGGGAGGCGGCGGGGCCGGTACCCTCGGGAAGTGACCACCGCCTCCTCCCCCCTCCGCATCGCGCTCGTGTCGCTGCACACCTCCCCCGGCGCCGAGCCGGGCTCCGGCGACGTCGGCGGGATGAACGTGGTCGTCCGCAACCAGGCGGAGGCGCTCGGGGCCGCCGGACACCACGTCGACATCGTGACGAGGCGCTCGTCCCCCGATCAACCGGACCGCGTCGAGCTCTCGCCCGGCGTCACGCTGACCTTCATCTCGGCCGGACCCGCCGAACCCGTCGCCAAGGGTCGCCACGAGCTGTTCGTGGACGAGTTCCGCGACCGCCTCGCCGACCTCGGCCCGTGGGACGTCGTGCACTCCCACCACTGGTTCTCGGGCATGGCCGCCCTGCCGGTCGCCCGCGCGCTGGGGGTGCCGCACGTGCAGAGCTTCCACTCGATCGCGGCGGCGGACTCCACGCCCCTGTCGCACGGCGAACGCGCCGAATCGCCTGGTCGACTCGCCGGCGAGCGGCACCTCGCGGTCGAGTCGGACGCCGTCGTCGCCATCAGCCACGCCGAGGCCGAGACGGTCGTCACCCGCCTGGGAGGTCGCCCCGACCGGGTCGCGGTCGTGCTGCCCGGGGTCGACGCCGAGCTCTTCCACCCCGCCCAGACGACCGCCGAGGAGGCGCGGGTCGACGAGCCCCGCCCCTACGTCGTCGTCGCCGGACGACTCGAGCCGCTCAAGGCCCCCGACCTCGCCATCCGGGCCATCGCCGCCGTCGACCCCGCCGTCCGGCCCGATCTCGTGATCGCCGGCGGCGCCTCGACCGAGTTCCAGGGCTACGAGGACGACCTGCTCGCCCTGGTCGACGAGCTCGACCTCACCGTGCACCTCGTCGGCCCGCGCACCCGACGGGGTCTCGCCTCGCTGCTCCGCGGGGCGCGTCTCGTGCTCGTCCCGTCCCACTCCGAGACCTACGGCCTGATCGCGCTCGAGGCGGCCGCCAGCGGCGTCCCCGTGATCGCCGCCGCCTCGGGGGGCCTGCGCGAGAGCGTCGTCGACGGCGTCACGGGCGTCGTCCTCGACTCGCGCGACCCGCTCGTCTGGGCCGACACGGTGACCGGCATCCTCCGCGACCGCGACCGGGCCGATCGACTCTCGCGCGCCTCCCGCGTCCGCGCGCTCGACCACCCGTGGGCCCTGTCGGCGGCCGAGCTCGCCGACGTGTACTGCCGCGTCGCCGGCAGCACCGACTGCTCGGAGCTCGCCGCAGCCGGCGGCCGCCGCTGAGGCCGGCAGGCTCAGACGCATCGCGATCATCCGGCTGTCGGGCGGGTCCCCGTCATCGGCGGCGCGTCAGCGCCGACCCGCCCTCGACGACGCGAACCCGCCGCAGCCCGCTCGGGTGCTCGCCGACCGGGATGTCAGCGGCCCGGCCTATGCTCGACGACGACCAGACGACCCCTTCCACCGGAGGCCCTCATGCCCGACGACACCCTGCTGACCGAGCTCGCCGAGCAGGAGGAGCGCCTGGTCTTCCGCCGCTTCACGACCGACACGGCTCTCGACCTCGGGGCGTTCCTGCTCGCCGAGGCCCGTCGCCGCGGTCTCGCCGTCACGGTCACCGTGCGGAAGGGCCGCCAGCGGGTGTTCCACGCGGCGCTGCCCGGCACCTCGCTCGACAACGACGAGTGGCTCGACCGCAAGGCCCGTGTCGTCGAGCGCTACGGTCAGAGCTCGTTCCGCGTCGGCGAGTCGTTCCGGGTGGCGGGCGGCACGTTCGACGAGAAGTCGCGGCTCGACACCGACCTCTACGCCGCGCACGGCGGGATGTTCCCGGTGACCGTCGTCGGCGTCGGCGTCGTGGGCGCGGTCGGGGTGTCGGGGCTGCCGCAGGCCGACGACCACGCCCTCGTCGTCGAGGTGCTCGACGACTTCCTGGCGCACGGCTACGACTCCTGACCCGGTGATGGCGCCTCAGGAGCCCGATGCGTCGGGGCCCGTGCCGTCGGCGTCCGTGCCGTCGGCGGACGACGAGCGTGCGGCCGAGGCGCTCCGGACCCTGATCGCCGACACGACCCGCGATCTCGCCGCCCGAGGGGCCCGCACCGAGGCACTCGCCCGCTACCGCCCCTCGCGACGCATCGTCGTCGTGAAGACCGCGGAGTCGCTCGAACCCGTGGGTCGGGCCTGGCGGCTCGGCGTGCTGCTGCTCGAGACCGACGGGCGCGTGCACGAGACGGGCCGCATCACCCGGGCCCTCGAGCCGACCCGCTCGCAGAACCTCTCCGCCTCGGTCGAGAAGCGCAAGGCCGAGCGACGGGCCGCCGCCCGGGGCCGCTTCGCCGAAGGCGAGGTCGTCGACTACGCGTACCTGCCGATCGATCTGTCGACCGAGGCTCTCGTGGCCGGCGACCAGCGCCTCCTCGTGGCGGACGGCCGGGCGCTCGTCCGCTGGGGCACCACGGCCGCCGAGGTCCGCGAGGCGGCCGCCTATCTCGCCGACCGGGGCGACCTGCTCTAGTCGCCCGCGCCTCCTCGGCCTCCGCCCAGGGTGCCCCCGGGCAGCGGGTTATCCTCGAACTCCGGCGAGCCCGCCGGACCGGACTCCGACCGAGAGGACCCCTGTGCGCCGCGTCGCCATCGCCGCCTCGGTCGTCTTCTGCGCCGCGGTCGTCGCTCTGATCGTCGCTCTCGTCCTGGTCGTCTCGTCGCTCGCCTCGCCCCGCGACGAGACGGCTCGCCCCGTCGACCCTCCGGTGACCTGCCCGGCCGTCGACCCCGTCATGGTGGGTGACATCCCGGTGCCCGCCGGGCCGGTCGCGGGCTACTGCCAGGACCGCCTGATCAACGCGGCGTGGATCATGCAGGCCGCTCGCGCCCAGGGCATCGGAAAGCACACGCAGGCGATCGGGGTGATGACCGCGATGGGCGAGTCGAGCCTCCGCAACATCGACCACGGCGACGCGGTCGGCCCGGACAGCCGCGGACTCTTCCAGCAACGCGACAACGGCGCCTGGGGCACCTACGCCGAGCGCATGGACCCGTACACGGCGGCCACCCGGTTCTTCTCGAAGCTCGTGGCGATCCCGGGCTGGAAGGAGCTCACGCCGACCCAGGCGGCCCACGCCGTGCAGATCAACGACGACCCCGACCACTACGCGCGCTGGTTCCCCGAGGCGGAGCAGGTCGTGGCCGCTCTGTCGGGCGACGCCCCCTCCTCCTGATCGAGCCTCCTCCTCCGCGATCGGCTCGTGTGGTCGGCAGATGCGCGTCAGACGCGCTCGAAGAGCATCTCCCGACCACTCCACACCGCTCGGCGGGGACGAGGAGGCGCGGCTCACCAGCCGAGGGTGCCGGGCGGTCCCTTGAACGGGCCGACGATCGCGTCGGTGATCCAGCCGCCGTAGAAGTCGCCCTCCTGAGCCCGCACGGTCTCGCCGTCGATCTCGATCGAGTCGACGCGGCCGGGGTAGAGGGCCACGTGATCGACGAGCTGCTCGTAGCCCGCCCAGGGCGACGGGTAGAACCACCCGGCTCGGGGCGACCGCTCCGCGCCGCCGCGGAGGTCGACGTAGCCGGCGGAGCCCTTGAACTCGCACAGGCTCGACCCGTCGCCTCGGGTCAGGGCGCCCTCGACGAACGCGTCGCGGGGCAGGTAGTAGACCGGCGGGTGACTCGTCTCGAGCACTCGGAACGAACGCGTCGCGTCCGCCACGACCTGACCGCCGAGCCGCACGACGATGCGTTCGCCCCGGGCCTCCACGCGCGGGGGTCTGGGGTAGTCCCAGACGGACTCCTGTCCGGGGCCGGGCGTTTCACGGGCGGGGGTTCGGACGCTGCGTCTCATGTCGCCATCGTGCACCCGCGGGTCGGCGGGCACGGGGGTGACGCTCAGGCGCGGACGACGGCGGGTGCCCCGCGGAGCGTCGCCGACAGGTCGCCGAGCGCGACGGCGCCGTCCGAGGTGCCGTGGGCGGACGCGACGAGCAGCTCGAGGGCGGCCCGAGCCGTCGACGGCGACACGTCGACGTGCTGCGCGACGCTCAAGGCGAGATCCTCGAGGTCACGGGCCAGGAGGTCGACCCCCGCGGCGCCCGGGTCGTCGGCGAGCCCACCCCCGGGGACCCTAAGAGCGAGCAGGTCGACGAGCCGTCGCGCCTCGGCCGCCGTCGTGGCCGCCGTCGGTCGGAGCACCAGAGGCACGCGTGGCCCGGCCCCGTTCACGAGGGCCGCGCGGCGCAGCCCCTCGACGAGCCCGGTGGCGACGTCGCGCACCCGCAGACCGTCGTGCACCGACGGGAGGTTCCAGGCGCTCGCCAGCTCGGGTCGGCCGAGGAGCTGTGCAGCCACGGAGGCGCAGGCCATGAAGGCCGATCGGGTGTCGGTCACGCTGACCATCCTCGCATCGAGGCCGCCCTGCGACGACCCGCCACCCGACCCGCCCGACGTCTCGATCGCGATTATTTGCCGTACTGGCAACACCGCTTGCCGGAGAGGATCTTCACGGGCACGCTGGCTCCAGGAGGTCATCACCATGACGCACGGCACCACGAGCAGCACCGACCACTCCCGACCGGCCGACGGGCGCGAGCACGGGCACGAGCACGGGCCCGAGCACGAGCACGAGCACGACGCCGTCGTGATCGGCGGCGGGGCCGCCGGTCTCAGCGCCGCCCTGACGCTCGCCCGGGCCCGCCGCGACGTCGTCGTCGTCGACGCGGGCGAGCCCCGCAACGCGCCGGCCGAGGGCGTGCACGGGTTCCTCGGCCTCGACGGCGTCTCGCCGCTCGAGCTCGTCCGCCGGGGACGCGCCGAGGTCGAGTCGTACGGCGGGGTCGTCGTCGACGGCACGGCCACGGACGTCCGCCGGACCGGACGAGGAGGCGCGCCCGGCTTCGCCGTCGAGGTCACCACGCCGGGCGGCCGGCACCGCACGCTCCGCGCCCGCCGCCTCGTCGTCGCCACCGGTCTCGTCGACGAGCTGCCTCCGGTGGACGGACTCGCCGATCGCTGGGGCCGCGACGTCGTCCACTGCCCCTACTGCCACGGCTGGGAGGTTCGCGACCGCGCCATCGGCGTGCTCGGCACCGGGCCGATGAGCATCCACCAGACCCTGCTCTTCCGCCAGTGGACCGACGACGTCACGCTCTTCACGAACGACCGGCTCTCCCCCGGCCCCGACGACCTCGCGCGACTCGAGGCCCGGGGCGTCCGGGTGGTCGAGGGGCCCGTCGCCTCCGTCCGGGTCGACGACGACCACCTCACCGGGGTCGTCCTCGCCGACGGCACGACCGTGGCGGTCGGCGCCGTGGCCGTCGCCACGAGCGTCGCCGCCCGAGGCGGCGTGCTCGCGACGCTCGGGCTGGAGGCCGAGGCGCACCCGTCGGGCATGGGCACGGTCGTGGCGGCCGACCCCGTCACCGGGCAGAGCGCCGAGCCCGGCGTCTGGCTCGCCGGGAACCTCGTCAACCCGGGTCACCAGGTCGTCATGGCCGCCGCCTCCGGGGTCATGGCCGGCGCGGCCCTGAACATGGACCTCGTGACGGCCGAGACCGCGGCAGCCGTGGAGGCCGTCGCGACCTGGCGCGCCGACGCGTCGCATCGACACGGCTCGGCACCGCTGGGCGCGAGCCCCGAGGGGGACCTCGACGAGAGCCCCGACGAGAACTCCGCTTCCGAAGCGTTCGACGCCGCGTACTGGGAGGACCGCTACGGCTCGGAGGGCTGGGCCTGGAGCGGGGACCCCAACGCCGTTCTCGTGGACGAGACCGCGGCACTCACCCCGGGCCGCGCCCTCGACATCGGGAGCGGCGAGGGCGGCGACGCGATCTGGCTGGCCCGGCGGGGCTGGTCCGTCACGGGCACCGACATCGCCGCGAACGCCCTGAACAAGGCACGGGCGCGAGCCGAGCAGACGGACGGCGAGGCCGCCGACCGGATCACGTGGGAGCAGCACGACATCACCGAGTGGACGCCGCCCCGCGCCTCCTTCGATCTCGTCACGTCGCACTTCATGCATCTCCCCGCGGCCGATCGGGGCCGGGTGTTCCGGGGGCTCGGCGAGGCGGTGGCGCCGGGCGGCAGCATCCTGATCGTCGGGCACGACCTGTCGGATCTCGACTCCGACGCCCACCGTCTGCACCATCCCGAGCTGATGTTCGGGGTGGACGAGCTCGTCGCGCTCTTCGACCCGGAGGAGTGGACGATAGCCACGGCCGAGACCCGGGAACGCGAGACCGCCGCCGGGCACGAGGGCCCGGCGACGGTCCGCGATGTGGTCGTCCGCGCGGTCAGAGCCCTCTGACGCGCAGCCGGATCGCCCGAGCCGAGGGCCGGAGCACGTGCGGGGCCGAGACGTCGGGCCCGCACGCCCGCGAGCCGACGCCGTTCTGCGCCGCGTCGATCCAGAGGTACGTCGCCTCGGGCTCGGGCAGCTCGTGGGGGTGCTCGGCCGCGTCGACCTGCTGCGCGGTGTGGCGACGCAGAGAGAAGCCGGGGCGGCGACCCGAGGTGTCGGGCGTCGCGTCGAGACGCAGCCAGGGGCTCCCGTCGCCGGTCCGCAGCTCGAGGCTGCGGAGGTCGCTGCGGTGGCCGCTCTCCTGCGGCCGGGCGTAGTCGACGGTGAGGTCGTCGACGCTCGACTCGAACCGGCCCACCCGGGCCGCCTCGCGGCTGTCGGGGTACGACTCGAGCGGACCGGTCCCGAACCACGATGCCGAGCCGATATCGAGGGGCAGATCGAAGCGCACGCCGACGCGGGGCCACGAGAGGTCCCAGCCGGCGGTGGGCACGAGATCGAGCGACAGCCACAGCTCGCCGCGCTCGAGGGTCCAGCGCTCGTCGACGGTCACCGACTGGCGGCTGTCGGCGGCGGCCCAGCGGGTGCGCACGGCGACGTGACCCGCCGACGACCGCACCGACTCGACGCGCGAGGTCAGCCGGTGCAGGCCCGCCCGCTTCGCGATCGTCTCGGCGCTCGGCAGCAGCTCGTCGGTCGGCAGATCGGTGCGGTGGCGATCCCGCATCGGGTCCGCGTCGATGTCGCGCGGGGCGTCCCAGTGGCCCCGCTCGTTGTCGGTCGTCGCCCGCCAGAGCTCGAGGCGCGGCCCGGCGACGGGTCGCCCGGCGAGCGAGACGAGACGGCCGTCGACGAACGTCGCGGGGCCGAGCTCGAGGTCGCCCGAGGAGGCGCGGGTCGACGGATCGACACCGGCACCCGGTGCGACCGGCCGCGGGTAGGCGGCGACGTGATGCACGGCGGCCGGGGCGCTGAGGTCGACCTGGGTCGTCGCGAGCACGTGCCCGGCATCGGCCCAGCCGTGGTCGGCGCGGAGGGCGACCTGCACGGTCAGCCACGTCTCGCCCGTCGTCGAGACCTCGAGGTCGGGCAGGGCGAGGGCGACCTGCTCCCCCGCGGCGAGGGCTCGGCCGCGGTCGTCGAGCGCGTCGAGGCGCCCGGACGCGACGACGTCGCCGTCGTGCTCGAGCGACCAGAGCAGCTCGACGTCGGCCGTCGTCGCGGTGTGACGCCGGTTCTCGACCAGCACGGAGGCGCCGGTGATGCCGTCGTCGCCCCGGGGGCCCGCCGCGCGGCTGGCGGTCAGACGGATCGGCGACACGACCTGGGCCCATTCGTGGAGACCGGGGCTCGGCGTGCCGTCCGAGAGCACCATGCCGTCCATGACGAAGTTGCCGTCGTGCACGACCTCGCCGAAGTCGCCGCCGTAGCCGAAGAACTCGACGCCGTCGGCCGTGGTCGTCCGCAGGCCGTGGTCGCGCCACTCCCACACGAACCCGCCGTGCAGGCGCGGGTGCTCGTCGACGAGGCGCTCGTACTCGTCGACCGCCCCGGGGCCGTTGCCCATGGCGTGCACGTACTCGCAGAGGATGAAGGGCTTCGACCGCTGACGGGCCGCCTCGGCGGCCGTGCAGCCGAGCAGCCGGACGGACTCGTCGCCCGCGCCGATCGCCCGGGTCTCGTCGATCCACGAGTACATCCGCGAGTAGACGTCGGTGTACGAGCCGGTGTAGTCGCCCTCGTAGTGGACAGGACGACCCCGGTCACGCGCGTGGGTCCACGCGGCCATCGCCGCGAGGTTCCGACCGGTGCCCGCCTCGTTGCCGAGCGACCACATGACGATGCTCGGGTGGTTCTTGTCGCGCTCGACGGTGCGGACCATGCGGTCGACGTAGGCGTCGTGCCAGTCGGCGTCGTCGCTCGGGTTGCCGACCCACCGCTCGCGTTCGAAGCCGTGCGTCTCGAGGTCGCATTCGAGGACGACCCAGAAGCCCAGCTCGTCGGCGAGGTCGAGCAGGCGCGGGTGGGGCGGGTAGTGCGAGGTGCGGATCGCGTTGACGTTGAACCGCTTCATCAGCTCGAGGTCGCGACGCGCGTACTGCTCGTCGAAGACCCGGCCCTGATCGGCGTGCACCTCGTGGCGGTTCACGCCATGGAAGACGACCCGCCGGCCGTTCACCTCGAACCGGTCGCCCACGATCTGGACGGTGCGGAAGCCGAGTCGCTGCGAGATCGTCTCGGTCGACCCCGCGCTCGTGACGGCGGCGTCGTAGAGCCGCGGCACCTCGGCGCTCCACGGCTCGACGTCGATAAGCTCGATCGGGGCGACATCGGCGGGCGACTCCCACGTCACGTCGACGCCGAGCTCGGGGACGGCGAGGGTGACCGGCCACGCGGCGGAGCCGGCGGTGATCTCGGCGACGATCGTCGCGCCTCCTGCGGTCTCGCTGGCCGTGCCGTGCCATTCGCTGCGCAGCCAGACGTCGTCGATGCCGCCCACGGGCCGGGCCTCGAGGCTGACGCTCCGGAAGACGCCGGGCAGCCACCACTGGTCCTGGTCCTCGACGTAGCTCGCCGCCGACCACTGGTGGACGCGGACGACCACGGTGTTGGCGCCGGGGCGCACGAGGTCGGTGACGTCGTACTCCTGCGCGAGACGGCTGCCGACCCCGACGCCGACGTGGACGCCGTTGACCCATACGACGGCCGTCGACTCGACCCCGTCGAAGCGCAGCAGCACGCGCTCGGCGCCGGCGAACGACGCCGGCAGCTCGAACGTGCGCCGGTGGTCGCCGGTCGGGTTCTCGTCGGGCACGTGGGGCACGTCGGTCGGGAACGGGAACTGCACGTTCGTGTAGATGGGGGCGCCGCGGCGCCCCTCGCCGGTGAGCACCCAGTGCGACGGCAGCGTGATGGTCTCCCAGCCCGAGTCGTCGAAGTCAACCGCCGCGACGTCGTAGGCGCCCTCGCCGGCGGGCAGCACGCCGCGGCCGCCGGGCATGCCGGGGACGCCCGTGAGCAGCCGGAAGGACCACTCGCCGTCGAGCAGGAGCCGCGGGGCGTCGGTGTGCAGCCACGAGCGGGCGGGCGAGCGACGACCGCTGCCGGGGCCGGTGGCCCGCAGATATCCGGCCGGAGGCGCGGCGACGTCAATCGGGGACGCCGGGGTGGACGAGGCGGTGGCGGTGGGGATGACGTCGGTCACTTCACGGACCCTTCGGTGAGGCCGCCGCGCCAGAAGCGCTGCAGCACGATCATGGCGATGACGAGCGGGATGATCGACAGCAGGACGCCGCCGGTCGTCAGTTGGTAGAACTCGGGCAGACGGTCGGTCTGGCTCAGCCAGTTGTTGAGTCCGAGCGTGACGGGGAACTTGTCGACGTCGCTCAGCATGACCAGCGGCAGGAAGTAGTTGTTCCAGATGCCGACGAGCTGGAACAGGAACACGGTCACGAGCGCCGGGGTGAGGATGCGGAGCCCCAGCGTGTGGAAGATGCGCAGCTCGCTCGCCCCGTCGAGGCGCGCGGCCTCCATCAGCGAGGTGTCCACCGTGGCCTGCGCGTAGATGCGGCAGAGGAAGAGCCCGAACGGCGACACGAGCGACGGCAGCAGGACGCTCCAGTACGTGTTCGCGAGCCCCATCTGGCTGAAGAGCAGGAACAGCGGCAGCGCGGTCGCGGTGCCCGGCACGAGGACGCCGCCGAGGATCGTGCCGAAGACGAGGTTGCGACCGCGGAACTCGTACTTGGCGAGGGCGTAGCCGCCGGCCGCGGCGAAGTACGTCGCGACGAGGGCGCCGACGCCGGCGTAGAGCACCGAGTTGCCGAGCCAGCGGACGAAGACGCCGTCGCCGTAGGTGAGCACCTGCCCGAGGTTGTCCCAGAGCGCGAACGACGGGGCGAACCAGAACCCGAAGGTGCCGAACAGGTCGCCGGTGGTCTTGGTCGCGGCGACCACGACCCAGTAGACCGGGATCAGGAAGTACAGCGCGACGACCACCAGGACGGCGGTCACGATGATGGTGGAGGCGCGGCTGCGGCCGGCGGAGCGGTCCGGCCCGGCTCCCCGCGAGCGTCGGACGGAGGCCCGGCCCGCGCCGCGCCTCCCGCTCTGCCCGGCGGTGACGATCGACTCGGTCTCGGTGGCGTGCTCGGCGACCGTGGCGCGGGGGCTCATGCGGACTTCCTGTTCGTGATGGTGAGGAACACGATCGACAGCGTGAACGCGACGAGCGCGATCAGCACGGACTGCGCAGCGGCGACGTTGTAGTCGTTGTAGGCGAAGGCGGTCGTGTAGGCGCTGAGATTCGGCGTGTACTGGCTGTCGATGGCCGGTGCGACGCGCTGCAGCACCTGCGCCTCGGCGAACAGCTGGAGGGTGCCGATGATCGAGAAGACCGCGGTCAGGAGGAGCGCGGGCCGGATCAGCGGCAGCTGGATGCTCGTCGCGACCCGGAGCGGCGTCGCCCCGTCGACCTTCGCCGCCTCGTAGAGCTCGACCGGGATCGACTTCAGCTGGGCGATGATGATCAGCATGTTGTAGCCGGTGTAGCTCCAGGTGACGATGTTCGCGATCGACCAGAGGACCGTGTTCGGCCCGAGGAAGTCGGGCGAGACGCCGAACGTCTCGGCCACGTCGATGATCGGGCTGAGACCCGGCACGTAGAGGAACGACCAGAGGATGGTCGCGATGACGCCCGGCACCCCGTACGGCAGGAAGTACGCGGCGCGGAACAGCCCCGGCCACTTCGCCGACGCCGACTCGAGCAGCAGGGCCAGCACCGTGCAGAGGATGAGCATGAGCGGCACCTGCACGATGCCGAACAGGAACATGCGACCGATCGAGGCGGTGAAGTTGGGGTCGCCGAGCACCTGCGCGTAGTTCGAGAACCCCGCGAACTGCGTCACGACGCCGGTCTCGCCGAAGAGCCCGCCGCGCCTCACCTGCGTGAAGCTCGACACGAGGGCCATGAGGATCGGCACGAGGAAGGTCAGCAGGAACAGCGCGAGGAACGGGAACAGCAGCACCCACGGGGCGCGTTTCGTGGCGGCCGACGAGGCGCCCCTCGCTCGTCGCGACCCGTCCGAGTCGCGCCCTCGACCGGGCGCGGTGGCCCGGGTCGCCGCCGCGGTCTCGGGGCGCGTCTCCATCCCGGCGCTCATGCGTCGGCCTTGCGGATCGAGAGGCCCTTGTTCTTCATGACCGTGATGATGTCCTTCTCGGCCTGCACCACCGCGTCGACGAGGGTTCCGCCCGAGGCCTTGCCGCGGAATCCGTCGCTGAGGATGTTGAACGACTGCTGCGTGACGGGCCACCAGCTCCAGTCCTGGTTCTGGCTGGACTCCTTCGTGGCGGGCACGAACACCTCCTGGTTGTAGTTCTGGCCGCTGAAGAACTCGCTGGGCTTCTCGCGGAGGTCGCCCACGACGTCGCGCGCCGGCGACCAGCCGATGCCGCAGTACTCGATCAGCGCGTTGACGCCCTCGGGGGTCGTCGTCATCCAGACGGCGAAGTCGAGGGCCTCCTTCGGGTGCTGGCTGTTGGCCAGGATCGCCGCCGTCGACCCGCCGAGGAACGACGACGCGTAGCCGCCCTCCCAGGTCGGCAGGGGCGCGGCACGCCACTTGCCCGAGGCGCCGCTGACGCCCTCGATGAGGGCGTCGCCCCACGAGCCCGTCGCGACCGACGCGATCTTCCCGTCGGCCGCGGCCGAGAACCAGGCGGGCGTGTACGCGCCGTAGGCGGTCGTGACGATCCCGTCGTCGATCGCCTCGTCGAAGAACGCCGCGACCTTCATCGTCGCCTCGTCGGTCATGTCGATGACCCAGCCGTCGTCCTCCGCGCGGAACCACGAGGCCCCGGCCTGGGTGGCGTACGCGGCGAACGGCGACGCGTCGGCGAGCGGGAACGAGTCCATCAGCACGCCCGCGCCCTTCAGCTCGGCCCCGACGGCGGCCCAGTCGTCCCAGGTGGCGGGAACGGAGGCGCCGACCCGGTCGAAGACGGCCGGCTGGTAGAACATGCCCATGGGGCCGCTGTCCTGCGGGACGGCGTAGACGCCGCCCGTGTAGCTGACCTGGTTCCAGAGGGTGGGGTCGTAGAGCTCGCGGTACCGGTCGATCCCGTAGCGCGAGAGGTCGACGACGCCGTTCGCCAGCAGGAACTCGGGCAGCGACCGCAGCTCGACCTGCGCGATGTCGGGTCCGGCGCCCGCCGCCAGCGCCGAGTACAGCTTCTGATAGCCGCCGGCGTTGCCACCCGGGATGAAGACCGTGTCGACCTGGACGCGGTCCTGGCTGCGGTTGTACAGGTCGGTCACCTGGTCGAGGCCCTTGAGCCAGGCCCAGTACTCGAGGCGGACGCGGCCGGTGGCCGGCGGGATGGTCGGCAGCGTGTTGACCGAGGTCGTGCCGGGCGTGGCGCACCCCGCGAGCAGCGCGGCGGCGCCGGCGCTCAGGCCGAAGCCGAGCAGTTGACGTCGACTGAGAGGGCTCATCGTGACTCACTTCATCGTGGACGGGACCCGCCGAACCTAACACAATTCCGAGTGCTCACTCGGATTTGACCCGAGGAGGTGCGGGTCGGCCGTAGAGTTCCCGTCATGACCGCAGATCCCGCCCCCGCCGAGACCGACGCGCCCGCCGCCCCGCGCAGCGCCCGGGGACCTCGCGGCCCGTACGCGAAGTCGACGGAGCGGCGTGCGGCGATCGTCGACGCCGCCTTCGAGGTGTTCTCGACGCGGGGCTACCGCGGCGGCTCGCTCCAGGAGGTCGCCGACCGGGTCGGCGTCAGCCAGACCGGACTGCTGCACTACTTCCCGTCGAAGCGCGCCCTGCTGCGCGCCGTCCTCGAGCGCCGTGACGCGATGACGAGCGGCATCCCGCTCGACGCCGCCCCCGATCAGGACTTCCGGGAGGGGGTGCTCCGCCAGGCGCGCTACAACGAGACCGTGCCCGGGCTGATCGCCCTGTACGCCGTGCTCGCCGGCGAGGCCGCGACGGAGGACGCACCCGTGCGCGGCTATGTGGCGGCCCGGTTCGAGGGCCTCCGGGCCGAGTACGCGGAGGGGTTCCGCGATCTCGAGTCGAGAGGCCGCCTCCGGCCCGGTGTCGACCCGGCCCGGGCCGCCGCCGGTCTCGTCGCCCTGTGGGACGGCATCCAGCTGCAGTGGCTGATCGACCCGAGCAGCGTCGACGTCGAGCAGCAGCTGCGCGACCACTTCGATTCGCTGGTGCTGCCCGACTGAGCCGTGCCGCGCCTCCTCGGCCGTCGCCGCCGGAGGCGACTACTTCGAGCGCGTCAGCTGCGAGCGGAGCGCCGCGCGGTCGCGCCAGGCGCCGGTCGACCAGAGCGCGAGGAGGACGAGGAGGGGCTGGCCGATCAGGCGGACGGCCCGCTTCGTGTCGGTGTCGAGACCGAACGCGTCGGTGTGCGTGACGAGCTGCGAGATGTTGCCGGGGAAGATCGCGACGAAGAACGCGGCGACGACCCAGCCCACCGCCACGCGCTTCTTTCCGAGCACGAGGAGCGCCCCGCCGAGCGTGATCTCGACGACCCCGGACGCGAGCACGACCGCGTCGTCGTCGAAGGGCAGCCACTCGGGCACCTGCGCCTGGAAGTCGTCGCGGGCGAAGCTCAGGTGGCTGACGCCCGCGAGCACGAGGACGGCTCCGAGGGCGAGACGGCCGATCAGGCGCGGGACGGACGTGGGGCGGGGGCGCGGGGCTCGACGGGACATCCCGTCAGTCTGCTCCTCCCCCGGCCCCCGGCCGCCCCGTGTCGCTGCACGTCCGTGCAGCGCGGCGACCGTCACTCGGGCAGCGCGGCCTGCCCTTCGCGCTCGTCGCCCGCGACGCCGGCCCGCAGCCCCTCGCCGCGGAAGAACGCCGGCCGCAGTCGCGCGTTGACGAGCATCACCACGACGCCGGCCACGAGGATCAGCACGCCCAGCACGAAGACCAGGCCGACGCCGCCGATCTGCGAGCCGCTGCCGTACTCCGGATCCATGCTGTCGATCAGCGTGGTGACGAAGAGGACGGCGAGGATGATCCCGCCGACGCCCGGCGCGACGATCTGGAAGAACAGGTTGCGCGCGCCCGTCCGCCACTGGCGACGGAAGTACCAGACGCAGGCGAAGGCCGTGAGCCCGTAGTAGAAGCAGATCATCATGCCGAGGGTCGTGATGGTGTCCCAGAGCACGTCCTCGCTGATGAACCGCATCACGGCGTAGAACACGCTCGCGACGACCGCCGAGGCGAGGGTGGCGTAGCCGGGCGTGAAGAACCGGGGCGAGACGCGGGCGAACTTCGGCGAGAGGGCTCCGTAGTGCCCCATCGCCAGCAGGGTGCGGGCGGGCGAGACGAAGGTCGACTGCAGCGAGGCCGCGGAGCTGCTGAGCACGGCGAGCGACATGAGGATCGCCAGCGGACCGAGCACGGGGCCGGCCAGGGCCGAGAAGGCGTTGCCCTGGATGTCCGGATTGCCGAGACCGACGCCGTCGGCCCCGAGACCGGCGAACGACATGGAGGCGAGCGACACGAGCAGGTAGACGAGCACGATGATGACGACCGTCAGCGTCGCTGCACGGCCCGGGGTGGTGCGCGAGCCGCTGGTCTCCTCCGACATCGTCAGCGTGACGTCCCAGCCCCAGAAGATGAAGATCGACAGCGACAGTCCCGCGGCGAAGGCCGAGAAGGTCGGCACGCTGAACGGGTTGAACCAGTCGAGGGAGATCCCCGTCGCGTCGAACGCCGATCCGCCGCCCACCCGGACGAACGCGACGACGGCGAAGCCGATCAGCACGATCAGCTGGAAGCCGACGAGCCAGTACTGGACCTTCTGCGTCGTCTGCATGTCGCGGTACGAGATGATCGTGGCCCCCGCCATGAACGCCAGACAGGTCACGACGTTGACGACCGGATCGGCGGCCAGGTCGGCCAGCGCGGGGTTGCCGAAGAGCTGACCGAGCAGCAGGTAGAAGAAGTCGACGGCGATGCCGGCCAGATTGCTCAGCACCACGATCGTGGCGACGACGAGCCCCCAGCCGGCCATCCAGCCGATCCACGGCCCGAAGGCGCGGACGCCCCAGGTGAACGACGTGCCGCTGTCGGGCATGGCGCTGTTGAGCTCGCGATAGCCGAACGCCACGAGGAGCATCGGGATGAAGCCGACGAGGAAGATCGCGGGCAGGTGCGTGCCGACCTGCGCGATGGTGGGCCCGAGGGCCCCGGTCAGCGTGTAGGCGGGCGCGATGCACGAGATGCCGATGACGACCGCGCCGATCAGGCCGACGCTGCCGGCGCTCAGACCCTTCGAGGAGATCGCCCCGTCGGCGGTCACTCCGGACTTCTTGAGGATGCTCATGGGGTGGTCCCTTCGTGCACGACCCCGTCGGATCCGGGGTCGGGTCGGGTGCTGCGGGGATCGTGGTCACGAGGAACCACCACGAGGGGGACGGGCACGCCGCGCACGATCTTCGCGGCGACGCTCCCGAGGAACAGCCGGTGGGGCTGCGCCAGACGACTCGACCCGACGAAGACGAGCTCGTCGGCGGTCCAGGTCAGATCGCGGATCGCGTCGCCGATGCGCGGGCCCGCGGCGATCTCGACGGTGACGTCGACGCGATCGGGCACGGTGCGGAGTGCCACGTCGCGGAGCCCCTCGGCGTGCTCGCGGGCGACGGCGTGCCGGTCGTCGGCGCGATCACGGGTGTCGACCGAACCGGTGCCGTCGGCGACGTCGAGGGGGACGAGCGACACGAGTCGGAGCGGGAGCCGCGCGGCCGAGGCCACGGCGATGGCCGAGTCGACGACCGCCCGGGCGCCGGCGCGCGTGCCGACGGCGGCCGTGATCGTCCCGAAGCGGTGCACCCCGCGGCCGGCGAGACCCGCCGGGGCGATGGCCACGGGCACCGGCGCCGAGTGCACGAGCACCCCGCCGACGCTGCCGAGGTGCAGACGGCCGAAGGCGCCCTCCTTGCCGGCGCCGATGACGATGGCGTCGGCGCCGAGATCCCCGGCAGCCGTCACGAGACCCTCGGCGAAGGTCTCGGCCCGGACGACGTGCGCGGTCGACGCGACGGACTCCGGGAGCCCGGCCCGCGCCTCCTTCAGCCACCCCTCGGCGAGATCGTCGAGATGTCGCTCGTACGACGGACCGACGGGCACGAGGGAGGCGCGCCCCTCGTCGTGCAGGACGAGCACGAGATCGAGACGCAGACCGAGCGTCGCCGCGAGGGCGGCGCCGAGGGCCAGGGCGTCTCGCCCGGCGGGGGTGTCGAGGTAGCCGACGATGACGGATCTCACGGGGTGGCGCCTTCCGGATCGGGTGGGACGGGGCGGTGCGCGAGCGGGTGCGGGCGGGGTGCGGGCGGGGTGCGGGGCGGAGCGGGTGGTGCGGACCGCGGCGCGGTCAGGCCCGGTGGTCGGCGACGATCTCGGCCGCGACGTCGTGGCCGACGCGGATGGCCCCGTCGACGTGCTGGAACCCCTCCGCCGCGATGTCGCTCGACGAGAAGCGGATCGGGCCGACGGGCACGCGCTGGTCGTGCCCCCAGCGCGAGAGCCCGCCGAGGTCGAAGCTCGTGGCGTAGGCGCCGCCGGTCCACTCCTCGGAGACCCAGTCGCTCTCGTAGTAGACGGCCGGAGAGAGGGCCTCCTCGCCGTAGTACGACGCCAGCGACCCGAGGATCTCGTGGCGTCGCTCGTCGGCCGGCAGGGCCAGCAGACGGTCGGCCTTCTCGTCGCTGACGAACCCCACGAGGGTGCCGCGCGGGTCGTCGTGGTTCGAGTTGTCGTACGCCTCGTGCACCACCTGATAGGGGCTGAACGCGGTGCCCGACAGACCCGACTCGCGCCAGAACGGCGTCTCGTAGACCGCGTGCACCTTGATGACGAGACCGAGCGAGACGTGCTGGTGCCACTGCAGTCGCTTCGCCGGCAGGGCGGGGACGTAGTCGATCCGCGAGTACAGGTTCGGCGGCACCGCGACGACGGCGTAGCGGGCCTCGACGCGCAGCGAGGGGGTGGTGGCGACGACGCCGGCGTCGGACCACTCGAGCCGGTCGACGGGCTGCCCGAGACGGACGTCGCCTCCGAGGGACGCGGCCAGCGCGAGGGGCACGCCCTGGAGCCCGCCGACGACCCGCTTGTCGAGGATGAAGTCGGCGTCGACGAGGTTGCTGAAGCTTCCGGCGCTCGAGGCCATCTGGAGGGCCTGCAGCAGGGAGAACGCGTGGGCGGGCTTCGTGAGCATCGCGTCGGCGATGAACAGCGCGATGTTGTCGCGCGCCTCGACGTCGTCGGTCTGCTGCTCGAGCCAGCCGGCGAACGACACGTGGTCGTACTCGTGGGCCCGGGGATGCGACCACGGCGCCGCGACGTCGATCTCGGCGACGAGGGCGTCCATCACCTCGATGAGGCGCTCGATCTCGGACTGCGTGACGTCGGAGGCTGGGAAGATGTCGCCCGTGAAGCGCGAGGCCGTCCCGTCGGGTGAGACGTAGACGCTATCGCCGTCGCGCCAGCGCGAGTAGGTGGGGAGCCCGAGGTCGTCGAGGGTGGCGATGAGCGCCGTCTGGTCGGGAGAGACCCACTGCCCGCCGAGCTCGAGCATCGCCCCGTCGATCGTCTCCGTCCGGAGGCGTCCGCCGACGCGATCGCGGGCCTCGAGCACCGTGACGGTCAGGCCGGCGGCGCGGAGGTCGGTGGCGGCGGTGAGCCCGGAGGCTCCGGCGCCGATGACGACGACGTCGCTGATGAGGGTCTCGGTCATGATGCGTGCTCCGTCGGTGGTGGTGTGGTCGGTGGGCGTGGTCGGGGAACGGGCGGCGGGTGGGGCGCGTCGGTGCGCGTCAGACCCGGCGGGGCGAGGCGTGCGCGCTCATCACGTGCTTCACCCGCGTGTAGTCGTCGACGCCGTGGGCGCTGAGGTCCTTCCCGTAGCCCGAGCGCTTGAACCCGCCGTGGGGCATCTCGGCCGCCAGCGGGATGTGCGTGTTGATCCAGACGCAGCCGAAGTCGAGGTCGCGGGCGAAGCGCTCGGCCGTGGTGTGGCTGTCGGTCCACACGCTCGAGGCGAGAGCGTAGGGCACGCCGTTGGCGAGCTCGAGCGCCTCGTCGGCGGTGCGGAACGACTGCACCGTGACGACGGGGCCGAAGACCTCGCTCTGCACGACGTCGTCGTCCTGGCGGACCCCGGTCACGACGGTCGGCGCGAAGAAGAGACCGGCGTCGCCCACGCGGACGCCGCCCGTCGCGACGGTGGCGTGAGCGGGCAGCGCGTCGATGACGCCGCTGACCGCGGCGAAGTGCCGCGCGTTGTTCAGCGGCCCGTACGAGGCGTCGTCGCCCGCGTCGGGGCCCGTCGTCGTCGCCTCGGCGGCGCGGACGAGCGCCTCGACGAGGGCGTCGTGCAGGGATTCGTGGACGATGACCCGGGTGACGGCCGTGCAGTCCTGACCCGCGTTGAAGAACGCCGCCTCGGCGAGCGCCGGGCCGACGACGTCGACGTCCACGTCGTCGAAGACGACCGCCGGGGCCTTGCCGCCGAGCTCGAGGTGCACGCGGGCGACCCGGTTCGCGGCCGAGGACGCCACGGCGACGCCGGCCCGGACCGAACCGGTGATCGCGACGAGACCCGGGACGGGGTGCTCCACGAGGGTGCGGCCGGTCGACGCGTCGCCCAGGACGACGTTGAGGACGCCGTCGGGCAGGATCCCCCGGGTCAGGCGAGCGAGCACGAGGGTCGACTCGGGTGTCGTGTCGCTCGGCTTCAGCACGATGGTGTTCCCGGCAGCGAGCGCCGGGCCGATCTTCCAGAGGGCCATCATCAGCGGGTAGTTCCAGGGCGTGACCTGGGCGACGACGCCGATGGGCTCCCGTCGCACGGTCGAGGTCAGACCGTCGAGGTACTCCCCCGACGCGATCCCGTCGAGCCGGCGGGCCGCGCCGGCGAAGAACCGGAGCTGGTCGGCCCCGACGGCGACCTCCTCGGCGGCGATGATCGCCTTGGGCTGGCCCGTGTTGCGGTGCTGGGCGTCGACGAGCTCGTCGCTGTGCTGCTCGAGCGCGTCGGCCAGGGCGAGCAGAGCCGCCTGGCGGACGGACGGCGTGCTGCGCCCCCAGCCCGCGAAGGCCCGTCGGGCCGCGTCGACGGCCCGGTCGACGTCGACGCCGTCGGAGATCGGCGAGACGGCGACGATCTCGTCGGTGACGGGTGAGACGAGATCGAGGGTCTCGACGCCGTGGGCGTCGACGAGCTCTCCGTCGATGAAGTTCTGCAGCGTCGGCATGGTGTCCTCTCGGGGTGGAGCGGCGGGCGGGTCGGCGGGGCGGGTCGGGTTCGCGGGCGTGCGCAGCCCGCTCTCAGCCGGTCGGCACGAGCGCGTACGTGGTGTCGAGGTACTCGTGGATGCCCTCGCGTCCGCCCTCGCGGCCGACCCCGGACTGCTTGACGCCGCCGAAGGGCGCCGCGGCGTTCGAGACGAGGCCGGTGTTGACGCCCAGCATGCCGGTCCGCAGGCGCCCGAGCAGGCGGTGCGCCGAGGCGAGGTCGGTCGTGAACAGGTAGGCGACGAGACCGTACGGGGTGTCGTTGGCGAGGGCGACCGCGTCGTCCTCGTCCGAGAAGGTCGTGATCGGGGCGACGGGGCCGAAGACCTCGTCGTGCAGGACGGCGGCGTCGCGGGGGACGTCTGCGAGCACGGTCGGGGCGAAGAACGATCCGGGGCCGTCGAGGGCAGTCCCCCCGACGACGACGCGGGCTCCGCGTCGGACCGCGTCGTCGACGAAGGCCGCGCACGATGCCACGGCGCGGTCGTGGATGAGCGGGCCGATGTCGACGCCGTCGTCGGTGCCCCGCCCGACGACGAGCGCCGAGACCCGCTCGGCGAGACGCCGGGTGAACTCGTCGGCGATCGACTCGTGCACGAGCAGCCGGTTGGCGGCCGTGCAGGCCTGCCCCGTGTTGCGGAACTTCGCGAGCATCGCGCCGTCGACCGCGGCGTCGAGGTCGGCGTCGGCCAGGACGATGAAGGGGGCGTTGCCGCCGAGCTCCATCGAGGTGCGCAGCACGTTCTCGGCGGCCTGGGCGAGCAGGACGCGGCCGACCGCGGTCGACCCGGTGAACGAGAGCTTCCGGAGGCGCGGGTCGGCCAGCAGCGGAGCGGTGACGCCCTTCGAGTCGGTCGTCGTCAGGACGGTCAGCACGCCGTCGGGCAGACCCGCCTCGGCGAGCAGCTCGGCGAACCGGATCGTCGTCAGCGGGGTCAGGTCGGCGGGCTTGATCACGACCGTGCAGCCCGCGGCGAGCGCCGGGGCGATCTTGCGGGTCGCCATGGCGAGCGGGAAGTTCCACGGCGTGATGAGGTAGCTGGGGCCCACGGGGCGGTGGGTGACGACCATGGTGCCCGTGCCCTCGGGGTTGGGGCCGAAGCGTCCGTCGATGCGGACCGCCTCCTCGGAGAACCAGCGGAGGAACTCGCCGCCGTAGGTCACCTCTCCCCGGGCCTCCGCGAGCGGCTTGCCCATCTCCTGCGACATCAGGAGGGCGAACTCGTCGCGGCGCTCCATGAGCAGGTCGAAGGCTCGGCGGAGGATCTCGCCGCGCGCTCGTGGAGGGGTCGCGGCCCAGGCGTCCGCGGCGGCGACGGCCCGGTCGAGGGCGCGGACGGCGTCGGCCGGCGTCTGGTCGGGGACCCGGGCGAGTTCGTCTCCCGTGGCGGGGTCGTGGACGGCGAAGGTCGCCGCGCCTCCTGCGAGGGTGCTCATCGGTTCGCCGCCAGTGCCTCGGCGACGACGTCGAGGCCGTCCTGGAGCAGGTCGTCGCCGATGGTGAGCGGCGGGAGGAACCGGATGACGTTGCCGTGGGTGCCGCAGGTGAGCACGATGACGCCGTTGGCGTGGCAGTGGGCGACGACGCGGCCGGTGAGCCCCGGGTCGGGTTCGCCGCTGAGGGGGTCGACGAGCTCGACGGCGATCATGGCGCCTCGGCCGCGGACGTCGCCGAGGCGCGGGTCGGAGGCCTGCAGGCGGTGCAGTCGGTCGAGCAGCAGCTCGCCGATGCGCTCGGCCCGCTCGACGAGGCCGTCGTTCTCGAACGAGTCGATGGCGGCGAGGGCGGCGGCGCAGGCGAGGGGGTTGCCGCCGTAGGTGCCGCCGAGGCCGCCGACGTGCGGGGCGTCCATCATCTCGGCGCGGCCGGTGACGGCCGACAGCGGGAGACCGCCCGCGATGCCCTTGGCGGTGACGACCAGGTCGGGGACGATCCCCTCGTGCTCGCTGGCGAACATCCGGCCCGTGCGGGCGAAGCCGGTCTGGACCTCGTCGGCGATGAAGACGACGTCGTTCGCGCGGCACCAGTCGACGAGGGCGGGGAGGAACCCCTCGGCGGGGACGATGAAGCCGCCCTCGCCCTGGATGGGCTCGATGACGACCGCGGCGAGCGAGCCGGCGCCGATCTGCTTCTCGATCTGCGAGATGGCCCGGGCCGCCGCCTCGGGGCCGCTCAGCCCGCCGTCGCGATACGGGTACGACAGGGGCGCCCGGTAGATCTCGGGGGCGAAGGGGCCGAAGCCGGTCTTGTAGGGCATCGCCTTGGCGGTGAGCGCCATCGTGAGGTTGGTGCGGCCGTGGTAGGCGTGGTCGAAGGCGACGACGGCGGTCTTCCCGGTGTACGAGCGGGCGATCTTGATCGCGTTCTCGACGGCCTCGGCGCCGGTGTTGAACAGGGCGGTGCGCTTGTCGTGATCGCCGGGGGTGATGCGGTTCAGGGCCTCGCAGACCGCGACGTAGCCGTCGTACGCGGTGATCATGAAGCACGAGTGGGTGAAGCGCTGCACCTGCTCGACGACGGCGTCGACCACGGCGGGGGCGGAGTTGCCGACGCCGGTGACGGCGATGCCCGAGCCGAGGTCGATGAGGGTGTTGCCGTCGACGTCGGTGAGGACTCCCCCGCCGGCCGCCTCGGTGAAGACCGGGAGGCTGACGCCGACGCCGGCGGCCACGGCCTGCCGTTTGCGCTCCATGAGCTCGCGGCTGCGCGGGCCGGGGATCTCGGTGACGAGGCGCCGGCGCTGCTCGAGGCCGGGCCCGCCGCGCGGCGTGGTGACGGTGGTGGTGCTCATGCGGTGCTCCATTCGACTTGCGGCGACTCTAGGGAGGCGGGGCGCGCCTCCTGAACTGCCGATCCGTCGCAATTCGCCGTCCGAGCTGCCGGATCGGCACACCGGAGCGCTAACGTCGGGGCATGCGACCGACCGTGCGGGCCCTCGTCCGCGAGCAGGCCCTCGGGCTGCGACTGCTGGACCCGACCACCCGTCTCGACCTGCCCCTCTCGTGGGTGCACAGCTCGGACCTGCTCGACCCGTCGCCGTTCGTCGCCGAGTCGACGATGCTGCTGACCACCGGCACCCAGTTCGACGACGCCGCCGGGCCGCCCGACTACGACGCGTACGTCGAGCGCCTCGTCGTCGCGGGCGTGGTGGCCCTCGGCTTCGGCACCGAGGTGCGGCACCGCGGCACGCCCGTCGAGCTCGTCGTGGCCGCCTCGGCCCGTGGGGTGCCCGTCGTCGAGGTGCCGTACCGCACCCCGTTCATCGCCGTCGTCCGCTGGGCCGCCGACCTCATCGCCCAGGAGGCGCGGGCCAGGGATCTCTGGACGCTGCGGGCCCAGCGCGCCGTCTCGGTCGCGGCGATCGGCGAGGGCGGGCTCGAGGCGGTGCTGCGGGTGCTCGCCGAGCAGCTCTCGGGCGCGGTGCTGCTCTTCGGGTCGGACGGCGCTCGCCGGCACGCGGCGGCGCCCGACCGGAGCGGCCCCGCGCCGGAGGGGCCGCCCGCCGGAGCGATCGCGCCCGACGACCCGCGACGGGTCGACGACGAGGCCGTGCGCCTCCTGCGCCGGGGGGCGCGCGCGAGCAGCACGGTCGTGGGGCCCACCTCGGTGACGACGCTGCAGACGCTCGGCCGCCGCGACGAGCTGCGCGGCGTGCTCGCCGTCGTCACGAGCCGTGATCTCGACCTCGCGGCCCGGGCCGTCGTGACGAGCGTCGTGGCCCTCGCCGAGACCACCCTCGACCGCGACGCCGCCCGACTGCGCGGTCAGCGCGAGCTGTGGGCGCAGGTGTGGGCGCTGCTCGTGTCGGGACGCGTCGACGTCGCTCGGGCCATCACCCGCTCCGTGGGCGTCGGACTCGCGGACGGCCCCTCCGTCGTGGCCCTGATCGCGCCTCCCGAGCGCTCTGCCGCCCTCGCGATCGACGCCGTCGAGCGCGTCGCCGCCGGGCGCTCCGACGTCTTCGTCGCACCGCTCGGCGATCAGCTCGTCGTGCTGGCGACCCCCGGGGCCATCGACCTCGTCGCCCTGGCCGCGGCGCACGGCCTCCGGGTGGGCGTCTCGGACGTGGTCGGACACGACCGGCTGGCCGGGGCGCTCGGTCAGGCGCGACGGGCCCTCGCCCTCGCGCAGGCCGGGGCCGGCGCCTCCGGGGACGAGGAGGCGGTGGTCCCCTGGTCGCGCGTCGCCGCAGGCGGTCTCGTGGCCGCCCTCTGGACGGACGAGGCCGCGCGACTGGCGGACACGCGCCTGGCCCCCGTGCGCGCCCTCGACGACGGCGACGAGCTGCTCGCGTGCAGCCGCGTCTGGCTCGAGCACAACGGCGCCTGGGAGCCCGCCGCGCGGCAGCTCGGCCTGCACCGCCACAGCCTCCGCGCGAGGGTCGCGAAGGTCGAGCGCACGCTCGGCCTGTCGCTCGACGGATTCGCCGATCGGGCGGAACTCTGGGCGCTGCTGCAGGCGACCGGGTAGGAAAGTCTGATGAGCCTTGCATCGACACTCCTCCGCGTGACCATCGGCGGCCTCTTCGTGGGCCACGGCCTGCAGAAGCTGACGGGCGCCTTCGACGGCCCCGGGCTGGAGGGCACCGAGCAGATGATGGCCGGGACGGGCATGCACCCCGCCGCCCGCAACGCGCGTCTCGTCGCGATCTCCGAGACGGCCGGCGGAGCGGCTCTCGCGCTCGGCGCCGCGACCCCGCTCGCCGCGGCCAGCGTCGTCGCTACGATGGTCACGGCCGTCCGCAAGGTGCACGGCTCCAAGGGCCCCTGGAACACCTCCGGCGGTTTCGAGTACAACGCCGTGCTGATCGCCGCGGCCGCCGCCGTCGCCGCGGGCCCCGGCGGCCCCTCCGTCGACCAGGCCTTCGGCAGGAAGACCTGGGGCACGCCGGGTGCGCTGTTCGCCCTCGTCGCCGGGACGATCGGATCGTTCGTCGTGGTCGAGCTCGGCCGACGCGCCGCGCCCGACGCCTGACCCCGCCCCGCGGGACCGCCGAGGAGGCGCGGCGCGGCCCCCGACGGCGCCGCGGCTCTGTCGGTGGCGTCTGACAGCATGACGGCATGACCTCGACGAGCACCACGACCGACATCGACGCCGAAGCCCTCGAACTTCTCCGGGCGCTGACGGGTCGCGACGACGCGGTGTTCCACGACGGTCAGCTCGAGGCCATCAGGGCCCTCGTGGCCGACCGTCGCCGGGCCCTGGTCGTCCAGCGCACCGGATGGGGCAAGTCGGCGGTCTACTTCATCGCGACCCTGCTGCTGCGCCGTCGGGGCACGGGCCCGACGCTGCTCGTCTCTCCCCTGCTCGCGCTCATGCGCGATCAGGTCGCCGCCGCCGCGCGAGCCGGGGTCCGGGCCGTGGCGGTCAACTCCGCGAACGCGCACGAGTGGTCCGACGTGCAGCAGCAGCTCGTCGACGACGAGATCGACGTGCTGCTCGTCTCGCCCGAGCGACTCAACAACCCGCGCTTCCGCGACGAGCAGCTGCCGGTGCTCATCGCCCGCCTCGGCATGCTCGTCGTCGACGAGGCCCACTGCATCTCCGACTGGGGCCACGACTTCCGCCCCGACTACCGGCGACTCGCCGATCTCATCCGCACCCTGCCCGCGGGGGTGCCCGTCCTCGCGACGACCGCGACGGCCAACGCCCGCGTCGTCGCCGACGTCGCCGAGCAGCTCGCGGTGGGGCCGGGCGACGACGTCCTGACCATCCGCGGCTCGCTGGCCCGCGCCTCCCTCCGGCTCGGCGTGCTGCAGCTGCCGACGTCGCGCGACCGGCTCGGCTGGCTCCTCAGCCACCTGGCCGACCTTC
The DNA here is from genome assembly GCF_001422285.1 of Frigoribacterium sp. Leaf263. Lineage (GTDB taxonomy): Bacteria > Actinomycetota > Actinomycetes > Actinomycetales > Microbacteriaceae > Frigoribacterium. Next base: position 1,021,155 of record NZ_LMMO01000003.1, read on the forward strand.
CGGGCAGCGGCATCATCTACACGCTCACCATCTCGGCGGCCGACGACACCGCCCGCCTGCTGCGCGAGGCCGGCCACGACGTCCGCTCGTACTCGGGCCGCACCGACCCCGAAGAGCGCGAGCAGCTCGAGCAGCGGCTGAAAGACAACGATCTCAAGGCGCTCGTCGCGACGAGTGCCCTCGGCATGGGGTTCGACAAGCCGGATCTCGGCTTCGTCATCCACCTCGGCGCCCCCTCGTCGCCCGTGGCGTACTACCAGCAGATCGGTCGCGCCGGTCGCGCGACCGACAACGCCGACGTGCTCCTGCTGCCCGGCACGGAGGACGCCGAGATCTGGCAGTACTTCGCCACGGCCTCGATGCCGTCCGAGGCACGGGCCTCGGCCGTGCTCGCCGAGCTGAGCGAGACGCCGCTGTCGACACCGGCCCTCGAGGCCCGGGTCGACGTCAAGCGCACCCCGCTCGAGCTGATGCTCAAGGTGCTCGACGTCGACGGGGCCGTGCGGCGCGTGCAGGGCGGCTGGGTGAGCACGGGGCGACCCTGGGTCTACGACGCCGAGCGCTACGACCGCATCGCCACCGCTCGGGTGGCCGAGCAGCAGTCGATGCTCGACTACCAGCACGCCACCACCTGCCGCATGCAGATGCTCCAGGTCGACCTCGACGATCCCGACGCGAAGCCGTGCGGTCGGTGCGACGTCTGCGCCGGCGCCTGGTACCCCACCGGCGTCGACGGCGCCGCCGCGTCGTCCGCCTCGACCTCGCTCGACCGCGTCGGGGTCGAGATCGACCCTCGCGCGCAGTGGCCGACCGGCGCCGATCGCGCCGGCGTGCCCGTCAAGGGGAAGATCGCCGACGGCGAGCGCCTCGAGCAGGGTCGCGCTCTCGCCCGCCTGACCGACCTCGGCTGGGGCACGACGCTCCGCGAGGTGTTCGCCGTGTCGGCACCCGACGCTCCCCTCTCGAAGAACCTGCTCGACGGGGTGGTCCGCGTGCTCCGCGACTGGCCCTGGGCCGAACGCCCCGTCGGCGTGGTCGCCCTGCCGTCGACGTCGAGGCCCCTGCTGGTCGGATCGCTCGCCGAGGCGATCAGCACGGTCGGGCGGCTCCCCCTGCTCGGAACGCTGACGGCGACCCGGCCCTCGACCGGTCGGGGCCAGGGCGGCAACAGCGTCTACCGCCTGGCCGACGTGTGGCAGTCGTTCGAGGTCGGACCCGAGCTCGCCGCGGCGCTCGCCACGGTCGAGGGGCCCGTGCTGCTCGTCGACGACCTCGTCGACAGCCGCTGGACGATCACCGTCGCCGGTCGTGAGCTGCGGCGGGCCGGCGCCTCGGCGGTGCTGCCGTTCGCCCTGGCCGTCGTCGGCTAGCCGCGACTCGCGACTCGCGACGCCCGACGCCCGGCTTCCAACACCCGGTTCCCGGCTCCCGGCGCCCCGATTCAGCGGCCGAAGCGCATGCCGTCGCGGGTGAGGCTGCTGAAGCGCATCGACAGCACGTCGCGCGGGTAGTTCTGGTGCATCCGCCACGGTGCCCGGACCCCCTGACGGGGCAGGAGGTGCCGACCCCGGGCGACGTAGCCGCTCGAGAGGTCGATGAGCGGCATCGTCCGCCCCTCCCGGGTCGGCGACGACGGCGCGGCCCACCGCCACCCCCGCCGGTCCATGTGCCGGAGCAGCCGCGAGAGGTACCGCCCGACGAGATCGATCTTCAGGGTCCACGAGGCGTTCGTGTACCCGATCGCGAACGCGAAGTTCGGCACGTCGGCCAGCATGAACCCCTTGTACGTCAGCTTCGTCGCCGGGTCGACCGGCGCCCCGTCGACCGACAGCCGCATGCCGCCGAACAGCAGCAGGTTGAGCCCCGTCGCCGTGACGACGACGTCGGCGGGCACGACCCGCGCCTCCTGCCCGTCCCGCCCCTCGACCCTCACGCCCTCCGGCACGAAACGCTCGACGCCGTCGGTGACGATCGACGCCGTTCCGGCCCGCAGCGCCGCGAACAGGGCTCCGTCGGGGGTGACGCACAGGCGCTGATCCCAGGGGTCGTACGACGGTTGGAAGTGCCGGTCGACGTCGAACCCCTCGGGCAGCCGCCGTTCGACGCCCGATCGGAGGAACGCCTTCATGCGGGCGGGCGATCGCCGACTCGCCTGATAGCTGAGCAGGGCCATGCCGATGCTCCGCCACCGGGTCAGCGCGTCGTCGATCCCCACCGGGAGCAGCCGCCGCCAGAGACGGGGCCGACGACGGCGGGACGGCAGCGACAGCACGTACGTCAGCGAGCGCTGCAGCATCGTGACGTGCTCGGCCCGCTCGGCGAGGGCCGGGACGAGCGTGATCGCGGTCGCGCCCGAGCCGATGACGACGACGCGTCGTCCGGTCACGTCGAGGTCGTCGGGCCAGTGCTGAGGGTGGACCACCCGGCCGGTGAAGTCGTCCTGCCCGGTGAAGACGGGGGTGTAGCCCTCGTCGTAGCGGTAGTAGCCCGAGCACGCGACGAGGACGCCGCAGGTCACGGTGACCCGGCGGGGCGCGGCCGGGCCGGGACGGTCGGTGGCGTCGACGGTCGCCGCGCGGTCGTCGACGCGCGCCTCCGCTTCCGCCCGGTCGGCGGCCTCGACGTCGACGGTGACCGTCCAGAGCGCCTCGGCGCTCGACCAGTCGGCCGACACCACCCGGTGCCCGTAGCGGACGACGTCGGCGACGCCGGACTCGTCGGCCGTGTCGCGCACGTAGTCGCGGATCGCCTCGCCCGGGGCGATCGAGCGGCGATCGCGCCAGGGCCGGTCGGCGTAGCCCAGGGTGAACATGTCGCTGTCGGAGCGGACGCCCGGGTAGCGGAAGAGGTCCCAGGTGCCGCCCATCGCGTGACGCGCCTCGACGACGGCGAGGGTCCGCCCGGGGAAGTCGCGCAGCAGTCGCGCCGCCATGCCGACCCCCGACAGGCCCGCGCCGACCACGAGCACGTCGACGTGCTCGGGCAGCGGGTCGCCCGCCGCGGTAGCGCGGGCCGAGGAGGCGGGTGTCGAGGAGGCGCGGGTCGTCCCGGTCACGGCACCAGCACGATCCGGATCGGGTCGCCCTCCTTGCGCTCGAGCATCTCGACCGCCCGGGCCGCGTCGGCCAGGGGGACGGTGGCGCTGACGGATCGCGAGAAGTCGAGTCGGCCCTGACCGGCGAGCGCCACGAGCGTGGTCACGTCGGCGGGCTCCGAGCCGTAGTGTCCGAGCACCTGCTGCTGCAGATAGCTGAAGCGCGTACCGTCGGCGACGGTGAGGGGCGCGTCGGTGAGGCCGACGAGCGTGAGTCGTCCGCGGTATCCGAGGCAGGCGATGGCCTGCTCGCGGACGGCGGGCACCCCGGCGAAGTCGAAGGCGCGGGCGAGCCCCGCACCTTGGGTGGCCCGGCCCAGCTGCTCGGCGAAGGTCGGGTCGGCCGGGTCGAGGACGAGGTCGGCGCCGAAGGCGAGTGCTCGTTCGCGGGCCCGGGGCAGCGGGTCGACGGCGATGATCGGGGCCGCCCCGACGAGCGAGAGCAGCTGCACGGCGTGGGCGCCGAGTCCGCCGACGCCCCAGACGCCGACGGCGGTGCCGGGGCGGGTGCCGGCCGTGGTGGTGATCGCCGCCCATGGCGTCGAGACGGCGTCGGGGATGAAGCAGGCCTGCTCGAACGGCAGGTCGGCCGGCAGGGGGACGACGGTGTCGGCTCGCGCGACGGCGTGCTCGGCCCACCCCCCGTCGTAGTCGACGCCGCGGGTGAGCACGCGGCCGTCGTCCTCCTGACCGGCCTGCAGCAGCACGCGGTCGCCGACCGCGAGGTGGGCGACCCCGTCGCCGACCTGGTCGATGGTGCCCGCGACCTCATGGCCGAGGGTGACGGTGTCGCCCGGCAGGTGCAGCGGGGTCAGCGACCCCTGGATGAGATGGACGTCCGACAGGCAGACTCCGGCGGCGGCCACAGCGATGCGGACCTCTCCCGGTCCGGCGTCGGGGGTGGGGACCTCGACGACCTCGAAGCGGCGGGTGGTGACGGTCAGACGTCCGGCGAGCATGGTGGATCCGTTCTGCGGGCGGCGCTCTCGCGATCGTCGGTGATCCGAGGGCCCGCACCGCGCCTCCGGGGCGACGGTACGCCCGGTCCCCTGGCCGTGCCCCACGCACGGCCAGGGGACGTCTCAGCGTCGGGCGTCGGCCTCGACGGCGGCGGCGGAGGGCGCCTCGCCCGCCGCGGCGGCGTCAGCGACCGCGGGCCGGGAGGCGCCGTGCCCGTCGGCGCCGTGCCCGTCGGCGTTCATCGTCGCCTCGTCGAACGGCGCCCCGCCCGAGAGGACGGTCTCGACGCGGTCCTTATCGATCTGCTTCGTCCAGGTGCCGACGAGCACGGTGGCGACGGCGTTGCCGGTGAAGTTCGTGAGCGCGCGGGCCTCGGACATGAACCGGTCGATGCCCACTATGACGCCGACGCCGTCGACGAGGTCGGGACGATGAGCCTGGAGCCCGCCGGCGAGGGTCGCGATGCCGGCGCCGGTGACCCCGGCGGCGCCCTTCGACGCGATCATCATGAACAGCAGCAGCGAGATCTGCTCGCCGACGCTGAGGGGCGTGCCCATCGCGTTGGCGATGAACAGCGACGCCATCGTCAGGTAGATCGCCGTGCCGTCGAGGTTGAACGAGTAGCCCGTGGGCACGGTGATGCCGACGACCGGCTTCGAGACGCCCAGGTGCTCCATCTTGGCGATGAGGCGGGGCAGCGCGACCTCGCTCGACGACGTCGAGACGATCAGCAGGTACTCGCGTCCGAGGTACTTCATCAGACGGAAGATGTTCACGCCGGTGACGAGCTTCAGGAGCGTGCCGAGCACGACCGCGACGAACAGGATGCAGGTGATGTAGAAGGCGATCATCAGGGTGCCGAGGGCGACGATGGCGGCGACGCCGGTCTCGCCCACCACGGCGGCGATGGCCCCGAAGGCGCCGATCGGCGCGACCCACATGATCATGGCGAGGATGCGGAAGACCAGCACCTGCAGATTGCGGACCCCCTCGAGGATCGTCGCGCCGCGCGAGCCCATCCGCTGCAGGGCGAATCCGACGAGCAGGGCGACGAACAGCGTCTGGAGGATCGACCCCGACGTCAGCGACGAGACGAGCGTCTCGGGGATGATCCCGAGCAGGAATCCGGCCGTGCCGCCGGCCTCCTCCGACGCGGGGGCCTCGTACCCGGTCGAGCCGACCATGAGCCCCTCGCCCGGGTGCACCAGGTTGCCGACGACGAGGCCGATCGCCAGGGCGAAGGTCGACATCGCGATGAAGTAGCCGAGCGCCAGCCCGCCGACCTTGCCGACGGTCGCCGCCTTGGCGATCGAGCCGACGCCGAGCACGATCGTGCAGAAGATGACGGGGGCGATCATCATCGAGATGAGCGACACGAAGGCCGTGCCGATCGGCTTGAGCTGCACGGCGACGTCGGGGGCCACGAGGCCGACGAGGATGCCGGCCGCGACGGCGACGATCACCGCGATGTAGAGCCAGTGCGACCGGTCGATGCGGCGCCTGGTGCGGACGCCGCCCGTCGTCGTCGTGTCACCGGCGGCGGGCGTGCTGCCGCCCTTGTGCGTCCTAGCCATGGGGACTTCCTCGTTCTCATGTCCGGCGACGTCGTCGTCGACGGTCTGCGGAGTGCGTCCGGCGAGCATCGCCTGCGGCGGCGCGACCGTCGAGGTTCTGGTCATACTGGTCATGCGCAGCGCAGCGAGGAGCGACCCGATGACCCGACGCCACCCCCGGTGGAGCATCGCCGCGCGCCTCTTCGCGCTGCAGGTGGTCGTGATCGTGCTGATCGCGGCCCTCGCCGCCGTCTGGACGATCCGCACCGCGCGCACCGACGCGGACTCCTCGGCGGCCCGCGCGTGCCTCGCCCTCGCCACCGGCGTCGCCGACAACCCGTTCGTGCGGGACGCCCTGACGACGACCGACCCGAGCGCGCTGCTGCAGCCCTATGCCCTCGACCTGATGCGCGACACCTCGACCGACTTCGTCACCATCATGACGACCGACCGCACCCGCCTCACCCACCCCGACCCGGCCGAGATCGGCCGCCCCTTCGTCGGCACGATCGACCCCGCGCTCGAGGGCCGGTCGTTCACCGAGACCTACACGGGGACGCTCGGCCCCTCGGTGCGCGCCGTCGTGCCGGTCCGCTCGGCGGACGGCGAGATCGTGGCCCTCGTCTCCGCGGGCGTGACCGTCTCGGCCATCGCCGACACGCTCGAGGAGCGTCTGGCCCTCGTGCTCGTCGCGGCCGCGACCACCGTGCTGCTCGGCGCCGTCGCCTCATGGCTGCTCAGCCGCTACCTCCGGCGCGTCACCCGCGGCCGCGGCCCCGAGGAGCTGGGGCGCCTCTTCGACTACTACGAGGGGGTCCTGCACTCGGTGCGCGAGGGGCTCCTGCTCGTCGACGACCGCGGGCGCCTGACGCTCTACAACGACCAGGCCGCCGAACTCCTCGGGCTGCCGCCGGGCGGGGTCGACCGGCCGATGCCCCTCGACGGGCTGGAGCTGCCGGACTCCCTCGCGCGCCTCCTCGTGGAGGGTCGACGGGCGGACGACGAGGTGCACGTCACCGACGACCGCGTGCTGGTCGTCAACCAGCAGCCCACCGGAGCAGAGAGCCCGGGAGGCGCGGGTCGCCCGGGCCCCGACCGCACGCTCGGGACGGTCACCACCCTCCGCGACCGCACCGAGCTGACCCACCTCGCCGGCGAGGTGGAGAGCATGCGGACCCTCGCCGACGCCCTGCGGTCGCAGACCCACGAATTCTCGAACCGGCTGCACACGATCGTGTCGCTGATCGAGCTCGGACGCACCGACGAGGCGATGGCCTTCGCCGCCACCGGGCTCGACGTCGACCAGCGTCTCGCGGACAGCCTGATCCACTCCGTCGAGGAGCCGGCCCTCGCCGCGCTGCTGCTCGGCAAGACGGCCCAGTCGCGGGAACGCGGCGTCGACCTCGTGATCGACGTCGACCCGGGGCTCGGCGGCCTCGAGGTCGAGCCGCGCGACCTCGTCACCGTGCTGGGCAACCTCCTCGACAACGCCCTCGACGCCGCGGAGGCCACCGTGCGGGTGACCGCCTGGCGGGACGCGGATGGCGTCGTCTTCGAGGTCGCCGACGACGGACCGGGGCTCGGCGACGTCGAGCAGGCCTTCCGCCGCGGCTTCAGCACCAAGGAGGCCGGAAGCACCGGTCGCGGGGTCGGCCTCGCCCTCGTCCGCCAGGCGGTGTCGCGCGCCGGCGGAGGCATCACGGTGACCACGGGCGACGACGGGACCGTCTTCTCGGTGCGCTTCGCCGGCGCGGTGGACGCGGCCCCGCAGCCCCGGGCGGACCTCGGCGGGGGGCGGCGATGACCCGCGCCTCCTCGGGTCCGCCTCCGTCCGACGACGGCTCCGGCGACGGTCCCGGCTCCCGCGACCGCTTCGGCGACGGGGCGCCCGGCGCCGACGTCGTGCGGGTGCTCGTGGTCGACGACGAACCGCTGACCGCCGAGGCGCACGCCGCCTACGTCGCCCGGGTCGACGGCTTCGCGCTGGCAGGCGTCGCGCACGACGGCCGGGCGGCGCTCGCCCGCCTCCGCGACGACCCGTCGATCGACCTCGTGCTGCTCGACATGAACCTGCCCGACACCCACGGGATCGCGCTCTGCCGCGCCCTGCGAACCGCGGGGTCGACCGTCGACGTGATCGCCGTGACGGCCGTCCGCGACGTGCAGGTCGTGCGGGCGGCCGTCTCGCTCGGCATCGTGCAGTACCTGATCAAGCCGTTCACGTACGCCGCCTTCGCCGACCGTCTCGGGGCGTACCGCACGTTCCGCGCGTCGCTGACCGTCGGCGACGGTCTCGTGACCCAGGGCGACGTCGACGCCGGGCTGGCGACCCTCCGGACGGCGACCCCGCCGACCCTCGGGAAGGGCCTCTCGCCCGCCACGCTCGATCGGGTCGTCGCGGTGGTGCGCGGTCGGCCCGACCCGTGGACGGCGGAGGCGCTGGCCGGGTCGGCGGGGGTCTCCCGCGTGACGGCGCGCCGCTACCTCGAGCACCTCGAGTCGGCGGGACTCGTGCGGCGGGAGCAGCTCTACGGCTCCCCCGGGCGGCCCGAGAGCACCTACCGGTGGCTCAGCGCACGGTGAACGAGTGCTCGTCCCAGCCCTCGGCGCCGTTCGGGGCGGGCGGCAGCTCGCGGTCGGACTGGGTGACGCCGTCGGCGCCGGTCGCGCGCACCCGCACGGTGTGATCACCCGAGGTGGCGTCCCACCGGTGCACCCACTGCACCCAGGTGTCGGCAGAGACGGACTCGGCCAGCTCGGCCGCGACCCAGTCGCCGTCGTCGATGCGCACCTCGACGCCCTGGACGCCCGTGTGGGGGTGCCAGGCCACCCCGGCGATCGGCACCCGACCCGGGTCGACCGTGGCGCCCGCCTTCGGGGTGTCGATGCGCGACTCGAGCTTCACCGGCCCGAGGGCGTCCCAGCCGCGGGGGGTCCAGTAGCCCTCGGTCACGGCGAAGCGGGTGACCTCGAGGTCGACGACCCACTTCGTGGCCGAGACGTAGCCGAACAGTCCGGGGACGACCATGCGGACCGGGAACCCGTGCTGCTGCGGCAGCGGCTCGCCGTTCATGCCCACGGCCAGCAGGGCGTCGGTGCCGTCGTCGACCAGCACGGAGAGCGGCGTGCCGGCGGTGAACCCGTCGCTGCTCGTCGACAGCACCATGTCGGCGCCGCTCTGCGGGCCGGCCCGTCGCAGCAGTTCGCGGATCGGGTACCCGAGCCAGAGGGCGGTGCCGATCAGGTCGCCGCCGACCTCGTTCGAGACGCAGCTGAGGGTCGCGTGGTGCTCTTCGAGGGGCAGGGCGAGCAGCTCGTCGAACGTGATGACGACCTCGCGGTCGACGAGACCGTGGATGCGCAGACTCCACTCGGCCGGGTCGATCGAGGGGACCTGCAGGGCGGTGTCGATGCGGTAGAAGTCGGCGTTCGGCGTCACGTACGGCGTGATGCCGTCGATGTCGAGGGAGGCGCCGGCGGGCACCGCGGGCGCGGCCTGGGCCGGGGCGGGCAGGGTCAGGGCGTCGCGGAGGGCCCCGACGTTCGCCCGCGTGGCGTTGACGATGCGGGTGCCCGTGCCGACGACCACCGACGCCGCGCCCACGGCGATCGCCATGATCAGGAAGCCCCGGCGCTCGAGACCCGGGGTGCGCAGCGGCGGGGCCGGCACGGCGGCCGAGGCCCGCTGCGGCTCGGTGGACGCGACCCAGCGACGCAGCCGGGCCTGCAGGGCGGTCAGGACGACCAGTGCCACGACGGTCCCGACGGCCGTCGGAGCCCCGTCGAGCGACGAGCTGTCGGCCCGCGTCAGCACGGCCACGAGGGCGACGACCCCGCCGATGCCGAAGACGACCTTGCCGCCGGGCGGCCTGCGCCATTCGAGGAGGCCGGCACCCGCCGTGATGACGACGAGCAGCACGCCCATCAGCACGAAGAGCGCGACCTTGTCGCCCGTGCCGAACACCGACACCATGAGGTTCTTGACCGCCGCGGGGGCGAGGTCGATGGCCGCCGAGCCGACGCCGAACAGGGGGCTGCCGCCGGCGCCCGTCACCCAGGCGGCCGCCTCGGCGGACGCGAGGAACGCGGCGACCGCGACGACTCCCGAGAGGGCCGCCCACGCCGAGGAGGCGCGGGTCGTCATGCCGTCGTCGACCGGGCGGGGCGGGGACTCCAGGCGTACGGACATGCGCCCAGGGTAGGCCGCGCCTCCCGTGAGCCCGCCCGGCCGGGCCCGTCAGTCGTCGTCGTCGCCGACGAGGCTCTCCATGAGCTCGCTGATCAGCGCGACCGACGACTCCGACCCGGGCGGGTCGCCGGCGTCGGCGTCGGGGGCGTCGACGACGAGCAGCGGGATGCCGGGGCCGAGCAGCAGCTGGGCCATCTCGGCGCGCCCCTCGAGTCGGCAGGCGACGGGCACGCGGAACGTGCGGTCGTCGTCGGCGAACTCCATCGACGCGGCGAGCAGCACCTCGGCCAGCTCGTCGCTCACGGTCAGGCGGGATCCGGCGTAGTGCAGCGTCTTCATCCCCACACCCTAGGCGGCGCGGCGGAGCACACTCGGGTGATGACCTACGACGCCGAGAACCCCGTCGTCCCCATGCTCGCCAAGGCCGTCGCGGAGGTGCCCGGACCCGACTCGGTGCCGGGCGGTCTGTCGTACGAGCCGAAGTGGGACGGCTTCCGCGGCATCGTCTACGCGCGACGGCGTGAGGCCGGGGCGGACGGCGGTCCGGCTCTCGAGATCGAGATCGGCAGCCGCGGGTCGAAGACGCTGACGCGGTACTTCCCCGAGCTCGTGGCCGCTCTCGCGGAGCTGCTGCCGGGTCCGTGCGTGCTCGACGGCGAGATCGTCGTGCGCTCGGGCGAGCCCGGGCGCGAACGGCTCGACTGGGAGGCGCTGGGCCAGCGGATCCACCCCGCCGCCTCGCGGATCGCCACGCTGTCCGTCGAGACCCCCGCGCAGTTCGTCGCCTTCGACCTGATCTCCCTCGGCGACCGGGACCTCGTCGACGCTCCCTTCGCCGAGCGTCGCGCCCTCCTCGTCGAGACCCTCGAGGGTCGGGGTGCGCCGCTGCATGTCAGCCGAGCCACCGACGACGTCGACCTGGCCCGCCGGTGGCTGGCCGAGTTCGAGGGCGCGGGGCTCGACGGCGTCGTCGCGAAGCCCCTCGCCGCGCCGTACTCCCCCGGCAAGCGGACCATGCTGAAGATCAAGCACCATCGCACGGCCGACGTCGTCGTGCTCGGCTACCGCGTGCACAGGAGCGGCGCGGGCGTCGGCTCGCTGCTGCTCGGCCTCTACGACGACGACGGCGAGCTGAGGACCGTGGGAGGCGCGTCCGCCTTCTCGGACGCCCGTCGCCTCGAGCTCGTCGACGAGCTCGAACCGCTGGTCGCCCGGGGCGACGACGGCGACGTGCTGCACGCCGAGACCGAGCGCAGCCGCTTCTCGTCGGGCAAGGACGTCTCGTACGTTCCGCTCCGACCCGAACGGGTCGTCGAGGTGCGATACGACCAGATGGAGGGGACGCGGTTCCGCCACACGGTGCAGTTCGCCCGGTGGCGACCGGATCGCGACGCGCGGTCGTGCGGCTTCGACCAGCTCGAGGTGCCGGCGGCGTACGACCTCGGCGAGGTGCTCGGGTAGTCGGCCCGCACCTCCTCGGCTCCTCGTCCGCGCGTCAGTCGGTCGCCGCGGCGCGAGCCCGGCTCGGCTGCACGCGGGACGGCTCGCCCGGCATCTTCGGGAAGTCGGGCGGGAACGGCAGCTCGCCGAGCCCCTCGGCGACGTCGCGCTCCCACCAGCCGAGCAGCGTGTCGATCCGGCCGGGGCTCTCGTGCATCCCCGCCCAGGGGTCGCCGAGCCGCTGCAGACGGTCGGGCACCGTGAGGACCGTGTGCTCGGCGGGGTCGATCGACGGCAGGTCGTCCCACGAGACCGGCAGCGACACGGAGGCGCGGGGCAGCGCCCGGGGCGACCAGGCACCCGCCATGGTGCGGTCGCGGTTCGCCTGGTTGTAGTCGACGAAGACGCGCTCGCCCCGCTGCTCCTTCCACCAGGCGGTCGTGATGCGGTCGGGGGCGCGGCGCTCGAGCTCGCGGGCCGCTGCGATGACGGCGTGACGCACGTCCAGGAACTCGTGCTCGGGCTCGATGGGCGCGAACACGTGCACGCCGCGGTTGCCGCTCGTCTTGACGTAGGCGGTCAGGCCGGCCTCGTCGAGCACGGCGCGGAGGTCGAGCGCCGCGGCGACCGCGTCGGCGAAGGTCGTGCCCGGCTGCGGATCGAGGTCGATGCGCAGCTGATCGGGCAGATCGGGCTGCTCGGCGCGCGACGCCCACGGATGGAACACGAGCGTGTTCATCTGCGCCGCCCAGACCGCGGCGGCCGGCTCGTCGATCACGAGCTGCGGGTGCGTCCGACCGCTCGGATAGGTGACGTCGACGGCACGCACGTGGTCGGGGGTGCCGCGCGGCGGGTTCTTCGAGAAGTACTGCTCGCCGTCGACGTCACCGCCGAACCGCTGCAGCGAGATCGGGCGGTCGCCGTTCGCCGCCACGAAGGGTGCGCCGACCTCGACGAGGTGGCGGGCGAGATCGAGCTTGGTCACCCCGAGCTCGGGCCAGAGCACGCGAGAGGGGCTGCTCACGCGGACGTCGCGGTCGCCCACGCGGAGGGTCGTCGATTCGGAGGCCATGCGCGCGACGCTAGTCCGCGGCACGGGCGGCTGGCCGACCGCTCGCGCTAGCCTGTGCGCATGAGCAGCTCCCGCGAACCCAGAGGTCCCCGGATCGAGCGGGGAGACGCCGAGCTGACCCGCGCCTCCCTGGTGCTCGGTCTCCCGCCCGCCATGCTGCCCGCGCTCGTGCGCCGCGCCGTGCAGACCAGCCCGTCGTTCACCGTCACGAGCGTCGACGACGACGGCGCCGTCCTCTCGCGCCGATCGGCGACGGCCACCGGCGACGTCGCGTTCCGGCTGACCTTCACGCCCGTCGACGGCGGCACCCGCGTCGACGGCGAGCTGCGCCCCCCGTCGGGCACGATCGGCGCGTCGGTCAAGCGGCGCGACGACGATGCGACGGCGTTCTTCGAGGCGCTGGCCGCGGCCGCCGGCCCGTTCTGACCTGACGGGCGGCGCCGCCCGCGCACCCGAAACGCCCCACGGTGGTCGGAGAGCGCCCCTCCGCCACCTCGCGGAGGACCGCTTCCGACCACCGTGGGCGGGTCCCGGTGCGCGACCCTACGCGCCGGCCTCGTCGTCGCGATCGATGCTGATCGTCGGGATCGACGCCGTGATGACCGATCCGTCGGCGCGCATGAGACCCCGCAGGTCGTTGGTCGTCGGCACCTTGGTCGTGATGCGCGGCCCCTGGTCGGAGAGGGCGACCCGCGAGGGCGCCTCGGCGGTGACCGTGACGGCCTGGTCGCGCACCCACACCTCGACGGCGTCGCCGGTCTCGAGCGTGAAGACGATCTCGTGCTGCGCGAGGTCGACGCGCACGCGGCTGCCGCGGATCTGCACCCGGAAGGCGAGCTCCGTCCAGTCGCCGGGGAGGCGCGGGTCGAAGCTGAAGCGCCCGAGCCAGTCGCGCATGCCGCCGTACCCGTTGACCAGGGCGCTCCAGATGCCGCCGGTCGACGCCACGTGCACGCCGTCCGAGGTGTTGTTGTGCAGGTCGGCGAGGTCGACGAACAGCGACGACAGGAAGTACTGCTGCGACAGCTGGTGGTGCCCGACCTCGGCGGCGACGATCGACTGCACGACGCCCGACAGGGTCGAGTCGCCGGTCGTCAGCGCGTCGTAGTACTCGAAGTCGCGGAGCTTCTGCTCCGGGGTGAACTCGTCGCCCTGGAGGTAGAGGGCCAGCACGACGTCGGCCTGCTTCAGCACCTGGAAGCGGTAGATGACCAGGGGGTGGTAGTGCAGCAGGAGGGGTCGCTTGTTCGCCGGCGTGGCGTCGAGGTCCCAGAGCTCCTTGTCGAGGAACTGCGCGTCCTGGGGGTGGATGCCGCGGTGCTCGTCGTAGGGGATGTGCATCGCCTCGGCGGCGAGGCTCCAGCCGTCGACCTCGTGATCCTCGAGGGCGAGACGCGCCACCAGGCGGTCGTAGGCGGCCGGCGACTCCTCGGCGAGCCACGTGACCGTCCGGACGGCGGCACGGAGGTTCGCTCGGGCCATGACGTTCGTGTACAGGTTGTCGTCGACGACGGTCGTGTACTCGTCGGGGCCGGTGACGCCGTCGATGTGGAACCGCTGATCGCCGTTCGACCGCCAGAACCCGAGGTCGGCCCAGAGCCGGGCGGTCTCGACGAGGATGTCGACGGCTCCCCGCTCGAGGAAGTCCTGGTCGCCCGTGGCCTGCACGTACTGGCTCAGCGCATGCGAGATGTCGGCGTCGATGTGGTACTGGGCCGTGCCGGCCGCGTAGTAGGCCGACGACTCGAGCCCGTTGATGGTGCGCCACGGGAACAGGGCACCGCGCTGGTTCAGCTCGACGGCGCGGTCGCGCGCCGCGTCGAGCATGCCGAGGCGGAACCGCAGCGCGTTGCGGGCGACGTTCGGCGCCGTGTACGTCAGGAACGGGAGCACGTAGATCTCGGTGTCCCAGAAGTAGTGACCGCCGTAGCCCGATCCCGTGACGCCCTTCGCGGCGACGCCCTGGCCGTCGGTGCGGGCCGTCGCCTGGGCCAGCTGGAAGAGGTTCCAGCGGACGGCCTGCTGGATCTCGGGCTGGTCGGCGATCTGGACGTCGCTGCGGGCCCAGTAGTCGTCGAGCCAGGCGCGCTGCGCGGCGAAGACGTCGTCGATGGGCTTGTCGGCGATGCGGTCGAGGGTGCGGTCGCAGCGGTCGGCCAGCTCGCGCGGAGGGACGCCGCGCGACGTGTGGTAGGTGATCGTCTTGGTCAGCGTGACCTTCTTGCCGGCCTTCGCCCGCACGCGGTAGACGTGCTTGGCGATGTCGGCGTCGATCTGCGACGACTCGTCCCACTCGTTCTCGGTGTCGAGGTCGTGGTCCGCGCCGACGGCGATGGTCATGCCCGAATTGGTCGTGCGGTAGCCGAGGATGGCCCGCGAGCCGCCGTTGCGGCGCAGCTCCGGCTGCAGCACGCGGTCGTCGAACGACTCGGCGCGGCGCGGGTCGAAGGCGTCGGCCGCCGCGCGCATGCCGGCGTGGTACTCGTCGCCCATGTCCTGACGGTTGAGGATCTGGCTCGAGATCAGCAGGGACGCGTCGGCGTCGAGCACCGTGACCTCGTACTCGATGACCGCGAGATGACGCTCTTCGAACGAGACCAGGCGGCGGCTCGTCACGAGGACGCGCTTGCCCGACGGGGTGCGCCATTCGATCTCGCGGCGGAGCACGCCGTCGCGGAAGTCGAGCCGGCGGCAGTGCCGCAGGATGTCGGCCTCGAAGAGCACGAACGGCTCGTCGTCGACGTAGAGCCGGATGACCTTGGCGTCGGGCACGTTGACGATGGTCTGACCGACCCGCGCGAATCCGAAGGCCTCCTCCGCGTGGCGGATGGGCCACGTCTCGTGGAACCCGTTGATGAACGTGCCGAACGAGTGCCCGCCGCGCCCCTCGTCCGGATTGCCGCGGAGACCGAGGTAGCCGTTGCCGACCGCGAAGACGGTCTCGGTGCGACCCTCGTCACCCTGGTGGTACTCGTCCTCGATCAGGGCCCACTCGTCGACGGGGAACCGGCGGCGGTCGAGGGGGTCCGACGTGATGTGGTTCACGGCTGGTCCTCTCGCGGGCTGGTGCTGATGTCGTGGTCGGTGTTCGGAGCGATCCGAGGAGGCGGTGGGTCCGTGGGTCCGTCGTCCCGCGTCCGCGACGAGCCGAGGCTCCCGACGACCTCCCCGAGGTCGTCGACGACGACGTCGGCCCCGAAGTCGATGAGGGTCTGGGCGCCGGTTCCGCGGTCGACGCCGAGCACCAGGCCGAAGGCCCCGCGTCGCCCGGCCTCCACGCCCGACTGGGCGTCCTCGACGACGACGCAGTCGGCGGCGGTGAGCCCGAGCCGACGGGCGCCCTCGAGGTACGTGTCGGGCGCCGGCTTGCCGCTGATGCCCTCGGCCGCGGCGACGACGCCGTCGACGATCACGTCGAAGCGGTCGCGCAGTCCCGCCGCCTCGAGCACGGGCACGGCGTTGCGCGAGCTCGACACGACGGCCACCCGGATCCCGAGCGCGATCGCCCGATCGAGGAACTCCACCGACCCCGGGTACGGGGCGACGCCGTTCTCGGCGAGCTCGGCCGCGAAGGCCGCGTTCTTCCGGTTGCCGAGACCGCGGACGGTCTCCGCGTCGGGCGCGTCGTCGTCGGACCCCTCGGGCAGCGTCACGCCTCGGGCGGCGAGCATCGCGCGCACCCCGTCGTAGCGCGGACGGCCGTCGACGTGCTCGAAGTAGTCGGCCTCGGTGTACGGCTCGAGTCCGCGGGGTTCGAAGTACTCGGTGAACAGGCGCGACCAGGCGCGCATGTGCACCTCGGCCGTCGGCGTCAGCACGCCGTCGAGGTCGAAGAGCAGGGCGTCGAGCGACCCGAGACGGGAGACGTCGCGCGGGCTCTCGGAAGAAGAGGAAACGGTCACAGGCCGATCACTTTCGAGGCGATGTCGAGTGGGGAGGTCGTCATCGGAGCGGCGGCGGTCCGGTGAGGCGCGCCGCTCCGCGGGGAGAGCGCGCCTCAGTCTGCCAGGTCCGGGGCGCCCGGCGGGACCGCGTGTCGGCGAGGGACCGATGGCGGCCAGGACGGGGCCGGCCGTCTCGGGCCCGCAGGCCGGGAGGCCCGCCGGGCGCGCCTCCTCGGGGCGGCGGTGTCAGGCGTCCGTGCTCTGCCGCACCCCTGCGGCCGGCAGCAGGACGCCGTCGATCAGCGAGACGAGGAACTCGCGGTCGACGGGCTTCCGCAGCACGAGCACGCGGTACGAGACCATCGACGGCGTGACGAGGGCCAGAGCCTCGATGTCGGTGGCCGGGTCGATCTCGCCGCGGTCGAGGGCGCGACGCATGAGCAGCCGGTTGGCCTGAGCGCGCGGCTGCACGAGGGCGCTGTCGACGGCCTCGGCGAGCTCGGGCGTGGTGGAGAGCATCGTGACGACACCGGCCATCACCCGCATCTTCTTCTCGGCCTCCTCGATGCTCTGGGGCTTGATCATCGCGATCAGGTCGCCCCGCAGGCTGCCGGTGTCGGGCAGGTCGTCGAGGTCGACGGCACCCTGCTTCAGGCAGGCGACGGCGTCGACCACCAGCTCGCCCTTGGACGCCCAGCGCCGGTACAGGGTCGCCTTGCCGGCCTTCGCGCGGGCGGCGACCATCTCGATGGTCATGCCCTCGAAGCCGGTCTCGGCGAGCACGTCGATGGTGCAGCGGAGGATCTCCGGGTCGCGGCTGTGATCGCGCTTCCGCCCCGGACGTCCGGGAGTCGGTGCGTCGGTCATGGCCGCGACTCTACCCCGCCGAGTTACGAGACCGGGCATATCCGAAACCGGCCCGACTCGTATATGCTCGCGCTCATGTCTCGGACCCCCTCCCTCGCGGACGACGCGACCCGCGCCTCCTCGTCCCGCCGCTGGTGGACGCTCACCACCGTCGCCCTGGCCCAGCTGATGGTCGTGCTCGACTCCACGGTCGTCAACATCGCCCTGCCCGCCGCGCAGAGCGACCTCGGATTCTCGGACGGCGACCGGCAGTGGATCATCACCGCGTACTCGCTCGCCTTCGGCAGCCTGCTGCTGCTCGGCGGGCGGGTCTCGGACCTGATCGGCCGCAAGCGCACCTTCATCATCGGTCTGATCGGCTTCGCCCTCGCCTCCGCCCTCGGCGGGGCCGCCGACAGCTTCGGTCTGCTCGTCTCCGCCCGCGCACTGCAGGGCGCGTTCGGCGCCCTGCTCGCCCCGACGGCCCTCGCCGTGCTGACGACCACCTTCACCGTGCCCAAGGAGCGCGCTCGCGCCTTCGGCGTGTTCGGCGCGATCGCGGGCGCCGGCGGAGCCATCGGCCTGCTGCTCGGCGGGTTCCTGACGCAGTACGCCTCGTGGCGCTGGAACCTCTACATCAACGTCGTCATCGCCGCCGTCGCCATCGCCGGTGCGGCCGTCTTCGTCTCGCACGTCACCCGCAGCGGGCCGCGACCGAAGCTCGACGTCCCCGGCACCGTCATGGTGTCCGCCGCCCTGTTCTCGCTCGTCTACGGCTTCTCGAACGCCGAGGACGAGGGCTGGGGCTCACCGCTGACCTGGGGGTTCCTCGTCGCCGCCGGGGTCCTGCTGAGCGCCTTCGTGCTCTGGCAGCGCCGTGCCGCGCACCCGCTGCTGCCCCTGTCGATCGTGCTCGACCGCAATCGCGGGGCCGCCTACAGCTCGGTCACCATCGCCGGAGCGGGCATGTTCGGCATCTTCCTCTTCGTGACCTACTACCTGCAGACCTCGCTCGGCTACACGCCGACCAGGACGGGGCTCGCGTTCCTGCCGATGATCGGCATGCTCGTGCTCGCGGCCCAGCTGTCGACGAACATCCTCGTGCCGCGCTTCGGGCCGAAGATCATGGTGCCGTTCGGCATGACCCTCGGCATGATCGGCATGCTGCTGCTCACGAGGCTCGACCTCGACAGCGGCTACGCCGGCCATGTGCTGCCCGCCCTGATGGTGCTCGGCTTCGGCATGGGCTCGATCATGCCCGCGTCGATCCAGACCGCGACCCTGGGCGTCGACCGCGAGCACGCGGGCGTCGCCTCGGCGATGGTCAACACGAGCCAGCAGGTCGGCGGCTCGATCGGGACGGCGCTGCTCAACACGCTGGCGGCCACGGCGACGGCTGACTACCTGGCCGATCACCTGCCGACCACGGGCGCCGTGGCCGCCGAGGCCGCGGTCACCGGCTACGCCGCGGCGTACTGGTGGGGTGCGGGCCTGTTCGCCGTCGGCGCCGTCATCGCCGCGCTGCTGTTCCGTCGCCGGGTGCCGCAGGGCCCGGACGAGGAGGCGCGGGGCGGGACCCCGACGGAGCCCGCCACCGCCGGGTCGACCGGCCCGGTCGGCGTCCCCGCCTGACCCGCACCCGGCGGCCTCGACGTCGGGGGCGGCTGACATCATGGACGCCATGATCGACGACGGGCCCGCGGGCGAGTTCTCCCCCCTCGCGCCGCTGATCGACGCCGTCGACGTCATCCGTCTCGTCGGGCCCCGCGCCTTCAACCGCGCGAAGGAGTACGCCGCCTCCGGTGCGGTCACCGAGACCGCCTGGCATGCGGCCGACGAACGCATCACCGGCACGGTCCAGGGCACCGAGGCCACTCCGTACCTCAGCGAGATCGTCGTGCGGGCGGGGCGCGGCGACTACAGCCGTCCGGTCCGCAGCACGTGCAGCTGCCCCATCGGCGGCGACTGCAAGCACGTCGCCGCCGTTCTGCTGCAGAGCAACACCGCGGCCCTGCTGCAGCGCCGTGGCACGACGGCCGGCGGGTTGCGGAACGCCGCGGCCACAGCCGCCCCGGGCGGCGGGGCGGGCCTGCCGTCGGCGAGCGCGGATCCGCTCGGGGGCGACGCGGGCGACTGGCGGTCCGTCGTGGGCTCCCTCGGGCGGCCGACCCGCGCCTCCTCGGCTCGGACGACCGGCATGGGTCTGCTCTTCGAGCTGCGCGACCGGGCGGGAGCATCGCGATCGGGGTCCCGACGGCCGCAGGGCGGGCGGGTGGCCCGGCGGCTCGGCGTCCGACCGGTCACGCTCAGCGGCACGGGCAACTGGGTGCGCGGATCCCTCACCTGGTCGTCGCTGCCGTACCAGCTCAACCGCCTCGCGGTCGATCCGGATCAGCACGCGTGGTTCGGGCAGTTCTCGGCCCTCCATAGATCCGTCGTCGCGACGTACGTGCCGGGCGACTCCGAGTGGCTGCATCTCGACGACTTCGCCAGCCCCCTGCTGTGGCCGCTGCTCGCCGAGGCCCGGCGACTCGGCGTGGCCTTCGTGACGGGCAAGCGCGCCACCGACGTGACGATCGCCGACGGGGCGCGGGTGACCCTCGACGTGACGCGCGATGACGACGGCTCGCTCCGACTCGTCGCGGGCGTCGCCGTCGACGGCGGCGAGGGGCCGGCCGCCGTCACGGGCGTCGTCGGCGACCACGGCGTCTGGACGGCCGAGACCTCTCCGGCGCTGCGCGTGACCCTGGCGCCGACGGCGAGCCCCCTCGGGGTCGACGAGCGACGACTGCTGACCGTCACCCCCGAGATCGTCGTCCCGGCCGACGAGACCGACGAGTTCCTCACCGACTTCTCACCGGCCCTCCGCCGGTCGGTCGACGTCGTCAGCTCAGACGCGTCGGTCGAGCTGCCCGCGCTAATGCCGCCGGCGCTGCACGTCACGGTCGGCTTCGAGGCCTCGCACACGATCCGGCTCGGCTGGGGCTGGTCGATCGACGGGCGACGGCTCCCCCTCGACGGGCACGGCCCCGTGCCGGTGCTCGACGAGCTCGGAGGGCCGCCGCGCGACACCGTGCTCACCGGGCTCGCCGCCGCCGAGTTCGCCGCCGAGGTCCTGCCGGGGCTCGAGGCGCGCGACGACGTCGTCGTCGAGCTCGTCGGCGCCCGCCCGGACTACCGCCGGCTGACCGACGAGCCCCACCTCACCGTGACGACGATCGAGACCGACAAGCGCGACTGGTTCGATCTCGGCGTGCTCGTCACCGTCGAGGGGCGGACCGTGCCGCTCGTGCCGCTGCTGACGGCGATCGCCAAGCGACAGCGCAGGATGCTGCTCGTCGACGGGTCGTACCTGTCGCTCGGGTCGCCGGTGTTCGACGAGCTCAAGAGACTCCTCGACGAGGCGACCTCCCTCGACGAATGGGAGACCGGTCCCCGCATCAACCGCCATCAGGCGGGGCTCTGGGCCGAGATCGACGCCCTCGCCGACGAGACCGTCGAGGCGGAGCGGTGGCAGGCGGCCGTCGGCGGGCTGCTCGCCCTGGCCCGTCGCGACGACGGGGGCGCCGGCGACGCCCTCGCAAATCCCCCGCCCGTGCCGCGCTCGATCGAGGCCACGCTGCGCCCCTACCAGCGTGAGGGCTTCGAGTGGCTCGCATTCCTCCACCGGCACGGCCTCGGCGGCGTCCTCGCCGACGACATGGGTCTCGGCAAGACGCTGCAGACGCTCACCCTCATGGCTCACGTCCGCGAGACCGAGGACCCCGCCGACCGGCTCCCGTTCCTCGTCGTCGCCCCGACCTCGGTGGTGTCGAACTGGGCGCTCGAGGCCGCCCGCTTCGCCCCGGGGCTCGTCGTGCACGCGGTCACCGAGACCGAGAGGAAGAGTCGCGGCAGGCTCGCCTCCGCGTTGGCCGGCGAGGCGGGCCCCCTGCCCGACGTGATCGTCACGTCGTACGCCCTCTTCCGACTCGACGCGGCCGTCTACCGGGCGCACGAGTGGGCCGTGCTCGTGCTCGACGAGGCGCAGTTCGTCAAGAACCGCGGGTCGCAGGCCCATCGAGCCGCGGTCGAGCTCGACGCGCGCGTCACGATCGCCATCACGGGCACGCCGCTCGAGAACAGCCTGATGGACCTCTGGTCCCTCTTCCGCATCGTGGCGCCGGGTCTCCTCGCGAGCGCGAGCACGTTCACCGAGAGCTACGTCAAGCCCATCGAGTCCGGGGCCGGGGCCGAGCACCTCGAACGGCTGCGGCGCCGCATCCGGCCGCTCCTCCTGCGGCGCACGAAGGAGCTCGTCGCGGCGGATCTGCCCGCGAAGCAGGAGCAGGTGCTGCGCGTCGACCTCGCGCCCGCCCACCGCGAGCTCTACGACGCGTTCCTCCAGCGCGAGCGGCTCAAGCTGCTCGATCTCATCGACGACCTCGACCGCAACCGCTTTATCGTGTTCCGCTCGCTGACCCTGCTGCGGATGCTCTCGCTCAACGCCGCGCTGCTCGACGACGGCTACGCCGACATCCCGTCCGCGAAGCTCGATCAGCTGATCGACGAGCTCGACGACGTCGTCGCCGGCGGGCACCGGGCGCTGGTCTTCAGCCAGTTCACGTCGTTCCTCGGGCGGGTGGCCGCCCGGCTCGACGAACGCGGCATCGCGCACGAGTACCTCGACGGCTCGACCCGACGTCGAGCCGAGGTCATCCGCCGCTTCCGGACGGGCGACGCCCCGGCGTTCCTCATCAGCCTCAAGGCCGGTGGCTTCGGGCTGACCCTGACCGAGGCCGACTACGTGTTCATGCTCGACCCGTGGTGGAACCCCGCGGCCGAGGCGCAGGCCGTCGACCGGACGCACCGCATCGGCCAGACGAAGAACGTCATGGTCTACCGCATGATCGCGAACGGCACCATCGAGGAGAAGGTGCTCGCGCTGCAGCAGAAGAAGGCGCAGCTGTTCGACGCCGTCATGGACGACGACGCCGTCTTCAGCTCGGCGCTGACCGCCGACGACATCCGCGGTCTGCTCGACGACTGAGCCGCGCCCCGCGGCCGCCCGGGAGGACCGCCGGTCGCCGCGAGACCCGCTGGGCGCCCGCGAGATCCGCTGGGCGCCCGCGAGCTCCGCTGGGCGCCCGCGAGCTCCGCTAGGCGCCCAGCGGGATCGTCGTCGAGAACGAACGCGTGACGGGCGGCTCGACGAGCACCTCGGGCAGGCGGTTCGCGCCCTCGGGCGTCGCGCGCCAGGCGACGTACGCCTCGTGGTCGGCCGCCGTCGCCCACGTCTCGACGACGATCGCGCGCGAGGGGTCGTCGTCGTCCACGATGACCTCGAGCCCCTCGCAGCCGGGCCAGGCGCGGGTGGCGACCAGCGTCTCGCGGACGATGTCGCGGGCCAGGTCGAGCTTGTCGCCGTCGACGTGGATCTCGAGGTGGACGGTCGTGGTCATGGGGCCTCCTGTGGTCGGACACCCGACGTTACGCGTGCCGCGGCCTCGGGCGGCCGACCGGACACGACCCGCGCCTCCTCGGGGCCGCTCTCGACAGGGGCACCGCGACGGGGGCAGGATGTCGCAGACATCCGTGCTCCATCGACGCACCCGGAGGTCACCATGACCGCGACGAGCAACACGAAACCGCCGACCACCGACACGGGCGAGACGCCCACCGAGCTGAAGCGGGCCATCGGCCCGAAGCTCCTGCTGCTGTTCATCATCGGCGACATCCTCGGCACGGGCGTCTACGCGCTGACCGGTCAGGTCGCCGCCGAGGTGGGCGGTGCGGCCTGGCTGCCGTTCCTCATCGCGTTCGCCGTCGCCCTGGTCACGGCCTTCTCGTATCTCGAGCTCGTGACGAAGTACCCGCAGACGGCCGGGGCGGCGCTGTACGTGCACAAGGCGTTCGGCATCCACTTCGTCACCTTCATCGTGTGCTTCGTCGTCATGTGCTCGGGCATCACGAGCGCCTCGACCGCGGCGCGCGCCTTCGCCGCGAACCTCGCGGCCGGCATCGGCGTCGAGCTGTCGAACGGCGCCGTGATGGCGATCGCGATGGGCTTCATGCTGCTGGTGATGGCCATCAACTTCCGCGGTGTGAGCGAGAGCGTCAAGGCCAACGTCGTGCTGACCCTCGTCGAGCTCTCCGGGCTGCTGATGGTGATCATGATCGGCTTCTGGTTCATCGCGGGCGGGAACGCGGACTGGGGTCGGGTCGTGCTGTTCGAGACGCCGGGCGACAAGTCGCTGCTGCTGAGCATCAGCACGGCCACGTCGCTGGCCTTCTTCGCCATGGTCGGATTCGAGGACAGCGTCAACATGGCGGAGGAGACCAAGGACCCGAGCCGGATCTTCCCGAAGGTCATGCTCACGGGTCTCGGCATCGCCGCCGTCATCTACGTGCTCGTCGCGATCTGCGCCGTCGCGGTCGTGCCGATCGGCGAACTGGCCGACAACGAGACGCCCCTCGTGACGGTCGTCAACACGGCGGCGCCGGACTTCCCGATCGGGCAGCTGCTGCCCTTCATCTCCATGTTCGCCGTGGCCAACAGCGCGCTCATCAACATGATGATGGCGAGCCGTCTGCTCTACGGCATGAGCCGGCAGGGAGTCCTGCCCGGGTTCCTGTCGAAGGTGCACGCGAAGCGTCAGACCCCCTGGGCCTCGATCCTGTTCACCACGGCCCTCTCGCTCGCCCTGATCGGCTACGTGTCGCTCTCACCCGAATCGCCCATCGTCGCCGTGCTCGGCGGCACCACCTCGCTGCTGCTCCTCGCGGTCTTCGCCGTCGTCAACGTCACGGTGCTCGTGCTGCGGCGTGACCGGGTGACCCAGAAGCACTTCCGGGCCGGCACCGTCCTGCCCGTGATCGGGGTCGTGGCCTGCCTGTGGCTCGTGCTGCCGGTCTCGTCGGGGCGCGGCGCCGAGCAGTACGAGATCGCCGGCGGTCTGCTCGTCATCGGCATCGTGCTGTGGGCGGCGACGTTCGTGTCGCGCCGCGGGAAGCCGGTGCCGAGCGAGGCGATCGCCGACGCCGAGCACGCCGACCCCCGCCCCTGATCGCCGGGTCA
The DNA here is from genome assembly GCF_001422285.1 of Frigoribacterium sp. Leaf263. Taxonomy (GTDB): domain Bacteria; phylum Actinomycetota; class Actinomycetes; order Actinomycetales; family Microbacteriaceae; genus Frigoribacterium. The sequence continues at coordinate 1,045,250 of NZ_LMMO01000003.1, forward strand.
GACCAGCCGTTTCTCGTCCGGTCGCAGCACGCGCAGCCAGCGATGACCGTAGCCCTCGAGCTCGACGCGGTGCCGTCCCGCGGCGGACGCCTCGTCGGGGGTGGTGCGCTCGCCGAGCAGATCGGTCAACCGCACGCCATCGCCGAGGTCGAGCCCGAGCGGTGCCAGGTCGAGGTCGACCGAGCGGCCGTCCGGTGCGAAGTTGTGCACGGCGACGAGGGTGCCCGTGCTGCTCGACACGGCGTGGGCGAGCACGCAGTCGTGCCCGGACTCGAGCAGCGTCAGCTCGCCCCAGCCGATCTCGGGCGACGCGCGGTAGTGCCGCGCGAGCCCCTGCACGAAACGCAGCAGCGAGTCGGTCTCGTGTCGCTGCCGCGAGACGTTGACGTGCTCCGGTGCCCAGCCCTCGACGGCGAGCGGCGCGGTGAGGTCGTCGGCGGGGGCCCGCGAGAAGCCTCCCCCGGCCTCGTCGGTCCACTGCATCGGCGTCCGGACGGCGCCCCGCCCGCGGACGGCGGGGTTCTCGCCCATGCCGATCTCCTCGCCGTAGAAGAGCACGGGGGCTCCCGGCGTCGAGAACATCAGGCTGTAGACCATGCGGATGCGCCGGGGGTCGCCGTCGAGCATCGGCGGGAGGCGCCGCACGATGCCCCGCCCGTGGATCCGCTGCGACTCGAGCGGAGCGAACGCCTCGAACACCTCGTCTCGCTCGTCGTCGCTCAGCTGGTCGAGCGTCAGCTCGTCGTGGTTGCGCACGAAGTTGCCCCACTGATTGCCGCGGGCGAGCGCGGGCCGCGCAGCGAGCGCCGCCCGAAGCGGGCCGGCGTCCTGGCGGGCGAGAGAGAGGTAGAGCGCCTGGTTGGCGACGAAGTCGAACTGCATGGTCAGCTCGTCGCCGTCGTCGGCGCCGAAGAACGGGACCATCTCGTCGTAGGGCAGGTTGACCTCGCCGAGCATCATGCCGCCGCCGCTCCGTCGCGAGACGTAGCCGCGCAGCGCCTGGAGGAACTCGTGCTCGGCCCCGTCGTCGGTGGCGATGAGGTGCGGCACCGCGTCGACGCGGAACCCGTCGATGCCGAGTTGCAGCCAGAAGCCGATGACCTTCGCGATCTCGTCGCGGACGGCCTGCCGGTCGGTCGCCAGGTCGGGCTGGTGCGAGTAGAACGAGTGCCGGTAGTACTGGCCGGCCTCGTCGTCGTACGACCAGACGCCGTCCTCGACGTCGGGGAACATGTTCGCCGGCTGGTCGGCCGGCACGTCGTCCCGCCACTGGTAGAACTCGCGGAACCGGCTGTCGGGGCTCGAGCGCGCGGCGCGGAACCAGGGATGCTGGTCGCTCGTGTGGTTGACCACGAGGTCGACGATCACGCGCATCCCGCGGTCCCTGGCCGTCCGCACGACCTCGACGAAGTCGCCCAGGTGCCCGTAGCGGGGGTCGACGCCGTAGTAGTCCGAGATGTCGTAGCCGTTGTCGCGCTGCGGCGACGGGTAGAACGGGGCGAGCCAGAGGCAGGTGACGCCGAGCTCGGCGAGGTGGTCGAGGCGGTGGGCGAGCCCCTCGAGGTCGCCGACGCCGTCGTCGTTCCAGTCGAGGTAGGTCTCGACGTCGAGGTTGTAGAAGACGGCCGTCTTCCACCAGAGGTCGCTCGTGTCGGTGACTCTCATCGGGCGATGGCGCCGCGCCGGGCGCGAGCGGTGCGGGCGCGGGAGGCGCGGGTCGGGCGGGTCATGTCGGCTCCGTCTCGGGTGGGTCGCTTCCGCCGACCGTACCGACGCCGCGCCTCCTCGGCCCTGTCGAGTCGCTGTGAGGACACGCCGGGTCGCCATGAGGACGCGGCGGCCCGACCCGCCGGGGGTGACGGGCCGTCGTCACGGCCCCGGGCGGGTCGTCGCCGCGCCTACGGGATCAGGCGGGCGGCGCGGTAGCGCTCGAACAGGTCGGCGAAGGCCTGCTCCGTGCGGCGGTAGCGGGTGAAGCCGGCGTCACGCGCCTTGCCCATGTCCGCGACGACCTCGATGTCGCGGCCGAGGTCGGCGTCGGTGTGCCACCACGATGCGACGCGGGCGAGCTCGGGCTCGACCAGGTCGTGCTCGGCGACGAGCTCGCGCCACTCGCCCTCGAGACCGGCCATCTGCTGCTCGAGGGGGCGCGGCTCCCCCTCGAAGCCCTCGACGAGAGGCGGGTCGATGCCGAGGTGCGCGGCGAGGCGGGGCCACATCCAGCGCCAGCGGAAGACGTCGCCGTTCACGATGTTGAACGCCTCGTCGGCGCCGCCCGGTTCGGTGGCGGCCCAGATCATCTGCTCGGCGAGCACGCCGGCGTCGGTCATGTCGACGAGCGAGTTCCACTGGGTCTCGCTGCCGGGGAACGTGAACGGCCGGCCGAGGCGCTTCGTGAGAGCCGCCTGCACGGCGATCGTCAGCCCCATGTTCATGGCGTTGCCGACGGCGAATCCGATCACCGTGTGCGAGCGGTGCACCGACCAGGTGAAGCCCTGACGCTCGGCGGCGGCGAAGAGCTCGTCCTCCTGCGCGTAGTAGAAGTTCGGGTATTCCAGGCGCTGCTCGTCCTCGTGGAACGGCGTGTCGGGCATGACGCCCTGGCCGTACGCCTCGAACGGGCCGAGGTAGTGCTTCAGCCCGGTGACGAGCGACACGTGCCGGACGGGCGCGTGATCGAGGGCGGCGAGCAGATCGCGGACCATCCCCCCGTTGACCTCGATGTTCTCGGCCTCGGTGTCGCGCTTCTGCCACGCCGCGAAGAACACGTGCGTCGGCTTCGCGTCGGCCAGCGCCTCGCTCAGGCTGTCGGCGCTGAGGAGGTCGGCGGCGATGCCCGTCACCCCGGGAGCCGAGGAGGCGCGGCGCGACAGCGCGAGGACGTCCCACCCGTCGCGGGTCAGCTGCTCGACGAGGGCCGTGCCGGTGATGCCGCTCGCGCCGACGACGAGCGCCGTGCCCGGGCGGGCGGCGGAGCTCGCGTCGCGGCCGGTCGTGTCGGGCGCCGGCGCCCCCTCGGGTGCGCCGGTCTCGGGGTCGACGATGTCGGGCTGCGCCAGGTCGGTCTGCTCGAGGTCGGTCGGGACGACGTCGGTCTGCGGCACGTCGGTCTGCGTGCGGTCGTTCTGCGGGCGGTCGGTCTGCGGGGTGCGGTCGTCGCTCATCCCTCCGACAAGTCGCGTCGGCCGCCGGGTATTCCGCGCCGGCGACGGCTGTCGCGCTCGGACGCTCCTGCGACCCCGTCTGTGAGCCCCTCGACCGCCCCTCGCGTACGGTCGAGCGATGGATCAGTTCAGGGACGACGACCCCTCCGCCGGCACCGACGACACGACGGGTCGTGACGCGTCCGCCCCGGCGACGCCCGAGGAGGAGGCTGCGGCTCTGGCCCTCGCGATCGTGTCGCAGGCCTCCGCCATCACGCAGGGGGACGAGGAGGCGCTGGACGCCAGCGAGGACAACCTCCGCGACGTCGTCTCCGGACTCTCGGACGAACCCCTCACGCCCCGCCAGGAGGACGTCGTCGCGACGCTCGGCGCGGCGGGCGGCGGTCTCGCCGCCGGCCTGTCGGAGGCGCTCGCCCACACGAAGGGCGTCGACACCAGCACCGTCCTCGGATCGGCCGCCGAGGCCGTGCTCGCGCAGACCCAGCCCGGGACGCGCTTCGTCGCCGAGGAGGAGGCGGACGCGGATGCGCGTGCGGACCGGGACGCGGAGCCCGGTCGCCCCGCGACGGCCGACGACCGAGACGGGTTCGACGCCTTCGACGGGTTCGGCGAGCCCGCCGAGCGGCGGCGCGGCGACGACGACCGCTCGGCCTGACCCGACGACGGCACGAGGCGGCCCGGTTCGCCCCGCCCTCGTCCGGCGTGCGTCCCGACGTGCCGACCCGCGCCTCCTAGACTCGATCCAGCCGGTCCGATCGGCTCTCGACGCGGTGTGATCAGCCGGGACGTCGCCGCCGGTCGTCAGGCCGTTCCCCCGTTCCGCAGCACCACCCCGACGCGACCGATCGGAGCTCGACCGTGAGCGATCCCCAGCGACCCGGCCGACGCGACCGGCCCAAGCCTCCCCGCCCGCCCGCGCGGCCGCCCCGGGTCAGGGCCCGCAACGTCAACCCGCAGGAGATGCGCGACGTGCGCGCTCGCCTGCGGGGCACGATCTACGAGGGGACGACCCCCGAGCACGGCATCGGCGGAGACCTCTACTCGCCTCGGCAGATCGTCGACTTCTGCCTGGACCTCGGCGACGTCATGCTGGCGTCGGGCGCCGACGTCCGCAGCACCGAGGTCGCCATCGTCGCCGTCAGCACGAAGTGGAACCTCGCTCCGCTCGAGCTCGACATCAACGGAACGGCGATCACCATCCAGTACGCGCCCGTCGAGGGCCCGCCCCTGATCAAGACCCGCGTCATCTACGCCGAGGGGTCCAACCTGCACCGCCTGTCGCTGGTGTACCAGATCGTCGACGACCTGCTGCACGACGATCGCGACATGACGACGGCCGTCGCCGGGCTCGTCGACGTGCTCCGCTCTCCCCCGCGGTGGCCGTCGTGGATCACCGACCTCGCCATGGGCATGCTCGGCGTCTCGGTCACGCTGCAGGCCGGCGGCACCTGGCAGGCGGCCATCGGGGCGTTCGTCATCATGATCGGCGTCATGGCGACGGGGCGCGGACTCGCCGCCCGGGGCATCCCCCAGTTCTTCGTCGTCGGCCTGCAGGCCGGCGCCACGGCCGCCCTCGGCACGGTCGCGATCTCGCTCGATCTGCTCTCGGCCGGAGGCGCGGCGGCGATGGTCGCGGCCGTGGTCGTCCTGACGCTGCCGCACCCGACGATCGTGACCTGGGCGCAGGACGCCATCTCGGGGTTCCGCGCCATGGCGCTCGGACGGGCCCTCGTGATCGGGCTGATCGTCGCCGGGATCGTCTGCGGCATCCCCGCCGGGATCGCCGTCACGGCCGGGTTCGTCGACATCGAGGTCGACCCGACGAACATCACGCTGCAGGCGCTGCCCCTGTGGCTCTCGCTCTGCTCGAGCTTCGCGGCCGCGTCGGCGAACGCGGTCGCGCAGGGCTCGAGCGCCCGGATGATCCCCATCACCATCGGCGTGGCCCTCGTCGGCAACCTGTCGCTCTTCACCCTGCGCCTCCTCGGAGTGCCGCTGATGGGCGCGACGTTCCTCGCGGCGACGCTGCTCGGCGCCCTGTCGACGGTCGCGGCCGCGCGGCTGCGCACCGCCGCGACCGTGATCGCGGTGCCGGCGTTCTGCGGATCGCTGCTGCCCTCGCTCGCTGTGGCGTCGGCCCTGCTGAACTTCATGTCGGGGACCGACGGCGCCGAGGTCGACTTCATCTTCTCGATGCTGACGACGCTCGCGATCGGCGCCGGTCTCGTGCTCGGCAGCCTGCTCGCCACCCCGGGGGCGCGCCGCTGGCTGCGCCGCCGCAAGAAGGTCTACGTGCAGTCGCTGCACAGCGACACGACGCCGATCAACATCATCGTCGCCCCCGAGCCGGAGGGTCCGCGGACCGACTGACGAGGAGGCGCGGGTCGGCCGATCGGACCCGCCCGCCATGTCAGCACGGCACCGGCCGCGATACCGGCTACCGTTGCACTATGAGCCACACCACCGAACAAGCCCCGAGCGACGCCACAGAGCAAGCCGACACGACGCCGACGTTCGCCGATCTGGGCTTGAGCGATCAGGTGCTCAAGGCGATCCGAGACATCGGCTACGAGACCCCTTCGGCCATCCAGGCCGCCACCATCCCCACCCTCCTCGACGGCCGCGACGTCGTCGGCCTCGCCCAGACCGGCACCGGCAAGACGGCCGCGTTCGCGCTGCCCATCCTGTCGCGCCTCGACGTCAGCGCGAAGAAGCCGCAGGCGCTCGTGCTCTCGCCCACCCGCGAGCTCGCCCTCCAGGTCTGCGAGGCGTTCGAGCAGTTCGCCTCCGGCATGCGCGGCGTCCACGTGCTCCCCGTCTACGGCGGCCAGGCGTACGGCGTGCAGCTGAGCGCGCTGCGCCGCGGCGTGCACGTCGTCGTCGGCACGCCCGGTCGCATCATGGACCACCTCGCCAAGGGCACCCTCGATCTCTCGGAGCTCAAGTACCTCGTGCTCGACGAGGCCGACGAGATGCTCAAGATGGGCTTCGCGGAAGACGTCGAGACGATCCTCGCCGACACCCCCGACGACAAGCAGGTCGCGCTGTTCTCGGCCACCATGCCGCCGCAGATCCGCCGCATCTCGAAGCAGTACCTGAACGACGCCGAAGAGATCACGGTCAAGCAGAAGACCACGACCTCGGTCAACACGACGCAGCGCTACCTGATGGTGTCGTACCCCCAGAAGGTCGACGCCCTGACGCGCATCCTCGAGGTCGAGAACTTCGAGGGCATGATCATCTTCGTCCGCACGAAGAGCGAGACCGAGACGCTGGCCGAGAAGCTCCGCGCCCGCGGATACTCGGCGGCGGCCATCAGCGGCGACGTGGCGCAGGCTCAGCGCGAGCGCACCGTCAACCAGCTGAAGAGCGGCAAGCTCGACATCCTCGTCGCGACCGACGTCGCCGCCCGCGGTCTCGACGTCGACCGCATCAGCCACGTCGTCAACTACGACATCCCGATCGACACCGAGTCGTACGTGCACCGCATCGGCCGCACCGGTCGTGCCGGTCGCAGCGGCGCGGCGATCAGCTTCGTCACCCCGCGCGAGCGCCGTCTGCTCGGCGCCATCGAGAAGGCGACGCGTCAGCCCCTCACGCAGATGCAGCTGCCGTCGGTCGACGACGTCAACAGCACCCGCCTGACGCGGTTCGACGACGCCATCACCGAGGCTCTGTCGCAGGAGGCCCGCATCTCGGCGTTCCGCGACATCATCGCGCACTACGTCGAGCACCACGACGTGCCCGAGGCCGACGTCGCGGCTGCTCTCGCCGTCGTGGCGCAGGGCGAGACGCCGCTGCTGCTCGACCCGCGCGACGAGCGCCCGCAGCGCGACGAGCGTCCGATCCGCGAGCGCGACGACCGCGCACCGCGCGGCGGCCAGGGCGACGATCGCGGCGAGCGTCGCGAACGCGGCCCGCGCACCTCGAAGCCGATGACGTCGTACCGCATCGAGGTCGGTCGTCGTCACCGCGTCGAGCCCCGCCAGATCGTGGGCGCCCTCGCCAACGAGGGCGGTCTCAGCCGCGACGACTTCGGTGCGATCGCCATCCGCCCGGACTTCTCGATCGTCGAGCTGGCGTCGGACGTCAGCAGCGACATGCTCGACCGTCTGAGCGACACCCGCATCAGCGGCAAGCTCATCGAGATCAAGCCCGACCGCCGTGGCGGCGGCGCCGGCGCCCGTCGCGACGACCGGGGCGACCGTCCCGAGCGCTCGTCGGGGTCGTACGGCTCCGACCGGCCGGCCCGCAAGCCGCGTCACTAGCCGCATCCCCTGAGGGCGGACCCATCCGGGTCCGCCCTCAGCACGTCCCCGCCGAGGAGCCCGCATGAACCCCGCCACCGGTACCGACGCGTTGTTCGGGGTGGTGCAGGCCGCGCTCACCATCGGCAGCCTCATCCCGCTGCTGCTGGGGCTCGTGGCCCTCGTGCTCTTCCTCCGGACGCGGCGGGCTCTGCCGGGCGCGGGCGCGGGTGCTGGGGCGGGCCCTGTCGCGGGCACCGCTGCCGGTGCCGGTGCCGGTGCGCGTTCGCGTTCGCGTGCTGGTGCTGTCACGGGAGGCCGCGGCGCGGATGACGTCGCCGCCCGTCAGCGCGCCCACGACCTCGCACGGGTGGCGCTGCTCGGCTCCGCGTTCGGGCTCGCGCTGCTGCTCGTCGGGCAGCTCGTGCTCGGGCTCGGCACCTCGATCGGGTTGGTGAACGCCTTCGCGGGCCCCCTGGTGCCGCTGAACATCGCGGCGCTGACCCTGACGGTCGTGTCCGCCGTGGCCTACGCCGCGTCCCCTTCGCCCGGCCGCTGACGCCCGGGCCACCCTCGCGTTCCCGGGGCTCAACGGTGGGCCGAAGACGCCCTCCGCGCGGCGCCGAACGGCACCTTCCGACCACCCTCGCCAGCCCGCACCAGTCGGTGGGCCGAAGACGCCCTCCGCGCGGCGCCGAACGGCACCTTCCGACCACCGTGGCGGATCCACCGGGTGGGGCAGGGTTCCTGCGCCCGTGGCGCCGCGGCGCACCCGACCACCGGACGAGGTCCAGCCCGACCCGTCGCCCGGTGCGGGTCGTCAGGCGTCGCCGAGGAGGGCGCGCAGCTCGGCGGCCGTGATGGTCAGCATCGAGCCGGCGGGGTTCACGACGATGCCCGCGTGCCCCTGATCGAGCGCGACCTTCGCGACGGCGGCGAACCCCGTCGGGCTCGCGTCGGCCCCGGGGGCCCAGGCCCCGACCTCGGCCGGCGAGGTGAGCAGCACGGAGAGCGTGTCGCCCTCGTGCGTCGTCACCGTGGCGACGCCCATCGAGGTGATCTCGCCGGTCTCGTCGCGCTGGGCGACCGACGCGATGTAGAGCGACGGCGCGTCGCGGACCAGCCGGAGCATCTCGGGCCAAGCGATGCGCTTCTCGGCCATCGCCTGCTTCACGGCGTGGTTCTCGGAGGGGTCGGAGGTGAGTCCTCGCACGAGCTCGTCGGTGTAGCCGATCCACTGCGTCTCGGGCGAGCCCGGGTCGAGCACGAGACCGTCGTACTTCGACACGGCCATCGCCACGACGTCGGGCGCCGACTCGACGAGCGACACGGGCTCGCTGGTCTTGCGGTAGAAGCCGAGGCGCTCTCCGCTGGTGAAGGCGAGCAGCACCTTCTTGCCGGCGTTGTCGACCTGGTGGGCGATCGAGATCGTGTCGCCCTTCTGAGGTCCGCGCTTCGGATCGGCCAGCGACGACGAGCCGATGTCGAGCAGCAGACTGCCCGCGGCGAGCTCCTTGACGACGGAGTACATCGTCTGGACGTTCTTGGTGGTGCTCCAGCCGGTGAGCGCCTCCTGGAGCGCGGTGTGCACGACGGGTGCGGCCTTGCGGTGCGGCGGGACGGGGGCGGCGGACCGGGCCCCGGTCGGAACGGCCGCCGGGTCCGCGCTCGACGTGTTCGTCGGAGCGGCACGGGACACGGTGATGCGCGGCGCCTCGGTCGTCGAGGCTGCCGGACTCTCCGAGCCGGCGGAGGCCCCAGGGGTCGCGCGGGCCGCAGCCGCGTGCGTTCCGTCTACTGCGCCGTCCGGGTCGGCGCCTCCGGCGGCGGCCACCGTGGTGTCCGTCGCGGTCTCGTCGGTCGTCGTGTTCTTCTTGCGCGAGAAAAGCCCCATGAGTCGAGCCTAGGGCGAAGCCGAGGAGGCGCGGCGCGGGTCGTGAGCCCCGCCCGCCGGAGCGACGAGGTCGATGAATCGCGACAGCAGCCCCAGCCCGGCGATCGACGTCGGCATCGAGGCGGCGAGCGCCGGCGAGTGCACGAGGTACGCCGCCCACTGCGCGCGGGAGATGCCCACGTTGAGCCGGTTGGGCATGAGGAGGAAGTCGAGTCCGCGGGGGATGTCCATGGCCGAGGACGCGGCCAGCGACAGGATCGAGACCACCGCCTCGCGCCCCTGGAAGAGGTCGACGGTGCCGACGGTCGTCTCGGGGAGCCCGGCTCGGTCGAGCGCCTCGCGGATGAGGGCGCCCTGCGCGTTGTAGGGCGCGACGACGATCACGTCGGCGGCGGTCAGGGCACGCGTGACGTCGCCATCGGTCCAGAGGCGACCGACGACGTCGGCCGCGAGGGCGACGACGCGCTCGGCCTCGTCCGCCGACGACGTCGTGTCGCCGTGGTGGACCACCGGCACGACGTGCAGCCCGGGCTCGATGCCCGCGAGGTGCCGGGCGGGGGCCCGCGACTCGAGGGCCCCGTCGTACGACAGCCGTGAGACGGGGGCGGTCAGGGCGGGGTGCATGCGGTAGGTGCGCGACAGGAAGTAACCGAGCTCGGCGGGCAGCACGTCGTGCCCGTCGGCCAGCCAGCCCAGAGCCGACTGGTCGACGGGCTCCGGGTGCGAGCCCTGACTCACCTGGGGCAGCTGCTGCGGATCGCCGAGCAGCAGCAGTCTCTGCGCCGCCACGGACGACGCGATGGTGGGTGCGAGCGAGAACTGTCCGGCCTCGTCGACGACGAGCAGGTCGAGCGAGCCCCGCGGCACGGTCTCGGCGTTCGCGAACGTCCAGGCCGTCCCGCCGACGACTCCCCCGGTCTCGCCCGGGCCGCTGAGGAATCCGCTCACCGCGCCGTTGTTCGCGAGCGGGGTCCAGGCGGCGGCCTCGAGCGCCTCGGGGCTCGTGCCCTTCTTGGGCACCTTGACGACCCGCTCGGGGTCGACGCCCTTGCCGACGACGGCCGCCAGGAAGTTCTCGACCACGGCGTGCGACTGCCCGACGACGCCGACGCGCCAGCCGTGGTGCCGGACGAGTCGAGCGACGACGGTCGAGCCGACGTAGGTCTTGCCGGTGCCGGGCGGGCCCTGCACGGCGAGATACGACCGGTCGAGCCCGAGCAGCGTCTCGGTGACGGCGGTGACCGTGTCGTCGCCCGCGACGGGGTGCACGGGCCCACGGGGCGGTACTCGGCGGAGCAGGTCGAGAGCCGCGTCGGGTGCGAACTCCGGCAGCGAGTCGAGCACGCTGCGGCCCCACTCCGAGATCGCCTCGGGCTGCGGAGCGGCACGAGGAGGCGCGGCGGGGGTCAGCGCCACCGGGAACGCCTCGTGAGGCTCGGCCCCGGTCGGCACGGTCTCGGTCACGAGCAGCACCACGTCGTCGTCACCCGTGTCGGCGTCGACGACGGTGAGGCGCGCCGCCCAACCTCGCGAGCCGGGTCCGGCGCGGTTGACGGACGTCGGCAGCGGCGTGTCGTAGACGGCCATGGGCGTGGAGCCCAGGGGCGGGCGGCTGCCGGGCGCCAGCGTGCCGACGAGGCGGAGGTCACGCGAGAGCGTGCGCTTGCGCGGCAGCTTCTCCCAGTCGCGGACGACGTCGGCGTGCTCGACGACGACGACGTCGCGGGTGCCCGCCCACTCGTCGATCGGACTCCGCAGTCGGTCGTAGTGCTCCTGCCAGAACGTCTTCGCCTCTCGACGGTGGTAGTCGATCGCCGCGGCCGCGAGGGCGAGGGCCGTCTGGTCGGGAGTGCGGTCGAGCGGGTCGACGTCGGCCAGCTGGGCACTGAGCTCGACGAAGACCGGGTCCGGCTCGGCGCGCACCCGCTCGTCGTCGACGAGGGCGATCGTGTCGTCGGTCGCGACGTCGTCGGGCAGCATCGTCAGCAGCCAGTCGCGCAGACGCAGCGTCGACCGGCAGTCGTATTCGTTGTAGTCGGCCACCTGGTCGAGGCGCGCCTGACCGGCGGGATCGCCGGCGCGCATCGCGGCCGCCGCCTCGACGTAGGCGCTGATGCTGTCGACGGCCGAGACGACGCCGTCGCCGTCGCGGTAGTCGGCGCCCATGTAGAGCGGCTCGAGCTTCTTGATCGAGTAGCTGCGCGACCCGACCAGCAGCGCAGCGCGGACGATCGGGTAGAGGTCGACGAGCACGTTCGCCCGCAGCAGCTCGTCGACGTCGTCTTCGCCGACGCCGTGTCGCGCGGCGAGCGAGAGCAGGTGGGTGCGCTCGTAGGAGGCGTAGTGGTAGATGTGCATGCCCGGGTGGGCGGCCCGGCGCTCTCGGATGAAGGCGAGGAAGTCGATCAGCGCCCTGCGCTCCTGGCGGAGGTCGTGGGCCCAGAACGCCGTGAAGCGCGCCTCGGTGTCGACGAGTCCGAAGAGGTAGTCGAGCCCCCAGACGGAGCCGTCGCCCTCGGTGTGGAGCGGATCGCCCTCGAAGTCGAAGAACACGTCGCCCGCGTCGGGTGCCGGGATCGCCGACAGCGCCCCGGCGTCGACGACCCGGACCCGGGGCGCCGCCGCCCCGGCGCTGTCGAGCTGGAGGCGCGCCTGCCCTCTCAGTCGCTCGAGAGCCGCGCCACCCACTCCGGCGACCCCGCCCGTGCTGCCTGCCAGCTCGTCGATGGTGGTGATGCCGGCCGCCTGCAGGGCCGTCCTCTGACCGAGCGTCAGCCCGGCGACCAGCACGAGGTCGCGGTGCTCGTCGACCTGCGCGGAGCACTGGCTGCAGCGGCCGCAGGCGACCACCCCGGGGGCGCCCCAGGCCAGAGGGGCGTCGGCGTGCAGTCGGCTGTCGACGACCGACCTCAGCCGGTCGCGCTGGGCGCGGTGGACCGGGGCGATGTCGGCGAGAGCGTGACTCGAGGTCGTGCCGTCGCCCAGCACGAGGTGCACGCGCGGCCCGACGCGGATGCCGCGGGCGGTGATCTGCTCGGCGTAGGCGGCGAGCTGCAGCAGCGCGGGGATCTTGGCGTGACGGGCGAGCTTGGTGTCGTAGACCTCGTAGGCGCCGTCGTCGGTGCGGAGGAGGAAGTCGGAGAAGCCGATGAACGACCCGTCGAAGAACGTCGCCTGATAGAGCACCGGCACGCCGTCGCGCATGGCCTGCTCGGCGGCCGCCGCGGCGGCCGGGTAGTCGGCGCGGTCGGGCCGTTCGAACTCGACGACGTGGTGGCTGGCTCGCAGCTGCTCGAGGAAGCGGATCTCGTGCTCGTCGCCGAGCCGCGCCGTGCGCTCGAGCATGGCGTCGGCCACCTCGGGCACCGCCGGGATGCGCCCGAGCTTCGCGTCGAGGCGGCGGAGGAACGCCCACTCGCACGCTGCCCACGTGCTGAGGTCGGACGGGCTCGTGACCACGGTGTCGTCGTCGAGGTAGATGGCGTCGCCTTTCGCTTCACGGTCCGCACGGACGTCGGCCCGTGCTCCACACGCTAACCCCGGCCCCCGACATCGATCAGCAGGGCGATCCGCCTCCCCCACCGGATCGGCACCCAGCGACGGCGACGCAGACGAGGGACCGAGCGGCCGGCCGCGCTACCCCTCGCTCGAGAGCACCCAGCCCAGCCACCCGGCGAGCGTCGCCGCGGCCGACACGCTCGACGACCGCTCGACGTCGGGGTTGTAGTTGGTGTTCGTGTTGACGTCGTACGGCACGACGCGTCCGTCGGCGGTCTCGATGAACTCGATGCCCGCCACCTCGATGCCCTGCTGGGCGACGAAGGACTCGAGTCGCTGGACGAGCGGGTGCGACGCCGTCACCGACGACCGGATGGCGAAGGGGGCGAACGTGGCGGGGTCGGCGCCGTCGGGCACGACGCACGCGTCGGCGGGGCACAGCTCGAAGCTGCCCGCCGAGGTGTCGACCCGGACGGCGTAGACGAAGCGCCCGCCGACGAACTCGACACGCGTGTTAAAGGGCTCCTCGGCCTGCAGGAACTCCTGCAGCAGCGTGATCCCGTCGACCGGCACCTCGAAGTCCGGTCCGTCGACGTAGGCGTCGAACGACTCGAGGTCGTCGAAGCGCCGCACGCCGAGACCCTTGCCGCCCTGATTGTGCTTGGTGATGAACGGCAGCTTCTGCTCGCGCGCCCGGGCCTTCAGGTCGGCGGTGCCGAACACGGCCGTCGTGGCGGGCACGTCGAAGCCGGCCTGAGCGAGCGCCAGGTACTGCGCGACCTTGCTCACCTCGAGCTCGACGACGCCGCTGCCGTTGATCGTGCGCCGCCCGTGGCGCTCGGCCCAGCGGAGCGTCGCGCGAGCGACCTCCTTGGCCGTCGCCCGACCTCGCGTGTGGGCGGACCCGCTGAGGCGCGACCAGAACACCCCGGCAGGAGGCTCGGCGGACAGATCGAACGAGCTCCCGTCGAGCAGGTGCTCGCGATGAGGCACACCCGCCGCGTCGAGGGCGGCGACGAGCGGAGGGAGCCACTCGGCGTTGTCGTGCAGGATGTGGACGACGGGCGTCGGGTCGGCGACGTCTGCGGGAGCGCTCATCCCCCGAGACTGCACCACGCGCCTCCGGCGATCCTGCAGATGTCGGCGCATGACGACGGGCACGCGCACCCGCCCGGCGAGCTGCCCGCGCGCGCTGCTTGCAGGGAGAGGCTCGACACGGACGACCCGACGCGGGCTACTCCGCCCAGGCCGCGCGCACCACCTCGCACAGGCGCTGATCGTCGGTCTCGAGCGCGGAGCAGTCGGCCACGGCCTCGTCGCCGACCGTCTCGACGGCGAGGTCGACCGGCTCCCGGACGTCGCGACGGAACGCCACGACGGTGCCGCGCGGCGCCGCCTGCACCGCGGCGACCACGTCGTCGAGCGACCCCTCGGTCACGGCGTCGCCCAGGGCGACGCTCAGCCCACCATCCGTGCTCGCGACGGTCACGCCCTCGATCCCGGGCGAGGCGGTGATCGCGTCCGCGACGGAGACGAGCCCGTCGAGGGTCGCGGGATCGCTCGAGAACGCGAGGCCGCGGGGATCCGACCGGTCGGCCGAGACGCGGACGACATCCAGACGCGACACGTCCGCCGACCCGCCGATGGCCCGCAGGGCGGGCACGACCTGATCGAGCCGCACCGTCCGCACCTCGACGGACCGGGCGCTGATGGCAGAGTAGGCCACCACGTCGGAGTCGACGGCGTCCACGACCGACTCGGCGCCGGACAGGTCGCCGTCCACCTCGCGCGACTCGTCCGGCGACGAGACGGTGCCGATGGTCGTGCCCGAGACGCCGGACGTCGCCGCGAGGGCGCTCGCGATCCGCTCGGCACGGCCGGACGCCTCGGCCACCTCGTCCGGGGGCTGCTGCCCCGTGACGGTCGGCTGCTTCAGGTCGACCCTGATGCCCTCCGGCAGCACGAGGACCCGCCCCGCACCGAGATCGTCGTCCCCGACCGCGGTGAGCAGCTCCGCCTGGTCGGCGGCGTCGAGGACGACGTCGGACGTCGCGGGGTCGTCGAGGGTCGAGGGGAACCCGCTGACGTTCTCGGTGATGAACCGTCGGGAGTCCGGGCTCCAGGCGGACACGTCGACCTCGGCCAGCTGCGGTTCCGCATTCCGGAGAGAGCGCGCCCGCTGCCACGCCGTGAGGACGTCCGACGACGCCGAAGGGACCACCGTGATCCCGAACCCCCGCCGGGGCGATTCCGAGTCGCTCGTCGTGGCACCGAACTCGTGCGTGCCGAGGGACGCCTCGGCGAAGACCGGGTCGTCGGCGACCCGGCCGGCGAGGTCGAGCTGCACCGCCGTGTCGGCCTCGTCGGCGAGCACCTCGAACGTGACGGCGCCCCGCCGCACGTCGACGTACTGCCAGCCGAAGGCGTCGCCGACCTCGCGGGCCACGAACGGCCTGATCCGCTCGGCCACCGCGGCGAGGTCGTCGTCGCCGAGATCGCCCTCGACCACGACCGTCGCCTCGGCCGTCGCGCTGCCCAAGGGGTAGTCGATGCCGCCGGTCTCGATCTCGACGACTCCGTCGACACCCTCCATCAGGGTCTCGAAGCGCTGGGTCAGGTCCGTGGAGTCGGCGCACCCGGCCCCGGCGAGGACGACCGCCGCGACGACGGCCCCCGCGACGCATCGTCTCAGACCGCTCCGCATCCGCTCAGTCTGACCCCGGAGCACCGTCGGCGCTTCCGTCGCAGGGCGGAACGCGCCAGTTGGTATCCTCGTCCGACGACTGCCGGAGGTCCGCTTGGTGAACGAATCGTCAGGGCCCGACGACGCCCTGAGCCGTGACGACGTGCGCGTCGCGCACGAGGACGACCCCACGTGGGCCCTGCTCCGCAGCTACAACAGCCGCTGGATGCTCCCGCTCTTCTCGCGCCATCTCGAGCACGCCGAGGGTCCCGTCTCGGCCGACTGGTTCCACCAGCAGGTCGCCCAGGCCCTCGAGCTGAACGCGCTCGATCAGACCGCGCCCGACCAGACCGCGCCAGTCCGGACCGCGCCAGTCCAGGCCGGAACCGAGGAGGCGCGGGTCGGCGGATCCGGGGCGACGGCCGCCCCCGAGACCCGCACCACCCCGGTCGACTACTGCCGGAGCTGGGTCGCCAGCCGGTGGCTGATCCGCACCCGCGCCTCCTCGACGGACGACGGCGGGGCACGCCACGGCGACGCCGGCCACGGCGGCTCGAGCAGCACGACGACCGGCACCTCCCCCGTGGCCGACGGCTGGGGCGCGTTCGGCGCCGCTCATCCGAGCGGCACGGCGGCGGGGTCGGCCCCGACGCGCGCCTCGAGCCCGCCCCCGCGCGGCGAGGCCCGCGCGCAGTACCGGCTCTCCCCCTCCGCGCTCAAGGCGCTGCGCATCGTCCGCGAGCTCGTGGAGCAGGACAACGCGGTGAGCGAGGCGCGACTCGGCAGCATCGCCCACGCCGTCGGGCAGCTCGCCGGTCTCGCGGACCCGAGCGTCGAGGCGCAGACGGCGCGGATCGACGAGCAGATCGCCGAGCTGCAGCGCCGCCGGGCCCGCATCGAGCAGCACGGCACCGAGCCGGTCGGCCCCGACGTGCTGAAGCGCCAGGTGCGCGAGGTGGTGCGGCTGACCGCGTCGCTCCCCGAGGACTTCCGTCAACTGAGCAGCATGGTCGAGCAGCGGCACCGCGAGGTGGCGCGCCGGGCGACCGTCGAGCACGTCGGCAAGGGCGCGCTCGTCGAGCAGTACCTGCGCGAGAACGACCTGCTCGAGCAGACCCCCGAGGGGCGCGCGTACCGCGGTTTCGCGCAGATGCTGTCGTCGCGCGAGATCGACGTGATGCGGGCCGACATCGAGCTGATCCTCGATCATCCGGCCGCCGGCGAGCATCTGACCGAGCGGCAGCGCACGCAGCTCGAGTCGCTGATCTCGTCGCTGCTGGCCGAGGAGCAGTCTGTGCAAGAGACGTACGGGCGCTGGACGTCGTCGCTCCGCCGGTTCCTCAGCCGGTCGTCGACCGAGCGGCACCAGAGACTGCTCACCCTCGCCGACCGGGCCCTGCACGCCGGCGGCGTCTGGGCCGAACGCCGACCCGGCCCGGCCGTGCTGCCCGTCGACGTGCTCGGCCTCGGTGCGCTCGACGTCGTCGACATCAGCCAGGCGCAGCTGCACAGCGACCGCGGGCGGCCGACGGTCGACGTGCAGGTGCCCGAGGGCGACGCCATGCTGCCGGCGGCCGACCGGGCCGCGCTCCGCCTCTCGTCCGGCACGAGCACCGCGGCGGTCGCGGCGACCCTCGAGCGTCTGCTCGAGGCCGACGAGACCGTCACGAGCGCCGATCTGCACGAGG
Source organism: Frigoribacterium sp. Leaf263 (assembly GCF_001422285.1). Lineage (GTDB taxonomy): Bacteria > Actinomycetota > Actinomycetes > Actinomycetales > Microbacteriaceae > Frigoribacterium. Next base: position 1,062,424 of record NZ_LMMO01000003.1, read on the forward strand.
CGACCGACCCCGAGTTCCGCCGGCTCGGGCTCGTGCTCAGCATGCTCGACCTCGCCATCGACCAGGGCCTCGTCGACGAGAGCACCGAGACCGTCACGCTGACGAGCGCCGACGACGCAGGAGGCGCGGATCGCCGGGTCGTCCTCCCCCGCCTCGTCTTCCGGCGACCGCCCGCACGGGGCGACGACGCCCCCGACTCCGCCCCGCAGTCCGAGAGAGACCCCGCATGAGCCCCGACCAGTACGACGCGACCGACGCGGCCACGCCGACCCGCACCTCCTCGGGGGCGCAGGAGGTGACCGGGTCGGCGACGGCGGACGGCGTCGACGCCGCCACCGCCGGAGCGGCCCTCGACCGGGGCGACGACGGGTCGCCGGATCGGCTGCGCGACGAGCTGCCCCTCGCCGGACGGAAGGCGCTCGTGACGCTGCTGACGCATCGCTTCGTGTCGCGGTCCCGGCAGGGCGAGGCCTGGGCCGCCCTCGTCGCCTACGAGCCCGAGATCCGCGCGCGACTGGACGAGATGTTCCTCGTGCTGATCGTCGATCACGAGTACGAGGTCGCCTTCAAGCGGCAGAGCGGACAGGACGACGTGCCGATCCTGCTGCGTCGCGAGAAGCCGATGTCGCGCGACGCCTCGCTGCTGCTGGTGTTCCTCCGCCGGGAGCACGCCTTCAGCGACGCCCACGACGAGTCCGTCGTGGTGTCGCGCCACCAGATCGCGGAGTTCCTCGACCGGTACCACGACGACGCCTCGCACGACGAGATCCGCTCGACGCGGCGGGTCGACGCGGCCATCGCGGCCATGGTGACGCGCGACCTGCTCGAGCCGGAGCCCGACGACCCCGCGCTGTTCGTCGTCGCACCCGCGATCGTGCCTCTCGTGACGGCCGAGCAGCTCGCGCACCTCGAGAGGGTGTTCCTCGAGGCGGCCGGGGCCGATGCGCCCGTCGACGCCCCGCTCGGCGTCGAGGACGACGAGCCGTCGGACGACGAGGACTCCGACGACGGACGCCCCGACGACGGGCCGCGTCTCGTCGCCGACCCCGCCGTCGGCGATTCCGGCGCCGACGAGGCGCCCGACGCCGCCGAGGCGCCCGACGCCGACGAGGCCCCGCGCCCCGACCCGACCGCCGTCGCGCTCGACATCCCCCTCGACCCGGAAGCAGACCAGGCATGATCCCCGCCGACGCGACCCGCACCTCCCCGGCCTTCGGAACGGCCCCCGAGACGGCCCCCGAGTCGACCTCCGACGACGAGGCGACGCCCGATCTCGGCATGTTCCACTCGGGGCAGTACCGCATCCAGCAGGTGCAGCTGCTCAACTGGGGCAGCTACTCGGGGCTGCACCGCATGCCCGTCGGCCGCGGCGGCATCGCGATCCTCGGCCCCACCGGGCGCGGCAAGTCGACCGTGCTCGACGCCATGGCGGCCGTCATCATGCCGAACCCGCAGGAGTTCAACCGCGCCGCCCGCGACGACAGCCGCCAGCGCTCCGAGCGCACCGTCTACAGCTACGCGCGCGGCAAGACCGACGAGATCCGCGACGCCGCCTCCGACCGGACGACCACGCGGTTCCTCCGACCGCTCGGCGAGGCCTTCGCGAGCGGTGCCGCGATCACGTACGCGACCGAGCTCGGGCAGACCCTCACGGCCGTCCGCCTCGCCTGGATCGGCACCGACACCTCGAGTCAGGACGACGTGACGCAGGCCAGCGTCTACCTGCTCGTCCGCGGGCCCTTCGACCTCAGCCGACTGACCGAGGTCAAGCGCGACGCCAGCAGCTCGAGTCCGCTGACGAAGGGCTCCCTCGCGCGCCTCCTCGATCCCCTGCGCGACCTGGTCACCTCCTCGCAGCCCGAGTTCCGGGTGCGGCTCTGCGGCGAGCTCGGCATCGGCGGCAGCGACGAGTCGCAGCTGAAGGCGCTGACGCTGCTGCGTCGGGCGCAGGCCTCGAAGGGCGTCTTCTCGATCGACGAGCTGTTCAAGCAGTTCGTGCTGACGCAGCCGAAGGCCCTCTCCCGCTGGGAGACCACGCTCGGCACGTACCGCGAGGCCTCGGCTCTCTACGACGTCTTCGAGACGACGCGCAGGAAGCTCGCCGTGCTCGAGCCGGTGCCGGGCCTCGCCGACCGCTACGAGATCGCGGGCCACGATGCGACCGAGAAGCGCCGCCTGGTCGACGAGACCGACGGCCCGAGCCGGTTGCGCGTCTGGCTCGCCGAGAAGGTCGGGAGCTGGGTCAGCGGCGAGGTCGACCGGGTCACCGGCGACAAGCGCGCCCTGTCGGAGTCGAGGAGGCGCGCGGCCGCCGACGACACCGCCGCGTACCGTGCCCGTGAGCAGGCCCTGGCCCGCATCTCGGATCTCGGCGGCGACCCCTCCCAGTCGCTCCGCCAGCTCGTGGCCACCGCCGAGCGCGACCTCGCCGTGATCGAACGCGAGCGTCGGCGCTTCGCGACGGCGCTCGACGGCACGGGCGAGTCCGTGCCGACCAGCGAGAAGCAGCTCGTGGCCCTGCGGCAGCGTGCCGGGGTGCTCGCGGCGGAGGACGCCGCGGCCCGCGCCGCGGCCGACGAGGTGCGCGGCGAGCTCGCCGCCCGCATCGGCGAGACGAAGCGCGCCCTGTCGGCCCGCGAGGCGCAGCGCCGCTCGTTCGAGCAGCGCGGTGGCAACGTCCCCGACGACGCGGCCGAGCGTCGACTGCGCATCGCCGAGGGCACCGGCATCCCGGTCGCGGGTCTGCCCTACGCCGGCGAGCTGTTCGAGGTCGCCGCGGCGCACACCGACTGGAGCGTGGCGATCGAGCGGGTCGTCGGCGACCTGGCCACGCACCTCCTCGTCGACCGCTCGAGGTTCGACGCCGTCCGCCGCTTCGTCAACGACAACGACATGCGCGGCCGCATCACGCTCGTCCCCGCCTCGACCGGCGTCGAGCCCACGCGCGAGGCCGTCGCCCGGACCGTCCCCGCGATGCTGCAGTTCGACGAGCGGAGCCCGTTCGCCGGCTGGCTCGTCGACGAGATCGTGCGCGAGCGCAGCGTGCTGTGCGTCGAGGGTCCGGACGACCTCGACTCGCCCGTGCCCACCGGTGCCCGCGGCGCGGTCACGCGGGCCGGCCTCCGGACGGGGTCGGGGGGCCGGGTCGTGAAGGACGACCGGCGATCACGGTCGTGGATCGGACTCGACAACAGCGCCCGGATCGCCGAGCTGACCGACGAGATCGCATCGCTCGAGCGCGACCTGACCGTCGCCCGCGCCGCATGGGACTCCGCCGAGGCCGAGTCGTCGGCACGCCGCCGCATGCTCGACGCCGTGGCCCGGTCGACCGAGTTCTCGTGGACCGACATCGACACCGCGCCCGCGCAGGCCCGCCTGGACGACCTGCAGGGTCAGCTCGACCGGTTGTCCGACGAGCGTCCCGAGCTCGCGACGCTGCAGGCCGACGCCCGCCGCCACGACGACGAGCGCTCGGCCGCGACCCGACGCCTCGCCGAGCTCGACCACGAGCTGGCCCGTCTCGACGCCGAGCACTCGACCCTCGTCGACATCGAGGACGCCTTCAGCGACGCCCTCGGCGGCGCCGACCCGCTCACCGACCACGAGCGCGCCCTGCTCGCGCCCCTGCCCTTCGCCGCTCCGCGCGAGGTGGCCGACGTCGAGCGGTCGTACCGCGAGGCGCTGGGTCTGCTGCGCGGTCAGATCGACGGCCACGACCGCGAGCGCACGCAGGCCGAGAACACCCTCGTGCTGATCTTCGAGCGGTACCTCGAGCTCGACCGGACGGCCGGCATCGACGCGTCGATCGACAGCCTCGGCGCCGTCAGGGCCATCCACCGCACCCTCGTCGACGACGCCCTGCCGAGCGCGAAGCAGGACTGGCTCGCGAAGGCCGGCGCCGACATGGGCGACAGCCTCCGGGCCCTGCTCGTGCAGATCGAGGAGGACGGTCACGTCATCCGGCGCGGCGTCCGGCCCATCTCGCAGGCTCTGCGGTCGATCGAGTTCCGCGAGGGGTCGACGCTCGACATCGAGCCGCGGCCCGTGTCGAACGGCGACCTCGTCGAGTTCAAGCGGACCCTGCGCGAGCACATCGGCGACCGATCCGAGGCGCCGCGCGACCCCGCCGAGATCGAGCGTCGGTTCATCACCCTGCGGCGCGACCTGGCCCACCTCGAAGAGCGCTCGAAGATCGGCGACGCCTGGCGCCGCCGGGTGCTCGACGCGCGCGAGCACTACCAGTTCCGGGCGATCGAGACGCGGGTCGACGGCACGCAGATCGTTCACGAGGGGGTCGCCGGCAAGTCGGGCGGCGAGGGGCAGGAGCTCATCGCCTTCGTGCTCGGCGCGGCCCTGCGCTTCCGACTCGGCGACGGCACCGACCGGGTGCCGACCTACGCGCCGATCGTGCTCGACGAGGGCTTCGTGAAGGCCGACGACGAGTACACCGGGCGGTCGCTCGCGGCGCTGACGTCCCTGGGGTTCCAGCTCGTGGTCGGTGCGCCGCGCGACAAGGTGAACGCGTTCGAGAGGCACGTCGACAGCGTCGCGTACATCTCGAGCGACCCCGCGCACCCCGAGCTCTCGCGCATCTACCCCCTGACCATCCGCCAGGCGATGGAGGTCGAGCGCCACGGGCTCGACCCCGCCGCCCTCAGCTGATCGGAGAGTCCGACCGAGCCCGCGCCTCCTGCCCGGTGCCGCCGCCGACGGCGGCCCCTCAGGAGGCGCGGGTCGACCCCACCTGCACCCCCGCCGTGCACGCGCTGGGAGAACACCCGGCCGCCGACCCCCCGGTGCGCTTCGGCCTACCGTGCACCGCAGCCGGTGACGCGCTGGCATATGACCGAAGGGGACATCATGTCCGTTGGAGACAAGGCAAAAGATTTCGTCCAGAAGGCCGCCGGACACGTCGAGGAGGCCGTCGGCAAGAAGACCGACGACCCCGAGCTCACCGCGCAGGGCCAGAAGGACAAGGCCATGAGCGAAGACCGTCTGCAGACCGAGAAGGCCAAGGACGGCGACCTCAAGTAGTCAGCCTCCCCGCCGCATCGCGGCGATCCGCGAGAGCCCGGCCCCGTCACTCGGGGGTCGGGCTCTCGCTCCGTCCGACGCCCGTCCCGGTCCCGCCGAAGCGCGCCCCGGTCTCGTGCCCGGCGAACACCCACATCCACTCGAGTGCCAGCTCGGACGTCAGGCCGGGCGCCTTCTGCGCCAGCTGCGTCGCCACCCCGTCGCTGTAGGCGGCGAGCTTCAGCGCGACCTCCGACGCCCGACCGACGGTCAGCGCCGGGAACGCTCCGCCGGCCCCGCGGCGGAGCGTGCGGGTCAGGCACGCCTCCCACACGCGGATGCGCTCCACGTACTCGGCGGCGACGGCGGGCTTCCGCGCCACGGCCGTCCAGTAGTCCGACCACAGACGCCAGTGCTCGTCGCTGGCGTCCGTCGCGGCGAACAGCGGCTCGACGAGCATCCGCACACCGGCGACCGGGTCGGGCTCGGCGTCGACGGCGGCGATGATCGACGAGTAGAACCGCGCCGTCTCGAGCACCACGACCTCGTTGAGGATCTCGGCGACGCTCTCGAAGTGGTAGGTGACGGTGCCCACCGAGACCCCGGCCTCGGCCGCGATGTCACGCAGGCGCGTCGCGCCGAGCCCCTCGCGGAGGATCACCCCGCGGGCCGCCTCGACGATCTGCGCACGACGCTCGGCGGGCTTGCGCCGCAGACCGCCGCCGGGCGCGGCGCCCGCGGCAGCCGCGGCCCCCGCGGCGTCCGCGGCAGCCGCGGCGCCCGTGCCACCCGCAGCACCCACGCTCACGCCGACGTCCGCGGCACGACGTCCTCGAAGCGCCGGTCGGCGACCAGCACCTCCGGCGCGTCCGGCCCGCCGTCGCGCGCCCAGGCCCGGACCGTGTTGACGACCACGTAGTCGTCCGCCGTCGCCGTCACCCGCGAGGTCGTCTCGAGTCGGGCCCGCCAGTCGGGCTTCTCGAGGCCGATCGCCCAGCGCGACTCGGCCGACGCCGACAGCGGGTCGCCGTCGACGATGCGGTAGGTCTCGCGGCTCTCCTCGCTGAAGACGAGACCGTCGGGGTACTCGCGGCCGCCGCCGTAGCCCGGGTCGACGTCGAGCACCCACTCCCCCGTGCCGACGTCGTGCGTGACGCTGCGCTCCGGCAGATCGGACGTCGGCGGCAGGGCGCGGACGGCCAGCGGCGTCGCGCGCTCGGGCTCCTCGAAGCGCACGCCGTCGTCGCCGGTGCGCGTCCAGACCGGCAGGGTGACCGAGCTCCGCTGCGGGTCGATGGTCAGGGCCGCCTCGTCGGCGTGCGGCCAGATCCACGGCCAGTAGGCCGACGACACCGCGATGCGGAGGCGGTGGCCGGCCGGGAACGAGTGCCCGGTCGAGACCAGGGCGAGGCGCACGCTCTGCTCGACCCGCACCTCCATCGGGTCGTCGCGATCGCGGCCGTGCCGCTTGTTGAGGTTGAGCACGCCGCGGGTGACGAGCGTCGAGGCGCCGTCGGGCGCCACGTCGCAGAGCCGCACGATGACGGTCGCGTCGGGCCGGTCGCTCGTGACCGCGAGGTCGACGACGACGGAGCCGAGCACGTCGAGCGCGTCGTCCACGTCGAGGTCGAAGCACACCGACCGGCCGTCGTCGGCGCGCTGGTCGGGCGGCAGGTCCGTCGCGTTGCCGAACGGGAAGAACCGTCCGGCGTCGAGCCCGGTGCTCTGCGGCGAGCGCACCACGACCGGCCCGTGCTCGCCGCCGATCATCAGCTCGAGCGGCTCGACCCGCGACCGCGTCGCCGACGAGGGCCAGGCCTCGGCCGCGACCCAGCGCCCGGTGCGCTCGGCGTAGTACGTCGCGGGCGGCTCGGAGTCGTTGATCCAGGCCCGCAGCGCCGGCTCGTCGTCGACCCCGTTCGGCTCGTCGAGCAGCCAGCGGTCCAACCAGCGCAGGGTCTCCTGCAGGAATCCGATGCCCGGTCCGGGGGCGAGTCCGCGATCGGGGTACTGGTGCGACCAGGGCCCGATGATCCCCTTCACCGGTGCGTCGAGGTTCGCCACCAGCCGCAGCACGGCGTCGCGGTAGGGGTCGGCCCAGCCTCCGACGGCGAGGACGGCGGCGGTGATCGTCGTGTAGTCCTCGCAGACGCTGCCGTGGCGCCAGTAGTCGTCGCGCTCCTGGTGGGCCAGCCACGTCGGGGTCATCGGCCTGTTGTGCTCGAGGCGCTCGCGCCAGCGGGACACCCAGTCGGCGCCGACCACCTCGGGGCGCGGGGGGCGCGAGTTGAACGCGAGCATGGTGCCGCCCCAGGCGGCCATGTCGATGCCGAGCACGGCGCCGCCCATGTAGTGCACGTCGTTGTCGTAGCGGTCGTCGGTCGAGCAGACGGTGACGATGGCCTTGAGCGCGGCGGGGGTCCGGCCCGCGAGCTGCAGGGCGTTGAACCCGCCCCACGAGATGCCGAACGCGCCCACCGCTCCGGTCGACCAGGGCTGCGCGGCGAGCCACTCGATCAGGGCGATGCCGTCGTCGAGCTCCTGCTCGGAGTACTCGTCGTCGAACAGGCCGTCGCTCGAGCCCGTGCCGCGGATGTCGACGCGCACCGAGGCGTACCCGCGGGCCGCGTACCAGGGGTGCCGCTCGCTGTCGCGCGGGGCCGTCCAGTCGTCGAGCCGGTATGGCAGGTACTCGAGCAGCACCGGCACCGGATGCTCGACCCGGGGAGCCCAGATGCGCGCGTGCAGACGCGTCCCGTCGGGCATCGGCACCCACTCGTCGCGCACGTCGACCGCGTGCACGGGGCGGGGATGACCCAGGAGGCGCGGGTCGGCCGAGCCGCCGCCCCCGGTCACGAGGCGGTCCCGTCGCGTCGGCCGCGGCCGTCCGTGGCGACGGCCCGCATCTCGACCCGGCGCTCGAGGTGGGCCTCGGCGCGGAGGCCGGCCTGCGCCTCCTCGTCCCGGGCGCGCTCGCGCAGCGTCGACCGCGAGGCGCCGGTCGTGCCCGTCGTCTCCGTCGTCTCGGTCGTCTCGGCCGTGGTCGTCTCGGTCGTGCTCACATCGCCTCCCAGTGCTTGATGCGGTGTCCGTCGCCGAGGTCGTCCCAGCCGTCGGCGTCGCGCCACCGCGGCCGACCGTCGCCGACCCCGGGCAGCTCGGTGGTGCCGGGGTCGAGCGTCGCCTCGAGCAGCGTGCGCGTGTACGGGTGATTCGGACCGCCGAAGACGCGATCGGCGGGACCGACCTCGACCAGGCGGCCGCCGGTCATGACGGCCACCCGATCCGCGACCCCGCGGACGACGGCGAGGTCGTGACTGATGAAGAGGCAGCTGAGCCCCTTGTCGTCGCGCAGCCCCGCGAGGAGGTCGAGCACCCCGGCCTGCACGCGGACGTCGAGCGCGGTCGTGATCTCGTCGGCGATGATCAGCTCGGGGCCGGCGGCGAGCGCCCGGGCGATGCCGACGCGCTGACGCTGACCGCCCGAGAGCTGCGCGGGGAGGCGCGTGGCGAAGTCGGGCGTGAGACCCACCTCGACGAGCAGCTCGGCGACCCGGTCGAGCGACGTGCTGCCGGTGAAGAGCTTCAGCGGACGGGCCACGGCGGCGCCGACGGTCCGTCGCGGGTTGAGCGACGTGTCGGCGTTCTGGAAGATCAGCTGCACCGCGCGCCGCAGCTCGGCGCTGCGCCGGGCGACGGGCTGGGTCAGGTCGCCGTCGACGGCCACGCCCCCTCCCGCCCCTCGGAAGGCGAACGCCCCCGACTCGGCCGGGATGAGCCCCGCCATGGCCAGGGCGAGCGTCGACTTGCCGCTGCCGGACTCGCCGACGACGGCCAGCGTCTCGCGGCGGCCGATCTCGAACGACACCCCGTCGACGGCGGCGGGGAGCCCGCGCCCGTACCGGACGACGAGCTCGCGCGCCTGCACGACGGGGGCCGCCGAGGTCGAGGCCGACGCGTCGGACGCATCCGACGCCGCAGCACCCGTCACCGCGTCGGACCTCACAGCACCGGTCGCCGCGGCGGGCGACGCGGGCGACACCGCGCCTCCGGTCACGGACCGCGACGCCGCGCCGTCCGTGACCTTCCCGAGCAGCGACTCCGCGCGCCGCATCAGTCGCGCGGCGAGCGAGTCGCCGTCGGCGGACGCCGGGTGCCCGGCGTCGTGTCGAGCACCGTCCGCTCCGTGGACGCGGGGGATGCTGGCGAGCAGCTCGCGCGTGTACTCGTGTCGCGGGTCGGCGAACAGGTCGGCGGTGGGCCGGTGCTCGACGATCTCGCCGTCGTGCATCACGGCGATCTCGTCGGCCATGCTCGACACGACGCCGAGGTCGTGGCTGACGAGCACGATCGCCATGTCGAGTTCGACGGCGAGGTCGCGGATCAGCTCGAGCACGGCGGACTGCGTCACGACGTCGAGCGCCGTCGTCGGCTCGTCGAGCACGAGCAGGCGCGGGCGGGCGGCGATGGCCATGGCGATGGCGATCCGCTGCTGCTGACCTCCCGAGAGCTGGTGGGGGTAGCGCCGCACGATCGTCTCGGGGTCGGGCAGCCGCACGTGACGGACGAGTTCGAGCACGCGGTCGTCCCCGCCGGGGAGTCCGTGACTCTCGAGCGCCTCGCGCAGCTGGCGGCCGACCCGCATCGAGGGGGTCAGCGCCTGACCGGCGTTCTGGGCGACGAGGGCCGCCGTGCCCCCGCGGAGGGCGCGCCGCGAGCGGTCGTCGAGCGCGAACACGTCGTCGCCGGCGACGCGGACGCTGCCGCCGACGATGCGCGAGCCCCGCCGCAGATGCGCCAGCAGCGTGCGGGCCACGGTCGACTTCCCGCTGCCGCTCTCGCCGACGAGTCCGAGAGCGCGGCCGGGGGCGATGGTGAAGCCGACGCCGCGCACGACGGGCACCTCGCGGCGCCCTGCGGCGTACGAGATCGAGAGGTCGTCGACGACCACGACGGGATCGGAGGCGGTGGGGGCGACGGGCGCCGCGCCTCCTCGGTCCGGGTTCACGGCGGTCATGCGACGGCCCCCTTCTGCGCGCGGTCCACGCCGAGCGTCTTGCTGAGTCCGTCGGCGCTGAGGTTGAGGCCGATGACGAGGGTGGCGAGCGCGACGACGGGCGCGAGGGTGCCCATCGGCACGACGGTGAGGGCCGTGCGGTTCTCCTGGACCATGAGCCCCCAGTCGGGAGTCGGCGGGTTGGCCCCGAACCCGAGGAACGACAGGGTCGAGATGAGCAGCACGATCCACGAGGCGCGCATCGCGAACTCGACCAGCACGACGTCGAGCACGTTCGGCAGGATCTCGCGGAACACGATGCTCAGCGCCCCCTCGCCGCGGGCCCGGGCGGCGGTGACGTAGTCCTGCGTGATCACGGTGCGGGCGGCCCCGCGGACGACCCGGGTGACGGCCGGCGCGTAGACGACGGTGACGGCGAGCACGATCACCCACAGCCCCGAGTCGAAGACGGTCACGACGACCAGCAGGGCGAGGATCGACGGGACGCTGAGCAGCGCGTCGACGATGCGCATGACGACCTCGTCGAACCAGTCGTCGGCGTACGCGGTGATGCAGCCGAGCACCGTGCCGATGCTCACCGCGATCGTGGTCGCGAGGAACGTCACGAGCAGCGCGTACTGCCCGCCGTGCAGGGTGCGCGAGAGGATGTCGCGACCGTACTGGTCGGTGCCGAGCCAGTGCGCCCAGCTCGTGCCGGTCAGGGCGGCCGTCGAGTCGGTGGCGACGGGGTCGTGCCCCGCGATCAGCGGTGCGAGCAGGGCCAGCGCGATGTGCAGGGCGATGAGTCCCAGGCCGATGCCGAGAGCCGAGGAGGCGCTGATGCTGCTGGTCAGACCGGTCGCGAGACCGCGCAGTCGCGTGCCGATGGTCTTCGGGGCGTCGGGGCGACCGGTCGACGCGACCCGCGCCTCCTCGGTCCCGTTCGTCGTGGTGCTCATGAGCGGGCCTTCCGTCGGGTGCGGAGTCGCGGGTCGAGCGCGAGGGCGATCAGATCGGCCGCGAGGTTGCAGACGACGTAGACCAGGGCGCTGACGACGGCGATCGCCTGGATGGTGGGCAGATCGCGGTTGAAGACGGACTCGAGCATGAGCTTGCCCATGCCCGGGTAGTTGAAGACGTTCTCGACGACGACCACGCCGCCCAGCAGCCAGGCGACGTTGAGCGCGACGACGGTGAGCGTCGGCAGCAGCGCGCTCGGCACGGCGTGGCGCCACACCACCTGCCGGGTCGTCAGCCCCTTCAGCTCGGCGGTCGTGACGAACTCGGACGCCATGACGTCGATCGTCGACGACCGGGCGGTCCGCACGATGTAGGCCGCCATGGCGAGGGTCAGCACGATCGCCGGCAGCCAGACGCTCGGCAGCAGCTCGGCGACCGTCGCGCTGTCGCCGCGCAGCACCACCGCCGGGAAGATCGGGATCGCGACCGCGAAGAGGAGCACGAGGATGGTCGCCACCATGAACTCGGGGACGCTCATGACGATGAGGCTGATCAGCGAGATCGCGTGGTCGCTCGGTCGGCCGCGACGCACCCCGGCGATGACGCCGAGAGTCAGAGAGACCGCGACGCCGACGAGCAGCGCGGGCACGGCGATCAGCATGCTGTTGCGGAACGCGATCAGCAGGTCGGGGCCGACCGGGGCGCCGCTGACCAGCGAGACGCCGAAGTCGCCGTGGCTCGCGCCGAGCAGCCACTCGCCGTAGCGGGCCCAGACGTTCTGATCGAGCCCGAGCGTCTCGCGGAGGGCGGCGACGGCGTCGGGCGTGGCGTCCTGTCCGAGCAGCTGCTGCGCGACGTCCCCCGGCAGCGCCTGCACGGCGAAGAACACCAGGAACGACGCGAGCAGCACGGTGAGCAGGGCGGTGCCGATGCGACGCAGCACGAGCAGCAGGGTGCTGAGTGCCGGGCGGCCGGGGCGTGACGGGCGCGGGGTCGTGGGTGCGCCTCCTCGGCTTCCGGTGCCCGCGTCGCCCGTGGGCGGCGTCTTCGGGGCGGGGGTCGGTGTCGTGGTGCTCATGCGCGCAGTCCGATCTGGAGGTAGTCGAACTCGAAGCCGTACTCGCGGTAGTTGACGACGTCGCGGCCGATGCCGACGAGGCGGTCGCCGAACATGGGGGTCATGTCGGCCGCGTCGTCGACGATGAGGCGCTGGGCGTCCTGGTAGAGCGTGGCGCGGCGGGCGTCGTCCATCTCGGCGCGGGCGTCGTCGAGCAGGGCGTCGAAGGTCGGGTTCGACCAGGCGCTCTCGTTGTACGACGAGCCGGTGCGGAAGATCTGGTTCAGCAGCTGGTCGATCGGGCGTCCCGTGAACCAGTAGCTGACCATCAGCGGCTTCTGCATCCAGATCTGCGTGTAGTACGAGTCGGACGACGCGTTGCGGACGACGAGGTCGATGCCCGCCTCGCGCACCTGGTCGCGGTAGGCGACGGCCATCGGGGTGAACACGGACTCGTAGCTCGAGGTGAAGATCTCGGTGCGGAGGCCCTCACGGCCCGCCTTCTTCAGCAGCGCCCGCGCCTGCTCGGGGTCGTACGCTCGCTGCTCGTCGAGCCAGACGGCCTGGGTGGGAGGCACGGGGTTGTCCCAGCCGGCGGTGCCGGTCCCCTGCAGGGCCGTGTCGACGATCGCCTGCGGGTCGTAGGCGAGCTTCATCGCCTGGCGCACCAGGGGGTCGCTGAACTCGGCGCTCGTGTGCAGCATCGGGATCGTGTACCACTGCGCGTTCGCCGAGCGGGCGACGGTCGCGGTGCTCGACGCGCTGACGACCTGAGCGGTGGCGAAGTCGAGGTTCGTCTGCGAGATGAGGTCGATCTGACCGGCGAGCAGGGCGTTGACGCGGGCCGTGGTGTCCTGGATCGAGGAGAAGTCGATGCCGTCGAGGGCGGGGCGACCGGCGAAGTGGTCGTCGTAGGCCTCGATGCTGCCCGTGCCCGCGGGCTCGAAGCCGCTGAGGCGGAACGGACCGGTGCCGATGCCGGTGGTGCCGATCGTGGGGCCGTTCGCGGGGTCGGCGCTGCCCTCGGGGATGATGTAGCACTGGTACGCGGTCAGCAGCGAGGGGAACTCGGCGTTCGCGGTCAGCAGCTCGATGCGGAGCGTGAGCGGGTCGGGGGCGCTCATGCTGCCCGGGCCGATCATCGCCGCCAGCACCTCGCCCTGCGGCGAGGCGGTCTCGGGGTCGAGGATGTGCTCGATCGAGTAGATCGCGTCCGCGGCGGTGAAGCGGCGGCCGTCGTGGAACCGGACGCCCGAGCGGAGGCGGAACGTCCACGTGACGCCGTCGGGGGTGGCGGACCACTCCTCGGCGAGGTCGGGCACCGTGACGCCCTGCTCGTCGAGCTTCACGAGGCGGTTGTAGAGGGCCCCGAGGTACTCGTAGGCGGAGAGCGAGCTGGCGGAGTCGAGGGTCTCGGCGGCGCTGGCGGCCGGGCGCGCGATGCGGAGGCGCCCGCCCCGCTTCGCCGTGCCCGTGGCGGCGGCCTCGGGGATGGTCGGGGTGCTGCGGGCGGGGGCGCAGCCGGCGAGGGTGAGGAGGCCGGCGAGACCCGCGAGACCCGCGGCGCCGGTGAGGACGGTGCGCCGGCTCGGGCCGCGGGATTCTGCGTCGCGGGAGCCCTCTCTGCTCTCGCGCAGGCGCGGATGGTCGGGGACGATCGGTGTCATACGGGTATGGCCTTCCGGTTTATCGTTCCGGTGAACGATAAGGGAGTCGCGCGGCATCCACGAGTCGAGAGCCGAGGCTTAACGCACTCGTTACGTGTCTCCGGCCCCTGCGGCGCCGCCCTAGGCTCGTCGGGTGCAGATCACGCTCCGCCCCGCGACGGCCGACGACCTCGACTGGCTGCTCGAGCTGCGGGCCGAGGTGATGCGGCCCGATCTGACCCGACTCGGCGTGTTCGACGAGGTGCGCGTGCGCCAGCGGATGCGCGATGCGTACGACCCTGCGTGCACGCGCGTCGTGGTCGTCGACGGGCGCGACGTCGGGTCCATCGCGGTGCGCCCGGCCGACGGCGCCCGCTGGATCGAGCACTTCTACCTCGAACCGTCGGTGCAGGGCCGCGGGGTCGGAGCCGAGGTGCTCCGCACCGTGCTCGCGGAGCCGGGCCGCGCCTCCTTCCGTCTCAACGTGCTGGTCGGCAGTGCCGCGCGCCGCCTCTACGAGCGCCACGGCTTCGTGCTCGACGCGGCCGACGACGTCGACGCCTACATGACGCACCGCCCCGCCTGACCTGCCGCCTCGCATCAGCCGAGGAGGCGCGGATCGACTGGTCAGAAGATGTCCCGTCCGACGCCCCTGACCGCATCGACCGACCACTCGATCCCCGCGCGACGCGGAACCCGATCCCGAAGCCCGATCCCGAAGCCCGCGCCCGAGCCCCGGTCCCGCGCCTCAAGCCTCGCGCCTCACGCCTCACACCCGCGCGGGCGCCTCGCCCTTCACGTGCGCGGTCTCCCACGCGCCCGTGTAGTGGTTGAAGCAGACCGAGTTGTCGAGGGCGGCCCGGTCGGGGGCGGCCTCGTCCGAGACGATCTTTCCGACGCGCTCGGGGTCGGGCGCGGCGAGCGCGAGCAGCTTCGTGTAGTCGTGGTGCGGGTCGAGGATGACGGCGTCGGCGGGTCCGCGCTCGACGACCCGGCCGCGGTAGAGCACGAGGATCTCGTCCGAGAAGTGCCGTGCGGTGGCGAGGTCGTGGGTGATGTAGAGCACGGCGAGGTTGTCCTCCCGCTGCAGCCGCCCGAGCAGGTTGAGCACGCCCAGGCGGATCGACACGTCGAGCATCGAGACGGGCTCGTCGGCGATGAGCACCTGCGCGCCCGGCGCGAGAGCGCGGGCGATGGCGACGCGCTGCCGCTGCCCGCCCGACAGCTCGTGCGGTCGTCGGGCCGCAATGTCGGCCGCGGGCCGCAGGTTCACCCGCTCGAGCATCTCGAGCACGCGCTCGTGCGTCTGCTCGGCACCGCGGGTGCGCCGGTGCAGCCTGAGCGGTCGCGCGATGTGGTGCTCGATCGAGTGGAACGGGTTCAGCGACGCGAACGGGTCCTGGAAGACCATCTGCACGTGCCGGCGGTAGAGCGAGCCCATCACGGGCGTGCCGTCGTCGAGCTGAACGTCGATGGTGCCCGAGGTGGGCTTCTCGAGCTTGGCGAGCATCCGGGCGATGGTCGACTTGCCCGAGCCGGACTCGCCGACGAGGGCGACGGTGCGTCCGGGCAGCAGGTCGAACGAGACGTGGTCGACGGCGCGGAACGCCTTGCGCGAGAAGCCCGACCCGACCGAGAAGTCCTTCGTCAGGTCGGTGATCTGGATGCTCGTCATCGGAGGCCGTCCTCGAGGTCGTCCGGCGTGGGCAGCACGACGGAGCGGGTGTCGGTGTCGACGGGTGACCCCTCGTCGACGCCGGTGCGGATGAAGGCGCCGCGCGACCCGCTGAGACTCGGGAACGAGCTGAGGAGGCGGCGGGTGTACGGGTGCTGCGGGTCCGTGTAGATCTGCTGCGCGGTCGACAGCTCGACGATCTCGCCCTGCAGCATGACGGCGATCCGGTCGCTGATCTCGAGCAGCAGCGGCAGGTCGTGGGTGATGAAGACGACGGCGAAGTCGAGCTCGTCGCGGAGGCGGACGATCTCGCGCAGGATGTCGCGCTGCACGACGACGTCGAGGGCCGTGGTGGGCTCGTCCATGATCATGATCTGCGGCTCGAGCAGCATGGCCATCGCGATCATGACGCGCTGCCGCATGCCGCCCGAGAGCTCGTGCGGGTACGACGACAGCCGGACGGGGTCGACGCCGACGCGGGTGAGCACCTCGGCCGCCCGGTCGCGGCGCTCCTTCTTCGACATCCCGCGACGATGCGTGATCAGGACGTCCTCGAGCTGGGCGCGCACGGTGGTGACCGGGTTGAGGGCGTTCATCGCCCCCTGGAACACCATCGACAGCTTCGACCAGCGGAACGCCCGCAGCTCCTCCGACTCGAGGGCGAGCAGGTCGACGTCGGTGCCGTCGCGGTCGTGGAACGTCACCGACCCGCTCGCGATGCGCGCCGGCGGCCGGTGCAGTCGGTTGATCGCGTAGGCGAGCGTCGTCTTGCCGCAGCCCGACTCCCCCGCGAGCCCGAGGATCTCCCCCGGTCCGAGGGTGAGGCTGGCCGACTTCACGGCGGTGACGGGGTTCTCGACCTCGTACACGACCGTCAGGTCGTCGATGGTGAGCACGGCGTCACGGCGGGTCGTCGTGCGCGACGCGACCGGCGCCTCCTGGGTGGGGGTCATCGTGCTGCCTTCCGGGCCCGGCGCGCCTGCTTGCGGTGCAATCGGACGTTCTTGAGCTTGGGGTTGATGATCTCGTCGATCGAGAAGTTGATCAGCGAGAGGCCGGTTCCGAACAGGGCGATGATCAGACCGGGAGGACCGAACCACCACCAGGCGCCGAGCGGCAGGGCGAAGCCGTTCTGGGCGTAGAAGAGCATCGTGCCGAGGGTCGACGAGTTCGACGCCCCGAGCCCGAGGAACGACAGCCCGGCCTCGCCGAGGATCGCCGCGATGACGGCGAACACGAACTGCGAGGCGAGCACCGGCAGCAGGTTCGGCAGGATCTCGACCGTGATGACGCGCCACGGCCGTTCGCCGGCGACCCGCGACGCGGCCACGTAGTCGCGCGACCGGATCGACAGGGTCTGCGCCCGCAGCACGCGGGACGACGCCGCCCAGCCGGTGATCGCCAGCACCACGCCGATCGTCCAGAGCCCGCGCTGCTCCTGCGGCACGAAGCCCGAGATGACGATGACGAGAGGCAGCCCCGGGATCACCAGGAACACGTTCGAGAAGAGCGAGAACGCCTCGTCGGTGACGCCGCCGATGTACGCGCCGAGGATCCCGAAGAAGGCCGACAGAGCGGTGGCGAGCACCCCGACGATCAGCCCGATCTGCAGCGAGCCGCGGGTGGCCCAGGCCAGCTGCGCGAAGACGTCCTGCCCGGTCTGCGTCGTGCCGAGCAGGTGCTGGGCCGACGGTCCGGTCAGACCGATGTCGCGGATGGCGGCCGGGTCGCCGACGAGGAACGGCCCGACGACGCCGAACAGCACGATCGCGCCGATGAGGGCGAGGCCGGTGGCGAGCCACGGCGTCATGGTCGGCAGCATCAGCCGCCAGGGCGAGCGGGGCGGCTTGCCGCTGTCGGCGGACGCCGACGCGAGCTCGGCGGTCGGATCCGCGACCGCGGCCTCCGTGAGGGGCGCGACGTTCGTCATGAGTCTTCTCCGAGATCGGCCTGCAGGAGGCGCGGTGTCTGTGTCCGGGAGCGGCCCACCCGGGTGGGTCGCGCCTCCGGGGCTCCGGTCCGTGCGCCGCGCATCAGCTGCGGGCCCGGGTGCGGGGGTCGATGATCCCGTAGAACAGGTCGACCACGAGGTTGGCGCCGAGCACGGCCAGCGTGATGAACAGGAAGATGCCCTGCATCAGCGCGTAGTCGTTGTTCGTGACGGCCGAGAGGAGCTTGCCGCCGATGCCCGGGTACGAGAACACCTGCTCGGTGACGATCGACCCCGACACGACGAAGCCGAGCGAGATGGCGAACCCGGCGACGCTCGGCAGCACCGCGTTGCGGGCCGCGTAGCCGCGCAGGATGCGCCCCTGGCTGAGTCCCTTGGCCTGCGCCGTGAGGATGTAGTCCTCCGAGAGGGTCGACACCATCATGTTGCGCATGCCGAGCAGCCAGCCGCCGAGCGACGCGATGACGATGGTGAGCGCGGGCAGGAACCCGTACTCGATCGCCGACGAGATGAACGCCCAGTCCCAGCCCGGGTCGAGGACGACGTCGTAGCCGCCCTGCGAGGGGAACAGCCTCATCGACGTGGCGAGCACGTAGACGAGGATCAGCGCGAGCCAGAAGTACGGCACCGCCGCGAGCAGCGTCGTCGCCGGCACGAGCGAGTCGAGCCAGGTGCCCGGCTTCCAGCCGACGAAGGCGCCGAGCAGGACGCCGAGGGCGGCGCCGATCACGGTGGCGATGCCGACGAGCATGATCGTCCACGGCAGCGACCCTGCGATGACCTCGCTGACCGGTGCCGGGAAGTAGCTCACCGAGACCCCGAGGTCGCCGCGGAGGATGTTGATCAGGTAGTTCCCGTACTGCACGGGCAGCGGCTCGGACGAGTCGCCGCCGAGGAGGAGCGTGTAGGCCTCTCGGGTGTCCGCCGTCACCACGCCGCCTCGCTGCTGGAGCTTGGCCAGCAGGATGTCGACGGGGTTGCCCGGCAGCAGGCGCGGGATCATGAAGTTCAGGGTCAACGCCGCCCACAGCGCGATGGCGTAGAAGCCCAGCTTCCTGACGAAGTAGTTCACGAACCCTCACCCGGCCTCGACGTCGTCTCGGGGCCGGCCGTCTCCTCCTCGGTCACGACGATCGCCTACTCGCCCGTGGGCTTCAGGTTCTTGAAGACCTGAGCGTTGTCGGGCGAGGCCCAGATCGCGGGGAACGCGTACAGGTCGTCCATCGTGGGCCAGCCGGTGAACTTCGACGAGTGGAACTCGCTCGTCGTGCCGCCCGTCATGACGGGGATGTAGGGCATGTCCTCGACGATCGCGGCCTGGATGACGTCGAACTGCGCCTGACGGGCCGCGGTGTCGGCGGGGTCGACGGCCTTCAGCTCGGCGAGCGCGGCGTCGACGGCGGGGTCGCTGAAGCGCGCCATGTTCGTGGGAGCGGCCTCGCCGACCTCGGCCGTGTAGGCCGTGTTGAAGTACTGGTCGTAGAGGTAGAACGGGTCGGACGCGGGGCCCTGGCCGAGCGAGTCGATCGCGAGCTCGTAGTTGCCCTTGCTCTTCTTGTCGGTCCACTCGTTCCACGACGACTGCGAGGCGGTCAGCTCGATGCCGGCGGCCTTCAGCTGCTGACCCATGGTGTCGATGGCGGTGATGTAGTCGGTCCAGCCGGTGACGACCTCGACGGTGAGCTTCAGCGGCTCGCCGTCCTTGGCGTAGACGCCGTCTGCGCCCTTCGTGTAGCCGGCCCCTTCGAGGAGCTCGGCGCTCGTGTCGAGGTCGGGGGCCGAGGGGGCGACGGGCTCGGCGACGTCGGCGGAGATGAGATCCTCCTGCGTCGAGGTGAGCGCGAAGGTCGGCGAGATCTCGCTGGCGGTGTTCTGGAACGCGAGCGAGTTCACCTGGTCGCGGTTCAGCGCGTGGTAGATCGCCTGGCGGACGGCCGGGTCGGTCTGGGGGCCCTCGCAGCCGAGCTCGACGCTCGAGCAGGTCAGCAGCGCGACCTGGTTCTGCGGGATGGTCACCGCGTCGTAACCCGGGTAGTTCTCGGACACGTTCTCCATGTCGGGGACGGGCCCGGTCTGCCAGTCGATGGTGCCCGCGGCGAGCGCGTCGGCGCCGGCCGTGTTGCCCGAGAGCGACAGGTAGCGGACCTTCTTGACCTCGGGCTCGCCGCCCCAGTACTCGGGGTTCGAGGCCAGCGTGAACGCCTGCGCCTTGAAGTTCTCGAGCGTGAACGCGCCGGTGCCGACGGGCTCGGCCATGACGTCGGTGGTGGGGTCGATGCCCGACCAGAGGTGCTCGGGCACGATCGGGGTGCGGCCGAGCAGGGTGGGGCCGGCGACGAACGCGGGCTTGTCCCAGGTGAAGACGACGTGGGTGTCGTCGGGCGCCGTGACGGTGCCGTCGAAGCCGCTGGTGTTCAGCGACGGGGTGTCGAGCAGCATCTGGAACGTGAAGACGACGTCGTCGGCGGTGAAGGGCTCGCCGTCGCTCCAGGTGGCGTCGTCGCGCAGGGTGACGGCGAGCTCGGTGCCGGCGTCGTTCCAGGTGTACTCGGTGCCGAGCAGGGGCTCGTAGGCCTCGGTGTTGACGTTCGTGACGAAGAACAGCGACTCGTAGATCGCGCCGATGCCGCCGATGCTCGAGGGCGAGTACGGGTTGAAGTTGATCTGGTAGTCGCCGGCCTGGCCGGTGTAGACGACCAGGGTGTCGGAGGGGGTGGAGCTCGAGTTCGAGCCGCCGGCGGAGCAGCCGGTGAGGACGAGGGCGAGGGAGGCGGCGGCAGCGGCCCCCACGACCCAGCGGGGGCGGACGGGCCGGTGGCCGGTCGAGGCACGGAGGAACATCGTCGATCCTTTCGCTGCACCGTCGCGGGGCCACCCGGGGCGGTGCTGACATCGTTGTCACAGGCGTCGTCGCACTGCTGGGCCATTGTTACCCGACTAAATAAAGCTCGTCAAGTTTGTTCGGAGGAGCGCTCAGGTTCGGCGAGCGCCCCGCGCGATCCGCTGCTCGTGACTGGCGCCACCCGGGCGCCGGCTCTCTGCGGGCGCGCCGAAGGGGCCGCGCGGATGATCCGCGCGGCCCGTGCTCTCAGCTCAGAGCGCGACGACCCCCAATAGCGCGCCCGCGTGCCGCACGACATCGTCCGCCGCGAACCGCGCGGCGTCGACCCCGTCGGTCGCCGAGACGCGGAACACGGCGCTCTCCCCCGACAGCAGCGTCACGAGCCCCCGGTCGACGGTCGCCCGCGGTGCGGCGCGGTCGACGAGCAGCGTCACGTCGCGGGCGTACGCCGAGGCGGCCACCGTGACGAGCACGTCGTCGCCGTCGGGCGTCGCCGTCGCGCTGACGGCACCGGGGTCGAGTCGCTGCCCGACGACCTCGGCGGCGTTCCAGACGGCCCGCCCGGCCCCGAATCCATCGAGGTCGACGACGAGCACCTCGGTGCCCGGGTCGAGGCTGGCGACGAGTTCGGCGGGAAGCAGCGTTGTCGACGCACCCCGCGCCTCCACGGCGATCGGCACGTCGACGACGTCGCGACGTGAGCCGCCGGCGTCGAGGGAGGCGACGGCCACGCGCGCCGTGCCGTGCCAGGCGGCCGCCGTGTCGTTCAACAGCACGAGCGAGAGGCCGGAGGCGCGGGGCTGGATGGTCGCCAGCCGCGGCTCGTAGGCGGCTCGCAGGGCGAACCACAGCGGCTTGCGGTGCTCGTCGAAGTCGACGGCGGCCCACGAGACGACGGGCCAGTCGTCGTTCAGCTGCCAGACGATCGTGCCGGTGTTGAGCGGGGCGAGTGACCGGAAGTGCTCGATGCCGAAGCGGATCGCGGCCGCCTGGTTCAGCTGGGTGGCCCAGTGCCACTCGTCGATGCCGTTCGGCGACGGCAGATGCCCGACGAGGCCCCGCTCGAGCTTGAGGTTGCCGTCGTCGGCCTTCTGGTGCACGAGCATCTCGTGGCCGTAGGGCTCCATCGGCTCGTCGTGCACGACGGCGGCCAGGGTCGACCACGCGGGCGGCCCCTGGAACCCGAACTCCGAGACGAACCGCGCCGGGTACTCGGCGTAGGCGGTGTAGTCGCGGTCGTTCCAGACGTCCCAGATGTGCATCGTGCCGTGTCGGGCGTCATTCGGGTGCAGGTAGTCGCCGAACGAGTAGGGGCTGCCCGGCGAGTACGGCCGGGTGCCGTCGAGCTCCGCGACGAGCGCCGGCAGCAGCGAGCGGTAGTAGCCCTCGCCCCAGGTACGGCCGGCCAGCTCGGCGCGCCAGCCCCACTCGACGAAACCCCAGATGTTCTCGTTGTTGCCGTTCCAGATGGCGAGCGACGCGTGCCGGCTGAGCCGGGTGATGGCCTCGCGCGCCTCGGCCTCGACCTCGTCGGCCAGCCAGGCCTCCTCGGCGTAGGCGGCGCAGGCGAACAGGAAGTCCTGCCAGACGAGCACGCCGGCCTCGTCGCAGGCGTCGTAGAAGTCGTGCGACTCGTAGATGCCGCCGCCCCAGACCCGCAGCAGGTTCATGTTCGCGTCGGTGGCGTCGGCCACCCGGCGCCGGTAGCGGGCGGCGTCCATCTCGGTGAGGAACGCGTGGTCGGGGATCCAGTTCGCGCCGCGGATCTGCACGACCTCGCCGTTGACCGACACCGTGAAGGGGGTGCCGTGGGCGTCGGGTGCGGTGTCGAGGGCGACCGTGCGGAAGCCGACCCGCGCCTCCCACGGTTCGTCGGGCGAGGTGCTCAGCGTGACGCTGACGGGGTAGAGCGGCTGGGCGCCGTGACCGCGCGGCCACCAGAGCTCGGCGTCGGGCACGACGAGTCGCAGGCTCACGGCGGTCTCGCCGGCCGTCATCGCCGAGGAGGCGCGGTGCCCGTCGACCACGACCGTCACCTCGGTCGACCCGCCGCCCGCGCCCTCGCCGCCCGCCCATTCGAGGTTGACGTGCGCGTCGAGCACGCCGCCCTCGTCGGTGACGTCGACCAGCGGCCGGACCGACGCGATGCGGACGCCCGACCAGCTGTCGAGTCCGATGGGCTTCCAGATGCCGCTGGTGGCGACGTCGACGCCCCAGTCCCAGCCGAAGTTGCTGGCGGACTTCCGCAGCATGTTGAAGGGGTGGTGGTTGACGTGCGGGAGGGCGCGGTGCTGCTCGACCCGCGCCTCGACCTCGGCGACGGGGGCGGCGAAGGTGATGGTGAGGCGGTTCGCACCGGTGACCAGCGCCTCCTTCACGTCGATGCGGTGGCTGCGGTGCTGGTTCTCGGTCTCGGCGACGAGCACGCCGTTCAGCTCGACGCGGGCGACGGTGTCGAGGCCCTCGGCGACGAGGTCGTGGCGGTCGGAGCCATCGTCGCTCCAGTCGAACGTGGTGGCGTAGCGCCAGACGGTGCTGCCGATCCACTGCTGGGCGGCCTCGGCGTCGCCGTCGAACGGGTCGGTGATGAGGCCCTCGGCGAGGAGGTCGGTGTGGGCGCAGCCGGGGACGGTCGCGGGGATCGTCGTGCCGGCGAGCCGGGTGGCGAGGTCGTCGGGGAGGGGGCCGGAGACGGCTTCGAGGGTCCAGCCGTCGTGGAGGGGTGAGAAGACCATGGGTGCCCTTGCTAGGAGGTGCGCGACGTCGCTGTCGCGCTGTCGGACTTTGTCAAATGACTTTATAAAGCACAGCAGAGCCTACGATATCGCCAGGAGGTACGACATGGTCAACCCGAGGCCCTTGTTGGCGGTGCCCACGAGCCGGGCTCTCGCGTTCGACCTGATCCGCTCGCAGGGCCCGATCAGTCGGGTCGAGCTCGCGGAGTCGACCGGGCTCACCCAGGCGACCATGTCGAACGTCGTGCGGCAGCTGCTGCTCGACGGCCTCGTCGTGGAGTCGGGCCGTCGCGAGTCGACCGGGGGCAAGCCCCGGGTGCTGTTGAGCATCGACCCGCGAGCACGCTATGCCCTCGGGGTGCAGCTGGGTGCGGACTTCGTGACGGTGGTGTTGACGGATCTCGGTGGCGCCCTGGTGGGGAGGGTGAGCGTCGCCGGCGTCTGGGGGCAGTCGCCCGAGTCGGCGGTGGCGTGGATCGCGTCGACGGTGTCGATGTTCCTGGGGTCGGTCGGCGTCGAGGCCGATCGGGTGACCGGCCTGGGGCTCGTGACGCCGGGTCCCATCGATCTGACGACGGGCAGCATCCTCGGGGCGCCGCCGTTCGAGGAGTGGGCCGGTTTCCCGCTCCGCGATGCCACGGCCGAGGCGACGGGTTTCGCGGTGATCCTCGACAACGATGCGACGGCGGCGGCGATCGGCGAGTTCTGGGGCGGTGCGGTCGGCGACTCGGCGGCGCACGGCACGGTGTACTTCGGGGCGGGGATCGGTGCGGGGATCGTGCTCGACGGGTCGATCTACCGGGGCGCGAGCTCGAACGCCGGTGAACTGGGGCAGATGCGGTACCGCGGTCTCGGCCCGGTGGCGCATCGGGTGTCGGCGGAGCAGCTGGCCGGCCCGGTGAGCGTGGCGCTCGGGGCGCGGTCGGCGCTGGCGGCGGGTCGGGCGTCGAGTCTGGTGCTGACCCAGAACGAGGATCCCTTCGCCGACTTCTCGCTCGTCGCCGCGGCGGCGGTCGAGGGCGATGCGCTCGCCGTGGAGCTCATCACCGAGTCGGCCGACCACCTCGCGAACGCGGTCGTCTCGATGGCGAACCTGCTCGATCTCGACTCGGTGGTGCTGGCGGGGCCGTCATTGACGACGGCGGGGCCGCTCTATCTCGAGGTGGTGCGGCAGCGGTTGGCCGACGACTTCTTCGCGCAGGGGCGGCATCGGGTGAAGGTCGAGCTGTCGGCGCACGTCGCCGACTCGGCGGCCGTGGGAGGCGCGGCGTTGGTCCTGCAGCGAGAGGTCGCGGCGCGCCGTGGGCCGGGTGGTGCGGCTGGTGCTGGGGCCGCGGGCGCTGCAGGAGCCGCGGGTTCGGCTGCGCGTGCGGGTGCCGCGGGTTCGGCTGCGGGCGCTGCGGGTGCTGCGAACGCTGCCGGCGCTGCGGGCGCTGCGCCGGTGTCGCCGACCTGACCCGCGCCTCCTCGGTTCGGGATGACCCGCTCGACCTCCGGCGGGATACTCACTCGCGCGAGCTATTACGCATCGATGCGTAGCAGCCCACCGACCAGCACGCCCGGCGAAAGGTGAGCCCAGTGGTCAGAAGATGCCCCTTCGACGCTCGCGAAGGGCACCTTCTGACCACTCGACGTCCGCGCCAGGCTCGAGTGGTCAGAAAAGGCCCTTCGTCCACGCTCGAAGGGCGACTTCTGACCACTGAACGTCCCACGCCGGACTCAGTCAGCGATGAACGCTCCCAGCCCGCGCGCAAGAGGCCGCCTCGGACGACTGAACGACCAAGCCCCCATTCGAGTGGTCAGAAGATGCCCCTCATCCGCCCGCGAAGGGCATCTTCTGACCACTCGACCCCGCATGCGGGCTCCGTCCAAAAGCCGTCCACCACGAGGCGCCGCGACACCCTCACCTCAGGAGGCGCGGGTCGACCCGCAGAGTCACCAGCTCGCCGTCAGGTGAGGTCGCCGCGAACGTCCACGTGTCGCCGGCCGGACGCGGCCACTCCCACGACACGCTCCACTCGGTGCCCGACCCGCCGCACGCGACGACCCGGTCGCGGTGGCCCGACTCCCCCGCCTCGACCAGCCGGACGTCGATCTCCGTCAGGACCGTTCCGGGTCCGGTCGGCGGATCCCCCGCGGCGTCCCACCCGTCGGTCGCCACGCGGTCGCGCCAGGCGCGGCTGTCGGCCCAGTGGCGGAGGGTGAGACGCTCGACCTCGTCGTTCAGGACGGCGCGGGCCTGCAGCCGGACGCGCTGGTCGGTGCACTCGATCCGTTCGACGATGACGACGACTCCGCCCGCGGCTCCAAGCGGGCTCGGCCGGGTCGGTACGAGCGACGCGCGGCGGTCGACGTCTGCGGGTGACCAGGTCGTGATGTCGTCCATGGGGTGACCCTAGTGACCCGCGCCTCCTCGGTGGGGTGGTCGGCATGCCCTGAGCACGACCCCGGACCCCCACGAGGAGGCGCGGCTCGGCTGCCCGACGCGCCCCTAGTGTGGAGGAATGATCAAGTCCGAGAAGACCCTGCTCGTCTACGCGATCGTCGCGCTGGTGTTCGGCGCCGTGCTGCTCGTCTTCGGGCAGCCGATGGGCTGGCTGCTGCTGGTCGGCGGTCTCGGGCAGTTCGGCTTCATCTCCTACCTCGTCCGCAAGCGGCAGCAGGCCGAGGTCGCGCCGGTGGAGACGGCGGGGACGGCGGGGACGGCGGGGACGGCGGCGCAGGCTGGGCCCGTGGTGCCGGGAGCGTCCGCGGTGCCCGAGGCTCCCACGGCATCCGTCGCGCCCGCGGGGTCCGAGACCCCCACGGCCTCCGTCGCGCCGGGCGCGTGCGTCGACGCCGGGCCCGACGTGGTCGACGCGCCTGACGCGCCGACTCCGCGCTGACCGGATCGTGTCCGAATCAGTGGACCCGGCCGGCACCGAAGGCTCTGCGGCTCACGGGATCGCGCAGCGGCCGCCACGTGCTCCGCTCAGTCGTGTCGCGCGAGCAGCGATCGTCGCCGGGGTCGTGGCCGTCGTCGCGTACGGGCTCGCGCTCGCCTTGACCTGGTTGTGGATGCCCGGAGGCGGTTCGTCGGTCGTCTACACCACCGAGCAGCGGATCGACTGGTTCACCATCGGCGCCAACACGACCGTCGTGGCCGGTCTCATCGCGGCTGTCGCTGCGGTCACGGCGCTCGTGCTGGCGGCGTTCGTCGTGGTGCGACGCATCGGCGGTCGTCGCCGCGCTTCGTAGGGCTTTCGCCGCGCCTCCTGAGGCCCTCGAGCCGACCAGGGGCGGGTCGTCCTGCTTCGAGCTATTACGCATGGGAACGTAAGAGCGATTCCGCGAAGCCGTTCCCCGGCTCAGCCCGACCCGGCCAACGGAACAGCACGGGCCACGGCAGAATCGCTGATGTGCCGCTCCGCCCCGTCTCCCCCGCCGATGTCGACGACCTCCGGGCGTTCCTCGTCGAGGCCGATCTGACGCTCGCCGGGCTCGACGACCCCGCCGTCCGCCTCTGGATCGAGCGGGATGCGGCCGGCACGATCGTCGGCTCGACCGGCTTCGAGCTGAGCGTCGACGGGGCGCACGCCCTCCTCCGCAGCGTCGCCGTCGCCCGGAGCCAGCGAACCGCCGGCGCGGGCACCCGTCTCGCCGGCCACGCCCTGAACGCGGCGACGAGCGCCGGGGCGACGCGGGCCTGGCTCTTCTCCCGCCGCTCCGGACCGTTCTGGCAGAGGCTCGGCTTCTCCCCCGCCGACCGCGACACCCTGGCCGCAGCGCTCGCGGACACGCATCAGCTCCGCCTCTTCGCCGCCACCGGCCAGCTCGCCCGCGAGGTCGCTTGGTCGCGCCCGCTCGACAGCCCTGCCACACCCGCGCCCGCGCCCCCGTCCACGGCCGCGCCCACGCCCCCGTCCACGCCCACGCCCGCGCCTCCGCCCCCGTCCACGCCGACGCCCACGCCCCCGTGCACGCCCGAAGCTCCGGCCACGACCACCAACCCGCCCGACTCTCCGATCAGCACCTCGCCGCCCCTGGCGCCGAACTCGGCCCGGCCCCCGACGCCCGCAGAAGGGCCCCGGTGATGCGCGACGACGCCGCCGCCCGAACCGGCCACACGCCCGACGCGCCCTTCGGAGCGTCACCGCACCCGCGCCTCCCTGTCTTCCAGGCTCCCGACGGCGAGTGGTACGTCGACCGCGACGGTCTGACGGCGACGACCGAGCGACGGTGGCGCCAGGCGTTCGAGCCGCGGACGATCCGGCGACGCGCGCGTCTGGCGTCGGTCGCGGGGCTGCTCCGAGCGGTGCTGCTCCTCGTCGGGTGCGCGGCGCTCGGAGCGGGCGTCGACATCGTCGTCGGCGGGTCGTCCGAGGCAGTGGTCGTCGGTGCCGCGATCGGTGCCCTCGTCGGAGTCTGGGTCGCCCTTCTGACGATGCTGTGGGCGCAGCGCGACTCGGCTCCCGGGCCGGTGGTGAGGGTGCCCGAGGAGGTGCTCCTCACCCAGGTCACCAGCCCCAGCCCGCGACGTGTCTGGCTCTGGAGCACGGCGCTCGACGCCGAGGCCCGAGCACGCGCCACGATCGGCTACGAGGTCGAGGTGGAGCGCCCAGCGCAGCTGGCGAGCGCCACGAAGGCGCGAGCACGCTACGCCGCGACCTATCGTGCCTACGCCGAGGCGGCGACCGATCTCGGGCTGCCGCTGCGAGCGCCGGCCGTCCCGCTCGAACCCCAGCCTTCTGCGGATGACCGGTAAGCGCCCTTCATCCGCTCCGGCCGGGCGACCTCCGACTCTCACGGGCTGGCCCGCTATCGCTCTCCATCCGCCGACGACGGGCACCTAGGGACCAGGGCGACAGCCGAACCCGCGCCGAGCTGCGCGATCCAGCGCGGAGTCGCGCGACGCCCTCACGACGTCCTCCCGTCCTGTTGACCGACACCGCGCCTCCTGCCGTGCCGTTCCGTCGGCACCGTGTTCCGTCCCTGAGGACGACCTCACTGCACCCTGCGGACGACGCCCCCACCGCCGGTTCTGCCTAGCGTCGAACCATGGCCCTGACCCACGCTCCCGCAGCCGCCGCCAGCACGCCCGCCCAGGCCGAGCCGCAGCGCCGTCGGTCGACGCTGCTGTCGCTGCTCCCCTGGACGACAGCCTGGGGAGGCGCGGCGGCCTTCTGCCTCGTGCCCATCGGCTTCGTGCTGGTCTCCGTGGTCGTGGAGCAGACGACGAACGGGATCGCCGCCCTCGCGATGGTCTTCCCGGTGATGCTCGGCGGAGCGGTGGCCCTCTGGCTCTACGGCCTCGTCGCGGGTCTGCTCGCCGGCCTCCCCGACTGGCTGCTGCGCCGGAGTCCCCGCCTGCGGCCGCTCGGGGCGGTACTCGCCGTCCTCATCCTCACCGTGCTGGTGGCGGTGCCGTGGGCGGTCGTGAACGTGCGGTTCCTAGACCTGCCGCTGATGGCGCCCTCGACGTTCGTCTCGACCCTGACGGTGGCGGGCGCGACGGCTGTGGCGACGACGATGGTCGTCTTGCTTCACGGCAGGCGCCAGCGGCGGCTCGAGCGTGGCGTGACTGGCCAGAGGCTGCCCTCGACGCGTACCTGAAGGCGAGTCTCTGCCGCTCGACGCGCGAGGTGCGTCCTGAAGACGAGCGGGCTGGCGTGCAGACGAAGAGCACACCGGCGGCGCTCGACGCGGTCCTGAGCGGGTCAGGCGGCCACGCGCAGCCGGCAGCCTCGTGGCTCGCTAGCTCAGGGGATCGGGACGACGACGTCCCAGCTCGCGGAGTACTCGAGCAGGAACATCGTGACCTCCCGGCCGGGCCGGAAGAGAGTGCTGACCCCGAACCGCAGCCCCTGCGCTGGCGGAAGGGAGGCGCTCACCGCGATCCGTTGAGAGTCGACGTCCGGACTGCCGGTCGGCTCGGCGGCGATCTTCTGCTGCAGTTCGCGCACGCTGTCCGTCGGCAGGCCGATCGCCTCGAGCGCTTCCTGATGCGCGGCGACGGCGGCGTCCGCCCCCTCGACGGCGGGAGCGTCGACGCGCAACCCGAAGGTGCGTCCTTTCGGCACGAGGACCTCGCCGGTCGTCTGGCTAATGACTCCGTCGGGCGAGTCGAGCAGTTCGAAAATCACCTCGTTCGCGCGCGCGTCGACGATCGTGCCTCCCGGCAGGAGGAATCGCACAGGGCGGCCACCGCCGCCCGAGGAGCTGTAGGCGCCCACCTCGATGTCCGAGATCGACTCGTCGCTCGTGTCGATGCCGAAGGCCTCAGCGCTGGGTGAGACGGTGAGGTCCCAGACCTCGACGCCGTCGTCGAGCGTCATGGCGGTGGGTGTCGGGCCGTCGTGGCTCACGGAGAACTGGCTGACATCGGGCTGGTCGGATGTGCCCTTTGGCGACTCGGCCCCGGGTGCGCACCCGGCGAGCAGTCCCACCGTCGTCGCGATGAGCACGGCGGCGACGAGGCCGCGGGTGCGGGTGCGGGTGCTGGTGCTGGTGCTGGTGCTGCGAGTCATCGCCATACGAAGTCCCCCGTGATCGACTGGTCAGAACATGCCCTTAGTCGACGCGCGAAGGACATCTTCTGACCACTCGATCCTCCCGCAAACAGACTCAGCAGACTCAGGCGCTTCATCGACTCGGGCAGAATCACCGAGACGATCAAAGGGGATGCCATGCAGTTCACCATCGACGGCTCGCAGTACGAGCTGACGCAAGAAAGTGTGCGCGCAGCTCTCGCTTCGCGCGAGCCCGGCGCGATCAACACCTACTCGATCGAAGTCGACGGCCGGGCCTTTCCCGTGAAGCAGGCCCTCGCGGCCGCGACGGGGCTCTCCAATCGTGCTTTCGACTCGGGTCGAGCACAAAGGATTATGAACGACCTCGGCTTCACCGTCAGCGGCACGAAGCCGGAGAAGCCACCAACATCCTCCCGCGCCCGTCGTCAGGCAACAGCCGACGCCGCCCGCCTCGTCCTCGAGGCTGGCCTCCACCGACGCCCGTCCATCTTCGACGGCACGACCGTCACCTGGGACGCCGCCACCGCCGCAGCGCTCCGCCGAGCCATTGAGACCTCCGACGTCGAGGGCACCTTCCGCGAGCGCCTCCTCACGCAACTGGCCGGCCAGCCCCGCGCCGTCGTCCTCCTGGCCGCCGAGCTCTGTTTCCTCCAGCGCCTCCCGCTCCTCAACGTCCGGGCCGAGACCAAGCGCAAGCTACTGCAAGACATCCTCGATGTCCTCCCCGACCACCCGCAGCTGCCCGCGGCGATCGTCGACGCCGTCGCGACGCCCGGAACCTTCCATGGTGGCCAGGGCTTTAACCAGCAGGTCCCCCAACACATCCAGTGGCTGGCGCACTTCGTCGAGCTCTGGGCACAGCTGCCCGACGAGACGCGTCTTGAGGCCATCGACGCTCCGTGGGCGTTACGCAGCCGCACTCTCGACGTCGAGCCCGACGCGGCGCCGATGCGCAACTCGCTCCTTGCTCTCCTCTGGCCCTCGACTTTCGAGAGCATCGTGTCCACCTCCGACAAGGAGGCCATCCGCGAGGCCTTCGCCGCGGCCTTGCCTGGCAGACGTGATGGCACCGAGCAACATGACGTCGACCGTGACCTCTTGGCGCTTCGCGACCGATTCGACGCCAACGGTGACCTGGACATCGATTGGTATCAGTCTCCCTGGCGGGACGAGTGGAGGGTGGCCGCGACGAGTCCCCACCGGCGAGGCTGGGTCATGGCGGAAGCGCGTCACGGAGAGGCGCTTTCTCTGCGTCGCCAGACGACCCGTCCCAACTTCTATTCCAGTCGGGGATCGATCCGAGAGGAGGTGCTCCGCACCTGGAACGGACAGCCCCCGATCACCGACCTCCTCGCCCAGATCGACGCCGCCACCGCTTATCTCGTCACGATGCAGCCACGGGACCAGATCTTCGTCCGCACGCCCGACGGCGTCCACGTCGGCGAAGTCGGCGGACTCACTTCTGACCTTGAGCGCCCAGTCACCTGGCGCGACCCCGTCTCCCCCGCCGCACTCCCCCACGCCGTTCTCGACATCCTCGACAGCAGCCCGACGATCGCCGAGGTCGACTTCCTCATGCCCACTCCAGAAACGCACCCGGTCTTGCCGACCCCGGTGCGCCTCCCTCGCGCCACTCCCGAGTTCGCCGAACGCCTGCATTACGAGAAGACTTGGCTCGACGACGCGATCGACCTGCTCGAAGAGCGTCGCCAGGTGATCTTCTTCGGCCCTCCCGGCACGGGCAAGACGTTCCTCGCGAGGGCGCTGGCCGACTTCATCGCCCCCGAGGGGGCGATGAAGATCGTGCAGTTCCACCCCTCCTATTCGTACGAGGACTTCTTCGAGGGCTTCCGTCCGACCGTCGACGAGAACGGCACGGCCACGTTTCGTCTCGCACCGGGCCCCGTGCGCCTGCTCGCGAAGGCCGCCGCCGAGAACCCCACGGTGCCGCACGTGCTCATCCTCGACGAGATCAATCGGGCCAACATCGCAAAGGTCTTCGGCGAGCTCTACCTGCTGCTCGAGTACCGTGATGCTGACGTCGCCTTGCAGTACTCGCCCGAAGAAGACTTCCGCCTCCCCGAGAACCTTTTCGTCATCGGCACGATGAACACCGCGGACCGCTCGATCTCGCTCGTCGACGCGGCCATCCGGCGTCGGTTCGCATTCGTCGAACTCCACCCCGGCGAAGAGCCCGTGCGAGGCCTCCTCGACCGGTGGTCTTCGGCGAACGGCCACGATGTGAGCCGTGGAGCACTCCTCCGTCAACTGAACGACCGCATCGGCGACCTCGACCGCGACTTCCAGATCGGCCCGTCGTACCTCATGGGTCGATCTGCCCGCACCTCGGCCGGCCTCGCACGCATCTGGGAGCACGACATCCTCCCCCTGCTCGACGAGCACTACTACGGCCGATTCACCCGGCAGGAGGTGCGGGTCAGGTTCGGCCTGACCGCTCTCGTCGCCGACACGGCCGGCGACCTCGACCCTCTCGACGACACGGGCCTCCTCCTCGAGCGGGACGACGCGGCCAGCGAGTGACACGACTCGAGCTGCGAGAGAACGGCGGGTGGACGGCTGCGCCGTTCGAACCGCTGACCATCGAGCGGGCCTGCGCGACGGGACTGCTCGAGTCTCGCATCGTGGCCGCAGGCCCTCAGGTCAAACCGCAGCTGAACCGCGTCGGCGCGGTGTCGATCGGCGACCACGAGTTCGTCGTCCAGCCGAAGGCGCCGTTCTCGTCGGTGCTGTTCATGCTCGGCTATGCCGCCGACCCGGGGTTCCGTCCCGACGAGGTGTCGGGAGAGGGCACCGAGATCTTCCCGGCCATCGCCGAGACGTTCGCCCGACTGCTGGAGCGGGCGCTGGGTCGTGGCGTGCTGCAGGGCTACCGTCGGCTCGACGAGACCGCCGTCGCGATCCGGGGGCGGATCCGCTTCTCCGACCAGATGTCGAGGCGCGGGGGTCAACTGCTGCCCGTCGAGCTGACGGTCGACGAGTACACGGTCGACATCACCGAGAACCAGATTCTTCGGGCGGCGCTCAGGATGCTGCTCGCGCTGCCTCGGGTGAGTTCCGACGCACGACGACGACTCGTGCATCTGGAGTCAAAGCTCGTCGGTGTCACGCCTGTGCGGCCCGGGCTGCCCCTGCCGTCGTGGCAACCCTCGAGGCTCAACGCGCGGTTCCACTCGTCGCTCCGATTCGCCGAACTGCTGCTCACCCGCCTGGCCCCCTCGACGACAGGTGACGGAGAGCGCATCGCGTCGTTCGTCGTCAACATGGCCGAGGCCTTCGAGGGTTTCGTGACGGCTGGCCTGACCGAGGCGTTCGCAGAGAGGTCGAGAGGGGTCAGCGTCGGCCAGTACCCGACCCAGCTCGACCAAGAACGGCGTCATCCCATCCGCCCCGATTTCGTCCACGTCGTGGGAGGACGACCGGCCGTGGTCGTCGACGCTAAGTACAAGACGGGTGCGCCGCGGGTCGAGGATCTTTATCAGATGCTCGCCTACTGCACTGTGTTCGGTCTCGGCGAGGGGACGCTCATCTACCTGGCAGGTGAGTCGCGTGCGACGCCGCGCGTCGCTCACATCGCTGGCTCGAGCGTCGCGGTCCAGACTTCTCGACTTGATGTGTCCCGGGCGCCGGCGTCGATGCTTCGAGAACTGCGCGAGATCGCTCACGGCCTATCGCCTCGGGAGCAAGCCGCGCGAGTCCCTTACCGCTGAGCGAAGCCTCTGTCACGTCACCAGAACTGGGACCCTCGATTGTGAGTATGTGTCAGGGCACTCCATGCGCATGAATTAGTGTCATGAGAAACCGTCACAAAAGGGGACAACGATGGAGTTTGCCGAGCGGCTCGCCGCACTCGCGCTGAAGGTCAAGAACCAGCGCGAGGCTATCCAGACAGAAGAGGCCACGAAGAACGCGTTCATCATGCCGTTCATCTCGACGATCCTCGGCTACGACGTCTTCAACCCGCTCGAGGTGGTGCCCGAGTTCACGGCCGATGTCGGCGTGAAGAAGGGCGAGAAGATCGACTACGCGATCATGCGTGACGGCGAGGTGCAGATCCTCATCGAGTGCAAGAAGTCGACTGAAGCACTTCGCATCGAGCACGCCTCGCAGCTGTACCGCTACTTCGCGGTCACCAACGCCCGTATCGCCGTTCTCACGAACGGCGAGAGCTATCACTTCTACACGGACCTCGACGCGCCGAACCGCATGGACGACAAGCCTTTCCTGGTGCTCGACCTGTCGGACATCGACGAGACGCTGCTGCCCGAGCTGAGCAAGCTCACGAAAGACGTCTTCGACCTCGACTCCGTCATCAGCGCCGCCGAGGAGCTCAAGTACGTCGGCCAGCTCAAGCGAGCCATTGCCGCACAGTTCCGCGAGCCGTCGGACGACTGGATCAAGTTCGTGACCACGCGGGTCTACGAGGGGTCGTTCACGCAGAAGGTGCGCGAGCAGTTCACGCCGCTCGTGACGAAGGCGTCGAAGCAGTTTCTGAACGACCAGGTCAACGATCGACTGAAGACGGCGCTCGGCTCGTCGAGCTTCCCGTCGATCCCCGCGGAGGCGCCCACCGGCGCGGTGACGAGCGAGGCTGTCGTCGAGGCGGACCTGGATCGTGACACGGAGACCGAGACCACGCTGGAGGAGCTCGAGGGCTACCAGATCGTCAAGGCGATCGCGTGTAGTGAGGTCAAGCCGCAGCGAGTCGTCCACCGCGATGCGAAGTCGTACTTCGCGGTGCTGCTCGACGACAATAACCGCAAGCCGATCGCTCGCCTGCACTTCAACGGCAAGAAGCAGAAGTACCTCGGCCTCTTCGACGCCGCCAAGGTCGAGACCAAGCACGCGATCGAGTCCCTCGACGAGATCTACTCCCACGCCGAGGCCATCCGCGAGTCCGTCAAGGCCTACGCCTGATCACCTTAACTGGGACAGGGCGAAGGCGCCCGCGGATTAAACGCCGCCCCGACCCGACCTCAGGCTTCCGCGCGCCGACGTGAACCTGCTCTTTCATCACACCCTTCACACCTGCAATGGAGCCCTACGTGACAACCGAAACCACCCTCGTCTTTCTGCACGGCGTCGGCAATGGTGATCAGGACGACAAGTGGAGGACGACGCTCTCGGCATCTTTGATCCGCCTCGGATATCCGGGTCTCGAATCAGCTCGAGTCGTGGCGCCTAAGTACGCCCACGCGCTGAAGGACTGGGATGTGAAGGAGGCGCTTCCCGAGCTGAACGGCAAGGTCCCGAGCCGTGACGCGGCGAGGACCAACCGTCGTGCGTTCGAGGGCCGGATGGGGGCGGTCGAATGGCGTCTGGGTAAGCATTCGCGGGGAGTCGGCAATGCAGGATTCGACGCGGTCGTGAGCGCGGCCGTGGCTTTTCCTTTCTTCGAGCAGGCCCGTAACTACCTGACCGACCCGCAGGTCCGCGCTCAAGTGCTGAACAGGATCCTGAGCGCTCTACCCTCGTCGGGTCGCATCGTCCTCATAGGCCACAGCCTCGGCTCGATCATCGCCGCCGATCTCCTGCGCCGCCTTCCTGCGGGCATCGAGGTGGTGGGGATGGTCACGATCGGCAGCCCTCTCGCCAACAGCGCCTTCAACGTCGACAAGCTGAAAGACGTCCTCAAAGAGCCGCCCGTGAACCTGGCCTGGTGGGTCAACTTCTGGAATGCGGCGGACCCCGTCGCGGCACACCGCGGCTTGTCCTCCATATTCCCGTGGATGGTGGACTTCCGTCTCGCCACGACGCCGTCACCCCTCCGAGGCCACCTCGCCGAGGAGTATCTCGGCTCAAACGCGATGGCGGCGGCGGTCGGCTACGCCCTGTTCGGCTCCTTGTCCACAGAACTCGAAGCAGTCGAGAAGGGTGTGGACATCCCGCTGGACCCGGCCGAGTCGATGGCTCTCATGGCCCTGCGGTACGCGCACCTCATGCGGCGACGGTTGAAGGGTGACGAGCTCGACCGCTTTACCGGCGCGCTCAGACGTGTTCAGACCGACGTCGTGACGGACATCGTCACACGGAACAAGAAAGAGGGCAGACACGTGCCCGCGAGCGTCACGCGGCTCCTCACCGACCCGTCGAGTCCCACGGGCTCCTTCATCGAACCGCAGCCCGGACGCTACCTGAACAAAGACGAGGCGGTCGTCCTGCTCACCGTGCTGGCGGCGGAGAACGTCCTGCGTCCTTTCGAGATCGATCTGCCGCGCGAGAAGTGGCTCGAGGCGATGAAGGAGCTCTCGGCCGAGATGGGACTCGGCACCCAGTACGGCATCGACGTCTTCGAGGCGGCGAAGCGTGCCCGCAGTGTCCTCAGCCCAGGCCGCGGTGCCGGCTGGATCAAGTGGGGCGCCCTCAGTGTCGGCGCGGCTGCGATCGTCGTAGCCACCGGGGGTCTGGCGCTGGCGGCCGCGCCGGGTCTCGCGGGAGCTGCGGCCATCACGAGCGCGTTGTCGACGTTCGGACCGGGCGGAATGATCGGTGGCCTTCTGACGGCCGGGACACTCGTCTCGGCAGGCGGCGGTGGCATCGCGTACGGTCTGGCCGGGCAGGGCACGACGGCCGAGACCCTCGAGGCCATCGTCGAGCGTCGCCTCGCCGCGACCATCCTGAGGCAGCTGCAGGGCCTCGAGCCTGACCCCGCGGCCTGGAGCGTGCTCGTGCAGATCGAGATCGAGGTCCGCCGCCAACACGAACGCATGGACGAGTTCAGCGACGAGTCCGCACCGGGCCTGAAAGACCTGAAGCGGAAGATCCTCACCGTCGAGAGAGCGCTGCGCTATCTGACGGAGAACGGCCTGGAGCCCGGAGGAGTCTCCGCACAGCAGTGACGGTGCCGCATCGATCTAGGAGTTCTGCCAGCTTCCGGGTGTGGGCAGGGATGCGTGCTTGAGACCAAGGGCCTGCTCTACGCCAGCCAGACTTTCTAGTAGACCGTCGCGAAGGGCCGTTAGTTCGTATTGCCAGCGCTCCGGCTCCAGCTCGACGGCCTCTTTGTATGCGACGCACAGGAAGACCATCTTTTGAAGCGGCTGGCGCAGCGACTCGTTGGGGTGGACTTCGTCTCGAATCTGAGAAATTCGGTCCTGTGCAGCTTGGACGCTCGATCGGCACCGCGAGGCCTCATCCTCGTGAGGACTCTCGCGTGGTCTGATTCTGGCCAACGCGCGTCGGGCGGATAGATCGTCAGCCAGGTTGCGAACGAGCTGTCTGTTGCGCCGTCGACGTTCGATGAGGAATGCACCCAGAGCCGCTGAGATTGCAAGGATCGACCCTAGAACAGTGCCGAGTATGTCGCCGAGAGTGATAGTTAGTTCCATGGCAGCATCCTCTCGCGCTCCCAAACGAGTCAGTTACCGAAACGAACAATCAGGCACGGTTCGGCGAATCGACTTGCGTTCTCCCCATCTGCAGAACTGCGTTCCAACTTCGACCCCCTTACAACAGATTCACGCGCGCACCGACTTCTCCATTTCCCTAGCCAGAATCCCTAGCGCCGTCGTCCTTCTGATCGCGACAGCCTGCCCGAGCATGGCCCATTTCTCGGGGCTCCGCTGCCGGCTGAGGGCGCGGCAATGGTCCGAAGGAGGAGCACCAGGTGCTGCACCTCGTACTGCTTGAGTCCGCCATGGAGCCCCTCGTACTCATTGGGCAACCTCGGCTGGCGGTGACAACCGGCAACTTCGCAGTCGCGCCTGCCGGCTCCTCAAGCTCGCAGATGGTTCCGAGACACAGATGGAGTCCTCTCGCTGGCACAAGCTGATGTTCCTGCTTGTGCCCAGCAGAGGCCGTCACCTCCGGGCAGGGTCAAGGCGTGCGCCTAGATCTACCCTGACCTGCTGCCGCCGGATAAGAGCAGCTACCCAGTTCGGGCTCTCCACGCCGCCGCGATCGCCTCCACGACGGCTTCGACCTCCTCGTGTTCCCAGAAGCGGAGCACCAGCCAACCGAGCGCTTCGAGTCTCGAAGTCGTCTCGAGGTCTCGCTCCACATTCCGCTCGAGCTTGGGACCCCAGTACCCGGAGTTCCTCTTCGGCGAGGTCGCGTGCACCGGACACCCGTGCCAGAAGCAGCCGTCGATGAAGACGGCGATCCTCTGTCTCGTGAAGACGATGTCGGCCCGGGTGCGCAGTTCGAGGCTCGGCCTGTGGTCGACGCGGTACCGGAAGCCTGCGGCATGCAGTGCCCGGCGGACCGCCAGCTCAGGCCCGGTGTCCCGGCGCTTGTTCGACAGCATCGCTCGCCGAGTCGCCTCGCTCGATGCCCACGACATCTCGTCAGCCTAGATCGCGTCGAGCGAGGATCGTTCTGGGGCGCAGCCGCGCCCACGATGGGTGGATCAGCAGAGCCTTGGGGAGGCGCCTCGAGATGCCGCTATGGAGGTCAGTGGCTCTCGCGATGACACAGACGGACGGCATGCCGTGACGTGATCGGACGAGTCACGCAGCTGCACCACCGTGTTCGAGAAACGGCTTCAAATAGGCGCGGAGCGCCGGGTCGACGACGTAGACGTAGGTCCCCCGGATCCCCCGAGTGAGCAGGACGCCGTAGATGTTGAGGACGAACTGCCGGACTTCGGCGTCGGTGTACCGCCGTCCGAGCTGCTTGTTGTTCTCGACGCCTTTGACGTCGAAGTACGAGCTCCGGTCGACGAACATCTGGCCCGTCGCCGCGTCGTAACGAAGATCGCCCCCGATGATGACGCCGGCATAGTTCAGGTCGTAGCCCTGAACCGTGTGGATGGAGCCGACCTCCTCGAGTGCGTTCTTCGACGAGATCCAGTCCTTCGTCGTCCCGTTCCAGCGCAGCCTGACGCCATCGATCTCGATGTCTGCAGCCGTGGGGTCCTTCTTCGACACCCACTTCCAGGCGTAACCGGCGACGAGGCGGGCCAGTCCACTCTCCGCGTCTCGCGCTCGGATCTCGCGATGCATCTCCCCCAGATCGTCGAACATGCGGAGGTCGTAGCCGTCGAACTGCTGAGGAGCAGGTGGGCCGACCTTCGGGGTCCGACCGTCGATACGCAGGACTCGTCGGACGTAACCCACGAAGTCGGCGCCCGCCTGCACCCGCATCTGCGTGGAAAGCCCGTAGTGACGTCCTTCAGAGCGAGCCGTGCGCAGGAGAGCTTCTACGGTCTCGTTCGAGAGGTCCGCCGGCCTCACGCTCTGAGCGACGTCCATCAGCAGGATCTGGTGGCGGCTCTTCGCGACGATCCAGTCCAGTTGCGTCTTGGACAGATCGTCGGCACCGAACAGTCGCGTGTTGATCTCGGGGAACTTCTTGTTCAGAACACCCGTGGACTGGTTCGCCCGCTGGTTCAGACGATGCGCCTCGTCGACGATGAGAAGATCCCACTCCTCGTCCGACTGCCCGACGTCGAACGGGGTCATCACCATGCTCGGGCTGAGGCCGGGGGTCTTGCGGAAGACCTTCTTGATCGAGTCCCGAAGCGACTGCTGCGGGATGACCATCCCGACGCGTAGACCGGCGAGCATCTCGGCGTAGTCCCCGAGGAAGAAGTCCGAGAACAGCGAGTCACCTTCGATCTCCTCAGCGGACGGATGCGCGACGATGTCCATGAGCAGCTTCAGCAGGTAGACGGCCACGACGGTCTTGCCGGTCCCAGGCTGACCTTCGATCACGAGGGTGGCCCCAGCCCCCTCGCGGATGTCGTCGAAGAGCCCTTCGAGGATGTCCTCGACGGCCGCCGCCTGATCCTGCGTCAGGGCCTTGAAAGGCGAGAGCTTGAAGAGGTCGCTGTTCTCGATCTCAGGGATGGGTCTCGTGAAGACACCGTCTGCGCGGAGGCGGGTGACGACGTCGTCGAAGACGGAACGGTAGCGAACCCGGTCGTAGTAGTTCGCGGCGGTGATGCCGTCATTGCGATTGAGAACGCTGTACGAGCCGTCGGCGGAGAGCAGCTGGATGAGGCGTGACTCCAGGTCGAGGCAGG
The DNA here is from genome assembly GCF_001422285.1 of Frigoribacterium sp. Leaf263. Taxonomy (GTDB): domain Bacteria; phylum Actinomycetota; class Actinomycetes; order Actinomycetales; family Microbacteriaceae; genus Frigoribacterium. The sequence goes on from NZ_LMMO01000003.1 coordinate 1,101,790, forward strand.
CCGACTTGTTGAAGGTCTCATCGACGATGACGCGGATGCTGTCCAGCTGGCTCTTCTCGGGGTTGGCCAGATGCTGTCGGAGCCGTGCTACCGCGTTGCGGGTCTCCCCGACGTAGATGTCACGGAGTCGTTCTTCCGGGTGCCGACCCGACTTCGACGCACTCGCCTGATCGAGCACGTATACGACGGGCCAGTCCCGGTGCCTCGGGTCGAGAAGACCCCAGACATCCACCGACTCCTTGTCGAACGCCAGAGGCACGATCTCAGAGGGCGTCATATTTCTCGCTTCGTCCTCGGGCCTTCTCCACCGGGTACTTCCGCCGCGTCACCTCGAGCTTGTCGAGCACTATCTGATCCGGGTCCACCCCGAGCCGATCGGCCAGGAGGAGGCAGTACGTCAGGACGTCCGCCAGCTCACCCTGGACACGTGCGGGGTCGAAATCAGGCCCCCATTGGAAGCACTCGAGAAGCTCGCCCGCCTCGATGGCGATACTCCTCGAGAGATTGTCCTCCGAATGGAACTGGCCCCACTCACGCTCGCGCACGAATGCGCGGACTGCGTCTTGGGCCTTGGTAGATGCCATGACCGAACGCTAACAGCTGTCGTCGAACAGACGACCGACTCGTATGAAGACCTTTGTGGGCTCCGTCTACCAGCTGATGTGACCGAGCCGCCCCTGCAACATCGAGCCGGAACATGACCCATCCCGCCCCACCCGAGTAACTGAGGTCACGGCGCAAGCCGCGTGGGCCCGGGGCACGGGTCGTCTAAGAACGAGGACGACTTCACGGCTTAGGACTAAACAGGACCAAGACCTGCGTAAGTCATAGCCTGTCGATATATCTCCGCCATGTCCTCGAAAGCCTCGCGCCTCTGCTTCGGCGCAAAAATGAACGCTCTGTTGCTGGTGTGCCGCGTGTCCCAAATGTGGCTCCCCTGTGCCGCACGAAAACGCCCACGTATCGGGTCGATTGGAGCATCCGCACCGATCGATGAGCATCACCACCGTACGAGACGATGGACACCACATTCGGGCAGAGTTCGAGCAGGCGGTGCAGAGCGTGCACTCCCTCGTCGATGTAACCGACCGGAGCCAGTCCGGCATGCGGTCGTGTATGTACCAAGGGAAGGCGTTCCACGGCACGGAGGTCAGCAGGGGGCGCACCAGTAAGGGCATCTCGTACTGCTTGTCCGCGTTACGGAGCCATCCGGGTCCTGCAGAAACCATAGCTGGTGGTGCCAACGCACCGACTTCACAGTGGCGCCGGCCACCTTGCGGGTGCCTCAGGCCACGGTTCGGTTCCTCTCGGTCGCGCCGGCTGCATTGCCCGTGTATCCCGAATAAAGACCGCGACCCAGGGGAAGGTGAAGCAATGCACCATTACGACTAAGAATATACTTCCCAAGACTACGATGTCATAGCTAACGAATCAACGCTTCAGATCAGGCTACCAATTTCTTGCAATACGCCCAAGGGCGACATAACTGGCTAAAGGTCGATCACGAAATGCCTCAGGTAATTTGACGACAGCCAGACCTTCAAGCGCTTCGAGATCATCCGATCCTCCACTTCTCGCTCTTACATCAAATCGGTTTCGAATGGAATCTGCGACAAGAACATTCATATCGTCCGAAAAACTTATCAAGGCAGAATCATAAGCCTTGTGGTGATTGCGACAAAGCGCAATACCATTCGAAGTCTCGTCTGTACTGCCGGGCCAAGCAACAGGAACGATATGCGCAGCCTCAACCAGGCCAAGTTGGAGTCCGCATACGGCGCACATGTCACCGTAAGCCTCCAGAACGCGCACGCGGAAATCCCAAGCCCGGTAATTTGACCTAATAGTTCGGACTATTTGCTGACGATCATCTTGAGCCTCGTCAGCTTCTAGTGGCAGAGGGTTGAGCTCAGGGGCCTCTTGCGGAATCGCATTCAATGCTTCTACGAGCTCTCCCGATCCCTCCTGATGAAGCCTTTCAGCGTTCCAGAAGTAGACCGACAGGAAGTGAGGCGCAATGGCTACAACGATATCACCACTTTTTCTTTCCGCCACGGCAAAACCATGTACTTTCGCTGACTCCAAGGTCGCTTGACGAACTTGCAAAGAAGGCGAAGCCGACCCGCGATCTTTATGAATCGTCGCGTCCCAACCTACGAACACCTGAAACTTTTCGCTCCACCCTAGGACTACAGTCCGCTGTCCCGCGACTATTTCGGGGCGCGCACCAGTGAACTGCACGCGATATTCATCCGCGGCCCGCCGTTCACCGCCCCCGTGCGTCGCATTCCAAGCGTAAATGCGGAAGATTTCCGCCTGACCTTCAAGGGACTGACTCAGTGATATAATGTAAGGCTTTTCGCCAGCGGCCGAGAGTTGCAACACTTCATTACCAGTCCTCCGTAAGTTCTCGAGGACCTTGTCACGAAGGTGAATGGAGGTAAGTCTTTCGTTGGACACACTTCGGAATGTACGTCAGATCCGAGCCATCTAACACCCCCCGTAGTAGGGATATTACCTGTCGCCGACCAACTCCATAATTTGCTGAGCTAGAGACTTAGCTAGAAGCGGCGGAACAGCATTGCCAACCTGGCGCCACTGCCTTTCGACGTTGCCGTGGAGATACCATGTGTCCGGGAACGTCTGCAACCTCTTGACTTCCTCAATTCTAAGGATGCGATTGCGCCAGTGAAGTGGCCCCATATTATTTGATCGCCTGGCCTGGATTGTCCATGACGGCATTTCAGGACTCAATTTAAGAAGGAAAGACCAGTATCGACTTCGCCATTCGAATTTAGGGTCCGAATAGCCACGCTTGGCCGTCAAAAACAAATAGTTGTCCCCCGGTGGAATAAGCTCGAGAAGATCACGGTGCTTGCCCCCAGCGACATGTCCAATGTCGGCGGCATTCTCATCTGTGTCAAGATCACTTATGACCTCACCAGCTGAAACCCAGGGAATGCGGCCTGAATGCTCAAGCTCGGTAGGATTCACATGAGAAGGCTGAGGCCAATCAAACTCGCCTTCAAGTGTTCCAACAATGAAAAACCTTTGCCGCACCTGCGGAACGCCATAGTCCGCTGCGTTTAGGACCTTGAAGTCACAACTGTAGCCGAGGGATTCGGCGGTGGCGAGAATATAGTCAAGGGTCTCACGGTGCACTTTGAACGACATACCTGCAACGTTCTCCAGAAGAAAGACTCGGGGCTTGAGCCACTTTAGCGTTTCTAGGTACCCCCCAATGGTCACCTCACCGACAGGATCCGCCATGGCGCGAGGCATTTCTGTTCTATAGAAACGACTTTTGGAGAAAGGCGGGCACGGAGGACCCCCGATCAGAATGTCTATGTCCTTCACTACCTCATCGCCGATCATGGACACCGCCGATGACTCGGTGAAATCGGCTATACTACCGTGGAAAAAAGCTGCTCCAGGAAAGTTGCGTGCATGACTTGCTGCCGAAGCGGAGTCATTATCCACACCAAGAACGATTTCAAAGCCCGCTTGCTCGAAACCCAGATCCAGACCCCCGCAGCCGGAAAACAGGCTCAACACTTTTGGTCGCATCAAATTTTTCCAACTTCCGTATCGACAGATTTGAGAACTTCTCTCACCATTGCCGCTGCCATCACAGAAGGCACCGCATTGCCGATTTGTCTGACTTGCTCGCGACGCGGTCCAGCAAACTCGTAGCCAGTAGGAAAGGACTGCAAGGCTGCCAACTCTGCAATACGAAGTCTGCGACCATCCCAATGAAACGGCCCAGTCCACGGTCCAGGGCTTGCTGGAATGGTCCATGACGGACGATTCGGATCAAGTTTAAGAAGGAAGTTCCAATACCTAGTTTCGGTCTCAAATGTGGGCTCTGGATGACCAGCCCAGGCGGTGTGGAATTTGTAATTCATTCCCGGAGGCACATCACGCAGATGGTCAGCCCAGCGTCCTTTTATAACTTCATCTTCAGCGACGCTTGATTGATCAGGGAGTGAACTGAGGGCCTGCCCTGCCGTCACCCAGGGAATAAGAGAGTCTGCACCATCACGCGCATGTGTCGCGACTGGCAAACCCGGTTGTTGGCGACGAGAACCCAGGAGAAAAACACGTTGCCGCGCCTGCGGCGCTCCGTAGTCAGTCGCTGTGGCAACGACAGTGCGGGTGAGATAACCGGCGTCCTCAGCATCCTCTCGTAGTGCCTCAAAAATTGCCCTATTTCTTGGATGGAGGATACTTGGCACATTCTCAAATACGAATGCTGAAGCATCTGCCTCAAGAGTGAGTCGCAGGAATTCGCTTACTAGAGTCCGGCGACTATCCGGCCTCGCCTCGAGAGGCTCCGATACACGTTCGACCGCTTCCCCCCGGGCACGGGCACGACGAAACGCGGCCTCATCCCCTTTGTCGACCCAGTACGCCGCTTTACTAAACGGTTGGCACGGAGCACCTCCAACCACAATGAGATCGCTGGTGTCGTCGACCTTGGCGAAGTCCCTCAACTTGTTCCCATGCAGGGTGGTGACGTCGCCCTGTAAGACCAGTCCGCCGTGTAGCTTCGGGTTGGCTCGCATCGTGGCACACGAGTAAGCATCATTGTCAACTGACAGGCGCAGATCGCCACCTGCGGTCTTGGCACCGATCCCAAGACCGCCGGCGCCTGAAAACAAGTCAATTACTGGCACACCTGACATCAAGGGGTCTTCCTCACTGCTAATCCGAACATGCTCATCAACGTAGGGGCTGCCACCGACATTCCGCATTGGTGCGGCCGCGCTACCAGACCCTGATCGGCTTCCGAATGAAGCGCACGCCGTCCCGCACTTGATAGAGTCCGCGGTCAGGTGGCGGAATCTTGGCCTTAACGCTGATTGAACTATCCGTCTCGCACCTCGGGGCTGATTCTAATACGACACAGGGAAGACGATACGTTGCCCAAATGATGGTTCAAATTTGCCCGCGAGAGCATAATGGCCTGTCTAGCTCGGCAAGCCGTCCGGCGTTGTTGGCAATATATGGTCGGGCTGACAGGATTTGAACCTGCGACCCCTTGACCCCCAGTCAAGTGCGCTACCAAGCTGCGCCACAGCCCGAGAAAACTGTTGCTGAGCAACCGATTCCTTGGTGTTGCCCCGACCGAGGCAACCTGACCAGCATAGCGGATCGTCGAGGCGGTTCGCGCCACGCACGACACGAACGAGTCACAGCCGGCCGACCTGAGCCCGACGGACAGGCCCTGACCAAGTCGGCGCACCACAACCCGGCCCACGTCACCACACCGCCACCACACACCCCACGTTGCGCCGAGTTACGCCCACCAAGCGCCGACTCCCCCGTCGCACCTACCGTCAGGGCATGCCCACCACCGCGACCACCGCCTCCCGCGCCCTGCCGATCTCGGTCCGCGGTGTCGGGCGACGGTTCGCGCGCGACGTGCTGCGCGGGGTCGACCTCGAGGTCGCGGCCGGCGAGATCGTCGCCGTGCTCGGGCCGAGCGGCTGCGGCAAGTCGACGCTGCTGCGCCAGATCGGCGGTCTCGACGAACCCGACACCGGCACCGTCGTCATCGACGACTCCCCCAGCCGGCCCGCCGACCAGCGCTGCGCCATCGCCTTCCAGGAGCCGCGCCTCCTCCCCTGGCGCACCCTCCGCGACAACGTCGCCCTCGGCCTCCCGAACCGCACCGCCGACGGCAGCAAGCCCACCAAAGAGCAGAACCGCGCCCGCGTCACCGAGCTGCTCGACCTCGTCCAGCTCGGCGGAGTCGCCGGCCACCGCCCCCGCCAGGTCTCCGGAGGCATGGCCCAGCGCACCTCCCTCGCCCGCGCCCTCGCCCGCGAACCGACCATCCTGCTGCTCGACGAGCCGTTCGGAGCCCTCGACGCCCTCACCCGCCTCCGCATGCAAGACCTGTTGCTCGACGTGCACGACGCCCTGCCCACCACCGTCGTCCTCGTCACGCACGACGTCGACGAGGCCCTTTACCTCGCCGACCGCATCGTCCTCCTCGACGACCTCGCCGCGACCGACGCCCCCGCAGACCCGAGCCGAGGAGGCGCGGTGCCGGCCCCCGACACCGCCTTGCGCAGCAGCATCCGCCGCATCGTCGACGTCCCCGGAGCCGGCCTCGGCCGCCGCGACCGCGACGACCCCGCCCTCGCCGAACTCCGCCACGAGCTGCTCGCCGAGCTCGGCGTCTTCCGCTCCAGCGCGGCCACCACCGTCACCACCACCCTGACCGCCACCAGCACCCCCCACCGCAACGCCCCCGACAGCACGGAGACGACCCGATGACGAACCGCACCTCCCCCACCCGCCGCACCCGCACCTCCTGGGCCGGCGCCCTCGCCCTGACCGCCGCGACCGCGCTCACCCTCACCGGCTGCGTCGCCGGCGAGGACGCCCAGGGCAACGCGGCCGGCGCGGGAACGGGCTCCGACGACGCAGCCGCCGGCAGCAGCAGCGACTGGTCCACCGACACCCTGAACATCGACTTCGCGACCTACAACCCCCTCAGCCTGATCGTCAAAGACCAGGGCTTCATCGAGGAGGCGCTGGGTGACGACGTCGAGGTCACCTGGACCCAGTCGGCGGGCAGCAACAAGGCCAACGAGCTGCTGCGCGCCGGGGCCGTCGACGTCGGCTCCACCGCCGGGTCGGCCGCTCTGCTCGCCCGCTCGAACGGCTCGCCGATCCAGACCATCGACATCTACTCGCAGCCCGAATGGTCGGCGCTCGTCGTGCCCGAGCGCAGCGACATCACCGACGTCGCCGACCTCGAGGGCAAGACCATCGCCGCGACCACGGGCACCGACCCCTACTTCTTCCTGCTGCAGGCGCTCGACGAGGCCGGCCTCAGCCAGTCCGACGTCACCATCGAGAACCTCCAGCACGCCGACGGACGCGCCGCCCTCGAGAACGGCAGCGTCGACGCCTGGTCCGGGCTCGACCCGATCATGGCCGCCAGCGAGGCCGAGTCCGGCACGAAGCTGATCTACCGCAACGTCGACTTCAACTCGTACGGGTTCCTCAACGCGACCGAGTCGTTCATCAACGAGTCGCCCGACGTGGCCCAGGTCGTCGTGAACGCCTACGAGAAGGCCCGCGCCTGGGCGGAGGACAACCCCGACGAGACCGCGAGCATCCTCGCCGAGGTCGCCGCCATCGACTCCTCCGTCGCCACCACCGTGCTCGACCGCACCCACTTCGACGTCGACCCCGTGCCCGGAGCCGACCAGCAGGCCGTGCTCGAGATCGTCGCCCCCGTGCTCGTCGAGACCGGAGCCGTCCCCTCCCAGGATGATGTCGACACCGCCCTCGACTCCCTCTTCGAGCCCACCTTCGCCGAGGAGGCCGACCCGTCGTGACCGACCTCGTCACCGGCAGCACCCGCGAAGCCGACGCCCGTCAGGCCGTTCGCGACGCGTCCGTCCCTCCGACCGCAGCGGGAGCCGAGGAGGCGCGGCGCACCTCCTCGGGCACCCCGCGTCGCCGACGCCTCCCCCTGGCACTGCTCGGGGCGCTGGTCCCGGCGGCCGTGCTCGCCGCCTGGCTCCTCGCCACCGGCGTCGGAGGCGTGCCCAGCTACCGCGTGCCCTCGCCGCTCGACGTCTGGACGGCCGGCGTGCAGCTCGCCGAGACCGGCCAGCTCGGGCAGTACGTCGCGATCTCGGTGCAGCGGGTGCTCATCGGCTTCGCCGTCGGCTCGCTGATCGGGCTGGTGCTCGGCGCCGTCGTCGGGCTGTCGCGGGTGGGCGAGGCCGTGCTGGCGCCGTCGATCGCCGCGGTACGCGCCGTGCCGTCGCTCGCCTGGGTGCCGCTGCTGATCCTGTACCTCGGGATCGGCGAGGACTCCAAGGTGACCCTGATCGCGATCGGGGCGGCGTTCCCCGTCTTCACGACGGTCGCCGGGTCGCTGCGGCACGTCGACCCGCACCTCGTCGAGGCCGGGCGGGCGTACGGGCTGCGGCGCGTGTCGTTGTTCACGCGGGTGCAGCTGCCGGCCGTGATCCCGTCGCTCGTGTCGGGGCTGCGGTTGGCGCTGGCGCAGGCCTGGTTGTTCCTGGTCGCGGCCGAGCTGATCGCATCGTCGATGGGGCTCGGGTTCCTGCTGACCGAGTCGCAGTCGAACGGACGCGTCGACCGCATCTACCTGGCGATCCTGCTGCTGGCGCTGCTCGGGACGCTGAGCGACACCGTGCTCAACGTCGTGCAGCGCGTCGCCCTCCGCCGCTGGCGCTGACCGCGCCGCCCGACCCCGTTCAGCGCGTCGGGTCGGCCTCCGCCGCGCGCACGGGCTTCGGGAACGCGGCCCGCATGTGGTCGCTGGTCAGCAGGTCGCCGATGCCGATCATGAGCAGCGAGAAGACGATCTGCTCGACGACCATCCAGCCGGGGTAGAGCCCGGGGATGGTGGCGACGATGAGGGTGACGATCGGGAAGATGCGGCTGAAGAGCCGCAGCCGCGCGTAGGCCCAGTAGTAGCCGAGCTGTGCACGCCAGGCGAAGACGTAGAGCGACGCGGTGATGAACAGCACGACCGTCGAGCGGAACCACACGGCCCACGGCACGTGCTCGCCGCGGCTGGCCAGCACCGCGGCGATGAAGATGGCGGTGAGCCCGACGACGGTCTCGCCGAACAGCAGCCAGCGGATGCCCCCGAAGCTGCGGACCGTCCGCGGGTGCTCGCGCATGTCCTCGTGGATGACGTATCCGGCGTGCCGCCCGCCCGCGAACCGGTCGAGCTGCAGCCGCTGCCACACCCGATCGGCCGCAGCCGAGACCCCGGTCACCGAGGAGGCGCGGTGCCACAGCCCCGTGCCCGTCACGGTCGCACCTCGTCCACACGTCTCACGAGAGACCATGCTGCCCTACCCGAGCCCGCCCCACCGCCGACGACTCGGATACTCGGGCGGGTCGGGCTCAGTAGTTCGGCCCTCGGACCTCCCCCGGCTGGATGTCCGCGCTGGGCGACAGGGTGGCGATGTGCGCCGACCGACGGTCCAGGGCCATCGACAGGAGATAGACGGAGCCGCCCGGGCCGGTGATGACCAGCTGCGGAGACCCGTCGGACATCTCGTCGCGTTCGGCGCCCCAGCCCGCCCGGCCTCCCCAGTCGTCGACGGCCGTCTCGAAGTACGGCACGGCGTCGATCGGCCCGACGAAGGCGATGTCCAGATGCCCGGCCCAATGATGCGTGCCATCCCTCGAGGTGAGGATGCTGCCCTTCGGGTTCTGGACCACTGACTCGACCAGCGGCTGGGGAATGACCTTGGCCACCTCGAGGGTCGTCTCCTGAGTCTGTTCTTTGGCTTCCGCCAGGGCCATGCCCGAGGCCGGCTCCGTCATCTCCATCTCGTTCTCCGTCTCCATTTCCGCTGAGCATCCGCCGACGGTCAGTGCGACGGTGAGAGCGAGCGAAGCCGACAGCAGGGCTCTCCGCCTCATCGCGTCACCACCCGCTCGATGCGTTCGAGTGCCCGCAGATTGTCGACGTTGCTCTGCGCGATGAGCGAGTGATTCTCGGCGAGGATCTCCGCCTTGCGTTCGAGAGAGCTCGTCACGGCCAGTTCTCCGTCATCCGGACCCCGCAGGAGTCCATCGCTCTCGAAGGCCCAGTGGTTGCCGGGGTTCCTGCCGTCCCACACCTTCCCGGACCACTGCGCGACCTGCAGGAGGTCGAGGTACCGGTGGTCCGTGTACGTCGTCCCTTCACGCGGCTGCCAGGCGGGCGGCATGCCCGCCCCGGCGAGGGACACCACATGGTCGTACCGGGCACCCGCCACCTCGGACGACGCGACGTTCGCGAGACCCCAGCTGTGCCCCATCCCGACCTCGGTGACGACGCCGGGGTCGTACGACTGCCGGAGCCCCTCCTGGAAGCCGGCGAGGCGCTCGCCCGTCGGCTCCGCCACGACCGGCAGGTTCGCCTGGAGGAGCGTCTGGGGGAACCGGCCGTCCTTCGCGACGAAGACGACCGTCCGGGTGTCCCGCGTCGCGAACCAGTCGCCCACCTGCTGCACACCGCGGGGGTCCCGGTGGAACGACTCCATCGTCGTGCCCGTGCCCGGCACGTACGTGATGATCATCGACGTCTCCGGGCCGAAGGCGCCGATCATCTCGATGATGCGATCGGCCGCGGGGTCGAAGAGGTACAGCTGCACGGCCGGCGGTTCGGCCAGCGCACCCGCGAGGTAGTCGTCCTCCCGCTTCAACGCCGCGATCTCGTCGGAAGTGAACGACACCCCGGCTCGACCACCCGACGTCAGCAGCCGCGCGATCTCCTCCCGCCTGTCCCGTGCGTTCAGCCGGTTGGCCAGCACGCGGGCCGCCGGCGGCAGCCCGTCGAGAGCCCCGATCAGCACCGGCGCTCCCCCGACCAACGCGGCCTGCGCGGCGGTCAGCCCGTCGGCGTCCGGTGACCCGTTCCGACCCAGTTCGTCCCACCACGCCCGCACCCGCTCGGGGTCCGCCCGGAACGCCGTGTCCAGCAGCGCGGGGTGCTCACGCAGCAGCACCGCCAGGTCCGTCCGCGTCAAGCCGCCGAGCAGCGCCAGCAGCTGCTCGGGCGACCTCGTCGCCACCGCCGACTCGGTCATGGCGGGCAGGCGGCCGACGGCGACCGGATCCCCCAGCCCGACGATGCACCGACGATCGGCGTCGGCCCGTTCGATCGCCAGCTCATCATGGGCCAGGTCGACGACCAGCAGCTCGCGCCGGTCGTCGTCGACCCGTCGCTGGCAGCTCGACCTCTCGCCGGCCCGGTGGTCGGCCTCGGTCGCGAGACCGGTCGGATCGGCCGCCGCGACCTCAGCCGCCTCCCGGGTGATCGCCTCGACCCGCGCCTCCCCCAGCAGCAGCGACGTGCGCGCTCGAGTCCGCCGCGCCTCCAGCACCCGCTGCTCGCTCTGGATGCGCTCGACCGCAGCCGCGTAGGTCCGCAGCGTCGCCGCGTGGTGCTCGAGGCCGGCGGCGAGCGCGGCGAACTCCGCGGCGACATCGGCGGCCGACGACGCGAACTCCCGGCCGGACCGCCCCCGCCACGACGACTCCGCCCACCCGGCGACCCGGTGCAGCTCGGAAGCCGCCCGCTCCGCATCGTCCGCGGTCTCCGACCTGACCCGAGCCGCGCGGGAGATCTCGTCGACCGACCCGGCACCCGCATCGCCGCCGACATCCGCCCGGACCATCAGCGACGCCCGGACGATGTCGCGACCCCACCGGCACTCTCCGGGCCGCCCGCCCCGGCGCCGCCGTCCGCCGCCAGGCTGCTCACGAGCCCCGCCTCGGTACGCGACACCTCGTGCACGAACGCGTCAGGGAACCGGCCGAGTCGCTCGAGGACATCCCTCAGCAGCTCCACCCGCCGCGCGAACCGCTCGGTGACGCTGTCGAGCACCTCGGCCACCCGCACCGCGCCGACCGCGTCGAGCGAGCCCCGGGTGAGCGCCCGGTCCAGCCCCACCCGGGCATGCACCGCCGACACGGCCGACGCCACCGCCGCGATCTCCGACTCGTCGACCTCGAGATCCGCCACCCGCACCCTCGCCCTCGCTCCGCGACATAGCAATATCGCATGTGATTCGCATCACACTAGCAAGGGGAAAGCTCGGCGGGGAAGCACCGGTCAGAGCGTCGCCGCCCCGTCACCCCTGGGGAGGAAACGAGACCGACACCGCCCCCAGGAGGCGCGAGAGAGTCCCTCCACCCCTCCCGCAGCCGCCGCTCACCCCCAGGAGGCACGCACGAGCCGCCCCGCCCCCTCACACCGCCGCCGCTCGCCCCCATTCCGCCACCGAATCGACACGCCGCCACACGAGAAGGTGGCGGTATGTCGACGAGGTGGCGGCGAAGCGAGCAGCCGGCCGCCCGCACACCCCGCACCACCCCATGACGCCAGAAGGTGGACACGACGCCGGGTTCACACCTGGCGTCGTGTCCACCTCCTGGTGCACTGCGACCGAGCGACGACTACGCGCGCTTGCGCTTCTCGCGCACGCGCATGTTCACCGTGATCGGCGTGCCCTCGAAGCCGAAGATCTCGCGCAGGCGGCGCGTGATGAAGCGGCGGTACTGCGGGTCGAGGAACCCGGTCGTGAAGAGCACGAAGGTCGGCGGGCGGTTGGCCGCCTGGGTGCCGAACAGGATGCGGGGCTGCTTGCCCGAGCGCAGCGGGTGCGGGTGCTCGGCGACGAGCTCGGCGAGCAGGGCGTTGAACTTGCCGGTGGGGATGCGGGTGTCCCACGACTCGAGGGCGAGCTCGAGCGCGGGCACGAGCTTCTCGAGGTGACGACCGGTGCGGGCCGAGATGTTGACGCGCGGCGCCCACGACACGTGATCGAGGTCCTGCTCGATCTCGCGCTCGAGGTAGCGGCGACGGTCGTCGTCGAGGAGGTCCCACTTGTTGAAGGCGAGCACGAGCGCGCGGCCCGACTCGAGCACGAGGTCGATGATGCGCAGGTCCTGCGTCGAGATCGACTCGGTCACGTCGATGACGACGACGGCGACCTCGGCCTTCTCGAGCGCCGCCGAGGTGCGGAGCGAGGCGTAGAAGTCGGCGCCCTGCTGCAGGTGCACGCGCTTGCGGATTCCGGCGGTGTCGACGAAGGTCCACACGCGCCCGGCGATCTCGACCTGCTCGTCGACCGGGTCGCGGGTCGTGCCGGCCAGCTCGTTGACGACGACGCGCTCTTCACCCGCGGCCTTGTTCAGCAGCGAGCTCTTGCCGACGTTCGGGCGACCGAGGATCGCGACGCGGCGGGGTCCGCCGATCTCCTCCTTCGCGACCGTCGACACGGCGGGCAGCTTGGTCATGCAGAGGTCGAGCAGGTCGGCCACGTTGCGGCCGTGCAGCGCCGACGCGGGGAACGGCTCGCCGAGACCCAGCGACCACAGCGAGGCGGCCTCGAGGTCCTTGCGGGCGTCGTCGCTCTTGTTGGCGACGAGGATGACGGGCTTGTGCGAGGCGCGCAGCATGCGCACCACGGCCTCGTCGGTGGCGGTGGCCCCGACGTTGACGTCCACGACGAACAGCACGGCGTCGGCGAGGTCGACGGCGATCTCGGCCTGCATGGCGACGGACTTGTCGATGCCGATCGCGTCGGGCTCCCACCCGCCGGTGTCGACGAGGGTGAATCGGCGCCCGCCCCATTCGGCCTTGTACGAGACCCGGTCACGGGTGACGCCGGGCTTGTCTTCGACGACGGCCTCGCGCCTCCCGAGGATCCGGTTCACCATGGCGCTCTTGCCGACGTTCGGGCGCCCGACGATGGCGAGGACCGGCAGGGCCGGAGCGTAGGTGAGGGCGTCAGGGTCCCACTCGCCGCCCTCGAGGACGTCGACGTCCTCATCGTCGAGGTCGTAGTCGGCGAGACCCGCGCGCAGGGCACGAGCGCGCTGGTCGGCGTCTTCGTCGGGCATCGCCTGGATGCGGCCGACCATCTGCTCGTCGAGCTCGGGGTACTTGTCGTCGTCTGCCATGGTGATTCCTTATTAAGAGGGGGTGCTCGCTCGCACGAGCCCGACCACGGCGTTCACCGTCTGGTCGAAGTCGAGATGGGTGGAGTCGACGGTCGACACGCCGGGGGCGGCGGTCATGAAGTCGACGACCTTGCTGTCAAGCCGGTCACGGTTCGACAGCTGCCGAGCTGTCTCATCGGCACTCTGCCCGGTGACCTCGGCGGAACGCCTGGCCATTCTAGCCTCTTCGCTCGCCGTCAGCAGGATCCGCACCTGGGCGTCCGGTGCGACGACGGTCGTGATGTCGCGCCCCTCGGTGACGATGCCCGGCCGGTCGGTCGACGCGATGATGCGGCGGAACAGGTCGACCATGTACCGGCGGACCTCGGGGAGCTTGGCCACGTGGCTGACCGCGGTGGTGACGCGCGGGGTGCGGATCTCGTCGGTGACGTCGCGACCGTCGACCGTGACCGAGGAGGCGCGGGCCGGGTCGATCGTGATGTCGTACCGGAACGAGGGCAGCACCCCGACGATCGCGTCGGCGTCGTCGAGGTCGACGCCGGTGTCGAGCGCGTGGAGCGCGAACGCCCGGTAGGCGGCGCCGGTGTCCTGATACGCGAAGCCGAGGGCGGAGGCGGAGGCACGGCTCACGCTCGACTTGCCGCTGCCGGCCGGTCCGTCGACGGCCACCACGATGCGGCGGTGGACGGCTTCGGCGGTCTCGTCGCGGAGCTCGGCCGTGTGCGCCTCGCCGGCCGGTCCCCCCACGCCGTGCTCGCCGGGCGCGCGCTCGACGTCGACGGCGGGGTCGAAGCTCTGGTCACCCGCGGCGCTCATGCGAACGCTCCCGCGACGGTCCAGCCGCGCCGTTCGAGTTCGGCGACGAGTCGTTGTTCTTGGTCGGGCACGATGGCCACCTCCGCGAGTCCTACCGGGGCGCCGGGCGAGTGCTCCAGGCGCAGGTCTTCCAGGTTGACGCCGATCTCACCGATCTCGGTGAGCAGCCGGGCGAGCTGCCCGGGGGTGTCGTCGACGAGCACGATCACCGAGCTGAACTGGGCCGTCGATCCGTGCTTGCCGGGCAGGCGCGAGACTCCCCCGTTGCCGGAGCCGATGGCCTCGGCCACGGCACGCCGCGCTCCCGGGGCCTCGGGCTCGGCGAGCGCGTCGATGACCCCGTCGAGGTCGACCCGCAGGGCCCGCAGCACGTCGACGACGCGCGAGGCGTTCGCCCCGAGGATCTGCACCCACAGCGCGGGGTCGCTCGCGGCGATGCGCGTGACGTCGCGCACGCCCTGACCGGCGAGGTCGAGCGACGAGTCGGGTGCCTCCGCGAGTCGGCTGGCCATGAGGCTGGCGACGACCTGCGGCACGTGGCTGACGAGCGCGACGCCGGCGTCGTGCTCCTCCGGTGTCATCTCGATCGGGGTCGCGCCGAGGTCGAGCGCGAGATCCTCGACGGCCCCGGCGCGTCGGTAGGTGATGTCGTCGTGCCCGGCGATCACCCAGGGGCGGCCGATGAAGAGGTCGGCGCGGGCCGAGACGGCCCCGCCCCGTTCGCGACCGGCCATGGGGTGCGACCCGATGTAGCGCGAGACGTCGGCGCCGAGCGCCCGCAGCTCGACCAGCGGCGCGACCTTGACCGATGCGACGTCGGTGACGAGCGCCTCCGGGAACCTCTGCAGCTCGCTCGCGACGATGGTGGCGGTGACGTCGGGCGGCACCGCGACGACGACCAGCGTGGGCCGGTCGTCGTCGGAGGGGGCGCGCCCGGCGCCGTAGTCGATGGCCAGGCTGCGGGCGGCGGGCGAGACGTCGTCGAGGATGACGTCGACGCCGTGCTGCCGGAGGCGCAGCCCGATGCTCGTGCCGAGGAGGCCCGAGCCCACGATCCTCACCTGACCGACCAGCCGACGGCTGCCCTCGTCGAGGTCGTGGGCGACGAGACCGCCGGTGCGTCCGTCGGAGCCGACCGCGTCAGCCGAGGAGGCGCGGGTCGGCTCGGTCACGACCGGCCACCCCCGCGAGGACCACGCCCTCCGTCGTCGCCACGGGGCTTGTACGGACGGTCGCCGCCGCGCGAGCCGCCACGGCGGTCGTCGCCGCCGCGCGAGCCGCCACGGCGGTCGTCGCCGCCGCGGTCGTCACGAGCCGGTCCGCCGCGCGAGCCGCCCCGGTCGTCGCGCCCGGGGTAGCCGCCGCGGTCGCTCGACCGGTCGGGGCGACCCTGGTATCCGCCACGATCGGAACCGCGGTCGTCGCGACCCTGGTACCCGCCACGCTGACCACCGCGGTCGTCGCGACCCTGGTACCCGCCACGCTCGCCGCCACGGTCATCGCGACCCTGGTACCCGCCACGCTGACCGCCACGGTCATCGCGACCCTGGTAGCCGCCACGCTCGCCGCGGTCGGCACCGCGGTCGCCGCTGCGGTCTTCGCGACCGCCGCGACCGGGACCACCGGCGCGGACGCCGGAGGGGCGCCCGGTGCGCGGGTCGCGGTTCTGGTCGCGGTTCGGGTAGCCCGCGGCGCGCTCCTCCCCGGGGGTCAACGGTCGGTCGCCGCCGCGAGGGGCCGCGCCACGGTCGTCGCGCGACACGAAGCCTCCGCGGTCGGGGCGTCCACCGCGATCGTCGCGCGAGACGTATCCGCCGCGATCGGGTCGACCGGAACGGTCGTCACGGGCCGGACGAGCCCCACGGTCATCGCGACCCTGGTAGCCGCCACGGTCGTCACGACCCTGGTAGCCCCCGCGGTCGTCGCGCGCGGGACGAGCCCCGCGGTCGTCGCGCCCCTGGTAGCCACCCCGCGCGTCGCGGTCAGGGCGAGCCCCACGGTCGTCGCGACCCTGGTACCCACCACGGTCGTCACGGCCCTGATACCCACCCCGCGAGTCGCGGTCAGGACGAGCCCCACGGTCGTCGCGACCCTGGTACCCACCCCGAGAATCGCGGTCGGGTCGAGCCCCACGGTCATCGCGACCCTGGTACCCACCCCGAGAATCGCGGTCAGGACGAGCCCCACGGTCATCGCGACCCTGGTACCCACCCCGAGAATCGCGGTCGGGTCGAGCCCCACGGTCATCGCGACCCTGGTACCCACCACGCGAGTCACGGTCAGGACGAGCCCCACGGTCGTCGCGACCCTGGTACCCACCCCGGTCGTCGCGAGCCGGGCGGGCCGCTCCGGCGCCGCGGTCGTCGCGGTTCTCGCGGCGACCGGCCTGCTGGCGTCGCACCTCGGAGCGACGCGACGTCGCGGCGCCGGTGTCGCCCTTGAAACCCGACGGGCCCCGGCGGCGCTTGGCGTCGCGGGCGTCGGTGGCGGGGTCGAACTCCTCGTCGTCCTCGTCGTAGAACTCCTTCTCGACCTCGGTGTCGTCGAGCGCCACCTCGACCACGTCGGCCTCGACGACCGGCGCGTCGGCGCTCTCGGTCACGGGGGCGGCGTCGACCCGGGGCGAGGCGGTGGCGTCGCGGGCGATCGTCAGGATCGCTCCGAGCTCTGCCTTGTTCAGGGTGCGCATGTGACCGACCTTGAGCGTGCCGAGGTGCAACGGACCGAACGAGCGGCGCACGAGGTCGATGACCGGGTGGCCCACGGCCTCGAGCATGCGGCGGACGACGCGGTTGCGGCCGGAGTGCAGCGTGATCTCGATCAGCGACGAGTCGTTCGAGCGCGAGAGACCCGCCCCTCCGCCGACGAGCGCCGCCTTGTCGGCGGCGATGTGGCCGTCGTCGAGCTCGACGCCCGACAGCAGCTGAGCGATGACGTTCGGCGTGATGACGCCGCGCACCTTCGCGATGTAGGTCTTGGTGACGCCGAACGACGGGTGCGACAGCACGTGGGCGAGCTCGCCGTCGTTGGTCAGCAGCAGCAGACCCGAGGTCTCGACGTCGAGGCGGCCGACGTTGAACAGGCGCTCCTCGAACTCGTTCGCGAACTGCCGCAGGTCGGGTCGCTCGTTCTCGTCGCTCAGGGTGCTGACGACGCCGACGGGCTTGTTGAGCATCACGTAGCGGCGCGTGGTGTCGAGCTGGACGGCGCTGCCGTCGACGACGACCTTGTCCTTCTCGGGGTCGATGCGTCGACCGGCCTCGGTGACGACCTTGCCGTTCACCGTGACCCGGCCGGCGGCGATGAGGTCTTCGGAGACCCGACGCGAGGCGACGCCGGCGGCGGCCATGACCTTCTGCAGACGCTCGCCCGAGGGCAGATCGTTCTCGTTCTCAGGCGACATCGTCGAACCCTTCTTGACCGTCGGAGAGCAGCGGGGAGATGAGCGGCAGCTCATCGAGAGAATTGATGCCGAGATGGGTCAACAGGAGTTCCGTCGTTTCGTAGGTGATGGCTCCGGTCTCGGAGTCGGTGGACGACTCGGTGATGAGACCGCGCCCGAGCAGCGTGCGGACGACCGAGTCGACGTTCACCGCGCGGATCTGCGCGATGCTGCTGCGGGTGATGGGTTGCTTGTAGGCGATGACCGCCAGCGTCTCGAGAGCCGCCTGCGACAGTCTGGACGGGTTCTGCGTCAGCACGAAATCGCGGACGACCGGGTCGAACTCGGGTCGGACGTAGAAACGCCAGCCCCCGCCGACCTCCCGCAGCTCGAAGCCGCGGCGGGTGCCGCCGTCCGAGCCGTCGAAGTCGGCCACGAGCCCCTCGACCGCCTGCCGCACCGCGGCCGTCGGCGCACCGACCGCCGCCGCCAGAGACACGAGCGACTGCGGCTCGTCGGCCACCATGAGGATCGCCTCGAGCGAGCGGGCGATGGGCACCGCGGGGCCCTCGGCCCGCCCGTCGACGGCGGCGGCCCCCGACGACGTGTCGGTCGTCGAGGAGGCGCGGCGCCCCGAGGAGGCGCGGGTCGGCTCTCGCACGCCGGTCGCCTCAGTCGTCATAGTCGGCCCCCAGGCTCTCGAGCGCGTCGTCGTCCCAGTCGAGCGCCGTCCACCGGACGCTGAGCTCTCCGAGCGGCTCGATCTGCTCGAACGTGATGCTCGCGTGGCGATAGAGCTCGAGCAGGGCGAGGAATCGCGCGACGACGACGCCTCGCTCGCTCACGCCGGCGACCAGCTCGCGGAACGTCAGGCCGCCCTGGCTGCGCAGCATCGCGACGATGACGGCCGCCTGCTCGCGGATGCTCACGAGCGGGGCGTGCAGGTGGTCGAGCCCGACCGTGGGGACCTCGCGGGGGGTGAGGGCGAGGGTCGCGAGCGCCGCGAAGTCGGCGGGGCTCAGCGTCCACACGAGCTCGGGGGTGGTGACCCGGTACTTCTGCTCGAGGCGGACCGCTCGGGCGTGCCGGGCGGCCTCCGAGGCGCCGTGCTCGCCGAACCACTCGGCCGCCTGCTTGAAGGCCCGGTACTGCAGCAGCCGGGCGAAGAGCAGATCGCGCGCCTCGAGCAGTGCGACGTCCTCGGCGTCGACGAGCTCGCCCTGCGGCAGCAGACCCGCCACCTTGAGGTCGAGCAGGGTCGCGGCCACGACGATGAACTCGCTGGCCTTGTCGAGGTTCTCGCCCGTGTCGACCGTCTTGAGGTACGAGATGAACTCGTCGGTGACCGCGCTGAGGGCCACCTCGGTGACGTCCATCTCGCGTTTGCCGATCAGCGACAGCAGCAGGTCGAACGGGCCGCTGAAGTTGTCGAGGGTGACGGCGAACCCGGTGCCGGCGGCACCGGGGGCGGAGGACGCGTCGATCACGACGCCGGCGTCAGGCCGCGGCGCCACGCGCGATCAGCTCTCGGGCCAACTGCCGGTAGGCCTGGGCCGCCGGGTGCTCGGGGGCGAACTGGGTGATGGGCGTGCCGGCGACGGACGCGTCGGGGAACTTGACGGTGCGGCCGATGACGGTCTCGAGCACCTCGTCGCCGAAGGCCTCGACGACGCGCTCGAGCACCTCCCGGCTGTGCAGCGTGCGCGAGTCGAACATGGTCGGGAGGATGCCGTCGAGCGTGATGGCCGGGTTGAGCCTGTCGCGGACCTTCTCGATGGTCTCGACCAGCAGCGCGACGCCGCGCAGGGCGAAGAACTCGCACTCGAGCGGGATGAGCACGCCGTGGGCGGCGGTCAGGGCGTTGACGGTGAGCAGGCCGAGCGACGGCTGGCAGTCGATGAGGATGACGTCGTACTCGTCGCTGACCTGGCGGATGATGCGGGCGAGGATCTGCTCGCGGGCCACCTCGTTGACGAGATGCACCTCGGCGGCGGACAGATCGATGTTGGCCGGCATGACGTCGAGGTTCTCGACCCGGGTGGGCACGATCACGGCGTGCGCGTCGCGCTCCGAACCGATCATGAGGTCGTAGATCGTCGCCTGATCGTGAGCCTGGACCCCGAGCCCCGCGGTGAGGGCGCCCTGCGGGTCGAAGTCGATGGCGAGCACGCGGCGGCCGTACTCGGCGAACGAGGCGCCGAGGTTGATGGTCGTCGTGGTCTTGCCGACGCCGCCCTTCTGGTTGCAGAGGGTGATGATGCGGGCGGGGCCGTGCCCGTCGAGCGGCGCGGGGACGGGGAACTCGGTGCGAGGGCGACCGGTGGGGCCGTTGACGGGCCCGGTCGACGCCGGGGTCGACGGAGCGCTCTCGAAGAGGGCGGGGGTGCTCGATGTCGGCTTGGTGCTCACACGACGATGGTAACCGCGACCCCCGACGGGGGCGGGCTGCCGCGCCCGGCTCCCGACCGAAGAAGGTTCATGCCGTGGCTGAGGGTTTTGCCTGGTCAGGAGTGGGATGCCACGACCGTGCCCGACCCCGCGGCGCCGGGCCGCGGTGTCTTCCATCGAGCCCGGGGGTGCGCCTGCGAGTACATGTCGCGGAGGGCGTCGGCCGTCACGAGCGTGTAGATCTGCGTCGTCGCGACCGACGAGTGCCCGAGCAGCTCCTGCACCACCCGCACATCGGCTCCGCCCTCGAGGAGATGGGTGGCGAACGAGTGGCGGAACGTGTGCGGCGAGACGTCGACTCCGAGCTCGGCGCGCTCGGCCGCCGCCCGGATGACCAGCCAGGCGTTCTGACGCGACAGCCGGGCCCCCCGCGCCCCGAGGAACAGCGCGGGCGACGCCTCGCCCCGAGCCGAGAACACGGGCCGGGCTCGGACGAGATAGGCGTCGAGCGCTCGGCGAGCGAACCCGCCGAGGGGCACGATGCGCTGCTTGCCGCCCTTGCCGAACAGACGGACGACATCGCCCTCGACGACGTCGTCCACGTTCAGCGACACCGCCTCGCTCACCCGCGCCCCGGTCGCGTAGAGCACCTCGAGCAGGGCCTTGTCCCGCACGCGGACGGGGTCGTCGCCGTCCGTGGCCGCGAGAAGCGCCTCGACCTGCGCGACCGAGATCGCCTTCGGCAGCCGACTCGGCAGCTTGGGCGGTCGCGTCGTCGCGGCGACGTCCGCTTCGACGAGCCCCTCCTCGAGCAGGAAGCGATGCAGCCCCCTCACCGACGACAGCACCCGGGCGATGCTCGCCGCGCCGAGCGGCCTCTCGGGCCGCGTCGACAGCGCGACCGGGAACGCGGCCACGTCGGCGACGGTGACCTCCCTCGGGGAGGCGCGGTGCGCCCCCTCGAGATGCGCCTGCCACAGTGCCAGGTCTCGTCGATACGCCGCCACCGTGTTGACGGAGAGACCCCGCTCGACCGTGACGTGCCGCAGGTAACGGTCGACCGCCTGCGCGACCGTCAGCACGGGGCCGGTCATGCCGTCACGACTCGTCGACCGGGGTGGTCAGCGCGAGGCGTGGGCCGCGAGCGCCGCGATCGCGAGGATCGAGTTGCGGAGCCGACCGGCGAGCACACCCGACACGATGTCGTCGAGGGCGACCCAGCGCACCTCGATGTCGGCCTCCTCGGCCTCGCGGGCGAATGCCGTCTCGGTGGCCGAGACTCCGGTCGCCTGGAAGACGGTCACGGTCTCGTCGCTGCCGCCAGGGGTCGTCTTGAACACGACGAGCTCGCGCCAGTCGGTCGCGACGAGGTCGGCCTCCTCGGCCAGCTCACGCTGCGCGGCGGCCAGCTCGGGCTCGCCGTCGACGTCGAGCAGACCGGCGGGGAGCTCCCATTCGCGCGAGCGGATGGGGTGACGGTACTGGCGGATGACGAGCACCCGGCCCTCGTCGTCGACCGCGAGGATGGCCACCGCACCCGTGTGGGCGACGTACTCGCGGACGATCGTCGACCCGTCGTAGTCGAAGGCGTCACGACGGACGTTCCAGACGGCGCCCTCGAAGACGACGTCGGACGAGATGACGCGCGGCTCGAACGGCTCGTCCGCGAGGAGACCGGACGAGTCGCGCCCACCGGCCCCACCCGCCGAAGGTCGCGAGTCGCTCATGCCGTCGCCGTCTCGGTGAGGGCGCCGGTCGCGTCGTCCGCGTCGTCGGCGAACAGACGGCTCGAGTTCTGGCGGTCGAGCGACGCCTCGACGAGCCCGCTGAAGAGGGGGTGCGCGTGGTTCGGACGCGACCGCAGCTCGGGGTGCGCCTGCGTCCCGATGTAGAACGGGTGCTCGGCCCGGTCGAGCTCGACGTACTCGACGAGCGTGCCGTCGGGCGACGTGCCCGAGAAGCGCAGACCCGCGTCGGCGATCTGCTGGCGGTACTGGTTGTTGACCTCGTAACGGTGACGGTGGCGCTCGTCGACGAGCTCCGAGCCGTAGAGCTCGGCGGCCAGCGAACCGGGCGTCAGCGCCGCCGGGTAGAGACCGAGTCGCATGGTCCCGCCGAGGTCTCCCCCGGCGATGATGTCGACCTGCTCCGCCATCGTGGCGATCACGGGGAACTCGGTGTCGGGGTCGAACTCCGACGAGGAGGCGCCGGCCAGGTCGGCCTCGTTGCGCGCGTACTCGATGACCATGCACTGCAGACCGAGGCAGAGGCCGAGCGCCGGGATCCCGTTCTCGCGCGCGAAGCGGAGCGCGCCGAGCTTGCCCTCGATGCCGCGGATGCCGAAGCCGCCGGGGACGCAGATGCCGTCGACCTCGGAGAGGGCCTTCGCGGCGCCCTCGGGGGTCTCGCAGTCGTCGGAGGGGATCCAGACGAGCTTGGCCTTCGCCTGATGCGCGAACGCGCCGGCGCGGAGGGCCTCGGTGACCGACAGGTACGCGTCGGGCAGGTCGATGTACTTGCCGACGAGACCGATGGTGACCTCGTGCTTGGGCTCGTGCACGGCGTCGAGCACCGACTGCCATCCCGACCAGTCGACCTCGCCGGCCTTCTCGTCGAGACCGAGGTGGCGGATGATGTAGGCGTCGAGGCCCTGGTCGTTCAGCATCGTGGGGATGTCGTAGATGCTCGGCACGTCGATCGCGTTGACGACGGCGTCCTCGTCGACGTCGCACATGAGGGCGATCTTCCGCTTGTTGCCCTCGCTGACGGGGCGGTCGCTGCGGAGCACCAGGGCGTCGGGCTGGATGCCGATCGAGCGGAGAGCGGCGACCGAGTGCTGCGTCGGCTTGGTCTTCTGCTCGCCCGAGGCGCCCATGTAGGGCACGAGCGAGACATGCACGAAGAACACGTTCTTGCGGCCGAGCTCGTGACGCACCTGACGGGCGGACTCGATGAACGGCTGGCTCTCGATGTCGCCGACCGTGCCGCCGACCTCGGTGATGATGACGTCGGGCTTGAGGTCGCCCTCGGCCTGCTGACGCATGCGGCGCTTGATCTCGTCGGTGATGTGCGGGATCACCTGGACGGTGTCGCCGAGGTACTCGCCGCGGCGCTCCTTCGCGATGACGGTCGAGTAGATCTGGCCGGTGGTGACGTTCGCGGCCTGATCGAGGTTGATGTCCAGGAACCGCTCGTAGTGCCCGATGTCGAGGTCGGTCTCGGCTCCGTCGTCGGTGACGAACACCTCGCCGTGCTGGAACGGGTTCATCGTGCCCGGGTCGACGTTGAGGTACGGGTCGAGCTTCTGCATGACGACGCGCAGACCGCGGGCGGTGAGCAGATTGCCCAGGCTCGCTGCGGTGAGGCCCTTGCCGAGCGACGACACGACGCCGCCGGTGACGAAGATGTGCTTCGTGACGGTGGGCTGCGAGGCCCCCGTCGTGCGGTCGATGCTGTCGGACGAGGCGGCGTCAGAAGGGCCGCTCCCGTCGATCGAGGAGGAATCAAGGCCCGAGTTCTGTACGTTCACCACGGGATTCCATCCTATGTCACGCGAGGGGCCGAGACCAGCCACCGGGTGTTACGAACGTGTGTCGGCGCGGTCGCGGGCGAGATCGAGCAGCTCGCGCGCGTGATCGAGTCCGCTCGAGCTGTCGGGCAGTCCCGACAGCAGACGCGCCATCTCGGCGACGCGGTCGTCGCCCTCGAGCTGCTGGACGCTGCTCGCGGTGACCTCGCCCGAGGCGTCCTTCACGACGCGGAGGTGGTTCGTCGCGAACGCCGCCACCTGGGCGAGGTGCGTCACGACGATCACCTGGGCGCGTTCCGCGAGCGCGGCCAGCCGTCGCCCGATCTCGATCGCGGCCGATCCCCCGACCCCGGCGTCCACCTCGTCGAAGACGAAGGTGGGCACATCGCTCGACCCCGCCATGACCACCTCGAGGGCGAGCATGACGCGCGACAGCTCGCCGCCCGACGCACCCTTGCCGAGGGGCCGCGGCTCGCTGCCCGGGTGAGGGCGCAGCAGCAGCGAGACGACGTCGGCCCCCGAGGACCCGAGGTCGTCGCGCGGCGACACCTCGACGACGATCTCGGCCCCGGTCATCGCGAGGGCTCCGAGCTCGGCGCTCACCCGCTCCGAGAGATCCGCCCCGGAGGCGCGGCGCAGCTCGGTCAGCCTCCCCGCCCTGGCCTCGGCCTCGGTCCGGAACTCGCGCACCTCGTCGTCGAGCTGGGCCAGGCGGTCGTCGTCGCCGTCGAGCTCGAGCAGACGACGGCTGCCGTCGTCGAGGAGGCGGATGGCGTCGTCGAGCGTCGGCCCGTGCCGACGGACCAGGGCGGCCAGATCGGCCCGGCGGGTCTGCACGGCCTCGAGGTCGCCGGCGGCATCGCCGTCGAGTCCGCCCAGATAGCTCGACAGCCGTGACGACGTCTCGGAGACCTGCACGCTCATCTCGGCCAGGAGGTCCGCGATCGGGGCGAGAGCCGGGTCGTGCGGGGCGACGCGATCGATCTGGCGCCGCGCCTCCTCGACGAGACCCAGCACGTCGCGGGTGCCGTCGACGGCCTCCGTCGAGAGGATCTCGTGCGCGAGTCCGGCGGCGAGACGCAGGTCTTCGGCATTGCTGAGGCGCTCGGCGGACGCGTCGAGCTCGTCGAGCTCTCCGGCGACCGGGGCGACGCCCTCGATCTCGGCGATGGCGGCCCGGAGGTCGTCTGCCTCGGCGCGACGGGCGTCGCGGTCTCGCGTGATCTCGTCGAGCTCGGCGCGGGCGGCGAGCCAGGCCTCGTAGGCGACCCGGTACGACGTCGCGGCCTCGGCGAGCGGCGCTCCCCCGTGCGCGTCGACGGCGGCGCGCTGCGCGGAGGCGGACTTCAGGCGGATCTGCTCGGATTGGCCGTGCACGACCACGAGGTGGTCGGCGAGGTCGCCGAGGACGCCGATGGGAGCGGCGCGACCGCCCACGATGGCCCGGCTGCGACCCTCGGCCGACACGACGCGGCTGAGCAGCAGCTCGCCGTCGTCGACGTCGCCGCCGGCCTCGGTCACACGGTCGACGACCGGACCGTCGGCGGCGACGAGCCAGCGACCGTCGACGACGGCCTGCGCGCTGCCCGAGCGGACGATGCCGCTCTCGGCCCGTTGCCCGAGCAGGAGTCCGAGCGCGGTGACGACCATGGTCTTGCCCGCACCCGTCTCGCCCGTGACGGCGGTGAAGCCCGGTCCGAGCGGCAGGGTCGCGCGGCCGATGACGCCGAGATCGCGGATGGAGATCTCTTCGATCACGACGTAGCCGCCTGATCGGGGCCGCGCCAGCCCGTGACGGGCAGGTGGAACTTCGCGACGAGCCGGTCGGTGAACGGGCCGTGCCGCAGACGCGCCAGGCGAACGGGCTGGGTCGAGCGGGTGCACTCGACCCGGGCTCCCGGCGGGAGGTCGTGCTCGCGGCGACCATCGCACCAGAGGATGCCCTTCGCCTCGGTGCGGTTGAGCACCTCGACGGCGAGCACGGAGTCGGGGCCGACCACGAGGGGCCGGGCGAAGAGGGCGTGCGCGCTGAGCGGCACGAGCAGCAGGGCCTGCACCTCGGGCCAGACCACGGGGCCGCCGGCGGAGAACGAGTAGGCGGTCGAGCCGGTGGGGGTCGACATGACCACCCCGTCGCAGCCGAACGACGAGAGGGGTCGACCGTCGACCTCGATGACGACCTCGAGCATGCGCTCTCGCGAGGCCTTCTCGACCGTCGCCTCGTTCATCGCCCAGGTCTGGTACACGACCTCGGAGCCGCGGGTCACGGTCACGTCGAGCGCGAAGCGCTCCTCCACGTCGTAGTCGTGGGCGAGCACGCGGCGGACGGTGTCGGTCATCTCGTCGCGCTCGCTCTCGGCGAGGAACCCGACATGGCCGAGGTTGACTCCGACGATCGGAGCCGACGTGCCCCGGGTCAGCTCGGCGGCGCGGAGGATCGTGCCATCGCCGCCCAGCACGATGACGCACTCGAGGTCGTCGCAGCCGACGTCGTCGCCGAGGATGCCGACTCGCGCGAGCCCGGGCTCGGCGGCCTTGATGTCGTCGTACTCGTCGTGGGGCAGGACGGGCACGACGTCGGCCGCCGCGAGCAGCCCGCAGACCACGAGGGCGGCGTCGATCGAGTCGCGTCGCCCCGTGTGCGACACGACGAGGATGTGTCTCGTCGAAGTGATGTCTCTCACGCTCCCGTCAAGCTGTCGGCCGTGCTGAGCCATTCTGTCGGATTCGTCCCGGCGGAGGCCGAGAACCGGACGCAGTACTCCTGGTTGCCTGCGCCTCCCACGACCGGTGAGGGGATGAGCCCCACGGTTCCGAGCCCGAGGTCGTGCGCGGCCCACATCACGCTCGTGACCGCCTCGTTCCGGAGCCCCGAGTCGTGCACGACGCCCTCGCGGATGCCCTGACGACCGACCTCGAACTGCGGCTTGATCAGCAGCACGAAGTCGCTGTCCACACCCACGCTCTCGACGAGGGCCGGCAGCACCATCGTCAGCGAGATGAACGAGACGTCGGCCACGACCAGGTCGATCGAGGCGGACTCCGCCGACATGGCCCTCAGCTGCGGTCGCGTCAGGTACCGCGCGTTGACGCCCTCGACGGTCGTCACCCGCGGATCGGACCGCACCCCGGGCGACAGCTGGCCGTGCCCGACGTCGAGTGCCACGACGTGCCGGGCGCCGCGTTCCAGCAGCACCTGCGTGAACCCGCCGGTCGAGGCGCCCACGTCGAGCGCGACGCGTCCTCCCGGGTCGACGCCGAACCCGTCGAGCGCGGCGATGAGCTTGTGCGCGGCGCGGCTGACGTAGTGGTCGAGACCCGCCACGTCGATGCGGTCCGTCTCGGACACCCGCGCCGACGCCTTGACGACGCCCGAGCCGTTGATCGAGACGAGACCGTCGGCGACCAGTCGGGCGGCGTGCGTCCGCGAACGAGCCAGGCCCCGCCGTGCGAGGGCCGAGTCCAGGCGCTCCCCGTCGGCCCCCGGAGCCGTCGGCGCGTCGATCACGACGGCGCCGCGGTGTCGTCGCCGGCGCCCTCGAGCACGCGACGCAGGTCGTCGTGCAGCTCGCCGAACGCCGCGGCGCGCGAGACCAGCGGCTGCTGCTCGATGTCCCGGAGGCGCGCCTCCAGACCCTCGATGGCCTCCGTACCGTCCGTGGGCGCGTGAGTCATCTCGGGGTGGTCGTCCATGGTGGCGTCCACCCTAGTCAGCCGTGTGCAGGGCAGGGTCGACGTCGAGGCCGTAGATCGCCCGATTCGTCCCCCAGACCGCGGCGGTGCCCGCCCGGACGAGATCGGTCGGATCCGTGCCCGCGGACAGCACGCGGACGACGCTGCCGCGCACGGCGACGCTCGCATCGCGGACGCTGACGACGTGCACGTCGTCCTCGTCGTGCTCGACGATCTCGGGATAGGGCTGCTGCAGCTCGCGGAGGTCCCCGACGATGAAGTCGGGGCGCGAGGCGACCTCGGCCGACAGGAGCTGCTTGGAGCCGTCGATGCCGGTGAGGACGAGCACCGACACGAGACCCGCGCGGTTCGCGCCGATGATGTCGGTGTCGAGGCGGTCGCCGATGAACAGCGCCTTCGTCGCACCGAACCGCTCGACGGCCGCCGTGAAGATGGGCGTCTCGGGCTTGCCCGCGACCTCGGGCAGACGCCCGACCGCGGTGTGCACCGCCGACACGAGAGTGCCGTTCCCGGGCGCGATGCCGCGCTCCTGCGGGATGGTCCAGTCGGTGTTGGTCGCGATCCAGGGGATGCCGGTGTGCAGGGCGAACGACGCCTCGGCCAGCTGAGGCCAGCCCACCTCCGGGCTGAACCCCTGCATCACCGCGGCCGGCTCGTCGTCGGCGGATCGGGTCACGACGTAGCCGTTCTCCTCGAGAACGGACGTCAGCCCCTCTCCCCCGACCACCAGCACCGTCGACCCCGCAGGGACGGTCTCACCGAGGAGGCGCACGGCCGCCTGCGGGGACGTCACGACATCGTCGGCGGTCACGTTCAGACCGTAGGCGGCGAGCTGCTGGGCGACGGCCGCAGCCGTGCGCGACGCGTTGTTCGTGATGTAGCCGACGCGTCGAGTCTCGGCGATGGCCGTCAGCGACTCGACCGCGTGATCGATGGCCTGACTGCCCCGGTAGACGACGCCGTCGAGATCAGCCAGGACGGTGTCGACACCCTCGAGCGGTGTGGGCGCATCAGCCACGATCGTGCGCCTCCTCGGAGTCGTCCCCTTGGTGCGACTCGACGCCGACCTCGCCGTCCGCCTCGTCGTCACCGTCAGCCAGCTCGCCGCCGTCCGTGACCTCGGCCCCGCCGGCCTCGTCTTCGTCAACCGCGACCTCGTCAGCCACGTCGACTTCGTCAGCCTCGTCGGCTACTTCAGCCTCGTCGGCTACTTCAGCCTCGTCGGCTACTTCGGCCACGTCGCCTTCATCGACCCCGTCGGCTTCATAGAGCGCGTCAACCTCGTCGACCTCGTCGACCTCGTCGACCTCGTCGATGGACTCGAGCGGCAGCTCGGTCTCGTCGAACTCGAGCTCCTCCTCGACGATCTCGACGGTCTCGCCGTCGTCACCCTGCAGGTGCCGTTCGATCGCCGAGGAGGCGCGCTCCGAGAGGGCGCGCCACTCGTCAGCTTCGACCTCGCGGCCGAGGTCGTCGAGCACCGTCGCGTAGGCGTCGAACAGGTCGGGGCTGTACGAGAACGCCTTCGTCCGATCGAGCTGCGGGATCTCAAGCTCGCGAAGCGCGGCCTCGGCCTGCCCCAGGTCGAGTCGGGCGCCGGACATCGCGATCGCCAGCTGGACCCGCACAGGGACGTCGAGAGTGCCCGGGTCGACCGAGCGACCCAGCTCGAGTGCCCGTTCCGGGCGCTCCAGGCCGCGCTCGCTGTCGACCATCAGAGGGAGGTGGTCCTCGCGCCCCGAGATGCGTCGGTACGTCCGCAGCTCGCGCAACGCCATGGCGTAGTCACCCACGGTGTAGGCCGTGATCGCGATGGTCTCGCGCACGACGCCGATGCGCCCGGCACGACGACCCGCTGAGAGGGCGTGCTTGTGCGCCTCCTCCGGGTCCTCGTCGATGAGGCGCCCCGCCATGACCAGGTGCCGAGCGACCCAGTCGGCGTTGTCCTTGCTGAGCGTCTTCAGCTCCCCCCGGGCGACCTTGTCGAGATCGCGAGGCTCGACGTCGTCGGGCACGTGCGCGACGTCCTGAGGGGGACGCACGGACTTGAGGCCGAAGGGATCCCGGTCCTCAGGCGTCTCGCGAGGGCGGAACGGTTCGCGACCCGTGCGCGGACCCCCGCTCCGCGGCCCATTCGACGAACGGCGGTCGTCTCCTCCCGGACGCCCCGAGGAGGCGCGGTCCGGTCGAGGGGACCGCTCCCCGTAAGACGGACGGTCAGAACGCTGGGTGCGATCACCGTAGGACGGGCGATCCCCACGCTGCGGGCGGTCGCCCGACGAAGGACGGTCCGAACGCTGCGGACGATCACCGTAAGCCGGGCGATCCCCACGCTGCGGACGGTCGCCCGACGAAGGGCGATCCGATCGCTGCGGACGATCACCGTACGACGGGCGGTCCCCACGCTGGGGACGATCACCGGAAGGACGGTCGGAGCGTTGGGGACGATCACCGGAGAACGGACGATCGGAACGAGGTGCCCTGTCGTCTCGTGGAGGACGACCGTCACGAGACTGGTCTCGGCGAGGCCCGCGCCGATCGTCGGCGGGGCGACGGTCGGCAGCGGAACCGGAGTCGTCGGAGCGTCGGGGACGGTCTCTACGGTCGTCGTCGTCTCGGTCACTCACGGAGGTGCTCCTCAAAATCTCTGCCAGCTGTTGTGTTGTAGGGGTCGAGTCTACCTGCCGTCCCGTGGCTTGAGAGCGGCGATCCGAGACCGTCCTTAAACGCAGATGGGCCCCTTCCGAGGAAGGGGCCCATCTGGTGTTACTAAAAGGAGTCCGGCGGTGTCCTACTCTCCCACAAGGTCCCCCTTGCAGTACCATCGGCGCTG
>NZ_LMMO01000004.1 GCF_001422285.1 Frigoribacterium sp. Leaf263
CCACGACGGCTCGGGCCTGTCGCTGACCGCCGGCGACACCGTCGTCGAGCTCACCGACTTCCGCATCGACCCGGGCGAGTCCAAGCTCTACGGCACCGTCACCGCCAACGGCGAGGTCGCCGCCGAAGACGCGTACCTGTTCAACCTCTACGGCGGCAGCCTGAAGCCCCTGCAGATGGAGGGCTCGAACGCCGTCCTCGAGGGCACCACGGTGCACATCAGCCCCGACGCCGCCGCGCTGCTGAACCAGACCTTCAACACCGACGCCGTCCAGGACGAGATGCTCGTCGGCGTCGCGAAGATCACCGTCGCGACCGAGTAGTCGGCGNGCCGCCGCGCTGCTGAACCAGACCTTCAACACCGACGCCGTCCAGGACGAGATGCTCGTCGGCGTCGCGAAGATCACCGTCGCGACCGAGTAGTCGGCGCCGCTGCGGCGGCACCACCCGATCACGACGACAGGGGCCCCGGCCCCGTGCCGGGACCCCTGTTCCCGGTGGAACCCCACCCCGCCAGCCCTCACCAGGCCGGCAGGGTGGGGTTTTCCCGTACCCGCCCGCGACCGGCCGCCCCGGTTCGTGACCGACATCGCCGCCGCCGGTGACGCCGTCGAGGGCGTCCCGTTCGACNCGCCGGAGGCCAGGAGGAGGTCGGTGTAGTCGGCGTCGCCGGTCGTCAGACGGGTCATCACGACGACAGGGGCCCCGGCCCCGTGCCGGGACCCCTGTTCCCGGTGGAACCCCACCCCGCCAGCCCTCACCAGGCCGGCAGGGTGGGGTTTTCCCGTACCCGCCCCGGGCCGACCGCCCGAGGTCGGCCGGCCGGGCTGGACCGTCACCTCCCCTGCCCCCAGCAGGCGCACACCTGGCGCGCCCTGATCTCCCCGCCGGGCAGCGTAGGTTCGACCCCATGAGCGCACTGGATCCGATCGACCTGACCACCCTCCGCGGCGACACCACGACCTTCGGCGCGTACAGCGACAAGGTGGTGCTGGTCGTCAACGTCGCCTCGCGGTGCGGGCTGGCCCCCCAGTACGAGAAGCTTGAGGAGCTGCAGAGGACGTACGGCGAGCGCGGCTTCACGGTGCTGGGGTTCCCGAGCAATCAGTTCCTGCAGGAGCTCGGGTCGTCCGAGGCGATCGACGAGTACTGCTCGGCGACCTGGGGCGTCACGTTCCCGATGATGGAGAAGATCCGCGTCAACGGCCGCCACGAGCACCCGCTGTACACCGAGCTGAAGAAGGCCGTCGACGCCGACGGCAAGGGCGGCAAGGTGAAGTGGAACTTCGAGAAGTTCGTCATCACCCCCGGAGGCGCGGTGCACCGCTTCCGCCCGACCACCGAGCCCGACGCCCCCGAGATCGTGTCGCTGATCGAGGCGTCGCTCCCGGCCTAGGCGCACCGCCTGGGCAGTGCCCCTAGGCCACGGGTCGCTGCCCGAGCAGATCCAGGGCGAGGTAGCCGGCGTAGCCGCCGGGCGTCCGCCCCACGCTCCGACCCGAGGTCAGCACCTCGCCGGCGTCGGAGGCGGTGACGACGGCACCGCTGTCTCTCAGCCGCTGCACGAGCACGACGTCCTCGTGCAGGTCGAGCGGATCGAAGCCCCCGGCCCGCCGGTAGGCGATCGCGTGCATGCCGAGGTTGGCGCCGTGCACGTGCCCGTTCGGACGCCCCGGGGTGTGGCGGGCCGTCCAGGCGGCGATCCGCTCGGCGTCGAGGTCGGCGAAGTCGGGGCGCACCGTGCCGACCATGACGTCGGCGCCGTCGTCGGCGAGCTCGACCTGCACGGTCAGCCACCGCGGGGGCACGGCCGAGTCGGCGTCGGTGTTGGCGATCCACACCGAGCTCCCGTCGACGCCGAGCTGCGCGAGATGTCGCATGGCCTCGTCGACCCCGGCGGCGCGGGCCATGCCCACGGCCCGGCCGGCCGTCTCGATCACGACGACGTCGGGGGCCCGCCGGGCGCGATCGGCGGTGTCGTCGGTGCAGGCGTCGGCGACGACGACGGTGACGACCCGCACCTCCGGGGCGATGCCCTTCAGCTGCTCACGTGCGACCGCGATCGAGGCGAGGCACCGCTCGATCAGATCGGACTCGTCGCGCGCGGGGACGACCACGGCCACCCCGAGGAGGCGCGGCGCGGTCACCGCAGACCCGTCCGGGCCGCCACGGATCGCCCGTCGCGCGACCGCACGTCGACCACGAAGTCGGCCTCGTCGTGGTGCGCGACGGCGTGCAGTCCCGGTCGGCGGACGAGTGCGGCGTGCACGTCGTCGCCGCTCTGCCGGAAGTCGTCGGCGCCGTGCCGCCAGTGGCACGCGACGACGACGCCGGTGGGCGTCAGCACCCGCTCGACGTCGTCGAGGAGCCGCTCGAACTGCTCGGGGTCGAGGTAGTAGCCCACCTCGCTGATCAGCACGAGGTCGTAGGGGCCGGCGTCAGGCAGCCCCCGCGTCACGTCGGCCTGCTCGACCCGCACGTGCGGACGACCGGCCACCCGGGCGCGGGCCTGCTCGACGGCGACGAGCGACACGTCGAGGGCGAGCACCGACGAGGCGCGCTCGGCGAGCTCGGCCGTCACGACGCCGATCGAGCAGCCGATCTCGAGCACCGCGCCGAGCCGTTCGTCGGGCAGCGAC
This sequence comes from Frigoribacterium sp. Leaf263, assembly GCF_001422285.1. Taxonomy (GTDB): domain Bacteria; phylum Actinomycetota; class Actinomycetes; order Actinomycetales; family Microbacteriaceae; genus Frigoribacterium. The sequence continues at coordinate 2,639 of NZ_LMMO01000004.1, forward strand.
CCGAGCGTGATCGCCCGCTTGCGTCGTTCGTACCAGCGCGTCGTGACGCCCCACGGGTCGGCCTGCCGGGCATGCGTCGCGTCGAAGCGGCTGCCCGGCACCGCGCCCGCGTCGGCGCCCGCGTCGGCATTCCGCCCGTCGGGCGCGTGGCCGGCCGCGCCGTCGGGCGCATGGTCGGACGCGCCGCCGGCCGCGCCGTCAGGCGCCCGGGGCGTCGACCGCACGAAGACCTCGGCGTCGCGACGGAAGTGCGCGACGAAGTCGGGGCGCAGCACGGCCTCGTCGCCCGGCTCGGACGACAGGGGTCGCAGCTGCGAGGCGTGACGGTCGAGCGCCCGGGCCGCGGCCTCGCGGGCGGCGGGGTCGAGCTCGACCCGCACGAGGTCGTCCCACGGCACGTCGGGGTGCTCGGGATCGCCCCAGTGCCAGAGCCAGACCGGGTACTCGAACAGCGCGGGGCCGCCCTCGGCCGCCCCGGCCGCCTCGTCCGCCACCGCCTCCGCCACGAGCTCCGCCGCGATCTCGCCGAGCACCCGGTGGTCGCGGTGCCCGTCGCCGCGCCACGGCGCGAGCACGACGGAGGGGTGGAGCCCGCGGATGATCGAGGCGAGACGGGTGCGGATGTCGGCCCGCGCCTCCTGCAGGGCTCCGTCGGCGACGTCGAGCAGCACGAGGTCGATGCCGGCGCCGAGCTCGTCGAGGGCCGCGCGCGCCTCGGCGGCCCGTTCGTGACGGAGCGCCTCGGCGGTCGTCGTGCGCGAGTCGGGGTGCGAGCCCGCCCCGTCGCTGACGACCACGACCGTGACCGACCGGCCCGCGCGCACCGCGAGCGCGATGAGTCCGCCCGCACCGAGCGTCTCGTCGTCGGCGTGCGCCGAGAGCACGAGCAGGGGCCCGTCGCCGAGGAGGCGCGGGTCGCCCGGCAGCGCCGCCAGCCGGCCGTCGTCGACCCAGGCCGCGACGGAGCCGGCGGGGTCGCGCGCGTCGAACCTCACCACGGGGCGACGGCGCTCTCGCGCAGCTGACGCCCGAGCGACGCGTCGTCCCTCTCGGCGTGGTGCTGCCGCAGGTAGAGGCCGAGGTCGGCGACGCGCTTGGCGTGCGCGTCGTCGGAGACGAGGGGCGCGGGGCCCAGAGCGCGGCCGACCCGGGTCAGGACGTCGTCGGCGGCATGGGCGACCGTGGTGCGCACGCGCTTCGCGAGGAGCCGGCCCTCGTCGCCGGTCGCGGCGCCCGAGTCGACGAGGGTCGCGGCCTCGGCCAGAGCACGTCGGGCGTCCGAGAGCCGCTCGTCGACGGCGCCGAGCGCGGCGGCGGAGAACGGTTCGGGGTCGCGGCGGACCACGGAGCGGTGCAGCTCGCGGGCGACGCCCACGGCCCCGCCGTACCAGCAGGCCGCGACGGCGATGCCGCCCCACGAGAAGCCCGGACGCTCGAGGTACCAGCCGGGCTCGCCGACCGGCGTGGCCTCGACCGCGTCGAAGCGCACGGGACCCGACGGGATCTCGACGAGACCCCGCGCGTGCCAGGCCCCCTCGGCCACCTCGACCCCCGGCTGGCGCAGGTCGACGGCGAAGAGCCGGCGCTCGTCGCCCGCCCAGGCGGTGACGAGGGCCGAGTCGAGAACGCCGGCGAGCGAGCACCAGCCCTTCTCGCCCGAGAGCGCCCACCTGTCGCCGACGGGCAGCGCCTCGAGCCGGGCCCCGGGCAGCTCGGCGGCGAAGACGCCCCAGCTGACTCCCGCCGAGGAGGCGCGGGTCGTCCCGGGCAGCTGGCCTGCGTCGACCGCCTGGCTCAGGATCGCGATCGCGTCGAGATGCGGTTCGACGGCGCGCGCGGCGCCCAGGTCGTGGGCGGCGAGGGTCGCGAGGGCGCGCCACAGGTCGGCGGTGCGACCGGCCCCGGGGACGGGCGCCGCGCCTCCGTCGCCGTCGGTCAGCGACACGGCGAGCCGCAGGGCGCCGGGGACGTCGGAGGGGAGGTGGTCGGTGATCAGTCGGGTGAGCGTTCCCGGTTCGCCGGGGACGGAGAGCTGCATGGTCCGAACATATCCGCTGCCGCCGACACCGGTCCGATCAGCGGAACGAGGCCGCCACGCCGTTGCGGTGGTAGTCGAACACGATGCTCGTGCGGGTCGAGGCGACGCTCGGCTGCGCGGACAGATGGTCGACGACGAACGTGCGGATCTCGCTCGAGTCGGACACCGCGATGTGCACGATGAAGTCGTCCTGCCCGCCGAGGAAGAACACCTGCAGCACCTCGGGCAGGCTCCGCACGGCCTCCGAGAACGCCGTGATGGCCGCCTGCCGCGAACCGGGCCGCAGGGTGACGCCGACGATCGCCTGCAGCGGCCGGCCGATGCGGCGCTGGTCGACGCTCGTGAGGAACCCGGTGATGACCCCGCGGTCGATCAGCGAGCGCAGACGCGTGTGGGCCGTCGACGGAGCCACGCCGACGGCCGCGGCGAGCGCCGCGTTCGAGAGGCGCCCGTCGGTGACGAGCACGTCGAGCAGGCGCCGGTCGACCTCGTCGAGATCGGCAGGAGGCGCGGCAACGGGTCGAAGATCGTTCGGTTCGGACACGGGAAACACCTCTCAGAAGGGCGCGACAGGTCGATCGCCCGATCTTCGCAGAATTCTCTTCGGCGGAAACACGGATGAAACGAATCGACGTCAGCATCGTCTCAACGATCGACGACGACCGGCCCGCGGGCCCCGACACGACAGGAGACGCCATGCGCGTCGGAGTCCCCACCGAGATCAAGAACAACGAGAACCGCGTGGCCGTCACCCCGGCCGGGGTCGACGCCCTCGTGCGACGCGGCCACGAGGTGCTGATCGAGAGCGGCGCCGGCGTGGGATCGCGCATCCTCGACGCCGACTACCTCGCCGCCGGGGCGACGATCGTCGAGACGGCCGCCGAGGTCTGGTCGCGGGCCGACCTGCTGCTGAAGGTGAAGGAGCCGATCGCGAGCGAGCACCCGCTGCTCCGCGAGGGGCAGGTGCTCTTCACGTACCTGCACCTCGCGGCCGACCGGGAGCTGACGGAGGCGCTGGTCGCCTCCCGGACGACCGCCCTCGCCTACGAGACGGTCCAGCTGCCCGACCGGTCGCTGCCGCTCCTCCAGCCGATGAGCGAGGTGGCCGGCCGGCTCTCGATCACGGTCGGCGCCTACCAGCTGATGCGCGCCTCCGGGGGGCGCGGCACCCTGCTCGGGGGTGTGCCCGGGACCCCGAGGGCGAAGGTCGTCGTGATCGGCGGAGGCGTCGCCGGCGAGCACGCCGCCGCGAACGCGCTGGGCCTCGGCGCGGACGTCACCGTGATCGACCTGTCGCTGCCCCGGCTGCGCGCCCTCGAGGTCCGCTTCGACGGGCGGGTGCAGACCCGGCCCTCGACGCCGCTCGAGATCGCCGCCCAGGTGCGCGAGGCGGACCTCGTCATCGGATCGGTGCTGATCCCGGGCGCGGCGGCGCCGAAGCTCGTGACCGACGAGATGGTCGCGACCATGAAGTCGGGGGCGGTGCTCGTCGACATCGCCATCGACCAGGGCGGATGCTTCGAGGGCTCGCGGCCGACGACGCACGACGACCCGACCTTCGCGGTGCACGACGCGATCTACTACTGCGTGGCGAACATGCCGGGCGCGGTCCCCGAGACCTCGACCCGCGCCCTGACCAACGCGACCCTGCCCTACGTCGTCGCCCTGGCCGAGCGGGGCTGGCGCGCCGCGACGGCGGCCGATCCGGCCCTGGCCGCCGGGGTCAACGTGCACTCCGGCGTCGTGACCAACGCGGGCGTCGCCGCCGCGCTCGGCATGCCGCTCGGGGCGGTGGCCCCGGCGGCGCCCTAGGCGATCGCGACGACGCGCCGGGCCGGTTGCGTCGGCACGATCGACCTGCCTACACTCGCCTCGGATCGAACACGCGTTCGAACGGAAGGCGGGCCATGAACATCTCCACGACGCGGTCGACGGTCGCTCTCTGGTTCGACGACGGGCTGCCCGCGCGACTCGTGCACGACGGTGTGCGGTGGCGCGTCAGCGACACCCCGACCCCGCTCGTCGACGAGCCGACGATGGTGCACGAGCTCATCACGCACCCGCCGCAGCGCTTCTACGGCTGGCGGTTCCAGGCGACGGCGTCGGACGGCACGACCCACATGTTCGAGGTCGTCCGCGACGCCGCCGGTCACTGGCTGCTCGGCCGCCTCTACGACTGAGCGCGCCTCCGTCCGGGTCGCGGCCGGTCTCGGCCGGCAGCGCCCACGTCTCCGGCCGGGCGGCGCCCGGTCTCCGGCCCGGCCGCGCCCGGGTCGAGCGGTGAGGCCGTCCGCCGGGGCTCAGTACCCGGAGCCGGCTGCGGAGTCGGCGCCCTCGACGAGAGCGCGCGTGCCCGAGACGCCGAGACGCGTGGCACCGGCGGCCACGTAGCGACGGGCGTCGTCGATGGTGCGCACGCCGCCCGAGGCCTTGACCCCGAGACGCCCGCCCACGGTCTGCGCCATGAGCCGCACGGCGTGCTCGGTCGCACCGCCGGTCGGGTGGAACCCGGTGCTGGTCTTGACGAAGTCTGCCCCGGCGCGCTCGGCCGCCTGGCAGACGGCGACGATCTCGTCGTCGCTGAGGGCAGCCGACTCGATGATCACCTTGAGCACGGTCGGGCTCGGCACGGCGCCGCGGACGATCGCGATGTCCTCCTCGACGCTGATGAAGTCGCCGGCCTTCGCGGCACCGACGTCGATGACCATGTCGACCTCGTGCGCGCCCGACGCGACGGCCTCGAGGGCCTCGGACGCCTTGACGGCCGAGGTGTGCTTGCCGCTGGGGAACCCGGCGACGACGGCGATCTTCAGCTCGGAACCCTCGGGCAGCACCAGCGGCAGCATCGACGGCGAGACGCAGACGGAGTAGGCGCCGAGCTCGACGGCCTCCGCGATCAGGGCGTCGACGTCGGCGTGCGTCGCCTCGGGCTTCAACAGGGTGTGGTCGACCAGGCGGACGATGTCGGCGGCCTGCAGTGTCTCGGTCATGGGGGTCCTTCCGGGGCGATCGAGCCCGATCGGCTCGTCGTCCATCATCGACCGTCGCAGCGCGACGACGAAACCGGCGGCCCGCTCAGGCCGGGCGACCGCCCTCTCGGCGCTTCTCGACCTCGGTCTCGAGGGCCCGCAGACGGGCCTGCTGCTCGTGGAACTCGATCTCGCGGTCGAGGGCGGCGAGCTGCTCCTCGGTGCTGAGGGCGCGGGAGGCGGGGGCGACCGTCTGCGTGCGCGGGCCGCCGAATCCGAGCCGTTCGCGCCTCCTCGGATCCCCGAACGTCACGTTCTCCGTCGGTGCCGAGCGTTCGCGCCCGACGGCGAACCACAGGATGCTGCCGATCAGCGGCAGGAGCACCACGAGCAGCACCCAGACGAGCTTCGGCAGGTGCTGCACCTGACCGTCCTGCCTCGTGATGATGTCCACCAGAGCGACGAGCACCAGGGCGAAGAGGAGGCCGGAGACGAGGACGTACATGGGGTGATCATATTCAGGGAACTCCTACCTGCACCACCACCGGTTTGCAGGGTTTTCTGGATCAGATCGGACGAATCTGGCCCGCGGAGCCGCAGGAGTGGTTGAGTCGGTGATTGCCCGACCCCGTGGCAGCAACCGCGCCGACCCGGCGCACACGAAGAAAGCAGTCATCATGCTCGGTCTGATCATCAGCCTCATCGTCATCGGCCTCATCGCCGGTGCAGTCGCCCGCCTCGTCGTCCCCGGCAAGCAGAACATCTCGATCCCCATGACCATCCTCCTGGGCATCATCGGATCGTTCGTCGGTGGATTCCTCGCCTACCTCATCTTCCCCGGCCAGAACCCCGACGGCTTCTTCCAGACCTCGGGCATCATCGGCTCGATCATCGGCGCCATCATCGTCCTGGTCATCTACCTCAAGGTCACCGGCCGCAAGGGTGCTCGCAACTAGTCGACACCGCACGGCCGGACGGGCCGCCCTCCATCGCGGAGGGCGGCCCGTTCTCTCGTTCTCGGCGGGGGTCGGTGCGCGGGGCGGAGTTCGCCCGGGCGGCGCTAGGGCGTCGTGACGACGTCCTCGACGGTGTCGACGGTGTCGACGGTGTCGACGGTGTCGACGGTGCCGCTGCGCCTGCCCGCGCCGTTGCCGTTGTTGTTGCCCGGGCCCGAGTTGGGGTTCGATCCGCTGTTGCCGGGGCCGGTCACCGAACCCGTGCCGATGTCGGTGCCGGGCACGGTGACCTCGGGGATCGGGTTCTCGTCCGGCTCGTTCTCGTCCGGCTCGTTCTCGTCGGGCTCGTCCTCGTTCTCGTCAGCGGGCGTGCTGGGGCTCGCGGGCGCGGGTGCCGTCTCGGACGGCTGCGCGGGCTCGGGCTCGTCGGAGGGCGCCGACTGCTCGGGCTGCGGCGCGGTCGTCTCGCTGGGCGTCGTCCCGTCGGGCGTCGTCTCACCCGACGGCTCGTCGCTCGGAGCGGTGCTCGCGGGCGAGCTGGTCTCGGCGGGTGCGCCGTCGCCGCCGGACCCCTGCGACACGCCCCACACGACGGCCCCGGCGATGAGAGCCAGCACCGCCACGATGATCACGGGCAGGACCCATCTCGGTCGACCCGAAGAGGCGCGGTCCCGGTCGCCGAGACCGCCTCCGATCCCCGTCCCGCCGGCTCCCGAGCCGGCCGCGACCCCGCCGCCGGTCGCAGCCGACCCCACGCCGACCGCCGGGGCGAAGCGCTCGGTCGGGGCGTCGGAGCCCGGGGCGTCGGTCGAGTACGACGAGGTGGGGGCGTTCGCCCCGTAGGCGGCCGTGGGGGCGTCGCCGCCGGAGGCCGCGGCCGTGCCGTACGCCGCGGTCGGAGCATCCGAGCCGTACGCGGCCGTCGGGGCGTCGGTCGCCCCCGCGGCGGCCGCCGCGCCCGCACCCGCGGCGCCCGCACCTGCGGCCGCAGCAGCAGCGGCCGCAGCAGCAGGCACCACCATCGTGCGATCACGGGGCGAGAGCGGCTCGGTCGGGTCGGGGACGGCGGCCAGGTCGGCGGTGCCGCCACCGCGGGATGCCGAGGCGAGCCGCGACGCGCGGCGTGAGACCTCGAGCGCGGTCGGGCGCGCCTCCGGGTCCCTCGCGGTCATCGAGGTCAGCAGCGACGCCCAGCCCGTCTCGAGCGACGACGGCACGATCGGGTCGTTGTGCAGGCGCGCCATGACCGACTCGATCGCCGAGCCCGTGAAGACCCGCGACCCCGTCAGGGCCTCGAGCGCCACGAGACCGAGCGAGTAGACGTCCGAGGGCGGTTCGATCGGCTTGCCGAGCGCCTGCTCGGGGCTGATGAACGCGGCGGTGCCCATCACGGTGCCGGTGGCGGTCAGCCGGGTCGAGTCGACGAGGTAGGCGATCCCGAAGTCGGCGAGCTTCGCCCGGTACCGCCCCTCGCCGCCGGGAACCGGTGCGAGCAGGATGTTCGCGGGCTTCACGTCGCGGTGGACGACGCCGCCCTCGTGGGCGACGTGCAGGGCCTCGCCGAGGTCGGCCAGCATGGCGGCCGCGGTGGCCGGGGCCAGCGGGCCGTCCGAGATGAGAGACTGCAGGGTCGGACCGTCGACGAACTCCATGACGAGGTACGCGCGGTCGGCGTCGTCGACGCGGGCGTCGAACAGCGTGACGATCGCGGGGTGGGCGAGCCCGGCGAGCACCTGGACCTCGCTGGTCTCGCGCCGCAGCTCGGCGGCGTCCGCGCCGGTGGGCGCGAAGAGCTTGATCGCGACCACGCGGCCGAGCAGCGTGTCGCGGGCGCGGTAGACGCTGGCCATGCCGCCGCGGCCGAGCACGGACTCGATCTCGTAGCGACCGTCGAGCACCATGCCTGCGGTGAGGTCCGGGGTGTCCATGTCGCCTCCTGTCCGGGTCGTGTGGGCAACGTCCCCACCCTATGCGGACGCTGCACCCGGAGGACCGCCCGGGCCGACCCCTACGGCGTGACCATGCCCCCGTTGACGTTGAGGGTCTCGCCCGCCACGAAGCTCGACTCGGCGCTCGCCAGGAACACGTAGGCCGGGGCCTGCTCGGCGGGCTGCGCCGCGCGGCCCATCGGCGACTCGCTCGAGCCGAACTCGGGCAGCGTCTCGGGGTCGACGCCACGGGTGACCTGCAGCGCGGTCCAGGTGGGCCCGGGGGCGACGACGTTGACGCGGATGCCCTTCGAGACGAGCTGCTGGGCGAGGCCCTTCGAGAAGTTGTTGATGGCGCCCTTGGTGGTCGCGTAGTCGAGGCGGTCGGGGGCGGGGCTGTACGCCTCGAGCGACGCCGTGTTGATGATCGTCGAGCCGGGGCCGAGATGCGGCAGGGCGGCCTTGATGATCCAGAACGGCGCGTAGACGTTGGTCTTGAAGGTGAGGTCGAACTGCTCGTCGGTGATCCGGTCGATCCCCTCCTGCCAGATCTGGCGACCGGCCACGTTCACGATGGCGTCGAGCCCGCCCAGGCCGGCCACCGCCTCCTCGACCAGCGTCCGGCAGAAGGAGGCGCTGGTGAGGTCCCCGGGGATCGCCACGGCCTTCCGACCGGCCGCCTCGACGACCTCGATCACGTGACGGGCGTCCTCCTCCTCGGCGGGGAGGTACGTGAGGGCGATGTCGGCGCCCTCGCGGGCGTAGGCGATCGCGACGGCCGCGCCGATGCCGGAGTCGGCGCCGGTGATGAGGGCGCGTCGGCCGGTCAGGCGGCCCGTTCCCCGGTAGGTGCTCTCGCCCAGGTCGGGGACCGGCGTCATCCTCGACTGGAGGCCCGGCTCGGGCTGCTGCTGCACCTCGGGGCTGATGACGGGGAATCGCGTGCGGGGGTCGTCGAAGGTGTACTGATCGCGGGTCATCCACCCGTCGTACGCCGAGGGCCTGAGCGTGCGGTGCGGGCGTCCCCCGCCGTCCGGGATCCGCAGGGGACGGCACCGAGGAGGCGCGGGTACCCTGGTGCGGTGACCCTCAGCCCGTGCTCCCCGACCTCGGCCCCCACCCGGGCTCGACGTCGAGACACGGCGGCGTTCCCCAACCGACTGGTGCTCACCAAGCGCACATGCGGCACGAACGGCTGGATGAGCCTGTGGGGCACCAACGCGCACGGTGAGATCGCCGGATGCCCGCCCCCAGCCGCGGTCTGACCCGCCCCCTCGCCCTCCGTCCCGTCGTCGCGCCCTCCGCGCGGCGGCCGAGGGCCGCGCTCCGGCGCGCGGGGAGCCGGCGGGTCGACGCCCTGTCGCACACCTCACCCGAAAGACGCTCATGAGCCACGCCGCGCCCCACTCGCCCACCCCCTCGTCTCCGACGCCGCCGCCTCCGGCCCGCGCGTCCCGTGCCCGTCACGCCGCGCGCCGGGTCGCCGACGTCGTCACCCAGGACACCGTCGCCGGCGTCCTCCTCCTGACCGCCACCGTGCTCGCCATCGTCGCCGCGAACACGCCTCTCGTCGACTGGTACGAGAGCGTCCGCGACACCCGCATCGGGCCCGCCGCCCTGCATCTCGACCTGACGATCGGCACCTGGGCGGCCGACGGCCTGCTCGCCGTCTTCTTCTTCGTCGTCGGTCTCGAGCTCAAGCAGGAGTTCGTCTCGGGCAGCCTGCGGAACCCGCGCCTCGCCGCCGTGCCGGTCGCGGCGGCCGTGGGCGGCGTCGCGCTGCCCGCGGTGCTCTACACGGTGCTGAACCTCGGGGCCGGCGACGACGCGCTGCGCGGCTGGGCGATCCCGACGGCCACGGACATCGCCTTCGCGGTCGCGGTCATCGCCGTGGTCGGCAAGTTCCTGCCGCCGGCCCTCCGCACGTTCCTGCTCACCCTCGCCGTCGTCGACGACCTCCTGGCGATCAGCATCATCGCGATCTTCTACACCGACGACATCGCCTTCCTGCCGCTCGCCCTCGCCCTCGTGCCGTTGGCGATCTTCGGGTTCCTGGCGCAGCGGGGCGTCCGCGCCTGGTACCTGCTGATCCCGCTCGCGATCATCACCTGGGCCCTCGTGCACGAGTCGGGCATCCACGCGACGGTCGCCGGCGTGCTGCTCGGATTCTCGGTGCCCGTCGTCGCGAGCGCCCGGGCGCGTGTCGCCTCGGGCTTCGACGACGAGGGCCGCGCGCTCTTCTCGGGCATGACCCACCACTTCGCCCACCGGGTGAGCCCGTTCTCGATGGGCGTCGCCGTGCCGGTCTTCGCCTTCTTCTCGGCCGGTGTGACGGTGGGGGGCTTCTCGGGTCTCGTCGACTCGCTGACGGACTCGGTCGCCTACGGCATCGTGCTCGCTCTGGTGCTGGGCAAGTCGATCGGCATCACGGTCACCACCTTCGTCGTGACGCGCCTCCCGGGTCTGCGGCTGCACGAGACCGTCCGCTGGCCCGACCTCGTGGGGCTGTCGTTCGTGGCCGGGATCGGCTTCACCGTCTCGCTGCTGATCGGCGAGCTGTCGTTCGGTCTCGGCAGCGAGGCGGACGACCACGTGAAGGTCGGCGTACTCGTCGGATCGCTCGTCTCGGCGGTCATCGGGGCGACGATCCTCAGCGTCAGGAACCGCGCCTACCGGCGGGATGTCCATGAAGCGAACTCGATCGGAACATAGTTAGGCGCTCTAGCGATCTGCGTGACAGCATGCTCATGCATCGACTTCACGGGCGATGCGGACAGGCCACCGGCCTCGTCATCCAGCACGACGGCAGCGCAGGGCTGCCAGGAACGAGCATCGTCATGAGCATCATCCGACCCACCGCCACGCGAGTCCGCAGCCCCTTCTCGGAGGTCCGCGACAACGACCGTCAGGCCACGCTGTTCGTGATCGCCACGTCGGCGGTCGCCGCGAGCATCACCGCGACGGCCGCCCTCCTCGTCACGCTGGGCTTCGGCGCATGAGCGCCGCCGACCTGCGTCACGTCGAGCTCGCGCCGACCGAGGCCCTCGACCTCTCCGAGCTGTTCGCCGGCCGCGGCGACGACGCCGGACTCGCAGCCTGATCGTGCGCCCCTCCTTCTCGGCCCGCATCCTGGCCTCCTCCGACGAGATCGATCACGTGTCGTACTTCGACACCGGGATCGACGACGACGATCTGGACTGAACCGGAGCGGTGATCCTGAGCCGCGCCTCCTGAACCACCTGCTCCACCCGCCTCGTCGACCGTCACCCGGTCGGGACGGCATGATCCGTACCAGCGGCCCACGACGTGGGACGCCGACGAGGATCACCGACCACGGGCCTCCCCTCGCCGGGAGGCCCGTCGTCGTTCACGGGCGGACCCCGACGGGGCCGCCGACCTAGGCTGGCCGCATGAGCATCTCCAGCGTGAAGACCGTCCAGCTGCGTCGCTACGAGCTCGTCGACGGAGTCCTCGACGACTTCGTGGAGTGGTTCGGCACGCACATCGTCCCCGCCCGCGAGGCCGAGGGCTTCGCCATCGAGTTCGCCTACGCCGACCGCGAGGCGGGCGAGTTCGTCTGGGCCGTCAGCGTGGCGGGCGACGCCGAGCGCTTCGCCGCCGTCGAGGAGGCCTACCTCGCGAGCGACTCGCGTGCGGCGGCGTTCGCCGGCCAGCCGACCCGGGTGGCCACGAGCCACGTGCGACTCGTCGAGCAGGTCGTGCCCGCCGGGGTGCGCTCCTAGCCCGCGAGCCGAGCCGACGCCGAGGAGGCGCGCCGGGCCCGACCGCGTCGCCAGCGTTAGCACGTGGCCATCCGCGAAGCGCTGCCATCATCCGATTTGCGAAAAAGTCGTGATACCCCCCAACCGGGGAGAGATCGTCTCCGAATCGTTACCCGGGTGCCTAGCAACCCCGTGTCGACCTCGCGCTGTGCGTGCCTCCGGCGGATACCCGAAACCCACCGTGATCTGGCGCTGCGCGGTGGTCGACACGTCACCGAGAACCCGAAAGCTCGGTGCCGGCCGCTCGGATCAAAGACGATCCGAGCGACTCCCGGGCTGCTGCACCCGCGTCACGTCCCCTCCCCGATGGGCCGCTCACGCGCCTCCTGTCCGTTGCCGGTGAGAACCGGTACCGGGCCGGACGAGGAGACGTATGGTCGGAAGGTCCTCGCCTGAGGCCACTCTCTCTAGGAGCCCCGTGTCCTCTGAACGCCTCGCGCCGCCCCGCGCGACCGTCATCGTCGTGCGCGACGACGACACCTCGCCCACCGGGCTCGTCTCGGCACTCGTCGGCACGCTCGACGGCGGATCCGGCCCGGCCCCGTTCGACGTGCAGATCACGGAGGCCCTGCGCCCCGGTGCGAGCCTCGACGACGGCGTGACGGCCGTGGTCCGGGCGATCCGCGCCTCCGGAGCACCCCGCTGGCTGCTCGCCGCCTCGGGATCCGACGTCCGCGTCGTCGCCGAGACCGCCGCCCGCATCCTCTCGGGTGAGGCCGGGGTCTTCGGACTCGCCGGTCTCGTCGTGAGCGAAGCCGTCCCGCCGCACCAGGCGCCCGGCGTGCCGACCCTCGTGCTCGACGACACGACGACCCCCTCGGCCGCCGTCGACGCGGTCGCCGTGTTCTGGCGGGATCGCGCCGGTCTCGGCCCCACCATGTCGAGCGACTTCGCCGAGGTCATCGCCTCGACGCGCACGAGCCCGCAGACACGGGCGCTGCTCGCACGCCGCGCCCTCGCGGACGACCCCGACCGCCGGCCCGAGGTGCTCACCGCGACGCAGCTCGACACGCTCCGCCTCGTGGCCGACCTCGTGGTCCCCCAGCGGGCACCCCGCCCCGGGGCCGCCATCGACCTCGCCGCCCGCATCGACGCCGATCAGAACCTCGGCAAGTCCGACGGGTGGCGGAACGCCGCGCTCCCGCCCGACATCGAGGCCTACCGACGCGGGCTGGACGCCCTGGCCGACCTGCACCTCCTCGGGCTCGACGAGCAACGGTCCCGCGTGCAGGCGATCATCGACGGCGACTTCGAGGCGCCCGACGGCCGCATGAGCGCCGACCAGATGCAGCTGTGGTTCGAGGACGCCCGGGTCGACCTCGTGCGGGCCTGGCTGGCCCACCCGGCCACGATGGAGCGCATCGGGTTCGACGGCTTCGCCAACGGCGGACCCGGCGGGGCGATGTTCCAGGGCTACGACCTGCTCGGCGCCGACCGGCGAGAGCAGTGGGAACCGACGATGGAGGTCGTCCGATGAACCTCGACCAGATGAGCACCTACCCGGACGACGAGATCGTCGACGCCGTCGTCATCGGCACGGGCGCCGGAGGTGCACCGATCCTCAGCACGCTGGCCGCCCGGGGTCTGCGGGTCGTCGCCCTCGAGGCCGGCGAGAACTTCGATCCCGAGCGCTTCACCCAGGACGAGACCGAGGCCGTCGCCATCAACTGGATGGACGAACGGCTCAGCAGCGGCGAGAACCCGACGGCGTTCGGTCTGAACAACAGCGGCAAGGGCGTCGGCGGATCGACCCTGCACTGGGGCGCCTTCACACCCCGACCCGACGAGCGCGACCTGCGGCTGAGGTCGCTGACCGGTCAGGGCGTCGACTGGCCGATCGAGCACGCCGAGCTGATCGAGTACATCGAGCGCGTCGAGGCCTTCGTCGGGATCGCCGGGCCCGCCGACTACCCGTGGGATCCCTCGCGTCGGTACACGCTCCCGCCGGCGCCCCGCAACGCCTCGTCGGACATGATGATCCGCGGCTGCGAGGCGCTCGGCATCACCGCCACCGACGGTCCCGTCGCCGTCACCACCGTCGATCGCGAGCAGGAGCACGCGGGCACCCGTCACGCCTGCGTCAACTGCGGCAGCTGCCACCAGGGCTGCCGCAACGGCGCCAAGGTCAGCATGGACACCACCTACCTGCCCTCCGCCGTCGCGCACGGCGCCGAGATCCGCCCCGGGTCGATGGTGCACGGCATCGAGCTCGACGAGGCGGGAGAGGTCTCGGCCGTCGTCTACACCCGCGACGGGGTCGAGCACCGTCAGCGCACGAAGGCGCTCTTCCTCTGCGCGGGCGGCGTCGAGACGCCCCGTCTGCTGCTGCACACCGGGCTCGCCAACAGCAGCGACCAGGTGGGCCGCAACTACATGGCGCACGGGGCGACCCAGGTGTGGGGGACCTTCACCGAGGAGATCCGCAGTCACCGCGGCTACCCGTCGTCGATCATCACCGAAGACACCATGCGACCCCAGGGCGTCGACTTCGTGGGCGGCTATCTCATCCAGAGCCTCGGGGTCATGCCGTTGACGCTGGCCACGACGCTCGTGCGCGGCGGCGGGCTCTGGGGCGACGAGCTTGTCGAGGCGATGGAGGGCTACCGGTACCTGGCCGGGGTCGGCATCAACGCCGAGTGCCTGCCGAGCGACGACAACCGCCTCGTGCTGTCGGACGAGCTCGACGAGTTCGGCATCCCCAAGGCGATCGTCTCGTTCACCGCGGGGCCCAACGAAGACGCCATCGACGAGCACGCCATCGCGACGATGACCGCCATCGTCGAGGCGGCCGGCGCGACCGACACGATGATCCTGGCCCGCACGGCCCACACCATCGGCACCTGCCGCATGGGCGACGACCCGGCGGACGCCGTCGTCGACGCCGACGGGCGCAGCTTCGACGTGCCCAACCTCTGGGTCTGCGACAACTCCGTGTTCCCGAGCGCCGTCGTCGCGAACCCGGCCTTGACCATCATGGCGCTGGCCCTGCGGACGGCGGAGCGGTTCCTCGCGTCCCGGGGCGAAGGCGAGGGCGAGGGCACCGATGCGGCGGCCGATGCGTCCGCAGCGGCGCGGCCCCACGGGGTCGCCGCCTGAGGCGCGCTTATCCAGAATCGGCAGGGTCTGATGCGTCGAGGCGTCGTCGACTGGACATCGTCGAACACCCGTTCGTATATTCATCGGGTGGACGAAGCCGAGACCTGGAGCGATGACGGCGTCGTCTACCGCATCCAGGTGCTCGGCAACCGCCTCACCCTCGAGATGACGGAGCCCCGTCGCAGCGACAGCGGCGACGACGGCGGCGTCACGATGGACGTCTCGCGCATGTGGCATCGCGGCCTGTCGGGCGCGGCCCGGCTCACGATCGTCAGCCGCACCGGCGCCGTCACCATCCCCTGCCCGCTGCCCGTCGCCCGGCGTCTCGTGGCCCGGTGGGCGAGCACGACCGGCGACAGCCGGGGCGACGATCGCCGCCCCATGCGCGACGAGAACCCGTAGCGACTCCTGCTCGGAGAGCTCGCGCTCCCCGCCCGACTCTCGACTCGGAAGACCGACCGCATGGCCGAACCGCTCGTGACCCCCGACGGCCGCTACATCGTGGTGCGCGGTCGGCTCTGGCGACGGGCGGACCCCTCGGTGACCGACGACCGACGGGCCGAGCTCGTCCACGAGCTGATGGAGGCGCGGCGCGCCAAGAAGACGGCACTCGGCCACGACGACGCGGACGCCGTCGAGCGCGCACGTCAGCGCGTCGACGCGGCGAAGACGTCGCTCGGCGAGCGCGGGCCGGTCTGGTGGGATGACGACGCGCCCGACGAGACCCGCCGCATGGCCGTGAACACGCGGTACGCCGACTGGTTCGCCTCGGTCTCGACGCCGTAGCGCCTGTCAGGCTGGGGGGCATGCCGTCCCTCGATGCCCTCCGCGCCTCCGTCCTGTCGACCCGAGGAGGCGCGGTGGACGACAGCATCCCCCAGCTCGCCGACGCCGACCCCGAGCTGTTCGGGGTCGCCGTGGTCCATCCCGACGGCGAGATGGCCGCCTCGGGCGACGCGGATCATCTCTTCTCGATCCAATCCGCGGTCAAGCCGTTCCTGTTCGCGCTGGCTCTGGCCGACACCGGCGGCGAGGCGCTCGACCAGGTGGGCATCGAGCCGACCGGCGAGGCCTTCGACGCCCTCAAGCTCGAGAGCCACACGGGGCGGCCGCCGAACCCCATGGTGAACGCCGGAGCCCTGCTCACCGCCAACCTCGTCGACGGGGACTCGGGCGACGCCCGCTCCCGCCGGATCACCGCCGGCCTGAGCGCCTTCGCCGGGCGAGACCTCGACGTCGACCGCGAGATCAGCGAGAGCGAGCAGCTGCACGGCGACCGCAACCACGCCCTGGCGCATCTCATGCGATCGGAGGGGACGCTCGACCAGACGGCCGACGAGGCCGTCGCCGTCTACGCCCGCGCCTGCTCCGTCATGGTCGACGCGACCGCCCTGGCCGTGATGGGCGCGACCCTCGCGTTCGGCGGACGCAACCCCGTCACCGGCGAGCAGGTCGTCTCGGTCGCGATCGCGCGGGACGTCGTGTCGGTGATGGCGACCTGCGGCGTCTACGACGGCTCGGGCCGGTGGATGCGCGCGGTGGGCGTGCCCGCGAAGTCCAGCGTCTCGGGCGCGATCGTGCTGTCCGCCCCGAACCGGCTCGGCGCGGCGATCGTGAGTCCGCCTCTCGACGAGCTCGGCACGAGCGTCCGCGGCGAGGCCCTCAGCCGGGTGCTCAGCGACGAGTACGGCCTGCACTCGTTCGGCTTCCCCGGCCGGCCGTCCCGCTCGGCGGAGGCCGAGACCGAGGTCGGGGTCGGGGTCGATCGGACCTGAGCCGGTCGGACCCGGGCCGGTCAGGCCGGGGTGAGCAGCCCGCGGTCGAGCACGTCGGCGACCGCGAGCACCTTGTAGCCCTCGCGCTCGAAGAAGACGGTCATGCGGTCGTCGTCGGTGCTCATGACCGTGCCCTCGCCCCAGGTCGCGTGCACGACGCGAGCGTCGGTGGCGAACGCGGGAGGCGCGGTGTCGGCCGGGTGCGCCTCGTCGCCTCCCGAGCGCGCCTCCTCGACCCGGTCGCTCGCGGCGCTGCAGAGATCGCAGTTTCCGCACCGCTCGGGCGAGTCCTCGCCGAAGTAGCCGAGCAGGAACCGTCGTCGGCAGCCGGTCGTCTCGGCGTAGGTGCGCATCATCTCGATGCGCGACGACGAGACCCGCTCGCGCGTCTGAGCCACCTCCCGGGCCGACGCCGCGGCGTCGGCCGCCTCGAGCCCGGCGACCGGCTCGAAGCCGTCGGCCGACTCGGTCAGCGCACCCGCCTCGAGCAGCAGATCGATGAGGCGCGACACCGTGCGGCTGCCGAGCGAGAGCTGCCCGGCGACCTCGGCCCGCGTCACCGGTCGGCCGGCGGCCGAGAGGGCCGTGAAGACGTCGCGGAGGTCGGCCCGGCCGGGCAGACCCGAGGCGAAGAACGACCGCAGCGAGAGGTCCTCGGGCCGGTAGTGCAGCGTCGCGATCGCGGGCTCGCCGTCGCGCCCGGCCCGACCGATCTCCTGGTAGTAGGCGTCGAGCGACTCGGGCACGTCGGCGTGGACCACGACGCGCACGTCGGGCTTGTCGATCCCCATGCCGAACGCGCTCGTGGCCACGACGACGTCGACCTCGCCGGCGTGGAACCGCTCGTGCAGCCGGCCCCGCTCTGCGGCGCGCTGCCCGCCGTGGTATCCGACGACGGTGCGGTCGGGGCAGCGCTCGGAGATCGCCTCCGTGTACGACTCGGTCTCGCGGTGCGTCGCCACGTAGACGATGGCGGGGATCGCGGAGTCGGCGATCTGGTCGACGACGGCGCGCACCTTCTCGTCGTCGTCCTCGTGGCGGACGACCTCGAGGGCGAGGTTCGCCCGGTCGAAGCCGCGACTGAGCACCAGAGGGTCGTCGAGTCGGAGCCGTTCGACGATCTCGTCGCGCACGGGCACCGACCCGGTCGCCGTCAGCGCCAGCACCGGCGGGCGGCCGAGACGCTCGACGATCTCGCCGAGGTGCAGGTAGTCGGGCCGGAAGTCGTGACCCCACGACGACACGCAGTGGGCCTCGTCGACGACGACGAGCGCGACGTCGGCGTCGCGCAGCCGGTCGACGGTCTCGTCGCGGGCGAGCTGCTCGGGGGCGAGGAAGAGGTAGGTGACCTCGCCCGCAGCCAGACGATCCCAGCTCGCCTCGTTCTCGGCGTCGGTGTGACCGGAGTTGATGTCGGCGGCGGGCGGGGCGTCGGGGCGGCCGATGAGACCGGCGACCTGGTCGGCCTGGAGGGCGATGAGGGGCGACACGACGACGGTCGGGCCGTCGAGCACGGCGCCGGCGACCTGGTAGATCGCGGACTTGCCGAACCCGGTCGGCATGACGGCGAGCGTGTCGCGGCCGGCGACGACCGACTCGATGGCCTCGAGCTGCGCGGGGTGGAGATCGTCCCAGCCGAAGAGATCGGCGGCGGCCCGGGTGATGCGCTCGGTCGGGGTGGTGGTCGTGGCGGCTGGTGCGGCGGCGGGGTGCGCGGTGCTCATGGTGTCCTCGGGATCTGTGTGGCAGGGATCCATTCCAGGCACGCGGGCCGGGACACGCGCACGATTCCCAGCCTCTGGTCGGCACCTCGTACCCCGTCCGTCGTCGGCGGCGGCACACTACTCCGACCCGCCCTAGGATCATCGTCGGGGGAGCTCCGGCTTCGGAGAGACGATCACACACGGGGATGGCATGACCGACGACGAACGCGACGCAGGGGACGACCGGAGCGGTGCCGAGGACGGCACGGCGGACGGGACGGCCGACGGCACCGCGAGCACCGCGAGCACGGCCGAGCACAGCGTCGACGACTGGCTCGAGGCCGCTCGGGTCGAGCCGGCGGCGGGTGCCCGACGACGCGGCGAGCGACGGGCGGAGCGTCGTGACGAGAAGCGCGGCGGGGCCGTCGTGCCCATCATCGCGGTCTCGGTCGCGGTCGCCACGGTGATCGGCGCCTCCTTCGTGATCTTCGGCGACGCCCTCGGGCTCCGCGGCGACGAGACGTCGGCCGGACCGGCCCCCGCCACGATCTCCGCCTCGGCGCGCCCGGGCGCGGGACAGGGCGGCCCCAGCAGCACGCCCACCCCGACCCCCACGCCGACGCCCTCCGGCGAGCCGACGCAGCAGGCGGCCACGGCCGCGCCGGCCGACGCCGCGCTGCCGGCGCCGTCGGTGGCGACGGTGCCCGCGGGGACGGTCGTGAGCGAGAGCGACGTCCGCTCGCCGCTCGGCAGCGTGGCGTTCCACTACCGCGTGGTGGCCGACGGGTCCGACGGCTACGACATCGAGTACTCGGGGTTCACGTCGACCCTGCCCGTGCCGGTCTCGGTCACCCTCATCGACATCGCGCCGTCGGTGGGCGACGGGATGACGTCGTACGGCGTCGGCTCGGTGCTGCTCGGGGGCCCCACGACCTCGCCCGCGTCGGGCCGGGTCGCGCTCGGCACGAGCCAGCCGTCGTACCTCGGAACGATCGTCACCTACTCGTCGGCGCCGAGCGCCGACGGGGTGCCGCTCGAGATCGGACCGGACAAGGTGCTGGCCGTGTCGTCGGTCGCCTGGAGCATCCCGCCCCGCGAGACGAACATCGCTCCGGTCGACTCGGGCCCCGCGTCGCTGGCGGCCGGGCAGGTCAGCTCGACGACGGACGCCGGCGCACCCCGCCGCTACGTCGTCGCCCCCAACGACACGATCGCCGAGGTCGCCGCCCGCTTCGACATCTCGGTGGCGGCTCTGATCTACCTCAACGCCGGGCTCCAGGTGCTGGGCGACGACCAGCGTCTGTTCGAGGGCACGACGCTGAACCTCGACCCCGCGGCGGTCTGAGCGGCGGCGTCAGTACGAGGTGACGACGGGCGAGCGGTCGAAGCGGGCGCCCTCGGGGCGGGGGCCCAGCAGCAGGAACGCGAGGAACGCGATCCAGCCGAGGAACGGCACGAGGATGACGAACGTCCAGAGCCCGCTGCGGTTGACGTCGTGCAGACGCCGCCAGGTGAGAGCCAGGGTGGGGACGGCGGTCGCCAGGTAGATGACGAACAGCACCACGTTCGGGGCGCTCGAGAGGGACTGGCCGTCGACCTCGCTCCAGTCGCCGGTCAGCACGCCCGTGACGCCCTGGATGACGAACGGCAGCAGGAACTGGACGAGCCCCACCCACCAGTACTCGGCGCGGCCTGCGCGGCCCGAGAACGTCGCGTACTTGAGGACGAAACGGCGCATGGCCTCGACGAAGGGCGCCCGGTAGTGGGGCAGGTGGAGGGGCGGGCGGTGTCGCCCTTCGGGTTCGCGGGGGCTGGAGGCCAGGGTCACCGTCTCATCGTAGAGCCGCGGGCGACGGACCCCGGCTCCGGCCGACGAGCCCGACTCCGCCGCAGCGTGGATCCCGCCCGGTCCCCGGAGGCCCCCGCACCCTAGGCTGAGCGGAACGACCGCGAACCGAGGGGAACCGCGCATGACCAACGACAACAATCCGAACCAGCCGAACCAGCCCAACCAGCCGAGTTACGGCGGTCAGCCGGGCTACCCGGGCCAGGGAGGCGCGCAGCAGTCGTACGGATCGGCTCCGCAGTCGTACGACCCCGGTCCGAACCAGAACGCCGACGGCTCGAAGCCGCCGTCGAAGGCCATGGCCATCACCGGTTTCGTGCTGTCGTTCTTCGGACTGCTCGCGATCGTCGGCCTCGTGCTCAACATCATCTCGTACAAGCGCTTCGGTCGTGCGGGTCAGCCCCGCGGGCTCTCGCTGGCCGGCATCATCATCTCGATCGTCGTGATCATCATCACGATCGTCGGTATCATCGTCTTCGCCGTGTCGATCACCGCGGTGATCTCCGCCTGCGCCGATCTCGGACCGGGCACCCACGTCGTCGACGGCATCACGTACACCTGCGGCTAGGCCTCACCGGCACCGCAGCACCAGCACCACGAGCACCAGCCCGACGGGCCGGCGCCGCACCCCGGGTCATCGGCCCGGCGGGCGGAGCCGGCCCGTCGTCGCGTCGGGACTCCGGAGCCGGTGCGCGCGCCGGCTCCGGACGGGGCCTCGTTCGATCTCGAGAGACCCGGGTCGCGCTCTGCAGTGAGGTTAGGCTAACCTAAGCGACCGTGAGCCCCCATCCCCCGACCGGCACGACGGCCGCCCCCGCCCTCCGGGCCGACGGCGTCTCGATCGCCTACGACGGCGTCGACGTCGTCCACGACGCGCTGCTCGAGCTCCGGCCCGGATGCGTCACCGCGCTGATCGGACCCAACGGCAGCGGGAAGTCGACCCTCCTGCGGACCCTCGCGCGCCTCCAGCAGGCCCGGACGGGCTCCCTCTCGCTCGGCGACGGCGACGGCTCCGGCACGACCACCGGCGCATCCCGCGCCGACACCCGCGACTCCGAGACCGACGCCCTCGCGCTCTCGCCCCGCGACTTCGCGCGCCGCGTCGCCATGCTCACGCAGGGCCGCCCCACGCCGAGCGGCCTCACCGTGCGCGACGTCGTCGAGTTCGGCCGCCACCCGCACCGCGGCCGCTGGGGCCGGGGCGACGCTGACGGCTCCGTCGCGGTCGACCGCGCCCTCGATCTGACGGGCGTCGCGCAGCTCGCGGGGCGCGGCGTCGACCAGCTCTCCGGCGGCCAGCTGCAGCGGGTCTGGCTCGCCAGCTGCCTCGCGCAGGACACCGGCGTGCTGCTGCTCGACGAGCCGACCACCTACCTCGACCTCCGCTACCAGGTCGAGCTGCTCGACCTCGTGCGCGAGCTCGCCGACGACCGGCGCATCGCCGTCGGCGTCGTGCTCCACGACCTCGACCAGGCGGCCGCCCTCGCGGATCGCATCGTCGTGCTCAGCGAGGGTCGCATCGTCGCCGAGGGCGAGCCGTCGGCCGTGCTGACACCGCGCCTCCTGAGCGACGTCTGGGGCATCCGCATCGACGTCGACACCGACCCCACGACCGGCCACCTGCGCACCCGCGCGATCGGCCGGCACCACACCAGAACCGAGAGGCTCCACCCGTGAACACCAGACGACGACTCCTGACGGCCGCGGCCGTCGCCGCCGCCGCAGCCCTCACCCTCGCCGGGTGCGGCACCACCGAGGCCACCGACGCCGAGGGCGAGGGCTCCGGCTCGACCTCCGCCTCGAGCGGCCCCATCAGCCTCACCGACGCCACCGGAGCCGAGATCACCCTCGACGGCCCGGCCACGAAGGTCGTCGGCACCGAGTGGAACGTCGTCGAGGACCTCGTCGCCCTCGGCGTCGACCCGGTCGGCGTGGCCGACGTCGCGGGCTACCAGGCCTGGGGCGCGTCCGTGCCGCTGACCAACGACCCGGCCGACATCGGCACGCGGGGCGAGCCGAGCCTCGACACCGTCGCCTCGCTGACCCCCGACCTGATCGTCGCGACCACCGACCTGCCGGCCGACGCCGTCACGCAGCTGCGCGAGATCGCCCCCGTGCTGCAGATCACCTCGGCCGACGCCTCGCGTCAGATCGAGAACGCGACCGACAACCTCGACCTCATCGCGAAGGCGACGGGCACCGAGGACCAGGCGACCGAGGTCAAGCAGGCCTTCGACGACGCCCTGGCCGACGGCAGGCAGGCCATCGCCGACGCCGGGCTCGAGGGCACCGACGTCGCCTTCGCCGACGGCTACGTCGACGCCGGCCAGGTGGGCATCCGCCCCTACGCCGCCGGCTCGCTCGTCGGCGACGTCACCGAGGAGCTCGGTCTCACCAACGCCTGGACCGTCGAGGGCGATCCCGCCTACGGCCTCGCTGCGACCGACGTCGAGGGCCTCACGCAGCTGCCCGACGACACGCGGTTCCTCTACATCACGAACGAGGTCGACGGCGACGACCCGTTCGCCGACGTGCTCGGCGACAACGCCGTGTGGAAGTCGCTGCCCTTCGTCGAGTCGGGCGACGTGGACCGTCTGCCCGACGGCATCTGGATGTTCGGCGGACCGGCCGCGATGACGGCCTACGTCGACGCCGTCGTCTCGACCCTGACCGACTGACCCGACGGCAGGCGCACCGACCGTGACCACGATCGTCACCCCGACCGATCCCGTCCCGCCGACCCGGCAGGGACGCACCGAGCGAGCGCAGGAGGCGCGGGTCGCCGCGCCCCGCCGGCTCACCCCTCGGTCGGTCGGGGTGACGATCGCGCTGGTCGCCGTCGTCGTGCTCCTCGCCCTCGTCGACGTCACGCAGGGCACCGCCGACGTGGGGCCCCGCCAGGTGTGGCAGGCCCTGACGGGGACCGCGACGGCGGGTGACGCGTCCGTGGTGGTCGCATCGCGCCTCCCCCGCATGGTCGCCGGTCTCGTCGTCGGGATCGCCCTCGGTGCGGCCGGGGCCGCGCTGCAGCAGATCAGCCGCAACGTGCTCGCATCGCCCGACACGCTCGCCGTCAACGCGGGCGCCGCCGCGGCGCTGGCCGTCGCCGCGGTGACCGGTCTGACGCTGCCGCTGCTGGCCTCGTCGGGCGTCGCCTTCGCCGGCGGTCTCGCGGCGGCCGCCGTCGTGCTGGCCCTGTCGGGGCTCGGATCGGGCACCGTTCGTCTCGTGCTGGCGGGCAGCGCCCTCGCCCTGGGGCTCGCCTCGGTGACGAGCGCGCTGCTCCTGCTGTTCCCGCAGCAGACCGTCGGCCTGTACCAGTGGGGGCAGGGCAGCATCTCGCAGAACGGCTTCGCGGGCGTCGCCCAGCTGACGCCCGTCGTCGTGGTCGGCCTCGTCGTGCTGCTGCTCTGCTCGACCCGCATCGACGCGCTCGCCCTCGGCGACGACGCGGCGCGGAGCGTCGGGGTCGACGTCCGCACCACGCGCGTGGTCGCGGTGCTGGCCGCCGTGCTGCTCTCGGCCGCCGCCGTGACCCTCGCCGGGCCGATCGGCTTCGTCGGACTGTGCGCCCCCGCCCTGGTGCGACTGATGCGGCGGGTCGTCCCCGCCGTCCGGCGCTCGGTCGTGCTGATGCCGCTCGCAGGGCTCGCCGGGGCCGGGCTCGTGCTCGGCGCCGACGTGCTGCTGCGGGCGCTGGTCGGAGCCGAGGCCTCGGTGCAGGTGCCCACGGGCCTCGTGACCTCGCTGCTCGGCGCGGTGTTCCTCGTCGTGCTGGCGTTCCGCGCCCGCGACCACGCCGGGGCGACGCCGGTCGAACGCCACCCGATCGTGTCGCGCCGCCGGTACGTCGTGACGGTGGTCGTCGTCGCGGCCGCGCTGCTCGGCGTCGTCGTCGGCTCGGTGCTGCTCGGCGACACGAAGCTGCTGCTGGGCGACGTCGTCAACTGGGTCGGCGGCCGGTCGGGCCCGATCGTCAGCTACGTGCTCGACACCCGTGTGCCGCGCGTGGTCGCGGCCGTCACCGCCGGGGCCGCTCTCGCCCTGGCCGGCTCGCTCGTGCAGGGGGCGACCCGCAACCCGTTGGCCGAGCCCGGCATCATCGGCGTGACCGGCGGGGCCGGACTCGGCGCCGTGCTGCTCGTGACCACGGTGCCCGCCGCCACGGGCTGGAGCGTCGCCGCCGCCGCGTTCGCCGGCGCCGTGCTCGCCTCGCTGATCGTCTTCGGACTCGCGGCGCGCAGCGGCTTCGCCCAGAACCGCCTCGTGCTGATCGGGATCGGCGTCGCGACGGCGACCACCGCCTCCATCAGCCTCCTGATCGTCCTGACCGACCCGTTCAACGGGGCGAAGGCGCTCACCTGGCTGTCGGGATCGACGTACGGCCGCACGCTCCCCGACTCGGCGCCCGTCGCGGTGGCCCTGGTGCTGGCGCTCGTCGTCGTGGCCGGACGTCGCCGCAGCCTGGACCTCGTGGGGGTCGACGACGACACGCCGCGCCTCCTCGGGGTGTCGCTGTCGCGGTCGCGCCTGGTGTTCCTGTCGCTGGCCGTGCTGCTGACCGCGACGGCCGTCTCGGCGGTCGGCGTCGTCGGCTTCGTCGGCCTCGTCGCACCGCACGCGGCCCGCGCGCTGGTCGGACGCCGGAGCGCCCGCGTCGTGCCGGTCGCCGTGCTGCTCGGCGCCCTGCTCGTGGGGCTGGCCGACGTGCTCGGACGCACCGCGATCGCACCCGCCCAGCTCGGCGCGGGGCTGCTGACCGCCGTGATCGGGACGCCGTACTTCGTCTGGCTGCTCTGGCGCGGACGCCGCTGACGCTGACGCCGCTGCGGGTGTGGCATGCCGCCGAGACCATCGACTGCCCGAACGACGCAATCGACGCCCGACGACGCGCTCAACGCTCGAACGACGCACTCGACGCCCCGGGCGACGCGCCCGGCGCCCCCACGTCGCTAGCCTGGGCGACGGCAGCGGCGTCGACGGCGACCCCGCGCCATCGACACGAGGAGGACGCATGCTCAAGGGCATCGATCCGATCCTGGGAGGCGCGCTGCTGCACCTCCTGGACGACATGGGCCACGGCGATCAGCTGCTGGTCGTCGACCGCAACTTCCCCGCAGCGTCGACGGGGCTCCCCGTGGTGCGGGTGGGCGAGGCGACGATGTCGCGGGTGATCGGGGCGCTGCTCGGCGTGTTCCCCCTCGACGAGTTCGTCGACACGCCCCTCGAGCGCATGGAGGTCGACGGCGATCCGGCCGTCACCACCGCCGAGCAGGACGCCGTGCTCGACATCGCCCGCGCAGCGCACCCGAAGCCGCTCGAGTGGGGCGTCATCCCGCGGCTCGACTTCTACGAGCGCGCCCGCGGGGCGTTCGCCGTGGTGCACGTGCTCGACCCGGCCCCGTGGGGCTGCTTCGTGCTGCAGAAGGGCGTCGTCTTCGACGAGTGACCCCGGGAGGCGCAGGTCGGCCGGACCCAGGAGGCGCGGGTCATGTGGCCGCACCACCTCCCGACCTCGCACGGTGGTCCGAACAGGCCCCTCCGCAAGAACCGGAGGGCACCTTCCGCCCACTCAGCCCTGGCGGGCGACCGCGCGATCGGCCTGCTCGCGCGTGAGGTCGGTGAGCCCGCCGCAGTTGCTGCACTGGTTCGTGTACCGCGATCGGACGGTGAACAGCGGCACGAAGAACAGCGTGAACCTCGTCGCGAGCTTCTCGACGCGCTGCGGCACGTTCTTGTCGCAGTAGCCGCAGATGAACACGACGGTCACGAGCAGGGTGCGGCGGACGGACGTGCCGAAGAGGAGGAACATGCCTCGACCGTAGTCCGCCCCGATGTCACGACCCCGACGGCTGCATCGGGTGCGCCGCGACCCACACACGCACGCCTCCAGCGTCCGGCATCCGGCACTAGGCGCGGGCCGCGGGCCGCGGGCCGCGAGGCCGGCCGCCTGGGCGACGGGTGTTGCGTGATCGTGACGACCCGCGCCTCCTCGGCTTGATAGCGTCGGATGATGGGGACGACTACGCGACTGTGGCAGGGGTTCATCGGCGGAGCGGCGGCGGTGATGCTGCTGGCCGGGTGCACGGCAGGAGGTGCGGGTGACGGCGGATCCGCCGGCCCCACCCCCACGGGCGGCGGCGACTCCAGCCCGTCGGCCGACCCCTCGTCCTCGTCGACGCCGTCCTCCGATGCCGGCGGCGCCTCGGCCGAGCCCGTGACCGAGGTCGGTCTCGACTGCGCCGGCCTGCTCGACTCCGCCACGGTCAGCGCCGTGCAGGGCGAGTGGGTGTCGCAGGACTACTACGCGCGGGCCGACGCCGAGCCCTCCGACTACGCGGTGGCCCAAGAGGGCGGGATCGTCTGCACGTGGAACAACGGCCGGGCCTCCGACGGCAAGAACAATCCGATCCCCCGCAGCGGCTACACGGGTCTGCTGGTGCAGGTGCTGCCGCACGCCGACGAGCAGTACGCGCAGCTCGTGGCGACCTACGACGGCGACCCCGGCCTCGACTGCTTCGGCAACATGAGCGTCGAGAACCAGAGCCTCGCCGGCTGCACCTTCGACACGCTGATCGACGGCACCTGGGTGAGCCTGCTCGCGACGGGCCTCGACGTGCCCGAGGGCAGCACCTCCGAGAAGGCGATCGACCCGATCGTCCGCGAGATCACCGATGCGGTGACGGCAGCCGACGTCTCCGACGAGCCGTGGCCGCTCGGCGGGGCGCTGCCGAACTGGACGTGCGATGTCGACCAGCCCTACGACGCGGCCGCCCTGGGACTCGACGGCGAGACCCGCATCGAGCTGGCCGGGGGCGGCTACTCGGTGTACGCGGCGGCCTGGCAGCGCGCCCAGGCGTCGAACTGCTTCACGGCGCTCGACGGCGCCGGCGCCCCGCAGACGTCGATCATCGAGGAGAGCGCGCTGGTCGGCGGCGCCTGGGCTCTCGACCAGCGCCTCGCGTTCGGGCACGTCGACCCGGCGTCCGAGGTCGAGGTGACCGGTCTCGCCGAGGGCGACCGCGCCTACCGCACCTGCGCCGAGACGTGCATCACCGACCTGGTGCTCGGCGACGACTGGGTGCGCCTGAGCGTGAACCCGGTCGCGATCCCCGACGTCGAGGCCACCAGCGTCGCGCTGACCGAGCAGTACGTGGCGCGCGCGGCGGCGTAGGCGCGACGGCGGCTGCCTGGACCACCGGCACCTCCTCGTCCAGACTGGAGCGCATGGCACCCCGGATCACCGACGCGACCACCAAGGCCGGCATCGTCATCGTCGGCTACATCGCCGTGTTCATGCTCGGACTCACGTCGGCCCTCCTGGTGGGCGGTGTCGGCGGCACCATCGCGAGCGTCGCGCTCGCTCTGGCCGTCGTGCTGTTCTGCGCCCGCACGTTCCGGGCCCCGGGCGAGCCGATCGCGCCGCCCCGCCCCTGGTGGAAGCTCACGGGCGGCCGCACGTCGGGTCTCGTCGTCGGGGGCCTCTGCGTGCTGCAGGTCGTCGGCCAGCTGGCGTCGGCACGGGTGTCCGACGGGGCCGGCTGGAGCCTCCCCGCCGCGCTGCTCTCCGCCGTGCTCGCCGCGGCGTTCGTGCACTCGGCCCTGCGGCAGCCGGCCCGCCGGGCCTCGCCCGACGCGTAGCGGAGAAGCCCGGACCAGATCCTGAGCGGTACGCGCCGGAGCTGGAGAGGGACCGGAGCCGAGGAGGCGCGAGACGGTCGGTGGAGCGAGTGACGGGAATCGAACCCGCGCTACCAGCTTGGGAAGCTGGAGTTCTACCATTGAACTACACTCGCGTGCCGCGTCGGACGCGGACCAGTCCACTATAGCGACCCGCGCCTCCTCGGCCGCTCCGACCATCGGACGCCCGCGGATCGAGTGGTCGGAAGATGACCTGCACTCCCCCGCGACGAGCATGTTCCGACCACTCGAGGCAGGGGCGCGCGACTAGTGCGGCCCGACGCCGACGATCCGCAGGTCGAGCGACGGCTCGAGCAGGTCGGGCTCGAGAGCAAGCCGCCCGAGGAGGCTCTCGGCCACGTCGCGGGCGACGCGCGGCCCGGAGGCCTCGTCGCTCACGGCGATGTCCAGCGTCACACGGGTCTCGGCCCGCGACGCGACGATGCCGACGATCGGCGCCGAGGGCCCCGTCGCCGGCGAGTCCGAGCCGGCCCCGCCAACGCCCCCGTCGCCAGCCGGGTCGCCGTCGCCTCCGTCGCCCCCGCCGACCACCGCGGTCAGCCCGTCGACCGCGCGCCGCATCGCCGTGCCGAACCCCGGGCGCGCCTGCACGCGCACCACGCCGGGCGTCTCGGCGGCGAGCGCCCCGAGCTCGGTGGCCAGTCGTGACAGCTGCCGATCGTCCATCACAGACCTCCGTCGTGTTCGTCGTCGAGCTGGTGCACGTCGCGCACGGTCACGTCGACGCCTTCGACGACGAGCTCCGTCTGCTGCTCGAGGTGCCGCACGACCGCGAGACGGACCTCGTCGGCGAGCGGCTGCACCGCCACGCCGTAGAGGGCGCTGATGGCCACGTCGACCGTCACGATCGCGTCGGGCTGCGCGACGTCGCCCACGATGGCGCACGAGATGACGAGCGCCCCGTCGACCGCGTCACCCGCCTCGCGGATCAGGCCGCGCACGGCCCCCTCGGTGATGTGGAGGGTCGTCCGCTCGTGGGTCGAGGTGAGCGGGATCTCGCGACCCGAGCGGGACTCGAGGCGCACCCGACTCATGACGTCGGCGATCCACGACGGGGCCGGGGCGGGCGTCGCGGCGACCTCGTCGCTCAGCAGCTGGTCCGAGACGCCGCGGAGCCGTCGCAGCGCGTTGAGCTGGGCGAGCGCAGACGGGTCGTCCTCGATGAGGGGGTCGTAGGGCTGCCGGCCCTCGTCGAGGTAGTCGGCGATGCGCTCGAGGCTCACACCGTCGTCGGGCGCGGCGTCGACGGCGGCGTCGAGCTCGGCCTCCGCGTCGGCCGTCGTCACGGCGTCACCGGCGGCGACGGCGCGGTCGGGGTCGAGCCCCTGCGCGAGGGCATCCGCCGTCGCGTCGGCGCCGGCGGTCGACGGGGTGGTCTCGGCGGGATCCGAGGAGGCGCGGGTCGGCCCGCTCTCGTCGCCGTCGTACCCGGAGGAGCGGGTCGGGTCGTCGCTCATCGCCAGGCCTCCATCTCTCGGGTCAGTGTCTCTCGGGCCCGGGCCAGCAGGCCTCGGACGGCGGTCACGGACGTCCCCAGGGTCTGGGCGATGTCGGCGTACGACTCGCCTCCGACCTCGCGGAGCGTCCAGACCTGGCGTTGGGTCTCGGGCAGACGGCGGAGCGCCTGACGCAGCCCCGACATCGCGTCGCCGGTGACGACGGCCCGCTCGGGATCGTCCCGGCCGCCCGGCTCGCTCGGCAGCTCGAGCTCGTCGACGTCGCTCGCGGGGCGCCGCGACCGCACGAGGTCGAACGACTTGCGCGACACGATGCGCATCATCCAGCCGCGCACGGCGGCCGGCTCCGACAGGGTCGGCAGCTCGCGCCAGATGGCGATCGACGCCTCCTGCACGGCGTCGTTCGCGTCGGCGCGTGAACTCGTCAGCCGGGTCGCGTAGGCGGTCATGAGACCGAGGTGCCGGCGGAGCAGCTGCTCGAAGGCCCTCTCGTCGCCCTCCGCGGCGCGCGACGCGAGCACGGCATCGGCCGCATCGGACAGGTCGACCGCCACCGCGCCTCCTCGGCTGTGTCGGGGCGAGGGCACATCGCTGTGACCCGACGCCCGGTGCTCCGGTAGAACGGAGCGGGACAGGGAATCCGGACGGGCACCGTGACGATGTCGCCGCCGAACGCGTCCTGCAGACGACTAAACCACGAAACCACCGCGCACACCGACAGTCAGGACACTCCATGAGCGACATGACCCCGACCACCCTCACGACCGGCCCCTCGGCGGCCTCCCTCTCGGGCGCCGGCTCCGGCGCGGCCTCCGGCGCCACCGGCCGCACGGTCATCGCCGACGCGGTCGTGGCGAAGGTCGCCGGCATCGCCGCCCGCGACGTCCCCGGCGTGCACGCGCTCGGCGGAGGCGCCGCTCGCGCGTTCGGCGCCCTCCGCGACGTCGTCGGCAGCCAGGACCTCGCCCAGGGCATCCGCGTCGAGGTCGGCGAGACGCAGGTCGCGGCCGACGTCACCGTCGTCGTCGAGTACCCGCTGCCGATGAGCGAGGTCGCCGACGAGGTCCGAGCCGCCGTCGCCGCCGCCGTCGAGCAGCTCATCGGCATGGAGGTGGCCGAGGTGAACGTCGTCATCGTCGACGTGCACATCCCCGGCGTCGACGATGACGACGAGACGACCGCTCCCGCCACGACCCGCGTCCGCTAGGCGGGGCTTGCCGGCGCCAGCGCGTCAGCGCGTCAGCGCGCGAGCGCGCCAGCGCGTCAGCGCACGGCGAGGAGGATCTTGCCGCTGTGCTCGCCCGTCGCCATGCGCTCGTGCGCTGCGGCGGCGGACTCGAGCGGGAACACGCTGTCGAGCACCGGGCGCACGTCGCCGCGGGCCACGAGCGGCCACACGTGCTCGCGCACCTGCGCCATGATCTCGCGCCGCTCCTCCAGCGGACGGGCGCGCAGCGTGGTGCCCCAGATGCGGGCGCGCTTCGCCATCAGCGCGCCGACGTCGATCGTGGCGTCCCGGCCGCCCTGGGCGGCGATCACCATGATGCGACCGCCGACGGCGAGCGCCTCGACGTCCCGGGCGAGGTAGTCGCCGCCGACCAGGTCGAGCACGACGTCGACGCCGCGCCCGTCGGTGAGCTCGTCCACGACGGCGACGAAGTCGTCGCGCTTGTAGTCGATGCCGCGGTCGGCGCCGAGCTGCTCGCAGAACTCCACCTTGTCGGGGGTGCCGGCGGTGGCGTAGACGGTCGAGCCGAGCGCCTTGGCCATCTGGATCGCGATCGACCCGACGCCGCTCGATCCGCCGTGGACGAGCAGGGTCTCGCCGGGCTGCAGCTGCGCGTTCATGAACACGTTCGACCAGACGGTGGCGACCGCCTCGGGCAGACCGGCCGACTCGACGAAGTCGAGGCCCTTGAGGTACGGCAGCACGAGCCCGGCGTCGACGGCCACCCGGTCGGCGTAGCCCCCGCCGGGCAGCAGCGCGACGACGTGCTCGCCCAGGGAGGCGCTGGTCACCTCGGAGCCGATCGCCACGACGGTGCCACTCACCTCGAGCCCCGGCCAGGCGGGCGCACCGGCGGGCGACGGGTAGTGCCCCTCGCGCTGATTGACGTCGGCGCGGTTGACGCCGGCCGCGGCGACGTCGATGACGACCTCGTGCGGCCCGGCGACGGGCTCGGGCACCTCGCTGACGATGAGGGCGCGGGGCCCTCCGGGCACGGGGACGGTGACGGCACGCATGACCCCATCCTCCTCCAGACCCGGCGACGACGTCGTCGCGGTGGCTAGAGTTGCCGGGTGCTGCTCTCCGATCACGACATCAAGCTCGAGCTCGACGCGGGCCGCATCGGCCTCGACCCCTACGATCCGACGCTGATCCAGCCGTCGAGCATCGATGTGCGGCTCGACCGGCTGTTCCGCCTGTTCGACAACCACAAGTACCCGTTCATCGACCCGGCCGTCGAGCAGCCCGAGCTGACCCGCCTGGTCGAGACCCCCGCCGACGAGCCGTTCATCCTGCACCCGGGCGAGTTCGTGCTCGGCAGCACGTACGAACTGGTCAGCCTGCCCGACGACGTCGCCGCGCGTCTCGAGGGCAAGAGCTCGCTCGGCCGACTCGGCCTGCTGACGCACTCGACGGCCGGCTTCATCGACCCCGGCTTCAGCGGCCACGTCACGCTCGAGCTGTCGAACGTCGCGACCCTGCCGATCAAGCTCTGGCCGGGCATGAAGATCGGCCAGCTCTGCTTCTTCCGGCTCAGCTCGCCGGCCGACCACCCCTACGGATCGAGCGAGTACGGCTCGCGCTACCAGGGGCAGCGCGGCCCGACCGCGAGCCGCTCGGCGCAGTCGTTCGTGCACACTGACGTCAGCCGCTAGCCGGTCGGCGTCGCCCGCTGACGGCGTCGAGCCGAGGAGGCGCGGCGCGGCTCTCCGCCGCCCCTCTCGAAGAGAAGGGGGGCGCGGGGAGAAACCCGACATCTCAACCCGCGCCCCCGTGACTCGCGATCCTGAACCGGTCATCGCGAGGCGTAGTCATCTTCTAATGGATCCTCATCTTTCGCGACCGCCTGGACGCAGAACGAATTAGCAGGACGACGGGCGAAGATCAATCCCCTTGCAGCACCGTACGCGCCTTGATACGACGCACCGCGCCGTCAGGACTCGAGCGTCTCGCGCGGCGAACGGCCGTAGGCCGCGAGGTAGATCGCCGAGAACCGTCCGGCGTGGGCGAAGCCCCAGCTCGCGGCGATGCCCGCCACCGTGTGACCGAGCGTCGGGTCGCCCGCCACGAGGTCGCCGTGCGCCCCGCGCAGCCGCGCCTGACGGAGCTCCGCCATCGGCGTCGTGTCGAGGTGCTTCCGGAACGCCAGCTGCAGCCCGCGCGGCGTCAGCCGGGCCGCCTCGGCGATCTCGACGACGCCGATGTCGTCGTGGGCGTGCTCGTCCATGAAGGCCATCGCGCGCCGCACCGTCGACGGCAGCTGCCGCCCCTCGCCCCGGTGGTCGAGCGGCACCGCCGTCGTCGAGAAGCCCTCGACGAATGCGGTGACGAGGGTGCGGAACGCTGCCGTCCGCACGAGCGGACTCGACATCGCGGCGTCGTTCTGCACGAGCTGCCGCAGGTGGGCGGTCACCGACCGCCAGTGCTTCTGATGCGACGCCGAGACCATGCTCATCGACGTGAGGTGCAGACCCCGTGGGGCCGCGAGCCCGAGCGAGGCGAGCTCCTTCTCGACGGAGTCGCGGTCGATCATGATCTGCGACAGCTCGAGGTGATCCCACTGGGTGTCCTTCACGCGCTTGCTCGAGAAGGCGATCGTCGAGCCCGACTCGCCCCGCACCTCCTCGACGCCGTCGGAGACCGTGACCCGTCCGCCGACCACCGTCGCGATGCTGAAGTACGGGATGGGGTCGCTGATCGTGCGGAGGACGCCGCCGTACTCGAGGTGCCCGACGGCGAACCGCGGCTCACCCGTGACCGAGCGACGGAACCGGAAGGAGTCGCCGGGCGCGCCCGCGTCGAGCGACTGCAGTTTGTAGACCCGGTGCAGTATCTCGTGCGCCACGGCAGGGTCTGCTGTCTCGATGCTTCGGACGCGGGGATCCGCGAAGGGGTTCGGCGACATGGCACTCGGCCCGGGTTCGGGTGATGGCCCGTGCGAACAGGGTCCTGGCCCGCACGAGCTCGTCGACCTGATCCGTCGACTGGCCGAAGCCTACCCCGGATCGGGCTCGGAGCGTAGCGTCGCCGCCATGGACTACAGAACTCTCGGAAACAGCGGCGCCTCCGTGTCGGAGCTGACACTGGGCACCATGACCTTCGGCGCAGAGGCCGACGAGACCACCTCGCACGCTCTCCTGGACGCCTTCGTCGCAGCCGGCGGCACGCTCGTCGACACCGCCGACGTCTACAGCGCGGGCGTCTCGGAGCAGATCATCGGACGATGGCTGGCTCAGCACCCCACCGAGGCGGCCCAGGTCGTGCTCGCCACGAAGGGTCGGTTCCCGATGGGAGACGGCCCCAACGACGTCGGGCTCTCGCGCCGCCACCTCGCGACCGCCCTCGACGCCTCGCTGACCCGGCTCGGCGTCGAGCACGTCGACCTCTATCAGATGCACGCCTGGGATCACCTCACCCCCATCGACGAGACCCTGCGCTTCCTGGACGACGCCGTCAGCGCGGGCAAGATCGGCTACTACGGCTTCTCGAACTACCTCGGCTACCAGGTGACGAAGGCCGTCGGCCGCGCCGCGGCGCTCGGCTTCGCGCCGCCGGTGACGCTGCAGCCGCAGTACAACCTGCTCGTCCGCGACATCGAGCACGAGGTCGTCCCCGCCTCGCTCGACGCGGGCATCGGCCTGCTGCCCTGGTCGCCGCTCGCCGGCGGCTGGCTGAGCGGCAAGTACACCCGCGACCAGGCCCCCACCGGCGCCACCCGCCTCGGCGAGGACCCGAAGCGGGGCATGGAGGCCTGGGAGGCGCGGAACGCGGACGAGCGCACCTGGAACGTCCTCGACGAGGTCACCTCGATCGCCGCCGCCCACGACGCGTCGGCGTCGCAGGTCTCGCTCGCGTGGCTGCTCCGCCAGCCCGCGGTGACGTCGGTGATCCTCGGCGCCCGCTCGGTCGAGCAGCTCGACGACAACCTCGGCTCATCGGACGTCGCGGTCGCGCTGACCGACGACGAGGTCGCCCGCCTGTCGGCCGCGAGCGCGCCTCGCATCGACGACTACCCGTACGGCACCGCCGGCGTCGCGCAGCGCGCCCGCAGGCTCGCCGGCGGCCGCTAGCCGCTCGCGCCGGCGCGCCGCGCCGCGCAACACCCCGTTTTCCGCGCTACACCCGCATCCTTCGGGGTGCCGCGCCGAAAACGGGGTGTCGCGCCGGGCGGCAGCGCGCTGCACCCCGTTTTCCGCGCTACACCGGCATCTTTCGGGGTGCCGCGCCGAGAACGGGGTGTCGCGCTGAGCGGCGCCAGCGACGGCGGCGGGCGCGGCGGCGGCGGCGGCGGCCGCGGCGGCGCGGCTCAGCGGTGCAGCGAGCGGGTGGCGCCGACGCGACCGCGGGCGATGCGCACGGCCACCGTCACCACGAGCACGACGAGAGCCGCGATGATCGCCGCGACGCCGGCCACCGTGTTCTCGGGTTCGCCGAGGAGGCGGCCCACGGCGATCCACGACAGGCCCCAGCTCAGCGACAGGGCGGGGGCGATGCGTCCGCGCCCGGCGAAGGCGATCGCGACGCCGACCAGGGCCGCGATGCCGAGCACCACCGCCGACCAGAAGCCGGCCGGCAGACCGAAGCCGTCGAAGCCGGCGTCGACCAGACCGGCGGCGATGTTGGCGACCGTGGCGACGCTGACCCAGCCGAGGTAGAGGCCCATCGTGCCGTCCGTCACGACGGCGTCGACCCAGCCGCCCGAGGCGGTGTGGAAGCAGATGACGAAGATGCGCGCCAGCACGAGCAGCAGCGCGACGATCACGGCCGCGCCCAGCCAGACGCTGCCGAGCTGCACGGCCGCGAAGAGCCAGCCCGCATTCAGCAGCATCGACGCGGCGACCCAGTAGCCCAGGCGGCGGTGGCGCGTGACGGCCCGCTGGCGCGGCAGGGCCTGGTAGACCGCGTAGGCGATCAGGCCGAGGTAGATGACGCTCCAGATGCTGAACGCCGTCGTCGCCGGGGCGACGGTCGTGGCCGTGGCGCTCAGCGCGCCGCCGGCCGCGTCGGACACCGAGACGCCGCCGAACGCCCCCGAGCCGAAGGCCGCGAGGGCGACGGCGACGAGGGCGCTGACGAACACGACGATCTGACGGACGACGTCGGCGCCGGTCGCGGGCGAGGCGGTGTCGTCGGGGGTGCTGGTGCGGACGCGGTTCTCGGTGCTCATGCGATGAACGCTAGTCGCGCCTCCCGCCGATTTCTCTTAGCAACTAAAACGATCAGCGACCTGTCAGGCGGCGGGCTTCCAGCGGCGCAGCAGCTGAGCGTTCAGCGCGACGATCACCGTCGACAGGCTCATGAGCACCGCACCGGCCGCAGGCGAGAGCACGAAGCCCACGCCGGCCAGCACACCGGCGGCCAGCGGCACCGACAGCACGTTGTAGCCCGCACCCCAGACGAGGTTCTGGATCATCTTCCGGTAGCCGACCCGCGACAGCGAGATCACCGAGAGCACGGCCCGGGGGTCGTTCGATGCGAGCACCACACCGGCCGACTCGACGGCGACGTCGGTTCCCGCCCCGATCGCGATCCCCACGTCGGCGCGGGCCAGGGCCGGGGCGTCGTTGACCCCGTCGCCGACCATCGCCACCCGCTGACCGCGCTGCTGCAGCTCGGCGACGCGGGCGTCCTTCTCGTCGGGGCGCACCTCGGCGAACACCTCGTCGATGCCGAGCTCGCGCCCGACGGCCTCGGCCACCGGTCGCGCGTCGCCCGTGATCATCGCGACCCGCACGCCCGCGTCGTGCAGCCGACGCACGGCCTCCGCCGACTCGGGGCGCACCTCGTCACGCAGGGCGAACGCCGCCTCGAGGACGCCGTCGCGCACCAGGTACAGCACCGTGGCGCCGTCGTCGGACCACGGGCCGGTCGCCGCGGCGATCTCCTCGGGCACCGGGTGGCCGCCGTCGCGCAGCAGACCGGGGCCGCCGACGGCGACGCGGACGCCGTCGACCGTGCCCTCCACCCCGCGACCCGTCGAGGTGCGGAAGTCGCTGACGACGACCCGCGCCTCCTCGGCTCCCGCCTGAGGCGACTCGGCCGCGGCGCGGACGATCGCCCGAGCCAGAGGGTGCTCGCTGTCGCGCTCGACGGCGGCCGCGAGACGGAGCGCGGCGTGCCGACGGTCGTCGGACGAGCCGGAGGCCGAGGAGGCGGTCGTCACGTCCGTCACGACGGGCTCGCCCCGCGTGAGGGTGCCGGTCTTGTCGAACAGGACGGTGTCGACCAGACGCATGCGCTCGAGGGCGAGGCGGTCCTTCACCAGCACGCCGGCGCGGGCGGCGCGCTCGGTCGAGATGGCGATGACGAGGGGGATCGCGAGACCGAGGGCGTGCGGGCAGGCGATGACGAGCACGGTGACCGTGCGGGTGATCGCCTGGTCGACGTCGCCGATCAGCAGCCAGACGACGAACGTGATGACGCCGGCCCCGGCCGCGAACCAGAACAGCAGGGCCGCCGCACGATCGGCGAGGGCCTGCGCCCGCGACGACGACGCCTGCGCCTCGGCCACCAGGCGCCGGATGCCGGCGAGCGCCGTCCCCTCGCCGACCGCCTCGACCCGGACGCGGAGGGTGCCGTCGGTGGCGACCGTGCCGGCCACGACGCGGTCGCCGACGCTGCGCGTGACCGTGCGCGACTCGCCCGTGATCATCGACTCGTCCACGGCGGCCCGGCCGTCGACGATGCTGCCGTCGGCGGGCACGCGTCCCCCCGAGCGGACGAGCACGACGTCGCCGATCTCGAGCTCGGCGATCGAGACGGACTCGGTCTCGGCTGCGGCAGGGTCGGCTGCGGCCGCCTGGGCGGCTGGGGCGGGCGCTGCGCTGGGGGCGGCTTCGGCGGGGGCGGCTGCCGTGGGGGCGGCTGCGGCCTGACCGGCGGGGGCCTGGCCGGCTGACGCGGCGCTGACGACGCGTTCGGCGCTGTCGGGCAGCAGGGCCGCGAGGGCGTCGAGCGCTCCGGAGGCGGCGCCGAGGGCCCGCATCTCGATCCAGTGGCCGAGCAGCATGATGACGACGAGGAGGGCGAGCTCCCACCAGAAGTCGAGGTCGAGACCGCCGATGCCGAGCTGGGTCGCCCAGCTGGCGGCGAACGCGACCGTGATCGCCATGGCGATGAGCAGCATCATGCCCGGCTGCTTGGCCCGGGCCTCGGCGACCCCGCCGCTGAGGAACGGCCAGCCACCCCAGAAGAAGAGGAACGTGCCGAGGACCGGCGAGATCCAGGTCGCTCCGGGGAGATCGGGCATGTCGTAGCCGAGCAGCCCGGCGAACATCGGGCTGAACACGATCACGGGGATCGCGACCACGAGACTCACCCAGAACTTGTCGCGGAACTGCGCGGCGTGGTCGCCGTGGCCGTGGCCCGCGTGACCTCCGTGACCCGCATGCGCGTCGTGACCCGCATGCGCGTCGTGACCCGCATGCGCGTCGTGACCGGCGTGCTCGTCGCGACCCGCGCCTCCTGCGGTCTCGGCGGGGTGGGTGCTGTGCTCGTGCCCGGAACTCATACGCATACCCTAGGGGGGTATCCACGAGACCGCCAGCCCCGGTGCCACGAGCCGAGGAGGCGCGGCGCGGTCAGCCTGCAGCTCCCGTCGGTCAGCCCCCGACCGGCGGCCCCACCATGAGCAGCACGACGAACACGACGACGACGCCCACGACGAGCAGACCGAGGGAGAGCCAGAGGTGGCCGAGCATCCAGCGCAGCAGACGATCGAGCGGTCGGCGGTCGCGGGGGTCGTCCGTGGCGACGCGTCGCCAGTCGCCGCGGAGTCGGCCGGAGCGGTCGATCCAACGCTCCACGGGGACCGACGCGTAGGGAACGACGGCGCTCGCCAGCGCCGCCAGCGTCACCCCGGCCGACCACCGCTGGTTCACCGCCACGACGACCCCGGCGACCAGGTACGCGAGGAACACGAAGCCGTGGATCGGCCCCGCGATGCTGACCGGCCAGTCGCCGACCCGGGCGACGTACTTGAGCAGCATGCCGCCGATCAGCAGCGACCAGGTCACCACCTCGGCGACGGCGAACGAACGGAAGAGGGTGGGAGGCGACACGAGTTGCTCCTGATGAAGGGGCCGACGGGGTACGGCGTCCATGCTCGCAGCCCCGGCTGAGCGGTCGCCCGCGAGCGATGTCCGGCCCGCGGCGACCTCGCCGGGCCGGGCACCGCTGCTGGGCAGACCCCGAGGAGGCGCGGTGCAGGGCGCCCACGCCGCCGGCGCGGGCGGTCCCTGAGTCCCGACCCGCGCCTCCTTGGTTGCATGGGGGCATGACGACACTCGCGATCATCGGAGCAGGCAAGGGGCTCGGCGCTGCCGTGGCCCGACGATTCGGCCGGGAGGGCTTCAGCGTCGCGCTGATCTCACGGCACCAGGGGCGGCTCGACGCGCTGGCCGCCGAGCTCGGCGCCGACGGCGTCACGGCGCAGGGCTTCACCGCCGACGTGCGCGACCCCGCGAGCCTCGCGGCCGCGCTCGAGCAGGCGACCGAGCAGCTCGGGCCGATCCAGGTGCTGCAGTACAGCCCTCTGCCGCAGAAGGACTTCATGCGACCCGTGCTCGAGACGACGCCCGCGGACCTCGTCGGGCCGATCGAGTTCTCGGTCTACGGACCCGTCGCGGCCGTGCACCAGGTGCTGCCGGGCATGCGGTTCCTGCCCGGGGGCGGCGGCACGATCCTCTTCGTCAACGGCGGCTCGGCCGTGACCCCCGGCAAGAACCTCACCGGCACGTCGATCGCGTTCGCCGGCGAGACCGCGTACGCGCAGCTGCTGCACGAGGTGCTGGCCGACGAGGGGATCCACGTCGCGCAGCTGATCATCCCC
The DNA here is from genome assembly GCF_001422285.1 of Frigoribacterium sp. Leaf263. GTDB lineage: Bacteria > Actinomycetota > Actinomycetes > Actinomycetales > Microbacteriaceae > Frigoribacterium. The sequence goes on from NZ_LMMO01000004.1 coordinate 41,948, forward strand.
GGCGGCATCGACCCGCAGAGCGAGGGCAAGAACCCCGACGCCCTGGCCGAGCTGCTCTGGCAGCAGCACGTCTCGCGGAGCACCTTCCGCACCACCGCGCCCGAGGCGTAGCCCGCCCGGGCGCGCCGGGCCGGGCCCGCCCGGCCCGGCGCACTGCCGCGCTGCCGCGCTGCCGCACTGCCGCGCTGCCGCGCTGCTGGCGCTACACCCCGGAAACCGCGCCACACCCCGAGAAATGAGGGTGCGGCGCGGTTTTCGGGGTGTGGCGCGGCCGTGCGGGCCGCCCCGCTGCCGCACTTGCCGCGCTGCCGCACTGCCGCGCTGCCGCGCTGCCGCGCTGCCGCACTGCCGCGCCGCCGCGCTGCCGGCGCTACACCCCGAAAACCGCGTCACACCCCGAGAAATGAGGGTGCGGCGCGGCTTTCGGGGTGTGGCGCGCCTGCGCAAGGCCGCAGGCCCTGCGGGCTACACGCCTCCGAAGCGCTCGGTGCGGACGCGGGTCGGCGCGTGCCCGAGTTCGATCAGCCAGCCCGCGACGGCCTCGACGAACGAGTTCGCACCGCAGACGTAGACCAGCGGGTGCTCGGCCGCGGGCAGCACGAGCGACTCGAGCTCGTCGCGGGTCAGGCGTCCGGCCGGCCGGCCGTGCCCGTCGGGAGCGACCCGGCTGTAGACCCAGTCCACCGTCAGCCCGCCCGTCCGACCGTCGGCGGCCGAGACCCCGACGGCCGAGACCTCGGCGGCCGAGACCCCGGCTGCCGAAACCCCGACGGCCGAAACCCCGACGGCCGAAACCCCGGCGGCCGGGACCCCGACTCCCGAGACCTCGGCGGCCGAAACCCCGACGGCACGGGCCGAGGAGGCGCGCACGGCCTCGTCGAGCTCGCCGACGTACCACCGCGCCCCGGGGTCGCGCACCGAGGCGAGCAGACGCATCGGGGGTGCGTCCCGACCTCGCACCCGCACCATCGCCATCAGCGGGGCGAGCCCCGACCCTCCGGCGATCAGCTGCACCGGCACGTCGCGCAGCGGCGTCGCGCCCGGCGGCTCCGGCAGCACGGCGTGCACGGCGGAGTCGGGCTCGAACTCGGTCGGCGGCCAGACGAACCAGCCGCCGATCGGGCCACGGACCTCGATCGGGTCGCCGGGCTCGGCCGCGTCGACCAGATAGGGCGAGACCTCGCCGTCGTCGAGGCGCTCGACGGTGACCTCGATCTGCGGGACCGGACCCGCGCCTCCTGCGCCTCCCACGCCTTCCGCGCCTCCCACGCCGTCGGACGCCGCAGGCACCGCGGGCACCGCAGGCACCGCGGGCACCGCGGAGGCGCGGACGTCGCTCAGCGAGTACGACCGCACGGCCGTGTAACCGTCGTCGGCGGTCAGCCGCAGGTCGACGTGCTGGCCGGCTCGCGCGGGGCGGAGGCCGGGCACCGCGAAGGTCAGCGACCGGGCCCCGGGCGTCTGCGCGACCGACGAGACGATCGAGGCGGGCAACCAGGCGTACGGGTCACCGACGAGGCCGGCCTCGCCTGCCCCGCCTGCCCCGCCTGCCCCGGTGGACGGCTCGCTCACGCGTAGCGCTCTTCCTTCCAGGGGTCGCCGTGGGGGTGGTAGCCCATGCTCTCCCAGAAGCCGCGGCGGTCGGTGGCCATGGTCTGGAGGCCCTGCAGCCACTTCGCGCTCTTCCAGAAGTAGAGCCCGGGCACGAAGAGCCGGGCGGGTCCGCCGTGCTCGGCGTGCAGCGGTGCGCCCTCGTACGTGTCGACGACCCAGGCCCTGCCGCCGAGCAGCTCGGTCAGAGGCAGATTCGTCGTGTACCCGCCGTGGCTGGTCGCCATCGCGTACTCGTGCTGCGTCTCGAGGCCGTCGAAGAGGGTGTCGAGCGAGACCCCGCTCCAGTGGGTGCCGAGCTTGCTCCAGCTGGTGACGCAGTGGATGTCGGTCTCGATGTCCTCGTGCGGCAGCGCCTGGAAGTCCGACCAGCTCAGCGAGCGCTGGGCCGTCTCGGTCGCGATCTGCAGCTCCCAGCGTTTGATGTTCGGCGTGGGGCCGGCCGACAGCACGGGGAACCCGTTCTCGAGGTACTGCCCCGGGGGGAGGCGCGGGTCGGCTGCGCGCCGCCTGCCGAGCCCGCTGAATCCGGCCATGGTGCGCCTCCTGAGGTCCGTGGTCCGCCTCACCCTAGCGAGCGACGGCGGGCGTCGGCGCGACACGGACTCTGCGATGACGCTGGGAGAACGTTGACCCCGGCATGGGTGGAGGTCGTACGGTGGACGGAGGTCAACTCGAAAGGACCCCACATGGCTGAGTACACCCTGCCCGATCTCCCCTACGACTATGCAGCGCTCGCGCCGCACATCAGCGCGAAGATCATGGAGCTGCACCACTCGAAGCACCACAACACGTACGTGACCGGTGCGAACACGGCCAACGCCGCCCTCGCCGAGGCCCGCGAGACCGGCAACCTGGCCAACGTGAACAAGCTCGAGAAGGACCTCGCGTTCAACCTCGGCGGCCACGTCAACCACTCGATCTTCTGGACGAACCTGACCCCCGACGCCGGCGAGCCCACGGGCGACCTGCTCGAGGCCATCGGCTCCGAGTTCGGCGACCTCGAGAAGTTCAAGGCGCACTTCACCGCGACCGCTCTCGGCGTGCAGGGCTCCGGCTGGTCGGTGCTCGCGTACGACGTGCTCGGCGAGAAGCTCAGCGTCTTCCAGCTCTTCGACCAGCAGGGCAACGTGCCGTTCGGTCTCGTGCCGCTGCTCATGCTCGACGTCTGGGAGCACGCCTACTACCTCGACTACCAGAACGTGCGCGCCGACTACGTCAAGGCCTTCTGGAACATCGTGAACTGGGACAACGTCGCGGCCCGCTACGCCGCCGCGACCACCAAGACGCAGGGCCTGCTGACCGGCTTCTGATCGTCTCGATCGTCTCTCTCCGAGGGCGCGTCCGCTTCGGCGGACGCGCCCTCGCGTCGTCTCCTCCCCCGCCCGGCCCACTGCACCCCCAGGCTGAATCCGGAGCCGAGGAGGCGCGGCTCACCCCGCATCTCGCCTAACGTGACGGCATGACGAACGTACGGCGGTGGGGGCGGCACGTCGTCGCGCCGATCAGCGCGATCGTCTACTTCGGCTTCTGGGTCGCCAGCACCTGGGGCAACGGCGGGGTCGCCGACAACGCCGTCGTCTTCGGGCTCTTCGCCCTGGCGATCGGGCTCGCGTACTGGATGCCCACGACGGCGCTCGTGCTGGTGGTCGTCGTGCCGGTGCTGCAGCTCTTCGGCATCGTCGAGGCCCCTCGAGAGGACACCTGGGGGGCGTACGTCGCGATCGCCCTGGTGATGTTCTTCGTCGCCGTCCGGCCGTCGCCCTGGCTGCGTCTCGCGGCTCTGCTGATCGCCGCGGGGGTGGCGGCCCTCGGCGCGTGGCTGCTGGCCGTGCCGACGATCACCCGCCCCTACGTCTGGAGCAGCTGGGTCGGCACCGGCGCCGCCGGCGGGCTGCGACTCGAGTTCTCGCTGCTGACCGCCGCGCTCTTCGGCGTCTTCGCCGGGGCGTGGGCGATCGGCGTGGCCTTCGCGAGCATCCGGCGGGTGCTGGTCATCCGGCGCGCCCTCGAGGCCACCGAGACCCGGTTCGAGGCGACCGACTTCGAGCTCCGCATCGCCCAGGAGCGTGCGCGCATCTCGCGCGACGTGCACGACGCGCTGGCGCACTCGCTGGCCGTCGTCGTGTCGCAGGCCCAGGGCGCGATCGCGTTGCAGCACACCCGCCCCGAGGTCACCGCCGAGTCGCTGCAGAACATCGCCGACGTCGGGCGAACGGCGCTGCTCGACGTGCGACGCCTCGTCGAGCGCATCACGCAGGACGACGACGTGACGGCGCCCCGCGAGACCCTCGCCGACATCGACGGCCTGGTCTCGTCGATGAGCGAGGTCGGCATGGCCATCACCGTCACGTCGCAGGGCGAGCCCGGCGATCTGGCCCCCTCGCAGGAGCTCGCCGTCTACCGGATCGTCCAGGAGAGCCTGACGAACGCCCTCAAGCACGCCGGCACCACGAGCACGGTGGTCATCGCCCTCGACTGGAGCGAGCCGGGGCTGTCGCTGCTCGTCACCTCGCGAGGGCGAGGCGCCCCTCTGGTCGCCGCCCGCGCCGGGGTCGACCGCGGAGCCGGGGTGCGGGGCATGACCGAGCGGGCCCGCCTGGCCGGCGGCTGGCTCACGGCTCAGCCGTCGAGCGACGGGTCGGCCTTCGAGGTGACCGTGTTCGTGCCGACCCGGCGGCGCGCCGACTCGGCCCGCACCTCCGGGGCGTCGACGGGCAACTACCCGCGCACCCTGCTCGACGGAGCGGGCGCGCCGGCCGCATCGGCCCCTGCCGCCCCTCCCCGCGCCTCCTCCCCTGCCGCCGAACACGACGAGAGAGACCTCCATGCCTGACCTCACCGAGCCGGCCCGCGTGATCCGCGTGGCGGTCGTCGACGACCAGCCGCTCTTCGCGTCGGGGCTGCGGATGCTGATCGAGGCGCAGCCCGACCTGGCGTGCGTCGGCACGGCCGTCGACGGTCGCGAGGCGCTCGAGCTCGTCGCCCGCGAGTCGCCCGACGTCGTGCTGATGGACCTCCGCATGCCGGTGATGAACGGGCTCGAGGCGACGGCGCGGATCCTCGACGGGGTGTCGCCCGACGATCTGCCCCGGGTCGTCGCGCTGACGACGATCCAGCGCGACGAGGCGGTCTTCGGCGCGTTGAAGGCCGGGGCGTACGCGTTCCTCACCAAAGACGCGACACCCGACGACGTCATCACGACGATCCGCGCGGCTTACGCGGGCGACCCCGTGCCGACGGCGGGCGCCGCGCTCGACGTCGTGCACGAGTTCGCCGTGCCCCCGACCGCGCCGCCCCGGGTCGACCCGCTCGCGCCGCTGTCGCCCCGCGAGCGCGAGATGTTCACCCTCGTCGCCCGCGGGCTCAGCAACACCGAGATCGCGACCGAGGCGTATCTCAGCGAGGCCACGGTCAAGAGCCACGTCCGGTCGGTGCTGCAGAAGCTGGGCATGCGCAACCGCGTGCAGATCGTCGTCTTCGCCTACGAGAACGGCGTGGTGTCGGGCTCCGACCGGAGGCGCGGGTGACCTCGCGAGAGCCCCTCGCCCGACGGGTCACCGCCGTCGCCGTCGGGGTGATCGTCGCCGGGGTGATCGCGGTCGGCATCCCGGCGAACGCCCCCTACGAACTGCCGGAGCCCCCTGAGCAGAACCGGGGCGACTGGGTCATGCCCCTCGACCGGTACATGGGCCCCAGCACCACGCGTCTGACCTACGCCGAGGAGCTGCTGATCGAGCCGTGCCTGCAGGAGGCCGGCTTCACCGACGTCGAGGTGCCCTGGCGCGACGTCGACGCGGCGACGAACGCGCTCGAGTCGCAGGCGGTGCGGGCCTTCGACCTGAGCGACGCCCGGGCACGCGGCTATCACGTGGCGCCGACCGACGACCCCGGGGCCACGGCCTGGCGCACCTACTCGACGACGGTGTTCGCCGATCCGGTCTTCGAGGCGCGGATGCGCTGCGGCGACGAGGTGCTGAGCGAGCATCCCGAGCTGGCGCAGGACGACCTGACGTCGTCGATCGCGATCCGCCTGAGCGACGCCGCGTTCTCGGAGGCGCGCCGCGACGACGACGTGCTCGACACCGCCGACGAGTGGCGGTCGTGCCTGATCGACAGCGACGTCTTCGAGTCGGGGACGTTCGCGACGGAGGCGCTCGAGAAGACGCTCCCGCGGTCGCCCGCGGGGATGCCCACCGTCGAGATGGCCTCGGAGTTCGGCTCCGGCGACCCGTCGTCACCGATCAGCAGCGACGAGATCCGACTGGCGACGGCGGATGCGGCCTGCCGGGAGTCGTCGGGCTACCTGGAGGCGCTCTACCAGGCCGAATGGCGGCGTCAGCTGACGGTGCCGCACGACTACGGCGAGCTGCTCGCCCAGGTCGACGTCGAGCAGGTCGCCCAGGCGAACCGGACGGTCGAGCGGGTGCTCGAGACGCGGACGCCCGCGCGGCGATAGGGGCGGGGCCGGCCGCCGTAGCGCCTCTCGGTGGCGGTGAAGAGCCCCTGTGCGGGGGCTGCACATCCGTGCAACGGGTGCCTAAACTGCGATCAGAGGGACAGCAGGGGATCGGGGGCGATCTGTCGGCCTGGTCTGCAGTACGCCCGCGAGCAGATCAGGCCCGCAGGTCCTGCGCCTGTGCGTGCCGGCGTCGGGGGTCGACTCACCTGCCGCCTGCGGAGGACCCCTTCCCTCGACGAGCGATTACGCATCCACTCGTAATGGCTCGTCGGCGATCACAGGGCCCGATGAGGCGACCCCTCGAGGCCGGCCCTCTCGAGGCAGGCCGTCGAACGGGGCGGCAGGGCGGCAGGGCGGCAGGGCGGCAGGGCGGCAGGGCGGCAGGGCGGCAGGGCGGCAGGGCTAGCCTGGACGGGTGAGCGACTCCTCAGGCACGCCGGGCCCCGACGCGGGTCTCGTGTTCGGGCTCATCGTGCGGGCCATGGCGAGCGGCACGCTGCTCGGGGTCGCCGTGGTCGTCGTCATCGCCATCGTGTCGGGGATCGGGGCCCCCGCGGGGGTGTCGACCTCGTCGTACCTGTTCGCGGCACCGGTCGCCGGCTTCGTCGGTGCTCTCCTGGCGCTCCTCGCCGTCAGCGTCGCCCTGATCGCGGCGCGCCTCGTCGATCGCCGACGCCGCCACCCCCGACGCCGCATCGCGCTCGGGTCGATCGTCGCCGGCCTCGCCGTCGGGTTCGTCGTCGTGGCCTCGGACTCCCCCTCCCTCAGCGTCCCCGGGTGGGCCGCGGTCGTCGGCGCCGTCGCGACCGCCGGGCTCGCCGCCCGGGGCCTGGTCCGTTACGAGCGGCTCCGTCGCGAGCCGGTGCAGCCGACGCGACCGGACGCCTGACCCCGGGACGACGTCGGCGTCAACGCCCCCGCCAGCGCCAGCGTCAGCGTCAGCGTCAGCGTCAGCGTCAGCGTCAGCGGACCCTCTGGGGCGCACCGCCCGGGGGGACGACGCCCGCGGTCCCGACCTCCGCCGCGCCTCCTGCCGGGGTCTCGTCGGCGGCGGCCGGTGCGAGCGGCGCGACCGGCGACCGCGGCACCCGGCTCGCGAAGAGCACCCCGCCCACCACGATCACTCCGGCGATCAGCTCGACCAGGTCGGGCACCTCGTCGAACGCGATCCACGAGGCCAGCACGCCGATCACGGGCACGAGCATCGAGAACGGTGCGACGGTGCTCGACGGGTACGTCGCGAGGAGGCGCGTCCACAGCCCGTAGCCCAGCACCGTGGCGACGAGCACCACGTAGAGCAGCCCCACGACCGCGGGCAGCGCGTCGAGCGTGAACACGGTCGCGAACGTCTCGCCGATGCGCGCGGGGCCCTCGACGACGAACGACAGCGCGAGCATCGGGATGGGCGGCACGACCGACATCCACAGCGTCAGATGCAGCGGGTTCGGGGCCGCCGCCCGGCGCACGGCCACGTTGCCGAGCGCCCAGCCGAGCGCCGCGCAGAGGCACAGCACCACGGGCAGCAGCGCCGCCACCTGCGACCGGTGCACCGCGATCACGGCCAGGGCCAGCACGGCGATCCCGATGCCGATGGCCTGCCGCCGCGTGATCCGCTCGCGCAGCCAGATGCCCGCGATCACGACGGTGAACGGCGCCGACGCCTGCAGCACGAGCGACGCGAGACCCGACGGCATGCCCGCCTTCATGCCGAGGTACAGGAACCCGAACTGGAGGATGCCCAGGGCGAAGCCGACCATCAGGAGGCGCGACCAGGGGATCGCCGGACGCGGCACCAGCAGCAGGGTCGGCACCGCCAGCAGCGCGAAGCGCACGGCGACCAGCAGGAACGGCGGGAAGTGCTCGAGCGCCAGCGCCGTCATCGGGAAGTTCACGCCCCAGCAGACCGCGACGACGAGGGCGAGGAGGCGGTCGCGGGGGCTCATGGCTCCATGCTGGCGGAGGTGTCGTTGCAGGACCAGCGCGGATCGGCGAGGTGACCTTGTAGCCTCCCTTCATGGACGTGCAGCACCTCGAACTGCTCCGCGAGCTCGACGAGCGGGGCAGCGTCACCGCCGTCGCCGCGGCGACGCACCGCTCGCCGAGCGCCGTCTCGCAGCAGCTCAAGACCCTGCAGCGGCAGCTCGGCGTCGAGCTGGTGAGACGCGTCGGTCGCGGGGTGCGGCTGACGGAGGCGGGGCAGGCGCTCGCCCGCGCCTCCGTGGCCGTGTCGACGGCGGTCGCCGAGGCCGAGGCGACCCTCGAGGCCGTCCGCGGCGGCACGTCGGGTGCGGTGCGGCTCGCGGTGTTCCCGTCGGCGGCCGAGCTGCTCGTGCCGGGCTTCGTGACCCGGATGCGGCGACACCCGGCCGTCGAGGTCGAGATCGACGACCGGGACGTCAGCGAAGACGAGTTCCCCCGACTGACGGCCGACTTCGACGTCGTGGTGGGGCACCGGTCGGACGGCGTCGCGCCTCCCGACCTCGCGGGGTCGACGGTCGTGCCGCTGCTGCGCGAGCCGCTCGAGGTGGCGATGCCGCTCGATCACCCCCTGGCGGGGCGGGAGCGCGTGACGATGACCGACGTGATCGGCGACCGCTGGATCGGCGTGCCCGTCGGGTACCCGATCGACCGGGTGCTGGCGGCGATGGCGCTGCGGGCCGGGGTGACGCCCGACGTGGTGTACCGCAGCCTGCACCTGCCGCTGCTCGAGAACATGGTGGCCGCGGGTCACGGCATCGCCCTGGTGCCGCGGCACACCTCGGCGGGGCGGGCGGCGGGCCGGTTCCACCTCGCGACGCTCGAGAACGTGCACGCGGGGCGGCACATCGAGGCGCTCATGCGCCCTGATCGCGCCGTTCGACCGGCCGTGCGGCTCGTGGTCGACGAGCTGCTCGCCGAGGCGCGGGTCACCGAGGCCGCCTCGGAGGAGGCGCGGCGCCGGAGGTCGGGCTAGCGGACGCCCTGCGTGGCGAGGTAGGCGACGGGGTCGGTCGCGAGACCGTTCTGGCGGACCTCGAGGTGCAGGTGGCACCCGGTCGAGCCGCCGGCCGTGCCGACGCCCGCGATGTTCTGGCCCGGGGTGACGGTCTGACCCTGCGAGACGTAGATGCCCGACGACTCCATGTGGCCGTAGGCGCTGCTGATGCCGTCGCCGTGGTCGATGATCACGAGGTTGCCGTAACCGCCCGCGGGGCCGGCGTAGGTGACCGTGCCGGCGGCGATCGAGTAGATCGGGGTGCCGCACGAGGCGCCGAAGTCGGCACCGGCGTGGAGCTTCCAGGCGCCGGTGATCGGGTGGATGCGGTACCCGTACGCCTGGTACGAACCGAACGAGCGGATGGCCGCGACCCAGCCGGTGCCGGGGTCGGGCTGCGTGGTGCCGGGGCCGGAGCCCGCGCCGACGCTGATGGGGCCGGTGCCGGCGGCGCCGGCCTGACCGACGGCCCGGGCCGCGGCGGCCTCGGCCGCCTTCGCGTCGCGGTACGCCTCTTCGATCGAGACGCGGTCGTCTCGGAGGGCGACGAGCTGGGCCGCGAGCATGGTCTTCTGGGTGTCGATCGACGACGCGTCGGCCTTGGCGGCCTCGTTGGCGGCGACGGCCTCGTCGAGCGCCGAGTCGGCCTCGTCGGCGAGACGGTCGCGCTCGTCGAGGGCGACCTTGGCCTGGTCGGCGAGCGACGTGGCGAGGTTGTCGGCGGCGACGGCGCGGTCGCGCAGCGCCTCGAGGTTCTCGCCGATCTTGCTCGACATGCTGAGACCGCGGAGGACGTCTTCGGCGCCGTCGCCCGACGACAGCAGGTCGCTCAGGTTGCCGCTGCTCGACGGGCGGACGAGCATGGCCGCGGCCTGACCGACCACGATCTCGGACGACTCGGCCTGCTGACCCGCCTCATCCGCCTTCTTCTGGATCGACCGGTGACGGGCGTTGGCCTCGTCGACGGCGGCCTGCGCGGCGACGAGCGCCTCACCCGCGGCGTCGGCGGCCTTCTGCGCGTCGGCGGCGCGGTTCGTGGCCGCCTCGAGTGCCGCCTCGACCTCGACGATGGCCTCTTTCTTGCTGGCCTCCGAGCCACGGGCCTCTTCGACCTGCTGCCAGGTGGGGGCGGCGGCCTGGGCCTGGGCGGGGACGACGAGCAGCGAGGCGACGCTCAACCCGACGACGGCGAGAGCGGTCGTGACGACGCGACGACCCCGGGAGGCGCGGGTCGACCCGACGAGGTCGGGGCGCGTGGTGAGGCGATGCATGCTTCTCAGTCTCGGTCAGAACGGCTGGGACATCCCTCGACGAGTGCCGACGGGCCTGCCAAGACTATCGTGATGACCTCTCGCCGAGACGGAAACGCCCCCGGTCTGGGGATGACGACCGGCTGGATCCGCGCCTCCTCGGCATCCCTCCCCCTGCGGAGTGAACCCCTGGCTTAACACGGTCGTCACATGCGCGTCGCATCCGGGTGACGAGCGTGCCCTAGCGTCGTCACGACCGATGCAGGACATTCCGGAGGCACCATGACCACGAGCGATCAGACCGTCGAGAAGCCCGAGAAGCGACCCGTCGACCGGATCCCGCCGCTGAGACGGCTGTTCCCGCTGGGGCTGCAGCACGTGCTCGCGATGTACGCCGGCGCGGTCGCCGTGCCGCTGATCGTCGGCGGGGCGCTCGTCGGCATGGGCGAGCTCGAGCCGGGCGACATCGCCTACCTGATCAGCGCGGACCTCCTCGTCGCCGGCATCGCCACGATCATCCAGTCGATCGGGTTCTGGCGGTTCGGCGTGCGGCTGCCGCTCATGCAGGGCTGCACCTTCGCCGCCGTCGGGCCGATGATCGTCATCGGCGGCGAGTACGGGATCACCGCGATCTACGGCTCCGTCATCGCCAGCGGCCTGTTCATGATGCTGCTCGCGCCGTTCTTCTCCCGGCTCGTCCGGTTCTTCCCGCCGATCGTGACCGGCACGGTCATCCTCATCATCGGCGTCTCGCTGATGGACGTCGCGGCCGGCTGGGTCGGCGGCGGCACCGGCTCGGCGGACTTCGGCAGACCCCTCGACATCGGCTTCGCCGCGGGCACCCTGCTGCTGATCATCCTGATCGAGCGGTTCGCGCCTCCGGCGATCCAGCGGGTGTCGATCCTGCTCGGACTCGTCATCGGCACGCTCGTCGCCTTGCCCTTCGGCCTGACCGACTGGAGCGGCGTGGGCGAGAGCGCCTGGTTCGGCCTCGCCCTGCCCTTCCACTTCGGCCTGCCCACCTTCCCGATCAGCGCCATCGTCTCGATGTGCATCGTCGGCCTGGTGATCATGACCGAGACGACGGGCGACATCATCGCGGTCGGCGAGATCGTCGACGAGCCCGTCACCCCGCGCCGCCTCGCCGACGGCCTGCGCGCCGACGGCCTCTCGACCGTGATCGGCGGCGTCTTCAACACGTTCCCGTACACGGCCTTCGCCCAGAACGTCGGCCTGGTCAGCATCACCGGCGTGCGATCGCGCTACGTGGCGACGTTCGCCGGGGTCATCCTCGTCGTGCTCGGTCTCGTGCCGGCGCTGGGCGCGGTCGTCGAGGGCGTGCCCCTCGCGGTGCTCGGCGGCGCCGGCGTCGCCTTGTTCGGCATGGTCGCGGCCAGCGGGATCCGCACGCTGTCGAAGGTGCGGTTCAACAACTCGAACATCCTCATCGTCGCGGTCGCGCTCGGCGTCAGCCTGCTGCCGACCGTCAGCCCCGACATCTACGCGCAGTTCCCGACCTGGTTCACGATCATCTTCGACTCGGGCATCAGCGCCGGGGCACTCGTCGCCGTGCTGCTCAACCTGCTGCTCAACTCGGAGTCGCAGCAGCGGAGGTTCGGCGGCAGCGACCGCGACGTGTCGGCGCACGATGCCGTGCGGGGGCCGTCCGCCCCGGCCGCGGCCGACCAGGGCGACCCGACCCGCGCCTCCTGAGCTCCTCCGGCAGCGGGTCTCCGCGGCGGGGCGGCCCTGGCGGCGACCTGGCGGCGGGGCTCAGCGGCGGGGGCGGCGGCCCGGCTTGTGGCGGTGGCGACGTCGCCGCGAGACGAGCATCACCACGAGGGCGACGAGGGCGGCCACGACCATCGCCGATCCGAACACGATCAGCACGGGTTGCGGATCGGTGCACGTCGGGTAGTCGACCGAGCAGGCGGTGAAGGGAGGCGCCTCCTCACCCGCGGCGTCGAGCACCGCGAAGGAGGCGCGCCCCAGCCAGAGGATCGCCAGACCGAGCAGGGTCACGACGACCAGCAGGCCGGCGAAGATGCGCCGCACGATACGGCCGTCGTCCACTGAGCTCATGGATCGAGTCTCGCGCTCCGGCACCGCGCTGTCATCGGCCCCAGGGCGGACCCGGGATCGTTCGCGGGTCGCGCCGGACGCGCGAGCGACGAGCCGCGCCTCCTGCAGCTGCGGCCGCACCCCCGCGAACGCGCACGGGCGAACGGACACGCGGACGGCCCGCGTCCGTCGCCTACAGTCGAACGCGCCGCATCGCGGCACCCCTCCCCCCTTCTTCCCCCAGGAGTCCCCGTGACCGCTCCCTCCTCCGCGCCCGCCGTGCGGCCGCACCGCGACGACACGGTCCTCGGCGTCCTGCGGTCACCGCGCCTCCTGACCCGGGAGGCGCTGGCCGGCATCGTCACCACGCTCGCCCTCGTGCCCGAGGTCATCTCGTTCTCGGTGATCGCCGGCGTCGACCCGATGGTCAGCCTGGTCGCCTCGATCGTGCTCGCCCTCGTCATGTCGCTGCTCGGCGGTCGACCCGCCATGGTCACGGCCGCGGCCGGTTCGGTCGCGCTCGTCATCGCCCCGCTCGTCCGCGCGCACGGCGTCGAGTACGTGCTGCCGGCCGTGCTGCTCGCCGGCGTCATCCAGATCGCGTTCGGCACGGCGGGGCTCGCCCGCCTCATGCGGTTCATCCCGCGCTCGGTGATGATCGGCTTCGTCAACGCCCTCGGCATCCTGATCTTCATGGCGCAGGTGCCGCACCTCATCGACGTGCCGTGGATCGTCTACCCGCTCTTCGTGCTGACCATCGTGATCGTCGTGCTGCTGCCGCGTCTGACCAAGGCCGTGCCGGCGCCGCTCGTCGCCATCGTCGTCGTGACCGTGATCGTCGTGGCCGCCGGGCTCGACGTGACCACCGTCGGCGACGAGGGCGAGATGGGCGGCGGGCTGCCCGGCCTCACCCCCTGGCTCGTGCCGTTCTCGCTCGAGACGCTCGGCATCATCCTGCCGACGGCCCTGAGCGTCGCGTTCGTCGGCCTGATGGAGACCCTGCTGACCGCCAAGCTCGTCGACGACATCACCGAGACGCCGTCACGCAAGGGCAAGGAGTCGTGGGCACTCGGCGTCGCGAACATCGCCGCCGGCGCCTACGGCGGCATCGCGGGCTGCGCCATGATCGGCCAGACCGTCGTGAACGTGAAGATCGGCCGCGCCCGCACCCGGGTGTCGACCGTCGTCGCGGGGCTGTTCCTGCTGCTGCTCGTCACCGCCCTCAGCGAGGTGATGGCGCGGATCCCGATGGTCGCCCTCGCCGCGGTCATGATGATCGTCGCGATCTCGACGGTCGACTGGCACAGCGTCCGGCCGTCGACGCTGCGGCGCGTGCCGATCCCCGAGACGCTCGTCATGGTCGTCACCGTCGCCGTCGTCGTCGCGACCGACAACCTCGCCCTCGGCGTCGCAGTCGGCGTGCTGCTCGCGATGGTGCTGTTCGCGCGGCGGATCGCCCACGTGATCCGGGTCGAGCGGACCGTCGAAGGAGGCGCGGCGCGGGCGGACGACGGCGCGCCCGGGAGTGCAGGGCCCGGGCGCGACGCCTCGGTCCGCTACGACGTGATCGGGCCGCTGTTCTTCGGCAGCAGCAACGATCTCGTGGAGCACTTCTCGTACGCCGACGACCCGGCACGGGTGACGATCGACCTGACCCGCGCCTCCGTGTGGGACGCCTCGAGCGTCGCAGCCCTCGACGCCGTCGGCACGAAGTACGCCGCCCACGGCGTCGAGGTCGAGTTCGTCGGCCTCGACGAGCGCAGCACCGAGTTCCACGGGCGGCTGACGGGCCGGCTCGGCAGCTGAGCGGCGGCTGCGCGCAGCGCGCCTACGCGCGGCGGCGGCGCAGCTCTCGACGGAGGGCCCGGCGCTCGCGCCACGACGGCGGGGGCGGCGGCACGGCAGCGGCCTCGCGCTGGCGGCGCTCGATGCGGCGGCGGTGCCAGCCCAGCACCTCGGCGTCGACGTCGCGCGTCGGCGTCACCACGGGCGGGCCGCCGCGCAGCTGCCGCCTCGCCTCGATGATCCGCGCGTTGTAGTCGTCGACGTGCGCCCGCACGGCCGCCTCGCTGAACAGCCCGTCGAGGGTCTGCTCGAACGTCGCATGCTCCGTCCGCAACGAGAGCGCCGGAGGCGCGAGCCCGGTCAGCCCCTCCCTCTCGATCAGGCCCCGGATCCACCAGTCGGGGTCGACCGTGTCGCCGGCCAGACCGGGCAGCGGCTTGCCGGCGAGCGGCAGGTCGTCGAAGTCACCGCGCGCGATGGCCTGGTCGATGGCCGTGCGGGCCCAGGCTCGCATCTCGGCCGCGGTGCGGTTGTCGGTCGGAGCGTCGGCGGCGGGAGCCGCACCGTCGGTGCGGTAGCGGGCCGCGGCGACCCGGGGATCGCTCGCCTGACCCTGTGCCGGGCCCGCGCCTCCTGCTCGCCCCGCGCCTCCTGCGCCTCCTGCGCCTCCTGCCCGAGCCGTCCCGCCGTCATCACCGGAGCCCGATCGCTGTTCCATGCGCGCGAGAGTACGCCGAACGCGCCGGGCCGGTCAGGGCCCGCGCGGCCCTCAGTCGCGCGGCGCGGGGGCGGCCGCAGCCGGGTCCGCGGCGGCCGCAGCCGGGTCGGCGGCAGCAGCGGCGGGGTCGGCAGCCGTGTGCGGCACCCGCCGCGCGAGCACGCCCGCGAGCAGCAGCACGATCACGCCGGCGACCGGCATGATCAGCAGACCCCAGCGCAGCGACGTCGCATCGGCGATCAGCCCGACCAGCGGCGGCGAGAACAGGAACCCGAGCCGCATCAGCCAGCTCAGCAGAGTCAGACCCGTGCCCCGGCGGAAGCCGGGCAGCTGATCGGCGGCGTGCATCGCCCCGGGGATCAGCGTCGCCACGCCGAAGCCGGCCGCGCCGAAGCCGATGATCGTGCCGGGGATCGACGGGAACGCCAACGCGAGCCCCGTGCCGACCGCGACCAGCACGCCGCCGATCCGCGCGACGGTGCGCTGCCCCAGCCGATCGACCATGCCGTCGCCGACCAGCCGGCCGATCAGCTGCATGCCCGCGAGCGACACGAAGCCGAGCGACGCGATCGTGACGCTCGCGTCGAGCGAGCCCGAGAGGTAGACGGCGGCCCAGGTGTTGCCGGCGTCCTCGACGATGGCCGCGCTCATGGAGACGAGCACGAGGGCGGCCAGCACGGCCACCGTCCCGAAGCGGAGGGCCGAGCGGCCGGCGACCGCGGCGACCGACGCGACGGAGGGGTCGGACTCGACCCGCGCCTCCTCGGCTCCGGCGGCGACCGCCGCGTCGTCGGCGGCGCCCTCGCTCTCGTCGGTCGGCTCGGGGCCGGCGAGCATCCAGCGGTACGAGACGACGGCCACGACGCAGAAGATCGCGCCCGACACGGCCAGATGCGCCGGAGTCGGGATCCCGAGACCCGCGGCCGCACCGCCCATCAGGCCGCCGATGACGGCGCCGACGCTCCACGCCGCGTGGAACGAGTTGAGGATCGATCGGCCGTAGCGGCGCTGCACCCGCAGTCCGTGCGAGTTCTGGGCCACGTCGGTGATGGCGTCCATCGAGCCGGCCACGAAGAGACCCGCGGCCAGCAGGGCCCACGACGGGGAGACCCCCGCGGCCAGCACGCCGAACGCCGTCACGACGGTGCCGACCACTGCGACCCGCGACGACCGGAACCGCCGGATCAGCATGCCCGCCGCCAGCCCGGCGACGATCGCGCCGAGCGGGAACGCCGCGACGGCCAACCCGAACTCCGCGTTCGACAGCCCCAGCCCGGCCTTGATCGCCGGATACCGCGGCAGCAGGTTGGCGAACAGCGCCCCGTTCGTCAGGAACAGCAGCGAGACGGCCCAGCGCGCACGCCGGACGTCGCGAGGGACCGAGGGGCGGGGGCGAGACGTCGTCGTGCTCATGGGGTCTTCCGGCTGGGAGGGGGTGGAGTCAGGAGGCGCGGTGCAGGGGGGGCTCGCAGGGCGCCGGGGACGCCGTGCGGGACTGCGGGAGGTGCGGTGCAGGAGCTGCGGGAGGTGCGGTGCGGGACTTGCGAAGATGGCCGAGATCGCGCGGAGTGTACGGACGTACGTTAGCGGGACGGGTGCGCTTCGCGCACTCTGACATGAACGGGACACCGCCGGATCAGGCGGTGTCCCGTTCGTTCGCGACGCGGCAGGCCGAACCGGCCCGGCCGACCCGATGCAGCCGCTACAGGGTCGCGGCCGCCGGGTCCCAGCTCTCGGGCAGGGGCGCGGGCTTCGCCACGCTCGACGCGACGTCGACGGCGGCGCCGCTCTCGGCCGCCTCCGACACCGCGAGCAGCACGTCGAGCACGTGAGCCGCGACCGCACCGCTGGCCCGCTCGGTCTCGCCGCCGCGGATCGCCCGCGCCAGGTCGAGCACGCCCGAGCCGCGACCGTAGGTCGAGCCGACGGCGGTGAGGGTGGTCGGCTCGTCCTGACCGAAGCGGTACAGGGTCGAGTCGCCCTCGAACATGTTCGGGTCGGGCAGCACGATGGTGCCCTCGGTGCCGCTGATCTCGACGAAGCCCGCCCGGGGCAGCGCGTTCTGGAACGAGAACGTCGACTGCGCCGACTGCCCGCCCTCGAACTGGATCAGAGCCGCGTGGTGCGTCGGCACCTCGACGGGGAACGTCTGCCCGGCGCGCGGGCCGCTGCCGATCGTCCGCGTGTCGAACGACTTCGACGAGACCGCGCTGACGCGGCTGGCCGAGCCGAACGCGTGCACGAGCGTGCTGACGTAGTACGGACCCATGTCGAAGAGCGGACCGGCGCCGATCGCGAACAGGAAATCGGGGTTGGGGTGCCACGACTCGGGGCCGGGCACGTGGAACATCGTCGTCGCCGTGAGCGGCTCCCCGATGTCGCCGCGCGCGATGGCGCGCATCGCCGACTGGATGCCGGCGCCGAGCACGGTGTCGGGGGCGCAGGCGACCCGCACGCCGGCGGCGTCGGCCGCGGCGAGCAGGTCGCTGCCCGACCGGTGGTCGAGGGCCAGGGGCTTCTCGCTCCAGACGTTCTTGCCCGCGGCGATGATCTGGCGGCCGACCTCGGCGTGGACGGCCGGGATCGTCAGGTTGACGACGATCTCGATCTCGTCGATCGCGAGCAGCTCGGCGACCGTGCCGTGACCGGGCACGCCGTAGGCCTCGGCCTGGGTGCGGGCGCGATCCGCGTCGATGTCGGCGACGAACAGCACCTTCAGGTCGGCGAACGCCGTCATGTTCTCGAGGTAGGTCCCGCTGATGACCCCGGCGCCGATGACGCCGACGCCGACGGGGCCCGAGCCGCGGGCGGACGAGGCCGTGGTGGCCGCGCTCATGCCGACGCCTCGGTGTCGTTCTCGGCGAGCCAGGCGAACGAGGCGGCGATGCCCTCGAAGACGTCGCCCGAGTAGGCGTCGAACTCGACGACGCGGAGGGCGTGCGGTGCCGCGGCGAGGATCGCCCGCACGTCGACGTCGCCCTGACCGGCGGGGGTCTGGTTCTCGAACGCGGCGGCGAGCGCCTCGGGCACGATCAGAGCGCTCTCGCTGCTCGGCAGGGCGGTGGCGATGTCACCGCTGACCTTGCCGTCCTTGATGTGCAGCAGCTGCACGCGGTCGCCGAGCGACCTCAGCACGGCGGGGGTGTCGGCGCCGCCGACGGTCGCCCAGAAGGTGTCGAGCTCGAGCACGACCGAGGGCGAGAGCTGCTCGACGAAGAGGTCGTAGATGGGGCGGCCGTCGACCTTGTTCGTGAACTCCCACTGGTGGTTGTGGTACCCGAAGCGGAGGCCGTGACCGGCGGCCAGCTCGGCGAGCTCGTTGACGCGCTCGGCGATGACCTTCGCGTCGTCGGCGGTCTGCCAGCGGTCGCTCGGGATGAACGGGTCGATGACCGTCTCGATGCCGATCTCCTTCGCCGCGTCGAAGAAGCGCTGGGGGTCGTCGGCGTCGATCACGGCGCTGTGGCCGCTCGGAGCGGTGACGCCGGCGGCGGTCAGCGCGGCGGCGATCTCGGTGGGGTTGTCGGCGAAGCCGTACGGCTCAACCTTCGTGAAGCCGATCTCGGCGAGGCGGGCGACGCTGCCCGACAGGTCGGCGGCGATGGCGTCGCGCACGCTGTAGAGCTGAACGGAGGGTGTGCTGCTCATGGGGTACTCCTTTGTTCCGGTGGTCTCGGGGGCGTGCCGGGGGACTCGAGTGCGCGAGAACGGACGCCGGTGACCATTCAACTACTTCTGTCGACGCACATGCAAAAGTTGTCCGTTCATCGGCAGGCCGAGGAGGTGCGGCGACGGAGCCGAGGAGGCGCGCGCGACCGGCAGCGCGCCTCCTGCCGTTCCGGCCCTCGACTCCGAACCACCCGGCATGACGACCACCGCGAGCGCCACCCGCGAGATCACGACGACCGCCCCGCTCCGCCGGGCGTGGGAGATCGGAACGCCCCTCGACCCGGTCGGCTTCTATCCGAGCTGGGGACCCCTGCCCGAGGTCGAGGCCGTCCACGGACAGACCGGCGGGTGGGACGCCCCCGGTCAGACGCGCCTCCTGCAGCTCTCGGGCGGCGGATCGGTGCGCGAGACGATCGTGCGGGTCGACACGCCGTCGCTGTTCATCTACGAGCTGACCGACTTCCGCGGGCCGCTCGAGAAGCTCGTCTCGGGCGGACGCGCGGCCTGGCGGTACATGCCCGACGGCGAGGGCACCCGGGTGCGCTGGCGCTACACCTTCACGGCGAAGCCCGGCGCGGGGCCCGTCGTCCGCGGGATCGTGCGCTTCGCGTGGGGTCCGTACATGACCCGCGTGCTCGCCGGGATCGGGGCCGAGCTCGACCGGGTCGGCGCTGCTCGCTGACGATCGGCGGCCCGGCCCGAACCTGCTTCTGAGCAGGACTTTGCACGCCCTGCAGCTTCACAGGAGCGTGGCGGCTGCTTGGCGGCACGCCCACAGCGGACTCTCACGTAGATTCGTCTCGGGAGTCATCCCGACGGTCGACGCATCCCTGCGCACCGACCGCCAACGCGCCTCACAGCCCCAGCCCGAAACCCGGAGCCCAACCCCGTGAACATATCGCTGACCACCTGGCTCATCACCATCGCGGTGACGATCGCCTTCTTCGTCTACGAGTTCTTCACCCACGTCCGCAAGCCGCACGAGCCCACGATCGGCGAGTCCGCCCGCTGGTCGGCGTTCTACATCGGCCTCGCGCTGCTGTTCGGCGTCGGCATCGGCGTCACGAACGGCTGGGGCTACGGCGGCGAGTACTTCGCCGGCTACCTGACCGAGAAGGCGCTGTCGATCGACAACCTCTTCGTGTTCCTGCTGATCATGACCGGGTTCGCCATCCCGCGGATGTACCAGCAGAAGGTGCTGATGATCGGCATCGTCATCGCGTTGATCATGCGCGCGGGCTTCATCGCCGCCGGCGCCGCGCTGATCGAGAACTTCTCGTGGGTCTTCTACATCTTCGGTGCGCTGCTGTTCGTGCTCGCCTACCAGCAGCTCAAGGGCGACCACGGCGGGAACGCCGCCGACAACATGTTCGTACGCGTCGCCCGCCGCATCCTGCCCGTGCACGACGACTTCAACGGCGACAAGTTCACCGTCAAGATCTCGGGCAAGCGCTTCGTCACCCCGCTGCTGCTCTGCGTCATCGCGATCGGCTTCGTCGACCTGGTCTTCGCGCTCGACTCGATCCCCGCGATCTACGGCCTGACCAACGAGGCGTACATCGTCTTCACGGCCAACGCGTTCGCCCTGATGGGTCTGCGCCAGCTGTACTTCCTCATCGGCGGTCTGCTCGAGCGTCTCGTGTACCTCTCGCAGGGCCTCGCGGTCATCCTCGCGTTCATCGGTGTGAAGCTCGTCTTCCACGCCCTGCACGTCAACGAGGTGCCCTTCATCAACGGCGGAGAGCCGCTGCTCTGGGTGCCCGAGATCCCGATCTGGCTGTCGCTGCTGTTCATCGGCGCGACGATCACGGTCGCGACGGTCGCGAGCCTCGCGAAGACCCGCGGCGACAAGAACAAGAACGACCGCACGACCGTCGAGGGCGAGCCCGTCACGCGTGCCACCGACGACGCGAATGACAAGGGCTCGGGTCGCCACTGACCCCGCTCGTGACACCGTGACGCCGAGGAGGCGCGGGTCGGCTGATGCCGGCACCGCGCCTCCTTCATTTGCGCGGGGGGCGCTGAGGGCACGACGCCGGGTCGTGGACACGACGCCGGGTTGTGGACACGACGCCAGGTTGTGGACACGACGCCAGGTGCAAGAGTGGCGTCGGGTCCATCTCCTGGCGCGGCAGCTCGCGGGGCGGGCCACGCCGCCACGAACTCGACACCCCGCCACGAGAAACGGTGGCGGGTTGTCGAGACGGTGGCGGGATGTCCACGCGGGATGCGCGGGTCGACGGACGAGGGGCGGGTGCGCGCGGGATGCGCGGGGTCGACGGACGCGGGGCGGGCGCGGGGCGGGCGCGGGGCGGGTCAGCGGGACGCGGGGCGGGTGCGCGCGGGAGGCGCGCGGTCAGCGGGGGCGGGTGCTCGCGAGGTGCTCGTGGAACTCGGCGGCGACCGCGTGCGGCTCGGGGGTGAGGATGGTCACGGGATCGGCGTCGGCGATCTCGAGGACGACCCACGCGCCTCCTCGGAGTCGACGCCGGTGGTCGACGGGACTGACCTCGACGCCGACGATGCTCGCGACCGGCCACTCGGTGGGCTGCCCGCCGCGCAGCCGGGAGGTCAGATCGGGGAGGTACCGGAGGCGCCGGCTCGACAGGACGAACCGGCCCCCGTACCCGGCACCCCCGGTCGGCAGGATGAGCGCGGCGACCGTGCCCCAGAGGAGCGTCTCGCCCGGCTCGACCGGCAGGGAGCGCCACGAACCGTACGCGCGGAACTGAGCCAGCTGTGCGATGACGAGACCGAGGGCGACGACTGAGATACCGACGACCATCACGTCACCGGTGGTCAGCCTGTCGCCAGCGAGGCGGATGGGCAGATGCAGTGCGACGAGCACCACCGGGACCAGCAGCTGCCAGAGCGCCGATCGACGCAACCGCCTTTCGGACCCGCTGCGCGGTGGGTCGAGCGGCGCCCGCAGCGTGCTCGTCGACACGAGGTCAGCTGCCGTCGCGAAGGTCGGCGGGCGCCGTCTCACCGAGCGCGATGCGGTCGAAGCGCGCCTCGCACGTCTCGCCCTGCGGCGCCTGCGCGAGGAACCCGACGTGGACCGGCCCGTCGACCTCGAGCCGGAACTGCCGCACGAACCGCCACTCGACTCCGTCGTCGGACGAGTGGAACGCCCAGCCCGGACCGACCCGCGTCACCCGCACGAACGCGGCATCGCCCTCGACGGCGGTCGAGTTCACGTCGTCCGACCAGCCGTTCGTGACGACGGTGACGATCATCGTCTCGCCCTGCGGGGAGTTCTCGAAGCAGATCTTGGCCCAGTGGTCGGGGTCGCTCCAGAGCGCGAGGGCCCCGGCGTCGAAGGTGGTGCGCGCGCCGACGATGGTGATGCGCGCCGAGAGCGTGAACTCGTCAGGGGCCTCGAAGCCGAGACTCGTCGCGGCGTGCTGGGGCTCGGCGCCGAGGGCGTCGTTCGTCCAGTCGACGCCGGGTGCGGAGCGCAGCACGAGAGCGCCGTCGGTGTCGAGCGACGCGTCGCCCTCGCCGTTCGTCCACGAGAGGGCGGGCAGTCCGGCGACGGTGAGGGTCATGCGCCGACCCTAGCGGCGCGGGGTGGGAAGCGGGCGGCGAGCGCGGCGAGCTGCGGACAGAGCGGAGGAGGCGCGATGGCGGGTGGGAGGCGCGGGCCGGCGGGAGCGCGGGCCAGCGGGGTGGTGGCGGACGTGCTCGGGTACCGTTGTCACGACCGCTGGGAGGCGACGTGCTGGCTCGACAGGAACGCATGCTGCGTGCCGTCCTGTCCACCTCGGTCGGGGTGCTCGTCACGGCGACCGCCCACTCGCTCGGCGGGGGCGCGTTCCCGCCGCCGCTCCTCCTCGCCCTCGTGTTCGTCGCGGGCGTGCTCGGCTGCTTCGCCGCCGGCGGCCGCCGCGTCGCCCTGCCGAACCTCGTCGTCGCGATCGGCCTGCTCCAGGGGCTGCTGCACGTCGTCTTCTCGCTCGGACACGCGTCGGCCGGCGTCGACCCGACCCGCGCCTCCTCGACCGGATCCGGCGGTCATGGCGCTCACGCGCACCTCGCCTCGCTGCCCGACGTCGGGGCCGCGACCGGCGACATGGGCGCCATGCCGTCGGGGACGATGGTCTGGGCGCACGTCGTCGCCGGTCTCGTCACGATCGTCTCCCTGCGCCTCGGGGCATCGGCCGTCCGGAGCCTCGCCCGCAGCATCACGGTGAGGGTCGCGGCCGCAGTCGCGTCGTCGCACCTCGGTCGCGTCGTCAGAGCTCTCGTCACAGCGCTCGCGTCGGCCGTCGACGCCGTCGCGGCCCTCGCCGACCCGGCCGCCGTGCCGCGCCGCCGCCGCCGCCGCCTCGACGAGTCCTCCTGGGCCTCGCCCGCGCGTCGTACGTCGACGCTGCTCGGAACGACGCGGGGGCTGCGGGGCCCTCCGGTCGGGGTGCTCGCCCACTGACCGCGCGGGTCGTCCTGACTCGCGTGGTCCCGGCGTGCCGCCGCCCCGTCCGGGTGCGGCCGCGCCGGACGACCGCACCCCGGGGATCACCCCGCCCGTTCGAAGGACCCGCTCCGCCATGCGCTCGCGCACCCCAGATCACTCCGCATCACGCTCCGACTCCGCCCGACCCGACTCCGCCACCGGCCGCCGGCGCGCCACCAGGCCCACCGGGCCCGCGCGCGCCTCCTCGGCTCGATCCCTGCGCGCCTCCTCGGCTCGGACGACCCGCGCCTCCTCGGCCTCCCGCGCCCGCCCGCTCGCCCTCGCGGCCGTCGCCGGCGCCGCCGGGCTCGCCCTCGCGGTCGGCATCCCGACCTCGGCCTCCGCTCACGTCGAGCTCGAGGCGTCGTCGACCGCTCCCGCGACGATCAGCGTGCTGACGTTCGCCGTCGGTCACGGCTGCGGGGACTCCCCGACGACGTCGCTCGCGATCGAGCTGCCCGCCGGCGTCCAGTCGGTGACCCCCACCGTGAAGCCCGGCTGGACCATCACGGAGTCCGCCCCGCCCGCCGACCCGAGCGTGCTCGAGGCGACGACGGTGACGTACACGGCCGACACCCCGCTGCCCGACGGGTTCCGCGACACGGTCGAGATCTCGGCGCTGCTGCCGGTCGACGGGCAGGCCGGCGACCTCGTCGCGTTCCCGACCGTGCAGACCTGCGAGTCGGGGTCGTACTCGTGGAGCGAGCTGCCCTCGTCCGACCCCGACGCCCCCGAGCCGAACGAGCCGGCGCCCGCGCTGGTGCTGACGGACGCCGCCTCGGGCACGGGCGCGACGGACCCGGCGGACGCATCGGACGCGACGGCCACCGCCGCCACCACCAGCGCCGCCTCGCCCATCGACGACACGGCTCGACTGCTCGGTGTCGCCGGGCTCGCCGTCGGGGTCGTCGCCGTCGTGCTGCTGACCATCGGCCTCCGTCGCCAGCAGGAGGCACGTCGATGAGCGCCGCAGAGCACGACGGCACCGACGCCGGGAACGTGGGCCGAGGAGGCGCGGCCCGATCCGGCGAGTCGCCTCGCGACCCCGGACGGGCGGCAGGGGACGGCACGGACGACGCGCGATCGGGGTCCGAGACGACCCGCGCCTCCTCGGCACCGCGCCCCGCGGCACCCCGCCCCGCACCCGCCCGCGGCGGCTGGTTCGCGCCGATGCTGCTGCGGCTGCACTTCTTCGCGGGGGTGCTGGTCGGGCCGTTCATCCTCGTCGCGGCGCTGACCGGAGCCGCCTACGCCCTGACCCCGTCCATCGAGCGGGTCGTCTACGCCGACGAGCTCACGGTGCCCGCGGCGAGCGCCGAGTCTGCGGCCCTGCCGCTGGCCGACCAGATCGAGGCCGCCGAGCAGGTCGTGGGCGACGACGGAGCGCTGGTCGCGGTGCGGCCCGCTCCGGAGGCGGGTGACACGACGCGGGTCATGTTCACGGGCGACGACCTGATCGAGAGTCAGACGCGCGCGATCTTCGTCGACCCCGCGACCGCCGAGGTGCGGGGCGACCTGCCGGTGTACGGGACGAGCGGGGCGCTGCCGCTGCGGACCGCGGTGAGCGACTTCCACCGCAGTCTCGGGCTCGGCGACGCCGGGCGGCTCTACAGCGAGCTGGCCGCCAGCTGGCTCGGCGTCGTCGTCGTCGCGGGAGCGGGTCTCTGGCTCGTGCGGTGGCGGGCGGCGCGGCGGCGGACGCGTCCGGCCGACCGGGCGCGGGCCCGACGCGGCATGCTGCGACCCGACACCGGCGCGACCGGTCACCGGCGGATCTTCAGCTGGCACGCCTCGACCGGGATCTGGCTGCTGATCGGGGCGCTGTTCCTGTCGGCGACGGGCATCACCTGGTCGCAGTTCGCGGGCGAGAACGTGACCGGGCTGCGGTCGGCGCTCAGCTGGTCGAACCCCGCACTGACGACGGCGCTGCCGGAGCCGGGGTCGGGGTCGGGCTCGTCGGCGGGCGCGGGGTCGTCGTCGGGCGATGCGGCCGACGTCGCCGCCGACCCGCACGCCGGACACCACGGAGTCGAGGAGGCGCCCCTCACCGAAGCGGACCCGACCACCTTCGACGCCGTGCTCGAGGTCGCCCGGACCGTCAACGTGAACACCGGGCTCGTCGAGATCAAGCCGCCCGCCGACGCCGCGAGCGCCTGGACGGTCACCGAGATCCAGCGCAGCTTCCCGACCGAGGTCGACGCCGTGGCGGTGGACGGGTCGACGCTCGAGGTGGTCGGACGCACCGATTTCGCCGACTACCCGGTCATGGCCAAGCTCGCGCGCTGGGGCGTCGACACGCACATGGGGTCGATGTTCGGCCTGGCGAATCAGCTGCTGCTCGCGGTCACGGCGCTCGGCATCGCGGTGATGGTCGTGTTCGGGTACCTCATGTGGTGGAAGCGGCGACCGACGCGCGCGGCAGGGCCCCTGGGTACCGGTGCCCGCGGCGCGCCGCGGCCCGGCGGCGCGGTCGGCGCGGCGCGGCTGCGGCCGGGTGCGGCCGCTCCGGCGGGGGCGCTGGCCCGGGCGCCGTGGTGGGGTGTCGCGCTCGTGCTCGTGGGCGGCGGCCTGCTGGCGCTGTTCCTGCCGCTGCTCGGCGTGACGCTGGTCGTGTTCGTGGTCGGCGACGCGCTCTGGGTGGCGAGCCGGCGTTGATCCGCGACCCGCGCCTCCTCGGCTCCGGGCGGGCGGGCGGTGACAGGATCAGGGCATGACCCTCGCGAACACCGCCGCGTTCCTGCGCTCGCCCCGCACCCCGTTCGAGGTCGGTCCGGCCGAGATGCCCGCTCCGGCGGCTGACGAGGTGGTCGTGCGGGTCCGGGCCGTGGCGGTCAACCCGCTCGACTGGGTGGTGCAGGGCACGGGTCGGATGACGTACCGCTGGCTCACGCACCCCGCGGTGCTCGGCACGGACGTCGCGGGCGAGGTGGTCGCCGTCGGCTCGGCGGTCACGCGACTCGCGGTCGGCGACCGGGTGGTCGGGCTCGCGACCGGCACCGACAAGGGGCGCGACCCGCGGCACGAGGGAGCGTTCCAGACGCACACGGCCCTGCTCGAACGGTTGACGACGGTGATCCCCGACGATCTGTCGTTCGAGCAGGCGGCGGTGCTGCCGCTCGGGGTGTCGACGGCGGCGTGCGCGCTGTTCCAGGAGCGGCACCTCGGGCTGCGGCTGCCCCGGTCTGCTGCGGACGCCGGAGGCGCGGTGTCGGATGCCGGAGGCCCGGCTCCCCGCGAGCGCGAGGTGGTCGTCGTCTGGGGCGGGTCGACGAGCGTCGGGATGAACGCGGTGCAGCTGGCGACGGCGGCGGGGTACGACGTGGTGAGCACGGCGTCGGCGGCGAACGCGGAGACGGTCAAGGCGCTGGGCGCGACGCATGTGTACGACTACCGCGACCCCGAGGTGGTCGACAAGCTCGTGACCGTGATCGCAGGGCGGACCGTCGCCGGGGCGGTCGCGATCGGGCTGGGGTCGACGGAGGCGTGCATCCGCCTGCTGGCTCGGACCGGCGGATCCCGTCTCGCTCTGCTGAGCACCCCCGTGTCGCTCGCGGAGGTCGCCGACGTCTCGACGGGCAGACCTCTCGTGCCGAACGCGCTGCCGACATTCGCGCGTCTCGGGCTGGCGACGGCGCGATCGCTGCTGGCTGCGCGGCAGGCGAAGGTCGTCGCCCGGTTCGTGTGGGGCAGCAGTCTGCGCGACGACGATCTCGGCGAGCAGCTGTGGGGCGGGATCGTGCCGCGGGGTCTGGCCGACGGGTCGCTGCGCGCGGTCCCGGAGGCGCTGGTCGCCGGCGAAGGGCTCGGCGCGATCCAGGGCGCGGTCGACCGTCAGCGCGCCGGAGTCTCGGCTCGGAAGCTCGTGGTGCTGCTGTAGTGCTGGCGTCCGGGCCTCGCTGCTTCAGGCTGGGCTGAAGACGAGGCGAGATCGCTCTCCGATCAGCACGAGCTGCGCGTTCTCGACCCGGGCGTGCTCGGCGTCGACCAGTGCGGACAGGTACCGGGCGGTGAGGTCGTTCGCGGCGGAATCGAGGCAGGCCTGCTCGGTCGACACGACGTCGACGAGGTGCCACGGGTCCACGCTCTCGATGCGGGCGGCGACGGAGGTGCAGATGCTCGTGCCCTCGAGTCGGCCCCCGTCGATGACGAGTCGGGCGGTCGCCTGGCCGGTCGTCAGGTCGAAGGCGCCGTGGTCGTCGCGCCCTGCGGAGAGCGTCCACGTGCCCCGGACCGCCTCGGGGACGGGTGCGCAGGCGCTGAGCACCGAGATCGATGCGACGACGAGCGTCAGTGCGGCCGCTCTGATGGCGCGAGGTCGCGGTCGATGGGCCATGCGGCGATCGTAGGGGCGGGGGGCGGTGCTGTCACTCGCGAGCTGTTACGCATGCATGCGCAGCACCAGCCCCCAGGTCGAGACGCGAGCGGGCGGGTGTCCCCGCTCAGGAACTGTTACGCATGCTTGCGTAAGAGCTCGGCGGAGAGGACACCACCCGGGACGCGCGGGAGGTGCCCGGCTGGCCTGCGTCAGCCGCGCCTCCTCGGCTCCGTCCCCTCGGCGTCATCCCCCGACTCGCCGCGATCAGGCCGGCCAGGGGTCGGGCTCGGGGGCGTGGCGCGCGATCAGCGTTCGGATCTCGGAGTCGTGCTGCACGGCCCAGGCGACGGCCGAGTTGAAGCTGTCGGCGGTGTGCAGCCAGGGGCGACGCCCTCCCTCGTCGCGGCAGTGCGCGTAGACGTCGAACGCGTATCCGCCGAGCACCGGACGCTGGCGCACGTAGCCCAGCGGCGCCGCCGCCCCCTGCCTGATCAGCCACAACCCCTGCGCGCCCGGCTCGGGCGGGATCGCGTAGGGGTGCTCCAGCGGCCGCTTCGCGAGGACGGCGGCGGCGTTGACGAACGACGACTGGACTCCCATGTCGGCTGACCATAGGTCCGACCGGTGACACCGGGGCCGGCGACCCTGGCCGGTGCCCCCTGGCCGGTGCGCCCTGGCCGGTCGCGAACCGTCCCGGGTGCCGACCACGCGCTACGGCTGAACCAGGTCGTCCCACGACGGGAACGGCGGGTACTCGCCCGGCACGGACTCATCCGGGAAACCAGGCGCATCGCGATCGGCGATCGCGAACCTCACAGCACTCGAATCGTTCGTCCAGAACACCTCGCTGTACACAGCCACCGTGTACTGCCCGTTGGGCCGCACCGTGTAGGTCACCCACCAGCCGTCGCCTGTATCGGCGCGGGCCTCGAATTCGCTACCGATCTCGGCGGTTCCCGACTCCCAGCCTTTCTCGTCGAAGTACTCGAGCATCGGATCGAGGTCGGAACGCTCGCCCTCGGCCCCCTCGAGAGTGACGTTCCGACTGGTCTGGAAAAAGTAACTGTTCTCCTCAGCGGCACCCTCGGGCGCCTGACCGTAAGCATTCGCCCCGCCCATGACGGGCAGCACGTCCCCACCGATCCAGATCCATGAGCCGTCCGAGATCTGGAGCTGCGCCTCCTCGAGCAGGCCCTGCATCTCGACGTACCGCTCCGACGCCAACCCGAACTCCTCCTCGAGCGACAGCCCGGCCACCTCCGTCTGAGTCATCCCCGCCGCGTCGCGAGGCTCATCGCCGAGAGCAGACCCCGCCCCGGAGGCGCACCCCGCCACCGCGCACACTGTCACCATCGACAGCACCACCGCTCGAAGAACACCCCCGGATCGCAGCATGATCTACGACTGCACCGGATCGCTCCACGACGGGAACGGCGGGTACTCGCCGGGCACGGACTCCTCAGGGAAGTCGGCCGGATCACGATCGGCGATCGCCGAGAACAGCGCGCCCGAATCGTTCGTCCAGAACGGCTCGCTGTACACAGCGAGGGAGTACTGGCCGTTCGGACGAACCGTATAGGTGACCCACCAACCGTCACCGCTGTCGGCCCTCGCCTCGAAGTTGCGGCCGATCTCGCGACTACCCGACTCCCAGCCCTTCTGGTCGAAGTACTCGATCATCGGATCGAGATCGCTCCGGGCACCCTCGGCGCCCTCCGGCTCGAGGATCCGCCCTGCAGTGAAGAAGTAAGAGTTGTCATCGTCAGCCCCCGGCAGAGGCTCGCCGAACGCGTCGGCCCCCGCCGCGACAGGAAGCACATCGCCACCGTTCCAGAACCATGCACCGTTCGAGATCTGAAGTTGCGCCTCCTCGAGCACACCCTGCATCTCGACATACCGCTCCGACGCCAGCCCGAACTCGTCCTCCACCGACAGCCCAGCCACCTCCGTCTGAGTCATCCCCGCCGCATCCCGAACGTCCTGTCCCGTCACGTCATCTCCATTCCCTGCGCTCGCGGCGCATCCTGTCATCGCGATCACCAAGAGCGTCGACACCACAGCGGCGACGTGATGATGCAGGCTCGATTTCATAGCTCGATTCATCAGTCCGGTCTTCCGTTGGCTACGATCTGCGAGCTAGTCATGAGGGATGTCGAATCGGCAGCAAGGTATCCCGTTTGGTCGGACTCGAAGTCCGTCCACATGTTGTGCTGGGTCACGGCTTCGGTCCCTGGTCCGCCCTCGGATGAAAATTGCTGCACCCCTGGAACCTCCGATGGATCAGTCCGGCTGTTCTGCCCGAGCCACAGCCCGAATGGAGCGAGGCCGTCACCGGCGGCGAGCGTAGAAAAGACTGCGTCAGCATTCAGCTCTTCGACCGTAGCCTCCTCCGTCAGGCCAACGGAACCGTAAGAGATGAACGAATCCACCCGGTTCTGCGTGAGCAAGAGGGCCTCAGAGGTCGTCGTCGAACCATAAGAGTGAGCCATGACGGTCACAGAATCCGGTGCGGTGCTGGCTCTGCTGTCGTGCACACCGTCTAAGAACGAGGCCAGCTCAGAAGCGCCAGATGACGCCCTGGCGGAGAACGCCACTTCGCCCTTGTTCGGGGAGTTATAGCCGAACCACGAAACGACGGCGTAAGACTCGTGCCTGTTCTCGTCGAAGGCGGCTGTGATCAATTGCTCTGAGGCCTTAATCGAACTCGATAGGCCAGCGGCGTTGGAGTCCATGCCCGGCACATTGACAGTCACATTCGACGCCGTTTCGACGTTCCCCAACGAGATCGCAGCCACAAGGGCCCCGTCATGCTCACCGAATCCGACGAGTTGCGCCGCCTTATCGACCTGTTCCCCCGGGAGGTACCGTGCCCTTTCATCCGCGTCGTCCACGGCATCGCTGAGCGCCTTCACCTGCTCCTCGAAGGCCGGGAGCCCCCGGTTCCGGTCCCCGCCAAAGCCCATCAGCTGATAGACCCGCTCCGGATCCTCGACAGCGGCGTCCAGCACGGCTCGCGACGCTATGTCGCGCTTCGACGCGGGCACGCCGTCGAGGTTCGCGAACAGATATTGGGTCGCCAGCGGCAAGCCGGAGATGTAGGCGTCGGTCTGCGGCAGCTGCGCATAAGCCTCCGCCACCTCCGCCGGCGTGAGGCCCGGTTGCAGCAGCCTCGTGAGCGCGGGCGACGCGGACGTCACCGCCACCGAGTCGAGGCTGAGGTCCGGAAGCGAACCGCCCCCCGCCTCCTCGAACGCCGCCGCGATTCCGTCGAGCCACGTCGCGTCCGCCGCGTTCTCGGTCATCAGCACGTCAAGACTCGATATCGCCGTCGACGAGTCGATCGGCACCCACGAACACGCTGATGTGAAGCCGGCCCAAGCGTTCTTCATCTGGATCACGTGCTGCGCCGAGCTCAGGTCCGACGCTCGGCTCGCGGCGGCGAAAGTCCGGAGCAGATCGGGATCGGCCGACGACATCCCGCCCGAGGAGCCGCCGCTCGTCCGGTTGCGCACGCGCGCGCTGAACGACGCCGCGATCGGCTTCGGCTTCACGGCGACATCGCTGGGGCGCGGGTCGGTCAGTGACGTGGCGAACGCCGACGCCCCCTGCAGGAAGTCCCCCGACGCCCGCTGCTCATCACGGGCAGTCTCGCGCGTGGTCCAGCTGTCGACGTCACGCAGACGCTGGCGCTCCCTCTCGGCCTCCTGCTTAGCCGTTCCCACGGCACCGCTCAGATCCGACAGAACCCCGGCCAGCTTCTGGGTGTCCTCCGACCGCACGGTGCTGGCCTGGGTGAACAGCGTCGCGTAGGCGCCCTGGAAGTCGGGCACGACCGACTCGACCTGCATCCGGTTCGCCATCGCCTGCGTGCGCAGGTCGCTCGATGCCCCGTCCGCCGCAGCGATCAACGCGTCAGCCGCCCCGTCGTCGAACTCGATCGTCGCCATGCCCACCACACCCCCGTGTGAACCCACTTGTCTGTGCGTCTGAAGCTACACCCCGTCCGCCCGCGTCCCCCGCGCCTCCTGCGACACCCCGTTTTCGGCGCCACACCCCCATCTATCGGGGTGTAGAGCCGAAAACCGGGTGCAGCACGAGCGGGGGAGCTGCGGCGCGAGCCGAGGAGGCGCGGCGCGGCTCAGCGGGCGGCGAGCGCCTCGACCGGCGTCACCGAGGTCGCCCGGCGGGCGGGCACCAGCGCGGCCACGCCGGCGAGCACGGCGGCCGTGAGGGCCAGCCCGACCAGCAGCGGGAGCGGCAGCGTCGGCGCGATGAGCAGACCCTGGTTCGCCGAGCCGAGCAGCGCCTGCGCCCCGGCCCAGCCGTAGACGGTTCCGAGCACGACTCCGACGACGATCGCCGTCACGGCCATCTGCGCGGCCTCGAGCAGGATCATGCCGCGGATCTGCCCGACGGTCGAGCCGACGGCGCGCAGCAGCCCGAGCTCGCGACGACGCTGCAGCACGCTGAGCGACATGTCGTTGACCATGCCGACCGCGGCGATGACGGCCGAGAAGCCCACGAGCCCCGCCATGATCAGCAGCGTGGTCGTGAACATCGTGTCGAGCTCGGCGGCGTAGACCGGATCCTCCGACAGCCGTCCGATGAACGTGCGGAGCGTCTCGAGCGCCACCGACATGGTCGTCACCAGGGTCACGCCGATGACGATGCCGATCGTGGCGCGGGTGCTCCGCTCGGGCTGACGCACGGCGTTCTCGGCCGCGAGCCGCGCCACCTGGCCGCCGCCGAAGAGGCGACCGACCCCGGCGAGCATCGCCGGCATCACGGTGTGGGCGCCGACCACGACGCCCGAGAAGGAGAGGACCCCTCCGACGAAGGCGATCAGCACGCCGATCGCGTCCGCCAGGCCGATGACCACCCCGGCGAGCAGCAGCAGTCCACCCCCGACGACGAGCAGCGCCGCGAACACCGTGCGGAGCACCCGGCGGGGGCGCGAGCCGACCGGCTCCTCCTGAACGACTCCCGTCGCCTGCAGCGGGGTGACCTGCAGCACGCGGCGCGAGCCGATCCAGGCCGCGGCGACGGTGGTCGCGACGACGGCGACCGCCGGCACGAGACCGCCGACCGAGACGTACGCGTAGTCGAGATCGGGCAGCGTGCCCCGCGCGACCAGCACGGTGACGGCCACGACGACGAGCAGGGTGCCGACGACGATGCCGATCAGCGCACCGGCGACCCCGACGAGGAGCCCCTCGCGGGCCACGGACCGACGCTGGTCGCGGGCCGACGAGCCGAGCAGGCGCATCAGGGCGATCGTGGGCGTGCGCCCCGCGACGACGGTGGTGAAGGTGTTCGCCGTGACGATCGCCCCGACGTAGAGCGCGAGTCCGACGAAGACCGACGCGACGAGATCGAGCATCGTCGAGACGGTCCCGCTGGCCGCGACCGCCGGGTCGGAGGCGATCAGCTGCTCGACGATGTGCGACACGGAGAGCAGCGCCACGCCGAACGTCGTGCCGAGGGCCGCGACGAGCACGCTGGGGCGGTGCTCGAGCAGCTGCTCGACGAGGGCGGAGCGGGTGCGCGGGGCGGTGCCGGCGGAGCGCTCCGAGCTGCGGGTGCCGGGGCCGCCGCCGGGCCGGGGAGCGGTCACGGACGCGGTCGCGGCGCTCACGCGGCACGCTCCAGGTCGAGCATGACCTGCGAGATCTCGGCCGGCGTGCTGGCGCCGACCTCGTGCACGATGCGTCCGTCGGCGAGGAACACCACGCGGTCGGCGTAGCTCGCCGCCACCGGGTCGTGCGTCACCATGGCGATGCTCTGGCCGTGGTCGCGCGAGGCCGTGCGCAGCACCTCGAGCACGTCGCGCCCCGCCTTCGAGTCGAGGTTGCCGGTGGGTTCGTCGGCGAAGATCAGGTCGGGCCGGGTGGCGAGCGCGCGGGCGATGGCGACCCGCTGCTGCTGACCGCCCGAGAGCTGGTGCGGACGGTGCGTCAGGCGCGAGTCGAGACCGAGGGTGCCGACGAGCCAGCCGATCCACGCGCGCTCGTCGGCGGTCGCGCGGCGGCCGTCGAGCCGGAAGGGCAGCTCGATGTTGGCCGACACGTCGAGCGTCGGCACGAGGTTGAACGCCTGGAAGACGAAGCCGATGCGGCGGCGACGCAGCAGGGTCAGCTGCGTGTCGTCGAGCCGCGTGATGTCGGTGTCGCCGAGCAGCACCCGGCCCGACGTCGCCTGATCGAGCCCGGCGGTGATGTGCATGAGCGTCGACTTGCCCGAGCCGCTCGGGCCCATCACGGCGGTGAACTGGCCGGCGCGGAGGTCGAGCGAGACGTCTCGCAGGGCGTCGACGCGGCCGTCGCCGAGGCCGAACGACTTCGTGACGTTCTCGACGCGGGCGACGGGCGCCGCGCCTCCCCGGCTGATGGGGGTGGTGGTCGTGGGGTGTGCTGCGGGGTGTGCTGCGGGGTGGGTCATGGGGTACGTCCTGTCGAGGGGGGGCCGAGGAGGCGCGGGTCGGGTCGGGCGGGCTACTGACGGAGCGTGCTGCCGCCGTCGTCGCCGGGCACGGCCTCGGCGGTGGTCCAGCTGGCCCAGCGGTCGTCGACGGAGGCGGTCACGCGACCGTCGCCGCACGACACGAGCCCCGTGGTGGGGAGCGGCTGCGGCAGCGTCTCGGCCGGCATCGCCGGGCCGCCGAGGTCGCCGTCGACGGGCTCGCAGGCGTCGAGGTCGACGCCCTCATCGGAGACGAACGAGAGCTCGTAGCCGGGCTGCGAGACGTGCAGACGCACGTCGATGTCGCGGGCGTCCTCGGGGACCCAGTCGGGCAGGAACCAGGCCATGTCGTCGGAGGTGCGCGAGCTCGGGGCGTCGGCGTGGACGTCGTAGTGGCGCTGCTGCACGGGCTCGCTGCCGACGGCCTTCTCGGCGGCGCCGACCAGGGTCGAGCAGCCGGTCAGGGCGGCGATGCCGGCGACGCCGAGGGCGACGGTCGCGGCGGCGCGCAGACGGCGGGCGGGGACGGAGGCGCCGGTCGAGCGGGTCTCGGAGCGGGCGGCGGACGGGGTGGGGGCGGCGTGATCTTCCATGCCTACGATCCTCGCGACGCCCGCCGCGCCGCCCTATGACGCCCGCACCCAGACCCGCGCGGGGGTTATCCCCCGGTGCGCTGCCGGCACGTGCGCGGACGACCTCGCTGAGCTACCATGAGAGCAATCGACCCCCTCCCAAGCCTCTCGACGATGCTCAAATGGGAGGGGCCTTTTTCTTTTCGAGGGGCTAGTGAAACCCAGCCTGACCGTGGACCAGCAGGTCGCTCTGATGTCGACGCGCAACCTCGCCATCGCTGACGAGGCCGAGTGCGCGCGGTTCCTCGCGGCGAACAACTACTACCGCTTCTCCGGGTACGCACGGTATTTCCAGATCGCGCCGCATGGCGGTGACGATGATTTCCGCCCCGGTACGACCTTCGACGAGATCCGTGGCGTCTATGAAGCCGACGAGGCGCTCCGAACCGCACTGGTCAAGCCCTTGGCCAGCGCTGAGCTCCTGCTGCGGACCCACACCGCGTCCGCAATCGCTCACATCCACGGACCCTATGGGCGGTACCTCGAGCAGAGGTTCTACACGGATGCCGTCGACAGGGAACCGACAGTCGACGCGATTCTTCGCGACATCACTCGCAGCCGCGAGCGCCACGTCCTCCACTTCCGGACCGCCGCCGACGGTGCGCCGGACTTCCGCGACCTACCGGTGTGGTCAGCGATCGAGGCCCTGTCGTTCGGCACCCTCTCGAGGTGCATCGAGCGTGGCGCTGGAGCGTCCCTGGCCGACGACGTGGCGACGAGCCTCGGGGTGGCGAAAGCAGGCTTCGCCTACCGCGTGCGGACCCTGGTCTATCTGCGTAACCGCTGCGCGCATCACAGTCGTCTCTGGCATCACTCGATCATCGACGCGGGACCGACCCCGAACAACGTGCGAGCCAAAGCCAAGCGAAAGATCGGCCAGTTCCACCCCCGATCCGTGCTCGACGCCATCGCGTCCCTCGATGATCTGATCGTCCGTGGCCAGGCTGGCGTGCCGGCCCTTCCCCACATCGCCGGACAGCACCGTCCCGAGTCGGTCTTCTGGCAGGGTCTCGCGTCCCCTCGGACACCTGACGATCACAGAGTCTGAGCCGCGCACGGAGACGCGAACGGGGCACCGCTGGATCTCGCGGTGTCCCGTTCACGTCGTGATGCCGGGCCGTCCTCGGGCCGGCGGCGTCAGCCCAGGGGCGCGACCTCCACCGCGACGAGACGGGGGTCGTCGAGCGAGACGGGGTGCACGTCGCCGGTGAGCAGGAGGCGCGCCTCCGTCTCGCGGGTGTCGCACGACGGGCCGACCCAGAGCTCGACGTCGCCGGGCTCGACCACGCGGCGGCCGTGCCGGTCGGTGAAGGCCAGACGAGAGGTGGGAACGGTGAACTCGACCCGCGCCTCCTCGCCCGGTGCGAGCGTCACCCGCGCGTAGCCGAGCAGCTGCGCGACCGGACGGGTCACCGAGCCGATCACGTCGCGGGCGTAGAGCTGAACGAGGTCGATGCCGGGCCGGTCGCCCGTGTTCGCGACCCGCACCGACGCGGTGAAGGAGCCGCCGGCGGCGACCTCTCCGGCCGACCCGACGCCACCCGCCGACCCGACGGCGAGGTCCGAGCGGCTCCACGTCGTGTAGGTCAGACCGTGGCCGAACGGGAGCACCGGGGTGCTGTCGGCGCTCGTGACCTCCGAGGGCCCGCCGAGCACGGGGTGCAGGTACGAGAACGGCTGCGCCCCGGCCGAGCGCGGCAGCGACACCGGCAGGTGACCCGAGGGCTCGACGCTGCCGGACAGGATGCCGGCGACGGCTGCGCCGCCCTCCTCGCCCGGGAAGAACGCCTGCACGACGGCGGCCGGCGCCCCCGCGCCCGAGATCGCCCAGCCGATCGCGTACGGACGCCCCGAGAGCACGACCATCACGACGGGCGTGCCGGTCGCGACGACGGCCTCGACCAGCTCGCGCTGCACACCCGGCAGCTCGAGGCTCTCGACGTCGTTGCCCTCGCCGACGGTGCCGCGCCCGAACAGACCGGCGCGGTCGCCGACCACCACGATCGCCACGTCGGCGCCGCGGGCGGTCTCGACGGCGGCGACGATGCGCGACCGGTCGTCGCCCTCGACGTCGCAGCCCGCCGCGATCGTCACCTCGGCGTCGGGCAGCTCGTGACGCAGCGCCTCGGCGACGGTCGGCAGCTCGATGCCGAGCGGCACACCGGGGTGGTGCGCCAGCACGTGGTTGACGAACGAGTAGCAGCCCATCAGGGCCTCGGCGCTGTCGCCGTTCGGCCCGAGCACCGCGACCGCGGCCGGGCCGGCGGCCGCACCGGCACCGACACCCGGGCCCAGGAGCGGCAGCACCCCGTCGTTCGTCAGCACGACGACCGACTCGTCGGCCAGGCGGCGCGCGACGACCCGGTGCTCGGCCGAGTCGAGATCGAACACCGACGGCGGTGGCGTCTCGAACGTCTCGTCGAGCAGCCCGAGGTCCTCCTTCTGCGCGAGCACGCGCAGCACGGCCCGGTCGACGAGCGCCCCGTCGACGAGCCCCGATCGCACGCGCTCGGCGAGCGGCTCGAGGTAGGCGTCGCCGGTCGGCAGCTCGACGTCGATGCCGGCCTCGAGGGCCAGTGCGGCAGCCTCGCCCCGGTCGCCCGCGACGGCGTGCATCACCTGGAGGAACGCCACCGAGAAGTAGTCCGACACGACGACCCCGTCGAACCCCCAGCGGCGACGCAGCAGCTCGGTCAGGTACTCGGGCGTGCCGGCGACGGGCACGCCGTCGATCTCGGCGTACGAGTTCATCACCGAGCGGACCCCGCCGTCGAGCACGGCCATCTCGAACGGCGGCAGCAGGACGTCCTCGACGAACCGCGGCCCGATCTGCGCCGGTGCATGGTTGCGCCCCGCCACCGACGCCGAGTAGCCGACGAAGTGCTTGAGCGTGGCGTGGACGCCGGCGGCCTGCAGCCCCCGGACGTACGCGGTGCCGATGGTGCCGACCACGTACGGATCCTCGGCGATGCACTCGTCGACGCGTCCCCAGCGCGGGTCCCTGATCACGTCGAGCACCGGCGCGAGACCCTGGTGCACGCCGAGCTCGCGCATCGACCCGCCGATCAGCTCGGCCATGCGCTCGACGAGCTCCGGGTCGAACGAGGCGCCCCAGGCCAGAGGCGTCGGGAACGTCGCCGCCTGCCAGGCCGCGAGCCCGGTCAGGCACTCCTCGTGCACGAGGGCCGGGATCCCGAGACGGGTCTCGTCGCGCAGGCGGCGCTGCTCGCGCCACAGCCAGGAGGCGCGCTCGACCGGGTCCACCGGTCGCGTCCCGTAGACCCGCGTCAGGTGACCGAGCCCGTGCCGGGTGGCCTCCTCGTAGTCACCCGACGTGGCCATCTCGCCCTGCATCGGGGCCACGTTGTCAGCCCCCTGATCGACCCACCAGCCGACCAGCTGGGCGAGCTTCTCGTCGAGGGTCATGTCGGCCAGCAGCGAGCGGACCCGGTGGGAGGCGCGGGGCTCGCCGCGCACGACGGTCTCGTCGGGCTGGACCGTCTGCGGTGCGTCGATGGTGTCGGTCATGTCGGCTCGCGCCTCCTGGGCTGGTGCGGTCGGGGTCCGGTCGACCCGGAGGGTGCCGGTGTCGGCGGCGGTCATCCCTTGACCGCCCCGGTGAGTCCGCCGACGATGCGGCGTTCGAACAGGCTGAAGAAGATCAGCGCGGGCAGCATCGACAGAGCCGTGAAGGCCAGCACCCGGGCGGTGTCGACCGAGTACTGCGACGAGAACGCCTGCACGCCGAGCGGCAAAGTGAACGTCGACGGATCGTTGAGGATGAACAGCGGCAGCAGGTACGAGTTCCACGCCCCGATGAACGCGAGGATGCCGACGGTGATGACCCCCGGCAGCGACAGGCGCACCACCATGCGGAAGAAGAAGCCGAGGCGGCTGCAGCCGTCGATGAACGCGGCCTCCTCGATCTCGTCGGGGATCGCACGGAGGAACGGCACGAGGATGATGATCGTCGTCGGCAGCGCGAACGCGATCTGCGGCAGGATCACCCCGGCCAGCGAGTTCGTCAGCCCCAGGTCGCGGATCACCAGGTACAGCGGCGTGATCGCGACGGTCATCGGGAACATCAGCCCCGCGGCGAACATCGCGTAGAGAACGCCGCGTCCGGCGAACCGGTAGCGGGCCAGCACGTAGCTCGCGGCGAGGCCGAGCGCGACGGTGCCGATCGTGGTGGCGCCGGCCGAGATCAGCGAGTTGCCGACCTGCCGCCAGAACGTGCCCTCGACGAGCACGTCGATGTAGTTGCCGATCTGCCACGGGCTCGGGAACCCCGACGGGTCGGTCGTGATCTGCGCGTTCGTGCGGAACCCGCCGAGCACGATGAACGCGACGGGCGCGAGCATCGCCACGATGACGACCAGGGCGACCACGTACGCGACGCCGCGTCCGGGATCGGCGATCCCGCGCCTCCTGCGCTTCGTCGGCTGCGCGTCGTGCGACGCGGGCCCGCGGCCCCGAGGAGGCGCGGCGAGGGTCGAGGCGGTCATCGTTCTTCTCCTGCGGTGGTGGCGGAGGTCGTCACGGCGCCGGCCGTGTCGCGACGCAGCACGTAGCGCTGGTAGACGAGGGCGACGACGAGCGAGATGAGGAACAGCACGACCGCGACGGCGTTGCCGTAGCCGTAGCTGCCCGAGGTGCGGCCGTTCGCGACCATGTAGGTGGCCATCGTCGAGGTGCCGGCGGTGGCCGCGATGTACTGACCCCAGATGATGTAGACGAGGTCGAACAGCTGCAGCGAGCCGATGATCGACAGGAACGCCCAGATGCGCAGCGTCGGGCCGAGCAGCGGCAGCGTGATGCGGCGCTGGATCTGCCACCAGCTCGCGCCGTCGATGGCCGCGGCCTCGCTGAGCTCCTCGGGGACGCCCTGCAGGCCGGCGAGGAAGAGGATGACGGCGAAGCCGACGTACTTCCAGGTGATGATGACCAGCAGGGTCCAGATGGCGATGCTCGGGTCGGCGAGCCAGTCCTGCGCGAGCGAGCCGAGGCCGAGCTTCGTCAGCATGTCGTTGACGGCGCCGCTGCCCTGGAGCATGAGGCTCCAGCCGGTGCCGACGACGACCTCGCTGATGACGTAGGGCACGAAGATCAGCACGCGGATCAGCGACTGACCGCGCAGCTTGCGGTTCAGCAGCAGCGCCAGGCCGATCGCGACGGGGCCCTGCAGCACGAGCGACAGCACGACGATGGTCGCGTTGTGGCGGAGGGCGTCGAGGAACGCGACGTCCTGGAAGATCGTCAGGTAGTTGCGGAACCCGACGAAGTCCGTCGGCGCACCGAATCCCGACCAGCTGAAGAAGCCGTAGTAGGCGGCCATGACGATCGGGAACACCACGAAGGCCAGGAAGACCACGAGGGCCGGGCCGACGAGGAGGGCGATCTCCAGGCCCTGGGCGCCACGCCCCTTCCGGGACACGGCCCGGGAGGCCGCCGGGGGCGATGCGAGCGCATCGCCCCCGGCGGTGGCGTGAGCCCGCGAGGGTGCGGCGGGCCGCACGGAGGGTTCGCGGAGACTCACGGTGCGACCCCTACGCCTTCTTGGCGGCGGCGTCGACGGCCTCGACGAACTGCTCGGGCGTGCCGTCTCCGGAGAGCAGGTCGACGACGGCGACGTTCATCGCGTTGCCGACGTTCAGGCCGTAGACGGTGTCGAGCCACTGCGACACGAACGGGGCGTCGTTGTAGGCGGCCAGGACGTCCTGCAGGTAGGGCTCGGTGACCGACTCCTGAGCGACCGTGTTGACCGGAGGCGCGTTGAAGGCCTTGTAGTAGGCCGTCTGCACGTCGGGGGTCGCGAGGTAGTTCAGGAAGTCGACGCACGAGTCGGGAGCGTCGGTCGAGCACGAGTACCCGTCGACGCCGCCCATGATGGCGCCGGTCTCGCCGTCGCCGCCCTCGATCTCAGGGAACGGGAACCAGCCCAGGTCGGGCAGCGGCTTCTCGTCGGGGGTGAGCGAGGCGATGACGCCGGGGTTCCAGGCGCCCATCAGCTCCATGCCGGCCTGCTTGTTGGCGATGAGGCCGGCCGAGCTGCCGGCGCCCTGCTGGGCGGCCGTGGTGAGGAAGCCCTCGTTGAAGGGCTCGGTGTCGCGGAAGTCGGCGAGGTCCTGGGCGGCGTCGACCCAGCACTGGTCGCTGAAGTCTCGGTCGGTCGCGGCCTGCTCGAGCACGTCGCTGCTGCAGGCGCGCAGGGCGAAGAAGAAGTACCAGTGCGCGGCGGGCCAGGCGTCCTTGCCGCCGAGCGCGACGGGCTGCACGTCGGCGTCCTTCAGCTTCGAGACCGCGTCGTCGAGCTCGTCGATCGTGGTCGGCGCCGCGTCGATGCCGGCCTCCGAGAAGAGGTCCTGGCTGTACCAGAAGCCTCCGGGCAGCACGGCGACGGGCATCGAGTAGACCTTGCCGTCGACCGAGCCGGCGCCGAAGGTGCCCTCGCTGATGTCGGCGCGGGCGTCGTCCGAGATGCCGTCGCTGATGTCCTTCACCTGACCGGCCTGGACCATCGCCGAGAGCTTGCCGCCGCCGCGCTGCAGGAACACGTCGGGCGCGTCGCCGGAGTTCAGGGCGGTCTGCAGCTTGCTGTCGAAGTCCTCGTTCTGCACGGTCTGGACGTCGATCGTCACGTCGGGGTTGGCCTCCTCGAAGTCGGCCGCGGCCTTCACCCAGAAGTCCTGCCCGGGGCCGGTGGTCGAGTTCTGCCAGAGGGTGAGCGACCCGTCGTCGTCTCCCCCGCCTCCTCCGGTGCTGCAGCCGGTCAGCAGTCCCGCTCCGATCAGCAGGGCCGCAGACCCGGCCAGGAGCCGTCGAGATGTGGTCATGGTTCCACCTGTTCCTCTTCGTTGAGCGGCCGTGGTCGGCCGAGTGCGCCGTGCTCCGATGCGCGGCGTCGCCCCAGTGTCGAAAACGGGCGCGCGGGTGTCAAACGTTTTCGAAAACCATTTCGACGTGGCTAGGCTGCGGGTCGTGAGGACGACGTGATGACGAGCCGGGTGACGATCCACGACGTGGCCAGGGTCGCGGGCGTCTCGGTCGCCACGGTCTCGAAGGCGGTCAACGGCCGGTACGGGGTCTCGGCCCAGGCGACCGAGCGCGTCATGGCCGCGGTCGACGAGCTCGGCTACGAGTCGAGTCTCGTCGCGAGCAGCATGCGCGCCCGCCGCACCGGCGTGATCGGCGTGCTCGTCGCCGACTTCGAGCCGTTCAGCTCGGAGGTGCTCAAGGGCGTCGGCGCCGCCGTCCGGGCCCGCGGGTCGGAGTACGACCTGCTCGCCTACAGCGGCGCCCACCACGGCGAGAACAGCGGCTGGGAGCGCAAGTCGCTCAGCCGCCTGAGCGGCACCCTCATCGACGGGGCCATCCTCGTGACGCCGTCGGTCCTGACGACGACCGCGAGCATCCCGGTCGTCGCGGTCGACCCGCACACCGGGCGCACCGACCTGCCGTCGGTCGAGGCCGACAGCCGAGGCGGGGCCCTGCTCGCGG
The DNA here is from genome assembly GCF_001422285.1 of Frigoribacterium sp. Leaf263. Taxonomy (GTDB): domain Bacteria; phylum Actinomycetota; class Actinomycetes; order Actinomycetales; family Microbacteriaceae; genus Frigoribacterium. The sequence goes on from NZ_LMMO01000004.1 coordinate 83,837, forward strand.
TCGAGCACCTGCTCTCGCTCGGGCACCGTCGCATCGGGTTCCTGTCGGGGCGACCCGACCTCCGCTCGGCGTCACTGCGCGAGGCCGGCTACGTCCAGGCGCTGCGCGCGGCCGGCATCACGCGCGACCCCGGTCTGACCCGCCACGGCGACTTCGAGCTGACCACGGCGCGGCAGGCCGCGCGGTCGCTGCTGACGCGCGCCGACCGACCCACCGCCGTCTTCGCGACGAACGACCTCTCGGCCATCGCGCTGCTGCGCACCGCCCTCGAGCTCGGACTCCGCGTCCCGGAGGATCTCAGCATCGTCGGCTTCGACGACATCCCCGAGGCGTCACGCGAGTCCCCGCCGCTGACCACCGTGCAGCAGCCGATGCAGCGCCTCGGCAGCGCCGCCGCCGGCATGCTCTTCACGATGCTCGACGGGGGCGCGCCCACGACGCCCGAGGTCCAGCTGCCGACCCGGCTCGTGGTGCGCGGCACCACCGCTCCGCCGCCCGCCGGCTGACGCGCCTCCGGCCTCCCCCGCACCGGCTACGATCCAGCGAGGGCATTCAGCACTCAGACGACGTCGTCTCCCCCTCCGAACGACGCTGGACGAAGCGAGGTATCGGCCGTGGGCGCGACGAGAGACGATGTGGCGCGGCTCGCCGGAGTCTCGGCGAGCACGGTCTCGTACGCCATCAGCGGTCGCCGCACGATCTCGGCCGGCACGCGTCAGCGCGTCGAGCAGGCCATGGCCGATCTCAGCTACACGCCCAACGCCTTCGCCCGCGGACTCGCCGGCTCGCGGGGCGGGATCCTCGCCCTGCACTACCCCTACAGCCGCCGGGGGGTCACGTCGTCGGAGTTCGAGTACGTCGCCGCGGCCACGGATCGGGCGCGCGAACGCGGGTACCACCTCCTCCTCTGGTCGCACCCGATCAACGACGTCGACGGACTCGGCAGCCTGGTCAGCGAGGGCCTCGTCGACGGCGTGATCCTCATGGAGCTGACCGCCGCCGACGCCCGCGTCGGCGTGCTGAGCGACTCGGGCGTCCCGTTCAGCAACATCGGCCGACCCGACGACGCCGAGGGGCTCTGGTTCATCGACGCCGACTACGAGTCGCTCGGACGCCAGGCCGTCGACCACCTCGCCGACCTCGGCCACGAGCACGTGTTCTTCCTCAGCCAGAGCATCGCGTCGCCCGAGCGCGGGTCGGGGCCCCTCGACCGGGCGACGAGCGCCCTGCGGCGACCGGCCCTCGATCGCGGCATCCGCCTCGACACGCACCTGGCCGACAACTCCGTGCCGGGAGGCCGCGAGGCGTTCGCCGTCTTCGACGCCCTGACGGCGCGACCGACGGCGGTGCTCGCCTTCAACGAGATGGCCCTGGCCGGATTCGTGCAGTCGGCCGCCGCGGCCGGGCGATCGATCCCCGGCGACATCAGCGTCGTCGCCCTGAGCATCGGCGACCTGGCGGCCGAGATGACCTCGCCTCCGCTCACCACGGTGAGCCCTCCCGGAATCGAGATCGCTTCGGCCGCCGTCGACGATCTCGTCGACCGGATCGAGGGGCGTCGGCACGACGCGCCCCACGTGCTCGTCGCGCCGCGCCTGGTCGTGCGGGGCAGTTCCGCACCCGTTATCCGGATGTGACCCGCGCCCTAGCACGAGCGGTTGCGCGCCTCCTGCGGGTGTGTGAAACTCACAGTCGACGCGCGTCGACGACGACGTGTCGCGGAGACCGGCTGACAGCACACCCGGCCGCCGGTCTTGCAACTCAATGAGGAGATAACAATGCGAGCATCCCTGCACCGCCGATTCACCGGCCCTCTGGCCATCCTGGCGGCATCCAGCTTCCTGATGGTCGGCTGCTCCGGCACCGCCGACCCCAACGACCCCAACGCCGGTGGCGGCGGCGGAGCCGAGGTCGGCACCGCCGACGGCGTCGTCAACGTCTACGGCACCATCAACGGCGACGAGGCGACCCTGCTCGAGGAGAGCTGGGCCGACTGGGAGACCGAGAACGACATCGACATCAAGTACACGGGCGACAAGGAGTTCGAGAAGCAGATCGGCATCAAGGTCCAGGGTGGCGACACCCCCGACCTCGCGATCTTCCCTCAGCCCGGTCTGCTCGCCGACACCGTCGCCTCGGGCAAGGTGCAGGAGCTCCCCGAAGACGCCCTCGCCAACGTCAAGGAGGGCTGGTCGGAGGACTGGCAGAAGTACGGTCAGGTCGACGGCACCCAGTACGGCGCCCCCCTGATGGCCAGCGTCAAGGGCTACGTCTGGTACTCCCCCGCCAAGTTCGAGGAGTGGGGCGTCGAGGTCCCCAAGACGTACGACGAGCTCGTCGAGGTCTCGAAGACCATCCAGGAGAAGAGCGGCGAGGCGCCCTGGTGCGCCGGCTTCAACTCGGGCGAGGCCTCGGGCTGGCCCGGCACCGACTGGATCGAGGACCTCGTGCTGCGCGAGGCCGGACCGGACGCCTACGACTCGTGGGTCGCCGGCGACACCGAGTTCACCGACCCCGACGTCAAGGCCGCGTTCGACTCGGTCGGCACCATCCTCCAGGACCCCGAGATGGTCAACGCCGGCTACGGCGACGTGAAGTCGATCAACTCCACGGCCTTCGGCGACGTCGCCACCAACGTGGCGAACGGCAGCTGCGCCCTGACCCACCAGGCCTCGTTCTTCGAGGGCTTCCTGACCGCGGCGGACAACGCCGACGGACAGCCCGCCACGGTCGCCGAAGACGGAGACGTCTGGGCCTTCCTCACCCCGCCGATGGCCGAGGGCGACCCCGCCGCCGTCACCGGTGGCGGCGAGTTCGTCGCCGCGTTCTCGAACGACGACGACACCGCCAAGGTCCAGGCCTACCTGGCCAGCGCCGACTGGGCCAACAGCCGCGTCTCGCTCGGTGGAGTCATCTCGGCCAACCAGGGCCTCGACCCCGAGAACGCCGGAAGCGACCTGCTGAAGAGCGCCGTCGAGATCCTGCAGGGCACCGACACGACCTTCCGCTTCGACGGCTCCGACCTGATGCCCAAGTCGGTCGGCTCGGACTCGTTCTGGAAGGGCATGGTCGACTGGATCGACGGCTCGGACACCGAGACGGTCCTCGAAGAGATCCAGGCCGGCTACACCTCGTAACACCCCGCTGATCAGGGGCCACCGCTCGTCGGTGGCCCCTGACCCCGCGCCCGCACGACCCCGCACGACCCGCTCGCAGCGTCGCGAGCGGCCCCGGTCGCGCGAACGCCTGCTCCTTCATCGGAACCCGAACGTGAAAGGACAGCGATGTCCAGTTTCTTCCAGTGGCTGGCGGGGATCCCTCCCCTCGCCCAGATCCCCCTGATCCTCCTCGCCTTCACGGCCCTGGTCGGCATCGTGCTCGTCTTCGTCGAGTTCGCGCCCCGCCGCGGTCGGCAGTACACGATCCTCCGGCTCGCCGTCTGCGTGCTCGTCCCCGTCGTGGTGCTCTTCGCCTTCGGCCTCTACAACTCGGTCATGTGGGTCGCCGTCATCGCCGCCGTCCTCGGCGGCGGGCTGTTCCTGCTCGACTACCGCTCGAAGCGCGGCGCCGGCTACTCGCTGCAGCTCATCGGGTTCATGGCCCCCGCGGTCTTCTTCCTGATCATCGGTCTGATCTACCCGACCATCACGACCGCCGGTCAGGCGTTCATGAAGAACGACGGGTCGGGCTTCGCCGGCATCGACAACTTCATCTGGGTGTTCACCAGCCCCGACGGTCTGACCGCCTTCGGCAACACGCTCATCTGGGTGCTGCTGGCCCCCATCACGGCCACCGCCATCGGTCTCGCCTACGCGGTCTTCATCGACAAGAGCCGCGGCGAGAAGTTCCTCAAGCTGCTGGTCTTCATGCCCATGGCGATCTCGTTCGTCGGCGCGTCGATCATCTTCAAGTTCTTCTACGACATCCGCCAGGGCGAGCAGATCGGTCTGCTGAACGGCATCCTCGTCGCGTTCGGCGGGCAGCCGGTCGACTGGCTCGGGTTCGAGCCGTGGAACACCCTGCTGCTCGTGATCGTGCTCATCTGGACCCAGGCCGGCTTCGCCATGACGGTGCTCTCGGCCGCGATCAAGGGCGTGCCCGCCGAGCAGCTCGAGGCCGCATCGCTCGACGGGACCAACGGGTTCCAGGCCTTCCGCCACATCACGGTGCCGGGCATCCGGACCACCATCATCGTGGTGCTCACCACGATCTCGATCGCGTCGCTCAAGGTCTACGACATCGTCTCGGCCATGACCGGCGGTCGCAACGACACGACGATCCTCGCGTTCGAGATGGTGCGGCAGTTCCAGCTCGGCAGCCGCACCGGCTACAGCTCGGCCCTCGCCGTGATCCTGTTCATCCTCGTGCTGCCGATCGTCATCTACAACGCCCGCCAGATCCAGAAGCAGAGGGAGATCCGATGACCGCCACCCCCACCCCGGTCGGTGTCGCCGTCACCCCGGGCACCGAGAGCCAGCTCCAGCGCGGCGTCGCGAAGATCGAGAGCTCGAGCGGCAAGCTGAAGAAGGGCACGACCAGCCGTGGCGCCACCATCGCCGCGCTGATCATCGCCGTCGTCTGGACGCTGCCGACCGCCGGTCTGTTCATCTCGTCGTTCCGCCCCGCGAACGACATCAAGACCACCGGCTGGTGGACGGTCTTCGCCAACCCCGGCTTCACGCTCGACAACTACGTCAACGCGCTGAACTCGGGCGACAGCCTCACCCTCGGCAAGGCGTTCCTCAACTCGCTCGTCATCACGCTGCCCGCGGCGCTGATCCCGATCACGATCGCGAGCCTCGCGGCCTACGCCTTCGCGTGGATCGACTTCAAGGGTCGCAACACGATGTTCGTGCTGGTCTTCGCCCTGCAGATCGTGCCGATCCAGATGGCGCTCGTGCCGCTGCTGCGTCTGTTCTCGGACGGTCTGCAGATCGGCGGGCTGTACATCCTGCCCGGGCTCGGGGTGAACGGGCTCGACGGCTCGTTCGCCAAGGTGTGGATCGCTCACACGATCTTCGCCCTCCCGCTGGCGATCTTCATGCTGCACAACTTCATCTCCGAGATCCCGTCCGAGGTCATCGAGGCCGCCCGCATGGACGGCGCCGGTCACGGCCAGGTGTTCTTCCGCATCGTGCTGCCGCTGTCGATGCCGGCCATCGCCTCCTTCGGCATCTTCCAGTTCCTGTGGGTGTGGAACGACCTGCTCGTGGCGACGGTGTTCACCTCGGGGCAGGGGTTGCCGATCACGAAGGCCCTGCAGGACCTCTCGGGTTCGTACGGCCAGTCGTGGGAGCTGCTCACGGCGGGGGCGTTCATCTCGATCATCGTCCCGCTGATCGTGTTCTTCGCCCTGCAACGGTTCTTCGTGCGCGGCCTCCTCGCCGGAGCCACGAAGGGCTAGCCCTCCCCTGAGACCCCAGCAGGTCGCTGAGACCCCCGTGCGCGCACGGGGGTCTCGGCGATTCGCCGGGGTCTCGCTGCGCCGCCCCCGCTCAGGAGGCGCGGGGCGCGGGGGCCGGAGCGCTCGAGCCCGCGACGTGCAGCACGCACGGCAGCAGCACCTGCGTCAGCTCGGCAGCCGCGTCGGCACCCGTGCCCGCGTCCGTGCCATCACCGGCGGCGCCGGCAGCACCGGCACCCGCGTCGAGCCGGGCGACGAGCGCCTCGACGGCGAGGCGCGCCATCTCGGCCCCGGGCGCGTTCAGCGTGGTCATGGCCGGCTCGGTCGCGGCGCCGGCGGCGGTCGACGAGGCGAGCAGCACGACCGAGACGTCGCGCGGCACCTCACGCCCGCTCTCGGCGAGGCCGCTCTGCAGGCCGCCGGTCGCGTCGTCCTTCAGCATCAGCACCCCGGTGACGTCCGGCAGCGACTCGACCAGCTCGCGGGCCGCCTGCCGTCCGCCCGCGGCGGACTGCCCGCTCGTGACGATCGCCGAGCGGAGTCCGCGCCGCGCGATCGACGTGCGGAACGCCTCCTCCGTGCGGGCTGTCGGCCCATAACCGACGATGGGGGTTCCCGCGAAGTCCTCGAGCACGAGGCCGATGCTGCGGTGACCCAGCGACTGGAGGTGATCGAGGCCCTGTTCCACCGCCTCCTCGAAGTCCATGTCGACGTAGGGCACCCGGTCGTTCTGCGAGGTGCGCCCCATCGACACGAACGGGAGGCCGAGCTCGAGCAGCGCCTCGACACGCGAGTCGCGCAGCTGCACCTCCATGACGAGCACGCCGTCGAAGAGGCGCCCCGACACGAGCTCGCGCACGTCGTCGTCCGTCTGCCCGGTGGGCCAGAGCACGAGGTGGTAGCCGAGCTCTGAGGCGCGGGTGGCCGCGTTCATGAACATGTGCAGGGCGATGCCGCCCAGCCGCTGCTCGAGTGCGGGGAAGAGCAGGGCGATGATGCGGGTCCGCTTGCTGGCGAGGGCACGGGCGACGACGTTGTTCGTGTAGCCGAGCTCGCCCATGGCGTCGGTCACCCGCCGGTGGACCCCGGCCGACACGCTGCGCGACCCGTTCACCACGAACGACACCGTGGCGATCGACACCCCCGCCCGTGCGGCCACCTCTCGCATGGTCGCCACGTCTCTCCTTCGCTCGTCACCAGGCTAGTGCGGTGGACCCGCAGCGCAGACATCGGACGGATCCGTGTTAACCGCTTTACATGTAAAGCGGTTAACTGCTAGCTTCCCTGCAACGGAGCAGCGACGTCGCACTCCGCCTCTCGGGTCGACCCCCGGGTGGCCGACGTCGCCGGCCGCCCACCAGTCACCGAGAGAGAGCTGAGCAATGAAGCCTGCATCGATCCGCACCAGAACCCTCACCGCGACGGCGCTCGTCGCCGTCGTCCCCCTCGTCCTCGCCGGGTGCACCGGCGGAGGAGGCGGCGGGGGCGCGGCCGGCGGCCCGGTCGACAAGATCACCGTGGTCGACTACTACGGCGAGAACGACGAGAAGGTCATCACGACGTTCCTCGACCAGTGCGGCGCCGAGAACGGCGTCGAGATCGAGCGCACGATGGTGCCCGGCGGCTCGCTCATCCAGCGCGTGCTGCAGCAGGCGTCGTCGCGCACCCTGCCCGACGTGCTCATGCTCGACAACCCCGACCTCGCGCAGATCGCCGAGACGGGCGCCCTCGCCCCGCTGTCGCAGTTCGGGCTCGACGCCGAGGGCTACGCCGACGGCGTCGTGCAGTCGGGCACCTACGACGGCGAGCTCTACGGCCTCGCGCCGACCGTCAACACGATCGCGCTGTTCTACAACGTGCAGGCCCTGGCCGACGCCGGCGTCGAGCCGCCCACCACGTGGGACGAGCTCGAAACCGCCGCCGCAGCCCTCACCACCGGCGAGCGGTACGGCATGGCGGTCGACGCCAACGCGACCTACGAGGGCACCTGGCAGTTCCTGCCGTTCATGTGGTCGAACGGCGGAGACGAGAAGGACATCGCGACGCCCGAGACCGCCGAGGCGCTGCAGCTCTGGACCGATCTCGTCGCCGACGGCTCGATGTCGAAGAGCGTCGTCAACTGGACCCAGGCCGACGTCAACGACCAGTTCATGGCCGGCAAGACGGCGATGATGGTGAACGGCCCGTGGCAGCTGCCCGCGCTGAACGCGCAGACCGCGGTCGAGTACGGCGTGACCACGATCCCCGTGAAGGACGCCTCCGACACCGCGGTCGCCCCGCTCGGCGGCGAGGTGTGGACGGTGCCGCAGACCGGCGACGAGGCCCGTCAGGCCGTCGCAGCGAAGGTCGTCGAGTGCATGAACTCCGACGAGAACCAGCTCGCCATGGCCGAGCAGCGCAACACCATCCCCTCGAAGACGTCGGTCGCCGCCACCTACGCCGAGCAGCAGCCCGAGCAGGAGGCGTTCGTCACCCTGGTCGCGGGCGCCCGGTCGCGCACGGCGGAGCTCGGTGCCGACTGGCCCGCCGCCGCCACGGCCATCTACACCGCCGTGCAGGCCGCGCTGACCGGCCAGTCCTCGCCCGCCGAGGCCCTCGACGACGCGCAGCCGAGCGAGTGACATGACCACCGCCTCCTCGCTCGACACCCGCCCGGTCGCCGGCGCCGAGACCCCGGTCTCGCGTCGGCGGCCCGGCCGCGGCGGCTCCGGCTCGTCGCGCCCCGGCTCGTCGCGTCGCAGCACGGCCCGCCGCTGGGAGCGCGTCTCGCAGCTGCTGTTCGTGCTGCCGGCCGCCGCCTTCATCGTCCTGTTCTTCGGCTACCCGGTGCTGAAGAACCTGATCATGAGCTTCCAGGCCTACACGACGACGACCTTCTACACGGGCGAGGCGCCCTGGGTCGGGCTCGCCAACTACGCCGAGGTGCTCGGCTCGCAGCTCTTCGGCACGGCCCTGCTCAACACGGCGCTCTTCACCGTCGGCTCGATCGTCGGCCAGTTCGTCATCGGGCTGCTCTTCGCCCTGTTCTTCCGCCGGGCCTTCCCGCTCAACGGGATCCTCCGATCGCTCCTGCTGCTGCCCTGGCTGCTGCCGCTGATCGTCTCGAGCGCGATCTGGAAGTGGATCCTCGACCAGGACTCGGGGGTGCTCAACCAGTTCCTCGGCACCTTCGGCGTCCCCGCGGTGCCGTGGCTCACGAGCCCGAGCGTCGCCCTGCTGACCGTCGTGCTGGTCAACATCTGGATCGGCATCCCGTTCAACACGACCATCCTCTACGGCGGTCTGCAGGACATCCCCACCGAGCTCTACGAAGCCGCCTCGCTCGACGGGGCCACGGGCTGGAAGGGCTTCCGGCACGTGACGTGGCCGCTGCTGCGACCGGTCGTCAGCGTGGTGCTCGTGCTGGGCGTGGTCTACACGATCAAGGTGCTCGACATCATCCTCGGGCTGACGAACGGCGGGCCGGCGAACGCGACGCAGACCATCGCGACCCAGTCGTACAGCCTGTCGTTCCAGCAGTTCGACTTCGGGTCGGGGGCGGCGCTCAGCAACGTGCTGATCGTCATCTCGGCCGTGTTCGCCGTCGTGTACCTGCGACTCAACCGGAAGGCCGTCGATGAGTGAGACAGCCCTGCGCGTTCCGAGCACCCGGGCCGTCGCCCGTCGCGGCTCCGAGAGACGCCGACCCCTCTCGCGCCCCGAGGGGCCGAGGAAGTACCTGCTCACGGCCGTCGGCGTCCTGCTGCTCGCCGTGATGCTGTTCCCCGTCTACTGGATGGTCAACATCTCGCTGCAGCCGGCGGGCTCGGCCATCGAGGCCTCGTGGTTCCCGTTCGAGGCGCAGTTCGGCGGCTACGCCCAGGCGCTGGCCGACCAGGGCGGCAACCTGGTCACGAGTCTCGTGATCGCGCTCGGCAGCGTCGTGCTCAGTCTCGTGATCGCGACCCCCGCCTCCTACGCCCTGGCGCAGTTCAAGGTCCGAGGCGTCAACGCGGTGCTGTTCGCGATCCTGATCTCGCAGATGATCCCGGGGATCGTCGTCGCCAACGCGCTCTACGCGGCGTACAACGACATCGGTCTGCTCAACACGATCCCGGGGCTGATCCTGGCCGACTCGACCGCGGGGGTGCCGTTCGCGATCCTGATCATGCGGGCGTTCATGCTGAACATCCCGCCGTCGATCATCGAGGCGGCGAAGGTCGACGGAGCGAGCGACCTGCGGGCGTTCCGCAGCATCGTGCTGCCGATCAGCCGCAACTCGATGATCACCGCCGGGCTCTTCACGTTCCTGTTCACCTGGAGCGACTTCCTGATGGCGCTGACACTCACGACCACCGCCGACATCCGACCCATCACCCTCGGCATCTACCAGTACATCGGCACGTACACCGCCGACTGGTCGACCGTCATGGCCGCGGCCGTGCTCGCGTCGCTGCCCGCCATCGTGCTGCTGCTCGCGGCGCAGAGGTACATCGCCGCCGGGGCCACCGGCGGGGCCGTCAAGTGACGACGACCGACGACCACGAACGACGAACACACCACCTGAGAGAGAGAACACCGTGACCACGAACACACCCGGCCCCCTGCGCGTCACCGTCTGGGGCGAGAACGTCCACGAGAAGGTCGAGCAGCACGTCGCCGACCGCTACCCCGACGGGATGCACGGGGCGATCGCCGCCGGCCTCGGCGAGAACCTGCCGGACGCCGTCGTCCGCATCGCGACCATGGACCAGCCCGAGCACGGCCTCACCGAGGAGCTGCTCGCCGACACCGACGTGCTCACCTGGTGGGGTCACGCGGCGCACGGCGACGTGGACGACGAGATCGTCGAGCGGGTGCACCGGCACGTGCTCGCCGGCATGGGCCTGATCGTGCTGCACTCCGGCCACTGGTCGAAGATCTTCACGAAGCTGATGGGCACGACCTGCACGCTGCGCTGGCGCAGCGAGCACGATCAGGAGCTCGTCTGGACGGTCAACCCGCAGCACCCGATCACCCGCGGCGTGCCGAACCCGATCGTGATCCCCGAACAGGAGATGTACGGCGAGTACTTCGACGTCCCGACGCCCGACGAGCTGATCTTCATCTCGGGCTTCACCGGCGGCGAGGTGTTCCGCAGCGGCATGACGTACCGGCGGGGCTTCGGTCGCATCTTCTTCTTCTCGCCCGGCGACCAGGACTTCCCGGTGTACTTCCACCCCGACGTCCGCCGCGTCATCTCGAACGCCGCCGAGTGGGCGCGCCCCGACCGCGAGCGCGAGACGCCGACCCTGCTCCGCTACGACCTCGGCGAGTACTTCGACGGCAAGGACTACTCGGGCCCGATCGAGGAGCCGGCCGACGCATGAGCGCCCCGATCCCCGTGAACGAGACCCCCGCAGCCGAGTCCGCACCCGGGTCCGCACACGCACCCGGCGGCTTCCGCCGCGTCGACCGCCGAGGAGGCGCGCTGCGGGTCGTGCAGGTCGGCGCCGGCGAGATGGGGCGGGCCTGGCTCCGCACCGTCGCCGACTCCCCCGACGTCGAGCTGGTCGGCATCGTCGACCTCGATCTCGACGCCGCCCGCGCCGGAGCGCAGCACGCCGGTCTGCCCGATCTGCCCGTCGACCGCGACCTCGCCGCCCTGGTGGCCCGGGTCTCGCCCGACGCCGTGCTCGACGTGACGGTGCCGGTGGCGCACCACCCGGTGACGATGCAGGCGCTCCGCCTCGGTCTGCCGGTGCTCGGCGAGAAGCCGGCCGCGCAGAGCGTCGCCGAGGCCCTGTCGTTGACGGCGGCCGCCGAGGTGACGGGCGAGCTGTTCATGGTGTCGCAGTCGCGCCGCTACAACGACCAGCTGGTGGCGCTCAAGGCGCACGCCGAGCTGCTCGGCGAGGTGGGCATGGTGTCGACGTCGTTCGCGAAGGCGCCGCACTTCGGCGGGTTCCGCGAGCAGATGGACGACGTGCTGCTGCTCGACATGGCGATCCACGCGTTCGACTCGGCGCGCTATCTGATCGGTCGCGACCCGGTGTCGGTGTGGTGCGACTCGTGGAACCCCTCGTGGTCGTGGTACCGCGGAGACGCGGCGGCGAGCGCCGTGATCGGCTTCGAGGGCGGGGTCCGCTACAGCTACGACGGCTCGTGGTGCAGCCCCGGCGTCGAGACCTCGTGGAACGGCGCCTGGCGCGTCTCGGGCTCGGGCGGCACGGCCCTGTGGTCGGGCGACGACGAGCCGGTCAGCGAGATCGACGGCGCCCCCGGCGTCCCCGAGGCGCGACCGAGCGTGGGCGTCGAGATCGCGGGCTCGCTCGCGGCGTTCGCCCGGGCCCTCCGCACCGGCGAGCGCCCCGACGGCGAGGTGCACGGCAACGTGATGAGCCTCGTGATGGTCGAGGCGGCGATCCGGTCGACGCGATCCGGCGAGCGCGTGCTGGTGGACGACGTGCTCGAGCAGGCGCACCGCGAGGCCCTCGCGGCCGAGCGCGACCCCGAGGTGCGGGCGCGTCTCGAGTCGTGGACCTCGGTGCGCGCGGCCCTGCAGGGCGGGGCGTCGGCGACCGGGGCGGGGGCGGTCGACCCGGCCCGCGCCTCCTCGGCTCCGGAGCGGGAACGGCAGGAGGCGCGGTGACCGGGCAGGGCCGCCTCCGCTTCGCCCTCGTGGGTCACGGTTTCATGGGTGCGGCGCATTCGCAGGCCCTCCGCGTCGCCCCCGCCTTCTTCGACCTGCCGCTGGCGCCCGTGATGGCGACCCTGGTCGGTCGCGACGTCGCGGCCACCCGCGCGGCGGCCGGGCGGTGGGGGTGGGGGTCCACGGCGTCCGACTGGCGCGACGCGGTCGACGACCCCGACATCGACGTGATCGACATCTGCTCGCCGGGCTCGACGCACGTCGACATCGCGGTGGCCGCGCTCGAGGCCGGCAAGCACGTGCTCTGCGAGAAGCCGCTGGCCAACACGGTGGCCGAGGCCGAGCGGATGGCCGAGGCGGCCCGGCTCGCAGCCGAGCGCGGGGTGTTCGCGATGGTCGGCTTCTCGTACCGGCGGGTGCCGGCCGTGACCCTGGCCCGCGACATCGTGGCGGCGGGGCGCATCGGCGAGGTGCGTCAGGTGCGGGCTCAGTACCTGCAGGACTGGCTGATCGACGAGCGGGATCCGATGACCTGGCGGCTCGACAAGGCCGTCGCCGGTTCGGGCGCGCTCGGCGACATCGGGGCCCACGCGGTCGACGCGGCGCAGTTCGTGACCGGTCGGCGTCTCACCGACGTGTCGGGCACGCTGCACACCTTCGTGACCGAGCGGCCGCTGGTCGACGAGACCGTCGTCACCTCGGGTCTCGGCGGGGTGGCCGGCTCCGAGCGGGGTCGGGTGACCGTCGACGACGCCGCCTGGTTCACGGCCCGACTCGAGGGAGGCGCGATCGCGTCGGTCGAGGCCACCCGGTTCGCGACGGGTCGCAAGAACGCCTTCCGGCTCGAGGTCTCGGGCTCGCGGGGCGCCGTCGCGTTCGACCTCGAGCGGCCGAACGAGCTCGAGGTGCTCGAGGTCGACGGGCCCGAGTCGGGGTTCCGCCGCGTGCTCGTGACCGAGCCGCAGCACCCGTACGTCGACGCCTGGTGGCCGGCCGGCCACGGGCTCGGGTGGGAGCACGCGTTCACGCACCAGCTGCACGACCTCGTCGTGGCGCTGGCCGCCGGCACGCAGCCGGCCCCGTCGTTCGCCGACGGCCTGCAGGTGCAGCGCGTGCTGGCAGCCGTCGAGGCGTCCGACGCCGCGGACTCCGTCTGGCTGCCCGTGGAGCCGACCCGCGCCTCCTGACCCGCCGCGTATCGCGGACTCTGCCGAGACCCCACGAGATCACTGAGACCCCCGTGCGCGCACGGGGGTCTCAGTGATCTTCCGGGGTCTCGCGTCAGCCCTTCACGCCGCCGGCGCTGAGGCCCGACTGCCAGAACCTCTGCAGGAAGAGGAACGCCACCACGAGCGGCAGGATCGACACGAACGACCCCGTCAGCACGGTCGAGAACAGCACCTGGGCGCCGCCTCCGCCGGTCGCCGCCTGCTGCCACTGCGCCAGGCCGACCGTCGCCGGGAACAGGCTCGGGTCGTTCAACATGATCAGCGGCAGGAAGTAGTTGTTCCAGGTCGAGACGAGCGCGAACAGCAGCACCGTGACGATACCCGGGGCGAGCAGTCGCGACGAGATCGTCAGGAAGATGCGCAGCTCGCCGGCGCCGTCGATGCGCGCGGCCTCGAGCAGGCTGTCGTCGACGGCCTCGCTCGCGTAGACGCGCATCAGGTAGACGCCGAACGGGCTGACGAGCGACGGTAGGATGATCGCCCACGGGGTGTCGACCAGGTTCGCGGCGCTGAACAGCAGGTACGTCGGGATGGCCAGCGCCGTCAGCGGCACCATGACCGCCCCGAGGATCAGCCCGAACACGAACGACCGGCCCCGGAAGACGTACTTCGCGAGCGAGTAGCCGCACATCGTGGCCAGCAGCGCCGCGCCCACCGAGCTGGCCACGGCGTACAGCACCGTGTTGCCCATCCACTGCAGGAAGATGCCGTCCTGGAAGGTGAACAGCTGCGCGATGTTGTCGCCGAGCGCGAAGGTGCGCCCGAACGCCAGGCCGAACGTGCTGAAGATGTCGCCGTTCGTCTTCGTCGCCTGGATCGCGAGCCAGACCAGCGGCAGCAGGAAGTACGCGAGCGTGATCCAGAGGATGACGGTGAGCAGCGGCGTCTTCCGTTGGGAGCGCTCGACGCGACGACGGGGGCGTCGCCGACCCGCGCCTCCCGAGCTCTGCAGTCGGTCGGCGGGCCGGTCGACGGCGGTCGCGCCGGCGGTGTCGACGGGTGCGGGTGCGATCGTCACGACAGTCGCTCCTTGCGTGAGGTGGCGAGCTGCACCACGTAGCTGATGATCATGATGAGGAACCCGAGCAGGAACGCGATGGCCGCGGCGTAGTTGACGTCCTGGTTGCGGAACGCGACGTTGTACGCGTAGAGGTTCGGCGTGAAGTCCGAGCCGATCGCGTTCGGCGCGATGCTGTAGAGCAGGTTCGGCTCGTTGAACAGCTGGAACGACCCGATCACCGAGAAGATCACCGTCAGCAGGATCGCCGAGCGGATCGCGGGGATCTTGATGCTCCACGCCACACGCCAGGGCCCCGCGCCGTCGATCTCGGCGGCCTCGTACATCTCGGTCGGCACGCTGCGGAGGGCCGCGTAGAGCACGATCATGTTGTAGCCGATGAACTCCCAGCTGACGATGTTCATCGTGCTGCCGAGCACGTTCTGCGGCGAGAGCAGATCGGGGGCGGGCAGCCCGGCGCCCGTGAGCACCTGGGCGATCAGCCCCGACTCGCGGCCGTAGAGGTAGCCCCACATGAGCGTCGCGACGACACCGGGCACGGCGTACGGCACGAAGATCGCGAGACGGACGAACTTGCTGCCCGCGACCCGACCGGTGTCGAGCGCGAGGGCGATGAACAGGGCGATCACGAGCATGATCGGGACCTGCACGAACAGGAACAGCGCGACCCGGCCGAGACCGGCCCAGAAGCTCGGATCGTTCAGGGCCCGCTCGTAGTTGGCGAGCCCCGAGAAGACCTGCCCGCCGACCAGCTGCGACGTGAACGTGCTGAGGTACCCGGCGTAGCCGAGCGGCACGAGGAACATCGCGGCGAAGACGATCAGGAACGGGATGGCGAGGGCCCAGGCGGCGATCAGCTGGGGCCGGTGCAGCGTGCTGCTGCGTCGTGCGGTCGGGGGGCGGGTCGAGGAGGCGCGGGTCGCGTCGCGACGAGGGGTGACGGAGGTGGACATGGGGCTCCTTGCCGGGCTGGGCGGAGCCGCCCGCCGCCGCCGCCCGAGGGGGCGGGTCGACGACGACGGGCGGCTCCGGTGAGCGCTACTGGACGGTGAAGCCCTGCTGCTTCGCGTAGGCGGTGACGTCGTCCTGCCAGGCCGTGAGGGCGGCGGACATGTCGTCGTGGTCGGCGATGGCCTTGCCGAGCGTGTCGTTGTAGCTCGAGTAGACGTAGTCCATGAACGGCAGCCACTGGAAGTCGGTGCTGACCGTGTCCGAGACGCCGGCGAAGAGCTCGTTGACCTTCTGGCCGCCGTAGAACTCGCTGGCCGTGCCGGTGAACTCGTCGCTCGAGAGGGTGTCGGTCGTCGTCGGGAACAGGAACTGCTCGTTCGCGAAGGCGAGGGTCGACTCGGGATCGCTGTTGAGGAACTTGCTGAACTCGGCGGCCACGATCGGGTTCTGGGTTCCGGTGATCACGGCGTCGGACGATCCGCCCCAGTTGCCCGAGACGTCGTCGCCGGCCTCCCACTGGGGGATCTTCGCGGCGGTCCACTTGCCGCTGGTGTTCGCGGCCGTGCCCTGCAGGAACACGGGGCCCCAGGCGGCGGTCTGCCAGCTGGCGTACTTGCCCGACGAGAAGCCCTGGTACCAGGCGTCGGTGAAGTCGGCGTCGGTCGAGACGAGGTCCTGGTCGATGAGGTCCTGCCAGAAGGTGACGACCTTCTGCGTCTCGGCCGAGTCGAGGTCGATGCCGACGGTCTTGTCGCCGTCGTACGAGAACGGCTTGGCGCCGGCCTGCCAGAAGAGCCCGACGACCTGCCCGGGGTCGTTGCCCGGCAGGTTCGAGATGTACGAGCCGGTCTCGTCCTTCACGGTCTTCGCCTGCTCGGCGAACTCGTCCCACGTGGCGGGCGGGGCGGTGATGCCGGCCTGCTCGTAGATGTCCGAGCGGTAGAGGTTGCCGAGCGGACCGGAGTCCTGCGGCACCGACCAGACGCCGCGGTCGTCGGCGACCTGGTTCCAGACCCACTCGACGTACTTCGACTCGAGCTCCGCGCCTCCGTACGGGGTCAGGTCGACGAGACTGTTCGTCTGGCGGAACGACGGGATGTACTGGTACTCGATCTGCGCCACGTCGGGTGCGCCCTTGCCGGCCTTCAGCGCCGTGCGGAGCTTCGGGTACTGCGCCGTGCCCGTGCCGACGTTGACGACGTCGACGGTGATCTTCGGGTACTTCTTCTCGAAGAGGTCGACCTCCTTCTGGATGTCGGGCACCCAGGTCCAGAAGGTGATGGTCGTCTCGGTGTCCATCGCGGTGTCGATGTCGGCCTGCGAGACGGGGGCGGTGGTCTCTCCGCCATCCGCGCCTCCTCCGCCGCCGGGGGCGCACGCGGTCAGCGCGAACGCCGATGCGAGGGCCAGGGACACGAGCGCCGTTGCTGTGTTCTTCCGCTTCATGGTCTTCTCTCTCGGGGTGCGGCGTCTCGGGTGAGACGCCGGGGTCGGGGGTGTGTGGTGTGGGGGTCGGGGCCGCCGGTCAGCGCGCCGGGGCGTCCTCGACGCGTTCGAGGACGTGGGCCGAGCGGGGGGCGAGGGTCAGGGTGCCGCCGGCCGCGACGACCTCGCCGGTCTCGAGGTCGCGGACGGCGTGGGGCGCCGTGACCGAGGCCTCGTCGGCAGACCAGTTCGACACGAACGCGAGGTCGGCTCCCCCGGGGCGCGAGCCGGTCGTGACGGTGACCGTCTCGGTGGCGGCCCAGTCGACGGCCGCCGTCTGCGGGACGAGCCAGCGGGCGATGCTGCGCGACAGCTCGGGGTTCGGCACGGTGGCGACGTAGCTGACGCGACCGGCCCCGGAGGCGCGGGTCGTCATGACCGCGTCGGCGCCGATCTCGGTGGCCGGGAACCGCACGAGCACCTCGGCGTCGTCGACCTGCAGCACGTCGGCCCAGCGGGTGCCGGCCGAGCCGGGCTCGAGGGCGAGGCCGTCGGCGGGACCCGCGGTGCGCACCTCGAGCGGCGCGTCGAGGTTCGTGTACTCCTCGTACCAGACGCCCGCGGGGCCCGAGAGCCGGGCGGGGGCGACGTCGCGGCGGGCCCGGGCGAGCTGGTCGCCGTAGGCCGTGCGGACGCCGAGCACGAGGTGCCCGCCGGCCTCGGCGTAGGCGACGAGCGCGTCGAGGGTCGCGTCGTCGACGACGTAGAGGCCGGGCACGACGAGCACGGGGTGCTCGGCCGCGACCGCCGCGGGGTCCGCGGCGGCGAACTGCTCGACGTGCTGGATCCGCACCTGCGCACCCGACTCGGCGAGGCCCCGGTAGTGGGCGTCGAAGAGGTGCAGGTACGAGTCGGGGTCGGGGCCGCCGTCCGGCAGCGGCAGGGGCGGGTAGCCCTCGAACGACCACTTGGTGTCGGTGGACCAGAGCATGAGCACGTCGGCGGCCGGCGTGAATCCGTCCACCGCGCCTCCCACCTTCTTGAGGGTCGCGCCGAGGGCCGCGACCTCGCGGTGGATGCGCCCGGGGCGCTGGCTGTGCGGCAGCACGCCGCCCCAGTAGGTCTCGACGCCGAAGTGCAGCGTGTGCCAGTGCCAGTACTCGACCATCCGGGCGCCGCGGGCGACGAGCGCCAGCGCCGCCTGCTTGATCTGCCCGTCGAACGGCGGGTGGTTCTGCCAGGGTCCGCCGATCGACTGCGCGTTGGTCTCGGTGACGAGGAACGGCGCCTGCGCCGACGAGAACGCCCGGTCGCCCCACTGGTGCAGGGCCCAGACGCCGGTGTGCCACCAGCCGGCCTCACGGGGGATCTCGATGCCGCGGGTCAGGCCGTCCTGCATCTTGTAATAGGGGTTGCCGGCCGTCACGTCGAGGCTCTTCACGAGCCGGTCGTCGGCGACCTGGGGGCGGGCGTACGAGATGCAGGTGGTGACGAACTGGTCGTCGCGGGCGTACTCGCGCACGACGTCGGCCTGCCAGGCGATCAGCTCGTCGGCGAGCTCGCCCTGGAAGCGGCGCCACTCGAGGTCGTACTGCGGCTGCACGTTGCCGTCGGGCCGCCAGAGCTGCGACCACTCGGTGATCCGGTGCGACCAGTAGACGAGACCCCACTCGTCGTTGAGGCTCTCGACCGTGCCGTAGCGGCGCTGCAGCCAGGCCAGGAACCGCTGGAAGACCTGCTCGTTGCGGGGCAGCTCGTTGCCGGGCTCGTTGTCGACCTGCCAGCCGACGACGGCGGGGTGGTCGGCGTACCGGGCGGCGACCCGGCGGACGACCCGCTCGGCGTAGAAGCGGTAGGCGGGGTGGCTCTGGTCCATCTCCTGGCGGGCCCCCCAGCCGGCACGGACCCCGGAGGTGCGCTCGGCCGCGATCTCGGGGTGCAGCACCTGCAGCCACGGCGGCACGGCGTAGGTGGGCGTGCCGAGGATCACCGAGATGCCGCGCGACTGGGCGCCGTCGAGCACGGGCTGCAGCCAGTCGAGGTCGAACTCGCCCTCGCGGGGCTCCCACGTCGACCAGACCGACTCGCCCACGCGGATCACGGTGAAGCCCGCCTCGACCATGAGGTCGAGGTCGCGGTCGAGGGTGCCTGCCTGCTGGTACTCGGCGTAGTAGGCGGCCCCGAAGAGGACTCCGGAGTGGCGGGGTGCTGACGTCATCGTCGACCTGTCTGCTCGTGCGGATCGTCATCGATCCGCGGCTGCTGGCGTGCTCGTGGTGCGCGGTGATCCGGCGATGTTGTCGATAACATCGGCGTTGATGAGGAAGCTAGTCGAGCCGCCGACGTCGCGCAAGAGGCAATCCGGCGGCGTGACCCGACCGTGATGCGGCGGTGGGCGACGGGGCCGGCGGTGCGGCGCGGGTGGCTGCGTCTCGCGTGGCCGGTGCCCCCGCGATGCGCCTCGGACGGCGACGACGCGTCAGGCGCTGGGCGGGGCCGTGGAGGCGCGGGTCACCAGGGCCGGGGTCGGCACGTGGATCACGGGGTCGGTCTCGCGCCCCTCGATGCGGGCGATCAGCGAGCTGACCACGAGCACGCCCTCGCGGGCGAAGTCCAGGTCGACCGTCGTGAGGGGCGGGACCATGTAGCGCGCCTCCGGGGCGTCGTCGTTGCCCACGACGCTGACGTCGCCGGGCACCGAGACGCCGGCCTCGGCGAGCGCCGCGAGCAGACCCATCGCCATGGTGTCGTTCGCGACCGCGACGGCGGTGGCGCCTCCGTCGCGGGACCGACCCGCGCCTCCCGGGGTGCCGAGCGCGCCCTCGTCGAGCAGACGGCGGGCCGCGGCGAAGCCCGACTCGGCCGACCAGTCGCCCGTGGCGCTCGAGACGACCTCGCCTCCCCCGGCGGTGAAGGCGACGGTGAAGCCCTCCTGGCGCTCCCGGGCGACGAGCCACTGCTCGGGCCCGGCGACGTAGGCGGCCCGGCGGTGCCCGAGCTCGATGAGGTGCTCGGCGGCGACGCGACCGGCGCGGACGCCGAGCGACTCGCCGGTGCCGTCGACGACGAGGCCGAAGTCGCGGCCCACGGGCATCGAGATGTCGCGCTGCTCGACGGCGGTGCGGGCGATCGCGGTCTGGGCCATGAGCACGAGCCCGGCGATCTGCTGGCTGAGCACGAGATCGAGGGCCTCGCGGACGCTGCGCTCGTCGCCGCCGTCCATCGTGACGATGTCGGTGACGTAGCCGAGGTCGCGCGCGGCCTCGGTGGCGCTGGCGATCGTGCGGGCCGGCCCCGAGAGGTGCATGTTGTCGGCCAGGAGCGCGATGCGGTTCGTGCGCTTGAGGCGGAGGAACCTCGCTGCGCTGTTCGGCCGGTACTCCAGCTCGGCCAGGGCCGCCTCGACCTTGGCGCGGGTCTCGGGCCGGATGCCCTCGAAGCCGCGCAGGAACCGGCTCACCGTCTGGTGCGAGACGCCCGCTCGGGTCGCCACGTCGTAGATCGTGGCGTCGGGCATGCCCCGAGGGTAGTGGGCGCGGGCCCGCCCCGCGCACGCGACGTCGGTCCGAAGACGCCCCTCGGAGGGCGCCGAAGGGCGGCTTCTGCCCACCCTCGCCGTGCCGCGCCGCGCCGCGTGGAGCCCACCTGCTCTCGTGCCCCGCGCCTCCTCGACCACGAACCGCGAACGCGAACGCCGCGCTGAACCCGATCAACCGGGGTTCATCGTCGCGGTTCGCGTCAAGCGGGCGCAGGTCAGCGGGGCTGCGCGGGGTTCGTCGGGTCGCCCTGCGACGGCGGGTTCATCGCCGGCCCGCTGGTGGACGGGTCGACCGGCGAGCCTCCCGCGGGCGCCGCCCCGACCGACGGCTCGTCATCGGGCAGACCGTCGCTCGGCCGGGCGCCGGCGCGGAGGCGCGATAGCCGCGCCTCGAGCAGCTGCACGACCGGCAGCCGGTCGCCGTGCGCCCTCTCGTGGTCGAGCAGCGCCGTCACGCCGGTCTCGTCGAGGGAGTGCAACCGCGTCTCGAGGGTGCCGAGCGGCAGGTGGTCTTAGTCGGGCAGGGGCAGGTCGGACTTCTCGGTCATCGGATCTCCTCGTCATCTCGGGAACAGAGCGTGCGGTGCGATCAGGAGTCGCGGTGCGAGCAGGAGGCCCGGCGCCAGAAGACGCGGCGCCAGCCGGAAGGCGCGACGCCACCGCTGAGCCGGCGTCGCCACGGGTCTCAGCCGGCGTCGCCCCCGCCCCCGCCCCCGCCACCGGGCGTCGGCGGCCCGACGGGCCAGCGCAGCAGCGCCCCGATGCCCCCGTCGCCGGGCAGCGACCCGGCGCTCGCCAGCACCACGCGGGCGTCGGTGAGCAGGGCCGCCCTCGCGAGGGCGGAGGCGGCCGGCAGCTCGCCGAGCACCTCGGCGTCGAGCGCGCCCTCGGGCGCCGATGCGACCCAGGGGACGTCGCCGAGCGCGAGCAGGGTGCGGTCGTCGAACGCGTCGGGGTCGAGCAGCAGGGTGTCGACCTGAGCCGAGGCGAGCGCGGTCACGACCTCGCCGAGCCGGTCGACGGCCGTCCCGTCGCCGCGACCGAGGCGGGCGCGCAGCAGGTCGAGCGAGTCGTGCACGCGCTGGGCGACGATGCGCGCGAGGGCCACCTCGACCTGCGACACGAGCGCGTCGTCCGCGGCGTCGGGGGCCCGCGTGTCGGAGGGGACGACCGAGAGCATCGCCCTGGTCTCCTCCGACAGCTCGAGCTCGAGCAGCTGCCGTGCGCGGATGTCGCCCGCGACCACGACGAGCCCGGCCGACGTTCGGCGCACGGTCGCGTCGATGGCGGCGCCGAGCTCGCCGACGTTCTGCCGCCAGAGCTCCTCCGTGTGCGACTGCATGCGCTTGTGCGCCCATCCGCCGCCCCGGATCTTGTGCAGGGTGTCGGTGCGTCCCTGCAGCTGCTGCTCGCTCTGCACCTCGCCGTGGCCGAAGCGGTACACGCGGAACCCGCCGCCGTCGCGACCCACCTCGACCACGAGGAACGTCAGGTCGAGGGGCCGGTGGGCCACCAGCGGCAGCACATCGGGCACGAGCCCGTGGCCGATCCGGTCGGAGGCCTTCGCCGGACCGGGCAGCACCTCGCTCACGACGACCTCGCCGTCCTGCACGAGCACGTACCGGCTGACCGGGGCGGCGACCCCGGGCGGTTCGATCAGCTCGTCGGCGATCGCCTCGGCGTCCGCCTCCGGGGCGCCACGGGCGACGAGCTCGTCGATGGTGGCGGTGGCGGTGCTCTCGGCCCAGCCCCGGGGGTCGTCGCGGTCGGCGGACACGTCGCGGTACGCCCACGTCGAGGGTCGGCCCCCCCGGAGGACGGGGGCGACGGCATCGCGCATCCCGGTGTCGGTCATCGCTGCTCCTCGGCGACGTCGGTGACGGGCTGGCCGGGCGCTCCGGGGTCCGAGCCGTCGGGCTCGCCCCGCTCGGGCGAGACGTCGCTCGGGGTCTCGGTCGTCAGCACGACGGGGTCGGCGGTGAGCCCGGCGGCGGTCTCGCTGAGCGTGCTCTCGTCGCCCTCGGTGTCGGCGACGGACGCCTCGGGGGTGCTGTCGGTCGTGTCGTCGACGAGGGCGCCGTCCATCCCGGAGGCCTGGAGCACCTCCGCCGAGTCGGTGTCGTCGGGCAGCGGCTCGGTCTGGCGCGCCTCGTCGACGTGACCGGCGCCTCCCTGGCCCTGCACGATGCCCTGGGCCTCGTGCCGCAGCTGCTCGTCCTGCTCGGGATCGTGCTTCGTGCTGCCTCGCTCGATCATGCGGCCGCCTCCGTCGTCGCGGCGGTCGGATGGGCGCCGGGCACGGCGGCCGCGGCCCCGTGTCGGTGCTCGGCTCCGACGTGGCGCCTCATCGTGGAGGCCCTGCTCGCGACGGAGATCAGGAGGACGTAAGCGACGATGCGGGCGAAGCCGCGTGTGGGGATCGGCATGCCCCCCGTTCTAGGCCGTCGCGGCCGGACGACGTCGGGGGTTGCCAAGCCGGGGAGGCGCGAGGTATTGAGACATCGTCAGCAAGTCGAAGGAGGCGCGGCTCGGTCGACGAGCGCCGGTCGTAGCCTGGGCGCATGAGCGACACGGACGAGCTGCGCGACCTGGTCGACCGGTGGGTGGAGGGATGGTCGATCTCACGGTCTGCACAGGCCTCGCGCGAGGGGTCGGGTGCGGGCTCGAGTGCGGGGTCGAACGGCGCGTGGCTCGTCGAGGTCGCGGCGGCGACGCGTCTGCGCGAACGGGTCGTCGCCGACCCGAGCGTGGCCGAGCTGCGTCGACTGGTCGCGGCGACGAGCGACCCGGCGACCTGGCTGTCCATCGTCGGGGAGCTCGACGACGGCCTGCTGGACACCCTGAAACCCCTCGAGCCCGTCACGCACGCCGAGCGCATGATGACGACGACCCTGAGCCGGCGACCCACCTCTGAAGAGGTGATCCTCGAGATGGACAGACGCGTCGCACACGCTCGGGTCGAGATCGACGGCCGGGTCGCGGCTCGGGGGCAGGCCGTCGTCGTCGGTCGCCATGCCGTCATCGACCGCATCTCGACCGAGCCCGAGTTCCGTCGACGTGGCCTCGGCCGACTCGTCATGGCGGGTCTCGAGAACCGGGCCATCGCAGGAGGCGCGACGATCGGCCTGCTCTTCGCCAGCGTCGACGGACGTCGGCTCCACGACGGCCTCGGGTGGCGGGAGGTCGCTCCCCTGGTGACCTACCGCGGCCGGCGGACCGCCGGAGGCTAGCGGCGGCTTCGAGCCAGGGCCACGGCGAGCACGGTGATGACGACCCCGACGACGGCGTACGTGATGCGGGTGCGACGCCGGTAGTTCAGATGGGCACGGTCGGCGGTCTCGAGGGCGACGACCGCGGCGCTCTCGGCCAGGCCACGACCGGCCTCGGTGACGTCGCGGACGGCCTTCTCAGCACGGTCGACGAGGTCGTTCACGGTGGTCTCGGCGCGCTCGGCGAAACCACCCGCCGTCGCGCGGGCGCTCGACTCCGCCCGCGCCCCGGCCTCGCGGGCGCTCGACTCCGCACGCGCGCCAGCCTCGCGCGCGCTCGACTCCGCACGCCCCGCGGCCTCGCGGGCGCTCGCGCCGGCACGCCCGGCAGCCTCGCGGGCGCTGGACTCCGCGCGCCCGGCCCCGTCGCGGGCGACCGTCTCGGCCCGCCCGGCGAGATCGTGCATCGCGCCGCGGGCCTGCGCTGGGATCGCGTCGGTCGAGTCGATGAGCTCGTGGGCCCTCCGGGCCGCTCGCGCGAAGAAGTCGCCATTGCCGTTGCCGTTGCCGTTGCCGTTGCTCATGTGGTTCTCCTCGCTGACCTCCGGTGGCATCCCGGGTCCGGCCATGCTCCTCCTCTCGTCCGGTCGGCGACCCGCACTGGCCGCTCGGCGCACGGGCCGGGCTCCTCCCCGGTCGCTGTGCCCGGCGGGCGCCTCCGCGCCGAGACCGGGCCGCGCCTCCTGCCCCTCCGCCGTGTCCGACTGGCTCCGCCACGACACCCGTCAGACTGGTTCAATGCTCACTTCTGTTCCGACGGGCGGCCTGCGGTGACGATCAGGCGCGCCCGCCCGAGATGGCGCGGCCGGTCGCTGCTCGTGAGGGCGTCGAGGCTCTGGGCCACCCGCCGACCGACGACGTTCACCGAGAAGGTCCGCTACAAGATGCTGCGCGACCACCGGCCGCTGGTGGTGACGTTCGCCGACAAGGCGGGCGTGCGCGACCACGTCGCCGAGCAGGGCTTGGCCGATCTGCTGCCCCAGGCCTACGCGATCGTCGACGACCCCGCCGCGCTGCTCGATCTCGACCTGCCCGAGTCGTTCGTCGTGAAGCCGACGCACGGCAGCGGCGCCGCGATCGTCGTCTCGCCCGATGCTCCGGCCGACGCCGTGCTGCCGAGAGCCGAGTGGGGGTGGGTCTACGCGCACGTACGCCCCGAGGCGGCGGACCGCGCAGCCCTGCGCGCGATCGCCGCCGACTGGATGACGAAGCTCTACGGCCGCGGCCCGAACGAGGAGTGGGCCTACAGCCGCGTCACTCCGCGGGTGATCGTCGAGGAGGCTCTGTCCGGGCCGGGCGGCGGGATCCCCGACGACTACAAGTTCTTCGTCTTCCACGGGCGCGTGCGGTGCATCCAGCTCGACTCGGGTCGGTTCGACACCCGCACGCAGGACTTCCACGACCCCGAGTGGAACCACCTGCCCCTCAGCGGCGGCCCCGCCTGGGCCGATCCGCCCCGCGAGGCGCCCGATCGTCTCGGGCGGATGATCGAGATCGCCGAGCGGCTCGGCGCGGGCACGGACTTCGTGCGGGTCGATCTCTATCTGCTGCCCGAGCGCATCGTCTTCGGCGAGCTCACGAGCTATCCCGCCGGCGGTCACAGCCCGTTCGAGCCGATCCGCTTCGACGCCGAGTTCGGATCGCACTGGACGGTGCCGCATCGGTACCGGGAGCGCGACCTAGCCCAGCTCGGCCAGCACCACCGACGCCACCCGGGCGACGAGCACGTCGTCGTAGGCGGCGTCGGGGTCGTTCCGCTCGGTGAGGATCGTCACCACGAGCGGGTCGCGGCCCGGCGGCGTGACGACGGCGACGTCGTTGCGCATGCCTCCCGCACCTCCTGACTTGTCGGCGACCGTCCAGCCGTCGGGGGCTCCGGCGCGGATGAGCGCATCGCCGGTGGCGTTCCCGCTCATCCAGTCGAGCAGCGTCGCGCGGTCGGCGGCGGCGAGGTGGTCGCCGGTCGCGAGCGCGGCGAGGTCGGCCGTGAAGGCGGCTGCGGTGGTCGTGTCGTCGGTGCTGCCCGGCTCGATCGTGTTGAGCGCGGGCTCGTCGGCGACGACCTCCGTGGTCGTGTCCCCCAGCTGCTCGAGTGCGTGGTCGAGGCCGGCGGGCCCTCCGATGCGGTCGAGCACGAGGTTGAGCGCCAGGTTGTCGCTGGTGCGCACGGCCGCCTCGGCGAGCGCAACGAGGCTCATGCCCCCATCGACATACTGGCTGGTCACAGGGGTGTAACCGACGGCTGCGACGTCGGCGGCCGTCCAGGTGACGACCTCGTCGCGCTGGTCGACCGGCACGTCGTGGAGGAACGCGGCCGCCGCGAAGACCTTGATGGTCGAGGCGTAGCCGAACCGCTCCTCCTGCCGGTGCACCAGGGTCGCGCCCGAGCCGGTGTCGAGGGCGCTCACGCCCACGCGGGCGTCGAACTCGGCCTCGAGGGCGGTCAGCTCGGCCGAGGCGTCGGCTGCGGGCGCGGCGGGCGTCTCCCCCGCGGTCGCGGTCGCCGACGGAGCCGAGGAGGCGCGGGTCGGCTCCGCACCGCCACCCGCCGATCCGCAGCCGGTCAGCCCGAGGAGCGTGAGCGTGGCGACGGCGAGGGCGGCTGACCGCGTGGTGCGAGGTCTCATGCCCCCATCGTGCTGCACCGGGCGGCAGGCGCATGACGGGCCGGCCGGCGAGCGGGGGGCTCGACCGACCGGCCGTCAGAGGATCGTCAGCTGCCGATCCTGCCGTCGGCGGCGTTGCCGGCCTGCTCGATCTTGTCGTCGTGCTGGCCACCGGTCTTGTCGGAGGCGGCCTGCTCGGCCTTGTCGATGCCGGCGTCGGTGGCCTTCTCGCCATTGTCGCTGTTCGCGGCGTTCTTCGCGTCGTCCAGGAGTCCCATGATGCGGTCCTTTCGTCGATCGACCCGCGCTGTGCGGATCGCCACCCAGTCGACGCCTCCCGCGGCGACTTCGCCCGATCTCGCCTGCGGGGTTGCGTCCGGCGGGTGCACCGGTGCCGGATCGGAGCCGTCGGGGCGCCCGCGGACGAGGAGGCGCGGCGCAGCTGGTGAGGAACGGTGCGCCCGCCCGGGATCTCCTCCGATGCAGAACAGATCGGTATGGTTCTGCGCATGAGCGACGACCCCACGCGCGCAGCCGACGTGCTCGAGGCGCGACTCGATCGGCGGGACGAGTCGCGCCTGGTGCGTGCGGGTCGGCTGGTCGCCGGACTCCTCGGCGGAGCGCTCGCCTCCGACGGCGCCGCCGCCTCGGCGGGCGTGGACCTCGTCGTCAGCCGCCGCGACACCGGCCGAGAGGTCCTCCGCACCGAGGCCGGCACCCTCGAGGAGGCCGACCGACTGCTCGTGGCCGTCCGCCGTGATCTCGACTCGCAGTCCGTCACCGGGTTCGCCCGCGGCTGGCACCTCTTCGACGACTGAGACCGGCGCGCGCGTCGAGACGCCAGGAGATGGACACGACGCCGCAGTCGAAGCCGGCGTCGTGTCCATCTCCTGGCGTTCTACCCGCCGGCGCCGCCCGCTCCGCCGCCGGCGCCGCCCGCGCCGCCGACCTCGACCTCCCCGCTCACGATCGACAGGTGCGTCGCCGAGTTCCGCTCGGCCCCCGCCCCGTCGCCGGCGGCGATCGCCCGGGCGGCTCCGACGTGGGCGTCGAGCGTGCCGGGCGCCGGATCGGCGGGGGTGAGCCCCAGCTCGTGCCGCCCCTGCAGGATTTCGCGCACCGGGGCCGCGAGCTCGGCGTAGAGCAGATTGCCGCTCGCGACGAGCAGCAGGGTGTGGAAGTCGATGTCGGCGGCGAGGTACTCGGCCGTGTCGCCGCGGCCGGCGCGACCGAGGCGGTCGAGCTCGGTCGCGTGGGCGACGAGTCCGGCGCGCTGCTCGTCTGACGCGTTCTGGGCGGCGAGACGCGCCGCGGCCGGTTCGAGCGCGGCCCGCAGCTCCATCAGCTCGACGAGCTGGTGACGACGGGCGGGTCCGGCCAGCGTCCATCGGATCAGCTGCGGGTCGAGCACCCGCCAGCGCGTCCGCGGAAGCACCGTGATGCCGACCCGGCGTCGCGACTCGACCATCGCGAGCGACTCGAGCACGCGGACGACCTCGCGCGTCGTCGTCCTCGAGACGCCGTGCTCGCGTTCCAGGCCGGCGAGGGTCAGGACCGTCCCCGGAGGCGGTTCTCCCGCCGCGATCGCGCGGCCGAGCGTCTGCACGAGCTGCGCGTGGGTGCCCTCCCGGGGGGAGGGTGACGTCGTCGAGACCATCCGTCGCGCGCCTCCTCGGTCCTCGGGTCCGAACGGACACGAGATCGGTCGACCCTACCCGGGGTTGCAAAAGTACTACTTTTGGTGGCAACCTACCCGGACCACGATGGAGTCGGCGATCAGGTGCCCGACGGATCACCCATCGGCAAACCCGCAGCACCACCGGATTCGACGGAGAACCCCTCAATGGACGACTGGACACAGACACTCGACGCGGGCCCGCTGCTCGCCATAGCCGCCGGATCGATCGCGCTGATCCTGCTGCTCGTCATCAAGTTCAAGCTTCACGCGTTCCTCACGCTGGTCATCGTGGCCGCGCTCACCGCCATCGTGACCGGCATCCCCACCGGCGCCATCGCCGATCTGCTCGTCACGAGCTTCGGCACGACCCTCGGCTCGGTCGCCCTGCTCGTCGGACTCGGTGCCATGCTCGGCCGCCTCGTCGATTCGTCGGGCGGCGCCCGGGTGCTCGCCGACCGCATGGTCGACGTCTTCGGCGAGAAGCGGGCGCCGTTCGCGCTCGGCCTCGCGTCGCTGATCATGGGGTTCCCGATCTTCTTCGACGCGGGCCTCATCGTCATGCTGCCGATCGTGTTCGCCGTCGCCCGCCGCATGGGCGGCAAGTCGATGCTGCTCTACGGCATCAGCGCGGCCGCGGCCTTCTCGGTCATGCACGTGTTCCTGCCGCCGCACCCCGGTCCGGTCTCGGCGACGGAGCTGCTCGGCGCGAACCTCGGCATCGTGCTGCTCGCCGGTCTCGTGATCGTGTTCCCCGTCTGGTACGTCTCGGGCTACCTGTGGGCCAAGGCCGTGAACAAGCGCATCCCGCTGCCCGTGCTCTCGCTCTTCGGCAGCGAGAAGGACGACGTCCAGGCCGCCAACCCGCCCAAGGCCAGCACCGTCATCGCCGTGCTCGCCGTGCCCCTCGTGCTCATCCTGCTGAACACGGGCCTCAGCTCGCTCGGCTCCGTCGGCATCGTCGACCCCGAGGCGGGCTGGGTGCAGGCCCTCGTCCTCATCGGCACGAGCGGCATCGCGCTGCTCATCTCGGTGCTCGTCGCCGCGATCGTGCTCGGCCGCGCCCGCGGCGTCACCGGCAGCGCCCTCGAGAAGGTGCTCGACAGCGCGCTCGGCCCGATCTGCTCGGTCGTGCTGATCACCGGCGCCGGCGGCATGTTCGGCGGCGTGCTGCGCGCCTCCGGCATCGGCGACGCCCTCGCCGACGTGCTCGGCGACCTCGGTCTGCCGGTCATCGTGGCCGCGTGGGTCATCGCCGCGATCCTGCGACTGGCGCAGGGCTCGGCGACCGTCGCGCTGGTCACCGCCGCCGGCCTGGTGGCGCCCGCCGTCGCCCTCGCCGACCTCAACGCCGTCCAGCTCGCCGCCGTCGTGCTCGCCACCGCGGCCGGGTCGGTCTTCGCCGGTCACGTCAACGACTCGGGCTTCTGGCTCGTCGGCCGCCTGATGGGCATGGACGTCAAGACCACCCTGCGCGTCTGGACCCTGCAGCAGGCCATCGAGTCCGTGCTCGGCTTCGCCGCCGCGCTGCTCGTGTTCGCGGTCGGCTCGCTGCTCTGATCCGCGCCCGTCGGGTCGACCGGGCGCGCTCGGTCGACCCGGCCCGCGCCTCCTGTCCGGCCCGCGCCTCCTCGCGGCGTCAGCCGTCACCCTCACGAAGGAGTCTCATGTCATCCTCGCTCTTCGACCTCACCGGGCGGCTCGCGCTCGTGACCGGCTCGTCCCGCGGACTCGGGCGGTCGCTCGCCATCGCCCTCGCCGAGTCGGGCGCCCGTGTGGTCGTGCACGGTCGCGACGCGTCGACCGTCACCACGACGCAGGACGCCATCGAGCAGTCGACGGGCACCCGGCCGGCGGCGGCTCTGTTCGACGTCACCGACGCGAAGGCCGTCGAGGAGGCGCTGGCCGGCCTCGTCGCAGAGCACGGGGTCCCCGACATCCTCGTCAACAACGCCGGCGTGCAGAAGCGCGCTCCGTTCACCGAGTTCTCGGTGGAGGACTGGGACGCCGTCGTCTCGACGAACCTGTCGAGCGTCTTCTACGTGTCGCGCTTCGTGGCGCCCGGCATGGTCGAGCGCGGGTCGGGCAAGATCATCAACATCGCGAGCGTCCAGTCGATGCTCGCCCGCCAGACCATCGCGCCGTACTCGGCGAGCAAGGGCGGCGTCGCGCAGCTGAGCCGCGGCATGGCGGCCGACCTCGCACGGCACAACGTGCAGGTGAACACGCTCTCGCCCGGGTACTTCGCGACCGAGATGAACACGGCGCTCTGGCAGGACGAGACGTTCGACACGTGGCTGAAGCAGCGGACCCCGGCGCAGCGCTGGGGCCGCATCGAGGAGCTGCACGGCACGCTCGTCTACCTCGCCTCGGCCGCGAGCGACTTCGTGTCGGGGCAGAACATCTTCGTCGACGGCGGCATGACGAGCGTCGTCTGACGACCGAGCCTCATCCCCCGCAGATCCGAGAGAGAACCAGCATGAAGACCATCCAGATCGACTCCGCCCACGTCCTCACCGAGCGCGAGGTGCCGACTCCCGAACCCACCGAGGGGGAGGTGCGGATCCGGGTGGACTACGTCGGCATCTGCGGCTCCGACCTGCACTACTTCTTCGAGGGGGCGAACGGGGCGTTCGTCGTCGAGGAGCCCCTGGCGCCGGGCCACGAGCTCGCGGGCCGGGTCGACGTCGACCCGAGCGGGCGTCTCGCGCCGGGCACGCCGGTGACCGTGCACCCGGCGCGCTTCGGCGCCGATGAGCCCGGTCTCGAGAACGCCCCGCACCTGCGGCGCGGGGGGTCGTATCTCGGCAGCGCGTCGACGCACCCGCACACGCAGGGGGCGCTGAGCGAGTACCTGGTCGTCGACGCCGGCATGATCCGCGTGCTGCCCGACGGTCTGCCGCTCGAGCGGGCGGCGTTGGCCGAGCCGCTGGCCGTCGGTCTGCACGCTCTGACCCGCGTCGGCGATGTGACGGGCGCGCGGGTGCTCGTCTCGGGTGCGGGCCCGATCGGCCTGCTGGCGGCGGCCGCGGCGCGGGCGCGCGGCGCGGCGAGCGTGACGGTGGTCGACCTGCTGCCGGGGCCGCTGAGCCGTGCGCTGGCGATCGGTGCCGACGAGGCGCTGCGGCTCGGGGTCGACGAGGTGCCGGCCGATTCGTTCGACGTGGTGCTCGAGTGCTCGGGTGCGGCGAAGGCGGTCAGTGCGGCGTTCGTCGCCGCGCGCCGCCAGGGCACGGTGGCGCAGGTCGGCATGATGCCGAACGAGGAGCGCCCGGTGAACCTCGCGCCCGCCATCTCGAAGGAGCTGTCGGTGCTCGGTGTGTTCCGCTTCGTCGACGAGATCGACGAGGCCGTGCGGATCCTGGCGTCGACGCCGTCGCTCGAGGCGGTCGTGACGCACGTGATCGGCACCGATGCCGCCGAGCACGCGTTCGAGGTCGCGAAGGACTCCGCGGTGAGCGGCAAGGTGCTGCTGGCCGCCTGGCCCACCGCCTGAGCCCGGCGGCGCTTCGCGTGCGCTGCCCTGCGCTGCCCCGCCCTGCGTGCCGCCGCCACCACGCCGCGCCTCCTCATCCCGCCACGAGCTCGACACCCCGCCACCGGATCGTGTGGCGGGTCGTCGACTCCGTGGCGGGATGATCCTGCGCCCGGCCGGGTGGGCGCACCCCGCCGCCCTCGTCAGCGGAGCGGGTATCCGACTCCGGACATGACGGGCGTCAGCAGCAGACGCGCCGTCAGCCCGCCGCCGGGTGTCTCGACCAGCTCGACCGACCCGTGATCGTGCTCGACGAGCTCGCGGGCGATGGCGAGCCCGAGACCGGAGCCGCCGGGCGTCGTGCTCCAGAAGCGGTCGAAGGCTCGGGAGCGGTCGTCGGGCGACATGCCCGGACCACGGTCGACCACTTCGACGAGCACGCCGCTCGGCACCGACGACCCGCGCAGCGTCACCGCCGCCCCGGCCGGAGTCACCCGAAGCGCGTTGTCGATGAGGTTGTCGAGCGCCTGCTCGAGGTGACCCCGGGTCGCGAGAGCGCCGAGCGCCCGCGACCCTGTCGTCGCGATCGTCGCGGATGCGCCGACCGCTGACGGCCGCCCTGGGCCGGACCCGGAGGACTTCGCCGCCTCGCCCGCGGATCGTGCGCCAGCAGATCGTGCGCCGACGGACCCCGCCGATCCGCCAGCCCCCGCGCCGGCAGCAGACCGAGTTCCGGCAGAACCCGCGTCAGGTGGCCGTCGCACGCCGACACCGGTCGGCACCGGACCGGCGGGCACGAGCTCGACCACGATCCGAGCCTCGACGTCCTCAGCGGCCGGCGACCAGAACCGGGCCCGGTCCGTGAGCACCGCACCGACGTCGATCGGCACAGGCGTCGCCGACGACGCCTGACTCCGCGCGAGCACGAGCAGGTCGGAGACCAGTCGACTGAGCCGCCCCGACTCGCGCAGGGCCCGGTCGACCGCCGCCTTGTAGTCGGGGTCGTCGAGGCGGTCGTGCAGGTTCTCGAGACCGAGGCGCAGGGCGGTGAGCGGCGTCCGCAGCTGGTGCGAGGCATCTGCCGTGAAGGCTCGCTGCGCGGCGAGCAGCACCTCGATGCGCCGCGTGCCGTCGTTCAGGGTGCCGGCCAGTCTCCGCATCTCGGGCGGGCCCATCGCGTCGAGGTCCGCTCGGGCGGTGAGGTCTCCTCGGGAGATGCGGTCGGCCATGGCGTCGAGCAGCCGGAGCGGTCGCAGCAGCGAGGTCGCGACGACCGCGCTGGCGATGACCGACAGCACGAGCACGATCGATCCGGCTGCGAGCCGGAACAGCCAGATGCCCTGCACCTGCGCATCAACCGGGGCGGACGGCACCGTCACCCGGACGGCGCCGTCCACCCGCCCGTCGTCGGTCGTCGCCGGGACGGTCACCTGCAGTCCGCGTTCCCCGAGCACGGAGTCGTCGAGCGACCGCACCCGCTCCTGGCCCGCCAGGGCGGCGTCGAAGTCGTCGTCCGCCGCACTGACGACGGGGCGACCGAGGGCGGGGCGGCGGTCGACGCCGATCAGCTCGACGCGTCCGTCGGTCTGCTCCTCGACCTCGTCCCGCAGCTGGATCAGCGCCAGCCGCGAGCCGCGGGCGGTCGCCTCGTCGGCCTCGGTCGCCGTCGTGAGGAGCACGGCGATGGTGCGTGCCTCGCGCAGGGCGACCTCGCGCTGACCGCCGCGGAGCAGATCGCCGAGCTGGATGCCGACGGGCACGGTGAAGGCGACGAGAGCCAGACCGACGATCACCAGGTACGAGGCGATGAGCCTACGACGCATCGCCGTGCTCCACTCGGAAGCCCACCCCGCGGACCGTCGTGATGACGATCTCGGGGCCGAGCTTCTGCCGGAGCGCCGAGACGTGCACGTCGAGGGTGCGGGTCGATCCGAACCAGTGGGTGTCCCACACCTCGTCGATCAGCGCCTCGCGGGTAACGACCGACCCGACGCGACGGGTCAGCGCGACGAGCAGATCGAACTCCTTGGGAGCGAGTGCGACCTCGTCGTCGTGGCGCACGACCCGACGGGCCGGGACGTCGACCGACACGGCGCCGATCCGAAGGGGAGGAGGAGCGGGCTCGGTCGTCTCGCCCGTCCCGTCGATGCCGTGACGTCGGGTCACGGCACGGATCCGGGCGACGATCTCGCGCACGCCGAACGGCTTGGCGACGTAGTCGTCGGCACCGACCTCGAGCCCCGCGACCGTGTCGACCTCGTCGCCCCGGGCCGTGACGACGATGATCGGCACGGTCGACCGGGTGCGGAGCCGTCGGCACACGTCGAGGCCGTCCATGTCGGGCAGCCCGAGGTCGAGCAGGACGATGTCGGGGGGTTCGGCGGCGAGCGCCTCGCGTCCCGTCGTCACCCAGTCCACCTCGTAGCCGAAGCGGGCGAGGCCCTCTCGGAGGGAGGCGGCGATGGCCGGATCGTCTTCCACGAGCAGAACGAGCACAGGAGACGATCTCACTCTCGGCTGGACGGAGGGCGGACGGAGCGGTCGCCGTCCCGGTCGGCGGTCACCGTCGACTAGCCCTCGACGGGCTCCTTCGACGAGTGGTGCTCGACGATCTGCCACTCGCCGTCGCTCTGCTCGTAGACGAAGGTGAACCGGGCGGGCACGACGTCGCCGCTCGCCCCCATGGTGAACGTGTAGAGCCCGGAGTGCGAGACGGTCCCGTCGCCCAGGTCGCGGACGACGCTCTCGGTGATCTCACCCGAGGGCTCGTTCTGCAGGAATCCCTCGAAGTAGCCGAGGCGCTCCTCTTCGGTGTCGTGGATGCCGGGCGACACCGTCGGCAGGAGCACGGCGTCGTCCGCGTAGTGGTCGTTGACCTTCTCCGGGTCGCCGGTCGCGAGCGACGCGTTCCACTCGTCGAACAGGGCCATGACCTCGGCGTCGGTGGGGGCCGCCGCCGATGACGGGGCCTCGGGCGCGGTGTCGGGCGAGGCGGCGGTCGCGGCGGTGTAGCCGGTCACGCCGAGCACGGCGACGGCGGAGACGGCGATGGCGGGGATGGCGATGCGGCGGCGGCGAGTCATGTGCGGCTTCTTTCGCTGGGGGCCGGTGTTGCCGGCCGGTGGATGCGGTGAACTCAGCTTCTCGAGACGCCCGTCAGCGCCCCGTCAGGAGAACGTCAGCACCGCGACAGGATCGTGTCGTCGGGGTCGATCGAGGCGATCCCGCCCGAGTCGCTGCGCTAGCGTCGGCGGATGACCGGCATCACGTATCCGACACCGCTGCGGGCCGGGGCGCGCGTCGAGGTGCCCGCTCCGTCCATGGGAGTCCCGGCCGAGCTGCACGACCGGCTGCGCGCCTCCGTCGCCTCGTTGACCGGGCGAGGGTTCGACGTGCGCGTCCGTGAACACGCGACCCGCGGCGGGCTCGTCCCGGCCGACGCCGCCGAGCGGGCGCGCGATCTCGCCGACGCGTTCCGTACCGGCGACGCCGTGCTGCCGCCCTGGGGCGGCGAGCTGGCGATCGAGCTGCTCGACGCGCTCGACTGGCAGGCCCTGGCCGAGACGCGGGCCTGGTTCGTCGGGTGGTCCGACATCTCGACCCTGCTGCTGCCGCTGACGACGATGACGGGGCTGGCCACCCTGCACGGCGCGAACCTCATGGACGAGCCCTGGCAGCTGCCCCGCGAGTTCCGACGGTGGAGCGACGTCGCGAGTCTGCCGATCGGCGGCTCGTTCGAGCAGCGGAGCGCCCCGAACCGTCGCGACCGCCCGTGGGGCGAGTGGGCCGACGAACCCCTCGACCGCGAGCGGGCCTACGAGGCGCCGACCCGGTGGCGCGCCCTCGACGGCGCACCCGACGTCGCGATGCGCGGTCGCCTCATCGGCGGGTGTCTCGAGACGGTCTCGCTGCTGGCC
The DNA here is from genome assembly GCF_001422285.1 of Frigoribacterium sp. Leaf263. Classification (GTDB taxonomy): domain Bacteria; phylum Actinomycetota; class Actinomycetes; order Actinomycetales; family Microbacteriaceae; genus Frigoribacterium. The sequence goes on from NZ_LMMO01000004.1 coordinate 118,954, forward strand.
GGGACCCCCTACGGCGATGTTCCCGGTTTCGCCCGGCGGCATGCGCCCGAGGGCACGATCGTCTATCTCGAGGCGGCCGAGTCGGACGCGATCTCCGTCGCGCGGATGCTCCGCTCGCTGCGGCTGGCGGGCTGGTTCGACGCGGCGAACGGCGTGCTGATCGGGCGGACCGGCGGCCCCTCGGCGGGCGGCCTCGAACAACACGACGCCGTCGAGCGCGCGCTGGGCGACCTGGGCCTGCCCGTCGTGCTCGACTTCGACGCCGGGCACCAGCCGCCGCAGCTGCCGCTCGTGAACGGCGCCCTGGCCGAGGTCACGCTGACCGGCGACGCCGGCACCATCACGCAGCACCTCGTCGCCTGAGTCACCGCCCCGACGCCAGAAGATGGACCCGACGCCACGTTCAAGCCCGGCGTCGTGTCCATCTCCTGGCGCACTGGCCGAGCCGCCGTCGGGCGACCGACCATCTAGAGTCGCCCCGTGAGCGTCGATCCGTTCGAGAACGATGAACTCGGCCGTGCCGAGCGCGAGGTCGCACGCCTGCCCCACCGGGTGCCGCTGTCGGCGCGGAGACCGGCGACGCCGATCGGACGCGTCCTGACCGTCGCGGCGCCGCTCTGCGCGATCGCGACCGTGGTCGCCGAGATGGCCTTCACGTTCGCCGCGACGGCGTTCGTCAGCGTCTGGATCGTCCTGCTGCTCGGCGTCGCGAGCACCGTCGCCGTCAGCCTCGCCGCGGGCGAGTACGGCGGCCGTTCGGGACGGATCGTCGGCGTCATCAGCGGGCTCGTCATCCTGCCACCGGGCGGCATCGTCGTGGGATGGATGGTGCTGGAGGCGCCCCGCCTGCTGTTCTCCTAGCCGACCGCACCCGCACCTCCACCCGCCGCGAGCGCCGCCGCCTCGACGCGGTCGTGGTGCGCCCGCCACCCCGTGTCGTCGCGGTCGGGCACGTTGAGGTCGCCCGGGCCGTTGCCGAGGCGCCCGTCGATCAGCTCGCCGACCAGGTCGGCGTGCCCGGCGTGACGGGCCGTCTCGACGCAGAGGTGGACGAGGATCTGATGCAGCGTGACCTCCTGCCGCCCGGCCCCCCACCACGGCACGAAGCCCGGGGCGTCGAGGTCGAGCGTGGCGACGGTCGCGTCCGCGTGGGCGGCGGAGTAGCGGGCGAACTCGACCACCGCCTCCCTCGTCTCGTCGGCCGTGGCCCACAGGTCGGCCTCGGGCTCGCTCGTGTCGGACAGCCAGGGGACGTCGCGGTCGGCGGGGCGGCCCATCACCTCGCCGAGATAGCCGAGCTGCACGCTGGCGACGTGCTTGACGAGCCCGAGCAGGTTCGTGCCGCTCGGCACGAGAGGCCGGCGGATGTCGTACTCGCCGAGGCCGTCGAGCTTCGCGAGCAGGTCGGCGCGCTGTCGCGAGAGGTAGCGCTGGAGGGTCTCTTTCTCGTCCATGAGCCCAGAGTGGCGCGGTCGCGGCCTGTGCGCCAGAGGCTGCGCCCACGCCGCCACCGACTCGACATCCCGCCACCGGATCGCGTGGCGGGATGTCGATTCCGTGGCGGGCTGGCGCCACCCCGGCCGCCACCGCGCGAGGAGATGGACACGACGCCGGCTTCGAACCCGGCGTCGTGTCCACTTCCTGGCGTCGGGGCGCACATCGCGTGCCAGGATCGACGGGACGCCGCAGTCGGCGGCGTCGCCGACGTGAGGATGCGGGCATGAGCGTGACGGACGAGCTGGTGCACGTGGTCCTGGTCGAGTGGGCCGACGGGGCTCCGGCCGATGTGGCCGATCAGGCGACCCGCTTGTCGCGCGAGCACCTCACCCGCATCGACGGCGTGCTGTCCGTGTCGAGCGGCGAAAGCCTGAGCGGCGAGCAGCTCGAGGCCGGGTTCGGCTGGATGCTCGTCGTGCGGTTCCGCGATCGGGCCGCGCTCGACGGCTACCTGCCGCACCCGTCGCATCAGCCGGTGTCGGAGTATCTGCGCGACGCGTCGGCGCGCGTCGTCGTGTTCGACATCGCCGCCTAGGCCCCGCATCCCTCCGCAGTCGCCGATGCGCCGATGCGCCGATGCGCCTGCGCGACCATGCGGCGTTGCGGCGGGCTCAACCGTTCGGCGCGACCAGCACCTTCGCATGCCGGGTCTTCCCGCCGTCCAGCTCCGCCAGCAGCGCCGGCAGCTCGTCCAGCCCGACCGTCCCCGTGATCAGCGGCTCGGCCTGCACCGACCCGTCCGCGAGCGCCCGCATCGCTCCGACGAAGTCCGAGTGCGTGTACGCGAGGCTGCCGACGACGGTGAGCTCGCGGCTCTGCCAATCGCCGTACGAGACCTCCGAGGTGGTCATCGGGTAGCCGAGCAGGGCGAGGGTGCCTCCGCGGCGGACCAGCTCGGCGCTCGGCTGGAGGAGCGGTGCGGCCCCCGTGCACTCGTACAGCACGTCGGCGCCGAGGCCGTCGGTGAGCTCGAGCACGTGCGACTCGAACGCGGCGCCCGGCTCGTGGACGTCGGTGAAGCCGAGCTCGCGGGCGGTCTCGCGCCGCGCCTCCATCGGCTCGACGATCACCACGTGGCCGGCGCCGGAGTGGCGCGCGTGCTGCGCGGTGAGCAGTCCGATCGGTCCGGCCCCCTGCACGACGACGACGTCGCCGAGGCGCTGACCGGCGCGGCGGACGGCGTGGAACGTGACCGCAGTCGGTTCGACGAGCCCGAGCTGCTCGTCGGTGAGATCGTCGAGCGCGCGCTGGACGCGGCGTTCATGGACGGTGACGTGCTCGGCGAAGGCGCCATGCGAGGGGGCGCCGTCCGAGATGCCGTTGGCCTCGGCGAAGGCGGTGTCGCAGTGGTCGGGATGCCCGGCGCGGCACATGGCGCACGAGCCGCAGGGCGGTCCGACGCTGGCAACGACGCGGTCCCCCACGGCGACGGTCGTGACACCCGTGCCCGCGGCGATGACGGTGCCGGTCCACTCGTGGCCGAACACGGCGGCCGGGATCAGCCCGCCCGACGCCCACCCGTGCGTGTCGGTCGCGCACACGCCCGTGTACCGGATGCGCACCACAACCTGATCCGCGCCCGGAGCCTCGAGCGGCCCCTCGGCGAACGCGACCGATCGCTCGGCGTCGACGGTGGCGAATCGGGTGCGGGCCGGCAGCTCAGTCATCCCCCCACGCTAGCCCTAGGCGACACCTGTCGCCCTGCAGCCCGGGAGGCGCGGGTCGGTCCGACCGGTGAGGTCCGCCCCCGGGCGGGCCACGTCGGGTAGCGTCGCCCTCTTCGCGAGAGCGGAGTCCCCCTCGGAGATCGATGAAGCGCTACGACGTGTTCGTGTACCGCGACCGCACCTTCTGGATGCTCGACGTCCCCGAGCTCGGCATCCTCGGTGCGGCGGCCAGCAGGTCCACGGCCCCTCGCGAGGCCCGTGATCTCATCTCCCTCTGGTTCGACCACCCCGACGCGCACACGCCGCCGCCCCGGATCCGCTGGTCTCCCCCGCGCCACCACGGCTGAGCCCGAGAAGTCACGACATCCCGCACACCGACGGCCCGGGAGGTCAGTGACGCGGCGCCGCCCGCAGCGCCGCGTTCAGCTGAGCAGCCACGTACGTCGCAGAGGTCTGCACCTTCCAATAGAGCCCGCTCGGCGACGACATCTCGAGCTGTCCGTAGAGCATGACCGAGCGCTCGGGGTTGTTCGAGTAGCGACGATCGGGTCCGCCCTTGACGTTGACGTACTGCCACGTCCGGTCGACCTTCTGAGCGTCGCGGGGCGCCGCTCCGGCCGCTTCGATGAAGCGTGTGGTCGTGGCGCCGCTGAAGAGGTCGCCGTACGCGACGTCGGCGTAGTGCCGGCCGTCTTTGACGAGTATCCGGTCGGGGAGGAAGTGCAGGCTCGTGCTGCCTGCCGTGATGGTCGGCACGGTGATGTTGGTCGCGAGATGGCGCGGGGCGTCGAAGCTCACGGTCGCCACGATCCGATTGATCAGGTTCGCGGCGCCGGCGTTGGTCTTGTGTTGGCGGGTGGTCACGACCTGCCCTGACTCGAGCACGCGCCAGATCCTCTGCGAGCCGGCGGCGATCTTCGTCGTGTCGACCAGCGACTCGAACCAGCGTTCGTCCGCGCCGTCGACGTCGTAGAAGACGACGACGCGGCTCGTGGCCTGGTCGCGCAGCAGGAGGAATACGAGTGCCGCCACCGCTGCACCCGAGAGCGCCCATCCCCACGGCGCGAGCACGAGCCCCGCCGCGAAGAGCAGTGGGGCGATGAGCCAGAGCCACGACCGGTGACCGGCAGCGCTGTTGAGCTGCTCGACGATGTCGCCCCGCCCCGTCGGGATGAGCTCGTGGACGGCCGCCCCGGTGACGTCCTTTATGTCGACACCCTCCGGTGTCGCCGACTGCCGAGGAGGCGCGGGTCGCCTCGACCGTTCCGCCCGGGAACGGGTGGCCCGGTACGTCAGTCCCCCACCGCGCATCGTCACATAGTTGGCGCGTGGCGCTGCACGTGTCCCATAACCCGGCAGACCAGTGCTCACGTCGACCGCGGTCTCGCGGGCAGCGAAGCGGAACGGCCCCGTTCTGATGCTCTCGCGGATGTAGATCCCCACGCGTTCAGACAGCCGGAGTCTCGAGGAACGTCTGCTCGGTCAGGATGCCGCGCGCCTTGCTGCGTGATGGTGAGTTCAGTGACACCCATCGAGCCTAGGAGCGATCCTCACCTCTTCCAGCCCCAGTTCGGGCCCGTTCGCTCGCGGGCCGGCCGAGAAGCCCCAGGTCGCCTCCCTCAGGAGGCGGTGGCCGCGACTCCCCCACGGGTGCCGTCCTCCGCGGGCCGCCTCGCCGGCCTGACAGGATGGGCGAGGCGCGGCGTCCACCGCCGCCCGCTCCGGGGGAAACGCATGCCAGACCTGACACGAGAAGAACTCGTCGCACTGCGCGACGCTGAGAAGCTGCGCCTGAAGATCTTCGAGAACCACGGCAACGTCATGGACACGGTCGTAGTGACCGGCGACGACTACGTCGGCTACCGCGTCTGGGCGACCGACGAGCGAGCCGCGGTCTGGGGTGGGACGAGCCTCTACGCGTTCGAGTCCGCCGCCCTGAAGAACGCGCTCATGAGAGCGCGAGCGGGTCGCGAGCTCGTCTTCTATCGGCTCAGCCGAGCAGTCGACCGACGAGCTGCGGCATTCGCCGAGCGAGGCGGTGCACTCGAGGCGGGTCTCCGCGGGACCCTGCTCCGCCCGAACGCCGAGTGGCTCGAGAACGACGGCGGCCCGACGTTCTACGACGTGTTCACCTCCCCCGCTACCGACGAGCACGGCTTCCTCACCGACCACGTCGGTGTCCTCCTGTCCTCGCGTGTCGGGGGCTGGACGGCCACGACACCCCGTGACGTCGACTACGGCAGCTTCCCCACGCGAGACGAGGCCCTCACCGCCCTGCTCGACGCTGCCCGGGGCTAGATCGACCAGCAGCGAGACCTCGCACTCGGACGGACGTCCCGTCTGGTCGACTTCCTCAGAAGCTCGCCCACGGAAGGCGGAACCGCCGAGACCCCGAGCGTCGACCGACGTGCGAGGAGGCGCGCATCATCGGATCCCGCCCCTCACCGCCCTCGCGCCGCGGGCGTCGGGATCGCCGACAGGGGCGCGCAGTAGATGAGGGCGTCCCAGTCGTTCTCGAGGGTGCACTCGATGGGGACGTCTCGGCCGTCGACGGTGAGGGCCTCGTCTTGGAAGCCGCCGCCGGTATGTCCGCCCGGGTCACGGAAGGTGAAGACATGTGATCCGTCAGCCGAGGTGCATTGCCAGGGCCGCTGATTGCGCCACCCGTCGATCCGCACGCATTCGCCGAGAGGGTGCGCCGCGAGGTTCTCGTCGAGGTACTCCCACGATCCCGGGCGGCCGTCGTCGGTCTCGAAGACGCTGTGTGGGGTCGATTCGGCGATCTCGCGGGGGAAGTCGGGATCGTTCCAGATCAGCATCGCCGCGAAGACAAGGCCCATGCCCCCGACGAACACGAGCAGGATGATCCCCGTCACCTTGAGGTCGCGCTTCTGCCGAGCCGTGAGCGGCTCGATCGGCTTCGGCGGCCGTCTGGGCTTCGACACGTTCCTCCTCCATGACGGTGACGGCGCACACAACACCATTGTGGCTCGCGCGCTCATGGCACGGTCCCCGCGAGCCAGACACCCCGACCAGCAGACCCCCGGTGCCCCACCCACATCATGGCAGGCGTCTCAATCGGCTAGGAGCCCGCCCGAACGTGAAGGGCTATCGCGACGTCACCATCACGTGGCTCGAGAACTTGCGACGTCCATCCACAATCAGCTCGGAGCGGCCCCGAACTCACCTCGACGTCGAGATGGCCGAGACCGTCCTGGTGAGGGGACGCGAACGTGGTGATGGCGTTCGCGCGATCAGCCGCCGTCGTCACCTCGCGCAGGTCCCAACCATGGGCAGCCGATTCGTCTTGCAGAGCCTGAATCACGGCCGTCGAATCGGAAGCCAGGAAATACCCGAAATAGGCGCTCTGGGTATCAGAGTCACTCTCCGACCGCTCGCAGGCGAGTTCCGCACCTGACCCGATCAGACTGGAGAAGACCGGTTGCGTCAGCTCGTCCGCCTCGCTCTCGGACCCCAGGCCGAAGAGATAGCCGAGGTAGGCGTAGAAGACGAGTACCAGTGCGGTGAGCACGAGACCGGCAACCACGAGGAGGACCGTCGTGAGCCTCCTGAACGCGGACATGCGAGCACCGTAGCCCACTCGAGAACGCAGCCACAGGTCTGCTTCGAACACCGGCAGGTGCGACGTGGGTGAGCGGGACGTGCTGTGCTGCACCAGTCGACGCGGACGGGGAGAAAGCTGCGTCGGGCGCTGGAGACAGCGTTGCGAACCCGCGGACGGGTACGGGTGCGGGAGGCGCGGTGTCAGCCCCAGAGGCGCGTGGCGATCGACCCGATCAGGTCGTCGGTCGGCACGTTCGTCTGATCGACGGTCACGACGATGTCGTCGCGGACGAAGTACGTCTGGGTGCGGTCGACCGGGTACTGGGGGTCGGGGGTCACGAGCTGGCAGAGGCGTCCGCCGTCGGTCGTGGTGCAGTCGTAGCCCTCGGCGGCGAAGCCCTCCAGCAGGGGGCCGGTGATCGACGGGTCCAGGCGCGCCATGTCGACGCCGATGCCCGAGGCGTCCGATCGCGGGTCGCGCCAGTAGCACGACAGCTCGTTCGCCGCCCGGATGGTCTCGATCGCGCTCGCCCCGTCGCTCGCGTCCGACGGCGTCTTCGCTCCGGAGGCGGTGCCCGAGTAGCCGAACTCGACCGGGTTCAGCGGGATGTCGCCGAAGTTCTTCGTGTAGGCGGCCTCGTCGACGATCTGCGTGCAGTCGGTCGGGATCGTGACCGGGGTCGCGGCGGCCGGCGACTCGGTCGTCGCCGTGTCCGACGGACTCGGCGACGAGGAGGTGGAGGCCGTGTCGGTCGTGCTCGAGACGGGTTCGGCCGGCGTGGTCTGGCCCGCGCAGCCGGCGAGCAGGACGAGGGCGAGGCCGGTGGCCCCGATCGTGCCGATGCGTCGTGTGATCATGTCGTTCTCCCGTACTCGTGTGCTGACCCCCGTGGTCCGGCTCGTCCACGCTAGCCAGCCGTTGCACGACTGGTGTCGTCCTCGAGGATGACTCCGCGCCTCCTGAGATCACGATCCCGTCACGGCGATCGATCGATGTCGTCCGGGAGGATGACACCGGTTCTCTGGCGACGGAGATGCGGCCCACGAGCGGTCGGAGGCCGGTCGACGGCGTTACGGTCGGATCATGAGAAGTCCTTGGGGAATCACGGCAGCAGCCGTCCTGTCCGTGTCCGTCATGGCCGTGCTGGCGGGGTGCACGACGACCGATTCAGCGGCGCCGTCTGCGACGCCCACCTCGTCGCCCTCCGCCTCAGCCTCCGCCTCGACGTCGCCGGTTCCTGCGCCGTCGACGACCGCTGCGGCTCCCGAACAGGGCGCGGACGCTCTGGACTCGGTCGACACGATCGTGGTGTCCGCCACGCAGCTGTCTCTCCGCGAAGCCGACTCCGAGGTCGCCACGATCGCCCTGGTCGGCACGCCGCTCGACGACGCCGTGTCGACCCTGTCAGAGGTGCTGGGCGAGCCCCGCTCGAGCGACCTCGAGGCGGCGAGCTGCGTTCGAGCACAGACGGCCTGGGCCTGGGGCGACACGACCCGGATCGGCACGCCCGATATCCACACCGACGACGGGACGCTCAGCTTCGGGACGAACGAGACCGCGGTGGCGACGTCTGACGGCCGCTCGGTCCGCATCGAGACCCTGACCGGCGAGGCCGTCGGGGACTCCGTCGCTGCGCTGGACGCGGCCTTCGACGCCACCGTGAAGGACGACTTCGCGACGGCGCCCGACCGGGAGCTGCTCTCCATCGTCTACGACCTCGTCAGGAACCCCCAGGTCAGGGAGGGCGACTACCGACCGTACGGCGCCTCGGTCTTCAGCGAGAGGGGTGTCATCGCATCGATCATCGGTCCGAACGAGATCAAGAGCGACTGCTGAGCCCCCGGCCCCGAGGCGGTAGCCCGAGCAGACTCGGCTCACCCCACCACGGCCGAGGCCTCCACCTCCACCCGAACACCCGGCTCGAACAGGATCTCCACCCCGACCAGCGACGCCGGCGGCATCGGCGACGGGATCCCCAACTCCCCCGCGACGGCGAGCACCCCGGCCATGAAGTCGTCCATCTGATCCACCGACCACTCGGTGACGAAGAACCGCAGCCGGGTCACATCCGCGAACGACGCGCCCGCCCCGGCCAGCCCCACCGCGGTGTTCCGCAGTGCCGACGCCACCTGCCCTGCCAGATCCGCCGGAACCCCGTCCGCCCCATGAGCCACCTGCCCCGCGACCTCGACGAGCCGAGACCCGGTGGCGACCGAGACGTGGTGGTACGGAGCAGGAGCGAGCATCCCCGCGGGGCTGCTGAGCTGAACTGTCATGTCATCCTCTCGAGGCCGCCACCCTGGCAGCCGTCGCAGGACTGTCTACGGGACGACTCCAGGGCACTTCAACGAAACTAAGTGGCATGCACGACACCGACGCAGCCGTCATCACGCCCGAGCACCGCGAGCTGCTGGGCGAGCTCCTTGACCGCTGGTCGCTCCACATCATCGATGAGCTCTGCGAGGGCCCCCGCCGTTTCAACGACCTGAGGCGTGCGTTGCCCGACGTCTCCCCCAAGTCGCTGACGACGACCCTCCGCCGCCTCGAGCGCAACGGAATGGTCGAGCGAGCCGTCCTCACCACCCGCCCCGTGGCCGTCGAGTACCGCCTCACCCCTCTTGCCCACTCCGTCCAGACCCTCATCGACGCCCTCTACCGCTGGACCACCACCAGCCTCCCCGCCATAACCGCCGCCCGAACCACCTTCTACGCCCGCGAAGCCCCCTAGCCCAGGAGGCGCCGCTAGAAATCACCTATCAAGGCGGCGAAAGCACGGAGGAGAGCGCTGACTTCGTGGCGACCCCGCGCGTGGACATTTGCATCACCACGGAACCTGCGCCAAGGACACCGCCCTGATGGGCGCAGTCCCGAGGTATCGGAACCCTCACTTCTATGGGCAATAGCCGCCTAGCGCACACGACGAATTGACACCAGTAAGTGCGCCGTCACGAAAACAATTCTCTTAGCTCTCGCGCCCCATCCCAGGCAAAATCAAGTCCGAAACTCAGCCTAGAAGATTTCACATATCTTAGAGGCTAAAGTCCAGATGACCATTTTAGGACGCTGGACAGCCATGGAACTCCACATGCGTAAGAATGGGGACATGGGCGTACAAGGCATGTGGGGACGGGACCAAGTCGTTGAGACCATTCTTGACACACCGCCAGGCGTGGTTATTCTGGCCGGCGACTCAGGTGTCGGTAAATCGCACGTACTGCGTGGACTCGGAAGCGTTGCACCCAGCAGTACGCTCTTGAGTGAAATCCACGATGTATCTGGAGTCGACGATTCGCTGAGATCAGCCATCGCGAAGGGCCTCGGTGACTGCGTTAGGAGTCACCAGGAGTCCCATCCGGGAGACCTTCAAATTTGGGGCCGTCTCGACGACCTGGTCAAAAGCGCGGGAAGCGCAAGCGCAAAAAAAGCAGGTGCATTGATCGTCGATGCCGCCTTCGGAGCTTTAGCTTCAAAAGTCGGCAAAGAAACCGCGGACATCATTCGCTCAGGGTTGCAAAATGTGTTGACAGCGGCTGAGAATACGTTCGAAACACGACTCGGGGAATTTATTAGTTCGGATGTTGCCGCAGAACTTAGCAAAATAGCGAAAGAAATTGCGTCTTGGAGTGAAAGTCATCTCGTGATTCGCCTTGATCACGGGGAACGTCTGTCTGCGAATGATACGGCTTTGCTGACGACTCTAGCCGAAAGCGAAGAAGCGACTTTTGCCCTCGTCGTCGCCCTGAGTGACGCAGATATTCAGGGTCGTGACACTCTTGCCCTCCTGCGTACACGTGGGGTCTCGACCCTGCGGCTTGAACCCTTGAAACAAACAGACATAGATCAATGGTGTGAATCCCAGGGAATTATCCCTGCCCATTGGGATGCCCTCGGACGCGTGACAAGCGGGTACCCTCTATTCATCCTGGCGGCCCTATCCCTCGAAAAGGAAGGGCTACCACTTTCCGAGCTCGCGCCGGAAATGGCATTTTCGGCGCTACTAGAAAATTCTTGGAACCAGGTTCCTGAGCAGCAACGCCTGCAAGCCTCAAAGCTGGCAGTCTTTAGAGACGCTCCCCCAGACGAGTTCCTGACCTCGTACTTGAACACTGACGCCATGGGACTCGGCGCGCTACGACGGGTCCTGGTGCGGACAGGTATCTTTGTCGCTGCTACCGACACGACTTGGTTCCACGACCGACGCCGAGTTGACATCTGGGACCGTATTCTGGAAAGTTCCGAACGAATGGAAGTCTCCGCAGCAGCATTCGATAAAGTCAAGTCTTGGCTCGAAGAAGCTGACTGGATTGAAAGTTGGACGTATACGGCCTTACCCACGCTTATCCGATCTATTCGTGCAGATGCATTAGCGCCCTATCTATTGGCCTTGACGAATATCAAAGATGACGAAGCAGCCATAATGTGGGCGCTTCTCGAATTGGGCGAGCCTGATGGCACGCTGGGCCAGTTCTCAGATACCGCCGCGGTTGTTCGGTGGGCTGGCCACAGGCACAGTCCACTAGAGAACCCGATCGACGCCTTGCAACGCCTGCTGTCAGCGAACATGACCGTCTCGGCGGCGGACGAGCAATTCTCGATGACGGGTGCCGTGATTCCAGATATTGTAAGCCATGCTGCACTGATTGGTGAAATTGAGAAGCGTTTTGCGGCTCAGCCGATACAGAATATAGCTTCGGAAGCCTTCAACGCTTATGTACGCCCACTAGTGCCAAAGTTCCACCAGGCCTCGATTGCGACAGGTGTCAGAGATTTGAGGGGCCATAAAGCTGCGCTTGAGAAGTTGCGGAGAACCGACAACCAAATTCAGCTTATATCATCTATGATTGCGCTTGGTTTCACCCTAAAGATACAAGCTATGTCAGTTAGCATCACCATGACTTTCAAGACACACGCCGACCAGCAAGTGGCTGTGGATGCTTTGAGGAAGTTCCCGATATCAGCTCGCATCACTTTTGACGATCCTTTGTTGCTTCCGCCACAACGCGTAGCTTGGCGAGGGGTGGTTGATATTCTCGAAGGCGCAGAACCAATCAAGTCAATATCATTGCACAATGCAGACCACTTGCTCGAGATTGCAACTGCGCGCATGGCAGCAGAGAAGTGCCTCCGACACATTCTTCCCTCACAGGCGGCATCAGCTTTAGGACTTGAACATCCTCGTCGCTACCTTATTCAAGTTGATGATGAACTCTCAAACTCTTTGATATTCGAAGTTATCGGCGGACAGGAAAAGGACGCTGTTCAACTATCTCAGTCGGACTGGCCAGGCCTCATGCACGACCCACTTCGCGAGCTTCGACTACGAGCCGCTGGCTATCTTGGACCAGACGAGCGAATAGGACTCATCACAGGTAGATTTTCTCGTGACAAAGCGATTGAGGGGCCCCTGAGCCAACTAGCAGGGGATCTGAAACGACGAGGGCGTGAGTACAACCGCTACCTTCCTAAGATTGAAGTGTCACCAAATGTAGAGATTTTTAAACCACGCATCAAAACTGCCCTAATTGCTCGTAAGCAGTTGCAAACAGCCCTCAATGAAATTGGCCTGTTGCCAAGTGTGCCCACAAATGAATCTTATTTCGTTGATGTCTTTTGGTCTCCAGATGCTCTCAGAGGTCACTATCTTGCCCAAACCGTAGTAGTTGACGACGGAGCGGGCACAGTTCGAGTGCGCAATTTGAAGGAAGATCATCGTCGGCTATCCTGGCCCCCGTCGCCTGCAGAACTCGCTCATCTCGGCTTAGCCGGCAGCAAAGAAATACAGTCTTCGAGCAGTGGTGATTATCTATGGCAGCTCGCTGATTTGCTCGGCTTTGACCATGAAGACTTAGTGCCTGCACGGTCTACGTATCTCGGTACTTCGGGTACTTAGACTACAGAGACATTGCAGTCTAATAAATGTAGGTCAATATCGTCGGTCGTGGAAACGGTTGATACAGACCCCTGGTTAGATTGAGGAAGTTCACTAATGGAGTCAATGCCAAAGCACACAACTGTTCGCGCGGAGCCTTCGAGGGTCGGGCAGAACTTGCGTGGAACTTGGCGCTGAATCACTCGGTTCTTCGCCTCAGAATGTGAATTTTGATGCGGCGAGTCGGAGGAAGACATCCCCCCTTTCGCCTCAGGACTGTGCCGGTAGTGACCGTTGCGGTCCGCAAGCCTCCGTGGAACTCGTCCCCCACCCCTGAAAGGTGACTCACGATGGATCCGGTGTCGTAGGAATCAACTCGCCCGCTTGATGGCCCGCGGCTTCGGCGAGGCGCTGGAGCGAAGTGGTCGTATAGATTCCTTCTGTCCGCGAGGAATCGTCGGATCAGGGGCAGCTGGGAGTCGGGCATACCCTGAGGGCCACAAGCGTTACGCTGTAACGAGATCGGTGACAGTGGTTGCGGGTACTCTACAAGAGCAACAAGCTGAAGAAACAGTGCGCGGACGAGCGTGAGATGCGTCGGAAGTGGCCGCAACTCGAGAAGAAGCTGCGTCTACGGGTGAAGGCGTTGTACGCGGTTCGCACGCTTGGCGACCTCCCCGTAGAAGATCCCGGTGGCGCCTGGCACGACCTTAAAGGCGTCCGCTCCGGTAGCTGGTCCGGGGAGCTCAGTGGCAACTGGCGCCTCATCGTCGAGCCGGACCCCGACAAGCTGCATGCAACCAAAGTCACCGTTGTCGACATCGAGGATTACCACGGTGCGTGACGAGCCCAGCAACTCCTGTAAGGAGACACCATGACCACCACGAACTATGCCGTCGCTCCCGGCGAGTACCTCGAGGAGTGGATCGAGGACAACGGTCTCTCTCAGCAGCTCGTCGCGGATCGCCTTGGGTGCAGCCGTAAGCACGTTAACGAGATTGTGAACGGCCGCACGCCGATCACGGCAGACACTGCCGCGCGGCTTCAGCGAGTTGTGGGTATCCCTGCTGACGCTTGGCTGCGGTACGAGGCTGCGTACCGGGCAGACCTTGCCCGCATCGCCGATGAAGAACACCTAGCCGACCACTTCGACGATATCCACCCGAGCGCTGCGACGTACCTTCGCAGCCTCGGTGCGACGAAGTCCACTAAGCGTGAGCCGGGCAAGTTCGTATCGGACTTTCTTGCGTTCCACCGGTGCGGGACCTGGGACGCCTACACGCACGTGCATGACTCTGCCAACCGTGGTGACTATGCACTTGCCGCGCTCAAGGAGTCGAACGCCACCGTCGACCCCACTTTGCTGTCGAGTTGGTTGCGGGCAGCCGAGTTCAGCGAGCCGTTTGAACGGGGCCGCTCGTTTTCGTACACGCAGGAGCGCCTGGAGGCCGCGCTACCGGCGCTTCGGCAGCGAACCGCGACACCCGACGTGCTTATGCTGCACGACGTTGCTGCCATGCTCGCCGACGTCGGCGTGGTGTTCATGGTTGTACCTCCGCCAGCGAACTTCCCGCTGCTGGGAATGACTCGATGGATCAACAAACGGGTGCCCGTCATCCAGCAGACCGGGCGATGGGGCAGGGATGGCTTCGTTGTATGGACCCTGTTTCACGAGCTTGGGCACGTGTTGAACGATCCTCGCGGCGAGATGCACCTGGAATATCGGAGTGATAAGAAGCGCACCACGGTCGCGGAGAAGCAGGCCAACACGTTCGCCATGCAGGTACTGTTCGGCGAAGACGGCATCGAACCGTTCCGCGGGTTGAGCACCGACCAAGACATTTCGCGACGGGCAGCTGAGATCGGAGTGGCGCCGGGCGTCGCCGTGCAGCAGATGCACCGCAAGCGATGGCTGCCGTACGGCTACGGGAACCGCCTGTTTGTGGACCTCAGCGGAACTTTCAACGCCTGACACCGCACGGATTAGGGCATTGGTTGGTTTCGGAGACTGAGGAACGCGCTGGAGGTGACGACGCCAGCTTACGAGGATGGCGCATCTCGGCCCCACTTCTTTGCACTCTGATCAATGGGTCCTTCGTGCCCCACTCCTGGCCACTGTTGTTTCGATACGAAGTCTGATGCGGTCCGGACGTCGCCGTCTTACGGACGATCTGCTGATGACACGGTCGAAGGCGCCACGAGTGTCTTCAGTGCGATTATCTGACCCCGGCGGGGCAGACTTGCGCCATAAGCCGGCCCAGCCTCACAAGACGTCGCCGTTCACCAAGGATTGATCATGTCCGATCGTCGGTCGACAGGCGGACTCCCCGACTGTCGATCGGCCGCCTCGACCCCAGGACACGGATGAAGCGCTTACACGTCTCAAATAGCTAGTCCTCGCTGTGTAAAACGACGGAATATCATATGAACGCGTCGAAGATGACCAAGCCTCCTAGGACTCGAGCCGGACGTGGCCCGTGGGCATTGCCAAACAACGTGTCCATGTCCGTATTTCCGACACGTTAGGTGTCATTCCGAAAAATTTTTTGGCGGACAACCCGCAGCCTAGCTAGGCATATCCACGAACCGCGAGAACATCCCATGGAACGCCACGGTGATCGTGTCCGTCGGCCCGTTGCGGTGCTTGGCGACGATGAAGTCGGCCTCGCCCTGGCGGGGGTTGTCCTTCTCGTAGGCGGACTCGCGGTGCAGCAGGATGACCATGTCGGCGTCCTGCTCGAGCGAGCCGGACTCTCGCAGGTCGCTGATCGCCGGCTTCTTGTCGGCGCGCTGCTCGGGGCCACGGTTCAGCTGCGACAGCGCGATCACGGGCACCTGCAGCTCCTTCGCCATGAGCTTCAGCGCACGCGAGAACTCCGACACCTCCTGCTGACGGCTCTCGACGCGCTTGCCCGACGTCATCAGCTGCAGGTAGTCGATGACCACGAGCTTCAGGTTGTGCTGCTGCTTCAGACGCCGGCACTTCGCGCGGATCTCGACCAGCGTCATGTTCGGGCTGTCGTCGATGAACAGCGGCGCATCGTTGATCCGGCCACGCACCTGGGCGATGTTCGTCCAGTCACGCGCATCCACCGTGCCCTTGCGCATGTTCTGCAGCGGCACACTCGACTCGGCCGACATCAGACGCATCGCGATCTCGCTGCGCCCCATCTCGAGCGAGAAGAACACCGACGCCTGCCCGTGCTTGATCGACGCCGCCCGCGCCAGGTCGAGCGCCAACGTCGACTTACCGAGCGCCGGTCGCGCCGCCACGATGATCAGCTGCCCGGGGTGGAAACCGTTCGTCAATGCATCGAGCTGCGCGAACCCCGTCGGCACACCCGTCATCTGACCGTCACGACCCTTGGCCGCCTCGATCTCGTCGATCGCGACCGTCACAGCCTCGTTCAACGGCACGTAGTCCTCGGTCTGGACTCCCCCGGCCACGTTGTAGACCTCGGCCTGGGCGTTGTTGACCAGGTCGACGACCTCGCCCTCGCTGGCGTAACCCATCTGCACGATCCGCGTGCCGGCCTCAACAAGACGGCGCAGCACCGCCTTCTCCGCCACGATCGACGCGTAGTAGCCCGCGTTCGCCGCGGTCGGCACGACACCGGTCAGCGTGTGCAGGTACTCGGCTCCCCCGGCCCGCGACAGATCGCCCGACTTCATCAGCTCGTCGCTGACCGTGATGACATCGGTGGGCTCACCGTGCGAGTACAACCCGAGGATCGCGTCGTAGATGACCTCGTGCTTCGGCACGTAGAAGTCCATGCCGCGCACCGTCTCGATGACGTCGGCGACGGCGTCCTTGCTCAGCAGCATGCCGCCGATCGTGCTCTGCTCGGCCAGCAGGTCGTGCGGCGGGACGCGGTCCATGCCCGAACCCATCGCCGGGCGATCGCGGTCACGCGGCGAATCGCTGGCGATACCGAGTTGGGCGAGCGACATGGGGCCTCCTGCAAGAGCTGATCGGGCGCGTGCCGACGGGCACGAAACGACACTCGGGACTGTTCTACAGCGGACCCCCGACATCGCTGCCCGAACCGCCGCGACCCATCCCCTCCGAGCGCGTGTACACCATATGGACACCTAGTTCTCCACAGCAAACGAGCCTGTGGATAACTCTGGGGAGAACCCGTGCGAAACGCCGGGAGCGCTTGGGGAGAACTGTGGATCAACCTGTGGAGAAAGAGATACTTTACCGCCCTTACCCACCTCTGACCAGGCATTTCGGTTTACTCACCCTGTGTGTAAAAACTAGTCTCAACCCGGGGTCGAGACTCCCGATTTGACTTCTGCCTGTGCACAGAGAACTTGACAGGGAGGCGCGGTGACCGATACGGATTCGGCTGCCGTTCAGCTTCCTGTAACCCGGTCCCACTCCGCCGGCCCGCGCCTCCTCGGCCCCTCAGCAGCCCCTGTGCGCCCCTCTGACGGGCGACGCGCGCGCGAACGACCAACGGTCCCCGGCGCACGGAAAAGCGGCGCCCCTCCCGACAGGAGGGACGCCGCTCGACGAAGCTCAGAGAGCTACTTGGCCGAGACCACCGTGAGGGTGATCGTGGCGATGACGTCTTCGCGAAGACGCAGCGTGGCCTCGTGCTCACCGACGAGCTTGATGGCCGAGGGGATCTCGACCTTCCGCTTGTCGATGGTGGCGACGCCCTGCTTGGTGACCGCGTCGGCGATGTCGCCGGGGCGGACCGAACCGAACAGACGACCGTCGGCACCGGTCTTGACCGTGAGACGGATCTTCTGGGCCTCGAGGCGGGCCTTGAGGTCGTGCGCCTCTTCGATCGTCTTCAGCTCGCGGGTCTCGCGGGCCGTGCGGATCTGAGCGACCTGCTTCTCGCCACCACGCGACCACGCCACGGCGAAGCCCTGGGGGACGAGGTAGTTGCGGGCGTAGCCGTTCTTGACGTCGACGACGTCACCGGCCGAGCCGAGGCCGGAGACCTCGTGCGTGAGGATTACTTTCGACATGCGTTCTCTCCTAAGTCGGCGCTGATCAGCGGCCGGAGCCGGCGTAGGGGAGAAGCGCCATCTCGCGGGCGTTCTTCACGGCACGGGCGATGAGGCGCTGCTCCTGGACGGAGACGCCGGTGATGCGACGGGCGCGGATCTTTCCACGCTCCGAGATGAACTTGCGAAGGGTCGCGACGTCTTTGTAGTCGATGACGCCGACGCGGATCGACTTCGCGGGAGCGGCGTTCTTGCCGCCCTTGCCGCGGAGGGGCTTGCGGCGGTCGCCGCTGCTCTTTCCAGCCATTGTGGTCTGCTTTCAGATGAGAAGAAGAAGTACTGAAGGGGGACGAGGTGCCCTGAGGCAGGGTGCCTAGAAGGGCGTCTCGTCGTTGTAGGTGCCGCCGCCGGGGGTGTTCCAGACGTCGCCGCCCGAGGTGCTGCCACCCTGCGGTGCGGCCGCGGGCTGACCCCACGGCTCCTGCGCCTGACCGCCGCCGACCTGACCCTGCTGGCCGCCGCCGCGGTTGCCCCCGAAGGAGCCTCCGGCAGCGCCGTCGCGGGATGAGGAGGCGCGGGTCACCTGAGCGGTCGCGTAGCGCAGCGAGGGGCCGATCTCGTCGATCTCGAGCTCCATGCTGGTGCGCTTCTCGCCCTCTTTGGTCTCGTACGAGCGCTGCTTGAGCCGCCCCTGAGCCATGACACGGCTGCCCTTGGTGAGGCTGCTGGCCACGTGCTCGGCGAACTCGCGCCAGACGCTGGCACGGAGGAAGAGCGCTTCGCCGTCCTTCCACTCGTTCGACGCGCGGTCGAACGTGCGGGGGGTCGACGCGATGGTGAAGTTCGCGACCGCGAGCCCGTTCTGCGTGTAGCGCAGCTCGGGGTCACTGGTGAGGTTTCCCACCACTGTGATGACGGTCTCGCCAGCCATCGGCTACTCGGAGGCCTTCGGTGCGGCGGGTGCGGGCTTCTCCGACGACGCGGCGGCGACCGACGCGGCGGGAGCCGAGGCGGAGGCAGGAGCGGCGGCGGGTGCGACGGCGGCGTTGGCGGCCTTGCGGGCCGCCTTCTCGTCGGAGACCTTCTTGGCGGCGGCGACCATCGCGATGGCCTCTTCCGCACGGAGGACCTTCGTGCGCAGCACGGCCTCGGAGAGACCCAGCTGACGGTCGAGCTCGACCGTGGCGGCCGGGTTCGAGGTCAGGTTGACGACGGCGTAGATGCCCTCGGTCTTCTTGTTGATCTCGTAGGCGAGACGACGGCGGCCCCAGATGTCGACGTTGTCGATCGTGCCGCCATCGTTGCGGATGACGTTGAGGAACTTGTCCAAGCTCGGGGCGACGGTGCGCTCATCGATCTCGGGGTCCAGGATGACCATCAGTTCGTACTGGTTCATGACTAACCCACCTCCTTCGGACTTAACGGTCGCAGACGGTCTGCGACAGGAGGGTATTCATGGTCGCGGGGCGCCGTGAGGCGCACGCAACCTTGCAAGGGTAGCCGCTCGCGCCTCCTAGTTCAATGCCTCGTCATCGTCGGCCGGCGGGGGAGTGACGCCGCCACGGGCGCCCGGAACCCCGGTCAGCGCCGCGTTCGCCTCGCTCTGCGCCTGCGCGAGCGCGTCGGCCACCGAGAGCTCGCCGGTGAACATCCGGTCGAAGATCGGCTCGATGATGCTCTGCGTGCGCCCGTAGATGCCGGTCGGCGCGGCGATGGTCGGGCCGTCGTCGATGACGTCGAAGAACGGCCTGACGTCGACGCCCTGCGTCGTCCAGTGGTCGTAGTACCCCTCTTGAGCGCCGAGCACGGCCGGCACGGCGGCGCCGTCGGCCCCGATGTGCTTCGCGCCGTCCGTCGAGCCGAGCCACGCGAGCACCTTCGCGGTGTCGTCGCGGTGCGGGGTGTTCGCGTTGCCCGCGGCGACGATGCCGTTCGTCACGCTGATGCGGCCGGCGGGCCCGGCGGGCATCGGCGCGACGCCCCACTCGAAGTCGGCTCCCGCGTCGACGGGCGCGAGGCTGTACAGCCCCGACTGGAACAGCGCCATGTTCCCGGCCACGAACTGCTCGCGGCTGTAGTCCGCGTTCTCGTTCGTCAGGACGGCGGGAGGCGCGACCCGCGCCTGCTGCACGAGGTCGACCACGTACTGAAAGGCGACCCGCGCCTCCTCGGTGTCGAAGGCGAACGCCGTCGAGTCGTCGTTCTCGAACGCGCCGCCGGCCGAGGCCAGGTAGTCGTACCAGATGGCCTGCAGGTCGTCGCCGGCGTTGTAGCCGTACTGCACCGGGGTGCCGTCGAAGGCGGGGTCGTCGGCCGTGTGCCCCGACGCGTCGCGGGTGAGCTTCTTCAGCACGGGCAGCAGCGTGTCGCCCTCGCCGCCGCCGGGCGCCCAGGCGAGCTCGTCGAGCGTCGCCGGATCGATGCCGGCCTGCTTCAGCAGATCCGCGTTGTAGTAGAGCGCGATGCCGCCGTCCGAGAGCTGCGGCACGCCCCAGAGGTGGCCGTCGTCGGTCGTGAACTGGTCGACGACCGCGGGGGACCACGCCGCGCGCGAGGTGCGACCGAGCACGCGGTCGATGTCGAACAGCGCGCCCTCGTCGGCGTAGTCGGTGTAGTTCGAGCTGTTCAGCCAGAAGATGTCGTCGGCCTCGCCCGCTGCGACGTCGTCGGCCAGGGTCGTGAAGTACTCGTCGTAGGGCACGACGTCGACCTCGACCTCGATGTCGGGGTTGTCGCGCTCGAACGTCGCGAACGACTTCTCGTAACCGGCGGCGACGGTGTCGTCCCAGACGCGGACGGTGACCGTCGTCTGATCCGCCTCGGGTTCCGGACGCGTGGGCCCGGTCTGACCCGAGGTCGACAGACCGAACGCGGTGATGCCGAGGGCCGATGCGGCGACGATCGCGACGCAGACGGACCCGGCGACGAGCGCGGAGTTCAAGGGCTTGGGCACCGGTGCAGAGTACCCGGACTCCGAGGAGGCGCGGGTCGGCACCGTCCTGTGCTCGACGCCGCCGTCGTGAAGCGGCTACTGGCTGCGCGCGCCCCACCAGGCCAGCAGGCGGGCGGTCGCCTCGTCCTCGCCGAGCGGGCCCTCTTCGGTGCGCAGCTCGAGCAGGAACCGATACGCCTCGCCGACCTCGCGGCTCGGGCCGATGCCGAGCACGCGCTGGATCGCGTCGCCGTCGAGGTCGGGGCGCAGCGAGTCGATCTCCTCGCGGGCGCGGAGATCGGCGATGCGGGCCTCGAGGTCGTCGTAGGCGAAGCCGAGGCGGTCGGCCTTGCGGCGGTTGCGGGTCGTGACGTCGGCCCGGGTGAGCATGTGCAGACGTTCGAGCTGGTCGCCGGCGTCGCGCACGTAGCGGCGGACGGCCGAGTCGGTCCAGGCGCCCTCGGTGTAGCCGAAGAACCGCAGGTGCAGCTCGATCAGACGGTAGACCGCGGCGATGGTGTCGTTGTCGAAGCGCAGGGCCTTCAGCCGCTTCTTCGCGAGCTTCGCGCCGACGACGTCGTGGTGGTGGAACGTCACGACCCCGCCCGGCTCGAGGCGGCGGGTGGCCGGCTTGCCGCAGTCGTGCAGCAGGGCGGCGAGGCGCAGGGTGAGATCGGGGGCCTCGCCGGGGTGACGCTCGGCCTCGTAGCCGATCGCCTGCTCGAGCACGGTGAGGCTGTGCTCGTAGACGTCTTTGTGGTGGTGGTGCTCGTCGATCTCGAGGCGCATGGCGGCGAGCTCGGGCATCACGTGGTCGGCGAGGCCCGTGTCGACCAGCAGGCGGATCCCGGGGGTCGGGGTCGGGGTGCGCAGCAGCTTCGAGAGCTCGTCGGCGACGCGCTCGACCGACACGATGGACAGGGTGGAGGCGCGGGTCGTCATCGCCTCGCGCACCTCGTCCGACACCTCGAATCCGAGCTGAGCGGTGAACCGCGCCGCCCGCATCATCCGCAGCGGATCGTCCCGGAAGCTGTCGACGGCCGCGCCGGGGGTCGCGAGCCGCTGCGCCAGCAGATCGTCGACCCCGCCGGACGGGTCGACCAGCACCTTCTCGGGCAGCCGCAGCGCCATCGCGTTGACGGTGAAGTCGCGACGCACGAGATCGCCCTCGAGGGTGTCGCCGAACTCGACGACGGGCTTGCGGGTCTCGCCGTCGTAGACGTCGCTGCGGTACGTCGTGATCTCGACGACCTCGCCGTCGACGCGGGCCGCGATCGTGCCGAACTGGCGCCCGACGTCCCAGTGGGCCTCGGCCAAGGGCACGACGATCTCGAGGATCTCGTCGGGGGAGGCGCTGGTCGTGAAGTCGAGGTCGTTCACCCGGTGCCCGAGGAACGCATCGCGCACCGGACCGCCGACCAGGGCGAACTCGTGACCCGCGGCGGCGAAGGCGGCCGAGAGGCGGGCGATGCGGGGGGTGGAGGCCAGTCGATCCAGGCGCTCGACGGCGGAGGCGACGGTGTCCATGGGCGACCACTTTGCCATACGGGGCGGTGCGGATCGCCGACCCGCGCCTCCTCCCCAGGGCTGGTTCCGGGCCTCGACGGGGCCGTCGGGGGCCGCTCACCTCGAACGGCTGGGGACGATTCCCTAGACTCGGCATGCTCGTGCGACCCCGGCGCCGACGAGCGACACCACTATGAGACTCCTTCCCGCCCTCCTGGCCCTCGTGACGACGCTCGGCGTCGCAGGCGCCGCGCTGCCCGCGGACGCCGCGTCGGCCGCACCGGCGGGCACCGTGTCGGCGTCGGCGTCCGCCGCGTCGTCGGCCGCCGAGGCCGACGGCGACTCCGTCACGCTCACCGTCTCGCCCGAGGCCGACGGAGTGCTGCGCTCGGGCGACGACCTCGATCTGACGCTGACCGTGACGAACGGCACCGAGAGCGACCTCGACGAGGGCAGCGCCCGCATCTACCTCGACCGCGACTCGTTCGTCGCCCGGTCGAAGCTCGCCGACTGGCTCACCCCCGAGACGACCACGGGCGACGACTACCTCGGCCTCTACATGGCGCGGGTCGACGTGCCCGCGGTGTCCGCCGGCGAGACCGTGACCGTCGACGACGTCTCGATCCCCGCCGACCGCACGGCCCTCGACGGGTGGACGTGGGGTGCGCGGGCGCTCGGGGTGCGCCTCCTCGGCCCCGACGGACTGCAGGTCGCGCAGGCCCGCAGCAGCGTCGTCTGGTACCCGAGCGAGAGCTTCCAGCCGACGCGCCTGTCGGTCGCCGTGCCGATCACCACCCCCGAGACCGAGAACGGCGTGCTCGACGCCGCCGCCCTCGAGGCCTACACCTCACCCGACGGCACCCTCACGCGGCAGCTGCGCCAGGTGGTCGGCACGTCGGCGACGGTGGCCGTCGACCCGATGATCATCGCGTCGATCCGCCTGCTCGGCAGCGAGGCCCCCGAGTCGGCGGTCGAGTGGCTCGACGACCTGTCGGCGGCGGGCGTCGAGACGTTCCCCCTCGCCTACGCCGACGCCGACGTCGCCGGGCTGAGCCAGGCGGGCGCCCCCTCGGTGCCCGGACCGACCTCGTTCGACTCGCTGGTCGACGAGTCGCGGTTCGACACCTCGACCTCGGCCACCGACGCGCCGACCCCGGCGCCGACCGACGAGACGAGCGACGGGTCGGACTCGAGCACGAGCTCGTCGTCGGGCTCGTCGACCTCGTCGGAGTCGTCGCCCGGCGCGGGTCCGTCCGACTCGCCGGGCGTCGGCACGGGCGGCGGCTCGGGCTCGACCGCCCCGCCGGCCGACGAGCCCACCCCGACCCCCACCGACGAGCCGACGGCGCCTCCGCTGCCGACCACCGAGTCGCTGCTGGCGTTCCCCTGGTCGCTGTCGTCGATCGCCTGGCCGGTCGACGACACCGTGGTGGCCTCCGACATCGCCACCATCACCGAGCGCGACTACACCTCGACGATCCTCTCGAGCTCGAACGTCGACGTGGCGTCCGAGTCGACCGAGAACGCGCCCGTCGACCTCGGCGGCTCGACCGGTCTCGTCTCGGACGACACGTTGTCGGGTCTCGTCCGCGAGGCGGCCGCGGCCACCAGCACCGCCTCCTGGAAGTCCGCGATGGCCGAGCTGTCCGCGAGCGTCGCCACCATCGCGAAGGAGCGCCCCAGCGACGGCCGCACCATGCTCGCCACCCTCGGCCGCTCGTGGTCGACCGACGGCGAGCGGCTGCGTCAGACCCTCGGCGCCCTCGACGACCTGCCCTGGTCGGCGCCCTCGGCCCTCGGCGACACCCTCGCGGTCGATGCGACCGACGCGACGGTCGTCGACGAACCCGAGTCGGCCGAGCGCCTCCGCGACCTGCGCTCGCTCGTCCGGTCCGACCGCCAGGTCGCCGACTTCTCGACCGCCCTCGAAGAGCCGCAGACCGTGACCGGTCCGGCCCGCCTCCGCACGCTGGCGCTGTCGTCGCACGCCTGGCGGGCGAACCCCGGCGGTCTGTCGTCCGAGGTCGCCGACGCGGCCGTGGCGGCCACCGACACGTCGCGACTCGTCTCGATCGTGCAGGGCAGCGACCAGCTGATCCTCGGCGACCGGTCGTCGCTGCCGCTCTACGTGCAGAACACCTCCGACTCGGCGGCGACGGTGTTCCTCACCCTCGCCCCCTCCAGCTCGCGCCTCCTCGTCGAGGAGGACCGCATCCCCGTGACCGTGCAGGCGCAGTCGCAGGCGCGCGTGCGGGTGCCCGTGCAGTCCATCGCCAACGGAACGGTCGACGTCTCGATGTCCCTCGTCAGCTCCACCGGGGTCACCATCGCCACCCCGGCCGTCGTCTCGATCAACGTGCAGGCCGGGTGGGAGACCGCCATCACCTGGGCGTTCGGCATCGGCTTCGCCCTGCTCTTCGGCGGCGGCATCTACCGCACCATCCGCAAGCGCCGTCGCGGCGCCGACGGCGGCGGCAGCGCCGGGGGAGACCCCGACGGCCCGACCGACGGCCCCGTCGCGTCCCCGGGCGCGGCCGCGTGAGCGGCGCGACGGGCACGGGGAGCGCAGGAGGCGCGGGAGGCGACCAGGGAGGCTCCGGTCCGATCCCTCCCGCCGGCTCCGCGGGCCGCGGCGGTCTCGGCCGCGCGAGCATCCTCCTCGCGTCCGGCACGATGGTGTCCCGCGTGCTCGGCTTCGTCAAGACGGCCGTCCTCGCCGCGGCGATCGGCCAGTCCGCCAGCCGGGCGGCCGACTCGTTCGCCCTGGCGAACCAGCTGCCGAACAACATCTACGCGCTCATCGCGGGCGGCCTGCTGAGCGCCGTGCTCGTGCCGCAGATCGTCCGGGCGGCGACGCACGACGACGACGGCGGCCAGCGCTTCATCAACAAGATCGTCACCCTCGGCACGCTCGTCTTCGCGGTGGTCGGTCTGCTCGGCACCCTGCTGGCGCCGGTGCTCGTCTCGATCTACGCCCAGCAGGCCGATGCATCCGGTCAAGGGGGTTACACCTCCGAGTCCCTGGCGCTGGCCACGGCGTTCGCGTACTGGTGCCTGCCCCAGATCTTCTTCTACGCCATGTACTCGCTGCTCAGCGAGGTGCTCAACGCCCGCCAGGTCTTCGGCCCGTTCACCTGGGCCCCGGTGCTCAACAACGTCGTCGCGATCGCCGGTCTCGTCGCCTTCATGGTGGTCTTCGGGGGAGCCGAGGCGAACTCGACCGTCGACGTCTGGTCGGCCGACCGCATCGCCGTGATCGCCGGCACGGCGTCGCTCGGCGTGCTGGCCCAGGCGGCGTTCCTGCTGCTCTTCTGGCGTCGCGCTGGGCTCACCTTCCGCCCCGACTTCCGCTGGCGCGGCGTCGGACTCGGTGCGACCGGCAAGGCGGCCGGCTGGCTCTTCGGCATGGTGCTCGTGACCCAGGTCGCCGGGCTCGTGCAGAGCCGGGTGGCGTCGCAGGGCAGCGGCGCCGGGGCCTCGAACGCCGTGCTCGCCAACTCTTGGCTGCTGTTCATGCTGCCGCACGGGATCGTGGCCGTGTCCATCGCGACGGCCTACTTCACCCGCATGAGCGGCCACGCCTCGCGCGGCGATCTCCGCGCCGTGCGCACCGACCTGTCGCAGTCGCTCCGCACCATCGGCATGTTCATGGTCTTCGCCACCGTGGCCATGTGCGTCGTCGCGTACCCGTTCGCGAGCTTCTTCGAGCGGACCTTCGAGGGCGCCAGCCAGATGGCGCAGGTCATCCTCGGGTTCATGCCCGGGCTGATCCTCTTCAGCGTGCTGTTCGTCGTCCAGCGGGTCTTCTACGCGCTGCACGATCAGCGCACGCCGTTCTTCATGCAGGTCGTCCAGTCGAGCATCTTCGTCGTCGGCACGCTGATCGCCTCCGTCGTCGTTCCCGACGACCAGGTCGCCGTCGCGATCGCCGTCACGACCTCGATCGCCGGCTCGACGCAGACGGTCGTCGCCCTGGTGCTCATCAGCCGCCGCCTCGGCGGGATGGACGGCCGCTGGGTGCTGCGCCGCTACGTGCAGTTCCTGTTCTTCTCGCTCGTCGCCGGTGCCGTCGGACTCGTCGTCGTGACCGTCATGGGTGGTTTCGTTGCTGATGGCTTCGCGCACAGCGGCCGGATCCCCGGGCTGCTGACCGTCATGGTCGCCGCCGCGGTGATGGCCGTTGTCTACCTCGGTCTGCTCGCCCTGATCCGGCTGCCCGAGCTGCTGGCGCTGACCGGTCCGGTGGTGGCCCGGGCCCGGCCGCTGGTCGCGCGCGTCCTCAGGCGCTGACCCGCGCCTCCTCCCCAGGGGCTCCCTGGGCCGCTCCGAGGGGTCGACCCGCGCCTCCCGGGTCGCTCGGAATAGCCCGTCGATAGGATGTGTTCACTCAGACGGTCGGGCGAGAACGTCGATCGGGCATCACGGCTCGAACGCATCTGGCACGACATCCGCCCCGTTCCTCAGAGAGGTGCTCATGCGCCAGATCATCATCATCGGCTCCGGTCCCGCCGGCTACACGGCCGGCATCTACGCCGCCCGCGCCGGGCTCGAGCCGCTCATCGTGGCCAGCTCGGTCGAGGCCGGCGGCGAGCTCATGAAGACCACCGAGGTCGAGAACTTCCCCGGCTTCCCCGACGGCATCATGGGCCCCGACCTCATGTTCAAGCTGCAAGAGCAGGCAGAGAAGTTCGGCGCCGAGGTCCTCCTCGACGACGTGACCAGCGTCGACCTGACCGGCGACGTCAAGAAGGTCACCCTCGGCAGCGGCACCGTCGAGGAGGCCGTCACGGTGATCTTCGCCACGGGCAGCGCCTACCGCAAGCTCGGCCTCGCCGACGAGGAGCGCCTCAGCGGCCGCGGCGTCAGCTGGTGCGCGACGTGCGACGGCTTCTTCTTCAAGCAGAAGGAGATCGCGGTCGTCGGCGGCGGCGACTCGGCGATGGAGGAGGCGACGTTCCTCACGCGCTTCGCCAGCAAGGTCTACGTCATCCACCGCGGCGACTCGCTGCGTGCGTCGAAGATCATGCAGGAGCGGGCCTTCGCCAACGACAAGATCGAGTTCCTCTGGAACAAGACCGTCACGAAGATCAACGGCGACGAGAAGGCCACGGGCGTGCAGCTGACCGACACGGTCGACGGCAGCACCTCGGACCTCGACCTCGACGGCCTCTTCATCGCGATCGGCAACGACCCGCGCGTGCACCTCGTCCACAACCAGCTCGACCTCACGGTCGACGGCACGATCGCCGTCGAGGGCCGCAGCTCGAAGACGAACCTCCGCGGCGTGTTCGCCGCCGGCGACGTCATCGACGCGACGTACCGCCAGGCGGCCACGGCAGCCGGCTCGGGTGTCGTCGCGGCGCTCGACGCCGAGCACTTCCTGGCGAGCCTCGACCAGACGTTTCTAGCCGAGAACACCGAGGGCGCGGCCGAGGGCATCGACACGGCCGAGTCCGTCGCCGTGGGCGTCTGACCGGCGCCCCCGGTCTCCGCCTCGCGAACCCCACAGCCCTAACAGTCCCCACGACGAAAGGAACCACCATGAGCACCGCCAAGGCAGTCACCGACGCGTCCTTCGAGAGCGACGTCATCACCTCCGACAAGACGATCCTCGTCGACTTCTGGGCCGAGTGGTGCGGCCCGTGCCGCGCCGTCTCGCCGATCCTCGACCAGATCGCGGCCGAGCACTCCGACAAGATCGAGATCGTCAAGCTCAACGTCGACGACAACCCGCAGACCGCGGCGAAGTACCAGATCACGTCGATCCCCGCCATGAAGGTCTACCGCGGTGGCGAGGTCGTCAAGACCGTCATCGGCGCGAAGCCCAAGCAGGCCCTCGAGGCCGACCTGGCGGAGTTCCTCGCGTAGTCGATCCGACCACGTCGAAAGCCCGCCCAGCACCCCGCTGGGCGGGCTTTCGTGGTCTCACCGCCGCACCAGGCATAGTCTTGGACGATTCACCCTCAGACAGACAGGGAAGCAGATGACCGACAAGGGCACCAACCTCGATCCGTGGTACGACTCGTACGCCGACCGTACGGCCGGACTCAGCGCCTCCGAGGTCCGAGCCCTGTTCGCCGTCGCCTCGCGTCCCGAGGTCGTCTCCCTGGCCGGGGGCATGCCCTACGTCTCGGCTCTGCCGCGCGAGCTCGTGACGGGGTCGATCGACCGCGTCATGTCGAAGGGCGGGGGAGCGATGGCCCTGCAGTACGGCTCGGGTCAGGGCACCCCCGCGATCCGCGAGCACATCATGCAGATCATGGCGATGGAGGGCATCCGCGGCAGCGCCGACGACGTGGTGGTCACGACCGGCTCGCAGCAGGCCCTCGATCTCGTCACGCGGCTGTTCATCAACCCCGGTGACGTCGTCCTGGCCGAGTCGCCGAGCTACGTGGGGGCTCTGGGGGTCTTCAAGGCCTACCAGGCGGACGTCCAGCACGTCGCGATGGACGACGAGGGGCTGGTCCCGGAGGCGCTGAGAGAGGCGATCACGGCCGTCACCTCCCGGGGCGGCACGATCAAGTTCCTGTACACGATCCCCAACTTCCACAACCCGGCCGGAGTCACGCTGTCGTGGGCCCGCCGGCTCGAGATCCTCGAGATCTGCCGCAGCGCCGGAATCCTCGTGCTCGAGGACAACCCCTACGGCCTCCTGTCGTTCGACGAGCCGGCTCCGCAGGCGATGCGCTCGGTCGATGACGAGGGCGTCATCTATCTCGGTTCGTTCTCGAAGACCCTCGCCCCCGGATTCCGCGTCGGCTGGGCCCTGGCCCCGCACGCCATCCGCGAGAAGCTGATCCTCGCGAACGAGTCGGCCACCCTGTCGCCCAACTCCTTCGGTCAGTTCGTGATCACCGAGTACCTCGACCAGGCGGACTGGCGCGGCCAGATCGACATCTTCCGCGACCTCTACCGCGAACGACGCGATGCGATGCTGTCGGCCCTGGGGGAGTACCTGCCCTCACTGACGTGGACGCGACCCGAGGGCGGCTTCTTCGTCTGGCTGTCGCTCCCCGACGAGCTCGACTCGAAGGCCATGCTGCCGCGTGCGGTGAAGGAGCTGGTGGCCTACACGCCCGGAACGGCCTTCTACGCCGACGGAGGGGGGCGGCAGAACATCCGTCTGTCGTTCTGCTACCCCACGTCCGAGATGATCAAGGTCGGCGTGGCGCGCCTCGCGACGGTGATCAACGGCGAGCTCGACCTGCTGAACACGTTCTCCGGTGCTCGTCTGGGCAAGCCGGCGACGCAGCGCGAAGGCGTCACCATGCCGCCGCCGAACATGTCCTGATCAGGGTTTATCGTCTCTCGCGTCCTCTTCTCGCCATCATCTCGAAGGATCATCCGTCATGAACTCGAGCGCCCTGCGCAACGTCACCGTCCTCGCCGGCGGCATCTCGCACGAGCGCGACGTGTCGCTCCGGTCGGGTCGACGCGTCGTGGACAGCCTGACGTCGCACGGCATCGCCGTCGAACTCCGCGACCCGGATGCGACGCTGCTGGCGCACCTCACCGAGACGCGCCCCGACGTCGTCTGGCCGGTGCTGCACGGCGCCAGCGGTGAGGACGGCGCGCTGCGAGGCCTGCTCGAGGCACTCGACATCCCGTTCGTGGGCAGCACCTCGGCCGCGGCGCGTCTCGCGTGGGACAAGCCGACGGCGAAGGAGCTCGCCCGTCGTGCCGGCGTCTCGACGCCCCGGGGCCTGACGCTGTCGCACGATGCGTTCCGCGAGCTCGGAGCAGCCGGCGTCCTCGCCGCCATCGCCGACGAACACCCGGTGCCCGTCGTGGTGAAACCCGCCCGAGGAGGCTCGGCGCAGGGAGTCACCGTCGTCGAGACCGCAGACGGCCTCCCCCGGGCGATGGTCGACGCGTACACGTACTGCGACGATGTCATCGTCGAGCAGAAGATCACCGGCACCGAGATCGCCGTGGGCGTCATCGACACGGGCGACGGGCCCACCGCCCTGCCGGCCGTCGAGATCGTTCCGCGCAGTGGGATCTACGGATTCGACGCGCGGTATAACGCTGGTGAGACGACGTTCTTCACGCCGGCTCGGTTGTCGGATGAGGCAGCGGCGTCGGCCGCCCAGGCCGCGGTTGCGGTGCACGAGGCCTTGGGGCTGCGGCACCTGTCACGTGTCGACCTGATCGTCGATGCCACCGGCAAGGCCTGGTTCCTCGAGGTGAACGTGCTGCCGGGGCTGACGGAGACCTCGCTCGTACCGATGGCCCTCGATGCCGCCGGATACGAACTCGGCTTGGTCTATGCAGCCCTGGCCGAGAAGGCCGTCCGCGACCACCAGTAGACTCACCGGCCTCCGGGCCCTCGTTTCACGTGAAACCTCGCCCGCATGCTGTCGAGGATGCCGTGGTCGTGACGGACTGAGGCTGCCCCCACACAGTGACCGACGCCGGCCTCATCGAGGCTCGTGCTCGCTCGGTCTCTCCGGCTTAGGCATGCCCTGCAGTCACCAGTGATGAGACACCGGCTGCGATCGCTCGATTTCGTCGGGAGGTGCTCCTCTCGAAGGGAGTGTCGCCTTCCTGCCTGCTCATGGTGCGTGACCAGAACTGCCAGTCAAGGGGGACGAAGCCTCGAGAAGTCCAGCTGGGAAGCATCGCGAGTAGCGCCATATCGCTGCAGGGCAGGTGGTGTCGTAACTCGGCAGGGCAGGCGGTGTCGTAACGAGACAGGGCAGGCGGTGTCGTAACTCGGCAGGGCAGGCGGTGTCGTAACTCGGCAGCGCAGGCGATGCCGTATCGCAGAGTCGCAGCGGAAGATCGCGTGAGGTCCGAAAGCGTCGCGGACGACTCGCCGCCAGTACCGGCGCGACATATAGCGCGGTCATGGGCTTCTTCGTCGTCGCTCCGATCACGGCGAGCTGTGCGATCGGATTCACGGACTCGTGATCCGCCCCACCCGGCGAGACCCGACCACCCGGAGTCTTCAGCCGATCGAGAAGATCCTCTCGACATCGATCACCCGATGACGGCAGGTACAGCGAGGCGCACGGAGTCAGACCCGCCCTCGGAGGACGACAGACCAAATGCAGCACGACGTCGAAGCTCTCGGGGGCAGGGACAGGCTCTCTCTCTTCGTTTCACGTGAAACACACCCAGCCACGGTCAAATCACACTTACGCGACAGGCGGAAACGTTTCACGTGAAACAGCCGGGGTTGACTCGATGAACGCGCCGCCGTACCTGCGACATGATCCCATAGCCGGAAGTCCTCCTTACGCCACCGTCGAGGCCACGTGGACCGGTGTCGCCCCGTTTCTTCGCTCCATACCTGTATCCATGGGACGGCAACCAAGAGAAGTCGCAAGCTCGCCAACCCGGAGAACCCTCTCAACCGGGTACAAAGATGTCCTAGACACCTATCTGACGCAGAACGACGAAACGCCCCGTGAGTGGAAGCGTTTCACGTGAAACAACAGTCGACATGACCGCAGACGATCAGCGGACGGGATCCTGGCCCAACTCCCCGAGAATGCGGTTGAGATCATCGATCGAAGCGAAGTCGATCGTGATCGAGCCCTTCCGCGCTCCGAGGTTCACCTTGACCCGCGTCTCGAGCCGGTCACCGAGACCCTCGGCGATCTCATCGAGATGCGCCTGGTGACGACCAGCAGCCTTAGTGGTCTTCGCCTTGGCAGGGGAGCCCGCCGCGATGGCTTCCGCCTGACGCACGGACAGGTCTTCGTTGACGATCTTGTCGGCCAGGCGCTCCATGAGGACGGGATCACCGGTGGACAGGATCGCACGAGCATGACCGGCCGACAGCACGCCGGCGGCGACCCGCCGCTGCACGCTCGCCGGCAGCCGGAGCAGACGAAGCGTGTTCGTGATCTGAGGACGGCTTCGACCGATGCGAGTCGCCAGCTCGTCCTGCGTGATGCCGAAGTCGGCGAGAAGTTGCTGATAGGCCGACGCTTCTTCGAGAGGGTTGAGCTCCGCACGGTGCAGGTTCTCGAGAAGGGCGTCGCGCAGCATGGCGTCATCGGCCGTGTCTTTGACTATGGCCGGAATCGTGGCCAGCCCCAACTCCTTGGTGGCCCGCAGTCGACGCTCTCCCATGACGAGTTCGTACTGCACAGGCGTCGACGCCTTCTTGCCCTTCGAGGGGAGGGGCCGAACGACGATCGGCTGCAGCACGCCCACCTCACGGATCGACGAGACGAGCTCGGCGAGCTCCTCATCGCGGAACTCCGTGCGCGGCTGCTTCGCATTGGGGACGACATCGAGGGGGTTCAGGTTCGCCAGTCGCGCACCCGGGACCGCGACGAGATCCTCAGCCGTCTGTTGCGCCGTCGGGAAGAACACGTCGACAGGGCGACCCTGCGTCTCGTCGTTGACGGGGATGAGGGCGCCGATGCCGCGCCCGAGTCCGGTTCTCTTCGTAGCCACTACTGGGGTGCTCCTCGACGTGCAAGTTCGGCGGCCGCCTCGAGGTACGAGATCGACCCGGGCGAGTTCTGGTCATAGCTGA
Source organism: Frigoribacterium sp. Leaf263 (assembly GCF_001422285.1). GTDB lineage: Bacteria > Actinomycetota > Actinomycetes > Actinomycetales > Microbacteriaceae > Frigoribacterium. Next base: position 151,450 of record NZ_LMMO01000004.1, read on the forward strand.
TCACGGTCTGCCCGTAACCGGGAGCCTCGCTGATCCGTACGGACCGCGGGATCAACGTTTGCAGCGCCTCCTTGGGGAAGTGCTCGCGGACATCGGCGACGACCTGCTGAGCGAGGTTCGTCCGGCCGTCGTACATCGTCAACAGGATGCTCGAGACGGCCAGACGGGGGTTGAGGTGCTTCTCGATCAGCTGGATGTTGCGCAGGAGCTGGCTGAGGCCCTCAAGCGCGTAGTACTCGCACTGGATCGGGATCAGCACTTCTCCTGCAGCGACGAACGCGTTGATGGTCAGCAGCCCCAACGACGGCGGGCAGTCGATGAACACGTAGTCGTACCGCTCACCAGCAGCCTCAGTCCGTTCGAGGTGCGCTTCGAGCGCCGTCCGGAGTCGCTGCTCGCGAGCCACCAGCGAGACCAGCTCGATCTCGGCGCCGGCGAGGTGGATGGTGGCCGGGATGCAGAAGAGGGTGTCGAACTCCGGACTCTGCTGGACGACATCGTCCATGTTCCCGTCGTTGACGATGACGTCGTACACGCTCGGTGTATCGGCGCGGTGGTCTACCCCCAATGCCGTCGAGGCATTGCCCTGCGGGTCGAGATCGATGACCAGCACCCGTGCCCCGCTGCGCGCCAGGGCTGCAGCCAGGTTGACGGTGGTCGTCGTCTTGCCGACGCCGCCCTTCTGGTTCGACACGGTGAGCACGCGTGTCTGCGCCGGCGGCGGCAGGGGCTCCCGCGACAGCGCACGCTTGCGCCGATTCAGGTCGGCGAGCTCCCGGGCCAGGGGAGTGGTGCCGTCGTAGTCAGTGGAGGAACTCACCGGATGGATTCTCCGAATCGCCATGTTTCACGTGGAACAACGTGGATGCAGCTCGACGGGCGAGGTCGCACGCCGAGGAGGCGCGGCGACCGGTCGAGCACTGGCTCAACTTTAGCTTGCAGCACCGACAATGCCGGGAGAACAGCGACTCGAGCCGACGTTCTCTCATAACCCCTGATCACGCCCTGGATGCGGACCTGCTCGAGTGTCGTCTGGTCAGGCTGCGAGCTGAGGGGCCCAGATCACGACAGGATAGGCCGGAAGGCGACCATCTCGCTCAGATCGGCTCCTGTGGAGCCGGATCGCGCCTCCTCGGCGGTAACCACCGGCATCGAGACGAGCCGGCCACGAGACGTGCGGGCGACGAGTCGTCAACCCAAGGTGGCGCGGAAGACGCGGGTGGTCTCGGCCGGGTCGACGACGCCGACCCCGAGCTCGAGCACCTCGACATCGACCAGGTGGTTCTTGGCGATGACCTTCCGAGCCGCGTCCACCTCGGCGTCGACTCGGGCCCCCTTCATCAGCAGCAGCTGTCCGCCGGTCTTCACCAGGGGAGCCGTCAGGGGGATCAGCTTCGACAGCGCCGACACCGCGCGCGCCGTGACCTGATCGAGCCAGCCGTCGAGCTCGACCTCCTCGGCGCGAGCGCGCACGACCTCGACGTTGGTGAGGCCCATGCGATCGGCCTCGGCCCGGAGCCAGTCGGTGCGACGCTCCATGGGCTCGATGAGGACGAGCGTGGCCCCGGGTCGTGCCGCGGCGAGGACGAGACCCGGCAGTCCGGCGCCCGAGCCGACGTCGCCCACGCGACCGTCGACGAGCAGCGGCGCCAGCAATCCCGAGTTGACGATGTGCCGAGTCCACAGGCGGGGGAGTTCGAGCGGGCCGATGAGACCGAGCTCCTCGCCGTACTGCGCGAGGTCTGCGGCGTACTGCCGCACCACGTCGAGACGGTCGCCGAAGATGCCGGCCGCGACGGCGGGCTCGGGCTCGAGAGTGCTCAGGTCAGGCATCGGCGGCTCGGGGTGTGCGGGCTAGGCCCGGGTGATGACGGTGTGGCGGTCGCGGCCTTCGCCCTCGGACTCCGAGGTGAAGCCGCGAGCGGCCACGATGTCATGCACGAGCTTGCGCTCGTACGACGACATGGGAGGCAGCGACGCTGCGGTGCCGCCCTCCTCGAGCTTCTCGACGGCACGGTCGACGAGCGCGCCGAGCTCGGCCTCGCGGATCGCCCGCGACCCGCCGATGTCGAGGATCAGGCGCGAGAACTCGCCCGTCTTGGTCTGCACCGCGATGCGCGTGAGCTCCTGCAGGGCGTTGACCGTGTCCGGCTTCGATAGCACGCGGAGGTTGCCCTCGCCGGTCGAGTCGACCGAGATGTACGACCGGCCGGCCCGCACCTCGATGTCGATGTCGCCGTCGAAGTCGCAGATGTCGAGGAGCTCCTCGATGTAGTCCGCGGCGATCTCACCCTCGTCGAGATCGGTGGTCGAGGAGGCGCCGGTCGCGTCGTCGTCGGAGGTGACGGCACCGGTCGGCTCGACCCGCGCCTCCTCGGGGGAGGCGTCTGCGGGTGCTGCGGGCTCGGCCGCCGCGTCCCGCGTGGTCGCCGTCTCGCTGTCGATGGGCTGCGGGTTCGTCACGTCGTGGTCATCCGTCTCGCTCGTCACTTCTTGTTGCCGTTCTGCTTCTTCGCCCGGTTCTTCCCCACCGGCTGCGTGCGCTGCGTGGTCTTCGGAACGGGAGGGGCCGACTCGATCTCGGTCACCGTGATGGTCGGCAGACCCTTGCGCTGCTGCTTGCGGGCGAGGCGCTCCTCACGGGCGAGTGCCGCCTCGCTGCCCGGGGTGGGCATGTTCCGGATGACGATGAACTGCTGCGCCATCGTCCAGATGTTCGAGGTCAGCCAGTAGAACATGACGCCGAGCGGGAACGACAGACCCGAGAAGACGAAGACGAGGGGCAGCACGTAGAGGAGCATGCGCTGCTGCTTGAACATGGGGCTCGCCTTGGTCTCGGGCGACATGTTCTTCGAGACGATCTGCAGCTGGGTGATGAACTGCGACGCGGTCATGACGACGACCATGCCGGCGGCGATGAGCCGGACCTCCCAGGTGGTGGCGCTGAGGAAGGTCTCCTTCAGCGGTGCACCCCACAGCGTGGCCTCGCCGAACGAGGTGGACAGCGCCTGGTTGAGCAGGCCGACGCCGACGCCCTCGCGCTGGGCGTTCTGCAGCACCGAGAACAGGCTGAAGAAGATCGGCATCTGGATGAGCAGCGGCAGGCACGAGCTCAGCGGGTTGGTGCCCGTGTCTTTGTAGAGCGCCATGGTCTCGCGCGACATGGCCTCGCGGCTGAACTGGTCGCGCTTGCCCTTGTACTTGTCCTGGATCTTCTTGAGCTTGGGAGCGATCTCCATCATGCGTCGCTGGCTCTTGATCTGCCGGACGAAGATGGGGATCAGCAGGGCCCGGACCACGAGCACGAGACCCACGATCGACAGCACCCAGGTTCCACCCCAGTCGAAGCCCATCCCGGCGCTGGTCAGCAGCTCGTGGAATCCGACGAGGATCGCCTCGACGACCCACTTGAGGGGCCAGAGGATGGTGTCGATGAAGCCCATGGTGTTCGGGTCAGCCCTTTCCGTGGCTCTGTACGAGGAGACCGTTCGAACCGACGGGAGCGGAGGCTCGAGCCGGGCGACGGGGGATCACGAAGCCGAAGCCCGTGATCGTGATGTTCTGGGCCGGTCGTTCGGGGACGTCGTCGATCCCGCCCGCCGACCAGGGGTTGCAGCGGGCGATGCGCCAGGCGCCCCGCGCGGAGCCGGCGACGACGCCATACCGCTGGATCGCCTCGAGCGCGTATCGCGAGCAGGAGGGATGGTACCGGCAGACCTCGCCGTACAGAGGCGAGATGACCGCCCGATAGGCGCGGAGCACGACGATCGCCGCGTTGCGGGGAAGCAACGCCACGAACAGTACGAGTTCTCTCACGCTTTCACGACCTTGTCGACGACCCCTGAGATGTCCTTCAGCAGGGTAGACCACGGAACGGAGTCGCTGCCTGGCAAAGAGCGGATGACGATGTCGGTCCCCGGGGGCATCGACGGCAGCAGCTCATGGCAGACGTGCTTCAACCGCCGACGGACCGTGTTGCGGACGACGGCGTTGCCGACGGTCTTGGCCACGATGAACCCGAACCGGACTCCGGCGTCGTCATGACGACGCACGTAGACGACCGAGTGCGCCGTGGCCGACTTGCGGCCACGGCGCACGGTGTTTCGGTAGTCGTCTGCGCGGACGATCCGGTTGGCTCTGGCCAACACCGGGTGCGACTACGCGGAGAGTTCGGTGCGACCCTTGCCACGACGGGCGGCGAGGATGGCGCGACCCGCACGGGTGCGCATGCGGGCACGGAAACCGTGCTTCTTGGCGCGGCGGCGGTTGTTCGGCTGGAACGTTCTCTTGCTCATGGTGTTTTCTCCAGGGATGCGGACCTGGCCTGCTGCCATGATCCGAGAAGTCTTGTACAGCCCAACTGGCTGAAATCAACTGATTAAAAGTACGCGGCATCCGCCCTGCGGTCAAACGGCAGCCTCGGAGGAGTTTATCCACAGTGTTGAAAACTCCGATTGCGGCAGACATACTCATCCGAACTAGGGTGGGTACCTCCCGCTCAAGATCCGCGTAAATCCGGGGAACGAGCACCACTCACGGACGATCCGGCCACCGCCGACCCGTGGAGAAAGCTGTGCATAAGTCGGTCCGCCGAGATGCCGAGGCCCCCCACCGGGCACGGCGCGCCCAGCACGCAGATCACCGGCAGAAAGAGAAACCCCCGTGGCGAACACCGTCGATCCGGTCCAGGACCTCTGGCGGTCCGTGCTCGCGAGCCTGACCACCGACGACCGCATCACGCCTCAGCTGCACGGCTTCATCAGCCTCGTCGAGCCGAAGGGCGTGCTCGGCGGCACCCTCTACCTCGAGGTGCCCAACGACCTGACCCGCGGGATGCTCGAGCAGCGCATCCGCGGTCCTCTGCTCGAGTCCATCGCCGCCCTCGGCGACGACTCGGTCGCCAGCTTCGCGATCACGGTCAACCCCGACATCACCCCCGACACCCTCACGCAGCAGCCCGAGCAGACCGAGCCGGCCCACTACATCGAGGCCCCCTTCGTCCCGACGCCCGTCGAGTCGCCGACGACGGGCAAGCGCAACGACTCGCGGCTGAACCCGAAGTACAGCTTCGACAACTTCGTCATCGGCGCCTCGAACCGCTTCGCGCACGCGGCCGCCGTCGCCGTCGCCGAGGCGCCGGCCAAGGCCTACAACCCGCTCTTCATCTACGGGTCGTCCGGGCTCGGCAAGACGCACCTCCTCCACGCCATCGGCCACTACGCCGAGACGATGTACCCGGGCATCCGCGTCCGCTACGTCAGCAGCGAGGAGTTCACGAACGACTTCATCAACTCGATCGCCAACAACCGCTCGAACCTGTTCCAGCAGCGGTACCGCGAGATCGACATCCTCCTGATCGACGACATCCAGTTCCTGCAGGGGAAGGACAGCACGCAGGAGGCGTTCTTCCACACGTTCAACACCCTGCACGATCACGACAAGCAGCTGGTCATCACCAGCGACCTGCCCCCGAAGCACCTCACGGGGTTCGAGGACCGCATGCGCTCGCGCTTCGAGTGGGGTCTGATCACCGACGTGCAGGCGCCCGACCTCGAGACGCGCATCGCGATCCTCCGCAAGAAGGCGCAGAGCGAGAAGCTGCAGATCCGCGACGAGGTGCTCGAGTTCATCGCCACGAAGGTGTCGAGCAACATCCGCGAGCTCGAGGGCACGCTCATCCGGGTGACGGCGTTCGCCAGCCTCAACCGCACGGCGGTGGACCTCGCGCTCGTGCAGACCGTGCTGAAGGACCTCATCACGCTCGACGAGGACAACATCATCGCGCCGGTCGACATCATCAACCACACCGCGGACTACTTCAAGCTCTCGGTCGACGACCTCTACGGCTCGTCGCGGTCGCAGGCGATCGCGACCGCCCGGCAGATCGCGATGTACCTGTGCCGTGAGCTGACGAGCCTGTCGCTGCCGAAGATCGGTCAGCTGTTCGGCAACCGGGACCACACCACGGTCATGTACGCGAACAAGAAAATCAGCGAGCTCATGAAGGAGCGCCGCTCCATCTACAACCAGGTGACCGAGCTGACGAGCCGCATCAAGCAGGACACCCGCTACAAATAAGGGCCTGGTCGAGGGGCTGTCCCCACCCCTCCCGGCAGCACCGTCCGTTCGGGCGTCGACATCATGTCGGCGCCCGTTCGTCGTCTCCGGAGCCATCAGGAGTCGCACAGCAGGTCCCTAGACGACCGAACGATCCCACAGTGTGGATAACCTGTGGAAACTCGTGGATAACTTGGGGGACGGTTGTTCACGAATGACATGACCCTGTGGGAACGGCTCGAGGCCGACCCGTGGGTCGTCCGAGGTTTCGGGGGTGACGTCCACATCGAGTGCACAAGTCACACGGTTGTAGTTCCCTGTCGCCGTGGGGTTTTAAACAGGTTATCCACACTGTGCACAACGGTTAAGACTGTTAATCCTGATTACAAGAAATTGATGGAGAGACAACCTTGTGGACAGGTCGAGGGCGGTCGGGACCCCGGGACCGGGGCTCCGAATGCTGTGCCAGTATTAACCGGCCATCCACGAGCAGGTAGTCGATAGGGGTCCCCCGCGTGAAGTTCCAGGTCAACCGTGACGTCTTCAGCGATGCCGTCTCGTTCGCGGTGAAGCTCCTTCCGCAGCGCACGACCCTCCCGATCCTCAGCGGAGTGCTGATCGAGGCCGACGCCGACGGGCTCACGCTCTCGTCGTTCGACTACGAGGTCTCTGCCCAGACGCAGATCCCCGCGGAGGTCGACGAGCCCGGCACGATCCTCGTCTCGGGTCGTCTGCTCGCCGACATCGCGAGCCGCCTGCCGAACGCCCCCGTCACCTTCTCCACCGACGAGAACCGGATCGCCGTCAGCTGCGGCTCCGCGAACTTCTCGCTCCTGAGCATGCCCGTCGAGGAGTACCCGACGCTGCCCACCGTCGGGGAGCGCTCAGGCATCGTCCCCGGCGATCGCTTCGCCCTCGCCGTCTCGCAGGTCGCCGTCGCCGCGTCCCGCGACGACGTCACGCCCGTCATCACCGGCGTCCAGCTCGAGGTCACCGAGAACGCGCTCTCGCTCGTGGCCACCGACCGCTACCGCGTTGCCGTCCGCGGCATCGACTTCGACCCCGGCACCGCCGCCAGCGCCGAGACCACCACCGCGCTCGTCCCGGCCCGCACGCTCCAGGAGGTCGGCAAGACCTTCGGCAACGCGACCACGGTGTCCGTGTCCATCACCGGTTCCGACGACCGTGAGCTCATCGCCTTCCAGGCGGGCAACAAGACCGTCACGTCGCTGCTGATCAAGGGCAACTTCCCGCCCGTCAAGCGGCTCTTCCCCGAGACCGTCGAGAACTACGCCGTAATCAACACGGCCGAGCTCGTCGAGTCCGTCCGCCGCGTCTCGCTCGTGCTCGAGCGCGAGGCGGCCCTCAGGTTCACGTTCACCATCGACGGCCTCACGCTCGAGGCCATCGGTAGCGAGCAGGCGCAGGCGTCAGAGTCGATCGATGCGTTGTTGACAGGAGAGGACACGGTCGTCTCGTTGAAGCCGCAGTTCCTCCTCGACGGTCTCGGAGCGGTCCACTCCGAGTTCGTCCGCATCTCCTTCACGAAGACGGAGAACCCGAACAAGCCCGGTCCGGTGCTGATCACCAGTCAGTCCTCCAAAGACCAGGCCGGCGCTGACAGCTACAAGTACCTGCTGCAGCCCAACCTCCTCCTGCGCTAGACGCATCTCACGAATCGGGCGCCCACCCGCGCCTCCCCGAACAAAGGAATCACATGCACATCGGTCTCGTCGGTCTCGGCAAAATGGGCAACAACATGCGTGCCCGCCTCCGCGACAACGGCATCGAGGTGACGGGTTACGACGCCAACCCCGCCGTCTCCGACGTCGCCACGCTGTCCGACCTCGCCGCCGGCCTCCCCAGCCCCCGCATCGTCTGGGTCATGGTCCCGGCCGGTGACATCACCGCCGCCGTCATCGAGGACCTCTCCAACGAGCTCTCCGAGGGCGATCTGGTCATCGACGGCGGCAACAGCAAGTTCACGAGCGACTTCGCGAACGAGAAGCTGCTCGGCGACAAGGGCATCAAGTACATCGACGCCGGCGTCTCGGGCGGCGTCTGGGGCAAGGACAACGGCTACGGCCTGATGGTCGGCGGCTCGACCGAGAACGTCGCCATGGCTCAGCCGATCTTCGACGCGCTGCGCCCCGAGGGCCCCCGCGAAGAGGGCTTCGTCCACGCGGGCGACACCGGCGCGGGTCACTACGCCAAGATGGTCCACAACGGCATCGAGTACGCGATCATGCAGGCCTACGGCGAGGGCTACGAGCTTCTCGAGGCCCGCTCCGACCTGATCAAGAACGTGCCCGGCACCTTCAAGGCCTGGCAGCGCGGCACCGTCGTGCGCTCCTGGCTGCTCGAGCTCATGGTCCTGGCCCTCGAGGCCGACCCGAAGCTCGCCGAGATCTCGGGCTACGTCGAGGACAGCGGCGAGGGCCGCTGGACCCTCGAAGAGGCGATCAACCACGCGGTGCCGATGCCGACGATCAGCGCGTCGATCTTCGCGCGCTTCGTCTCGCGTCAGGGCGAGGGCTCGCCGACCATGAAGGCCGTCGCCGCTCTGCGCAACCAGTTCGGCGGCCACGCGGTCAAGAAGGCCTAGCGCCTCACCGGCCCGCGTGCGAGTACTGCATCTCAGCCTGACCGACTTCCGCAACTACACCACTGCAGAAGTCGGCCTCGCGCGCGGGCCGAACCTCTTCGTCGGCAGCAACGGCCAGGGCAAGACGAACCTCGTCGAGTCGCTCGGGTACCTGTCGAGTCTCGGCTCGCACCGGGTGTCGAGCGACTCGGCCCTGATCAGACAGGGCGCCGACTCGGCCATCGTCCGGGCGCGACTCGAGGCCGACGGCCGCGAGCTGCTCGCCGAGGTGCAGATCAACCGGTCGTCCGCCAACCGGGCGCAGATCAACCGGGGCGCCATCAAGCCGCGTGAACTCCCGCGGTACTTCACGAGCGTCCTGTTCGCCCCCGAAGACCTCGCGCTCGTCCGGGGCGAGCCCTCCGGCCGCCGGAGGTTCCTCGACGAACTGCTCGTCGCCCGCTCGCCTCGGTTCGCCGGCGTGCAGACGGACTACGACCGCGTGCTCAAGCAGCGCAACACCCTGCTGAAGTCGGCCAGGGCCAGCGGGGTCAAGGCCGGTCAGCTCGGCACCCTCGACATCTGGGACGAGCGCCTGGTCGCCCTGGGCAGCGAGCTGATCGTCGCCCGCGACCGACTCGTCGCGGACCTCGCCCCCGAGGTCGCCCGCGCCTACGCCGCCGTCGCCGGCGAAGACCACCGGGCCCGACTCGCCACCGTGCTGAGCATCCGCGGCTCGGTGCCCGACGACGAGACCGCGGCCGCCGCCGAGGCCCCCGACGAGACCATCCCCGCGGACTCCGTCGCCGACGTCTTCCGCGAGGCGCTCGCCCGGGTCCGCCCGTCCGAGCTCGATCGGGGTCTCACTCTCGTCGGGCCGCATCGTGACGATCTCTTCCTCTCGCTGAACGGGCTGCCGGCGCGCGGTTACGCCAGCCATGGCGAGTCATGGTCGTTCGCGCTCGCTCTCAAGCTCGCCTCGGCGGCCGTCGTCCGCAGCGAGTCGGCCACGGGCGACCCGGTCATCGTGCTCGACGACGTCTTCGCCGAGCTCGACGGATCCCGTCGCGAACGTCTCGCCGACGAGGTCGCCGGCTACGAGCAGGTGCTCATCACCGCGGCGGTCGAGGGCGACGTCCCCCAACGGCTGAAGGCCCACACCGTGCGGATCTCAGCCGGCACCATCGTCGACGAGGTCGCGCCGTGAGCGACGACCGGGTCGACCGGAGCGACCGGGTCGATGGGGGAGCCGCGGCCGATGCGTCCGCCCGGCCCGCGCCTCCTTCGCTCCCCGCGGTCGAGACGCCGCCCGACGACGAGGCGCAGCGGGTCTATCTGCGGTTCCGCCGCGTGTTCGGCGATGCGACGAGTCGCTCGCGCGACGGCCGGCGCCGCAAGGCCATCAAGCTCGGGTCGCCGAGTCAGCCGTTCGGCACGGGCCGGGAGCCCCGCGGCATCGCCGACGTCCTCGCGAGCGTCACCACCGAGATGGGCTGGAACTCGCCTCTCGCGCAGTCCGAGCTCATGGAGGCCTGGCCCGCGCTGGTCGGCGACGAGCTCTCCGGGCACTCGCATCCCGTCTCGATCGACGACGGCACGCTGACCGTCCAATGCGACTCGACGGCGTGGGCCACGCAGCTGAGATTGATGCGCGGACAGGTCACGACGACCATCGTCCAGAGGTACCCCGACGCGGGCATCCAGTCGGTGCGATTCTTGGCACCCAACGCCCCGACCTGGAAACGCGGTCCCAGATCGGTTCCAGGGCGTGGTCCTCGCGATACCTACGGGTGACGAGGGTGAATCGTCCAAGGCGACGGAGAAAATCGCTCTGAGGGCGGATTTCGCCCCGTCGCAGGCGGGGCTGCGGTAGACTCGGAAGGTCGTCCGTGGGCCCCTTGGGGGGTTCGAGACCGGGCGTTCCACCCTCGTCCGATCCGGCAGGAGCTCCACGCACATGTCACCTGACACCCCCGACGCCCGAAACGACCACTCCTACGGCGCCGGCGACATTCAGGTGCTCGAGGGGCTCGAGGCGGTCCGCAAGCGACCCGGCATGTACATCGGGTCCACCGGCCCGCGCGGTCTGCACCACCTCGTGTACGAGATCGTCGACAACTCGGTCGACGAGGCCCTGGCCGGTCACTGCGACCACATCGAGATCACCATGCGCGAAGACGGCGGCGTGCGCGTCGTCGACAACGGCCGCGGCATCCCGGTCGACGTGCACCCCATCGAGGGTCGCTCGACCGTCGAGGTCGTCCTGACCGTGCTCCACGCCGGCGGCAAGTTCGGCGGCGGCGGATACGCCGTCTCGGGTGGTCTGCACGGCGTGGGCAGCTCCGTCGTCAACGCCCTGTCGAGCGAGCTCGACGTCGAGGTCCGCCGTCAGGGCAACGTCTACCGGCAGAGCTTCACCGACGGCGTCCCCGTCGCGCCGCTCGCCAAGGGCGAGGCCGACGACACGACCGGCACCACCATCACCTTCTGGCCCAACGCCGAGATCTTCGAGACGGTCGACTTCGACTACGAGACCCTCCGCACGCGATTCCAGCAGATGGCGTTCCTGAACAAGGGCCTCCGCATCGAGCTCAGCGACGAGCGCGTGCAAGAAGAGGATGCCGAGCCGCGTCACGACGTCTTCCACTACGAGAAGGGGCTCGTCGACTACGTCGAGTACCTGAACACGGTGAAGAAGGTCGAGACCGTCCACGACGACATCATCGCCTTCGAGCAGGAGGACACCGAGAAGAAGATCTCGCTCGAGGTCGCCATGCAGTGGAACACCTCGTATCAGGAGAGCGTCCACACCTACGCGAACACGATCAACACTCACGAGGGCGGCACGCACGAGGAGGGGTTCCGCGCCGCGCTGACGACGCTGGTCAACCGCTACGCCAAAGACCCCAAGAACAAGCTGCTGAAGGAGAAGGACGACAACCTCACGGGCGACGACGTCCGCGAGGGTCTGACCGCCGTCATCTCCATCAAGCTCGGCGAACCGCAGTTCGAGGGTCAGACGAAGACCAAGCTCGGCAACACCGAGGCCAAGTCGTTCGTGCAGAAGGTCGCCTTCGACCAGATCACCGACTGGTTCGACCGCAATCCGCGACAGGCCGCCGAGATCGTCCGCAAGGGGATCCTCGCGTCGCAGGCCCGAATGGCCGCCCGCAAGGCCCGTGAGCAGACCCGTCGCAAGGGCGTGCTCGAGTCGAACGGCATGCCCGGCAAGCTCAAGGACTGCCAGAGCAAGGACCCTTCGCTCAGCGAGATCTTCATCGTCGAGGGCGATTCCGCCGGCGGTTCCGCCGTGCAGGGGCGCAACCCCGAGACCCAGGCGATCCTGCCCCTCCGCGGCAAGATCCTCAACGTCGAGAAGGCGCGGCTCGACCGCGCCCTCGGCAACAACGAGGTGCAGGCCATGATCAAGGCCTTCGGCGCCGACATCGGCGAGGACTTCGACGCCGACAAGGCCCGGTACCACAAGATCGTGCTGATGGCCGATGCCGACGTCGACGGGCAGCACATCACCACGCTGCTGCTGACGCTGCTGTTCCGCTACATGCGGCCGCTGATCGACCTCGGCTACGTCTACCTCGCCCAGCCGCCGCTGTACAAGCTCAAGTGGAGCAACGCCCCGCACGAGTACGTCTACAGCGACGCCGAGCGCGACGCCGTGCTGGTGTCGGGCAAGGCCGCGGGCAAGCGGATCCCCAAGGAGAACGCCATCCAGCGCTACAAGGGCCTCGGCGAGATGGATTACAAGGAGCTCTGGGAGACCACCATGGACCCGGAGACCCGCACGCTCCTGCAGGTGACCCTCGAGGACGCCGCCGCCGCCGACACGATCTTCGACACCCTCATGGGCGAGAACGTCGAGTCGCGACGCAACTTCATCCAGCAGAACGCGAAAGACGTCCGCTTCCTCGACATCTGACACGCGCCTCCGGTGATCCGGAGGACATCCGCGCCCCGCGGAGCAGACCGGGGCCGACGACGACAAACGGAGAATCATGGCCGACGAGCCGACAGACACCCCCGAGGGCACCGACCCCGAGGTCACGCCCACCTTCGCGGCGGCGCTCAAGCGGGACAGCATCGAGCAGGTCGACCTGCAGCTCGAGATGCAGCGCTCGTACCTCGACTACGCGATGAGCGTCATCGTCGGGCGCGCGCTCCCCGAGGTCCGCGACGGTCTCAAGCCCGTCCACCGCCGCGTGATCTACGCGATGTACGACGGCGGCTACCGCCCCGACCGTGCGTTCTCGAAGTGCTCCCGCGTCGTCGGCGACGTCATGGGCCAGTTCCACCCGCACGGCGACTCGGCCATCTACGACGCGCTGGTGCGTCTGGTCCAGCCGTGGAGCCTGCGCTACCCGCTCGCGCTCGGGCAGGGCAACTTCGGCTCGCCCGGCAACGACGGCGCCGCGGCCCCGCGGTACACCGAGACCAAGATGGCTCCCCTCGCGCTCGAGATGGTCCGCGACATCGACGAGGACACCGTCGACTTCCAGGACAACTACGACGGTCGCACGCAGGAGCCCGCCATCCTGCCGAGCCGGTTCCCGAACCTCCTCGTCAACGGCTCGGTCGGAATCGCCGTCGGCATGGCGACGAACATCCCGCCGCACAACCTGCGCGAGGTCGCGTCGGGTGCGCAGTGGTTCCTCGAGAACCCCGAGGCCTCGCGCGAGGAGCTCCTCGAGGCGCTCATGCAGCGCATCAAGGGACCCGACTTCCCGACCGGCGCGCAGATCCTCGGCGTCAAGGGCATCCAGGACGCGTACCGCACGGGTCGCGGCTCGATCACGATGCGCGCCGTCGTCAACGTCGAAGAGATCCAGGGCCGCACCTGCCTCGTCGTCACCGAGCTGCCGTACCAGGTCAACCCCGACAACCTGGCGATCAAGATCGCCGAGCTCGTCAAAGACGGTCGCGTCGGCGGCATCGCCGACATCCGCGACGAGACCTCCGGTCGCACCGGTCAGCGACTCGTCATCGTGCTCAAGCGCGACGCGGTCGCGAAGGTCGTGCTGAACAACCTCTACAAGCACACGTCGCTCCAAGAGAACTTCGGCGCGAACATGCTGGCGATCGTCGACGGGATCCCGCGCACGCTGGCCCTCGACGGGTTCATCTCGGCCTGGGTCGACCACCAGATCGACGTCATCCAGCGCCGCACCCGGTTCCGTCTCAAGAAGGCCGAAGCCGACGTGCACATCCTGCGCGGCTACCTCAAGGCGCTCGACGCCCTCGACGAGGTCATCGCGCTCATCCGCCGGTCGCCCACCGTCGAGGAGGCGCGGGTCGGCCTGATGGAGCTCCTGGCCGTCGACGAGATCCAGGCCTCGGCCATCCTCAACCTCCAGCTGCGCCGGCTGGCGGCCCTCGAGCGCCAGAAGATCCAGGACGACGCCGACAAGCTCGAGCGCGAGATCGCCGATTACAAGGACATCCTCGCCCGGCCCGAGCGTCAGCGCACGATCGTCAGCGACGAGCTCGCCGAGATCACCGACAAGTTCGGCGACGACCGCCGTACCGAGATCATGTTCGGCTTCGACGGCGACATGAGCGTCGAGGACCTCATCCCCGAAGAGGAGATGGTCGTCACCATCACCCGCGGCGGCTACGTCAAGCGGACGCGCAGCGACAACTACCGCAGCCAGCACCGCGGCGGCAAGGGCGTGCGCGGCGCCCAGCTGCGTGCGGACGACGTCGTCGACCACTTCTTCGTCACCACGACGCACCACTGGCTGCTGTTCCTCACGAACAAGGGCCGCGTCTACCGGGCCAAGACGTACGAGCTGCAGGAGGCCGGTCGCGACGCGAAGGGCCAACACGTCGCCAACCTGCTCGCGATGCAGCCCGACGAGCAGATCTCGCAGGTGCTCGACATCCGCGACTACGAGGTGGCGCAGTACCTCGTGCTGGCCACCCGCGAGGGCCTCATCAAGAAGACGGCCCTGACCGAGTACGACACGAACCGCACCGGCGGCATCATCGCCATCAACCTGCGCGACGACGACGAGCTCGTCTCGGCGCTGCTGGTCGACGAGCACGACGACCTCCTGCTCGTGTCGCGCCACGGCATGTCGCTGCGCTTCACCGCCACCAACGACTCGCTGCGACCGATGGGCCGTTCGACCTCCGGTGTGAAGGGCATGACCTTCCGCGAGGGCGACACGCTCCTGTCGGCCTCCGTGTCGAACGACGAGGGCTACGTCTTCGTCGTCACCGAGGGCGGCTACGCCAAGCGCACGGCCGCCGACCAGTACCGCGTGCAGAACCGCGGCGGTCTCGGCATCAAGGTCGCCAAGCTCGCGGAGGCGCGGGGCGACCTCGCCGGAGCGCTCATCGTCGGCGAGGACGACGAGGTGCTCGTGGTGCTGTCGAGCGGCAAGGTGGTACGGTCTGCCGTGGCCGAGGTGCCCGCCAAGGGCCGCGACACGATGGGTGTCGTGTTCGCACGGTTCGCCGCAGATGATCGGATCATCGCCGTGGCGCGCAACACCGAGCGCAACCTCGTGGCACAGTCCGACGAGGCCGTCATCGACGCAGTCGGTGACAACGAGGCCGTGCCGGCCGTCAGTCCCGGAGACGTGATCGACGCCGTCGAGACAGACGACACCACGCCCGACGTGCCGAACGCCGGCACCACCGAAGAGGAACCGATCAATGAGTAGTGTCGCCGAGCGACTCCAGAGCAAGGCCAAGCGACCCGCCGGCACCAAGCAGGTGCGGCTGAAGCTCGTCTACATCGACTTCTGGTCGGTCGTGAAGCTGTCGTTCCTCATCGCCGTCGCCCTGGGCATCATCACCGTGGTCGCCACGTTCCTGATCTGGCTGATCCTCAACCAGACCGGCATCTTCAACGACCTCGACCAGCTGCTGCGCGACATCCTCGGCGACCAGGACTTCTCCATCCAGGAGTCCTTCAACGTCGGTCAGGTGATGCTCTTCGCCATCGTGGTCGCCGTGCTCAACGTCGTCATCGGCACCGTCATCGGCGCGATCGTGGCCGTGCTGTACAACCTCAGCGTGCGTGTCACCGGCGGCCTGCTCGTCGGTTTCACCAACAACTGAGTCGATCTGACGGATCGTCGACGCGGCCGCCGCGTCGACGATTCGGAAACTCCGTCGTGGTGTTGTAGGCTTTACGACGGTTCGGGGGCTATAGCTCAGGCGGTTAGAGCGCTTCGCTGATAACGAAGAGGTCACAGGTTCAAGTCCTGTTAGCCCCACTCCCGTGAGGTCCACCAGCGGGTGGATCCCCAGCTCCACGGGGCCTTAGCTCAGTTGGTAGAGCGCCTGCTTTGCAAGCAGGATGTCAGGAGTTCGATTCTCCTAGGCTCCACAAGAAACAGGCCCTTCCCTGCTCCTCGACTTCGTCGGGTCGCGGGGATTTCTTGTTCGTGCTTGTGGCTGCGCCGCCGCTCCTGCGGCGCAGGCGAGCAGGCTTCGCCTGCCGCCGACGGGGTCCGGGCGATCGCGGGGGGCTGCCGACTTCGTCGGGTCGCGGGGCGCAGGCGCGCAGGCTTCGCCTGCCGCTGAGGGGGTCCGTGCGGTCGCGGGGGGCTGCCGACTTCGTCGGGTCGTGGGGGCTTCGAGGATCGGACGAGCATGGGGGCTGCTGACTTCGTCAGGTCGCTCGGGGTCTCGTTCGGGGCGTGTGGCGGCGGCGCGAGTAGCGCGAGTGCGCCGGAGCCCGCCGGAGCGGGCGTCGGACGGCGAGAGGGCCCGCATCCGGGTGGATGCGGGCCCTCTCGGGTGGTTCGGGGGGAGGACTACGCCTTGGTGTCGGCGTCGTCGTCGGCGACCCAGAGCTCGTCGTCGGCGCGCAGCGTCTGCACGGCGGCGAAGACGAGGGCTCCGAGGGCGACGACGCCCACGCCGATCAGCAGCACGCCGCCAACGCCGGGGCCGGACTTCTGCTTGGCCGGCGCGTACTTCTTCGCGACCTTGGCGCCCTGCTTCTTCGCGTTCTTGACGGCCTTCTTGACCTTGGGGTCGTTCGTGATGTCGAGGCCGTTGAGGTACGACTGCACGCTCGGGTAGACATCGTGCATCAGGCGGTCCTGAGCCTTGGTGGCGTACTTCGACCCGGCGGCGAGGCTGGTCGACACGGCGGGGCGCACGTTGTTGTCGACGGCATGACGGACGCGCGGCACGACCTCTTTGTTCGCGACCTTGACGCCGGCGTCGCGGGCATCCCCGAGGACCTTGCCGGCGTGACCGAAGACCTCGCGCTGCTCGGTCCACACGGCGGACGCGTGCTTCTTGAACTTGTTCAGTTCCTTCTTCTGCTTGCGTGACAAGGCCACAGTGTTCCTCCAACGAGTAGGCAACGGGGCCAGAGGGATACTGGCTCCTCCATCCTGGCACGAGGCAACCTGACAGGGAACACCACGAAGTCTGTACCCTCACTGAGGCCGAGGGGCCCCTGTGGGACAATGAGGCCTATGTCAAAGCACACTTCCGTTGCCACCGTGACGACCTCGCTCGGAACGATCAAGGTCAACCTGTTCGGCAACCACGCCCCCAAGACCGTCGCCAACTTCACCGGTCTCGCGACCGGCACCATCGAGTGGAAGCACCCCGCCACCGGCAAGGTCAGCACCGACAAGCTGTACGACGGCGTCGTCTTCCACCGCATCATCAAGGACTTCATGCTCCAGGGCGGCGACCCGCTCGGTCAGGGCATCGGCGGCCCCGGCTACCAGTTCGACGACGAGATCCACCCCGAGCTCGACTTCAGCAAGCCCTACGTCCTCGCCATGGCGAATGCCGGCACCCAGGGCGGCAAGGGCACGAACGGCTCGCAGTTCTTCATCACCACGGTGGCGACGCCGTGGCTGCAGGGCAAGCACACCATCTTCGGCGAGGTGGCCGACGACGAGTCCAAGAAGGTCGTCGACGCCATCGAGGCCGTGAAGACCGACGCCCGCGACAAGCCGCTCGAGGACGTCGTGATCCAGAGCGTCACCATCGACGAGGTCTAGGTGACGCAACCCTCTCCGTCGGATGCGGGCAACTACTGCTACCGACACCCCGATCGGCAGAGCTTCGTGCTCTGCCAGCGCTGCGGGCGGACCATCTGCGGGCAGTGCCAGACGCCGGCGGCCGTCGGCGTGCACTGCCCGGAGTGCGTCCGCGAGGCGCGCGCGAACGCACCGAGGGTGCAGCCTGCCGTCGTGACGCGCATGCGGAGCGCCTCGGCCAGCGGCGCACCGGTCGTCACGTACTCGTTGATCGGCACGAGCGTGCTCGTCTACCTGCTGCAGGTCGTGCTCGGATCGTCGTTCACGAGCCTGCTGTCGTTCTCGGCTCCGTTCGAGATCGTGCAGCCGTGGCGTCTCGTCACGTCGCTGTTCGCACATGCGGGCGTGTTCCACCTGCTCTTCAACATGTACGCGCTGTTCATCTTCGGCGGGCAGCTGGAGCGCACTCTGGGGCGGGGCCGGTTCGCCGCGCTCTACGCGATCAGCGGGGTGGGAGGCGCGGCAGCGGTCTCGCTGATCGCTCCCGTCTCGAGCGTGATCGGCGCCTCCGGGGCCATCTTCGGTCTCATGGCGGCGTTCTTCGTCATCGCCCGCAGCCTGGGCGGTTCGAACGGCGTGCAGCTGCTCGTGCTCGTGGGCATCAACCTCGTGATCGGGATCGTCCTGCCGAACGTGTCGTGGCAGGCCCACCTGGGCGGCCTCGTGGCCGGCGCGGCCGTCGCCTTCGTCTTCTCGAAGACGCGGCACCGCTCGAAGCGGGGTGCGCAGACCGCCGCGGTCGTCGGCATCGGCGTGCTCGTGCTCGCGATCGTGCTCTGGCGGTCGTACGAGCTCGCCAGCGCCTACGGCGTCATCTGAGGCGAGAGCGGGTTCGAACACCCGGACGACGGAAGTGGCGGCTCCCTGGGGAGCCGCCTCTTCTGTCGTTCCTGGCCGGGCCGGGAGTTTTCACACTCTTATCCACAGAAAGTTATCCACAGGTTTATTAACACTGGGGATAGTTACAGCGATGTAAGTCCGAAGGTGTGTTCTAGCGCCAGCGCGTGGTCATGAGGAACCCGATGAACATGATGCCGAAGCCCACGAGGATGTTCCACGAGCCGATCGAGGGCACGGGCAGCGTGCTCTGGCTGACGTAGAACACGACGATCCACGCCAGGCCGATCAGCATGAACCCGAACATGACCGGCTTGAACCAGACCGGGTTCGGGGCGTCTGCGGCCGTCCGCGTCTCGCGCGGGTCGGCGGGCTTCGAGGTGCGCTTCGTGTCTTTGGCCATGGCCGACATCATACCGGGAGGGGTTCCGGAGGCGCGGGGCGGCATCCCCGTCCACAGCACGCCCCCGAGACGGCCGGCCCGCCGGGGCCTGCACCTAGAATCGAGGCCATGGACGACGACCGGCGCCGACCCCGCGAGGGGGCGAGGTCGCGTCGCCGCCCTCGCCGCACCTCCTTCGCGGGTGTGCTCGGAGAGCTGCTCATCACGGCCGGTGCGCTCGTGCTGCTGTTCATCGGATGGCAGCAGTGGTTCAACGACCTCGTCGTCGCGGGCGAGCATCGCGAGCAGGCGTCGAGCCTGAGCGATCGGTTCGAGCGCGAGGCCGGGCCCGAGGTCGAGCCCGGTGCCGACGGCTCGTACGGTGACCCGCCGGTGGGCGAGGCACCCGCGGAGGCCGAGGAGTTCGCGAACTTCTACGTCCCCCGCTTCGGCGCCGACTACGCCGTCCCGATCGCCGGCGGCACGAGCACCGTTCGGACTCTCAACGCGATCGGCATCGGCCACTACGACCAGACGCAGATGCCCGGCGAGGTCGGCAACTTCGGGATCGCCGCGCACCGCACGACCTACGGGGCGCCCTTCAACGCCATCGCCGATCTGCGGGAGGGCGACGAGATGTACGTCGAGACCGAGGACGGCTGGTTCACCTACGCGTTCCGCAACCTCCAGTACGTCCAGGCGTCGCAGGTGTCGGTGCTGCAGCCCGTCCCCGACGCCCCTGACGTGTCGGCCGCTTCGGGCGAGAGGCTCATCACCCTGACGAGCTGCAACCCGATGTTCACAGCGCAGGAGCGCATCGTCGCCTACGGCGTCTTCGATTCGTGGCAGCCGCTCTCGGCCGGACCCCCGGCCGGGGTCACGGCCGCCGGTGGGGGGAGCTGACCGTGTACGCAGCCCTGTGGCGTATTCTTCCGGGACCGTGGTGGGTGCGACTGGTGATCCTGATCGTGCTGCTCGCGGCCGTCCTCTTCGCTCTCGTCGAGTGGGTGTTCCCCGCTGTGAACGAGATGCTGCCCACCCCCGACGTCACTGTGGAGAACCCATGACGCGCATCCTCGTCGTCGACAACTACGACAGCTTCGTCTACACGCTGAACGGCTACCTGCAGCAGCTCGGAGCCGAGACCGAGGTGGTCCGCAACGACTCGTTCGCCGGCCGCGACGCCGCCTCGCGCATCGCCGAGTACGACGCCGTGCTGCTCTCGCCGGGCCCCGGCACGCCCGCCGCGGCCGGGGTGTCGATCGACGTCGTCAACGCCGCCCTCGAGACCGACAAGCCCCTCCTCGGCGTCTGCCTCGGGCACCAGGCCATCGCGGAGGCGCTGGGTGCGACGGTCACCCACGCCGAGGAGCTCATGCACGGCAAGACCTCGGCCGTGACGCACGACGAGAGCCCCTTCTACGACGGGGTGCCGCAGCCCTTCACGGCGACGCGGTACCACTCGCTCGCCGTCGTCGACGAGACCGTGCCGGGAGCCCTCGAGGTGACCTCGCGCACCACCGGCGGCATCATCATGGGTCTGCGGCACCGCAGCGCTCCCCTGTACGGCGTGCAGTTCCACCCCGAGTCGGTCCTCACCGAGGGCGGCTATCAGATGATCGGCAACTGGCTCGGCGAGGCCGGTCTGCCCGAGGCACGGACGACCGCCCGAGGGCTGTCACCGCTGCTCGATCTGAGCTGAGCCCGCCCGTCGAGCCCGTCGGGTGCCGGGCGCGACCACCGGGCGCGACCACCGCTCGCGAGAGTCGGCGGTGAAAGCCCGCCGGCTCTCCGCGCGACGGGTCGAGAGCTCCAGCCGCGCGAGCCGATCGGGGGAGGTCGGCGGTGAAGAGCGGTGATCAGCCGCTGCAGACCCGCAGGGTGATCGGCGAGCCCTGGGCGTGATCGCCGGGTGCGAGGGTCTGGCCGGCGACGGCACCGCCCGTGCAGGCGGGATCGGGTTCGAGGGTGACCGGCAGCTGGAGCTGCTCGGCCAGTCGCGCGTTGGCGTCCGTCGTCGTCTCGCCGGTCACATCGGGCACGGTGACGAGGCCGTTCGAGACGACCAGGTCGACGGTGCTGCCCACGGCCACCTCGGCGTCGACCTCGGGATCGGCGGCCATCACGGCGCCCTCCGGCACGTCGGGCGAGTAGTCGGTGGTCTGCTGACCCTGGGTGAAGCCCTCGTCGGAGAGCGTCTGCCACGCCTCGTCGATCTGCGAGCCGACGACGTCGGGCACCGCGGACAGCTGCGGACCCGTCGACACGGTCACCGTGACCCTCGTCTCGAGCGGCACGGACATGCCGGAGGAGGGATCCGTCGAGACGATGTCGCCGGCGGCGACGGTGTCGTCGGGCATCTCGGCGCGCGTGACCTCGAGACCCAGTTCGTCGAGGCGAGCCGAACCGTCGTCGTAGCTGACCCCCACGAGATCGGGGATGCGGGCGGACTGCGAGTTCTCGACGACGGGCGGTGCCAGGTTCACCACCCAGAAGACCACGGCGATGATGACGATCGCGACCAGGACGATGCCCGCCCAGATCCAGGCGACCGGGGGCCGGGTCTGGGTGCGCTGGGGACGGTCGTTGTCGTCGGACGCGAGCTCTTTCAGGGCGCCTTCGCTGCCGGCGGCGGTCGCCGGGTTGACGCCGAAGAGCGTCGAACCCGACTGCGACGAGGGCAGACGCCGGGTCGGCGCCCGGCCCTCGGCCGACGCCTCGACGTCGGCACGGAAGTCCGCTGCGGTCTGGAACCGTTCGAAGCGGTCTTTCGCCAGAGCGTGCAGGACGACCGCGTCGAGCGCCGGCGAGACCGCGGGCACGATCGTGCTCGGCGGCACCGGCGGCTCGCTCACGTGCTGGTAGGCGACGGCGACCGGCGACTCGCCCCGGAAGGGCGGACGGCCGGTCAGCAGCTCGAAGAGCAGGACGCCGGTGGAGTAGAGGTCCGTCCGGGCGTCGACCGTCTCGCCGCGCGCCTGCTCGGGGCTGAAGTACTGGGCGGTGCCGAGGATCGAGGTCGTCTGCGCCACCGTCGCCGACGAGTCGGAGATGGCCCGCGCGATGCCGAAGTCCATGACCTTGACCTCGCCGGCGTGGTTGATCATCACGTTGCCCGGCTTGATGTCGCGATGCACGACCCCGGCGCGATGCGAGTACTCGAGGGCGGTCAGGATGCCCCGGGTGATGCGCATCGCCTCGGCGGGATCCATCGGGCCCTCGGCGACGATGTCCTTGAGGAGTCTGCCCTCGACGTACTCCATGACGATGAAGGGGACCTGCACCTCGTGGCCGTTGGCCGAGCGCACGGTCTCCTCGCCGGCGTCGAAGACGCGGACGATGGTGGGGTGCGCCATGCGTGCCGCCGCCTGGGCCTCTTGGCGGAAACGCGTGCGGAAGGCCGGATCGGTCGCCAGTGCGGGCTTCATCAGCTTGATCGCGATGCGCCGACCGAGTCGGGCGTCGGTGCCGACGTGCACGTCGGCCATGCCGCCTCGACCGATGCGCTCACCGATCTGATACCGGTTGGCGAGGAGGTGGATGCTCTCTCTCACGCCTTCGACCACGCCGTACACTCCCTCACGAAACCGTGAACTCGGAACACACGGTCGCAGCAAGTGTACTTGGCCGTCTGGCCCCAGATCGGGTGCCGGGGTCCGTCCTGGGGATGATTGTCGCCGCTTCGTGACCGCGGCCCCGGAGGGCCGCGGTCACGGGGTTCAGCCCTGGGCGGGGGGCGTCTCGGACGGCGTCGTCTCGGTCGGCTCCTGAGACGGCTCCTGGGCCACCGGCGACGCCGTGAGCGTCACGCCGGGTGACGCGTCGGAGGCGAGCTCGCCGCAGTTCGCGAGGTAGGCGACGGTGACGTTGCCGGGCGTGGACGAGACGACCTGGATGGAGGTCACGTTGGCGCCGACGGCCCCGCCCGTCTGACCCGACGTGTCGGTTCCGCCCGAGACAGAGTACGAGTACCCGGTCAGCGAGTAGCCCGTGGGGCAGCCCGCGTAGGACTCCCAGGTGATCGTCGCGGGGGTCGCGCCGTCGGCCGGGATCTCCGAGGGGGACGCGCTCGGCGACCCGGGCTGGGTCGGCTGGGGCGCCTCCTGGTAGATCAGGATCGTGACGGTGCTGCCCTTGCGGACGTTCCCGCTCGGGTTGACGCTGGCGACCGTTCCGACGTCCTCGCTGTTCGGCGGTGCGGCCGAGCTGGGCCCCGAGTCGACGACGAGACCGAGCGACTCGAGCGCCGAGCGCGCCTGAGCCTCGGTCATGCCGACGAAGTCGCCGGCCACGACGTTGACCGTGTCGGGCGTCGGCGTCGTCGTGGGGGTCGGGGTGGGCGTCTCGGAAGGCGGCGGTGTCGAAGCGGTCGACGACGGGGGCCGGGACGAGGTCTCGGACGGCGACGGCTCGTTCGACGACAGAGCGAAGGCGATCACGGCGATCGCGCCGGCCAGCACGAGGACGCCGAGCACGATGAGCGGCCAGAACCAGGGGCTGCGCTGCTTGCGCTCATCGTCGAGGTCGTCGTCGTGCAGGGCGTCCGGGTCGGCGGAGCCGGGCGTGTACGGGCCCGTCACGGCCGCACCGGCA
This sequence comes from Frigoribacterium sp. Leaf263, assembly GCF_001422285.1. GTDB lineage: Bacteria > Actinomycetota > Actinomycetes > Actinomycetales > Microbacteriaceae > Frigoribacterium. The sequence goes on from NZ_LMMO01000004.1 coordinate 174,941, forward strand.
CCCGTGGCGTTCGGGTTGAAGAGCTGCGTCGTGGCGTCCTGCGCGGCGAAGGCGCGGGTCGCGTCGTCGGCGGCGAGGGCGGCGGCACCGGCCGCGCCGATGGCGGGCACGGCGACCGTGGCGGCGGCGACGTCACCACGGCGGAGGGCCCGTGCGGCCTGGGCCAGGGCCGACGCTGTGGCCGGACGCTCGCCCGGCTTCTTCGAGATGCACGACATGACCAGACGTCGCACCGGCTCGGAGACGGTCGACGGGAGATCCGGCGGCTGTTCGTTGATCTGGGCCATGGCGATGGCGACCTGCGACTCGCCCGTGAACGGGCGTCGACCGGCGAGAGCCTCGTAGGCGACGATGCCGAGCGAGTAGATGTCGGTGCTCGGCGAGGCGGGGTGACCGCTGGCCTGCTCGGGCGAGAGGTACTGCACGGTGCCCATCACCTGACCGGTCGCGGTCAGCGGCACCTGGTCGGCGATGCGGGCGATGCCGAAGTCGGTGATCTTCACGCGGCCGTCGGGCGTGACGAGGAGGTTGCCGGGCTTGATGTCGCGGTGCACGAGGCCTGCGGCGTGGGCGGCCTGGAGAGCCGACGCGGTCTGCGCGACGATGTCGAGCACCTTGTCGGTCGGCAGGACGCGATCGCGCTCGAGCACGGTCGACAGGGCCTCGCCGGGGACCAGCTCCATGACGAGGTACGCGCTGCCCTCTTCTTCGCCGTAGTCGAAGACGTTGGCGATGCCCTCGTGATTGACGAGGGCGGCGTGTCGGGCCTCGGCGCGGAAGCGCTCGAGGAACCCCGGGTCGCCCAGGTACTCGTCCTTCAGGATCTTGATGGCGACGGTGCGCCCGATGACGAGGTCGGTCGCCTCCCAGACCTCGCCCATGCCGCCGATGGCGACACGGGTCGACAGCTGGTAACGCCCACCGAAGGTGATTCCGCCCGAAGGTCTCATTTGTTCAGCACCGCCTCAATGACTCTCTTCGCGATTGGTGACGCGACACTGTTTCCGAACGCGGACTGGCCCTGCCCGCCGCCGTTCTCGACGACGACCGCGACGGCCACCTCGGGGTCGGCGGCCGGTGCGAAGCCGGTGAACCACAGCGTGTACGGCTCGCCCACGCCGTTCTCCGCCGTGCCCGTCTTGCCGGCCACGTCGACCCCGCTAATTCTTGCATTGCTGGCCGCACCGTCGGCGACGTCGTCGACCATCATGTCGGTCATCGTCGCCGCGGTGTCGGAGCTGATCGGATCGCCGTACTCGGTGGGCGAGAAGTCCTCCACCGGGCTGAGATCGGGGTTCAGCACGCTGTCGATCAGGGTCGGGTCCATCTGCGTGCCGCCGTTGGCGATCGCCGCGGACACCATCGCCATCTGCAGGGGCGTGACGCGGTCGCTGCCCTGGCCGAACGACTGGAGCATGAGCGCGGCGTCGCTGATCTCGGCGCCGTCGGCGTCCTCGATCGGGAACTGGCTGGGCGTCACCGACTGCGGGATCGTGATCGAGTCGTCGTCGAAGCCGAACGCCTGAGCCTGCTCCTTCAGCGCGTCGGCGCCGAGCGCCCGACCGAGCTGAGCCATCGGGATGTTGCACGACAGGCGGAGCGCCGTGGCGATGCTCGCCTCGTCACCGCCGCCGCAGCTGCCGCCCTCGGCGTTGTTGATGTCGGTCGACGTGCCCGGCAGGGTGAGCCTCGAGGGGTTGGGGAACGTGCTCTCGGGGGTGTAGTCGCCGCTCTCGAGAGCCGCCGCGACGGTGATGAGCTTGAAGGTCGAGCCCGGCACGTAGAGGTCGCCCTCGATGGCCTTGTTCTGCAGCGGGTCGGAGGGATCGGCGACGAGGGCGTCGTAGGCGGCCTTGACCGCCGCGCTGTCGTGGCTCGCCAACGGGTTGGGGTCGTAGCTCTGCTTCGACACCATGGCGAGGATCCTGCCGGTCGAGGGCTCGACCGCCACGATCGAACCGTCGTTGCCGCCGAGCGCGTCGTACGCGGCCTGCTGCACCGTCGGGTCGAGCGTCAGGTTGACGGTCGCGCCCTCGGGGGACTGCCCGGTCAGCAGCGAGTTCATCTGCTCGAAGAACTGGGAGTTGGCGTTGCCCGTCAGGTACTCGTTCATGGAGTCCTCGATGCCGCGGGCGCCCTGACCGAGCGTGTAGTACCCGGTCACCGGGGCGTAGAGGTCGGGCTGCGGGTACGAGCGCTGGTACTTGTAGACGTCGTCGACCGGGTCGGACTGCGCGACGGGCTCGCCGCCCACGAGGATCGGTCCGCGCTGGGCCGAGTAGCTCGCCAGCAGGGCGCGGGAGTTGCGCGGGTCGGCCCGCAGCGACTCGGCCTGGAACGTCGTGATGTACGTGCTCGACACGAACAGCGCGACGAACATCGCCAGCACGACGAGGCTCACGCGTCTCAGTTCTTTGTTCATCAGCCGATCACCAGCCTGGGTTGGTTGCGCACCGAGTCGGACAGCCGCAGCAGCAGAGCCACGATGATCCAGTTCGCCACGAGGGACGATCCGCCGGCGGCCATGAAGGGCGCCGTCAGACCGGTCAGGGGGATGACGCGCGTCACGCCGCCCATGACCACGAAGACCTGGAGGGCGATGACGAAGGCCAGGCCGACGCCGAGCATGCGCCCGAAGTCGTCCTGCCCGACGAAGCCGATGCGGAAGCCGCGCGACACGAGCAGGAGGTAGAGGGCCAGGATCGCGAAGATGCCGGCCAGGCCGAGCTCCTCGCCGAGCGAGGCGAAGATGTAGTCGCTCTCGGCGAGCGGCGTCGTCTGCGGGCGCCCCTGGCCGAGTCCGGTGCCGATCAGCCCGCCGTTCGCGAAGCCGAACAGGCCCGAGACCAGCTGGAAGGACCCGCCGTCGGCGCTGTACTCGGCCGGGTCGAACGGGTTCAGCCAGGCAGCGAACCGGCCCTGGACGTAGCCCAGGAACGTCGAGGCCACCAGCGCCCCGCCGAGGAACAGCGTCAGACCGAGCACGATCCAGCTGGCCCGCCCCGTGCCCACGTAGATCATCACGAGGAACAGGCCGAAGTAGAGCAGCGAGGTGCCGAGGTCGCGCTGGAAGATCAGGACGCCCATGGCGACCAGCCAGACGATGAGGATCGGCCCGAGGTCGCGCGGTCGCGGGAACCGCATGCCGAGGATCTTCGGCCCCATCAGCGAGAGGTTGTCGCGGGCCGTCACCAGGTAGCCGGCGAAGAAGATCGCCAGCGTGATCTTGCCGATCTCGCCCGGCTGGAACGAGAACGGACCGATGTCGATCCAGACGCGGGCGTTCAGGCCCTCGCGACCGAGTCCGGGGATGAGCGGCAGCAGCAGGAGCACGATCGACACGAACATGGCGATGTACCGGTAGCGCGAGAGGATGCGGTAGTTGCGGATCACGATCAGCGCGATGAGCGCGATCACCATGGCCATCGCCGTCCACGCGATCTGCTTGATGCCGAAGGCCTCCCAGCCCGACCGGCCGTACGCGAGGTCGATGCGGTAGATCATCGCGATCCCGATGCCGTTCAGGGCGAGCCCGATCGGCAGGATGAACGGGTCGGCCTCGCGCGCGACCACGCGGAGCACGAGATGGAAGATCAGACCCAGGCCGAGCACGGCCGAGCCGGCGATCAGGACGCTCGTGTCGATCTCGTCGGTCGCGCCCAGCTGGACCAGGACGACCGCGCCGGCGCAGATCCCGCATGCGATGAGCAGCATCAGCAGCTCGAGGTTGCGGAGCCGGGCGGGCTGCCGCAGACGGATGGTGATGGCCTGCGTCAGACTGGTGGGCTCGACGGGTGCGGGGCGGGAGGCCTTCGCGGACCCTCGCGCGCCTCCTGGAGGACGACCGATCAGCTCGGTCGACGTGTCGTCACCGGGTGCTGGCATCGGTCAACCTCTCGACGATGGCACGGGCATCGGCCAGGGAACGGGCGTTGATGGTGTCCTCGACGGTCTGCTGCGTGTAGTTCGGCAGATCGGAGACCTCGAGGTCCGTCTCTTCGAGGACGCTCGACAACGCGATCGGGCCGAGCGTCTGCTGCACGCCCTTGTAGATGACGACCGTGCCCTCCCGCTCGCCCACGTAGTAGTGGTCCTGAGTCCACTGGTAGGTGAGCACGAGACCCGCCACGAGCGCGCCGATCGCGACCACGAGGGCCGCCAGCCAGGTGATGCGGCGACGCCGGCGACGCCGTCTGTCTTCGGCGATGAGCTCGGCGAGGTACTCGTCGGACTCGGGCTCGAAATGGCTGTCTTCGGGGGTCGTCGCGACCTTCAACGGGTGGAGCAGGATCGTCGGCAGCCGGAGCGACTTGCGGCCCGTCTCGCCCTCGAACGTGAGAGGGACGGCGGCGGAGCCCACGGTCACCGGGGGCTCGACCGACGAGTCGCCCGACTCGTCGACGTCGACGATGACGACCGTGACGTTGTCGGGGGCGCCGTGGTCGAGGGTCTCCTTCACCAGACGACGAGCCGTCTGATCGGGGTCGAGACCGGCGGCCAGGGCCTTCTTGATGCGCTCTTCGGCGAGATAGCTGCTGAGACCGTCGGAGCAGATGAGCCACCGGTCGCCGGGCTGCGTGCCGAGGATGGCCGTGTCGATCTCGGGCGCCGCGTCGACGTCGCCGAGCACGCGCATGAGCACGCTGCGGCGGGGGTGCACCGCCGCCTCCTCGGCCGTGATGCGACCGCTGTCGACCAGACGCTGGACGAACGTGTGATCGGCGGTGATCTGACTGAGCTCGCCCTCGCGCCACAGGTAGATGCGCGAGTCGCCGATGTGCGCGATGGCCATGCTGTCGCCGACGCGCAGCATCGCGCTGACGGTCGTGCCCATGCCCGTGAGCTCCTGGTGCTCGAACACGGTCTCGGCGAGCAGCTGATTCGCGGCGATCAGCGACGACTGGAGCGCGAACTCGGCATCGCCGGGCGAGCTGTACTGCTTGTCGGTCTCGCGGATGCGACGGATCGCGATGGCCGAGGCGACGTCGCCGCCGGCATGACCGCCCATCCCGTCGGCGACCACGAACAGCCGACCTCCGGCGTAGCCGCTGTCTTGGTTGTTCGAGCGGATCTTGCCCACATTGGACAGAGCCGCGCTCTTGGGATGCGTCATCGGGCGCTTACCGTCGCAGCTCGAAGCTCGTCTGGCCGATCGTCACCGTGGAGCCGACGGGCACCGGCGTGGGGACCGTGACACGTTCGCCCGCGAGGAACGTGCCGTTCGTGGAGTCGAGGTCCTGGATGACCCAGCGACCGTTCCACAGCATGAGACGGGCGTGATGCGTCGAGGTGTAGTCGTCGCGGATCACGAGATTGCTCTCTTGAGACCGGCCGATCGTCAGCGGGCCGTCGGACAGGGGCATCTCGAGCCCCGCCTTCGCGCCCTTCGTGATGACCAGCCGACGCGCGGCCGGATCGCCGCCCGGCGAAGGCGCCGCCGGAGCGGCGGACGCGGGCTGAGCGCGAGGCGCGGCGGGAGCGGGAGGCGCGGCGGGGGCTGCGCTCATCTGGCCCGGCTGCTGGTCCGCCGGCAGCTTGCGCGCCCGCTGACCGAACAGATCGGATCGGAGCGCGAACACGATGGCGAAGACGAACAGCCACAGGACCGCCAGGAAGCCGAAGCGCAACGCCAGGAGAGTGAGCTCACTCGTCATCGTCGGCCCCCCGAGACGTCGGGCCCGGAGAAGGGGTCGGGCGTCGCTGAGAGGGGGAGCACCCGGAACACGATACGCGTACGACCGATCTGGATCGTCGAATCGGGCAGGAGGGGGGCCTTCGAGAAGGGCTCGCCGTTCAGCTTCGAGCCGTTCGTCGAGCCGAGATCGCGGACCTGCGCCCGGTCGCCGTCCCACAGGATCTCGACGTGCCGCCGCGAGGTGCCGGTGTCCTGGATGGTGATGTCGGCGTCGGAGCCGCGACCGATGACGGTCCGCTGGCCGCGGAGCACATGCCGCTGACCGTCGATGTCGACGACCGGTCGCCACGAGACCTCCTCGCCGCGGACGTTGCGCGAGTCGACGGCCATGATGCCGATGCTCAGCGAGTCGTCCTCGCGGAGGCGGATGCTGACCGGACCGGCGAAGTGATACCCCTGCGCGGTGGCATGACGCTGCGTCAGCTGAGTGAGCTCGTCGATCAGCGACGACCCGATCGCCGCCATCTTCTCGTAGTCCATCGGCGCGAGACGCACCAGCAGCTCGTTGGGCACGAGGATGCGGTCACGCGAGACCACCGCGGCCTTCGTGTCGAGCTCGCGCCGCAGGGCGTTCGTCAGCTCGAGAGGTTGCACGCCCGAACGGAACGTCTTGGCGAAGGCGCCGTTGACGGCGCGCTCCAGCCCGCGTTCGAAGTTGTCGAGCAGTCCCATGTCTCTCCAGGGTCGGGTCTCAGGTCGCCCGATCTTAGCCGGAACGGGTGGCATGTTCTCACGAGTGCGAAGCGGGAGGCCTCGTTCATGCTAGTGTTTTCGAGTTCGCGCGAGTGGCGGAATTGGCAGACGCGCTGGCTTCAGGTGCCAGTGCTCGAAAGGGCGTGGGGGTTCAAGTCCCCCCTCGCGCACGAACGAATTGGCTCTCCCCTACGGGAGGGCCAATTGTTCTTTGTGCTCATGGTGCGCCGCCGCTGCTGCGGCGCACGAATGAAGATGGCTCTCCCTATCGGGAGGGCCATTTTGTTCTCTGTGCTCATGGGGGGCGCCGTCTGTGCGGTCGGTGAGCTGCGCCTCCTAGGGGAGGGGGGCGATGAGGTGGGGGCCGTTGTTGCGGACCGAGTTCGCGTCTCGGGAGACCTCGTGATGCACGAGGTCGTGCGCGATCTCGTGCGAGTCCCGGTCGAGCAGCTCGAGCAGCTCGGTCGTGCCGAGGTGATCGCCCAGCCAGTCGTCGTACGAGTCGGGCGTCAGGCAGGCGGGCATGCGATCGTGCACCTCGCCCGGCGCGACGTGAGCATCGCGCGTGATGATGGACATCGACAGCATCCACCTGTCGGGGTCGTCGTCGGCCCTGGACGGGTCCGGCCACGCGCTCGCGACCGCGGCCATGGCCAGCCCCGCCTCCGGCTGGTGGATGTAGTGCGGCTGCTTGCCCGTCTCGGTCACGACCCACTCGTAGTACCCGAGGGCGGGGACGATGCAGCGGGCCTGCGCGAACGGCCGACGGAACATCCCGCTCGTCGCGACGGTCTCGATGCGGGCGTTGATCGGCTGCGGGCGCCGCTTCAGATCCGGGTACCACGAGGGCACCATGCCCCAGCGGACGAGCGGCATCTCGCGCTCGCCGTGCCGCTCGCGCACCACCGGGACCCGCGTCGTCGGCGCGACGTTGAAGTCGTCGGGGACGGGCCCCAGACCCTCGAGCAGCGAGGGCAGCAGATCCGACGTGGCTCGGGCGATGACGTAGCGGCCGCACATGGGCTCAGTCTGCTCTTCCGTCGCCTCGGCGGTGGTGGTTCACTGGGGCGCAGCGGTCGCGGACACGACCCGGGCCGCACGTTCGGCCTCCCGGGGCCTCGACGAGACGAGGGTGACCATGTCCGACTCGCAACTGCACGGCTACGTCGTCGCGGGCGTCGTCCCGGGGAGCGGGGAGGCGGTGGTCGCCCGGGCGGTGGAGTTCGCCGCCCGCTTCGGCACCGGTCTCGTCTGCGTGATCGTCGAGCCCGACCGCGTCGCGTTCACCGAGGGGATCGACGGCACGGTGCTCTCGTACCCGCTCGAATCCGACGAGCTCGACGCACCGCCCGTCTTCGACGCCGAGCTGGAGGCGCTGCTCCGGCCGATCGCCGAGGCCCGTGGTGTCCCGCTCGCCACACGCGCCCTCACCGGAGAGCCCGCCCACTGCCTCGGCCGCTTCGCCGACCGCATCGGCGCGCCGATGATCGTCGTGGGCAGCCGCGAGGCCGGCCTGCGGGGCAGCCTCCGCGAGTTCTTCGCCGGCTCGGTGGCGCTGCATCTGACCCATCGCCAGCAGCTGCCCGTCGTGGTCGTGCCGCTGTCGCCGGTCACCCGGTCGGAGCGCCTGCCGTGGGAGCACGAGCTGTAGCGGGGCTCGGAGAGGCTCGCGTCAGGCGTGCGTCGCGCGCTCGTGGTCGGCGTGATCGGCCGGCTCGAGCTGGAACGTCGCGTGCTCGACCTCGAAGTGCGCGGCCAGGCACCGGTCGAGCGAGTCGAGGGTCTCGTCGACCCGCATGTCGCAGAACACCTCGCGCTCGACGACGACGTGCGCCGAGAAGACCGTCGCCCCGCTCGTGATCTGCCAGGCGTGCACGTCGTGGGCCGAGACGACGCCGGGCGTCTCGGTGATGTGCGCGCGGATGTCGTCGAGGTCGATGTCGCCCGGCGCCGAGCCGAACAGCACCCGGAGCGCCTCGCGCAGCAGCGACCAGGCGCGCGGCGCGATCATCGCGGCGATGATCAGCGACCCCACCGAGTCGGCCTGCACGAAGCCCGTGGTCAGGACGACGACCGAGGCCACGACGACGGCGACCGAGCCGAGCAGGTCGCCCAGCACCTCGAGATACGCGCCCCGCATGTTGATCGAGTGCGACGCCCCGCCCCGCAGCACGAGCAGCGCCACGACGTTGGTCGCCCCGCCGATCACGCCGACGACGAGCATCGGCAGACCGAGCACCTCGTGATCCGACGGGGTCAGCAGCCGCCCGACGGCCGCGACGGCCACCGAGATCGAGACGGCGACCAGCACGAGGCCGTTCACGGCCGCGGCGAACACCTCGGCCCGCCGGTACCCGTACGTCTGCCGCCCGCTGGCGGGTCTCGCCGCCACGATCGTCGCCGCGAGGGCCACGACGAGACCCGCGAGATCGGAGAACATGTGACCCGAGTCGGCCAGCAGGGCGAGCGAGCCCGAGACGAGCGCGCCGGTCAGCTGCGCGACGAGTCCGAGGGCGATGACGATGATCGCCAGCTTCAGTCGACGCCCGTCGGCCGCCATGTGACCGTGCTGGTGGTCGTGCGCCATGCTGTGCTCTCTCGGGGTGCTCGGGCGGCTCGAGCCGTCGGCCCGGTCGCGGGTCGTCGGTGATCGCCTCCCCCGAGAGTAGCCCGGGCCACCGACGTCGGACAGCTCTCGGGCCCAGTCGATAACGACTCTCGATCCCCGGAACGACGCGGATCCGAGCCGGGGAGGCGCGGGTGGCGGAACACGGCGGGCGCGACCGCGGTTGGCTGAGTCATGGACTCGACCCGCGCCTCCTCGGCCTCCCCCCGCCCCGTCGCCGTGACCGGGGCCACCGGCGCCCTCGGAGGGCGGGTGGCGGCCTCCCTCGCCGCCGACGGCGTGCCGTTGCGCCTCGTCGTCCGCGACGCCGCGCGCGCCCCGTCGCTCGGCGACCACGTCGATGTGGCCGTCGCCTCGTACGCCGACCGCGCCGCCGCCCGGGCCGCGCTCGAGGGCGTCGAGACGCTCTTCATGGTCTCGGCGGCCGAAGCGGTCGACCGGCTCGACCAGCACCGCGCCTTCGTCGACGCCGCGGCCGAGGCGGGCGTGCGGCACGTCGTCTACACGTCGTTCCAGGGCGCGGCCCCCGACGCCGTCTTCACGCTCGCCCGCGACCACGCCGCCACCGAGCAGCACCTGCTGGCGTCGGGCATGGCGACGACGTTCCTCCGCGACTCGTTCTACCTCGACGCCCTGATCGACTTCGCCGACGCCGACGGGGTGCTCCGCGGGCCGGCCGGTGCGGGGCGGGTCGCCGCCGTCGCCCGCACCGACGTGGCGGACGCGGCGGCCGCCGTGCTGCGCGACCCGGCGGCGCACCGGGGCGCGACCTACGACCTGACCGGACCGGAGGCGCTGACGCTCGCCGAGCTCGCCGCCCGTCTGTCGACCGCGACGGGCCGCGACCACGTCTTCGTCGACGAGACGCTGGACGAGGCCTACGCGTCGCGTGCGGCCTGGCGACCCGAGCCGTGGATGGCCGACGCCTGGGTCAGCACCTACACGTCGATCGCCTCGGGCGAGGTGGCGGGCGTCTCGCGTGCGGTGCGCGACCTCACGGGGCGCGAGCCGCTGACGCTCGAGCAGGTCGTCGCCGCGCGCTGAGGCCGTCGCCGAGCGGTGGTGCGGTCGCTACCGCACCCGCCGCGACGACAGCACGCCGCTGACCCCGAGCACCAGCGTCGCCGCGAACACGCCGAGCATGGGCGCCTGCCAGTTGCCCGTCGCATCGTGCAGACCGCCGATGGCGAGGGGCCCGAGCGCCGCGATCGCGTAGCCGCCGCCCTGCACGAGGGCCGAGAGCCGCCGGGCGTCGGTGTCGGTCGTCGCCATGCGCACGATGACGATGAAGATGATGGTGATGCCGCCGCCCTGGGCCGCGCCGCCGAAGATCGACCAGAGCAGCCAGTGCTCGGGGGCGAAGAGCAGGCCGAGGGGCATGACCGTCCAGAACAGGCTGATCAGGGCGATGACCACGGCGGGGCGCAGCTTCAGCGCGAGCACCGGCACGCCGAGGGCGCCGACCACCGCGAGGATCTGGAAGACCGACGAGCTGGCGCCCGCGGCCTCGCGGGTGAGGCCGATCTCGTCGCGCAGCAGCGTCGGCATCCAGGCCGTGAGCCCGTAGTACCCGAACGCCTGACCGGAGAACGCCAGGGTGAGGCCCCAGGTCGTCCAGCGCCTCAGGAGCGGGGGGCGTGCGGCATCGGCGCGGCGTTCGGCGTCGGCCGCCGCCGCGCGCTCGTCGACGACGGGGATGCCGCCGGTCAGCACGTCGGACGCGTCGCCCTCGGACGAGGAGGCGCGGCCCGTGTCGACCGGACCGGTCGCCGAACCGAGGCGCGCGCCCCGCAGAGCGACCCGCGGACCGACGGCGATCGACCAGACGACGCCGGCCAGGACCGCCAGCAGTCCCCAGGTGAGCAGGGCCAGAGGCCAGCCGACGACCGAGGCGATGGGCGCGGTGCCGAGCGAGGTGATCATCGACCCGACGTTGAGCGCCGACGTGTAGATGCCGGTCACGAAGCCGCCGCGCTCGGGCGAGAAGTCGCGCTTGATGACGACGGGCAGCACGACGTTGCCGATCGTGATGGCCACGCCGATGACGATGGTGCCGGCGTAGAGCCAGAACGAGCTGCCCAGCGTGCGGATGACGGTGCCGGCGAGCACGCCCGCGAGTCCGAGGGTCACGGCCAGCTCGGGGCCGACCCTGCCGATGAGAGCGGAGGCGGCCGGGCTCGCGACGGCGAAGCAGAGCACCGGGATGCTCGTCAGGAGGCCCGCCACCACGGCGGTGAGACCGAGGTCGCCGATCATCTGGTCGAGCACCGGCGCGGTGGCCACGATGGGCCCGCGCAGGTTGATCGCGATCAGGATGATCGCGAGGGTCAGCAGCCAGGCGGCGGGCGACCGCGCGACGGTGCCCGCGCGGGGGCTCACGCCGCGCCGCGCAGCAGGGTGACGCCCAGCAGGGCGGCGAGCTCGTCGACGTCGGCGGCCACCGCGACCGAGCCGGCGTACTCGGGCTCGTCGCCGTAGCCCCAGCCCGCCATGATGGTGGGCACGCCGTGGACGGCGGCGCCCTCGACGTCGTGGTGCCGGTCGCCGATCAGCACGGGGCGCGACAGGTCGACGCCGCGGGCCTCGAGCCGGCGGAGGGCCTCGGCCACGACGTCGGCCTTCGTATTGCGCACCTCGTCGTCGGAGGCGCCCGTGATGACGTCGAGGTAGCGGTCGAGACCGTTGACCTGCAGGATGCGCGTGGCGGGAGTCTCCGGCTTCGACGTCGCCGTGGAGGTGGGGATGCCGGCGGCGTGCACGGCGGCCATCAGATCGGGGACCCCGGGGTAGATGGGGCTGCCGAGGGCGCCGGTCTCGAGGTAGTGCGCACGATAGAGGCGCATGGCCTCGACGAGCCGGTCGCCGGTCAGGCCCAGACGCACCTCGAAGCTCTGCGGGAGGGGCGGGCCGACCCAGGCGATCAGCTCGTCGGGCGAGGGCACGGGCAGCCCGAGGGCCTCGATGGTGTGCGCGAGGCTGGCCGTGATGGCGGGCGCCGAATCGGCGATGGTGCCGTCGAGGTCGTAGAGGACGGCGGTGTAGGGGAGAGTCATCCCCCTCAGCTTAGGCACCGGGACCACCCCCGGGGAGGCGCGCCGTGGGCGGGTGGGGACGCCCGTCAGGCCACGGGGCCCAGCGGCCAGGTGGTCGCGGGCAGGGAGCGCGGGCCGGAGGCCGCGGTGCGACCCCGGCTCGGCGCGGTCGACCCGGGTCGACGGGCGGGTCGTGCGGAGTCGGTCCGCCCACGGGGCGTCGAGGGGACGATCGCGACGTCGTCGCGGACGACGCTCGGGAAGGAGCCCGAGATGGACTCGAACAGAGGCGTCGCCTCTCGCTGGGAGAGGATCTGATCGAAGATGGGCGAGGTCACGGGAGCCTCCGAGGGTTGCGGGCTGGGGAAGAGCGGGACATGAGAAATGTTACGCTCATATTCCGCCCGCGCAAGGGGTCGGCTGATGTATTTCGGATCGGCCCCCGCGCCCCTGTTCTCGGTGATGCGGCTCAGAACAGTCGCGAGTGCGAGTCGTCGAGGCCGCGCATCGCGTCGTAGTCGAGCAGCAGCGTGCGGATGCCCCGGTCGTGCGCCAGGGTGCGCGCCTGGGGCTTGATCTCCTGGGCGGCGAAGACGCCGGTCACCGGCGCGAGGTGCGGATCGCGGTTCATCAGCTCGAGGTAGCGGGTCAGCTGCTCGACGCCGTCGATGTCCCCGCGGCGCTTCAGCTCGACCGCCACCGCGCCTCCGGAGGCATCGCGCGCGAGGATGTCGACCGGGCCGATCGCCGTCATGTACTCGCGCCGGACCAGCGTGTGGCCCTCGCCGAGGAGCTCGATCTGCTCGGCGAGGAGCTTCTGCAGATCGGCCTCGACGCCGTCCTTCGTGAGGCCCGGGTCGAAGCCCATCTCGTGGCTGGAGTCGTGCAGGACCTCGTGGATCGAGACCACGAGGATGTCGGCCGTCTTCGCCTGGGTGACCTTCCAGAGCTCGACGACCCCCGCCTCCTGCTGGTCGGCGTCGGCCTCGAGGATGCTGATCGAGCACGGCGGGCTCATCCAGTTCAGCGGCTTGTAGCTGCCGCCGTCGGAGTGCACGAGCAGGCTGCCGTCGCTCTTGATCATGAGCAGGCGCGTGGCCAGCGGCAGGTGGGCCGAGAGTCGCCCGGCGTAGTCGACGGAGCAACGGGCAATGACGAGACGCACCCGACGATCCTAGGCGGGGAGGCGCGGGTCGGGCGACAGCGTCGGCGTCGGGCGATCGGTCCGCCTCTCCTGCTGGGCGCTTGACAGAGTGTGAAATGCGAAATATGTTCATGACACCGCGAGGAGCGGCCCGAGCACCAGCACCAGACCCCGGAGGAACCCATGTCGACCACGCTGCCCGCCACCGCTCAGGACTCGCCCGCGACGAACGGCCGGTCGGGGATCGGCGTCGCCGCGGACGCCCTGCTGATCGACCTCGCGACGGGCCGCCACACCCCGGGCGACGTCCTCGACGACTCGGCCGTCGCCCGGGAGCTCGGCGTGAGCCTCGGCGAGGTGCGCCGCTCGATCGACGTGCTCTGCCGCATCGGGGTGCTCCTGCGGGCGCCGTTCGGCCGCGACGCAGTGGTCGGTCTGCCCGCCTACAGCGTCACGACCCTCCTGCGGCGTCTCGGGGGCGCCATGGAGCTCGCGCTCGCTCGCGGGCCGCAGGTCGAGGACCTCCCCGATCCGCGACCGGGCGCCACCCTCGCCGACCGGTTCGGGCTCGAGTCTCCCCTCGACATCGCTCGACTCGTCGAGCTGGCCGACCCGCTGTTCGGACTGTTCGACGACGAGGAGGCCGCACGACTCGACCGCGAGGTCGTCGGCCCCCTCTCGGTGCTCGCCAGCATCGACGCGCTGCGGGTGCACGACTCGCGCCCCGCCCTCCCGGACGACCTCCGCGCCCGCATCGTCGACGAGATCGAGGCGGCCGTGCACTACGGCGAGTGGCGCTCGATCCCGGGCCTGATGGCCGACTTCGGCATCGCGTTCGCACCCGACCAGCCATAGGGGGGACGCCCCGCGGGCACCGCTAGGCTGCACCACCATGAGCCCGGCAGAGAAGCCCGACGTCGGCAGGCCGACGCTCGCCGCCGTGGCGCGTGCCGCGGGCGTCTCGGCCTCCACCGCCTCCCTCGCCTTCAGCGGAGCCGGCCCCGTCTCGCCGGCGACCCGCGACCGGGTCCTGGCCGCCGCCGCCGAGCTCGGCTACGGCGGACCCGACCCCCGGGCGCGATCGCTGCGACGCGGTCGCTCGGGCATCGTCGGGGCCGTCATCGAGTCGAGTCTCAGCGACGCCTTCCGGGATCCCGTCAACGTGGCCATGCTCGACGGCCTGGCCGACGTCACCGGACCGGCGGACTACTCGCTCCTGCTGCTCACGGAGACCGGGCCCGAGCGGTCTCGCCTGATCGACGCTCCGCTCGACGCCGTGGTGCTCTTCGGCTGCAGTCTCCGACTCGACGAGTCGGTCGCCGTCGTGCGACGGCGGGGCATCCCGGTCGTGTCCATCGAGGCGCGGGCGATGGAGGGCGTGCTCGACATCGGTCTCGACAACCTCGACGCGTCGCGGACGCTCGCCCGTCACCTCCACGATCTCGGACACCGCCGCGTCGCCGTCGTGTCGCTCCAGCTCGGACCCACCCGGGCGCTCGGACCGATCACCGACGAGCGGGTCGCCTCGGGGACGACCTACATCGCCCTGCAGCGTCTCGCCGGGGTCCGCGAGGTCTTCGGTCGGGTCGGGGGAGTCGTCACGGAGGGCAGCTGGACGTCGGAGGGGTACCGGGCCGGACTGGCCCTGCTCGACGTCGCACCCGCCGACCGGCCGACGGCCGTCATCGCGCAGAGCGACCTGCTCGCGTCGGGGGTCATCGCGGCCGCCGCCGAGCTCGGCCTCGAGGTGCCGCGCGATCTCAGCGTCGTCGGCTTCGACGGCATCCGTCTCGACGACCCCCGGGCGGCGGACCTCACGACGATGCGTCAGCCGGCGGTCGAGAAGGGTCGCGCGGCCGGACGGGCGCTGCTCGACCTGCTGTCGGGGGGGCCCGTCGAGTCGACGTCGTTCACGAGCACTTTCCGACGCGGGTCGACGACCGGGCCGCCGCCGCTCCCGGCGGACTGACCGGGCGAGACGAGAGCGCGGGGGAGGCGTCAGGCGGCGGGAGTCGCCAGGACGCCCTCGAGGGCCTTGTCGGCCTCTTCGGCGGTGGTGTTCAACGCCAGGGCCAGCTCGGAGACGAGGATCTGCCGGGCGCGGCCCAGCATGCTCTTCTCGCCGGCGGAGATGCCCTTGTCCTGATCGCGACGCCAGACGTCGCGGACGACCTCGGCGACCTTGTAGACGTCACCGCTCGTCATCTTCTCCTGGTTGCTCTTGTAGCGACGCGACCAGTTGCCGGCCTCCTCGACCTCGGAGGTGCGGAGCACGTCGTAGACGCGCTCGACGCCGGCCTGGTCGATGACCTCGCGGACGCCGATGTCGGTGGCGTTGCCCGTGGGGATCTGGATGACGAGCTCGCTCGTGTGCACGCGCAGCGACATGTACTCGGTGGGCGAGCCCTTGATGTTCTTGGTCGTCAGGTCGGTGATCGTGACGGCGCCGTGGTGCGGGTAGACCAGCGTCGTGCCGACTTCGTATGTCGTGGCCATGGTCTAGTGCGCCGCGTCGTAAGCGTCGCGGACGGCGGCGGCGATGCGGCCGCGGTCGGACACGTCGTGCCCGTTCGCCTTGGCCCACTCGCGGATCTTCTGCAGATCGTCGCCGTTCGACCGGGTCGAGCCGCTGCGCGCCGGGGCCTTGCGGCCGGTTCGGCGGGCCGCACCGGTGAAGGGGGCCAGGGCCTCGGTGAGCTCGTCGACGTGCGCGTCGCTCAGGTCGATCTCGTACGAGACGCCGTCGAGCGTCAGCGAGACGGTCTTGCCCTCGCCGTCGGCGATGGGGGTGCCGTCGATGTCATCGACGAGCTGGATGAGTGTTTTCTGGGCCAACGGAGTCTCCTGAAAAAACAATGGAAAGCGCCGAAGATAAACGTGCGACGGCGTGCTAGGGAACAAGTGTAATTCATGCGTGTCTGTATGACATCCCTAAAGCACTCCGCAGGCCGTCGCGCGAACGCCGATCGTTTATGCGGACGCATTCACGAGTGACCGGGAATGCCTTTCACCACCGCGCGAGGGTGTCGCGCGGATACTCTCCGAAGCGCTTCGCGTACGACGCCGAGAACCGACCGAGATTGCCGAATCCCCATCGACGCGCGACGTCGGCGACGAAGCCCGCGGCCGGATCGGCCGCGAGGAGATCCTGCCGGGCCCGGTCGAGACGGACGTGCCGGAGGTACGTCGTCGGGCTCGAGCCGAGGTGCTGGTTCATGAGCTGCTGCAGCGTGCGCGTGTGGACCCCGGCCGCCGTCGCGATGTCGCCCGCCGAGATCGGCTGGTCGGCGAAGGCGTGCACGTACTCGGCGGCCTGGCGGAGCTTGCGGGTCTGCTCGGTCCGCAGCTCCTCGGGGACGTCGACGGCCTGCCACGGGAATAGGTCGAGGAGGGCGTGCGCCAGCGAGACCTGCGCCGAGTGGCGGGCCAGGGGCTTCGTCGTGTGGCCCACGACGAGCGGAGTCGCCGCGCCGAGCGCCTTCTGCCAGGCGGCGAGCCCGGCGGCGTCGGGCACCGCGTCGTAGTCGAACACGATGCGCTGGCGCGGGCCACCGTGCCTCTCGGTCGCGACGTCCTCCAGGAAGTCGGCGCCGAGATGCACGATCCCGTGATGGTGCGGGGTCATCGTGAACGAGTACGAGGTCTCGCTCGGGGTCAGGAACGGCCGTCCGACGACGCTCGTCAGCTGGCCGCCGGGGTGGTCGATGGTCACCTCGCCGCTGCGGAACCACGACACGACGTAGTCCTTCGACCACGGGATCACGCCCTGCAGATGTCCGGTGAACGATCCCGTCTGCACGCTGAGCCGCTCGTCGCCCGCCGAGGCGAATCGGAATGAGAAGGGCTCGTCCGCGAGGCGCGCACGGAACTGACGACCGTCGAGAGAGGTCTCGAGGCTGTGTCGCGCCTCCTCGATGTCGTCGCCGGTGACCTGGAAGCGGTCGAAGCCGCCGGGGGTCTGGCCCGGCTCGGGCCGGGGCGTCCCGCTCGGCAGGTAGGTGGTGGTCATGAGGTCTCCTGGTCCTGAGCGTCTCGCACCGGTGCTGGTGGGGCACGCGGCTGCATCATCAGGACGTGTCCCGGAGGCCGAACGTCACGAAACCGACGACGACGGCCCTCCTTCCACGGTCGCAAATCGCGGCGGCATGCGCTCTCCCCCGAACGCGGGTCGTCGAGGTAGCGTCGGCCGCAGCGCGAGAACGCCCGGGCACCGAACGAGAGAGAGCGTCACCATGAGCGGAGCCGTCGTCGTCCACGACGCCGTGCTGATCGACGCCGCGGGCCGACGACCCGGCTGGATCCGCGTCGAGGACGGGGTGATCGCGGCCGTCGCCCAGGGCGCGGGTCGGCCCGAGGGAGCGACCGGTGGGGCGACGGGTCTGCCCGGCGCGTCGGCTGACGGTCCCTCGACATCGACGGCGCGCGTGATCGACGCCGGGGGTCGCGTCGTCGCCCCGGGTTTCGTCGACCTGCACGGACACGGCGCGGCCGGCCTGTCGTACGACGACGACGCCGACCTCTCGGCCGCGCTCGCGCACCACCGTCGACACGGGACGACGCGGCAGGTGCTGAGCCTCGTCTCGGCGCCACCCGCCCGACTGGAGGCGGCGCTCGGGCGCATCGCGGCGCTCGCGGCCACGGATCCGCTCGTGCTCGGCTCGCACCTCGAGGGGCCGTTCCTCGCCGCCTCGCATAAGGGCGCGCACGACGAGAGCGCGCTCGCGACGCCGACCGCCGAGACCGTCGACCGGCTGCTCGGAGCGGCGGACGGGAGCCTGCGGATGATCACGCTGGCACCCGAGCTCGACGGGGCCGCGGACGCGCTGCGGCGATTCGCCGACGCCGGGGTGGTCGTCGCCCTCGGGCACACGGCGGCGGACCACGACCTCGCGCTCGACGCCTTCGCCCGGGGCGCGCGCGCCCTCACCCACGCCTTCAACGCCATGCCGCCCCTGCTCCACCGCGACCCCGGCCCCGTGCTCGCCGCCGTCGACGCGGGCGCCGTGCTCGAGCTGATCGTCGACGGGGTGCACGTGCATCCGTCGGTCTGGCGGGCGGTCTTCGCGCTCGCACCGGGCCGGGTGGCGCTCGTCACGGACTCGATGTCGGCGACGGGCTGCGCCGACGGGTCGTACCGGCTCGGCGGGCTCGACGTCGTGGTGGCCGCCGGGGAGGCGCGGCTCGCCGACTCGGGAGCGCTCGCCGGGTCGGTGCTCACGCAGGACGTCGCCCTGCGGCTCGCCGTCGGGTCGGGCGTCGACCCCGTCGTGGCGATCACGGCGCTGACGCGCACCCCGGCCGACCTGCTCGGCCGCGGCGATCTCGGGCGGTTCGAGGTCGGAGCGCGGGGCGACCTCGTCGTGCTCGGCGACGACTGGTCGCCCGACGTGGTCGTGGCGGAGGGCGAGGTGCTGTTCGAGCGAGGATGATCGACCGGATGAGCGAGACCATCAGCGTCGGCGAGCTGCGTCAGCGGGCGGCGGGCACGACGGCCCCCGGGACGGAGGCGCTGGTCGGCCTCCTGGGGCGGTCGCCCCGCGACGAGCGGATCGGTCTCGATCGTGCGCCCGCAGCCGTCCTGGCCCGGAGACTCCGCTCGAGCCGGGCGCCGTCGAGCGGGAGTCTCACGGCGCTCCTGGCGGTGCTCGACGATCTCGGCGACGACGACGTGCGATTCGGGCGATACGACACCGAGACCGAGGTCGCGATCATGCTGATCGATGCGGGTGGGGCCGTCACCGCCGCGTCCGTGGAGCCGGTCGTCGAACCGGATCACGTCTCGGCCGCCGAGCTGGCTGGACTGCTGAGACGGTCCGACGACGCGGCGGCCGCCTCGTCGGCGGTCGCTCGGGCGTTGGCCGTGCTCGACGAGAGGCCCGACGAGTCGCTGCGGGTCGGACGACAGGGCGCCATCGCCACCTCGCGGACGTTCCGGACCAAGTACTCGATCGCCCGGGAGAAGGACGTCACCGTCGTCGGGCTGGAGGACTTCGTCGATCGGCTCGCCGAGCGGGGCGAGACCGAGATCGCGCTCTGCTCCGCCGACACGGGCTCCGCCGTCGTCGTCGCGGCCCTCCGGCCGGATCGGTCAGCCGCGATCGCCGTCCTGTTCGTGACCGACCTGCGGCACGACGGCGACGCCCGGGCCTGAGGTCGGCACGGGCCGCGGCCTCGCCCGTCGATCGGCCGCCCGCGCGTACCGGCCCGCGAGATCGGCGAAGGCGTCGATCAGCTCGGCCGGGCCGACGGCCACGAGCTCGGCGTCGAAGCGGCCGAACGAGGCGGCGAGCGACCCCCACGACCACGATCCGGCCTCGACGCGGCAGCGCTCGGGACCGACGGCGACCACGACGCCGTCGCCGACGAACGGGGCCACGGCGCTCGCCGGCAGCGACAGCTCGACCGTGCCGACGCAGGCCCAGGCGTCGGCTCCGCTCGAGCCCTTGAACCGCGCCGACAGGAAGGCCGCCGGGTCGCCGCCCGGCACCGCCCTCGGCTCGAAGCGCCGACCCGTGTGCTGGCGCAGCCGTAACCGGTCGACCCGGAACACCCGCCAGTCGCCGTGCTCGTCCGACCAACCGATCAGGTACCAGCGGCCGGAGCTCAGCAGCAGGTGATGCGGCTCGACGCGGCGCGGCGGTCGGGGCGGGGGCGACGCGGAGGCCGGGGGCGGCGTCGACGCGGGGTGCGCTTCGGAGGCGACCCGCGCCTCCTCGGCCCGGTCGACGTCGAAGCGGAGCTCCTCGCAGCGGTGGATCGCGTCGCCGATGCGCAGCAGCACCTCGGGGTCGACCTGCACGCGGGTCGACGGCGAGCCCGGCGTGAGGGCCCCGACCTCGAGTCGCGCGATGCGCTGCGCCACGCGATCGGGCAGCAGTCGCGTCACGGTCAGCAGGGCCCGGGCCGCGGCGTCGTCGAGACCGGCCCCGGCCAGGCGAGCGGTCTGCAGCGCGAGGGTCACGGCGACCGCCTGCTCGTCGTCGAGCAGCAGCGGAGGCAGCGACTCGCCCGCCGCGAGCCGGTACCCGCCCTCGGGCCCGCGGCTCGTGTCGATCGTGTAGCCCAGCTCGCGCAGACGCTCGACGTCGCGACGCACGGTGCGCTCGCCGACCTCGAGCCGAGCGGCCAGCGTCGGAGCCGACCACGACCGGTTCGTCTGCATCAACGACAGGAGGGCGAGGAGGCGCTGGGACGTCGACGAGGCGGCTGCGGCGGGCATGACGTCATCATCGCGCGTGAACCGGACCGAAGCTGACCGGTACACGGAGTCGACTTGTCTCAGCGCTCAGAGAGAGCGCGACATCACGACGAGGAGACAGACCATGAGCGTCATCACCACCCTGCACATCAACTTCCGAGGCCAGGCGAAGGAGGCGCTCGAGTTCTACCACTCGGTCTTCGGCGGCGACCTGGTGCTCGTGCCCTACGGCGAGACCGAGTCGGGTCAGGGCCCCGACCAGGCCGACCAGATCGTCTGGGGGCAGGTCAAGGCCCCGAGCGGGTTCCACGTCATGGCGTACGACATCCAGGACTCGCTGCCGTATGCGGCCGGCGACAACCCCTTCTACCTGTCGCTGCGCAGCACCGACGCGGCCGAGCTCGAGCAGCTCGGAACGGCGCTCGCCGCATCCGAGGGCGTCACCGTGCACGTCCCCTTCGGACCGTCGATGTTCTCGCCGTACTACGGCAAGCTCACCGACCGGTTTGGCGTGACGTGGATCATCGACGTGATCGTCCACTGGGGCTGAGCCGGGTCTCGGCGGGGCCGGAGCCCGCCCTCCACCGTGCGCGTGCCCGAGGGCCGGCCCCGCCCTGTGGCAGGATCGAGCCACGATCGAGGGGGAGACATGCGTTCAGAGGACGTCGTCGCGACGAGATTCACACCGACCCGGTTCCGGGACGGCTACGACCAGGACCAGGTCGACGACCTGCTCGACCGGATCACCGCGACGTTCGCGGCCCTCGAGCAGGGGCGCGGCCCGGGTCCCCTCACCCCCGACGAGGTCATCGCGGCGAGGTTCCAGCCGACGAAGTTCCGCGAGGGGTACGACCAGGATCAGGTCGACGCGTTCCTCGACCAGGTCGTCATCGCCCTGCGCGCCGTCGAACCGCCCGCCGCCGGCTGACGACGGAGCCGAGGAGGCGCGGGTCGCCACCCGCCGACCGGCCCGCACCGAGAGGGAGACATGCCCGACGACCGCCTCACCGTGCCCGACGCCGTCGCCTGGCGGGCATGGCTCGACGCCCACGAGTCGACCTCGGAGGGGGTGCGCCTCGTGCTCGCCAAGAAGGGCACCACGAGCCCCACGTCGCTCACGTACGCCGAGGCGCTCGACGAGGCCCTCTGCAGCGGCTGGATCGACGGGCGCCGCAACGCCCTCGACGCCGGCACCTTCCTCCAGCACTTCACGCCCCGGCGGGCCCGGTCGATCTGGTCGATGCGCAACGTCGACCACGTCGCCCGCCTCGTCGACTCGGGGCGGATGCGCCCGCGGGGTCAGGCCGAGATCGACCGGGCGAAGGGCGACGGGCGCTGGGATCGCGCCTACGCGGGCCAGGCGGACATGGAGCCGCCCGCCGACCTGGCGGCCGCGCTCGCCGACTCGACCCGCGCCTCCCGGACGTTCGAGGGGTTGAGCCGGTCGGCCCGCTACTCGGTCATGCACCCGGTGCTGACGGCCCCCACCGAGGAGGCGCGGGTCGGCCGCATCGCCCGCGCCGTCGCCCGGCTGGATGCCGGCGCCGAGCCGCCCGGCGCCGCCCGGCCCGGCTGACGGCGACCCTGGTCGGAAGACGCCCGCGAGCGCCGCGCGAGGGGCGCCTTCCGCCCACCGTGGCCGCGGGGCTGGTGCGCTGGCCTGTCGTTGGTCAGAAGATGCCCGTCCGAGCTCTGCGAGGGGCACTTTCCGCCCACCGTGGCCGCGGCAGGGCAAGGCGGCAGGCGGCGAGCGGTGCGGAAGCGACGGCTAGGCGCGGCGCCTGATCAGGTTCATCATGATCTGCGACATGACGACCTCGTCGTGCTGGTTCAGCATCTCGATGCGGGTGCGGACGATGCCGCGGTCGGGCTTCGACCGCGAGGGGCGGGCCTCGAGCACCGTGAACCGCGCCCGCAGCTGGTCGCCGGGTCGCACGGGCCGGTGCCAGCGCAGCTCGTCGACACCCGGCGACGCGAGGCTCGTCCGCTCGTTGAGGAAGTTGTCGACCATCAGCCGCATCATCATGGCGGTCGTGTGCCAGCCGCTCGCGATCAGACCGCCGAAGGGACCGTCAGCCGCGCCGACGGGATCCAGGTGCATCGTGTGCGGGTCGAAGTCGGCCGCGAAGCCCACGATGGAGCTCGCGGTGACCTCGACCGGGCCGTACGTCCCGCCGGCGCCGGGCCGGTAATCGTCGAAGTGTCGGTCGGTCAGCGGGGTCTCGTCGAAGGAAGGCACGAGAGGAGACGGTACACATCGCGCAGAATCCTGGCCGGGGGGTGGACAGACGTGCGGAGGGCCCCCGCCTGCGCGGGGGCCCTCCGGTCGTCGGGTCAGCTGTCGATCGACCGTCGCTCGGCCGACGGAGCGCCGACGGACGGCTCGGTCGCCGGCCCGGCGGTCACCTCGATCTTGCGCGGCTTCGCCCGCTCGCTCACCGGGATCAGCAGCGACAGCACGCCGTTGTCGTAGTGGGCGGTGATCGCGTTCGAGTCGATGCCCTCGCCCACGCTGAACTGCCGCAGGTACGACCCGTGCGGGCGCTCCTGCGACAGCCACGTCACCCCGTCGCGGGTGTCGGGGGTGCGGTTCGCGCGGATGGTCAGCAGCTGACCGTCGACGTCGATGTCCACCGAGCCCGGGTCGATGCCCGGCATGTCGGCGTTCAGCACGTAGCGGTCGCCGTCGCGGTAGAGGTCGACGGGCATGACCTTCGGGCCCTGACGGGTGCCGAGGAGCCCGGCGGCGAGGCGGTCGAGCTCGGTGAAAGGATCGAAAGACACAGCCATATGAAGAGTCCCCTTTCGGTGTTCGCGTGTGGTTATCCGGGCCGGTCCCGGTCTCGGATCCGGCCGACGAGAAGAGGATAAGTCCTGGCCAGCGGGCATGTCTTGAAAAGCGCTTCGAGCACGCTGGGATGAATCTGAGACCGCGACGGCCTGCTCAGCGCGCGCCGACGACCATCCAGCGCGACCCCGCGGCCCGCACCCCGAGGGTGACCGCGCGGATCCCGATGTAGCCCAGGCCGAACGCGGACCAGAGCGCCACGACCGCCCCCGGCCCGTCGCCCACCGCGCTCTCGACCGGCACGAGGATCGCCAGGTACACCAGCACGTTCACCACCCCCGCCAGCGCCAGGTAGCGCGCATCGCCGGCTCCGAGCAGCACGCCGTCGAGCACGAACACGAACCCGGCCAGCGGGATGCCGACCGCCATCGCGAGCACCACCCCGGGGAGCAGTGCGCGGACGCCCTCGTCGGTCGTGAACACCGGCCCGAGCACCCCCGAGAGCGCGGCGACGAGCACCCCGAGCAGCACCCCGCCGCCGACCCCGAACAGCATCAGGCGGCTGGTCACCGCCCTCACCCGGTCGCGGTCCCCGGCTCCGAGGGAGTGCCCGATCATGGCCTGCCCGGCGATCGCGAGGGCGTCGAGCGCGAAGGCGAGCGTGCTGAAGACCGTCAGCGCGACCTGGATGGTCGCCAACCCCGTCACCCCCGAGGAGGCGGCGGTCGCCACGGTCGCGATCATCGCGACCCGCAGACTCGCGTTCCGCACCAGCAGCCACGCGCCCGACCGGGCCGTGCGTCCGACCCCTGCGAGCCCGGGGCGCAGATCGGCGCCGACGGCGCGGGCCGCGCGCACGGCGATCACGACGTAGACGGCCGCCATGCCCCACTGCGCGACGACGGTGCCGGCCGCCGATCCGGCGACGCCCCAGCCGAACCCGTAGATGAACACGGCGTTCAGCCCGGCGTTCACGGCGAAGCCCACGCCGGCGACGACGAGAGGGGTGCGGGTGTCCTGCAGGCCGCGCAGCAGGCCGGTGGCGGCGATGACGATGAGCATGCCCGGCAGGCCGATCATGGACACCGTGAGATAGGTCGTGGCGGCGGCCTCCACGGCCGGCTCCGTGCCGAACAGCCCCACGAGCGACGGCGCCGTGAACGCTCCGGCGACGGCCAGCACGACGCCGAGCAGCAGCGCGAACCAGAGGCCGTCGACGCCGGCGCGGATGGCCCCCGCCCGGTCACCGGCACCGAGCCTCCTCGCCACGGTCGGGGTCGTCGCGTACGCCAGGAAGATCAGCAGCCCGAGCGCCGTCTGCAGGATCACCCCGGCCACCCCGAGACCGGCCAGCGGCACCGAGCCGAGATGCCCGATCAGGGCCGTGTCGGTCAGCAGGAACAGCGGTTCGGCGATCAGCGCCCCGAGCGCCGGCAGGGCCAGACGGACGATCTCGCGGTCGAGGGGGTTCCGGAGGCGCACCTCAGTCGGTGCCGCGGGCCCGGCCGACCAGCGTCATCAGGTGGTACACGACGATGGCCGCGACCGTTCCGAGGATGATGCCGCCGAACGTGGCGCCGCCGAGCGACAGCGTGAAGTCGGCGATGCCCATGATCAGGGCGATGCCGGCCGTGAGCTGGTTCTTCGGTCGGCTGAAGTCGACCTTGTTCTCGACCCAGATGCGGATGCCGATGACGCCGATGAGGCCGTAGAGGGCCGTGGTCACGCCGCCGAGCACCCCCGGCGGGATGGTGAAGATGACGGCGCCGATCTTCGGCGACAGCCCGAGCAGGATCGCCACGATGCCGGCGACCCAGTACGCCGCGGTCGAGAAGACCCGGGTGGCGCTCATCACGCCGATGTTCTCGCCGTAGGTGGTGGTGGCCGAGCCGCCGCCGAGCCCGGCGAGCACCGTGCTGAGGCCGTCGGCGAAGAGCGCTCGGCCGGTCAGCGGGTCGAGGTTCCGCTTCGTCAGCTGACCGACGCCCTTCACGTGCCCGACGTTCTCGGCGATCAGGGCCAGCACGACCGGCAGGAAACCGAGGTAGACGGGCAGCGCCGACAGATCGAAGGCCGGCGCGGTGAAGGTCGGCAGACCCACCCAGGGGGCGTCGCGCACGGCATCGAAGCTGACCTCGCCGAGCAGCACGGCGGCGATGTAGCCGACCACCACGCCGACGAAGATCGAGAGGCGACCGAGGAGGCCTCGGAAGAGCACGGCGCTCAGCACCACCGCGGCGAGCGTGATGACCGCCGTCAGCGGGGCGAGCGCGAAGTTGTCGCGGGCGGCGGGCGCGAGGTTGAAGCCGATCAGGGCGACGATCGCGCCGCTGACGACCGGCGGCAGCAGCGAGTCGATCCAGCGCGTGCCCGCGAGGTGCACCACCACGCCGATGATCGCGAGCAGGGCACCGACGACGATGATGCCGCTGAGAGCGAGCGGTATGCCCCCGACCTCCTTCGCCGCGGCGATCGGAGCGAGGAACGCGAACGACGACCCGAGATAGCTGGGCAGCCGGTTCTTCGTGATGATCAGGAACAGCAGCGTGCCGATGCCCGAGAACAGCAGGGTCGTGCTCGGCGGGAAGCCCGTGAGGATCGGCACCAGGAAGGTCGCGCCGAACATGGCGACGACGTGCTGACCGCCCAGGCCGATGGTGCGCGGCCAGGTGAGCCGCTCCTCCGGCGCCACGATCTCGGTCGAGTCGACGGTCTTGCCGTCACCGTGCAGGGACCAGGGGAGTGCCATGCTCAGAACTGTAGCGGCGACGCGGTCGTAGGCTGACGACCATGACGAGCGACGCCCTCTCCTCCGGAATCCTGACCGACGAGCTCGACCCGGAGGTGCGTCCGCAGGACGATCTCTTCCGTCACGTCAACGGTCGCTGGATCGCCCGGACGGCGATCCCCGACGACAAGGCGCGCTACGGCTCGTTCTACGTCCTCGCCGAGGAGGCCGAGGCGGCCGTCCGCGACATCATCCAGGAGTCTCAGGACGCCGAGCCGGGCACCGAGGCCCGCAAGGTCGGCGACCTCTACACGAGCTTCCTCGACGAGCAGCGCGTCGAGGCGCTCGGCGCCGAGCCGATCCGCCCCCTGCTCGACCCCGTCGACGACGTGACCGACGTCGACGGCCTCCTGCGCCTCCTGGGCTCGTTCGAGAAGCAGGGGCTCGCGAGCTTCGTGCAGCTCTTCGTCGACAACGACCCGGGCGACCCCGAGCGCTACGTCCTGTTCGTCGAGCAGGGCGGTCTGGGTCTGCCCGACGAGTCGTACTACCGCGACGAGAAGTCCGAGTCGATCCGCACCGCCTACGTCGCCTTCGTCGCCCGCATGCTCGAGCTCGCCGGCTTCGACGAGGCCGCCGACCGCGCCGCCCGCATCATGGCGCTCGAGACCGAGCTCGCCTCGCACCACTGGGACAACGTCGCCACCCGCGACAGCGACGCGACCTACAACCTCCTGCCCTGGGCGGGGTTCGACGCGCTCGCCGAGGGCGTGGACCTGACCGTCTGGCGCGACGCCGTGGGCGCGCCCGAGCGCGTGTTCGACGAGCTCGTCGTGCGTGAGCCGTCGTTCGTGACGGGTCTGGCGTCGCTGCTGACCGGAGCGCGCCTCCCCGACTGGCAGGACTGGCTGCGCTGGCAGATCATCCGCTCGTCGGCGGCCTATCTGTCGACCCCGTTCGTCGAGGCGAACTTCGGCTTCTACGGTCGCACCCTCACGGGCGCCCCCGTCCAGCGCGCCCGCTGGAAGCGCGGCGTCTCGCTCGTCGAGGGCGCCATGGGCGAGGCCGTCGGCCGCATCTACGTCGAGCGCCACTTCGCGCCCGAGGCC
Source organism: Frigoribacterium sp. Leaf263 (assembly GCF_001422285.1). Classification (GTDB taxonomy): domain Bacteria; phylum Actinomycetota; class Actinomycetes; order Actinomycetales; family Microbacteriaceae; genus Frigoribacterium. The sequence continues at coordinate 201,954 of NZ_LMMO01000004.1, forward strand.
AAGACCGCCATGGACGTGCTCGTCGCGCACCTGGTCGAGGCGTACCGGCAGAGCATCACCGGCCTCGAGTGGATGACGGAGGAGACCCGCGGCCGCGCCCTCGAGAAGCTCGAGAAGTTCACGCCGAAGATCGGGTTCCCCGACACCTGGCGCGACTACTCGGCCCTCGAGGTCGACCCGGCCGATCTGGTCGGCAACGTGCGGGCGACCGCCGCCGTCGGCTTCGACCGCGAGCTGGGCAAGATCGGACAGCCGCTCGACCGCGGCGAGTGGTTCATGACCCCGCAGACGATCAACGCTTACTACAACCCCGGCATGAACGAGATCGTGTTCCCCGCGGCGATCCTGCAGTTCCCGTTCTTCGACGAGACCCGCGACGCCGCCGCGAACTACGGCGCGATCGGCGCGGTCATCGGACACGAGATCGGCCACGGCTTCGACGACCAGGGGTCGAAGTACGACGGCGACGGCCGACTCCGCGACTGGTGGACGGCCGCCGACCGCGAGGCGTTCGAGAAGCTCACCGCGTCGCTGATCGCCCAGTACGACGCGCTCGCCCCGGCTCAGGTCCCCGACCACCACGTCAACGGCGCCCTCACCATCGGCGAGAACATCGGCGACCTCGGTGGGCTGTCGATCGCCTACAAGGCGTACCTGCTCTCGCTCGAGGGGGCCGAGGCTCCTGTGATCGACGGCATGACCGGAGCCCAGCGGTTCTTCCTCAGCTGGGCGCAGGCGTGGCAGATCACGCTGCGCGACGAGGAGGCCGTCCGGCTGCTCTCGATCGATCCGCACTCGCCGAACGAGTTCCGCTGCAACCAGATCGTGCGCAACATCGACGAGTTCTACGCCGCCTTCGATGTCGCGCCGAGCGACGCGGCCTGGCTGCCGCCGGAGGAGCGCGTCACGATCTGGTGACCCCGCGCGGCCCCGCCGGTCAGTCGATCAGGCCGAGCCGGACGAGACCGTCGAGGGTCGCGACGCCGGCCGGGGGGCACCGGTCGGCGTCGGCCGACGTGACCCAGTGGAGCGCACCCACCTCGGCCGAGGCGAGGGGCTCGGGGCTGGCCGTGGTCGGGTCCGCCGAGAACAGGGTCATGTGCACCTCCCGCCCGTCCGGCTCGCCGTGGGCCTGGGTTCGCACGGTGAAAAGCTCGACGACGGTCGACGGGTCGAGTTCGACGGCGACCTCCTCGCGCGACTCGCGCACGAGGGCCTCGGCGGGCGACTCGCCCGGCTCGAGCTTGCCGCCCGGCAGGTACAGCACGTCGCGGCCGCGGGCCGTGACCATGAGGAGGCGCCGGTCGCGGATCAGGGCGAGGGCGCTGACGACGATCGGTTCCATCCGGTCATCCTCGCACCGGCCTGAAGAGGTCAGCTCGCGTCGCCGACGGCGCGCAGATGCGGGGCCGGGGTGGCGGCGCGCGTCTCGGTGAGGCCGAAGAGGGCCTCGAGCCCGTCGCGGAACTCCTCGCCGCGACCTTCGCGGGCCAGCTCGCGCGCTCGCACGGACGGGGTGTGCAGCAGCACGCCGGCCAGGTGGCGCAGGGCGGCCTCGGTGCGGTCGGACGAGTCGCCACGGGACCTCGCGCGCTGGATCTCGGAGTCGAGCAGATCGAAGACGTGCTTGCGCAGAGCGACGACGGCCGGGGTGAGCGACTGCTCGGCGGCGACGGCCTGGAACTCGGCCGCGGCCGTCGAGACGAGCGCGCGGGCGTCGTCGGCGGCGGTGAGCTCGGCGAGCGGGGCGTGCAGGCTGATGGTCTCGAGGTCGAGCAGCTCGACTCCGTCGATCTCGGTGACGAGGGGGTCGACGTTGCGGGGCAGGCCGAGGTCGATGACCAGGCGGCGGTCGCCCGCGGCGACGACGTCGGGGGTCACGACGGGTTCGGTCGTCGACGTGCAGGTGATGAGCACGTCGCACCAGGCGATGGCCTCGGCGAGGTCGTCGTAGGGGGTGGCGTCGTGCTTCAGCCCGAACCAGGAGGCGCGACCCGACGACGAGTACACGGCGAGCCGGTCGGCGCCCCGGTCGCGCAGGGCGGTGACCGTCGTGGCGGCGTACTGGCCGGTGCCCACGATCAGCACCCGGGCGTCGGCCCAGTCCGTGACGCGCGAAGACGCGAGCTCGAGGGCGAGGCGCACGAGCGAACGACCCGCGCCTCCGACGTTCGTGCGGTTCTTGATGCCGCGGGAGGTGTGCGAGGCCTTCTGGAAGAGGCGCTCGAGGTCGGACGACGTCGTGCCGCCCTCGCGGGCGCGCTCGAGCGCGCGGCGGACCTGGCCCGAGATCTCGTCTTCGCCGATGACGACCGACTCGAGACCCGAGCTGACGGCGAACAGGTGCTCGACGACCTCGTCGCCGGTGATGACGCGCACGCTGTCGCGCAGGTCGTCGGCCGTGACGTCGCTCGCGTCGCTCATGGTCGCGATGGTGGCCTCGACCGCGACGGCGCTGCCGGCCGTGAGGGGCTCGTCGACGTCGAGATAGGCCTCGAAGCGGTTGCAGGTCGCGAGCACGACGGCTCCGTTGACGAAGTCGCTGCCGTCGACCAGGGTGCCGACCGCCGAGGGTGCGCCGATGCTCAACTTCTCGAGGAGGTCGAAGCTGGCGTTCCGGTGGGACGCCGTCAGGCAGATGAGCACCGATCAAGAGTAACGCTCATCGACGCATCCGGCTGGGTGATGCCTCGATGTCGAGAGGATGCACGGGGTCAGGCTGGTCCCGGGAATGCGCATGCAGTGTTGCGCATTGCAACATGAGGCCCCGCCGACCACCCCGATCGGCCCGACGACAGGAGAATCATGACCACCAGCATCCAGTGGCAGCTCATCGCCCGCCCCGAGGGCGAGCCCACCACCGACGACGTGCGCCGGGCCGAGGTGACCCTGCCCGAGCTCGCCGACGGCGAGGTGCGCGTGCAGAACGAGTTCCTGTCCGTCGACCCCTACATGCGCGGTCGCATGAACGACGTGAAGTCCTACGTGCCGCCCTTCGCCCTGAACGAGACGATGACCGGCGGCGCCATCGGACGCGTCGTCGAGTCGCGCTCCGACGAGCTCCCGGTGGGCACGGTCGTGCAGCACGACCTCGGCTGGCGCGACGTGGCCCAGGGAGGCGCCGGCTCGTTCCGCGCCACGCAGACCGTCGAGGGCGTGCCCCTGTCCGCTCACCTCGGCGTGCTCGGCCTCACCGGTCTGACGGCCTACGTCGGCCTCACCGAGATCGCCGGGATCCGCGAGGGCGACGTCGTCTTCGTCTCCGGCGCCGCCGGCGCCGTGGGCACGATGGTCGGTCAGATCGCCCGGCTGAAGGGCGCCTCGCGCGTCATCGGCAGCGCCGGATCGGCCGAGAAGGTCGAGCTGCTCACCTCGAAGTACGGCTTCGACGCGGCGTTCAACTACAAGGACGGCGACGTCACCGAGCTGCTGCGCGAGGCGGCGCCCGACGGCATCGACGTCTACTTCGACAACGTCGGGGGCGACCACCTCTCGGCCGCGCTCGACTCGTTCCGCGACGGCGGCCGTGCCGCGCTCTGCGGCTCGATCGCCAACTACAACTCGACCGGGGCCCCCGTCGGCATCACCGGCATGACCAACATGGTCACCCGCGGTCTCATGATGAAGGGCTTCACGCTCGGTGACTACCGTCACATCGCCCCCGCCTTCCAGGCCGAGATGGGCCCGTGGCTCGCGAACGGCGACGTGGTCCACGACGAGACCGTCGTCGAGGGCATCGACCAGGCCTTCGAGGCGTTCACCGGGCTGATGCGCGGCGCCAACGTCGGCAAGATGGTCGTCAAGGTCGGCTGACCCGCGCCTCCTCGGCTCCCGCCTCCGCGTCGTCGGCGAGCCGAGGGCGAGGCGGCCGCGCGGGCGGTCCCGGGACCGCGGGACCCCCGCCGGGTCGCCTCGACGAGACGCCCAGCAGGCGATGGGAGAATGCTCCCCGTGATCACCTCCGCCCTGCCCGACCAGCACCCGCTCGCGACCGGCCTCACCGCCGACTCCCGCCTGGTGCGGGCGCTGCGGGGCGACCGGCCCGAGACGCTGCCCGTCTGGTTCATGCGTCAGGCCGGTCGATCGCTGCCCGAGTACCGCGAGCTGCGCGTCGGCACGAAGATGCTCGACGCCTGCCTCACCCCCGACCTCGCCAGCGAGATCACGCTGCAGCCGGTCCGTCGCCACGGCGTCGACGCCGGCATCTTCTTCAGCGACATCGTCGTGCCGATCAAGCTCGCCGGGGTGTCGGTCGACATCGTCCCCGGGCGCGGTCCGGTGCTCGAGAACCCCATCCGCACGGCGGCCGACGTCGCCGCCCTGCGCCCGCTCGACGACGACGCGCTGGCCCCCATCGCGGCCGGCGTCGCGCAGACGGTCGCCGAGCTGGGCGCCACCCCGCTGATCGGCTTCGCCGGCGCCCCGTTCACCCTCGCCGCGTACCTCGTCGAGGGCGGCCCCTCCAAAGACCACATCCGCGCCCGCACCCTGATGCACAGCGATCCCGACACCTGGGAGGCGCTGCTCACCTGGGCGGCGGACGTCACGGGGGCGTTCCTGCGCGCGCAGGTGATGGCCGGTGCGAGCGCCGCCCAGCTGTTCGACTCGTGGGTCGGGTCGCTGTCGCTCGCCGACTACACGGCGAACGTGGCACCGCACTCGGCCCGTGCGCTGTCGCACGTGGCCGACCTGGGCGTGCCGCGCATCCACTTCGGCGTCGGCAGCGGCGAGGTGCTGACCGCCATGCGCGACGTCGGCGTCGACGCGATGGGCGTCGACTGGCGCATCCCGCTCGACGAGGCCTCGCGTCGCCTCGGCGGCGGCACCCCGCTCCAGGGCAACATCGACCCCGCCCTGCTGCAGGCGCCCTGGCCGGTGCTCGAGGCGCACGTGCGCGACGTCGTCGAGCGCGGCCGCGCCGCGCCGGCCCACGTGCTCAACCTGGGGCACGGCGTCAACCCCGACACCGACCCCGACGTGCTGACCCGCATCGTCGAGCTGGCGCACACGCTCTAGAAGACCGCTCTCAGAGAAGGGGAACGCCCGTGTCCGACCCGCTCCGCGCCTCCTCGGTCGGTTCCGAGTCGCCGGCGCCCGCCTCCGGGCGCGCGCTCGTCGTCGTCGTCGGCGGCGGGGTCGCCGGACTGGTCACCGCGCGCGAGCTGGCCCGAGGCGGGGCGCGCGTGCTGCTGCTCGAGGCCTCGGGTCGACTCGGCGGCGAGGTGGGCCGGCACACCGTCGCGGGGATCGACCTCGACTCGGGCGCCGAGAGCTTCGCCACCCGCGGGGGGACGGTCGCCGCCTACCTCGCCGATCTCGGCCTCGGCGACGACATCGTGCTGCCCGACGGTCGAGGCGCCTGGGTGCATCAGGCCGACGGCGAGGCGTTCCCGCTGCCCCGCACGGGTCTGCTCGGCATCCCCGGCGATCTCGCAGACCCCGACGTGCTGCGCGTCATCGGGGCCGACGGGGCGGCGATCGCCGCCCGGCTCGACGCGCAGCCCGCCGAGGTCGGCGCCGACGAGATCGCCGTCGGTCCGTTCATCCGCGCGCGCATGGGCGACGCCGTGCTCGACCGGCTCGTCACGCCGATCGTCGGGGGCGTCCACTCGCGTCACCCCGACGACCTCCTCGTCGACCGCGTGTCGCCGGGCCTGCGCCGCGCGCTGCTGCGCGAGGGGTCGCTCACGGCCGCCGTCCTGAGCCTGCGGGCCCTGGCCCCGGCGGGCTCGGCGGTCGCGGGTCTGCGGGGCGGCAACGCCCGGCTGGTCGACGCGCTCGTCGCCGATCTGGCCCGGCTCGGCGTCGAGACCCGCCTCGACGCCCCCGTGAGCGCGCTCGACGCGTCGTCCGTGACCGTCGGGGGCGAGCGGCTCGTCGCCGACGCCGTGGTGCTGGCCGTCGGCGAGGGTGCGGGGCGGGCCCTGGCGGGTCGCGCCTCCTCGGCTGCGGGCCTGATCACGCTCGTCACCCTCGTCGTCCGCGAACCGGCCCTCGACGGCGGCCCGCGGGGCACCGGGGTGCTCGTCGCGCCGGGCGCCCTCGACGTGCGGGCGAAGGCCCTCACGCACGCCACCGTCAAGTGGCCGTGGCTCGCCGAGCGGACCGGCGGTCGCCACGTGCTGCGGCTGAGCTACGACTCGCCCGTCGTCGAGCGGAGCACCCCCGACGCCGAGCTGCGTGCGGTCGCGATCGCCGATGCCGGGGTGCTGCTCGGCGTCGCCCTCGACCCCGATCGGGTCGACGGCTGGGCGCGCGTCGCCTGGGACGCCCCGCTGACGACGCCCGCGACCGGAGCCGAGGAGGCGCGGGTCGGCTCCGTCACCCCCCTCGACGGCGTCCGTCGCGTCGGCGGCGCCGTGGCGGGACGGGGCCTCGCCTCGGTCATCGCGCAGTCCCGTGCGACCGCCGCGGCCGTCTTGAGCGACGGCGTCGGGCATCTCGCGGCGCCCTCGGACTAGATTGGGGTCTCGCGTGGCCGACGGCCGCGCGCAGACCACAGAAGGAGCGACATGCGAGGCAAACTGATCTTCGTCGCCGGTGGAGCACTCGGCTTCGTGCTGGGCGCCCGGGCCGGTCGGGACCGCTACGAGCAGATCTCGGCGACGAGCTCGAAGCTCTGGCACAGCCGCGCGGTCCAGCGCCAGGTGGTCAAGGCCGAGGACTTCGCCGGCGCCAAGACGGCCGACGTCGTCGACGCGGGTGTCAACGCCGTCAAGTTCGTCATCGTGCGGGCCTTCGGCGGCGGCAGGAAGAAGCAGAAGTCGACGACCACCGGTAAGACCCGATGACCGATTCGACCCGGAGCGACCGGATCCGCCACGACTCCGGCTCACGGACCCGCTCCCGGTCGCTCTTCACGCTGCTGCACGACGTCCCGACCCTGGTGACGGACCTCGTCAAGGGCGAGATCGCGCTGCTGAAGAGCGAGATCCTCGGCACCCTCAAGGCCTTCGGCCTCGGCGCGGGCTTCGTCGTCGGCGCGCTCGTGCTCGTCTTCGCGGCCCTCGGGGTGCTCCTGACCGCGATCGTGCTCCTGATCGCCATCTGGCTCCCGGGCTGGCTGTCGGCCCTCATCGTCGCGGTGGCCCTGCTGATCGGCGCGGGCATCCTCGGCTGGGTCGGCTACAAGAAGATCAAGGTCGGGCTGCCGGTCGTCCCCGAGAAGACCCTGGCCAGCCTGCAGCGCGATCTGCGGGCCATCAAGGGCGTCGGCACGATCCCCCGCACGCGTCTCGACGAGTCCTGACGCTCCTCCCCCTCTCCGCACCTCCCCTGCACCGAACGGAACCATCGTGAGCGACACGAACGACATCCAGGGTCACATCGACAAGACGCGTGCCGAGCTGGCCGCGACGCTGAACGAGATCGAGGACAAGCTCAACGTGCCCAAGCAGCTGGGTGCCGCCGGGCAGCGGGCCAAGGCGTCGTACGAGCGCGACAAGTGGCCGTGGCTCGCGGGCGCGGGGGTCGTCGCGCTGACCGTCGGCGGCATCCTGGTCGGCGTCGTCAAGCGCCGTTAGCCCCTCCCCACCGACCCCGCCCGGGGCGTCCTCCACCGTTCTCTCGAACTGGAAGTACCTGGTTGGGCTCCCAGCCGCGAGAGGGGGAGAATAGCCGCATGAGTACCAGCGCCGACGGGTCGGCACCCGTGTTGCCGACGTCAGATTCACCCGCCGCTCCCGCATCGGCCCCGACCGGGGCTCCGTCGTCGGGCGCCGGCGCCGAGCGTCTCGGCTACACGCTGTGGGCCGTGCTCCGCCGAGACCCCCAGAACCCGTTCACCCCCGACGAGACCGACGCCGAGGCGCTCGACGCCGTCGTCGAGTCGCTGGCCGCCGACGGCGTCGTCGTCCGCGGGTTCTACGACGTCAGCGCCCTGCGCGCCGACGCCGACATCATGATCTGGCTGCACGGCGAGATCCCCGAGGCGATCCAGTCCGCCTACCGTCGCCTGGTCCGCACCGACGCGCTCGGCGGCCTGCTCCCGACCTGGAACGCCATGGGCATGCACCGCGAGGCCGAGTTCTCGCGCAACCACAGCCCGGCCTTCATGCGCGGCAAGGATCCCGAGGCGTGGCTGACGGTCTACCCCTTCGTGCGCAGCTACGAGTGGTACCTGCTGCCCGAGTCCGAGCGCCGTCAGATGCTGGCCGACCACGGCAAGCAGGGGTCCGAGCACCGGGCCGTGCTCACCAACACGGTCGCGAGCTTCTCGCTGGGCGACTACGAGTGGATCCTCGCCCTCGAGGCGCCCGAGCTGGTCCAGCTCGTCGACCTCATGCGCGACCTGCGCTACACCGAAGCCCGTCGTCACGTCCGCGAGGAGATCCCCTTCTTCACCGGCCGACGCATCACCACCACCGAGATCATCGAGGTTCTGTCGTGACCGACACCAGCGGAATCACCAACGGCGAGCTCGTGCGCAACGCCACCCCGGCGGCCGAGCGCGGCCCCGAGCACGTCTCCGAGCCGACCGACTACGACGCCATCCTCCTGGCCGGCTTCGGCGGCCCCGAGGGCCAGGACGACGTCATCCCGTTCCTGCGGAACGTCACGCGCGGTCGCGGCATCCCCGAGGAGCGGCTCGAGGAGGTGGCCACCCACTACCGCCACTTCGGCGGCGTCAGCCCGATCAACGAGCACAACCGCGAGCTCAAGGCGGCCCTCGAGGCCGAGCTCGAGCGACGCGGCATCGACCTGCCCGTCGTCTGGGGCAACCGAAACTGGGATCCCTACATGGCCGACGCGGTCCGCGAGGCGGATCGCCGCGGGTTCCGCAAGCTCATCGCCGTCGCCACGAGCGCCTACTCGTCGTACAGCTCGTGCCGCCAGTACCGCGAGGACTTCGCCATGGCCCTCGACGAGACGGGTCTCGCCGACACGATGCAGATCGACAAGGTGCGTCAGTTCTTCGATCACCCCGGCTTCGTCCAGCCCTTCATCGACGGCGTGCGCGACGCGCTGCTGAAGGCCCGTGCCGAGCTGGACGGTCTCGACCTGTCGTCCGAGATCCAGGTGCTCTTCGCGACGCACTCGATCCCCTCGACCGATGCGGCCAAGAGCGGGCCGCAGTCGCGCGGCTTCGACGAAGACGGCGCCTACGCCGCCCAGCACAAGGCGGTCGCCGAGGTCGTCATGGCCGCGGCCGAGGCCGCCCTCGAGCTGGAGATCCCCGGAGGCGGCGGCAGCACCGTGCCGTGGCAGCTCGTCTACCAGTCGCGCAGCGGTCCGCCGTCGATGCCGTGGCTCGAGCCCGACATCAATGACGCGATCGACGATCTCGCCGGCGGTCCGACCCGCGCCGTCGTCATCGTGCCGCTCGGCTTCGTCAGCGACCACATGGAGGTCATGTGGGACCTCGACAACGAGGCGCTCGAGACCAGCGAGAAGAACGGCTTCTGGGCCGTCCGCACGCCGACGCCCGGCATCGACCCCAACTACGTGACGGGTCTGGTCGACCTCGTGCTCGAGCGACGCGACGGGGTCCCGGCCGAAGACCGCCCGCACGTGACCGACCTCGGCCCCTGGTACGACGTCTGCCGCCCGGGGTGCTGTGAGAACGTCCGCCTCGGCTTCAAGCCGGCGCTCTCGGGTCTGGTGCCCTGACGCCGTGACGACACTCCGCATCGGAACCCGCGGCAGCGCACTCGCCGTCGCCCAGTCGACGACCATCGCCGAGCGGCTCGGGCGTGCGACGGGCGCCGACGTCGAGCTCGTCCGCATCAAGACGGAGGGCGACCGCACCCAGTCGTCGGGTGAGTCGCTGTCCAGCCTCGGCGGAACCGGCGTCTTCGCCAGCGCCCTGCGCTCGGCGCTGCTCGCCGACGAATGCGACGTGCTCGTCCACAGCCTGAAAGACCTGCCCACCGCCTCCCACCCCGGTCTCGTCATCGGCGCGACGCCCGGCCGGGCCGACGCCCGCGACGCCCTGTGCGCGCGCGACGGGCTCACCCTCGAGACCCTGCCTCAGGGCTCGCGCGTGGGCACGGGGTCCCCTCGACGTGCCGCGCAGCTGCTCTCGCGTCGTCCGGACCTCGAGATCGTCGACATCCGCGGCAACGTCGACACGCGCCTCCGGCGGGTCGGAGACGACCTCGACGCCGTGCTGCTGTCGGCGGCGGGCCTCGGCCGCCTCGGGCGTCTCGACGCGGCGACCGACCTGCTCGGCCTGGGCTGGTGGCCGACCGCCCCCGGTCAGGGCTCCCTCGCGGTCGAGGTGCGCGAGGGCGACCCCGACGAGGTCCTCGCCCGCGGGCTCGCCGCGGTCGACGATCGCGAGACCCGACTGGTCGTCACGGCCGAGCGTCAGGTGCTCGCCGGTCTCGAAGCGGGCTGCGCCGCACCGATCGGCGCCACCGCCGTCGTCGACGCCGGTCTGCTGCTGCTCAGCGCCACCGTCTACAGCCCCGAGGGCGCCGGAACCGTCAGCTCCTCGCACGCCGTGTCGCTCGACGACGGCTCGCTCGAGTCGCAGCTGGTGGACGTCTCCGAGGTCGCCCGTCGCGTCGTCGACGAGCTCCTCGAGCTCGGCGCCGCCGATCTGGCGCCGCTCGGCGGCGGACCGTCGGGCGGCGACCCGGTGGGGAGCGCGTCGTGACGGTCGATCGGCCGCTCAAGGGCACTCGTGTGCTCGTGCCTCGCGGCGGCAAGTGGGGCGACGGCGTGGCCGCCGCCCTGCGCGCCCACGGCGCCGCCCCCGTCATCGCCCCGATGATCAACTTCGCTCCGGCCGAGACGCCCGAGCTGCTGGCCGCCGCCCTCGCCCGTCTCGAGGCGGGTGTCTACGACTGGCTGGTCGTCACCAGCGCCACCACGGTCGACGTGCTCGTCGGCAACGGCATCCGCCCACCCGCCTCGACCCGCATCGCGGCCGTCGGCGAGACGACCGCCGCGGCCCTCACGCTCTCCGGCTACCGCGTCGACTTCGTGCCCGAGGGCGACAACTCGGCGCGGGGTCTCGTCAAGGAGTGGCCGCGCGACGACGTCCAGGGCCGCGTGCTGGTGCCGCAGTCCGACCTCGCCGAGCCGACCCTCGTCGCGGGCCTGTCGGAGCGCGGCTTCGACGCCGAGTTCGTCTCCGCCTACCGCACGGTCGGCGTCGACGTCTCCGAGTCCGTCGCGACCGGCGTCCGGTCGGGCGACATCGGCGTCATCCTCATCACCTCGGGCAGCGTGGCCCGGCAGATCGCGGCACAGCTGGCCCCGCTGCCCGCGAGCACCCTCGTCGCCTGCATCGGGCCGCGCACGGCGTTCGACGCCCGCGCGGCCGGGCTGCCGGTGCACCTGATCGCCGAGACCCGCTCGGCGGCCGCCCTCGTCCAGGCCGTGGTCGACCACGCCCTCGACGGACGCCCCTCCGATCCCGAGAAAGACTGATGTCCGAGTTCCCCCGCGTGCGCCCCCGTCGGCTGCGCGCCACCCCCGCCCTCCGCCGCCTGACCGCCGAGACGCGTCTGCATCCGGCCGATCTCGTGCTGCCGATGTTCGTCCGAGAGGGCATCGACTCGCCGGTCGAGATCTCGTCCATGCCGGGAGTCGTCCACCACAGCCTCGCGAGCCTCCCGCACGCCGTCGCCGAGGCGGCCGAGGCCGGGGTCGGCGGTGTCATGCTCTTCGGCGTCCCGCTCGAGAAGGACGCCGTCGGCTCGGGTGCGACCGACCCGGACGGCATCCTGAACGTCGCGACCCGGGTGGCCGTCGACGCCGCGCAGGGCGCCCTCGTCGTGCAGACCGACCTCTGCCTCGACGAGTTCACCGACCACGGGCACTGCGGCGTCCTCGCCGCCGACGGCTCCGTCGACAACGACGCGACGCTCGTCCGCTACGACGAGATGGCCGTCGTGCAGGCCGAGGCCGGATCGCAGCTGATCGGCATGAGCGGCATGATGGACGGCCAGATCGGCTCGGCCCGCGACGCGCTCGACGCCGCCGGCTTCTCGAACACCGCTCTGCTGGCCTACGCCGCGAAGTACGCCTCGGCGTTCTACGGGCCGTTCCGCGAGGCCGTCCAGTCGACGCTCGTCGGCGACCGCCGCACCTACCAGCAGGACGCGGCCAACGGTCGCGAGGGCATCCGCGAGGTCGAGCTCGATCTCGCCGAGGGCGCCGACATCGTCATGGTGAAGCCCGCCATGAGCTACCTCGACGTGCTCGCCGAGACCGCGGCGATGAGCCCGGTGCCCGTCTGGGCGTACCAGATCAGCGGCGAGTACGCGATGATCCAGGCCGCCGCCGCCAACGGCTGGATCGACCTCGACGCCGCGTCGTACGAGAGCGTGCTCTCGATCAAGCGGGCCGGAGCCGATGCGATCCTGACGTACTGGGCCACGGAACTGGCCACGCGCCTCCGGGAAGGACGGATCCGATGATCACCGACCGCAGCACAGACCGCACCAACGACGGGTACTTCGCGCGAGCGAAGCGCTCCATCCCCGGCGGCGTCAACTCGCCGGTCCGGGCCTACGGGTCGGTCGGGGGCACACCCCGGTTCCTCGTCGGCGCCTCGGGCCCCTACGTGACCGACACCGAGGGCCGCGAGTACGTCGACCTCGTCGCATCGTGGGGTCCGGCCATCCTCGGCCACACGCATCCCGAGGTGCTCGAGGCCGTCCAGCAGGCCGCCGCCCGCGGTCTCTCGTTCGGGGCGTCGACGCCGGGCGAGACCGAGCTCGCCGAGCTCGTGCGAGAGCGGGTCTCCGTGGGCGACGCCCGCCCGATCGGCAAGATCCGCATGGTGTCGACGGGCACCGAGGCGACCATGACGGCGATCCGTCTCGCCCGCGGCTGCACCGGCCGCGATCTGCTGGTGAAGTTCGCCGGCCACTATCACGGACACTCCGACTCGCTGCTGGCCGAGGCCGGCTCGGGAGTCGCGACCCTGTCGCTGCCCGGCTCGGCCGGCATCACCGCGGCCACCGCGGCGCAGACCCTCGTGCTGCCGTACAACGACCTCGACGCCGTGCGCCGCGCGTTCGCCGAGCACGGGCCGCGCATCGCGGCCGTCATCGTCGAGGCCGCCGCCGCGAACATGGGCGTGCTGGCGCCGCAGCGCGGCTTCAACCGCAGCCTGTCCGAGATCACGCGCGCCAACGGCGCCCTGCTGATCGTCGACGAGGTGCTGACCGGGTTCCGGGTCGGCCCGGCCGGCTGGTGGGGTCTCGAAGCGGCTGACATCGTGCCCGACGGCAGCGGGTGGGAGCCCGACCTCGTCACGTTCGGCAAGGTCATCGGCGGCGGCATGCCCCTCGCCGCGCTCGGCGGTCGTGCCGACGTGATGGACCACCTCGCCCCTCTCGGCCCCGTCTACCAGGCCGGCACGCTGAGCGGCAACCCCGTCGCCGTCGCGGCGGGCACGGCGACCCTCCGTCTCGCGACGCCCGAGGTGTACGCCACGCTCGACTCGGTCTCCGACCGGCTGTCGGACGCCGTCTCCGCCGCGTTGTCCGCCGAGGGGGTCGAGCACACCGTGCAGCGCGCGGGCTCGCTGTTCTCGTTCGCCTTCACGCCCACGGCACCCGTCGACTACGACGACGTCCGCGCGCAGCAGGCCTGGCGCTACCCGCCGTTCTTCCACGCCATGCTCGACGCGGGCGTGAACCTGCCGCCGTCGGTCTACGAGGCGTGGTTCGTCACGGCGGCGCACGATGAGACCGCGGTGTCGCGCATCCTGGATGCCCTGCCCGCCGCCGCGAAGGCTGCGGCTGCGGCGACGCCGCCGACGCCGGTCTAGGCCGGCCGGGTCCGTCGGGGCGACGGCTCGCTGCCGTGGTCCCGTCGGGCCGGGCGTGCGGGTGCGCGCTCCAGGGCGCGAGGCGCTCCAGGGCGCGAGGTGCGCCGGGCACTCAGGCCGGCGGGGCGCCTCGCCGGGTCCGAGCCGACCAGCGTCCGTCGACGCGCTCCACGTCGAGCGGGTGGTCGAAGGCCGCCGACACCGGCTCCGATGTCAGCACGTGGTCGGCCGCTCCCTGGGCGAAGACGCGGCCGTCGCGCAGCAGGACGGCATGACTCGTGCTGGCCGGGAGATCCTCGAGATGATGGGTCACGGTCACGGACGCGATGTCCGGGTGGGCCGCCCGCACGCCGTCGAGGGTGTCGAGCAGGTGCTCGCGGGCGGCCACGTCGAGACCGGTCGCGGGTTCGTCGAGCAGCAGCAGCGAGGGCGTGGCGACCAGCGCCCGGGCGATGAGGGCGCGACCCCGTTCGCCCTGCGACAGCACCGACCAACGCGCCGTGGACCGGGCCCCGAGACCGACGGAGGCGATGAGCGAATGCGCCCGCGCCTCCTCGGCGGGTGTCGGCGACCAGCGGGCGACGGGGTCGCTGCTGCCGGTGAGCCCGGTCAGCACGACCTCGGTGACGATGTTGTCGCGCAGCATGCGGTGCCGCGGGTCGACGTGACCGATGTGCCGCCGCAGCTCGCTCAGCTCGACGCGGCCGAGACGGCGGCCCAGCACGTCGACCGTGCCCGAGGTGGGGTGCCCGAGGGCCCCGCAGAGCGTCAGCAGCGTGGTCTTGCCGGCGCCGTTCGGGCCGATGAGGGCCCAGTGCTCACCCGATCGGACCCGCAGCGACACGTCGGCCAGGAGGTCGCGACCCGAGCGCGCGACCCGCACGTCGGCGACGTCGAGCACGACCGGGCTCGGCCGCGCGCCGGTCGCCGACGCCGGGGTCACGAGAGGTAGACGCCCGCCTCGCGGACCTGCTCGTGGAACGCGGCGAGGCGCGCCGGCTGCGTGCGGACGGCCTCGGCCGCGGCGGCGGCGTCGCCCGAGGCCACGGCCTCGCGCAACGACTCCGTGAACTCGAGAGCGGCGTCGAAGTCGAAGAGCCCCTGCGACGACGGACGACGGATCAGCAGCAGGAGGCGCGGGCCCGTGTTCGCCCACAGTCGCGCCAGCGAGGTGCTCGCGCTGGCCTCGAGCAGCAGCTCGTTGAAGCGGACCAGGGCGGCGTCGTCTTCGAGCTTCTTCGCCGAGAAGGCCTTGATGCGGGCGTCGAGGATCTTCAGGGCCTCAGCGCGCTGGCTCGAGCCGAGGCGGGCGACGCCGCGCTCGACGAAGAGCGCCCAGACGGCGTAACCGACGTCGATGGTGTCGACGAACTCGTCGAAGGTGGGGTGCACGATGCGCGTGTAGCGGTTCGCCTCGATGTCGACCAGGGCCTGGTCGGCGAGCTTGGCGATGGCCTCGCGGACGGGCGTGCGCGAGACCCCGAGCCAGGCGACCAGCTGGTCGTCGTTCAGTCGCTCGCCGAACTCGAGGGTGCCGTCGATGATCGCGTCGAACATCTTGTCGTAGACGACGTCGCGGAGCAGACGGCGGGGGGCGGGCGGCTGGTCGGTGAGCGTGGGGATCGGCATGGGGTCTCCTGGGTCGGGCGGAGGGCGGGAGGTGCGGGCCGACTTCCCTGCGTCGGCCCGCACCGGGGATGGTGCGGTGGAACTGGTCGTGCTGTCGTGCTGTGGAGCTGGTCGTGCGGGTGTCGCGGTGCGGCGGTGCTACGACCGGGTCGTGAGCAGCGCGCCGACGACCTCGACGGCTTCGAGGTGGCGGAGGTTCGCCTCGTCGAGGGGCTGGAAGGCGGCGATCGCGAGGGCGACGTCGCGCCGGCGCACGGCCTCTCGGATCCGGGTGAGGTACTCGGTGGTGAGATCCCACTGCCAGTGGTCGAGGACGGGCTTCGAGTTGAACATCACCCGGGCGTTGATGAGCCGCTCCGCGCTGTCGAGCAGGGGGTTGCCGACCTTCGTCCGCAGGTACGCCGGCACCGCCTGGAAGTCGGGCAGCCCGGCGACGTCGTGCTCCGCGAGACGCGCCAGCGCGACGTCGACCAACCCGGTGAACTCGTCGACGTCGGCGTCGTCGAGCAGGGGGATGGCCCAGCGGGCGGTGAGCTCGTTCAGCCCCGAGTAGACCTGCAGGGCGTGCCGGTACATCTCGAAGTCGGGCAGGGCGATGCGGGTGTAGCGATTCGCCTCCATCTCGACGAGGCCGTGGTCGACGAGCTTCGCGATCGCCTCGCGGATGGGTGTGCGCGAGACGCCGAGCCAGGTGACGAGCTCGTCGTCGTTCAGGCGCTCACCGGGCTGCAGCGTGCCGTCTTCGATCGCCGCGAGCAGCTTGTCGAAGACGACGTCGCGCAGGAGGCGGCGGGGTGCCGGAGCGTCGGGACCGGAGGGGATGGGCATGTATCAGACCTTCAATGCACGAGGATGTATCGATTATCCGGTACTTTAGTAGACCACCCCGGGCGTGTCCACAGAGCGCCCCCGCGAGTCGGGGGTCGAGGTGTCAGGCGCCGACGCGGACGACGGTGCGGCCCTGCACGCGTCCGTCGAGGATGGCGCCGCCCTGGGCGACGACGTCGTCGAGCGCGACCTCGCGGGTCATCGAGTCGAGCAGGTCGAGATCGAGGTCGTCCGCCAGACGCGCCCAGGCCCAGCGACGCAGCGCGACCGGCGCCTGGACCGAGTCGATGCCCGCCAGGGTGACCGACCGCAGGATGAACGGCAGCACCGTCGTCGGCAGATCGGAGCCCTGCGCCAGCCCGCAGGCCGTCACGGTGCCGCCCCAGGACGTCTCGGCGAGCACCCCCGCGAGCGTGGTGCTGCCGACCGAGTCGATGCCGCCGGCCCAGCGCGGCCGGCGGATGGGCTTGCCCGGCTCGCCGAGCTCGGACCGGTCGATGACCGTGCCGGCGCCGAGCGACCGGAGATACGGTCCCAGCTCGTCGGCCCGCCCCGAGGAGGCGGTGACCGAGTACCCCAGGCGACTCAGCACCGCGACGGCGACCGACCCGACGCCCCCGGCCGCCCCGGTGACGACGATCTCGCCGTCGCCCGGGTGTACGCCGCGCTCGAGGCGGAGCACGCTCAGCATCGCCGTCAGCCCGGCCGTGCCGATCGCGGCGGCCTGCCGTGCGCTGATGCCGGCGGGCACGGCCACGAGCGTGTCGGCGTCGACCACGGCCTGGTCGGCGAAGCCGCCGTCGCGCGTCTCGCCGAGACCGGCGCCGGTCGCGACCACGAGGTCGCCGACCGCGAACGATCCGTCGGCGGTCTCGGGCCCCACGGAAAGGACCCGCCCGACGACGTCGATGCCCGGCACGAGCGGGCTGACGCGGACGACGCCCGGGTCGCCGGCGAGGGCGAGTCCGTCTTTGTAGTTCAGGCTCGACCAGAGGACGTCGACGACGACCCGGCCGGGCTCGAGTCCGTCGCCGCCGAGGGGCGGCGCCACCTCGCGCAGGGTGGCTCGCTGACCTCTCTCGACGACGACGGCTCGCATGCGCGCCAGGCTACGCGGAGTCGCGCGGCGTGGTGACGGGGGAGTCGGACGCCGCCCCGGCGCGACCGCCGAGGAACCCGCCCAGGGCCCCCACGAGGTCGAGACCGGTCGTGGCCTTCACGACGTCCTGCAGCTGCGTCATGTTGTTCGCCACCGACTTGGTGAGCTCGTTCGCCCCGTCGGTCGACACGACGGTGAGCGTGTCGATGTTGCTCATCGGCGCCGCCATCTCGCGGGCGATGTCGGGCAGACGCGAGATGACCTGCGAGGCCAGGGCGGCCTGGCCGAACTTGCCCTGCGCCTCGGCGAGGGCGTCGACCGCCTCGGCCTCGGCCAGACCCTTGGCCTTGATGGCGGCGGCCTCGGCGCGACCGGCGGCCTCGACGGCGGCGGCCTCGTTCTCGGCCGCGGCGCGGGCGGCGTCGGCGAGCTGCGTGCGGCGGAAGGCCTCGGCCTCGACGGCGGCGTTGGCCGCGTCGCGCTCGGCCTCGGCGTTCTGGACGGCGGCGTACGCGGCGGCCTCGGCGGGCTGGCGCACGTCAATGTTCAGGCGCTCCTGGTTGACCTTGGCCTGCTCGGCGACGGCGATGCTCTCCTGCTCGGCGACGAGCTTGTCCTGCGTGGCGCGGGCCAGCTCGCCGGCGGCGGACGCCTCGGCGTTGGCGCGGTCGGTCTCGGCCTTGATCTGCGCCTGGCGCACGTCGAGCTGCAGCTGACGCTCGGCGGTCTGCTGCGTGTTGCCGATGCGCGCCAGGGCGGCGATGCGCTCGGCCTCGGCCTCGGCGACGTCGGCGTTCTGCTTGGCGACGGCGGCCTCGGCGCGACCGCGGTCGGCGAGGTACGTGCTGCCGGGGGTCTCGATCTCGCGGATGTTCATCGTCTCGATCTGGAGACCGAGCTCGGCGAGCTCGCCCTTGGTCTCGTTGACGGCGTCGGCCGCCAGACGGGAGAAGTTCTTGACGAGGTCGTCCACCGGCTGGCCGCCGATCAGACCGCGGATCGAGCCCTCGAGCGACTGCTGGACGATCACGGGCAGCTGCTGCTGCTGCAGCAGGTACCGCTGGGCGGCGCGACGCACGCCGTCTTCGGTGCCGGTGACCTTGAAGTTGACCGTGGCCTTGACCGCGGTGCGGATGTAGTTGGCGTCGATCGCCTGCACCTCGACGGGGGTCTGGTACTGCTCGAGGCTGAGCTTGAACCCCTCTTGGAAGATCGGCCAGACGAAGGTGCGTCCGCCGATGATGACCTTCTGCGGGCTCGAGATCCCGCCGCCCTCGGAGCGCTCGGCGCCACGGCCGACGACGATCAGCGCCTCGTTCGGCGGGACGCGTCGCACGCGGCTGGCGACGAACGACAGCAGGGCGACGACGATGACGACCGCGACGACGATGGCGACGACGCTGATGTTTCCGGAGATGAAGTCCATCGGGCTTCTCGTTTCTCTTTCGGTGGTGCGGGGCGGTAGTCGGGGGACCCGGTGCGGGTCGGGGAACGGGGGCGGCGGAGCCTAGGAGGCGCGGGTCGGCTCGGACCCGTCGCGCACGACCTCGACGCGCGGACCGGCCTCGGCCACCACCCGGATGCGGGTGCCGCGCTCGATGCGCTCGCTGCTGACGGCCAGGCGGCGCTCGAGCTCGCGGACGTCGTCGAGGCGGACCTCGCCGCCCGTCGGCGTGATGGTCTCGGTCGCCGTGCCGACGAAGCCGACCGGCGACCAGTGGCCGCCGGTCTCGCGGCGGGTGACCCGGCGGACGAGGATCTGGATGACCACGAGGGCGACGAGGGCCATCGCGATCGCGATGACGTACGTCCAGCCCGGGGGCAGGCCGTTCTGCAGGGTGACGACGCCCGCGAGGCCGAAGATCGCCAGAGCGGCGCCCACGGCGACGCCGGAGACGAGGCCGTCGCCGATGTCGAAGACGTCGAGCAGATCGCCCACGACGATGCTGAGCAGCAGGACGACGAGCCCCACCGACCCGACGACGATGAACGTGACCATGCGACGAGACTGTCAGAAGACGACCCGCCGCGCCTCGGCTGCGCGGGGGAATGCGGACGGATCCGCCTGGGGTCGCCGACCCGCGCCTCCTCGGCGGGTGCCCGGATCAGCCGAAGAGGATGGCGGCCTCGTCGTAGCGGTGCTGCGGCACGGTCTTCAGGCTGTCGAGGGCCTCCTCGAACGAGACGTGCACGATGTCGGTGCCGCGCAGGGCCACCATGCGGCCCCAGCGCTCGTCCCGCACCGCGTCGCTCGCCGCGAGCCCGAGACGCGTCGCGAGCACCCGGTCGTACGACGTGGGCGTGCCGCCGCGCTGGATGTGACCGAGCGTCGTGGCTCGCGTCTCGATGCCGGTGCGCTCTTCGATGATCGGCGCGAGGCGCTCGCCGATTCCGCCGAGACGGGGACGGCCGAAGGCGTCGAGCCCGCGCTCGGAGTGCACGTCGGTGCCCTGATCGGGCACGAAGCCCTCGGCCACGACGACCAGCGGCGCGCGACCCCGGTCGTACGCCGACTTCACCCACGCCACGATCTGATCCATGCTCGTCGCCTGCTCGGGGATGAGGATCGCGTGCGCGCCCGACGCCATGCCCGAGTGCAGGGCGATCCAGCCCACGTGGCGGCCCATGACCTCGGCGACCATGCAGCGGCTGTGCGACTCGCCGGTCGTGCGGAGGCGGTCCATGGCGTCGGTCGCGATCTGCACGGCGGTGTCGAAGCCGAAGGTGTAGTCGGTGGCACCGAGGTCGTTGTCGACGGTCTTCGGCACGCCGACGATCTTGAGACCGGCGTCGGTCAGGCGCTTGGCCGCCGCGAGGGTGCCCTCGCCGCCGATCGCGATCATGGCGTCGATGCCGTGCCGCTCCATGTTCTCGGTGATGCGCGCCACGCCGCCGTCGCCCTCGAAGGGGTTCGTCCGGCTCGTGCCGAGGATCGTGCCGCCCTGCTTGGCGATGCCCTGGATGTCCTTCCGGGCCAGGGGGACGATGTCGGCGTCGACGACCCCGCGCCATCCGTCGCGGAACCCGACGAACTCCTGCCCGTGGATCTGCGTGCCCTTCAGGACGGCTCCGCGGATGACGGCGTTCAGGCCGGGGCAGTCGCCGCCGCTGGTGAGGATTCCGATTCTCATCGTGATGCTCCATCGCAAGGTCGGGCCCGGCCCGGAGGGCCGAGGTCGGTTCCATCATGGCGTACTACCCTCGACGCATGAGCGACCAGTCGACGCCGCGACCGCCGTCGGCCTGGGCGCGTTTCACCCGGCCCGCACCGGGCGAGAGCCGCGAGATCCCTCTCGCCGCGCCTCCTCGGCCCCGGCAGGAGGCGCGGGTCGATCCGTTCGCGCCGGCCGCCGAGCAGACGTGGGCGCCAGCCGCCCCCGAGCCCCGGCCCGACGCGGCCGGATTCGACTCGTACTTCGCCCCTGCCGACGACGACGAGTGGGACGCCCCGAGACCCCGACACGACGACCCCGGTCACGGTCTCGCCGTCGCGTCGATCGTCTTCGCGGTCTTCTTCGCGCCGCTCGGGCTCGTCCTCGGCCTCGTGTCGGCCCGACGCTCGGCCCGGGCGGGCCACTCGCGGCGCCTCGCCCTGATCGGCGTCGCGATCGCCGCCGTCGTGATGGTGGCGAGCATCGTCTACGGCGTCAGCGCGCTCGACCACCTGGCGCGGCTGTCGGCGACGTGCGCCCAGCTGGGCCCCGGCGAGTACGCCGACCCGGCCGGACGCACGGTCACCTGCGACTGACGCCGGTCGTGCTGGCCGCCGATCGACTCAGAGTCGGACGGTGCCCGTGTCGGCGACGTTCTCGGGGTGACCGCCGGTGATCGCGGCCTTCGCGTACTTCAGCAGCGTGACGGCCTTGGGCTCGTTGCTGACCCAGTACTCGGCGGTCTCGACGTCGACCTCGAGCAGGGCGACGGTGGGGTCGTCACGGCCCTGGTCGAACCAGGCCTCGGCCCCGGTGGTCCACAGCTCGTCGATGAGCTCCGCGTCCTTGACGACGGTCGCCTTGCCGGAGAGCGACAGGTAGCCCTTGCCGGTCTCGACGGCGACGTTGACCTGCGGGTGCGCGCGGACGTCGTCGACCTTGGGCGACGGGTCGGGCGTGAAGAAGTAGACCTTGCCGTCGAACTCGCGGTCGACGATGGCGAGGGGCCGGCTGACCAGGTGCTGGCTGCTGCCCTGGGTCGTGAGGATGCCGATTCGGCCCTTGTCGAGGACCTCGGAGATGCGCTTGATGTCGTTCGTGTCGGTCATGCGGGTGACGCTACGCCGGAGGTGCGGTGCGGGTCACAGTGCACCGCGCCTCCTTCCGCGCACGCGTCGCAGACCACCAGCTGCTCGCGGCACTGGACGTCGCTGCAGTTGCGCATCCGCTTCGTCGCGTCGCCGCAGCGGACGCATCGACCGAGCACGGCGGTGTGGTCGGAGAAGTCGACCGAGCCGCGGCCGTCGAACACGTAGAGCGAGCCGTCCCAAACGCCGTCGTCGCCGAAGCGCTCGCCGTAGCGGACCACGCCGCCGTCGAGCTGATAGACGCGGGTGAAGCCGCGCGTCGTCATCAGCGAGCTGAGCACCTCGCAGCGGACGCCGCCGGTGCAGTACGTGACGACCGGTTCGTCCTTCAGGTGGTCGTAGCGGCCGCTCTCGATCTCGGCCACGAACTCGCGCGTCGTGGCGACGTCGGGCACGATCGCATCGCGGAACCGGCCGATGCGCGACTCGAACTCGTTGCGACCGTCGAAGAACGTGACCTGCTCGCGCGCCATGAGCTCGTGCAACCCGTCGGGCGACAGGCGCGTGCCGCCGCCGACCATGCCGTCGGCGTCGACCCGAAGCTCGTCGGCGGCGCCGAAGGTGACGATCTCGTCGCGGACCTTGACCGACAGGCGGGGGAAGTCGTGACCCGTGCCCTCGCTCCACTTCGCGTCGAGGCCGGCGAAGGGCGCGTACTCGCGGGTCGTCTTGAGGTAGCGCTTGACGTCTCGGAGCTCGCCGCCGACCGTCGCGTTGATCCCGTGGGGCGAGAGGACGATCCGACCCGTCAGGTCGAGCGAGCGGCACAGGTCGCGCTGCCAGAGGCGCAGGGCCTCGGGGTCGGCGAGCGGGGTGAACACGTAGAACAGCAGGATCTTGGGGACGGCCACCCGGAGAGCTTAGTCGTCGACTGTGCAGTCCTGGATGATGAATGCACTATTCTGACATGTGGAACGGCACCGGGCGGCACACCGCCGGTCGGGGCCGTCGACCACGAGGAGGATCGATGCCCATCCCGACGACCCCGTCACCCGCGTTCTGCCGGCGGCTCCACCGCGACGAGGTCTTCGAGCTCGTCCTCGACGCCATCGTGTCGGGCGAGCTCGCCGAGGGCGAGCGGCTGCGCGACACCGAGCTGGAGGAGTGGCTCGGCGTCTCCCGCACGCCCATCCGCATGGCGCTGGCCCGCCTCGAGGACCTCTCTCTGATCGAGACCGTGCCGAAGAGGTACACCCGGGTCAGTCACGCCCGCCCCTGGCTCGTGCGCCCGCTGCTGCCCACGCTGTGCTCGCTCGTGCTGCTCGCCCTGGTCGAGGCCGTCGCCGACGACGAGACGCGGGTCGCGGTGGCGGCGGTGCTCCGTCAGGCCGGTGCGGAGGCCCCGGCGGGGGACGAGGCGCGGGTGGTGGCGCCGAGCGCGCCCCCGGTCGTCGAGGCCCTCGTCTCGGCCGCTCGCACGATGGCCGCCGCCTCGTCGAACGGTCGACTCGAGGGAATGGTCGTCCACTTCGGGGTCGCGCTGCTGTTCCACGCCCGGTTCGTCGGCGACGACCTCGACGAGGCGGGTCTGACGGAGGGGCTGTCGAGTCTCGCCGTCGCCCTCGAGAGGGCCGATGTCGAGGCGGCTCGCACGGCCGTCGAGAGGATCGCCTCGTCGGCGGGTCAGTAGGCGCCGACCGGGCGCACCACGGCGCGCACCGTCCGGACGAGGACGACGGCGTCGGTGACCGGGGTCCAGTCGTGGACGTACGAGAGGTCGAGATCGAGCGCGGCCTCCCAGGGGAGGTCGGATCGGCCGCCGACCTGCCACGGGCCCGTGAGCCCGGGGAGCACCAGCAGGCGCTGCCGCGCCCGGTCGCAGTAGCGGTCGACCTCGTGGGGCAGCGCGGGTCGGGGGCCGACGAGGCTCATGTCGCCGCGCAGCACGTTGAGCAGCTGGGGCAGCTCGTCGATCGAGTGGAGACGCAGTCGGCGACCCACCCGGGTGACCCGGGGGTCGCGACGGAGCTTGAAGAGGGGCCCGCCGGCCTCGTTGCGGGCGGCGAGCTCGGCGAGCCGGGCCTCGGCATCGACGTGCATGGTGCGGAACTTCAGCATCGTGAAGGGCCGGCCGTCGAGACCCGCGCGCTGCTGTCGGTAGAGGATCGGCCCGGGGGTGTCGAGGCGGACCGCCAGGGCGACCAGGACGGCGAGGGGGAGGAGGGCCACGGCGAGGACGAGTCCGACGATCACGTCGACGAGGCGCTTCGCGACCCGGTGCGGACGGCGGCGGACGGGCGGCGGGGCGAGGTAGGGCGAGGCGCCCGGCGAGGCCTCCGGGGTGACGGCACCCGGGGCCACGGCGTTCGGGGTGACGGCGATCGGGGTGACGGCGTCGGGGAGGGGGGCCGGGGTCGCGCCCCGGGTCGAGCCCGGCCTGAGGGGCGTGGTCGTCACCGTGCCGCCCGCCGGGTGTCGGGCACAGCCGGGATGTCGTCGAGCCCTGCGACGGCGGGGCCGAGCGTCTCGCGGCCGAGCAGCTCGACGAGCGCATCGCCGGCCTCGAGCCAGCGTCGATCGGACACCGCTGCCGCGAAGACCGCCACCGAGGGGCGGAGGGCCGGCTCGCCGAGGCTGATCGAGACGTGCTGCGAGAGGAACGCCGCGCGATGGTCGAGCGGCTCGGCGGCCCGACGCGTGAGCGGGTTCCCGGCCCGGTCGACGAAGACCGTCGTCTCGCGGACGATGTCGGCGCACGTCGCGTCGTCGGCCGCGAGGGCCTCGACCAGCTGGTCGGCGAGGGGTGCGGTCTCGTCGCCCGGCAGCTGCCTCGCGTGGCGCATCGCCTCGCCGTGGAGGACGCCGATGAGCTCGAACGTGTCGAGCAGGTCGGCGATCGTCACCGACGCGATGCGGGTGTACCGGTTCGCCTCGATGTCGACGAGGCCCTGGGTGGCGAGCCGGGCGAGCGCCTCCTTGACGGGCGTCTTCGAGACGCCCAGCCAGGCCGCGATGTCGTCTTCGAACAGGCGCTCGCCGGGATGCAGCGTGCCGTCGAGGATGGCGTCGAGGACGGATTCGAACGTCAGATCGCGGAGCAGTCGCCGGGGGCGACGCGTCGAGCGGTCGGGAACTGGCATGCTGCCTCCAAAGTCAGAAGCAGAACATATCATCCGTCATTCTTTTTCGCCAGAGCGGTAGCGGGCGGCGGACGGGCGTCAGGCCCCCGCCGACGCCGACGCCGACGCCGTCGCCGTCGTGTCCGATCCGATGCGGCCGCCGTCGAGACGGATCACGCGCCCGGCGACGGCGAGCACCGCCGGGTCGTGCGAGACGCAGACCACCGCGACGCCGCGGCGCGCCTCGGTCTGCATGATGTCGCGGATCCGCTCGGAGCTCTCGTCGTCGAGCCCCGTCGTGGGCTCGTCGAGCAGCAGGAGGTCCGCACCGCCGACGAGGCCCTGCGCCAGGAGCGCCCGCTGGCGCTGACCGCCCGACAGCGACGAGAACGGCTCGCCCGAGAGGTCGGCGATGCCGAGTCTGTCCAGCGCGACCGCCACGGTCTCGCGCGCCGCGCCTCCTCGGTGCCGGGGGCTCGTCGAGCGGCCCCAGGTGCCGATCGTCACGACGTCGCGCACCGTGACCGGCAGGCGGTCCGAGACACCGGCACGCTGCGGCACGAAGGCCGTGACGCGGGAGCCCACGCGGGTGCCGCGCGAGAGGGGGCGGGTGCCGGCGACGACCTCGAGGAGCGTCGACTTGCCGGCGCCGTTCGGGCCCGCCACGACGGTCAGCGACGCGGCGGCGAGGTCGAGGTCCACCCCGTCGAGTGCGGCGCGACCGTCGAAGTCGACACCCGCGCCGCGGAGGCTGACGCAGGGGAGGGGGGCGGGTCGGTTCGAGAGCACGACTCCACCCTACAAGTTGATAACCGTTCTCATTCTCGGCTACGGTCGTGCCTCGTGCCCTCCTCCATCACCGGGATCCTCGAGCCGTTCACGCTCGACTTCCTCCAGCGCGCCCTCGTCGGCGGCGGTCTCGTCGCCGTCCTCTGCGGCGTCGTCGGCACCTGGGTCGTCATCCGCGGCATGGCGTTCCTCGGCGAGGCCCTCGCCCACGGGATGCTGCCCGGCGTCGCCCTCGCGACCGTCGTCGGCGCCCCCGTCCTGGTCGGGGGCGCCCTGAGCGCCGTCGCCATGAGCCTCGGCATCGCCGCCCTGCAGCGTCGGGGCCGGCTCTCGTACGACACGAGCATCGGCATGCTCTTCGTCTCGATGCTCGCCCTCGGCGTCGTGATCATCTCGCACTCGGGCAGCTTCGCCACCGACGCGACCTCGATCCTCTTCGGCGACATCCTCGCCATCGCCCCGCTCGACGTGCTGCTGCTCGCCGTCGCCGCCGTCGTGGGCCTCGTCGTCGCCGTCGTGTTCCACCGCCCGCTCGTCGCCTCGGCGCTCGACCCGCGGATCGCCGCCGTGCTCGGACTCCGCCCCCGGCTGGCGCACGCGGCCCTGGTCGGACTCGTCACCCTCGCCGTCGTCGCCTCGTACCAGGCCGTCGGGTCGCTGCTGGTCGTGGGCCTCCTGCTCGCACCGGCCGTCGCAGCCGGCCAGTGGACGACGCGCATCCCCACCCGCATGGCGCTCGCCGCCGTCGTCGGCATCGCCGCGGTCGTCATCGGACTGCTCGTCTCGTGGCACGCCGCCACGGCGGCCGGCGCGTCGGTCGCCGCCACCGCCATCGCCCTGTCGGGTCTCTCGTGGGCCGCGCGCTCGATCGTGACGACCCGGCGGCGGGCTGCTCGACCCCCGGCCCCGCCCGCGGCACCGGCCCCCGCGCCCGCCCCTCTCGAAAGGACCCCGTGATCTCCCGCATCCTGAACTCCGCCCTCGTCGGCGTCTGCGCGCTCGCCCTGACCGCGTGCTCCCCGGGGTCCGACGCCTCCGACGGGTCCGCCGCGGGGTCCGAGTCGTCGGCGGCGACCGCACCCGCGGGTCACGGCGCGGTCGCCGGCGCGGAGGAGCTCGCCGAGCCGCGCCTCGGGCTCACCACGATCGACCCCGAGGGGGCGGTCTCGCACCTCGACCTGCTCGACGAGACCGTCACCGAGATCGGGTCGATCGGCGCCCCGTCCGCCATCACGACGGACGGCCGGTACCTGTTCGCGCAGACGGAGGCCGGCGTCGAGGTCGTCGACAGCGGGGTGTGGACGTGGGATCACGTCGACCACTTCCACTACTACCGGGCCGACCCGCGCCTCCTCGGCACCGTCGACGGAGGCGGGGAGGCGCAGATCGCCACCACGAACCTCTCGACGTCGGGCGGCACCGGCGTGTTCTTCGAGGGCTCGGGCGAGGCCGTCCTGCTCGACACCGAGGCGCTGTCGGAGGGCGAGGTCTCGGAGCTGTTCCGCCTCGACACCGCGCCCGGCCCGGGCATGGTCGTGCCCGTCGGGTCGTTCGCGGTCGTCGCCCAGGGCGGCACCGCCGTCGGCTACACGGCCGAGGGCGAACCGACCGGGCTCGACGAGGCGTGCCCCGACGCGTCGGGCACCATCACCACCCGCGTCGGCGCCGTCATCGGCTGCTCGGACGGGGCGCTGCTGGCCACCGTCGTCGACGACGAGCTCACCGTCGAGCGGATCCCCTACCCGGCCGGGACGACCGCGCCGCCCGCGACGTCGTTCGACAACCGGGAGGGGCGACCCACCGTCGCGGCGCTCGCCGGCTCGGAGGGCATCTGGCTGCTGGACACCCGAGAGCGCTCGTGGACGCTGATCGACGCCCCGGCGCCGCTCGTGCACGTCACCGCGGTGGACGACGCCGACGAGAACGTCCTCGCCCTCACCGCCGACGGCCGCGTCGTGGTCATGAGCGCCGACGGCGCCGTGCTCGCCGAGACCGAGCCGCTCGTCGCGGAGTCCCTCGCGGCCGGAGCGACCCCGACCCTCGTCGCCGACCAGCAGCGCGCCTACCTCAGCGGCCCGTCCGAACGGCGCCTGTTCGAGATCGACCACGCCGACGGCGCCCGCGTCGCCCGCACGTTCGACACCGCCACCGAACCGGCGTTCACCGCCCAGACGGGACGATGACCATGCGATCCACCACTCGGCGCGCGACCCTGTCCACGATCGTCGCGGCCGCCGTCGCCGGCCTCGCGCTCACAGGCTGCTCGCCCGTCGCGGGCGACGACCGGCCGCTCGTGGCCGTCTCGACGAACATCCTCGGCGACGTGGTCGAGGAGCTCGTGGGCGACGACGCCGAGGTCATGACGCTGATGAAGCCGAACGCGGACCCGCACTCGTTCGAGATCTCGGCCCAGGAGGCGGCGCGCCTGCGGTCGGCCGATCTGATCGTCTCGAACGGGCTCGGTCTCGAGGAGGGGCTGCAGCAGCACCTCGACGCGGCCTCGGCGGACGACGTGCCGACGTTCGTCGCCGGCGACGTCATCGACGTGCTCGACTACAGCGAGGGCGACGCCGAGGGCATGCCCGACTCGCACTTCTGGACGGATCCGGCGCGGATGCTCGACGTCGTCGACGCGCTCGAGCCCGAGCTGGCCGGGATCCCCGGCGTCGACGCCGAGGCCGTCGCCGAGCGGACCGCCGACTACCGGGCGCGGCTGGACGCGCTCGACGCCGAGATGACCGCGGCGTTCGAGGCGATCCCCGACGACCGCCGCGCCCTCGTCACGAACCACCACGTCTTCGGATACCTCGCCGACCGGTTCGACTTCGACGTGGTCGGAGCCGTCATCCCCGGGGGCACGACCCTGGCCGCGCCCTCCGCCTCGGACCTCGCCGACCTCGTCGACGCCGTCGAGGAGACCGGGGTCCGGGCGATCTTCGCCGAGTCGTCGTCGCCCGACCGCCTCGTCCAGGCCCTCGCCGGCGAGGCCGACATCCACGTGGAGGTGGTCGAGCTCTACACCGAGTCCCTTACGGGACCCGACGAGGGGGCTCCCGACTACCTCACCATGATGCGCGTCAACACGCAGCGCATCGCCACCGGGCTCTCGCCCTGAGCGCCCTGATCCACCATCAAGAGAAGGAACCCGCCATGCGCACCCCCCACCTCCGCCGAGTCGGCCTCGCCGCCGCCTCCCTCGGGCTCGTCGCCGCCCTGGCCGCCTGCTCGTCGGGCGCCGCACCCGAGAGCGACGGCACCACCACCCCCGCCGCCGACGCGTCATCCGGCCCGGCCGGCAGCCGCGTCGCCGTCTCGTACGAGGGCGGCATCCTCGTGCTCGACGGCACGACCCTCGAGACGGTCGCCGACATGGACTCCGAGGAGTTCACCCGGCTGAACCCGGCGGGCGACGGCCGCCACGTGATGGTCACGATGAGCGAGGGCTTCCAGCTGCTCGACACCGCGGCCGGCACGTCGGAGGAGCCGGAGCTCACCGACACCGTCTTCGCGGCCGACACCCCGGGCCACGTCGTGCGGCATGGCGGCAAGACGATCCTCTACGCCGACGGCACGAGCGACACCACCGTCTTCGACACCGCCGACCTGGCCACCGCCGACGGTCTGCCCGAGACGGAGACCATCGAGGGCGTCGAGGCGCACCACGGCGTCTCGGTCGTGCTCGAGGACGGCACGTTCCTCACCACGGTCGGGAACGCCGACGGCCGGAACGGCATCGAGGTCCGCGACGCGGCCGGCGAGGTCGTCGCGCAGAGCGACGAGTGCCCGGGCGTGCACGGCGAGGGCACCGCGGCCGACGAGGCCGTCGTCTTCGGCTGCGAGGACGGCGCGATCGTCTACCACGACGGCGAGATCACCAAGCTCGACGCACCCGACCAGCCCTACGGCCGCATGGGCAACGCGTACGTGAGCGAGACCAGCCCGATCATCGTCGGCGACTACAAGAACGACCCCGACGCCGAGGGCTACCTGCTGAACGCTGTGACCCTGATCGACACCGAGGCGAAGACCCTCGAGGTCGTCGACCTGCCCGAGGGCGTCGAGTACACCTTCCGTGACGTCGCCCGCGGCCCGGACGACCTCGCGTACATCATCGGCTCCGACGGCGCCGTGCACGTGCTCGACCCCGAGACCGGCGAGCTGACCGCCTCGTACCCCGTCATCGACGCCTGGGAGAGCCCCGTCGAGTGGCAGGACGCCCACCCGGCGATCGTCGTGGGCGCCGACGGCGTCGGCTACGTCACCGAGCCGGCCAAGAACAGCATCCACGCGGTCGACCTGACCACGGGCGAGGTCGTCGCCACGAGCGAGCTCGACGTCACCCCGAACGAGATCGCGACCGCGGTCGGCGAGTAGCCGAGGGCAGGAGGCGCGGTGCCGGTCGGCACCGCGCCTCCTCGTCCGTCGCGGAGCCACCCCCAGCCGGGTCGGCCGGCGCTCAGTCGGCCTTGACGACCGCGAGTTCGTTCCAGTGGGTGGTGGCGCGGGGCGAGACCATGTCGCGCTTCATCGTCCAGCCGCGGCGATGGCGGAGCCCGGCCACGCCGAGGCCGAGCGTCTCTTCGCCGAACCGGCCGGCGATCCGGTCGAGCACGGCCCCGTAGGCGGGCGGGGTCTCGGCGGCCTCGCCGAAGACGTCGAGACTGGCGTGCTCGTCGCGCGGCGTGAGCTCCATCAGGGTGACGCCGGCGCGGACGTACCTCTTGCCGGGCTCGAGCTGCGGCCCGAGCGCGGCGATGGCGGCGCGGTAGAGCGTCGTGGCGTCGTCGGTCGGCTCGGGGAACGCGGCCGAGACGACGTGGTTCGTGTGGGCCGACCCCTCGGCGAACGGGGAGGTCGCGGCGAAGCAGCGCATCATGCGGGTCAGCGAGCCCTGCTTCCGCAGGCGGGCGGCGGCGCGCTGCGTGTAGACCGACATGACCTCTTCGAGCTCGGCGACGGTCGTGATGGGCACGGCGAACGACCGCGAGTGGTGGATCTGGTCGCGTTCGGGCTGCACCTGGTCGATCGGCAGGCAGTCGACGCCGCGGAGCTCCTCGACGACCCGGGCCTGGACGACCCCGAACCGCTTGCGGATGCGGGCGACGTCGGCGTCGCGGAGATCGGCGGCGGTGTGGATGCCGAGCGGGATCAGCTTCTTGGCCGTCCGTCGGCCGATGCCCCACACCTCGCCGGCGTCGACGCTCGCCAGGATGGCGGTCTGCTGCTCGGGGCCGTAGCTGCCGAGGTGGCACACTCCCGCGAGGGCGGGGTTCTGCTTGGAGCCCCGATTGGCGAGCTTGGCGAGGGTCTTGGTCGGAGCGATGCCGATGCTGACGGGCAGCCCGATCAGCTTGCGGATCATGCGCCGGATCTCGCGCGCCTGCGCGATGGTGTCGTCGAGCGTGCCGGTCAGCTCGATGAAGGACTCGTCGATCGAGTAGACCTCCTGGCTGCTGGTGTACCGGCTGAGGATCTCGGCCGAGCGGGCCGACATGTCGCCGTAGAGCTCGTAGTTGCTCGACACGGCGACCACGCCCTGCATCGCCGCGATCGGGGCGATCGTGTGCCACGGCGCCGCCATGTCGACGTTCAGCGCCTTCGCCTCCTGCGACCGGGCGATGACGCAGCCGTCGTTGTTCGAGAGCACGACGACGGGCCGGCCCTCGAGGGCGGGGTCGAACACGCGCTCGCACGAGACGTAGAAGTTGTTGGCGTCGACGATCGCGATGCTGCGCCGCGAAGCCGTCGACGGGGAGCGCGGCTCAGACACGGTGCAGGCACCTCGTGGCGACGCCCCAGATGGTCGCCTCGTCGTGCTCGGACAGCACGATCTCGGGGTAGGCGGGGTTCTCGGGGCTCAGCACCATGCGGCCCGACCGGTACGACAGCCGCTTGACGGTCAGCTCGGTGTTGACGACGGCGACCACCACGTCGCCCTCGTGCGCGTCGAGCCCGCGATCGACGATGAGCTCGTCGCCGTCGAAGATGCCCGCGCCGATCATGCTCTCGCCGCTGACCCGCACGATGAACGTCGCCGTCGGGTCGCGCATCAGGTGGCGGTTGAGGTCGACGGGGCCGGTGTAGTAGCCCTGCGCCGGCGACGGGAAGCCCGCGGGGACGGCCTCGGGCGCCAGGCGGGCGAGGAGCCCCTCGGGTCGCTCGTCGCCCCCGACGGGTCCGATGATCGCGGCGCTCACCGGGCGCCCCCGACGGCACCCCGCGCCGCGGCGGGGTCGGCGACGATCGTCGGGGAGCTCATGGGGTGAAGCCTACGGAGCACCCCCGACATCGGGGGAGGGGCCGAGGAGGCGCGCCCGCGGTCGCGAGGACCGCCTCCTCGGCCGGTCACGGCGTCAGCCGCGGGCCAGCTGCGGGTACAGGGCCTCGAGGGGGGCCGAGAGACCCGCCCGCACCTGCCGCGAGGTCTCGTCGGCGAGGACCTCGTGCTCGCCGGCCTCGGTCGCGTCGAAGACGTCGGAGACGAGGTCGACGGGCGAGGTCTTCGCGTCGGTCACGCCGGCGGCCATCGCGGTGTCCACGTAGCCGACGTGCACGCCGACCACCTGGACGCCGGCGGGCTGCAGCTCGAGGCGCAGCGAGTTCGTCGCCGACCACAGAGCGGCCTTGGTCGCCGAGTAGATGCCCGCCACGGCGAACCACGACAGGGCCGAGTGGATGTCGATGATCGCCGTGCCGCCGCCCTGCGCGGAGAGCAGCGGGGCGTAGGCGCGGGCGAGGAACAGCGGCCCGAAGAAGTTCGTCTCGACGTTGGCGCGGATCTCGTCGTCGGTGTGGCTGAGGATCCCGGGGGTGGGCGTGTTGGCGCCGGCGTTGTTGATGAGGATGGTGACGTCGGGGGCGGCCTCGACCACGGCCGCGATGGAGGCGGCGTCGGTCACGTCGAGGGCGAGGGGCACGACGCGGTCGTCGCTCCATTCGCGCGGGGTGCGGGCGGTCGCGTAGACCTTCGCGGCACCGCGGGCGAGGGCGGCCTCGACGAACGCGGTGCCGATGCCCCCGTTCGCTCCGGTGACGAGGACGACGGAGCCTTCGATGCTGGTCATGGGTGTTCCTTCCGAGAGGGTGAGAAGATGTGATGCTCGAATACGAGCCGCCAGATATCTGACTCATGTCATAATTGAGTTCAGTCAGAATCTATTCCTGGAGCATGCCATGTCGTCGACATCCCCCGAGCCCGGGCGGCGCGAACGCAACAAGCAGGCGAAGCTCGAGCGCATCACCCGGGCGGCCTCCGACCTGTTCTCCCGCCACGGCGTCGACGAGGTCACGACCCAGCAGATCGCCGAGGCGGCCGACGTCGGCGCCGGCACGCTGTTCCTCTACGCCAGGACGAAGGGCGAGCTGCTGCTGCTCGCGCAGAACGCGAACTACGCGCGTTCCCTCGACGAGGGGATCCGCGCCTCCCAGAGCGCCGCGACGGCCGTCGAGGCCATCGTCGCCGTGCTGACTCCGATCGTGCACTGCAACCGCGAACAGGTCGAGAACGGCCGCACGTACCTCCGCGAGATGGCGTTCGGCGACGCGACCGAGCCGCATCACGCCGAGGCCCTCGCCATCGTGGCTCGCACCGAGGAGGCGGTGGCCGGCATCATCACGCGCCTCACGTCGCGCAGTCCGGCCGACGCCGCCTCGCTCGCCCAGGTGATCTCGGCGGTCGTCATGCTCGCGATGTCGTCGGCGGTCGACGAGGCGGTCTCCGACGACGAGATCGTCGAGGCGATCCGCGCGCGCCTGAGGGTCATCCTCCCCGACTGAGGCGGGGCTCGGCCATCCATGCGCACCGCGACCTCGAGGGAGGGACTCAGGTACCGGATGCCGAGGCAGTCACTTCGACTTCATTAGGACAGGGCCGCCAGAGACCCATCCCGAAGCCAGCACGAGAAGGTAGCCGTCTCGGACCACTCGTCCTCAAGGGGCCAGTAGGCGTACCACTCCACGCCTTCCGGCGCTTCGGCCTCGCACAGCACCCTGCCCCGATCCTCGATCGCAGCGATGCCCGGGTTCCCCGCTGGGAACTCGTCCGAGGCCTTGATGGAGGAGACGAACCGCCATTCGTACTCGCCGGTGCAGTCGGCCACTTCGGTTCGGCGCCCCTGAGAGTCGAACGGGTCCTGACCGCCTGGAGTGGTCGCGCACAGCTGATACTCACGAGGGTCGGCCTTCATCTGCGCGGCCATGTCCGCGATGCTCGCCGGCAGGAGGGGATACGCAGCAGTCGACTTCTGCGCGGCGAAGTTCATCCCTGCTGGCAGCCTCATGATGTCGCATCGCAGCCAGCGGTCGCCATCGGCCCAGGCCGTTGGCGCAGGGATGTGAGGTTGCAGCGTGAATGTCGCGTACAAGGAGTCGTCGTCGATCTGCAAGGCATCGCTCAAGGCGAGGCCTCAGGTCGATTGGATGAAGTCGCGCGTCGTCTGTGTGACGTCGTCCATGGTCGTCTCGGGGGTGAACGACTCCATCGTGCCCTGCGGAATGTCCGCGACCTTCACGGTGATGATCTCGTGATCGGTGGCGCAGTCGACCGGTTCCGCTCCCGACCAGGCGAGTGGCAGTTTCGTGCCCGCACGTTCATCGATCGCCTCGTCCTCGAGAGTCCAGCAGTGACCTTCCTCGGGTGTCGGGTCTGCGGCCATTGAAGGTGCTGCTTCGCTGGGCGGCGACGTTTCATCGGCGGCCGAGCAGGCGGACAATCCCATGGTCGCGATGATCGCCAGGCTGACGAGCGTTTTTCTTCTCCGCATGAACCCCCCAAAGGTCGATGCCAGATTATTCAGCGACCCGTGACGAGCGCGACTCGCGGATCACCCCCTTTCGGGTCGGGCGTCGCCCGGCTCGAGCGTCACCCACTCCTCGTCGCGCACGTAGCCCAGCAGGGCGTTCGCCCGGAGGATGCCGGTGTTGTCGGCGGAGCCGCCGGTGCGGAACCGCTCGACGCCGTCGTCGACGAGGGTCAGCACCGAGAGCGCCTTCACGGCGACGCCCAGACCCCGGCGCCGTCGGTCGCGTGCGACCACCGTGAAATCGGTCTCGGCCGCGGCCCCGTCGACGTCGACGACGGTGAGCGCGAGCAGCTCGCCGCCCGCCGAGAGCACCCCGAACATGCGCCGTGAGGCCGACGGCGTCGCCCCATCGCGATCGACGGGCCGTTGCCGCGTCGCCACGCTGCCCGGGTAGTCGCGGGCCGTCGCGGCGTCGAGGGCCAGGACGGCGTCGACGTCGTCGGCGGTGAGCTCGCGCGCGACGCCCGCCCGTCCGACGGAGCCGGCCAGCGCCTCCTGCAGCCTCGCCCGGTCGATGCGGTCGGCGTCGAGCTCCGCGCCGAACGACCGGGCCGTCACGCGCCAGCCCTCCGCCTCGAGCGCCGCGCGGCGCGGGTCGTCGGCGGGCATCACGGCGCTGTCTCGCATGCCCTCCATCATGCCGTGGCGTGTGGAGTCCGTGAGGATC
Source organism: Frigoribacterium sp. Leaf263 (assembly GCF_001422285.1). Classification (GTDB taxonomy): domain Bacteria; phylum Actinomycetota; class Actinomycetes; order Actinomycetales; family Microbacteriaceae; genus Frigoribacterium. Next base: position 236,858 of record NZ_LMMO01000004.1, read on the forward strand.
CCCGAGCCCGGCGTGAGGAACCCGTAAAGGCCGCCGGCCGAGGCGCCGAGGGGGCGTCTACTGACTCGCTGTGCCCGTGACGGGCACCCGGGCCTCAGGGCCCGCCGATCATCCTCTTGGAGTCGTAGTGCTCGACATCGTGTACGTGCTCGCCGTCATCGCTGTGTTCGCAGTGGTCACCCTCGTGGCGAAGGGGGTCGAGAAGCTGTGATCGTCTTCAGCATCGGCGCGGCGGTCCTCGCCGTGGCCGCCCTCGCCTACCTCGTGTACGCCCTCGTGAAGCCCGAGAGGTTCTAGTGGACGCTCTCTCCGGCATCCTCCAGATCCTCACCGTCGTGGTGGTCCTGGTCGTTGTGCACCGCCCCCTGGGCGACCACATGGCCCGCATCTTCACCACGGCGAAGGACGCCCGGCTCGAGCGCGGCTTCTACCGCCTCATCGGGGTCGACTCCGCCTCCGAGCAGACCTGGCCCGCGTATCTGCGCGGTGTGCTCGCGTTCTCGCTCGTCGGCGTGCTGTTCGTCTACGCCCTGCAGCGGCTCCAGGCGGTCCTGCCGTACTCGCTCGGCTTCCCGGCCGTGCCCGAGGGGCTGTCGTTCAACACGGCGGCCTCGTTCGTGGCCAACACGAACTGGCAGTCGTACTCGCCCGACATCACGATGGGCTATGCGGTGCAGGTGCTCGGACTCGTCGTGCAGAACTTCGTGTCGGCGGCCGTCGGGATCGCCGTCGCGGTCGCGCTGATCCGCGGGCTCGCCCGGGTCCGCAGCGGCACCCTCGGCAACTTCTGGGTGGACCTGACGAGGGCCGTCACGCGCCTCCTGCTGCCCCTCGCCGTCCTCTCGGCGTTCGTGCTCCTCGCCGGCGGCGTCGTCCAGAACCTCGCGGGCTTCACCGACGTGACGACCCTCACGGGGGGCGCCGCGACGATCCCCGGCGGGCCGGTCGCCTCGCAGGAGGCCATCAAGCTGCTCGGCACCAACGGTGGCGGCTTCTTCAACGCCAACAGCGCCCACCCGTTCGAGAACCCCACCCCGTGGACGAACGTCCTCCAGGTGCTGCTGATGCTCGTCATCCCGTTCTCGCTGCCGCGGACCTTCGGCCGCATGGTCGGCTCGACCCGTCAGGGCGTCGCCATCGCCGCGGTCATGGCGACGATCTTCGCCGTGTCGCTGTCGGCGATGACCTGGTTCGAGCTGCGCGGCGCGGGCACCGCGACGCAGCTGGCCGGAGGCGCGATGGAGGGGAAGGAGGCGCGGTTCGGCATCTGGGGGTCGACCCTGTTCGGCACGACCTCGACGATCACGTCGACCGGCGCCGTCAACTCGATGCACGACTCGTACACGGCCCTCGGCGGCATGATGGCGATGCTGAACATGATGCTCGGCGAGATCGCCCCCGGCGGTGTGGGCAGCGGGCTCTACGGCCTGCTCGTGCTCGCCGTGATCACCGTGTTCATCGCGGGGCTGCTCGTCGGGCGGACGCCCGAGTACCTCGGCAAGAGGATCGGGCCGCGCGAGATCAAGCTCGCGAGCCTGTACATCCTCGTCACGCCGACGATCGTGCTGGCGTTCACGGCGCTGAGCTTCGCGATCCCCGCGGTGCGGGCCGACGTCGAGGGCACCAGCATCTGGAACCCGGGGCTGCACGGCTTCAGCGAGGTGCTCTACGCCTTCACCTCGGCGGCGAACAACAACGGCTCCGCCTTCGCCGGGCTGACCGCGAGCACGCCCTGGTTCACCACGACCCTCGGCGTCGCGATGCTGCTCGGCCGGTTCGTGCCGATCGTGCTCGTGCTCGCGCTCGCCGGCTCGTTCGCCGCACAGGACAGGGTGCCCGCCACGGCCGGCACGCTGCCCACCCACCGCCCGCAGTTCGTGGGCCTCCTGACCGGCGTCTCGGTGATCATCACCGCGCTGACCTACTTCCCCGTCCTCGCACTCGGGCCGCTCGCCGAAGGGCTGCAGTAACCATGACCACCACCGACACACCTGCCACCGACGCGTCACACGACGCCGACGACGCCACCCGCGCCGACTCCGGCACCGGCACCCCGCCGAAGCGCGGCGGCGCCTTCGGGGCCGCCCAGCTCGTCGCCGCCCTCCCGGGGGCCCTCCGCAAGCTCGACCCGCGCGAGATGTGGCACAACCCCGTCATGTTCATCGTCGAGGTCGGCGCCGCCTACACGACGATCCTCGCCGTGGCCGGGCTCTTCACGGGCCCGGAGACCTCGGGCGGATCGCCCGTGCCCGGCTCGTTCACGGCCGCCATCGCCGTCTGGCTGTGGTTGACCGTCGTCTTCGCCAACCTCGCCGAGTCCGTCGCCGAGGGGCGCGGCAAGGCGCAGGCCGAGACCCTGCGGGCCACCCGCACGAGCACCACGGCCCGGCGCGTCACGGCGTACGACGCGGTGTCCGACGGCGGAGCCGAGCGCGCCTCCTCGGAGTCCGTCTCGTCCGCCGATCTCACCCTCGGCGACGTCGTCGTCGTGACCGCCGGCGAGGTCGTGCCCGGCGACGGCGACATCGTCTGGGGCATCGCCAGCGTCGACGAGTCGGCCATCACCGGCGAGTCCGCGCCGGTCATCCGCGAGTCGGGCGGCGACCGCAGCGCCGTCACCGGTGGCACGCGCGTGCTGTCCGACCGCGTGGTCGTGCGGATCACGAGCAAGCCGGGCGAGACCTTCGTCGACCGGATGATCCGTCTCGTCGAAGGGGCCTCGCGGCAGAAGACGCCGAACGAGATCGCGCTGAACATCCTGCTCGCGAGCCTCTCGATCGTCTTCGTCGTCGTCACGCTGACCCTGAACCCGATCGCCGCCTACAGCGACGCGTCGGTGAGCATCCCCGTGCTCATCGCCCTGCTGGTGTGCCTCATCCCCACGACGATCGGCGCCCTGCTGAGCGCCATCGGCATCGCCGGCATGGACCGCCTCGTGCAGCGCAACGTGCTGGCCATGTCGGGTCGCGCCGTCGAGGCCGCCGGCGACGTCACCACGCTGCTGCTCGACAAGACCGGCACGATCACGTACGGCAACCGCCAGGCCGCCGAGTTCACGCCGCTCGACGGCATCGCACCGGCCGAGCTCGTCGACGCCGCAGCGCGGTCCTCCCTCGCCGACCCGACGCCCGAGGGCAAGTCCATCGTCGACCTGGCCCTGACGACGGGCTGGCACGACGCCGAGGATCGGCGAGGGGAGATCGTGCCCTTCACCGCGCAGACCAGGATGTCCGGGCTCGACCTGCCCGACGGCACCCGGATCCGCAAGGGCGCCGGCAACTCGATCATCTCGTGGGTCGAGGAGGATCGCCGCCTCTCGTCGAGCGAGCGCGACGAGCTCCAGACCCGCATCGACGAGATCTCGAACGCCGGCGGCACGCCCCTGGTGGTCGCCATGAAGACGACCGCAGCCGATGCCCGCGTGCTCGGCGTCGTCCACCTGAAGGACGTCGTCAAGACCGGGCTGCGCGAGCGCTTCGCCGAGCTGCGCACGATGGGCATCCGCACCGTGATGATCACGGGCGACAACCCGCTCACCGCGAAGGCCATCGCGGCCGAGGCCGGCGTCGATGACTACCTCGCCGAGGCCACGCCCGAAGACAAGCTCGCGCTCATCCGCCGCGAGCAGCAGGGCGGGGCGCTCGTCGCCATGACGGGCGACGGCACCAACGACGCCCCCGCGCTCGCGCAGGCCGATGTGGGCGTGGCGATGAACACGGGCACCTCGGCCGCGAAGGAGGCCGGCAACATGGTCGACCTCGACAGCGACCCCACGAAGCTGATCGACATCGTCCGCATCGGCAAGCAGCTGCTCATCACCCGAGGCGCCCTCACGACGTTCTCGATCGCGAACGACGTCGCGAAGTACTTCGCGATCATCCCGGCCATGTTCGCCGGGGTGTTCCCGGGGCTCGGGGTGCTGAACGTGATGCAGCTGAGCTCGCCCGCGTCGGCGATCCTGTCGGCGATCGTCTTCAACGCGCTGGTCATCGTCGCGCTCATCCCGCTCGCCCTGCGCGGAGTCCGGTACCGGGCGGCGTCCGCGTCGGCGATCCTGTCGCGCAACCTGCTCGTCTACGGAGTGGGCGGCGTCGTCGCCCCGTTCGTCGGCATCAAGCTCATCGACCTCGTCGTCAGCCTCCTCCCCGGCTTCTGAGCCGGCCAGCCGAGCCCGCGACCCCCACGCAACGAGAGAGACCATGAACACACGCACCCTGTTCCGCCAGCACGGCGTCGCCCTCCGGGCCATGCTCGTCTTCACCCTGCTGCTCGGCGTCGTCTACACGGCGGTCGTCACGGGCATCGGCCAGGTCGCCCTGAGCGGTCGGGCCGACGGCTCGGCCGTCCGTCTCGACGGAGAGACCGTCGGGTCGTCGCTCATCGGGCAGTCGTTCACCGACGCCGACGGGGTCGCTCTGCCCGAGTGGTTCCAGTCGCGGCCCTCCGCGGCCGGCGACGGCTACGACGCCTCGGCCTCGAGCGGCAGCAACCTCGGGCCCGAGAGCGACGACCTCGTGACCGCGGTCGAGGAGCGCCGGGCCGCGATCGCCGAGAGCGACGGGGTCGACCCCGCGAGCATCCCGGTCGACGCCCTGACCGCGTCCGGCTCGGGCCTCGATCCGCACATCAGCCCCGCCTACGCCCGTCTGCAGATCGCCCGGGTCGCGGCCGCGCGCGACCTGCCCGCCGACGAGGTGTCGGCCCTCGTCGAGAGTCACGTCCAGGGCCGCGACCTCGGCTACCTCGGGGAGCCCACGGTGAACGTGCTCGAGCTGAACGTGGCGCTCGCGGCGACGGCGGGCTGACCCGCGGGCGGGGCGGTCGGGGCACCGGGGTCGCGGGCGGTCGGGGCATCCCGGCCGCCCGCGGCGTCGTCTGCCTCGAACAGGGCATAGACGCGGCACCCCGCAGCGCGACAGAATCGGGGGAGGCCCGACGGTCTCACCGCCCCGCCGCCCCGCGGGAAGAAGCCGCGCGCGACGACCGCGCCCCCGCACCCTGAGCAAAGAGCACCCATGCACGACGATCTGCCCGCGACCCCGGCCAACACCCCGGAGTCCGTCGCACGACTGGCCGACACCCTCCACCAGCTCGACGAGGCCCACCGCCGGTACCGCGTGTACACCGCCAGGGTCGTCGACGTGAGCCCCATGGAGCTGTCCGCGCTGACCGCCATCAACGACACGCCCGGCATCACGCCGGGGGCGCTCGCGAAGGACATCGTCCTCAGCTCGGGGGCCACCACCGCCGTCATCGACCGCCTCGAGCGCTCGGGGCACATCTTCCGCGAGAAGCACCCCGGCGACCGTCGCAGCCTGCACCTCCGCCTCACCGAGAAGGGCGACGACACGATGTCGATGCTGAACGAGGCGTACCGCTACGTGCTCTCGACCTCGGGCACCGACGATGCCATCACCGCCGTGCTCCCGCAGCTCGACCGCGTGACCGACGCCCTGAACGGCGCCGCCCGGGAGGCCGCCGGCCCCGAGTGACACGCCGTCGGCCGCCGAACCGTCCCCAGTGTCCGCCAGCCGTCTTTAATGGGGCGATGTCGGAGAGCCGTGAAGCGCAACTCGTCCATTCGTTCGTCAGCCTGGCCGATTCGCTCGTCAACGAGTACGACGTGATCGACACGCTGCAGACCCTCGTCGACCAGTGCGCGACCCTCTTCGACGCGACCGACTGCAACATCGTCCTCGGCGCCGACGACGCGCACCTCGAGGTCGCGGCCGCCACCAGCGAGGAGTGCCGCGGCATCGGGCGGCTGCAGCTGGAGGCCGAGCAGGGCCCCTGCATCGAGGCCGTCACGCGACGCGTCGTCGTGTCCGTCGTCGACCCGGCCGAGATGGTCGACCGCTGGCCGGTCTTCGCCGAGGCGTCCGTGGACGCCGGCTACCGTTCGGCCCACGCGATCCCCATGCGTCTGCGCGAGCAGACCATCGGGTCGCTCAACCTGTTCCGCGACCACGACGGCGCGCTGAACGACGCCGACGCGACGGCGGCCCAGGCGCTCGCCGACGTCGCGACGATCAGCATCATCCGCGAGAGGGTCATCCGCGACGGCGACGAGGTGCGCGAGCAGCTGCAGCGGGCCCTCGACAGCCGGGTGGTCATCGAGCAGGCCAAGGGCTTCCTCGCGCACCGGCACGAGCTCGACACCGACAGCGCCTACCGCCTCCTCCGCGCCCACGCCCGCTCGGCGCAGGCCCCGCTCTCGTCGATCGCCGAGGGCGTCGTCCAGGGCACGGTGGTCATCCCGGCCCGGTGACGCCGAGGAGGCGCGGTGCCGGTCGCAGCCCCACCGCGCCTCCTCCTTCTCCGCGCCTCCTCCCCTTCTCGTGCACCACGCGCGCCCGATCGTGTCGGCGGCGGCGTCTACCATCGCTCCATGTCCGATCCCGCCTCGACGCACCACGTCGACCCGGCGGGCGGCCCAGCGGTCGTGACCGTGTACCGGCCGTCCGACCCGGTCGACGTGCGGGCGACCCTGCGGCCGCTCTCGCGGGGCGCCGGCGACCCCGCCTACCGCGTGATCGGCGGCGTCGTGTGGCGGGCGATCCGCACGCCGTCGGGGGCCGCGACCCTGCGCCTCGAGGCGGTCGCCGACGGCGTGCACGCCCGCGCGTGGGGCCCCGGCGCCGAGTGGGTCATCGAGTCCGTGCCCGAGATGCTCGGCCGAGGCGACGACTGGTCGGGGCTCGACGTCTCCGGCAGCGCCCTGCTGCGCGACGCCCGGCACCGCCTGCCGGGGCTCCGGCTGACCCGGGTCAACCAGGTGGTGCAGGTGCTCGTGCCGGCGGTGCTCGAGCAGAAGGTGACGAGCCGGGAGGCGTGGCGGGCCTGGCGCGATCTCGTCCGCCGACACGGCGAGCCCGCGCCGGGGCCGGCCCCCGAGGGGCTGGTCGTGCCGCCCGACGCCGCGGGCTGGCGCCGCATCCCGAGCTGGGACTGGCACCGCGCCGGGGTCGGTCCCCAGCGGTCCGACACGGTCATGCGGGTCTGCGCCGTGGCGTCGTCGCTCGAGCGGACGCTGTCGCTCGGGCGCGGGGGCCCCGGGGTCGAGCGGCGCCTGCGGTCGATCCCCGGCATCGGCGTGTGGACGGCCGCCGAGACGATGCAGCGTTCGCACGGCGACGCCGACAGCCCGAGCGTCGGCGACTACCACCTCCCCGCGCTCGTGGGCTGGGCCCTGATCGGGAGGCCGGTCGACGACGACGGCATGCTCGAGCTGCTCGAGCCGTGGCGGGGTCACCGCGAGCGGGTGATGCGCCTCATCTCGGCGAGCGGCTTCTCGAAGCCGAAGTTCGGCCCGCGGATGACCATCCAGGACCACCGCTTCCACTGACGCCTCCGGTCCTCCCCGGGCGCGCCTCCTCGGGGGTCGGCGCAGGTCGCGGCGATCGGTGGGTCGCCGGGCCGGTGGACCGGTAGGCCGGCGGTCGGGCGGTCGGGCGGTCAGGCGGTCGGATCGGGGCCCGGGCGCGCGGGGCCGTCGGGCGAGGCGTCCGCTCCGATCGCGCCGAGGACGCGATCGGCGAAGGCCTGCAGAGTCTGCGCGTCGTCGCCGAGCGAGGTCACGAAGTACTCGTGGATGGCCGCGGTGTGACCACGGGTCGCCGTCAGCATCGCGCGTCGGCCGTCGGCCGTCAGCTCGACCCAGGTGCCGCGGCCGTCCGTCGGGCACTCCGAGCGGCGCACGAGCCCGCGCCTCTCCATGCGGGTGACCTGATGGCTGACGCGGCTCTTCTCCCAGCCGATGTGGTCGGCGATGTCCCGGACCCGGAGGCGCCGGTCGGCGCTGCGACCCAGCCCCACCAGGATCTCGTACTCGGCCGCCGACACGCCCGACTGCGTGTGCAGGCGCAGCTCGAGCGCGCGATCGAGCCGTCGTCGCATGTTGTAGAAGGCGTCCCAGACGGCCCACTCGTCGTCGGTCAGTTCGTGGGACATTCGCCCAGTGTAGAGACGGTGGTGCGGCATATCCTCGGGCCATGCCCGATGTGAACGCCGCCGACCTCACACAGCAGACCGCCGAGACCGCCCGGCGATGGCAGCAGGCCGCGAGCGGCGCACCGGTCGACGCGACGGCCGCCCGGCTGGCCCGGGTGACGCGCGATCCCGAGGGTCTCGACTTCACGGCGGCGTTCATCGACGGCGTCGTCCTCGTCGACGACCCGGCCGTCGCGGCCCGCCGACTCGACGGCCTCAGCCGCTCGATGCCCGACTCGCTCCCGTGGCCTCTGCGCGCCGCCGTCTCGACCGGCGGCGGCTTCGGCCCGCTGGCGCCCCGCGCCGTGATCCCCGTCGCCCGGCGGGCGTTCCGTCGCCTGGTCGAGCACCTCGTCGTCGACGAGACGCCCGAGCGGCTCGCGGCGCAGCTGCCGGCGCTCGCCGTCGACGGATCGTGGCCGAACCTCGCCCCGCTGGGCGAACCCGTCGTCGGACCGGCGGGCGCCGACCGACGGCTCGCCCGGGTGCGCGCGCTCGTCGCCCGTGGCGACGTGCGGCACGTCTCGTTCTCGCTGCGCGACGTCGGCGGCCCGTTCGGCCCCTGGGGCCTCGACGAGACCGCGGCGGCGCTCGTCGAGCGGCTGACCCCGCTCTACGAGCTCGCGCGGAGCGGCGAGACGCCGACCCTGCTCGATCTCGACATGGGGAGGCGCGGCGAACTCGACCTGACCGTCGACGTCTTCACGCGCCTCCTCGATCAGCCCTCGCTGCGGGGTCTGCACGCCGGCATCGCGCTGCAGGCCTATCTGCCCGACGCCCTCGCGACCCTCGAGCTGCTCACCGACTGGGCGCGGCAGCGGGTGGCCGAGGGCGGCGCGCCGATCCGCGTCCGGCTGGTGAAGGGCGGCAACCTCGGCGCCGAGGCCGTCGAGGCGGCACGTCACGGGCGGGCCGCACCCACCCTCCCGTCGAAGGCGGCGACCGACGCCTCGTACCGACGCCTGCTCGATCACGCCCTGCGGCCCGAGAACGCCGCCGTGGCGCACGTCGGCGTCGCCACGCACGACCTGACCGACCTCGCGCACGCCTGGACTCTCGCGCGCCACCGCGACGTCGCCGGGTCGGTCGTGTTCGAGATGATGCACGGACTCGCCCCGGCTCAGACCCGCGTCGTCGCGGCCGAGGTCGGGGGCATGGCCGTCTACACGCCGACGGCGCCGCCCGCCGAGTCCGACGCGGCGGTCGGCGCTCTCATCCGGGGCCTGATCGGCGGGGGTCCGAGCGCCGGGGGCGGTGCGGGTGCGGGTGCCGGTGCCGGTGCGGGGAGTGACGACCTCGCCGACGCGGCCGACGCCGCCGACGCCATCGACGCCGACGGGGCCGACGACGCGACATCGGGCGACGCATCCACGCGGCCCGCGCCTCCCTACGGTGACCTCGTCTCCGCGCCCGACTCGGATCCCGCCCTCGACGCGGTCCGTGCCTGGGCCCGGCGGATCCTCGTGGCCGCCCGCACCTCCGAGCTCGGTCTCGAGCAGATCGAGGGGGCCCGCGTGCGGGACCACGGGCGCCTCGAGGAGATCGTGGCGCGCACGGTCGAGGCCGGGGTCGCCTGGGGGCGTCGCGAGCATGCTCTCCGCGCCGAGCTCCTCGATCGGGTGGCGGCGAAGATCGACTCGCATCGGGCCCGCCTGATCGAGGTGTTGGTCAGCGAGACCGGCGCGACCATGACCGAGGCCGACCTCGACGTCGCCGCGGCCGTCGACGCCGCCCGCTGGCATGCGGTGCTCGCCCGCGGACTGGGTGACGTCCGCGGTGCCCGCTACGCGCCTCCTCGGCTCACCGTCGTCGTGCCGACCGCCGACTCGGCCGTCTCGACCCTGATCGGCTCCGTCTCGGCTGCGCTCGCCGCCGGCAGCGGCGTCGTCGTCCGCCCGGCGTCGGAGGCCTGCCGCACCGCGTCGGTCGTCTCGGACCTGCTGCGTTCGGCCGGGGTGCCGACGTCGCTCGTGTCGACGGCGATCGTCGACGACCTCGAGCTCGCCCACGATCTGCTCATGCACCCGGCCGTCGACCGCGTCGTGCAGCACGGATCGTTCGACGACGCGGCCCGGATCCGCTCCTTCCGCGGCGATCGCGAGATGTGGGCCGAGACCGCCGGGCTGAACTCCGTCGCCGTGGCCGAGAGCGCCGACCTCGACCGCGCGGCCGTCGACGTCGTCGCGGGGGCGGTGGCTCACGCCGGTCAGGCGCCGTGGGTCGCTCGCCTCGTCGTGGTGGTCGGGTCGCCGATCCGGGTCGACGCCTTCCGTCGTCGGCTCGTCGACGCCGTCGCCGCTCTCCGCGTCGGCTGGCCGGACGTCGTGACGACCGACGTCGGGCCGCTGATCGACCCCGCCGAGGGGCCGCTGCTCGCCGCCCTGACCCGGCTCGACTCCGGTGAGAGCTGGCTGGTCGAGCCCGAGCGGCTCGACGACGACGGCCTGCTCTGGCGGCCCGGTGTGCGCGACGGCGTGCGACCGGGCGGAACGTTCTTCGCGCCCACCCGCGGCGGGCCCGTCATCGGCCTGATGCGCGTCGACACCCTCGGCGAGGCCATCGAGGTGCAGAACTCGCTCGACCGTTCGATCACCGCGGGCCTGCATTCGCTCGACGCGGGCGAGGTCGAACGCTGGCTCGACGAGGTGGAGGCGGGTTCGCTCGTGGTCAACCGCCCCGTCGCGGCCCCTCGCGCCGGGCGGTCGCCGGCGGCTGGTCGACGCCGTGCCTCGATCGGGCGGACGACGGCCTCAGGAGGCGCGCACACCGTCACCGCGCAGGGCGCCTGGTCGCGCGTGGCCCGGTCGCCCGAGAAGTCGCTCGCCCTCGACGGCGTCTCCGAACCGGTCGTCCGGCTGATCGAGGCCGCGCGAGCGAACCTCTCGTTCGACGAGTTCGACCGGGTCCGCGCCGCGGCTCGAAGCGACGAGAGGGCGTGGAGCGACCTGTTCGGGGCGTCGCGCGAGATCGGGGGCGTCCCGGTCGAGCGCACGCTCGTACGGCACCGACCCGCGTCGGTCGTGCTGCGTCTGGCGTCGGGCGGCGACCCCGTCGACCTCGTGCGGCTGATCGCGGCGGCCACCCGCGCCCGTGCCCGCGTCGACGTCAGCACCGCCTCGCCCCTGCCCGCCTCGCTCCGGCTGCTGATCACCTCGCCGCGGTCGCCGGTCCAGGTCGGCTCGGTGGTCGTCGAGAGCGACGAGGCCTTCTTCGACCGGGCCGCCGTCGGGGGGCTCCAGAACGCCGACGACGAGCGCGACCTCGTCGTCGACCTCGGCATCGCGCCGTCGGGTGCGCCCCGGCGGGTCGCCGACTACCGCGGGCTGCGCATCCGGCTGATCGGTCAGGGGCGGACGGCCCTGTCGTCGGCCTTCGGCAACAGCGCCGACGTCGCCGTGTGGACGGGCGAGGTGACCGACGAGGGGCGCGTCGAGCTGCTGCCGTTCGTGCACGAGCAGACGGTCACGGTCGCCGCCCACCGCGACGGGCGCCCCGACGCCTCGCTGCGCCGACTGGTCGGAGGCCTGCGCTAGCTCGGAGGTGAGGTGAGGTGCGGTGCGGCTCGGAGGCCTGCGCGAGCTCGGCGGCCTGCGCCGGCTCGGAGGCGCGCGGCTCCAAGGTCTCCGCTGACTCCGAGGTGCGGATGCCGGGGCGCGGCGAGCCGTGCCCGTGCTCTCGCCCGTTCGCGGTTGCCCGTGCCCGTTCTGGTTCCCCTGCGCACCGAGCCGCTCAGGCCGGGTGTCGGCTGATCAGCTTCGACAGGACGATGGCGCTGCGGGTGTGGTCGACGTTGGGTGCGTTGCGGACGCGCTCGAGCGCCTCCTCGAGCGAGGGGATGTCGCGGCTGCGCATGTGGACGATCGCGTCGGCGCTGCCCGTGACCGTTCCGGCGTCGACGACCTCGGGCACGGTGCTGAGGATGCGCTGCAGCTCCTGCGGCGACACGGTGCCGCGGCAGAAGAGCTCGACGTAGGCCTCGGTGCCGAGCCCGTCGACCGCGGGGTCGACCTGCACGGTGAACCCCTTGATGACCCCGTCGGCGACGAGCCGGTCGACCCGGCGCTTCACGGCCGAGGCGCTGAGGCCGACGGACGCCCCGATGTCGCCGTACCCGGCGCGGGCGTTCTGGCGGAGCAGGTCGATGATGCCGAAATCGAGATTGTCCACCCGAAGACCCTACTCGTTGCGTGCACAGTGCTCACAACGCATGTTCGTTGCGTGGCAGCCCGATCACCTGCGCGCACGGCGTGTGACACTGGCATCCGTGAGCATCACGAGCGACTCCGTGGACACCGCCGGAGACCCCCAGAACCCGATCACCCGTCGAGCCACCCCGCGCACGGTGCTGATGTGCCGACCCGACCACTTCACCGTGAGCTACAAGATCAACCCGTGGATGGACCCGGCCGAGCCCACCGACACGGCCAAGGCGGTCGCCCAGTGGCAGGTGCTGTACGACACGTACGTCGGGCTCGGCCACGACGTGCACCTGATCGACCCGATCGACGGCCTGCCCGACATGGTCTACGCGGCGAACGGCGGCTTCGTCGTCGACGGCAAGGCCTACGGCGCCCTCTTCACCTACCCCGAGCGCCAGCCCGAGGGCCCCGCGTACATGGACTGGTTCCGCGACGCGGGCTTCGAGGTCGCCGTCCCGAGCGAGATCAACGAGGGCGAGGGCGACCTCCTCCTCGTGGGCGACGTCGTGCTCGCCGGCACCGGGTTCCGCACCTCGACCCGCTCGCACGACGAGGTCGCCCGGGTGTTCGGCCGCGAGGTCGTCGGGCTCACGCTGGTGGACCCCGCCTTCTATCACCTGGACACCGCCGTGGCCGTGCTCGACCCCGAGCCGGTCGAGGGCCGCCAGAACATCGCCTACCTCGAGAGCGCCTTCGACGCGCCCTCGCTCGAGATCCTCCGCGAGAGGTTCCCCGACGCGATCCTGGTCGACGAGCAGGATGCCGCGATCCTCGGGCTCAACTCGTACAGCGACGGCTACAACGTCGTCATCGCCGCCCGGGCCACCGGCTTCGAGCGCCAGCTGCGCGAACGCGGCTACAACCCGATCGGCGTCGACCTCTCCGAGCTGCTGCTGGGCGGCGGCGGGGTCAAGTGCTGCACCCTCGATCTGCGACGCTGACGGTCGACCCGACCCGCGCCTCCTCGGCGGTCCGTGCTCAGCCGCGGCCGTCGGGGCGCACGAACAGGTAGACCACGCTGCGGCCCGTGCGGTGCTCCTGCGCGAGGTCGTAGCCGAAGCCGCCGAGGGTCCGCAGATCGGAGTCGTCGACGGCGTCGACCTGCAGCCGGGTGATCCAGAGACGGTCGACGTCGCTGAGGCGCTCCTGAAGCTCGTCGCGCTGGGTCTCGTCGTCGAGGCTCAGCGTGACGTCGGTGAACCGGCCCTCGGACGCGCCCGAGCGCACGAACGCGACGTCCTCCAGCCCGTCGAAGCGGTCCGGGTAGGCGTAGAGCGCCTGGCGGGGCCTGGTCGAGACGGTGCCCGACGCGTCGAGCACGAAGGCGTCGCCGGGCCGCGCCTGCTGCTCGATGTAGCTCGCGATCTGACGCAGATCGGCCGCGCCTCCCTTGCCCGTCGGCTGCCGCTGCAGCACCCAGGTCGGGGCCGACGCGACGACCAGCAGCGCGATCAACGCGATGCTGATCCAGCGACGGCGGAACCCGGTGATGGCGACGCTCAGCAGCAGGCACATGCCGGGGGCGGCGAACACGGCGAGGCGCGCCTGGTAGATCGGCTCGAGCGCGATGCCGGCCAGCAGCAGCACGCCGATGGGCATGACGACCCAGAGCGCGCCGAGCAGCACGACGCTGCCGGGGGTCCTGGCCCGGTCGCGCAGGCGCGTGCCGAGCAGGATCAGCAGCACGAGCCCGATGACGACGTAGGCGATCGACGTCGCGAACCACGGCTCGACGAGCACGGTCCACCAGGTGATGTCGGCGCCGGTCGAGGGGTCGTCGGCCCCGAGCAGCCGGCTGCGCTCGCCGAGCACGGTGCCGATGAACGGTGCGGTCGCGAGCAGCGCGGCCCCGGTCGACACCGACCAGCCGAGGAGGCGGTGGCGGGCTCCCCGACGACGGCGCTGAGCCGGGGCCAACGCGAGGAACACCCCGTGCACGACGACCATCAGCGCCAGCGGCACGAAGGTCGCGACGGCGGCGGCGAGCCCTGCCCCGTAGGCCGCCCACCACCACCAGCTGTGCCGGCGAGACGCGACGAGCACCAGCACGGTGATCCACACGGCGAGGGCCGCGGTGAGCGCGTACGGCCGAGCCTCGATCGCCTCGAGGGTCAGGCGGGGCAGCACGGCGTAGATGACGGCGGCGAGCACCGCCGTCGTGCGGTTCGTCAGCATGCGCACCAGGACGAGCACGCCCGCGGCTCCGAGACCGGTGACGAGGACCCCGGGGAGGCGCGTGGCGAACTCGCTCTCGCCCACGACGCCGATCCAGGCGTGCATGAACAGGTAGTAGACGCTGTGCACCGCGTCGCGCTGACCGAGGAACGCGCTCAGATCGGGCAGCGGCATGCGCGCCGCGAGCAGGGTGGTGGCCTCGTCGCTCCAGTACGAGGGGATCCAGCTGCCGGTGACCGTGACGACGACCGCGAGGAGTCCGGCGAGCAGCGGGTCGAGCCAGCGGTGGCGCGGATGCGCGACGCCCGGGTCGTGGCCGATGCTCACGCGACCCCTGGCTTAAAGAAGACAGGCCCCGCCGGGGCGGGGCCTTGGGTGGCTGGACACGGCATCGATCCGTGGACCTTTCGATTTTCAGTCGAACGCTCTACCAACTGAGCTACCCAGCCGTGGGGCCTCGGTGGAGACTGCGCCCCGACCTGCCGGCCCACCGGAGGGACGTGCCCTCCAGGCGAGAAACTCGCCTTCGCGACCCTGACCGGACTTGAACCGGCGACCTCCGCCGTGACAGGGCGGCGCGCTAACCAACTGCGCTACAGGGCCAAACAATTGCTACTTATACTAACCGGACTCTGGATCGTTGCCGAACCAGTGACCCCAACGGGATTCGAACCCGTGCTGCCGCCGTGAAAGGGCGGTGTCCTAGGCCACTAAACGATGGGGCCGTGTGTTCCGAAGAGCACAGAGCAACCGAGAGACGAGCATACGGAACCGCCGGGCTTAATGCAAAACGAGATGCCCGCACGGCGGGCTCGACACGAGTCGCCACGCCACTCCGGCGCGGTTCCCGCCGTCGGGCCCCGCCGCCGTTAGTTTCGACCTGCGCTTGAAGGTCCGACGGGCCGACGTCGGCGCCGCCCAGCATCCCGAGTGAATCGAACACGCATGACTCTCCTCCGCCTCCTCGGTCTCCCCGGCGCCTCGAGCACCTCGGCCCCGGCCGGTCGTCGCGGCCGACTGACCGCCGTCGCCGTCGCGCTCGCCCTGGTCGTCGGCGTGGGGGTCGCCGGCGGACCGGTCGACTCGGCGCAGGCGGCGAGCTACCCGTCGTGGTCCGACGTCGAGAAGGCGCGGGGTGACGAGGCGGCCAAGAAGGCCGAGATCGCGCGGCTCGAGAAGCTGCTCGACACGATCGAGGCCGACCTCGACCGCAAGAACGCCGACGCGAAGAAGAAGGGCGATCTGCTGCAGAAGGCGCAGAGCGCCTTCGACGAGGCGCAGTACCGGACCCAGCAGCTGCGCGGGCAGGCCGACGCGGCCGCCACCGTCGCCGCCGCGAGCGAGAAGCGCGCGGGTCAGCTCGCCGCCCAGCTCGGCCGATCGGGCGGCAACGGCAACGACATGACCGGCACCCTGATCGCCGACCCGGGCGACGCGGGCGAGCTGCTCTACAAGCTCGGCGCGATGACCAAGCTCACCGAGCAGGCCGACGGCATCTACTCGCAGGCCACGCAGGACCGCAACACGGCGCAGGGGCTGACCGACCAGGCCGAGGTCGCCGAGGAGGCGCTGGGCGCGTTGGCCGACGAGGCCGAGGCCGCGCTCGACGCCGCCAACGCGGCCGTGAAGGCCGCCGCCGACTCGCTCGCCGAGCAGCAGGAGAACGGCGCGCGCCTCCAGGCGCAGCTGACCTCGCTCAAGACGAACACGAAGACGACCGAGAAGCAGTTCCTGAAGGGCGAGGCCGAGCGCAAGAAGAAGGAGGCCGAGGCCGCCGCCCGCGCCGCCCGACTCGGCAGCCCGACCTCGGGCACCCCGGTGGGCGTCACGTCGAGCTTCGGCTGGACGCGCCCCTCGGGCGGGAACGTCGTGAGCGGCTTCGGCATGCGCGTGAACCCCGTCACCGGCGCGTACATCCTGCACGCGGGCACCGACCTGGCCGCCGCCTGCAACACCCCGATCTTCGCCGCGACGGCCGGGACCGTCGTCTACGCCGGCTGGTACGGCGGCTACGGCAACTACGTGCTGATCGACCACGGCAACGGCATCACGACGGCCTACGGTCACCAGCCCGACGGCGGCATCATCGTGGGGGTCGGCCAGCGGGTCGCCCTCGGCCAGCAGATCGGCCACGTCGGCTCGACCGGCAACTCGACCGGCTGCCACCTGCACTTCGAGACCCGCATCAACGGCACCGCCGCCAACCCCGTCGCCTTCATGGCGCAGCGCGGCATCACGCTCTAGCCGCGCCTCCCCGGCCTCTCAGGAGGCGCGCGCCAGAACCGAGAGGGACCGCAGCACCGCGATCGCGTAGTCCTCCTCGGGTTCGGGATCGAAGAAGACGGCCAAGGCGCCGGTCATCTGGATCCAGATCAGGACCGCGACGACGAGGATGATCCCCGCGCAGATCGCCACCACCGTCTTGCTCTCGAACACGTCCGTCCTCCCTCGTCAGACCATGAGGGGGCCCCGCGAGTGATCGCGGGGCCCCCTCATGATGCGGAACGGGTCAGTGACCCTCGTCGGCCAGCTTCTTGATGCCGGCCTCGACGATGGCCTCGGCTTCGGCGGCGTCGCCCCAGCCCTCGGTCTTGACCCACTTGCCGGGCTCGAGGTCCTTGTAGTGCTCGAAGAAGTGCTCGATCTCTTTACGCAGGTACTCGGGGACGTCCGAGATGTCCTGGATGTGCTCCCAGCGCGGGTCCTTCGCGGGCACCGCGATGACCTTGGCATCGCTGCCGCCGTCGTCGGTCATGTTGAAGACGCCGACGGGGCGGACCTTGACGCCCACGCCCGGGAACAGCGGGTAGTCGAGCAGCACGAGCACGTCGACGGGGTCGCCGTCGAGCCCGAGGGTGTTCTCGAAGAACCCGTAGTCGGTCGGGTACACGAAGCCCGTGAAGAGCACGCGGTCGAGGTAGACGCGACCGGTCTCGTGGTCGACCTCGTACTTGTTGCGGCTTCCCTTGGGGATCTCGATCACGGCGTCGTACGCGGCCATGGGTGCTCCTGCTTCAGTCTCGGGGGCGTGCCGACCAGGCGGGTCGACGGCTTCGCTAACGTTACAAGATGAGCGCCGAGCACCGTCCGACCCGCCCGCGCCTGACCCCGGCCATGGCCGACGTGCGTCGGGCCGTCCGCGCCTCGCTCGACGGGCTGCCCTCCGACGCCCTCGTGCTCGTGGCCCTCAGCGGCGGCGCCGACTCGCTCGCCCTCGCGGCCGCCACCGCCTTCGAGGCGCCCCGGGCCGGCCTCCGCGCCGGGGCCGTCGTCGTCGACCACGCGCTGCAGCCCGGCTCGGCCGAGGTCGCGGCCACCGCCGCGGCCGCCGCCACCGCCCTCGGTCTCGCCCCGGTCGAGATCCGCCGCATCGGGGTCGGCGTCGACGGCGGGCCCGAGGCCGCAGCCCGGGAGGCGCGCTACCGGTCGCTCGACGAGGTCGCCACCGAGACGGGCGCCGCCGTCGTGCTGCTCGGCCACACGCTCGACGACCAGGCCGAGACCGTGCTGCTCGGGTTGGCGCGGGGCAGCGGCCCGGTGAGCCTGCACGGCATGGACGCCGTGTCGGGGCGGTGGCGCCGACCGCTGCTGGGGGTGCGTCGCGAGACGACCCGCGCCTCCTGCGCCGACCTCGGTCTCGATCCGTGGGACGACCCGCACAACGACGACCCCGCGTACGCCCGCGTGCGGGTGCGCCACGCGGTGCTGCCGGTGCTCGAGCGCGAGCTCGGGCCGGGCGTCGCCGAGGCGCTCGTCCGCACCGCCGCGCAGCTGAGAGAGGACAGCGACGCGCTCGACCACTTCGCCCTCGAGCAGGCGGAGGAGGTGGCCGATCATGCCGAGGCCGGCATCTCGCTCGACGTTCGGTCGCTCGCGGCGAACCCCGCCGCCCTCCGCCAGCGGCTGATCCGCCTGGCCGTCTCGAGCGAGTTCGCCGTGACCCTCAGCCGCGCCCAGACCCTCGAGGTGGCGCGTCTCGTGACCGACTGGCACGGCCAGGGGCCCGTGTCGTTGCCGGGCATTACAGTGGAACGCACCGGAGGCGCGCTGCACTTCGCCGCGACCGGCGCCTCCTGAGATCCCCGCCACCGCCCCTCCCCTCACCTCTGGAGCACGACCCCGCCATGGAACTCAGCGACATCGAGAGCGACCTCACCTCCGTCCTCTACACGGAAGAGCAGATCCACGCGAAGATCGCCGAGGTCGCCCGTCAGGTCGAGGCCGACTACGCCGGTCGCGACCCGCTGCTGGTCGGGGTGCTGAAGGGCGCGGTCATGGTCATGGCCGACTTCTCGCGCGAGCTCAAGATGAGCGCGGCGATGGACTGGATGGCCGTCTCGTCGTACGGCTCGGGCACCAAGTCGTCGGGTGTGGTGCGCATCCTTAAGGACCTCGACACCGACCTCCACGGTCGCGACGTCATCATCGTCGAGGACATCATCGACTCGGGTCTGACCCTGTCGTGGCTGCTCGACAACCTGCGCACCCGCGGCGCCGCCTCGGTCGAGATCTTCGCGCTGCTGCGCAAGCCCGAGGCCGCGAAGGTCGACGTCGACGTGAAGTACGTGGGCTTCGAGATCCCCAACGACTTCGTGGTGGGCTACGGGCTCGACTTCGACGAGCGCTACCGCAACCTGCGCGGCGTCGGGGTGCTGGCGCCGCACGTCTACAGCTAGCTCCGGCGCGGGTGCATTAGGCCCACGGCGAACACCCATGGGGCGCATAGGGGGCTCGATGTAACCTTCTGCTCATCTTCTCCCTGCAGAAAGGTCTCGGGCTCCGCCCGTACTGACATGGACTTCAAGAAACTCTTCCGCGGCCCGATCATCTACATCGTGATCGCCGTGATCGGCATCGGCATCGGGTGGAGCGTCATCAGCTCGTCGAGCACGACGCAGGTGTCGACCCAGAAGGGTCTGGCCTCGATCAGCGCCGGCGACGTCAAGTCGGCGACCATCTTCAGCAACGAGCAGCGGGTCGACCTCGTGCTGAAAGACGGCGACAAGCAGGAGCAGTTCTACTACGCGACCCCGCGCGGCGAAGAGGTCGTCACGGCGATCACCGACGCCGACCTCGAGAACTTCGACGACACCGTCACGCAGAGCAACTGGCTCGTGTCGCTGCTCGGCATCCTCCTGCCGTTCCTGATCATCGGCGTGATCTTCTGGTTCCTCCTGTCGTCCATGCAGGGAGGCGGCAGCAAGGTCATGCAGTTCGGCAAGTCCAAGGCGAAGCTGAACTCCAAAGAGACCCCGCAGGTCATGTTCACCGACGTCGCCGGGGCCGACGAGGCCATCGAGGAGCTCGAGGAGATCAAGGAGTTCCTGAAGGAGCCCGCGAAGTTCCAGGCCGTCGGCGCCCGCATCCCCAAGGGCGTGCTGCTGTACGGCCCTCCCGGCACCGGCAAGACCCTGCTCGCCCGCGCCGTCGCCGGCGAGGCCGGGGTCCCGTTCTTCTCGATCTCCGGCTCGGACTTCGTCGAGATGTTCGTCGGCGTCGGCGCCAGCCGCGTGCGCGACCTCTTTGAGCAGGCCAAGCAGAACTCGCCCGCCATCATCTTCGTCGACGAGATCGACGCCGTCGGCCGCCACCGCGGCGCGGGCGTCGGCGGCGGCAACGACGAGCGCGAGCAGACGCTCAACCAGCTGCTCGTCGAGATGGACGGCTTCGACGTCAAGACCAACGTCATCCTCATCGCCGCCACGAACCGCCCCGATGTGCTCGACCCGGCCCTGCTGCGTCCCGGTCGCTTCGACCGGCAGATCGGCGTCGACGCCCCCGGTCTCGACGGTCGCAAGCAGATCCTCGAGGTGCACGGCAAGGGCAAGCCCCTCGCAGCCTCGGTCAACCTCGAGGTCCTGGCCCGCAAGACGCCCGGCTTCACGGGCGCCGACCTGGCCAACGTGCTCAACGAGGCCGCCCTGCTGACGGCTCGCTCGAACGCGCAGCTGATCGACAACCGCGCGCTCGACGAGGCCGTGGACCGCGTCATGGCCGGGCCCCAGCGTCGCAGCCGCATCATGAACGACCACGAGAAGCTCATCACCGCCTACCACGAGGGCGGTCACGCCCTCGCCGCCGCGGCGATGCGGCACACCGACCCGGTGACGAAGGTCACGATCCTGCCCCGCGGTCGCGCTCTCGGCTACACGATGGTGCTGCCCCTCGAAGACAAGTACTCGGTCACCCGCAACGAGCTGCTCGACCAGCTGGCCTACGCCATGGGCGGTCGCGTCGCCGAGGAGATCGTCTTCCACGACCCGACCACGGGCGCCTCGAACGACATCGAGAAGGCCACCGGCACCGCCCGCAAGATGGTCACCGAGTACGGCATGAGCAACAAGGTCGGCTCGGTCAAGCTCGGTCAGGGTTCGGGCGAGCAGTTCATGGGCCGCGACATGGGTCAGCGCGACTACTCCGAGAACATCGCCGAGACGGTCGACGCCGAGGTGCGCGTGCTGCTCGAGCAGGCGCACGACGAGGCCTGGCAGGTCATCAACGACAACCGCGACGTGCTCGACCACCTCGCCTCCGTGCTGCTCGAGAAGGAGACCCTCGACCACGACGAGCTGGCCGACATCTTCAAGGACGTCAAGAAGCTGCCCGAGCGCCCGCAGTGGCTCTCGAGCGACAAGCGACCCGTCTCGGACCGGCCCGCCATCCCGATGCCGACCAAGGCGCCGGTCGACGCGGCCGCGGTCGACGGCGGCGTGGGCTCCGAGCCCGAGGCCGACGGCGCGACCAGCCGTCAGCGCCCGCCGCGCACCACCCCCGGCATCGCCACGGCCTGACCGCCGCTCGGGGCGACCGCACCGGCTCGACGACACCGGTGCGGTCGCTACCCTGGGTATCGATCCTGTTCGTCCCTGCCCGATCGGAGGCGCCACGCCGTGACCGACTCACCGAGCGGAGCCCACCGGGCACCCGACGAGACGTCGGCCAGGCGTGTCTGGAAGCGCCCCCGCGGTCGCGAGCGATACCCCGACCCGGTCGTGCTCGACGCCCCTCCGGCCAGCGCCCCCGCCGCCGGCAGCGAGCGTCGCCTCGTGCTCTCGCTCGGCGAACGTGCGGCGGTGCGGCCGCCGGCCCAGCTGCCCCCGGTCACGCAGACCCCCGCGACGCGCACTCCGGGCGGCCCGGTGGGCGTGACGCCCTCGGCGCCGGCGGCCTCCGCGCCAGCGGCCTCCGCGCCGGCGGCACCCGCCGCCTCCGGTGAGGCCGGTGCCGCGGGCGCGGCCGTCTCCGGTTCCGCTTCCGGTCTCGCTTCCGCTTCCGCGACAGTGGGCGGCGAGGGGGAGCCGACCCGCGCCTCCGGACGCCGCCTCATCGCCGGGGGGCGCTTCGACGGCCCCCTCGACGACCGCGACGCCGCGGCCGCCCGCACCCGGGTCGGGTCGCACGCGGCGCCGGGCCTCGTCGTGCCGCCCGTCCGCGGCGCCGACGAGCTGAGACCCCGCGTCACGGGCGACCGCCGCCCGGCCCCCGAGCCCGACGTCGCCACGCGGGTGCTCGAGGTCGTGCCGACCGGTGCCGGCGCCCACGCGCAGCCGTCGGGCCGCGGCACGCTCGTGATGGGCATCCTCAACGTGACACCCGACTCGTTCAGCGACGGCGGCCGGTACGTCGAGGTCGACGACGCACTGCGGCACGCCCGCGAGCTGGTCGCGGCCGGCGCCGACGTGATCGACGTCGGCGGCGAGTCGACCCGCCCCGGCAGCGCCCGCGTCGCGCCGATCGACGAGCAGCGCCGTGTGCTCCCCGTCATCCGGCAGCTGGCGTCCGAGGGCATCCGCATCAGCATCGACACGATGAACGCGGCCACGGCCTACGCCGCCGTCGAGGCCGGCGCCGAAATCGTCAACGACGTCTCGGGCGGCCTGGCCGACCGCTTCATGGCGCAGGTCGTCGCCGACACCCGCAGCACGTTCGTGGCCACCCACTGGCGCGGCCCCCTCGACGGCACCGACCGGCCGCACTACGACGACGTCGTCGCCCAGGTGCGCGACGAGCTCTCCGACCGGGTCGGCGAGCTCGTGGCGCGGGGCGTCGACCCGGCGCGCATCGTGCTCGACCCCGGCATCGGGTTCTCGAAGGACGCCGCGCAGAACTGGCGGGTGCTCGCCGGTCTGCACGAGCTCGACCGTCTCGGTCTGCCAGTGCTGATCGGGGCCTCGCGCAAGAGGTTCCTCGCCGATCTGCTCCCCGAGGGGGCGAGCGTCGACGATCGCGACCCGGCGACCGCCGTCATCAGCGTGCTGGCCGCGCAGGCCGGCGTCTGGGCCGTGCGCGTGCACGACGTCGCGGCGACCCGGGCGGCGCTCGACGTGTGGGGGGCCTGGCAGCAGGGCGCCCTCCCCAGCCGACCGGCCCGGCACGCATGAGCCCCGACGACCCGCGACCGGTCGAGCCGACCCCGCCGTCGCCGACGCCGACCCCGTCGCCCGTCCCGATCCCCGGCCGGACGCCCGCGCCGACGATCGCCGTCGGCCTCGACGTGCTGCGACTGTCGGGCGTGCGCGCCACGGGTCATCACGGGGTGTTCGACCACGAGCGCCGCGACGGCCAGGAGTTCGTCGTCGACGCCGTCGTCCACCTCGACACCCGTGCCGCGGCGGGCTCCGACGACCTCGAGCGCACCGTCCATTACGGCGTGCTGGCCGAGCAGCTCGTCGCCGCCGTCGAGACCGACCCCGTCGACCTCATCGAGACCCTCGCCGAGCGGCTCGCCGGGGTCGTGCTCGCGTTCCCGGCCGCCGCCCGGGCCGAGATCACCGTGCACAAGCCGAGCGCGCCCATCACCGTGCCGTTCGGAGACGTCTCGATCACCATCGTGAGAGAACGCCCGTGAGCGACGCCACCGGGCCCGTCACCCGCGCCGTCGTCGCCCTCGGCTCGAACCTCGGCGCTCGCGACGAGCTGCTCCGCGACGCCGTGGCCGCCCTCGACGCCGTCGCCGGGGTCACGGTCGTCTCGGCCTCGACGCCGGTCTCGTCGGTGGCGCTGACCCCCGAAGGCCCCGACGAGACGCGCCCCGAGTACCTCAACGCCGTGGCCCTCGTCGAGACCAGCCTCGACCCGATCGCCCTGCTCGACGCCCTGCAGTCCATCGAGTCCGACCACGGGCGCACCCGCGACGTCCGCTGGGGCGACCGCACCCTCGACCTCGACATCGTCGCCTTCGGAGACCTCGAGCTCGAGACGGAGCGCCTCACCCTGCCGCATCCGAGGGCGGCCGAGCGCGCCTTCGTGCTCGAGCCCTGGTCCGAGATCGACGAGGAGGCGCGGCTCGGCTCGCTCGGACGCGTCACCGACCTGATCGCCGCGCTGCCCGACCGGACGCACCCCGTGCCGGGCGCGACGCGGTTGCACGACGGGCGCCGCGCCTCCTCGGCTCCGGCCGTCCGCGACGAGGGAGCCACCGCATGAAGCACACCCGCCCCGCCACCCTCGTCGCGCTCGGCGTCGTCGCCCTCCTCGGCGGGTTCGTCGTCGACACGGCCCTGGTCGCGAACGGGCGGGCCGCGCTCGTGCCGCCGGTGCCGCTCGGACTCGTGCTGCTCGCCATCGGCGGCATCGTCATCAGCCTCGCGGTGCCCGTGCGACGCGTCGCCCGAGGCACCAGCACCGACCGGATCGACCCGTACTACGCGACCCGCGTGCTGCTGCTCGCGAAGGCCAGCAGCCTGTCGGGCGCACTGTTCGGCGGGGCCGCCGCGGGGGTGCTGATCTTCATGCTGACTCGCGGCGTGAGCGTCGCGGTAGGCTCGCTCGTGCCCACGATCGTCGCCGTCGTGGGGGGCCTCGCCCTCCTGGTGGCGGGCGTCGTCGCCGAGCGCATGTGCACGGTGCCGCCGGGCGACGACGACGGCGGACCGGGGGCGCAGGCGGTCTGAGGGCCGTCCCGCCTCGCCCGTGATCACCGGAGGAGCCCGCGCCATGGATCGACTCGACAGCGCCTACGACGACATCGCCCGCGGCGACGACCACCCGGACGGCGCGCACGCCGTCTCGGACGGACCCGACGCCGGTCCGACCGCCGGCGTCTGGACGGGCGTCTCGCCGAAGTACGTCTGGCCCGAGCTGATCGGCTGGGTCGTCACCGGGCTGATCGTCGCGGCCGCGACGACGCCCCTGTGGCTGCTCGACCGGTGGTGGGCGTACGGCATCACGGCCGCGGTGGTCGTGATCTTCGCCCTGGTCGCCGCGTTCACCCCGCGACGGGTGCGGGCGATCCGCTACCAGCTGCGCGACGACGACCTGCTGCTGCGCAAGGGCGTCATGTTCGTCCGCTTCGTCGCCGTCCCCTACGGCCGCATGCAGCTCATCGACATCAACCGGGGGCCCGTGGTGCGCGCCCTCGGTCTCAGCGACCTCAAGTTCGTCACGGCCGCGGCCGCGTCGGGCGTCACGATCCCCGGCGTGCCGGCCGACGACGCCGACGCGCTGCGCGATCGCCTCGTGGGTCTGGCCGAATCGCGGCGGGCGGGCCTGTGAGCGACGGCGCCCCCGACGGCGACCACGGCTCGGCCCCCGCGGGCGCGCAGCCGGACGCGCAGTCTGGCTCCGCCCCGCTCGGCGGCTCGGCCCCGCCGGAGGTCGCGGCGCTGACCGACGGCGAGTGGCACCGGCTGCACCCGGCGACGCCCGTGCTCAAGGGCGGCATCGCGCTGGTCGTGGCCCTCGGCATCATCATCAACAACGCCCGTGACTGGGTGCTCGAGCTGTTCCTGCCGGGTGGTCGCCGCGGCGGCCACGACGAGGGGGACGCCTTCGGCTACGTCTGGCAGAACGGCTGGTTCGGCTTCGCGCTGCTCGGCCTCGTCGTCGTGATCGCGGCGCTCGTCGGCCTGTTCTGGCTGTCGTGGCGCATGAACACGTTCCGCGTGACGGAGGAGATCGTCGAGATCCGCAGCGGCGTCGTGTTCCGCACGAACCGTCGGGCGCGGCTCGACCGGATCCAGGGCATCAACATCCAGCGGCCGCTGCTCGCACGGATCTTCGGCGCGGCTCGGCTCGAGGTCAACCAGGCGGGTGACGACGCCAACGTGGTGCTGGCGTATCTGAAGGGGGCCGCGGCCGACGACCTCCGGCGCGAGATCCTGCGCCGCGCCTCCGGGGCCCAGCGTCCGGAGCGCTCCGGCCCGACCGCGGGCGGGCGGTCGGCGGTCGACGGCCCGGGAGGCGCGGTGACCGGACCCGGCGGAGCCCCCGTCCGCAGCGGACTCGGCCACGTCGTCGAGCAGCGGGCCCACGAGCTCCTGGCCCCCGAGCTCGACCCGCGCGAGGTCGACCCCGACTCGGTCGTCCGCATCGCGCCGGGCCGTCTCATCGGCTCGGTGCTGCTGAGCGGCTACACGCTGTTCATCATCGCCGCCGCCGTGGCCGTCGCGGTCAGCATCGCGGTGACGGGCGAGTTCTTCCTGCTGTTCGCCCTGCTGCCGGCGCTGCTCGGCTCGGGCGGCTTCTACGTCAACCGCGTCTCGAAGTCGCTGCGCTTCAGCATCGCGTCGACGCGCGACGGGGTCCGCATCGGCTACGGCCTCTTCTCGACGACGAACGAGACCCTGCCGCCCGGGCGCATCCACTCGGTCAAGGTCGGTCAGCCGCTGCTCTGGCGGCCCTTCGGCTGGTGGGAGGTCTCGATCAACCGGGCCTCGCGGTCGAGTGCGAAGGGCGCCGACGGGCAGAGCAACACGAGCATCCTGCCCGTGGGCGACATCGGCGACGTGCGGCGCGTGCTCGAGTTCGTGCTGCCCGAGCTGGTGGGGGTCGCCGCCGCCGACGCGGACACCGAGGAGGCGCTGGTCGCCTCGACCGGGCCCCTCGCCACCGATCCGGCGGGCGTCGCGCGCGAGTTCCGCGAGACCGCCGGCGAGCACGCGGCGCGCACCGTCTCGATCGTCGAGCAGAGCCTCACCTCGACGGGCGCCGACGGCGGCTTCACCGTCTCGCCGCGTCGCGCGGCCGTGCTGCGCTGGTTCTCGTGGCGTCGCAACGGGTTCCGCTCGGCGCCGGGCGCCGTGCTGCTGCGCACCGGCGCGGTCTGGCGCCGACTCGTCATCGTGCCGCTGCCGCGGATGCAGAGCGTCGCGCTCCGACAGGGGCCGCTGCTGCGTCGACTCCGGCTCGCCGAGGTGAGCGTGCACACCGTCCAGGGGCCGATCACCGCCGAGATCGGGGCGCTCGACGAGCACGACGCCCTCGGCTTCTTCCACGCGGCGTCACGCGACGCCGTCGGCGCGGCGCGAGCCGACCGGACGCACCGCTGGCTGTCGGCCGCCGTGAGCGGGGCGTCCTCCGAAGCCGCGCCTCCTGCGGGGACCGTCGCCGCGCCTCCTGCGGCATCCTCTGCGGAGACTCCGCCCGGGGCCGGGGGCGCGCCTCCCGCGGAGACTCCGCTCGGGACCGTCGCCGCGCCTCCTGCGGTCTCTCCCGATCCGGCGGCCACCGGGGCCGGGGCCGGGGCCGACGGCGCGGGGGAGCGCCCGTGAGCCCCCAGCGCAGCGGCCGACTCGGCGTCGGCGTCATCGGGGCGGGGCACGTCGGGCCGATCCTCGGGGCGGCGCTCGCCGCGGCCGGGCATGCGGTGGTCGGCATCTCGGCCGTCTCCGACCGGGCTCGGGACCGCGCCGAGGCGATCCTGCCCGGCGTCCCGATCCTCACCGTGCAGCAGGTCGTCGAGCGCAGCGAGCTCGTGCTGATCGCCGTGCCCGACGATCAGCTCGCCGACCTGGTGTCCGGCCTCGCCGAGACGGGCGGCTGGCAGCCCGGGCAGCTCGTCGTCCACACCTCGGCCGCCCACGGGCTCGAGGTGCTTCGACCCGCGCTCGCCGCCGGCGTCATCCCGCTCGCCATCCATCCGGCCCTCACCTTCACGGGCACGACCATCGACCTGGTGCGCCTGCGCGGCGCCTATTGCGCGGTCACGGCTCCCGTGCCGGTGCAGCCGATCGGGCAGGCGCTCGTCGTCGAGATGGGCGCCGAGCCGGTGCTCGTCTCCGACGCCGACCGCCCCCGGTACGCCGAGGCCGTGGCGACGGCGACGGAGTTCTCGGCCGCCATCGTGCGCCAGTCGGTCGACCTGCTCGCCGAGCTGGGGATGCCCGAGCCCGGCCGGGTCATCGCCCCGCTCGTGCGGTCGGCGATGGACCGCGCGCTCGGCATCGCCGAGGGGTCCGTCGGCCCCGGTACCATCGACGTGGCCTCGTTCGACGACGGGTCGTCCGCATCCGGTGGCCCGGGCGCCTGACCGGCACCGCGCCTCCCACCCCTCTCTTTCCCGCTGGAGCAGCTGACACATGACCGCCTCGTCCGACCCCACCCCCTCGCCCGCGATCGACGGTGCCGCCGGCGCCGACGGCCAGGCGGTCAGCGAGGAGGCGCGCGAGGCGTCGGAGCAGAAGCAGGTCCGCCTCGCGAAGCGGCAGCGCCTGCTCGACTCCGGTCGTGAGGCCTACCCGGTCGGGGTGCCCGTCACCGACACGATCGCGGCCGTCCGCGCACGCCACGTCGACCTCGAGACCGACAGCCGCTCGGGCGACGTCGTCGGCCTCGCCGGCCGCATCGTGCACGCCCGCAACACGGGTAAGCTCTGCTTCGCGGCGCTGCAGGCCGGCGACGGCTCGCGCATCCAGGCGATGGTGTCGCTCGCCGAGGTCGGCGAGCAGTCCCTCGCCGACTGGAAGGAGCTCGTCGACCTCGGCGACCACGTCTTCGTCACCGGCGAGGTCATCTCGTCGCGTCGCGGCGAGCTGTCGATCATGGTGACCGACTGGACCATCGCGTCGAAGGCGATCCTGCCGCTGCCGAACCTGCACGGCGAGCTCAGCGAAGAGACCCGCGTCCGTCAGCGCTACCTCGACCTGATCGTCCGCGACCAGGCCCGCGCCACCGTACGCGCCCGCGCCGCGGCCGTCGCCTCGCTGCGTCGCACCTTCGACTCGCACGAGTACCTCGAGGTCGAGACGCCGATGCTGCAGACGATGCACGGCGGGGCCGCGGCCCGGCCGTTCCAGACGCACAGCAACGCGTTCGACACCGAGCTGTTCCTCCGCATCGCGCCCGAGCTGTTCCTCAAGCGCGCCGTCGTGGGCGGCATCGACCGCGTGTTCGAGATCAACCGCAACTTCCGCAACGAGGGCGCCGACTCGACGCACTCGCCCGAGTTCGCCATGGTCGAGGCGTACCAGGCCTACGGCGACTACGAGCAGATGGCCCGTCTGACGCAGGAGATGGTGCAGAACGCCGCCCTCGCCGTCGCCGGCACCCACGTCGTGACGCTCGCCGACGGCACCGAGTACGACCTCGGGGGCGAATGGGCCCGAGTGCCGATGTACGAGTCGCTCAGCGAGGCCGCCGGCGTCGAGGTCACCCCGACGACGTCGGTCGCCGACCTGCAGGCGCTGGCCGCCACGGTCGACCTGGTCGTGCCGCACGAGACGCACGGCAAGCTCGTCGAAGAGCTCTGGGAGCACTTCGTCAAGCCGTCGCTCGACCGTCCGACCTTCGTCATGGACTTCCCGGTCGACACGAGCCCGCTCGTCCGCAGCCACCGCTCGAAGCCGGGCGTCGTCGAGAAGTGGGATCTCTACGTCCGCGGATTCGAGCTGGCCACGGCGTACTCCGAGCTCGTCGACCCGGTGGTGCAGCGCGAGCGCTTCGTCGAGCAGGCCGCCCTCGGGGCCCGCGGCGACGTCGAGGCGATGCGCCTCGACGAGGACTTCCTGACGGCGCTCGAGCACGGCATGCCGCCGAGCGGCGGCATGGGCATGGGCATCGACCGCCTGCTCATGGCGATCACGGGCCTGGGCATCCGCGAGACGATCCTGTTCCCGCTGGTGAAGTGACACCGCGGGACGTACCCTTGACGAGTGCCTGAATCGTACCTCGGAGCGTTCGTCTTCTCGCTGACGCCGACCATCGTCGTCGGTCTCATCTTCTGGTTCGTCGTGCGCTCGCTGATCCGGGCCGACCGGACCGAGCGCTCCGCGTACGCGAAGATCGAGGCGGAAGAGCGCGCCAAGGTCGCGGCCGCCGACTTCGAGACCGAGCGCCTGGCGGCCGACCGTCGGGGCGCCGACCACCTCGACGACGGTCCGCGGCCCGCCACCCCGTAGCGCGCCTCCTCGGCTTCGACCCTCCGAACGCCCGCCCGACCACGTCGGCGGGCGTTCGCGCTGTCCGGTCGCATCCGCTTTGCGCACTCGAAGATGTCCCCCTAGCCGGTATCCGAACGGCCGGTGAAGACGAGGTGAAGAAAAGGCGAGCAGCACGCGTCGAACTGTGCATCGCGGCGGACTGTCACCCCTCACCGGCTCGGATGCGCCTCGGGAGGCCCGGAGATCCGGGCTTCCCTTGAGGATCGGCTCGGTGAGATGTACCCCGCTCGGGAGGGCGAGAGGCCTACACCCGATCGAGGCTCGCCGTCAAAGCCAGTTCGTTCTCGTACCCCGTCCGACTCGAAACCCTGTGTGCCTGCTCCGAGAACCCCCGCGAAGCGCTTCCGCGGCTTTCGCGCCGAAACTCCCGCACGCCAGACTCGTATCACGCCGAAGAGCTTCACGAACTTATTCGACAGCAGCACAGTCAGCATTCGAAGCAGGGAGAGAACGATGACGAACACCTCCGTCACCACGCGCAACACGAGCACCGACACAGCGACCGACGACACCGAAGTCGAAGTCCTGTCGCAGGTCCGCGGGGCCTCCACCGACCAGGTCGGCGACTACCTCCGCCACATCGGCCGCATGCCCCTCCTCGACGCCGCCGAGGAGACCGAGATCGCCCGTCGTATCGAGGTCGGCCTGTTCGCCGCCGAGAAGCTCAAGGACCTCCAGGCCGCCGACGCGATCAAGAAGGACCGCACCAAGGCCCACGCCCAGATGATGCGCGACCTCAAGTGGCTGCAGCACGACGGCGAGCGTGCCAAGGACCGCATGATCACCGCGAACCTGCGCCTCGTCGTCAGCATTGCGAAGCGCTACACGCAGCGCGGCCTGCCGTTCATGGACGTCATCCAGGAGGGCAACCTCGGCCTCGTGCGCGCCGTCGAGAAGTTCGACTACACGCAGGGGTACAAGTTCTCGACCTACGCCACCTGGTGGATCCGCCAGGCGATCGCCCGCGGCCTCGCCGACAAGGCGCGCGCCATCCGCATCCCCGTGCACACGGTCGAGCGCATCAACCGCATCTCGCGGGCCGAGCGCGACCTGACCGTCGACCTGGGCCGTGCGCCCACCGTCGAGGAGGTCGCCGCCGAGGTCGCGATGGAGGTCGCCGACCTCGTCGAGCTCAAGTCGCGTTCGCACGAGCCCGTCTCGATCCACACCGTCGTCGGCGACGCCGAAGACAGCGAGCTGGGCGACTTCATCGAAGACGAAGAGACCCCCTCGCCGACCGCAGCGACCGAGAACTCGCTGCTCAACCGCGACATGCACGCCCTCGTGGCGACGCTGCCCGACGACGAGGCCCGCGTGATCCGCATGCGCTTCGGCCTCGACGACGACCAGCCGATGACCCTCGACGAGATCTCGAAGCGCGTCCACTCGTCGCGCCAGGCCGTCTCGCGCGTCGAGAGCCGCGCCCGCCTGCGCATGTTCGCCAAGGCCGTCAGCCAGGACCTCCAGCTGTACCTGCAGTAGGACGCGTCTGCTTCTCCGCGTCGGAGGGCCGCCGCCCCGAGTCCGCTCGGGTGGCGGCCCTACTCCGTGCGCCCCGCCCCTGGCCACGGTGGTCGGTGACAGCCCTTCGCGGCCAGCTGCAGGGACGTTCTCCGCCACCGTCGAGCTGGGTTGAGTGGGCCTCTGGCCTGGGTGGTCAGAAGTAGCCCTTCCCGGCCTGCTGCAAGGACGTTCTCCGCCCACCGTGAGACGTCGGCTCTGGGCGACCAGGGGCTCCCCCGGCAGGGCGAGTCCTCCCCGATCGCCTCACGGGCCGAATCCTCCCCAGAGGGCCAAGCCGAGGAGGGGCGGGTCGACTCCATCACGCCAGTCTCGGCTCATGCCCCGCATCCCTCTGCCCCCTGACCTCGTCGATCGTCCGTTCTCCGTCGCCGAGGCGACAGGAGCTGGAGTCGGAGGCAAGCGCCTCCGCGGCCCCGATCTCGTGGCACCGCATCGCGGAGTCCGTGTCGGCTCCGAGCGCGGCGCGATTCACGACGGTGCCACGAACGCCGCGAGGCCGCTCGGCCTGGCGTCGGTGCCATGCCTAGCCGGGACCGGATCGGCCGCCCTCGCGAGCCCATCGGCCATGGTCGTCGATCGAGCACTGGCGCTGCAGCCCGTCATGCTGAACGGCTGGGTCTTCTCACACACGACGGCGCTGGCGCTGTGGGGTCTGCCCGTCCCGCTCCGTGTCAGCACCGGGATCGAGCCGTTGCATGTCAGCACGAGCGTCGGGCGCGGACCACGTCGGCCAGGCGTCGTCGGGCACCGGTCGGCCCCGACGCGACTCTCCGAGCCGATGCGGCTCGATGTCTCGTCGTCGGCACTCCCGCGCACCGAGAACTCGACCCGACGAGAACTCCCGGTCGATGATCCTCTCTCGGCTTGGGCGCGATCCGGCGCCCTGCTGACCCTCGACGAGCTCGTCCGCGTCGGCGACTCTCTGGCCGGTTCATGGTCGCCTCACGCGGAGGCGCGCGAACGGCCGATCGACGACCTTGTCGCTGCGATCGCCGCCGTGGGTCGGGTACCGGGTGCCGGGCGCGTTCGAGCCGCGCTCGAGTTCGTCCGCTCGGGCGTCGAGTCACCGAGAGAGACCGATCTGCGCCTTCTGCTCGTCCGCGCCGGGTTGCCCGAGCCCGAGATCAACCAGCCGACCTACGACGCCAGCGGTCGCTATCTCGGCAAGCTGGATCTGCGGTACCGGTGGTGCAAGGTCGCGATCGAGTACGAGGGTGACGAGCACCGGCTCGATCGTCGGAGATTCCGGAACGACATCCTGAGGCGAGAGCGCTTCGCCGACGCGGGCTGGCGGACGGTCCGCTGCACGGGCGACGACCTCGACGGGCGGCGGGCCGCGGAACTCATCGCCCGCGTCGAGCGCCTTCTCCGTTAGAGGCGACAGCCTCAGATGTCACTGAGCGGGTGGGTAGAAGATGCTCTTCCGTGCCTGGCAGAGGGTCACGTTCGACCCCGCCGAGTCCGGTCCGGGTCAGGTTGGTCAGAAGGTGCCCTTCAGTGCTGAATGAAGGGCGACTTCTGACCACCGATGCAGCCGAGCTGGTGACCATGGTCAGAAGGTGCCCTTCAGCGCCGAACGAAGGGCGACTTCTGACCACCGTCGCCGCCGCGGCGAGAGGGCGCGCGACCGCGGCGTCAGCGGGCGGAGTCGACGTCGGCGGAGCGGGCGCCGCGCTCCGCCCGCTCACGGAACCGCGCCCGCACGTCGCTCGGCACCAGCTCGAGCAGCTGGTCCTCGCGCAGCGGCAGGTCGAGCAGGCTCAGCTTCAGCCGCCCCTTGCGGCCGTGGCGGTCGGCGTCGAGTCGGATGACCTGCCCCGCGTCGCGCCGAAGGCGCAGGCGGATGACGCACCCGGCGCTCACGTCGGCCATGACGCGCCCGTCGATCTCGAGCGCGGCCGAGTGCGTGCCGTCGCCGATCTCGAACCGCAGCAGCTCGCGCGGACCCAGCACCACCGAGCGGTCGATGCCCGACATGGGCGCGACCGGCGTGACGACGACGGCGGCGACGGCCGGCGACAGGATCGGCCCTCCGGCCGCGTAGTTGTAGGCGGTCGAGCCGGCCGGCGTCGAGGCGACGATCGCATCGGCCTTGTAGAAGCCGTAGGGGGTGTCGTCGAGCACGAGGTCGGCGGTGACGACGCCCTCGCCGGGGCGCCGTGCCACCGAGACGTCGTTGAACGCCAGGTAGGTGCTCTCGGAACCGGACGACGTGTGGGTCACCTCGAGGGCATGGTGCGCCTCCAGCGAGAACTGCTTCTCGCCGATCCGATCGAGGGCCTCGGGCAGGTCGCGCGGCTCGACCTCGACCAGGAACCCCACGTTGCCGTAGTTCACACCGAGCACGGGCACCGGCCGCTCGGCCACGAGACGCATCGCGCCGAGCATCGTCCCGTCGCCGCCGAGGGCCACCACCACCGATACGCGCTCGCGGAAGACGCTCTCGTCGACGAGCTCGACGCCGTCGCCGACCCGGGCCGCGTCGGCGGTCATCGCGAGCAGGTGGGCGTCGGATCGCGCCGTCCAGTCACGGAGGATCGCGACGCTGTCGATGACCGACTTGGTGGGGTGCGGGACGAGGCCGACGGTGAAGGTGCCCATGGGGCCGAGGCTAGTCGCCGGCCCTGTCAGCCCGACCCCGGAGGCCTCCCGCGGCCCGCCGCGAGGACGCTCTATGCCCCCAGCGAACAGGGGCTGATTAAGCGGTGTCCCGTGGTTACTCTCTGTGTAAACCGGTGCCACCCCCTGCGGGCACCGACTGCGTATCGGTGGCGACAACTCCACCCCGTCACCAAGGGAGCAAAGAAGATGTTCGAGAGATTCACCGACCGTGCCCGTCGCGTCGTCGTCCTCGCCCAAGAAGAGGCGAAGATGCTCAACCACAACTACATCGGTACCGAGCACATCCTGCTCGGTCTCATCCACGAGGGCGAAGGCGTCGCCGCCAAGGCCCTCGAGTCTCTGGGCATCTCGCTCGACGCCGTGCGCGAGCAGGTCCAGGACATCATCGGCCAGGGCCAGCAGCAGCCGACCGGCCACATCCCCTTCACGCCCCGGGCGAAGAAGGTCCTCGAGCTGAGCCTGCGCGAGGCGCTGCAGCTCGGCCACAACTACATCGGCACCGAGCACATCCTGCTCGGCCTCATCCGCGAGGGCGAGGGAGTCGCCGCTCAGGTGCTCGTGAAGCTCGGCGCAGACCTCAACCGGGTCCGCCAGCAGGTCATCCAGCTCCTGTCCGGCTACCAGGGCAAGGAGGCGGTGGCCGTGGGCGGAGAGGCGACCCAGGGCGCGCAGGGCGGCAGCCAGGTGCTCGACCAGTTCGGTCGCAACCTGACGCAGGCCGCGCGCGACAACAAGCTCGACCCGGTCATCGGACGCGAGAAGGAGATGGAGCGGGTCATGCAGATCCTCTCCCGCCGCTCGAAGAACAACCCCGTCCTGATCGGCGAGCCCGGCGTCGGCAAGACGGCCGTCGTCGAGGGCCTGGCCCAGGCGATCGTCAAGGGCGAGGTCCCCGAGACGCTGAAGGACAAGCAGCTCTACTCGCTCGACCTCGGCTCGCTCATCGCCGGCAGCCGCTACCGCGGCGACTTCGAGGAGCGCCTGAAGAAGGTCACCAAGGAGATCCGCACCCGCGGCGACATCATCGTCTTCATCGACGAGATCCACACGCTCGTGGGCGCCGGTGCCGCCGAGGGAGCCATCGACGCCGCGTCGATCCTCAAGCCGCTGCTCGCCCGTGGCGAGCTGCAGACGATCGGCGCGACCACGCTCGACGAGTACCGCAAGCACTTCGAGAAGGACGCCGCTCTCGAGCGCCGCTTCCAGTCGGTCCAGGTGCACGAGCCGTCGCTGCCCCACACGATCAACATCCTCAAGGGGCTGCGCGACAAGTACGAGGCGTTCCACAAGGTCTCGATCACCGACGGCGCCATCGTGTCGGCGGCGAACCTCGCCGACCGCTACGTCAGCGACCGGTTCCTGCCCGACAAGGCGATCGACCTGATCGACGAGGCCGGCGCCCGCCTGCGCCTGTCGATCCTGTCCGCCCCGCCCGAGCTGCGCGAGTTCGACGAGCGCATCGCCGGCGTCCGCGGTCAGAAGGAGGGCGCGATCGAAGACCAGGACTTCGAGAAGGCCGCCTCCCTCCGCGACGAGGAGAAGAAGCTGCTCGGCGAGCGTCTCCGTCTCGAGAAGCAGTGGCGTTCGGGCGAGGCCGGGGCCGGCGGGACCGTCGACGAGGGCATCATCGCCGAGGTGCTCGCCCAGGCGACCGGCATCCCCGTCTTCAAGCTCACCGAAGAGGAGACCTCGCGTCTCGTCTTCATGGAGAAGGCGCTCCACCAGCGCGTCATCGGTCAGGAGGAGGCCATCGCGGCCCTCTCGAAGACCATCCGCCGCACGCGCGCCGGTCTGAAGGACCCGAACCGCCCCTCCGGGTCGTTCATCTTCGCCGGCCCGACCGGCGTCGGCAAGACCGAGCTGGCCAAGGCGCTCGCCGAGTTCCTGTTCGATGACGAGGGCGCGCTCATCTCGCTCGACATGTCGGAGTACGGCGAGAAGCACACCGTCTCTCGTCTGTTCGGCGCCCCTCCCGGGTTCGTCGGCTTCGAAGAGGGCGGCCAGCTGACCGAGAAGGTCCGCCGCAAGCCGTTCTCCGTGGTGCTGTTCGACGAGATCGAGAAGGCCCACCCCGACATCTTCAACTCGCTGCTGCAGGTGCTCGAAGAGGGTCGTCTGACCGACGGTCAGGGTCGCGTCGTCGACTTCAAGAACACGGTCATCATCATGACGACCAACCTCGGGTCGAAGGGCATCGCGGGCGGACCGGTCGGCTTCCAGAGCGACAGCGACACGGCGACCGGCTACGACCGGATGCGCGCCAAGGTCAACGAGGAGCTCAAGAAGCACTTCAAGCCCGAGTTCCTCAACCGCGTGGACGACACCATCGTCTTCCCGCAGCTGAGCAAGCCCGAGCTGCTGCAGATCGTCGACCTGTTCGTGAAGCGCCTCTCGGAGCGTCTGCTCGACCGCGACATGACGACCGCGCTGACGCTGCCCGCGAAGGAGCAGCTCATCAAGATCGGCTTCGACCCGTCGCTGGGTGCTCGTCCGCTGCGTCGTGCGATCCAGCACGAGGTGGAGGACCGCCTGTCCGAGCGCATCCTCACGGGTGATCTCACCGCAGGCGACCACGTCGCGATCGACTTCGTCGACGGCGAGTTCACCTTCGAGACGTCGCGCCAGCCCGGTCGCGACGAGGTCCTGGTGGGCGACGCCCCCGAGATCGAGAGCTGATCGACGCGTCACCTGATTCACCGCGAGGGCGGTCCGGCTCCGGCCGGGCCGCCCTCCGGCGTTCCCGGGGGAGCCGACCCGCGCCTCCTCGGGGGGGCCGACCCGCGCCTCCTCGGGGCCGTCCGAGCCGAGGAGGCGCGGGTCGGCCTGAGTAGGCTGGCCCGATGACCACAGCGGACCAGTTCGGCATCACCGTCCGCGATGCCGTCGTCAGCGACGTGCCGCACATCCAGCGGCTCTGCGAGCCCTTCGTGCAGAAGCGGATCCTGCTCGGCAAGGACCTCGTGACGCTCTACGGCGACGTGCAGGAGTTCCAGATCGCCGTCGGCCCCGACGGCACCCCCATCGGCTGCGGCGCGCTGCACGTCATGTGGGACGATCTGGCCGAGGTGCGGACCCTCGCTCTCGATGCCGCCTGGATCCGTCGCGGTGTCGGCCACCGCCTCCTCGAGGCCCTCGAAGGCGCCGCGCGCCGCCTCGAGATCGGCCGCCTGTTCTGCCTCACGTTCGAGGTCGACTTCTTCGAGAAGCACGGGTACCTCAACGTGGGCGACGAGGGGCTCGTGCCGCCCGACGTGTACGGCGAGCTCGTGCGATCGACGGACGAGGGCGTGGCCGAGTTCCTCGACCTGGCGCGTGTGAAGCCGAACACGCTGGGGAACTCGCGCATGCTCAAGGCGCTGCCGCCGCTCTCGGCCTGAGGCCGCGACTGCTGGGCCGATTCTCAGCCCACACGCCGTCCGCGTGCCGGGATCGCGGGCTGACCTGCGGTTAGCTTGGGCGCATGTCGACGTTCACGAATCCGACGGGGCCGCAACCGCCTTCGGTGTACTGGCGCCGACGAGCCGTGGTGGCCCTCGGGCTGATCGCCGTGATCGTCATCATCGTGCTGATCGTCGTGCGACCCGGGTCGAGCAGCGGCGAGCCGGGCACGGCGCCGACGTCGAGTGCTCCGCCGGCCGACGAGGCCCCCGCCGACACGGCGACGGAGCCGGCGGCCGCCGAGACCGCACCCGCCGCCGACGCGACCGCCGAGCCCACCGCCGGTGCGTCGACCGCCGACGGGACGGCCTGCGACCCCGGTGACATCGCCCTCGCGGCGATCCTCGACAAGGAGTCCTACGCGCCCACCGAGCTGCCGCAGATGGCCATGTCGATCACGAACACCGGCGACTCGGACTGCGTCATCGACCTCGGGTCGAACCAGCAGCGCCTGGTCGTGTCGAGCGGCGAGGAGCAGTACTGGTCGTCGAAGGACTGCCAGGTGAACGGCACCGACCAGGACGTCACCCTCACCGCCGGTCAGACCCTCGAGACCCCGGCGATCGCCTGGGATCGCACGCGTTCGTCGCCCGACACCTGCGACAGCGAATCGCGCGACGCCGTGCCGGCCGCGGGTGCCACCTACCGCCTGTCCGTCTTCGTCGGCGACATCACGTCCGCCGACGCCGCCCCGATGATCCTGAACTGAGCCATGAGCGAATCCTCCTACCGTTCCGAGCAACTCGAGCAGGCCCTGGCCGAGCAGGACGTCGCCGGGGTGGCCTTCGCCCTGCGCCATGACGTGGTGGTGGTGCCGAAGCTGGTCGCCGAGGGGGCCGACGGCGTCGCGTTCGGCGCGACGGAGCAGGTGCGGGTGTTCGGGCGCGAGAACACCGAGAAGCGGATCCTGCTGCTGTTCTCGTCGGACGAGGCGTACGCCGCGATGGTGCCGAACGACACGAACCGTCAGGTGATGCTGTACGACGCTGCCGCGCTGCGGGCCTTCCTCGAGGTGCATCTCGACGTGCTCGAGCAGGTGTTCTTCGACATCGCGGGGCCGCACACGATGGCCGCGACGCCGGAGGACCTGCTGAAGGCGCTGCGGTAGCGGTCGCGGCTGTCGGCGGCTGCGGCTGCTCGCGCCATCGCGTTCGGCGGCTCGCGGCCGTTCGGGCTCGGGCCCGGGCTCGAACCGTCCCTTTCGCGCGCGTCGCCGCGCGTCGGGCCGACGGGTCAGAAGGCGGCGTCGAGTTCGCGTTCGCGGGGGCTGCTGCCGATGCTGAAGGCACGGCGGAGGGCCTCGCGGAGGTGCGTGGCGTCGGAGTCGACGAGGTGCGTGAACCCGAGGCGGCGGGCTTCGGCGGTGCGCTGGGTGGCGGAGGAGGCGGGTCGGATCTCGCCGGCGAGGCTGATCTCGCCGATGGCGGCCATGGTGTGGGGGAACGACACGTCGCGGCTGGCGCTGGCGAGGGCGAGCGCGATGGCGAGGTCGGCGCCGGGTTCGGTGAGCTTGATGCCGCCGACGGTCGAGACGTACACGTCGGCGTCGCCGAGGCGGATGCCGGCGCGGCGTTCGAGCACGGCGAGCAGCATGGCGACGCGCGACGAGTCGACGCCGTTGACGACGCGGCGGGGCTGCGGTGCCGAGCTGGCGACGATGAGCGCCTGGACCTCGACGGGCAGGGCGCGGCGGCCCTCCATGGCGACGGTGATGCAGGTGCCGCTGACGGGGGCGCCGGTGCGTGACATGAAGAGGCCGCTGGGGTCGGCGACCTCGGCGATGCCGTCGCCGGTCATCTCGAAGCAGCCGACCTCGTCGGTGGGGCCGAAGCGGTTCTTGTGGGTGCGGATGAAGCGGAGCGAGGTCTGCCGGTCGCCTTCGAACTGGCAGACGACGTCGACGAGGTGCTCGAGGAGGCGCGGGCCGGCGATCGTGCCGTCTTTCGTCACGTGCCCCACCAGCAGCACGGGCAGGTTGCGGTCTTTGCTGACGCGGATGAGGGTCGAGGCGACTTCGCGCACCTGCGAGGTGCCGCCGGCGATGCCGTCGAGGGTGGACGACGAGACCGTCTGGACGGAGTCGACGATGACGAGCTGCGGGTCGACCTGCTCGATCTGGCCGAGGATCACGGCGAGGTCGACCTCGGCGGCGAGGTAGAGGTTGGGATGGAGGGCGTTGGTGCGTTCGGCGCGGAGTCGGACCTGCGAGGCGCTCTCTTCGGCGGTGACGTAGAGCACGCGGGCGCCGGTGGCGGCGGCGCGGGAGGCGACTTCGAGCAGGAGGGTCGACTTGCCGACGCCGGGTTCGCCGCTGAGCAGGATGGCGGCGCCGGGCACGATGCCGCCGCCGAGCACGCGGTCGAACTCGTCGATGCCGCTGGGCCACGAGGCGACGCTGGTGGCTTCGACCTCGGTGATGGGCCGGGCGGCGCGGTCGGCGCCGACCTTGACGGGTGCGGTGCCGCGGGCGCTGACGAGGGTGGAGGTGACGTCGACGACGGTGCCCCAGCGCTGACATTCACCGCAGCGGCCGACCCACTTGAGGGAGGTCCACCCGCATTCGGTGCAGCGGAAGGGTGGGGATGCGGGGCGTGCCATGCGGACAGCCTAGGTGTGGCCGCCGACAGTCACCGCGCCTCCTCGGTGGGGGTGTGGAGAGCCGCGGGAGGGGCGGTCAGGTGCGGTCGGCGGCGAGCTGGATGAGGCGGTCGGCGATGGCGGGTTCGAAGGCGGAGGCCCAGACGCGGTAGCCGAGGTCGTTGGGGTGGAACAGGTCGCCAGCCGAGTTGCGGAACGTGCGGAGGAGCCCCTGTCGGCGGGTGGTCTCGTAGAGGGGGGCGACCGTGAGTCCGAGTTCGCCGGCGATGCGGCGGATGATCTGGTTGGCCTCGGCGACCCTCTTCTCGCGGTCGGGCAGCCACATCGCAGGCAGGTCGGCGACGATGGCGTGGCTCGGCAGGGCGCTGTAGATGGCCCGGATGTTCTTCTCGAACGACTCGGCCTTGTAGTCGATGATGTCGTTGGCGCCGATGGCCACGGTGACGATGTCGGGTTCGTAGTCGGCGAACTTCGGCAGCTGGTCTTTGCGGCAGAGCCAGGTGGTCGAACCGCTGACGCTGAGGTTGACCATGCGCAGCGACGAATGGGTGGTGCGACGGATGCCGGCCGACAGGCGCCCCACGTAGCCGCGGGCCGGGCTCGAGGCGCCGATGCCCTGGGCGGCCGAGTCACCGAGGGCGACGTAGAGCAGCGCCCCCTTCTTGTCGTAGCGCGAGCGCCACCAGGCGCTGTGCACCGGCAGCTTCTCGGTCAGATCGTGGGCGGCGGCACGCTGCTGACCGGCGAAGTGGCGGTACAGGGCGAAGACGCCACCGGCGGCGGCGAGGGTCGTGCCCACGCCCGAGAAGAAGGCCAAGGAGGTGCGCTGCGTCATGCTGGTGAACCTACGCCCGACCACTGACATCACGATCGCGATGCCTCCGTGCCCCCACCGGAGCCGAGGAGGCGCGGATCCCGATTTCGACACAGCCCCCGTCGTGTATTACACTCGCTCTCGGTACCGTGTCCGAGCGGCCGAAGGATCATGTCTCGAAAACATGTGTGGGGGTTGACTCCACCGTGGGTTCAAATCCCACCGGTACCGCCACAGAAAACCCCTGGTCATCCAGGGGTTTTCTTCTTTTCCCAGCCTTTCGTGGTGCAAAAGTGGTGCAGGTATGGCACGAAGGTCTTCTTAGACGGCCCCTGATGGCCGTACGCTCAAGCTCTTGCTAGGGACCGGCACCCTTCTTCTTCCGAGATTTGCCGACCCTGGCGCGCAAGTTATTAGGCCGGGACAGTCACGTCGTCCCGCAGTGCCCTGTCGATGATGTGAGTGGGCACGTCGTGAGAACTTGCGCCGTCGAGGCCTGTCCTACCCCAATAGCTCGTTCTGGTTTCACTCAGTCGCGCGTCGGTACTTCAGGGCAGGCAGGGCCGTCACAATGCGACCGAGGACCCTTAAAGCCGAGATCGTTCTCGTCGGCGCCCTGCGCGACGAGGTAGTCCCAGTGCCCCGACAGTTCCGCGATGTACGCCGGGTCGATCTTGCCGCTAAGGGGGCCGTAGTAGTCGTTCGCGTCCATGCGCTCGGCGCTCGTCTCCACCTCGCTGAGGTCGAAGTAGTTGGCCCAGCGTGTTTCGTTCAGGGTCAGCCAGGACTGACTCGCGCGCTGCGGTTCCACCTGGAGATGCCGCTCGAGGATCGTCGCCGCCTCCCGGCGGATGCGGCCAGCGACGAGAAGGCACGCGCCACACGCTGGCGCGGCCGCCGATTCAGCTCGGTCGCTTCGCGTTCTTCGTCGGTCTGATCGACAAGGGGCGCAGGGTGCGCGCGCCGGTCGCAGAGCGACCTTCCGTCGATCATCCAGACGTGCATGCTCTTGATGTCGGTCATGGACCGACCGTAGGCGACGACGACGGCGTGTCGGGCGGCATTGAGCAAGTGTCACGGTCTGCCAGGATGAGCCACATTATGAACAAGCGCTTTGCACCCTTGGCCTCCGTGGCCCTCATCACCGTCCTCGCCCTCACAGGCTGCAGCGGCTCCGACTCTCCCGACTCGTCCAACGCCGACTCGAACTCCGGGTCCAGCAGCGCGCCCTCTGCCGAGGCGACGCCCGAAGCAGCTGCGGCGCCCGACCTCGCCGGGACGTGGAAGCAGACCAACTCTGGAAGCGACGACGCTTACCAGGCCGCCGTCATCACTGGTGACACGATCACCGTCAACTGGGTTAGCGACGGCGGCGACACCGAGTCAATCTTCTGGGTCGGCACCTTCACGCCTCCCGCCGACGACGCCTCGCCGTACACGTGGACGTCGACCCGGGACGCAGCCGCGACCGACTCGGCGATGCTTGCCTCGACAGATGATTCGAAGGACTTCACCTTCGAGGACGGCGAGGTCAGCTACAAGGCCAGCCTGATGGGCACCACGACCACCGTGCGCCTCGAGAAGGGGTAGCCGAGACTCGAACTCGGGCTGCTTCACGTCCACCCCTCGAAGCCCCGCCGTGCAACACGCTCGGCGGGGCTTCGCCTTGCCGCCGGCCGCCGGCGGCTGCTCCACTCTGGGATGCGCTGGAAACGGCTCAGAGGCTGCCCTCGGCAACCACCCACTGCTGCTTCAGGTCAGGATAGGCCCGTGCGATGTGTGTGAAGTCCCGGTCGTAGTGCACGACGGTGGCGTGATTCAGGACGGCGTACGCGGCGATGAGGATGTCGGTGGCGCCGGCCGCCCTGCCCATGCCCGCGGCGAAGAGGGCCGACTGGATGCCCGCGACCTCTCGCACCTCGGGGTGAATCGAGCAGTCCGAGAAGGCGCTGGCGAGCGTCAGCACGATCGCGGAGTGGTCCTTGGCGCTCCGAGCGCTGTAGCCGTACTCGGCAGCAACGGGCGGGCAGACGAGGATGTCGTCCGGCGCGGTCGTCCGGATGATCGTCTCGATGGATGCGCGGACCGCCGGCTCGGTGGCCACGCGCTGCCAGGCCGAGTTGTCGATGATGAAGCGGGGCCGACGCGA
This sequence comes from Frigoribacterium sp. Leaf263, assembly GCF_001422285.1. Taxonomy (GTDB): domain Bacteria; phylum Actinomycetota; class Actinomycetes; order Actinomycetales; family Microbacteriaceae; genus Frigoribacterium. The sequence goes on from NZ_LMMO01000004.1 coordinate 279,524, forward strand.
AGCCGTCGCCCACTCGTCTTCTTCCGCGAGCTGCAGACCCAGTTGGCCGGTGCTCACGCGTCGCCGTCTTTGAGGTCCTTAGCCCGCGGATCGACGTCGACTTCGATGTCACTCAGCGCGGCCAGGGCATCGAGTTGACGCTGCCTCTTGACGATGTCGCCGAGTGCCTGGTTGATGGCGTCCTTCGTCGTCCTTACGCCAAGGATGCTTTTGGCCGCCGTCAGCAGCTCGGCGTCGACATCTACGCTCGTCATCGCCATCCTGTCCTCCATATGTCCGTGTGAACGACTCTATATGCAGGGGTCGGCTCCCGCCAGAGTGCGCTGAGTTGCGCGCGTGAAGCAGGCCTGGCCGTGCAGCCGGCGTCATATCCGCTCCGCCAGCAGATCTTCGAGCGCGCCGAGGGCGCACCAGTAGGCGGCGACCTCCTCTGGCTCTGAGCGGGGGGCACTCCCGGCAGAGTCACGTTGTCGAGGTCGTCCGGGAACAGCGCTGCATGAGTGACGCCTTGAGTCGGCAGCGTGCGGCGCAGTTGTAACCCCTGCCACTGTCGAAGTGAGAGTTCCTTTAGACAAGTTGCGAAATCGCTGCCAGGCTGGCGCCATGGCGCCAGTTTCCTTCTCAGACCTCACCCGTGTTCTTGCGAACTCCGCGATGGAGGGTCTTTCCGTGTCGGCTTTTGCCGTTCCACGAGACGCCGGGTTCTTCGTGGACCCTGTTCTAGTGGTGCGGGAGGACCGGGATGATTTGAACGCAGAGGTCATTCTGATTTCGGCCAGGGGTGCGGCGGGAAAAAGCCGCACGGCAGCTGAACTGGCGTACAACGCCAAGGCTCCTCTGTGGCGCCTTGAAGCGGACGCGGCTGTCGGGCAGGCAGCTTTGCCTCTGCGCCTGAACTCGTACCTAGAGTCGGTCGATGCGCTGCAAGAGATTGCTCAAAGGGAGACGAGACCCACGCTGCTCATCGACTCGATGGATGAGGCGAGAGCGCGTGTTTCGGCTCAGTCCTGGGAGGACTTCCTTGACTCGATTGCAGACGCGGCATCTAAGGGGTTGAGGGTAGTTCTCTTTGGACGTGACAGGACGCTTGAAGAGGTCTGGTTAAAGTTCGAGGAGGACGGCCGCTCCGTCGCATGGTTGGAGGTTTCACACTTCCCAGCCGAGGCGCGTCGCGAGTACATCGATGGTCGCGTCAGGGACCGAGCAGGTAACGCTCTCCTCGAAGGGGCCAATTACGAGGAGGCCCGCGAAGCACTTCTTAACGCGCTGGCAGGATCAATCGACGATGCTTCCTCTGAGACTTTTGTCGGGTACGCGCCCGTGCTGGATGCGGTCGTCGCTGTGCTCGCGGAGGAACGGAACCACTACAAGCTGGCCCGCGAATTCGAGGCTCAGACGGAGAAGGCCCGACACATCGACGTTCTGCGAAGCATTCTCGTTCGTCTCCTGGAGCGCGACCAGGGCAAGCTGCAGAAGTTGGCGGAAGAACTTGGGCTCGACGGGGAAGCGACGTACACCCCAAGCGAGCAAATCGATTGGCTCTGGCACGACATCGAGGGCCTAGCGTCGCCCGACTTGTCGTTCATTGCTGACGAATCCAAGCGCTATGCCTATGAGCAGGGTTTGCGCTCGTTCCTGGACGATCACCCATTCCGAGCAGAAAAGCGATGGGCGAGTGTCGTCTTTGAGGCCTACGCCGCAGCCGCACGGTTTGAGAAATCTCTTCCCGCTGATGTCCTGACCGAGGTGGGCAACCGCTCTGGCCTGTTCTTCGACTTCGTTGCGACAGCGAACGCGACCGGCGCACTCCTGGATGAGTGGCAGTTTGCTGCATTGCACTCATCGATCCTCGCCGGCGAGTCTGAGGGGAGTGCAGCCACTGTTGCGGCTGCCCAAGACGAGGACGGGCTGGAAGGCCGAATGGCCGTAAATCGCCCCAGCGGCCCTCTGTCGCTGGACTTCACTCTCTTGCCGGAGGATGCGGAGGTCGTGTCCCTTGTTGGACCGCTTGCGTCGTTGACGCTGACAACCCCTCTCGGTCTCCGAGTTCCGGACATGAGCGGCGGTCGGGTTTTGGGGCCGGATCTGTTCTTGCGGGCTGACTCGATCGTCATCGATGGCGAAGAGGCTCGCTTTGCGAGAGCCTCGGGCGCCACGGCGGAAGAAGAAGCAGATATTCGCTTCGAGGTCACCGGTGAGTCCGTCACGCTTCCCGGAATGATTTCACTCGCTCCCGCAACGAACTCCTTCGAGCTCGCGACTTGGCCGACAACGTCCCTTGTCTATCCCTGGACCGTATATCGTTCCGCACTGGAATTGGACGAGGAGGTCGACGCCCAATCAAAGGCCATCCGCTTCCTCAACAAGCTTCAAAATCTCGCCCGAACGCACGGACACAAGGGTGGTCGAGCAACTTTTTTTATGAAGCTGCAGGGGCGCCAGCCGATCAAGTCGGGCGAGCTCAAGGCCGTGCTCAACATGATGGAGCAGCGAGGTGTGGTGCAGCTCGATGGAGACCTCGTCTTTCTGACGGCGGATGCGGACAAGCATCGTTTTAACGGCAAAGGCACGCCTGGACAGCAGACCATTCAGCAGCAGTGGGCTTACTGGGGGCCGGTTGTCGAGCAGATTGAGGAGATCCTGGCGGCAAAGGCCTAGCCCCCGGCGCGGCCCCCGCGAAGCTCGTGAATTCGGGGTGCTCATTTCAATCTGCACGGGTTACTGGTGGTGCATTTTGGTGCAGGAGACCTTGTGGAGTGATGTCAGCAGAGGTGCATCCCAGTGCGTTTTCTCCTCGTACTTACGGGCTTTGTCTGCTCTCGACGATAAGCACACGGGATGCAACCTGGGTTCAAATCCCACCAGTACCACCACAGAGAATCCCCGCTCGCGCGGGGTTTTCTCTTTGCGTCGAAGACGGTGGCCGAAAGCGGTGCGCCTCATTCGACACGGCCCTGCGCTGGCGGCGAATCCGGCTCACGACAGCGAGGCGATGGCCTCGATCTCGATGCGCGCCCCCAGGGGCAGGCCTGCGACGGCCACCGTGGTGCGCGCCGGGTACGGCTCCTGCACGAGCGACGCGTAGACCTCGTTCATCTCGGCGAAGTTGTCCATCGTCGTCAGATAGACGCTGAACTTGACGACGTCGGCGAGCGTTCCGCCGGCGGCCGCCAGCACGGTCTCGAGGTTCGCGAACACCTGTCGTGTCTGCATCGCGACGTCCCCGGTCACCAGTCGAGCCGTCGCCGGGTCGATGGGCGTCTGTCCCGAGAGGAACAGCAGGCGGGCGCCCGAGGGCTCGGCTGCGTGGGCGTAGGGGCCGATTGCCGCGGGCGCGTCGGGGGCGAACGTTGTTGAACGAGGCATGGTCTCTCCGTCGGTGGCAGGGTGATGGGGCGGGGCGGTGGTGCGAGGACGTCGCCCCGGGTGTCGCTCGGGGCCAGGGCCGCTGCACAGCAGTCTTCCGCCAAGACCGCTCAATCCGCCCTGGGCTCGTCGCTCGGCGACGCTGACGTCGAGCCCGGAACGACGAGCCGTGTGGGCGCCCGGCTCGAGCAGCCGCCGATCTTCCTCCGACCCCGCCGCGAACCGCGTGCCGCGACCGTCGCACCCCTGGCCCTGCGCGGCACCGCCTCCGCGGCTCCGCGACCCGGCCCCACCAGCCCCGGTAGCATGCGACCCGACGGGGCACGCGCCCGGCCGACCCGACAGGAGCACCATGACCGACCCCGACGAGACCATCGGCTCGCCCGCCGACCGCCGGTTCCGGGAGGAGCTCCGCCGCCGCCTCGCAGAGGTCGACGCCGAGACCAACACCGGCACCCGCTCCGGCCCCGGCGTCCAGGCCGCCGGTCCCCGGACGAGCGGCACCCCCGAGCGCGCACGAGACGCCGCCGACCCCGGGGCGGCGACGCGATCGCACCGGTCGGCCTCCGCCTCCTCGCGGCTCCTCGCCCCGGCGACCGCCCGCCGCAGCGACGAGCGCTCGCGCACGGACAGGCTCCTCGACTGGGCGCCCCTCGTCGTCGGTCTCCTCGCGCTCGCGGCCATCGCCGGCATCGTCGTCTACGGCATGAACGGCGGCGACCTCGGCCCCTGGTGATCCGGCACCGGTCCGCCCGGCCTTCAGCCGGCCAGGGCCAGCAGCTCGGCGAGCGGCGCCACCGGCACCCGCCCGCGCGCCCCCTCCACCAGATGCGGATCGGCCGTGACCAGCGCATCCGCCTGCAGCACCGCGACGGCGAGGTACTCGGCCGGCCGAGGGTCGTCCCAGCCGAGGTCGCGCGCGAACGCCCACGCCCGAGAGCGCGAGACGCGGTCACCGAGGAGGCGCACCGAGAGCTCCGCGAACCGGTCCAGCTCCCGCCGCCCCATGGCTTCGGGCAGCGCCCCGGACCGCACCTCGGCGAACAGCAGCGCCAGCACGTCGGACTTCAGCGCCGCGGGAGCCACCAGCCGGTGGTCCGCCGGCAGCGCCGGTCGGCGGCGCAGCAGTTGGAGGCAGGTGGGCGCGTCGATCGCGTAGCGGGTCATGAGCCGATCGTGCACCCGCGGCGACGGGCCGGCGGGACTTCGTCCGTCCACAGCGCCCGACCTGCGACCCCCGGCGCGTCACGCACGCCTGCTATGGTCCCGACCGACAGCGCCTAGGGTTCCGGGGTCCCATGACCCGACTGGTCCGAGCGGCGCCACGGCAGGGCGCCATCGCCCGCCGTCATCTGAACGGACAAAAGCCTGGAGGATCCTGCCGACGCGCCCTGCGTCGGGTCGAAGGGTCTGCCATGTCCACCACCGCTCTGCTCCTCGTCCTCGGGGCCGCCGTCGCCCACGCGTCGTGGAACATCGTCGCCCACGGCGTCAGCCGCATCGGCACGCCGTTCCTCTGGTGGGGTGCCCTCGCCAGCGCCGTGCTCTGGCTGCCCGTCGTCCCGTTCACCGGCGGGCTCGGCGGCAGCGTCGCGGGCCTCGCGCTCGGCGCCGGCGTCTCGGGGGTGCTGCACGTCGTCTACATGATCGTGCTGCAGCGCGGCTACGCGGCCGGATCGCTCTCGACCGTCTACGCGACGGCCCGCGGCACCGGCCCCGCCGTCAGCGCCCTGCTCGCCGTCCTCCTGCTCGGCGAACGGCTCTCGGCGCTCGCCGTGGTCGGCATCGCGGTGGTCGTGGCCGGCGTCGTCGCGACGGGACTCATCGACCGGAAGCCCGCCGCTCCAGGCCGGCCCGGCGAACGGACGACCGACCCGGCCGACGCGACCCGCGCCTCCCGCACACCGCCCGCAGTCCACGCGTCGCCCGCCTCCGACGCGGCCCCGGCATCCGACGCGACGCCTGCAGCCGACGCGACCTCCGTGTCGACCCCCGCACCCCGCAGGAGGCGCCGCCTCGACCCCGGGATCGCCTGGGGCCTCCTGACCGGCCTGGCCATCGCCTCCTACACGATCTGGGACGCCCACGCCCTCCGCACCTTCGAGCTCTCGCCGGTCTCGTTCATGGTGGGCGTGACCGTCGTCGAGGTCGTCTTCTACACGGCGGCGCTCGGCCGTCGTCGTCGCGAGCTGCTCGACGTCGCCCGCGCGCACTGGCCCCGCGTGCTGGCCTTCGGGGTGCTGTCGCCGCTGTCATACATCCTCGTGCTCGTCGCGATCCAGACGACCCCGGTCGCCCTCGTGGCCCCGGCGCGCGAGACGAGCGTCGTGATGGTCGCCGTGTTCGGCGCCCTCGTGCTGCGCGAGGGGTCGGTCGCGAGACGGCTCGTGGCCTCGGTCGTCGTGCTCGGCGGCATCGCCCTGCTCGCGCTCTGACGCCGACGGCCCCGACGCCGACGGCCCCGCCCCCATGAAGCCGAGCCCCGAAGGGTGGGCATACAAGAGGTGAACTCTGCCTGAACTAGCCACGAGATAGGTTCCTAAGTGCAGGAGGCGCGTGTCACCATCGTGACGTCCCCACCCCCACCCGAAAGGCCGTCATGCCCCTCCGCCGCCCCCGCGTCGCGATCGCCCTCGCCGGCACCGCCCTGCTCGCCACCGCCCTCGTCGGCTGCTCGACCGCCGGCACGCCCGCCGAGGGCTCGGGGGCGTCCGGCTACGCCGTCGACTCCAGCACCCTCGTCTTCGGCGTCGTGCCCGACTCGGTCGACACCGAGACCAACTACCAGCCGCTGATGGACTACATCGCGCAGGAGACCGGCAAGACCGTCGAGTACCACGAGTCGACCGACTACGCGGCCCTCATCGAGGCGAGCATCGCCGGCCAGATCGACGTCGCGTCGTTCTCGGGCTTCACCTACGTCACCGCCAGCAACAACGGCGCCGAGCTGACCCCGATCTCGTCGATCACGACGGCCGAGGGTCAGGAGCCGGGCTACTACTCGCAGGCCATCGTGCCGAAGGGCAGCGACATCACGTCGATCGCCGACATGAAGGGCAAGAAGGTCTGCTTCGTCGACCCGTCATCGACCTCGGGCTACCTGTTCCCGAGCTACGCGCTGCTCGAGGCCGGCATCGACCCCGAGAAGGACATCACCCCGGTGTTCGCGGGCAAGCACGACGTCAGCGTGCAGAAGACCGGCGAGGGCGCCGAGTGCGACGCCGGCTTCGCCGAGGACAGCGAGGTCGCCAAGAGCGACGCGGTCGAGATGATCGACGAGCAGATGGTCCCCGGCGCCCCGATCGTCGAGTCGGACACCCTGCCCGACGACGTCAAGGCGCAGCTCGAGGACATCCTCGCGAACGTCAGCGCCGACGACATGGTCGCCGCGGGCATCGAGGGCGCCGACAGCGAGGGCTTCCGCAGCGTCTTCTACGAGACGACCCCGGTCGACGACGCGTACTACGACGAGATCCGCGACATCTGCGAGAAGACGAACGCCACGCAGTGCCAGGCCTGACCCGCACGAACTAGCCGCTCGACACCCCGGGAACTCGTCGAGACCCCCACGCGCGCGCGGGTGTCTCGGCGGATCCCCGGGGTCTGAACCGACCGAACGAAGGACGAACATGACCCCGCACGCCGACCCCGCCGAGACCGTCGTCTCGCTCGAGGGCATCACCAAGCGCTTCGGCTCGACCGTGGCCCTCGACGGCGCGTCGCTGAGCGTCCGCCGCGGCGAGGTCGTCGTGCTGCTCGGCCTCTCGGGCTCGGGCAAGTCGACGCTGCTGCGTCACGTCGACGGCCTCGAGCGCCCCACGTCGGGCACCGTCCGCGTGCTCGGTCGCGACGTCACCGGGCTCTCGGGCCGGGCCCTGCGCGAGCTGCGCAGCGAGGTCGGCTTCATCTTCCAGCAGTTCGAGCTCGTGCCCTCGCTCACGGCGCTCGAGAACGTGCTGACGGGGTCGCTCGCCGCCGTGCGGGGCCCCCGGCTCGGCCTCTGGTCGTACGGCCGCGCCGCCCGCGCCGAGGCCCTCGCCCGCCTCGAGCGCGTCGGACTGCTCGAGCGCGCCTATCAGCGCGCCGACACACTCTCGGGTGGGCAGCAGCAGCGCGTCGCGATCGCCCGCGCCCTCATGCAGCGACCCCAGGTCCTGCTCGCCGACGAGCCCGTCGCCTCGCTCGACCCCGAGTCGAGCGACCAGGTGATGGCGCTGATCCGCGAGATCGCCGTCGACGAGGGGCTCACCGTCATCTGCAGCCTCCACCAGGTCGACCTCGCCCTGTCGTGGGCCGACCGCATCGTGGGCCTGCGGCACGGCGCCGTCGTGCTCGACACCGAGACCGAGGGGCTGTCGAAGGCCCAGGTCATGGAGATCTACGGCCGCGTCGCCACGAGCACCGACCAGCTCGCCGCCATCGAGCTCGAGCTCGCCGGGGACGCCGTCCGATGACCGCGGTCACCGAGCGCCCGCGCACGACCGAGGCTCCCCTCGCGCCCCGCGCCGCGCCTCCTCGTCGTCGCACCTCGCCCGAGCGCGTCGCCGCCGGTCTGACGATCGTCGCGCTGCTGGTCGCGAGCATCGTCGCCCTCCGCAGCGTCGAGATCGACCCGGCGCGCATGCTGCAGAGCTGGTCGAACGCCGAGCGGTTCTTCGGCCGGGTCGGGGCCATCGAGTTCCCGCCGCTCGCCGAGCTGCTGCAGCTCACGGCGCTGACGCTCGGCCTCGTGATCTGCGGCACGCTGCTCGCCGCCGTGCTCTCGGTGCCGGTGGCCGTGCTGGCCGCGTCGAACACGACGCCCGGGCCGGTCTGGCGTGCGGCCGCCCGCTTCGTCACCGTGCTCGCCCGCGCGGTGCCCGACGTGGTGCTCGCCATGGTCTTCGTGCTGCTCTTCTCGCTCGGCACCCTGCCGGGCATCCTCGCCATCGGCCTGCACTCCGTCGGCATGATCTCGAAGCTGTTCGCCGACGCCATCGAGCAGATCGACGAGGGCCCGCGCACCGCCGTCCGCGCCGCCGGAGGCACCCGCCTGCAGCAGTTCACCGCGGGTGTCCTGCCGCAGGTGCTGCCCTCGTGGGTGGCGACGGTCCTGCACCGCAACGACATCAACCTGCGCGGCAGCGTCATCCTCGGCTACGTCGGCGTGGTGGGCCTCGGCATGGAGATGTCGTTCGCCTTCAAGTCGCTCGACTACGGTCTCGGCCTCGGCTACGCCCTCGTCATCTTCGTGCTCTGCGTCGTCATGGAGATCGTGTCGAGCTCGGTGCGCGCCGCCATGCTCGGAATCGCCCCCACCGGCCGGGGTCTCGGCGATCGCGTCGTGCGACGGGCCACGAGGAGGCGCGCCGACGGCCCCTCCGCCGCGATCGTCACCGAGACGGTCGGCCGGGCACCCGCCGCGCCCGCCGCCCCGACGGTCGACGCGATGCTCCGCCGCCCCTGGGACCGCACCCGGGTGCGGAACACGTCGTGGGGCCTGATCGCCGGGGCGGTCGTCGTCGCGAGCGTGCTCGTCTGCGACATCGCCTGGTCCGACCTCGTCACGGTCTGGGGCGGCGTGCCCGCCGTCGCCGTCCGGTTCTGGCCGCCGTCGTTCGGCAGCTACGAGGCGGCGACCATGGTGGCCGCGATGGGCGAGACGATCGCGATCGCCCTGGCCGCGACGCTCCTGACGCTGGTCGCGTCGATCGTGATCGGCTCGCTCGCCGCCCGCAACGTCGCCCCGAGCCGGGGGATGCGCAGCGGCATGCGGCTGCTGCTGGTCGGCATCCGCGGCGTGCCCGAGGTGATCCTCGCCATCGTGCTCATCGTCGTGACGGGTCTCGGCACGCAGGCGGGCACGCTCGCGCTCGCCCTCGGCGGCATCGGCCTGCTCGGCAAGCTGCTCGCCGACTCGTTCGAGGAGGTCCCGGCCGGGCCCGAGCGCGCGCTCACCGCCACGGGCGCCACGCGCCTCCAGGTGTACGCCGGCGCGACGCTGCCCCAGGGCCTCCGCGCGCTCGTCGGCCACTCGTTCTACATGCTCGACACGAACATCCGCGCCGCGACGCTGCTCGGCATCGTGGGCGCCGGGGGAGTGGGCTACTACCTGCTGAACGCCAGCCAGGGCTCGAACTACGGGGCGGTCACCGCGATCGTGCTGATGATCCTCGTGACCGTGCTCGCCGTCGAGGGCCTCGCGATGTGGATGCGCAAGGTGCTCCGATGAGCGCGGCGATCCGGCCGCCCGCCGCGGCGCGACACGACGTGGTCATCGTCGGCTCGGGCATCGTCGGCCTCGGCGCGGCGCTCGCCGCGGTCGACCGCGGGCTCTCGGTGCTCGTGGTCGACCGATCGGCGGCGATCGGCGGCTCGACGATCCGCAACTTCGGGCACCTCTGCCTCACCCCGCAGAGCGGCGAGGCCCGGCGGCATGCGCTCACGGCCCGCGAGCTGTGGCTGCGTCTCGCCCGCGACGCCGGCTTCTGGGTCTCGCAGCGCGGCACCCTGGTCGCCGCCCGGCACGCCGACGAGCTGGCCCTGCTCGACGAGCTCGCCGCCGCCCGCACCGAGCGGGTGCTCGGCGACCGCCCCGAGATCGAGCCCCTCGACGAGCGCGAGCTCGCCGCGCTCGCCCCGGTCGCGCCCGGCGTCACCCTCGGCGGCGCCCTGCTGCCTTACGACCTCCAGGTCGACCCGAGGGAGGCGGCGGACGCGATCCGCAGGCACCTCGAGTCGCGAGGGGTGCGCTTCCTGACCCGCACCTCCGTGGGGTCGGTCGCCACCGGCCGCGTCGAGACGAGCCGCGGACCGATCCGGGCCGGCACCGTCGTCGTCGCGACGAACCACGACCTCGACCAGCTGCTGCCCGATCTCGCCGAGCGGTCCGCGCTGCAGCGCTGCGGACTCGACATGCTCCGCGTCCGGGCCGACCTCGTCCGACCGCTCGCGGCGCCCCTCCTGACCGGGTGGTCGCTCATCCGCTACAGCGCCTTCGCCGGCACGGTCGCGGCCGACGACGTGCGAGCCCGCCTGCACGGCGAACGACCCGACCTGGCCGCGCTCGACCTCAATCAGATGTACACGCAGCTGCCCGACGGCTCGGTGCTCGTCGGCGACAGCCACCAGAAGGGCGCGGCCATCTCGCCGTTCCAGGACGAACGCGCCGCCGTCGCGTTCCTCGACGAGTTCCGCGTGCTGTTCGGCGCGGAGCCCGTCGTGACCGAGCGGTGGCAGGGCGTCTACGCCTCCGGCCGCGATGAGTTCGTCGTCGACGAGGTGGAGCCCGGCGTGCTCGTCACCGTCGTCGCCACCGGCATCGGCATGACCACCGGCCTCGGGCTCGCCGAGCACGTCGTCGGCGCCCACCTCGACGGTGGACGCGACGCCGCCCTCCCGCCCGCGGACGCCTCCGTCGCGCCCGTCCCCCGCCCCTCCCTCCTGACAGGAAGCCGCTCATGAGCACCGCCACCACCGACACCGCCACGACCACGACCGCCGCCGTCGCCACGACCACGACCTCCGCCGTCGTCCCGATCGAGCTCGTCGTGCTCGACATGGCCGGCACGACCGTCGTCGACGACGGCATCGTCGAGCAGGCCTTCGCACGCACGGCCGACCGCGTCGACCTCGGGCCGACGCTCACCCGCGACGAGGCTCTGCAGCACGTGCGCGACACGATGGGCCAGTCGAAGATCGACGTTTTCCGCCACCTCACGGGCGGCGACGAGCAGGTCGCGCAGCGTGCCAACGAGCAGTTCGAGGTCGCCTACGGCGAGCTCGTCGACGAGCTCGGGGTCGACCCCCTCGACGGGGCGGCCGACGTGATCGACGCGCTCCGCGCCTCCGGCGTCAAGGTCGTGCTCACGACGGGCTTCTCGCCCGACACCCGCGACCGCCTGCTCGACGCGCTCGGCTGGAGCGTCGACGCGGTGCTCTCGCCGGTCGACGCCGGCCGGGGCCGCCCGGCACCCGACCTGGTGCTCACGGCGCTGCTGCGGACGGGGGCGTCGTCGGTGGCGTCCGTCGTCGTGGTGGGCGACACCGTCAGCGACGTCCGATCGGGTCTCGCCGCCGGCGCCGGGCTCGTCGTCGGCGTGACGACCGGCGCGCACACCCGCGAGCAGCTGCTCGCCGCCGGCGCCCACCTCGTGCTCGACGGCGTCGGCGAGCTGCTCGAACAGCCCCGGTTCGCCGGCATCGCCGCACCCGCCCCGACCGCGGCCGCCTGATGCGCGACGCCGCCCGGTCGGGGCGTCAGGGCGCGAGAGCCTGGTCGTCGCGGCGCCGCCCGGCGGCCGCCGCGGGGGAGTCCGCCCGGCGATCCGGCCCCCCGACGGCGTCGGACGAGGCCGGGGGCGCCTCCGTCGAGCTCCGCCTCGACCCGTCACCGACCGCGATGGTGTGGACCGAGCCGGGTCGACCCCACGAGGCGATCGCCGTGCCCACGGTCGTCCTCGCCCCGGGAGACGTGCTCGTCGAGCTCGAGCTGAGCACCGTCTGCGGCTCGGACGTCCACACGACGCGCGGCGATCGCACCGCCCCGACGCCGCTCGTGCTCGGGCACGAGCAGGTCGGCCGCGTCGTCGCGCTCGGCGAGGGCGCGGCGGCCGTCGACGGCTCGGCGCTGGTCGTCGGGCAGCGCGTGGTCTGGTCGCTCACCGTGAGCTGCGGGCGCTGCGCCACCTGCCGACGCGGTCTGCCGCAGAAGTGCGACTCGGTGCTGAAGTACGGGCACGAGCGCCTCGTCACCGGGTGGGAGCTGAGCGGCGGCTTCGCCACGCACGTCCACGTGCGGGCGGGCACCGCCGTCGTGCCGGTCGACGGCGACCTCGACCCCGCCCTGCTGGCGCCGGTGTCGTGCGGCACGGCGACCGCCAGGGCGGCCCTCGACTCCGCCGAGCGGATCGTGTCGCTCGACGGCGCCGTCGTCCTCGTGCTCGGAGCGGGTCTGATCGGCCTCACGGTCGCCGCCATGGCCGCCGATGCCGGGGCCCGTGTCGTCGTCGTCGACCCCGATGCCGGTCGCCGGGCCCTCGCGGCCCGCTTCGGCGCCGTCGTCACCGCCGACCCGTCGGCCGCGCCCGGCTCGGACGACAGCGTCGAGCACGCCCTCGAGACGGCAGGAGGCGCGCCCCTGGCGGCCATCGAGGCGTCCGGTTCGCCGAAGGCCGTCGCCTCGGCGCTGACCCTGCTCGGCACGGGCGGGGTCGCCGTGCTCGTGGGCAGCGTGTTCCCGGCGCCGCCCGTGCCGCTCGACGCCGAGAGCATCGTGCGGCGGCTGATCACCGTCCGGGGCGTGCACAACTACGCGCCCCGGCACCTCGTCGAGGCGGCGCGCTTCGTCGAGGATCGGCACGGCGCGTGGCCCCTGCGCGAGCTGGTGGGCGACGTGGTCGGTCTGGCCGACCTCGACGCGGGCATCGCGGCGGCTGCGGCCGGAGGGTCGGTGCGGGTCGGCGTCCGCCCCGGCGCCTGACGCCGACCGCGCTCGGCTCTGCTCGGCCTGGCTCTGCGCGACCTCGCCGCTGCTCGGCCTCGCTCCGCTCGCCCGGCCCGGCCGGGTTCGCGGGGCGTCCGTCCGAGGCGACCCGCGCCTCCTCGGGTCAGGTGCCGATGGCGCGGATGAAGTGGTCGCCCTGGCGGGCCCGGCCCGATGCGGCGACGGTGAAGCGGACGATGTCGCTGCGGTAACGGTCGTCGGAGGCCTCGAAGGTGCGGCCGTCGCGGCCCCGCGTGACGCGATGGAGTCGCAGGATCGGCGTTCCCGGCTCGACGTCGAGCAGCTCGGCGTCGAGCTCGTCGGCGGCCACCGCGTCGATCTCGTGGTCGATGTCGTCGTAGCCGAATCCGCGCGAGTCGAGGTACTCGGTGATCGACACGGTGTCGAGGTCGACGTCGAAGAGCACCCGGCCGACCTCCTCGATGAAGGTGAGGCGCTCGAGCATCGTCGGCCGGCCGTCGACCAGGCGCAGACGCACGACGTCGACGACCAGGTCGCCGGGGCGGATGCCGAGGGCCTGGGCCTTGTCGTCGTCGGCCCGGCGCAGCGAGATCTCCTGCGTGCGGGCGCCCGGTTCGCCGCCGACGTCGCGCACCCACTTCGTGAAGGGGATCGACACGTCGACGGGGTGGTGCGCCTTGCGGGCGACGACCCGCGCGGGTCGGCCGCGGCGGGTCTCGACGAGTCCCTCGCTGCGGAGCGCCGCCAGGGCGTTGCGGATCGGACCGCGGGAGGTGCGCCACTGCTCGGCCAGCTCGCCTTCGCTGGGCACGTCGTCGCCGACCGCGAGGTCGCCGCTGAGGATGCGGCGGCGCAGGTCGTCGGCGATCTGCTCGTAGAGGGTGGTGGCCACGGTCGGATCCTACCGACGAGGCGGACTCGTCAGCCTCCCGGGGGTGGGGCGAGCGGGTCAGGCCCCCTCCCGACGGGGCTGACGCCACCCGGAGCGCGACGAAGGGGCGGGCGCACTGCGCCCGCCCCTTCGTCTCGACCCGGAGGGTCGACGCTCGATCAGCGCTTGCTGCGACCCGTGATGAGGCCGTAGACGAACAGCACCACGACGGCGCCGACGATGGCGATCAGCCACGACTCGATCGAGAAGAAGCCGTTGAAGTCGACGCCGAACAGCGCGCCGCCGATCCAACCGCCGAGCAGGGCGCCGATGACGCCGAGCACGAGGGTGGCGATCCAGCCGCCGCCCTGACGGCCGGGGAGGATCAGCTTGGCGATGGCGCCGGCGATGAGACCGAGGAGGAGGAAGGCGAGGAAGCTCATGAGAGACCTTTCGAGCGGTTGGTGACAAGTTGACACCGCCTGATCCCGTCACCACCGAGGTGGCGACGAACTCATGAGCCTCAACTCGAGGCTTAGCGGTAAGTCGACTGTGCACCTCCTGGGAGTCTCCCGCCCAAGCTCGCTTTTCGACTATCCGGAAAGCGCACCCCAGCCCTTGCGATCTCGGGACTTGTTCTAGTAGAGATAGAACATGTTGATCAGGCTCGATCCGGCGTCCGAGATGCCGCTCGCCGACCAGGTCGTGACGCAGATCCGCCGGGGCATCGCCGACGGCGGCATCGAGATCGGCGAGCGACTGCCCTCGGCTCGCGACCTCGCGGCCGCTCTCGCGATCAACATGCACACCGTCCTGCGCGCGTACGACTCGCTCCGCACGTCCGGCCTGATCGAGCTCCGCCGCGGTCGTGGGGCGGTCGTCATCGCCGGCGCCGACGCCCCGACCACGGCCCTCTACGACGCCGCCGCCGCGCTCGTCCGCGACGCCGCCCGCCTCGGCATCGCACCCGCCGACCTCGCCACGATCATCAGGGGGATGACATGACCACCGACCGACCCGATTCGAGCACGCCCGACGAGCCCGAGACCGGCACCGCGCCCGTGCCCGCCGACCACGCGCCCGCCGACCATGCGCCCGCCGGGGTCGACGGGGCGGCCCTGCTCCGCACCTCCTCGGCCGTCGTCGCGGCCCTCGCGCCCGCGTCCCTCCTCGTGGTCGTCGCCCTCGTGGTCGGTCCGCGGCTGGGCGACACCATCGCGCGGCACTGGTCGGGCGACGGCCCCGCCGACGGGTTCTCGGGCACCTGGTCGTCGTTCGCCGTCGTCGCGACGATCGTCGCCGCCCTGACCGCGGCGTCGATCGTGGCCGCCCTGACCCGGCGCGGGCGCCCGTCACGCCTGATCGCCGGAGGCGCGGCCTCCTTCGCCGGCCTGGCCGCCTGCACCTGGGTCGCCACCGCCCTCGCCACCGCGGCGGCGCCGACCCCCGAGGAGGCGGTGGCCGGGTGGACACCCGCGCTCACGCTCCCGGGCCTCGCCTGGGGCGTCGTCGTCGGCTGGCTGGCGACCGGGAGCGGCGTCCGGGCCCTGCCCGACGAGGAGCTCGACGACCGGGCGAGCGTCCGCCCGGCGGATCTGCGACCGGGGGAGCGGCTGGCGTGGTCGGGAACCACCGGCAGCCCCGTCTTCGTCGTGATGGGGTCCGCCCTGATGGCCCTGGCGATCGTCGTGGGCGTCGTCCTGTTCGCGACCGGCGCCTCCTCGGTCGTCGTCCACGCCGCCGTGCTGTTCCTCGCCGGCGCCGCCGTCCTCGCCCTGGGCCGGGTGCGGCTGACCGTCGACCGGCGCGGCGTGCGCCTCGTGTCGGCCCTGCTCGGCATCCGCCTGCTGCGGGTGCGCCTGGCCGACGTCGCCGGCGTCGAGACCGAGACCCTCGACCCGCTCTCCTGGGGCGGCTGGGGACTGCGCGTCTCAAAGCGCGGAACGGCCTACGTCACCGGCCGCCGACCCGGCATCGTCGTCCGACGCCGCGACGGGAGCGCCATCGCCGTCACCATCGACGACGCCGAGTCCGCCGCTTCGGTCGCCGCCGCTCTCGCCGCGCGCTGACGCGACGGGGCGTCCGTCCTCCCTCCCCCTCGGACCGCACCAGAAGTGGGGTCACCGGAGGCGGGCGGAGGCTCCCCGGAGACCGCTCCATCTGTTTAGAGTGTCCACAGAGAGGGGGTGCGACGATGCAGGAGTCCACGCGCGAGGTCAGACGCCAGCGGGCGGTCGAGAGCCTCGGCGTCATCGACACCGATCGGAACCCCCGCCTCGACCGCATCACGCGCATGGCCCGGGCGATCTTCGGGGTGCCGATGTCGTCGGTCACGGTCATCGACTCCGACCGCGCGCTCTTCCTGGGGCGAGACGGCTTCGACGTGCCGGTCGTCGGCCGCGCCGACACCCCCTGCCGCCTCGTCATCGACTCGGGCGAGATCATCACGACCGACGACGCCCGCATCGACCCGCGCTTCGACGACATCGCGATGTTCCGCGCCAACGGCCTCGGCTTCTACCTCGGCCACCCGCTGCTCGACGGCTCGGGCAACGTCGTCGGGTCGTTCTGCGTCATGGCCCCCGAGCCGCGGCAGCTGAACCCGCTCGAGATGTCCGAGTTCGTCGACCTCGCCGCGTGGGCGCAGAGCGAGCTGCTCGCCGACGCCGAGGCCGCCTCGTCGCGGGCGACGCAGCAGGCCCTGCTCCCCGACGAGCCCCTCGAGATCGACGACGTGCACGTCGAGGGCGTGTGCCTGCCCTCGCTCAGCGTCGGCGGCGACTACTTCGACTACGGCGTCGTCGGCCGACAGGTGCACGTGGCCGTGGGCGACGTCATGGGCAAGGGCGTCGGGGCCGCGATCCTGGGGGCGGCCGTCCGTGCGGCGTGCCGCGCCGCCGTGCCGACGGTCACCGACGGGCGTCGCCTCGGCACCGCCGTCGACCGCATCGAGCGCGCCGTCCTCGGCGACCTGCAGCGCACCGGGTCGTTCGTCACCTACTTCCACGCCGTGCTCGACCTCGACACCGACGAGCTGTCGTACGTCGACGCGGGCTCGGGGCTCTCGCTGATCATCCGCGCCGACGGCACGATCGAGCAGCTCATGGGCGCCGATCTGCCCCTCGGCCTCGAGGCGCAGTCGCACGAGACGCACACCACTCCGCTGCTGACCGGCGACCGGCTCGTCGTCATGAGCGACGGCGTCCTCGACATCCTCGACGACGACCTCGACTGGGTGCGCGAGATCGGCCGCATCGTCGCCCGCTCCGGCGACGGCGAACGGACGGACGGGCCCGACCTCGTCGATGCGATCAGCATGCTCGCCGACGACCGCATCGCCCGAGACGACGTCACCCTCCTCGTACTGGACCGTCGTCCATGACGGACCTCCTCACCCGACGCGACCAGCGCCTCCTCGGGCGGACGACGCCGCCCCGGCGCATCGTCCCGATCCGCATCGTCGTGCTGCTCGCATCGCTGGCGGGGCTGAACTACATCATCTGGCGCTGGGCCGTGTCGGTGAACTGGTCGTCGTGGTGGATCGCCGTGCCGCTGATCGTCGCCGAGACGTACAGCGTGATCGACTCGCTGCTGTTCGGCATGGGCGCCTGGCGACTGCGTGAACGCGGCGAACCGCCGACCGCGCCGTCGCCCGAGTCGCCCGACACGGTCGTCACCGTCGACGTCTTCGTCACCACCTACAACGAGCCCGTCGAGCTCGTCATGCGCACGGCGCTCGCCGCGAAGGCCATCGAGTACCCGCACACGACGTGGATCCTCGACGACGGCGGTCGCGCCGAGATCCGCGAGGCGGCCGAGTCCGCGGGCATCGGCGTCATCACGAGGTCGTCCGACTGGGTCGACCGGCCCCGCCACGCGAAGGCGGGCAACCTGAACAACGCGCTGCTCGCGACCGAGGGCGAGTTCCTGCTCATCCTCGACGCCGACCAGGTGCCCGAGCCGAGCATCCTCCATCGCACCCTCGGCTACTTCCGCGACGAGAAGACGGCCCTCGTGCAGACGCCGCAGTGGTTCGAGAACGTGCCCGAGTCCGACCCGCTCGGCAGCCAGGCGCCCCTGTTCTACGGGCCGATCCAGCAGTCGAAGGACGGCTGGAACAGCGCGTTCTTCTGCGGCTCGAACGCCGTGCTGCGTCGCGAGGCCCTCATGCAGCTGGGCGTGTCGCGCTACGTCGCCGAGGTCGAGGCGGCCGTCCGCCGCGCCATCAAGACGTCGACGCGTCTCATCGCCCGCGCCCGCGAGGAGGCGGTCGACCAGCCCCGCGTGCTCGAGGTGCTCGACGAGGCCGAGACCATCGTCGAGCGGGCGCGGGTCGAGGTCGCCCGCGGCGACTCGCTGGGCGACGTGACCTACCGGTTCCAGCGGGGCATCGACACGATCGCGTACCGCTTCGCGGACGCCGACGTGGCCGCCATGCAGGACGACATCGCCGAGCTCGCCGCCATGTCGGTCGGCCCCGGCACCTTCGACGCCCTCGACCAGGCCGCCCTCGACCTGCTCAGCCAGCGCTCGTCGTCGCCGCTGCAGGCCATCGAGTCGATCTCGATGCTCGTGAACGCGCTCGACGTCGACCGCGGCGACGAGGCCCAGGCGATCATGCCGCTGGCCACGATCTCGGTGACGGAGGACATGGCGACGGCCATGCGCCTCCACGGTCTCGGCTGGAAGTCGGTCTACCACGACGAGATCCTCGCGATCGGCCTCGCCCCCGAAGACCTCAACACGATGATGACGCAGCGCCTCCGCTGGGCCCAGGGCACGATGCAGGTGTTCTTCCGCGAGAACCCGCTCGTGCAGAAGGGCCTCTCGTGGGGTCAGCGCCTCATGTACTTCTCGACGATGTGGAGCTACCTCTCGGGCTTCGCCGCCCTCGTCTACATCGCGGCGCCCGTGCTGTGCCTCTCGTTCGGCGTCGTCCCGGTGACGGCGTACAGCGTCGACTTCTTCGCGCGGCTGATCCCGTTCCTGGTGCTCAACCAGGTGCTGTTCTGGGTCGTCGCCGCGGGCCGCCCGACCTGGCGCGGGCAGCAGTACTCGCTCGCGCTGTTCCCCGTCTGGATCGCCTCGGTGACGACCGCGTTCCAGAACGTCTACCGCGGCCGTGCACTCGGCTTCTCGGTGACCCCCAAGACCAAGCAGGCCTCGAACGGGCCGCGCTGGGACCTCGTGAAGCCGCAGCTGATCGCCATGGGCTGCCTCGCGGCGGCCCTGGTGCTCGTCGGCATCCGCTACGCGACCGGACAGGCGGACGGCATCGCGCCGTTGGTGAACATCCTCTGGGTCGTCTTCGACCTGGTGATCTTCAGTATCGTCATCCGAGCCGTTCTCTACACGGGGCCAGAGGCGCCCCGAGACAAGGAATCCCCATGATGACCGTTGGAGTCGAGACCGTCGAGGGCGGGGTCGTGATCTCCCCGCAGGGGCGTCTCACCGTCGTGTCCACCCCGCAGCTCCGAACAGAGGTGTCGACGCGCATCGAGGCCGGCGACCGCCTGATCATCGTCGACCTCTCGCAGACGACGTTCGTCGACTCGTCGGGGCTCGGCGCGCTCGTGTCGTGCCTGAAGTCCGCGCGACAGGCAGGTGGAGACCTCCGACTCGTGGCCCCGACCGAGCAGGTCTCGATGGTGCTGAAGCTCACGAACCTCGACCGCATCCTCCAGCCCCGCGCTTCGGTCGAAGAAGCGCTCCATGACTGAGAGCGACGGCGTCAGCGTCATCGACGTCGCTGCCGTGCCCGAGAGCATCGACCTCGTCCAGAACACCTTCGAGGCCTGGTGGTCCGCGCTCGGCATCGACTCGATGGAGGTGCGGTTCCCGTTCGAGACGGCGATCGTCGAGATCGCCGCGAACGTCATCGAGCACTCGATCCGCGCCGACGGCCTCGAAGGGGTCGACGGGCGTCGGTTCCAGCTCGAGCTCCGGGCCGAAGACGAGCGTCTGACGGCCGTCTTCAACGATAACGGGCTGCCCGCCGAGATCGACCTCAGCAACGTGTCGATGGCCGACCTCGAAGACGAGGACGGCCGGGGGCTCGCCCTCGCCCTCCTCAGCCTCGAATCGCTCGACTACACGCACGAGGGAGGCCGCAACATCTGGACGCTCGTGTGCCGTCGGTGAGACGCCGGGCGCTGCGCGTCGTCGCCGCCCTCGCGGCGGTGGCGGCCGCGGTGCCGCTGGCCCTGGGAGGCGCGGCGGCGGCGACGGCCGCCACCGCGCCTCCTGCGGACGGGGCCTGGTTCGGCCCCGATCTCGACTGGGGCTCCGACGGGCCCGACGGCTACGCGGGTCGCCTCGGCGAGACGCCCTCGATGTACGGCGTCAACGTCGACTACCCGCTCGACGACGGCGCCGTCGACGAGTGGCGTCGATCGGCCCGGGCCGCGGCCGCCCAGGGGGCGGCCCTGGTGGTCAGCCTCGAGCCGTCGAGACCGCTCGCCGACCTCGACGCCGATCAGGCCGCCCGCGCCGACGAGCTGATGACCGAGTTCCACGACCAGTACGGGCTCGCCCAGCTCGTGCGGTTCGCCCCCGAGATGAACGGCAACTGGCAGCGCTGGGGGCAGCAGCCGACCGAGTTCGTGCGGGCCTTCGGCGAGATCGCCGACACCGTGCACGCCGGCACGTCCGATGCGACGATGGTGTGGGCTCCGTCGTACGGGGCCGGCTACCCCTTCGCCGAGGCGAACGGCCGGCTGCCCGCCACCGGCGCCCGCGACGAGGCCCTGCTCGACACCGACGGCGACGGGGCCGTCACCGCGGCCGACGACCCGTACGGCCCGTACTACCCGGGCGACGACGCCGTCGACTGGGTCGGGCTCACCATGTTCTTCTTCGGCAAGGGCGACGCCTCGACGTCGGCCGGGACCGACGTGCCCCTCGAGATGAACCAGGCGCCGACCGCCGGCGAGGTCGAGGCCCGCTTCGACGAGACCTGGGGCTACACGCAGCCGCAGCAGTCGACGTTCTACGACCGGTTCGCCGCCGGGACGGACCACCCGCTGCTGCTCGACACGGGCGCCCTGTACGACCAGAGCATCGACGGCGACCCCGAGGTCGACGTCAAGCGGGGCTGGTGGCGTCAGGTGCTCGCCGCGCTGCCCGACCGGCCGCTCATCGCCGGGGTGACCTGGCTCGAGACGGTGCGAGACGAGGCCGAGGCGGACGGCCGCGAGGTCGACTGGCGTGCGACCGCCGACGACGACATGGCCGCCGCTCTCCGTGCCGATCTGACCGCCTCCGACGTCGTCTTCGGGCCGGTGACCGAACCCGTCACGAACGCCGAGGGCGACGCGGCCACCGTGCAGGTCCGCGACGGCGGCGGCGACGAGATGGGCTGGATCGTCGGCTGCGCCGTCGCCCTCGCCCTGGCGTTCCTGCTGAGCGGTGTCGCCGGTCGCCTGCTGCCGAGCTGGCGCTACCCCGACGACGGCAAGCCGGGGCGCGACCTGCGCATCGACCTGTTCCGCGGCTTCATCATCCTCGCCGTGGTCATCACGCACATCGAGGTCGCCGGGCCCTACTCGTTCGTCACCCTCAAGGCGGTGGGCGCCATCACCGGCGCCGAGATGTTCGTGTTCCTCAGCGGGCTCGTGCTCGGCATGGTCTACCCGCTCGGGGTCAGGAGGTTCGGCGAGAAGACGGCCGCGATCGGCGCGTTCGTGCGGGCGCGCAAGCAGTACGTCGTCACGCTCGCGGTCATCCTGATCGTCTTCGCGTTGAGCTTCGTGCCGCTGGTGAACACCGACGAGATCACGACCTTCACCGACCGCGGAACCGGCGACACCGGCGCGGGCGCCATGGGGCGCGTCTACGACCTCTACCCGAACGCCGACCGCCTGCTCGACTATCCGCCGCCCTGGTACGCGGTGCGTCAGCTGCTGCTGCTCGAGATGGGCCCCTGGCCGTTCAACATCATGGGGCTCTTCGTCGTGCTCAGCCTGACGATCCCGGGTCTCATGTGGCTCGTCAAGCGCGGCCTCTGGTGGGTCGTGCTCGTCGCCAGCTGGGCCGTCTACGCGGTCGGCGTGCTCTTCCCCGACTTCTCGCTGCTGCCGTCGCAGTTCGAGCCGGTGTTCCCGCTCTTCGCCTGGCAGGTGCTGTTCACCCACGGTCTCGTGATCGGCAACTACCGGCGTCAGATCGTCTCGGCGCTGACGTCGACGGTCGGCAAGGTGCTCGTCGGCGTCGGCGTCGTGGGCTACGCCGGGTTCCTCGCCCTCCTCTGGGCGGGCAGCACCTACGGCTTCGATCTCGGACCGATCCCGTCGTCGATCTACGACTCGCTTTACCTGACGGGGTACCAGCGCGTCGACATGCAGTGGGGCCGCCTCGTCGACGTCGCCCTCGTGGTGGTGTGCGTCTACGCGATCC
The DNA here is from genome assembly GCF_001422285.1 of Frigoribacterium sp. Leaf263. Taxonomy (GTDB): domain Bacteria; phylum Actinomycetota; class Actinomycetes; order Actinomycetales; family Microbacteriaceae; genus Frigoribacterium. The sequence continues at coordinate 301,600 of NZ_LMMO01000004.1, forward strand.
TCACCGTGTTCTGGAAGCCCATCGCGGCCGCCCTGGGATGGCTGTGGATCCCGCTCGGGCAGGCGAGTCTGTACGTCTTCATCTGGCAGGTCTTCTTCGCCCTCGCGGTGGCCTCGATCCCGGGCCTCGACCGGTCGAACGTCCTCGCCGGCACCGTGATCCACACGGTGGTCATCCTGCTGGTCTGGTTCATGGTGCGGAAGAGGTTCCTCTTCTCGGTCATCCCGCGGTAGCCGGCCGGCGCGATCGTCGCGACCCGCGCCTCCGGGGCTCTCGGCACCCGGGGACGGGCCCGAAGACGCGAAGACCCCCGTGCACGATGCACGGGGGTCTTCGTCGTTCTCGCGGAGCGGTGGCCTAGGAGGCGCTGGTCGCCTTCGCCGCGTCCGTCTCGGCCTGCAGTGCGGCCAGTCGGGCGTCGCGCTTGGCGCCGGGCACCCAGCCGCCGTCGACGAGCTTGATCTGGTAGATCGAGGCGCCGATGACCAGCACAGCACCCACGATCAGGCTGATGACGACGCCGATCAGGGGTCCGCCGAGGAAGCTGACGCCGATGAGCGTGCCGAACCAGCCGAAGTCCGCGTCGCCGAAGGTGCTGTTCGCGAAGCCCAGGTTGCCGAGCACGAGCAGCAGGATCGCCGGCAGGAACGTGATGATCAGGCCGTTGACGAATCCGCCCAGCACGGCTCCCTTGCGGCCGCCGGTCGCGTTGCCGAAGACGCCCGCTCCACCACCGGTGAAGAAGTGGGGCACCATGCCCGGCAGGATGAGCGCGAGACCGAACACGGGGTTCAGCCACGACGCCAGCACCGCGAGGGCGACGAGCCCGCCGGCGAACGACGACAGGAACCCGATCAGCACCGCGTTCGCCCCGTACGGGAAGATCAGCGGGATGTCGAGGGCGGGCTTGGCGCCGGGCACGACCTTCTCGGCGATGCCCTGGAACGCGGGCACGAGTTCGCCGAGCACGGTGCGGACGCCGTAGAGGATGATGGCGACGCCGACGCCGAACTGCAGCGCCTGGGCGAAGCCGGCCATGACGAACGCGCCGGCGTCGGTGACGCCGAAGATCTCGAACGCCTGGTCCTGCGGCAGCACGATGAGGGCCCAGACGGTGAAGACCAGGTAGATGAGCACCATCGAGAGGCTGGTCGCGACCATCGAATCGCGGAGGAACTTCAGCCCCTGGGGGAACGTGATCTCTTCGGTCGACTTGCTCTTGCCGCCGACGACCGAGCCGGTGGCGCCGGCCGCGAGGTAGCCGAGCGTGCCGAAGTGGCCGATGGCGATCGAGTCGTCGCCGGTGATCTTCTTCATGAAGGGCTGCGCCAGCGCGGGCATGACTACCATGATCACGCCGAGCAGGACGGCGCCGAGCACGACGGTGAGCCAGCTGAGGCCCTCGCCGAGGCCGACCGACAGGACGACGGTCAGCATGACCGACATGAAGACCATGTGGTGCCCGGTGAGGAAGATGTACTTCAGCGGCGTGAAGCGCGCGAGGGCGAGCATCACCAGGAACCCGAGCACGAGCACGTAGGCGCTCTGGGCGCCGTACTGCTCCTGCGCGACGGCTGCGATGACCTCGTTGGTGGGGATGACTCCCTGGGCGCCGGTGACGGCCAGGATCAGCGTGCCCAGCGGGTCGAGCGCCCCGGTGACGACGGTGGCGCCGGCTCCGAGGATCAGGAATCCGAGAGCGGCCTTCAGCGCGCCTCCCACGACCTGGCCGGCGTTGCGGCGCAGGGCGATCAGGCCGATGGCCGTGATGATGCCGATCAGGTAGGCGGGCACGTTGAGGATCTGCATGCCGATGAAGTCGAGTACGACGACCAGCCACTCCATTGGGACTCCTTCTGGGTTTCGTTCGTGGGATCAGCCGACGCGGAGCGTCAGGCGATCGATTCCTGGAGCTTCGCCTGGATCTCGGCGACGCTGGTGAAGTTGTCGATGACGACGACCTTGGCGGGGACCTGGCCGAGCTCCTCGACGAGGTCGGCCGAGGTGAGGACGATCTGCGCGGTGCGGGCGGCGCCGCGGGCGGTGCCGATGTCGGCCGCCTCGACGTCGGCGTCGACGTCGAGGGCGCGGAGCGCCTTCTCGGCGTTCATCTTGAGCAGGACCGAGGTGCCGATCCCCATGCCGCAGACGGTGATGATCTTCATGATGCGTTCCTTTCGAGCGGTGCGTGGTTGAGGGGGTGTTCCGCCGGCCCCGGAGGAGGCGCGGTCCGATTCGGGCGGGACCGGTCGCGATCCCGACGGCTCACGACTCGACGTCGCCCTCGGACAGGGCGTGCAGCGTGCGCAGCACCTCGTCGGGGGAGCCAGCGGCGCGGAGCGCGGCGAGTCCGTCCTCGTCGGCGAGGACGCCGGCCAGGGCCGACATGACCTCGATGTGGCCGTCGTGGTCGAGTGCGGCGAGCCCGATGACGAGGTCGACGGGGTCGTTGGTCTTGTGGCCGAACTCGACGGGCTCGGCGAGACCCACCCACGAGAGGCCGGTGCGCGACACGGCGGGTGAGGGGCGGCTGTGCGCCAGGGCCAGACCGGGGGCGATGACGATGTAGGGGCCGAGCTCGTCGACGGCGGCGATCATCTCGTCGGTGTAGTCGGCTGTCGTGGCGCCCGAGGCCACGAGCCCGTCTCCGGCGAGGCGGAGGGCCTCGCGCCAGTCGGCGGCGCGTGCACCCGTCACGACGGATTCGACGGGGAGTTCTTCGGCGAGGTCGACGGGCATGTCGGGCTCCTTCGCTCGGCGCCTCGTTGGGCAGCAGGTGTCGTCGATGAGGGGCCTCGTCGACTGCTGCCCGAGCCTAACCCGAAATTCGCCTTTTGACCACTCGTGTTCGAAAGTCCTCTACCCGAGGGGGCGCCGACTGGTCGCGGCGCTGACGCGGCCGATGTCGAAGAGGGCGTCCTGCGCCATCAGCGACGCGCCCCGCACGCCCGCCTTGTCGCCGAGTCGGGCCCGTTCGACGACGAGCCCGCGTCGCGAGAAGTCGTGCGTGCCGGTCAGCAGCGCCGACCGGATGCCCGCGACGAGCCGCTCGCCCGTCTCGGCGAGGTTGCCGCCGATGATGACCGCCTGCGGGTTCAGCAGCCCGACGACGTCGGCGAGGGCCTCGCCGATGCGGGTCCCGATCCGCTCGAGCTGGGCGAGCACGACGGGATCGTGCGCCCGGGCGGCGGCGACGATGTCGGCGCTCGTGGCGATGTCGCGGCCCTGCTCGCGGAGGGCGCGACGGATGGTGGCCCCGCTCGCCTCGAGCTCGAGACGATGGAGCGGGCCGCCGTCGTGACGGGGCGCGCTCAGCTGACCCGCGCCTCCTCGGGCCCCTCGGTAGACGTGGCCGTCGAGCACGAAGGCGCAGCCGACCCCCATGCCGACCTTGACGACGGTCAGGTGGGAGTACTCGGGCCAGCTCAGGCGGGACTCGCCGACGGCGAGGATGTTGACGTCGCGGTCGACCGCGAAGACCGCGTCGAAGCCGCCGAAGTAGTCGTCGACCCGCACCTCCTCCCAGCGGGGGTCGAGCTGGGGGCTGCCCAGTCGGCCCGTGACGGCGTCGACGGGTCCGGGCACGCCGATCCCGATCGCCCGCACGTCGGACCTCGAGCGGCCGAGGTCGGCGAGGAGGAAGTCGAACACCTGGATGGCCCAGCTGAAGATCTCGTCGGGGCCGTCGTGCAGCCCGATGTCCGCCTCGTCCTCGCTGAGCACCGTCGAGACGAGGTCCGTCACCCCGACCCGCGTGTGCGATCCGCCGATGTCGATCGACAGGATGACGCCGGCCGACGCGTCGACGGCGAACTCCTCGGGTGGGCGCCCGCCGCTCGAGCTCAGCTGGCCGGCACTGACGATGAACCCGGCCTCGAGCAGGTCGTCGAGACGTCGGGCGAGGGTGACCCGCGACCAGCCGAGCCGGTCGATCAGCTCGGAGCGCGTGGTCGCCTCGCCGCGTCGGATGAGGTCGAGCACCACGCCGGACCCCGTCGAGGGGGTCTTGGGGGTTCGGGCCACGGTGCGCTCTTCTCGGTCGGGCGACGACCGGCGCATCGGGGGATGACGCCGGTGTCAGCTGATCTCGTCGGTTGACTTCTGTCTATTTCTATACGAATGTGGACGAATGGTCGACGACGCCCCCGACATCCACCCGACAGACCCTAGCCGCGGGCTCGACGCCCGCCTGGTCGCCACCGCCACCGCTATCCCCGCCGAGGTGGTCCAGACGAAGGGCCATGGGCACGCCGGGACGGCCATGGCGCTCGCCCCCGCGGCGCACGTGCTCTGGCACCGCGTGCTGCGGCACGACCCGTCCGACCCGGAGTGGGAGGGGCGCGACCGGGTCGTCCTGTCGGCCGGCCACGCGAGTCTGCTGCTCTACACGCAGCTCGTGCTCACCGGCTACGACCTCGACCTCGACGAGCTGCCCCGCAGTCGCAGCCTCGGGTCGCGCACCCCCGGGCACCCCGAGCTGCACCACACCCCCGGGGTCGAGATGAGCACCGGGCCGCTCGGTCAGGGTCTCGCCTCGGCCGTCGGCATCGCGCTCGCCGCCCGTCGCGACGAGGCTCTGCACGGCGGCGGCACCGGTCTCTTCGACCCGACCGTATGGGTCGTCGCGGGCGACGGCTGCCTGCAGGAGGGGGTCTCGGCCGAGGCGTCGAGCCTCGCCGGCACGCTCGGGCTCGAGAACCTCGTCGTGCTGTGGGACGACAACGGCATCACCATCGACGGCACCACCGACCTCGCCTTCTCGGAGGACGTCCGGGCGCGCTACCGCGCCTACGGCTGGTCGGTCGTCGACGTCGACGACGCCACGGACCTCGACGGGCTCGAGGCGGCGTTCGCGGAGGCCCGAGCGCGCGACGGCCGACCGGTGCTCGTGGCCCTCCGCACGGTGATCGGCGCGCCCTCGGCGCTGCGCGGGGGCACCCCCGCCGCGCACTCCGGCGGTTTCGGGGTCGACGAGGTCGCGGCGGTCAAGGTCGCCCTCGGGTTCGCCGCCGACGCCGGGCTGCACGATCTCGTGCCCGACGACGTGCGGACCGCGGGGCTCACCGCCCGGACGCGCGGCGCCGAGGTCCACCGCGTCTGGAGCGCCGACGTCGAGCGCTGGCGTCGGGAGCACCCCGCCCTCGCCGCGCTCCGCGACGCGGCGCGCGCACCGCTCGACGCCGACCGGCTCGAGGCGGCCCTGGCAGGCGTTCCGGTCGACGACGGCGCCGCCACGCGCACGACCTCGGGCGCCGTGCTCGCGGCCGTGCACGACGCGGCGGGGCTGTGGGGCGGATCGGCGGACCTCTCGGGCTCGACGAACGTGACCGTGCCCGGGGTCGCGGTCGAGCGGTCCACGCCCGCCGGCGACTTCGTGCACTTCGGGATCCGGGAGCACGCCATGGCCGCCGTGCTCAGCGGGATCGCCCTGCACGGCCTCTGGCGCCCCTACGGCTCGACCTACCTCGCGTTCAGCGACTACGCGCGCCCGAGCATCCGACTGGCTGCGCTGATGGGCCTGCCGGTGCTCTATGTCTTCACCCACGACTCGGTGGCCGTCGGCGAGGACGGCCCCACGCACCAGCCCGTCGAGCAGACCGCGTCGCTGCGGACGGTGCCGGGGCTCGACGTCGTGCGCCCGGCCGACGCCCGCGAGGTCGTGGCCGCCTGGAGGCGCGTGCTGGCGACCACGGACCGTCCGACCGCGTTCGTCCTGTCGCGTCAGGCGCTGCCCGATCTCGACGGCGGCGAGGCGACGGCGGACGGCACCGCCGCGGGCGGCTACGTCGTCTGGCGGTCGGGCGACGGCGACGAGCTCGCCCTGATCGGGGCGGGCAGCGAGGTGCACGTCGCCCTCGAGGCGGCTCGTCGTCTCGCCGACGAGGGCGTCGCCGTGCGGGTCGTCTCCATGCCGTGCCTCGAGTGGTTCGCCGAGCAGGATCGGGAGCACCGGGAGGCGGTGCTCCCGTCCGCCCTCCGCGCCCGAGTGGCCGTCGAGGCCGGCAGCACGCAGCCCTGGCACCGCCACGTCGGGCTCGACGGCGAGGTCGTCGGCATCGACGAGTTCGGCGAGTCGGGCTCGGGCCCCGAGCTGCTGCGACTCCGCGGCGTGGACGTCGACTCGGTCGAGAGGGCCGCGAGGCGGGTGCTCGGTCGCCCCTGACGGAGATCGACGCCGTGTCCCCCGACCACCGATGTCTCTCGACATCGAGACATCTCCTCCCGCTAGCCTGAGCAGGAACACACGCACGAGCGACACGAGGGAGTACCCGCCGCCATGGCCAAGATCATCTACACGCTCACCGACGAGGCGCCGCTGCTGGCGACCTACTCGTTCCTTCCCATCATCCAGGCGTACGCGAAGACCGCGGGGGTCGACGTCGAGACCCGCGACATCTCGCTCGCCGGACGCATCATCAGCCAGTTCCCCGAGCGCCTCACCGACGAGCAGCGCATCGGCGACGCCCTGGCCGAGCTCGGCGCCCTCGCGCAGACGCCCGAGGCCAACATCATCAAGCTGCCCAACATCTCGGCGTCGATGCCGCAGCTGAAGGCCGCCATCGCCGAGCTGCGGTCGCAGGGCTACGACCTGCCCGCCTACCCCGACTCCCCGCGAGACGACGCCGAGCGCGACGTCAAGGCCCGGTACGACAGGGTGAAGGGCAGCGCGGTCAACCCGGTGCTGCGCGAGGGCAACAGCGACCGCCGCGCGCCGCTGTCGGTCAAGAACTACGCCCGCAAGCACCCGCACCGCATGGGCGCCTGGTCCGCCGACTCGAAGACGAACGTCGCGACCATGGGCGTCGACGACTTCCGGTCGAACGAGAAGACCGTCGTGATGCCCGCCGACGACACCCTCCGCATCGAGTTCGTCGGCGCCGACGGCACCACCAGCGTGCTGCGCGAGTCGGTGCCCGTGCTCGCGGGCGAGGTCATCGACGGCACCGTGCTGCACGTCGCCGCGCTGCACGAGTTCCTCGCGGCGCAGATCGCCCGCGCCGAGTCCGAGGGAGTCCTGTTCTCGGTGCACCTCAAGGCGACGATGATGAAGATCAGCGACCCGCTGCTCTTCGGCCACGTCATCCGCGCGTTCTTCCCCCGGGTCTTCGAGCGGTACGGCGCCGACCTGCAGGCCGCCGGGCTCGACCCCGCCAACGGTCTGAACGGCATCCTGCAGGGCCTGTCCGGCCTGCCGAACGGCGCCGAGATCACGGCGGCCTTCGACCAGGGCATCGCCGACGGCCCCGACCTCGCGATGGTCGACTCCGACAAGGGCGTCACGAACCTGCACGTGCCCTCCGACGTGATCGTCGACGCGTCGATGCCCGCGATGATCCGCACGTCCGGTCACATGTGGGGCCCCGACGGCGACGAGCACGACACCCTCGCCGTGATCCCCGACTCGAGCTACGCCGGCATCTACCAGGCCGTGCTCGACGACTGCCGCGCGAACGGCGCGTTCGACCCGGCGACGATGGGCTCCGTGCCCAACGTCGGCCTCATGGCGCAGGCCGCCGAAGAGTACGGCTCGCACGACAAGACCTTCGAGCTGACGGCCGCGGGCGTCGTCCGCATCGTCGACTCGTCGGGTGCGACGCTCATCGAGCATGACGTCGAGCCCGGCGACATCTGGCGCGCCTGCCAGACGAAGGACGTCCCGATCCGCGACTGGGTCAAGCTCGCCGTCACGCGGGCCCGTGCCAGCGGCACGCCGGCCGTGTTCTGGCTCGACGAGACCCGTTCGCACGACGCGACCCTGATCGGTCTGGTGCGCACGTACCTGGCCGAGCACGACACCGACGGTCTGCAGATCGAGATCCTGTCGCCCGTCGACGCGATGGCGTTCTCGCTCGAGCGCATCCGCCGCGGCGACGACACCATCTCGGTGACCGGCAACGTGCTCCGCGACTACCTCACCGACCTGTTCCCCATCATGGAGCTCGGCACCTCGGCGAAGATGCTCTCGGTCGTCCCGCTGATCAACGGCGGCGGACTCTTCGAGACCGGCGCCGGCGGATCCGCCCCGAAGCACGTGCAGCAGCTCGTCGAGCAGGACTACCTGCGGTGGGACAGCCTGGGCGAGTTCCTCGCCCTCGCGGTCAGCTTCGAGCACCTGGCGACCTCGACCGGCAACGCCCGGGCGCAGATCCTCGCCGACACGCTCGACCGTGCGACCGGCACGTTCCTCGACGAGAACAGGTCGCCGGGGCGCAAGCTCGGTTCGATCGACAACCGCGGAAGCCACTTCTACCTCGCCAAGTACTGGGCCGACGAGCTCGCGGCGCAGACGGACGACGCCGACCTGGCGGCCTCGTTCGCCGAGCTCGCGGCATCGCTCGGCGAGAGCGAGGAGGTCATCGTCGGCGAGCTGATCGCCCCTCAGGGCACGGCCGTCGACATCGGAGGCTACTACCGCCCCGACGCGGCGAAGACCGAGGCCGTCATGCGGCCGTCGGCGACGCTGAACGCGGCGCTCGCGACGCTGTAGCGGAGCATCGATCACGGAGGCGCGGTGTCCGACGGGCACCGCGCCTCCGTCGTCCTCGTGCCGCCGTCGTGCCGCTCACCGGGCGCGCTCGGAGGAGGGTGGGCCTACGGTGCAGGCATGAGCGTGACGCTGCCTGAGGCACGAGACCAGTCCGACCGCACGATCGTCATCACCGGCGCGAGCTCCGGCATCGGCCGCAGCGCCGCGAGGGCGCTGTCGCGGCTCGGCGCGAAGATCGCCGTGGTCGGCCGCAACCCCGACCGGACGACGTCCGTCGCCGCCGAGGTGGGCGGACGCGCCTACGTCTGCGACTTCACCGACCTCGCCCAGGTGCGCGATCTCGGGGCGTCGCTGCTGGCGGACCACCCGCGCATCCACGTCCTGGCGAACAACGCCGGGGGCCTCTTCACCGAACGCACGAGCACCCGCGACGGCTTCGAGACGACCTTCCAGAGCAACCACCTCGCGGGGTTCCTCCTGACCTCCCTGCTGCTGCCGCGCCTCCTCGAGACGGCCGAGAGCGCGCCGGAGGGCGCCGTCCGCATCATCCAGACCTCGAGCGCCGGCAATCGGCTCGGCGGCGTCCGTCTCGACGACCTCGGCACCGCCACGGGTCCGTGGGCGGGCGGCATGCGGGCCTACGGCGCCTCCAAGCTCGAGAACGTGCTCTTCACCCGCGAGCTGGCGCGTCGCCTGCGCGGCACCGGCGTCGAGGCCTTCGCGTTCCACCCCGGCTTCGTCGCCTCGGGCTTCGGCGGGTCGGGCACGGTCGCGACCCTGGGCAAGCGGCTGGCCGTGACGACCGACGAGGGCGCCGAGCCGCTGGTGCGACTCGCCGCCGCGCCTCGGGTCCCGGCGCCGAGCGGCAACTACTTCGACCGGCTGCGCGCACCGGGGCGTCTGCACCGGTCCGCCGACGACGCCGAGCTCGCCCGGGGCCTCTGGGAGTGCAGCGCGCGGTTCTCGGAGGCACCCGAAACGATCTGAGCCGGGGTCGCGCCGGGAGCCGGTGTTTCGTAGGCTACATATCGTGACTCGTCTCCCGCCCCGACTCGTGCCCGATGGACCCGACGCCGACGACCCCCCGGCCGCCCAGGGGGTGGTGACCCGGGCGTACGGTGACACCCTCTCGCTGCTCGACCAGGTGATCGCTCTCGAGGCGGACGGCATCTCCGGTCTCGAGACGCTGTTCGCCGAGGTGATCGACGGCCGTGACCGGCTGATGCTGCCCGGCTTCGGGGCGCCGGGTCTGCCGGCGCCCGAGGTCGCGCGTCTCGACCACGAGATCCGTCGGCGGATCGACGTGCTCGTCGCCCGCGGTCGGAACGACGGGTCGGTGGTCTCGACGATCCGCACGACCGACGTGGTGGTGCTGCTCTCGCTCCTGGCGCAGGGGCTGCCCGAGTACCCCGGCTACGAGGCCGCGGCCACGGCGATCGCCCTGAGGTTCGTCGAGAGCGTGGCCACGGGGGTGCGACCCCCGTTGTCAGCGTGTTGACGGGTGCGACCCAGGAGGCGGTGATCTGCACCCCCTAACGTCGTCGAGACGAGAGGGGCAGTCATGCATCAGGACGGACACGACGCAGCGCGCCGCGCGGTCCACGGCACGATGATGCTGACGACCGTCGGGCTGGTCCTCCTCGTCGCGACGGTGCTCTGGGGGCGCGGCCCGCTCGGGGTCGCGACCGAGACCTCCCCGTCCGATCGGGCGACGATCGACGTGCCCGCGTCTCCGGCCCCGACCGCCACGACCGACCCGAGTTCCGGCACCTCGATCGTCGACGTCTCCCTGTCGTCGTCCGCCGACGTCGGTTCGATGATGGGCTACATGCGAAGCGAGTCGTTCGCTCTCATCGCGGGCTGATCGCCGCGTGCTCCTGCGGAGTTCGTTTTGCGGACTGTGCGCCGACATCGGTTCGGCGACCGGAGAGCCCCCGCGATCCCCACCCCGCTGCCGATCCGACGCTCGCGAGGTCCCCCGCTGAGGCGGAGGCTGGCAGTGACCTGCTCGCGGGGAGGTGGGCCCTGCTGATTGACTGACGTCGTAAAGGAATTCGTCCGAGATGGAGGGTGGTGCGTCGTGACCGAGCTGCGACCCGACCCGACCTCTCCGCGTCGATCACGGAGCGACCTCCTCGACTCCTTCTCCGGTTCCGACGGTCTTCCCGCGGCGTTCAGCGACCGCCGTCCGGCCGTGCCCGACCTCACGGCCGATGACGACTGGGCCGAGTTCTACGGCGAGCTCGACCCGGATCTCGTCTTCGAGTGCTCCGCCACGCTCTCGGGCGACCACCACGCCGTGTTCGTCTACCCCGACCGGGTCCACGTCGAGGGCCCCGAGGTGCCGGAGGGCTCGCAGGATGTGCCGCTCTCGGCCGTCTCCGGCTGGGCGCTGGTCGTCCAGGGGCCCGTCGTCGTGCTGACCCTGCAGGCCGGCCACCCCTACCGGATCCGCGTTCCCAAGGCGTTCCGATCGGTTCTCCGGACGGCGCTGCTCAAGGTGCTGGGCGACTCTGAAGACGCCTGAGCCGGGTCGCGGAGCACCGAGGGCGGATGCGGTTCTCGGCCCGCGCCTCCTCGTCCGATGCGCTTTGCGGCTGTCGGCTCGGCGCTGGGAGTGCGTTTATGGGACTATCGGCCTATGAGCCGTGAGACCCAGCCGCCGATCAGGTCGGAGATCGCGGGTCGCGACATGGATCAGGCCCGGGCCATGTACGAAGACGGGTACAACGGCAAGGGCTTCGACACGGAGCGCACCGAGACCGACTTCGCGTACCGGTACACGATCACCGGCGACGACGAGATGACGTTGCGGTCGTCGATGTTCCTCGGGTCGATCAAGGGCGCGATCCAGCCCGAGAACGAGTACGTCGTCTCGTGGATCACCGGCGGTTCCGGCGTCTACGACCTGAACGGCGACGAGCTGCCCCTCCAGATCGGCCGGCCGGCGATGTTCCCGACGGGCAAGGAGTTCGAGTTCGAGTTCGAGGACTACCGCCAGAACCTCGTCCACTTCAACGCCGGGTTCCTGGAACGCGTGGCCGCCGAAGAGGAGGGCACGCTCCCGGGCTCGCTCGAGTTCGACCACACGGCCGTCCCCGACGCCGACGCCCTCCGCGACTGGAAGAACACGATCACGACGGTGGCCAAGACCGTCCTCGGCGGCGAGGCCACGCCTCTGCTGCGCTCCGAGGTCAACCGGCTCGCCGCCGTCACACTGCTCAACACGTTCAAGCACCGCGGGCCGCAGCTCCCAGAGCAGCTCCTCGCCCCGCGCAACGCGCGCCTGCGGGCAGCCGTCGAGTTCATGCACGCCAACGCGCACCTGCCCATCACTCCGACGGAGATCGCCGAGCACGCGGGCCTCGGCCTCCGCGGTCTGCAGGTGGCGTTCAGCCGCCAGCTGGGAGTGACGCCCACCGACTACCTACGGGGCATCCGCCTCGACCGCGCGCGGGCCGACCTGCTCAACCTCGGGCCGCGCGAGACCACCGTCGCCGCCATCGCGACGCGCTGGGGCTTCGCCCACCTCGGCCGGTTCTCGGCCTCGTACGGCGAGCGTTTCGGCGAGAAGCCCTCCGCGACGCTGCACCGCTGACGCCGGTCGGCGCTGATGCTGCACCGGCTCGGCGCGCCCAGCCCGCTCGGCGCTTTCCAGCGGAAAAGGGACGCCTTGCGCGGGGGCCCCGCGGCAAGACGTCCCTCTCCGGGCAGAGCGCGCGCCCGGTTCAGGCAGCCGCGCGGTGCGTGACGATCGACCCCGTGAGGGTGCGGACCGCGGTGGTCCAGGCCGAGACGCCGCGTCGCTCGCTGCGCGTGTAGCGACCGACGGCGAGGTTGCGCGCGGCGCCGGTCGTGACGTACGAGCCGATCACCGTGGCGTCGTGGGCGCTCGAGCCGGTGTACGAGCCGACGCCCGCGCCCGTGCCGACCCGCGAGACGTAGTGGCCACCCAGGGGGTGCAGCTGGGCGGTGGAGGTGGAGTTGTGCGTCGAGGTCATGCGTCCGACTCTAGACCGTCTTTTGAGTAATTCAAAACAAGACTCGCACAGTGGCCGGACGGTTCGCCCGGACGATGCCCTAGTCCCGGCTCCCCTGCCGTTCGTCGGGCAGCAGGGCCGAGAACGCGCGCCCGATCTCGGTCCGCATGTAGGCGACCGCCTCGTCGTTCTCGGGAGGTTCGAGCGAGCTGGTCGTCGTCTCCGCCATCAGAGGAGACCCCGAGTCGAGCAGGAGCGTCGCGACGACCTGGTTGCCATCCGCGTTGATCGCGTTCAGCTCGACCGTGTCGGCGTCGCCCGACTGGGCGAGCAGTGCGGCGTACTCGAGCAGCGTGTCCGCCGCCTCGTCATCGACGAAGAGCGACTTGGAGGCGAACGTGATGTGCTTCATGGCCCTTGTGTAGTCGGTGCCGGTGCCGCCGACAAGGGGTCGGACGACAGGTCACCCGCGGCCCGCCCGCTCGCCCGCGCGCGCCTCCCCGGTTCACCGGGTGGACCGAGGAGGCGCGGGTCAGCCGCGAGGGCTCCTCACGACGCGCACGCCCCCCGCCGGCACGGTCAGCGAGCCCTCGACGGTCTCGCCGTGCAGCAGCTCGACGCCCACGCCCACGCCGGCGTCCACCTGCGCGTCGACGTCGGCGTGGTTCACGAAGAACGTGAAGACTGCGTCGTCGCCGTGGCGCGTGACGACCTCGAGCCCCTCGACGTGGCCCTCGGGCACGACGACCCCGGCCTCGTCGAGCACGTCTCGGACGAACGCGGCGAGGTCGCCGCCGGCGAGGCGCGTCGAGACGTACCAGGCGGTCCCGTCGCCGAGGTGGTGGCGGGTGACGGCCGGTCCGCCGGCGGCCGGGCCGGTCGTGTACCGGGCCACGGCCTCGGCGCCCTCGAGCACGATGTCGTCCGACCAGCCGGTGCCGGTCGCGCCCGAGTCGAGCGTGACGACCTGGTCGGCGTAGAGGGGGAGGAACTCGGGCACCGAGAGCCCCAGCACCTCGCGCAGGCCGCCGGGTGCGCCGCCCGCCGGCACGGCGTCGTTCTCGTCGACGACGCCCGAGAAGTACGACGCGACGAAGCGCCCGCCCGCTCGGACGTACGAGGTCAGGTTCTCGGAGGTCTCGGCGTCGACGATGTACTGCGACGGCGCGAGCACGAGGTCGTAGCCGGACAGGTCGTCGTGCGGGTGGCGGAAGTCGACGGTGACGCCCAGGTTCCAGAGCGCCGTGTAGAAGGCGACGATGCGCTCGCGGTGGTCGAGCTCGACCGACGGGCGCCACTCGAGGTCGTGGGCCCAGAACGACTCGACGTCCCAGAGGAGGGCGACCCGCGCCTCCACCCGGGATCCGCGCACCTCGGCGAGGCGACCGAGCTCGGCGCCGTACTCGACGACCTCGCGCCAGATGCGCGACGAGGTGCCGGCGTGGGGCAGCATCGCCGAGTGGAACTTCTCGGCCCCGTAGCGCGAGGCGCGGAACTGGAAGAACAGGATGGCGTCGGCGCCGCGGGCCAGGTGCGTCGTGCTGTTGCGGGCGAGCTCGCCCGGGCGCTTCGCGATGTTGCGGGGCTGCCAGTTCACGGCCCCGGTCGAGTGCTCCATCAGCATCCACGGGTCGCCCCCGGCCAGCGACCGGTTCAGGTCGGCGTCCAGGGCGAGCAGCACGTGGTTGTCGTGCCGCTCGGCGACGAGGTAGTGGTCGTTCGCGACGACGTCGACCTCGCGGGCCCACTTCCAGTAGTCGATCGACGGGCAGTTGGTCGACATGAAGTTGGTGGTGACCGGGAGGTGCGGCGCATGCCTCTTGATCACGTCGCGTTCGGCGACGAAGCAGGCGAGCAGGGCGTCGGAGGTGAACCGCGCGAAGTCGAGCCGCTGAGTCTGGTTGACGACGGTGGCCGAGACGCGGGGCGCGTCGATGTCGGTCCACTCGCCGTAGGTCTGCCCCCAGAAGAGCGTGCCCCAGGCGGCGTTGAGGGCCTCGAGCGTTCCGTAGCGGGTCTTCAGCCAGGCGCGGAACGCCCGGACGGAGTGGACGCCATAGTCGTCGCTGATGGGGGCGCCGTACTCGTTGTGCACGTGCCAGAGCACGACCGCGGGGTGGGTCGCGTAGCGCTCGGCGAGCTTCTCGGTGATGGCGGTCGCGGCGCGACGGTAGTCGGGCGAGCTCGGGCTGACCATGCCGCGCGAGCCGCGGCCGAGGGTGAGGCCCTCGCGGGTCACCGGGTGGGAGTCGGGGTAGGCCGTCCAGAACCAGGCCGGCGGCACGGTCGTGGGGGTCGCCAGGTCGACGTCGATGCCCGCGTCGTGCAGCAGGCCGAGGATGTCGTCGAGGAACGTGAAGTCGTACTCGCCCTCGCGCGGCTCGAGCAGGGCCCACGAGAAGATGCCGACGCTGACCAGGTTGATGCCGGCCTGCTTCATCAGCGCGATGTCCTCGAGCCAGACCTCGCGGGGCCACTGCTCGGGGTTGTAGTCGCCGCCGTAGCGGATGTCGGCACGGCCGGGCAGCCAGCTCGTCGTGCGACGCGGTTCGCTCTCGGGGGTCGGCGTGACGGCCGGGGCGTCGAGGTCGAGTGACATGCGGTGATCTCCTTTGACTGTGTGCGCTCCCAGTTCTAGCACACGCGAAAGGCGTGCAGAGGATGCAACTGCCCTGCCGAACCGTTACGAAAGCCGTGTTGACAACAGAAAAGCCGTGTGCGTAACTGTTACCGCTCACAGGCACAGCGTGGTGGTTCTCCCGGCTCGCGCTGTCCGCTCCACCAGCTCTTGCTTTCCTCAAGGAGGACGAATGCACAGCTCACTCCGCCGCATCGGCGTCGTCACGGTCGCCACGGCGGCCCTCATCCTCACCGGCTGCTCCGGCGCCGGGGGAGGCAGCTCGTCCGACGGTCCCGTCGAGCTGACCTACTGGGCCTGGGCCCCCAACCTCGACAAGGTGGTCGACATCTGGAACGACCAGAACCCCGACATCCAGGTCACGGTCAACAAGCAGGACGGCGGGGACCCCGCCATCACGAAGCTGCTCACCGCCATCAAGGCCGGCAGCGGCGCCCCCGACCTCATCCAGGCCGAGTACCAGAAGATCCCCACGCTCGTCTCGTCCGACGCGCTGGCCGACCTCACCGACCAGGGCGCCGGCGACCTCGAGGGCGGGTTCAGCGAGGGCGTCTGGTCGTCCGTCACCCTCGACGGACAGGGCGTCTACGCCATCCCGCAGGACAGCGGCCCGATGATGGCCTACTACCGGACCGACATCCTCGACCAGTTCGGCCTCGACGTCCCCACCACCTGGGACGAGTACGCCCAGGTCGCCGAGGACCTGCACGCCGCCGACCCGAGCAAGTACCTCGGGACCTTCTCGGCCAACGACGCGGGCTGGTTCGCCGGTCTCTCGCAGCAGGCCGGCGCCTCCTGGTGGTCCATCGACGACCAGAGCTGGGGGGTTGACATCGCCGAGGACCCGACCGAGCAGGTGGCCTCGTACTGGGGCGGCCTGGTCGAGAGCGGCGCGATCGACAACAAGCCGATGTACACCCCCGAGTGGAACGCCGGCCTGAACGACGGCTCGCAGGTGGGCTGGATCAGCTCCGTCTGGGCTCCCGGCGTGCTGAGCGGCAACGCACCCGACACCGCCGGCAAGTGGACCGCCGCGCCGCTGCCCCAGTGGGATGCCGCGAACCCGTCCGACGGGAACTGGGGCGGGTCCACCACGGCCGTCACCACGCAGTCCGATGAGAAGGAGGCGGCCGTCGAGTTCGCCACCTGGCTGAACACCGACCCCGAGGCCGTCGCCGCGCTCGCCGACATCTCGGGCGTCTACCCGGCCGCGACCGACGCCGCCGCCCCCGCGCTGGACACGGCGCCGGAGTTCTTCAGCCAGCAGAGCGACTTCTACGACATCGCCGCCGAGGCGTCGTCGACCGTCGCGCCGTTCACCTACGGCCCGAACGTCAACGTCGCGTTCAGCGCGTACAACGACGAGTTCGCCAAGGCCGCCGACGCCCGCACGCAGTCGGCCTTCGAGGACGCCGTGGACGCCATGCAGGAGATCACGACCGACGACCTCGTGAAGAGCGGCTTCTCGGTCGAGTAGCCGAGACGACCAGGAGGGGCGGCATCCTGAGCCGCCCCTCCTCCCTCACCCCTCCGACACCGTCACCGTCCGCGACCAGCGAGGAACCGTCATGGCCGACACGCTCACCCCCATCACCCCGCCGGTCGGCGCCGCGTCCGACCGCCGGGCGACCGCCCCCGTCGGGCGGCACGGCACCGGCAGCTTCCGCAGCCGCGTGCTCACCCCCTACGCCATGCTCGCGCCCGGGATCATCCTCTTCGTGCTCTTCATGGCGGCGCCGATCATCTACACGCTCTTCCTCAGCTTCCAGAAGAAGCAGGTCTCGGGCCTCGGCCTCGGCTCGGCTGCGCGCGGCACCGGGTTCGCCGGCCTCGAGAACTACATCGGGACCCTCACCGACCCCGAGTTCGGCTCGAGCGTCGGCCGCGTGCTGCTCTACGGCCTCGTGCTCGTGCCCTGCATGCTCGGTCTCGCCCTGCTCTTCGCCCTGCTGCTCGACTCGAAGCGCACCCGCGCCACGTCGTTCTCCCGCATCGCGATCTTCCTGCCCTACGCCGTGCCCGCCGTGATCAGCTCGCTGCTCTGGGGGTTCCTGTACCTGCCGGCGGTCAGCCCGTTCTATTACGTGTTCGAGCGCTTCGGCTGGGAGGTCCCCGGCGTGCTCGGCTCGGGCACCATCCTGTTCGCCATCGCGAACATCGCCCTCTGGGGCGGCGTCGGCTTCAACATGATCGTCATCTACACGTCGCTGAAGGCCGTCTCGAGCGACATCTACGAGGCCGCCCGCCTCGACGGCGCCAGCGAGGTGCAGATCGCCCTCCGCATCAAGATCCCGATGGTCGCCCCCGCGCTCGTCATGACCGCCCTGTTCTCGATGGTCGCGACGCTCCAGGTCTTCGCCGAGCCGACCACCCTGCGGCCTCTGACGAACAGCCTGTCGACCAGCTGGTCGCCGCTCATGCTCGTCTACCGCGACGCGTTCACCCGCGACGACATCTACTCGGCTGCGGCGACCTCGGTCGTCATCGCCCTCGCCGCCTTCATCGTCTCCTTCTTCTTCCTCCGGGTCGTGCAGAAGCGAGCCTTCGGCCAGGAGGACTGACCATGACCATCGCGGACCTCGACGACACCACCCGACGCGGCGAACGCTCCCCGGTCGACCCGACCCGCGCCTCCTCGGCGACCGGCCCCGGAGGCGCGGGCCGGCCCCGCAGCGTCCGTCGCCCCGGCGGCAGCTCGCTGACCGAGCGTCGCAGCCTCGTCTCGACGGCCATCGTGCTGATCGGCGCCGTCTACTGCCTGTTCCCCGTGCTCTGGGTCGTGATGGCGTCGACGAAGAGCGGCGGCGAGCTGTTCTCGACCTTCACCCTCGCGCCCAGCACGCACCTGCTCGACAACCTCGTCGCGCTGAGCCAGTACCGCGACGGCCTCTTCTGGCGGTGGATGCTCAACACCGCGCTCTACGCCGGCATCGGCGCCCTCGCCTCGACCTACGTGTCGGCGCTGTCGGGCTACGTGCTCGCGAAGTTCGAGTTCCCGGGCAAGAAGGTCGTCTTCAACGTGCTGCTCATGGGCGTGCTCGTGCCCGGCGTCATCCTGGCGATCCCGCAGTACTTCCTGCTGGCGAACGTCGGTCTGACCAACACCTTCTGGGGTGTGCTGCTGCCGCAGATCATCAGCCCCTACGGCATCTACCTGGCTCGCATCTACGGCGCGGCGGCCGTGCCGACCGATGTGATCGAGGCGGCGCGCACCGAGGGCGCCGGCGAGCTGCACATCTTCCACCGCATCGCCGTGCCGATGCTCGGACCGGGTCTCGTGACGATCTTCCTGTTCCAGTTCGTCGCCATCTGGAACAACTTCATGCTGCCCTACATCATGCTCGGCGACGACTCGCTCTTCCCTCTGACCGTCGGCCTGAACGGCCTGCTGAACCAGGGGGCGTCGGCTCCGGCGCTGTACACGCTCGTCATCACCGGGGCGCTGCTGTCGGTCATCCCGCTGATCCTGATCTTCCTGGTGCTGCAGCGGTACTGGAGGGTCGACCTCGCCGCGGGCGCCGTCAAATAGTGGGAGGCGCGGGTCGGCCCGGGCGGGCGGGCGCGGCTCGGCGCGATCGGAGCCCTAGGCTGTGCGCGTGACGAGCACGCCCGGTCGCCAGCGGCCCACGATCAACGACGTCGCCGACCAGGCGGGCGTCTCGCGGGGGACGGTCTCGCGCGTGCTGAACGGCGGCCGGTGGGTCAGCCCCGACGCGAAGGCCGCCGTCGACGCCGCCATCAAGAAGACGGGCTACCGGGTCAACCCGCACGCGCGCAGCCTGGCGACGAACCGCACCGGCTCGGTGGCGTTCCTCCTCACCGAGGACCACCAGCAGCTCTTCGAGGATCCGAACTTCTCGGCCCTGCTCAAGGGCACCGCGGCGGCGCTCGCCGACAGCGACATGTCGCTCGTGCTGATCATGGCCGGGTCGGCCGCCGAGCAGAAGCGGGCCGTCGCGTACATCGAGGCCGGTCACGTCGACGGCGTGCTGCTGGTCTCGGCGCACAGCGGTCAGCGGCTGCTCGCCGACATCGTCGGCTCGGGTGTGCCCGCGATCGCGTGCGGGATCCCGCTCGGGTACCAGAGGCGGATGGGCTACGTGGCCGCCGACGACGAGGAGGGCGCCCGCGAGATGGTCGCGCACCTCCGGTCGCTGGGGCGTCGCCGCATCGCGACGATCGCCGGCCCGCTCGACACCCCCGGCGGCATCACCCGGCTCGACGGCTACCGCGTGGAGCTCGGCGACGAGCTCGACGAGAGCCTGATCCGTCACGGCGACTACTCGCGGGCGAGCGGGGAGGCCGCCATGGCCGATCTGCTGGCCGCATCACCCGACGTCGACGCCGTCTTCGCGGCCAACGACCGGATGGCCGCCGGCGCGCTCGACGCCCTCGCCGCCGCCGGGCGCCGTGTGCCCGACGACGTCGCCGTGGGCGGCTTCGACGACTCGAGCATCGCGGCCGAGACCGAGCCCCCGCTCACCACGATGCGTCAGCCCTTCGACCGCATCAGCTCCGAGATGGTGCGTCTGCTGCTGCAGCTGATCGACGGACAGAAGCCCGCGGCGATGACGCTGCCGACCGAGCTGGTGCGGCGCGCGACCACCTGACCCGCGCCTCCTCGACCCTGCCGGCGGGGCGGCGCGTCCCCCGTCGCCCTGCCAATCCGCTGGACGGCCCGGACACGGCCCTGCGCCTGGACCTACCGTCCACGTCAGACCTGTTCCACCAGCAGAACGAAGGACGAACCATGTCGCAAGCAATCGAGACCATCGACGTCAGCGTGCCCGTCAGCGTCGCCTACAACCAGTGGACCCAGTTCGAGGACTTCCCGAAGTTCCTCGACGAGGTCGAGTCAATCACCCAGACCACGCCCACCCTCACGGTGTGGAAGGTCAAGGTCGGGCCGGTCGAGAAGACCTTCGAGGCCGAGATCACCGAGCAGCACCCCGACGAGCGCGTCGCCTGGAACAGCACCGGCGGCGAGGTCGACCACGCCGGCGTCGTCACGTTCCACAAGCTGAGCGACTCCGAGACGCGCATCACCGTGCAGATCGACTGGACCCCCGAGGGCTTCCTCGAGAAGGTCGGGAACACGCTCGGCGCCGACAACCACGCCATCAAGAAGGATCTCCGCAACTTCAAGGAGTTCATCGAGTCGCAGGGCGCCGAGACGGGCGCCTGGCGCGGAGACGTCCAGGCATGAGCGACGAGTCGACGTACACCGCGTCGTTCGTCGACGAGGGCGGCGCCGAGGTGTCGACCGAGCAGCTCGAGTCGATCGCGGGAGCCCCGGTGAAGTCGCTCACGCGACCGGGAGCGGCCGACGGCGAGGACATCACGTACGAGCTCGACGCCGACACGGCGGACTCCGACCCGGTCGTCTACCGGGCGACGGGGGTCGCGGGGCACGACTACAACTGAACATCCCGAGGAGGCGCGGGTCGACCGAGACGGCGACCCGCGCCTCCTCCGCGTTGCAGGGTGAGCGCTCACATGGCAGAATGTGAGCGCTCACTTTCGGTGCGGGGTCCGCCCGCCCACCCCGACGACGAAGAGGTCATCATGGTCGATCACGTTCCCCCGGCCACCCCCGACGAGACCGGCGACGGCCCCGTCGCCGGCGGCTCCGGCCCCACCGCCCCGGGCGCCTCGACCGAGACCTACGTCGTCGGCGTCGACTACGGCACCCTCAGCGGCCGGGCCGTAGTCGTGCGCGTCTCCGACGGCGCCGAGCTCGGCGCCGGCGTCTTCGAGTACCCGCACGCGGTCGTCGACACGACGCTGCCGGGCACGGGCGAGCGGCTCCCCGCCGACTGGGCCCTGCAGGTGCCCTCCGACTACGTCGACGTGCTGAAGAACGCCGTGCCGGAGGCGCTGGCCGCGTCGGGCGTCGACCCGGCGGCCGTCGTCGGCATCGGCACCGACTTCACCGCGTGCACGATGGTCCCGACCACGGCCGACGGCACCCCGCTCAACGAGCTCGAGCGCTTCGCCTCGCATCCCCACGCCTTCGTCAAGCTCTGGCGTCACCACGCGGCGCAGGGTCAGGCCGACCGCATCAACGAGCTCGCGGCCGAGCGCGGCGAGTCGTGGCTGCCCCGCTACGGCGGACTCATCTCGAGCGAGTGGGAGTTCGCCAAGGGCCTCCAGCTGCTCGAAGAGGACCCCGAGGTCTACGCCGCGACCGAGCACTGGGTCGAGGCCGCCGACTGGATCGTCTGGCAGCTGAGCGGGCGCTACGTCCGCAACGCCTGCACCGCGGGCTACAAGGGCATCTACCAGGACGGCGAGTACCCCAGCCGCGAGTTCCTCGCTGCGCTGAACCCCGACTTCGCGGACTTCGCCGAGACGAAGGTCGTGCACGAGATCGGCGCGCTCGGTGACTCCGCCGGCACGCTGACCGCCGAGGCCGCCGGCTGGACGGGCCTCCCCGAGGGCATCGCCGTGGCCGTCGGCAACGTCGACGCTCACGTCACCGCCCCGGCCGCGAAGGCCACCCAGCCCGGCCAGATGGTCGCCATCATGGGCACGAGCACCTGCCACGTCATGAACGGCGACAAGCTCGCCGAGGTGCCCGGCATGTGCGGCGTGGTCGACGGCGGCATCGTCGACGGCCTCTACGGCTACGAGGCCGGTCAGTCGGGTGTCGGCGACATCTTCGCCTGGTACGTCAAGAACCAGGTGCCGCAGTCGGCCGTCGACGACGCCACGGCCGCCGGCAAGAGCGTGCACCAGCACCTCACCGACGTCGCGTACGAGCAGCTGGTCGGCGCCCACGGGCTCGTCGCCCTCGACTGGCACAGCGGCAACCGCTCGGTGCTCGTCGACCACGAGCTGAGCGGCGTCATCGTCGGTCAGACGCTCGCCACGTCGCCCGCCGACGGCTACCGAGCGCTGCTCGAGGCCACGGCCTTCGGCACGCGTCGCATCGTGCAGGCCTTCGACGAGTCGGGCGTGCCCGTCACGGAGTTCATCGCCGCCGGCGGTCTGCTGAAGAACAAGCACCTGATGCAGACCTACAGCGACGTGCTCCGCATGCCGATCTCGACGATCACGAGCGAGCAGGGCCCGGCCCTCGGGTCGGCCATCCACGCCGCCGTCGCCGCGGGCGCCTACGCCGACATCCGCGCCGCGGCCGAGGCCATGGGCAGCGTCGAGCGCGCCACCTACACGCCCGACCCCGCGAACGCCGACGCCTACGACGCCCTCTACGCCGAGTACCTGCTGCTGCACGACTGGTTCGGCCGCGGCGGCAACGACGTGATGCACCGCCTGCGGGCGATGCGTCGGGAGGCGACCCGCGCCTCCTCGGCTCCGGGTTCCGACTCGGACTCGGACTCGGACTCGGACTCGGTCGAGCAGGCCGCCGTGGACGCCGAGGTCTCCGCATGAGCGGCTGGATCGACCGCGCGACCCAGGCGGCCATCGACGCCACCCGCGAAGACGTCGCCACGCTGCACGCCGAGCTCGTGCGCTACGGCCTCGTCGTCTGGACGGGCGGCAACGTGTCGGGCCGCGTGCCCGGCACCGACCTCTTCGTCATCAAGCCGAGCGGCGTCTCGTACGACGACCTGACGCCCGAGAACCAGATCGTCTGCCGCCTCGACGGCACCGTGCTCGAGGGCACCCCGGGCAGCGACCGCAGCCCGTCGAGCGACACCGCGGCGCACGCCCACGTCTACCGCAACATGCCGCACGTCGGGGGAGTCGTGCACACGCACTCCACCTACGCGACCGCGTGGGCCGCCCGCGGCGAGGCGATCCCCTGCGTCATCACCGCGATGGCCGACGAGTTCGGCGGCGAGATCCCCGTCGGGCCCTTCGCGATCATCGGCGACGAGTCCATCGGCGAGGGCATCGTCGAGACGCTCACCGGTCACCGCAGCCGCGCCGTGCTGATGCAGAACCACGGCGTCTTCACGATCGGCAAGGACGCTCGCGACGCGGTCAAGGCCGCGGTCATGACGGAGGACGTCGCCCGCACCGTTCACATCACCCGCCAGCTCGGCGAACCCCTCCCCATCCCTCAGCAGAGCATCGACGCTCTGTTCGACCGGTACCAGAACGTCTATGGGCAACGCGGAGCGTTGCCCCGGGCCGCAGGCTCGGCCACCCCCGACATCGCCCGACCTGCAGTCTCGAACAACGGAGAACTCTCATGAACGACACCCTCGACCCCACCGCGTTCCTCGCCTCGAAGGAGGTCTGGTTCCTCACCGGCAGCCAGGGTCTCTACGGGGAGGAGACCCTGAAGCAGGTCGCCGACCAGTCGAAGGCGATCGCCGACGAGCTGGCCGCCGCCTCCGACGTGCCCGTCCGCCTCGTCTGGAAGCCCGTCCTGACCGACGCCGACTCGATCCGCCGCACGATGCTCGAGGCCAACCTCGACGACTCGGTGATCGGCGTCACCGCCTGGATGCACACGTTCAGCCCCGCCAAGATGTGGATCGGCGGACTCGACGCGCTCCGCAAGCCCCTGCTGCACCTGCACACGCAGGCGAACGTCGCGCTGCCCTGGGCCGACATCGACTTCGACTTCATGAACCTCAACCAGGCCGCGCACGGCGACCGCGAGTTCGGCTACATGCAGACCCGGCTCGGCGTCCCGCGCAAGACGGTCGTCGGTCACGTGAGCGACCCCCGCGTGCAGAAGCAGGTCGGCACGTGGATGCGCGCCGCGGCCGGCGCCTCGGCCATGCGCTCGCTCAAGCTGGCGCGCTTCGGCGACAACATGCGCTTCGTCGGCGTCACCGAGGGCGACAAGACCGAGGCCGAGCTGGCCTTCGGCGTGCAGGTCAACACCTGGGGCGTCAACGAGCTGGCCGAGGCCGTCGCCGCCGCGACCGAGTCCGAGATCGACGCGCTGGTCGCCGTCTACGAGGCCGAGTACGACGTCGTCCCCGCGCTCCGCGCCGGTGGCGAGCGTCACCAGTCGCTGCGCGACGGGGCGGCGATCGAGATCGGCCTCCGGTCGTTCCTCGAGGCGGGCGGCTTCAGCGCCTTCACGACGAACTTCGAGGACCTCGGCGCTCTCAAGCAGCTGCCCGGTCTCGCCGTGCAGCGCCTCATGGCCGAGGGCTACGGCTTCGGCGCCGAGGGCGACTGGAAGACCTCGGTGCTGGTGCGCGCGGCCAACGTGATGGGCGCCGGTCTGCCGGGTGGCGCCTCCCTGATGGAGGACTACACGTACCACCTCGTCCCCGGCGAGGAGAAGATCCTCGGGGCGCACATGCTCGAGGTCAGCCCCGCCCTGACGTCGCAGCGCGCGTCGCTCGAGGTGCACGCGCTCGGCATCGGCGGCAAGGACGACCCCGTGCGCCTGGTCTTCTCGGCCGACCCCGGCCCGGCCGTCGTCGTCGCGATGAGCGACGTGCGCGACCGGTTCCGCCTGACCGTGAACGTCGTCGACGTCGTCGAGCCCGACGAGGACCTCCCGAACCTGCCGGTCGGCCGCGCGGTGTGGAAGCCCCGCCCCTCGTTCCCCGTGTCGGCCGAGGCCTGGCTCACCGCCGGCGCCGCGCACCACACGGTGATGTCGACGGCGGTCGGCCTCGAGGCCTTCGAGGACCTCGCCCGCATCGTCGAGACCGAGCTGCTCGTCATCGACGAGGACACCCGCATCCGCGACTTCCGTCACGAGGTCGCCTGGAACGCCGCGTACCACCGCCTCGCCCGCGGCCTGTAGGCGTCGCGCGCGGCCGGCCGGGCCACCGGCCGGCCGGGCCCGCCGGCCCGCCCGCTAGCCGGGCCCGCCGGCTGGCCGGTCCGCCCGCCGGGCCCGCCGGCCGGTCCAGTGGTCGGAAGATGTCCTTCCACTGGCCGCGAAGGACATCTTCCGACCACTCGGCAGCCTGAGCGGAGCACGCGGGCCGGGCGCAGGAGGGCGGCCTAGCGTGGCGGGGTGACCGAACAGACCTCTCGCACCGCGCCTCCTGCCGCATCGATCCCCGAGGAGGCGCGGCGACGGTTCGAGACACCGGCCGGCGTGATCATCGGCCGGGTCGACGGCGACGTCGTGCGGGCGACGGGCATCCGCTACGCCGAGTCCGAGCGCTTCGCGCCGCCCCGGCCCGTGCCGCCGGCCACCGAGCCCGTGCTCGCCTTCGAGCCCTCGCCGGGGTCGCCGCAGCTGCCGTCCGAGACCCTGAGCTCGCTCATCGAGGGCGCCGGCGACGGCCTGATCGCCGACGAGAGCTGCCAGTTCGTCTCGATCACCCTGCCCGCCGACGCCCGGCCCGACGAGCGGCTGCCGGTCATGGTGTGGATCCACGGCGGGTCGTACGTGACCGGTGCCGGCGACCTCTCCGTCTACGACCCTCGGGCGCTCGTCGTCGAGCAGCGCGTGATCGTCGTGGCCGTCACGTACCGCCTCGGCATGCTCGGATTCTTCGCCGACGACGATCGGATCCCCGCGAACCTCGGCCTCCTCGACCAGCTCGAGGCGCTCCGCTGGGTGCACGCGAACATCGGGGCGTTCGGCGGCGCGGCCGACCGCGTCACCCTCTTCGGCCAGTCCGCCGGCGGCGACGCCATCGCCCACCTGATGATCGCCGACGGCGCCGAGGGGCTCTTCCAGCGGGCGATCGTGCAGAGCGCGCCGCTCGGCATCACGTCGGGCCGCTCGAAGATGGCGGCCGCGATGGCCGCCGCCGTCGGCACGCCGGCCCGCGACGCCCCGATCGACGAGCTGCTCGCCCAGCAGGCCGTCGCCGAGAGGGCCGCACGCCGCTTCGGACTGCGCGGCGGCATGGCGTTCGGGCTGCAGTACGGCAGGTCGCCCCTGCCCGCCGAGGCCGACCGCGACGCCGCCTGGCGCCGCGTCGCTCCGCGGATCGACGTGCTGATCGGCACGACCACCGAAGAGACCGGGCTCTTCCTGATGTTCATCCCGGCGCTCCGTCGCCTCGCCGCGCTGCCCCTCGTGGGCGGGCTGGTGCGCAGGGTGCTGGTCGGCGGGACGACCCACGTGATCTACGGCCGGGACGCGCGGGCGTTCGCGGACCGGCACCGCGCCTCCGGCGGTCGTGCCGTGCGGTACCGGATGACCTGGGCCCCCGAGGGCGCCGAGTTCGGCGCCGCCCACGTGACCGACGTGCCGCTGCTGCTCGGCGGGCGCGAGTCGTGGGGGCACACGCGGCTGATCGGCTCGAGCGCGTGGGAGGACGTCGACCGCCGAGGGCGCCGGGTGCGGCAGATCTGGGCAGACTTCGCCCGGACGGGCGCGCTGGCGTCCGACGCGGCCGCGGGGGCTCGCGACACGATCACGCTCGACCGGGGCTGACGCGCGCCTCGCCGGCGAGCCGGCGCGCCGGCGGCTCGCTCGCGTGACACCCCGTTTTCGGCGCTACACCCGCATCTACCGGGGTTTAGCGCCGAAAAGCGGGTGTAGCGGCGCGGGCTCCGCGCGGCGCGGCTAGGCGCGGAGGGCGGCGGCGAGGCGGTCCCACCACGCGGCGGAGGCGGTCCGGGCCGGGCCGACCCGCGCCTCCCAGGCGGTGCGCACCGCGTCGCGTGCGCCCCAGGCGTCGAGCACGATCCGGTCCGCCGAGCCGGTCAGCACCTGCTCGGCCGAGACGACGCTCGACTGGCCGAAGTTCGCGAGCGCGCCGGTCAGCTTGACCGTCGTGTAGTCGTCGACCGCGATGCCGACCGTCGGAACGCCCGCCGCGACGGCGAACACGGCCGGGTGGTAGCGGCTCGTCAGGTGCAGCGACGCCTCGCGGGCGAACCGGGCGGCCGCGGCGGTGTCGGTGGTGGGCTCGACGCGGGCGGGCCGGGTCATGCGGTCGATCACGGCGCGGTGCAGCAGCGAGTCGCCGCGCTCGTCGTCGCTCCGCAGCGACGCCCAGTGCGCCAGGAACACCACCTCGAGTCCCGTCTCGTCGACGACCCGGTCGAGGAGGCGCGCCACGGCCTCCGCGAACGCGGTGCGGTCGGCGGCTCCCACGTGCGCGGACAGGCTCACGGCGCAGTACGGTGCGGCGGCGGCTGCGGCGCCGGTCGCCGCGTCGGTGCTCGGCCCGACCCCGAGCCCCGGCCCGAGCCCGACGAAGCTCGCGTCGTCGATCGTCGCCGTCAGCCGCGACTCGGGCACGCCGAGGGTCCGCACGAGCTCGAACGACGCGCGCTCGCGCAACCCGACCAGCTCGGCGCCCGACAGCAGCTCGGCCACGAGCGCGCGGTCGTCGCCGTCGAGCACCGGTCCGATCGTCTGACCGGTGACGACGTACGGCTTGCCCGCTCGGCGGGCGAGCTCGGCGAGGGTCGCCCGCTCGTACACGTGCATCGGCCAGAGCGACGCCATGTTGCCGCCGCCGGCGACGGCGAAGGCGTCGGAGGCGCGGATCGCCTCGATGGCCGACCACGCGGCGTCGGAGGCGGGGAGTGCGGAACGGTCGCCGTCGGCGGCGGCCAGCACGCGCCTCCTGCGCTCGATCCGTCCGTCGCGGTCACCGGCCGTCGCGGGCGAGAAGTCCAGGGCGGGCACGGCCTCGACGCCGTAGCGGGCGGAGGTCTCGGCCGGGGTCGACGAGACGCCCGTGATGGTCGCGCCGCGGGCCCGGAGCTGCGCCGCGAACTCGTCGAACATGGCCTCGTCGCCGATGTGGATCATGTCGTCGACGACGCCGACGTCTCCGATGGTGACGATGCGCACGCGGGGCCTCCGGGGTGGGGTTCGAGGGTCGCGGATCCGCGCCCAGACGACGGTAGCGGATCGCGGGGCGGGGCTCCGGACGGGTGGGGCGGCGCACGCGCCTGCGCGACCCCGCGCGGCGATAGGCTCCCCTCGGCCCGGGGAGTCCGGGCGGCCCGGGGAGTCCGGGCGCTGCGCCCGACCCGGCGACCCACCCGAGAGGCGGCACCATGGGGATCCAGACCTCGCTCGACGCGATCCACGAGGCCGAGCGCCTCGTCGACTCCATGCGCCTCGCCGACGAGCTCGCGCTCGACGCGGCCCGCACCGGCGGCCCCCGCACGATCCGCGTGCTGCGGTCGGCCCTCTCGAGCGACGATCAGCTGGTCGCGGTCGCCGCCGCGAACGCCCTCGCCCAGGTCTTCGACGACGAGGCCGACGTCGTGCTCTCGGCGCTGCTGTCGAGCGAACGCACGTTCCTGCGCGAGCACGCCGCCTCGGCTCTCAGCCAGCGCCTCCCTCGCTACGACACGATCGGGCGGCTGATCGGCCTCGTCGCGGCGGGCGGGTTCACCGGCATGGTCGCGCAGCGCACCCTCGAGCAGTGGACGTCGTCGTCGCCCGCCCTCGTCGCCGTCGGCCTCGAGGGCGCGCTGCTCGGCGTGCACGAACCCGGCGCGCGCTACCGCCTGGTCGAGACGCTCGGCCTCGTGCGCGCGGCGATCGCGACCCGCCCCCTGCTCGCCGTGGCGCTCGACCCGGGCGAGGACGAGCGCGTGCGGGTCGCCGCCGTCTCGGCCCTCGGACAGCGCCGGGGCGACGTCGCCGTGGCCTCGGCGGTCGACGGGCTGGCCCGGCACGAGGGGTTCCTCGGCGACGTCGCCCGGCTGGCCGTCGTCGACCTGTCGGCCCGGCACGAGGGTCTGCGGATCCCGTCGGACGACCTCACCGTGGCTCAGCTCTTCCTGCACGCCGACATCGACGCCGACCTGACCCAGGCGGGCAGCGGCGACAACGGCGGGATCGCGACGCTGCTCGTGCGACTCGGCGACGCGCTCGCCGGGCGCGCGATCGGCGCCGGTGCCCACGCCGGTGCTCTCGCAGCCGATGCGGGCCGAGGAGGCGCGGGCGCGGCAGCCGGGACGGCTCGCGTCGGCCGGGTGGTCACCCTCTCGCGGGGTTCCGCCGCCGGGGCGCTCGACAGCGTCGAACGCGTCGCCGCCACGACCTCGGGTCACACGTACGGTCGCGTTCCGCTGCTCAGCGAGCCGGTCTCGTCGGCGACGGCCTGGCCGCTGCGCGTCGCGGCCCGTCGGGGCATCCGCCGCATCCTCCGCACGAGCGGCGGGGTCGATCTGCTCCACCTGCGGATGGCCGACGTCGGCTCGCTCGCGGCCTCCGACGTGGCCCGCGAGCTCGACATCCCCGTGGTGTTCACGGTCGCCCCCGACCCGCACGCCGTCATCCAGTCGCTCGACCTCGCGGGCGGTCTCACGCGCGAGACGTTCGGCGACGTCGACGAGCGCGAGCACTTCTGGTTCCGCACCCGACTGGTGCAGCAGCTGGCCGCCAACGCGTCGCACACGGTGCTGTTCCCCCGGCCCGAGCTGCGGCGCGACATGCGCGAGCTCGTCGGCATCGACATCACGGCCCACCCCGAGCGGCACACCGTCGTGCCCGAGGGGATCGACCTCGACGTGGTCGACCGCTCGGTGACCGAGGCGGCCGAGCACGCGGCGGGTCTGCCGCCGACCCCGCCGCTCGCCGAGCTGCGCGACCTGCTCGAGACCCTCCCGGAGGCGCGGCGCGGTCTGCCCCTGCTGGTGAGCGTCGGGCGCCTGCACCGCGTCAAGGGCATGGCGACGATCGTCGAGGCATGGGCCGGCGGGGGTGCGGGCGACGGGGCCGGTGCGGGCGACGGGGCCGGCGCGGCCGGCGGGGCCGGTGCGCTGAGCGACCGGGCGAATCTGCTGCTGATCGGCGGCGATCTGCGGCACCCGAGCGCCGACGAGCGGGAGCAGCTCGACCTCATCGACGGGATCGTCCCGACCGACCGGCACCGCGCCTCCGGCCTGCTGCTGCCCGGGCACCGTCCGAACGACACCGTCGCCCGGTGGGTCGCGGCGGCGCGCTTCGGCGTGCCCGGTCTGTCGGCGCCTCGCGGCGTCTACGTCTGCGGCAGCCTGAAGGAGGAGTTCGGCATCGCGCTGCTCGAGGCGATGGGGTCGGGGCTGCTCGTCGTCGCGCCCGAGGGCGGCGGGCCGTCGACGTACGTGCGGCAGGGCGACACCGGGTTCCTGACCCGCACATGGGACGTCGAGGCGCTCCGGCTCGCGATGGCCGAGGCGCTCGAGGCGGCGGGCTCCGAGACGACGGAGGCGCGGGCCGGCCGGTCACGCGACACCGTCGAGCGGTCGTTCACCATCCAGGCCATGGCCGGCGCCCTCACGGGGGTCTACGGCACCGTGCACGACGACGAGCTCGAGCAGCGCGAGTGGAGCGTGAGCTCGCGATGACCCTGCTCGTGATCAGCCCCGACTACGCCTCGCACCTGCTGCCGCTCGCCACCCTCGCCACCGAGTGGCGCGAGCGCGGCGAACGGGTGGTCGTGGCGACCGGCCCGGCCACCGCCTCCATCGTCGAGTCGTTCGGCTTCGAGCGCGCCCACCTGCAGCTCGGCCGCGGCTCGAACCCCGGCGTCATCCGCGCCGAGGAGCAGGTCGCCGACGAGGACGCATCGCTCCGCGGCTTCTTCGACGCGACCCGCCTCGGCATGATCGAGACGCTCGGCTACCAGGCGCGCGAACGACTGACCGACCTCATGTGGCAGCCGGTCGAGACGGCCCGCGCCGTGCTGGCCGTCGTCGCCGAGGTCGCCCCCGACCGGATCATCGTCGACCACCTGGCCTTCAGCGCCCGCCTCGCGCTCGTCGCCGGAGGGGTGCCCTACGCCGACGTCGTGCTCGGACACCCGACCGCGCTGCCCGTCGGCGACGAGGTGTACGGCTGCCCGCCGGAGTGGCCTGCCGCGTTCGACGACGCCGCCGGCGGGGAGGCCGGGGTCGCCGCGGAGACCGGGGCCGGGGGTGCCACGCGACGTGACGCCGCCGGGATCGCCGGGCTGCGCGAGCTGTGCGAGCGGGTCGACGCGTCGTTCACCGCCGAGTGGAACACCGCGCTCGCCGAGCTGGCCCCCGACCTGCCGCCGTCGACGAGCGCGTTCGGCGAGCACGGCGAGCTGCTGCTCTACAACTACCCGGGCGAGCTGGCCGACCCGGCTCGCGAGGAGCTCCTGCCGCCGCACGTCTGGCTCGGCTCGGCCGTGCGCACCGAGCCCGCGGACCCCGAGGTCGAGGCCTGGCTCGCTCAGGGCGCCGCGGTTCGGCGGGTTCCCGTCATCGAGGGCGGGTCAGCGCTGACCCGCACTGGCCGACAGGAACCCGCCGCAGCCGCGGAGCCGTTCGTGTACGTGAGCTTCGGCAGCTTCCTGTCGGTGCGCTCGGACGTGCTCGGGCGCGTGGCCGGGGCGCTCCGCACGCTCGGCGTCCGAGCGGCGATCGCGCTGGGGTCGGGCACGCGGGAGGACCTCGGCGAGATCCCGTCCGACTGGCTCGTCCGGGAGTTCCTGCCGCAGGTCAGGCTGCTCGGGGCGGCGTCCGCGGCCGTGACGCACGGGGGCAACAACAGCGTGACCGAGGCGATGACCGCCGGTGTGCCGCTCGTCGTGCTGCCGTTCTCGACCGACCAGTTCGCCGGGGCCGCGGCGCTCGAGCGGACCGGCTTCGGCGTGGCCCTCGCACCCAACACGGCGACGGAGGGCGAGCTGGCCGAGGCGCTGCAGCATGTGCTCGCCCTCGCCGAGAGCGCGCCCGACGCGGCGGCGGGCCTGGCCGCGCTCGCCTCGGCGCTGAACGAGGTGCCGGGCAGGGTGCGAGCCGCGACGGCGCTGACCGCCGGGCGCTGACCCGGCCGGCCCGCGCCTCCTCGGCTCGGGTCGTTGCGGTTAGGGTCGGGTCGGGTGTCAGCCGAAGACGACCGCGCGCATCGCCTCGGGGCTGACGGCGGCCTCGCGGTACCGCTCCATGAGGGCCGCGTTCGCGTCGTACTGCGGCCCCTCGCGCGACTCGGCCTGGTGATGCAGCGCGAAGACCATGCCCTCGTGCCGCCGCGGAGCCTCGCCGAGCAGCGTGCTGTGCGCGAGGTACCACGCGGCGTCCTCGAAGCCCCAGCCGCGGAACCGCTCGTCCTGTCCGCCGTGACTGCGCCACGAGGAGGCGCGGGTCACGTAGACCCCCGAGCACGCGCCCCGCACGAGCTCGAAGTCGCACTGCTCGAGGGGCGTCCCGGCGGCCGCCTGCGCGGTCCCCTCGCGCCCGAGCCAGTGGTACTCGGTGTAGGGGAGGTGCACGCTGCCGCTGTCGCGCGCGGCCTCGATCGCGGCGAGCAGGGGCTCGCGCTGGGGGAGGGTGTCGGCATCGCCGATCACGGCGATCTCGTCGTCGGCGAGGGCCGCGACGCCGAGGTTGCGGCACTGGGCCAGGTTGAACACCGGGTCGGGCGAGTCGACCGTCCGGATGACGGCCTCGGGCAGCGCCGCCGCGTACCAGTCGCGGACGACCTCGAAGGCCGCGATGCGGCTGGGCTGCGGACGCCAGGGGAGCACGACGGTGACCATCCCGCGAGCCTAGCGGCGGGGTGTCGGCGATCGGGCCGCGGCGGTGGACACGCTCGGCGTGGGACCCGCTCGGCGGGCCGAGGGTCGCCGGCGGGGGAGCGTCGGCGCCGGCACCCGCCCGCGCCTGCTCGCCCTGCTCGCCCTGCTCGCCGCGCTCGGCGCGTCCGCTGGCCGCGGAACGCGGGCGTCCCCCACGCCGCAGCCGCCGTGCAGACGCCGTCGATACCCTGACGGCGGCTGCTCTGCGCGGCCGACCGTCCGGAACGAGCCGGGCGCCGCCTCCGCGGTCCGCCCCTCGGCCTGCGGGTGCCCGTCGGTCGCCTCGGCCACGATCCGCGGACGGGCCCCGGGTCGGAGAGGCACCCCGTGACCAGCGCATCCACCCCCTCGCCGTCGGCTGGCACCTCCTCGATCCCCGTCCCGCTCGGCGGCCCTCGGAGCGGCGGGGTCCGTGCGGCGGACCGCCGTGCGGCGGACCGCGGCTCGGCGGAGTGGGGTGCAGCCCGGACGGCCGCCCGCCCGCCGATCCGCCTCGCGGTCGTGCTCGGGCTGATCGCCGCCGTCATCTCCGCCGCGGGCTCGTGGATCCCGTCGTTCTGGGGCGACGAGGCGGCGAGCGTCATGTCGGCGCAGCGCCCCCTGCCCAGCCTGTTCCACATGGTCGGCCACATCGACGCCGTCCACGGGCTGTACTACCTCGGGCTGCACTTCTGGATCGACCTGTTCGGCGCCTCCCCCTTCTCGACCCGACTGCCGTCGGCGCTCGCCGTCGGCGCGATGGTCGCCGGGGTCGTGCTGCTCGTCGACCGGCTCGGCACCCGCCGCCTCGCCGTCATCGCCGGAGTCGTCGCCGCCGTGCTGCCCCGCGTCACCTCGATGGGCACCGAGACGCGGTCGTACGCGATCGGCGCGGCCCTCGCCGTCTGGAGCACCTGGGCCCTGGTGCGGATCGTGACCAGCCGGCACCGCGCCTCCCGGGCGGACTGGGTCGCCTACGGCGTGCTCGCCGGAGCCGGCGTCGGCGTATTCGTGTACTTCGGGCTGATCGTGGGCGTGCACGCGCTGCTGCTGGCCGCGCTCGCACGCGACGCGCGTGTCTCGGCCGGAGGCGTGGCGGGTGCCGGCGCAGCCGGAGGGCGCCTGCGCGAGGGTGCCGACGTCCTGCGGGCCTGGGCGGCGACGGTCGTGGTCGCGTTGCTCGCGGTCTCGCCGATCGTCGTCTTCTCGGTCGCTCAGCGGGGCCAGGTGTCGTTCCTCGCGCGTCGCGACACGACGAGTCCGCGCGCGCTGCTCGTCGAGCTGTGGTTCGGCGACGCCCGCTTCGCCGTCGTCGCGTGGGCGCTCGTCGGGGTCGCCGTCGTGGCGCTCGTCGTCGGACTGCTGCACCGCGCCCGTGACGGCTGGACGGCCGCCCTCTCGGTGACGCCCCGGGGAGTGCTCACGGTGACGGCGCTCCTCCTCGCCTTCGTCCCCGCCGTCTCGCTGCTCGTGCTGAACCTCGCCGTGCCCGCGTTCTCGGGTCGCTACCTGTCGTTCAGCGCACCGGCCGTCGCGATCCTCGTGGCGATCGGCATCGACGTGCTCGCCTCACGACGAACGGCGGTCGCGGTGCTCGGAGTCGCGCTCGTCGTGGGGCTCGCCGCCCCCGTCTGGCTCGACCAGCGCGGACCGTACGCGAAGAACGCGACCGGCTGGCAGGACCTCGGCGCCCTCGTCGGCGAGCACGCCTCGGCCGGCGACGCTCTCGTGTTCGACGAGTCGCCGAAGCCGTCGATCGAGCCGCGACTCGCGCTGCACACCTACCCCGACGGGTTCGAGGGGCTGCGCGACGTGACGCTCAAGACGCCGTTCATCGACGCCGACGGCTGGCGCGACGACGTGCTGACGGTGCCCGAGGCGGCCGCGGCCGGTCGCTTCGACGACGCCCCGCGGGTCTGGTTCGTCGAGTACGTCGCGGCCGACGGCAGCACCTCGCCCAAGTCGGGTCTGCGCGAGCTGCTCGGCGACGGCTACGTCGAGGTCGACTCCTGGAGCACGCACCGCGCCCGCCTCGTCGAGCTCGAGCGCTAGCGCCGCGCGCCGCTGCCGGCCGCGCGCCGCTGCCGGCCGCGCGCCGCTGCCGGCCGCGCGTCCCGCGCGCCGGCGCGTCCCCTTCGCGACACCCCGTTCTCGGCGCGACACCCGCATTTATCGGGGTGCATCGCCGAAAACCGGGTGTAGCGATGGGCCGGCCTGGGCTGGCCGGGCGTGGCCGGGCCGACGCGATGGCGCGTCCCCTTCGCGACACCCCGTCCCCTTCGCGACACCCCGTTCTCCGCGTGACACCCCGTTCTCGGCGCGACACCCGCATTCATCGGGGTGTATCGCCGAAAAGCGGGTGTACCGATGAGCTGGCCGGGCCGGGCCGGGCCGGGCCTGGCCGGGCGCGGGCGGGCCGGCGCGCTCACCCCGGCTACCGCGTCAGCGCGGTCAGCTCGGCGCGCGTGCGGGCGCCGGCCTTCCGCAGCAGGTTCGAGACGTGGAACTTCACCGTGTTCTCGCTGATCCCGAGCGACTCGGCGATCGCCCGGTTGCGTGCGCCCGACGCGACGAGGCGCAGCACCTCGCGTTCGCGGACGCTCAGCGCCACGGTGTCGTCGAGCGACCCGCTCTCGGCGGGCGGGTCGAGCGGCAGAGTGACGGCGACGTCGGATCCCCAGCCCGGCGTCGAGGCGACCGAGAGCGAGCCGTCGAGGGCCGTCACCCGCTCGGCGATGGGTCGCAGCGAGTCGTCGTGCACGGTCAGGGCCCCGGCGCCGTCGTCGCGGATGCTCATCAGCAGGTTGAGGCCGTCGCAGTCCCACTGGATGCGCACGCGGCGCGACTCGCCGGTGTCGACGAGGGCGAGCACGGCGCTCCGGACGATGGCCCGGGCCGCGTGGGCGACCTCTCCGGGCAGGGCCCGACCCGTCGCGGGCGGTTCGACGAACTGGACGTCGAGGTCGCCGAAGCGGACGAGGGGCCGCAGATCGCTCCGGAGGCGCGCGAAGGCCCCGACCACCGGCTCGAGCAGCAGCGACCGCTGGTGGTCCGTCTCGGTGCGGATCTCGACCATGGCCGAGGCGGCGATGTCGATGGCCATGGTGCGGGCGGCGCGGTCGTCGAGGCGGGCCGACCGCAGGGTCGCGAGCAGGGACTCGAGCGTGAGGGCCTGCCGGTCGACGAGCTCGGCGACGGTTCGGGCGTGCTCGACGACGAGCGATCGGCTGGCGGGCGACGGCAGATCGGCGAGGGGCGCGGTGGTGTCGAGCATGGGGCCAACCTATCCTCCACACGGCGGCCCACCCGAACGGGTAGTCGCACCTCGTCGGATGCACGGCGCACGAGGAGGTGCGGGCGAGCAGGGTGGTACCCATGCCCTCCGCAGACAGCACCCCCACCCCCGCCGACGCGCTCGAGCTCGTCCGGGCCGAGGTCGATCAGGCGATCCGCGCCGTGGTCGAGACGAGCCCCGACGGTCTCGAGGCCGTGGCCGATCTGGTCTCGGGCGCCGAGCGCGTCTTCGTGCACGGTGCCGGGCGCTCGGGTCTGGCGCTGCGCATGACGGCCATGCGCCTCATGCACCTCGGCCTCGCCGTGCACGTCGTCGGCGACGTCACGACCCCTGCGATCCGCGAGGGCGACGTGCTGCTGACGGCGAGCGGCTCCGGCACGACGGGCGGCATCGTCCGTGCGGCGGAGGCGGCGACCGAGGCCGGCGCCCGCGTCGCCGCGGTGACGACCGCCTCCTCGTCCCCCCTCGCCGAGCTCGCCACGGCCGTCGTCATCGTGCCGGCCGCCGAGAAGCTCGACCGCTCGGGCGACGCGTCGGCGCAGTACGCCGGCGGCCTGTTCGAGCAGGTCGTCGTGCTGGTCGGCGACGCGCTCTTCCACGCCCTGTGGAAGCGCTCGGGCATCGACGCCGACGACCTCTGGCCTCGGCACGCCAACCTCGAGTAGTCGCACCGCGCCTCCTCGATCCTCCCCTCATCCGCATCACAGAAGGAGCACCACATGAAGCTGCAGTTCGCCATGGACACCCTGACCACCGAGGCCGCCCTCGAGCTCGCCGCCGCCGCCGCACCCAGCGTCGACATCATCGAGCTGGGCACGCCGCTGATCAAGGCCGAGGGCTTCCGCGCCATCACCGCCATCAAAGAGGCGCACCCCGACAAGATCGTGTTCGCCGACCTCAAGACGATGGACGCCGGCGAGCTCGAGGCGGGCGAGGCCTTCAAGGCCGGCGCCGACCTCGTAACCGTGCTCGGCGTCGCCGGCGACAGCACCATCGCCGGCGCCGTCAAGGCAGCCAAGGCCCACGGCAAGGGCATCGTCGTCGACCTGATCGGCGTCAGCGACAAGGCCGCCCGCGCGAAGGAGGTCGTCGCGCTCGGCGCCGAGTTCGTCGAGATGCACGCCGGCCTCGACGAGCAGGCCGAAGAGGGCTTCACCTTCGAGAAGCTGCTCGAGGCCGGCAAGGCCTCGGGTGTGCCGTTCTCGGTCGCCGGCGGCGTCAAGGCGTCGTCGGTCGGCTCGGTACGTGACGCGGGTGCGCAGGTCGCCGTCGCCGGTGCCGCGATCTACGGTGCGGACGACGTCGCCGCGGCCGCTGCGGAGATCCGCGCCGCCATCTGACCCGAGTGCCGGTCGGCCCCCGGGTGGCCCTCGGGGGCTGGCCGGGAGGAACGGCCGTCGTCAGCGCCATTGCTGCCGGCGGCCGCACCTCCCGGTCTGCCGGGGTCGAAGCTAGCGCGGACCTGAGCCGTAGTCGAGTCCGTCTCGGGTGGTCGTAGTGTGATCGTGATGAGCGAGCCGATCACCCCCGAGCCCACCTCCGCCCCCGAGCCCGGCATCTACCGGCACTTCAAGGGCGCCCTCTACGAGGTCGTCGGCACGGGCCGCCACAGCGAGACCGACGAGGCCCTCGTGTTCTATCGCAAGCTCTACGACGACTACTCGTTCTGGGTGCGTCCCCTCGACGACTTCGTCGCCACCGTGCAGCGCGACGGCTACGACGGTCTGCGGTTCGTGCGCGAGCACTGAACCACCGCCGCATCCCTCTGCAGGATGATTCTGTGCGGATGATCAGGAATCTTCTGCATACTTGCCGCTTCGCCCGAGCGCACGCCCGTCTGACGGGAGCGTGGGCGGACGACTCGAGGCTCTCACGCCTCGACGGACCCCCACCGCCGATCCCCGGCCTCGACGACGTGTCATCTCCGTCGTCCGAACCGGGTCGTGACCTCCTGCGTGCACCGAGGAGGCGCGGGTCGGCCGAGCACGAGGACTCCATGCCCCCCGAGACACCAGGCACCACCCCTGCGCCCACGACCCGCCGCGCGCTGGCCACCGCCCGCCGCCGGGCCGCGCGCCGCAAGCTGATGACGATCGGCTCGATCGCCGCCGTCGCCCTCGTCGGCGGCACCGGCTTCGCCGTGTACACGACCTCCGGGCCCGCGACCGGGACGACCACCGCCTCCCACGCAGCCGACGTCGAGGCGCAGGAGGCCGCGATCGCCGAGTCGCTCAGCGACGCGAAGGCCAAGTCGACGATCTCGATCGCGAACCAGGTCGTCGCCGCGACCTCGGGCAAGGTCGACACCAGCGCGCTCGAGACGTCGGTCGCCGCACTCGACGACTACGAGTCGCTCGACGCCGACGCGGTCGACGACCGGGTGGCGCACACGGCCAGCACGGCGCAGACGGTCCAGGCCGCCGCCGCCGAGGTCGACAAGAAGGTCAAGGCCGCCGCCGAGAAGAAGGCCGCCGAAGAGAAGGCCGCCGCCGACGCGAAGGCCGCTGCGGAGGCTGAGGCCGCCGCCGAGGCGAAGGCCGCTGCGGAAGCCGCCGCGGAGGCCGCCTCGCTCGCCGAGGGCAACACCGTCGCCGGGGCCCAGGCCACCGCGCAGCGACTCGCCTCGTCGGACTACGGCTGGGGCGCCGACCAGTTCTCGTGCCTCGTCTCGCTGTGGACGAAGGAGTCCGGCTGGAACTACCAGGCCTACAACGCCAACGGAGGCGCGACCGGCATCCCGCAGGCGCTGCCCGGCAGCAAGATGGCGTCGGCCGGCTCGGACTGGGCGACGAACGCCAGCACCCAGGTCGCCTGGGGCCTCGACTACATCGACCGCGCCTACGGCAGCCCGTGCGGCGCCTGGTCGCACAGCCAGGCGGTCAACTGGTACTGATCCGTCCGACTCGAGACGCCCTCCCCCTCGCGGGGAGGGCGTCTCGTCGTTGGAGCGCTTGCGCCTGTACGCGCTCGCGCCCTCGGGCGGGCGTCGAGCTCGAGTGGTCGGAAGGTGCTCTTCGGCGGGCTGGAGTGAGCATCTTCTGACCAGTGGGGCGGGCGCGGGCGCGGGCGCGGGGGCCGGCCACGGATGCGGCCGCCGGTAACACGCCCGACACGCACCGCGCCTCCTCGGCTGTCATGATCGGCGGATGAGACGCCACGCCGCCGCCCTGCTCGAGTTCGACGTCGCCGCTCCGGCCGAGTTCGTCCTGTCGATCGCCGTGTCGCGGCTGTACGACGCCGTGACCGACGAGACCCTGGTCGTGACTCAGAACGGCGAGCCGATCACGGTCCGCGAGCTCGACGACCGGCACGGCACCCGGCTGCATCTCTGCGACGTGCAGGAGGGGCGGGTCGTCGTCGACTACCGGGCCGTCGTCGAGGGCCGCATCGGGCCGGCCGAGCTCGACGAGATCGACCTCGTGAGGTACCTGCGTCCGAGCCGGTACTGCGAGTCGGACACGCTCTTCCCGACGGCACGCGCCGAGTTCGGCGGGCTCGAGGGGCGCGACCTGCTGGCCGCCGTGAGCTCGTGGGTCGGTGCGCACCTGGCCTACGTGCCCGGGGCGAGCGCGCCGACCGACGGCGCCGTGCAGACGCTGCTCGACCGGCGGGGAGTGTGCCGCGACTACGCGCATCTCGTCGTCGCGCTGCTGCGGGCGCTCGACGTGCCCGCCCGGCTCGTGTCGGTGTACGCGCCCGGTCTGTCGCCGATGGACTTCCACGCCGTCGCCGAGGCGTGGGTCGACGAGCAGTGGCACGTGGTCGACGCGACGGCGCTCGCTCCGCGGCAGTCGCTCGTGCGGATCGCGACGGGGCGAGACGCGTCGGACACCGCGTTCCTCTCGAGCCGAGGAGGCGCGGTGACGGTCGCGAGCATGCGCGTCACCGCCGTCGTCGACGAGCTCCCCACCGACGACGTCGCCGAGTTCGTCAGCCTCGGCTGAGCCGCTGAGCCGCCGACCCTCGGCTACCGCTCGGTGAGCGCCGCCGCGTAGGCCTTGACTGAGCGGTGGTAGCGGGGGAGGGTCGGCTCGAGGGCCTCGACGGCGACGCGCAGGGCCTCGTCGGCACGACCGGCGCTGTGCAGCGCGAGGGCGAGGAAGACCTTCGGGGCCGCTCCGGTCGCCGGGTGCTCGGGGGCGTCGCAGAGCATCGCGATGGCCTCGTCGACGCGCCCGTTGTTCCGCAGGGTGGAGGCGTGCTGGACGACCATCCGGGCGGCGCGATCGGGGTCGACGGCGTCGAGACCGGCCGCCGTCGCTGCCGCGTAGTGCCGGTCGGCCTCGACCTCGTGCCCGCCCGAGTCGTAGGCGCCGCCCAGCTCGAACTCGCCCAGGGCGGGGTGCGGCGCCTCGTCGGCCAGCACCTGCACGACCTCGATCCGCCGCTGATCGTCGATGGTCTCGTCGGCCCACGCGGCGGCCACGCGCGCCTCCCAGTCGTCGCGGTCGTCGCTGCTCATGCGCCCACGCTAGTCAGTCCCGGGGCTTCTCCGACGGCTGCGGGGTGCCCTGTCTCCGCCGCCTCCGGGCCATCAGAGTGCGGATGAACCCGATCTCCAACGCGATGCCCATCACGAGGGCGCCTCCCGCGATGATCAGGTCAGCGCCTTGCATGCCGGTCGACAGGGCGTAGATCGGTATGGCGATGATGATTCCGGCGCAGATGACCACATTGCCCGCCGCACCGATATCGGTGGATGACGTCGATCTGTCTGGCTCATCGGGTGTCGGCATCGTCGTCGCGCTCACTTCGTCTCGTTCGGATGGTTCGTGTGGACGTGCTCGAGAAAGACCGTCCGCCCTTCCACGAAGTACCAGACGCGTGCCGTGCCGCGGGCGGTCGGCTTGTGCTGCCAGCGCTCGAAAGCCTCGCCGCCGCGGTCGATGGTCCCGAGTTCGCCGCGGAGTCGGTGGTTCGTCGGCGTCGTCGTGAGCGGCGTGCTCGTCAGGAAATCCCGCGTGTCGGTCATGGCGTTACGGATCGTCGACGTCAGGTCTCGCCATCCCCGGGCTGCCTCGGACGTCGCGAACCGGAGCTCGTACTCGATCTTCTTCGGCGGGCGGGGGACGAGCTCGCCCCTCTTCGTCGTCGCCACGGCTAGGGGCGATCGACGATCTGGTCGGCCTCATCGTCGAGCCACTCGAGATCCACACGGCCGAGCCCGGCGGCGACGGCCGTGGCGGTCTCTTTCCAGGCCGCCAGCTCGACGGTCACGAGATGCGACTCATCGGTGGAGAAGGAGGCGCGCGCCGCGTCGAGGAGATCACGCGCGCAGGTCTCGCGGTCGCCGGGCGACAGGGCGAGCATCCACGGGAAGGCCCGTGACATGCGCTCGCTCAGAGTGCCCTCCGTGTCGACGGTCGCCGTGATCAGCTGAGCGGCGAGGTCGAGGAGCGTCGTGCGCCCGACCGCCTCGCGCAGCGACATCAGGACGAGGTCCTCACCGTCACGACGGGTCACCGTCACGGGGTGGTCCTCGGCCTCGGCGAACACTTCTGCGGAGTGCTTGCTGAGGTCGGACGATCGACGGGTGCGGGAGCGGCTCTCGGTCGTCTGGCTCATGGGGCTACTTTATTCCGAACATGTTCGGAAGTCGAGCCGGCACCGGCCGGGCAGGTGCCTCGGTCAGCGCAGGCCGGGCGGGAGGGGCGACTCCGTCATGAGCTCGGCGGACAGCTCGAGACAGCGGAGACGGGCGGGCGAGAAGTCGTAGGGCATCGTGCCGAGGGCGTCCATCGCGGTGCGGGGCGCGCGTCGAGCGCCGTCGGCACGGGCAGGGGAACCACCGGCACCGCCGTCGTCGGCTGGCGGGTGCAGCTCGTCCCAGAGGTCGATCAGCGCGAAGTCCTCGTCGGGCTCTCCGGACTCGACGATGGCGGCGAGCAGTCGCTCCTCGAAGGCGTGCCGCTCGGCCGCCGCCTGCGCCACCCGCGGGTCGTCGACCGCGACGGTGTCGTCGAGGGCCTCTTCGGCGGCGTCGACGCGGTCGGACTCCGCGCGGAGGTCGGGTCGCGAGGCCAGCAGGATGAACCGCCCGGCCTGCATCGCGGCGCCGAGAGGGCTCAGCATCCGCTCCGACACGAGCAGCGTGTCGAGGTCGGACTGCCGCAGCGATCCCTCGGGCAGGTGCTCGAGACGACGGGCGACGAAGTCGTCGAGCAGCCCCAGCCGACTGCCCCGGGTCCGCATCCGCTCGACGGCCGCCCGCTGTCGCGCGAGCTCCGCCTCGCGGGCTGCGAGCGTGGTCTCGAGGCGCTGCAGGACGTCGGTGACGTCATCGTCATCGCCTCCTGCAGCCGCAGCGGCATGGATGGGAGGCCCCTCGGACCCCGCGCCGCCGAAGGCCCCGCGGATGTCGTCGAGCGAGATGCCCGCGCCGGCCATCGTGCGGATCCACAGCAGTCGGATCATGTCGTCGTACCCGTAGCGGCGTCGGCCGTCGCCGCCCCTCTCGGGTGCGGGCAGCAGCCCGAGCTGTTCGTAGTGACGGATGGCGCGCGGCGTCGTGCCGACGAATGTCGCGGCATCGCCGATCTGGACCTGGCGCGGCGGGATGAAGGACGGGTGCATGAAGGGGCCTTCCTCGGCGGACGGAGCGGGACGGGGACGGAGAAGAGACGGGAGCGGAACCGGGAACGCAGCCTCTGCGACCCCACGGACAACCAGACCACATGACGCTACGGAAGCCGCAAGCCCCACCCGCGGCCCAGACCCCGCATCCGCCGCCTCAGACCCCGCCGACCTCATCGCTCTCGAGGCGCTTGCCCATGCTCACGGCCTCGTACGTCTCGTAGCCGAGGCTCTCGTAGAACGCCAGGACGTCGGTGTTGTCGGGTCGCACCTGCAGCTGCACCTTCGCGCAGCCGAGGGCGGCGAGCATCGACTCGGCCTCGCCGACGAGCGCTCGGCCGAGCCCCGTGCCGCGCTGCGAGGCGGCGACGGCGAGGTAGTGGATCCACCCCCGGTGCCCGTCGTAGCCGACCATCGCCGTGCCGACGACCGACCCGTCGTCGTCCGCGACGAGGAACAGCTCGGGTTGCGTCGTCGTCTTGCGCCGGATGTCCCGGTACGGGTCGTTCCAGGGTCGGGTGAGCCGCGCCTCCTGCCAGAGGGAGACGACGGCCTCGGTGTCGGCCTCGGTGAACGCTCGGATCTGAACCATCCCCCGAGCCTGACACGAGGCGGCGCGGCGCCGGGAAGCAGGGAGGCGCACCTGGGGAGAACGCGAGGCGCACCGAGCCCTGTGGTGGGCTCTCAGCGCGGGGTGGGGGCAGGCAGCGGCACCGAGTACTTGAAGCCGACGTGCGAGTCGACGAAGCCCAGGCGCGTGTAGAAGCGGTGGGCGTCGGTCCGTGCCGCGTCGGAGGTGAGCTGCACGAGGGGCGTCTCGAGCTCGACGGCGGCCTCGTCGGTCACCCAGCGCATGAGCGCCCCGCCGATCCCCGACGACCGCACGCTGCTCGAGACGCGGACGGCCTCGACGAGCAGGCGGGAGCTCCCGCGGCGGGCCATGCCGGGGATCACCGTCAGCTGCAGCGTGCCGACGACGGCGCCGTCGGGGCCGGCGACCACGACGATGTCGTTGCCCGGGTCGGCGATGATGTCGGCGAGGGCCCGGGCGTAGGCGTCACGGTCGTCGTCGCTGGCCGTGTCGCCGCGACCGGCGCTGACCGGGTCGTCCGAGAGCAGCCGCATGATCGCCTCGAGGTCGTCCGGGGCGGCCCGGCGGACGACGAGAGGCGTACCGCCGGTGCGGAGGGTCGAGGGCAGTGTCAGACGATCGATCACGGTGACATTCTCTCGCTCGCCCTGCCCGCGCCTCCTACCCGACCGGGGTGATCCCGGTTCGACCGCGCCGGCCCGCTACGGCGTCGAGTCGGAGCCGGCGACCGGCCCCGTCGACGCGCGATCGAGTCTCAAGCCGAGCACGGTCCGCACGGCGATGCCGCCCCCGCCGCGGTCGTCGTCGAGCCGGGTCATGCCGATCTTGCGGGCGACCCGCTCGGACGCCGTGTTGTCGGGGTGGATGATGGCGACGAGCTCGTCGGCGATCCCGTGCTCGCGGGCGAGGTCGCGGCATGCGGCGGCGGCTTCGGTCGCGAGCCCCCGCCCCTGCAGCTCCGTGCGGACGTGGTATCCGACCTCGAGCTTCGGCTCGCCGTTCACGTCCTGCCAGGTCAGACCGCAGTCTCCGACGAAGACGCCCTCGCGGGTCTCGATGATCCACAGCCCGAAGCCGTCGGCGGCGTAGTTCT
Organism: Frigoribacterium sp. Leaf263; assembly: GCF_001422285.1. GTDB lineage: Bacteria > Actinomycetota > Actinomycetes > Actinomycetales > Microbacteriaceae > Frigoribacterium. Next base: position 345,589 of record NZ_LMMO01000004.1, read on the forward strand.
CCTCGTTCCAGGCGATCCACCGAGCGGCCTCGTCGCGCGTCTTCGGGGCCGGGTAGAACTCCATCACCCGGGGATCCCCGAGGAGGCGCGCCATGTCATCGAGATCCCCCGACGTCATCGGCCGGAACCGGAGGCGCGGGGTCGCAGCGGGGAGCACACCAGCACTGTAGTCACCGGCACCCACCCCGACCGCCCGACCCCTGGTCAGCACGGCCGGGAGCGAGCACACTGACGCCATGATCTTCTCCGTCATCGCCCCACTGGTGCTGGGCGCGGCCTTCGTCGGCCTGTGCCTCGTCCTCCGAGACGAGCATCGTGCCCGCCGCGCTCGCCGCGGCCGCCCCGAGTAGTCGCGCCGGCCGCTCGTCGGGAGGTGGGGCGGAGCTCCGGCAGGCCGCTCCGGGCGCTACCCTCGCGATGTGAACAACCTCTGGGTCCGCGTGAAGACCTCCTCGGGCGCCCGGCTGTGGGTGCTGGCCCTGGCGGCTCTGACGCTCGTCTGCCTCATCGTCGGATTCGTGGCCGTCGGCGTCGGCGTGAGCAATCTCTCCGGCCTGTGCGGGGTGCTCGACGAATTCGGCAATGAGACGCTCGAGTCGTGCGAGCGCGACGCCTCGAGTCTGGTGTGGGGCAGCGTGCTCGCGGTCGTCGGACTGTTCCTGGCCGGCTTCACGGGGCTGGCCGGCGCCGTCGTGTGGTCCGTCGAGGGGCTCCGCCGCCCCTCCGACCGGCCCGCCGCCGGAGCGGACGGCCACCGTGCTGGCGCGACGGACGGCGATCGCGCCGCCGTGACCGACGGCGACCGCATCGCTGCGACGGGCGACGACCGCGTCGCCGAGACTCCCCAGAGCTGAGACGCTGCGGTGGCGTCCGTGACGAGAAGATCGGCTCGAGTGGGGAATCCACGTGATCCCGGCGCCAGCCGCTGGTTCGGCTGAACCGGATCACTCGGCGGTGGAGGAGCCGACCGTGTCCGCTCCGCGGTCGTGCCGCCTCCGTCCGGGCCTCGGGCACGGCCTGCTGGCCGGGGTGGGGTGCCACCGCGAAACAGCTATTACGCATGGATGCGTAATAGCTCGCGGCGCATGACATGCCCCTGGGATGGGAGCGCGGGCCGGGGCCGGAACTGGATCCGGGACGGGGCGGAGTGGGCGCGGAGCGGGAGCCGGAGCCGGCACGGGACCCGCACCGGGCTGAGGCCCGGGCTAGGGCTGCTGCTCCGCTCGCGGTGCAGCCCCGCCGCTCTCGCCAGCGGGCCCAGCGGACCCAGCTGCGACAGCCTCGCCGGCGCGCACCCACCTCCGGGCCCGCGCGATGCGCACCAGCATCAGAGGCAGGACCACCAGCAGGATCGCGGCGAGGACGATGAGCAGCACGAGGCTGAAGACGTCGACCTCGTCCAGCAGTCGCGTGATCTGCTGGATCATCAGCCCCGTGTACAGCAGCGTGATCCACGCCACCTGGAACGGCAGGGTGATGCTCGAGACCTGCGCGTAGATCATCGCGGCGTCGCGCTCGGCGGGGTCGAGGTCGACCCGGCGGCGCCCCAGCACGGCCTTGCCGACCTTCTTCAGCAGCGTCGTGTCGCCGCCGACGCTCTCGCGCAGAGCACGGTTGAACGGTGCCGAGACGATCATGCAGGTTAGGGCGGACGCCGTGAACGCCAGCCCGAGCGCGACCAGCAGGCTCTCCGCCGCGTCCTCGAAGCCGACGAACACGACGAGGGCGAAGGAGGCGGCGATGAGGACCGCCCCGAACACGAGCGCGATGATGACGACCTTCCGCCGGATCTCGCGCTGCGCGACCGGGGCCCACGGCGGCGCCCCCGCGCGATCGGCCTGCTCGCGCCGCAGCAGGGCGGGGCCGACGACGACCGCCGCCGCGGTCAGCGCCGCGCCCACCGCGACGAACAGCACGGGCACCCACACCGGCGCGCCGTTGATCACGCCGTACGCCACGACCCCCGCCGCCCCCACGACCTCGGCGAGCCCGACGCCGAGGTACCAGGCCCGCAGGCGGCGCCGGCCGGCCGCGCCGCGCCGGACGTCCCACGTCGCGAGCAGCGACCCGAGCACGAGCGGCCCCCCGCCGAGGAGCAGCACCCCGAAGACGGCGAGCATCAGGGTCCACTCGTCCTCAGGAGGCGCGACCCCGAGAAGGAGGAGCGGCGCGGCGATGATCAGCCCCGTCAGGAGGAGGACGGACGCGACGGATGCCAGGACTCTCATGATGCGTGCCCCCCAGGCGGTCGCGGTCGAGGCCCCCGCAGCAGTGCTGACGACCTCTCACCAACCTAGGCCAACCGGCCAGACGACGATCATCGCCCGGCCCGGCGAGCCTCCCGCACCGGCCCCGCACCGGCCCCGAACCGGCCGACCTCACCGCCTCAGGGCTCGAGCCCCTCCGGCACGGGGTACCCGGCGAACGGCTCGGCGCGGCGCTCGAACTCGGCGCGGCGCGATTCGGGCAGCAGCCCGTTCGCCCCGTACGACAGGGCGATGGTCTCGGGCTCCCACCCCTCGTCCTCGGGGCTGGCGAGGCGTTCGGCGAAGGTGCCCTGGGCGTCGTCCTTCGACAGATCCTGGAATGTGAACGAGAGCCACTGGCCGGTCGGCCCCTCGATGCCGCCCGAGACGATCACCTGCTCGGGCAGCGTGGTGCCGCCGGTGTACTCGAGCCGGTCAGCGTCCGGTTGCGGGTAGCGATCTTCGTCGTACACGGGTTCGGACCAGCCGTGTCGGGCGGCGACCTCGCCGATGATGGCGACCGCCGCCTCCTTCTCGGCCCACGTCCGCGGCACCGACGAGGTCTGCTCGGTCGGCAGGTTCACCACCTGCAGCAGCGACTCCCCGCCCCACCCGTTCTCGACCGGGAACGTCACGTCGATGTCGGCCTGATCCCCCGGAGGCGCGACCCACCTCACCGAGAACCGCTCGGTCAGCGCCGTCTTCATCTCGTCGATCATCGCCTCGCCCTCCGCCAGGCCCTCTTCGAGGCTCGGCCCCGCGAGCACCTCGTCGACGCCGATGTCCACCCGGCCGGGGTGCTCGCTCCAGTCGAGCTCGGTCTCGCGCCCCGAGGCGTCGACGACCGTGGTGATCACCGGTCCCGGCGACAGCAGCCAGGCCAGGGCGCCCAGGCCGAGGGTGGGCACGAGCAGAGCCAGGACGACGACCGAGACGACCGTCCCCCGCCTGCTCGACCGGCTCCTCCTGCCCTCGTCGGCGGCGGGCGGCTCGTACGTGTCGGAGGGCATGGGGCCGAGTCTCGGGCAGATCGGCGGGCCTCCGCGTCCACCGCGAGGAGGACGGACCGCGCCGGAAGGGGGATCCAGGACGGTGGGAGGCGCGGGGTCCAGGATGCAGGGATGGCACACATCCTCGTCACCGGCTCGACCGACGGCCTCGGCCGCGGCGCCGCCGAAGCCCTGCTCGACCAGGGGCACCACGTCGTCGTCCACGCCCGCAGCGACTCGCGCGGGGAGGTGCTGCAGCCCCTCGTCGACCGCGGAGCCCGACTCGTCGTCGCCGACCTCTCCGACCGCGACGCCGTCACGGCGCTCGCCGACGAGTTGAACGCGCTCGACACCCCGCTCGCCGCCGTCATCCACAACGCGGGACTCATCCGCGGTGCCGCCATGATGCCCGTCAACGTCGTCGCCCCGTACCTGCTCACCGCTCTCGTCACGGCGCCGACACGGCACGTGTATCTCAGCAGCGGCATGCACAAGAGCGGGACCGCCTCGGTGCTCGACGGCGTCGACTGGTCGGGGTCGCGCGAGACGGGGTCGTACTCCGACAGCAAGCTCTTCGTGACGGCGCTCTCGGCGGCTGTCGCGCGCCTCCGGCCCGACCTGCGGAGCAACGCGGTCGACCCGGGCTGGGTGGCGACGAAGATGGGAGGCGCGGGGGCGCCCGACGACTTCGGACTCGGTCACCGCACCCAGCGGCTGCTGGCGCTCGGCGAGCTGGGCGAGGTCAGCGGGGCGTACTGGTTCCACGACGAGCAGCAGCGGCCGCACGACTCGGTCGGCGACGAGGGGTTCCAGGACGCCGTGCTCGCGGTGCTCGAGCGCGAGACGGGCGTCGCGCTGCCGCAGCGCTGAGCGTGGGTGTGAGGCGGGTCCCCGTCATCGGCGGCGGGTCAGCGCTGACCGCCCCGGATGACGGGGACCCGCCGCACGTGTCACACAGGCTGCTCGACCACGCCCTTGCGGAGGATGAAGCAGCCGTACGGCCCCCAGTCCGACGTCCGCACGACGGCGAACGAGCGCCGCGCCGCCGCGTAGAAGTCGAACCGCTCCAGTGCCTCGACGGCGACCGGTCGCCCGGCCGCCGCGTCGAGCATCTCCTGGAACGCCTCCTGCACCGGCACGACCCGGTCGGGGTCGCCGACCACCTGCATCCGCTTCACCGGGGCCGGCACGAACGTGTCGAGCGGCATCAGCGACAGGATCGCCGCCCCGGCCCGCGGCAGATCGCAGCCGGCCAGATCGATCACCCGTCCGTGGGTCGTGTCGGCCGCGATCGACGCCGCCGGGTGGTTCACGTCGCAGAGCAGCAGGTCGTCGCCGTGGCCCATCGACATGAGCACCATCAGCAGCTCGGCCGTCAGCGCGGGGTCGATCCCCTTCAGCATGATCGCGTCCTACTCGCGAGCCGAGGCCCGGTTGTTGATCTGGTCGAACGCCACGGCCACGAGGATCAGCAGGCCGATCGCGATCTGCAGATAGAACGAGTTCACGGCCAGCAGGTTGCCGCCGTTGTTCAGCACCCCGATCAGCAGAGCCCCGCACGCCGCGCCGATCGCACTGCCCCGGGCGCCCGACAGGCTCGCCCCGCCGATCACGCACGCCGCGATGGCCTGCAGCTCGAACCCGGTGCCCGCGGTCGGCACCCCGGCCCCGAGTCGCGAGGTCAGCAGCACCCCGCCGACCGCCGACAGCAGCCCGGCGATTCCGTAGACCGTGATCGTGACCAGCCGCACCGGCACGCCCGCCAGTCGTGCCGCCTCCGGGTTCGATCCGACGGCGTAGACGTAGCGGCCGAACACCGTGCGCTTCAGCACGAACGCCGCGATCGCTGCGATGACCACGAACAGGATCAGCAGGTTCGGGATGCCGACGACCGAGCCGTTCGCGATCTCCTGGAACCCGTCGGGCAGCCCCTGGATGGTGTTCGCGTCGGTGATGACGAGCACGACGCCCCGGGCTATGCCGAGCATGCCGAGCGTCGCGATGAACGGCGGCAGCTTGAACCTCGTCACGAGCAGCCCGGTGATGATGCCGAGCACGGCGCCGACCAGGGCGCCGAGGAGGAGCGCGAGGGGGATCGGGACGCCCGCCACGAGCAGCTGGGCCGTCGCGGCGCCGGCCAGCCCGAGGATCGACCCGACCGAGAGGTCGATGCCCCCGGTGAGGATCACCATCAGCTGACCGATCGCGAGGATGCCGTAGATCGACACCTGACGCGCCAGGTTCGCGAGGTTGTTCCCGGTCAGGAAGTCGTCGCTCAGCAGAGTCAGCGCGCCGAACACGACGAGCAGGACGACGAGCACGCCGCTCTCGCGGCCGGCGATGCTGCCGAGCGTGGTGACCTTCGGCTTCGCTGCGGCCCGGGCGGCGGCGGCCGAGGCGTCGTCGCCGTTCCGCACCACCCGGATGGTCGTCGTCTCGATGGGTTCGCGCCACATCAGCTTAGGCATTGGGTACTTCCTCGATGTTCTGTCGGGCGACAGGGTCGGAGTGTGGATCGTGACTGAGCGGCGGGATGCCGCGCAGATGGTCGGCGGAGTCGTCGACCCCGCCGCTGGCGAGGCGGAGCACGTCCTCCTCGGAGGCGCCGCCCGGAAGCTCGCCGGCCACGGCGCCCTCGCGGAGGACGACGACGCGGTCGGCGAGGCCGAGCAGCTCGGGCAGGTACGACGAGACGACGATCACGGCGAGACCGCGTCGGGCCAGGTCGTTGATGACGTCGTAGAGCTCGCCCTTGGCGCCGACGTCGATGCCCTTGGTCGGCTCGTCGAACATGATGACCTTGGGCTTCGTCAGCAGCCAGCGGGCGAGCAGCACCTTCTGCTGGTTGCCGCCCGAGAGGGTCGACACGGGCTGGTCGTACGAGCCGGCGCGGATCCGCAGGCTGTCGAGCAGCGCATCGGCCTCGGCGGCCTGCGCCCTGCCGGGGAGCAGGCCCTTCCGCGACCCGACCCGCAGACTCGCGATCGTCACGTTCTCGCGGATCGACAGCTCGGGCAGCAGTCCGAGCACCTTGCGGTCCTCCGTCAGCAGCGCGATGCCGGAGTCCATCATCGTGCGGGGTCCGTCGGCGCGGACGGCCACCCCGTCGATCAGGATCTCGCCCGACGCGACGGGCTCCGACCCGAACACGTTGAGCAGCAGCTCGCTGCGACCCGACCCGAGCAGCCCGCCGATGCCGAGGATCTCGCCGCCTCGGGCCTCGAGGTCGACGGGCGGGCTGTCGGGCGTCCGCTTCAGGGCCCGGAGGCTGAGGCGCGACGGCAGGACCTCGCGCGCCTCCTCGGGATAGAGGGACGACACCTCGCGACCGACCATGGCGTTGATCAGGGTGTCCTCGGTGTAGTCGCTCATCGGGCCGCTCTGCGAGAGCTCGCCGTCACGCAGCACGGTGACCCAGTCGCCGATCGCGAACATCTCCTCGAGCCGGTGCGTCACGTAGAGGATGGCGACGCCCTCCCGCTGGAACTTCCGGATCTGGTCGAGCAGACGGTCCGACTCGGCCTCGGTCAGCGCGGTCGTCGGCTCGTCGAAGACGATCACCTTGACCGCGTCGGCCGTGACGACCTTCGCCACCTCGACCAGCTGCTTCGTCGCCGCGGGCAGCCGCTCGACGATCACGTCGGGGTCGACGTCGTCGAGCCCGAGGGAGTCGAGCACGAACCGGCAGCGGTCGTGCAGGTCGCGCGCCCGGATGACCCCCGAGCGCGAGGGCAGTCGACCCATGAACATGTTCTCGCCGACCGACAGGTGCGGCAGCAGGCTGAGCTCCTGGTACACGGCCTGCACGCCCGCGGTGCGGAGGGCCGCCGGGGAGGCGGTGGTCACCGTGGCCCCGTCGATCTCGTAGTCGCCCGAGTCGCGAGGCACGGCCCCGGTGAGGATCTTGATCAGGGTCGACTTGCCGGCGCCGTTCTCGCCCGCCAGGCAGTGCACCTGCCCGGGGACGAGCTTGAGCGAGACGCCGCTGAGGGCCTGCACGGCGCCGTACGCCTTCGAGACGTCCGTGAGCTGCAGCACGGCGGTGCCTTCGGGCTCGCGGATGGGCATCAGTCGATCTCGGCGGTCTGGGGCTCGAGCAGCGACTTGATCTCGGGGGTCTCCATGTTGTCGCGGTCGGCCACCGCGACGCCGGGGTCGAGGCTCGCCGGCGGGATGCGGCCCTGGGTCGCCATCGCGGCCTCGACGACGCCCTGATAGCCGAGGAACCACGGGTTCTGCACGATCAGCGCGTCGATGCTGCCGTCGGCGAGGGCGGCGTTCTCGGCCGGGTCGGAGTCGAACGCGACGACGGCGATGTCGTCCGCCGCGTCGTTGTCCTTGATGGCCGTGGCCGCGCCGACGCCCGAGCTGTTGTTGTCGGCGAAGACGCCCACGAGATCCGGGTTGGCGGAGATCGCGTCGTTCACCTGCGAGGCGGCGGTCGCGATGTCGTTGTTGTTGTAGCTCTGCAGGCTGGAGTCGATGTCGGGGCAGTCGACGGCGAGCCCGGCGCGGAAGCCGGCGTCGCGATCCTGGTTGGCCTCGATGCCGGCGATGGGCGCCTCGACGAGCACCTTGCCCGTGGTCGTGCCCTGCTCGGTGAGCAGCTGGCACATGCGCTCGCCAGCGGCCGTGCCGGCGAGCACGTTGTTCGTGCCGATGTGGCCCTCGATCTCGGCCGTGACCTTCGTGTCGGCCGTGATGACCTTGATCCCGGCCTCGCGGGCGGCGTCGATGGAGGTGTTCAGCGCCTCGCTCGAGCTCGGTGCGATGAGGATGGCGTCGGCGCCGCGCGAGACGGAGTTCTCGACGAGCTGCACCTGGCCCGCGATGTCGGTCTCGGAGGTCGGACCGAACGTGTTCACCTCGATGCCGTAGTCGGTCGCGGCGGCCTCGGAGCCCGCCAGCAGGGTCTGCCAGTAGGCGGAGTCGCTGGCGCGGATGATGACGTCGACCTTGACTCCCGACGCCGCGCCTCCTGCCCCACCTCCGTTCGAGGCCGCCTCGGAGACCGTCGCCCGGCCGCCGACGACGCCGCCGACGAGAGCCACGAGGGCGATGGTCGCCACGAGGGAGAGTGAGAAGACTGTTCTAGATCGCGCCATTGCGTTTCCACCTAGGTGTGAGAGGGGTTCGGGGTGCTCGTGTTCGTGTTCGTGTTCGTGTTCGTGTTCGGGCGGTCGGCCGGCGCCTCCGGTCGACGAGCGGTTCCGGAGGCGCCGGCCGGGGAGCCGGGCGGCTCCCGTGTCAGGCGGTGCGGCCTGCGGGCGCGATGCTCATCAGCTCGTTGCGCAGACGCTGCGAGGCGATGCCGTCGGCCTGCTCGATGACCTGCGTGATGCGGTCGACGCCGACGGCCTCGATCTTCGCGATGAGCAGCTCGACGGTGGCGCGGTTGGTCTCCGCCTCCTCCTGAGCGTCCTCGCGGATCGGGAACGTGTCGAAGTAGATGACGCCGTCGTAGTCGTGGCGAAGCAGGTAGTAGAGGAACTCGATCGTCTCGAACGGGTGGATCGACCCGATCATGAGCCCGTCGTCGTGGTCGTTGTTGCCGTCGTTGAGGTGGACGCCCCAGAGCTTGCCCTCGGCGAGGAGGAGGGCGGCGCCGAAGCCGGGCGCATCGCCGGCCATGAGCATGTGGGCGAAGTCGAGGGTGGCGCCGACGTTGGGGCGGTCGATGAGCTGCAGCACGTGGAGGGTCTGGCCGACGCTGCGGATGACGGAGTGGACGCGCTCCTCGTAGGGCTTGTACTCGATGCTGATGCGCACGTCGGGGCGGTAGTCGGCGAGCTCCTGGAACGCCTCGACGATGCGGCCGAGGTCCTTCGCGTAGTCCTTCTGGAACGTGTAGTCGAAGCCGTCGAAGCCGAGCCAGACGGTGACGAGGTCGCTGCCGCCGAGGGCTGCGGCGTCGATGCCGGCCTTCGTCAGCTCGATGGCCTCACGGCGGACGGCCTCGTCGCGGTTGCTGTACTCGCCGTGGACGAAGTCCTTGCGGAACCGCATGGCCACGCTGTTGAGGGTGAGTCCGAGCTCGTCGAGGAGGGGCTTCATGTCGGCGGGCTCGATGCCGACGAAGTGCTCGGGGTAGTTGAGATCGACGTAGTCGATGCCCTGGGTCGCGCTGATGCGGCGGAGGGCTGCGGCGGTGTCTCCACCGGCGATGAACGAGTTGAGGCGCGTGGCGAACTTCATGGTGGTGACTGTACGGATCATGACAAGCATTGTCAACCCGCGTCATTCTGATTCACTTGGTTACGGGCCTTTGTGCTGTGTAGGCCGCGCTCTTCGACTCACAGCTTTGACAATTTTTGTCATCAGCGCCTAGTCTCGGCCCTGGCGACGGCAGGTCGCCCCGCATGATGAAGTGGAGAACGGCATGACGGCGCACGCCATCCTGGTGATCGGCAGCATCAACTACGACCTGATCGTCAGTCAGGAGCGGCTGCCGCGCCGGGGCGAGACGCTCGTCTCGACGGGCTTCCGCGGCGACTTCGGCGGCAAGGGCGCGAACCAGGCCGTGCAGGCCGCGCGGCTCGGGGCCGAGGTGCTCTTCGTCGGGGCGGCGGGGGCCGACCGGTACGGCGAGCTCTGCCGGCTGAACCTCGAGAGCGAGGGCGTCGACCACCGACTGCGCCCGACCGAGGCGTCGAACGGACTCGGCATCGTGCACGTCGTCGGCGAGGGCGAGGTGCACGCGACGATCGTCGAGGGCGCCAACGCCTTGGTCACCGGGCAGTGGGTCGGCGAGAACGCCGACCTGGTCGCGTCGTCCGCCGTGGTCGTGCTGCAGAACGAGGTGCCGGCGTCGGCGAACGAGCGGGCCGTGGCGCTCGCCGCGGCCGCCGGGGTGCCCGTCGTCTACAACGCGGCGCCGGCGCGACCGGTCTCGCTCTCGATGACGCGGGCCTGCACCTGGTTCGTGGTCAACGAGGACGAGGCGGCCGAGTACCTCGGGCACCCCCTCGGCGAGGTGACGGACGACGCCGCGATGCGGGCCGTGGTGGGCGAGCTAGGCTCGTTCTGCTCGAACGTCGTGCTCACCCTCGGAAGTCGCGGCTGCTACGTCTCCACCGATCACCGGGCGGAGTTCGTGGCGGCGGTCGCGGCTCACGCGGTCGACACGACCGGCGCCGGCGATTCGTTCATCGGGGCCTTCGCCGCGGCGATCGCCGAGGGGGTCGATCCGTTCCGGGCCGCCCGCACGGCCGCGTTGGTCGCCTCGGTGACGGTCGCGGGGATGGGCGCGCAGTCCAGCATGCCGACACGGGAGGCCCTCGACGATGAAATCGTTCGCCAGACATCAGCTGATCCTCGATCGCGTCGCGCTGGGTGACTCGATCCTGATCGACGACCTCGTCACGGCGACGGGTGCGTCACCGTCGACTGTCCGACGGGACATCCGCGAGCTCGAGCAGTCCGGTCACGTCGTGAGCCTCCGAGGAGGCGCGATCCGGGCCGAGGAGCGTGCGGCCGAGCTGCCCGCCGCGATGAAGTCGAAGATCAACCGCGACGAGAAGGTCGCGATCGCGAGGGCGGCGGCCGCGATGGTGGTCGAGGGCGAGACGATCTACGTCGACTCGGGCACCTCGCTGACCGAGTTCATGGTGGCTCTGCCGAACATCGCGGTGCACGTGATCACGTCGAACACGCAGGTGCTCGGGATGGTGCCGCGCCCCAAGGTCACGGTGACCGCGCTGGGCGGCGACTATCTGCCCGACATCGGCTCGGTGGCGGGCACGATGACCGACCGCCAGCTGGAGGACCTCTACTTCGACCGGGCGTTCATCGGCGTGACCGGCATCGACGCCGACGCCGGTGTGACCACGTTCGACATCCGCGAGGCCAACAAGAAGCGTCTCGTCCAGGCCCACAGCCGAGAGACCGTCGTGCTCGCCGACAGCAGCAAGTTCGACGTGGTCTCCCTCTGCCGCTCGTTCGGCCTCGCCGCCTGCACGGTCGTCAGCGACCGTCACGCCCCCGTGCTCGACGCGGCCGCCGCCTACGTCGTCGCCGGATCCTGAGTCCGGTCCGTCACGAAGACGCGGTGCGACGGCTATCGTCCACGGCATCAGCCAGTGAACGGAGAGAGCATGTCCCGGCATTCAGACAGACCGCACCACGTCGATGAGGCACGGGCCCTCGTCGCAGACGCCGTCGAGGCGGTGAGCTGACATGGATCTCGGGATCGGCGGACGCAGAGCTCTGGTCACCGGAGCGGACTCGGGCATCGGATGGCACACCGCGCAGCAGCTGCTCCGCGAGGGCGTCGTGGTGGTCATCACCGACATCGACGGAGGCAGGCTCGATGCCGCGGCAGCGGAGCTCGAGGCTGCTGACGGGACGCTGTTCGCGTTCCCCGCCGACATCCGCGACGTGGCCTCGCTCGAACGGCTGCACGCCTCCGTGCGGGACGCGGTGGGGACGATCGACATCCTCGTCCAGTGCGCCGGTGTTACCGGAGCGCAGGGCATGTTCCACGAGATCGATGACGAGGGCTGGGTCAGCACCATCGAGACCGACCTCCTCGGGCCGGTGCGGCTGGTGCGCGAGTTCCTCCCCGATCTCCGAGCCGGGGGATGGGGCCGCCTCGTGCTGACGGCGTCCGAGGACGCCGTCCAGCCGTACGACGACGAGCTGCCGTACTGCGCCGCGAAGGCCGGCATCCTCTCGTTCGCCAAGGGCCTGTCGAGGTCCTATGCCACGGAGGGCCTGTTGGTGAACACCGTCAGCCCGGCGTTCATCGCGACCCCGATGACCGACGCGATGATGACCAAGCGGGCGGACGAGAACGGGACGTCGTTCGAGGAGGCCGTCAGCTCGTTCCTCGAGGAGGAGCGTCCGTATCTGGAGCTCGGGAGGCGCGGCGAGGCGGATGAGGTGGCCAGCGTGATCGCGTTCCTCGTCTCGGATCGGGCGAGTTTCGTCAACGGGAGCAACTACCGCGTCGACGCCGGATCGGTCGCGACCATCTGACCGGAGTCCGTGGTCGCCGACCGGTCGAGCGGACCGGCGTGAGCGTCGTGCCGCCAGACGTCGGGCGGCAGGCGGCAGGCGGCGGGCGTCAGGATCCCGGCGTGACGTCCCGGATGACCCTCGCGGGGTTGCCGACGGCCACCACGCCGCTCGGGATGTCGCGGGTGACGACCGATCCCGCCCCGATGACGCTGTCGTCGCCGATGCTCACGCCGGGGCAGACGATGACCCCGCCGCCCAGCCAGACGTTGTCGCCGATGGTGATCGGTCGGGCGGCCTCGAGCTTGTCGCGCCGCGGCTGGGGCTCGACGGGGTGCGTGGGGGTGAGCAGCTGCACGTTCGGCCCGATCTGGCAGTCGTCGCCGATCGTGATGGCGGCGACGTCGAGGGCGGTGAGGCCGTGATTGACGAAGGTGCGGGCGCCGATGCGGATGTTCTCGCCGTAGTCGACGAAGAGGGGAGGCTTGACGTAGGCGTCCGCGCCGAGCGACCCGAGCAGCTCGTCGAGCAGGGGCCGGGCGGCGGCCTCGTCGTCGATCGCCGCGCGGTGGTAGGCGTCGGTGAGCCGCATCGCGCGTCGCGCGAGCCGGGCGCTCTCGGGGTCGTCGGCGATGTAGAGGTCGCCGGCGAGCATCCGCTCGCGGTTGGTGCGGTCGTCTCCGGCGAAGTGATCGACAGTCATGTGTACGAGCGTACGCTGATCGTCATGACCGACCTCGACTGGAACTCCGGCACCTGGACGACGACGCCCACCCGAGTGGAGGTCGCAGCGGACGGGATGCGCGTCACCGCCGCCGAGGGCAGCGACGCCTGGCGCACCACCTCGTACGGCTTCGTGCACGACACCGAGCACGCCCTTCTCGCTCCCTTCGCTCAGGACACCGCGGTCGAGGTGTCGTTCCGCCTCGACTTCGCCGCGCAGTTCGATCAGGCGGGCCTCTTCGTCAAGGTCGACGAGGCGACCTGGATCAAGGCGGGGGTCGAGCGCAGCGACGGCGAGGACAGCCTCGGAGCCGTCGTCACGCGCGGCGTGTCCGACTGGTCGTTGTCCCCCGTCTCGGGTTGGCACGGTCGTCTCGTCACGATGCGCGCGAGCCGGTCGGGCGACGCGCTGACCATCCGGGCGAGGGTGGACGACGAGCCGTGGCGGATGGTGCGGGTCGCACCCCTCGACGCCGATGCGGCGGTGACCGCCGGGCCGATGTGCTGCGCTCCGTCCCGCGGCGATCTCACCGTCCTCTTCACCGCGTGGCGGAGCGTGGCCGCCGATGCGAGCCTGCACCCCGACGACTGACCCGTGACGGGCGACGCCGAGGGAGGGGCGGGGCCGGCATCGCGCACCCCTGCGCGGCGGCCCCACCCGGAAGCACGAGGACCCGAATCCCCGTACCCCGAAGCCGGAGAGTGAACTGCCCCCGACGTGCTGGAGAAATTACCCGGTCTGTCAGCGGCAGGTGCGGTTCTTGTTCGATGTCGAACCATGCTCCGAGTGTCCGTCGGGTCGCCGCCCGTCCAGCGGTGCGACGGACGGGGTCGCGGATGCGGGTCCACGTCGTGCTCGCGCGATCGATACGCGCGTGGCACTGTCAGACCATGCGCTTCGAGACGACGATGTTCCAGGCCGGTCGCAACACCGGCATCGAGGTGCCCGCCGAGGTGCTCGAGGCCCTGGCGGGCGGGCGGCGTCCCGCCGTGCGCGTGACTCTGGGCGACCACTCGTTCACCTCGACCGTCGGCGCCATGGGGGGACGCGCGCTCATCCCCTTCTCCGCCGAGAAGCGTCGTCTGACCGGCATCGGCGGCGGCGACGCCCTGCAGGTCGACATCGAGCTCGACACGTCGTCTCGCGAGATGCCCGTCCCGGCCGACCTGGGCGAGGCGCTCGAGGGCGCCGGGGTCACCGCCGACTTCAAGGCGCTGGCCCCGAGTGCTCGCAAGGCCCACATCGTCTCGGTCGAGGGGGCCAAGACCGACGCGACGCGGGCGCGACGCATCGACGGCGTCGTGCAGAAGCTCCTGCAGTCCCGCGCCGGGGTCTAGGTCGCGGCGCGCGGTCGGCTAGCGGCGCGCGTCCTCCTCGGCGGTCGCGGTGGATCAGCAACCCGCACCGTTCCCGACGGGCCGGCGCTGATCGCAGTCGACCGTCGACCGCTGCTAACCGGCCGGACCCTCATGCAGCACCCTGCGCGCGACGAGGTTGCCGAGCAGTTGGGCGACCTGGACGAGCACGATGATCAGCACGATGACGGTGACCATGACGACCGTGTCGAACCGCTGATAGCCGTACGTGATCGCCAGGTTGCCGAGCCCCCCTCCGCCGACGAGGCCGGCCACGGCGGTCGCGTCGACGAGGGCGACGAAGATGTAGGTGAGTCCGAGGACGAGCGGTCCCAGCGCCTCCGGCACGACGATCGTCGCGAGCACGCGCACGGGCGAGGCCCCCATCGCGGCGCCCGCCTCGACCGAGCCCCGGTCGACCGCGACGAGGTTGGTCTCGGCGATGCGGGCGATCGAGAACGTCGCCACGATCGTGAGGGCGAAGATCGCCGCGTTCGTGCCGATGCTCGTGCCGATCACGACCCGGGTCAGTGGGGAGATCGCCACGATCAGGATGATGAAGGGGATCGGCCGGATGACGTTGATGACCGCGTTCAGCGCGGTGAAGACCACGGCGTTCTGCAGCAGGTTGCCTCGACGGGTCGAGTAGAGCACCAGCCCGAGCGCGATGCCGAGCACCGTCGCCAGGATGAACGACACGGTCACCATCTGGAGGGTCTGCAGCAGCGCTGTCACGATCTTGGGCCACAGCACCGCGGCGTCGAGGTCACGCATCGGCGGTCACCTCCGACACGATCGTCGTGCGCCGCAGATCCACGACGGCCGCGTCGATCGCGTCGTCGTCGCCGAGCAGCTCGATGGTGAGGTCGCCGAAGAGCCGGGACTGCAGCTCGCTGACCCCGCCGTAGACGACGTTGAAGTCGACACCGTGGGTGCGGGCGATGCGCGACAGGAACGGGTCGTTCGTCTCGCGGTCCTCGACGTGGAGGCGGACGATGCGGCCGGTGTGCACCTCCCTGATCCGGTCGAGCGCCCCCGGTGTCGCCTGGTGGTGCAGCACCGACGACACGAACCGCTTCGAGGTCGGGTGCTGCGGGTCGGCGAAGAGGTCGTACGTGGAGCCGCTCTCGATCACCTCGCCGCCCTGCATCACCGCGACGCTGTCGGCGAGCTCGCGGATGACATCCATCTCATGCGTGACCAGCAGGATCGTCAGTCCGTACTCGTCGTTGACCCGCCGCAGCAGGTCGAGCACCTCGCCGGTCGTCTGGGGGTCGAGGGCGCTCGTCGCCTCGTCCGAGATCAGCACGTCGGGTCGGTTGGCCAGCGCCCGGGCGATGCCGACCCGCTGTTTCTGACCGCCTGAGAGCTTCGCGGGGTACTCGAGCGCCTTGTCGGTCAGCCCGACGAAGTCGAGCAGCTCGTCGACCCGGTCGACCGTCTCGTCGCTCGAGAGGCCCGAGAGACGCAGGGGGTAGGCGATGTTGCCGTAGACGGTACGTGACGAGAGCAGGTTGAACTGCTGGAAGACCATGCCGATCCGTCGACGGGCCGCGTAGAGCTCCTTGCCCTTCAGCGATGACACCTCGCGTCCGTCGACGACGACCCGGCCGCTCGTCGGCCGCTCGAGGGCGTTCACCGTCCGCAGCAGGGTCGACTTGCCCGCCCCCGAGTACCCGACGATGCCGAACACCTCGCCGCGCCGCACCTCGAGGCTCACGTCGCGGAGCGCGTCGAACCGACGACCCTGCACGATGTACGACTTCGACACGTGCTCGAACGAGACGACCGGGGCGGCCGTCGGGGCGGCCGTCACGACGTGATCTCGCGCGCGGCCGTCTCGAGCTCGGCGAGGGTGCTGCGCAGATCGTCGGCCGACACCTCGACCAGCTGCGTGTTGCCGAACGACTCCTTCTCCAGGGCCTCGGCCACACGCGGGTCGGCGTACGCCTCGTCGAGGAGGGCCCAGGCCTCGTCGTCGGTGTCGTCGGCCCGCGTCACGACGGCGTTCACGTAGGGGCGGGACTCATCGCTGAGCGAGTCGTCGAGGTAGAGCGCGTCGTCGGCGTCGATCTCCTGCGTCGGGTCGAAGTACGAGGTGCCGACGACGACGGCGTCGAGGCTCGGGTCGTCGAACTGCGTGGGGATCGTCGTCGCGCCGATGGGCACGAACTCCAGGTCGAGGTCGTTGCCGGTCACGTCGTCGACGGTCGGGTAGACGCCGACGTCGGGTCCGAGCTCGATGAGCCCCGCCGCCTGCAGGATGAACAGCGCCCGGGCGCCGTTCGAGGCGTCGTCGGGGATGGCGATCCGGTCGCCCCGCCCGAGGTCGTCGAGCGAGTCGAGGGTGGCCGAGAAGACGCCCCACTGCGTGATGGTGGTAGAGAACACGGGAGTCAGGTCGGTGTCGTTCGCGACGTTGTACGCGCTGAGGAACGCCGTGTGCTGGAACGCGTTCGCGTCGACCTCACCGGCGACGAGCGCCGAGTTCGGCAGCGTCCAGTCGTCGAAGTTGACCCACGTGACGTCGAGGCCCTCCTCGGCGGCGACGGTCTTCACGGTGTCCTGCAGGTCGCTCTCGCCGCTGCCGGCGATCGTCACCGAGAGGCGTTCGCCCGACCCGGATGCGCTGCCGGCGGCCTGGGCGTCGGAGCCTCCGACCGCCGTGCCGGCCCAGAAACCGCCGCCGACGAGTGCCGCGGCGGCGACCGCCCCGAGGCCTGCGAGGAGCCCGCGGCGCCGTCGGCGGCGCGAGTCGTCGAGGGAGGCGCGGAGACCGGAGGGTGCGCTGCCTGCGGTGGTGGACTGCGGTGCGTCGTGCGGTGCTGCGTCGTGATCGGACACGGTGACTCCTGAGGTCGGGGCGGGTGATGGCTGTGAACCCTGCCAGAGGCGCTGCCCGTCATGCACGACATGTGTCGCCAGCTTTCCCCGTGTTTCGTGACGTTTCGTCATGTGACGGGCCGCTGTCGCGAGACGGAGCGGACATGACACAACAGACCACATGAGCGAACACAGCAGAGCCCTCGACGAGCGCCTCGAATCGGTCTTCGGCCCCGTGATCGAGGCGATAGCCGCCGGTGCCGTCGAGCGCGAGCGCGACCGCCGCCTCCCTTACGACGAGGTCGCGGCCCTGCGGGCGGCCGGGTTCGGCGCCCTGCGGGTGCCGACGGACTTCGGGGGGTGGGGCGTCACGCTCGAGCAGGAGTTCCGCCTCCTCATCCGCCTCGGCGCGGCCGACTCGAACCTGCCGCAGCTGCTGCGCGGGCATGTCGCGTTCGTCGAGACGCAACGGGCGCAGCCCGACGGGGAGCTGCGCACCGAATGGCTCAGGAGGCTCGGTGCCGGTGCCGTCCTCGTGGGCAATGCCCAGGCCGAACGCGGCGGCGCGACCACCATCGAGACCCGGCTCGACGAGAGAGACGGCCGTCTCGTGTTGAACGGACGCAAGTTCTACAGCACGGGGACGATCTACGCCGACTGGCTCTGGGTCGGGGCCATGCGGGGCGATGAGCCCGTCGCCCTGGCCGTGCCGGCCGATGCGCCGGGGGTCTCGCGCAGCGACGACTGGAACGGGTTCGGCCAGCGACTCACAGGCAGTGGCACGACCGTGTTCGACGAGGTCGAGGTCGACCCGCGGCAGGTGCTCCCGTGGCGCGAGAACGCGGAGCGTCGCCCGCTGGCCTTCACCCAGGGGCTGTACCAGCTCGTCCTGCTCGCGGCGCAGGCCGGCACCGCCCGGGCCGTCCTCCGTGACGCGATCGACTTCGTCCGCCCGCGCACCCGCACGTTCGGCGTGGCGGGCGTCTCGCGACCGAGCCAGGACCCCTCCGTCCAGAGCGTCGTCGGTCGACTCTCGGCCATCGCGTCGTCGGTCGAGGCGATCACGCTCTCGGCGGTCAGGGGTCTCGAGGCCGCCGAGGGTGAGGACTCGGCCGGCGACGACCGCTTCCAGGCCGCTCTGGCGACGGTCTTCGAGGCGCAGCAGGTCGTGCTGCCCCTCGTGCTCGAGGCCGCGACCTCTCTCTTCGAGGTGGGCGGCGCCTCCGCCGTCGATGCGAACCGGTCACTGGATCGGCACTGGCGGAACGCCCGGACCGTCGCCTCGCACAACCCGGCGATCCACCGCCAGCGCGCCCTGGGGGACCACCGGCTCAACGGCACACCCTTCCGTGTCGGCCCCAGCTCTGCGGCGCCGAACGCCCAGACTGAGGATTCGGGCAGCGTCAGAGTCCATCGACGAGTCTCCTGACCGTTCTCCTCACCCGAACCGAGGACCAGCCCGAAGCGGGCCGCCTCCGTTCGCCAGGGATGCCCCTTTCGCGACTTCTCCTGGCATGACACCGCTGCTGCCCGCCAGAGGGTCGTTCATCGGGACATCTCTTTAGGTCCGGTTTCGTCGCACGCGGTCAAGTGGCGCCTGTCCTGCGGATTCGCGTATGCCTGTCCCGCAAAAATGCCCGGTGAAGGGGGTCTGAGCGCTACAGCCGTCGGATGCTAGTCGGATACGCCCGCGTCTCGACCTCGGGGCAGGATCTCGCAGCACAGCGTGATGGTCTTGCAGCGCTCGGTGTTGACGATCAACACGTGCATGTTGACCACGGCTTGTCAGGCACGACTCGAGCCCGCCCGGGCCTTCGTGAGGCATTGGCCGCGTGCCGGGCCGGCGATGTGCTCGTCGTCACGAAGCTCGACCGTCTCGCCCGCTCGCTGCGTGACGCGACCGACATCGCGGACGAGCTGACGAAGAAGGGCGTTGCCCTGAACCTCGGGGGAGCGGTCTACGACCCCACCGACCCCGTCGGCCGGCTCCTGTTCAACGTCCTCGGCATGGTCGCCGAGTTCGAGGCTGACCTTATCCGTGCCCGCACCCGAGAGGGCATGGCGATCGCCAAGGCCGCCGGCAAGCTCCGCGGCCGCAAACCCAAGCTCACCGCGTCGCAGGAGAAGCACCTCGTGCAACTGCACCGCGCAGGCGAACATACGACGAGCGAGATCGCCGAACTGTTCGGCGTCGCCCGCTCGACGGTCTACCGGGCAATTCAGCGAGGGGAGCAGCCCTGATGTGGTTCTTCACCCGAGTTAGAGCAAAATCAAGACCCTCCGCCGCGTAAGTCGGATTCAGCACCACCGTTGACAACGCCGCATCATGGGAGGAACTGGAATGAAGCAGTCCATCGGGATGCTCGTACTTGGAGCCCTGGGGCTCATTGTCGGACTCACCTTGCTCCTGACGGCCGGTTCACCCTGGGATCCGGGTGGAAGAGGAATGCCAGTCGTGTTCGGGATCGTGGCCGGGCTTGGCGGGGGTCTAGTTCTGTTGGTGATTGGCTTCGCTCGCCTCGTAAGGGGCCCTAAGAACTAACCCCGCTATGTAGAGGCTCAACCGTCGGCAGAGCGCCCTAGAGACGATTGGTCACCGTACCCAATTGCTCGGCGCGACCCGGCCGCAGCATCTGGGCTCAAGCCGGATAGTGTCTCGTGCGTGTGGACTAGCGAAGGAAAATGGCTACCGAACACCGAACGTGGCCGTCAGGTTTTCAAGTGGTGCGTGTGGGTGGGCGTAGCCGGTGTCTTGGTGTTCATCGTTGTTGTCGGTGTGCAGTCTCGGTAAAAGCAGTGCTTATTTCCGGCCACCACGCGACTGACAGCGAGAGCCGGCGGGAATGGTTGGGGCTCCCGCGCCTAGCAGTGGGCCGCTCGCACCACTGAGGCCTAGGTCTGAGCGATCGAGCTGTGTCCGATAGCCGATCCGCGTCCATACGCGTGCGACGGGCCTGCTGCGAGGCGTTCGTGACCAGACGATCTCGGGAAGGGTATGACCTAACCCGAAGGAGTACGTCTGATGGCCCGTTTCCGTTCTCTACCGCTTCGAGCACTCCTGCCCGTGCTCTTCGTCGTCACGGCTGCCATGTGGCTGGGTGTCGGTGTCATCGTCATACCGGGCGATCAGCCCCTCGTAGCTCGATTGATCGGCACGGTCTTCTACGCGGGCGCAATGACGGCCTTCTTCGGTCTGGCCATCAAGCGTGCACGGCGTGGTGCCGGCGGTGTCGACGAGCTGTCCCGGATGCAGGGGGCAGTGAAGGCCGGAGCAATCCCGCCGGACGTTGACACCTCGACCTGGATCCCGATGCTCGAGAAGCGGCAGACCCAGAACCGAAGGACGATATGGCTAGCGCCCGTCATGTTCACGGGCTTCATAGCGCTCAGCCTCTGGCTTGCTGCTACAGCCGGTCCGGTCTGGTTCGTCTTCGGTCTGTTCTTCCTTGCTCTGCTCATCGTGTCGACGGTCAGCGCCTGGCGGGCCTACGACAAGCTCACTTGCATGCTCGACGAGCTACGAAGCAGGTAGCCGCGCCCGGTAGCCGATCGGGGAGCGGTCGGTCGGGCTACTTCTTGCGCCAGACCTGGCGCCGCAGGGCCAAACCGGACGCGATGTTCGCTACTCCGGCGACGATGATGCACCATGAGGCAACGGTCGAAGACCCAGACACGTCGTCGGTCCCAGGAGACGTCACCAAGAGCACGACGCCACCTATCAGGACGAAGGTGCCGACAACAGCCAGCAGGGTGCCGAGGGACTTCGCGGTCATGACTGCACAGTAGCTGGATGCGTCCACGGGTCGGGTGTCCTAAAGGCGATGGGCTACCGAATGGGCGGCGTCTCTCGCCGTGCCAGTCGGCGCAGGCTTAATCCCGCCGTCAGGCCGGCACCTGATGCCGCAACGAGTCCGACGATGGCACCGGAAAGGGGATCACCGAAGAAGAGGCCCAGGGCTAGGCCTGCTGAGATGCCGACTACTGCTGCTGCGGCCACCACCGCTGATGTCTGGCTTCTCGATCTGCCCCAGCGGGGGCGCTGCCGCCACAGCGATGCGCTGACGAGTCCGGCAACCGCTCCGATGAGGGCGAAGACCGCGGCAGCGGGAACTGCGTAGACGAGCGCGATGACGATCCATCCCGCGATCCCGGCGCCGTCGAGTCCGGCGAGGGCACTCCACACGACGATCCACACGATGGGCAGCAGCAGCGCACATCCCGCGCCTACCGCTGCCCCCGTCCCGACCAAAACGCGCACATCCGACCGCGGCGCGCGTCCCGGACGCTCAATGACAACGCTCATGAGGGCTCCCCCTTCCCCATGAGGCTAGGGCTTGCACCCAGGCATGGGCATCCCCCCGACCAGGTGCGCCGACTCTCCTGAAGGTACGAGCTACGCAGCACAATTAACGGCGAGGGGAAGGGGGCGTCAGTGTCCGATAGACGATCCTCTACCGAGGAACCACCTCGACCTCTGCGTCGGGTGTCGGCGGGACGGACAGCGCCCAGGCATTCATCGACTCAAGCACGGGCCGGAGCCCCTGCCCCGTCGGGGTGAGCTCGTAGACGACGCGCGGCGGGATCTCGGAGTACGCCGTCCTGGTGACGAGGCCCGACGTCTCGAACTTCCGGAGGCGGTTGGTGAGGGTGTGCGCGCTGATGCCGGGCAGTGCCTCCTTCAGCTCGGTGAAACGAGCCGGGCCCTCGAGGAGCTCTCGCACGATGAGCGTTGCCCAGGGGCCGTCGAGCAGTGTCAGGAACTTCGCGATGCCGCATTCGGGCCAGATCTCCCCACAGAAAGCCATGAACATGGACAATACGCCATTAGTGCAGTTGACGTAACTGGTGCACCAGATGCATTGATAGCTTCATGACCTATCTCATCCACGGCGCTACTGGCGCCCAGGGCTCCCCAGTCGTCGCATCCCTTCTCGCTTCCGGCGCCGCCGTCACCGCGGCGGTCCGCGACCCGTCCGCCTATGAGGGAGGCGGCGCGCCCGTCGCCGTCGACCTGATGTCGGTCGCGTCCCTCGCGGCGGCCTACGCGGGCGTCGACGGCGTCTTCGTGCACCTTCCGGTCGGCGACGCCGCCCAGCAGCTCGCGCATGCCCGGACGATCGTCGCAGCCGTCGAGCAGGCACGGCCGGCCCGGGTGGTCGTCTCGACCAGCGGGTACCCGACGGAGGGCGACGGCGCGGCTGAGAGTCCCGTCGGCGTCCTCACTGCCGGTCTGCGGGCGACCGGGGCCTCCGTCGCCGTCGCGGCCCCGCGCCTCTTCCTCGAGAACCTGCTGCTGCCGCCGGTCGCCGCGGGCGTGGAGCAGGAGGGCGTCCTCCGCTACCCGATCCGTGACGACTACGCCGTGTCGTGGAGCTCGCACCTCGACGTGGCCGACGTCGTCGCACGACTGCTGCAGGACGGCTCCGTGACCGGTGTCGTCGGGGTCGGTGCGCTGCCCGGCCTCGTTGGCTCCGACCTCGCGGCTGGCTTCGCCGCGGCCTCGGGCACGAGCGTGCGGTTCGAGGCGCAGGACGTCGACGAATTCGGCCGCGTCATCGAGCCCCTCTTCGGATCAGCCGGAGCGGACCCTGTCGTGGCCTCGTACCGGTGGCGGGCCACCCTGCCCTCCGAGCTCATCGACCCTGCCACGAGCGCACAGCAGCGGCTCGGGCTGAGCCCGCGCACCGTCGAGCAGTGGCTCAAGGACCTTCGGGCCTGACCCGTTCGCTGTACGACAGCGAGGGCTGCTCCCCGACCGAGGCGATCTTCAGTGGGGGAGCGGTTCTGATCTGGCCAGGGCCCGCTCGTGGTGTTCGTCGGCGCTAGTCACAAACGATCGTTTCTCCATGCCCGGTAGGGGATCGCTCGCCGGTCACCGACGCGTCGTCACGACGCGACGATCTCGTATTCGGCGTCCATCTCAGATGCGAGGCCTTCCAGGTCGACGGCCGACGGCTCACCGGTAGCCACCCCGGTGAGGTCCACCACCATCCAGTTGCCACCGTGCACCAACGGCACAGGACCTTGCTGGGTATCGCTCCACAGGGTTAGAGCCTTATCCAGTGCCGCCTGGTCTTTGTAGAGGTCGATCTGCACGTGAGGCAGGCACAGCACTTGGTCCGTAGGCACGGAATCGCCGTCCATCGGGGTGACAGGGTCTCCGGCAGGGTCGGTGTCGCAGCCGAGGTGTTCGTCAACGGCGGAGACGAGTTGGTCCATCGACGTGAAGGTTGGCAGGTCGTCGGCCCCCGCCTCAGCGGATCCGCTGCATCCTGATAGCAGTAGGCAGAGAACGCCTGCACCTGCAGAGGCGTCGAGGATGCGTCGTCGGATCATCGTGTCCTACCCTTCGCGACAATGCGGCTGGTGCTGCTGCGAGCATACGCACCCCCTGCAGCTCAACGGACCGTCCTCTGCTCGGTTCGTCCCGTTGGGGGATCCTCCAGCGGCGGAGATCGCAGACGATCGTTTTCGGGTCAATCGCAGTCTGCGGAAACCGCACATTAGCCTCGTCACATGACGAGACGGGACGATCACGGGCGCTCCATTGACCAAGCCCAGGATGCTCTTCACCAAGCCATGCGTGGTAGCGACGTGAGCCATCTCCGCGAGTTGCTATACGAGGGCCTGGCCTTCGAGCTGCCGAGAGAGTCAGTGGTGGGCCGTGCAGCCGATCTCGACGCTCATGCCTCGGGGGCAACACGATTCGACAAGCTGTCGGAGCTTCATCGATCAACTCTGGAACATGATGGTCATGGCCGGACATCGTCGCTCGTGGACATCGTCGTAATCGATAGAGGCCACCGCATCGAGGCTCGCATGATGTACCGCCGCTTTTGGTCGATCATCGAGGGTCGTTGGCAAGTAGTGGCGGGCAGCGCCGAACCGTCCGCATGAGCCCGGGGCTCGAGTTCCACGCCAGCACCCGACCGGCAAGCTGAATGCCGTCGCTCGGAAACGATCGTTTCTGCATGCCCGGTAGACGATCGGCGTCCGGCACACTGGTTGGCATGCAAAGAGAGGTGTCCCTTGTTCTCTTGGAGGGTCTGTCGTGGCCGCTCCGTGAGAACATCCTGCTCAATGACGAGGCGCGAACGACTTACTCGTCAGAGGAGTACGGCCTTTCTGCACGGCTGACGCAGCAGCTCTACGACTGGACCGAGTGGTGGTATGCGCACGAGATGCGTCAGTCTCCCCGCCATCGACAGTGGGCGGCTCGGCTCGTTCAAGACCTGCAAGCCGAGCTTGGCCCGGACTTCGTCGTACTTCTCGACTAGGCGCGTTGAACAGCTGGCTGGAGTGCCCGCTAGACGACCATTGACCGCGACTCATCACAGTGGAAGGCTTCCTGCAATCGATGGAGGTCGCCATGTTCGAGGAGCGCGGGTGGTTTGCCGAGGCTGACGCGAGAGCGCTGAGGCCCGCCGAATCGGTGAACGGTGTCGATCATCGCGGTGATGCTCCCGAGACGGAGCATGGGCGTGAACCGATCCGAATTGGCCTGATCGATCGCTTCTTGCGTGGCTTTCCCTGGCATGACCGGGTTCAACGATCGCGCCACTAGCTACCGGGCCACGTCCGTCCGATATTCGATCGGCTACTGGTCGTCAGGGTCCGGGTAGGAGCCGAGATCTATCGTCGCTCGTTTGCCCTCGTTGTCTGTGGCCGTGATGTCGATCAAGGCGCTGCCGTCTGGGGTGGACGCGGTCAAGAACACCAAGGTGCCGAGTTGGTCTGTCGTCGTGACGATGACATCGGCGGGGTCGACCGTCGCGAAGGCGTTTGCGAGGGTGTCGACATCAGACATTGTGTACTTGAATCCGGGCGTCACGTAGCGGCAGACGTCATGCGTGTCCGACGCGTCCCTCGAGGCCGAGATCAAGGCCCTCAGGGCTGCTTCGGAAGTGCGTACCCCGCGGCCGCAACTCATCGACTGAACAGCAGCGATGGTGGTGCCGATGAGGACGACCGAGCCTGCCAGTGCTGCCCAACGAAGGCCCGTGCGTCGAGGCGAGGCGACGGTGTCCGCAGAGTCCATGGGGATGAACGTAGCGGTATGGAAGGCCTGTCTCGATAAACCATCGTTCACAGGGCCTGGTTCGTCTACTCGGCTGTCAGGGTGATGGGCAGTTCAGCTGCCGCCCCTTCTCCGGCGGAGGACGTCACGGTGAGAACTGCATCTCCGGCGGGGATGTCGGCCGGAAGCTGAAACGTGCCGGCGGCAGTGAAGCGCGGGCCGGTAGCACTCTCGATCGTCCCGAGTTGGCGGGACCCGGAACTTGCCGTCGGTGTGATCGTGATCTCGATGTCTTCGGCGGGCTGGTTCGTCCCGCCCGCGTCCTCGCATCTCGAGGTCATCCAGTCCACGCTGAGCTTGATCTCTCCGCCCGGTCTCAGATCTGAGCTGCCGAGGACGATCTCCTTGACGGCGCAGGAGCCTGAGGCGGTGCCGCCCGTCACGGGTGCGCAGCCTGAGACGATCACGAGCAGCAGTGTCATCCCGCCCACGGATCGTGGCACGCTCGCCGTGAGGCCCTTCTTATCGCGCATGTCCGCAGCTAAACATGACCGAGGTGCCGCCCGAAAGGGGATCCCTCACCGAGATCGATTCCGGACTGACCTATCGAGACAATCTAGGTCCAGCAACTGCGGGGGAGTGGTCGCGGCCCTCGGTCGTCCGGGGACCGATCGTCTTTCGGACGGTCTTACGACACTTGAAACCGATCTGGCCCTCATAACCAGCTCATAGATTTCTCATCGGATTGACCAAGCCGAGGTCCTTAGCTTTGCCCACATGACGAAGACCACGGACACGAACAAGCGCCCGCGCCGCCGCCAGATCCTCCTCGGAACGACCGTGTTCCTGGTCGGGGGCCTCCTGCTCAGCGGCTGCGCCGCCAGCACCACCAGCTCCTCCGCCACGACCGGCTCCGGCGCCACTACCTCGAGCAGCGCGACCGGCGACCTCACGGTCGCTGAGGCCGCGACCGAGGTCACGGAATCGGACTCGAGCACGACAGCCGAGACGATCACGAACACCACCGAGGCCGTCCAGGCGTTCCTCGCCACACTCACCGACGAGCAGAAGGAAGCGGTCACCTACGACTACGACGACGAGACCAAGACGACCTCGTGGTCGAACTTCCCCGTCACCTTCGTCGACAGGGCCGGGCTGAACGTCGCTGATTTGACCGAGGAGCAGCAGGTCGCCGCCCTCCAGGTGCTGGAGGCGCTGCTCAGCGACGACGCCTACGAGACCGTGTCGAACATCATCGCCAGCGACCAGTACCTCGTCGAGAACAGCAGCACCACCGAGTCCTCGCTCGGCCAGTACTACATCGCCCTCTTCGGCGACGCCACCGACACCAGCGCCTACGAGGTCCAGTTCGGCGGCCACCACCTCGGCATCAACGCCACCCTCGACGGCACCGCCGACGCGATCACCTTCGCCCCGACCCACCTCGGCGTGCAGCCCGCGGACTGGACCACCGACGACGGCACCGAGGTGCAGGCCTTCGACGGGATCTACACCGACGCGTTCGCGTTCTACGACTCCCTCACGGCCGAGCAGCAGGAGACCCTGACCTCGGGAGACGTAACGATGTGCGCCCCCGGGGACACCTGCGACTTCAGCACCGGGGCTGGTCTGACCGGCGCCGACCTCACCGAGGAGCAGCGCGAGCTGCTGCTCGACCTGATCGCGAACTGGTCGGGCATGGCTGACGAGGAGAGCGCCGCGACCACCCGTGCCGAGATCGAGGCGACCCTCGACGACACCGTGGTCGTGTGGTCCGGTGAGACGACCTACGACATGACCCAGGGCGACGGCATCAACTTCTCGATCTCCGGGCCGAACGTCTACGTCGGGTTCCAGGCCCAGCAGGGCTCCGCCGGCGCCGACGTCGACGGCGTCTCCACCTCCGGCTGGGGCCACGTCCACACGATCTACCGCGACCCGACCGACGACTACGCGAACAGCGTCGAGCAGCAGGCGGCCACCGGCGGCATGGGCGGCGGCGGCGGCGCTCCCGCCGGCGGCGGCCCCGACGGCAACTAGCCGCCACACACCACGAGAAGGCCACCAGCTCACGAGCGGTGGCCTTCCCGCCCGGGGCGAACAAGCCCCCGACCGCACCCAGTCCATGAAGGAGAAGGCGAACCCATGACGAACCACGACCCCAACCAGCCGCAGAACGCCGACCCGATCCCGCCGGCCGGTCCGCCCGTCGACCCCTCGACCGCGCCCACCCCCGCGACGGCTGCCGAGGCGTCCCCCGCACCGGCTGTCGCACCCAAAAGGTCGTTCTCCCGCCGAGTCCTGGCCATCGTCAGCGCGGCTGCACTGGTGGTCGGCCTCCTCATCGGAGGAGGTGCTGGCATCGCCCTCGGCACGACTGTCTTCACCGGCAACAGCAGCAGCACCGAGCAGGGCGGCTTCGATCGCAACGGCACGCGCCCGGACTTCGGCAACGGCGGACCGCCCGACATGGGCACCGCTCCTGACAGCGCGACACCTCCCGCCACAGACGACGACACGTCCACCGACGACTCCGGCTCGACCAGCAGCAACTCGTCGTCCTGACCCGTGGCGGCCCGGACATGACTTCCGAACTACTGACCATTCCGCGGGCCGCGACAGCCCCGGCAATGCGGGACGTCCGGACCGGAGCTGTTCTCAGCCCTGAGGACGCTGCGGCCCGGATCAGCGCCTACGTCTACGGGAACATGGTCGTCCTGGCCGCCCTTGCCTCCCTCAGCCAAGACGCGATGACCTCCGGGCACGTTGCCGTGGTCGTGGCGGGGGTGGCGGCGTCGACGTTCCTGGCTCACGCCGTCGCTGACGGCATAGGGCGTCGACTTCGCTCCCCGCATCGGCTCACCACCAGTCAGCTCGTGGCCGAGCTTCGAGACTCCGTGCCCGTGCTCTCGGCCGCGATCCTTCCCGTGCTGCTGCTGGCCTTCACCGCCTGGTCGAGCATCCCAGGCGTCTGGGCTCAGGGGATCGCGGGGCTCTACCTCGTGATCCGTCTCGGCCTCATCGGAGCCCTCGTCGCGCGGTACCGCGGTGTGCCAAGTTCACGACGTACGGTCCTCGCCGGCCTGACCTTGGCTGCACTTGGTGCCCTGATCACGGTGATCAAGGTCACTGTCGGGCACTGATCCCGTCGGCAGCCTCAGCTAGCTAGCTACACCCCGCAGATGTCCCGGTAGACGATGGCTTACGCGGACACTCGCGGGGTACCCGGTGCTCGCAAAAGAGCGACCAACCAGACGAGCAGCGTCGCAGGGATGAGCAGTTCTATCAGCGACGGATGGTCGATCACAGTGACGCCGTCGATCAGCCAAGTGCGGTGATCGACCAGATGGTGGGCTTGAGCACNTCATCCTCGACCCGCACCACGACTACACGAAGCTGCTCGCGCTCGCCGCGCCCGACCCCGAGCGCGTCGCGTCGTACGAGTCGATCATCGAGACCGTCGGCGCCGACCGCGTGCCTACACCCCGCAGATGTCCCGGTAGACGATGGCTTACGCGGACACTCGCGGGGTACCCGGTGCTCGCAAAAGAGCGACCAACCAGACGAGCAGCGTCGCAGGGATGAGCAGTTCTATCAGCGACGGATGGTCGATCACAGTGACGCCGTCGATCAGCCAAGTGCAGGTGCGCCCGAGGGGAACCAGCTCCATCCAGCGTCTCCGAAGACCGATGTACCTGGAGAGAGCTCGCAGCCAATCGAGTCGCCGAACAGCACTTGTTCGACAACGATCGAACCGATCCACGCCACCACGAGTACGGACCAGGGCAGGAAYCGAAGGCGGGGATCTCGGACGGCTCGCATCCCACTACCCTCACACCGCCTCCTCGTAGACGCGTCCTCCCCGGTGATGACCAGCATGGCGCCCGAGTACCAATCGGGCTTATCGACCCTCACGGCCGCCTACGCAACCGAAGCGAGCACGCCCGAGCCGTTCAGTTTGGGGATCGTCCAGAGGGCAGGGCGCTATGCCGCGGATGCGGTCAGCTTCTCTGCGGCGTAACGGGACCATGCCGCCTGCAGAACGGCGAACGTCCCTGCGGCGACGACGAGGAGGAAGAAGGTTACGCCGCCTGCTATCCAGAGCCCTTGCCACTGCGACGRTTCGAGGAGCGCTGCGACGATGACCGGGAGCGGCGATATCAGCCAGAGTCCCACGGCCACGGCTAGCGAGGTGCCTCGCTGACGTCCGTTGGTCTCTTCGAGGCTTTCTGCCCACTGCTGGGCTCCGAAACTGGAACTCAGACGCTTCTGGCGGATCAGCGGRAATGGCGAGAACGTGCTCGACGCCCGAACGAGGTGGACTGCCCCGGCTGCGGCGACCAAGAAAAGAGCACCTAGGCCGATAGCTATGGCGACTTCCACACTCGTCGGGATGACGCCTGCGTCTGCCCCGGCGAACGAGGTGGACTGCCCCGGCTGCGGCGACCAAGAAAAGAGCACCTAGGCCGATAGCTATGGCGACTTCCACACTCGTCGGGATGACGCCTGCGTCTGCCCCGGCAATCAGCAGCACCACGGGGATGGGTGACGTGACGAACAGTGCCACGGCGAGGGCTATATGGCGCCAGGCGATTCGCGCCGCATCCGAGAAGCTTCTCGCCTCGGTCTCGCTCAGTGCGGACACGGCTTTTCCGTACTCGCTCTCGGGGGCTTCCATGAAGAGGTCTCGCACCGGCACACCCAATGCCTTACCCAGCCGGGAGAGCGTGTCGAGGCTGACGTCGTTCCCCGCCTCGAGTCGTTGGAGAGTGCGAACGGTCACCCCGCTGACCTCTGCAAGGCGCTCCTGAGTCCACCCTCGTTGAGTTCGTAGTTCAAGTATTCGTGTCTCGCTCATGCTGTCCACAGTATGAAGGGCGCTTGAACGGGTCCATGTCAGGGCCCCGACAAGCAGGCGACATCTACCCGACAGTGCCCAGTTCGCGGCTCGATGTCCCTGCCACGTTCGCCCTGAACACGATGTTCCGACAGGGGATCCTGCACCGGGCGTCAGGTCGTCTCAGTCGGCGCGGATGATGCACCAGGCGCGGTCGAAGGTTCGGGTGTCGAGGTCGCTCTGACGCATCCAGACCTCGAGTGGTGAAGCGTCGCCGAACCAGCCGTCGAGGGTGGTCCAGCTCTCGATGTCGGCGACTAGCCGGTATGAGTCCCCAGGAAGGGTGAGAGGGAGACATTCCGGAAGGATGTCGCTGACAGCCAGGGTGTGCTCGGCTTGGGAGTACCCGTAGAGGTGCGTCACCGGAAGGGGCAGCGCTTTCCGGTCTCGTGTGCGTTGCCATCTCCATGTCGACTCGAAAGCCCTGGTGGCCTTCTCGGCTGCGTCGAACGCTTTCTGCGTCGTCACGTCGAGATCAAGCGATGTCGGGATCGAGAACGTCGCCATCGCCGTCACCTCCTGGGCTGCGTCGGTCGGGAGGTCGAGATCGGCGGGGGAGCTGGCGAGCAGTGTCAGGTCGGGGTCGGGGATCCAGCGGACGAGCCAACCGCCGGTGTCGCCGTCCTCGGGCTCGGTGCCGTAGGTCTCGAGGTCGTGGAAGATCTGGAGGATCCCGTGGTGGGGGAGGTCTTCGCGGGTGTCGGGCCAGCCGGCGCGCATCGGCGAATCCATGACTCCGGATGCCTCGCCCAGGTGGAAGTTGGCGACGTGGGCGAGGGGTTGCCCGTCGCGGCGTCGAGGCCAGTCCTCCTGGGTGATGCCGGCGGCTGGGCCGCCCAGCCAGGACCCGCCGTACATCGCGGTCTCGAGGATCGTGTCGAGACCCGGGTCGGAGCCCTGCTCGGTGTACGCGACGCTGAACTCCACTCTCTCGTCGAGTCTCGCCTCGCGGTACCTCTTCTTCTGCAGCCAGTCCACGATCAACGAGCGGTAGCTGTGGATGGGCGGGCGGTTCTTGTCCTTCATCGCTGTGGTTCTCATTTCATCGGCTGAACTCGTCCCGGGTCCACTGTCGGAGCGGGCAGCGCGCGGCCTCCACACCATTCCAGGCCAAATGGCCCATTCGCCTCAGACACCCACGGTGCGGCGGAACATGCAGACTGCGTAGGACAGCTCGCCGCACCGTTTGCGGATCCGTCCGATAGTCGATCGGCTGACGGACGCATCTTGCACGGGGGTAGATGCCGCTGGATCCGTGTTTAAGACAGTTGCCGAGATCATCTACCTGCGACGGATGCCAGCGAGCGTTTCGATACCTACGTTGGCTTTCGTGATCTTGTCTCTCGCGTTTGGCCCGGCGGTGCTGACAGGTATTGCGATGGCAATCGTTCGAGGGGTCCCTCAGGGTGGCCGAAGGGCTCAACATCGGTGGAGCTTCTGGGCGATGCTCCTCTGGGTTGGCGGAGCAGCTCTTTGCGTCTTGGCCGTCTTTCTTAACTTCCGAGCCTCAGACGGCGTGATGTGGTGGGCGTTTTTCGGGTTGATTCCGATGCTGGCTGGTGCGCTCGTCGCATTCATGGGATTTGTCGTGTCTGGGCCGCCTCCTGCAATACCTAGTGAGTCAGCAGGCTAGGTGGCCCATGTGCCAGACCCCGGGCCGTGTATCTGATCCGCGGGACGGGGGTCGGCGCATCGGGCTTCCAGGCTGTAGCCGGCGGGGCTACTGCCTTCCAGCGAGGCGTTCCTGAGCGCAGAACAGCGCGGCGGGAGGCGCTGCGTCCATGTCCGTGGGGCCGACGTACGCCGGGATCATGAACGGTGCATCGGAGTTCCCCTCGGCGCTTCCCTCAAGGGCTTCAAGCGGAGCGTCGAATGTGTCCGCGGTCGGGTCCTCTGTCGAGGCCCACACAGCAAAGACGCCGTCTGAGACTCCATCCGTGGCGTCGAGGCTGCCGGTCAGTAGCCATTTGCCGAGCGCGTCGTCGTATACAACGGTCACCCACGGAAGTGTTTGGACACCCGCCCATCCGGGTTCGGCCGCGATGCTCGCGTTCAAGGCTGCCGGGGGAGCATCTGCACATACGACGGCATTCGCGATGGGGCGACCGCGGGAGCGCTTTCCTCAGCAGTGGTCTCGACGCTGAGGGGTTCAGCTAAGGGCGTTGACGTTGCGCCGGCGCAACCGGACAGAACAAGGGCCATCGAACCTACGAGGGCGACCATGCCCCTGGTCATGGCTTCTGTGCGATACATCCCGACAGACGTCGTCGTTTGGTCTACGGCTGGGTTGGAAGGAGACGAACTAGCAACGGCGATAAGTGCCACGGGGGCCGCGTACGTGCTGGGGATCGAGTACAACCGTGAATACTTCGACAGCAGATCCGTCGGAGTGAACAAGGCGCCTCGCAACGATCCGCCTCCCTGCTTCGGCACGAGCGGCTACTGCCCCGGCGGGTATGGCCCGTCGCGTCAGGTGAGTGGTGCCCGTTCGTCACTCGGCTCGGTGCTCAATGTGACTCACTAGGACGCCTTCTTGGGGCAGACCTCGGCAATGCCTTTCACGCTTACGGATCGATGACCTCAACTCTGCCCCGACGACGCCTGCTCTAAGGGTGCCCGATAGGGGATCGTTTACCGGGCGCTTCTGGCCAGAGATTCCGATCGGCGGGGCTGCTCAGCGCGGCGGGAAGGCTGTCCTGCGTCCGAGGGCGACGGTCAGCAAGGCGATTGCCGAGAGGGCGATCATCGCGATGGGAATTGCGGCAGGCCCGATGCCGTCGACGAGGATGGCGCCAGCCGCTCCTCCGCCGAAGATGGCGAGGTTGAAGGCTGTGGTGAGCATGGCGTTGGCGACGTCTACGCTCTCGCCGGCGGCATTGCCCATCGCTGTCTGCAGTTGTGTTGCGGAGCCGCCGAAGGCGATACCCCACAAGGCGATCGCAGCGATCGTGGCGGGCGCAGAGGTGGGGAGGGCGAGCAGCAGTGCTCCGGCGATGATGAACATCGCCGTGCTGATGAGAGCGAGGTGCCGCAGTGATCGATCGATGAGTGCGCCGGTGATCCAGATGCCGACGAGTGCCGCCAAGCCGAAGGCGAAAAGGGCGACATCGGGGCGGATGCCGGTGCTCGTGCCGGCGAGGTAAGGGGCGATGTAGGAGTAGAGCAGGTTGTGCGCGAGCATCC
Source organism: Frigoribacterium sp. Leaf263 (assembly GCF_001422285.1). Classification (GTDB taxonomy): domain Bacteria; phylum Actinomycetota; class Actinomycetes; order Actinomycetales; family Microbacteriaceae; genus Frigoribacterium. Next base: position 378,778 of record NZ_LMMO01000004.1, read on the forward strand.
AGGTGAATACGACAGTGAGGATCACGGCGATGCCGGGGATCACGAGTACTCGGCCGAGGGGGAGTCTCGAGCTCGAACGCTGACCTGGCGCGTTCGGCACGTGCGAGAGCACGAGCAGGACGACGACCACCGTGATCGCAGAGACCGCGGCGAAGGACCATCGCCAGCCGACCGTCGCACCGAGCCAGGCCCCGAGCGGGGTGCCGATGGAGAGTGCGATGGGTGTGCCGGCCATAGCGATCGCGAGGGCTTGCCCGGCGCGCTCGGGGGCGGCGATACGGCGGGCGTAGCCGGCGAGCATGCCCCAGATCAGGCCGGAGAAGGCGCCGGCGATGAAGCGCACGACGAGGGCGACCGCCAATGTCGGCGCGATCGCGGTGAGCGTGTTGGCGACCAGGAAGCCCAGTAGCCCGATGACGAGCAACGGCTTGCGCGATGTCCCCTGGGTCATCGCGATAGTGGGGATGGCCGCGACGACGGTGCCGAGTGCGTACACCGTGATCAGTTGGCCGGCGGTCCCGTCGCTGACGTCGAACGCGTGGGCGAGCTGGGGCAGGAGGCCTGCTGGAAGCGTCTCGGTCATGATGATGATGAACCCGCTGAGTGCCATGAGGACGAGTGGCAGTGCTGGGAGGGAGCGCTCGTCCTGGTGTCGCCGTCTGGCTGTCGTTTCGGTTCGGGGGTGGGGCACCGATCACTCTTCTCTGTTTATGGAATGGTCGCTCCAATACTGCTGATGGGTCCCCCGTGTGTCAAACTGGATCGACCGATCCGAAAGGGTGAAGATGTCACAGCAGGGACGACCGAGAGCCTTCATCGAGCAGGATGTGCTCGACGCAGCGATGCTGGTGTTCTGGCGCCACGGGTACGAGGCATCGTCCATCGCGCGGTTACGTGCGGCGACCGGGCTCTCGTCGGCGAGTCTCTACGGTGCTTTCGGCTCGAAGGAGGGCTTGTTCGAGCGTGCGGTGGAGCATTACACCGCTGGCCCTGGGCGAGTGAGCGAGCTCGTCGGCGACCCGAGGAGAGATCCGCTCGAGGCTCTCAGTTCGATGCTGCACGGAACGATCGACATGCAGTCGGACGCCGCCCACCCGGGCGGCTGCCTCGTCACGCTCTCCGCGACCCTCGGCGCGGACGGCGACGACGACATCGCCGCGCGGTCAGTCGTGGCCGAGCGGCGCGCCGAGGATCGAGCGCGCATCGAGGCATGCCTTCGTCGAGGGCTCACCGCAGGCGTGACCCGTGCCGACCTCGACCCCGGTGTGGAGGCGATGCTGGTTCACTCGTTCGTGCTGGGGCTATCGACGCAGCTGCTCGATGGTGTGGAACCTGCGATGTTGCACGCTGCCGCAGACCGCATCGTCGACGGAGTGCGCCGCGATGACCAGGCGTGACCAGGTCGCGGCTGCGCACGATCCCACGCAGGGAGGTGCGATAGGCCATACCTCACCGAGAAACACGGTGCCAGCGAACCGAACCCCTGCTCGGAGGCGCGGATCGCCGCCCCGCACCATCGAGCAGACGGACGGCCCTACGAGGTCGACGGCAGCGGCAGCCGCTTCGCAGGCGGGGTGATCGAAGAGCCGTCGCGGCCGTGGTTCGTCGGATCCGTTGGAGCGTCCTGCGGCTCAGGCCGTGGCGGCCGTCGCATGCGCGCCCTCGTACGCCGGTCCGCTCTCGCGCAGCGCCGGGCAGTGCTCGGGGGTCGGATTCAGACAGATGTCGATGACGCGGGACAGCTCCTCGCGGGCCCGCTCGAGCTCGGCGATACCCGCGGCGATGCGGTCGCGCTCGGAGTGGAGCAGGGCCATCGCCTCGGGGGCGGCGACACCGGTGTCGACGCTCGGCAGCAGCTGCATGATCGTGCGGCTCGGCAGCCCCGCCGTGTACAGGCGCTGGATGAGCTGCACGCGCTCGATCGCGGACTCGGGATAGATGCGCTGGCCGCTCGTGGTGCGCTCCGCTGGCAGCAGCCCCTGCTCCTCGTAGTAGCGGAGCGCTCGCGTGCTCACGCCGGCCTTCGTCGCCACATCACCGATGCGCAGCATGCGTCTTCCTCCCGGCCGTTCGGCCCGTCGATCACGTCGACGTCGACGTCGCCGATCTGACGGGTGGACTTGCCCTTCACGTCAACGTCAACACCTAGCGTAGGCCGTGCCGTACCCCGCATCCGATTCGGGCGGCAGAAGGAAGAGCACGCATGGACATCCAGGATCAGGTCGCCCTCGTCACCGGCGCCAACCGCGGCATCGGCCGCACTTTCGTCGAGGAACTGCTCGCGCGCGGCGCCCGCAAGGTCTACGCGACCGCCCGCCGACCCGAGGCCATCGACATCCCCGGGGTCGAGGTGGTGCGACTCGACCTCACCGACCCCGCATCCGTGACCGCCGCCGCCGAGATCGCACAGGACGTCACGCTCGTCGTGAACAACGCCGGCATCTCGACCGGAGCCGGTCTCCTCACGGGCGACATGACGGAGATCCGCCGCGAGATGGACACCCATTACTTCGGCACGCTCGGTGTCATCCGGGCCTTCGCGCCGGTCCTCGCCGCGAACGGCGGCGGCGGGATCGTCAACATCCTGTCGGCGTTGTCGTGGTTCGCGGCGCCCGGCTCGGGCGGCTACGCGGCGGCCAAGGCGGCCGAGTGGAACATGACGAACGCGCTCCGGCTCGAACTCGCCGGCCAGGGCACCCTCGTGCAGGGCGTGCACCTCGGCGCGGCCGACACCGACATCATGGCCGGCTACGACGGCCCGAAGATCGACCCGCGGGACGTGGCGCGCGCCGCGCTCGACGGAGTGGCTGCCGGTGAGATCGAGGTCGTCGTCGACGACTGGAGCCGCATGGTGAAGGACTCGCTGAGCGCGGACCCGAAGGCCTTCTACCAGCAGATGCAGGCGATCCTCGGCTGAATTCACCGTCGGGCATGGCGTGACGGACTTCGACGAGCAGCATGCGGAGGAGTTTGCCAACGACCTGATGGGGTCATCGCCTGGGGGATCGTCCCCTGGTCACGGCGACATCGTTGTGGCGTCCGATAGGAAATCGATGACTGGACAGGTGCAGGCGGGACGCTGGTGACGCCAGGCGGGAACCGCCGCGGGTGGACCGAGTCGTGTCAGAGCCAGGGTGGTGGGCCGTTGATGGTCCAATCGATAGCTTCAATCCGTTCTCGAGTTCGAATGCCTGTTGAGGGATCGATGACCGGTCAGCGGTCGTGATCTGGACGCAGATCGTCCATCACGCCTTTCGCGTCGTCGGCTGCGAACCTTATTACCCTGAGCGAATGACACAGCGGGGCAAGAGGAAGCGGTTCGAGCGAGCGACGATCGGCTTCGGCATGATCCTGGCCGCATTCTTCTTCGTGGTTGCGGACGGCGACAAGCTCTTCATCTTCATGGGAGTCCTCCTTGCGCTGTCTGCCTTGCTGGGGCTCCTGAGGCTTGTTTTTCGTCGCGAACCTTCGTAATTGGTCGCACCACGGGACCTGTCCCGATAGGCGATCATTCACCGGATCGATCTCGCCAGCGGTGCGGTGCGGCGTGGAGTGATGAATGGCGCCTTATGACTTCACCGTCACGAGAAAGCGCTTATTGCGTTCGTCTACGAGCTCACCCGACCACGGTGTCTCGAGGTGTCCGTCGTCCTCGTCGTCGAAGCCGCGCAGGGCCGCCCCGCTGGGAACGCGAAGAATCGGTGTCGAGGAACCATCCTCGGCGAGCACGAGGATGTCCACAACCCGACCGCGCACACGAGTTTCGATGGGGGAGTCGTGGTGGGTTTCGATCAACCGCACTCGTCCGTCCGCGTCCCGCCGACGGAGGCAGCCCAGGTCGACCACATCGTCGCGTTCGATCGCTGAGCCGCAGCATTCGTGCTCCCAGTCGCCCACTTCGACTCTGACGAACAGACGTGTTCCTTTCGTGGCCCGTGTGTGCACGTTAGCGGAGCCGACGCTGATGCCCCATGGACGATCCGCTACCCGATGCCTCGTGGCCTAGCGTGCCAAAACGCGACGTGCCATGCGTCGACGACGAGTCCATCGCTGGTGTCTGCGACCTCGACGTGGCACGTGGAACGCAATTTATTAGGTTAGCCTTACCTACATGATCCGACCCGTACTGCCTCCCTTTCGTCTCATCTCCTCGGCCGTCGTTGTCGCCGCCATCGCCCTGACTGCAGGATGTGCTCCGGCGACCCCCGCGGCCACGGCAGACGGGCGGACCGTGACGACTGTCCTCGGGGATGTCACGGTCCCTGCTGAGATCGAGTCGGTCGTGGTGATCGAGGGGCGTCGCGACCTCGACATCGTGCTGTCGCTCGGACTCCCGCTTGCCGGCTACCCCTTCGATGAGGAGGGCTCCCTCGACCTCGACGCTCCCCTCGGTGACGACCTCGCCGCGGCGGAGGCCGATGGTGCCGAGGGGATCTTCCTGGCGGACGACATCGACCTCGAGGCGATCGCTGCGGTGGCCCCGAGCGTGATCGTCAGCCGTGTCGACGACGTCGAGCCGATCCTCGACGAGCTCCAAGCGATCGCGCCGGTGATCGCCATCGGCGAGCAGGACACCAGCACATGGCAGGACGATCTCTCCCTCGTGGCCGAGGCGACGGGAACGGAGGCGCGCGCCATTGAGTTGATCGCCGCTTACGACACCCGCGTGGCTGAGCTCGCCAGCACATATGCGGACGTCCTCGCCAGCACCACGATCGCCCCGGTGAGCATCGACGGCGAAGGATCAGAGGTGCGTCCATCGCGTCTGCTGTCGCTGGTTCTCCGTGACGTGGGGGCGACGCCCTCCACCTCGTTCGCCAAAGCGATCGACAACGGAGAAGGGGTCGAGTTCGGCCCGGAGCAGCTCGTCGCAGGGTTCGGCGACGCGGATGCGATCGTCGCTCTCGTGAACGAAGCAGACGTCTGGAAGTCGGTGCAGGAGGCACCTCTCTGGCGGCAGCTGCCCGCCGTGCGAGACGGTCACGTGGTTCGTTCCGACAAGCGGACCCACGAGGGAGCCGCGGTGACGGCGATGTGGTCGCTCGACGTCGTCGAAGACCTCCTTCAGACTCTCTGAGCGACAGCTCGATCCGATCACCCTAAAGCCGTGTTCCTCCGCATCCCCGACCCATCCGAAGCGAGCCGCGGTCGGGCACTCCGTTCTCGGGCTTCGACATGGCACGGGGCTCTCGTTCTGCTCGGTGCTCTCGTCGTCGCAGCCGTGATCGCAGTGCTGAGTCTCGCGCTCGGATCCCGGGCTCTCGACCCGGGCGTGGTCGTGCATGCTCTGCTCTCCGGATCGATGGACGACGGCGACGAGGCCTCGGCGATCGTGCTCGGGCAACGCCTGCCTCGCACCCTCATCGGTCTGACCGGCGGTGCAGCGCTGGCCGTGGCCGGTGCGGTCATCCAGGGCCACACCCGGAACCCGCTGGCCGACCCTGGGCTCCTCGGGGTCACGAGCGGCGCCTCCCTGGCGGTCGTCCTGGCCATCTCCGTGCTCGGCGTCACCACCGCGGCTGGGTACGTCTGGTTCGCCTTCGCGGGCGCAGGCCTCGGAACCGTGGTCGTGGTCACGATCGGGCTCGCCGCGGGACGGCGACGGGATGCGAGCCCGGCCGCGCTCGTCCTCGCCGGCGCCGCCGTATCGGCGTTCCTCGGCGCGCTGACGAGCCTTCTTCTCCTCGTCGACGTCGCAGCCCTCGACGCCTACCGGTTCTGGTCGGTCGGCTCCCTCACCGGAGGGAGGGGAGTCGACACTCTTCTCGTGGTCGCACCCGCGTTGGTCGTCGGCATGATGCTCGCTCTCATCCACGCCCGCTCCCTGGATGCCCTCGCCCTGGGTGACGACGCTGCTCGGGCATTGGGACGGCGGCTGCTGCCCACCCGTCTCCTCGGGCTCGCGATCGTGACGATGCTGGTCGGAGCCGCGACGGCCGTCCTAGGGTCACTGGGTTTCGTCGGGCTCCTCGTGCCGCACCTCGCGCGGTGGATCAGTGGACCGGGACACCGCCTGCTGCTGCCGCTCAGCGCGGTGATCGGGGGCGGGCTGACCGTCGCAGCGGACATCGTCGGCCGGCTCGTCGTCGCTCCTGACGAACTGCCCGTCGGCATCGTCCTCGGAGCGATCGGCGCCCCCCTCTTCGTGGTCATCGTGCTGCGTTCACGACGGGGGCGCGCATGACGCCGGCGTGGCAGGCAGCCGTCGCGCGAGCGAGTCGGCCCAGAAGCCCGGGGAGGCATCGTTCCGTGGTCGTCATCGCGGCGGTGATCGTCTCCATCGCCCTCCTCGCCGTCGTGAGCCTCGGGGTGGGCGAGTACCCCATCAGCCCGGGCCGAGTCGTGGCGACCCTCCTCGGAGGCGGCGACCCACGGGAGGCTCTGGTCGTTCGGAGGTTGCGCCTCCCGCGGACCAGCCTCGCCCTCGTCGCCGGCGCAGCTCTCGCCGTCGCGGGCGCGGTCACGCAGACGATGGCGCGGAACGCCCTCGCCAGCCCCGACCTTCTGGGCGTGACGGCCGGCGCCGGCGCTGGCGCGGTCGCCGCGATCGTCCTCGGAGGGGCGGGAGGAGAGGCCATCGAGGGGCTGCTCTCGCTCGGAACCCCGGTCTCCGCTCTCGCCGGCGGACTGCTCGCGGCCGCCGTCGTGGGTGTGCTGCTCCGCGCGGGAGGGGGACGTGGCTTGAGACCCGTCTTGCTCGGCGTCGCGGTCTCGGCGTTCTTCTCGAGCCTGACGAGCTGGATGCTCATCGAGGCCTCGCTGGACGACGTCGAACGTGCGACGGCGTGGCTGACGGGATCTCTCAGCGGCCGAGGCTGGACGGAGGTGCTGATCGTCTCGATCACCCTGGCTGCAGCATCAGCGATACTCGTGCCCGTCGCGAGAGGCCTGGCGGCGTTGCAGCTCGGCCCCGACATGGCCCGAGCGCTCGGCACGCCCATCCCGCTCACGATCGGAACGCTCCTGGGCGCGTCCGTACTCCTGACGTCGATCACCGTCTCGGCCGTCGGGCCCATCGGCTTCGTGGCCCTCGTGGCGCCGCACCTGGCCTCTCTCGCCAGCCGAGCACCTCGACCTCCGCTGATCGTGTCGGGCCTGTTCGGCGCGCTGATCCTCCTCGCGAGCGACCTCGCTGCGCGCACGGTCATCCCGACATTCACCGTGCCGACCGGTGCGGTCACGGCGCTCGTCGGCGCCCCGTTCCTGGTGTGGCTGCTCGTTCGATCGACAGGGACTCCCTGACATGAACGCACTCTTCGACGTCGACGACATCTCAGTCCGCTACGGAGACCACACTGCGGTCGATGGCGTCAGCCTGCAGCTTCGACGCGACCGCATCACCGCCATCATCGGGCCGAACGGATGCGGGAAGTCGACGCTTCTCCGCACCGTCGCGCGCCTTCAGCCCCTGAGCGTCGGCCGGGTCACACTCGACGACCAGGAGGTATCGAGCATCCCGCCCCGGGTCTACGCCCGACGCGTCGCCGTCCTGCCCCAATCCCCCGCCGCGCCCGAATCGCTGACCGTCGCCGACCTCGTCGCCCGCGGCCGCGATCCCCACCGCCGATGGTGGGACGGCTGGTCGCAAGCCGACGAGGACGCCGTCCGTGAATCGTTGGCGCAGACCGCGCTCGTGGAGCTCGCTGATCGACCGCTCGAGTCCCTGTCAGGTGGCCAGCGTCAACGCGCCTGGATCGCTCTCGCTCTCGCGCAGCGAACCGATGCGCTTCTGCTCGACGAACCGACCACGTACCTGGACATCGCCCATCAGCTCGATGTCCTCGACACGGTTCAGAGGCTGCACCACGAGCGCGGTCTCACGGTGATCATGGTGCTCCACGACCTCAGCCTGGCAGCTCGGTACGCCGACGAGGTCGTCGCGATGCGCGACGGCCGCGTCGTCGCCGCGGGCACCGCGCATGAGGTCGTGACCCCAGACGTCCTCAGAGAGGTCTTCGATGTCGACTGCCGAGTCCTCCTCGACGACGGCACGGGCCGGCCGTTCGTGATCCCGGGAGTCTCTCTCGTCGGACGCGAGATGACCAGGCCGGACGGTTCGACTCCAGATGCGACGCCTGTCCGATAGACGACTTTCCATCGAACGCCTCAGCGTCATCGCGGCGGTTGCGGACCGAACCCCGGGCCCCATCTGAGCATCCACGAACCGGCGTCGGCCAGTGGCTCGAAGCCGAAGCGCTGGTAGAGGTCGTGAGCGTCCTCGGTGAAGAGGGCCGTGCGCTTGAGAGCCAGGGGCTCCAGATCGTCCAGGATGCCCGACATGAGGGTGGAGCCCACACCAGCCCCCCTGAGCTTCGGATCGACGAACACATCACAGAGCCAGGCGAAGGTGACCCCATCGGTGATCACTCGTGCGTAGCCGACCTGGGCGCCGCTCTCGATGTCGTAGGCGCCGTAGTTCCGGGACCCGGCCATCGCGGCCCGGTGAGTCTCCGCCGTCCGGCCGCGGGCCCAGTAGGACTCCTCGGAGAGCCACGACACCACCGTCGGCACGTCGATGTCAGCGGGGTCGCTCGAGAAGCGGAACGTCCGGGTCATGCTCGGTACTGTGTCGCACGACGGCAGGTGGTGGGAAGGTCCGATCGCGAACATGTGGCCCGCACCTGTCTCTCCGGGTGCCGACTAGGAGACGCCGAGTGGAAACGGTCCTGGGCGCCGTCCCGCGGGGAGGTATGTTCTCGGCATGACCGAGCGTTCGCAGGACGGCCGTTTGATCGTGCGGGTCTTCCCTGACTTTGCCGGGACCGTGCTCTGGGCTGGCGGGGCGGTCGGTTACGAAGAGGCTCACCTGTCGCGGGAACTCGAGGAGGACTTCCAAGCGTGGGAATCCTTCCACCGATCACGTCTCGATCCCGACCGCCCCAACCACGCGTCGCAGGATGAGCGCGACTTCGCTCTCGTGGGTCGCGCTCTCGCAGAGCGGCTGTCCCAGGAGCTCGGGCGTGGTGTCGAAGTCCACCTCATCGTCGAGGGGTGTCAGCTCTTCCGATCAGTGGATCCGCCAGTCAATCCCCGGGCAGCCAAGGCCCTCCACGGCCGGGCGGAATGGCAGGCGGCGCAGGCTCGTGCCCTCGTCGAGAAGGTCGACGATGGCCGTTGGCATGCCTACAACCCCGTGTCTGGGAGGCGCTTCCACCCCGATCGGACGCGCTCAGACGAGAACGCTCCAGGCCTGCCGGCCGTGGGCGGCTCAACTACTGGCGAGGGTCCAGTTGCCAGGGGTGACGCATGATTCCGTTCGCGGGTTCTCAGCGTTCGTCGACGTGCTTCCCCGTCCTCTTCCGCAGCAGTCCTCGTCGGAAGCGCTGTTGGAGCGACGATTCTCTATTCGACACCGACGCGGAACCCTTCTACGGGGCCGTTCATCACCGTTAGTACGCGGCTACTCGCCACAGCACCTTGTCGCACGCGCTGGCTGCCGCTGTACCAGCACTGTTCCGCTAGACGATCGTGGAGCGAACGTTGCTATGCCCCGATGTAGAGGACATGTGCGGTGCCCCGTAGTTCGCGATTCATGTGGTCACTGGGACGTTTCCCGTCGGCATACCACGCGGCATCTTGTTGACTCGTGACAAGCCAGTTTCGATCTGACGTGGCGTGAGCGAGGTAGTAGTCGGTCCAGGCGCGTAGGCGCTTTGTCAGGGCGGGGGAGAGGCCCAGGGATTCGGGCGTGATCATCCCGGTCTCCCAGAGCGGCCATTCGGCACCATAGTCACAGAACATACGGATTTCGAGTGGCTGCGGGGGCATCTTGTGACGTTAGCGCCCAAGACGCGCCGCGTCTCTCGATGACTCAGCGTCGACTGCATCTGGTGCGACGGGAACCTCCGGCTGCTCGACAGGGTCATGGGGCCACTACCGTGACCTCATGACATATCGATCACGCTTCACTCTGTGGGCGATGGTCTTCGCTGGGCTGACCGTCGCTGCACTGGTCGTCTGCGCTATCGCCACCGTCAGGGCCGGATGGCTCACGCCGGTCTTCTTCTGGCCCGTGCCGGAGGGTACGGAGATCGTCCTGACGAAGCAGCAGTACGAGGATTCGCTCAACGCCCAGGAACTGGGCCGGGTAGCTGCGGTCGTCGCTGTCGTATTCGGTCTCGGCGCTGCTGTCCTCACCTACCTGAGTCGAAGAGCCCGCCGCGCCCGTTAGGAGCTCCGTCAGCGGTCGTCGTGGCTCTGTCATTGCCCTTGGGGCTGTTCGTCAACCCGCCGGGCTCGCCGTGCCAGCCACTTCCATCGCTAAGGCTTTCTGCTGAGGAAGCCCCTGAGTCCGATCGCGAACAGAATGCACGACGGCACGACTAGGAGTGCGCCGATCAGCCAAACCGGCAGGCCTCGTGTCGTGATGCTCGACCAGTCCGGGTTGAAGATGAGCCATGCCACGCCAAAGGCTCCGAGTCCCAATGCAAAGACCATGGTCCCGATGTCCTGCTTCTCGGTTCGCGGTGCTGGCGGTTTTTCCTGCGGCATACCTCGATCCAATCATGAGGCGTGATAACGGTGTCCCAAGAGAACATCTTCGGCGGAGCTGCTCTCGATGCCACGGGTCTAGGGCGCGTCTGTGAGCGTGCCGGCCAGGATTGCGACCGAGATGAGCATGAATATGAGACCAATGACGAGGAGCATGACCGGGTGGCTCTCAATCCCTATGTCGAGGCCGAGTCGCTGGCGGGCCTTTGTGACTCGTTTCGAGAAGGAACCGTGACAAGCGACGAGGACGCCTCCTACGACGATCATCAGACCGGCAGTTACCAGGGCCGTCGCCTCTGAGGTGCTCAAAGTTCCTCCTCTCAGAATAGGTACGAGGCGCTAGCCGACGTGCTTTGCGAGGAGAATCGAACCGACCGAAACATGAACGTATTCAATCGGAGCCCCAGTCTTGTCGCGACCAACCGGGCTCAGAGGCGCCCGACAATAGGTCGGTCGCTGGTCGTTGGCCGCCGGATCTCCCCAGCACGGACGCTGGAGAAAGACCCCTATGAACAAGTACGACCCCCTGCCCGGCAAGACCGCACGGGGCATGCGAACCGCCGGCCTCGCCGCTGTCGCCACGGGCGTCCAGGGGATGTTCCTCTACCGAGCCTTCTTCGACGTCCCGACGTTCGCCTCGTGGATTCTTTGGCTAGCCGTGTTCGTCGTCCTGCTCGCGGGATTCATCTACGCCGGGCTCCGAGACAGCCGGCTCGACAGGGCGGAAGCCGCAGAGCGAGACGAGCTTCTCGCGGGTGACGCTCACAGCGGGCGGCGTCGAGCAGGACTCGAGCGGGCTCAGCGGCACGACGGCCGAGCATCCCAGTAGGGGCGTTTCGCACGCGACCCTGGTCAGACGCGGTTGACTGATCGTCCAAGCCCTGACGGGCTGCGAACGGGGGAGAGCGAATGAGTCTGACGATTCTGGAAGATCGAAAGGTGTGGGGCTCCATCCCGCGCGAGATCACGTACGCGGGCGCGATGGGCGCAGGCTTGTCCACGGGTCTGCTCGTTCTCGCTGCGATCGTCACGGGCATGTGGATCTTCTGGCTCGGTGTCGCGTTCAGCGCCGTGACCGGATCCATGCTGCTCAAGGTCACGTTCTACCTCAAAGCCCTCCCTTACGAGGCCTATGAGGCTTCTGTGGACCGCCAAGACCTGGGCTGACGTGCCGCCCCTCAGGTGGTCGACGGGCGGACGATCTTGCGACAGGCTGACCCGGTGATCGACGAAGCTCGGCATCTGGCTCATGTCCATCGGAAGCACTACGACGCGATCGTCACTGGCCACAAGGTGGCGACCGTCCGGTGGGGCGAGTCGCTTCAGGTCGGAGCAGCGACGTTCGTGTTCGACGGCCATCCGACTGTCCTGCCACTCACCGGGCAGGTCATCGCGGTCTGGCGATACCGGCTCGACGAGTTGACTGCGGAGCAGGCGCACGAGCCTCCGGGAACGGACATGGCACTCTTCGCAGCGCAGCTGCGCGAGAACTACTACCCGGACATGCCGGGCGATGCGATGGTCGACGTCGCCGAGATCACCATCGTCCAGGTGTCCCGGTAGGCCATTCGTGTCCGTACGCGGGCGAAAAGCCCCCTTCGAGGCCGGCGTACGACGGGTCCGGTCTGGTTCGCGCTGGCTCTCGTCTTCCTCGCTCTGCTCATCGGGACGACGGTCAGCTCCTGGCGGAGCTACGACAAGCTCACTCGCATGCTCGACGAGCTGCGGAACAGGGAGCCGCACGCCGGGTAGGGAACCTCCAGCGCTGGACTGACCGAACGAACCGTGTCGATCTACGGCCTGTAGTGGTCGCGCCTTTCCGTGTCCGTGAGGGGGCCAGGGTGAGCCTTGTCACCGCTGAGGACGCCGACGCTCGTGAGCCCCGCCGCGAGGCCGGTCGATAGCAGCTTCACCGCACGAGACAGGAATGACTTCATCATCGGCGATGCTCCTTATGATGTGGCGCTGACGTGTTTCATGAAGGCTCTCACGGCCGGGTTCCGGCCGCTAGGCCATCCTCAGCGCATCGTGTCTCGCTTCCGGCGGTCGTCATCGTCGCCGGTCTGCTGGTCCTGGCCGCGTGGTTCGGCTACCGGCAGGGTCGGCGGCGCGAGCCTGGCGAGGCGTCTCTCTAGAGGATCGGACCCCGATCGGGGGCGGGTCTGCTTTGCTTGCAGTCGTGACTGCTGAGCTGCCGATCATCGAGTTCGCGTTCCCCGGACCTCTGCGAGACAGGATCGTCGCCGCGATCGAGGCGGGGACCAAGACGGCGACGAGCTCGCTCCTGCGGGAGTACGAGGTAGCGGGCGAACAGGTGCCTCAGGTGGGTTTTCGCGGTGGCCTCGTGGATTCGACGGGTCGGCGACGCGTGGTTCTGGAGACGACGAACGTCGAGCTGGTTCGGCTCTGCGACGTGCCCTTGCAGCATGCGTTGGACGAGGGAGAGGGCTACGCGTCAGTCGACGACTGGCGGGCAGGCCATCTTCGCTTCTGGTCCTCCGCACAGATGCAGGAGGAATTGGGCGACGGCTTCACGGTTGACGATTCGAGCGTCGTCGTGCTCGAGCGATTCGAGATCGTCCGATAGACGGTCGGCGGGGGCGACTCGGGCGATAGCCTCGCCGCATGACCTTCGCGAACGTGGGCACACTCGGCACCGCACCCGGAAAGCGTGACGAACTCGTCGCCCTCCTCACCGAACGGAACGAGAGTCTCATCGAGGCCGGCTGCCTGGCCTACGAGGTCGGCGTCGATGCCGATCATCCCGACACGGTCTTCGTCGTCGAGCTCTGGGAGACGGCCGAAGCGCACCGCGCCTCCCTGGCCCTTCCCCAGGTGCAGAACGCGATCGCCCGGGCACGGCCGCTCCTCGACGGCACCTTCGGCGGGTACCGCTTCGAGGTCGCCGGGTCACCTCTCCGAGACTGACCCGACGCCCGCCGCGGGTCGGTGGGCGTGGGCGAGTCACCGCCCGGAGGCCATGGCGCTCGGGCCTGCGCCCGTGACGGCCGCAGCGCTCCCTCCGCTCGCCGTAGTCTCGCGGTGTGCTCTCGACCCTGCTCGCCCTGGCGCCGTGGCTCGCGTTCTCCGTCCTGATCGCCGCCATCGTCGTCGGCCCGGTCGTCGGGGTGCGGCTCGTCGATCGGCCGCGGCCCACCGCCGCTCTCCTCGTCATGGTGCTGATCGCCGTCCTGGCGCTGACGCTGTATCCCGATGGGGACCCCTACCCGACGATCGCCTGCTCGGCGGGGCTGCCTTATCTCGCCCCGACCGCGGTGGAGTCGACGGCGAACATCCTGCTGTTCGTGCCGATCGCTCTCCTCGCGGGCGTGCTCTGGCGGCGACCGGTGGCGGCGGTGCTCGGTGCGTCGGCGCTCTCGATCGTCATCGAGGTCGTGCAGGCCGTCGTGCTCGTGATCGGACGCGCCTGCGACACGAGCGACTGGGTCACGAACACCCTCGGCGCCGTCATCGGCGGCATCCTCGCGGCGGCTGCGCTGGCCTGGAGACGGCTCCGGTCGCGAGGCCCGAGACTGTCGTCATGACCGTTCTGCACGGAATCGACGTCGCTGCCGAGCTGCGCCTCGTCGAGAAGCACTGGACCCCTCGAGTCGTGGGGCGGGTGAACGACCAGTACGTCAAGGTCGCGAAGCTGCTCGGCGAGCTGGTGTGGCACGCCCACGACGCCGAGGACGAGATGTTCCTCGTCGTCTCCGGCACGCTCCGCATCCAGCTCCCCGACGATCAGGAGGTGGTGCTCACGCCGGGGCAGTTCCACATCGTCCCTCGAGGGGTGCAGCACAACCCCGTCGCCGACGAGGAGGTCGAGATCGTCCTCATCGAGACCGTCACCACCGCGCACACCGGCGACGTCGTGGTCGAGGGGACCGTCCCGGTCGAGAAGCAGGTCGGCGACTTCCGCTGACCTCGGCCCGCCGATCGGGTCGCACCCGAGGCCGGGTCGGTGGGGGCGCCTCCTGGGCGGTGGTCGCGCCTCCTGGGCGGTGGTCGCGCTTCCCCGGGCGGTGGCCCCGCTCTCGGTCAGCGGCCGTCGCGCCCGAACGTCGCCGGGTCGACCGGTCGCCTCGCGCGGGGCAGACCCGCCACGACCAGCAGGTACGACTCGGTGACCAGGTCATCGACGAGCTGATCCGGCAGGTCGGCGTCGGGGCGCAGGGTCAGCCAGTGCCGCTTGTTCATGTGGTAGCCGGCGGTGATCCCCTCGTGCTGCTGCCGCAGCGCGACGCCGTCCTCCGGCGCCGCCTTGAGGGTGACGATCGGCTCGCCCGTCGTCGCCGTCATGAGCAGGAAGACCTTGCCGCGGACCTTGAACACCTCCCACTCGGGCCCGAACGGGAACCCGAGCTCGGCGCCCGGGAGCTCGCCGGCGCGGTCGCGGGCCCGCTGCTGCAGTGCGTCAGACGGCACGTGGTCCTCCGTGATCGCCGGCGACGTCCGCCGACCGCGTGCCGAGCGCGACGACGTGGATCGTCGACTTTACCAAGCCCCGGGAGGCGCTTCGGCGGAGACCGTGGCCCGGATCGCCGGCAGCGTCGCCAGCGCGACGATCGTCAGGCCGACGCCGAGGATGACGTATCCCGGGTCGCCGGGTGCCCTGCGAGGCGTCGCGTCGAGGTCGTCGGCCGGAGGCGCGGGTGCGGCGAACACGATGTAGGCCGTCGCCACGGGGCCGATGAGCAGAGATCCGAGGAACCATCCGAGACGGGTGCGGTTCTTCTGCTCGGCGAGCCCTGCGTTGATGAGAGCGAGTGCGACCCACCCCCAGGAGCTGATCCAGGATCGATCCATGCGACGACCGTAGATCATGGTGCGCCGGGAGGTGCCCGTCTCACCCGCAGGCTCGCGGTGCGATATGTGGATGCCCGCGACAAATCCCTTGCGTCGGTGACGGGCGTCGGTTAGCGTCGCTTTCCGAAGAGGTCGTCGAAGCGCTTCCCTGCCCCGTGAACCCGTCGGGGCTCGTCCGCCGGCGCGATCTCCGTTAATCGTCGAAGCGTTTCGACACACGGTTCGACCCGATCGACCCGACCCCGACCGACCCCGACCGAGAGTCCCTGTCAATGACGACATCAGCCCCGATCAGCCGCACCCTCCGCCGAGAGCCCGTGCTCCGATGAGCGTGGTCCGCGGCGTCGACCGCGTCCTCTTCGGCGGCGACTACAACCCCGAGCAGTGGCCCGAGCACGTCTGGCACGACGACGCCCGGCTGATGGCGATCGCCGGCGTCAACACCGTGACCCTCGGCGTCTTCTCGTGGTCGTCGATCGAACCCCGCGAGGGCGAGTACGACTTCGGCTGGCTCGACCGCGTCATCGATCTGATGCACGCCCACGGCATCGGCGTGGTGCTGGCCACGCCGACGGCCTCGCCGCCGCCGTGGTTCACGAAGGCGCACCCGGAGGCGCTGAACCGGACCGCGGACGGCGTCCAGCTCGTCCACGGCAGCCGCGACGTCTACGACCCCTCCGCCGACGCGTACCGCGCGGCGGCGAGGCGGGTCGCCACGGCACTCGGCGAGCGCTACGGCCGGCACGAGGCCGTCGTCGCCTGGCACGTGCACAACGAGTACGGCAGCGTCAGCTACGGACCGGCGACCGACCGCCGGTTCCGCGAGTGGCTGCGCGCCCGCTACGGCGACCTCGGTCGCCTCAACGAGGCGTGGTGGTCGGCGTTCTGGTCGCAGCGCTACGCCGAGTGGGACGAGATCCTCGCGCCGCAGGCCACCCAGTACCTGCCGAACCCGACGCAGATGCTCGACTTCCGCCGCTTCTCGGCCGAGGTGCTGCTCGAGTGCTACCGCGAGCAGGCCGAGATCCTCCGCGCCCTCAGCCCCGACGTGCCGCTCACGACGAACTTCATGCTGCCGACCTGGCTGCACTTCGACCACTGGGACTTCGGGGCCGAGGTCGACTTCGTCTCGATCGACCACTACTCCGACTCGCCCGGGGTCGAGGGCGCCGCCCACGCGGCGTTCGGGGCCGACCAGGCCCGCTCGTTCGCCCGCGGTCGGCCGTGGCTGCTCATGGAGCAGGGCGCGAACGTCACGCAGGTCCCCGGCCGCATGCTCGTCAAGGAGCCCGGCGAGGTGATCCGCACGAGTCTGCAGCACGTGGCCCGCGGCTCCGACGGGGCCCTGTTCTTCCAGTGGCGCGCGCCCCTGGCCGGCGCCGAGGTGTTCCACTCGTCGATGGTCCCGCACAGCGGCCCCGACAGCCGCGCGTTCCGCGAGATGACCGAGCTCGGTCGGGTGCTGGGGCGACTGACCGACGTGGTCGCGCCTCCCGAGGGGTCCGACGCCCGCGTCGTGACGCCCCGCGTCGCCATCGCCTGGGAGCCCGACTCGTGGTGGGCGCTCGAGTCGGCGTCGCTGCCGTCCGACCACTTCTCGCTGCTCGCCTCGGTCCGTCGCGCGCACCGCGAGCTGTGGTTCGCGGGCGTCTCGGCCGATCTCGTGCGCCTCGACGACGACCCGGCCGCGCTCGACGCCTACGACCTCCTGCTCGTGCCGAGCCAGCTGCTGGCGACCGACGAGCAGGCCGCCGGTCTCGACGCCTGGGTGCGTCGCGGCGGCCACGCCGTCGTCTGGTGCTTCAGCGGCACCGTCGACGCCGACCTGCACGTGCGCCCCGGCGGCTACTCGGGCGCGTTCGCCGAGACCCTCGGCATCCGCGTCGAGGAGCCCCACCCCCTGCCGAAGGGGGTCGCCATCGCGATCGAGGGCGGCGGCAGCGCGCACGACTGGACCGAGCACGTCGAGCTGCGGGGCGCCTCCGTCGTCACGCGCTACGCCGAGGGGGTGCTGAGCGGCGAGCCCGCGATCACCGAGAACCGGCGGGGCGACGGCGTCGCGACCTACGTCTCGGCCGAGCTCGACGACGCGACCTTCACGACGGTCGTCACGTCGGCCCTCGCCGCCGCCGGCGTCCGCGCCGAGGCGCCCGGAGCAGGAGGCGGGGTGGAGGTGGTCCGACGGCATGCGGGCTCGGGCGTCGTCGTCGCCGCCATCAACCACACCGCCGAGACCCGCACCGTGACGCTCCGCGGGACGCCGATCGACCTCGAGGGCGGAGCCGACGGCGCCGACGGAGCCGACGGCCCGGTCGTCGACGGTCCGGTCGACCTCGCCCCCGGCGCGTTCGTGTTCCTCCACGAGGCGCCGAGCCCCGCCTGACCAGCCGGCCCGCGCCTCCTGACCCATCGGCCCGGCCGGTCTCCTGACCAGCCGGCCCGCGCCTCCTGACCCATCGGCCCGGCCGGCCTCCCGGCCCGCCGGCCACCGCATCGCACACGCATCGAAGGGGATGCCATGAGACATCGGAAGAGAACGACCCGCGTCGCCGCCCTGGCGACCCTCCTGCTCGGGGGAGCCGCCCTCAGCGGCTGCTCGGCCGCGGGAGGGGGCGACGACGTCGTCCAGCTCGAGTACTGGGGGTGGGGCGTCGGCCAGTCCGAACAGGTGGCCCTGTGGAACGCCGCGAACCCGGACGTGCAGGTGCGGCACACCGACGCCGGAGGCGGAACGGACTCCGCGGCGAAGCTCCTGACCTCGAGCCGGGCGGGCAACGCCCCCGACGTCGCGCTGGCCGAGTACACGACCATCCCGTCGCTCGTGATCGCGGACGTGCCCCGCGACATCACCGATCTCGTGGCCGACGTCGACGACGCGTTCACCGAGGGCACCTGGGCGCAGACCACGTTCGGCGGGCAGGTCTACGCGCTGCCGCAGGACGCCGGGCCCATGGTGCTCACCTACCGCGCCGACCTGCTGGCCGAGACGGGGCAGGCCGTGCCGACGACCTGGCAGGAGTTCGGCGACGTCGCCCGTGCCGTGCACGAGCAGCGCCCCGACACCGTGCTCGCGGCGGTCCCGGCCGGCGAGCTCGGCTTCTGGGCCGGGGTCTCGGCCCAGGCCGGCGCCGACTGGTGGACGGTCGACGAGAGCGGCTGGACGGTCGGCATCGCCGACGAGCGCATGCTCGAGGTCGCCGACTTCTTCGAGGGGCTCGCGGCCGACGGGGCGATCGACACCGACCCCGTGCTGTCGCCCGAGTACAACAAGCGGGTCAACGACGGCACGATCGGCGGCTGGGCGGCCGGCATCTGGGCGCCGAGCGTGCTGGGCGGCGTGGCCCCCGACACGTCGGGGCTGTGGGAGATCAGCCCGCTGCCCGAGTGGATCCCGGGCGAGGCCGCCGTGCCGTTCCAGGGCGGCTCGGCGCTGATCGTCACGAAGAACAGCGAGCACCCCGAGGAGGCCGCGGCGTTCGCCGAGTGGATGAACGCCAGCACCGAGGGCAACCAGTCGCTGCTCGACGTCCGCGGCGTCTACCCGGCGTCGATCGAGGGTCAGGCGCTGGCCGTGGGCAACCCCCCGCCGTCGCTGATGCCGCAGCAGACCGAGTTCTACGACGTCGCCGCCGACGTCTCGGAGGACGTCCTCCCCACCACGTGGGGCCCCAACGTCGCGCTGGCGACGACCACGCTCACCGACGAGCTCAACGCCGCGATCTCGGCCGGCACCCCGTGGCGCGACGCCTTCGTCGCGACGCAGGCCGCGGTCGTCGCCGACATGGAACAGGTGGGATACCAGGTGACCGCGAATGACTGACACCGCGCTGCGCCCCGAGATGACGCACCCCGTGACCGCGAGCCCGGCGCCACGCCCGGCCCGTCGTCGACGGAGCCCCCTGGCCCCCTACCTGTTCGTGGCGCCGGCCGTCGTGCTGTTCGTCGCGTTCATGCTCATCCCGCTCGTCTACACGATCTGGTCGAGCCTCAGGGCGTACCGGATCGAGGAGGGCGCCTCGGTGCTCGGCGTCCGCGTCGACCGCTTCGTCGGGTTCGACAACTACGTCGCCGTGCTGCAGGACGCCGAGCTGCTGGCGAGCTTCGGCCGCCTCGGCGTGTACGGGCTCATCGCCGTTCCGCTGACGCTCGGGCTCGCCCTGCTCTTCGCGCTGCTGCTCGACGTGCCGGCGGTCCGCGCCCGGCGGTTCTCGCGCACCGCGATCGTCATCCCGTACGCGGTGCCGGGCATCACCGCCGCGCTGCTCTGGGGCTTCATGTACCTGCCGAGCACGAGCCCCTTCTCGTACGTGACGACCGCCCTGGGCTGGGGGCCCGTGCCGTTCCTCGAGGCGGGCGGTCTCTTCGGGTCGCTCGCCAACATCGCCATCTGGGGCGGCGTCGGCTTCAACATGATCATCATCTACACGTCGCTGCGGGGCATCCCGGCCGAGATCTACGAGTCGGCCCGCCTCGACGGGGCGAGCGAGCTGCAGGTCGCGCTCCGCATCAAGGTGCCGCTCGTCGTGCCCGCGCTCGTGCTCACCGGGGTCTTCGCCCTGATCGGCACGCTCCAGCTCTACGGCGAGCCGAACACCCTCCGTCCCCTGACCACCGAGATCACACAGAGCTGGGCCCCGCTGATGACCATCTACCGCGACGCGTTCCTGACCGACGACCTGCCCGCGGCTGCCGCCTCGTCGACCATCCTCGCCCTGGGCACCGTGCTGCTCTCGGGCGTCGTGCTCGCGATCGCGAACCGCCGCCGCGCGGAGGCGGCCTCGTGACCGCCGTCCAGACGCCCCGCGGGGCGCGGACCGGGAGCCGAGGAGGCGCGGGTGACGTCGGCGGGACGCCCCGCCCCGGCGGCCGGTCGCCCCGCCCGAGCAGCAAGGGCAAGGTGCTGCCGACGATCGTGCTGCTCATCGGGGCCTTCTACTGCCTCGTGCCGGTCGGCTGGGTGTTCATCGCCTCGTCGAAGTCGCCGGCTGAGCTGTTCACGTCGTTCTCGTTCGCCCCGGGCACCGGCCTGGCCGGCAACCTGAGAGACCTGTTCGCCTACGAGGGCGGGCAGTACGGGCTGTGGGCCGCGAACTCGCTGCTCTACGCCGGCGTCGGCGGCGTGCTCTCGACGCTCGTCTCGACGATGGCGGGCTACGCCCTGGCGAAGTACACCTTCCGCGGGCGGAACCTCATCTTCTTCACGATCCTCGCCGGCGTGCTCATCCCGGGCATCACCCTGGCGATCCCGCAGTACATCCTGCTGAGCGAGATCGGGCTGGCGGGCGGGCCGATCTCGGTCCTGCTGCCGATCATCATCAGCCCGTTCGGCATCTACCTCTCGCGCGTGTTCGCCCAGTCGGCGGTCCCGCACGAGATCCTCGAGGCGTCGCGCATCGACGGCGCGGGCGAGTGGCGCATCTTCCGCCACATCGTGCTGCCGATCATGGTGCCCGGCATGGTGACGGTCTTCCTGCTGCAGTTCGTCGGCATCTGGAACAACTTCCTCCTGCCGTTCGTCATGCTCAGCGACCAGGCGGACTACCCGCTGACCGTGGGGCTCTACACGCTGCTGTCGAAGGGATCGGGCGCCCCCGCGCTGTACTCGCTGGCCATCACCGGGGCGGCCGTGTCGATCATCCCGCTGACTCTGCTGGTGCTGTTCCTGCAGCGCTTCTGGCGGCTCGACCTCATCTCGGGAGGGCTCAAGGGCTGACCCGCTCCGGGCCCGGATGGCGAACGGAGGAGGCGGCGGAGCCGGAGATCGGCGACCATGGAGGAATGGCTACGACGACTCCGCACTCCACCGGGCCCGGCGATCACCCCGCATCGCTGACCGAACCCGTCACGACGACACCGCAGCTGCGGCGATGGGTCTTCTGGCCCGCGGCGATCGTCGTGCTCGGCTTCGTCGCCTTCACCCTGATCGCGCCCGACTCGGCCGAGGCGCTGTTCCTCGGCCTGCAGAGCGGCATCGTCCGCAACTTCAGCTGGTACTACGTGCTGATCGCCGCGTTCTTCGTCGGCTTCAGCCTCTTCGTGGGCTTCAGCCGCTTCGGCAGCATCAAGCTCGGGAAGGACAAGGACGAGCCCGAGTTCTCGACCGGGTCGTGGTTCGCCCTGCTCTTCGCGGCGGGCATGGGCATCGGCCTCGTCTTCTACGGCGTCTCGGAGCCCCTCAGCCACTTCGCCTCGCCGCGCCCCGGCGTGACGGGCACCGAGGATCAGCTCGCGCAGCAGGCCCTCACGCAGACCTTCCTCCACTGGGGGCTCCACGCCTGGGCGATCTACGTCGTGCTGGGTCTCGCCCTCGCGTACGCCATCCACCGGCGCGGGCGTCCCGTCTCGATCCGCTGGGCCCTCGAGCCCCTGCTCGGCGACCGGGTGCGCGGCGGCTGGGGCAACCTCATCGACGTCATCGCGCTCGTCGGGACCCTCTTCGGCGTCGCGACCTCCCTCGGTCTCGGCGTCATCCAGATCGGCGCCGGCCTCGAGGCCGCGGGCATCGCCGAGAGCAGCATCGTCAGCCAGATCGCGATCATCGCCGTCATCACGGCCGTGACCCTCGTCTCGCTCATCACGGGCGTCACCAAGGGCATGAAGATCCTGTCGAACTTCAACCTGATCCTCGCGGCCGCCCTGCTGCTGTTCATCCTCATCGTCGGCCCGACCCAGTTCCTCCTGCGCGACTTCGTGCAGTCCATCGGCGCCTACCTGCAGAACGTCGTCGGCCTCTCATTCAACGTCACCGCCCAGCAGGGCGCCGCCGGCGAGGAGTGGCAGGGCGCGTGGACGACCTTCTACTGGGGCTGGTGGATGTCGTGGGCGCCGTTCGTCGGCATCTTCATCGCCCGCATCTCGCGCGGCCGCACCGTCCGCCAATTCGTCTTCGGGGTGCTGCTCGTGCCGACGGCCCTCACCTTCCTCTGGTTCGCCGTCCTCGGCGGCGCGGCGATCCACCAGCAGACCGACGGCTCGGGCGGCCTGATCGGCGCCGACGGCTCCGTCGACGTCGAGGGCTCGCTGTTCGCCCTGCTCGGCGGGCTGCCCGCCGGCGCCGTCCTCACCTTCGGCGCCATCCTGCTGATCGGCGTCTTCTTCGTGACCTCGTCCGACTCCGGGTCGCTGGTCATGGCGATGATCGCCTCGGGCGGCGACATCGAGCCGAAGAACTGGCTGCGGGTGTTCTTCGCGCTGGTGGCCGCCCTGCTGGCCGTCGCGCTCCTCCTGACGGGTGGACTCGACGCCCTCAAGACGGCCGCGATCACCACGGCGCTGCCGTTCAGCATCGTGCTGCTGCTGACCTGCTGGTCGACGGTGATCGCGTTCACCCGCGAGCGACGCGCGTACGACAAGGCCGAGCGCGACGTGCTGCTCGAGCACGTCGGGGCCTACTACGGCCTCGAGGTCGACGCTCCGGCCCAGTCGGGCGGTCGCGGGCTCAGCCGCTCGTGGCAGGCCGTGAAGCGCCGGGTCAGAGGCGCGTCGACCGAGACGTCGGCGGGCGGCGGGGCCTCGTCGGCCGTGTCGCCGTCGGCGGTCACCGGCGAGCCGCCTCTGCGGGTCGACGTCGTCTCGCCCGACCCGGCCGTCGACGGCCGTCTCGACGAGACCGCGCCCTCGGCCGATGAGCAGGGCGACCGCCCGCAGCGCTGACGGGCGCACCACCGGAGGAGATGGCGGGGCCGGGTCCGACCCGGCCCCGCCGACGTGGCGGCCGTTTCACGACGCCGTCACCCGGATGCCCGTGACCTCATGGGAGGCGCGGCGGGCATCGGCATCACCGTACGATCGACCACCGACATCGGCTCCTGCGGGGTCTAGGGTCGCATCAGGCGGGCGGTCGCTGACGACCGCCCCGGACCGGAGGGACCGCTCATGACCGCACCCGCTTCGGAGGGCGTCGAGATCGTCCGCGACCTCGCCGCGCCTCCTGCCGACGTGTTCGAGGCGTGGACCACCGCCGAGCGCTTCTCGCGCTGGTTCGGGGGCCCCGCGGTCGACGTGCCGCTCGACCGCCTCGCCTACGAGCCCGTCGAGGGCGCCGGCTGGGCCGCCACGATGATCCTGCCCGACGGGAACGCGATGGACTGGGCTGGCGACTTCGTCGAGGTCCAGGCCCCGGTCCGCCTCGTGCTCACCATCACCGATGCGCCGGACGCCCCCGAGCGGGCCACCATCACCGTCGATCTGAGCCCCGCCCCGATCGGGACGACCATGCGCTTCACGCAGGAGACCCCCGGCTTCTCGGCCGAGCAGCAGCAGGGTCTCGTCGCCGGGTGGCAGGGATTCTTCGACGAGCTCGCCGCCGGACTGCCCGCGCGGGGCTAGACAGCCCGGCGGCCGGTCGTCCCCCGACGTCTCAGAACCGGCGGGCGGCGACGTCGGCCCGCTGCGACGCCGACAGCAGCTGCCGGAGGCGCGCGACGGTGACCGGCGCGGCGACCGCGGTCAGATGGTCGGCCGCGAGGGCCTCGGGGTCGGCGGCGTAGATCGGCGTGTACGCGCCCGACTCGGGCTCGGTGCGCCACGACTCGGCGAGCGTGCCCGCGTCGAGGGGCTCGAAGCCGAGATCGTCGACGATCGCCGAGACAGCGGCCGTGGCCCGCTCGTCGTCGCCGAAGACCGGCAGGGCGGTGCGCGGGGTCGAGTCGGCCAGGGCGGGGATGTGGTGGAACAGGATGTTGTTGAACGCCTTGGTGATCACGGCGCCGGGCAGCAGCTCCTGCTCGAGCTCGGCCGTGGTCACCTCGAGCGAGTCGAGGCGCGCGATGCGCCCGTCGCGGTGCGGGTAGTAGTTGCCCGTCGAGAGCACGGCGCGGCCCGCGAAGGCGTCTCGCGGCAGCGACTCGTAGGCGCCGAGCGGCACGGCGAGGACGGGCGTCGGCCCGAACTCGACGGCGTCGCGGGCGTCTCCGGCCCGCGCCCGCGGACCGAGCTCCGCCACGAGGTCGGCGAGCGACTCGGGCCCCCGCGAGTTCGCGATGACGACCTCGTACCCGGCGGCGATCGCGAGCCGGGCGATGCCGCTCCCGATGTCGCCGCTGCCGATGACGCCGAGGCGCTTCGGGGTCGTGTCTGCCGAAGTCGTGTCGGCCGTGGTCGTGTCGATGTCGTTCATGGTCGTCTTCTTCTCGATTCTCGTGTCGTTCGGTGATCGGCGCTCGCCGGGCGAGGCCGCGGGGGTCAGTCGGCGCGGCTCGCGAGGGGTGCGGAGGTCGCCCACCCCGCCCGCACCAGCGACGAGAGGGCCGTGGTGGTCGCGTCGTCGGCCAGGGCCGCCCCGCCGACCCAACTCGTCGCCAGCGCCGCGAGGAACAGGTCGCGGGCGCGGACGTCGCTCCGGGCCAGGCCGTCGCGCTGGGCCGCCGTCAGGAACTCCGCGGTCGTCGTGACGAACCCCTCGCAGGTCGTCGCGAGGGGCGACGCGCTCGTCGTCGTGGCCGCCCGGAGGGGCTCGGGGAGTCCCTCGAAGGCCGCGGCCCAGTCGACGACGGCGCGCAGCCAGCCGTCGAGCGCCGCGGCCGTGTCGGCGGACTCGACGCGGAGCCGCTCGCGCCGGGCGACGAGCTCGTCGTCGCGATCGGACAGGAGCGCCGCGAGCAGGGCGTCGCGCGTCGGGAAGTGCCGGTACAGGGTGCCGGGGCCCACACCGGCCCGCTTGGCGATGGCGTCGAGCGAACCGCCGACGCCGTGCTCGGCGAAGTACTCGTCGGCGGTCCCGAGGATGAGCTCGCGATTGCGCCGGGCGTCGGCCCGCGAACTCCGTGCCGCCGGGGTGATGACTTCGGCCATCGTGCTGCTCCGATCTCAGCGGAGACCGTCTCCGCATAAGAGGAGACTATCTCCGTCTTCTGAGAGCGCAACCCCGCGAGGTCGCGGCGCGGGCGATCAGCCGAGTCGCTCGGCGAGGTGCACGGTGACCTCGTCGCCGTCCGTCTTGCCGATCCGCCGACGGATCGCCGCCGCGACGGGCAGCTTGTGGGTGCCGTCGCCCAGGGCCATGAACGAGCTCCGGAACGGCTCCCCGTCGATGGTCCCGGCGACCTTGACGAGGCCCCGGGTTCCGAAGATCGTCGCCGAGTCGGGCAGCTGCACGCAGGTCCAGAGATCGCCCTCGCGAACCCTGCCGAGGGTCGCCGTGAAGGTGAGGTCGAGCGGGCCGCGGGTGGTCATGCCGCCCAGTCTCGTGACCGCGGCTGCCCGAGGCAAGAGCCCGTCGTCGCCGGGGCGTCGAGGCTGGCGCCCCGTCGACCTCCTCGCCCGACCCGTGGCGAGCGCTGATACCCCGCGAAACCGCTGAGACCCCCGTGCGCGCACGAGGGTCTCAGCGGTTTTCTGGGGTCAGGCGGCGCGGAGCGCTCGCGCTACTCGGGCCGCTGAGCCGCCGGGACGGTCTTCTCGGCGCGCACGGCCGGCTCGTCCTGCCGGGCCCCCGCCGGCCACGACTCGGGCCCCGCCGACCCGGCCGGGTACGTGTCGAGCTCGACCGCGCCGTCGTTCCATGCGGCGACCACGGGGTCGACGATGCGCCAGCACTGCTCGGCCGTGTCACCGCGCACCGAGAGGGTCGGGTCGTCGTCGAGGATCCCGCTGAGCACCTCGCCGTAGGCCGTCAGGTCCGAGCTGCCGAACTCCGCGTGCAGCGCCGCCCGACCGAGGTCGTACGCGTCGCCGGGCCCGTTGACGTTCAGCTCGAGCGACATCTCGTCGGGCGAGATCGCGATGCGCAGGCGGTCGGGCGTGCCGCCTCCCTCGAACTCCGCCGGCACGTGCGCGGGCGGGCGGAACGTGATCACGATCTCGCGCCTCCTCGAGGCCAGCGCCTTGCCCGAGCGCAGCAGGATCGGCACACCGGCCCACCGCCAGTTCGCCACCTCGACCACGACCTCGGCCAGCGTCTCGGTCTCGAGCGCCGGGTCGACGCCGTCCTCGTCGGCGTACGCCGGCAGCTCGCGGCCGTCGACCGTGCCGGCCTCGTAGCGCGCCCGGCGGCTGTTGGCGACGGGGTCGTTCTGCCACAGCCGCGTCGCACGCAGCACGAGCCCCTTCTCGTCGCGCAGATCGGCGGCCGTCAGCGTCGCCGGGGCGTTCATCGTCAGCACCGCCATCACCTGCAGCAGGTGACTCTGGATCATGTCGACCAGGGCCCCCGCGTGGTCGTAGTAGCGCGCCCGGTTCTCGAGCCCGAGCTCCTCGTCGTAGACGATCTCGATGCTCTCGACGTGCGCGTTGTTCAGCATCGGCTCGATCAGCCGGTTCGCGAACCGCAGCCCGAGCAGGTTCAGCACGGTCGACCGGCCGAGGAAGTGGTCGACCCGGTGCACCTGGTCCTCGGGCACCAGCGCCAGCACCTCGCCGTTCAGCTTCCGGGCGCTCGCGAGATCGGTGCCGAACGGCTTCTCGAGCGCCAGCGCCGTGCCCTCGGGCAGATCGAGCTCGGCCAGCGCGGCGCAGCACTTCGCCGTGATCGCGGGCGGCAGGGCGAAGTAGATCGAGGGAGGCGCGGTGCACTCCTCGAGGAGCCCCCGCATCTGCTCGACGTCGGTCACGTCGACGGTGCGGTAGACGGTCGACTCGAGCAGCGCGTCGACCGCCGGCCCCGACGCGTCGACGCGCGCGAACGCGTCGGTCACGTGCTCGCGCCACGCCTCGGGCTCGAACTCCTCGGTGCCGGCGCCCACCAGCTGCACCCGCCGCTCGGACTCGTGCGTCAGCAGCCCGCCGAGACCGGGCATCAGGAGGCGCGCGGCGAGATCACCGCTCGCGCCGAGCATCAGGAGGGTCGCGGACTCGGTCGGCGCGTTCGTCATGCCTGCACGCTAGTCGGGAGGCGCTCCCGGTGCCCTCGCGCGCCTCCTCGTGCAGCCTGGCACCCCGTTTTCGGCGCTGCACCCGCATCTATCGGGGTGTTGCGCGGGGAAGGGGGTGTTCGGCGGGGAGCGCGCGGGGCGCGCGCGGCCGCCGGTGCGGGCCGACCGCGCTGCACCCCGTTTTCGGCGCTGCACCCGCATCTGTCCGGGTGTTGCGCGGGGAAGGGGGTGTTCGGCGGGGAGCGCGCGTCAGCGCGGGGCGCGGGGAGCGCGCGGGGCGCGGCGCGCGGGGCGCGGGGAGCGCGCGGGGCGCGGGGCGCGCGCGGCCGCCGGCGCGGGCCGACCGCGCTGCACCCCGTTTTCGGCGCTGCACCCGCATCTCTCGGGGTGTTGCGCGGGAAAGGGGGTGTCAGGCGGGAAGCGCGCGGCCGCCGGCGCGGGCCGACCGCGCTCCACCCCGTTTTCGGCGCTGCACCCGCATCTATCGGGGTGTTGCGCGGGGAACGGGGTGTTCGGCGGGGAGCGCGCGTCAGCGCGGGGCGCGGCGCGCGGGGCGCAGCGCGCGTCAGGGCTTGCGCGTGGGGCGGAGCGAGAGCGACTCGACGGTCGCCCCGTGCGGCAGATCGACGACGAGTCGGACCGCGTCGGCCACCGACCGCGGCTCCAGGTAGAGCGCGGCGTCGTACTCGCCGCCCTCCTTCTCGACGAGCTCGTGCTGCATGTCGGTGTCGACCCGCCCGGGGTGGATCGAGCTGACCCGCAAGCCGTGCGGACGCTCCTCCTCGCGCAGCGAGTCGGTCAGCGCCCGCAGGGCGAACTTGCTCGCCGCGTACGTGCTGCCGCCGGGGCCGGCGGTGAGACCCGAGCCGCTGTTGATCGTGACGACCGTTCCGCGGGCGGCGCGCAGCGCGGGCAGCAGCTGACGGGTCGCCTCGGCCACGGCGAAGACGTTGACCTCGAAGACGCGGCGCCAGTCGTCGAGGGCGGTGCGCTCGACCTCGGCACCGCCGATGACGCCCGCGGCGTGCACGACGACGTCGAGCGAGTCGAGCCGCGGCACCTTGAACGACCCGGAGCCGAGGTCGGCGACCCAGGCCGTGGCCGACGGGAGCGACGCGGCCACCGCCTCCACCGCCTCCTGCGAGCGTCCGTGCACGATCACGTGGTGGTCGCGACCGAGCTCGCGCGCGATCACGAGGCCGATGCCCCGGGTCGACCCGGTGACGAGCGCGATCCTGGCGGGGGAGCCGCCCTCGAGTCCGCTCACGCGCGGATGATGGGGATCTGGCCGGTCAGCACCGGCATCTCGCGGTCGCTCAGCAGCCAGTGCTCGTCGGTCGCGGTCACGAGGAACGCCAGCGGACCGGGGCGGCACACGACGATCGCGCCGTTGTCCTGGTGCTGCAGGACCTGGTCGAGCGCGCCTCCCAGGTCGCGGTCGTCTTCGGAGCCCCGGGCGGTCACGACGGCGCAGCGGCTCTCGGCGCCCATCGCCTGCAGCAGGCGGCGCATGCCCTCGGGGTCGCTGCGATCGGGGCCGACCGGGTGCTTGGCGTTCATGTCGACCCAGTCGGCGGACTCGAGCACCGCGACGAGCCGCGCCTCGGCCTCGTCGGGGGCGACCTGCGCCAGGTCGTGCACGGTGCCGCGCTGGTCGGGCGCGGCGAAGGTCTCGAGTGCTTCGACCACGGTCGGGGGGAGCGACGCCACAGGAGTCTCCTTAGATTCAGGTGGTCCATCATCCCATCCACAGCCTCGGGACGTTTCAGCCGACAGGAGGAGGTCCCGGCTGCGAAGATGACGGAGTGAACTCAGCCGCCACCACGCCCCCGGCCCTCGGGCTGCTCCTCGACGTCGACGGGCCCATCGCCAGCCCGGTCACGCGCAGCATCGCGATCCCGGCCATCACGCGCGATCTCGTCGCCCTGGCGTCGGCGGGCATCCCCCTGGTCTTCAACACGGGCCGCTCCGACGCGTTCATCCGCGACGAGGTCGTCGTGCCGCTGATGGCCGCCGGCCTGCCGCGCGGCGCTCGCGTGCACGGCGTCTGCGAGAAGGGCGCGTCGTGGTTCTCGATCGGCCCCGAGCACGGCCCCGGCGGCATGAGCGAGGTCGTCGTCGACGAGTCGCTCGCGATGCCCGCCGACTTCTCCGCCGAGATGGACGCCCTGGTCACGAGCGATTTCGCCGACCTGGTCTTCTTCGACCACACCAAGCGCGCCATGGTCTCGATCGAGCAGCTGACCTCGGTCTCGTCGGCCGACTACCTCGCCCGCCAGGCGGACCTCGATCACCGGGCGATGGAGGCGCTGGTCGCCCGGGGGTTCGGGGTGCGCCGTCTCGACGACGTGCGTCCCGACGGCTCCGGCGCCGTCCAGTGGCGCATCGACCCCACGATCATCTCGACCGACATCGAATCGGTGCTGCTCGGCAAGGACCGCGGCGCCGAGCGGGCCCTCGAGCTGCTCGCCCTCGACGGTCCGCTGCCCACGAGCTGGCGCACCGTCGGCGACTCGCGCAGCGACTACGCCATGGCCGACTGGCTGCACGCGCACGGCCACGATGTCGCGCACGTCGACGTCCGCCCCGCCGACGGGGTGCCCGTCACGCCGTATCCGGTGCTCACGAGCGCGACCGACCTCATCCACGACGAGGCCGGCGCGGAGTTCCTGGCCGGCTGGGTCGGCGACCTGCGCGTCTGAGGCGACCTGCGCGCCCGAGACGACCTGCGCGCCCGAGACGACCTGCGCGCCTGAGGCGACCTGCGCGTTTGAAGCGACCCGCGCCTCCTCGAGGCACCCTCTTGCACGTGCTCCCGCGTCGGCGCAACCCCCTCTCTCCTCTGACCCGTGAACGGGTGACATCGGCGGGTCCGCGGGTGACCGCGAGAGGGGTGACGGGTGACGCGACCCGCATGTTTCCGGGCTTCTCGGCCCGGTCGAATCGGTTCGCCCCCGGTGACCCCCGAACGGGGGGAGTGACGCCGTCGGGGCCGCCGCTACTGTTCTGACCAAGTCGCCGTGAGGTCCCCCGAAAGGCCCACACGTCGATCCGGTCACGAGGCGTCGCACCACCCCGACGCAGACGCTCTCACGACCACCGCCGATCCGGGATCACCCCTCCCGGACGGGGCTGGGACCGCTTACCCCGATCCCCTCCCCGACCCGTCGCCGCCGGTGTCGACGCCCTCACAGGTCGTCTCGTGGTGTGCCCTCACCCGTGTCGACCGCGAATCTCCGCAACCCGATGCAGGAGAAGAACACGCATGTCCCGAACCATGCGCGTCCGCGTGAGCGGCGCCACCACCAGTGAGACACCACCACCCGCCGCGGCCGCCCTGCGCGACCGCCTCGACGACCCGACCGTCGCTCCGCCCCCTCGATCGCCCGGCGCCCCCCTCTCGCCCCGCGGTCTGAGACACCTAGCACCCGCGAGCGACGGTCGGGTCGAGCCCCGCCACCCCCTGGGGCCCGACCACCCCGTCGGGCCCGACGACCCCGTCGAGCCCGAGCACCCCACCGAGCCCGCCCGGGCCGGCCGCGGCACAGAGCCCGACCTCGCCGCCCGGGCCGAGCCGCCGCACCCGGCGAAGCGGCTGACCTCCGACCACCACGCGTCGGTCGTCTCGCGCACCGAGGGCCGGGCGCACTCGCCGTTCATGGTGCTGCTCGTGCTGGCCTGCACGATGGGGATCCTGCTCTACGGGCAGTTCCTGCTGAACCCCGCGAATCGAGGCGACCTGCTGCCGTACGCGGCGGTGATCGTCGCCGAGGCGGTGCTCGTGCTGCAGGCGCTGCTGTCGATGTGGACGATCCTCTCGGGCGGTCAGAACCCACGCGACTTCGACTTCCACTCGACGCAGGACGGCCTCTACGACCAGCAGGCGATCGGCCGCCTCGGGGTCCGCGACCAGCCGCACCTGTGGCCGATGGCGATCGGCGGACGACCCGTCGTCGTCGACGTGCTGATCACGGTCTACGGCGAGGATCTCGCGAAGATCGCCCTCACCGTGCAGGCGGCCCTGTCGATGCAGGGCGCGCACCGCACCTGGGTCCTCGACGACGGCCGCAGCGACGAGGTCCGCGAACTCGCGGCGACCCTCGGCGCCCGGTACGTGAGGCGGCTGAGCGGCAACGGAGCGAAGGCCGGCAACGTCAACCACGCGCTGACCGTCGCGAAGGGCGACTACTTCGCGATCTTCGACGCGGACTTCGTGCCGAAGCCCCTCTTCCTGCACGAGACGGTGCCGTTCTTCGTCGACGACAAGGTCGCCTTCGTGCAGACCCCGCAGTCGTACGGCAACCTCGTCAGCCTGGTCAGTCGCGGCGCCGGCTACATGCAGGCGGTCTTCTACCGGTTCATCCAGCCGGGTCGCAACCGCTTCAACGCCGCGTTCTGCGTGGGCACGAACGTGGTCTTCCGCCGGACTGCCGTCGACAGCGTCGGCGGGATCGACACCGACTCCAAGTCGGAGGACGTCTGGACGAGCCTCCACCTGCACGAGGCCGGCTGGCGCTCGATCTACATCCCGCTGACCCTCGCGATCGGCGACGCCCCCGAGACCATCGAGGCGTACAGCAAGCAGCAGCTGCGCTGGGCGACCGGCGGCTTCGAGATCCTGCTGCGCCACAACCCGCTCAGCCCGCGCCGGAACCTCACGATGGATCAGCGGTTCCAGTACACGCTGACCGCCACGCACTACCTCACGGGCATCGCCCCGCTGCTGCTGATCATGGTGCCGCCGATGGAGATCTTCTTCGATCTGCGCCCGATGAACCTCCACATCTCGGTGCTGCAGTGGCTGCTGTTCTACTGCGGCTTCTACCTGCTGCAGATCGCGTTGGCGTTCTTCACCCTCGGCTCGTTCCGCTGGGAGGTGCTGATGCTCGCGTCGGTGTCGTTCCCGATCTACGTCAAGGCGCTCTGGAACGTGCTCTGCGGCAAGGACACCGCCTGGCACGCGACGGGCGGTCGGACGGCGTCGAGTCCGTTCGACTTCCTGATCCCGCAGGTGCTGTTCTGGGTGTTCCTGTCGCTGACGTCGCTCGTCGCGATCTGGCGCGACTACGACAACCGGGTGCTGACCCTGGCCACCGTGTGGAACCTCATCAACACGGCCGTCCTGACGGCGTTCCTGATCGCGGCCCTCAAGGAGGCGCGGGTCATCAGGCGGGCCGCCCGCCGAGGTGTGCCCGCGAGACCGTCGCCGAACGACCCCGTCCCCTCCGCCCCCGTGGTCGCGCCCCCGCTCCGCACCACCGTGGCCCGGCCCGCGCCCCGCACGCAGGAGGAGATCCTCGTGGTGATGTCGGAGGAGTCCGCGGCGCGCGCCTCCGGACGTCGGGCGGTGCTCTCATGACATGGGCGAACCGCCTCCGGATGACCGTCGGCATCCTCGTCGTCATCCTGCTCGTCGGCGTCTTCACGCTGATCTTCACGCAGCGCCAGGCGCAGGTGGTCAGCACGAGCGCCGCGATCGCAAGTCAGGACTTCACGGTCGGCGCCGACTACAGCGGCACGGTCACGAGCACCGAGGTCGAGGTCGGCGACGTGGTGGCGAAGGGCGACGAGCTGTTCGCGCTGCAGAGCCTCCAGCTGCAGAAGGACCTCGACGACGACATCATGGTGCCCGACACCGACGCGTACACGATCTCGGGCGACGGCACGATGACGTTCACGTCGACGGTCGACGGGACGGTCTCGCAGCTCGACGTCCGCGAGGGCGGGTTCGTCGGCTCGGGCACCGCCGTGGCCACGATCGAGCGGTCGGGCACCCTGTTCGTCGCCGCTGAGTTCACGCTCACCCCGCGCGACTACGAGCGGATCCAGGACGGCGCCGACGTCGACCTCATGCTGCCGAACCAGGTGGTCGTGCCGGGCAGCGTCGACCTCGTCAGCGTCGAGACGAAGGACGGCGCGGCCGCCGCGACCGTGCGCGTCGTCAGCTCGCAGCTGACCGAGGGCGCCTACAACGGCCTCGTCGCGAGCGGCACGCCGGTCGAGGCGACGATGCACCTGCGCGACGACGGGATCCTCGCCGGTCCGGTCGACACGGTGCAGGACTTCCTGCGTCAGATCGGGGTCTGAGCATCGCCCGGGCGGGCGGCGCCCGCGGGCTCGGCCGCTCCCTCGCCTCGGCGGCGGCCGTGGCGGCGGGGGCCCTCCTGATCGCGGCCTGCACCGCGGGCGACGTCCGCCCGGACGAGCGCGACGCCGACGCCGAGGTCTACCCCGCGGCGCAGGTCGCCCCCCTGATCGCGGGAGTGCCGTCGGAGGAGGTCGCCGCGCCTCCTCGGATGCGTCTGGCCGACGGCCTCGTGCCCCCGACGAACACGTGGTTCGCGGGTCTGGTCTTCGGCGAGACGCCCCAGCCGGTGTTCCCGTTCCCGATCTCGTTCGCCCTGACCGACACGGGCGTGACCGCCGGTCTGCCCCGCCCGGCCGTCTCGGCGACGTCGATCGTCGCGCCCGCCGTGACGGGGGCGACCCTCGACGTCGGCTCCGAGGAGGCGCGGGTCGCGTCGTACGACGAGGTCGCCGTCACCATCGAGCACCTCTCCGGCGGGGCCGTGCTCGGACGGACGACCGTCGCGCAGGGGTCGCCGATGGTGTCGTACACGGCCGCGGTCGCTCAGACGGACCGGCTCGGGACGGCGGTGTCGGGCCTGGAGGGCGCTGCCGCTGCCGCCGACGCCGGCGCTGCCGCCGACGCCGACGCCGACGCCGACGCGGGTTCGGGCACCGGCGCGGGCGCCGGGAGCCGCGGCACGTTCGAGGCCGGCGGCAGCTCGTGGGGGGTCGTCGTCGTGGGCGGCCGCATCGACGGCGCATCCGTCGAGCTCGACGCCGACGGGTCCATCGATCTCGTCGCCCTGCCCGACGGGGCGACGGCCGATCAGATCGCGATGCTGCTCGACACGGCCGCCTCGCCTCTGGTCGGGGTGCGGACGGCCTTCGGGACGTCCCCTGCCGATGGGGCGGGCGGCGGCGGCGACCCGACCCGCGCCTCCTCGGCCGTCTCGACGACCACGCTCGGCTACGAGACCGCGGCCGGCGGCGACACGCTCGTCGTCCCGGCGCCGCATCAGCTCGGATCGGGCCTCGAGGCGGCCGGGCTGACGAGCACCGGGCTGACCTACGAGACGATCCACGGCGCCGTGCCGCTGACCACGGGTTCGTCGCTGACCTTCGGGGCGCCGGCGCTCGAGGCGTCGGCCGAGCTCGACCTCGACTCGCTCGACGAGTCCGATCGCGACGAGCTGCGGCGGCGGCTGCGGGTCGACACGGCGCTGACGGGGGAGTTCCCGACCGACACCTACTACGGGGGCAAGGCCCTCTACCGCGCCGCGATGCTCTGGCGGCTCGCCGTCCAGCTGGGCGACGACGAATCGGCCGCGACCCTCGAACGCCTGGTCGTCGATCAGCTCGACCTGTGGACCGACCCCGACGGCTGCACCGTCCGCGCCCAGCAGTGCTTCGTCTACGACCCGACGGTGAAGGGGCTGGTCGGCCGCGTGCCGTCCTTCGGCTCCGAGCTGTTCAACGATCATCACTTCCACTACGGGTACCTGCTCACCGCGGCGGGCGTGCTGGGCCGCGACCGGCCCGACCTCGTCGCGCGCTGGGCGCCGGTGATGGATCTCGTCGCCGCCGACATCGGCTCGGGCTCGGCCAGCGGGGCGTTCCCCGACCACCGGGCCTTCGACGCGTACTGGTCGCACAGCTGGGCCAGCGGCTACTCGCCCTTCGCCGACGGCAACAACCAGGAGTCGTCGTCGGAGGCCGTCTCCGCCTCGTCGGGGCTCGCGCTCTGGGCCGCGGCCCGCGGCGACGACGCCCTCGGAGCCCAGGCGACCTGGATGCTCAGCGGCGAGGCCGCCGCGGCCCTCGCCTACTTCGTCGCCCCCGACCTGTCCGACCCCGCGCTCGCCGCCTACGACCACGAGATCGTCTCGCTGAACTGGGGAGCCAAGCGCGACTACGCCACCTGGTTCTCGGCCCAGCCGTCGGCGATCGCCGGCATCCAGCTGATCCCGCTCGACCCGACGTCGGTCTCGTACCTGTCGTCGGATGCGGCAGGAGGCGCGGAGCGGGTCCGCGCGATCGTCGCCGAGGCGCAGGAGCCCGGACCCGTGGCGCCGGGGGAGGCCGCGCCCGGTGGCGGTGACGCTGCCGGGGGTGCCGCCGCCGGGGGTGCTGATGCGCCGGGTGCTGCCGCGCCGCTGGGGGACTACGTGCTGATGTACTCGGCGCTCGCGGGCCCCGACGAGGCCGAGGAGGCGCGGGCCGCGCTCGCCGACCTGCCCGCGTCCGCCATCGACGACGGCAACTCGCGGACGTACGCCCTGGCCTACGTGATGAGCGCCGCCGCCCGCGCCCGCTGACGCGCGCCGCACCTCCTCGGCTCCGGCGACTCGCGCCGCGGCGGCCGCTCAGCCGGCGACGCGCACGTCGTCGATCAGGCGGCGGATCGAGCCGTCGGGCGCGATCTCGACGAGCGCACCGCCCCAGAACTGCAGGTCGGCGTCCGAGTCGAGGCGCCAGAGCGTGCGTCCGTCGGCGAGGTCGACGCCGACCACGGTCGAGAAGACGCGGTGCCCGGCGATGGCGTCCGAGGTGTCGCTGCCGGCGACGTAGGCGACCGAGCGCGACATCGCGACCACCGACGAGTCCGGCGGCACGTACGCCCGGACCCGCTCGGCTCCCGTCTCGGCGTCGAGCAGCAGCAGCGCGCGGTCGTCGGCCGGGTCGCCGAGCCCCGAGCGGGCGCTGAAGGTCTGGACGACCACGTCGTCGTCCCACCGGCCGGGACGCGGGTCGCTGACGACCGGGATGCCGCGGCTCTCCCCCGAGCGCTCGACCTCCCAGCGGTCGACGCCGGTCTCGAGGTCGGCGCAGTGCACGCCGCCGCGGTCCGAGAACGTGACGCAGTCGCCGGTGACGACCGGGAGGCGATCCTGGTCGAAGGGGCGCCGCCAGCGCTCCGTGCCGTCGGACGACCAGGCGGACACCTCGGCGCGCGATTCCATGCCCCGCCCGAAGTCGACCAGGAACACCGTGTCGCCGACCCCGTACGCCTGAGCCGAGGGCGACAGGCCGTCGGCCCACGGGCGCTCGTCGCCGGTCTCGCCGTCGATGACGGTGCCCGTGCCGGCGCTCACCACGAGCAGCCCGTCGTCGAGCAGCACGGACGAGCTGATGCCGCCCGTCTGCTCGTCCGACCAGATCGGGGTGCGGAGGTCGTCGCGGCTGTAGAGGAGGGTGCGCGGGCCGTCCTGCCCGCCGGCGAGGGCCTCGGCCGCGGCGCCGGCCAGGGGGTCGTCCGCGAAACCGTAGACGGGCGCGGGTGAGACGGAGACCAGCACGAGCCCGTCATCGGCGGCGTCGACGATCGGCATGGTGTCGTCGGACGTCGTGACGTCGGCGAGCTCGCCGGTCGCCAGATCGACGCGGGCGAAGCCGGACGCGCCCCGCCCGTAGCCGTAGAGACCCGTCGTGCTGACGATCGCATCGCCCCGGGCCTCGTCGACGAATGCGCTGAGCGTGCCGCCGCCCCCGCTGATCCCGGTGATGTCGACCGACCAGCGGACGGTGCCCGCCAGCGGGTCGAGACGCACGAGCCTCTCGGCCCGGCCGCGCTCGTCGTAGCAGCCGGTCTCGGTGTAGGCCAGCTGCGACGAGGTCGACACGAGCACGTCGGCGCCCACCGAGGCGAGCACCGAGTAGGTGAGGCAGCCGTCGTCGACCTCGGGGAGCCCGAGCGCGGCCGTCGTCAGACGCCACGACCCCGGGGTGGGGCGGTTGCGCAGCTCGTCGACCAGGAGGCCGTCGACCGGGCCGCCGGACGCCCCGCCCGTCGGGTAGCCGGGCTGCGCGGCGAGACCGAGACCGACCACGGCGACGGTCGCGACGACGAGCGCCGTGGCCGACACGACGAGGCGGCGCCCGAAGGAGGCGCGGTGCCAGCGGGCGCGGAGGGTCCCGTCGACGGGACGGTCGCGCTGCTCGCCCACCCGCGCCTCCTCGGTGCCTCGTCGTCGTGCCTCGTCGTGCGGTGTTGTCGTGCTGTGCTGTGCTGTGCGGTCGTGCGCTGCGGCCGTGCGGTGCCGCCGCGCGGTGCGGTGCGGTGCGGTGCGGTGCGGTCGTGCGGTGCCGTGCGGTGCTGTCGTGCGGTGCCGGGTTCAGCGTACGGCCGGTGGTGCGGGGCTGTTCCGGTGGTGCACGCGGACCGGTGGCGACCGCGCGGAGAGGCGGTGACGGCCGCGGGTAGGCTGATCCCCGCCCGATCGCCCCGCCCCTGACCTGCCCCGCCCCTGCCCCGGAAGGCCATCCCCATCGACGTCCTCATCATCTCGATCCTCGCGGTCGCCGCCGTCGCGCTCATCGTGATGCAGGCGGTCTACCGGAGGCGCGTGCTGCGTCGGCGCGAGGCCGCGGGTCAGACCGTGCTCGGCAAGGGGCCGTTCATCCTGCTCGGGGTGATGGCGCTGTTCTTCGTCTTCGCCGTCTTCGTGTTCCCGGCGCTGGTCCGCGCCGGCTGACGCCCGCCCGGCCTCCGCTCGCGCCGGCTGACGCCGCGCCCGCCGCACCCGCCCGCGCCGGCACAGGGGGAGGTGCGGCTCAGCCGAGCGGCGGCGTCGCGTCGTCCGCGGTCGGCGGCACCACCTCGGCCCGTGTCCGCAGACCGTGGGCGACCCCCTCGGCGTCGACCGACACGAGCGTGCCGGCCCAGAGGTCGAGCGTGCCCCGCGAGGGCGAGCGCTCCTGCCAGAGCGTCCGCCCGTCGGACAGGTCGAACGCGGTCATGATCGTCTGCGAGAAGTCCTGGCCGATGTACGACGAGGCGAACCCGACGGTCCGCGACAGGCCCGTGAGGAACGCCTGGGACGGCACCTCGGCCGAGAACGTCGTCGCCCCGGTCAGCGGCGAGAGCCCCAGGATCGTGGCCGGGTCCTCGCCTTCGAGATCGGCCGAGCCGGCTTCGCGCGAGTCGAGGTGCACGACGACCGCCGAGCCGCCGATCAGCTGCTGGTACGAGTCGATCTGCGCCGAGTAGCCCTCGTCGAGCGTCACCCGTCGCTGCCAGCGCTCGCCGCCGTCGCTCGCCTCGAGGCAGCGGAACGTCGACGGCGGGTCGGTCACCAGGACGCAGTCGTCGGTCACGGTCACCTGCCCGTCGAGCGCGAGCGGGGTCGTCCAGACGCGGTCGCCCGAGCGGTCGAGCGCCACGGCCTCGCGGTCTCCGTCTCGGGTGGTGACGGTGACGACGAGCAGGTCGTCGACCGCGCCGGCGTTCTCGAGCACACCGATGTCGCCCGGCACCGGATGCGCCTCGCCCGTCTCCGTGTCGACGACCGTCGGATCGCCCTGCGACTCCGCCTCGACCACGAGGAACGACCCGAGCAGGAACGGGTTGCCGTAGACGCCGAGCTCGCCGCTCCAGATCGACCGGTCGGGGTCGTCGAGGTCGATCAGGCGGTACGGGGTCGCCTCGCCCGAGTCGTACTCGAGGCCCTGGCCGTCGTCGGTGACGCGCTCCGGCGGCTGCAGCGCGACGAGCAGTCGGCCGCGCGAGATGCCCACCGCCTGCTCGATGGGCGCGGTCGGGTCGTCGGCCGGGCCGATGACGTCGCCGAGCACGGTGCCGGTGTCGAGGTCGACCCGCAGCACCCGCGACGCGAGCGAGGTCTGCCCGATCACGGTGCCCCGTGAACCGTCGTCGTCGACGACGACGTTGAGGTACGAGCCGGCCTCGTCGAGTCGCGACGTGAGGTCGAGCACCCAGCGCACCTCGCCCGTGGTCGGGTCGATGCGGGCGAGCAGGGCGACCGGCGACTCGCACCCGTCGTACGCCGTCGCGGTGCTCGTGACGAGGGCGTCGTCGTCGATGCGACCGGCGGCGCGGAACCCCCGGCACCCGGCGGGAAGACCCGGTTCGGCGAGCGTCGCCAGGTCGGTGCTCCACAGCTCGCTCGTCGGGGCGAGGCGCAGGTCGTCGAGCAGCTCGTCGTCGTCGGACCACTCGGGGTAGACCGGCTGCGAGGCGACGCCGAGCACGGTGACGAGCGCGGTCGCGACGAGCAGCGCGACGGCGAGCCCCGTGAGCCGACGACCCGGGGAGGCGCGGTGCCAGCGGCCCCGCAGCCCACCCGTCTCGTGCTCCATGCCGTCATCGTACGAGGGTGGGCGGGGCGCTCGCGGCGTGCGGGGCGAGGGGTGTGGAGAACCGGCGCCGCGCCTCCTCGGCCGGTGTCCCGAGACGGCGACCCGCGCCTCCTCGGCTGCGATCGCCTCGTCACGGGGTCGCACCTGCTTGTATGCTGACGCGTCGTCCCCGGACGGGGGTCGACACCGGCGAACCAGGAGACGACATGGCGAACCCCACGCCCACCCGCGGCCCGCGAAGCCTCTGGCGCACGAAGTCGGTCGAGTCGTCGATCGCCGACTCGAACCTCGCCGAGAACGGCCTGAAGCGCACGCTCGGCACCTGGGACCTCACGCTCATGGGCGTGGCCGTCGCCGTCGGTGCGGGCATCTTCTCGGTCGGCGCGAACGCCGCCGCGAACTACGCCGGGCCCGCCGTCACCCTGTCGTTCGTCCTCGCCGCGCTCACCTGCGGCCTCGCCA
The DNA here is from genome assembly GCF_001422285.1 of Frigoribacterium sp. Leaf263. Lineage (GTDB taxonomy): Bacteria > Actinomycetota > Actinomycetes > Actinomycetales > Microbacteriaceae > Frigoribacterium. The sequence continues at coordinate 418,515 of NZ_LMMO01000004.1, forward strand.
TCATGTGCTACGCCGAGTTCGCCTCGACCATCCCGGTCGCGGGCAGCGCGTACACGTTCACCTACGCGACGATGGGCGAGTTCCTCGCCTGGATCATCGGGTGGGACCTCATCCTCGAGATGTTCACCGCCTCGGCCGTGCTCGCCAAGTACTGGGGCGTCTATCTCGCGTCGGCGTTCGAGACCTTCGGCATCGGCATCCCCGCGACCTTCATGCTCGGCGGCATCGAGGTCAGCTGGCCCGCGTTCCTCATCGTCGCCGTGTTCACCGCTCTGCTCGTCGCGGGCACGCAGCTGACGGCCCGCGTCGGCGCCGTATTCACCATCATCAAGGTCGCGATCGTGCTGTTCGTGATCGTCGTCGGCTTCTTCTTCGTCCGCGCGGCGAACTACACGCCGTTCGTGCCCGCCGCCCAGCCGAGCACCACGGGCGCCGGCGCCAGCGACACGTGGTCGCAGTCGATGTTCTCGTTCATGACCGGCGCCGCCCCCGCTCAGTACGGCGTCTTCGGTCTGCTGGCCGCGGCGTCGCTGGTGTTCTTCGCGTTCATCGGGTTCGACGTCGTCGCGACGAGCGCCGAAGAGGTCAAGAACCCGCAGAAGACCCTGCCGCGCGGGATCTTCCTGGGCCTGGCCGTCGTCACCGTGCTCTACGTGCTCGTCTCGATCGTGCTGACCGGCATGGTGTCGTACCGCGACCTCGCCGGCGAGGAGGACCCGTCGCTCGCGACCGCGTTCCGTCTGGTCGGCGCCGACTGGGCCGCCGGTGTCATCTCGGTCGGTGCGCTGGCCGGTCTGACCACGGTCATCATGGTGCTGCTGCTCGGCCTGTCGCGCATCGTCTTCTCGATGAGCCGTGACGGTCTGCTGCCGCGCTGGCTCGCGAAGACGAGCCCGACCCGCAAGACCCCGGTGCGCATCCAGGTCATCGCCGGCACGGTCGTCGCGTTCGTCGCCGCCTTCACCGACGTCGGCGTGCTCGAGGAGATGATCAACATCGGCACCCTGTCGGCCTTCGTGCTCGTGAGCATCGGCGTCATCGTGCTGCGTCGCAAGCGCCCCGATCTGCCGCGGGCGTTCCGCGTGCCCCTGTCGCCGGTTCTGCCGATCCTGTCGGCCGCGCTGTGCGTGTGGCTGATGCTGAACCTGACGACGCTGACCTGGGCGCGGTTCGCGGCCTGGCTCGTGCTCGGCGTGATCGTGTACTTCGCCTACGGACGCCGGCACTCGCGCGTCGGCCGCGGCGAGGACGCGGCTCCGGTCGAGCAGGGCGCCGAACGCGGGCGCAGCTAGCGTCGAAGCGAGAAAGAGGGAAGCTGCGCATACGTGAGATCCGTATGTTCCCCGAGATCGGCGAGTCGTCGGTCTTCTGGGAGGCCCGCGGGGATGACATCGATCCGTCGGCCGCCGAGCTGGGGCTCTCCCAGTCCCTCGCAACGGCGCTCGCGGATTGGTACGCCTTCTGGAGCGAACACTCCGATCCCTTCCTCGGGTGGGACTCCGCCGCGAACGCGCATGACTTCCTCCATACCGGGGAACTCCTGCGCGAAGCGGTGCAATTCGAACTGGGCGACGATTTCGCCGTCTCTCGCTTACGCGGGTGAAGCTAGAGGACGCCGAGCTCGAGCAAATCGAGGGTCTCGAGCACGAGGGAGACCTCGGTGCGGCTCGTGTAGTCGGTGTGGACGTCGACGAAGACCACGCGCCCGTCGCCGTCGATGACGAGCACGGTCGGGAACGGGATCTCGGCCGAGCCGCCGATGTTGCTGTCGGCCATGTCGAAGCCGAGCTCGCGGTGCGCGCCGCGGGCCTCGAAGCTCGGCTCGGTGGCGATGCCCAGCGCCCGGCTCAGCACGTTGCCCGGGTCGGACAGCACGGTGAACTCCAGGTCGCCGGCCGCGACGGACTCCTCCGAGCCTGCGGGCGACTGCGGGCTGATGGCGACCAGCTCGACGCCGCGGGCGCGCAACGCCGGGAGGAGGTCGTCCTGGTAGGTCTTGAGCGTGATGTTGCAGTACGGGCACCAGGCGCCGCGGTAGAAGACGACGACCGCGGGAGCCTCGCCGATCGCGTCGATGAGCGCGATGTCACGACCGGTGGGGGTGAGCAGCGAGGCGTCGACGATCTGGTCGCCCACGCGGACGGCGTCGGCCGGGATGCCGAGCGATCGCAGATGCGCCTGCTCGGCCTCGAAGACGGCCTCCAGGTCGGGGCCGATCTCGGCGTTGAAGGTCCGCTGGAAGTCGGCGACCTGCTCGGAGATGTCCTGGGACGACATGGGGTCCTAACGGGTCGGCGCTCGATGAGACCCCTGATCGTAGTCGAGCGCGCGCAGCCGGGCCCGCCGGGTGGCCGCGGGGCGACTCCGCGGGAGGCGAGGCCCCGTCGAGCCGTCAGCTCTACGGCGAGCTGTCGCGTCGCGTGATGCGAGCGGATCGGGGAGGCGCGGTGTCCGGTCGACCCGCGCCTCCTGCCGGTCAGGCCTCGGGGGACTCGGGAGCCTCGAGCAGGTCGAGGGCGGCGATGATCTCGTCGACCTCGGTGCGGGTCGTGTAGTCCGTGTGGACGTCGGCGAAGACGACCGTGCCGTCGTGGTCGACGACGAGAACGGTGGGGAACGGGATGTCGCCCGTCGCGTCCGCGTTGCTGTCGGCGACGTCGAAGCCGAGCTCGGTGTGGACGGCGCGGGCCTCGGCGCTCGGCTCGGTGCGGATGCCGAGCGCGCGGGCCAGGACGTTGCCGGGGTCGGAGAGCACCGGGAACTCGAGGCTGCCGTTCGTCACGGACGCCTCCGAGCCGTCGGGCGTCTGCGGACTGATGGCGACGAGCGCCACCCCGCGCTCGCGCAGACGCGGCAGCAGCTCGGCCTGGTAGGTCTTGAGTGTCAGGTTGCAGTAGGGGCACCAGGATCCGCGGTAGAAGACGAGCACGGCGGGGCCCGCCCCGACCGTCTCGGCCAGCGAGACCTCGGCGCCCTGCGGGGTCAGCAGCGTCGCCTCGACGACGGTGTCGCCCGGCTGGACGGCGTCGGCGGGCACCCCGGCGGCGCGGAGGCCGCTCTGCTCGTCGTCGAAGACCTTCGAGAACTCGGGGCCGATCTGCGCCGTGAAGCCCTCGTTGAACTCGTTCACCTGATCGGCGATGCGGGGCGTGGTGGCGGATCCGGTGTTCGACATGGTCGTCCTCTCGACGGTGAGCGGCACGTCGGGTACGCGCTGTTCAGGTGCGGATGATCGTAGGCAGGCGAGCTGGGGACGGGGCTGCGGCGCGTCACGCGGCGTCACAGAGCGGTGCGCGGGGTCGGCCCGTCCGGAGGCGGGCCGGGTCAGCGCTCGCAGGACGCGGGCCGGGTCAGCTCCGCCTGGACGCGGGCCTGGTCAGCTCCGCCTGGACGCGGGCCGGGTCGGCTTCGGCAGGTGCGGGCCGGGTCAGCTCTGGCAGTGAGGGCACCAGTACGTGTCGCGCAGCTCGAGCTCGCTCTCGCCGAGCGTGCCCCGGAGGATCTTCGTGCCGCAGCGCAGGCACGGCTTGCCGGCCCGCCCGTACACCCAGTCGGTGACCCCGCGGAGGTTGCCCGTCGTCGTGCGGTCGACTCTGTCCCGGTTGGCGAGGATGAGGCGGTGGGCGAGGTCGATCAGCTTCACCCGGTTCTCGACGTCGCCGACGGGACGGGTGGGCAGCACGCCGCGCAGGAAGCAGAGCTCGTTGCGATAGACGTTGCCGACGCCGGCGAGCACCCGCTGGTCGAGCAGGGCGAGCCCGACCTCGCGCGCGGGGTCGGCCTCGAGGTTGGCGAGGGCCGCCGCGGCGTCCCAGTCGGGGCCGAGCAGATCGGGGCCGAGGTACGAGACCACGCTGTCGTCCGCGTCGCGCGCCACGAGCTCGACGAGTCCGAGGTCGAAGCCGACCGCCACCCAGTCGGCGGTCTCGAGAACGACCCGTGCCTGGTACGCGGGGCGACGCCACTTCGTGCCGTGCCGGTAGACGTGCCAGGAGCCCTCCATCTTGAGGTGCGTGTGCAGGGTCAGATCGCCGATGTGGTGCAGCAGGTGCTTGCCCCGGGGGATGACGCCGTCGACGACCTCGCCGGTCAGGTCGACGGTGGCGAAGGCGGGCACGCGGAAATCGGTCGCGGTCAGCGTCTGGCCGCGCAGCACCTTGTCGAGGTTCGTCGCGGCCCGGTAGACGGTGTCTCCTTCGGGCATCGGTCACGACCTCAATCGGATGCCGCTGGGGGTGGGGGCGAAGCCGGCGTCGCGCAGGGCGTCGCCGAGAGGCGTGCCGAGGACGAACTCGCCGTCGACGCGCTCGATGGCGAGCTTGCCGAGCCGCGTGCGGACCGTGCGGGCCAGCGACTCGGCGGCCAGGGCGAGTTCGCGCTCGTCGGGATCGCCGAAGGTCAGCACGGTCTTCCCGCCGCGTTCGACGTAGACGGTCAACCGGCCGTCGACGAGCACGACCAGCGAGCCGGCCTTCCGCCCGGGGCGGTGACCGGCCTTCTTCTTCGTGCCCGGAGCCGCGCCGACGGTCGGGTCGGAGCCCTGCCGGTCGCCGCCGGCCGAGGAGGCGCGGGTCGTCGTCGCAGCGCCCGCCGCGTCGCCTCGGGCCCCGGCTCCCGTCGCCGTGGTCGCCGCCGCAGCGGAGGCCGCCTCGGCCGCCGCCGCCGCGACGCGGGCGGCCTCGTCGGCGGGGGCGCCGTCGAGCGTCTGCCCGGGCCAGGGCAGGGCGGCGCCGTAGGGGTTGGCGGGGTCGGTCGCGGCCAGGGTGACGACCGGGATCTCGAGCTGACGACCGGCTGCGACGAGGGTGTCGTCGTCGCGTCGGTCGCCCTCGTCGCGGATGAACGAGCGGAGCCGGTCGACGGTGGGGCCGGTCGCGAACTGCGCGGCGCCGAGCCCTTCGATGAAGTAGCCGCGGCGGGCGCGCCCGGTCTCCTCGAAGCCGCTCAGCACCTTGTACGCGGTCGAGAAGCCCCCGCGGACGCCCTCGTTGACGACCGCTCCGCGCGTGACGACCCCGTGGCGCTCGAGCAGGATCTCGGCCGTCGCCGCGGCGCGGATCGTGCCGTCGGGTTCGGCGAGGGGCAGCAGCGACCAGCGGCCCCCGACCGTGGGCGGGCCGGCCTGGCGGGGCATCGCGACCCGGCCCCGGCTGCGGTACGACGACCGCGACCGCGTGGGGGTGCGCGGTCTCGGCGTCTTGCCGCCGCCGACCTGGGTGCGCAGGGGCGCGAAGGTGTCGTTGGTGATCTGACCGGCCCAGACCAGCTGCCAGATGGCGGCGACCAGCGATTCGTCGTCGGTGCTCCCGACGGCGTCGGAGAGCTGCCGGAAGAAGTACGCGCCGCCGCCGGCGAGTGCGGCGAGCACCTCGCGCTGCAGGTCGTCGGTCTCGGCGCCCGAGGGTTCGGGCAGCGTGACCTGAGCCCCGTCGGCGAGGTGGAGGCTCACCCAGCCGTCGTTGCCGGGCAGGGTGCCGGTGCCCGACCAGATGATGTCGCCCGTGGCCGTGAGCTCGTCGAGCATGGCGGGGCTGTAGTCGGTGATGCGGGCGGGGAGGATGAGCGACTCCCAGGCGGAGGCCGGCAGCGAGACGCCGCTGAGCTGGTCGACGACCTGCAGCACGCCGTCGAGTCCGCGCAGCCCGGAGCCCTTCAGCCCGGTGGCGACGTGCTGCCAGGCGGGAAGGAACCTCCCGAGCGTCTCGGGCGCGACGGGTTCGACCTCGTGACGGAGCGCCGCCAGCGACTTGCCGCGCAGACGTCGCAGCACCTCGGCGTCGCACCACTCGCTGCCCTGCTGGCGGGGGCGGAACTCGCCCTCGACGACGCGACGCTGGGTGGCGAGCTTGCGGAGGGCGTCGAGGACGACGGCTGCGCCGAGTCCGAGCCGCTCGGCGACCATCGCCGACGTGAACGGGCCGTGCGTGCGGGCGAAGCGGCCGACGAGATCGCCGAGCGGGTCGTCGACCGGCTCGACGAAGGCGGTGGGGACGCCGATGGGCAGGGCGACCCCGAGCGCGTCCCGGAGGCGCGAGGCGTCTTCGATGCCGGCCCAGCGCACGACGCCGCCGTGGGTGAAGCGCAGCACGCGGTTCGACCAGGCGAGGTCGGTCAGCGCGGTCTCGAGGGCGCGGTGCGCGTCGTCGCGGGCGGCGACGTCACCGGCCACGAGGGTGACGGCGAGCCAGCTGCGGTCGATGATCTCGTCGGTGGTGAGCGGGCCGAGCAGTCGCAGGAGGTCGACGACGCCCTCGATGTCGCGGGCACGGCGGTCGGGGGCGAGCCGCTGCAGCTCGAGCTCGTGCTGATCGATGACGTCGGCGTCGAGGAGCTCGCGCAGCTCGGCGCGACCGAGGAGCTCCTGCAGGAGCGTCGAGTCGAGCGAGAGCGCGGCGGCGCGGCGCTCGGCGAGGGGCGAGTCGCCTTCGTACATGAAGGCCGCGACGTAGCCGAACAGCAGCGACCGCGCGAACGGCGACGGCACCTCGGTCTCGGTCTCGACGATGCGGACGGTCCGACTGGCGAGGTCGCGGGTCAGGCTCATCAGCGCGGGCAGGTCGTAGACGTCTTGCAGCACCTCGCGGACGGCCTCGAGGACGATCGGGAACGAGGGGTACTTGCGGGCGACGTCGAGCAGCTGCGACGACCGCTGACGCTGCTGCCAGAGCGGTGAGCGCTTGCCGGGGTTGTACCGCGGCAGCAGCAGGGCGCGGGCGGCGCACTCGCGGAACCGCGACGAGAAGAGCGCCGAGCCGCCGACCTCCTCGGTGACGATGTCGTCGAGATCGTCGAGTTCGAACGAGAACAGCTCGGCCCCGGGAGGCTCGGCGTCGGTGTCGGGGATCCGCACGACGATGCCGTCGTCGGCCGCCATGGCCCCGCCGTCGACGCCGAGCTGATCGCGGATGCGCGCCGACACCGCGAGAGCCCAGGGGGCGTGGACCTGCATGCCGTAGGGGGAGTGGAGGATGAGCCGCCAGTCGCCGAGCTCGTCACGGAACCGCTCGACGACCAGGGTCGTGTCGGTCGGCACGTACGACCCGGCGGCCTTCTGCTCTGTCAGGAACGCGATGAGGTTGCGGGCCGCCCGCTCGTCGAGCCCGCCCGCGGCGACCCGCGCCGTCGCGTCGGCCTCGTTCGAGTTCGACAGCTCGCGGATGTAGCCGCCGATCGCCTTGCCGAGCTCGGCCGGGCGACCGATGCCGTCGCCCTTCCAGAACGGGACCCGCCCCGGCTGCCCGTAGGCCGGCGAGACGAGCACGCGGTCGTGGGTGATGTCCTCGATGCGCCAGCTCGTGGCGCCGAGCGCGAAGACGTCGCCGACCCGCGACTCGTAGACCATCTCTTCGTCCAGCTCGCCGACGCGCGCCGCCTTCTCGCCGACCATGAAGACGCCGAAGAGACCCCGGTCGGGGATGGTGCCGCCGCTGGTGACGGCGAGACGCTGGGCGCCGGGTCGCCCGGTGAGCGTGCCGTGCACGCGATCCCAGACGATGCGGGGTCGGAGCTCGGCGAACTCGTCGGAGGGGTACTTGCCGCTCAGGAGGTCGAGCGTGGCGTCGTACGCCGACCGCGGCAGGGTGGCGAAGGGGGCGCTGCGCCGGACGGTGTCGTACCACTCGTCGGCGTCGAGCTCGTCGAGCGCCACGGCGGCGACGGTCTGCTGGGCGAGCACGTCGAGCGGGTTCGTCGGCACGCGCAGCTCTTCGATGAGACCGGCCACCATGCGCTCGGCGGCGACGGCGGAGTGGATGAGGTCGGCCCGGTGCTTCGGGAACAGCACGCCGCGCGACGTCTCGCCGACCTGGTGACCGGCGCGGCCGACGCGCTGCAGACCGCTGGCGACCGAGGGCGGCGACTCGACCTGGATGACGAGATCGACGGCGCCCATGTCGATGCCGAGCTCGAGCGAGCTGGTCGCCACCACGCAGCGCAGCCGACCGCTCTTGAGGTCGTCTTCGATGAGAGCGCGCTGGTCTTTCGACACCGAGCCGTGGTGGGCACGGGCCAGCAGGGGGTCGGCGCCCGAGGTCTGCCCCGAGCCGCCCATCAGCTGGGCGGGTGCGCCGCCGCCGACCGATGGATTGCGGGCCGGCGGGGAGGGCGCGAAGGGGTCGACGGCGACGTCGGCACCCGCCTCGGACGTGTCGCCGGCCGCATGACCGCCGTCGGCCCCGAGCTCCGCGGCGGCCCCGCCGACCGCGACGAGCTGACCCCGTGCGTCCTCCGTCGCCCGCGCGGCGGTCTCGAGGTCGCCGCCCTGCCTCTCGATCCAGATGTCGTTGAGGCGGGCGGTCAGACGCTCGGCCAGGCGGCGCGAGTTGGAGAACACGATGGTCGACCGGTGCGCCGAGATGAGATCGACGATGCCCTCTTCGACGTGCGGCCAGATCGACCCCTGCGGGGCGGCGCCGGCGGCGGACCCCTCGAGGGGTGCGGCGGTGCCGAGCTCGGTCATGTCGTCGACGGGGACGACGACCTTGAGGTCGAACTTCTTGTCGGCCCGCGGGTTGACGATGGTCACGGGCGCCGGGCCGGCCAGGAACCGCGCGACCTCTTCGGGCGGGCGCACGGTGGCGCTGAGCCCGATGCGCTGGGCCGGCTCGTCGAGCAGCGCGTCGAGCCGTTCGAGCGAGATGGCCAGGTGGGCGCCGCGCTTCGTCGACGCGACGGCGTGCACCTCGTCGATGATGACCGTCTGCACGCCCTTGAGCGTCTCGCGTGCCTGCGAGGTCAGCATCAGGTAGAGCGACTCGGGTGTGGTGATGAGGATGTCGGTGGGGGTGCGGGCCAGCCGACCCCGGTCGCTCGAGCTCGTGTCGCCCGAGCGGACGCCCACGGTGATGTCGGGCGCCTCGGTGCCGAGTCGCCGAGCCGTCTGCGTGATGCCGACCAGCGGCGACCGGAGGTTCCGCTCGACGTCGACGCCGAGGGCCTTGAGCGGCGAGATGTAGAGGACCCGCGTGCGGTGCAGCTTCTCGTCGGGCGGCGGAGACGACGCCAGCGAGTCGATGGACCAGAGGAACGAGGCCAGGGTCTTGCCCGAGCCGGTCGGCGCGATGACGAGAGCGTGATCGCCCTGGCTGATCGCCGTCCAGGCGCCCTCCTGCGCGCGGGTCGGCGCGGCGAAGGCCCCGCGGAACCACTCTCGGGTGGCGGGGGAGAAGCGGTCGAGCACGTCGGTCATCGGTGCCATCTTGCTCCGGACCACCGACATTCCGCCTCGCGCACCTCCTCGGCCGGCCCTGTCGGTGGCCCCGGCTACGGTGGTCGCATGCCTGAACTCCTGCACATCGACTCGTCCGCCGACCTCGCGACCAGTCGGTCGCGGGCCATCACCGGCGCCTTCGCCGACGCCTGGCGCGATCTCGGCGACGACCACACGATCACGCGCCGCGATCTGCACGTCGACCAGCTGCCGCATCTCAGCGACAGCGCGCTGCACTGGCCGCCGCGCCTGCGTCAGCCGGGCGACGCGCCCGACCCCGCGCACGAGGCCCTGCAGCAGACCCTCATCGCCGAGCTGATCGCCGCCGACGTCGTGCTGATCGGCGCGCCGCTCTACAACTACTCGGTGCCCTCGACGCTCAAGGCGTGGATCGACAACATCCATCTGCCCGCCGTGACGGCGCCGTTCGACGGCGACGACCAGCAGCCCCTCGCCGGTCGCCCCGCCGTCATCGTCACGAGCCGCGGCGGCGTCTACGACGTCGGCACCGACACCGAGGGGTGGGACCACGCGACCCCCGTGCTCGACATCATCCTCGGGAAGACCCTCGGCATGTCGCTCGAGGTCATCGCCACGAACCTCACGCTGAGCGATCGCCTGCCCATGCCCGAGGGCTCGCGCGAGCGGGCCGAGCGCGAGTTCGCCGAAGCCACACGGGCAGCGGTCGAGGCCGCCCGACGTCTCGGCTGACGGCCGGTGACCCGCCCGTGACCCGCCGAGGAGGCGCGGCGCTCCGACGAGGGCAGCTGGCCGTCAGCAAGGTGCTCGCCTTCGTGTCGGCGCTCGCCCTGCTCGTCGGTCTCGTCCGCATCCTCCAGGCGCACGTCGTGGCGGGCGCCGCCTTCGTCATCATCGCCGTCGCCCTGATCGCGGTGGCGTTCGCGCTGGCCCGGGCGGCGACCCGGCGTCGCTGACGCGAGCAGCGCCTCTCCGGGCGGCGACCCGGCGTCGCTGACGCGAGCCGCGCCTCCTCGGGCGGCGACCCGGTCTGGGTAGGTCGAGCCGCGCCTCCTCGGCCCGGTGTCGGCGGCACCGCCTACGCTGGCGGCATGCACAGTCGCACACTCGGCCGCACCGGCCGCGAAGTATCCGTCATCGGCCTCGGCACCTGGCAGCTCGGCGCCGACTGGGGCGACGTCAGCGAGAGCGATGCGCTCGACGTGCTCGGCGCCTCCGTCGAGTCGGGCGTCACCTTCTTCGACACCGCCGACGTCTACGGCGATGGCCGCAGCGAGCAGATCATCGGCCGGTTCCGCGCCTCGAACCCCGACGCCGACATCACCGTCGCGACGAAGATGGGTCGCCGCCTCGACCAGCTGCCCGCCAACTACGTGCGGCAGAACTTCATCGAGTGGACCGACCGCTCACGGCGCAACCTCGGCGTCGACACCCTCGACCTCGTGCAGCTGCACTGCCCGCCCACCCCGGTCTTCGAGAGCGACGCGGTCTACGACGCCCTCGACGAGCTCGTGGCGAACGGGGCGATCGCCGCGTACGGCGTCAGCGTCGAAGAGACCGCTCAGGCCCTCACCGCCATCGCGCGTCCGAATCTCGCGACGGTGCAGATCATCCTCAACGCGTTCCGGCTGAAGCCCCTCGACGAGGTGCTGCCTCGCGCGCAGGAGGCCGGGGTCGGCATCATCGCGCGGGTCCCGCTCGCCAGCGGTCTGCTCTCGGGCAAGTACACGACCGCGACGACCTTCGCCGAGAACGACCACCGCAGCTACAACCGCAACGGCGAGGCCTTCGACCAGGGCGAGACCTTCAGCGGCGTCGACTTCGAGCAGGGCGTCGCGGCCGCGCAGGAGTTCGCCGAGGCGGTCCCCGACGGCGTGACGGTTCCGCAGGCGGCGCTCGCCTGGGTCGTCGACCAGCCCGGCGTCAGCACCGTGATCCCGGGGGCCCGCAACGTCGAGCAGGCTCGCGCGAACGCCGCGGCCGGTGATGTCGTGCTCGACGAGGGGCTCGACTCCGAGGTCGTCCGCATCTACGAGAAGTACTTCCGCGAGGCCGTCCACCCGCGCTGGTAGCGCCGCTGGGCCGTACGCCGCTGAGCGCCCGGGCGGCGCCGGGTCGCACTTCAGTCGCGGAGCCCTGCCGCGCCGGGGGCGAGCCGCCCCACACCTCGTATTCGGCGTGACACCCCGAGATCGCGGGGTGTGACGCGGGTTCCGGGGTGTGGGGCCGCGATTCGGCCGCGGGGGCGGTACACGCGCAACGTGCGGGTGCCACCGGGTCATGCGGCGGCGCCGGGCGCTCTGCTGTGCCGCAGCTGCCAGGCGTGCTGCTGGCAGGCACGTCACACCTCGTATTCGGCGTGACACCCCGAGATCGCGGGGTGTGACGCGGGTTCCGGGGTGGTGGGTCGTGGATCAGCCGCGGGGGCGGTACACGCGCAACGCCCGGGGCAGCAGGCGAACCTCGTAGCGGTACCCCTCGACGACGGGGGACCGGCGGCCTCGGCGCCGCAGCTGCCAGGCGTGCTGCTGGCAGGCACGTCACACCTCGTATTCGGCGTGACACCCCGAGATCGCGGGGTGTGACGCGGGTTCCGGGGTGGTGGGTCGTGGATCAGCCGCGGGGGCGGTACACGCGCAACGTGCGGGTGCCACCGGGTCATGCGGCGGCGCCGGGCGCTCTGCGGCGCCGCAGCTGCCAGGCGTGCTGCTGGCAGGCACGTCACACCTCGTATTCGGCGTGACACCCCGAGATCGCGGGGTGTGACGCGGGTTCCGGGGTGGTGGGTCGTGGATCAGCCGCGGGGGCGGTACACGCGCAACGCCCGGGGCAGCAGGCGAACCTCGTAGCGGTACCCGTCGTGCTCGGCGGTCTCGGGCAGCGAGGTGTCGCCCTCGCCGTCGTGCGCGATCGCGGGTCGGGGCGCCCCCGCGACGGTGACCGCGAACCGCGACGTCACCTCGGTCGAGAACGCCTCCTTCTCAGGCAGGAGACCGAGGAGGCGCAGGGTCGCCGTGCTCCTCGGGCCGAACGCGAGCGATGACAGCGCCCCGATCCGGCCGAGTCTCGAACCGGACGACAGCGTGCGCACCTCGAGCGAGCCGTCGTCGAGGGCCCGGCGCCGCATCGGCGAGACGACGTCGTCGTCGTTGCGCCCGACCCCGACGAACACAGACCACGCCGTACGCGCAGCCCCCTGGCGCACAGAGCCACCGCGGCCCTCCACGTCACCGCCACCGCGGCCCACCGCACCGACGCCGGCCGCATCACCGCCATCGCGGCCCACCGCATCGCGGCCCGTCGCACCGGCATCCGACGCACCAGCGTCACCGCGGCTCGCCGCATCGTCGTCTCGCTCGATGGTCACCGTGCGCCCCCGTCGCAGGATCTGCACCCCGGACACGAGCCCGGCCACGCGCTTGCCCAGGCGCCCCTCGAGACGGTCGCGCTCGGCGAGGTAGTCGGCGTAGACGCCCAGGGCCGTGGCGTTGATCGCGAGGTGGTGCGGCTCGCCGTCGACGTCGACGGCGGCGACGTCCACGCGGGCTCCCGAGCCGGCGGACAGGGCGGCGACCGCCGCGTCGACCGAGTCGGTGCCGACCGCACGGGAGAAGTGATCGAAGGTGCCGCCGGGCACGACGAGCAGCGGCAGATCGTGTTCGAGCGCGACCCTCGCGGCGGTCTCGACCGTGCCGTCGCCGCCGACGACCGCGAGCACCCGCGGGGGGTTCCGCCGCCGCAGTTCGGCGGCGACCATCTCGCCGAGGTCGGTGTCACCGAGCGACCGGTAGCGCGCCTCCGGAAGCCGTCTGCGCAGCAGTGCGACGGGGTCTCGTCGACGAGCAGCCCCCGACGCCCCGTTCGAGACCACGAGGACGCCCTCGCCGCGCGACGACGCGGGCAGCTCGATCGGTTCGCCGGCCAGAGCGGCCGGGCCGGCCGGATGCGCGGGCACGGGCAGCACGAGGCGCCCTGCGACGGCGACGCCGGCGCCGAGCAGCGCCCCGCCCACGACGTCCGAGAGCCAGTGCGCCCCGACCTTCAGTCGCGAGTACGAGACGGCGGCCGCCAGCGGGGCGAGGACGAGACCGGTCCGGGGCGACTCGAGCGCCACCCCGGTGACGAACGCCACGGCGCTGGCCGTGTGACCCGACGGGAACGAGGCGCTTCGCGGCTGACGACGCAGCTGACGAGCGATGGGCACGTCGTCGAGCAGAGGGCGCGGACCGCCGATCAGGTTCTTGCCGACGGCGTTGGCGATGAGGCTCGCCATGCCGAGTGAGAGGGCGCCGCGCGACCCGGCCCGCCGGTCGCCGACGAGCAGCAGCACAGCGGCGGTCGTCAGCCAGAGGGTGCCGTGGTCGGCGGAGTGCGAGAGGCGCTTCCAGGCCCGGTCCGACCGCGGGTGCCGCTCGCGACCGTTCATCAGGTGCGCGGCGGCGCGATCGACACGGCGGACCCCCATCGGCAGCGTCAGGAGAGGGAAGAGCCGTCGCCGAGCGGCAGGGACGTCATGGTCGGGGAGCACGCGTCCACCGTACCCGGGCGCGCCTGGCCCCCCGGCGAACCGTCATCGCGGCCGTGCGCGACGCCGAGGAGGCGCGGCGGGGGAGGGAGCACCGCAGCGGCTCTGTGCGCGGCGCCTTCCGCGCCCGCGGCCCTGTGCACGACACCCTCAGCGTCACGCCCGCCGCCCGCCGCCCGCCGCCCGCCGCCCGCGCGCGCGCCCGCGGCCCTATGCGCGACACCCTCAGCGCCACGCCTCCGCGCACACACCCTCAGGCGTGCCGCGTCCCCTCGCCGCCGAGCACGGCGCGATACCCCTCACGGAACGTCGGGTAGGCGAACGCGAACCCCGTCGACCGCAGTCGGGCGTTCGAGAGCCGCTTGTCGCCGCCCGCCTGCCGACCCGTCGGGGGAGCCATCGCCGGCGCCGTGACGCCCAGCTCGGCGGCCAGGAAGAGCAGGACCTCGTCGAGCCGGGCCGGCTCGTCGTCGACCCCGAGGTAGACGGCCTCGGGCTCCGAGACCACCGTCGTGAGGTGCACGATCGCGGCCGCGGCGTCGTCGCGGTGGATGCGGTTGGTGTGAGGCGAGCCGTCGCGCCGTTCGGATCGCGTGGCGCTCCCGTCGCGCACCTGCTCGATCAGTCGCTCGCGACCCGGCCCGTAGACGCCGCCGAGGCGCAGCGTCACCGCCTCGGGCGCACGCTCGCGCAGCAGCTGCTCGGCCTCGAGCAGCACGTCGGCGGTGGGGGTGCCGCCGTGCGCGGGGGTCTCCTCCGTGACGAGGCTGCCGTCGGTCACGTCGTACACGGCGGTCGACGAGACGACGAGGAGGCGCGGGTCGGCAGCCGACGCCGCGATCCCGTCGAGCACGTTGCGCAGGCCCTCCACGTAGGTGGCGCGGTACTCGCCCGGCGTGCGCGAGCCGGCCGCGAGGGCCACGACGACGACCTCGGTGTCGTCGTCGACGACGGGCACCTCGCGGCGCAGGTCGACCGACCGGCCCTCGATGCGGGACGGCAGCAGGTCGGCGCGACGCCGGAGCCCGACGACGCGGTGCCCGTCGGTCGCGAACCGCAGCCCCGTCTCGGTGCCCAGGTCGCCGCAGCCCGCGATCAGAACGCTCATGCTCCGACCCTAGTGGGCCGCGCCTCCCCGGCCGCCGGCCTCAGAGCCGGTCGAGCGTCGCCCGATCGAGCTCGCCGCCGAAGTACTTCGCCAACGCCTGCGAGAACCTCCGCTCGGCCGGCGCCGCCTGGGCGAACAGCGTCAGCGACGAGCGCGCCTTCATCGCGTCGACGCCCCCGAAGACCTGCTCCGGGTCGTCCGTCGGCAGGTCGAGCAGGGCGTCGACGCAGTCGAGCAGCCGCGGTCCGAGCAGCGGATGCGCCAGGTACGCCCGGGCCTCGCCGATCGTCGCGATGGCGTACCGCTCGGCGGTCGCACTGCGACCCAGCCCCGCGACCTGCGGGAACACGAACCACATCCAGTGGCTCGTCTTGCGGCCGTCGCGCAGCTCGGCGAGGGCCCGGTCGTAGGTGCCGTGCGCCTCCTGGGCGGTGACGAAGCGCTCGAGGTCGTGCCGGTCGAGCAGGTCGGAGTCGGTCGGATCGCTCATGATGCCGTTCTACGCCGCACCGGACCCGCTAGTCTGGTCGGCTGCCCGCGGGGCGGCGAGCGTGAGACCGCACGCTCCTGCGGCTGAAAGGCACGACATGACCCCCATCGACCGAGCACCGATCGTCATCGAGCGGATCGCCGTCCCCGCGACCCTCGACGGCCCCGACGCCGCCGACTTCGTCGAGGCGGTCGCCGTCGAGAATGTGACGCGGGCGCATGCGCTCGGCTCGGACGAGATGGCCTGGCTGCCCGACGAGCAACTGCCGAACTGGCTCGACGCCTACAAGGACATGCGCTGGTTCGTCGTCCGCGACGCCGGTCGCATCGTCGCCACCGGCTCGTACGAGAGCCGTCTCGACGGCGACGCCGCGACCACGGCCCACGTCGACGTCACGGTGCTGCCCTCGCACCGACGCCGCGGCATCGGGTCGGCGCTGCTCGCCCACGTCGAGGAGGTCGCGCGCCGCGAGGGTCGCACCCAGGTGATCGCGTACGTGCGCTCCCTCGGTGATGCCGGACCGCGCCTCCTGCCCCCGACCGGCGCCGGCTCGGTCGGCGCCGACGACCCCGCGGTGCGCCTGCTGCTCGGGCGCGACTGGGTGCTCGGGCAGGTGATGCGCTGCAGCCGCCTCGCCCTGCCCGTGGACGAGGAGGCGCTGGCCGGCATCCGAGACCGCGCCCGGGCCGCCGCGGGCGACGACTACCGATTGCGCACCTGGATCGGCCGATCGCCCGACGAGTGGCTGGCCGACCTCGCCGACCTCGAGACCCGGATGAGCACGGACGCACCGTCGGGCGGGGTCGACGAGCCCGAGGACATCTGGACCGCCGAGCGGTTCCGTGACGCCGAGGACCAGGCGCTCGCCGGCCCGCGCACGCGCTTCACGGCCGTCGTCGAGCACGTGCCGACGGGTCGACTCGCCGGATTCAGTCAGCTGGAGGCACCGGCCGAGCGGTCGCGCCCCGCCTTCCAGCAGGACACCCTCGTGCTGCGCGAGCACCGCGGGCACCGGCTCGGCTGGCTGCTCAAGATCGCCACGACCGATCTGCTCACCGCCGAACGCCCCGGCCACCCCGGCGTCTTCACGTTCAACGCGGAGGAGAACCGGCCCATGCTCGACGTGAACGAGGCCGTCGGCTTCGTCCCGTTCGAGTACGAAGGGGTGTGGAGCAAGCAGGTCCGAGCAGACGGGGCGGGTGTGCGCCTCAGGCCGTGAAGTCCGCGCTGATGGTCGCCGTGACCTCGATGTCGTCGGGCTGCAGGTCGAACACGACCGAGCCCGAGGCGTCGACGGACGAGCCGGCCATCATCGACCGTGAGGCCATGAACGGGACGCCACCCGCGCCTCCTTCGCCCGGCCGCAGCCCCGGCTCGTAGACGGCCTGCAGCTCGGGTGCGCCCAGCCCGAGGGCGTCGGCGTAGTCCGAGGCGCGCGCGACGGCGTCCGCCACGGCGGCGAGTCGGGCGTCCTGCTCGACCTCGGCCCGGCGCGCGTGCCCGAGCGACCACTCGACGCCCTCGATCGTGACGCCCTCGACGTGCGCGAGCTCGCCCACCCAGTCGGCCAGCGCGGTGAAGTCCTGGAACCTCACCTCGATCGTCGACCGCGTCCGGTACCGCACCGAGGAGGCGCGGGTCCCGTCGATCGCGACCGGCTCCGTCACGGGACCCACCGACACGGATCGGGCCGTCCACCACGTCGCCGCCCCCTGGCGACGCAGGGTCGTCGCCTGCTCGGTGACGCGGTTGTGGACGGTGACGCCGTCGTCCACGACGCTCGACCGGTCGTCGCCCTCGAGCTCGACCGCCAGCCGCAGCAGACCGCGCTCGGCGCGATACCGGTGCGTGACGCTGCCGGTGACGGCGATGACGGCCACGACCCGACCCCTAGAGGACGACGTCGGAGCTGTCGGGCGCCTGCGTCGTGTCGGCGGTGACCGGGTTCGTCACGCGCGAGATGAAGGCGTTGAGGTCGTCGAGCTCGTCCTGCGAGACTCCGTGCGCGAGGTCGGCGTAGACCTCGACGTCGACGTCGGCGTGCTCGGTCAGCCAGTCGGTCGTGCGCGTGACGGCATCGATCGGGATGACCTGGTCGGCGTCGCCACGACCGTAGAAGACGGCGGGTCGGACGCGCGCGAGGGCCGCGTCGGCGTCGGCGGAGGCCGGGTCGTCGACGACGAAGCCGGCTAGCACGGCCGTGAACGTGAAGCGCTCGGGCGCACGCCGGAGCAGCTGCAGCGACAGCGAGCCTCCCTGCGAGAAGCCGAGCAGGCTCACGCTCGGGTGCGACTCGGCGAGCGAGTCGAGCCAGGTCAGCACGGCCGTCGCGGCCTCGTCGACCGGTGCGGGGTCCGGCGAGCCCGGAGTGGTCAGCGGATACCACGAGAAACCGTCGCCGTGGGCGAGCGGCGCCCGCAGCGAGGCGATCGCGAACGCCTGCGGGAGGTACGGTGCCAGCCCGATCAGATCGCCCTCGTGCGAGCCCACCCCGTGCAGCAGGACGAGCAGCGGCCGACCGTCGCGCTCGGACTCGTCGACGGACCACTGGATGACGGAGGGATCGATCTGCACCATGGGCCGAGCCTATCCAGGGCCGTGGTCGCCGTGTTCGCCTGTAGCGTTTTCGTCACCCGACCGTCACACGGGGTTGGTAGACATGCCCCATGAGCTCCGTGCAGACCCCCGACCCGAATCCCGGCTGGCTCTCCGAAGAGGAGCTCTTCCAGATACGTCAGCGTCTGCCGATCCTCTACGTCGAGGCGGTGCCGGTGCGCGTCGACGGCATGGGCGTCGTGACCGAGGTCGGCGTGCTGCTGCGGGCGTCGTCGGAGGGGTCGATGTCGCGCATGCTCGTCTCCGGTCGCGTCATGTACGGCGAGAGCCTGCGCACCGCTCTGTTCCGCCACCTCGAGAAGGACCTCGGGCCGATGGCGTTCCCGCAGCTGCCGCCGTCGCCGGTGCCGTTCCAGGTCGCCGAGTACTTCCCGCTGCCGGGCTCGTCGGTCTACACCGACGCCCGTCAGCACGCCGTGTCGCTCGCCTACGTCGTGCCGGTCACGGGCACCTGCGACCCCCGCCAGGACGCCCTCGAGCTCACGTGGCTGACCCCGCATCAGGCCGCGAGCGACGACGTCGCCGCCGAGATGGAGGGCGGGCGCGGCGCCCTGCTGCGGGCCGCGCTGGCCTCCGTCGGCGCGCTCCACTAGCCGCCGCCGCGCCGCCGCGCCGGCGCGCCGGCGCTCGTTCGCTGCGACACCTCGAAAGCCGCGCTACACCCGCATTGATCGGGGTGTAGCGCGGCTTTCGGGGTGCTGGGCCGATCATCCACAGCCGAGGAGGCGCGGGTGGCGTCGTGCGGATCACATGCGTCATGCTCGACCCGTGCTCGAAATGCTGATCCGCCGTGCCTCCGTCATCCGAGCGGGCGGCGGCAGCTCGGCGATCGAGCGCGACGCCCGGCGAGGGCTCCTGCAGCGGGTCGCACCCGGCGCCTACGTGCCCGCTCCTGTCTGGCAGGCGCTCACGGCCGTCGAACGCCATGTGATCCGGGTGCATGCCGTCGTGCCGCGGTTCGGCGACGAGGTCGTCGTCTCGCACGAGTCGGCGCTGGCGCTCCGCGGCTTCCCGCTGCTGGGGGACTGGCCCGAGCGCGTGCACGTCATCGACCCCCGGCGTGATCGCGACAAGGTCGGCCCCTGGGCGCATCAGCACGCGGGGCCGTTCGTCGTCGATGAGGTCGATGTCGTCGACGGTCTGCGCGTCGCGGTGTCTCGTCAGGCCGCCGTCGACGCTGTGAGGCGACACGATCTCGCGGGCGGGGCCGTGATCCTCGACCACGGTCTGCGCACCGGTGCTTTCTCGCGGTCGGAGCTCGAGGCGGTGGCGGCGCTGCGTCCCGGCGTTCCGGGCAGTCGACGCGCCACGGCCGCGATCGCCTTCGCCGACGCTCGCGCCGACTCGCCGGGCGAGTCCCTGAGTCGCGCTGTCATCCACCTCGCGGGGCTCTCGAGGCCCGAGCTGCAGATCCGGTTCCCGCGCGAGGGATCGCTCGTGGGGATCGTCGACTTCTGGTGGCCCGAATGCGGAGTCATCGGCGAGTTCGACGGCGAGGTGAAGTACCGCGATGCGGGTCCGAGGCGGGGACGCACGCCCGAGCAGGTCGTCATCGACGAGAAGCGCCGAGAGGACGCCCTGCGCTCGCTGCCCGGCGTGAAGGCCGTCGTGAGGTGGAGCTGGGCCGACGCCCTCCGGGGCGACCCGCTCGTCTCTGCGCTCCGCCGCGCCGGCGTGCGCTGACGCGCTGCGCGGCGGTGCAACGCGCAACACCCCGTTCTCGGCGCGACACCCCGATGAATGCGGGTGTTGCGCTGAGAACGGGGTGTCAGGCGGGTCGCGGCGTCAGGCGCGGGGGTCAGCGACCGCTGCGCTGGCCGCCGCCGGTGCGGGCCTTGCCGCCGACGAGGCCGCCGACCTTGAGCGAGCCGGGGCGACCGCCCTCCGAGGAGGCGCGGCGTCCGCCGGAGCGCTGCCCGCCTTCGCGGGGGCCGCCCTGCGATGCGGCGAAGTCGGCCTGGTCGTTGCGCACGGCGTTGGTGCGGCTCTGACCGCCGTCGCTCTGGGCACGGCGACCGGTCTGGCGGGTGCCACGCGTCTCGTCACGGCCGGCGTCGCGCCCGGCGTCACGGCCGCCCTCGCGGACGGGCGTCACCGCGCCGCGCCCGGACTCCGTCGAGTAGAACGTCGAGGCTCCGCCACGGGGGGCGGCGTCGCGGCGCGCACCGCCGTCGCGGCCGGCACCCTGGCGTCCGCCGTCACGCGAGCCACCCGAGCGAGCGGCACCGTCGCGACCGCGACCGGCGTCGGATGAGCGACCCGCGCCTCCTTGGCGTCCGTCGCGCGAGCCGCCGGCCGAGGCCGCGGGGCGACCCGAGCGGTCCTGGCGGGCGATGGGGTTGCCCTGCGAGTCCTGACGGGCGGCGCGCTTGCGCTGCGCGTTGGCGCCCTGCGAGCGACCGCCGCCGCCCTGCTGCTGCTGGACGGCCGCGCGGGGGGCCGGCTTCACGTAGGCGGCGACCTCGCCGACCAGCGCGGCGACCTCGGGCGAGGACGGCACGACGGCGGTGATGGTCGGACGGATGTCGGCCTTCTTCATCAGCTGGGCGACGTCGCGCTTCTGGCTGGGGATGACGAGGGTGACGACGTCGCCCTCGGCTCCGGCGCGGGCGGTGCGGCCCGAGCGGTGCAGGTACGCCTTGTGCTCGGTGGGCGGGTCGACGTGGATGACGAGCTCGATGTCGTCGACGTGCACGCCACGGGCGGCGACGTCGGTGGCGACGAGCACGCGGGCCGAGCCGTCCTGGAAGGCGGCGAGGTTGCGGTCGCGCTGAGGCTGCGAGAGGTTGCCGTGAAGGTCGACGGCGGGGATGCCGGCGTCGGTCAGCTTCTTGGCGAGCTTCTTGGCGTGGTGCTTGGTGCGCATGAAGAGGATGCGGCGCCCCTTGCCGCCGGCGAGCGTCTGCACGAGGGCGTTCTTGCTGTCGACGTCGGGCGTCTCGAACACGTGGTGGGTCATCTTGGCGACGGGCGAGTTGGCCTCGTCGACCGAGTGCAGCACCTCGTTGTGGAGGAACTGCTTGACCAGCTTGTCCACGCCGTTGTCGAGGGTGGCGCTGAAGAGGAGGCGCTGGCCGTCGTTCGGGGTGGCCTTCAGGATGCGCGTGACGCCGGGCAGGAACCCCAGGTCGGCCATGTGGTCGGCCTCGTCGAGCACGGTGATCTCGATGGCGTCGAGCTTCACGAAGCCCTGCTTCATGAGGTCCTCGAGGCGACCGGGGCAGGCGATGATGATGTCGACGCCGGCTTTGAGGGCCTGCACCTGACGGTTCTGCGAGACGCCGCCGAAGATGGTGGTGGTGCGCATGCCGTAGGCCGCGGCGAGCGGGGCCAGGACGGCGTCGATCTGCGTGGCGAGCTCGCGGGTGGGGGCGAGCACCAGACCGAGGGGGCGACCGGCGCGACGCTGGCCGCCGGCGAGCTTGCCGCCGAGACGGGCCGCCATGGGGATGGAGAACGCGAGGGTCTTGCCCGAGCCGGTCTTGCCGCGACCGAGCACGTCGCGCCCGGCGAGCGTGTCGGGGAGGGTGTCGACCTGGATCGGGAAGGCGTTGGTCTTGCCCTCTGCCGCGAGCGACTTGACGATCGGGGCGGGGACGCCGAGCGAGCTGAAGGTGACGGTGTCGGTCGTCTCGTCGACGGTCGAGCCGTCGGGGGTGGTGTTCTCGGTGTCGAGTGTGGTGGTTGACATGTGGTGCACCTTTCGGGGCATCGGTGTCGAGCCGGGCCAGGCTGCGTGACCACCGTGACGGGCGACGACGTCGTGCTGACGTGTTCGCGCGAGGGCGGGGCAGAGCCGGGAGAACGGCTGTCGTAGCCGGGCTCGAGATGTGGCGACGGTGCAGGTGTGCACGATCGTTTCGCCGCAGAGTGAGCTTCGCGCGCCTGCTGGCTGCCTGGGTGTGTGCCAGGACGGGAGAGGCGGGGAGGGGCGTGCTACGACGCAGGGAGCCGGTCAGGCCGACTCGCAAGTGATCCCAGCTTAGCGGAGGTGCACGGAAAGCGCGACGGGGGTGCCCGAGGAGGCGCGGGTCCTCTACGAGTGGGGGCTAGCGGGCCCCTCCGGGGATGACGTTCTTCACCCCTCAGCGTCAGCCAGGCGACTTCGAAAGCATCAAGCCCCCGTTCGAACGACGCCTCAGCGCACCGTCCCGTACCGCTCGCCCACCGGGATCTCCACGGCGACCGTGTTGCCCGGCTGGGCGAGGGGGCAGGCCCAGGCGGGGTCGTAGGCGCAGCTCGGGTTGTAGGCGAAGTTGAAGTCGAGCACGATCGTGCCGGGCTCGGTGCCCGCGCCGAGGTCGGCGCCCTTGACCGAGTCGATCAGGTAGCGGCCGCCGCCGTACGTGCCACCGGGCCTGCCTGCCAGGGCGTCCTTCACGGGCACGAACAGGCCCCCGCCGTACTGCACCAGCTTCCACACGTCGAGCCGCCCGACGCCGGGCACGCTCGCCACCCCGACGAGGTCGAACTGCACATCGCCGTCGGTGCCCGTCTCGACGACCATGCGTCGCGTCTCGACCGGCTCGACGACGACCTCGAACCGCCAGGCCGGGTCGTACGGAGTCGTCGGAAGCCCGGTGAACCCGGGGCGGTCCTCGGGCAGCAGAGGCGTCGACGGGTGGGTGGTGAAGAGCTCGTCGCGGGTGCGCCGCCAGAGGTCGTGCGCCTCGACCAGATCGGCCGACTCGCGTACATCGCGGTAGAGGCGGTGGATCGTCCGACGCCACGACGCGATGTCGAGCGCCCCCTGCGCCGCACTCGGCCTCGCCGGGGCGAGCACGTCGACGGCCACGGCCTCGCCGGGCGTCGTGAGGTCGGAGGCGGAAGCTGAGGAGGCGCGGGTCGGGTCGGTCACGTCACCCACCGTACGCAGCGCCTCCGACAGTGCTCGCGCCTCCTTCTCAGGTCCGCGACGCGGCCGCCCACGGCCTCGGAACGCCCTCTAGGCGTGCTTCGGGTGCGTCGGCGCCCCGCGCCAGGTCGGCGCGAGCGCCTTCATCCGGAACGCGCGCCACTGCCAGGTCGCCCAGAGCCCGGGCCAGAGCAGCAGGCCGAGGGCCCCGGCGTGGAACTCCATCCGGTCGCGCAGCAGCGTCTCGCCGGTGCCGATGGGCGAGACGGCCATGCGGTGGTTGATGCGCATCCGGGCGAACTGGCCGCTCGTGCCCGTGCCGGTGTCGCGCTGGATCCAGGCGCCGTCGCGCTCGTGCCAGTCGAGGTCGACGTGCGTGCTGCCGAGGGGCAGGACCCCGAGGATGCTCGCCGAGACCGGGTGCGCCTCCTCGGTCCAGCGCTCGGGGAAGCCCTCGGGTGCATCCGAGCGGTACTTCACGAGGGGCGTGGTCACGGCGACCATCACGCGCGGGTCGCGCAGGGCGTCCGTCGCGATGTCGACGGGGCAGGCGAGGCGGATCTTGAGCTGCACGTGCATGCGTCGATCCAACTCCTGCGGCCTGTGGAGGGGGCCGCCTGTGGAGGGGCCGAGGAGGCGCGGGTCGCGGCGGTCCGTCATCGCGCGTCATGCTCGGCCACCGCTCCGCTCGTCCGACCTACTGTGGAGGGATGAACACGCACGGCCAGCAGAAGTACCAGGTCAGGCTCGACCACGGCATCGCCGGAGCCGGCCGCATCGCACCCGGCGCCCACCTCGTCGTGGTCGTCGACGCCCTCGACGGGCACGGGCTGCTCTCGACCGACGAGACGGTCGCCGCCGTGCTCGACGCCGTCGCGGAGGCGTCCGAAGGGGCTGACCGGAGCGAGGGCGCCGATGCCACCGAGCGCGGCGACGGGCCCGTGCACGCCGAGACCGTCGAGGTGCTGCTCGTGACGACCCCCGCCGACGCCGACGGCGTCGCCCGCCGCGTGCTCGAGCGGCAGGCCGACCGGGGCGACCGCGCCGTCGTCGCGATCGTCGCCGCCGGCGCCGTCGAGCCCGACGGCTTCCGCCCTGCGGTCGAGGACCAGCTCGCCGCCGGAGCCGTCGTCGACGCGCTCGCCGCGGTCGGCATCGACTCGTCGTCGCCCGAGGCGGCCGTCGCCTGCGCCGCCGCGGTGTCGCTCCGGCGGGCGACGTCGCACCTGCTCACGGCGTCGGCCTCGGCGGGAGAGCTCGTCGCGACCGGCCGGGCCGACCTCGTGTCGGCCACCCGCGCCTCCTGAGCTGCGCCGCGCCTCCTGAGTCGCGCCGGTGCCTCCTAGCCCGGCCCGCGCCTCCTGAACCGGCCCGCGCCTCCTGAGACGCGCCGCGCCTCCTGAGCCGCGCCGGTGCCCACTGTCGGGGGCGCGGCGTAGCCTGTGCCGCATCGCGACCACCCCGTCGCCCGAACCGCTGGAGGAACCATGAAGGCAGTGCTCACCGACGGAACCGTCGTCGCCGAGGCCCCGAAAGATGAGCTCGTCTCGATCGAGGGCAACTGGTACTTCCCGCCGTCGAGCGTCGACGAGAGCCTGCTCGAGAAGAGCCCCACCCAGTACCACTGCCCGTGGAAGGGCGACACGCAGTACTTCAGCGTCAAGTCGGGCGACACCCTCCTGCAGGATCGCGCCTGGAGCTACCCCGAGCCGATCCCCGCCTCGTTCGAGCGCGTCGGCTCGGACTACTCGGGCTACGTCGCGTTCTGGAAGGACGTCTCGGTCGTCGACTGACCCGAGGAGGCGCGGGTCGACTGGCGCAGGCCGCCTCGCCGCCACGCTGCGGTCACGACGCCAGGTCGTGGACACGACGCCAGGGGTGGAGCCGGCGTCGTGTCCACGACCTGGCGTTCTGCACGCGCGGCGTCGGCGTGCGCCCCGGGTCAGCGCGCGGCGGTGCGCTGGCGGTGCGCTCGCACCTTCGCGCGGTTGCCGCAGCGCTGCATCGAGCACCAGCGGCGACTGCCCGCCCGCGACTCGTCGAAGAACACGAGTCCGCACGCCTCGTTCGAGCAGCGGCGCAGGCGCGAGTCCGAGCCGCCGACGAACCCGACCGTCGTGAACAGCGCCACGGCGTCACGCGCGACCGACGCCATGGCCTGCCCGAGGCGGAGTCGACCGGCGCCGGCCTGGCGACGTCCGCCCGCGAGCGAGGGCGGCACGTCGGGCAGCGCGGCGAAGAGGTTGAGCGTGTCGACGTCCTGAGGATCGGTCGACGTGCCGTCGGCGGAGGCCACGGCCAGACGCGCGATCGCATCGCGGAGGCCCCGCGCGTCGGCCAGCTCGCGGTCGCCCGCGGATCCGGCGACGCCCTCGAAGCGCTCGCCGATCCAGTCGTCGAGATCGGCGGGCAGCAGCAGGCCGTCCCACGGGGTCGACCCGTCGGCCGGCAGGTCGAGACCGGACTCGGGGCCGAAGCGCGATCCGGCCCGGAACCCGCCGAGATAGGCGAAGTCGAGCCCGAGCGACCCCGAGTCGAAGAACCACCGGGTGTCGGTGTCGGATCTGAGCCACTGTCCGGTCTGCACCGAACCAGTCTAAGCGGTTACGCGCTTCGTCCAGGTGATCAGGTGCTCGGGGTCGTAGCGGCGCGAGCAGCGACCGCACGACAGCGGCCGTCTCGGCTCGCGGTAGCGGTAGTGCTCGTGACCCTCCGAGCAGACACCGACCCAGGGGGCGAGATCGGACGCGATGGCGCCGTCGTGCAGGCGGTCGCCGACGTAGCCGAGATCGCCGGCGACGGACCTCCAGCGGGGTCCGTGCCCCGCCTTCGACCCCGCGAGGGCGTGGGCGACCTCGTGCAGCAGCACCTGGTGGATCTCGTCGTCGTCGTAGCGCTCCGCCAGATGCCGCGACACGGTGATCCGCTTCTTCGTGTAGTCGCACAGCCCGGCACGGGTCTTCGCGTTGTCGAAGCCGAAGGTCCACACCGTCGGGTCGAGATGCAGGGCGATGAGGGCGTCGGCCCAGCGCCTCACGCGCTCGAGATCGGCCACGGCGACGTCAGGACTCGCGGGGAGGGCAGGAGGTGCGGGTGCGGTGGGAGGCGCGGGTCACCGCGACGGGAACGGCCAGGTCGTCGGCCGGTCGTCGTCGGGCAGACCCTCGACGACCCCGGTGACGCCCGTGGCGCCCGGGCGGGTCGTGTCGTCGTCGTGGTCGGAGTCCGTGCCGCGGCCGCCGCGAGGGGCGGAGTCGCGGAAGCGGTCGCCCTCTCGGTGCCCGGCGGCGTTCGCGGCGAGGCTCGAGATCTTGCCCCAGAGGCTGGTGTCGGCGCGGACGGGACGGTCGGACTCGGCCGCCGCTCGCTCGGCGGCCCGTTCGTCACGACGGGTCGCGCGGTCGTGCGAGTCGTCCGTCCGCGTGGCGGCCGCCCGGGCGGCTGCGGCGGGGTCGACGGCCACCGGCTCGGCGACGGGGTCGACGGCCGCGGGGTCGGACAGCGCCGTCGAGGGCAGGCCCGCGGTGGGGTTCGTGTCGCCGGGGCGGGGGGCGTCGAGAGGGGCGTCGGAGACGTGCGCCGCGCCTCCTTCGCTGATGTCGGCGGGTGCGGCCGGCGCGTCGTCGGGCGCGAGATACGCCCGGAGGACGTCGTCGAACGCGTTCTGCAGATCGGTGACGCGGTCGCGCGGAGCCCCGGTGGCCGCGTAGGCGGTCAGGGACTGCGCCAGGTTCTCGCGGGCCTCGTCGTGCCGCTCGAGCTCGAGCAGCGTGTAGCCCTCGAGCTCGGCGGCGGCGGCCTCGAGCTCGCGCCATTCTTCGGTGGCGGCCGTGATGCGGCTCGTGTGCAGATCGTTCAGGGCGCGATCGAGCTTGCCCTGCTCGCGGAAGATGTGAGCGCGGCGGATGCGCGCGGCCGTCGAGTCGGCCCGGTCGCCTGTGAAGTGCGCGAGCCGGAAGGCCTCTTCGGCGATGGCCAGGGCCTCGTCGAGTCGACCCAGCAGACGCAGCAGATCGGCGCGCTCGCCGAGGGCCGAGGTGCTGCGGCTCTGGCCGAGAGCGGCCAGACGGGCTTCGGCCGAGGGGACGTCGACCGCCGTGCGCAGGCTGATCGGCTCGAAGCCGCCGGCCCCACCGAGACGCGTGCCCGTGGGCGCGGCGAGACCCGGCGGCACGCTGTGGGGACGGGCGCTGCCGGGTGCGGTTCCGAGGTGGGGGTCGTGCTCGCTCATCGTGTCACAGGGTAACCCGCCCGCCCCCCGAAGGGACCGCACGGCGCGCAGGGGGCCTCCCCTCGACGGCACGGATCGTGCCGCGGGAGGCGCTGGTCGGGAGGCGCGGAGCAGGGGCCCGGCGCGGAACGCGAGGCGCGGGTCGGGAGGCGCGGGTCAGGGTGCGCGGGTCAGCGGCACCGACACGATGCGATCGTCGTCGTCGCCGGGCGACCCCCGGCCGTCGGTGTTGCCCGTGACGAGCCAGAGGGTGCCGTCGGGCCCGGGCAGCACGTCGCGGATCCGCCCCAGCGACTCGTCGCCCGTGAAGCGCTCGGTGGCCACGGCCTCGGAGGTCTCGGGCACCTGGATCTCGAAGAGCCGCTCGCCGCCCAGCCCCGCCAGGAACAGGGTCGAGCCGACCGCCGTCAGACCGCTCGGGCTGGCCTCGTCGGTCGACCACTGCAGCACGGGGTTCAGGAACTCGCCGTCGTCGCCGCGCCCCTCGACCTCGGGCCAGCCGTAGTTCGAGCCGGGCGACAGCGAGTTGAGCTCGTCGTAGGTGTCCTGCCCGAACTCCGCGGCCCAGAGCGACCCGAAGGCGTCCCACGCGATGCCCTGCGGGTTGCGGTGACCCAGGGTGTACACGGGCGAGCCGGGCATCGGGTTGCTTGTCGGCACGGCGCCGGTCGGCGACAGGCGCAGCACCTTGCCGCCGAGCGAGTCGGGGTCTTGAGAGGCGGTCGGGTCGGAGGCGTCGCCCGTCGTCGCGTAGAGCATGCCGTCGGGTCCGAACGCGAGTCGGCCGCCGTCGTGGTTCGACGCCTTCGGGATCCCGGTGAGCACCTCTTCGAGGCCGCCCAGGCCGTACGACCCGGCGGCGCCGGTGATCGGGGCCCGCACGATGCGGTTGTCGTCGGCGGTGGTGAGGTAGGCGTAGAGGTACGACGGCGCTCCGCCGAGCACGGCGAGACCGAGCAGCCCGCCCTCGCCCTCGTGCACGACGCCCTCGATCCGGGCGACGTCGCGCAGCTCGCCCGAGGGCGTGAGCTCGACCACGCGGCCGCTGTCGCGGAGGCTGATGAGCGCCGACCCGCTGTCGAGGCGGACGACCGACCAGGGGGCCTCGAGGCCGGTGACGACGTCGGTGGTCGCGGCGTCGTCGGCGACGGTGACGCCGCCGGTGCCGGTCGTGGGCGCCACCGGCGAGGGGCCCGCCGTGGTCGGCACGTCGGCGCGGCTCGACGACGACGCGTCGGACAGGGCGGGGCCGGCGGTGGGCACGTCGGCGGTGCAGCCGACGAGCAGCAGCCCGGTGCTCAGCGCGACGCCGCTCGCGACGGCCCGCGCCCGGGCGGCGAGCCGTCGGGGGGTGGTCGTCCGTGCCTCGTGCATCACCCCATGAGACAGCATCGGGCCGGCACGTCAGACCCGGATCGGGTCATCGTTGTCGGACCGTGACGCGGGTGTCGGCACTCTGGAGGACACCCCTCGGCGTGTCGCAGGCCCCGGTCGGCGGACGGTCGCCTGGCCGGCGCCCGAGAGTCGTCAGCGGGGGTCGAGCTCGGCCCGGAGCGGCCAGTCCTGCCCCTCGAGGATCAGCTGCGCGCCGGCCCCGGTCAGGCGGTTGACGACGATGGGCGCCAGCAGGTTCACGGTCATCCCCGAGGAGGCGGGGGTCGCCACGACGAGGAGCATCGCGTCGTCCGCGTCGGTCAGCCCGAGCAGCGTCGTCTGCTCGTCGGTCACGACGGGCGAGTAGTCCGGGAGGTGCACGGCCGCATCGAGGACGAAGAGGCGGACGTCGTCGTCGGCGTCCGCGCTCCGCAGCGCGTAGAGCCCCGTGGCCCCGACGATCTCGTCGAGGACGAACTCGACCCGCGGTTCGAGACCGAACGGCGAGCCGACGAAGCTGACCTGCGACTGCATCGTGCCGCTCATCGGAGGAAGTCCATCAGCGAGGTCTGGATGACCTTGGCGGTGACGGCCAGAGCCGCCTGGTAGCTGTTCTCCTGCAGCTTGAGGTCGAGCACGGCCTGGCCGAGATCGAGGTCCTCCAGCTGGGACCGCTGGGTCTCGAGACTCACGGTGGTGTCCATCAGGGTGTCCTCGGCTCTCAGAAGCTGGGCGTGGCGGGCGCCGACGTCGGACTGCACGGCCCGCAGCGCGGTGACCCGCGTGTCGATCTCGGCGAGGCGGGTGCCGACGTCGGCGCCGCTCCTCAGGTCGGCGACGATCGAGTCGACGAGCCGGAAGACCGAGTCGTCGCCGACGCCGAAGGCCGTGGCCCCGTCGGCGTCGACGCGGATGCTCGTCTCGGGACCGACCCGACGGGTGACGGACGAGACGGCGGCGCCCGTGTACTCGTAGTCGTCCGTCCAGGCGACTCCCGCGTCGGAGGTGCCCGCGAAGACGCTGCGACCGTTGTAGCTCGCGTTGGCGGTGCCCAGCAGGTCGTCCTTCAGACCGGCGATCTCGATCGCGATCGCATCACGCGCCTCCTGCGAGACGGCGCCGGTGTTGGCGCCCTGCAGGGTGAGCTGACGGATCTTCGCCATCAGCGAGTCGGTGGCCGACAGCGCGGAGTCGGCGGTCGACAACCAGCCGTCGCCGTCGTCGACGTTGCGGGAGTGCTGGGCGGCCTGCGCCTGGAGGCTCTTCACCCGCATGGCCTCGGCGGCGGCGGTCGGATCGTCGGACGGCTTGCCGATCTTCTGCAGGCTCGAGGCGCGGTCCTGGCTCTCGGCGACCCGGGTCTTGCTCGACATCAGGTGCTGCTGGGCCCGGAGGCTGTTCATCTGGTCGGTCACGCGACTGATCATGGTCCGCTACCTCCCGACCCGGCCCATGCCGTTGATGAGCGTGTCGAGCATCTCGTCGATGGCTGTCATGACTCGGGCCGCTCCCTGATAGGCGTGCTGGTACGAGAGGAGGTTCACATTCTCCTCGTCGAGGCTGACCCCGGCGCCCGAGAGCTGACGGTTCTTCGCCGAGTTCGCGGCGAGGTCGGTGAGGGTCGCCTGCTGCGATTCGCTCTTCGCGGTCGCCCCGATGCCGGCGACGATGGTCGACCAGGCGCGATCGGGTGAGCCGGGGCCGACGCCGAGCTGCGCGATGGCGAGGGCGATCGTGTTGTCGTGCGCGCCTCCCACGCCGTCGCCGGTGGCGATCCCCGCTGCTCCGGCGACCTGAACGGTGAGGCTGCGGGCGGCCGACAGGCCGGGCGTGACCGAGAAGAAGTCGCCCCCGGCGTCGCCACCCGTCGTGACTCCGGTGCGGTGCACGGCGTTGACCTGCGTGGCCAGCTGCGTCGCGAGGGCGTCGTACGATGCCGCGGCCTCCGCGAGCGTGCCGCCGGCGCCGCCCGCGGCGGGCTGCAGCAGCGACACGGTGCCGGCGAGGCTGCCGCCGGTGAGCGGGATGGGCTGCCCGGGGCGGTCGGCCCATTCGACCGAGACGCCGCCCCCTGAAGCGAGGGCGTAGTCGCCGGCCACGGTGACGGTGCGGGCCGAGGTGCCGCTGACCAGGGCGTTCCCGCCGATCAGCACATCGACGGTGCCGTCGCCCGCGTCGCGGACGGTACCGCCTGCGATCGCCGCGATGCGCTCGGTGAGCACCGAGCGGGCGTCGATCAGCTCGTTCGAGCCGACGCCGAGCTGCGTGTTCGTGCGGATGCGGTCGTTGAGGTCGGCGACCTGCGTCGCCGCGCTGTTCAGCTCGGATGCGAGACCGTCGGCCTGCAGTCGGAGTCCGGTCCACTGCTCGTCGACGGCACGGTGCCCGGCCGAGAGCGCGGCGGCCAGCGAGGTGGCCTGGCCGATCAGCACGGCAGCGGGGCCGGAGTCGCCCGGGTTGTTCGCGACGTCGCCCCAGGCCGACCAGAACGCGTTCAGCTGACTCGCGATGCCGTTCGTCGACGGCTCGCCGAGCGACGCCTCGAGGGTGGCGATCGCGGAGGCGCGGGTCGACTGGTACCCGGCGGTCGAGGCCGCGCTCCGCACCTGACCGTCGACGACCTGGTTGCCGAGCCGTGCGATGGCGTCGACCGAGACGCCCTGGCCGGGCACGACGCCGGCGCTGAAGATCCCGGCACGGGCGGGCGACTCGATCGACGAGGTCGCGACGCGCTGGCGGGTGTAGCCGTCGGTGTTGACGTTGGCGATGTTCTGCCCCGTGACGTCGATGCCCGCACGAGCGGCGGCGAGGCCGGAGTAGGCGGTGTTCAGCCCACCGAAGGTGCTGCCCATGGTCAGAGTCTCCCGTCGAAGAGATGCCCGCTCGAGGCGGGGCCGGTGGTGCCGACCCGGCGACCGGCGGTCGTCGCCGCGGTGGAGCCCGTGGCGTCGTAGATGGCGCCGGCGGCGGCGCCCGCGTCGGTGGTCGTCGTCGCGAGCGTCTCCTGCGTGGCGCGGGCCGCCGCGCGGAGGAACCGCTCGTTCTCGTCGCGCAGCTGCGCGATGCGGGCCGTGAGCTCGGTCATGGCCGCGAGGTGGGCGGTGAAGATCTCGCCCCAGGGGCCTGCGGGAGCCGCGGCGATGATCTCGCGGAGGGGCGCCTCCTCGTCCGTGCCCCACTCCTGGGCGACCGACGACACCTCGACGCTGCGGTCGAGGCCGGCGGACCGGAGCCGGTCGAGCACCTGCTCGACCTCCCGCGTGGCGTGATCGATCCACCGGGTGCGGCCGGCGGTGAGCAGCAGCTGCTCCTCCTCGAGCTTGAACGTGAGCAGTTCGAGCAGCTCGCGTTCACGCCAGAGCAGCGCGGACAGTTCGTTCGCGCCCATGGGGTCTCCTCGATCGGTGATGGTCTCGGCGGGGGAGCGGTGATGTCCCCTACGAGGAGGACTATCGGCGCGACCCGGCTCGGCGTTAGGCGACGGGCCGCGGTGATCGTCGGGACACGCCCCTAGCGGGTCGACGACGTCCGTCGGAAGGTGCCGGTGCGCCCCACTGCGGGGGTAGGGGTACAGGCCGCGTCCTCCACAGATGCGACACCCGTTCCCCCTGACTGGGGTCACCCAGGCCCCCTTCAGGCTGTGTGGACGCCGATAGCGTTGGCGATGCCGGGAGGGTCGCAGACCCACCCGGAGCTCCTCCCGAATCCACCCGACCTCGGGACGAGTCACCCGTTCACGACCCGACGCACCGTGCGTCGCCGACGCACCGCAACCACTCGTCGCTTACCCGCAGATCCGTTCGCACCGGTTCGACATCGCCCTGGTCAGAGGGCTGTTCGTCGCGCCCGCGATCCATTCACCGTCCGTCCGGACGCCTCTTGCTGGGAGCAAGCGATGAACCGCACCGAACGCAACGCCCTCGTGGTCGAGAACCTGCCGCTGGTCGGCTACCTCGTCTCCGAGGTCTGCGCCCGCGCGACGCACCTGTCGCGCGACGACCTCGCCGGGGTCGGCGCCGTCGCCCTCGTCCAGGCCGCCGACGCCTTCGACCCCACCCTCGGCATCCCGTTCGGCGCCTACGCCCGAACCCGCATCGTCGGCGCGTTCGCCGACGACATGCGCTCGGGCGACTGGGCCAGCCGCGGCACCCGCAAGCGCATCAAGGAGACCCTCGCCGTCCAGGAGGCGCTCACCGCGTCCCTGGGACGTCGTCCGTCGGTCGACGAGGTCGCCTCGGCCCTCGGGGTCGACCGTCAGACGGCTCAGTCCGCGTTGAGCGACGCCGGCCGCACCGTCTCGACGCTCGACGACACCGTCGCCGACCACCTCGCGAGCGACCTGCCGCTGCCGGGCGACGACCTCCTCGTCGACGAGCGCAGCCGCTACCTGCGGGCCGCCGTCGAGGCGCTGCCCGAGCGCATGCGCCTCATCGTCGAGGGCGTCTACTTCGGCGACCGCACCGTCACCGAGATCGCCGACGAGCTCGGCATCACCCACAGCGCCGTCTCGCAGCAGCGCACCGAGGCCGTCCGCCTGCTGCGCGACGGGCTCGCCGCGCACTACGCCGACGACTCCGACGCCGCGTTCGAGCCGGTCTCGAAGACGGCGCCCGCCCGACGCAGCGCCTATCTGTCGCGCGTCGCGACCAACGCGGCCGTGGGCATCGCGCGCGCGCTGCGCGACCCCGAGCCGCAGGGCTTCAGCACGGCGGTCTGAACCGCCTCGGAAACTTTCGACGTCGCACTAACGCGCGTCGTGAGCCGGTCGACAGTAGCCGGTGTCAGCCCACGGATGGGCCGACGAACACCACCCAGTCACGGAGGAGAACACCATGGGTATGCAGATCAACACCAACCTCGCGGCCAACAACACGTACCGCAACCTGAACGCCACGCAGAACGACCTCTCGAAGAGCCTCGAGAAGCTCTCGTCCGGTCTCCGCATCAACCGTGCCGCTGACGACGCGGCCGGCCTCTCGATCTCCGAGGGCCTGCGTTCGCAGGTCGGCGGACTGACGGTCGCCGCACGCAACGCCCAGGACGGCATCTCCGTCGTGCAGACCGCTGAAGGTGGGCTCACCGAGACCCACTCCATCCTCCAGCGCATGCGCGACCTGGCCGTCCAGGCCGGCAACGACTCGAACAACGCCGACTCGCGCAAGGCCATCACCACCGAGGTCGACGCGCTGCAGAAGGAGCTCTCGCGCATCTCGGCGTCGACGAACTTCAACGGCACCAACCTGCTCGACGGCAGCAAGAGCTCGCTGAAGTTCCAGGTCGGCGCCAACAGCGGTTCGGACAGCCAGATCACCGTCGACCTGTCGAAGGCGAACGTCTCGGCGATCGCCACCAACATCAGCGGCGGCGACCTCGCCACGGCCGGCACCAAGTTCGCGATCGACGACCTCACGGCCCTCGGCACGACGGCCTCGTTCACCTCGAGCAAGGACGGCGTCAGCACGACGGTCACGACCGCCACGCTGTCGTCGACCGCCGACGGCTCCGCCACCGGCTTCCAGAGCGTAGACGAGTTCGCCACGGCCCTGAAGTCGGACGCCGCGTTCAGCGCCAACTTCAGCGTCAGCGTCGACAAGGACGCCAACGGCGCCGGCGTCGGCATCACGGTGACGGCGCTCAACGGCGGCACGCTGGCCGACGGCGACAACGACGATGCCGGCGACGGCCTCGGCGCCGGCGCGGCCGCCACGGCCCTGACCGGTGGTGTGCAGTTCGACACCGCCGAGAAGGCCCAGGCCTCGATCAAGCTGATCGACGAGCAGATCAAGACGGTCTCGACCGCCCGCTCGGAGCTCGGTGCCGTGCAGAACCGGTTCGAGCACGCGATCAACGTGACGAACGTCGCCAAGGAGAACCTCACGGCGGCCGAGTCGCGCATCCGCGACACCGACATGGCGGAGGAGATGGTCAAGTACACGCGCTCGAACATCCTCAGCCAGGCCGGCACCGCGATGCTCGCGCAGGCGAACCAGAGCACCCAGGGCGTCCTGTCGCTCCTCCGCTAGTCGGAGGTCGACCCGGCGTCAGCTCCCAGCAGACGCCGCGCGACACCAGGGCCTGACGAGTGACCGGCCCGCACCGAGACGAGAGCTGACCCTCTCGCTCACCGCGGGCCGGTCGCCCGTCGCTCGTCAGCCACCCAAACGACCCGTGCCACCCGCACGACCCGTGCCACCCGCACGACCCGCCCCGCCACCCGAGAACGCGACAGGAGCCCGCCATGGCCAACATCGGCATCGACGGTCTCGCCAGCGGGCTCGACACCACCACCCTGATCAACAACCTGATCTCGATCGAGGGCACGCCGCAGACGCTGCTCAAGAACAAGGTCTCGGCCGCGACCGGCTTCATCACGTCGATGCAGACGCTGAACGCCCAGATCTCGGCCCTCGCCACGACCGCGGCCACCGCCGCGAAGCCCGCGTCGCTGCAGGCGTACTCCGCCACGAGCAGCTCGACCGCGGCCACCGTCATGGCCTCGGCGACCGCCGCCGCCGGCTCGCTCGACCTCGTCGTCGGAGCGACCGCCCAGGCCAAGACGGCCGTCACGGCGGCCCTCACCGCCTGGCCCGACTCGCCCGCCGTCCTGACCTTCACCTCGGCCGCCGGGAAGACGGTCGAGGTGACCGCCGCCTCCTCCTCGCTCGACGACGTCGTCACCGCCGTCAACGCGTCGGGCGCCGGCGTGAGCGCCCTCAAGGTCGCCTCCGGCACCGACGCCGCGGGGGCCGTGCAGTACCGCCTCCAGCTGACGTCGAAGACGACCGGTGCCACCGGCGACTTCGCCGTGCACCGCGGCACGGCCGCCGAGGTCACCGCCGGCACCGCGCCCGATCTGCTGGCCGAGCCGGGCGCCGCCGTCGTCAAGTCGGCCCGCGACGCGTCCATCACCCTCTACGCGGGGTCACCCGCCGAGCAGGTGGTGACCAGCGCCTCCAACACCTTCGCCGATCTGCTGCCCGGCGTCTCGGTCACGGTCACCGCCGTCTCGGCAGCCGCTGACAAGCCGATCACCATCTCCGTCTCGCGCGACACCGCCACGGCAGGCAAGGTCGCGTCGGGGCTCGTCTCGAGTCTCAACGCCGTGCTCGGCGCCATCACGAGCGGGCAGGCCACCACGAGCAGCACGAGCGCGACGGGCAACACGACCGTCAAGGGCGGTGCCTACACGGGGCAGTCGTCGGTCCGAGCGGCCCAGATCGCCCTGCAGTCGGCGGCCTCGATCCCCGTCGACGGCCGCTCACCCGCGACCATCGGCATCAGCATCGGACGCGACGGCTCGTTCGCCTTCGACGCCGACAAGTTCCAGGCGGCGCTCGCCGCCGACCCCGCCGCGACCCAGTCGATGCTCAGCGGGATCGCCGAGCGCGTCGCCGCGGCTGCCACCGGCGCCTCGGACAAGACGACCGGCACCCTGACCGCCGTCATCACCGGCCAGCAGTCGGTCGTGAAGGACCTCGGCGTCCGCATCGCCGACTGGGACCTCCGTCTCGTCGCGCGTCGCGCGACCCTCCAGACCACCTACAACAACCTCGAGGTGAAGCTGCAGGCGCTCCAGTCGCAGTCCACCTGGCTCAGCAGCCAGATCTCCTCCCTGACCTCCTCGACGAGCGGCTCATGATGAACGCACAAGGATTCGCGGCCTTCGCCGCCGCATCGGCGGGACCCTCCGCCGCCGAGAGGCGCCAGCGCGCCCAGTACACGTCGGAGGCCGTGCTCTCGGCCACCCCCGTGCAGCTCGTCACGATGCTCTACGACCGGCTCATGCTCGACCTCTCACGCGCCGAGGCCGCCCAGGTGAGCGGATCGTGGCTCGTCGCCTCCGAGCAGCTGCAGCACGCGCAGGCGATCGTCGCCGAGCTGTCGTCGTCGCTGCGCATCGACGTCTGGGACGGCGGCGAGGGTCTGCTCGCCCTCTACGGCTACGCGTCGACGGCGCTCGTCAACGCCAACGTGCACCGCGACGTCGCCCTCACGCGCGAGGTCGTCGGCCTGCTCGAGCCGCTCCGGCAGGCCTGGCGCGAGGCCGGCTCCTCGCTGCAGGCCGCCGAGGCCGCCGCCCGACCCGCCGCCACCGCGACGAGCGGTCTGCCGGGAGGCGCGCTCGGTGTCGCC
Source organism: Frigoribacterium sp. Leaf263 (assembly GCF_001422285.1). Classification (GTDB taxonomy): domain Bacteria; phylum Actinomycetota; class Actinomycetes; order Actinomycetales; family Microbacteriaceae; genus Frigoribacterium. The sequence continues at coordinate 455,034 of NZ_LMMO01000004.1, forward strand.
TGACGCCCCCGGTGCCGGGACGGCGCCCGAGTCCGTCGCCGCGCCTCGCGTCGCGGCGCCTCGCGTCGCCGCGCCTCGCGTCGCCGCGCCTCGCGTCGCGGTGCCGCACGACGCGGCGTCGCACGATGCGGCGTCGCACGACGCGGTGTCGCGCGTCGCGGCCTGGTCCGTCGTGCTCGACGACCTCGAGGCCCGTGTCACCCGCCTCGAACGCGACGGACGTCCCGGTGTCACGGGGCGCGCCGACGCCGACGGGACGGACCCCGCCTGGACGGCGCCCACGGGGCTCGGACCGGTGCCGTCCGTGCTGACGACCCGCGCCTCCTCGGTGCTGGCCCGTCAGCGTGCGGTGCTCCGCTCGCTGGTCGACGACCGGGCCGAGGTCGTGCAGCAACTCGGCGCCGTCCGCCGGGTCGAGGCGTCGCACGAGCCCGGTCGGCCCGTGTACCTCGACGCCCTGGGCTGACGCGTCGCTGCGCGGCGTGCCGTGGGCGGCGGGGGAGGCCGGCGGCCCTGCCGCCACGTTCTCGACACGCCGCCACGTGATCCGGTGGCGGGGTGTGGAGTCGGTGGCGGCGTGCGCGGGCTCGGCGTCGTGGGTGGCGGCTCGCGCGGGGTCAGGAGGCGCGGGTCAGCCCCAGGGGATGACGCCGATCACGATCGCCACGGCGAGCATCACCAGCGACACCACCGCCGCGCGCCACAGCACCTTCTTGTGGTGGTCGCCGAGGTTGACGTTCGCGAGGCTGACGAGCAGCAGGATCGCCGGCACGAGCGGGCTCTGCAGGTGCACGGGCTGACCGACGACCGAGGCCCGCGCCATCTCGACGGGATCGATGCCGAACGCCGCCCCGCTCTGCGCGAGCACGGGGAGGATGCCGAAGTAGAACGCGTCGTTGCTCATGAAGAAGGTGAGCGGCAGGCTCAGCACGCCGGTGATGACGGCGAGATACGGCCCCATCGAGGTGGGGATGACGTCGACCAGCCACTGCGCCATCGCGTCGACCATGCCCGTGCCGTTCAGCACGCCGATCAGGACGCCTGCGGCGAAGACCATCGACACGACCCCGACGATGCTCGGGGCGTGGGCGACGATCTCGGCGGACTGCTCCTTCACGCGGGGGAAGTTCACGAGCAGCGCGATCGCCGTGCCCACCATGAAGACGTAGGCGAGCGGGAACAGGTCGGCGACCAGCAGCACCATCACGGCGACGGTCAGCACGAGGTTGAACCAGATCATCCGCGGGCGGAGCGTGGGGCGGTCGGGGTCGAGCATCGTGTCGGCCAGCGTCGCCCCGCCGGGGGTCCCGTTCTCGTTGCCGCCGGAGCCGCCGGAGCCGCCGGAGCCGCCGGAGCCGCCGGGGTTGTCGACCGCACGCTCGCCGGGGGCGTCGGCGCGCGAGCCGTCCGCCCGTCCGCCGCGGACGCCGAGGGCGACCGTGGGGCTGGTGAACATCGAGACGCCCACGCCGGGCATCCCCGTGCCGCCGCCGCGCGACGCGGTCGCGAGCTCCTGCGACAGGGGCGACATGGCGGCCGCGGCCGCCTCGAGCTTCGAGCCGCCGATCTCGAGCGACCCGAGCCGGCGGCGCTCGCGCAGACCCATCAGCCAGGCGAAGACGAAGACGAGCACGAGACCCGCGATCAGCGACGGCACGAGCGGCACGAAGATGTCGCTCGGCTGCACGCCGAGGGCCGCGGCCGCGCGGACGGTCGGGCCGCCCCACGGGACGATGTTCAGGGTGCCGTTGGCGAGACCGGCGACGCAGGTCAGCACCACGGGGCTCATGCCGAGCTTCAGGTAGATGGGCAGCATCGCGGCCGTCGTCACGATGAACGTGGTCGACCCGTCGCCGTCGAGCGAGACCGCTCCGGCGAGCAGAGCCGTGCCGAGCACGACCTTCGCCGGGTCGTTGCCGGTCACCCGCAGGATCAGCCGCACCAGCGGATCGAACAGCCCGACGTCGATCATCAGCCCGAAGTACATGATCGCGAACATCAGCAGCGCTGCGGTGGGGGCCAGATCGCCGATCGCCTCGATGACCATGTCGCCGATGCCGAGACCGGCGCCGGCGAACAGTCCGAAGATCGTGGGCACCATGATCAGGGCCAGCATCGGCGAGAGCCGCTTGGTCATGATCAGCGCCATGAAGGTCAGCACCATGAGGTAACCGAGTACGACGAGCATCCGAACTCCTTCGTCCGTGAGCGGCACCGTGGGGGAGCCGAGCGTGTCCGGGCACGCTAGCCGCGCCTCCTCGGCCCTGTCGCGCTTCTGCGCATTCGCCGACTATCGCGCGTTCGCCACGTTCTGCGCATTCTGCTCACCCCCGCGGTGACCCGCCGCGGCCCGTGGGTGAGGGCCGAGGGCACGGCCCACGGACCGCAGGAGGCGCGGGTCGGCCCGACCGCGCCCGGTACCCTGGCCCACGTGACCGACGACAGCTCACGCCCGCGCCCGCGCAAGCGCCGGTTCGCCACCGAGGTGCTGCTGCTGCAGCTCGCCGTCGTCACCGTGATCGTCGTGCTCACCAGCGCGGTCTTCGCCGCCATCGCGGTGCAGCGCCTCGCCCGCGAGGCCGAGTCGACGGCGCTCGCCGTGGCGCAGAGCGTCGCGTCCGACACCGACGTCCGGGCCGAGGTCGCGGCCCTCAGCATCGACGGAACCCCGCTCGACGAGGAGGCGCTGGCCGGCGGCGACCTGCAGCGCACGGCCGTCGCGGCGCAGCTGCGGACCGGGGCGCTCTTCGTCGTCATCACCGACGACCGCGGCGTCCGCCTGGCCCACCCCGACGCGGAGCGCATCGGCGAGCGGGTCAGCACGAGCCCCGACGCCGCCCTCCGCGGCGAGGAGGTCGTCTCGTGGGAGCGCGGCACCCTCGGCGAGTCCGCCCGCGCCAAGGTGCCGATCGTCACGCCGACGGCCGACGACCCGCGGGCCGGCTCAGGAGGCGCGGCTGCGGCGGCGCCGTCCGCGGGCGACTCGGAGGCGGTGCGGGTGGCCGACGCCGCCGACGTGGTGGGCGAGGTCAGCGTCGGCTACGCGCCCGCCCGGGTGTACGAGACGCTCGCGCGCGACAGCCTGCCCGTGATCGGCATGGCACTGCTGGCCCTCGCCGTCGGGGTCGTGGCCTCGGTGCTCATCCGCCGACGCCTCGACCGGCTGACCCTCGGACTCCAGCCGGAGGAGCTCTCGGCCCTCGTGCAGAACCAGCAGGCGGTGCTCGGCGGCGTCGCCGAGGGCGTGCTCGCGGTGTCGCGCGACGGGGTGGTGACGGTCTGCAACGATCTGGCGCCGCGCCTCCTCGGCCTCGACCCCGGCCCGATCGTCGGTCGCCCCGTCGACGGGCTGGGGCTTCCGGGCGTGCTCGTCGACCTGCTGATCGGACCGCCGCCCGCGAGCCCGGGAGGCGCGGGTGCGGTCGGTCGCACCGCCGACGGACCGCACGACACCACCCTCGTCGTCGGGCCCCACGTGCTGCTCGTCGACGTGCGCGGCGTCTCGCGCGACGGGGTCGACCTGGGTCGCGTCGCCGTCATGCGCGACCGCACCGCCGTCGAGGCCCTCACCCGCCGGCTCGACGCGGTCGGCGCGATGACCACCGCGCTCCGGGCCCAGCGGCACGAGTTCGCCAACCGCCTGCACGCCGTGTCGGGGATGCTCGAGCTCGGGCGCACCGAGCAGGCGCGCAGCTACCTCGCCGACGTGCTCGACCACGGTCCGCTGCGCTACCCCGTCGCCCACGCGGATCGGCTGACCGAGCCCTACCTGCAGGCGTTCCTCGGCGCGAAGGGGGTCGAGGCCGCCGAACGGGGCGTGCTGCTGAAGCTCGGCCCCGAGACGCTCGTGTCGGGCGTGGTGGTCGAGCCCGGCGACGTCACGACGGTGCTCGGCAATCTCGTCGACAACGCCGTGCGGGCCGCCGTCGCCGGTCGGGTCAGCCCGGCGTGGATCGAGGTCGAGGTGCTCGACGGCGGCACCGACCTGCACCTCTCGGTGATGGACTCGGGGCAGGGGGTCGACGAGGTCGACACCCTCTTCGAGCGGCTGCGCACCGACGACGACGACCCCTCGCGGGTGCACGGGCTCGGCTTCGGCCTGCCCCTGTCGCGCGAGATCGCCCGGCGGCGCGGGGGCGACGTCTGGCTCGGCTCCTCCGGGGGCGACGACCACGGCGCCGTGTTCTGCGCCCGACTCGTCGGCGCGGTGCAGCCGCCGGCACCGTCCGCCCCGCCCGCCCCGCCCGCCCCGCCCGCCCCGCCTGAGAGGATCGAGCCGTGACGTCACCCGACCTGACCGTGCTCGTCGTCGACGACGACTTCTACGTCGCCGAGCTGCACCGCCGGCAGGTCGACGAGGTGCCCGGGTTCCGCGCGCTCGAACCGGTGGGCACGGCCGCCGAGATGCGCCGGACTCTCGCCGAGACGCCCGTCGACCTGCTGCTGCTCGACGTGCACCTGCCCGACGGCAGCGGTCTCGACCTGCTGCGCGAGGTCGACGTCGACGCGTTCGTGCTCAGCGCGGCGTCCGACGGCGAGACCGTGCGCCGGGCGCTGCGCCGCGGGGTCGTCGGCTACCTCATCAAGCCGTTCGCCTCGGGGGTGCTGAGCGACCGGCTGCGGGCCTATCAGCGCTACCGCAACGTGCTCGACGACCGCGGCTCCGTCGACCAGGAGGCCCTCGAGCGGGCCCTGCGCATCCTCCATTCCGGCGACGCGGCGAAGGCGGCGTCGCCGTCGCGCTCGGCCACCGAGCAGGCGGTGCTCGAGCAGTTCGACCACGCCGACGCGGCGGCCGCCGCCGGTGCGGAGGGAGCCGCCGGCGAGGAGGGAGACGCCGGCACCCCGGTCGAGCTCTCGGCCGCGGACGTGGCGACGAGGGTCGGCGTCTCGCGGGCGACCGCGCAGCGGTACCTCGCGGCGCTCGCGGCCGACGGTCTCGTGACGATGAAGCTCAGCTACGGCACGACCGGCCGCCCCGAGCACCGCTACTCCCGAGGCTGACCCGCCCCGCGCCTCCTCGGCTCGATCCTCTCCGCGCCCCCACTACGGGGCGGCCCGCGCCGGGCGGCTTACGCCGACCCCGACCCCGCCGATAGAGCGACGTGAGCACGGATCGCTCGCACACCCGGCCATGGATCGGCCCCCGCCCGACGCAGGGCACCCCAGACACCTCACCGGGACAGGCATGCCACTCGAATCCGTGACGCAAGCGGCGCTGCAGAGCGCCCTCGACGGTCTCTCGCTGCGCCAGAAGACCATCGCGAACAACATCGCCAACGTGAACACGCCCGGCTACCAGGCCAAGCGCGTGCAGTTCGAGGAGGCGCTCGGCCGGTCGGTCGCGGACGGCGGCGGGGCGATCCAGGCGACCACGGCGCGCTCCCTCGAGCCCACCCGCACCGACGGCAGCAACGTGAACCTCGACACCGAGACGCTCTCGAACGTCGACACCGTGCTGCGGTACCAGTTCGCGACGCAGGCGATGAACTCCGAGCTGACGGCCGTCCGCGCCGCCTTCAGGACGAACTCGTGACCGCCTTCGACGCGATCGGCATCGCGAGCACCGGCCTGACCGTGCACCGCAAGTGGCTCGACGCGGTCTCGGACAACATCGCCAACGCGAACACCGTCAAGTCGATGGACGACACGGCGTTCCAGGCGCGCTACGTCGAGGTGCAGGAGGGCGACGGCACCTCGGGCGTCTTCGTCCGCGCCGACCGCTACGGCAGCGAGGCGGGCCGGGTCACGTACTCGCCCGACCACCCGCTCGCCGACGCCGAGGGCTACGTGCGCATGCCCGACATCGACCTCGGCGCCCAGATGGGCGACCTGATCATGGCGCAGCGCGGCTACCAGGCCAACGCCGCTGTCGTCGACCGTGCCAAGACGGCCTACGAGGCCGCACTCCAGATCGGACGTGGCTGATGCCCCTCTCGGCGATCCAGGCTCTCGGAGCCGTCCAGCAGTCCGGCTACGCCGACGCCGCCTCGCTGCTGCAGGGCGCGGGCGCGGTCGGAGGTCCCGGTGCGCCCGACGCGACGGGCCGAGGAGGCGCGACCAGCGCCTCCGGGGCGACCTTCGGGGCGTCGATGGCCGGTGCCGTCGAGGGACTGCAGCAGCTGCAGGGCGAGGCGAAGACCCTCGCCGTCAAGGCCGTGACCGGTGATCTCACCGACATCCACGACGCGACCATCGCCGCGACGCGCGCGCAGGTCACGCTCGAGCTCGTCAGCGCCGTCCGCAACAAGGGCGTCGACGCCTTCAACGAGATCATGAGGATGCAGGCCTGATGCCCACCGCCGTCAAGAACTCGCTCGACCGGATGCGCGCGACCCTCGCGGGCTTCTCGATCGCCCAGCGGACGATCGCGGTCATCCTCCTCGCCGCCCTCGTGCTCGGCGTCGTGGCCCTCACCAGCTGGCTGACGAAGCCGACGTACACGCCGCTGTTCAGCGGCGTCGACCCGGCCGACGCCAGCGCCATCGTCGAGCAGCTGCAGGCCGACGGGGTGCCTTACCAGCTGACCGCGGGCGGCAACACGATCCTCGTGCCCGAGGAGCACGTCTACCAGGAGCGCCTCACCGCCGCGGCCGCCGGCCTGCCCTCGACCGCCGGCACCGGCGGCTACACGCTGCTCGACACGATGGGCGTCACCTCGTCGGAGTTCCAGCAGGACGTCACCTACAAGCGCGCCATCGAGGGCGAGCTCGCCAACACGATCAAGGCGATGGACGGCGTGAAGAACGCCACCGTGCAGCTCGCCATCCCCGAGCAGACCGTGTTCGTCGCCGAGCAGCGCGACCCGACGGCCTCGGTGTTCGTCGAGACGCAGGCGGGGGTGTCGCTGACCACCGAGCAGGTGCAGGCCATCGTCAACCTGACCAGCGCCTCCGTCGAGGGCATGACCCCCACCGGCGTCGCCGTCACCGACTCGACCGGCACGGTGCTGTCGCAGGTCGGCACCGGGGCGACCGGAGGAGGCGCGGGCGAGGCCGGCGAGTACGAGTCGAAGGTGCAGACGGCCGTCCAGACCATGCTCGACAAGGTCGTCGGCGTCGGCAACTCGTCGGTCGTGGTCGCGGCGCAGCTCGACTCGAACTCGGGAACGCGCGTCACCGAGCGGTTCACCGAGCCCGAGAGCGGCCCGCTGGCCCTGAACGAGTCGACCACGACCGAGCAGTACGGTGCGGGCGGGGCCGGCGACGGCACCGGGCGGACCGGCGTGCTCGGACCGGACAACATCGCCGTGCCCACCGGCGCCGACGGCGAGGCCGCCGGTGCGGACGGGGCGGCCGGCGACGGCTACGTCAACGAGTCGGCGACGAAGAACAACGCCGTCGACAAGGTCACCGAGACGATGAGCGTGCCCTCGGGCACCGTCGCCCGGCAGACCGTGTCCGTCGCTCTGAACGCGACGGCCGCGCAGGGCGTCAACATGCAGAGCATCCGCGACCTGGTCGACAGCGCGGCCGGCATCGACGGCGCCCGGGGCGACACCGTCGACGTCGCGATGGTCGACTTCGACACGACCGCGGCGACCGCCGCTCAGGAGGCGCTGGCCGCCGCGGACGCCGCCGCCGCGACCGAGGCCATGTGGTCGACGATCCGCACGGCCAGCATCGTCGGCGTCATCGCCCTGGCCGCCGTCATCGCGCTCATCGTCTTCGCTCGACGCAGCCGCCGCCAGGCCCGTGAGGACGTCGATCTCGGCGAGCTCGCCGCCGCCAACGCCGCCCAGACCTGGGACGCCACCATGCGACTCGACCTCGACGCCGCCTCCGGCCGGTCGATGCTCGGCGGCGACGACTCCGCGACGCAGATGCTGCCCGTCGTCGAGGCGCCCGAGCCGTCGCCCGAGGCCGTCTCGGCCGAACGCCGCCGCGCCGAGGTCGACGCCCTGGCCGAGCGCGACCCGGCCAAGACCGCGGAGCTGCTGCGCGGTCTGATGGACCAGCGGAGCGGGCTGTGACCGACGTCGCCGTGCCCTTCGGCTCGGCCACCGCCCCTCCTGCCGTCCTCACCGGCCCGCAGAAGGTCGCCGTCGTGCTCATGCAGATGGAGCAGAGCCGCGCCGCGAGCGTCATGCAGCAGTTCAGCGAGGAGGAGGCCGCCGAGATCACCGCCGAGATCGTCCGCCTCCGTCGCGTCGATCCGGCGGTCGCCGAGTCCGCGGTCGCCGAGTTCCACGAGCTGTCGGTGTCGGGCCGCTATCAGCGCCGCGGCGGGCACGACGTCGCCGTCGGACTGCTCGAGGCCTCGTTCGGCTCGGAGCGCGCGGCGGGCGTCATGGAGCGCCTCGCGTCGAACATGGCGGGCAAGTCGTTCGAGTTCCTCGACGAGGCCGAGCCCGGTCAGGTCGTCGCGCTGCTCGACGGCGAGCTGCCGCAGACCATCGCGCTCGTGCTCGCCCACGTGCGGCCCCAGCAGGCCTCGGCCGTGCTGGCGGGGCTCGACCTCGACGTGCGCACCGACGTCGCCCAGGCCATCGCCACGATGGGCACCGCGACCCCCGAGGCGGTCGCCATCGTCGCGGCCACCCTCAAGGTCCGCGCCGGCGCCGTCGTGTCGCCGCGCGACCAGGTCGAGGTCGTCGGCGGCATCCAGCCCCTCGTCGAGATCATCAACCGCAGCGACAGCGCCACCGAGCGCGCCCTGCTCGACGGCCTCGACGCCCGCGACCCGGCACTCGCCGAGGAGGTGCGCTCGCGGATGCTCACCTTCGAGGACATCGTCAAGCTCGAGGCGCGTGACATCCAGCAGGTGCTGCGCGGCATCGACGCGGCCGTGCTCGCCACGGCCATGAAGGGCGCCGCCGCGGCCGTCACCGACGTGATCCGCGGCAACGTCTCGGCGCGCAACGCCGAGCTGCTCGACGACGAGATCCAGTCGATGGGCCCCGTGCGCAAGTCGCAGGTCGAGGAGGCGCGGGCCGAGGTCGTCCGCTCCATCCGCGAGCTCGAGGCGCAGGGCGCCATCACCGTGCACCGCGCCGACGAGGACGCCCTGGTCGACTGACCGCGCCGCGCCGCCCGTGCCGCCCGCGCGGCGCCCCGCGCCGAACTCGCGCGACACCCCGGAAGCCGCGCTGCACCCCGATCTCTCGGGGTGGAGCGCGGCTTCCGGGGTGTTCGGCGGCGCGAGCGCCCGCGCGGCCCCCCTTCGGGGCGGGCGCTAACGCGGCGGGGGCGCCGGTCGAGAGTCGCAGTCGAGCACGGATCGCTCGCTTCCCCCTGGCCACGGATCGGCCGTCGTCCTCGAATCGCCGAACGGCTCGTGATGCTCGAATCCGTGATGAACGCCCCGGCCACCGCGCCGGGTTCCGTCGCGCGCGTCGTGTACCCGTCGCTCGTCGGCCCCGGTTCCGACCGCGCGGCCGCCCGCGAGGCCGACGACGTCCGTGCCGAGGCCCGAGGTCATGCCGCCGGGTACGCCGCGGGGCTCCGCGCCGCCGAGCTCGAGCTGACCGCCCGCCGGGCCGTGCTCGAGGCCGAGCACTCCGATCTCGTGCAGCGGCTCCAGGCCCATGCGCTGGCCGCCGCGGACGCGCTGGGCGCCGCAGCACGCGCTCTCGACGCCTGCGTGGTGCGGACGGTCGCCGACGCCGAGGAGGCGCTGGTCGCCTCCGCCTTCGAGCTCGCCGAGGCCGTGGTCGGCTACGAACTGCGCGCCTCCGAGCCCGAGTCGAGCCCGGCCGCGCCCGCCGCCGCCGAGGCCCCCGCCACCGTTGCCGCCGGCGCCGCCGATGCCGCGCCCGCCGGTCCCGCCGCCGCCGACGGCGCTGCACGCGGGACCGACGCCCCGGCCGTCGCGCCCGCCGAGCCCGGCGCCGACCCTCGTGTCGGACGCACCGCCCGGGCCGCCGTCGCGCGTGCCCTCGACGGGGCGGCCGGAGGCGTCGTGACGACGATCCGGATGCACCCGCTCGACCTGGCGCTCCTCGACGAGTCGACCCGCGCCTCCTCGGCTCCCCGTGCGGTGTTCGCGCCCGACGCGTCGCTGGCGCGGGGCGACGCCGAGGCCGATCTGCCGGCCGGGCTGATCGATGCGCGTCTGGGCACCGCGCTCGACCGCGCCCGCCGCGCCCTGCTGGGCCCCGCCTCGACGGGAGCGGCGTCGTGATCGGCACGCTCGCACCCCGGGCCGTCGCCGCGCGCCCGGTCGGTGCCTCCGACGAGAGCTCCGCCGAGAGCTCCGTCGCGCTCCGTCTCGCGGCCGCCCGCTCCGCCGCCCGCCCCCAGCGGGTCGGTCGGGTCAGCGCCGCCGTCGGTCTCGGCATCACCGTGATCGGGCTCGACGCCGCCGTCGGCGACGTGGTCAGCGTGGGCGAGGCGACCGACGGGTCGAACCTCGCCGAGGTCGTCGCGACGACGCCCGACGGCGTCCGCTGCATGCCGCTCGGGCGGTTGGCCGGGATCACCTCGGGCACGCCGGCCCGCTCGACGGGGCGGCCGCTGCTCGTCCCGACGGGTGCGGGGCTGTTCGGGCGGGTGCTCGACGGTCTGGGGCGTCCGATCGACGGCCGGGGCCCGCTGGTCGGCGTCGACGGTCGACCGGCCGATCTGGTGCCGCTCGACCACGAGACCCCGTCGGCGATGCACCGTGCCCGCATCGACACCCCGCTGCAGCTCGGCGTCCGCGTCCTCGACACCCTGACGACCGTCGGCAAGGGCCAGCGCGTCGGCCTGTTCGCCGGCTCGGGCGTCGGCAAGTCGTCGCTGCTGTCGATGATCGCCCGCGGCTCCGACGCCGAGGTGAGCGTGATCGCCCTCGTCGGCGAGCGCGGCCGGGAGGTGCGGGAGTTCCTCGAGGACGACCTCGGCGCCGAGGGCCTCGCCCGCTCGATCGTCGTCGTGTCGACAAGCGACGAGCCGGCGCTGATGCGTCTGCGGGCGGCGTTCGTCGCGACGCGCATCGCGGAGTCGTTCCGCGACGCGGGCGCCGACGTGATGCTGATGATGGACTCGCTGACCCGCGTCGCCATGGCGCAGCGCGAGATCGGCCTGTCGGTGGGGGAGCCCCCGGCGACCCGCGGCTACCCGCCGTCGACGTTCTCGGTGCTGGCCGGGCTGCTCGAGCGCGCCGGGACCGACCGCGTCGGCTCGGTGACGGGCATGTACACGGTCCTGGTCGACGGCGACGACCACAACGAGCCGATCGCCGACGCGGCGCGGAGCATCCTCGACGGTCACGTCGTGCTCGATCGCAAGCTGGCCGTGACCGGGCACTTCCCGTCGGTCGACGCGCTCGGCTCGGTGTCGCGCGTGGCCTCGAAGGTGACGACGCCGCCGCAGCGCACCGCCGCGACGACGCTCCGCCGGGTGATGGCCGCCCGCCGGGCCGCGCAGGACCTCCTCGACGTCGGCGCCTACCAGCGCGGGGCGAACCCGCTGGTCGACGCGGCGGTCGACAACCAGGCGGCCATCGACGCGTTCCTGCAGCAGGGCATGGACGAGCAGTCGTCGTCGGCCGAGTCGTGGGATCGCCTGGCCCGTCTCACCCAGCGGCTCGGGGGCGTGTGATGGCGCGCGCGTTCTCGCTCCTCGGGCTCCTCCGTCTCCGTCACGCTCAGCAGGGGCAGGCGGCGGCGACGCTGGCCGACGCGAACGAGCGGCTGCGCGAGGCGTCCGATCGGCGGATGGCGGCCCGGCGCACGCTGGACGACGGCCCGGTCGAGGTGTCCGACGCGGCGATGCTCAGTGCGATCGCGGCGGCGCGGGCGTCGACCCGCGGCATGCTGACCGAGCTCGACGCCGTGGCCGAGCGCCGCCGGGTCGAGGCCGACGAGGCGCAGCGCGCGTACAGCGAGGCCCGCCGGGCGGCCCTGTCGCTCGAGAAGCTCGAAGAGCAGCACGCCGCCACGACCGCGGCCGACGACCTGCGGGCCGAGCAGACCGTGCTCGACGAGATCGCATCGCAGAGCCGAGGAGGCGCGTCATGAGTCCCGTGAGCGAGGTCCTGTCGAGGATCGACGACATCCGATCGCAGATGGAGCAGATCCGGGCCGGTGTCACCGGTCGTGCCGCGGCGGCGTCCGCGGCGTCGGGCGCCTCGGGGTCGGCCGCGTCGGGCGGGTCCGCGTCGGCGTTCGCATCGGCCCTGTCGGCGACCGGCAACACGCTCGGCTCGGCGGGGTCCGCCGCCGCGGCGGCTGCGGCGCTCGGGCTGCCGGGTGCCGCGGGTGCTGCGGGCACGGCGGGTGCCGCGGGCGCGGGTGCCGCCTCCGGCGCCGGTCTCGCCGGTGCAGCCTCGGGGGTCCCGTCGACATCGGTCGATGCGGTGAAGGGTGCGATCGCGTCCGGCAGCGGAGCCGTCGGGTCGGACGTGGTGGCGGGGGCAGAGAAGTACCTCGGCGTGCCGTACGTGTTCGGGGGAGAGGACCGCACCGGCATGGACTGCTCCGGTCTCGTGCAGACGGTGTTCAAGGATCTCGGGGTGGCGATGCCGCGCGTCGTGCCCGACCAGGCCCGGATGGGCGCCGAGGTCGCCTCACTCGCCGACGCGCGCCCCGGGGACCTCATCGTGCCCAAGGGCGAGGGGCACATCGTGATCTACGTCGGGGACGGCAAGGTCCTGCACGCGCCCCGTCCCGGCAAGGACGTCCAGATCGTGAACAACTGGTACAGCGACGCCGACCTGTCGACCATCCGCCGGGTGGTCCCGGCGACCGCGGCGGCGAGCGCCGGTGTCGCGAGCGTCGGGTCGGCGGCCTTCGCGGGCACCGACATGACGACCGCGGCGTTGCAGCAGCTGATGCGGGCGGGGGCGGTCTCGTGACGGGCCTCCGCACGCTGCCGTTCGCGGCGCCGTCGATCGATGCTGCGGCGTCCGGTCGTGGACGGGCGTCGGGTGCCTCGGCCGGAGGCGCGAGGGCCGACGGGGCCTTCGGCGCGGCGATGCTGTCGGCCGCCCCTGCCACGCCCGGTCCTGCTGCGTCCGGTTCTGCTGGGCTCGGTCATGCTGCGTCGGGGTCTGCTGCGTCCGGTTCTGCTGCGAGCCGTTCCGGTGCGCGCGACTCCGCCGAGTCCGACGTCGACGCGAGGGATGCGGTCGTCCCCGACCGCCGGACGGCCGGTTCGCTCGGTGATCCGAGCGGTTCGTCGCTCGCCGGTTCGTCGGGGCCGCTCGTCGACGGTTCCGGGGCCCTCGCCCTCCTCGGCGCGGTCCCGGCCGGTGCCGGCTCGTCCAGCCCGGCTGCGTCCGGTCCGGCCGTGTCAGGCACGATCGGGATCGGATCGAGCGGGCCCGGATCATCCGTCCCCGCGCAGGTGACGGCGGCCCCGTCGCCGTCCGTCCGCGTCGGGTCGGCCTCCGCCGAGGCTCCCTCGTCGAACGACCCGACCCGGGGATCCGAGTCGGCGACGCTCACCCCCGGATCCGTCCCGGGCACCGACCTCATCACCGGAGAGGCGTCGACGTCAGTGACGACGACGACGGCGCCGTTCCCGTCGGAGTCCGGGTCCGCGTCGGCGACGATGCTCGCGTCGGCGTCGGCGTCGGCGTCGGCGTCGGCGTCGGCGTCGGTGTCGGCGTCGGCGTCGGTGTCCGCGTCCGCGTCCGCGCTGGCGTCAGTGCTCGCGTCTGCGTCTGCGTCCGAGCCGGGGCCCGCGTCTGCGACAGCGGCGGTGGCGACTGCAGCGGCGTCCGCGACAGCGGTGGCGTCTGCGACAGCCGCGGCGCCCGCGATAGTGATAACGCCCGCGACAGAGTCGACGTCCGCAACAGCCGCGGCGTCGGCGTCGGCGCGCGTGCCCGACGCCGGAGTCGGTCAGGCCGGCCCGATTCCGGGATCCTCCCTGACTCCGCTTGCTCCGCATGCAGTCGCGACGCCTTCCGGCAGCGCACCGGCCGGGTCACCCGTCGCTCCGCATGCAGGCGCAGCAGCCGCCGAGAGCGCCCCCGCACCCGCTCCTCCCGCCACCATCACCCCGGCTACCGTCGCTCCCGCCACCACCCCGGCCACCGTCGCTCCCGCCACCACCCCGGCTGCTGCGCATGCAGGCGTAACAGCTCCTCCGAGCGCACACTCCGCTCGCGGAGCCGCTGCCGACGCCTCCGCGCCCTCGGCCCCCGCCGCCGCCCCCGCCGTCCCTGCCGCCGCCCCCGCCGTCCCTGCCCCCGCCGCCGCCGTCGCTCCCGCCCCCTCCACCGCCACCGTCCCGGGTGCTGCGCATGCAGGCGTAACAGCTGTTCCGAGCGCACCCCCAGCCCGCGGAGCCACTGCCGAAGCCTCCGCCACCGCGACCCCGACCCCGCTGACCCCGACCCCGCCCCCCGCCCCGTCGGCGCACCCGGGCGGGGCGTCCCCGACGCTCACGGCGCCCTCTGCGACCGAGACGCCGATCACGGTCGGCGCGGCTGCACAGTCGACCCGCGCCTCCTCGGCTGCGGGCGACGATGCCGTGAGCACCTCAGGCGATCGATCCGCAGCCCCGACCGCCGCCGGGGCACCCGGCGCCCTCCCCGCTCCCTCGGCGGTGCCGACCGGCCCGTCCGCCCTCACCGCGCCTCCGGCCGCCTCGACCAGCCAGTCCCCGGCCCCCGCGCCGGCTCCACTCGGCCAGCAGCTCGTCCGGCCCCTGTTCTCGCTCGCGTCGGCCGGTCACGGGACCCACACGGTGACGGTGACGGTCGCCCCCGAGGCGCTCGGTCCCGTGACCGTGCGCGCCCACGTCTCGGCGACCGGCATGCAGGTCGAGATGTTCGCCGGCTCCGACGCCGCGCGTGACGCCGTCCGGGCGATCATCCCCGACCTCCGTCGGGACATGGGAGGCGCGGGTCTCCAGGTCGGCATCGACCTGTCGAGCCAGAACCAGCCCTCCGACCCCCGCGGTCAGAGCGCCGCCCAGAGCGCCCTCCAGAACGGCACCGGCACCGGCACCGGCGCCGATCGCGGCGACGACCCGTCCGGCGCGCCCGGCTCATCCCGCGCCCCCCTCGACCCCGGTGCCGACGGTCCGCAGCTCGCGACCGACCCGACCCGCGCCTCCCTCACGACGACGTCGCTCGACGTCCTGGCCTGAACGGACCCCGACATGCCCTCCATCGACCAGATCAGCGGAAGCGTCGACCCCGCGAGCGTGGCCTCGGCGCTCGCGAACTCCTCGATCCGCACCCCGAAGCAGAACATGGACAGCGAGATGTTCATGCAGCTGCTCGTCTCGCAGCTCAAGAACCAGGATCCGTCGTCGCCGATGGACACCAACGCCATGATCGGTCAGACGACCCAGCTGGCGATGATGGAGCAGATCACCAACCAGACCACCACGGCGACCGAGGGCTTCTCGCTGCAGATGCGGATCGCCGCGTCGAGCATGGTCGGTCGCGAGGTCAGCTACCTCGGTGCCGACGGCAAGCCCGTCACCGGCACGGCCACCAGCGTCTCGTTCGCCGACGCCGTCCCCACGGTCACCGTCGCCGGGAAGGAGGTCGCGTTGGATCTCATCTCCGGCATCTCCGCGTCGACCTCCTCCTGATCCCCCTCACGCTCTCGTCCCCCTCCTTCTTCCTCCGAAAGGCAGCACTCATGCTCCGCTCGCTCTACTCCGGCATCTCCGGCCTCCGCTCGCACCAGACCATGCTCGACGTCACGGGCAACAACATCGCCAACGTCAACACCGCCGGTTTCAAGGGGTCGACGACGCAGTTCCAGGACACCCTGTCGCAGATGACCCAGGGCGCCGGCGGCCCGCAGACCGGTCTCGGCGGCACGAACCCGGCGCAGGTCGGTCTCGGCGTGCAGGTCGCGGGCATCTCGACCAACTTCGCGCAGGGCTCCGCTCAGGCGACGGGCAAGGCCACCGACCTCATGATCTCGGGCGATGGCTTCTTCGTGACCCGCCTCGGCAACGACACCGTGTTCACCCGCGCCGGAGCGTTCGACTTCGACGCCCAGGGGCGACTCACCTCGGCCGACGGCAAGATCGTCCAGGGGTACTCGGCCACGAACGGGGTCGTCAACGACGGCGGCGCCATGGGCGACATCACGCTGCCCCTCGACGGCGCCGCCCCCGCCCGGCAGACCACCGAGGCCACGCTGAGCGGAAACCTGCCCTCGGACACCGCGGTCGGGGGCACGGTCGTCCGCGACACCAAGGTCTACGACGCCACCGGCAACGAGCGCACGCTCGAGCTGACCTTCACCCGCACGGCGCAGGGCTGGACCGTCCGCAGCGGCGAGGGGGCCGGCGCGCCCGCGACGGCGCTCACCTTCGGCGCCGACGGCCGGCAGCCCAACGCCAACGCCGCCCTGACCGTCGGCGGGGTCACGGTCGACCTCGGTGGCATCACCGGCTTCGCGACGCTCAACACCGTCGCCGTCACCGGTCAGAACGGCCGCGAGGCCGGCACCCTGCAGGGCTTCTCGCTCTCGAAGGACGGCACCCTCGTCGGCCAGTTCAGCAACGGCGAGTCGCTGGCCGTCGGCCGCATCGCGCTCGCCACCTTCGCCAACGCGGGCGGTCTCGAGAAGGCCGGCTCGTCGGGCTACCGCGCGACCGCCAACTCGGGCGACCCGCAGGTCGGCGTCCCCGGCTCGCCCGGCGTCGGCTCGCTGACGAGCGGCACGCTCGAGATGAGCAACGTCGACCTGTCGCAGGAGTTCACCAACCTGATCGTCGCCCAGCGCGGCTTCCAGGCGAACGCCCGCATCATCACCACCTCCGACGAGGTGCTGCAGGAGCTCACGAACCTGAAGCGCTGACGGCCAGCGGGTTCGCGGAGGGGACGACTCGTTCGTCGGACGGATGTGAGGTTCGTCCGGGGGACAAGCCGTCCCCTTCGGGGTTCACGGTCGGCCCCAATCAGGGTGACAACGAGTCGATCCGACTCGTTAGGGGGGTGCCCGGTCCTCCTTTGCGGGGACACCGTGAACCCCATGACCCTCGACCCGACCCGTCTGACGACCGGCGACGCCGACTACACCGACCTCCTCCTGGCCTCCGGCGTCGCCACCGAGCCGCAGATCGAGGAGGCGCTGCTCGCGGCCGCCCGCACGGGCAGCGGTCTCGACGAGATGCTGGTCCAGCTCGGCGTGGTCGACGCCCGCGACCTGCAGCGTCTCGTCGCCCGCTCGTGGGGCCTCGACATCGTCGACACCGAGACCGCCCGGTTCGACGTCGAGCTCGTCCGGTCGGGGTCGGGACAGCGCTACATCGCCGAGGACTGGATGCCCGTGCACCGCCGCCGCGACGGCACCGTCGTCGTCGCCTCGGCGAGACGCCCCAGCCCCGACTGGCAGGCCGACCTCGAGCGCGAGCTCGGCGCCCCGGTGGAGTTCCGGGTGGCGTCGACCTGGGGCATCAAGAACGCCACCCTCCGCGTCTTCGACGAGATCGTCGCCGACAGCGCGGCGAACGACCTGTACCGGGCCAACCCGGCGCTCTCGGCGCGGGTGGTGTTCTCGCGCGGGCAGAAGGCGGGCGGCGTCGTCCTCGCGCTGGTCGGGCTCGTGACCGGCGTCCTGTGGCCGGCCGCTCTCGCCAGCACCCTGATCGCCGTCGTCAGCGTCGTGTTCCTGCTGGGCACCGGGTTCAAGTTCGTCGTCGCCATGCGGGGCGCCCGGTTCGACGTCGTCGAGCGGATCAGCGACGCCGAGGTCGCGGCGATCGACGACGCCGACCTGCCCCGGTACACGGTCCTCGTACCCGTGTTCCGCGAGGCGAACATCGTCGCGCAGCTGATCGACAACCTGGGCGGGCTCGACTACCCGCTCGAGAAGCTCGAGGTCCTCATCCTCATCGAGGAGGAGGACGACGCGACGCGAGACGCCATCGCCGCCGCCGACCCTCCGGCGCACTTCCACGTCGTCACGGTGCCGAAGGGCCACCCGCAGACGAAGCCGCGGGCCTGCAACGTCGGTCTCTACCTGGCGTCGGGCGACTTCCTGGTGATCTACGACGCCGAGGACACCCCCGACCCCGATCAGCTCAAGAAGGCCGTCATCGCCTTCGAGCGTGGCGGCGAGCGCACCGTCTGCGTCCAGGCGGCCCTGAACTACTTCAACGCGACCGAGAACGCGCTGACCCGCATGTTCACCCTCGAGTACAGCTACTGGTTCGACTACATGCTCGCCGGGCTCGACCACGCCGATCTGCCCATCCCGCTCGGCGGCACGTCGAACCACTTCCGCACCGAGGCGCTCATCGGGCTCGGCGGCTGGGATCCCTACAACGTCACCGAGGACGCCGATCTCGGCATCCGCGCGAGCGCCCTCGGCTACCGGGTCGGCGTCATCAACTCGACGACGATGGAGGAGGCCAACACCTCGATCCCGAACTTCGTCCGCCAGCGCAGCCGCTGGATCAAGGGCTACATGCAGACGACGCTGGTGCACGCGCGCCGACCGCTGCAGCTGATCCGGCAGATCGGGGTGGTCCGCTTCGCCTCGTTCGCCCTGCTGATCGGGGGGACTCCGGCGACGTTCCTCGGCGTGCTGCCGTCGTACCTCGGCACGATCGTCGCCCTGCTGCTGCCCTCCGCCTGGCTCTCGGCGCTGTTCCCGGCGTGGGTGCTCTGGATCTGCCTGTTCAACTTCGTGATCGGCAACGGGATCATGGTCTACCTCTCGATGATGGGGCCGTACAAGCGCGGCACGTTCCACCTCATCCACTGGGCGCTCCTCAACCCCGTCTACTGGATCCTCCACTCCGTCGCCGCCTACAAGGCGCTCGCTCAACTGCTGACCCGTCCGCACTACTGGGAGAAGACCGAGCATGGCCTCACCGCTCACACGTCCTGAGACCGCGGAGGTCGCGACGATCCCGGCAGGAGGCGCGGTGCCGGCTCCGGTCCCCGCCCGCGTCGACGAGGCGGTCGCCCCGGTGCTCCCGACCCGCGCCTCCTCGGTCGGCGTCGATCTGACCATCCCGCTCCTCCGGCGACCGACGAGGATGCGTCGACCCGCGCCTCCCGAGCCTCCTGAGGCCCCGTCGCGGCGACCGCGGGGCACCGCGCGCGCCCGGGCGCTGCGGGCCCTCGTCGAGGAGCGCCGGTACGCCTCGGTGCTGGCGGGCATGACGCACGAGTCGTTCCCCGGCACGCTGGCCGGGCGGACCGCCCTGCGGCTGCTGCTCGCCGTCCCGTTCGTGGTCGTGGCGATCCTGCTCGAGGTCGGCGGGGTGCCGGCGGCGATCTCGGCGAACACCCTGCTCGACGTGCGCGCCGCGACCGTCGACTGGACGGGGTCGGGGGCGGCCTGGCTCGGCGACACGTTCCCGCCGATCAGCGGCGCGCTCGCCGCGGTCGTCCCCGGAGGCGCGTTCGGCCTGTCGCTCGTGGGCGCCCTCTGCGCGGGCGTCGTCGTGCACGCCATGATCGAGCTGATGGTGCAGCGGGGCTTCCACGCGTCGACCGTCACGGCCCTGACGCTGGCCCTCGTCGCGAACCCGCTGTTCTTCTTCCTGGCGACGGAGAACCTGCCCGCGTTCCTCGGGATCGCGTTCTTCGGTCTCGCGATGACCGACGTGGTGCGTTTCGTGACGTTCCGCAACACGCAGTCGGGCTTCCGGGCCGGGATCCTGCTCATGCTCGCGACGCTCACCGACCCCAACGGGCTGCTCTATGCGACGGCCGCCGTGCTGACCGTGCCGTTCCTGACGCACGGTCGGCATCAGGTGGGCGTGCATCGGGCGCATGCGCTGGTGCTGGTGTTCCCCACGCTGTCGGCGCTCGCCGCCCTCGTGTTCGTGCAGTGGAGCTTCGGCGGCGATCCCCTCGGGGCGTTCCGCAGCGCCCTCGACTACGACGGCTCGCGCTGGTCGATCTTCTCGTCGCTCTTCACGACGCCCTTCGGGCTGCTGCTGCTCGCGCCGGTGGCGAGCGCGTGGCTGATGACCGCGGTCGTCCGCCGTCTGGCCGGCGGGGTCATCGCGACGCTGCTGCTGGCGTCGGTCCTGATCGGGTTCGTCATCGGCACCGTGCCGATGAACTCGGCCGGCAACACGTTCGTGCTCGTGACCCTGGCAGCGATCGCGCTCGTGCCGCCGTCGACGGCGCTGCGGCGGATCGCCCTGGCCAACGTGATGGCGCTGCTGCAGCTGGTGATCGCCATCGTCGCGGCGCTGCAGCGCGATGTCGTCGTCACGTGGCTGACCGCTGTGCTGAGGTCGCTGGGGCTCGTCTGAGCCCGGTCGCGGGCCGGTCCGGGCGGGGCCGGTCCGGTCCGGCCGCGCCCGCCGTCCGTCAGGTGCGGCCCAGGTACCGCCCCTGCTTGTGGTTCAGCGCGAGCACGAGGTTCAGCACGACGGCGCCGGCGGCCGAGAGCAGCACGACCCAGGGCGACGCGACGGTGAGTGAGAGCGCGACGATGACGACGTCGACGGCCATCTGGACGTAGCCGGCGCGCCAGCCGAGCTTCTCCTGCAGCACGAGGGCGAGGATGTTGATGCCGCCGAGGCTCGCCCCGTGGCGGAACAGGATGAGCAGGCCGACGCCGACGATGAGGTTGCCGCCGAGGGTGCCGTAGACGGGGTTGAGGCCGTCGATGTCGATCGCGAGCGGGTGCAGGTACGAGAACGCCGAGACGAGGGCGACGGTCAGCGTCGTGCGGAGGGTGAAGCCGAGGCCCTTCTTCCACAGGGCGAGGGCGAAGAACGGGATGTTGACCGCGAAGAACAGCACGCCGAACGAGATGTGCGTGGCGTAGCTCAGCAGCAGGGCGATGCCCGCCGTGCCGCCCGAGACCGATCCGCTCTCCTTGAGCAGGTAGAGGCCGAACGAGGCCAGGAACACCCCGGTCACGACGCCCATGACGTTCTCGACGAGGGTGTGGCGGTTGGCGTCGACGGTCGCGATGTTCTCGGTCAGGGCCGGGTCGTCGACCAGCGGCGTCGCCGTGTCGGGCGACAGTGCGGCGTCCAGCCCGGTCGAGTCGGGCGTCGAGTACGTCGAGCCGGTCGGGCTGGTCGGGCCTGCTGGTCCGGTCGGGCCCGTCGCGGGGGAGGCGGTCGTGGGGGAGGAGGGCCGGGCGACAGGGGTGGCGTCGCGCGTGCCGTCGTTCGCGGGGGTATCGGTCACCGCAGCATCCTGCCAGCCCGGTGTTACACGCTCGTGTCGCCTCAGCCGTCGACGCGTCACGCCGAGCCGCCCATCTCCCCGCCGCTCAGGATCGACTGGTCGGTTCTTGTCCTTCGTGGTGTGCGGAAGGACAAGAACCGACCACTCGACGCCGCCACCCGGCGCCATGCACCTAACGCCCGCCCGCCCCCTGCCGATAGTCCCCTCTAGCCACCCAGGACGGGAGGCCACCCCGCCCCCACGGATGGAGGCGGAGAACACAGACCTAGGACGGGCCGATGATCGTCGTCACGCGACTCAACGACAGCAGATTCGCTGTCAATCCAGACCTCATCGAGCGCATCCACGAGACGCCCGACACGACGCTGATCATGGTCGACGGGGCGAAGTACATCGTGACCGAGCCGATGTCCGAGGTCATCGAGATGATCGCCCGCTATCGGGCTCGCATCGTCTCGATCGCCTACGACGAGCCGCATGCGACGTCGCCCTCCGCGCAGCCGCTCGGCACGCGCACCGGCACCGGTCCGCAGCGCGGGCTCGTCCGAGGCTCAGGAGGCGCGGGTCGGGTCAGCGACCTCCGTCCGGCCTCCGCAGACGAGCCGACCCCGGCCGCCACCGCCGCCACCCCGGCCGACGCAGGGCGCTGACCGTGGATCCCGCGACCATAATCGGCATCGTCCTCGCCTTCGGGGCGCTGTTCGGCATGATCCAGCTCGAGGGCGTGAACCTCATGGGTCTGCTGCTGCCCGCGCCGATCATCCTCGTCTTCGGGGCGACGATCGGCGTCGGCATCGCCGGTACGACGATCAAGGACGCCCTGCTCAGCTTCACGAAGATCCCCCGCGCCTTCACGGGCAAGGTGGTGCCGCCGCAGTCCGTGATCGACGGCGTCGTGGCGCTCGCCGAGAAGGCGCGCAGCGAGGGGCTGCTGTCGCTCGAGGCGGAGGCCGAGAAGACCGACGATCCGTTCATGAAGGGCGCGCTGCAGAACATCGCCGACGGCACCGACGGCGAGGAGCTCCGCATCCTGCTCGAGGACGAGATGGAGTCGCGTCTCGCGGCCGATCGCACGGCGTCGAAGTTCTTCATGAGCCTCGGCGGCTACGCGCCGACCGTCGGCATCGTCGGCACGGTCGTCAGCCTCACGCACGTGCTCGAGAACCTCGCCGAACCCGACGAGCTCGGTCACATGATCGCGGCCGCGTTCGTGGCGACGCTGTGGGGCCTGCTCACCGCGAACTTCCTCTGGCTGCCGATCGGTGCGCGTCTGCGGAAGCTCGCCGATCTCGACGAGGCCCGCATGACGCTGCTGCTCGAAGGGGTGCTGGCGGTGCAGGCCGGGAGCCAGCCGCGCCTCCTCGGCGAACGCCTCAAGGCGATGGTGCCGTCGCACTCGCTCGAGTCCGGCAAGAAGGCGAAGAGCGAGCAGGAGCTCGCAGCATGAGCGGCTCGCGCGGCGGGCGGAAGAAGAAGGCGCACGCCGAGGACGAGCACCCCGACGAGCGCTGGATGGCCTCGTACATGGACATGATCACGGTGCTCATGTGCATGTTCATCGTGCTCTACGCGATGTCGACGGTCGATCAGGACAAGTACGTCGCCCTCCGCAACTCCCTCGCGACCGGTTTCGGTCAGACCGAGGTCGGGGCGATCGACTCGGCGTCGGGCACCGTCGTGCCGGTGGATCAGGTGACGCCCGAGGGCGACGGCTACTCGGTGGGCGACGAGAGCGACATGGCCGAGGCGGCGGCGTCGGGCGAGGCCGAGACGGGCGAGGGGACCGAGACGTCCGAGGCGCTGGCGAAGAGCGAGCTGGACGACCTGACGGCGATCAAGGCGGCCATCGCGGCGAACCTCGAGGGGTCCGGGCTGAGCGCCGACGTGCAGTTCGCGACGGACGCGCGCGGTCTGACCGTGCGCCTGGTCGGCTCCGAGACCTTCTTCGGAACGAACAGCGCCGATCTCAGCGGCGAGGCGACGCGGGTGATGAACGCGATCGCCCCGGTGCTCCGCACGGCGCAGCACGACGTGTCGGTCGAGGGACACGCCGACCAGCGCAGCTCGACGGCTCCGTTCGCGACGAACTGGGAGCTCTCGTCGGCGCGTGCCACGCAGGTGCTGCGCGATCTGGTCGAGCGCGGCGGCATGCCGGTCGAGCACATCCAGGCCGTCGGCTTCGGGTCGTCGCGGCCGCTCGCCGCCGGTGGCTCCGCAGCGGATCTCGCCGCGAACCGCCGCGTCGACATCGTCGTCCTCTCGAACCAGTCCGACGACGTCAGCGCCCTGCTGCCCGAGCTGCAGAAGGCGGCCGAGGGGGCGGGAGGCGCGGTGACCGCCGGTCGGAACGACGTCGCCGCCGAGACCGCCGCGATCGCGGAGGCGCCGGCCGAGGCGCCCTCCGACGAGTCGGCCGACGAGCCCGCCGAGGCCGAGAAGGCCCACGACGACGAGGGGGCCCAGTCCGGGGGGCACTGATCACCGTTCTCTAACGCCCGGGAGGCGCGGGTCGATAGGTCCGTCCGTGACCCTCCTCGACGCTCCCGCACCGGCTCCGACCGCCGGCTCGTCGGCGCGCCCGCCGAAGACGGTCGAGGTCTACGACTTCCGCCGCCCGACGACGCTGGCGCGCGAGCACTCGCGGGCGCTCGAGCTGGCGTTCGAGACGTTCGCCCGTCAGTGGGGCACGCAGCTGACCGCGAAGGTCCGCGTGCTGTCGCAGGTCACCTGCGAGAGCGTCCAGATGCTGACCTACGACGAGTACGCGGCGTCGCTGCCGGCGACGACGGCCATGGTGCTCTGCCCTCTCGAGGGCGTCGGGCCGAAGGCCGTCGTGCAGTTCCCGGCGTCGGCCGCGTTGGCCTGGGTCGGTCACATGCTGGGCGCGGCGAAGCCCCCGGTCACCCCCGAGCGCACTTTCACGCCCATCGAGCAGGCCCTCGTGCGTCGTCTCATCGAAGACGCCCTCGACGATCTCCGCTACTCGTTCGGCGGCATGCTCGTCGATCAGATCGGCGTGGGCGGCTTCCAGTACAACTCGCAGTTCGCGCAGGCGGCGCAGAAGTCCGACCTGATGATCGTCGCGATCTTCACCATCCGGGTGGGCGACCGACCGTCGACGGCCACGGTCGCGCTCCCCGCCGAGGTGCTGCTGCCGCAGCTGGGCGATGCGACCCCCGCGGTCGGCGCGGCCGAGGCCCGTCGTCTGCTCGGCGCGCAGCTCGCCTCCGTCCCGGTGGGCGTCTCGCTGCAGTTCGCGCCGGCCGCGGTGCTGCCGAGCGTCGTGCTGGGTCTCGCCGTCGGCGACGTGCTGCCCCTGCCGCACCCGCAGTCCCGCCCCCTCGAGATCCGCGTCGACGGTCAGCCCGTCGGCCGGGCGGCCGTGGGCGCGAACGGCTCGCGTCTGGCCGGAATCGTCGTCTCCACCTCCCTCACCGGCACCGAAGAAGGAACCTCATGACCGCCACGACCATCACCCTGCACACCGCGGCGGCCGAGGCCCTGGTCGCGAAGCTGCCGACGCCCACGCCGCTGCGGGCCGTCCTCCTCGACACCGCGCTGGCCTCCGAGAACCGGACCGCCGCCTCCACGGTCGTCGTCACCTCGTTCGTCGGCGGGGTGTCGGCCGACACGGCGCTCGTGCTCGTCGACATGGACCGGCTCGGCGCGGCCGCCGGCACCGACAACCCCCTGGTCTCGATCACCGACGTGCTGCGCCCCGCGCTCGAGGCGGCGACGTCGGTGCTCGGCGCCGGCGTCCTCGGCGAGAGCCGTCGCGAGCCGGCCGAGGCGCTCCTCGCCGACCCCGACACCGTGGTCTTCGATCTCACGGCCGCGGGAGCGCCCGCCGGCTGGTTCGCGATCCGCCTCCGCGAGAACGGAACGGTCGGAGGCTCGGCGCCGGTCGACCGCGCCGCTCCCCTCTTCTCGTCGATCGCGGGCAACCTCGGTCGCATCAACAACGTCGAGATGGCCCTCACGGTCGAGATCGGCCGCACCCGCATGTCGGTGCGCGACGTCCTCGGTCTCGAGCCCGGCGCGGTCGTCGAGCTCGACCGCTCGGCCGGCGCGCCCGCCGACGTCCTGCTCAACGGCCGGCTCATCGCCCACGGCGAGGTCGTCGTGGTCGACCAGGACTACGCGGTCCGCATCACGACCATCCTCGACGTCGCCGACGGCGTCCTCTGATCGTGGACGCGGTCTTCGTCGGGCTCCGTGTCGTCCTGTCGCTCGGGGTCGTGCTCGCCCTGCTCTACGTCCTGCAGAAGCGCATCGTCACGGGCGGCCGCTCCGGTCGTCAGACGTCTCAGGTGACGGTCGTCGCGCGCCAGGGCATCGGCGCGAAGGCCAGCGTCGTCGTGGTCGACGTCGAGGGCGAGCGGCTCGTGCTCGGCGTCACCGACGCGTCCGTCACCGTGCTGGCGGCCGCCGACCGGCCGGTCGAACCGGTCGCCCTCGAGCTCGTGGCCGGTTCGAGCGACGCGCCTCCGGCGGCTCAGGAGGCGCGGGTCACCCCGATCGCGCCCCTCCCGTCGTCCGCCGCCTCCTCGGCCCCCGCCTTCGCCGCCGTCCTCTCCGCCCACGCCGCCCCCAGCGCCGCACCGGTCGCCGAGCCCGCCCGCGCATCGGCCGCCGACGCGCCGATGCTCCGACCGCGGGGTGCGGCCCGCCGCGCCACGGTCGTCCGCGAGCGCGCCCCCCGCGACGTCGCGGCCCGTCGCCGCGGTCGCACCGCCGAGGCGCTCGACGGCTCGATCCTCTCGCCCGGCACCTGGCGTCAGGCGGCGGCCGCCCTCCGCAGCGGGCGAGCCGGATGACCCTCCGCGCCCCGTCCGCCCGGACGACCCGCGCCTCCTTCGTCACCGCCGTCGCCCGTCTCGTCGGCCCCACGGTCCGTGACGGCCTGCGCGGTCGTGCGCCGGTCGCCCGTCACGCCGCCGTCCGGGTGGCCCCGCTCGCCGACCGGCGCCGTCTCGCCCGCCACGCCCTCGGCGCCGCGCCCGTCGGCGCCGCCCCGCTGCGCTTCGCCGACACCCGCCTCGCGCGCACCGTCGTCGTCGCCCTGCTCGCGATGATCGTCGCGTCGGGTCTCATCATGCTGATCGGTCAGACGGCCCTCGCCGCGCCCGTCGAGCCCACCGCTCCCACCGCGCCCGTCGATCCCGGCACCGACGCCCCGGGCACCGAGGGCTCCACCGGCACGACGCCGACCGACTTCACCGACGACGATCAGACCCAGCCCGACGGCGGCGGCACGGGCGGTCTGAACATCGACATCAACGGCCCCGACGGCGCCCCGAGCACGGCGGTCGTCACGCTGCTCGGCATCACGCTGCTCAGCGTCGCGCCGGCGCTGCTGCTGATGATGACGTCGTTCACGAAGATCTTCGTGGTGCTGGCGATGACCCGCAACGCGCTCGCGCTGCCGTCGATCCCGCCGAACCAGGTGCTGGCCGGGCTCGCGCTGTTCCTCAGCCTGTTCATCATGGCTCCGATCCTCGAGCACATCAACGTCGACGCGGTGCAGCCCTACCTCGACGGGACGATCGACTTCCCAGCCGCCGTCGACGCCGGCAGCGCACCGCTCCGCGAGTTCATGCTCGCCCACACCCGCCAGGAGGACCTGGCGCTGATGACGCGCTCGGCGGACCAGCCGAACCCCGACAGCCAGGCCGACGTGCCCATGCTGACGCTCATCCCGTCGTTCATGATCAGCGAGCTGCGCGCCGCATTCATCATCGGCTTCGTCATCTTCATCCCGTTCCTCGTCATCGACCTCGTCGTCAGCGCCGCCCTCATGTCGATGGGCATGATGATGCTCCCGCCGGTGATGATCTCGCTGCCGTTCAAGATCCTGCTGTTCGTGCTGGTCGACGGCTGGGGGCTCATCATCACGAGTCTCATCGAGAGCTATCAGGTGACCGCCTGATGGACTCCAACGCCGTCCTCGACATCTCGATGCAGGCCCTCGTCATCACCGCGAAGCTCGCCGCGCCGGTGCTCATCACCTCGCTCGTCGTCGGCTTCGCGATCTCTCTGCTGCAGTCGATCACGCAGATCCAGGAGGTCACGCTCTCGTTCGTGCCGAAGGCCGTCGCCGTCGGCATCGCGCTCCTCGTCTGCGGGCACTGGATGATCAGCGAGATGGTGACGTTCACCCATGCGGTGTTCGACCGCATCCCGCAGCTGCTCTCGGGCGGCTGAGCGCGCCCATGGACCTCGACCTCGACCTCAGCGGCCTCGAAGCGACGCTGCTCGCCGCCGTGCGGATGACCGCCT
The DNA here is from genome assembly GCF_001422285.1 of Frigoribacterium sp. Leaf263. Lineage (GTDB taxonomy): Bacteria > Actinomycetota > Actinomycetes > Actinomycetales > Microbacteriaceae > Frigoribacterium. The sequence goes on from NZ_LMMO01000004.1 coordinate 482,328, forward strand.
TCATCGTCATCGCGCCGCCGTTCTCGTACCGGGCCTTCCCCGGTCGCGTGAAGGCGATGCTGGCGCTGGGGCTCGCGCTCGCCGTCGCGCCGCGGGTCTCGCCCGGCTACGAGTCGCTCGCCACCGGGCCGTTCGTCGTCGCCCTCGTGCTCGAGATCGTGGTCGGCGCCGTGCTGGGGTTCCTCGTCTTCCTGGTGTTCTCGGCGGTGCAGGCGGCGGGCAGCCTGATCGACCTGTTCGGCGGGTTCACCCTGGCGCAGGCGTTCGACCCGCAGTCGATGATCAACGGCGCGCAGTTCACGCGGCTCTTCCAGATGACCGCTCTGGCGCTGCTGTTCGCGACGGGCGGGTACCAGCTGATCATCGGCGGCCTGACCCGGTCGTTCGACGCCGTGCCGCTCGGTCTCGGCATCGACCTGACCGACCCGGTGGGGCTCATGGCCGACGGCGTCACGCAGATGTTCCTCGCGACCCTGCAGATCGCCGGTCCACTCTGCGTCGTCCTGTTCCTGGCCGATGTGGGGCTCGGCCTGCTCAGCAGGGTCGCGCCCGCGCTGAACGCCTACGCGATGGGCTTCCCGCTGAAGATCCTCATGACGGTCATGCTGGCCGGCGGGGTCTTCCTGGCGCTGCCGAGCGTCGTGCAGAACCTGTCCGGCGACGCCGCCGATCTGCTCACGGGGGTGAGGTAGGCATGGCCGACGACTCCGGCGAGCGGTCCGAGGACGCGACGCAGAAGCGGATGAAGGAGGTCCACTCCAAGGGCCAGCTCTCGCGCTCGCAGGACCTCAGCGCCTGGCTCGGCGTCGGCGCCGCGGCCGTCATGATCCCGACGACGATCGAGCGCGGCGCCGAGGCCGGCACCGATCAGCTCCTCTCGATCGGTCAGGCCATCCGGCACCCCGACGCGCAGACCGTCGTGACCCTGCTCGGCGACGGCGTCGGCTCGATGGCGGCGACGATCGGCCCGATGCTCGCCGTCGTCGGCGTCGTGGTGCTCCTCACCGCGATCGTGCAGGGCGGCGTCCACATCAAGCGGATGACGGGCAACTACGAGCAGTTCAACCTGATCAACGGTCTGAAGACGACGTTCGGCGGGCAGGCGCTGTGGAACGGCGCGAAGGCCCTGATCAAGACCGCCGTCGTCGGGCTCGTGCTGTGGATGGCCATCCAGGGGCTCATGCCGGTGCTGATGAGCGGCGGCGGGCTGAGCGTCTCGGCGCTGCTCGACGAGGCGACCTCGGGCACGGCGATCCTCCTCCAGGCCGCCGTCGTCGCCGGTCTCGTGCTCGCCGCGGCCGACGTCTTCGTCGTCATGCGCCGCAACCGCAAGAAGACCCGCATGACCAAGAAGGAGGTGCGCGACGAGAACAAGAGCACCGACGGCGATCCCCTGGTCAAGTCGCAGCGCCGTTCGCGGCAGCTCGCCATGAGCCGCAACCGCATGATGGCCTCCATCGCCGACGCCGACGTGGTGATGGTCAACCCGACCGACTACGCCGTGGCGATCCGGTACGAGCCGGGTCGCTCCGCCCCGCGCGTCGTGGCGAAGGGCGCGGGCGCGACCGCCGCCCGCATCCGCGAGAAGGCCGCGGCCGACGGCGTCCCCCTCGTCGAGGACGTCCCGCTGACCCGGGCCCTGCACGCGAACTGCGGTCTCGGCGACGAGATCCCCGTCGACCTCTACACCCCGGTCGCCCGGGTGCTGACCTTCGTCATGGCCCTCCGGGCGCGCGGCGCGTCGGCGGTCGCGGGCACGCACGCGAACCCCCGTCCGACCACGCCCGACGAGGTCGCCGCCGTGCTCACCCCCGGGTCGCTCGCGGCCGAGGCGGTGCCGCAGCGTCTGCGGATCGCGCGCGACTCGTCCGCCGCACCCGCGCCTCCGGGGCCCGCCGCCCTTCGCACCGCCCGCCCCGCTCCCCGCCCGTCCGCCTCCGGAGGAACCGCCTGATGAAGAAGACACTCCCCAAGCTCGCCGTCCCGGTGGGCATCGTCGGGATCGTCCTGCTGCTCGTGGTGCCGGTGCCGGCCCCGATGCTCGACGTGCTGATCATCCTCAACATCCTGCTGGCGCTCGTGATCCTGCTGACGACCCTCTTCGTGAAGAAGCCGCTCGACTTCTCGGTGTTCCCGTCGCTGCTGCTCGTGGCGACGCTGTTCCGCCTCGGGCTCAACGTCGCGTCGACCCGTCTCGTGCTCGGCGAGGGATTCGCCGGCCAGGTCATCGAGGCCTTCGGGCACGTGGCGGTCAGCGGGTCGATCATCATCGGCTCGGTGATCTTCCTGATCCTCGTGGTCATCCAGTTCGTCGTCGTGACGAAGGGCGCCGAGCGCGTGGCCGAGGTCGGGGCGCGCTTCACGCTCGATGCGATGCCGGGCAAGCAGATGGCGATCGACGCCGATCTGAACGCCGGGCTGATCACCGACGAGGTCGCGAAGCAGCGCCGCGCCGACGTCAGCGCCGAGGCCGACTTCTACGGCGCGATGGACGGCGCGTCGAAGTTCGTCAAGGGCGACGCGATCGCCGGCATCATCATCATCATCATCAACCTGGTCGGAGGCGTCGCGATCGGCGCCCTGCAGAACGGCATGGCGATCGGCGAGGCCCTGAACCACTACGGGCTGCTGACCATCGGCGACGGTCTGGTCACCCAGATCCCCGCGCTGCTCATGGCCGTCTCGACCGGCATGATCGTCACCCGATCGGGCGCCGACAGCGACATGGGCTCGCAGGCCGCGACGCAGCTCGGCCAGTCGCGCATCGCGATCGGGATCGCCGGGGTCGCCGCGATCGGCATGGGGTTCATCCCGGGCATGCCCATCGCCGCGTTCCTCGTGGTGGGCGTCACGCTGCTGATCGTCGCCCAGCGGCTCGCGGCGAAGGCGAAGGCCGAGGAGGCGCGCGCGGCTCTCGAGAGCCGGCGCGCCGAGGTCGTCGCCCCCACCGACACCACCGACGACCTGCTCGAGCAGATGCGGGTGCACGCGCTCGAGATCCTGCTGGCGCCCGACCTCGTCGACATGGTCGGCGGGTCGTCCGACGACCTGCTCGGACGGGTCAAGGCGCTGCGGCGCAAGATCGCCGTCGACCTCGGCATCGTCGTGCCGCCGGTGCGCACCCGGGACAGCGTCGACCTGCCGCCCTCGACGTACTCGATCCGCATCGCGGGGGTCGAGGCCGGTCGCGGCCAGGCCCCGGCCCGCTCGGTCCTGGCCCTCGGCGAGGGCCTCGACGGCCTGCCGGGCACGGCGACCGTCGAGCCGGTGTTCGGCCTCGCGGGCAAGTGGGTGCCCGCCGAGATGCGGCACAGCGCGGAGATGACCGGCGCGACCGTGATCGACCGGGTCTCGGTGCTCGTCACCCACCTCTCGTCGATCATCGCCGACAACGCCGCGCGGCTGCTCAGCCGCGAGGACGTCCGGGTGCTGACCGATGGCGTCAAGCAGGTCAACCCCTCGGCGATCGACGACCTCGTGCCCGGCATGCTGTCGCTCGCCGAGCTGCAGCGCGTGCTGCAGGGGCTGCTGGCCGAGCGGGTGCCGATCAACGACCTCGGTCGGATCTGCGAGGGGCTGACCCTGCGCGCCAAGGTGTCGACGGACCCCGAGGGACTCGTCGAGGCGGCCCGCGCCTCCCTCGGTCCCGCCCTGTCGGCCCGTCACCTCGACGGCGCCGTGCTGCGCGTCATCATGATCGACCCGGGTCTCGAGCAGTCGATGCTCGAGGGGCTGCGGCCGTCGGATCAGGGCACGCAGATCCTGCTCGACGGGCACCGGGTCGAGCAGGTGCTCGGTTCGCTGCGCGACTCCGTGGCGGCGGTCGAGTCGCAGGGGCTCAGCGCCGTGCTCGTCTGCGCGCCGGCGCTCCGGCCCGCGATCCACCGACTCGTCTCGGCGCAGCAGAACGGCCTGCCGGTCCTGTCGTACCAGGAGGCGACGGCGGCCGGGTCGACCATCGAGACCGTCGGCGTCGTGCGCGCCAGCGACGCGATCGTGGCCTGAGATGGCGCCCACACGGGTGGTCGTCACGGGCGACTCCCTCGACGAGCTGCGGCGGCGCGTGCGCGAGGCCCACGGCCCGGGCGCGCGGATCGTCGCGGCCCAGCGGGTGACCGTCGGGGGAGTGGGCGGGCTCTTCGCCCGCAAGCACTACGAGGCGACGGTCGACGTGCCCGACCCGACGACCGACCAGCCGTCGGCGCGCGTCACCATCACCGCTCCAGCGTCGCGGGCGGGCATCGCCGCGCTGCTGGCCGACGCCGACGCCGCCGACGGGTTCACCCCCGCGTCGGAGGCCCCGGCCGCGGCGTCCTCTCCCGCGGCGTCCGCTCCCGCGGATCCGTTCGATCGGGTCCTCGCCGGGGGTCGCCCGGCTGCCGACAGCCCCCGTCGCGCCGCGCGCGCCGCGGCGGACGCGGCGTCCGCGGCCTCGGCGCCCGCTGCCGCTCCGTCGCCCGCGACGCCCCAGCCGGCGACCCGGGGCGACGCCTTCGCCGAGATCATGGACGACCTCACCTTCAACGGCATCGCTCCCGCCCCCGCCGTGGCGGCCGCCGCGGTCGAGGAGGTGCGACCGGGCCCCCTGACGAACGCCGCGGAGTTCCTCGCCGCAGCCGCCGTCGCCTCGTCCCCCGCACCCGTCGCGCGGTCCGGCGACGACGTGCCCGCGCCTCCCGCGCTCCTGACCGGTCCCGGCGACCTCGTCGTCGTCGTGGGCCGCCCGGGCGACGCGTTCCGGGTGGCGGCGCAGATGGCGGCGACGTTCGGGCTGCGGTCGGTCGACGTCGCCGATCGGCGCAGCGCGATCCTGGCGCGGGCCGAGGGGGTCAACGGCGGCACGGCCGTGGTCACCGCGCTCGCCTGGGACGCCGCGGCCGGCGACGCCCTGCGGTCGATGGCCGCCGACCAGGTGTGGGTCGCCGTCGACGTGGGGCGCAAGCACGACGACACGGCCCGCTGGGTCGAGGAGGTGCGGGTCGTCTCGTCCGTGGCCGCCGCGGCGGTCGTGGGCGAGGCCGACACCGCGACGCCGGGCACGGTGCACCTGCTGGGCGTGCCGGTCGGGTGGCGGGAGTCCCTCTAGACCGGTCGTGCGCGTCAGCCTGGGTAAGGTGGACGGATGCTGGTGTTGACGCGCAAGGTCGGGGAGCGGATCCTCATCGGTGACGACATCGTCATCACCGTGCTCGACTCGCGCGGCGACGGCGTGCGGATCGGCATCGACGCCCCGCGCGGCGTGAAGATCCAGCGCGAAGAGGTCGTCAAGGCCGTCGCCGAGGCCAACGCCGAGGCCGCCGCCGCGCCCGATGACGCCGAGGCCCGCCTCCGCGCCGCCCTCGGCGGCCCCGCCCCCCGCTGACCCGCGCGAGCAGACGCCCGGCGACGACGGAGCGCCCTCCGATCGCGACGAACGAAGGTCGTTTCGGTCGGAAGAAGCCGAAGAAGCTGACGGAGCTCCTCGAGAGATCGAGGTCTCCGGTGGAGCGGCTCCGAGTCGACTCGCCGCTACCGCGCCCCGAAGACGCTCCGCGACGGCTCGGGCGACGGCACGGCGGTGGCGTCGGTGACGACCGGCGCTCCGGCGATGAAGTCGCGCAGCTCGCGGCCGTGCACGACCTTGGCCGGCAGCGGGTCCGACGAGTACAGGCGCGGCATGCGGTCGGTGGGCAGCGGCGACGGCGACCCGATCAGGACGACGTTGCCGAACCTCCTGCCCTTCAGGGTGGCGGGGTCGGCGACGGCCGCGACGTGCTCGAAGACCGTCGCCAATGTCGAGGCCTGACCTCGGGCGAAGGCGAGTCCGGCGCCGTCGGCGGAGTTGACGATGAGCATGCCGGTCGGCGAGAGGAACTCCGCGGCCGCCGAGTAGAACTCGAGCGACGTGACGTGGGCGGGGATCTGCGACCCGCCGAACACGTCGACCACGAGCAGGTCGACGGTGCCGCGCAGCCCGGCCGGCAGCTTCACCATGACCTCGCGGGCGTCGCCGTAGCGGACCCGGATGGAGGCGCCCCGCGGGAAGGGCAGCCGCTCCCGCACCAGCGCGACGAGGTCCGCCTCGAGCTCGATGACCTGCTGGCGCGAGCCGGGTCTCGTGGCCTCGACGTAGCGGGGGAGGGTCAGTGCGCCGGCGCCGAGGTGCAGTGCCGTGACGGGCCCCTCGGGCAGCAGGTCGATGGCGTGTCCGATGCGGTGCACGTACTCGAACGCCAGGTGGGTGGGGTCGTCGAGGTCGACGTGCGACTGCGGCGTGCCGTCGACGACGAGCGTGAACGCCCCGGGGCGGTGCCGGTCCTCGTCGATGCGGGCGAGCCCCGCGCCGAGCGGGATCTCGACAGGGGGGTCCTCGTGCTGTGCGGCCATGGGGTCAACCCTGGCACGCCGACGCGGGGGGCGGAGGCGACGACGCGCATCGGCCGAGGAGGCGCGCGAGGCCTCCGATCCCGGGGAATACCTGGGCATCGCCCGGGTTATACCGAATCTCGCACAGAAGGTCAACGACAGGGCTTGCCAGGCGTGTCCTCGTCGACCTAGTATTGACCTTTGCGCTCCCCGTGCGTCGACTCGTCATATTCCGGTCGGCGACGCACCCCCGAGACCAGGCCCCCGAATATCGCGGCGGGGGCGTTCTCGGCTTCGATCCCCGGCCTTCCGCCGTGGGGCCGACGTCCCCGGGAGGGCCGTTCACCACTCACCATACTGTCCGACAGTGATGACCCGACGGGGTCCACGGAGGTAACTTCCTTGGCTGCTGCGAACACCGCATCCACCAACTCACCCAAGAACGGCCGAGGCGCATCGCGACTCTCGTTCGCCAAGATCACCGACACGCTGACGGTCCCCGACCTCCTGGCGCTGCAGACCGAGAGCTTCGACTGGCTCGTCGGCAACGACGTCTGGAAGGACCGCCTCGCCGAGGCGACCGAGCAGGGTCGCACCGACCTCGCCCTCCACTCCGGCCTGGAGGAGATCTTCGAGGAGATCTCCCCGATCGAGGACCTCGGCGAGACGATGCAGCTGTCGTTCACCGCTCCCGAGCTCGAAGAGCCGAAGTACTCGATCGACGAGTGCAAAGAGCGAGGCAAGACCTACGCCGCGCCGCTGTACGTCAACGCCGAGTTCATGAACCACCTCACCGGTGAGATCAAGACGCAGACGGTCTTCATGGGCGACTTCCCGCTCATGACCGAGCGCGGAACCTTCATCATCAACGGCACCGAGCGTGTCGTCGTGTCGCAGCTCGTCCGCAGCCCGGGCGTGTACTTCGAGCGCGCCTCCGACAAGACGTCCGACAAGGACATCTACTCGGCCCGCGTCATCCCGAGCCGCGGTGCCTGGCTCGAGTTCGAGATCGACAAGCGCGACCAGGTCGGCGTCCGCATCGACCGCAAGCGCAAGCAGAGCGTCACCGTCTTCCTCAAGGCCCTCGGCCTGACGAGCGAAGAGATCACCGAGAAGTTCAAGGGCTTCGCCTCCATCGAGGCGACCCTCGAGAAGGACGCCATCCTCACCAAGGAGGAGGCGCTCAAAGACATCTACCGCAAGCTGCGTCCCGGCGAGCAGGTCGCCGCCGAGGCGGCGCGTGCGCTCCTCGACAACTTCTACTTCAACCCGAAGCGCTACGACCTGGCGAAGGTGGGTCGTTACAAGATCAACCGCAAGCTCGGCATCGACGCGCCCCTGGTCGACTCGGTCCTGACCGTCGACGACATCGTCGCCACGATCAAGTACCTGGTCTCGCTGCACGCCGAGCAGAAGACGATGGACGGCGTCCGCGAGGGCGAGTCCGTCGAGCTGCGTCTCGACGTCGACGACATCGACCACTTCGGCAACCGTCGCATCCGCGCGGTCGGCGAGCTGATCCAGAACCAGGTCCGCACCGGCCTGTCGCGCATGGAGCGCGTCGTCCGCGAGCGCATGACCACGCAGGACATCGAGGCGATCACGCCGCAGACCCTGATCAACGTGCGCCCCGTCGTCGCCGCGATCAAGGAGTTCTTCGGAACCTCGCAGCTGTCGCAGTTCATGGACCAGAACAACCCGCTCTCGGGTCTGACCCACAAGCGCCGTCTGTCGGCGCTCGGACCGGGTGGTCTGTCGCGTGAGCGCGCCGGCGTCGAGGTCCGTGACGTCCACCCCTCGCACTACGGCCGCATGTGCCCCATCGAGACCCCTGAAGGCCCGAACATCGGTCTGATCGGCTCGCTGGCGTCCTTCGCCCGCATCAACTCGTTCGGCTTCATCGAGACCCCGTACCGCCGCGTCGTCAAGGGCAACGTCTCCACGACGATCGACTACCTGACCGCGTCCGAAGAAGACGAGTACGTCGTCGCGCAGGCCAACGCGCCCCTCGACGACAAGTTCGACTTCGTCGACGACAAGGTCCTGGTCCGCAAGAAGGGCGGAGAGGTCGAGCTCGTCGACAAGGCCGAGGTCGACTACATGGACGTCTCGCCGCGCCAGATGGTCTCGGTCGCCACGTCGCTCATCCCGTTCCTCGAGCACGACGACGCCAACCGCGCCCTCATGGGTGCGAACATGCAGCGTCAGGCCGTCCCGCTGGTCCGCAGCGAGAGCCCCCTGGTCGGCACCGGCATGGAGGGCTACACGGCCATCGACGCCGGTGACGTGGTCACCGCCGACGCCGCAGGCGTCGTCGCCGAGGTCTCGGCCGACGTCGTCACCGTCCAGCTCGACGCCGGTGGGACCCAGGAGTACTACCTCCGCAAGTTCGACCGCTCGAACCAGGGCGCCAGCTACAACCACCGCGTGATCGTCGACGCCGGTCAGCGCATCGAGGTCGGCGAGGTCATCGCCGACGGACCCGCGACCGAGAACGGCGAGCTCGCGCTCGGCAAGAACCTGCTCGTCGCGTTCATGCCGTGGGAGGGCTACAACTACGAGGACGCGATGATCCTGTCGCAGAACCTCATCAAGGACGACACGCTCTCCTCGATCCACATCGAGGAGTACGAGGTCGACGCCCGCGACACGAAGCTCGGCAAGGAGGAGATCACGCGTGACCTCCCCAACGTCAGCCCGGATCTGCTGGCCGACCTCGACGAGCGGGGCATCATCCGCATCGGCGCCGAGGTCCGCCCCGGCGACATCCTCGTCGGCAAGGTCACGCCCAAGGGCGAGACCGAGCTCAGCGCCGAAGAGCGTCTGCTGCGCGCCATCTTCAACGAGAAGAGCCGCGAGGTCCGCGACACGTCCCTGAAGGTGCCTCACGGCGAGCAGGGCACCGTCATCGGCGTCAAGGTCTTCGACTCGCAGGACGGCGACGACGAGCTCGGCTCGGGCGTCAACCAGCGCGTCGTGGTGTTCATCGCGCAGAAGCGCAAGATCACCGCGGGCGACAAGCTGGCCGGCCGCCACGGCAACAAGGGCGTCATCTCGACGATCCTCCCCGTCGAGGACATGCCCTTCCTCGCCGACGGAACCCCCGTCGACATCATCCTGAACCCGCTGGGCGTCCCCGGTCGAATGAACTTCGGCCAGGTGCTCGAGATCCACCTCGGGTGGATCGCGGCGCAGGGCTGGAACGTCGAGGGCATCCAGGAGTGGGCGAAGAACCTGCCCCCCGAGGCGCTCAGCGCCGCTCCCGGCACGAAGGTCGCCACCCCGGTGTTCGACGGTGCCGCCGAGCGCGAGATCGAGGGTCTGCTCGACTCGACCCTCCCGACCCGCGACGGGGAGCGCCTCATCGGTTCGTCCGGTAAGGCCCGCCTCTTCGACGGTCGTTCGGGTGAGCCGTTCCCGAACCCGATCTCGGTCGGCTACATGTACATCCTGAAGCTGCACCACCTCGTCGACGACAAGATCCACGCGCGTTCGACGGGCCCGTACTCGATGATCACGCAGCAGCCGCTGGGTGGTAAGGCGCAGTTCGGTGGTCAGCGATTCGGTGAGATGGAGGTCTGGGCCCTCGAGGCCTACGGCGCCGCGTACGCGCTGCAGGAGCTCCTGACCATCAAGTCCGACGACATCCTCGGCCGCGTCAAGGTCTACGAGGCGATCGTCAAGGGTGAGAACATCCAGGAGCCCGGCATCCCCGAGAGCTTCAAGGTCCTCATCAAAGAGATGCAGTCGCTCTGCCTGAACGTCGAGGTCCTCTCGGCCGACGGCCAGACGGTCAGCCTGCGAGACACGGACGACGAGGTCTTCCGTGCCGCCGAAGAGCTGGGCATCAACATCTCTTCCCGCTTCGAGTCGTCGAACGTCGACGAGATCTAAGCCCTCCCCAGACGACGTCGACACTTTTTTCACAAAGGGATAAACATTGATCGAAGCAACAACTTTCGACGAGCTGCGGATCGGCCTCGCAACGGCCGACAACATCCGCGCTTGGTCGCACGGTGAGGTCAAGAAGCCGGAGACCATCAACTACCGCACGCTGAAGCCCGAGAAGGACGGCCTCTTCGGAGAGCAGATCTTCGGGCCCTCGCGCGACTGGGAGTGCGCCTGCGGCAAGTACAAGCGAGTCCGGTTCAAGGGCATCGTCTGCGAGCGCTGCGGCGTCGAGGTCACGAAGTCGTCGGTGCGCCGTGAGCGCATGGGCCACATCGAGCTCGCCGCCCCCGTCACGCACATCTGGTACTTCAAGGGCGTGCCCTCGCGTCTCGGCTACCTGCTCGACATGGCGCCGAAGGACCTCGAGAAGGTCATCTACTTCGCCGCCTACATGGTCATCTCGATCGACGAGGAGGGCCGTCACGCCGACATGCCCGGCCTCGAGAACGAGCTCCGCCTCGAGATCAAGCAGCTCGAGTCGCAGCGCGACACGCGCATCGCCGACCGCCTCCAGAAGCTCGAGGACGACCTCGCGGCTCTCGAAGAGGAAGGCGCGAAGAGCGACCAGAAGCGTCGTGCCAAGGACGGCGCCGAGAAGGAGATGTCGCAGACCCGCAAGGCCTTCGACGAGGACATCAACCGCCTCGAGCGCGTGTGGGAGGACTTCCGCACGCTGAAGGTCGGCGACCTCAAGCCGGAGGACGCCGTCTTCCACGAGCTCCAGGACCGCTTCGGCATCTACTTCGAGGCCCACATGGGCGCCGAGGCGATCAAGAAGCGTCTCGAGGGCTTCGACCTCACCACCGAGGCCGAGAACCTCCACCTGCAGATCTCCGAGGGCAAGGGTCAGAAGAAGATCCGCGCCATCAAGCGCCTGCGCGTCGTCAGCTCCTTCCTCGCCACGGGCAACTCGCCCGCCGCGATGGTGCTCGACGTCGTGCCGGTCATCCCGCCGGAGCTCCGCCCGATGGTCCAGCTCGACGGCGGCCGTTTCGCGACGTCCGACCTGAACGACCTGTACCGCCGCGTCATCAACCGCAACAACCGCCTCCGTCGTCTCCTCGATCTCGGAGCCCCCGAGATCATCGTCAACAACGAGAAGCGGATGCTGCAGGAGGCCGTCGACGCGCTGTTCGACAACGGTCGTCGTGGTCGCCCCGTCACCGGTACCGGCAACCGCGCCCTCAAGTCCCTGAGCGACATGCTCAAGGGAAAGCAGGGTCGCTTCCGCCAGAACCTGCTCGGCAAGCGAGTCGACTACTCGGGTCGTTCGGTCATCATCGTCGGCCCGACGCTCAAGCTGCACCAGTGCGGTCTGCCCAAGCAGATGGCCCTCGAGCTCTTCAAGCCCTTCGTCATCAAGCGCCTGATCGATCTGAGCCACGCTCAGAACATCAAGTCGGCGAAGCGCATGGTCGAGCGTTCGCGTCCGCAGGTCTGGGACGTCCTCGAGGAGATCATCCGCGAGCGTCCCGTGCTGCTGAACCGTGCGCCCACGCTGCACCGTCTCGGCATCCAGGCGTTCGAGCCCCAGCTCGTCGAGGGCAAGGCCATCCAGCTGCACCCGCTCGTCTGCGCGGCGTTCAACGCCGACTTCGACGGCGACCAGATGGCCGTCCACCTGCCGCTGTCCGTCGAGGCCCAGGCCGAGGCGCGCATCCTGATGCTCGCGTCGAACAACATCCTGAAGCCGTCCGACGGCCGCCCGGTGACCCTGCCCGCACAGGACATGATCATCGGTCTGCACTACCTGACGACGGTCACCCCCGGCGCCACCGGTGAGGGCCGTTCGTTCTCGTCGGTGTCCGAGGCGATCATGGCCATGGACCAGGGGTCGCTCGACCTCAACGCCATGGTCAAGATCCGGATGAACGGCGTGCACTTCGCCGAGGGCGAGGCTCCCGAGGGCTACGAGGTCGGACAGGACATCCTGCTCGAGACGACCCTGGGTCGCGCTCGCTTCAACGAGAACCTCCCCGACGACTACCCCTTCGTGCAGGAGGTCGCCGACAAGGGCATGCTCTCGACCATCGTCAACGACCTGGCCGAGCGCTACCCCAAGGTCGCGGTCGCCGCGGCGCTGGACAACATCAAGGACGCCGGCTTCTACTGGGCCTCGCGCTCCGGTGTGACCGTCGCGCTGTCCGACGTGCTGACCCCGCCCCGCAAGCCGGAGATCGTCGCGGGCTACGAGAAGCAGGCCGCCGCGGTCCAGTCGGAGTTCGACAAGGGTCTGATCTCGGACGCCGAGCGTCGTGCCGACCTGATCAAGATCTGGACGGAGGCCACGAACGAGGTCGCCGCCGAGATGCGGGCGAACTTCCCGGTCGACAACACCATCAACCGCATGGTGACGTCGGGTGCTCGTGGTAACTGGCTGCAGGTGCGCAACATCGCCGGCATGCGAGGCCTGGTGAACAACCCCAAGGGCGACATCATCCCCCGCCCGATCATCTCGTCGTACCGTGAGGGTCTGTCGGTCGCCGAGTACTTCATCGCGACGCACGGTGCCCGTAAGGGTCTGGCCGACACGGCTCTCCGTACGGCCGACTCGGGGTACCTGACCCGTCGACTCGTCGACGTGTCGCAGGACGTCATCATCCGCGAAGACGACTGCGGCACCTCGCGAGGCCTCGAGATGCCGATCGCCGCACCCGACGCCGACGGCGTCATGGTGCGCGACGCGACCGTCGAGAACACCGTGTTCGCACGGTCTCTCGCCGCGGCCGCGGTCGACGCCAAGGGCACGGTGCTGGCCGAGGCCGGCGCCGACGTCGGAGACGTGCTGATCGACGAGCTCGTGGCGGCCGGTGTCGAGACCATCAAGGTCCGCTCCGTCCTCACCTGCGAGGCCGCCGTCGGCGTCTGCGCCCAGTGCTACGGCCGTTCGCTGGCCACCGGCAACCTGGTCGACATCGGAGAGGCCGTCGGCATCATCGCGGCCCAGTCGATCGGCGAGCCCGGCACGCAGTTGACGATGCGCACCTTCCACACCGGCGGTTCGGCCTCGGCCGACGACATCACGCAGGGTCTGCCCCGCGTGACGGAGCTGTTCGAGGCTCGTACCCCCAAGGGTGCGTCCCCGATCGCCGACGGTGCCGGTCGCATCACCATCGAGGACACCGACAAGGCTCGCCGCGTCATCCTCAACCTCGACAACGGCGACGAGCCGGTCATCTACCCCGTGCTCAAGCGCTCGACCCTCCTCGTCGAGGACGGTCAGCACGTCGAGCTCGGTGCGCAGATCATCGCGGGCGCCGTCGACCCCAAGGAGGTCCTGCGAGTCAAGGGCGTCCGTGCGGTTCAGCAGCACCTCGTGGGCGGCGTGCAGGACGTCTACCGCTCGCAGGGTGTGCCGATCCACGACAAGCACATCGAGGTCATCGTCCGTCAGATGCTCCGCAAGGTCACCGTCGTCGACCACGCCGACACCGACCTCCTCCCCGGAGAGCTCGTCGACCGGTCGAAGTACAACGAGATCAACCGTGCTGCGCTGACCGAGGGCAAGCGGACCGCGTCCGCTCGTCAAGAGGTCATGGGCATCACCAAGGCCTCGCTGGCGACCGAGTCGTGGCTGTCGGCCGCATCCTTCCAGGAGACGACCCGCGTGCTCACGCAGGCCGCGATGGAAGGCAAGAGCGACCCGCTGGTCGGTCTGAAGGAGAACGTGATCATCGGAAAGCTGATCCCCGCCGGTACCGGTCTGTCGCGTTACCGCGACGTCTCGGTCGAGGCGACGGAGGAGGCGAAGGCCGAGCGGTACCCCAACCGCGTGTTCACGGACGACGCGTCGTTCAACGAGGCTGACCTCAGCTTCGTCGACTTCGACTCGTTCTCGTCGGACGACTTCACCCCCGGCACCTACAACTGATCCGCGGAGGTGCGGTGAGGGTCAGTCCCGCACCGCGCCTCCTCGAATCGACACAGGGCCCCGGCCCACGCCTCGTGCGTGGCCGGGGCCCTCCGTCGTCCCCGCCTCACTCCGGCGAGCGACCGCCGCCGATCCGCTCCAGCCGACGGTCGTCGAAGAGCAGCCCGACGTAGTCGGCCTCGACCTCGTGGTGGATCCGCCCGTCGGTCGGCTCGTGGCGCACGACGTACCGACCCGCGAACAGCAGCAGCACGGGGGCCTCGGGCCGCCACAGCTCGGCGACGACGACGGCCGCCCGCCCGGTGATGCCCACCCGGTACACGGTCGAGCCCCGAGGAGGCTCGCCGAACTCGTCGTCTGTGCAAGTCACCTCGACGGAGACGTAGGCGGGGTCGTCCAGCACGACCCTTCCGCACGCCGTCACGGCTCCTTCGCGAATGATGTGTCCCACGCCGTCGACTCCCTCTGCATTGCGACCGTGATGTGAAGCATCGAACAGGTTCCCACGACGCGGTCGACGCGTCCAGCCGAGGCGTCGCCCCATGGTCGGCGATAGGGTCGGCGGCGTGCGCTATGAACGGCAGCTGTCCGACACGGTCGTCCTGAGGGAGGCGCGGGTCGCCGATGCCGCGTCGCTCGCCGCCGCCTACGACCGCAATCGCGATCACCTCGCCCCGTGGGACCCTGCGCGCCCGCCGTCGTTCTTCACGGAGCACGGTCAGCGGTCCATGCTGACCCAGAGGCTGGCGACCTCGGCGGCGGGGGAGGGGCAGTCGTTCCTCCTCGTCGAGGGCGCCGAGGTCGTCGGCGGCATCTCGCTCAATCAGATCGTGCGAGGCCCAGCCCAGCGGGCGACGGTCGGCTACTGGCTCGACCACGAGCACGTCGGTCGGGGTCTCGCGACGGCAGCGGTCGGTGCCGTCGTCGACTTCGCGACCGAGACCCTCCGTCTGCACCGCCTCGAGGCCGGCGCTCTGCCGCGCAACGCAGCCTCTCGGGCCGTGCTGTCCCGGTCGGGCTTCGTCGAGTACGGCTATGCGGCGAGCTACCTTCGCATCGCGGGCGCGTGGGAGGACCACGTGCTGTACCACCGCCTCCTCGGCCCGGCGTAGCCTCGACGACATGAATCGCGCCGTCTACGCGGTGATGGGCACCGTGCTGTTCGCGGCGCTGATCATCACCACCGCCGCGTTCGAGAGCGTGCTCCTCGACCGCGACGTCATCTCCGAGCCCGATGCGGGGACGCTGCTCGGCCCCGCGATGTTCGCCGCCGCCGTGCTGATCGTCCTGCTGGCGCTGCTGCGGTCGGCCGCCGTGGCCGACGCGGTGGAGGGCGGTGCTCCCGTCATGCGCGGGGCCTTCCCGGCTCAGCCCGCCGACGATCCGGCCCGGCGGGCCGGCGCCCGCCCGTCGCTCGACCCGGACGACGAGTTCCGCCCGGGGCACGCCCCGCTGCTGCCGACGGCCCTCGCGACCACCGTGCTGGTGTACCTCGGCATGCTCCTCGTCGGTTCGGTCTGGTACGGCCTGGTCCGAGACGAGCTCGTGTCGACGGCCCTCTTCGCCGGGCGCTACGCCCTGTCGCCCCTCGTCCTCGGCTCGGCGCTCTGGGCGGGCCTCGTGGTGGCTGGGACGATCGCGATCTCCCGGGTCGAACCGCGCACCTGACGCCGCGCGTCCGCCTCCGGCGTCCCCGATGGGCCCACCGACATTTGATTAACCCCGCGGGTCGAAGCTATGCTCTAGCGGGTGTGCGCTTAACTGCGCGCCCGAAAAATCCCCCTCGGCGTCAGCGCCGGGTCGGGTACCGACCGTCTCGGCCACCGAGACGAGGATGCCGGCGGATCCGCCGGACAGAGCAGAGCGATGCGAGAGCAACGCGACTCGACGTGGTCGTCAGACCGGGTCGAGATCGAACGAGGAGAACCAGTGCCAACTATTCAGCAGCTGGTCCGCAAGGGACGCACGCCGAAGGTCGTCAAGACCAAGGCCCCCGCCCTGCGGTCCAACCCCCAGCAGCGTGGCGTGTGCACCCGTGTGTACACCACCACCCCCAAGAAGCCGAACTCCGCGCTCCGCAAGGTCGCTCGTGTGAAGCTCTCGAACGGCACCGAGGTCACCGCCTACATCCCCGGCGAGGGCCACAACCTGCAGGAGCACTCGATGGTGCTCGTGCGCGGCGGTCGTGTCAAAGACCTCCCCGGTGTGCGCTACAAGATCGTCCGTGGCGCCCTCGACACCCAGGCCGTGAAGAACCGCAAGCAGGCTCGCAGCCTCTACGGTGCGAAGAAGGACAAGAAGTAATGCCTCGTAAAGGACCCGCGCCCAAGCGCCCTGTCGTCGCCGACCCGGTCTACGGTGCGCCGATCGTCAGCCAGCTCGTCAACAAGATCCTCCTCGACGGCAAGAAGGGGCTCGCCGAGCGCATCGTCTACGGTGCTCTCGCCGGCGTCTCCGCCAAGAACGACCAGGATGCGGTCGCCACGCTGAAGAAGGCGCTCGACAACGTGCGCCCGACTCTCGAGGTCCGCTCGCGCCGCGTCGGCGGTTCGACCTACCAGGTCCCCGTCGAGGTCAAGCCCCACCGCGCCAACACCCTGGCTCTCCGCTGGCTCACCAGCTACGCCAAGGCTCGTCGCGAGAAGACCATGACCGAGCGTCTCATGAACGAGATCCTCGACGCTTCGAACGGTCTGGGCGCCGCTGTCAAGCGTCGCGAGGACACGCACAAGATGGCCGAGTCGAACAAGGCCTTCGCGCACTACCGCTGGTAACCGGCCGAGGAGGCGCGGTGTGCGCACGACGCGCACCGCACCTTCTCGTCCCCCCAACTTCCCCACCTACCCCTTCGGAGGAACCCGTGGCACAGGACGTGCTCACCGACCTGAACAAGGTCCGCAACATCGGCATCATGGCTCACATCGATGCTGGCAAGACGACGACCACCGAGCGCATCCTGTACTACACGGGCATCACCCACAAGATCGGTGAGGTCCACGACGGTGCGGCCACGATGGACTGGATGGCGCAGGAGCAGGAGCGCGGCATCACCATCACCTCGGCTGCGACGACGTGCTTCTGGAACAAGAACCAGATCAACATCATCGACACCCCGGGCCACGTCGACTTCACGGTCGAGGTCGAGCGTTCGCTCCGCGTGCTCGACGGCGCGGTCGCCGTCTTCGACGGCAAGGAGGGCGTCGAGCCCCAGTCCGAGACCGTCTGGCGTCAGGCCGACAAGTACGACGTCCCCCGCATCTGCTTCGTCAACAAGATGGACAAGCTGGGCGCCGACTTCTACTTCACGGTCGACACGATCATCAACCGCCTCGGTGCGAAGCCCCTGGTCATGCAGCTCCCCATCGGAGCCGAGAGCTCCTTCGAGGGCGTCGTCGACCTGGTCGAGATGCGTGCCCTCACGTGGCGCGGCGACGCCAAGGGTGACGTCGAGCTGGGTGCGAAGTACGAGATCGAGGAGATCCCGGAAGACCTCAAGGAGAAGGCCGCGGAGTACCGCGCCAAGCTCCTCGAGACGGTCGCCGAGTCCGACGACGTGCTGCTCGAGAAGTACTTCGGCGGCGAAGAGCTGACGATCGCCGAGATCAAGGCGGCCGTCCGCAAGATGACGGTCAACTCCGAGCTCTACCCGATCTTCTGCGGTTCGGCCTTCAAGAACCGCGGTGTGCAGCCGATGCTCGACGCGGTCATCGACTACCTCCCCTCGCCGCTCGACGTGCCTCCCATGGAGGGTCACGACGTCCGCGACGCCGAGAAGATCATCATCCGCAAGCCCGAGTCGTCGGAGCCCTTCTCGGCTCTGGCCTTCAAGGTCGCGGTGCACCCCTTCTTCGGTCGACTGACCTACGTGCGCGTCTACTCGGGATCCATCGAGTCCGGCGCCCAGGTCATCAACTCGACCAAAGACAAGAAGGAGCGCATCGGCAAGATCTTCCAGATGCACTCCAACAAGGAGAACCCGGTCGACAGCGTCACCGCCGGGCACATCTACGCGGTCATCGGTCTGAAGTTCACGACGACCGGCGACACCCTGTGCGACCCCTCCGAGCAGATCGTCCTCGAGTCGATGACCTTCCCGGAGCCCGTCATCGAGGTCGCCATCGAGCCGAAGACGAAGGCCGACCAGGAGAAGCTCTCCCTGGCCATCCAGAAGCTCGCCGAAGAGGACCCGACGTTCCGCGTCGAGCTCAACGCCGAGACCGGTCAGACGGTCATCAAGGGCATGGGCGAGCTGCACCTCGACATCCTCGTCGACCGCATGAAGCGCGAGTTCAACGTCGAGGCCAACGTCGGCAAGCCCCAGGTGGCCTACCGCGAGACGCTCAAGAAGGGCATCGAGCGCTACGACTACACCCACAAGAAGCAGACCGGTGGGTCGGGTCAGTTCGCCAAGGTCCAGATCGCGCTCGAGCCCTTCGAGGTCACGGCGGAGTCGACCTACGAGTTCGTCAACAAGGTCACGGGTGGTCGCGTTCCGCGCGAGTACATCCCGTCGGTCGACGCCGGCATCCAGGACGCCATGCAGGTCGGTGTCCTCGCGGGCTACCCGACCGTCGGCGTCCGGGCGCTGCTGCTCGACGGTGCGGCGCACGACGTCGACTCGTCCGAGATGGCCTTCAAGATCGCTGGGTCGATCGCCTACAAAGAGGCGGCTCGCAAGGCCCAGCCCGTTCTCCTCGAGCCGCTCATGGCGGTCGAGGTCCGTACGCCCGAGGAATACATGGGCGACGTCATCGGCGACCTCAGCTCGCGACGCGGGCAGATCTCGTCGATGGAAGACGCCAGTGGTGTGAAGGTCGTTCGGGCCAGCGTGCCGCTGTCGGAGATGTTCGGATACGTCGGTGACCTGCGGTCGAAGACCTCGGGCCGCGCCGTCTACTCGATGACGTTCGAGTCCTATCAGGAGGTCCCCTCGGCTGTCGCCGAGGAGATCATCCAGAAGAACAAGGGCGAATAGTCCCGAACCACGCGGCCGAACCTCGACCGCGTAACATGTACACACACCAATCCGCAGTGTCCGGTAGGCCGGGTCATCGACCCGGCCCCCGGCTCCACTGCAACCGAGTCCTGAGGAGGACCCACAGTGGCTAAGGCCAAGTTCGAGCGGACCAAGCCGCACGTCAACATCGGAACCATCGGTCACGTCGACCACGGCAAGACCACCCTCACCGCGGCGATCACCAAGGTGCTGCACGACAAGTACCCGACCCTCAACGAGGCGTCGGCCTTCGACCAGATCGACAACGCGCCCGAAGAGAAGCAGCGCGGCATCACGATCAACATCTCGCACGTCGAGTACCAGACCGAGAAGCGTCACTACGCTCACGTCGACGCTCCCGGCCACGCCGACTACATCAAGAACATGATCACCGGTGCGGCTCAGATGGACGGCGCGATCCTCGTGGTCGCCGCCACCGACGGCCCGATGCCCCAGACGCGTGAGCACGTCCTGCTCGCTCGCCAGGTCGGCGTCCCCTACATCGTCGTGGCCCTGAACAAGTCCGACATGGTCGACGACGAGGAGATCCTCGAGCTCGTCGAGATCGAGGTGCGCGAGCTCCTCTCCAGCCAGGACTTCGACGGCGACAACGCCCCCGTCGTGCAGGTCTCCGCTCTCAAGGCCCTCGAGGGCGACGAGAAGTGGGCCGCCACGGTCGCCGACCTGATGGACCAGGTCGACGAGAACGTCCCCGAGCCCGTCCGTGCCACGGACCAGCCCTTCCTCATGCCCGTCGAGGACGTCTTCACGATCACCGGTCGTGGAACCGTCATCACCGGTCGTGTCGAGCGCGGCATCCTGAAGCCGAACGACGAGGTCGAGATCGTCGGCATCAAGGAGAAGTCCTCCAAGACCACCGTCACCGCCATCGAGATGTTCCGCAAGACGCTCGAAGACGCACGCGCCGGTGAGAACGTCGGACTCCTCCTCCGCGGCACCAAGCGCGAGGACGTCGAGCGCGGCCAGGTCGTCGTCAAGCCCGGCTCGATCACGCCCCACACCGAGTTCGAGGCGAACGTCTACATCCTGTCCAAGGATGAGGGCGGCCGTCACAACCCGTTCTACGCGAACTACCGCCCGCAGTTCTACTTCCGCACCACCGACGTCACGGGTGTCATCACGCTGCCCGAGGGCACCGAGATGGTCATGCCCGGCGACACGACTGAGATCACCGTTCAGCTGATCCAGCCCATCGCCATGGAAGAGGGCCTCCGCTTCGCCATCCGTGAGGGTGGACGCACGGTGGGTGCCGGTACCGTCACCAAGATCATCAAGTAAGTACTGGTCCTCCAGCACTTCTGATCTCGTCAGAGAGGTCGGACCCTCCGGGGTCCGGCCTCTTCGTCGTATCCGGGTCCACCATGGAGGCGAGCCGGACGGACCGGCACGGACAGGAGAGATCTCATGGCTGGCTTCGACGACATCAGCAAGAAGGCCCAGGCGTTCCTCAAGGACGGCAAGGTCCAGGACGCCCTGAAGAGCGAGAAGGCCGAGGGTGTCAGCGACGACGTCCTCTCCGCGGTCGCGAAGGCCGCCGACAAGGCGACCGGCGGCAAGCACACCGACAAGATCGAGCAGGCGCGCCAGCAGGCGGACAAGCGGATCGGCGATCGCTGACCCGACCGCTCCAGCGACGCCCTCGTCGGGCGGCCCGGTCCTCCGAGGTCGCCCGATGGCGTACCCCGGGCCGATGCCGGCCCTGTCGGTGCGGTGTTGACTCGACGCATGCCGCGTCTCCGCCGTACAGATGCCAGCCGACCCGGGATCACGCGCCGACGATCGGGGACGGGCTTCACCTACCGTGACGAGACGGGCCTCCTCGTCACGGATCCCGATCTGCGGGCGCGCATCCGGCATCTCGGCATCCCGCCGGCCTGGACCGACGTGTGGATCGCGCCGTATCCGAACGGACACGTGCAGGCGACGGGCGTCGATGCCGCGGGCCGCCGTCAGTACGTCTACCACCCGACGTGGCGCGAGCAGAAGGATCGGGTCAAGTTCGACCGGGCCATGTCCCTCGCGGAGTCGCTTCCGGCGGCGCGTGGCCGGGTGACGCGTGACCTCCACCTGCCCGAACCCGTCCGGGCGAGGGCGCTGGCGGCGGGGTTCCGCATGCTCGACACCGGCTCCCTCCGCGTCGGGTCCGAGCGTTACGCCGAGCAGCACGGCAGTCATGGTCTCTCCACGCTCCTCTGCGCCCATGTCACCGTGTCGGACGACACCGTGGCGCTGTCGTTCCCGGCGAAGAGCGGACAGGCGTGGGAGTCCTCCATCCGGGACCCTGATCTCGCCGCCGTCGTGCGGGGGCTCAAGCGCCGGGGCCCGCGGGCCCGGCTCCTGGCCTGGCGCCCCGAGGCCGGCGCCGCCTGGCGCCCGTTGCACGCGGCGGAGATCAACGAGTACGTCAAGGAGCAGACCGGCGGCGACTTCACGGCCAAGGACTTCAGGACCCTCCACGGCACGGTGGCCGCCGCCGTCAGCCTCGCGAAGAGCGGGCCCCAGGAGTCCCGGACGAGGAGGCGCCGAGCCGTCTCGCAGGCGATGCAGGCGGCTTCCGAGGTGCTCGGCAACACCCCGACGGTCGCTCGCGGGTCGTACGTCGACCCGCGACTGGTCGACGCCTACGAGCACGGCGAGACGATCGACCCGAGGCGTCCGACCGCGGCCGAGTCCGAGGTCAGGGCCCTCCTCTACCGCTGATCCGGCATCACGGCATTAGTCACTGCTCGGCTCCATGACGTACCGTTGAGGGTTGCGTCGGATCGAGTCCGACGCCCGAGAGGAAATACTGCAGTGATGGACGAGTGCATCCACGGTTTCGAGAGGGAGCTCTGCGACATCTGCGCACCTCGCCGACGCGAGCCCCAGGTCGACGCCGACGGTCAGGTCGTGACCCTGGCGCCCAAGCGACGCGCCGCTTCGCGGAAGCCCGAGTCGCTCCGCAGCACCCCGGCCCTCCCGCGGGACATGGCCGCCTCGGCCGTGGCGGCGCAGTCCGCTCTGACGCCCGTGCCGGTGTTCGCCCAGCAGCGGGTCTACCACTGGACCCACGTCTCGAACCTCCCGGGGATCCTCGAGTCGCGTGAGATCACGGCGGGTGCCACGCCGACGCTCGACGTGAGCTCCGAGGCGACGCGGGCGCTCCGTGCCTCCGTGGCCACCGCCTCCGGTGCTCCCGTGGCGGATCACGTCCCGTTCTCGCTGTCCCCGCATGCGAGCGCCTGGGACACCCTCCGCACCGGTGCGGAGGGCTACGAGTGGTCGGACGCCGCGCGCTCGGCCAAGGCGACCGACTTCGTGATGCTCGTCGTCCCGGTCTCGGCGCTCGGTGACGACTTCGTGGTGACCGAGGGCGACGCCGCCGTGCAGGGCGTCCGCGCCGCCGTCGGCGTCGACGCGGCCTCGAGCATGGTGCGACGCTTCTCGCTCGCCGACCCCGACCTCCTCGAGCCCGAGGTCCTGGTCCCGTCACGGGTCGCCTTCGACGCCGTGACCCTCGTCGGCGTTCCGAACGACAAGGTCCGCGACTCGGTCAAGGCCCTCGTCGCCGACGCCGGCGGACACGCTCCGCGGGTCGCCGTCTACCCGCCCTGGTTCCGGCCCTCGCCCGTCGAACAGGCCTGATCACGCGGGTGCCGCGTCCGCCCAGGAGGCGCGCGCGGCACCTGCGGAAATCCGCGACACGCCCGGGTTGCAGCAAATGCAGGCGTGTGGCAAAATCGTCTAGTTCAACATTCCGAGTTGCGCCACGGGCGCCGCTATGGATCACTGCCAGGCAGTGCACAGACGCCATGCGTCTGGGCCGCGGGTAGCAGGACACATCTCACAATGGAATCCCTCGCGACGTCCGCCCTCCGGGTGCGACAGGCGGGGTGATGACCGCGATGATTGCCCTCCCCGGGTCTTCGCCGCGGCCTCCGCCCGGGTTCCGAGATGTTTGACACGAGAACAGCGGTACGCGAGAGACACGTAGTGCCAGATGTTTGCCCAGCAAACAGCGTCAGGCGGCCCCCGAGGTGCGCGACGTCCGAATGAGAGAGAGTCACACATGGCGGGACAAAAGATCCGCATCCGACTTAAGTCGTACGACCACGAGGTCATCGACACTTCCGCGCGCAAGATCGTCGACACGGTCACCCGCGCGGGCGCTACGGTGGTCGGCCCCGTGCCGCTGCCGACCGAGAAGAACGTGGTCGTCGTGATCCGTTCGCCCCACAAGTACAAGGACTCGCGCGAGCACTTCGAGAAGCGCACGCACAAGCGCCTCATCGACATCGTCGACCCGACGCCGAAGGCCGTCGACTCGCTCATGCGTCTCGACCTGCCTGCCGACGTCAACATCGAGATCAAGCTGTAGGGGAGGCGACCATGACCATCAGCACCACCAAGAACGTCAAGGGCCTGCTCGGCAAGAAGCTCGGCATGACCCAGGTCTGGGACGAGAACAACAAGCTCATCCCCGTGACCGTCGTGGAGATCGCGCCGAACGTCGTGACCCAGGTCCGCTCGCTCGAGAAGGACGGCTACACGGCCGTCCAGATCGCCGCCGGTCAGATCGACCCCCGCAAGGCCACCAAGCCCGCCGTCGGACACTTCGACGCAGCCGGTGTGACGCCCCGCCGCCACCTCACCGAGGTCCGCACCGCCGACGCCGCCGAGTACGCACTCGGTCAGGAGCTCACGGTCGACACCTTCGAGGCCGGCCAGAAGGTCGACGTCGTCGGAACCTCCAAGGGCAAGGGCTTCGCCGGTGTCATGAAGCGTCACAACTTCAAGGGCGTCGGCGCCTCGCACGGTGCTCACCGCAACCACCGCAAGCCCGGCTCGATCGGCGCCTCGTCGACCCCCAGCCGTGTCTTCAAGGGCATGCGCATGGCCGGTCGCATGGGTGGCGACCGCGTCACCATCCTGAACCTCACGGTGCACGCCGTCGACGCCGAGAAGGGTCTGCTGCTCGTCAAGGGCGCCGTCCCCGGTGCTCGCGGCCGCATCGTTTTCGTCCGTACCGCCGTGAAGGGGAAGTAGCTCATGGCCACCACTACAGCATCGGCCACCTCGGTCGACGTCCTCGACGCCACCGGCTCGAAGACCGGCACCGTCGAGCTCCCCGTCGAGCTCTTCGACGTCGTCACCAACGTCCCGCTGATCCACCAGGTCGTCGTGGCCCAGCAGGCCGCAGCCCGTCAGGGAACCCACAAGACCAAGCGTCGTGGCGAGGTCTCCGGCGCCGGCCGCAAGCCGTTCAAGCAGAAGGGAACCGGTCGCGCTCGTCAGGGCTCGATCCGCGCCCCTCAGATGACCGGCGGTGGCATCGTCCACGGGCCGCAGCCGCGCGACTACGCGCAGCGCACGCCCAAGAAGATGATCGCCGCAGCCCTGCTCGGAGCCCTCTCCGACCGTGCGCGCGGAGCCCGCGTCCACGTCGTCGAGAGCTTCGTCGCCGATTCGATCTCGACCAAGGTCGCGCTCGACCTCCTCGCGTCCGTCGCGTCGAGCAAGCACGTCCTGATCGTCGTCGACCGCGACGACGAGCTGACCCGCAAGAGCGTTCGCAACGTGACCACGGTCCACGTGATCACGTACGACCAGCTCAACGCCTACGACGTGCTCGTCAGCGACGACATCGTCTTCACGAAGAGCGCCTTCGACGGCTTCGTCGCCTCGAAGACCAAGAAGGAGGCCTCCGCATGAGCGGCTACGGCAAGGACCCTCGCGACGTCATCATCTCGCCCGTCGTCTCCGAGAAGAGCTACTCCCTGATCGATCAGGGCAAGTACACCTTCATCGTCGACCCGCGGTCGAACAAGACCGAGATCAAGCTCGCCATCGAGAAGATCTTCGACGTCAAGGTCGACAGCATCAACACGCTCAACCGGACGGGCAAGACCCGTCGCACCCGTTTCGGCACCGGCAAGCGCAAAGACACCAAGCGCGCCATCGTGACGCTCAAGTCCGGTTCCATCGACATCTTCACGGCTGTCGGCTAGGGAGCAGAGGGATAAAACATGGCTATTCGTAACTACAAGCCCACGACGCCGGGTCGCCGCGGTTCGTCGGTCGCCGACTTCGCGGAGATCACGCGTTCGACGCCCGAGAAGTCGCTGCTCCGTCCGCTGACCAAGTCGGGCGGGC
Source organism: Frigoribacterium sp. Leaf263 (assembly GCF_001422285.1). GTDB lineage: Bacteria > Actinomycetota > Actinomycetes > Actinomycetales > Microbacteriaceae > Frigoribacterium. The sequence continues at coordinate 507,644 of NZ_LMMO01000004.1, forward strand.
GCAACAACGCCGGCCGCATCACGACGCGACACATCGGTGGTGGCCACAAGCGCCAGTACCGCGTGATCGACTTCCGTCGTCACGACAAGGACGGCATCAACGCCAAGGTCGCTCACATCGAGTACGACCCCAACCGCACCGCGCGCATCGCGCTGCTCCACTTCCTGGACGGCACGAAGCGCTACATCATCGCCCCGAACAAGCTGTCGCAGGGCGACATCGTCGAGTCGGGTGCCGGTGCCGACATCAAGCCCGGCAACAACCTGCCGCTGAAGAACATCCCCGTCGGTACGGTCATCCACGCCATCGAGCTGAAGCCCGGTGGAGGCGCCAAGATGGCTCGCTCCGCCGGTGCCTCGGTCCGTCTGGTCGCCAAGGACGGCCCTTACGCGCAGCTCCGTCTGCCGTCGGGCGAGGTCCGGAACGTCGACGCCCGCTGCCGCGCCACGATCGGCGAGGTCGGCAACGCCGAGCAGTCGAACATCAACTGGGGCAAGGCCGGCCGCATGCGCTGGAAGGGCGTCCGCCCGACCGTCCGTGGTGTCGCCATGAACCCCGTCGACCACCCGCACGGTGGTGGTGAGGGCAAGACCTCCGGTGGTCGCCACCCGGTCAGCCCGTGGGGCCAGAAAGAGGGCCGCACGCGCCACCCCAACAAGGAGAGCGACAAGCTCATCGTCCGTCGTCGTAACGCTGGCAAGAAGCGTAAGTAGGAGTTGTAGAAGATGCCACGCAGTCTTAAGAAGGGCCCCTTCGTTGACGACCACCTGCTCCGCAAGGTCGTCTCGCAGAACGAGGCCAGCACGAAGAACGTCATCAAGACCTGGTCGCGCCGATCGATGATCATCCCGAACATGCTGGGACACACCATCGCCGTGCACGACGGACGCAAGCACATCCCCGTGTTCGTGACCGAGAGCATGATCGGCCACAAGCTCGGTGAGTTCGCGCCCACCCGCACCTTCCGTGGTCACGTGAAGGACGACAAGAAGGGTCGTCGCCGCTAACGCGGCGACGTAAGGAGGAGAGAAATGGTGGAGTCGATCGCACGCGTGCGTCACATCCGCGTCACCCCCATGAAGGCCCGTCGCGTCGTCAACCTGATCCGCGGCAAGCAGGCCCTCGAGGCCCTGGCCATCCTGAAGTTCGCCCCCCAGGGTGCGAGCGAGCCCGTCTACAAGCTCGTCGCGTCGGCCATGGCCAACGCCCGTGTCAAGGCGGACAAAGACAACAGCTACCTCGACGAGCAGGACCTCTACGTGAGCCGTGCATTCGTCGATCAGGGTGCAACCCTCAAGCGGTTCCAGCCGCGAGCCCAGGGGCGCGCCTTCCAGATCCTGAAGCGCACCAGCCACATCACGATCGTCCTCGCGACGCCTGATGAGGTCGAGGCTGCCGACGCTACGAAGAAGGCGAGCAAGTAATGGGCCAGAAGGTCAACCCGTACGGCTTCCGTCTGGGCATCACCACCGACCACGTGTCGCGGTGGTTCACCGACAGCACCAAGCCGGGACAGCGTTACAGCGACTACGTCGCCGAGGACGTCAAGATCCGCACCCTGCTCAAGACCTCGCTCGACCGCGCCGGCGTGGCCAAGATCGAGATCGAGCGCACCCGTGACCGTGTCCGCGTCGACATCCACACCGCCCGTCCGGGCATCGTGATCGGTCGTCGTGGCGCCGAGGCCGAGCGCATCCGCGGCGACCTCGAGAAGCTCACGAGCAAGCAGATCCAGCTCAACATCCTCGAGGTGAAGAACCCCGAGGCCGAGGCTCAGCTCGTCGCGCAGGGAATCGCCGAGCAGCTCGCTGCTCGTGTCGCGTTCCGTCGTGCGATGCGCAAGGGCCTCCAGGGCGCCCAGCGCGCCGGCGCCAAGGGTGTCCGCATCCAGGTGTCGGGTCGCCTCGGCGGCGCCGAGATGAGCCGCTCGGAGTTCTACCGCGAGGGCCGCGTGCCCCTGCACACGCTCCGCGCCAACATCGACTACGGCTTCTACGAGGCCAAGACCACCTTCGGTCGCATCGGTGTCAAGGTCTGGATCTACAAGGGCGACATCACCAACAAGGAGCTCGCACGCGAGCAGGCGAACCAGAAGTCGTCTCGCCCCGAGCGCCGTAACGACCGTGACGGTGCCCGTCGCGGCGGGGGCGACCGCGCTCCCCGCGAGCAGAAGGCACCCGCCACCACAGGAGCTGAGGCGTAACCATGCTTATCCCCCGTCGTGTCAAGCACCGCAAGCAGCACCACCCCGGTCGCAGTGGCCAGGCCACTGGTGGCACCAAGGTCAGCTTCGGTGAGTACGGCATCCAGGCACTCACGCCCGCTTACGTGACCAACCGTCAGATCGAGTCCGCTCGTATCGCCATGACGCGTCACATCAAGCGCGGCGGCAAGGTCTGGATCAACATCTACCCCGACCGTCCCCTCACGAAGAAGCCCGCCGAGACCCGCATGGGTTCCGGTAAGGGTTCGCCCGAGTGGTGGGTCGCCAACGTCAAGCCGGGTCGCGTGCTCTTCGAGCTCAGCGGCGTCAGCGACGAAATCGCGCGCGAGGCACTCACTCGTGCGATCCACAAGCTGCCCCTCAAGGCACGCATCATCAAGCGCGAGGAGGGCGACGCATAATGGCGATCGGATCCAAGGAGCTCCGTCCGACCGAGCTCGACACTTTCGAAGACGAGCGTCTGGTCGACGAACTGAAGAAGGCCAAGGAAGAGCTGTTCAACCTGCGCTTCCAGTCGGCGACCGGCCAGCTCGAGAGCCACGGCCGCCTGCGCGCCGTGAAGCGCGACATCGCTCGCATCTACACGGTCCTGCGTGAGCGCGAGCTCGGCATCCGTGCCACCCCCGTCGCCGTCGAGGCCGCCCCCAAGGCGACCAAGAAGTCGACCAAGAAGGCCGCCGCCGACGAGGCGCCCGCCGCCGAGACCGTCGAGACTGCCGAGGAGAAGTAATGGCTACCGAGAACAAGACCGAGGTCGACTCGGCAGCCGTCGAGACCCGCGGCTACCGGAAGACCCGTCGCGGCTACGTGACCAGCGACAAGATGGACAAGACCATCACCGTCGAGGTCGAGGACCGCGTCAAGCACCCCCTGTACGGCAAGGTCATCCGCCGCACGTCCAAGGTCAAGGCGCACGACGAGGCCAACGCGGCCGGTGTCGGCGACCTCGTCGTGATCAGCGAGACCCGTCCGCTCAGCGCCTCCAAGCGCTGGCGCCTGGTCGAGATCCTCGAGAAGGCGAAGTAGGCCTCGCGGCCTGCTTGCGTAGAAGGAGACACAAGTGATTCAGCAGGAATCCCGCCTCAAGATCGCCGACAACACCGGTGCGAAAGAGATCCTCACCATCCGCGTCCTCGGAGGCTCCGGCCGTCGTTACGCCGGCCTCGGTGACGTGATCGTCGCGACGGTGAAGGACGCCATCCCCGGCGGAAACGTGAAGAAGGGTGACGTCGTCAAGGCGGTCATCGTTCGTACCAAGAAGGAAGTCCGTCGTCCGGACGGCTCCTACATCAAGTTCGACGAGAACGCCGCAGTGATCCTGAAGGCCGATGGGGACCCTCGTGGCACCCGCATCTTCGGGCCGGTCGGTCGCGAACTTCGCGACAAGAAGTTCATGAAGATCATCTCGCTGGCGCCGGAGGTTATCTAAGTCATGGCAAACATCAAGAAGGGTGACCTGGTTCAGGTCATCACCGGCGCGACGCAGACGCGTGGCGGCGACCGAGGCAAGCAGGGCAAGGTCCTCGAGGTCCTCGTCGAGCGCAACCGCGTCGTCGTCGAGGGTGTCAACCTCGTCACGAAGCACGTGCGCGTCGGCCAGACGCAGCGCGGCACCAAGACCGGTGGCATCGAGACGCACGAGGCTCCCATCCACGTGTCGAACGTCGCCATCGTCGACCCCAAGACCAAGAAGCCCACGCGAGTCGGCTTCCGTGAAGAGACGGTCACCAAGGACGGCGTCACCAAGACCGTCCGTGTCCGTTACGCCAAGGCGTCGGGAGAGAACCTCTGATGACTGACACCACCACCACGACCCCGACGGCGCTCCCGCGCCTGAAGGCGAAGTACCGTGCGGAGATCCTTCCGCAGCTGAAGAGCGACTTCGGTTTCACGAACGTCCACCAGGTCCCCGGCCTGGTCAAGATCGTCGTGAACACCGGTGTCGGCGAGGCGGCCCGCGACAGCAAGATCATCGACGGTGCCATCAAGGACCTCACCGCCATCACGGGTCAGAAGCCGCAGGTCACGAAGGCCCGCAAGTCGATCGCCCAGTTCAAGCTCCGCGAGGGTCAGCCCATCGGCGCCCACGTGACGCTTCGCGGCGACCGCGCCTGGGAGTTCCTCGACCGGCTCCTGTCGCTCGCTCTTCCCCGTATCCGCGACTTCCGTGGTCTGAGCGACCGCCAGTTCGACGGCAACGGCAACTACACGTTCGGTCTCACGGAGCAGAGCATGTTCCACGAGATCGACCAGGACCGCATCGACCGTGTGCGTGGATTCGACATCACCGTCGTGACCACCGCCAAGAACGACGACGAGGGACGCGCGCTGCTCAAGGCGCTCGGCTTCCCGTTCCGTTCGGCCGACTCGGCCAAGTAAGATCGTCCGGTCGGCAACTCGCACGTCGAGTTGCCGACCGTTCCCCTGAGGTCGCAGAGATTCGCTCTGCGACCACCCGATCGTCCAGGTCGGCACCCGGTGTACCGGATGTCGAAACCGGATGAGAAAGAGATCAATCGCATGACGATGACAGATCCGGTCGCAGACCTGCTGACCAGACTGCGCAACGCGAACTCGGCCTTCCACGAGACCGTGTCGCTTCCGAGCAGCAAGCTCAAGTCCCACATCGCCGAGATCCTCAAGCGCGAGGGTTTCATCGAGGCGTGGAAGGTCGAAGACGCTCGCGTCGGTCAGACCCTCACCATCGACCTCAAGTACGGCCCCGCCCGTGAGCGCTCCATCAAGGGCATCAAGCGCGTGTCGAAGCCCGGTCTCCGGGTCTACGCGAAGTCGACCGAGATCCCTCAGGTGCTCGGTGGACTCGGTGTAGCCATCCTGTCGACTTCCTCCGGTCTGCTGACCGACCGTGAGGCCCAGAAGAAGGGCGTGGGCGGAGAAGTCATCGCCTACGTGTGGTAACTCGTCATGTCTCGAATCGGAAGACTCCCCATCTCGATCCCGTCCGGGGTCGACGTGAAGATCGACGGCCAGGCCGTCACCGTCAAGGGCCCCAAGGGTGAGCTGTCGCTCATCGTCAAGAGCCCCATCGAAGCCAAGCTCGAAGAGGGCACGGTCGTCGTGACCCGCCCCGACGACGAGCGCGAGTCGCGTTCGCTGCACGGCCTCACCCGTACCCTCATCGCCAACCAGATCATCGGTGTGACGCAGGGCTACACGAAGGGCCTCGAGGTCGTCGGAACCGGCTACCGCGTCCAGGCCAAGGGCTCGAACGTCGAGTTCGCCCTCGGTTACTCGCACCCCATCACCGTCGAGCCGCCCGCGGGCATCAGCTTCACGGTCGAAGGCAACAACAAGCTCACGGTCGTCGGCATCGACAAGCAGGCCGTCGGCGAAGTCGCCGCCAACATCCGCAAGCTGCGCAAGCCCGAGCCCTACAAGGGCAAGGGCGTGCGCTACGCCGGCGAGGTCGTCCGCCGCAAGGCCGGAAAGTCAGGTAAGTAATCATGGGTCTCGGTACACGAGGAAAGAGCAAGTCGGCCGCCACCAAGCGCCGTCACACCCGCCTGCGCAAGAAGGTCGTGGGCACCGAAGAGCGCCCCCGTCTCGTCGTCACCCGTTCGGCCCGGCACGTCTTCGTGCAGGTCGTCGACGACAGCAAGGGCTTCACCGTCGCCAGCGCATCGACCCTCGAGGCCGACATGCGCTCGTTCGACGGCGACAAGACCGCGAAGTCCCGCAAGGTCGGCGAGCTCGTCGCCGAGCGCGCGAAGGCAGCGGGCATCGAGGCCGTCGTGTTCGATCGCGGCGGCAACAAGTACGCCGGACGCGTCGCGGCCATCGCCGAAGGCGCCCGAGAGGCTGGTTTGAACCTGTGAGCGACGCTACGAACACCACACCCCCCGCTGAGCCCGAGGCGACCAAGGCTCCGGCCGAGGCCGTCGTCGAGCGTCCCGTCGAGACGGCTGCCGGATCCGAGTCCAACAACCGCGAGGGTGGTCGCACCGACCGCCGTGGCGGCCAGGGCCGCGGAGACCGCAACGCCGGTGGCCGTGGCCGTGGCGACCGCGACGACAAGAGCCAGTTCCTGGAGCGCGTCGTCACGATCAACCGCGTGTCGAAGGTCGTCAAGGGCGGTCGTCGCTTCAGCTTCACCGCGCTCGTCGTCGTCGGAGACGGCAACGGACTCGTCGGCGTCGGCTACGGCAAGGCCCGCGAGGTCCCCACGGCCATCAGCAAGGGCGTCGAAGAGGCCAAGAAGAACTTCTTCCGCGTCCCGCGCATCGGCAACACCATCCCGCACCCCGTGCAGGGTGAGGCCGCTGCCGGCGTCGTCATGCTGCGTCCGGCTTCCGCCGGTACCGGTGTCATCGCCGGTGGTCCCGTCCGCGCCGTGCTCGAGTGCGCCGGTGTCCACGACGTCCTGAGCAAGTCGCTCGGTTCGTCGAACACGATCAACATCGTCCACGCGACCGTCGAGGCGCTCAAGCAGCTCGAGGAGCCGCGCGCCGTCGCTGCTCGTCGTGGGCTCGACATCGACGCCGTCATGCCGGCCTTCATGGTCCGTGCAGAGCAGGCCGCGCGCGACGCCGCAACCGAGAAGGCAGGTGCATGATGGCCGCCAACCTCAAGGTGACCCAGATCAAGTCCGTAATCAGCGAGAAGCAGAACCAGCGTGACACGCTGCGGAGCTTGGGCCTCAAGCGCATCGGCCAGTCGGTCGTGCGCGAAGACAACAAGCAGAACCGCGGCTACGTCAACACGGTCGCTCACCTCGTGAAGGTCGAGGAGATTGACTAATGGCTGACGAGAAGAAGGAGACGGCCGAGAAGGCCGCTCCGAAGAAGGCTGCCGCCACGAAGGCGACGACCACCAAGGCGGCTCCCAAGGCCGCCGCCAAGAAGCCGGCCGCCGACAAGGCAGCTGCTTCGACGGGTTCGACCACCAAGGCCGCTCCCGCCGCGAAGTCGTCCGACGACGTCGCCCGTCCCCAGGTGCTCAAGGTGCACCACCTTCGCCCGGCTCCCGGTGCCAAGAAGGCGAAGACCCGTGTGGGACGCGGTGAGGGTTCGAAGGGTAAGACCGCCGGACGTGGAACCAAGGGTCAGAAGGCCCGGTACCAGGTCAAGGTCGGCTTCGAAGGTGGGCAGATGCCTCTGCACATGCGTACTCCGAAGCTGCGCGGGTTCAAGAACCCGTTCCGCGTCGAGTACCAGGTCGTGAACCTCGAGAAGCTCGGCGAGCTCTACCCGCAGGGTGGGGACGTCACCGTGAGCGACCTCGTCGCGAAGGGCGCCGTCCGCAAGAACGAGAAGGTCAAGGTCCTCGGACAGGGCGACCTCAGCGTCAAGCTGACCGTCGCGGTCGACAAGGTCTCCGGCTCCGCCGAGGACAAGATCGTCGCCGCCGGCGGGTCCGTCACCAAGTAATCACCTGAGGGGGTGGTCCGCAAGGGCCACCCCCATCAGTCGTCTATCCTCGTACCGGGAGGCACCACGTGTTCAGAGCTGTCGCGCGAATCATGCGCACCCCCGACCTTCGTCGCAAGATCGGGTTCACGCTCGGCATCATCGCGCTCTTCCGGTTGGGTTCGTTCATCCCCGCACCGTTCGTGGACTACCAGAACGTGCAGCTCTGCCTGGCCGGCAACACGGGCACCTCGGGTCTCTACGAGCTCGTCAACCTCTTCAGCGGCGGGGCGCTGCTCCAGCTCTCCGTCTTCGCGCTCGGCATCATGCCGTACATCACATCGTCGATCATCGTGCAGCTGCTGCGCGTGGTCATCCCGCACTTCGACACCCTGTACAAAGAGGGCCAGTCGGGTCAGGCGAAGCTCACCCAGTACACGCGCTACCTCACCATCGCCCTCGGCATCCTCCAGTCGACGACCCTGATCACCGTGGCCCGCTCCGGCGCCCTGTTCAGCGGATCCGGCGCTGCCGAGTGCAGCCAGCTGATCACGAACGACGCCTGGTACGCCGTGATGCTCATGGTCATCACCATGACGGCCGGAACCGGCCTCATCATGTGGATGGGCGAGCTCATCACCGAGCGCGGCATCGGCAACGGCATGTCGCTGCTGATCTTCACCTCCATCGCGGCGCGTTTCCCCACGGCCCTCTGGAGCATCGCTCAGGCCCGCAGCTTCGAGATCTTCCTCATGGTCATCGCCGTCGGCCTGGTCATCATGGCCGCCGTCGTCTTCGTCGAGCAGTCCCAGCGACGCATCCCCGTGCAGTACGCCAAGCGGATGGTCGGCAGGCGGACGTACGGCGGCAACAACACGTACATCCCCATCAAGGTGAACATGGCCGGCGTCGTGCCCGTCATCTTCGCCTCGTCGCTCCTGTACCTCCCGGCTCTCGTCGCTCAGTTCAACCAACCGGCCGACGGCACGGCGCCTCCCGCGTGGGTCAGCTGGGTGCAGGCCAACCTCACCTCAGGCGACAACCCGCTCTACATGCTCGTGTACTTCGCGCTCATCGTCGGGTTCACGTACTTCTACGTCGCGATCACCTTCAACCCCGAAGAGGTCGCCGACAACATGAAGAAGTACGGCGGGTTTATCCCGGGCATCCGCGCCGGTCGACCCACGGCCGAGTACCTCGACTACGTGCTCACCCGCGTCACGCTCCCCGGTGCTCTGTACCTCGGCATCATCGCCCTCATCCCGCTGATCGCCCTGGCGACCGTGGGGGCGAACCAGAACTTCCCCTTCGGAGGCGCGAGCATCCTGATCATCGTCGGCGTCGGTCTCGAGACGGTCAAGCAGATCGACTCGCAACTCCAGCAGCGTCACTACGAAGGGCTCCTCCGATGACCGCCGGTGTCGACGGCGCGGTCAGCCCGCGCCTCCTGATCGTCGGTCCTCCCGGCGCGGGCAAGGGCACTCAGGCCACGGCGATCGCTCAGGCCTTCAAGATCCCCGCCATCTCGACGGGCGACATCTTCCGGGCGAACGTGAAGAACGAGACCGAGCTCGGACTCAAGGTCAAGGCGATCCTGGACGCCGGAGACTACGTCCCGGACAGCCTCACCAACGAGCTCATCTCCGACCGCCTGAGCCAGGCGGACGCGGCCGAAGGGTTCCTCCTCGACGGCTACCCCCGCACGATCCCTCAGGTCGAGTTCCTCGACGCCCGTCTCGCCGCTCAGGGTCAGGCGCTCACCGCGGTCGTCCAGCTCGTCGCCGACCGCGACGCGATCGTCGAGCGGCTCCGCAAGCGGGCTCTCGAGCAGGGGCGCTCCGACGACACCGAAGACGCCATCCGCCACCGTCAGGACGTCTACCTGCGCGAGACCGCTCCTCTCATCGAGACGTACCGTGAGCGCGGACTGCTCGTCGACGTCGACGGACTGGGCAGCGTCGACGAGGTGGCCGCACGCATCGACGCGGCCCTGAACGACCGCGGCCTGCGTCCCGTCGCGGCGGCCTCCTGACGCGCGTGGGTCTGCGCCGACCCGGGATCTACAAGAGCCGGGACGAGATGCGGTCCATGATCCGTCCGGGTCTGCTGACGGCGGAGTCGCTCGACGCCGTGGCCGCGGCCATCCGACCCGGGGTCTCGACTCTCGAGCTCGACGCCATCGCCGAGAAGGTCATCCGCGACGGTGGCGGCGTGCCCAACTTCATGCTCGTCCCCGGATACAGTCACACGGTCTGCGCCTCCGTCAACGACGAGGTCGTTCACGGGATCCCGGGTGAGCGCGTGCTCCGCGCCGGCGACATCGTCTCGATCGACAGCGGTGCCGAGGTCGACGGGTGGAACGGCGACAGCGCCCGCACGTTCGTCCTCGACGCGGCCGATGCCACCGAGGTGGACTTCGAGCGCCGTCGTCTGAACCGGGTGACCGAAGAGGCCCTCTGGCACGGCATCGCGGCTCTGGCGACCGCCCGTCGACTCGACGAGGTCGGTGGCGCGATCGAGGACCACGTCGAGAGCCAGGGCGTGTTCGGGATCATCGAGGACTACACCGGTCACGGCATCGGCCGTTCCATGCATGAGGATCCGCCGGTCTTCAACTACCGCGTGTCCGGTCGCAGCCCAGTCGTCAAGCCGGGTCTCGTGGTGGCCATCGAGCCCATGATCACCCTCGGAACGATCGACACGGTGACGCAGGCCGACGACTGGACGGTCTCGACGACGGACGGCTCCGACGCCGCGCACTGGGAGCACTCGGTGGCCGTCCACGACGGTGGCATCTGGGTCCTCACGGCAGCCGACGGAGGAGCCTCAGGACTCGCGCCCCTCGGCATCCGCCCGGTGCCCATCGCCTGACGGGCGCGACGTCGCCGCGACGTCCCCGCCGGACCCTCTCGCGCCTCCTCGGGCCGCCGGGGTCAGCCGTTGCCGACCGAGCAGGTCTGCTCGGCCGCCGTCTGACCGCTGATGGACGACGGGAGCGTCGAGACCGGCGCCTCCGTCGAGGCCGGATCTGGGACGGATGTCGGAGCCGGGGAGGTGCCGGTCGCCTCGGTCGGTTCGGTCGTCTCGCTGGGCGCGGGGGCATCCGAGGAGCCTTCGACGACGGAGGCGCGTCCGGTGGCCTCGTCTCCGACCGTGAACTTGGTGTCGGCGGCGAGGGCGGCGTTGAGCGTCGCGGCGTCCGCCTCGGCCGGGACGACGCGGTTGGAGTCGTACGGGTCGTCGACCACGGGGTACTGCACGAAGACGATGTCGGCGGGGGAGAGCCCGCGCGCCGCGTACGCGAGCTGGACGAGCGTGTCGGGGGAGTTGAGGGTCGACGAGAGCTCCATGTTGCCGAGAGCCGCCGACGCCAGCTTGTAGAGGGTCGCCGGGTTCGAGAGCGTGCCCACGGAGAGGATCTGGCGCATCATGGCCGACAGGAACACCTGCTGCGAGCTGATCCGCGCGAGGTCGCTGCCATCGCCGACACCGTGACGCGTGCGCAGGAACGCCAGCGCATCGACGCCCTGGAGAGAGTGCGTCCCGGCCGCCAGGTCGAGACCGCTGTCGGTGTCGGTGATCTGCTGCGCGACGCAGACGTCGACGCCGCCGAGGGCGTTGGACATCTCGATGACTCCGTCGAAGGTGATGGCCGAGGCGTAGGGGATGGCGAGCCCCGTGAGGGACTCCACGGTCGACACGGTGCACGACAGGCCGCCGCGTTCGAGGGTGGTGTTGAACTGCGTGCGGCTCTCCGCGGGGTAGTACGTGCCATCCGGACCGGTGCACTCGGGGACGTCGACCATCAGGTCGCGCGGGAAGCTGATGGCGCTCAGCTGCTGGTGGTCCTCCGACAGGTGGACGAGGATCGTCACGTCGTTGCGGGCGCCCTCGGTCGTCCCGGCGTCGATGGCGCTGTCGGCCACGCGGACGTCCGTCCCGACGAGCAGGATGTTCGCGCCTCCCTGGATCTCGGAGATCTTGACGTCCCGCACGGTGTCCTCGTTGCCGAGCACCACCGTCGACACCCCGGACGTCGCGGATCGCACGGCGATGGCCGCCACGGACGCGCCGCTCACGAGGACGACGGCGAGGCCGCCGGCGACCAGGGCGAGAAGAGGGCGGAGAGGTCCGCGTCGACGGAGCCGACCGTGACGGGCGACGCCGCGCAGCCGCGACGGGGTGGGGCGACCGGGCATGCGGGCTCCTCTTCGGCGTGTCTCGTCGGATCCGGCGTGTCGCATCGACATCGCGGGTTGCTGAACTATAGCGGCATCACCTAAGCTCGACCTTTGGTGTCTCGTGCTCGTTCTGTGCGCGGGTTCACCGCATCCCCGCACGACCAACACCCCCGAACCTGAGCGACAGTGAGGCTATGGCCAAAAAAGACGGTGTCATCGAAATCGAAGGCGCAGTGATCGAGGCTCTTCCCAACGCGATGTTCCGCGTTGAGTTGACGAACGGCCACCGAGTTCTCGCCCACATCTCCGGAAAGATGCGTCAGCACTACATCCGCATCCTCCCCGAAGACCGCGTGATCGTCGAACTCTCGCCCTACGACTTGACCCGCGGCCGGATCGTCTACCGCTACAAGTAGGGCGTGCTGGAAAGGAACGGCCTCACGCACCCGTGAGGCACGAAGCCAGCGAGATCAAGGAATCAGCAATGAAGGTCAACCCCAGCGTCAAGCCCATCTGCGAGCACTGCAAGGTGATCCGCCGCAAGGGCAACGTCATGGTCATCTGCAAGAGCAACCCGCGCCACAAGCAGCGCCAGGGCTAGCCCTCGGGTCGCGTGACGCGGCCTGAAGATGCCGGATCGGCTCCGCCGGTCCACTGCAACACCGACAAAGCAGCACCAGAACCACGATCGCTCCGGCGGTCGCGGGGACACCCCGGGGCGGAGGCCCGGGCACCGGTGCTGTGACAGACCTCCACCACTCTCCGAGGAGAAGCCACCATGGCACGTCTAGCAGGCGTTGACATCCCGCGCGACAAGCGCGTGGAAGTCGCACTGACCTACATCTACGGAGTCGGGCGCACGCGTGCGCTCCAGACTCTCGCCGACACCGAGATCGACGGCAACATCCGCGTCAAGGACCTGACGGACGATCAGCTCGTCCTTCTCCGCGACCACATCGAGGGCAACTTCAAGGTCGAGGGTGACCTCCGTCGCGAGGTCGCCGCCGACATCCGCCGCAAGGTCGAGATCGGCAGCTACGAAGGCATCCGCCACCGCCGCGGCCTGCCTGTCCGCGGACAGCGCACCAAGACGAACGCTCGTACCCGCAAGGGCCCGAAGCGCACCGTCGCCGGCAAGAAGAAGGCTCGCTAGGCCCCGGCGCCCGCCGTACTCGCCCTTAGGTTGTAGGAGAAAAAATTGGCAGCACCGAAGTCGGCCGCGCGTAAGCCCCGCCGCAAAGAGAAGAAGAACGTCGCCGTGGGTCAGGCCCACATCAAGAGCACGTTCAACAACACCATCGTTTCGATCACCGACCCCTCGGGTGCCGTGCTGAGCTGGGCTTCGTCCGGCGCGGTCGGCTTCAAGGGTTCGCGCAAGTCGACGCCCTTCGCCGCGCAGCTCGCTGCCGAGTCGGCCGCTCGACAGGCGCAGGAGCACGGCGTCAAGAAGGTCGACGTCTTCGTCAAGGGTCCGGGTTCCGGTCGCGAGACGGCGATCCGTTCGCTTCAGGCCGCCGGCCTCGAGGTGGGCTCGATCAACGACGTCACCCCGCAGGCGCACAACGGCTGCCGCCCGCCGAAGCGTCGTCGCGTCTAACTGAGTTCCCGCCCGTCGCGTCCCCCTCATCCGGTCATCGGATGGAGGGGGCGCGGCGGGCTACACCGCGTTCACACCGCCTCCAGCGTCACCCGCCGGGGCCCCACAACTCAACAGACCCGACCGGCCCGCCACCTGTCGTACCGCCAAGAGTCATATAGCGGACTCTTCGCCGAAAGGAATCCACAGTGCTCATTGCACAGCGCCCCACCCTCACCGAGGAGAACATCTCGGAGTTCCGTTCACGCTTCGTGATCGAACCCCTCGAGCCCGGTTTCGGCTACACCCTCGGCAACTCGCTGCGCCGCACTCTTCTGTCGTCGATCCCCGGAGCCGCTGTCACCAGCATCCGCATCGACGGTGTGCTGCACGAGTTCACGACCGTCCCCGGTGTGAAAGAAGACGTCACCGAGGTCATCCTCAACATCAAGCAGCTCGTCGTCTCGAGCGAGCACGACGAGCCCATCACGGCGTACCTGCGCAAGCAGGGTGCCGGTCAGGTCACGGCCGCCGACATCTCGGCCCCGGCCGGTGTCGAGATCCACAACCCCGAGCTCGTCATCGCGACCCTGAACGACAAGGCCAAGTTCGAGCTCGAACTGACCATCGAGCGTGGCCGCGGCTACGTCTCGGCCGTCCAGAACCGCAGCGAGTTCAGCGAAGCGGGCCAGATCCCGATCGACTCGATCTACTCGCCCGTGCTCAAGGTGACCTACCGCGTCGAGGCGACTCGTGCCGGTGAGCGCACCGACTTCGACCGCCTGGTCGTCGACGTCGAGACGAAGCCGGCGATCTCGCCGCGCGACGCCATCGCCTCGGCCGGCCGCACGCTGACGGAGCTCTTCGGCCTCGCCCGTGAGCTGAACACCGCCGCAGAGGGCATCGAGATCGGCCCCGCGCCGGTCGACGCCGTCCTGTCGAGCGAACTGCAGACCCCGATCGAGGACCTCGACCTGTCGGTCCGCAGCTACAACTGCCTGAAGCGCGAGGGCATCAACACGGTGTCCGAGCTGGTCGCACTCTCCGAGACGCAGCTCATGAACATCCGCAACTTCGGTCAGAAGTCGGTCGACGAGGTGAAGGACAAGCTTGTCGAGCTCGGTCTCTCGTTGAAAGACACGGTCCCCGGGTTCGACGGAGCCCACTTCTACAGCGGTTACGACGAGGAAGAGACCAACTAGGTCTCGTCTCCCGACGCCCTGATCATCTTCGACAGCTAGGAAACAAAGATCATGCCCAAGCCCACCAAGGGTCCCCGCCTCGGAGGCGGCCCGGCTCACGAGCGTCTGATGCTCGCGAACCTCGCCGCTTCGCTCTTCGAGCACAAGAGCATCAAGACGACCGAGACCAAGGCCAAGCGCCTGCGTCCCGTCGCCGAGCGCCTCGTCACCTTCGCGAAGCGGGGCGACCTCGCGTCGCGTCGTCGTGCGATGCAGACGCTGCGCAACAACAAGGACGCCGCGCACATGCTCTTCACCGAGATCGCGCCGCTCGTCGAGAACCGTGAGGGCGGCTACACGCGCATCACGAAGCTCGGCTTCCGCAAGGGCGACAACGCCTCCATGGTGTCGATCGAGCTCGTCCTCGAGCCCGTCACCCCCAAGGTGAAGTCGTCGTCGAGCAGCAAGTCGGCCCCGGCCGCCGCTGCTCCCGCCGAGGAGGCCCCGGTCGAGGAGACCGAGACCGTCGAGGAGTCGGCGCCCGTCGAGGCCGAGACCGAGACGGCTGCTGCCGACGAGGTCGAGGCCGATGCCGCCGAGAAGTCGGACGACACCGCGAAGTCGGACGACACGAAGTAGTCGAGTCCCTCCGGAAGGACCCTGCAGCCCTCGTGCTGCGGGGTCCTTCTTCGTCGTCCCGGGGGTCGGTCCCGGGGGCCGGTCCTGGGCGGCGACCCCCGGTCCTCCGCTTGGGGGCCACCCGTGTACCCCGCTCGGGGGGTGTTCACTCGGGCGTCACGTCCCGGAAACCTGTGGAGATGCCAAGAAACATAAGGTCGTGTCGTCCCTGCCTCTCCGACGAAGGATCGCATGTCCGTTCGCCCCCGCCCCCTGACCCGGAAGCACATCGCCGTGGCGACCGGGCTCGCCCTCCTCGTGGCGCCCCTCGCGCCGCTGACCGCCGCCGACGCGGCCACCTCGGCCCCCGCCGCGGTCGCAGCCGCCGACGGCCTGATCATCGACGAGGCGTACCTCAAGGGCGGAAGCGCGAACGCGCCGTTCACCCACAAGTTCGTCGAGCTGTACAACCCGACGAGCAGCGCGATCTCGCTCGCCGGCTGGTCCCTGCAGTACCGCGCGGCGACCGCGACCGCCGTGTCCGGCGTCGGCGCCCTCGCCGGCACGGTGCCCGCCGGTGGCAGCTTCCTCGTGCAGCTCACGAGCAACGGCACCGTCGGTGAGGCGCTGCCCACCCCCGACGCGACGCTGGGGCTGAACCCCAGCGGCTCGACCGGCACCCTCGTGCTCTCGGATCGGGCGACGGCCGTGACCCTGCCGACCGGCGCCTCCTCGGTGGGTGTCGACGGAGTCGTCGACCTGCTGGGCTACGGGACCTCGAACACGTACGAGACCCGGGTCGCGGCGACCTCGGGCGGGAACGCCGTCCCCAACTCGCTGACGCGCACCGACCACGTCGACACCGACGTCAACGGCGACGACTTCTCGGTGTCCGACGTCGTCACGCCCACCAACTCGACCGGTGGCGGTGACGTGCCCACGGATCCCGAGGAGCCCACCGAGCCCGCGCCGTCGGTCGACGTGACCATCGCCGAGCTGCAGGGCGCGACGGCCACGAGCCCGTACGACGGGCAGCGCGTGACCACGCGCGGCGTCGTCACCGCGACGTACCCGACCGGCGGGCTGAACGGCTACGTCATCCAGACCCCGGGGACGGGAGGCGCGCTGGACTCCGCGACGCACGGCGCCTCGGACGCGGTCTTCGTCTTCTCGTCGGCGACCGCCTCGTCCGTGTCGATCGGCGACTACGTCGAGACGACCGGTCAGGCCGGCGAGTACTTCGGTCTCACGCAGGTGACCGTCGCGACGCCCGCCGACCTGACGGTGCTCGACGCCGGATCGGTCACGGCTCCGCTGCCCGCGACGGTCGGATTCCCCGAGACCGACGCCGAGCGCGAGGCGCTCGAGAGCATGCTGATCGCGCCGCAGGGCGAGTTCACCGTCAGCGACGTCTACACGACCAACCAGTACGGCGAGGTCGTGCTGGCGGCCGGCGACGGCCCGCTGCTGCAGCCCACCGAGGTGGCCCGCCCCGGAAGCGCGGAGTACACGGCGGCGGTCGCCGAGATCGCGGCCCGCAAGGTCGTCCTCGACGACGGATCGTCCGTCAACTTCTTCACGGCCTCGAACCAGTCGATCCCCGTGCCGTACCTCTCGACGGAGACGCCGGTCACCGTGGGTGCGCCCGTCACCTTCGACGAGCCGCTCATCCTGGACTTCCGCAACTCGTCGTGGAAGCTGCAGCCCACTGAGCGGGTGACCGGCGACACGGCCACGGCCGATCTGCCGGTGTCGTTCGGGAACATCCGCGAGGCCGCTCCCCGCGACGTCGGGGGCGACCTCCGACTCGCTGGGTTCAACGTGCTGAACTACTTCCCGACCACGGGTGATCAGCTGACCGGCTGCACGTACTACACCGACCGCTTCGGCGAGCCGGTCACCGTGCAGGGCGGCTGCGACGCGCGCGGAGCCGCGAACCAGGCGAGCTTCGAGCGCCAGCAGGCGAAGATCGTCGCGGCCGTCAACGGGCTCGACGCCGACGTGGTCTCGCTCGAGGAGATCGAGAACTCCGCCCGCTTCGGCCAGGACCGCGACGCGGCGCTGTCGACCCTGGTCGACGCTCTGAACGCCGACCTCGGCTCCGACGAGTGGGCGTTCGTCCCCTCGCCCGCCGCCCTCCCGGCGAACGAGGACGTCATCCGCCTGGCCTTCATCTACAAGAAGGCGACGACCGAGACCGTGGGAGGGTCGCGCATCCTGACCGACGCGCCGGCCTTCAGCAATGCCCGTCAGCCGCTCGCCCAGACGTTCGCTCCGGTCGGCGCGCCCGACGACGCGGACTTCGTCGTGATCGCGAACCACTTCAAGTCGAAGGGCAGCGGCACCGGCGTCGACGCCGACCTGGGCGACGGGCAGGGCGCCTCGAACGCCTCGCGGGTGAACCAGGCGGAGGCGCTGGCCGCGTTCTCGACGCGGGTGCAGGCGGATGCCGGCACCGACAAGGCGTTCCTGATCGGCGACTTCAACGCCTACTCGCAGGAGGACCCGATCGAGGTGCTGCGCGACGCCGGCTACACCGACCTGGGGTCGACCGAGACCGACGAGTACAGCTACGTGTTCGGCGGCCTGAGCGGATCGCTCGACCACGTGCTCGCCAGCCCCGCCGCGGTCGAGGCCGTGTCCGGGGTCGACATCTGGAACATCAACGCGGGCGAGTCGGTCGGTCTCGAGTACAGCCGCTACGACTACAACGCGGCGCCGCTCTTCGCCGACGGCCCGTACCGGTCCAGCGACCACGACCCGGTCGTCGTGGGGCTCGAGCTGGTCGGCGACGTCACGCCCGAGGAGCCTGGGCAGCCCGGCGAGCCCGAGCAGCCCGGTCACGGGGGAGGCGCGCCCACCCTCGGCCAGATCGTCACGGCGATCGTCACGGCGGTCATCGACTGGTTCAAGCAGCTCTTCGGCTGGCGCTGGCGGTAGCCGGCGGGTCGGGTGAGCCCGGCCGGTGCTGAGCAGGGCCCCGCGTCGTCGACGCGGGGCCCTGTCCTCGTCTCTCGTAGAATCGCAGGGTGACGACGACCGACGAACAGGCCCTGACGCGGGTCCGACTGAACGTCGCGTACGACGGCACCGGCTTCTCGGGCTGGAGCGAGCAGCCCGGTCGACGCACGGTCCAGGGCGAGATCGAGCAGGCCCTCGTCACCCTGTTCCGGCGACTCGGCGACGTGCCGACGGTCACCGTGGCCGGGCGGACCGACGCCGGAGTCCACGCTCGGGGTCAGGTCGTCCACCTCGATCTGACGGATGCGCAGATCGCGCAGCTCCAGCGGCCGCACCGGGGCATGGTCGACCGGTCGCCGCTCGATGCCCCGACGGTGCTGGCGCGTCGCCTGAACGGGCTCGCGGGCGCGTCCGACGAGATCGTCGTCTCGGGAGGGCGGGTCGCGCCTCCCGGGTTCCATGCCCGTTTCGGGGCGCTCTGGCGACGGTACGAGTACCGCATCGCCGACCGGGGTGCCGAACGCGACCCGGCGAGGCGGGGTCATACGCTCTGGTACGACCAGCGTCTCGACCTCGATCTGATGAACGCCACCGCCGCAGGTCTCCTCGGGCTGCACGACTGGGCCGCCTACTGCCGCCACCGCGAGTACGCGACGAGCATCCGCGAGCTGCAGGAGTTCCGATGGAGGCGCGAGGCCGACGGCGTGCTGATCGCGACCGTGCAGGCGGACGCCTTCTGCCACAACCTCGTGCGGAACCTCGTCGGCGCGTGCGTCGCGGTGGGCGAGGGCGTGCTGCCCCAGCATCGGGCCGTGGGCATCCGCCGCGAGGCCGCACGCAACGGCGAGTTCCGCGTCGTCCCCGCCCACGGGCTGACGATGGTCGAGGTCGGCTATCCGCCCGACGACGAGGTCGCGGCGCGGACGCTGCTGACGCAGGTGAAGCGGTCGGCCGCCCAGGTCGACGAGTGACGTTTGACGCCCCTGAGGCCGTCGGGTATCGTTGCCCCTTGGTGTCTGCGCAACTGCGCGCTTTCGCCCGAAGTTGAGCCCTCCACCTGATTCGTTCTCGTCGCATCTGCCTCGAGAACGGCGCCGGAGCGGGATTCACGAACCTCTCACCTCGACAAGGAAGCAGCACTACTGTGACGCGCACTTTCTCCCCCAAGCCGGCTGACGTTCAGCCGAACTGGCTGATCATCGACGCCAACGACGTCGTGCTCGGCCGTCTCGCCAGCCACGTGGCAGCCCTGCTGCGCGGCAAGCACAAGCCGACCTTCGCCCCGCACATGGACATGGGCGACTTCGTCATCGTCATCAACGCCGACAAGGTGGCCCTCACCGGCTCCAAGCTGGCCGAGAAGCTCTACTACCGTCACTCGGGCTACCCGGGCGGCCTGACGGCCACCACGTACTCCGAGATGGTCGAGAAGCACCCCACGCGTGCGGTCGAGAAGGCCATCCGCGGCATGCTGCCGAAGAACTCGCTGGGCCGTGCCCAGATCAAGAAGCTGAAGGTGTACGCGGGTGCCGAGCACCCCCACGCTGCTCAGCAGCCCACGGTTTACACCCTCGACCAGGTCGCCCAGTAGCGTCCGCCTTCAGACTTAAGGATTCCCACACAGTGGCTCAGATCGCAGATTCCATCGACCAGGCTCCCCAGAGCTTCACCACCGAGAGCACGGCCACCGAGGCCGAGGCGACGCCCCGCGCCGTCCTGAACGTTTCGGGTTCGGCCGTCGGTCGCCGCAAGGAGGCCATCGCCCGCGCTCGCCTCGTGCCCGGCACCGGCACCTTCGTCGTGAACGGCCGCACGCTCGAGGAGTACTTCCCGAACAAGCTGCACCAGCAGCTGATCAACGACCCGTTCAAGGTCCTCGACCTGCTCGGCGCGTACGACGTCACCGTCAAGGTGACCGGCGGCGGCCCCTCCGGCCAGGCCGGCGCGCTGCGCCTCGCGATCGCCCGTTCGCTCAACGAGATCGACCGCGAGAACAACCGTGCGACCCTCAAGAAGGCCGGCTTCCTGACTCGTGACGCCCGCGTCATCGAGCGCAAGAAGGCCGGTCTCAAGAAGGCCCGCAAGGCCTCGCAGTTCTCGAAGCGCTAAACGCGCACTCCACGGCAGGTCTCGCGATGTCGCGTCTCTTCGGTACCGACGGTGTTCGGGGCCTCGCCAACCGTGAGCTGACCGCCGCGCTCGCCCTGGGCCTCGCCCAGGCGAGCGCGGTGGTGCTCACGAAGGGGCATCACGCCGATGCCCGACGCGCCGAGGGGCGGCGACCCGTCGCCGTCGTGGCACGCGACCCCCGCATCTCGGGGGAGTTCCTGACCGCCGCCGTCAGCGCGGGTCTGGCCAGCTCCGGTGTCGATGTGCTCGACGCCGGGGTCATCCCGACCCCCGCGGCGGCGTTCCTCGTCGACGACATCGGCGCCGACTTCGGCGTGATGATCAGCGCCTCGCACAATCCGGCGCCCGACAACGGCATCAAGTTCTTCGCGTTCGGCGGCACGAAGCTGCCCGACGAGGTCGAGGACCGCATCCAGGCCGCGATGAGCGAGCCCCAGCTGATGCCCATCGGCGCCGACGTCGGTCGGATCCGGCGCTTCGCCGACGCCGAGGACCGCTACGTGCTGCACCTCCTCGGCGCGCTGCCCAACCGCCTCGACGGCATCCACGTCGTCCTCGACTGCGCCCATGGCGCCGCGGCCGCCGTCTCGCCCGAGGTGTTCACCGACGCCGGTGCGAAGATCACGCTGATCGGCGCCGACCCCGACGGCGTGAACATCAACGACGGCGTCGGTTCGACGCACCTTGACAACCTCGCCCGTGCCGTCCTCGAGCACGGCGCCGACGTCGGGATCGCGCACGACGGCGACGCCGACCGCTGCCTGGCCGTCGACGCCACCGGCGCCGTGGTCGACGGCGACCAGATCATGGCCATCCTCGCCGTCGCTCAGAAGGAGCGCGGCGCCCTCGCCTCCGACACCCTCGTGGCCACGGTCATGAGCAACCTCGGTCTCACCCGGGCCATGGCCGAGAACGGCATCACCGTCCGCCAGACCCGCGTCGGCGACCGGTACGTCCTCGAGGACATGAACGAGCACGGCTTCACGCTCGGCGGTGAGCAGTCCGGTCACATCGTCTTCAGCGACTACGCGACGACGGGCGACGGGATCCTCACCGGCCTGTCGCTGGTGGCTCGCATGGCGGCGACGGGCAAGAGCCTTGCCGAGCTCGCCTCGGTCATGACGGTGTTCCCGCAGATCCTCATCAACGTCACGGGCGTCGATCGCGATCGTCTCGCCGACGACGAGGGCGTCGCCGAGGCCGTCGCCGCTTTCAGCGACGAGCTCGGAGACACGGGGCGGGTCCTCCTCCGTCCGTCGGGCACCGAGCCCGTCATCCGGGTCATGGTCGAGGCGGCCGACCAGGCGACCGCGGATCGCGTCGCCCACGCTCTGGCCGACGTCGTCCGCGAGCGGCTCGCGCTCTAGCGGGTCCGACCCGCGCCTGCCTCAGGCCCCGCGTCCCCGCACCCGTGCCGGCGTCGGGCACCATGGGTGCATGCTCCTCCTGCTGCCCGCCGTGGTCTTCGCCGTGCTCTACGTCGTCAGCCGCGTCCGTGACGCTCGCCGTCTCCGCAACGGCGTGTTCCTCGTCGCAGCCCTCGGCTGCCTGCTCGTGGCCGGTGTCCTCGAGGTCGCCGCGACCGGGCCCGCACAGCAGAGCGCCGTCCTGCTCGGCGTCCTTTTCGTCGGACTGCTCGTGGTGGTGCTCGCGTTGTTCCTGCTCGGCAACGGAGTCACCATGCTGCGTTCCGAGGGGCGCAGCCTCGGCAACCTGCTCTCGCTGCTGGCGGGCGTCGCCATCCTGCTCGTGCCGGTCGCCGCGGCCGTGCTGGTCTTCGGGCCCGACGTCGTCGAGCTGCCGGGACCGGTCGGGGTCGTGCTCGTCGCCCTGGGCGTCCTCCTGGTCTTCGTCGCGGGGTACGCGGCCGCGACCTTCGCCGCGTTCGGGCTCTATTCGCTGGTCTACAGCCGCTACCGGCACACGCGCACTCCCGCGACGGTGGTCGTGCTCGGCTCCGGCCTAATCCGCGGCGAGGTGCCGCCGCTGCTGCGCAGCCGTCTCGACAAGGCGCTCTCGGTCTACCGCTCCGTGCCCGGCACGGTCGCGAGGCCGCTGCTGGTGCCGTCGGGCGGCCAGGGCTCCGACGAGCCGCGCGCGGAGGGCGACGCGATGGCCGAGTACCTCCTCGCGCAGGGAGCCGACCCCGCCGACGTCCGGCCGGAGACCGCCTCGACGAGCACTCGCGAGAACCTGCTCCTCTCGCGCGAGGTGCAGCGCGCCGCCGGCCGCGACGGCAGCACCCTCGTCGTGACGAACGATTACCACGTGCTGCGCGCCGCCCTGCTGGCCCGCTCGATCGGGAGCGACGCCCAGGTCGTCGGGTCGCCGACGGCCGCCTACTACGTGCCGAGCGCGTTCCTCCGCGAGTACATCGCGATCATGGTCGAGCATCGGCGGCTGAACGCCGCGGCGGTGCTGACGCTGGCGGGGCTCGTCGGGCTGGCCGTCGTCTGGTCGCTGCTGCCGATCTGACCCGACCCGCGCCTCCTCGGCCCCTGGCGGCAGGGCGACGGACGGGGCGGTCCGGTCAGATCTTGCGGAGCAGGACCGAGTCGACCTTGTGATCGGCGGACTTCCGGAGCACCAGCGTCGCGCGGGACCTCGTGGGCAGCACGTTCTCGAGCAGGTTGGGCTCGTTGACCCCGCGCCAGATGCCCGACGCGAAGCGCCGCGCCTCGCCCTCGTCCATGTCGGCGAAGCGGTGGAAGTACGAGCGCTCCTGCGTGAACGCGCTCTTCTGCAGGGCGAGGAACCTCTCGACGAACCAGTTCTCGATGTCGCCCGTGCGGGCGTCGACGTAGACGGTGAAGTCGAAGAGGTCGCTGAGCGCGAGGCGACCGCCGAGGGGCGGCTGCAGGACGTTCAGGCCCTCGACGATCAGGATGTCGGGTCGACGGACGACGACCTCGGCGCTCGGCATGATGTCGTAGCTCGTGTGCGAGTAGAAGGGTGCGCGCACCTCCTCGGCGCCGCTCTTGACCTGCGAGACGAAGCGCAGCAGGTGACGCCGGTCGTACGACTCGGGGAACCCCTTGCGGTGCATGATCCCGCGGCGCTCGAGCTCGGCGTTGGGGTAGAGGAAGCCGTCCGTCGTGACGAGCTCGACGCGCGGGGTGTCGTCCCACCGCGACAGCAGCTCTCTCAGGAGGCGCGCGACGGTGGACTTGCCGACTGCGACGGACCCGGCGACGCCGATCACGAACGGCGTCCGCTGCGCGCGTTCGCCGAGGAAGTCGCTGGTCGCCCGGTGCAGATTGCGCGCCCCGGCGGCGTACAGGTTCAGCAGGCGGCTGAGCGGGACGTAGACGTCCTGGACCTCGCTCATGTCGAGCCGGTCGCCGAGCCCGCGGAGCTGGACGATCTCGGTCTCGGTGAGAGGGAGGCGCGTGGCCGGGGCCAGATCGGCCCACGCGGCACGGTCGATCTCGACGAACGGGGAGGCGTGCGCGGTCGCGTGCGTCGTCGGGGTCGCGTCGGCCATGGGGTCGAGGCTACCCGC
Source organism: Frigoribacterium sp. Leaf263 (assembly GCF_001422285.1). Taxonomy (GTDB): domain Bacteria; phylum Actinomycetota; class Actinomycetes; order Actinomycetales; family Microbacteriaceae; genus Frigoribacterium. Next base: position 531,383 of record NZ_LMMO01000004.1, read on the forward strand.
TGGCCGAAGCCGTAGGATCGTCCCCATGTGCGGAATCGTGGGTTACGTCGGAGAAGTCGGTCTGGGCGAACGGAGCGTGGAGGTGCTGCTGGGCGGTCTCAAGCGCCTCGAATACCGCGGCTACGACTCGGCGGGCGTCGCCGTGATCGACGCCGACGGTCGTCTCGACAGCCGCAAGAAGGCCGGCAAGCTGAAGATGCTGATCGACGACCTCGAGGCCACCCCGCTGGTCGACGGCCGGACGGGGATCGGCCACACGCGCTGGGCGACGCACGGCGGCCCGACCGACTCGAACGCCCACCCCCACCTCGCCGACGACGGTCGGCTGGCGCTGATCCACAACGGCATCATCGAGAACTTCTCCGAGCTGAAGGCCGAGCTCGTCTCCGAGGGCGTCGAGTTCCAGAGCGAGACCGACTCCGAGGTGGCTGCGCACCTGGTCGCGCGGGCCTATCGTGCCGGTGGCGGCGACCTGGCCGAGGCCCTCCGCATGGTCGTCAACACCCTGCACGGCGCCTTCACGCTGCTCGTCGTGCACGCCGACCAGCCCGGCCTCGTGGTCGGCGCCCGTCGCAACTCGCCCCTGGTCGTCGGTCTCGGCGACGGCGAGAACTTCATGGGCAGCGACGTGGCCGCCTTCATCGCGCACACCCGTCGCGCGATGTCGATCGGGCAGGACCAGCTCGTGTCGATCCGCCCCGACTCGGTCGAGGTCGTCGACTTCGAGGGCCGCCCCGTCGAGACCACCGAGTTCGAGGTCGACTGGGACGCCTCGGCCGCCGACAAGGGCGGCTGGTCGAGCTTCATGGCGAAGGAGATCAGCGAGGAGCCCGAAGCCGTCGCCAACACGCTGCTCGGTCGCGCCGTCGACGGCGCAGTCACCCTCACCGACCTCGACGGCGTGCGCGAGCAGCTGCTCACCGTCGACCGCGTCATCGTGATCGCCTGCGGCACGGCCGCCTACGCCGGCATCCTCGGCAAGTACGCCATCGAGCAGTGGGCGCGCATCCCGGTCGAGGTCGAGCTCGCCCACGAGTTCCGGTACCGCGACCCCGTGCTCGACGCCCGCACGCTGGTCGTCTCGATCAGCCAGTCCGGCGAGACGATGGACACCCTGATGGCCGTCAAGTACGCCCGCGAGCAGGGTGCGCAGGTGCTGTCGATCTGCAACACGCAGGGGTCGACCATCCCTCGCGAGTCCGACGCCGTCATCTACACGCACGCCGGCCCCGAGGTCGCGGTCGCGTCGACCAAGGCGTTCGTGGCGCAGGGCACCGCGCTGTTCCTCCTCGGTCTGCACCTCGCCACGCTGCGCGGCACCCTGACCGCCGAGCAGATCGCCGAGCAGGTCACCGACCTGCAGGCCATCCCCGAGAAGATCACCCGCGTGCTCGAGAGCTCGGACCGCATCCGGACCCTCGCCGGCTGGATGGCCGACACGCGCTCGGTGCTGTTCCTCGGCCGTCACGTCGGGTACCCGATCGCCCTCGAGGGCGCGCTCAAGCTGAAGGAGCTCGCGTACATCCACGCCGAGGGCTTCGCCGCCGGCGAGCTCAAGCACGGTCCCATCGCGCTGATCGAGCCGGGTCAGATCGTCTTCGTCATCGTGCCGAGCCCTCGCGACCCCCGCAGCCTGCACCCCAAGGTCGTCTCGAACATCCAGGAGATCCGCGCCCGAGGCGCCCGGGTCATCGCGATCGCCGAGGAGGGCGACGCGGCCGTGCTGCCGTTCGCCGACGAGGTGCTGCACATCCCGCTCGCGGCCCCGCTGTTCGAGTCGCTCCTGGCCGTCGTGCCGTTGCACATCTTCGGGATGGAGCTCGCCGCGGCCAAGGGGCTCGACGTCGATCAGCCCCGCAACCTCGCGAAGTCCGTGACCGTCGAGTAGATGCGATCCGGGCACCGATGACACACCGAGCGACAGCGTGATCGCCGGCATCGGGGTCGACGTGGTCGACCTCGCGCGCTTCGAGCGATCCCTCACCCGGACCCCGGCTCTGCGGGGGCGTCTGTTCGGCGACGACGAGACGCGACTGCGCGACGGCTCGCCCCGGTCGGCCTCGTCGCTCGCCGCACGGTTCGCCGCCAAGGAGGCGCTGATCAAGGCCCTGGGCGGGTCGACGGGGGTCTCGTGGCACGACATCGTCGTCGTGTCCGACGACCAGGGCGCCCCGTCGTTGGCGCTCCGGGGCGGGGCGGCGGCCCTGGCCGACAGCCGCGGCGTCGCGCACCTGCACCTCTCGCTCAGCCACGACGGCGGGGTGGCCGTCGCCTACGTCATCGCCGAGCAGGCCGACCGGCCCGCTGGCGGCACCACCGACCGACCTCCGTCGGCGACCATCCGAGACGAACCCGAGGAGACGATCCCCGCGTGACGCAAGACGCCATCATCACCGTCGACACCGCGGCCCTGCGCCACAACGTGAGCGTGCTGCGCGCCGCCGTGGCCCCCCGCGCCGTCATGGTCGTCGTGAAGGCCAACGCCTACGGGCACGGTGCGGTCGAGTCCGCGAGGGCGTTCGTCGAGGCCGGTGCCGACTGGCTGGGGGTGGCCGACCTCGACGAGGCGCTCGAGCTGCGCCGGGCCGGCATCACGGCGCCGATCCTCGCCTGGCTGCACGCGCCCGGCGAGACGTTCGAGGCCGCCGCGGCCCACGACGTCACCCCCGCCGTGTCTGACGTCGCTCAGCTCGAGGCGGCGGCCGCCGCCGGCGTTCGGGCCGTCCACCTGTGCATCGACACCGGTCTGAGCCGCAACGGCGCCGTCGAGGCCGAGTGGCCCGCGCTCTTCGGCCGCGCGGCGGAGCTCGCCGACCGCCTGCCCGTCGAAGGGCTGATGAGCCACCTCTCGAACGCCTCACCCGAAGAGGACGGCAAGCAGGCCGCCGCGTTCGTCCGCGCACGCGGTCTGCTCGGCGACCTCGGCATCGACCCCGAGCTGTCGCACCTCGCCGCCTCGGCGGCCGGTCTCAGCTACTCGGGCACCCGCTTCGGACTCGTCCGGTTCGGCCTGGCCGCCTACGGCATCAGCCCCTTCGGCGGGCGCACGGCCGCCGAGTGGGGGCTGCGCCCGGCGCTGACGCTCTCCGCGCCCGTCACCACCATCAAGCGGGTGCCCGCCGGCGAGGGCGTCTCGTACGGCTACCTGTTCCGCCCCGAGCGCGACACCACGATCGCCGTGGTCCCGGTCGGCTACGCCGACGGCGTGGACCGCGCCGCGAGCGACCGGGCCTCCGTGACCATCGGCCGTCGCACCTACCGGGTCCGGGGGCGCATCGCGATGAACGCCCTCGTGATCGACGTGGGCGACGATCCCGTCGAGGTGGGCGACGACGTCGTGCTCTTCGGCGATCCCGCGTCCGGGCACCAGAGCGCCGAGGACTGGGCCACCGCCTCCGGGGGGATCGCCTACGAGACCGTCGCCTGCCTGTCGGGCGCCCTGACCCGGAGATACCTGTGAGCGCCGGCTATCTGCGACGGGCGACCGTCGACCTCGCGGCCTACCGCGCCAACCTCTCGTCGCTGGTCGAGCGTCTCGCGCCGGTCGAGGTGCTCGCCATCGTCAAGGCCGATGCGTACTCGAACGGCATCGACGTCATGGTCCCCGAGGCCGTCGCCGCCGGCGTCCGCTGGTTCGGCACGGTCGAGCTCGCCCCGGCGCTGCGACTGCGACGAGCCGGCGTGGCGCTCGAGGCGTCCTTCTTCGCCTGGCAGCTCGGACCCGACGACGACTACGCGGGGGCCGTCGAGCACCGGGTCGACCTCGGCGTGTCGACGCTCGAGCAGCTCGAGGCCTTCGCGGACGCGGCCCGCCGGGCCGGCTCCGAGGCGTTGGTGCATCTGACCATCGACACCGGCCTGCACCGCGAGGGCTGCCTCCCCGCCGACTGGGCCGAGTTCGTCTCCCGGGCGGTGGCCCTCCGCGACGAGGGCGTGGTGCGCCTCCGCGGGGCCTTCTCGCACGTCTCCGAGACCAGCGAGGCCGACGACCACGCGGCGTCGGTCGTGTTCCGCAAGGCGCTCGCCGACGCCGAGGCGCTCGGCGCGACGTTCGAGAAGCGGCACATGTCGTCGAGCTCGGCGGGCATGGAGCACCCCGAGAGGCGCTTCGACATGGTGCGCATGGGGTCGAACGGCTACGGCATCCCCGTGACGGAGGGCGTCACCGCGAGCGACCGGGGTCTGCGGCCCGTGCTGACCCTGAGCGCCTGCGTCGTGCGCGTGAAGCGGGTCCCCGCCGGCACGGGCGTCTCGTACGACTACACGTACCGGGCCGAGCGCGACACGACGCTCGCGCTCGTGCCGATCGGCTACGCCGACGGCGTCAGCAGGCGGGCCCAGCACGGGGTGGAGGTGACGGTGCGGGGTCGCCGGTACCCGATCGTCGGGCGCGTGGCGATGGACCAGTTCCTGATCGACGTCGGCGACGACCCGATCGAGGTCGGCGACGAGGTCCTGCTCTTCGGGTCGGGCGACGGCGGCGAGCTCACCATCGGCGAATGGGCCGAGGCCACGGGCACGATCCCCGAGGAGGTCTCGTGCCGCATCGGCGCGCGCGTGCCGCGCGTGTACCTGGGCCGCCGGGCATGACCGACGACGCCCTCCCGCTCTTCGACGGTCCGGTGTCCGACGCCGAGACGATGGAGGCCCTGGGCCGCCGTCTCGGCGGCCTGCTGCGGGCGGGCGACCTCGTCGTCCTGACCGGTCCGCTGGGTGCCGGCAAGACGACGCTCACCCGCGGCATCGGCGAGGGGCTGCAGGTGCGCGGGCAGGTCGCGAGTCCGACCTTCGTGCTCGCGCGGACCCACCCGAGCGCGACGGGCGCGCCCCTCGTCCACGTCGACGCCTACCGGCTGGGGGGCGCGGCCGAGCTCGACGACCTCGACCTCGACTACGAGGGATCGGTCGTCGTGGTCGAGTGGGGAGCGGGGCTGCTCGACGGCGTCTCCGAGTCGTGGCTCGACGTCGTGATCGAGCGACCGACCGGCGCGGGAGCGGCCGCCGCCGACCCCGCGAGCGACCCCGACTCCGATGCCGACCCCGACGCCACGGTCGACGAACCGCGCCACGTGACGATCACCATGCACGGGCCCCGCTGGGCCCACCTCTAGACACCGCGGCGCGAGCCGAGGAGGCGCGGGTCGTGTCGGACGCGTCGCCTACGATTGACAGGTGATCCTGGCCATCGACACCTCCGCGGGGACGACCGTCGCCGTCGTCGACCGCGACCGCGGCGTGCTCGCCGAGCGGACCGAGACGGACACCCGGCGTCATGCCGAGGTGGTCGGCACCCTCATCGAGTCGGCCCTCGCCGGGGCCGGCGTCGTGCCGACCGACCTCAGCGCCGTCGTCGCCGGCGTGGGGCCGGGGCCGTACACGGGGCTGCGCGTCGGCATCGTCGCCGCGCGCGCCTTCGCCTTCGGCATCGGGCGCCCGTGCCTCGCGGTCGCCAGCCACGACGCGGTCGCCTTCGAGCGCCTCTCGACGGGCGCGGGCGGCAGCGGCTCGGTGGCCACGCCGAGCGGGCGACTCGACGCGCCGCTCGTCGTGGTGACCGACGCGCGTCGTCGCGAGGTCGCGTGGACGGCCTACCGCGGGCTCGACGCCGACGGGCTGCCGGTGCCCCTCGACGGCCCGACGCTGGCCCGCCCGGCCGAGCTCGACGGCGTCCTCGGCGAGGCCGCCGCCTGGCCGCGCACCGACCCCGACGACACCGCGGTGTCGGCCGCCGCGCTCGGGATGCTCGCCGAGCGGCTCTTCGAGCACGGCCGGGAGTTCGCCGGGCCGGCGCCCCTCTACCTCCGCGAACCCGACGTCACGGTCTCGGCCGGTCCGAAGCCGGTCGGGCGATGAGCGCGACCCTCCGCCGTGCCTCCCTGGGCGACCTCGACCGCGTCATGGCACTCGAGACCAGCGTCTTCACGACCGACGCGTGGTCCCGCGAGGGCATGGCGCACGAGCTGGCGTCGCCCGACGGCTGGTACCTCGTGGCCGAGGACGACGAGGACGACGATGTCGTCGGGGCGGGCGAGACCCCTCTGGCCGGTTACTGCGGTCTGCTGGTGCTGCCCGGCGCCCCGGACGCCGACGTGCAGACCATCGCGGTGGCCCCCCGGGCTCGCCGCCGTGGACTCGGCCGCGCCCTCATGACCGAGATGATCGACGAGGCGCGCCGCCGTCGGGTCCGCAAGATGTTCCTCGAGGTCCGCGCCGACAACCCCGGCGCCCAGCACCTCTACGAGTCCCTCGGCTTCGAGCCCATCGCCGTGCGTCCGCGCTACTACATGCCCGACGGGGTCGACGCCGTCGTGATGCGGCTCGACCTCACCCCCGCGTCGACCGGCGCGGTCGGCACGTCGGACGCCGCCTCGCAGACAGGACACTCCTCGTGACCCCGACCCGCGCCTCCTCGGCCTCCACCGCCCCGTCGGAGCCCCTCGTGCTCGGCATCGAGACGAGCTGCGACGAGACCGGCGTCGGCATCGTCCGCGGCACGACGCTGCTCGCCAACGTCATCTCGTCGTCGATGGACGAGCACGCGCGGTACGGCGGCGTCGTGCCCGAGGTCGCCGCGCGGGCGCACCTCGACGCGATGCAGCCGGCCCTCGAGGCGGCGCTCGCCGAGGCCGGCGTCACCCTCGACGAGCTCGACGCGATCGCCGTGACGAGCGGGCCGGGGCTCGCCGGCGCCCTCATGGTCGGCGTCGGAGCGGCCAAGGCCCTCGCCCTCGCGACCGGCACCCCGCTCTACGCCGTCAACCATCTGGTCGGGCACGTCGGCGCCGACGTGCTCCGCGACGACGACAGCGAGATCGAGCTGCCGACCATCGCCCTGCTGGTGTCGGGCGGGCACACGTCGCTGCTGCACGTCCGCGACCTCGTCGACGACGTCGAGCTGCTCGGCGAGACCATCGACGATGCGGCCGGAGAGGCCTTCGACAAGGTGGCGCGCCTCCTGGGGCTGCCCTACCCCGGCGGGCCGCAGATCGACCGCGTCGCCGTCGACGGCGACCCCGCCGCGATCCGGTTCCCCCGCGGGCTCACCCTGCCGAAGGACCTCGTCAAGCACCGTTACGACTTCTCGTTCTCGGGCCTGAAGACCGCGGTGGCGCGCTGGGTCGAGCGTCGTCGCGACGAAGGAGGCGCGGTGCCGGTCGCCGACGTCGCCGCGTCGTTCCGCGAGGCCGTCGCCGACGTGCTGATCACCAAGGCGCTCGCGGCCTGCGCCGACCTCGGCGTGCCGCGCCTGCTGCTCGGCGGGGGAGTGGTCGCCAACGCACGCGTCCGCGAACTCGCCCACGAGCGCTGCGCCGCGGCCGGCGTCGAGCTGCGCGTGCCGCCCCTGTCGCTCTGCACCGACAACGGCGCCATGATCGCCGCGCTCGGCGCACAGCTGGTCGCCCGCGGGCATGCTCCGTCGCCCCTCGACTTCGGAGCGGACTCGACTCTGCCCGTGACCTCGGTCTTCGTGGCCTGAGCGCCGGGCGGCGCCCTGCGGCGATGGACGGACCGGTCCTCCACGGGAGCGCGCATTCTCCACGGGTGGGGCGGGCTCGGGGCGGACGCGGGTCGGTTCCGCGTAGGCTCGGGGCCACTCAGACAGAAGGAGACCTCGGCATGACCGACCACGACCCGGCCCGCCAGGGCCCGCAGAACCCGCAGGGCGCCCCCGCCGCCTACCCGCAGCAGCCGTACCAGCAGAACCCGTACCAGAACCAGGGTCAGGGTCAGGGCGGCTACGGGCAGCAGAACCCGAAGACCAACGTCCTGGCCATCGTGTCGCTGGTCTCGAGCATCCTCAGCTCGTTCATCTTCAGCATCGTCGCGATCGTCACGGGCCACATCTCGCTGCGCCAGATCAAGCGCACCGGCGAGCAGGGCAAGGTCATGGCGATCATCGGCCTGGTGCTCGGCTACCTCGGCCTCCTCGGCGCCATCGCCCTCGTCGTCTTCTTCATCGCCGCCATCGCGGCGGGCGGCTTCGCGTACGACCAGAGCTACGGCACCGACGGGTTCTGATCTCTCCGGGTGTCCTCATCGACGACGTCGATACCATGACGGGGTCCGCGCTCACCGGCGCGGGCCCCGTCGTGCTCCGGGCCTCCGCGCCCGCACCACGACCGCCGCTCTGCACTCGAAAGGGTCCTCATGGCCACCGACGACACGACATCCGACCCGGCCGGCCAGGGGCCGCCGGCCGACGCCTCCGCCGACGCCTCCGCGTCCGCGCCGTCCTCGGCTCCGAGGTCGACCGGGCCTGACGGGTCCGCTCGCGACGAGGTTTCGGCGGGGTCACCGCCCCTGCCGCCGACCGCGTTCCCCGGCGCTGCCACCCAGCCCGCGCCTCCTGCGGGCTCACGGCCGACCGGCGACCCGTTCGTGGCGCCGGGGCAGCATCCCGCCCCGGGCGGCTCGGCACCGGCGCCGCAGGGGCCTCCCGGCTCGGCGCCCTACGGGCAGCCCGGCGCTAACGGTCAGCAGGGCCAGGCCGGCGCTTACGGTCAGCAGGGTCAGCCTGGTGCGTACGGTCAGCAGGGTCAGCCTGGTACGTACGGTCAGCCCGGACCCACCGGCCAGCAGGGTCAGCCTGGTGGGTACGGTCAGCAGGGTCAGCCTGGCCCGTATGGAGAGCAGGGTCAGCCCGGTGCCTACGGTCAGCCCGGCCCGTACGGTCAGCAGGGGCGGCCCGGCCAGCAGGGTCAGTACGGCGCCCCTCACGCCGCAGGTCGGCAGCAGCCCTACGGCGGACCGCAGCAGCCCTACGGCGGACCGCAGCAGCCCTACGGCGCGCCTCAGCAGCCCACCGGAGCCCCCCGGCCGCAGCAGCCGTACGGCGCTCAGCCGCAGTACGGCGCCCCGCAGCCCTACGGCGCCCAGTACGGCTCGTACCAGCAGGGCGCTGGTCGGCCGACGAGTCTGCTGAGCATCCTGTCGATGTCGGCGTCGATCCTCGGGGTGCTGGTGTCGCTCATCCTGTTCGGCACGGGCATCGTCTTCTCGATCGCCGGCGTCGTCCTCGGTCACCTCGGTCAGAAGCGCGAGCGTCACGCCCGCGGCTTCTGGCTCACCGGTCTCATCACGGGCTACGCGGGGATCGGCATCTCGCTGCTGATCATCGGACTGTGGGTCGTCTTCTTCCAGTGGATCGGCAACATGCCGCCGACCGGCGGGTACTACAGCGGGTCCTGATCGCCCCGACACCCGACGGCCGCCGCACGTCATGGGTGCGGCGGCCGTCGTCGTCGGTCCGGGTGCACCGCGTCGCGGACGGCGCGGAGCCCGTTCCGACCAGGCTCCGTCACCCGCGCGTCGACACGCGGGTCGACCCACGCGTGGACCCGCGCGTCGGGCTCAGGCGCGTTCGCAGAGCAGGGCCGTGTGGCGCCCCGCGACGCGGGTCAGCACCAGCGTCGCCGAGTTCGTCCCCTGCAGCGACAGGCGCTTGCGGAACGTCGCGGGGTCGACGTCGACCCCGCGCTTCTTGATCTCAAGGCGGCCGATGCCCCGCGACCGCAGCTCGCGCTTCAGGGTCCGCTCGTCGAGGGGGAACGTCTCGAGCACCCGGAACTGCTGCGCGAACGGGGTCTCGACCCGGTGGTCGGTGCTCAGCCAGGCGATGTCGCGGCTGATCATGCGTGCATCGATCGACCGTGCGAGGTCCCCGATCAGCCGGGCGCGGATGACGGCGCCGTCGGGTTCGTGGATCCACTCGCCGATGTCGTCGACGTCGACGTCGTCCGAGTCGGCGGGCGCGGTCAGCTCCGCCGCCCCGGAGGCGCTGATCACGAGCGCCGATCGGCCCACTCCGGTCCGTGCGAGCGGCCCGAACCAGACGCCCGCCTCGACCACGTCGCGATCGACCGAGATCCACTGGCACTCGGCGTCGGTTGGGAGGAGGTCGCGGTCGATGCCGGGGCCGAGCTTGACCCCGGTGGGCAGGCGCTCGGCGAAGCCGAACGCGACGTCGAGCGACGGCGACCAGTCGGCGGGGTCGGCGATCCGCTTCGTCGCGCTGTGCCCGCCGGTCCGCCGAGCCGGATCGAGGTAGACCCCGTCGACGTCGCTCAGATCGGTCGTCTCGGCGTCCCCCTGGCGCACCCTCGACGACGGCCACGGCGAGAGGTTGTATGACGCGACGGCGGCGGTGACCTCGTCGCGGTCGACGGCGAGCACGTCGAGCTCGAGCGCGGCGAAGGCGAGGGCGTCGCCGCCGATGCCGCAGCCGAGGTCGGCGACGCTGCGGAGCCCGGCGGAACGGAAGCGGTCGGCGTGACGGGCGGCGACTCCGAGCCGCGTGGCCTGTTCGAGGCCCGCCTCGGTGAAGAGCATGCGGCTGGCGAACTCGCCGAACTTGCCCTCGGCCCGGGCTCGGAGGCGCGCTTGCGTCAGCACGGCGGACACCCGCTCGGGCGGGTGGCCCTTCTTGCGCAGGGCGGCGACCGACGAGACGACGTCGTCGGAGGCCTTCCACGCGGGCAGAGAGTCGAGCAGCCGGAGCCCCTCGGGAGAGAGGACTTCGAGCAGCTCCGAGGCATCCATGTCGTCCAGTCTCGTGCATCCGCGAGGGGGCGACTCCCGCCGCTCGGGCGGATCCGCGCTGCTCCGGGGCAGCGGTCCGGCTCGACTGGCACTCGGATTGACCGAGTGCCAGTGACGCCCTACAGTTGTTTCTGGCACTCGCACGTGGCAAGTGCCAACCCACGTTTTTCGAAGTTCCGAGAAAGTAGAGGTCAACCGTGTCGGTCTCCATCAAGCCGCTCGAAGATCGCATCGTCATCCAGCAGGTCGAAGCCGAGCAGACCACGGCCTCCGGCCTGGTGATCCCCGACACCGCGAAGGAGAAGCCCCAGGAGGGCGAGGTCGTCGCGGTCGGACCGGGTCGCATCGACGACAACGGCAACCGTGTGCCCCTCGACGTCGCCGTCGGCGACAAGGTCATCTACAGCAAGTACGGCGGAACCGAGGTCAAGTACGGCGGAGAGGACTTCCTCGTCCTCTCGGCTCGCGACGTCCTCGCCGTCGTCGTCCGCTAGTCGGTCGACAGAGCATCATCACGTGAACCCCCGCTTCGGCGGGGGTTCTCGTCGTCTCACCCCCCGGGAGGCGCGGCTCGGCCCCTCCGCGCACCGCGCCTCCCGAGAACGGCAGACGAGCACTCCACCGTGGCAGAGGTGGACGTGTCGGGGTGTCGGCCGGTCCGCTTACAGTCGTGACGTGACCAGCAGTCGTTCCCGCACCTCCTCCGCCTCCTCCGTTCCGTCAGCCGAACCGGCGGCCGGCGGCGACCCGACTGCCACGGGCCGTCCGGCAGCCGACCCGGCCGTGCGCTCGGGGCTGGCGTTCGCCGTCGGCGCCTACGGGCTCTGGGGCGTCCTGCCGGTGTTCTTCCTGCTGATGTCGCCGTCGGGGCCCTTCGAGATCGTGGCCTGGCGCATCGTCTTCTCGCTCGTCTTCTGCCTGGTGCTGCTGGCCGTGACCCGGGGCCTGCCGTCGTTCATCCGGTTGCTGCGACAGCCTCGTCTCGTCGCGACGATGGGTCTGGCCGGCGTCTTCATCGTCGTCAACTGGACGGTCTTCATCACCGCGGCGCTCGCCGGCCACGTCGTCGAGGCCGCCCTCGGGTACTTCATCAACCCGATCGTCACGGTCCTGCTGGCCGTCGTGGTGCTGCGCGAGCGACTCCGCCCCGCTCAGTGGGCCGCCGTCGCGTTGAGCGGCGTCGCCGTGCTCGTCATCGCGGTGGGCACCGGCGACATCCCCTGGGTGTCGCTCGTGCTCGCGTTCTCATTCGGTCTGTACGGGCTCGTCAAGAAGCAGGTCGGCGGCCGGGTCGACGCCGTCGGCGGGCTGACCCTCGAGACGATGCTCATGACGCCGGTGGCCGGTGCGGCGCTGATCGTCATGGCCGCCACGGGTCTCGGCGGCGGGGTCGTGTTCGGCTCGGTCTCGGTCGTCCACACGCTGACCGTGATCAGCTCGGGCGTCGTCACCGCCGTGCCGCTGCTGTTCTTCGCGTCGGCCGCACGTCGGCTCCCGTTGGCCACGATCGGTCTGACCCAGTACCTCGCGCCGGTTCTGCAGCTCGTGGTCGGCGTGGTGCTGCTCCACGAAGAGATGCCGGTCACGAGGTGGATCGGCTTCGCCATCGTCTGGGTCGCGTTGATCGTGCTGTCGGTCGACGCGCTGCGGGCGAACCGCCGAAACCGCGGTATTGAGCGCAAGTCACGAATTGCTAACGAAACGGTCCAGTGACGACGAGAACACACGCCAGAAACAATCCAGCCCTAGTTTCTACTCAATCGCGAGGACCGTCTGCCTAGTGTCGGTCCGGCTCTCCGCGCTTCACGAAAGGGACTACGGATGATCCGATCCACCAAAGGCCTGAAGGCTCTGGCGCTCGCAGGGGCCGCCTCCGTCCTTCTGGCCGCCTGTTCGTCGACGTCGTCGACTCCGTCGGAGGGCTCGTCGTCGTCGCCCTCGGCCTCGGCGTCGCAGAAGGCCGACCCCGCAGCATCGTGCGAGGCTCCCAGCAGCCCCGGACAGGACGCCCTCCGCATCGGCACGATCCTGCCGAACACGGGAACCCTCGCCTACCTGGCACCGCCCGCCGAGGCCGGCATCGGCCTCGCGGTCGAGGACATCAACGCCGCCGGCGGCGTGCTCGACCAGGACGTCGTCGTCGAGCCCCGCACCGACTCCGGTGACAGCAACGACCTCACCGTCTCGAGCGCCGCAGCGACGCAGCTCATCGACGCGAAGGTCCCGGTCGCGATCGGCGCCGAGTCGTCCAGCGTCACGCTGAACGTCATCGACCAGCTGACCGCCGCCTGCATCGTCGAGATCTCGCCGGCCAACACGGCGTCCGCGCTCAGCGGCTACTCGTCGTACTACTTCCGCACCGCGCCGCCGGACTCCGTCCAGGGCTCGGCCCTCGGCACGCAGATCGTCAACGACGGTCGCGCCAACGTCGCGTTCCTCGTCTTCAACGACACCTACGGCACCGGTCTCCGTGACGCCGTCCAGGAGTCGGTGGAGGCCTCGGGCGGCTCCGTCGTCTACGGCGGCACCGGCGAAGGCCAGGAGTTCCCTCCCGGTCAGACGACCTTCTCGTCCGAGGTGACGGCGGCCCTGGCCACCGACCCCGACGCGATCGTCATCCTCGCGTTCGACGAGACCAAGTCGATCGTCCCCGAGCTCGTCGCCCAGGGCGCCGACATGACATCCATCTACATGTCGGACGGCAACACGGCCGACTACAGCGAGGACTTCGACCCGGGCACCCTCGAGGGCGCTCAGGGCACGATCCCCGGTGCGTTCCCCTCGACCGACCTGCAGAAGCGCTTCAACGACTTCTACCAGGAGAGCGCGGGCTCGGCCCTCACCGACTACTCGTACGCACAGGAGTCCTACGACGCCACCATGCTCGCCGCGCTCGCCGCGGTGAAGGGCGGCGGAACCGACTCCGGCACCATCCAGGCCAACATGGCCTCGGTGTCGGGCGCCGACGGCGGCACCGAGTGCGCCACCTTCGCCGACTGCAAGACGGCGATCGAGGCCGGCGACGACATCGACTACACCGGCCCTTCGGGCATCGGACCGTTCGATGACCAGAACGACCCGTCGAGCGCCTTCATCGGCATCTACAAGTTCGACGGCGACAACAAGATCGTCTACCAGACGGCTGTCGAGGGCTCGGTCCAGTAACTCCGTCCCTTCTCCAGCGGAGGCCCCGGCGCGTGTGCGCCGGGGCCTCCGTCGTGCGTGCGGTGCGTGTGGTGCGCGTGGTGCGCGTGGTGCAAGCGGCGCGTGCGGTCAGCGCGTCCAGCGCGTCCGTCCGGCGCGGTCGAGGGGTCGGAAGATGCCTTCGCGGCCCGGTTCGACGTTGCCCCGGATGCTCGAGTGGTCAGAAGGTGTCCTTCGCGGCGTGTGGAAGGGCATCTTCTGACCACCCGGGGCTCCCGGGAGGGTGCGGGTCCGGGTCCGGGATCGGATGCGCCGCGTCTGCTCGAGTGGTCGGACGGTGTCGTTCGCGGCGTCTGGAAGGACATCTTCTGACCACCCTGGGTCGCGGGGCGGGATGATGCCGCCCGCACGACGCGAGCCCGGCACGGCGCGAGCCCGCACGGCGCGAGCCAGCACTACGCGAGCCCGCACGGCGCGAGCCCCGCACGGCGCGAGCCCCCCCCACGACGCGAGCACCACGGCACGACGGAGGCCCCGCACGTCGAGCGTGCGGGGCCTCCGGGGCGATGCGGGTGTCGCGTCGGCGTCAGTGCGACTCGTCGACGTCCTTCGCGAGCGTGCCGAGGTACAGCTCGATCACCTTCGGGTCGTCCGCGAGCTCGCGTCCGGTGCCCGAGTAGGCGTTGCGGCCCTGGTCGAGCACGTAGCCGCGGTCGCAGATCTGCAGGCAGCGGCGGGCGTTCTGCTCGACCATGATGACCGAGACGCCTGCCTTGTTGATGCGACGGGTGCGGATGAACGTCTCGTCCTGGCGGACGGGCGACAGGCCGGCCGACGGCTCGTCGAGCAGCAGCACCTTCGGGTCCATCATCAGCGCGCGCGCCATGGCGACCGACTGGCGCTCACCGCCCGAGAGGGAGCCGGCGCGCTGGCCGCGACGGTCGCCGAGCACGGGGAACAGATCGTAGATGTACTCGAGTCGCTCGGCGAACTTCTTGGGGCGGAGGAACATCCCCATCTGCAGGTTCTCCTCGATGGTGAGCGACGGGAACACGTTGTTCGTCTGCGGCACGAACCCGACGCCGGCCTGGACGAGCTTGTTGGCCTTCAGGTTCGTGATGTCCTCGCCGCCGAGCGTGACGCCGCCCGAGTGGATCTTGACGAGGCCGAACAGGGCCTTCAGCAGCGTCGACTTGCCGGCGCCGTTCGGGCCGATGATGCCGATGAGCTCGCCGGGGTAGCAGACGAGGTCGCAGCCGTTGAGGATGTTGACCCCGGGCAGGTAGCCCGCCACGAGGTCGCTGGCGTTCATGATCGGTTCGATGCCCGCGAACTTCTCGGTTCCCGGGTGCATCTGGGTGGTCGAGGCGCTCATGCCTTCTTGTCTCCGGTCTGCTGGTCGTCCGCCGCGTTCGTGGCGGTCGGGGTCGAGGGGTCGGGCGAACCGGGCAGGTCGCGTCCGGGGACTCCGCCGCCGGTGGCCGAGGAGGCGCCGGTCGTGTCGTCCGCGCGGGCCGCGTCCTCGGCGGCCACCTCCTGCTCGAGCTCCTCGAGCACGGCGTCGGTGAGCAGCGAGTCGTCGCCCAGGTCGGTGTCGTGGTGCGCGCCCAGGTAGGCGTCGATGACGGCCTGGTCGTCCATGACGGTGTCGGCGGGACCCTCGGCCACGACCTTGCCCTCGGCCATGACGATCACCCAGTCCGAGATGTGGCGGACCATGTGCATGTCGTGCTCGACGAAGAGCACGGTGGTGCCCTCGTCGCGCAGGCTCTGGATGTGACCGAGCAGCGACTGCGTCAGGGCCGGGTTCACGCCGGCCATGGGCTCGTCGAGCATGATCATCTCGGGGTCGCTCATGAGGGCGCGGGCCATCTCGAGCAGCTTCCGCTGGCCGCCGGAGAGGCTGCCGGCGTAGTCGTCCTTCTTCTCGTGGAGCTTGAAGCGCTTGAGGAGGTCCTCGGCCTTCGCCGTGATCTCGCGTTCGCGGGCCTTCCAGAGCGGCGGGATGATGCCGATGAAGAAGTTCTCGCCGGGCTGGTCGCGTGCGCCGAGCAGCATGTTCTGCATCACGGTCAGACGCGACAGCGCCTTCGTCAGCTGGAACGTGCGCACCATGCCCGCCCGGGCGACCTTGGCGGCGCCGACGTTGCCCATCGGTTTGCCGTCGAAGACCCACTTGGCGGTCCCCTCGCCGCGGCTGAATGCCGTGGGGGCGGAGGAGGCCTTGTCGAAGCCGGTCAGCAGGTTGAAGAAGGTCGTCTTGCCGGCCCCGTTCGGGCCGATCAGCGCCGTGATCGCGCCGCGCTGCACCTCCACGTGTCCGACGTCGACGGCGGTCATGCCGCCGAAGCGACGCACGACGTTGTCGACGGTCAGGATGGGGTCGGGCTTCGAGGAGCCGGGCGTGCGGTCGACGCCGGTCAGCTTGCTGCGCAGGGCGTCGCGGTCGTAGTCGTAGCCGGCCTTGCGGGCCCGGCCACCGGTCGTGGTTGTCTCAGACACTGAACGACAGCTCCTTCTTGTTACCGAGGATCCCCTGTGGCCTGAAGATGATCAGGCACATGAGGGCGACGCCGACGAGCACGTACGAGAACTGGTCGGCCTGTTGGTTGCTCATGATGCTCGCGGGGATGAAGTCGCCGGCCAGGGTGCGGATCAGCAGCCGGACGGAGAAGAACAGCACCGCTCCGAGCACCGGTCCGAAGACCGTCGCCGCACCACCGAGCAGCAGGGCCGTCCAGATGAAGAAGGTCGTCGAGCGGCCGAGGGCGTCGGGCTGGACCGACGAGGGCAGCACGTAGATGATCCCGGCGAGCGAGCCGATCACACCGCCGAAGACGAGCGCCTGCATCTTGTACGAGAAGACGTTCTTGCCGAGGCTGCGCACGGCGTCCTCGTCCTCGCGGATTCCCTTCAGCACGCGACCCCAGGGGCTGCGGCTGAGCAGGAACACGATGACGCAGAGCAGCGCGACGAGGCCCCAGGCGACGATGCGGATCCACCAGCCGCTGACGCCGTTGTTGTCGTAGGTGAACCACAGGATCGTGGTCTGACCGTCGGGCAGCGGCGAGAGCGCGGTGAAGGCGTCGCGGTACGACGAGCCGGTGATGCCGTTCGAGCCGCCGGTGACGTCGGTCAGGATGCTCGATCTGCCGACCATGCGGATGATCTCCGCCGCGCAGATCGTCACGATCGCCAGGTAGTCGCCGCGGAGCTTCAGCGTCGGGACGCCGAGGATCAGCGCGAAGATCACACCGCAGAGCAGACCGATCAGGACGGCGACCCCGATGGGGAGTCCGCTGGTCAGCGAGATGGCGAATCCGTAGGCGCCGACCAGGAGGAAGGCCGCCTGGCCCATGTTGATCAGCCCGGTGAAGCCGAAGTGGATGTTGAGGCCGATGGCCGCGAGGGCGAAGGCCGCCGTGGTGGGCGCGAGCGCCTCGCCGGTGAGGGCACGGAGCAGAGAGATGACGTAGTCCATGAGTAGTCCCCTTAACCGATCCGCTCGGCGCGACCGAAGATGCCCTGCGGCCGGAACAGCAGGATCACGATCAGGATCAGCAGCGCGGTGGCGTACTTGAAGTCACCCGGCAGGACCAGGTTGGTCAGTTCGACGATGACGCCGATGATGAGCGAGCCCGCGAGGGCGCCGAACGACGTCCCGAGCCCGCCGAGTGTCACGGCGGCGAACATGAGCAGCAGGATCTGCAGACCCGTCATCCAGTTGACGCCGTTCAGCACGAGGCCGAGCATGACGCCCGAGAGGCCGGCGAGACCCGCCGCGACCGTCCACACGAGGCGGATGATGCGGTCGACGTCGATGCCCGAGGCGGCCGCGAGGGCCGGGTTGTCCGAGACGGCGCGCGTCGCGCGACCGGTGCGCGTCTTCGTCAGGAACAGGCCGGTCAGCACCAGCACGACGATCGAGACGCCCATGGCCACGTACGACTGCACCGTGAGGGTGATGCCCGCCAGGGTGACCGTCGAGGGGTTCGCCGTCTGGATGCGGACGGTCGCCGCGCCGAAGAAGTACTGGAACGCGTACTGCAGCGCGATCGAGAGGCCGATGGTGACGATCATCAACTGGGTCAGACTCAACCCCCGCCGTCGGAGGGGCTTCCAGATCGCCCAGTCCTGGATGAACCCGGTCGCCGCGCAGAGCACGACGGTGAGCATCGCGGCCAGGAAGATGTTCATGCCGAGCTGGTTGGCGAAGACGTACGCCAGCAGACCGCCGAGGGTCACCTGCTCGCCGTGCGAGAAGCTGCTGAGACCGGTCGTGCCGTAGATGAGCGACAGGCCGATGGCCGCCAGTGCGAGCAGGAGACCGAGGCGGATGCCCGAGGCGAGCTGCTGCCCGACGCGCTCCCAGTTGAACGCCGCGGCGGTGTCGCCGGTGGTGGCGCCCTCGGTCGCACTGAGCTGGAAGATCACGCCGGCGTTGGCGCCGAGCGTGGCGTTGACCATGCGCTCGTCCTGCTCGGCGTTCGTCAGGAACTCGCCGTCGGGCAGCGAGTCGGTGTCGAGGGCGACGGTGTACTGGCCGCCCTCGGTGACGGGGAGGGCCCAGCGGCCGGTGCCGTCGACCTCCGCCGTTCCCTCGAAGCCGCCGGGGCCCGTCACGGTGAGGACGACGCCGCTGGCGGGCTCGCCCTCGGATGTCCGGATGCTGCCCTGGATGCAGGCGGTGTCGGCGTCGACGGCACACGAGGCGGTCGCCCCGCCCTGGGCCCGTGCGGGCTCGGGGGCGATCATCACGGACAGGAAGGCGCCGGCCAGTGCGAGCAGCAGCGTCAGGACTGTGACGAACAGGGCAGGCCGCAACGGTGTCGGCGGTGCGATGGTCGTGTCGGGTTTCACGGAACCTCCTGGACAGGTGCCAGTCGGGGCGATGCCCCGGGTGCCGCTGGCTACCGTCGTTGGTGACGCTACTTTCGCCGTGTGTCGGCCATGTTTCGCGCACGACACAGGCAAGAGTCGAAAAATCGTCGCTGTTCTGTGACCTTTTCGCGCCTCCTCGGCCGTCTGGGGCCGTCGGGACCCGGAATGCAGGAGGCGCGGGGCGGGTTAACATCGACTACCGGCGGTCGACGGCGCTCCGGTGCTCCACCGCCCACCACTCGCTCCTTCGAAGGGGACTCATGGACCAGCCGGATCCGTTCGGATTCATCGGACTCACGTACGACGACGTCATGCTCCTCCCCGGGCGCACCGACGTGATCCCGAGCGAGGCCGACACCTCGTCGCGGCTGACCAAGCGCATCCGCGTGGCCGTGCCGCTGCTCTCGGCCGCGATGGACACCGTCACCGAGTCGCGCATGGCCATCGCCATGGCGCGCCAGGGCGGCATCGGCATCATCCACCGCAACCTCTCGATCGCCGACCAGGCGGCGCACGTCGACAAGGTCAAGCGCAGCGAGTCGGGCATGATCACCAACCCGGTCACCACGAGCCCCGACGCGACCGTCGCGGAGGTCGACGCGCTGTGCGGTCAGTTCCGCGTCTCGGGTCTGCCGGTCGTCGAGTCCGACGGCACCCTCGTCGGCATCATCACCAACCGCGACATGCGCTTCGTGTCGACGTTCGAGATGCAGACGACGCTCGTCCGCGACGTCATGACCTCGGCCCCGCTCATCACGGCCCCCGAGGGCGTCGACCCCGACTCGGCGATCGCGATCTTCGCCGAGCACAAGATCGAGAAGCTGCCCCTCGTCGACGCCGACGGCAAGCTGCGCGGTCTCATCACGGTCAAGGACTTCGACAAGAGCGAGAAGTACCCCGACGCCACGAAGGACGACGAGGGTCGTCTGCGCGTCGGCGCCGCGATCGGCTTCTTCGGCGACGCGTGGGAGCGCGCCTGCGCCCTGCGCGACGCGGGCGTCGACGTGCTCGTGGTCGACACCGCCAACGGCGAGAGCACCGGCGAGCTCGACATGATCCGCCGCATCAAGGCCGATCCGACGTTCGCCGCCATCGACGTGATCGGCGGCAACGTCGCGACCCGTTCGGGTGCCGAGGCGCTCATCGAGGCCGGAGCCGACGCGATCAAGGTCGGCGTCGGCCCCGGCTCGATCTGCACCACCCGCGTCGTCTCGGGTGTCGGCGTGCCCCAGGTCACGGCCGTCTACGAGGCGTCGCTGGCGGCGCGCGAGGTCGGCGTGCCGGTCATCGCCGACGGCGGTCTGCAGTACTCGGGCGACATCGCCAAGGCGCTGGTCGCGGGGGCCGACACGGTGATGCTCGGCTCGCTGCTGGCCGGCTGCGACGAGAGCCCGGGCGACCTGGTGTTCGTCGGCGGCAAGCAGTTCAAGAACTACCGCGGCATGGGCTCGCTCGGTGCGATGCAGACCCGCGGCAAGAACACGTCGTATTCGAAGGACCGCTACTTCCAGGCGGACGTCCCCTCCGATGACAAGCTCATCCCCGAAGGCGTCGAAGGACAGGTGCCCTACCGCGGGGCGCTCGGCAACGTCGTGTACCAGCTGACCGGCGGCCTGCGTCAGTCGATGTTCTACGTCGGCGGCCGCACGGTCGACGAGCTCAAGGCGAAGGGCAGGTTCGTCCGCATCACGGCGGCCGGCCTGAAGGAGAGCCACCCGCACGACCTCCAGATGGTCGTCGAGGCGCC
Source organism: Frigoribacterium sp. Leaf263 (assembly GCF_001422285.1). Classification (GTDB taxonomy): domain Bacteria; phylum Actinomycetota; class Actinomycetes; order Actinomycetales; family Microbacteriaceae; genus Frigoribacterium. The sequence goes on from NZ_LMMO01000004.1 coordinate 551,694, forward strand.
CAACTACCGTCGCTAGCCGTCGCCGGCGCGCGGCCGGATGTTCTGCGCGAAGAGGGACGTGATGCCGCCGGGCCCGGCGACACCACGTCCCTCTTCGGCTGCGTCGCGGCCGACCCGGCCGGGGGCGGGGGGCTCGCCTCCGGTAGGGTGGCCCGGTGACTGAGGTAGAGATCGGCGTATCCAAGCGTGCCCGCCGCGCGTACGCGTTCGACGACATCGCGATCGTCCCGAGCCGGCGGACGCGCGACCCGCGCGACGTCTCCGTGAGCTGGTCGATCGACGCGTTCACGTTCGAGTCGCCGATCATCGCGGCGCCCATGGACTCGGTGGTCAGCCCGGCCACGGCGATCCGCATCGGGCAGCTCGGTGGTCTCGGGGTGCTCGACCTCGAGGGCGTCTGGACCCGTTACGACGACCCGGAGGCGGTGCTCGCCGAGATCCGCGACCTCCCCGAAGCCGAGACGATCGCGCGCATGCAGCAGATCTACGCCGAGCCGATCAAGCCCGAGCTGGTCACGGCCCGTCTGGCCGAGATCCGTGCGGCCGGCGTCGCCGTCGCCGGCTCGCTGAGCCCGCAGCGCACGCAGGACCTCTACCAGACGGTCGTCGACGCCGGTGTCGACATCTTCGTCATCCGCGGCACGACCGTGTCGGCCGAGCACGTGTCGAAGACGACCGAGCCGCTGAACCTCAAGAAGTTCATCTACGAGCTCGACGTGCCGGTCATCGTGGGCGGCGCTTCGACGTACACGTCGGCGCTGCACCTCATGCGCACGGGGGCTGCGGGCGTGCTCGTCGGGTTCGGGGGCGGCGCCGCCTCGACGACCCGCGCCTCCCTGGGCATCCACGCGCCCATGGCGACCGCGATCGCGGACGTCGCGGGTGCGCGTCGCGACTACCTCGACGAGTCGGGAGGGCGGTACGTGCACGTCATCGCCGACGGCGGTCTCGGCACCTCGGGCGACATCGTCAAGGCCGTCGCCTGCGGCGCTGACGCCGTCATGCTCGGGGCCGCGCTGGCGCGAGCCACCGATGTCCCCGGCGGCGGGTTGCACTGGGGCGCCGAGGCGCACCACCCCGAGCTGCCCCGCGGGCGTCGAGTGGACGTGGGCCAGGTCGGCACCCTCGAGAAGATCCTCTACGGCCCGGCCGAGACGGTCGACGGCCAGGCCAACCTCATCGGGGCCCTCCGGCGGTCGATGGCCACCACCGGGTACAGCGACCTCAAGGAGTTCCAGCGCAGCGAGGTCGTCGTCGCCCCCTACCAGCCGCACTAGCCGGTCGGTCGTCCCCAGCTGAGCGCCGCCTCATGGCGGGCTCGGCCGTGGGGGCGTTGGATGGACCCGTGGACGCGACGAGCGTCCCGGTTCCGATCCAACGATGGAGGCTCGCATGGCCAGGTCCGCGTCCGTTTCGCTCTCGACGAAGCTCGGCCCCGACGAACGGGCGGCCGCCGTCGAGGTGATGAAGACCAGAGAGCTCGACATCCTCGTCATCGGCGGCGGCATCGTCGGCGCCGGCTCGGCCCTCGATGCCGTGACCCGCGGTCTCAGCGTCGGCATCGTCGAGGCCCGCGACTGGGGCTCGGGCACGTCGAGCCGGTCGTCGAAGCTGGTGCACGGCGGGATCCGCTACCTCGAGCAGCTCAACTTCCGGCTCGTGCGCGAGGCCCTCATCGAACGCGGGCTGCTGCTGCAGCGGCTCGCGCCGCACCTGGTCAAGCCGGTGCGGTTCCTGTACCCGCTGAGCAAGCCGGTCTACGAGCGGTTCTACATCGGCGCGGGCATGGCGCTCTACGACATCTTCAGCTGGACGGGTGGGCGCCCGCCCGGGGTGCCCCACCACCGGCACCTGAGCAAGACGCAGGTGATGCGGGCGATCCCGAGCCTGTCGAAAGACGCCGTCGTCGGTGGCCTGACGTACTACGACGCCCAGGTCGACGACGCGAGGTACGTCTCGTCGCTGGTCCGCACCGCCTCGGCCTACGGCGCTCACGCGGCGAGCCGCATCCGGGTCGAGGGCTTCGTGAAGGTGGGCGAGCGCGTGGTCGGCGTGAAGGCCCACGACTACCAGACGGGCGAGCACTTCGAGATCCGCGCCAAGCAGGTCGTCAACGCGACCGGCGTCTGGACGGACGACACGCAGGCCATGGTCGGCGAGCGGGGCCAGTTCAAGGTGCGGGCGTCGAAGGGCGTGCACCTGGTGGTGCCCCGCGATCGCATCCACTCCGATATGGGCATGATCTTCCGCACCGAGAAGAGCGTGCTGTTCGTGATCCCGTGGGGTCGTCACTGGCTGGTCGGCACGACCGACACCGACTGGGATCTCGACAAGGCCCACCCGGCGGCGACGGCCGCCGACATCGACTACATCCTCGAGCACGTGAACCGCGTCATGGCCGTGCCCCTCACCCGTGACGACGTGGAGGGCGTGTACGCGGGTCTGCGTCCCCTGCTGGCGGGCGAGTCGGACCAGACGTCGAAGCTGTCCCGTGAGCACATCGTCGCTCACACCGTGCCCGGCCTCGTCGTGGTGGCCGGCGGCAAGTGGACCACGTACCGGGTCATGGCGGAGGACGCCATCGACGAGGCGGTGGCGGCGCTCGACGGCCGCATCCCCGAGAGCACGACGATGGAGATCCCGCTGGTCGGCGCCGAGGGGTATCACGCGGCGTGGAACAAGCGGGGCAGGATCGCGAAGGCCTTCGGCGTGCACAAGGTGCGCATCGAGCACCTGCTGAACCGCTACGGCACGCTCACCGACGAGCTGCTCGACCTGATCCGCGACGACCCGTCGCTGGCCGAGCCGCTGCCCGGGGCGGACGACTACATCCGTGCCGAGGTCGTCTACGCGGCCAGCCACGAGAGCGCCCTGCACCTCGAGGACGTCCTGGCGCGACGCACCCGCATCTCGATCGAGGCGTGGGACCGCGGCGAGTCCGCGGCGCCCGTCGCGGCCCGGCTCATGGCCGGCGTGCTCGGCTGGAGCGACGACGAGGCCGAGGCCGAGGTCGCGAACTACCTGAAGCGCGTGGCGGCCGAGCGCGCCAGTCAGCTCGAGCCCGACGACGAGTCCGCCGACCGGGTGCGCCTCGAGGCTCCGGACATCGCCTTCGGCTTCGAAGAGGACGACATGATCGTCCCCGGCGCCGATCAGGGCGGTGCCCCGAAGGCCGACGAGGACGTCGTCGAGCCGGCCGGCACGCCAGGCGACGACACGTCCGCCGAGCGACCGGACGGCACGGCCGGCTGAGCCGCTCGAGGGGGCGTGCAGGAGGCGCGGTGACGGTCCGACCGGCACCGCGCCTCCTGCCGTCCGCGGCGTCCGGCACGGCCCCGTCGGGCGCCCGCCACCGGCCGACGGGCCGGGAACAAAGCGCCGCGGGGCGCGGTTGTGACCACCATGAGCAGCCCGGTCCGGGCGTCGGCGCCCGACGCTAGGCTGAGACGACTGCCCCCGAATCCACTGGAGACGAACCATGGTTGACGTGCGTCGAGTCAAGCTCCCCGGCGTCGGGGTGCTGCACACCTTCATCACCGACGACGGCGGCAAATGCGGTGTGATCACGCACCGCTCGGGTCACAGCGATCTGATCACGTTCAGCGACGAGGCCGACGGGGCCGACGTCACGAAGGTCTCGCTGCGCCTCAGCGAAGACGAGGCGCACACGCTGGCCGAGCTGCTCGGCGGCACCCGCATCACGGAGTCGCTGTCGGCGCTCGACCAGATCCCGGGTCTCAGCATCGACTGGTTCACGGTCGACTACGACGACCACATCGCCGGGCAGCCGCTCGGCGACCTGGGTGCGCGCGGCGTGGTCGGGCTGACCGTCGTCGCCGTCGTCCGCGGCGACGCCGCCAACCCCGCCCCCTCGGGCGACTTCAAGGTCTTCCCCGGTGACACCCTCGTGGTCGCCGGGTCCCCTGAGAAGGTCGCCAAGGCCTTCTCGTTCTACCGCACCGGCGAGCTCAAGCACCGTTCGCCGGTCGACGCTCCCCCCGGGGGCTGACGCCCGTGCACCTGGGTGAAGAGCTGATCGTCCTCGGCATCCTCCTGCTGCTCGCGTACGTGCTGGGCCGGGCCGGCAAGCTCATCGGCCTGCCGTCGATCCCCGTCTACATGCTGGTGGGGCTGCTGGCGAGCACGAACACCGGCTGGTTCCCGCTCAGCTTCGAGTCCGACAGCATCGAGCTGATCGCCATCTTCGGGTTGATCCTGCTGCTGTTCAACCTCGGTCTCGAGTTCGACCAGGACGAGTTCTTCTCGAACGCCGGGCGGCTGATCGTGTCCGGGGGCAGCTACATCCTCGTCAACATGGGCGTCGGGCTCGTCTTCGGCTTCATGCTGGGCTGGGGCACCCGCGAGGCCCTGATCATCGCCGGTATGACGGCGACGTCGTCGAGCGCGATCGTGACGAAGCTGCTGATCGAGCTCAACCGGCTTGCCAACCGCGAGACGCCGATGATCCTGGGCGTGACCGTCGTCGAGGACATCTTCATCGCCGTCTACCTGGCCATCGTGTCGGTCGTGCTGAGCGGCGAGACCGACCCGGGGCCGGTGATCCTCAAGCTGGTCATCGCCTTCGCGTTCCTCGTCGTCATGTTCTCGATCGCCCGGTGGGGCGGCAGGGTCGTGTCGCGGCTCATGCGCACCAAGGACGACGAGCTCTTCACGGTGCTGTTCTTCGGTCTCGCCGTCCTGTTCGGCGGTCTCGGCGAGGTGCTGGGCGTCACCGACGCCATCGGCGCGTTCCTCATCGGCCTCATCGCCGGGGCGACCCGCTACCGCAACCGCATCGAGCAGTTCGCGTTGCCCATGCGCGACGTGTTCGGCGCGTTCTTCTTCTTGAACTTCGGTCTCGGGCTGAACCCGGCGCTGTTCCCGACCGTCCTCGGCCCGGTGGCGATCGCCATCGGCATCACGGTGGGGCTCAACATCATCGCCGGGCAGTTCGTGGCGTGGCTCAACAAGCTCGGCCCTCAGGCGGGCATCAACACGGCGGCGATCCTGCAGAACCGGGGCGAGTTCGCGCTCATCCTCGCCACGTTGTCCATGGGCGCGGGGCTCGACGAGCGGCTGCAGCCCTTCGCCGGTCTCTACGTGCTGCTCATGGCCGTCATCGGCCCCCTGCTCGCATCGAACTCCGAGCGCATCGGGGGAGTCCTGCTGCGTTCGCGCAAGCGCGCCGAGCAGGAGGCGATCGAGAGGCGCCGCCGCGAGAAGGCCGCTCGCGGCACCGACGAGATCGCCCTGATGGAGGCGGCGCTCGCCGGAGCGGACGACGACGCGACGGGCGACGGGTCACCGGCCGACGAGGAGGAGCGCCGCCGTCGCGCGGTGCCGGTCTCGACCGCGGCGGACCGCCGTCTCGACGCGGGCGCCGCCGATGCCGCGTCCGATGCAGGCGACGACGACCTCGACGACCTCGACGAGATGGACGCCGCCGAGGCGGCCCTCTGGGCGGATCAGGCCGGGCAGCAGTCCGACCAGCGGGCCACGCGACCACGCGACCCGGAGTACTGATCGACCCGCGCCTCCTCGGCTCGCGCACCCAGCGGGGTCACCGGCACGCGACGGTACGATGCCGTTCGTGAGCCGCACCGACGAACGTCCCCTGACGACCGGTCCCGACGGCTCGCCGCTGCCCGAGACCATGTGGCAGGTGGCCCGCCGCGGTCGATGGATCGCGATGCTCGCCCTGTCGCTGGTCATCTCGGGCATCTTCGCCTGGCTCGGCCACTGGCAGCTCGAGCGCAGCATCGAGAGCGGTCAGGTCGCCAACCCGGAGACCGAGACGGTCAAGGTGCTGTCCGACGTCACCGAGCCGCAGACCCCGTTCTACGACAGGGTCGGCGGTCAGATGGTCAGCGTGACGGGCGAGTTCGCGCCCGACGACTTCCGCGTGATCTCCGATCGCGTCAACGACGGCGAGCTGGGCTACTGGCTGATCGGACGCTTCGTCGACGACTCCACCGGGGCCTCGGCGGCCGTCGCCCTCGGCTGGTCGTCCGACGAGTCCGACGCGACCGAGGCCGTCTCCGACGTGCCCGTCGGCACCGAGCTGACCCTGACGGGCCGGTACTCACCGAGCGAGGCGCCCTCCGACGGCGACTTCGAGGGCGGGCGCGAGACGGTCGTGTCGCTCGCCGCCCTCGTCAACGAGTGGAGCGGCTTCGACGGCGACGTCTACGGCGGCTACGTGGTGGCGGCCGACAGCTGGGGCGCCCTCGAGGCCATCGACTCGCCCGCCCCCGACTCCGACGTGTCGCTGAACTGGCTGAACATCTTCTACGCCATCGAGTGGGTCGTCTTCGCCGGCTTCGCGATCTTCCTCTGGTTCCGTCTCGTGCGCGACGCCTTCGAGCGCGAGATCGACGAAGCCGAAGAGGCCCGCCTCGAGGCCGACGCGACCTCCTGACCCACCCGGCCCCCGCCTCCTCGGCGACTCTCGGGCCGGTCGCCCCCGAGTAGAATCGACGCCATGCCTCCCAAGCCCCGGCAACGCGACATCCCGAAGATCCCGGGTGCGGTGAAGTTCTATCGCATCGCGGCGTACGTCACCGGCGTGATGCTGCTGCTGCTCATCTTCGAGATGGTGTTCAAGTACACGCCTCTGCAGCTCGAGATGCAGCTCGGCGGCGAGGGCGGGTTCCTCGTCCCGAAGGACTCCATCACCACCGGGTTCAACCTGTCGACGGCGATCCTCATCGCGCACGGCTGGCTGTACGTCGTCTACCTCTTCGCCGACTTCCGCCTCTGGAGCCTGATGCGGTGGCCGTTCTCGCGGTTCCTCATCATCGCGCTCGGCGGTGTCGTGCCCCTGCTGTCGTTCTTCGTCGAGAGCCGCATGACGAAGCTGGCGCTGCGCGAGCACGCCGCACTCGTGGCCGACGCGCCGAACAGACCCGACCAGACCACCCCGAAGCCCCAGGGAGCATCCGCGTGACAGAAGCCACCGAGACCGCCCAGAGCCCCGTGCTCGTCGTCGACTTCGGGGCGCAGTACGCGCAGCTGATCGCCCGACGCGTGCGCGAGGCCAACGTCTACTCCGAGATCGTGCCGCACACGATCACCGCAGCCGAGATCGCGGCGAAGAACCCGGTCGGCATCGTGCTGAGCGGCGGACCGTCGAGCGTCTACGAAGAGGGCGCGCCCGGTCTCGACCCGGCGATCCTCGATCTCGACGTGCCCGTGCTGGGGATCTGCTACGGCTTCCAGGCGATGGCCAAGGCGCTCGGCGGCGAGGTCTCGCAGACCGGGCAGCGCGAATACGGCGCGACCGACGTCACGCTGGTGCCGGGCGAGAGCACGCTGCTCTCGGGTCAGCCGCTCGAGCAGACCACCTGGATGAGCCACGGCGACTCCGTCTCGAAGGCCCCCGAGGGCTTCGACGTGCTCGCCTCGAGCGCGTCGACCCCCGTCGCGGCGTTCTCGAGCGACGCGCGCAAGCTGTACGGCGTGCAGTGGCACCCCGAGGTCAAGCACTCGTCGTTCGGCCAGGCCGTGCTCGAGAACTTCCTGCACCGTGCCGCGGGCATCCCCGCCGACTGGAACAGCGGCAACGTCATCGCCGAGCAGGTCGCGCGCATCCGCGCCCAGGTCGGCGACTCGCGCGTCATCTGCGGTCTCTCGGGCGGGGTCGACTCGGCCGTCGCTGCGGCGATCGTGCACGAGGCCGTCGGCGATCAGCTGATCTGCGTCTTCGTCGACCACGGCCTCCTGCGTGCCGACGAGCGTCGCCAGGTCGAAGAGGACTACGTCGCCTCGACCGGTGTCCGCCTCGTGACGGTCGACGCCGAGCAGCAGTTCCTCGACGCGCTCGCCGGTGTCACCGACCCCGAGCAGAAGCGCAAGATCATCGGGCGCGAGTTCATCCGCAGCTTCGAGGGCGCCGCCGAGGCGCTCGTGCTCGAAGCCGCCGCCGACGGCGAGTCCGACGTGAAGTTCCTCGTGCAGGGCACGCTCTACCCCGACGTGGTCGAGAGCGGTGGAGGCACGGGTACGGCGAACATCAAGAGTCACCACAACGTCGGGGGGCTCCCCGAAGACCTGCAGTTCGAGCTCGTCGAGCCCCTCCGCACTCTGTTCAAAGACGAGGTCCGCGCCATCGGCCGCGAGCTCGGCCTGCCCGAGGTCATCGTCGGACGCCAGCCGTTCCCCGGCCCCGGTCTCGGCATCCGCATCGTCGGCGAGGTGACGCACGAGCGCCTCGAGCTGCTGCGCGCCGCCGACGCCATCGCTCGCGCCGAGCTGACGGCCGCCGGCCTCGACGACGAGATCTGGCAGTGCCCCGTCGTGCTGCTGGCCGACGTCCGCTCGGTCGGAGTCCAGGGCGACGGCCGCACCTACGGTCACCCGATCGTGCTGCGCCCGGTCTCGTCGGAAGACGCGATGACGGCCGACTGGACGCGCCTGCCGTACGACGTGCTCGCCCGCATCTCGAACCGCATCACGAACGAGGTCGCCGGGGTCAACCGCGTCGTGCTCGACGTCACGTCGAAGCCGCCGGGGACGATCGAGTGGGAGTGACGCGCAGCGCCGCTCCCGAGATCTGACCGGTCTCCGCGACTGGTCCGAAGACGCCCTTCACGGTCTCGTGAGGGGCGTCTTCCGTCGGGCTGGGGCGCGTGCCGCTCTGCTCGAGTGGTCGGAACATGCTCGTCGCGGGTTCAGGAGGAGCATCTTCCGACCACTCGATGAGCCGAGAGAGCGACGCCCGGGCTGGACTGCTCGCGCACGCCGCTCCATACGGAAGCGGGGCCCGCTCCTCTCGGAACGGACCCCGCCTCGGGTGCAGCTGTGTCGCCTAGTCGCTGCCTCGCAGGATCGCGAGCATGCGCAGGATCTCGACGTAGAGCCAGACGACGGTCATGACGATGCCGAAGGCCGCCGACCAGGCGTAGATGCTCGGGGCGCCGCGCTCGACGCCGGTCTTGATCTGGTCGAAGTCGAGGACGAGCGAGTACGCCGCCATCAGCACGACGAGGATGCCCAGGATGAACCCGATCGGAATGCCGGCGATGTCGCCGCCGCGCAGACCCCACGGGTTGCTGTTCGCGCCGAAGGCCATGAGGCCGAGGTTCAGCAGCGAGAAGACGCCGTAGCCGATCATGCCGATCAGGAAGATCTTGGTGGCGCGCTTGGAGGCGCGCACCTTGCCGCTCTTGAAGAGCAGGAGCGTCACGACGAAGACGGCGGCCGTTCCGAGGAGGGCCTGCGTGACGATGCCGTCCCACTGGTTCTCGAAGATCGCCGAGATGCCGCCGACGAACAGACCCTGGGCCGCCGAGTAGGCGAGCACGAGACCGGCGGAGGGCTTCTTCTTGAAGATGTTGACCAGGGCGAGCACGAAGCCCGCGATGGCGCCGACGAAGGCGAGGGCGGGGACGAACCAGCCGATCGCGGCGCCGACGAGCACGACCGCGAAGGCGATGATCGTCTTCGTGATGGTGTCTTCGTACGTCATGCGGTCGGTCTGCGACGGGCCGGCCGAGGGCTGGGTGTAGAGGTTCTGCAGCTGCTCGGCGGTCATGCCGTTGTATTCGGCGGGCCGCTGGTTCTGAGCGGCGCCGGCCTGCTGCTGCCGGATCACAGCAGCGCCGTTCGCCGAGAAGGCCGGCGACTGACTGAAGCCGGGATTCGAGAATGCCATCAGGATCCTTGTCTTGGTGATCGTGTCGGTCGTCGAGACTCGTCGACCGTTGGTCAACCGTAACGGTTGGTCTGTCTCGGATGGCTGGGGATTCGCCTGATGAGAGCCGTATTCGCGCCAGGCGAACATGCAGTTCGTGCACTGTTCGCGTCGAGTCGGCCGTGAACCCGTCGACGAGCCGAGGAGGCGCGCTACCGTGGCGGCGTGACTCCCGTCCCACAGGTCATCGCCCACCGCGGAGCCAGCGGCCACCGCCCCGAGCACTCCGAGGCCGCGTACCGCCTCGCGATCGAGCTCGGCGCCGACGCGATCGAGCCCGACATCGTCGCCAGTCGCGACGGCGTCCTGGTGCTGCGCCACGAGAACGAGATCTCGGGCACGACGGATGTCGCCGATCACGCCGAGTTCGCCGACCGGCGGACGACGAAGCGCATCGAGGGCGCCGACGTCACCGGCTGGTTCACCGAGGACCTCACCTGGGCCGAGCTCTCGACGCTGACAGTGCGCGAGCGGCTGCCCGAGGTCCGCCCGCGCAGCGCCGAGCACGACGGGACGGGGCGCATGCTCCGTCTGTCCGATCTGGTGCGCCTCCTCGACGCCGCCGACCGGCCCGTCGGACTCGTCGCCGAGATCAAGCACGCGACCCACTTCGAGTCGATCGGCCTGCCGCTCGACGAGCTCGTGGCCGACGAGCTGCGGAGCGTCGGCTGGGCGGGCGACGAGCGGCTGACGATCGAGAGCTTCGAGCGGACCGTGCTCGATCGGGTGCGCGCCCGGGGGATCGGGGCGCGTTACGTCTACCTGATCGAGAAGCGCGGAGCTGCGGCCGACCTCGTGGCGCGTCTCGGGTCGGCGGCTCCGAGCTACGCGTCGCAGCTCGAGGCGCCGTCGCTCGCCCGGTTCGCCGCCGAGGGGCTGCACGGCGTCAGTCTCGACAAGTCGACGCTGATCGACGCCGCCGGGTCGACCGACGCCCGCGTCGTCGATCGCGCCCAGGCCGCGGGTCTCGCGGTCTTCGCCTGGACGCTCCGGGCCGAGAACGCGTTCCTCTCGCGGGCTCACCGCGGACCGGGAGGGCGGGGCGCGCAGGGTCACTACGTCGACGAGTTCCGCGCGCTCATGGCGCTCGGTCTCGACGGCGTCTTCGCCGATCAGCCGGAGCTCGCGATCGCGGTCCGCGACGGACTCTGAGGCGCCGATCGGAGCCGGGGAGCCGAGGAGGCGCGGTGCCTGACCGCGCGACCCGCGCCTCCTCGATCCCACTGTCGGTGGCCCCGTTTAGACTCTCCCCGACATGACGATCGTGCTCGACCCCTCAGACCCCACCGGCGCGTCCGGCGATCCGTTGACGGCCGGGCTCAACCCCCAGCAGAAAGAGGCGGTCGAGTACCGCGGCCAGTCGCTGCTGATCGTGGCCGGCGCCGGGTCGGGCAAGACGAGCGTGCTCACCCGCCGCATCGCGGGTCTCATCGCGACGCGCGAGGCCTGGCCGAGCCAGATCCTCGCGATCACGTTCACGAACAAGGCCGCGGCCGAGATGCGCGAGCGCGTCGGGCACCTGGTGGGGCAGGCCGGCGAGGGCATGTGGATCTCGACGTTCCACTCGGCGTGCGTGCGGATCCTGCGTCGCGAGGCCGAGCAGTTCGGTTTCACCAAGTCGTTCACGATCTACGACTCGGCCGACTCGAGGGCCCTGCTCAAGCGGATCCTCAAGCAGCTCGACGCCGACACCCTCGGCTTCACGGTCAGCCAGGCCTCGGGCAAGATCTCGAAGCTCAAGAACGAGCTGACCGACGTCGAGACGTACGCCCGGCAGGTCAACGCCGGCGACCCGCAAGACGTCATGTTCCTCGAGATCTTCCGTCAGTACACGCGCGAGCTGCAGCGGGCGAACGCGTTCGACTTCGACGACCTCATCGCTCAGACGGTGTTCCTGTTCCGGGCGTTCCCGCACGTGGCGGCGACGTACCAGCGTCGGTTCCGGCACATCCTGGTCGACGAGTACCAAGATACGAACCACGCCCAGTACGCGCTGATCCGCGAGCTGACGCGGCCGGTCGACCCCGAGCTCGTCGACGAGCTCGAGCGCGGCGGTCAGTTCGTGCAGACGATGCGCGACGGCAGCGGGCGCATCCCGGGGGCGTCACTCACCGTCGTCGGTGACAGCGACCAGTCGATCTACGCGTTCCGCGGGGCGGACATCCGCAACATCGTCGAGTTCGAGCGCGACTTCCCGAATTCGAAGGTCGTGCTGCTCGAGCAGAACTACCGCTCGACGCAGAACATCCTCGACGCGGCGAACGCGGTCATCTCGAACAACTTCGATCGCCAGGCCAAGAACCTGTTCACCACGGTCGGCGCCGGCGAGAAGATCGTCGGGTTCACGGGTTACACCGGTCATGACGAGGCGCAGTTCGTCGCCGACGAGATCACGGCCCTGCACGAGGCCGGCACGGCGTACAAAGACGTCGCCGTCTTCTATCGCACCAACTCGCAGACGCGTGCGCTCGAAGAGATCTTCATCCGCTCGGCCATCCCGTATCGCGTGCTCGGCGGCACGAAGTTCTACGAGCGGGCCGAGATCAAAGACGCCATGGCGTACCTCATCTCGGTCGCGAACCCGGCCGACCCGATGGCCCTGCGCCGCATCATGAACGTGCCGAAGCGCGGCATCGGCCCGGCCACCGAGACCGCCCTGCAGCGCTGGGCCGACACGAACGCCGCTGAGGCGCCGACGCCTCTGCGCGACGCGATGCGCAACGCCGATCAGCTCGGGCTCGGCCCGAAGGTGACCGGGGCGATCCGCGGGCTGGCGACTCTGCTCGACGAGGTGCAGAAGACGGCCGCTACGGCGCCGGTGCACGAGATCCTCACCGCTCTGATCGAGGGCAGCGGTCTGGTCGAGGTGCTGCGCGCCTCCCGCGACCCGCAGGACGAGGCTCGCGCCGAGAACATCGACGAGCTCGTGGCGGTCACGAAGGAGTTCCAGAAGAACAACCCCGACGGCACGCTGCTCGACTTCCTCACCGAGGTGACCCTGGTCGCCGCGGCCGACGACCTCGACGACACGAGCGGCACGGTCTCGCTGATGACCCTGCATACGGCGAAGGGCCTCGAGTACGAGGCGGTGTTCCTCACCGGCGTCGAAGAGGATCTGCTGCCGCACCGCATGTCGGCCAGCGAGCCGGGCGGGCCGGCCGAAGAGCGGCGTCTGTTCTACGTCGGCATCACGCGGGCCCGTCAGAAGCTGTTCATCTCGCTCGCGATGACCCGCGCCCAGTTCGGCGAGGTCAACGTGGCGATGCCGTCGCGCTATCTGCAAGAGATCCCGGCCGAGCTGATCGACTGGAAGCAGTCGCCCGGCATGGCGAACGGTCGCGGCGGCACGCAGCCGCGGGCGCTCAATGCGCGACGCGAGGGCACGGGCGGCGTGGGCGGTTTCGGGGGCACGCCCCGCGCCTCCGGCGGGTACGGCGGCGGCAGCTACGACCGCGCGACGGCGGCCTCGAAGACCAAGCCCAAGACCGAGTGGGCGAACCGCGTCACAGGCACGGTGCGAGACAACGGCGACCTCGAGCTCGAGACGGGCGACCGCATCTCGCACATCGACTTCGGCGAGGGCCGCGTCATGGCGGTCACGGGAGTCGGCGCCCGCCGCATCGCCGAGGTGCTGTTCGACTCGGCCGGCCGTAAGAAGCTGCTCATCAAGGTCGCACCGATCGAGAAGATGCAGTGAAAAAAGGCAAAGGGCCGGCCGGAGAGCACGCAATAGACCGCTGGACGAAGACAGGCATCTTGCTGCAGGAGGTCGATGGGTCGCAGGAGGCCGACTTTCTAGAAGACTTAGAACCATTCCATGCTGAAACCTCACGGTTGTCCATGCTCAGCGAAGACCTGGCTGAGGATTAGAGACCACTTCGGCTAAGACGCCCATTGGCTGGCACCACTGATGAGCGGTTTTTCCTCCGACCCACCGCTTAAGCGAAAAATTGTCACTAAGATCGACGTTGCAGCTGTATTCACTTAGAAGTCAACAGTCGGAGCAATACCGACGGGCTTGGCCAGGACGACGTCGGGGGAACTGTGCACATAAAGCTCATCGAGATCGAGAATTTTCGGAAATTGCGGTCAGTTCGAATTGATCTTGAGGATAAGACCACCTTATTTGTTGGTGCTAACAACAGTGGCAAGACGTCCGCTATGGACGCCCTCCAGCTGTTCCTCGACGAGCCGAATGCCTTTACGATAACCGATCTGACTCTGTCGAATCTCAACGTCCTTGATCGAGTTGGGCGTTTCTGGGAACAAAATGCTGATGCTGATGCTGATGCTGATGCTGGTGCTGGTGCTGGTGCTGGTGCTGGTGCTGGTGCTGGTGCTGGTGCTGGTGCTGGTGCTGGTGCTGGTGCTGGTGCTGGTGCTGGTGCTGGTGCTGGTGCTGGTGCTGGTGCTGGTGCTGGTGCTGGTGCTGATGCTGGTGCTGATGGGTCACCTACCAAGCAGCCGGTGCCAAAGGGCGAGGAGGCCCTGCAGCTAGATCCAAACGCGAGTGAAGGCCTACCAGAGCAGACACATCCCCTCAAAGGCGGTGCTGAGGCAGAAGGGGAGGAGGCTACCGCAGAGGCTCCGGATCTCACGAGCGCAGACATGGCGGCCTCAGCGCTTCGGAGTGTTCTACCAACTCTCGATGTCTGGTTGGCTGCTGAGGAAGCCGAGTTGCATCGAGTCGATGAGCTACTTCCTATCCTCGAAGACTTCACAGGAACGGCGGGTGTCCGCCTGGAATGGGCACCACGCGACATTGATGAACTCAGATCAGCCTTCTTGGAACGTCGAGACGGCGTCAAGGCGACACTTGCAGCTGGTGGACCAACAGACGAGCCCACGCATCTGTGGCCGAGTGGTCTGTCAGACTTCCTTTCGCGTAAAATGCAGGCACATTTCAGTGTGCGTGCCTACAAGCTAGACCCAAAACAGTTCGTCGAGTTTAGCGCAGACCCTGACAAAGGAGGTGCGAATTCTCCAGATGATGAGACGTTAAAGCCTCAGAAGTTGACGGAGACTGCGAGGCCACTAAATCGCAATCCCCTGACAGAGTTGATTCACATTGATATTGTCAATGCGCAGAGGCACTTGGGCGGAGAGGATCGGAATGGTCGACTCTCCCGGCAGGTTGCTAAGTACTATAATAAGCATCTTGACTTCGGTCTTGCGCCGGAGCCTCAAGATTTAGAGGCCATCCGGGCGACGCAGAGCGCATCAAGCCTATTTGACCTACGGCTGAGGTCAGCCTTTGAAGGCCCTCTAGCAGAGATTGCAAGGATGGGATATCCAGGAGGTTCGGATCCTCGCGTTGTTATCCGAACAAGCTTGCAGCTCGTGGACGGCCTTACCCATAACTCGGTTCTTCGTTATCAACTAGGCCCCGATTCAGACAAAGCGGATAATGCACTTGAGTTACCTGAAGGCATGAATGGCCTGGGGTATCAGAACCTAGTCTTGATGATCTTTAATCTTATGCTATTCCGAGACGGTCGACATAAGATAGGTAAGGCCTCAAGTTCAAGTGCGCAACCGGGCGTGGCGGCGACTCTCGCACCGATTCATCTTGTTCTAGTGGAGGAACCTGAGGCTCATCTGCACGCGCAAGTGCAGCAGGTGTTCATTAAACACGCGTATGCAACACTCAAGGGAGACGCTTCAAAGCATAGGCAGGATCTTGGAACGCAACTGATCGTCAGCACGCACTCGAGTCATATTGCTCACGAAATCAATTTCTCGGCAATACGCTATTTCAGGCGACAGGAGCAGAGTGTCGAGCCTGTGCCGCTAACGACAGTCCGCAGCCTGGCGGGAGTATTTGGTAATGGGACCGCCAATAGTAAATTCGTTCAGCGATACATAAAAGTGCAGCATTGCAACGTCCTCTTTGCTGACGGACTTGTTCTTCTCGAGGGTGCCGCAGAGCGCATTTTGGTACCGCATCTTGTTTCGTCCCATTTCAAGAAACTTGATCAAAGCTATATTGAATTTCTCGATATCGGAGGGGCTCATGCGCACACACTTAGACCGTTGGTGGAGGCATTAGGGATACCAACGCTGGTAATCACGGACATTGATGCTGCAACAGGAACCACCGCCAAGAAAGCGCGGCCAGCCTCCGGTCAGGGCCAAATCAGCACAAATTACACCCTCGCAAACTGGCTCGGGGAGGCAAATATTGATGCCTTGATTGGGCGCGACAGCGACTCTAAGACGGTTGTTTCCGGTTCGGGCGGCAGTGTCCATTTTGCTTATCAGACCTCAGATGCAGTTTTGCGAGGCGGGTCAGTCTTAGGGACTGCGATTACGTCTACATTTGAGGACGCACTTGCATTTGCTAACTTCGACATGGTAGAGACGATGAAAGAAAGTGGCCTCGCAAAGGCGTTCGCCACAGCCCTACAGGGTGCAAATAAAGACAACCTCGATGCCGTTACTGCGAAGCTCTTCAAAGCCTTGAGTGCAGGTGGCAAGGCTAAGTTTGCTATGGACGTCCTTGCTGCTATTTCTGAAACAAAACCGCTTCGCGCCCCTGGATATATTCACGATGGTCTTCTTTGGTTACAGGGCCAGGTTTCTCAATTGCCGCTTGTTGCAGGTCTTGATGAAGCAACTTCCGCGCCGGCGGTCAGTTCAGCTCCTGCACCCGGAATGGCATGATATGAGCGACCTACAGGTGCCTGCGCCCTCAATAGGGGCTGATGAACTTATTGCCACATACCTCACGCTTGATAAGCCGCAATCATTTTTCCTATCGGCAGGAGCTGGGTCTGGCAAAACATGGTCGCTTGTAGCTGCTCTGAACACAGTGCGTCGCACTCGGGGCAAGCGGCTGCTGGAAAATGGGCAGCGTGTTGCTGTGATTACTTACACGAAGGCCGCGAGCGAAGAGATCCGTGGCCGTTTGGGAAACGCAAGCATTGCTGACGTATCGACACTTCATTCATTTGCATGGAGCTTGCTTAGCGGATTTGACGAGGACATAAGGCTGTGGCTTCGCGATCACCTCGAGGTAAAGTTGCGGGAGCTTGTCCTTAAGGAGTCAATGGGCAAGGCAACCAGCAAGGCGAGTATAGAGCGACGGCTCAAGATCAAGCGTTACTCGAGGCAGATCGAACTCCTGCCTAGTGTGCACCAATTTACTTATAGTCCCGACCAGATTGTGCCTTCAAGGGGTGCGCTGACGCATGCTCAGGTGATTCAGGCAACTGCGGACTTCATTAGAACCAAGCACGTATTTCGTGAGATTGCAGTTGGGCGATATCCGATTATCTTCGTCGATGAGGCTCAGGATACGCAAAAGGTTCTTATGGATGCACTCTTGAGCTTAGCTGATGAATACAAGGGTAAGTTTGTTCTTGGCCTGTTCGGCGATATGATGCAGCGCATTTATTTTGATGGAAAGCCTGATCTTCAATCGGCGGTTGAGTCCTGGGAGCAGCCGCGGAAAACTATCAATCGAAGGTCGTCTCGGCGAGTGGTGGCCCTGGCTAATCAGCTTCGCAAGTCCGTCGATGGTTTGAACCAACAGGCGCTTGAGGGTGCCGCTGGGGGCACTGCGCATCTTTTCGTATCGAACGCGTCGTCCGCTGACCGTGTCGCAACCGAGAATGAGGTTGCAAAGCGGATGGCTGGGCTGACTGGTGATCAGGCGTGGCGATCGTTGGATGCTGGGCCCAAAGTGTTGATTCTTGAACACTCCATGGCTGCGTCGAGATTAGGTTTCACAGATTTCTTCGCTTCGTTCGATGTAGATGCAAGCATACGCTCAGCTATAACAAGCAGGGAGTCTTTAGATTCCGGGCCTGTTGGGTTCTTGGCTAAGCAAGTGCTACCTCTTTGGCGGGCCGTAGCATTGGATGATTCGTTTGCGGTCGACGAGCTCATAAGAAAGTATTCCCCGTTATATAATGCAGGTCATTCTTTGGATGCCCCTGTCAGTGACCAATTTCGCGTTCCTATGATTCGCAACGCTATACGTCAGCTCCGAACGTTGCTTCGGGGATCTGATCCTGCGATGGGTCCGGTGCTTCGTGTGATTCACGAAAGTCAAGTCTTCGAGTTGCCTGATCAACTTGCGGATGCGCTTTTTGTTAGTCAAGAAGTTGAGGCCATCGGCTCTGAAGGGCAAGTTGCGGATGATCGAGATGCCTTCGTCGACGCTTGGGCGGCGGCACTTCACACAGGTTTAGGCACCTTTGAGCGATACTACTCATACGCGACAGGGGCGTCTGTAGTCGATACGCAGCAGGGCGTTAAGGGTCTCGAGTTTGACCACGTGATGGTTGTCCTGGATGACCAAAATTCCCGCGGCCGTGGTTTCAGCTACGAGAAATTACTTGATGTGAAAGCGATGAGTGAAACGGATAGGGAGCACCTGGAAAACGGGGAGGAGACAACTATCGATAGAACGCGAAGATTGTTTTATGTTGCTTGCAGTCGGGCTCGATCAAGTCTTGCTGTAGTCGCGTACACGGCGAACCCGCAAGCGGCAGTGGATGCTGCACTGGAGGCAGGTCTATTTGCTGCGGATGAGTTTACCATCATCCCAAGTTAGCTCTGGCGGATAATAGGTCAGGAATGGTGTGCAGTGTTGCAGGGGGCGAGGCTTCGATTCGGTTTTCCTGATCGCGTGTTGTTATGGATCTGTCTCATCCATACGGCGTGTTGACGTCTCTGGTCTCAAAGATGCGTCTGGAATTTCTTGGGGCCTTTGTTTCACCCTGATTAATGAGGGTGTTTGTAATCTTGGTGCCCTCTAAATCCTGTCGATCTTGTCTGTTGAATATCGTGATGTTCTAATCAGGTAGCCAGCGGGCGTGTTGGCAAGCCTCAAGCCTGAAAACGCGCGACCGGCATAGCGGGGCGAGCGTGTCCGACCGTCGTCACCCCCAAGACGTTGGCACCCGTCTCGGTGACGTACTCCTTGCCGATCGGCGACGACTTGCCGGCCGCCAGGTAGAACGCCTGGCGTCCGTCCGGCAGTCGGTAGGTGCCGAGCTACGAGGCCCGGTCGCCGTTCCACCGATGGCCGGTGCCCAGACCGGTCGAGGTGATCGCCGAGGCGGGCAGGGCGCCGACCAGCGTGGCGCTGAGGATGCCCAGCGCCAGCAGGAGGGCGGTCCGAAGTCGTCTTCGTGGGGCCCGCGAGGGGGCGTTCGTGGATGTCCTGGGACGACGATGACGGGTGGGGCGGGCGTGCCGACGCCGCGCCTCCTCGGCCTGGACCATGACGGAGCGGGCCGCTCGGGGGAGGGCGCGGGGGAGGCTGTGGAACGACGGACGCCCCCGTCGCTCAGTGGCGGCGGGGGCGTCTTCCCTGGGGCGCGCTAGCTTCGTAGCTAGAGCTCCTTCGGGATCCCGACCTCGGTTGTCGAGGAGACTGCAGGGATGAAAGCTGCCACGAGCGTGTAAGCCACAGCTGCGGTGATGGCTACAGCCGCGAACGCGGTCCGGCGGTTCCCTTGTGTGCCTAAGGCTGCAGCGGCGTTGGCGATGATCAGCACCGCTCCTACAGGCGAGAGCATGATGGCGGAGATGAGGGTGATCACCCCCTGCAGCAGGATAAGGCTGCCCTCGATTGTGAGGCGTGCCCTAGATGGTGGTCTCGACATCCTCGGGACCTTCGGCATAAACAGCAGTCTCTCAATAGATACTGCAGGAGCGATCGCCGGAGGCTTTACCTGCGGCAGTTCCGATGAGACGCGTGCAGGGAAGCTGGGTTTGGACGTCCCATCCACCGACCCCCAAGATCAATTTTCGCTGTGACCAGATCTTGGCTCGGTTTCCAACGACTGCTGATCCCCGGCCTGTCTGGCCGGCGTCCCGCCAACCCAGTGCTGCTATCGAGGACCAGGATCGCGTGAACGTCGCCGAGGTCACCTTCGAACCGTTCGCACACCACGTCCCCTCCGTATAAGTGTCAAAAAGCGCGTTACCCGCAGCCGCCCATTGGGTGTTCTTCGCCCACGTTCCCCAGCAGCCGAGGGTGGAACTCACGTCAGTTGCGGCTGCCTCGATCGATGAGTAGTGGTCGCCCACTTCTCCCGCATGTGAAGCCGCTCGTGCGTTCGAATCGAGAGGCGTCAACAACAGGGTTTCCTCGGCCCTGGCCGGCAAGAAGTACGCCTCGAATGCAGAACGTTCGTCAGCAGAGAGCGCGTTGTATTCGGCAGACGAGTCCTCAGCTGAACTGACGCGCTCGAAGACTTGGATTGCCGCCGCCTCTCTGTTCTCGAACGATGAGCTCGAAACGGGTGCGGCTTGGGCCGTAGGTGCCAATAGTGCCGTTCCGAGAACGACTGCAAATACGGAGGCCGGTACAGCAACCCAAGGGAGTTTCATTATCAATTTCCTTTCCTGGTGCGGGGTGATCAACCCGATGGATCACTCCTTCCGCAGTGCCAAGGTTGCTTCCCGCACGTCCTGAAGGCCTCCCCCTAGAGGATGATATTAAAAACACGTCAGATTTATGTTCTGACGGCATTACTGAACTCACGTTGTTGACCGCGGTGCCATCCATGCCGATGCCCAAGCCCGTGCCGCTGGCCGCCCATACAGGCGTCGGCGAAGACGGGAACGATGGACGCCCCCGTCGCGCAGTGGCGGCGGGGGCGTCCGGTGGTTCAGGAGGCGCGCTCAGTCGGTCTCGTCGAGGTCGATCTCCTCGTCGGCGAGATCGTTCTCGGCTCCGTCGGGTGTCCCCTCACGGGGTGCGCCGCCGGTCGGGCCGTCGTTGTGCTCGCCGACGCCCGGGAAGACCGTCTCGCCGGCGACGGCGTCGTTGGTCGCGATCTGCTCGGATTCGGCGAACTCGTCGGCCTGGTCGTGGGGCTGGTCGCCGGAAGCGGCTGGGATGCTGGTGTCGCTCATGTTGAATCCTCTCGAGAAGTGACGGGTTGCGGGTGGGGCGATATCAGGCAAGGCCGAGCTGCTGCAGCAGGCCCGCCTCGTCGGTTGCCCCCCAGCGCTCGACGAGCATGCCGTCGTCGTCGAAGCGGCCGACCTGGATGCCGCGGACGGTGAAGCTCCTGCCCGTCGGCTCATGACCTTGGAACGGACCCGTGTGAGTGCCCGAGATCGTGAAGACGGCGGTGACGTGCTCGTCGTCGGCGACGAGCGTCTCCACTGCGAGGTCGACGTCGGGGAACGCTGCGAAGAACTCGCTCCAGAAGGCCTTGATGCCCTCGACGCCGGCCGGTGCGCCCGGGGCGGGGTCGTGATCGACGACGTCGGCGTGGAACCCCTCGCCGAGTCGATCGACCTGCCGCGCGGTGAGGATCTCGCCGAGCAGCTCCTGAGTCTCGATGTTCTTGTCTCTCGCCATGGTCGGCTCCGTTCCTTTCGCGTGGGTGGTCTCCCGTCTACTCCTCCACGGGGCGACGGACGGGCGCGTGCTCACAGGTCGCCGGACGGTTCACGTGCCCGTCAGGGCTCGGCGCTAGGCTGACCGGGGCCGTCGCCACGCCGTCGAGACCGTTCGATCAGGTGGCGACCGGCTTCCGCCGACACGTCGGCACGACCGAGCGAAGCAATGGCGCAGCGATGCGGATTGGAAGAACAGCGTGGATCTTTTCGAGTACCAGGCCAGAGACCTGTTCGAGCAGTACGGCGTGCCCGTGCTGCCGGGCATCACGGCCGACACCCCCGAGGAGGCGCGTGCCGCGTCCGAGAAGCTGGGTGGCGTGACCGTCGTCAAGGCTCAGGTCAAGGTCGGCGGGCGTGGCAAGGCCGGCGGCGTCAAGGTCGCGAAGACCCCCGACGACGCCGAGGCCGCCGCTCGCGACATCCTCGGGCTCGACATCAAGGGCCACGTCGTCAAGCGCGTCATGATCGCCGGCGGCGCGCAGATCGCGCAGGAGTTCTACTTCTCGGTGCTGCTCGACCGAGCCAACCGCTCGTACCTCTCGCTCTGCAGCGTCGAGGGCGGCATGGAGATCGAGCAGCTCGCCGTCGAGAAGCCCGACGCCCTCGCTCGCATCGAGGTCGACCCCCGCTCGGGCATCGACCTGGCCAAGGCCACCGAGATCGCGAAGGCCGGCGGGTTCCCCGACGAGCTGATCGAGAAGGTCGCCCCCGTGCTCGTCAAGCTCTACGCCGTGTACGAGGGCGAGGACGCCACGCTCGTCGAGGTCAACCCGCTCGTCCTGACCGAGCAGGGCGACATCGTCGCCCTCGACGGCAAGGTCTCGATCGACGAGAACGCCGACTTCCGTCACCCCGGTCACGCCGAGCTCGAAGACGCCGACGCTGCCGACCCCCTCGAGGCGAAGGCCAAGGCCGCCGGCCTCAACTACGTCAAGCTCGACGGCGAGGTCGGGATCATCGGCAACGGCGCGGGCCTCGTCATGTCGACGCTCGACGTCGTCGCGTACGCCGGCGAGGCGCACGGCGGCGTCAAGCCCGCGAACTTCCTCGACATCGGCGGCGGAGCGAGCGCCGAGGTCATGGCCGCCGGACTCGACGTCATCCTCGGCGACGCCCAGGTCAAGAGCGTCTTCGTCAACGTCTTCGGCGGCATCACGGCCTGCGACGCCGTCGCGAACGGCATCGTCGCCGCGCTCGGCATCCTCGGCGACACCGCCACCAAGCCCCTCGTCGTCCGACTCGACGGCAACAACGTCGACGAGGGCCGACGCATCCTCGCGGAGGCGGCGCACCCCCTCGTCACCGTCGTGGCGACCATGGACGAGGCCGCCGACAAGGCCGCCGAGCTGGCTTCGAAGTAAGGACTGAACAGAACAATGTCGATCTTCCTCAACAAAGACAGCAAGGTCATCGTCCAGGGCATCACCGGCGGCGAGGGCACCAAGCACACGGCGCTCATGCTGAAGGCCGGCACCCAGGTGGTCGGCGGCGTCAACGCCCGCAAGGCCGGCACCACCGTGACCCACGGCGACGTCGAACTGCCCGTGTTCGGCACCGTCTCCGAGGCCGTCGCCGAGACCGGCGCCGACGTCTCGATCGTCTTCGTGCCCCCGGCCTTCGCGAAGGACGCCGTGGTCGAGGCCATCGAGGCCGCCGTCCCCCTCGTCGTCGTCATCACCGAGGGCATCCCCGTGCAGGACGCCGCCGAGTTCTGGGCGCTCGCCAAGTCGAAGGGCGGCGTCACGCGCATCATCGGGCCGAACTGCCCCGGAATCATCACGCCCGGCGAGTCGCTCGTCGGCATCACGCCGGCGTCGATCTCGGGCTCGGGCCCCATCGGCCTCGTGTCGAAGTCGGGCACCCTGACCTACCAGATGATGTTCGAGCTGCGCGACCTGGGCTTCTCGACCGCCATCGGCATCGGCGGCGACCCGGTCATCGGCACGACGCACATCGACGCCCTCGAGGCGTTCGAGGCCGACCCCGACACCAAGGCCATCGTCATGATCGGCGAGATCGGCGGCGACGCCGAAGAGCGTGCCGCCGAGTACATCAAGGCGCACGTCACGAAGCCCGTCGTCGGCTACGTGGCCGGCTTCACCGCACCCGAGGGCAAGACCATGGGCCACGCCGGCGCCATCGTCTCGGGCTCGGCCGGCACGGCCCAGGCCAAGAAGGAGGCCCTCGAGGCCGCCGGAGTCAAGGTCGGCAAGACGCCGAGCGAGACCGCGGCCCTGCTGCGCGAGGTGTACGCGGCCCTGTAGAGCCGACCCGCGCCTCCTGAACGGGCGTGTGCGTCGAGACCGGGTGAGTCGTCATCACCCGCGATCGGCGGACACGCCCGTCTCGGCGTCCGGGCGACGGGCGGGGCACGCCGAGAGCGTCCGAGGGGCCGGGTAGGGTCGTCCACGATGAACCGCCCTGCCACCGCCGCCTTCGCGGCCCTCGAAGCCCTGCTCGTCGTCGGCATCGGCGTCGGGCTCCCGGTCGCGGTCATGAGTCTGCTCTGGGCGTTCCAATACGGGCTCCAGCTCGACTGGGTCATCTTCTGGCGCGCCTCCGTCGACACCTGGCTCGTCGGGCACGGCGTCGATCTCACGCTGCAGCTCAGCGGGCCGGCAGCCGAGGCGACCGGCGTCGCCGGGGCCGACGCCCCCATCGGCATCACCATCGCCGCCCTCGGCTTCTCGGCGCTGACGGTGCTGCTCGGTCTCCGCGCCGGTCGGGCCATCGCCGAGACCCGGCACCGGGTGACCGGCCTCCTCGTGACCATCGTGACGTTCGCGCTCATCTCGCTCGGTCTCGCCGCCACCGCCCAGCACGCTCTCGCCGCGCCCTCCCTCTGGCAGGCGCTCGTGCTGCCGCCCCTCGTCTACGCCGTGCCCGTGCTCGTCATGGCCGAGATCACCCGGCGGCGACGAGGTGAGGACCCCGGCCCCGTGGCCCTCTTCGTCACCCGACTCGTCGTCCGCGCGCCTCTCGCGGCCCGGGTCGTCGCGGCAGGCGGTCTGCGGGCCGGCCTCGCGACCGCCGCCGTCGTGCTCTCCGTCGCGGCGCTCATCGTGGCGCTGCTGCTGCTGACGCACTTCTCGCAGATCATCACCCTCTACGAAGGCGCGCACGGGGGTCTGCTCGGCGGCCTCGCGCTCACGATCGGGCAGCTCGCGCTGCTGCCCAACGTCATCGTCTGGGCCGCATCGTGGCTGATCGGGCCGGGTTTCGCTCTGGGCACCGGCTCCGCTGTCTCGCCCCTCGGCACGTCGGTCGGTCCGCTGCCGGCCGTGCCGTTCCTCGGCGCTCTGCCCACGGCCGATCTGCCCTTCGCCTTCGTCGGGCTGCTCGTGCCCGTCGTCGCCGCGTACGTCATCACGACCCTCCTGCGACCACGGCTGCAGGCGGCTCTGGCCGCGGCAGGCGTCGACGACGTCCTCCGCCGCGTGCTCGTCGGCGTGGCGGTCGGCCTCACGGCCGGTGTCGCGATCGGCCTGGCCTCGTGGGCGTCGGCCGGCTCGGCCGGACCGGGGCGTCTCGTCGACGTCGGACCGGACCCGTGGGTCGTCGGCGCGATCGCCGCGCTCGAGGTCGCCGTGCCCGCCGTCCTCGCCATGATCGTCACCCCGCCGCGGTTCGTGGGCGGCGTGGGGCTGCCGACCCGCGCCTCCTCGGTGTCCACCGACGGCACGACCCGCCCCGGGTCGGATCGCTCGGCGTCGACCACGGCGAGCCGCCTGCCGCGCGAGTTCGGCACCCCGCCGGTCGACGGCGCCGGAGGCGCGTGGGCGTCGGCCGGAGCCGTCACCGCGACCCGGGGTGACGAGGGCGACGACGACCGTGACGCCGCGCGCCTCGGCGAACGGGCCGGTGGCCCCGCCGACGCCGACGCCGACGCCGCCGCCACCGCCTCCATCGGAGACGGCGAGGGCGGCGCAGCGGCAGGCGGCGGCGCGACGGGTCGAGAATCGTCGCCGTCCGCCGTCGGCCGAGATGGCGACGACGGCCGCGACGACGGCCGCGGCGACGGCCGAGACCCCGATGAAGACCCCGCTCACGACCCCGACGACGACCCCGACGTGACGGACCGTCTCGACGGACTCACCCGCTGACGTGACGGCGCCCGGCGGCACCGCGAGCGACCCGAGGCGCCACGCTAGGCTTGCCGCGTGCTGAAGCTCGTGGTGCTCATCTCCGGTGGCGGATCGAACCTCCGGGCACTGCTCGAAGCCGCACACGACGCCGAGTACCCCGCGCGGGTCGTCGCCGTCGGAGCCGACCGCGACGCCGACGGGTTCCAGCACGCCGAGCACTTCGGCGTCCCCACGTTCTCGGTGCCGTTCTCGAGCTTCGCCGACCGCGGGGCCTGGGGTGACGAGCTGCTGGCGCAGGTGCGGCAGTGGGAGCCCGATCTGGTCGTGCTCAGCGGCTTCATGCGTCTCGTGCCGCCGCGCGTGGTCGAGGCCCTCGCCCCCCAGCTGATCAACACCCACCCCGCCTACCTGCCGGAGTTCCCCGGGGCCCACGGCGTCCGCGACGCCATCGCCGCCGGCGTCGAGCAGACCGGCGCCAGCGTCATCGTCGTCGACAACGGCGTCGACAGCGGCCCGATCCTGGCCCAGCGCCGCATCCCCGTGCTGCCCGGCGACGACGAGTCGTCGCTGCACGACCGCATCAAGCTCGTCGAGCGCGAACTGCTCGTGCAGACCGTGCTCGACATCGCCAACGGAACGATCGACCTCGAACAGGAGTCCACCGCATGAGCGGCCACGCCATCGACCCCACCCTCTACCGCGACCGCGACACCGTGCCCGTCCGCCGGGCGCTGATCAGCGTCAGCGACAAGACGGGGCTGCTCGACCTGGCGGGGGCGCTCGCCGCGGCCGGGGTCGAGATCGTCTCCACCGGGTCGACGGCGTCGACCATCCGCGACGCCGGTCACGAGGTCACCGACGTCAGCGCGGTGACCGGGTTCCCCGAGTCGCTCGACGGGCGCGTGAAGACGCTGCACCCGGCCGTGCACGCGGGGATCCTCGCCGATCTGCGGCTCGAGTCGCACGAGGCGCAGCTCGCCGAGCTCGACATCGCGGCCTTCGAGCTCGTCGTCGTCAACCTCTACCCGTTCGTCGCGACGGTCGCCTCGGGCGCCGACGCGCCGACGGTCATCGAGAACGTCGACATCGGCGGCCCGGCCATGGTGCGTGCCGCGGCGAAGAACCACGCCAACGTGGCGATCGTCGTGTCGCCGTCGAACTACGCCCAGGTCGTCGACGCGCTCGGCACCGGAGGCACGACCCTCGCCCAGCGCCAGCGCCTCGCCGGTGAGGCGTTCGCCCACACCGCGTCGTACGACACGGCGGTCGCGGCGTACTTCGCCGCCAACGTCGGCACCGGGTCGGCAGCGCCGGCCGAGGAGGCGCGGGTCGACTTCGCCCCCGCGGTCACCGTCTCGGCCGAGCTGCAGCACACCCTCCGCTACGGCGAGAACTCGCACCAGGCCGCCGCGATCTACGCGACCCCGGGTGCGCACGGCATCGCCCAGGCTCAGCAGCTGCACGGCAAGGAGATGTCGTACAACAACTACGTCGACGCCGACGCCGCCCTGCGCGCCGCCTACGACTTCGACGAGCCCGCCGTCGCGATCATCAAGCACGCCAACCCCTGCGGCATCGCCGTCGCCTCCGCCGACGCGATCGACCCCATCGCCGACGCGCACCGTCGCGCCCACGAGTGCGACCCCGTCTCGGCCTTCGGCGGGGTCATCGCCGCCAACCGGCCGGTCACGCGCGCGATGGCCGAGACGGTGCGCGACATCTTCACCGAGGTGGTGATCGCTCCGGGCTTCGACCCCGAGGCCGTCGAGATCCTCAGCGCCAAGAAGAACATCCGCCTGCTGACGCTCCCCGCCGACTACGCGCGCGACGGCCGCGAGGTCAAGCAGATCTCGGGTGGTCTGCTCGTGCAGGACGCCGACGTCTTCACCGGGTTCTCGTCGGAGGGCTGGACCCTCGTCGCCGGCGACGAGGCCGACGCCGCCACCCGCGCCGACCTCGAGTTCGCCTGGAAGGCCTCGCGGGCCGTCAAGTCGAACGCGATCCTCCTCGCCTCGGGAGGCGCGTCGGTCGGCGTCGGCATGGGCCAGGTCAACCGCGTCGACTCGTGCCACCTCGCGGTGGACCGCGCCGGCGAGCGTGCGGCCGGATCGGTCGCCGCCTCGGACGCCTTCTTCCCCTTCTCGGACGGCCTGCAGGTGCTGCTCGACGCCGGCGTCGCGGCCGTCGTGCAGCCCGGCGGCTCGATCCGCGACGACGAGGTCATCGCGGCCGCAGCGGCCGCCGGCGTGACCATGTACTTCACGGGTGAGCGTCACTTCTTCCACTGAGCCCGCCCCGCTCCGAGGCGGGTCCGACCTCGACACCCCCACCGCGATCCGAACTGATCGGTCTTGCGGTGGGGGTGTTCGCGCACCTATCCTGTAAGGCTGCTTGCAGTCGGTCGGAGACGGCCGTCGACGCCGACCTCCTGGGGGACATCATGACGATGACAGCGACCACGACGGTCGGACGCGACGACCGTGTCCTCTCAGCCCGCGCCTCCTCGGCCCTGACGGTCGTCGACTCCGAACCGGCTGCGGCGGCCTGACGCACCGCAGCGCACGACGAAGCCGACCGGGCGCCTGACGACGCCCGCCGGACGCGGCCTCCACAGGCCGCCGGCACCACGAGACACTCCCCAGGGGAGCGACCGCGCCCGCGCGGCCCCCTGCCAGATCACGACACTTGGATCAGTCATGCCAGCACAGTCCACCTCCACCCCGTCATCGCCCGGCGGCGACCGCAAGCCGTCGACGCTGCGTGCGCTCATGCGCCTCTACCCCTACGCCCGCCCGGCCGTTCCGCGCATCGTGCTCGGCATGGTCGCGGCCCTGCTCGCCGCGGTCGTGGCGCTGCTCATCCCCGTCGTGCTCCAGCTGCTCGTCGACGGGCCCCTGTCGAGCGGCGACCGCTCGCAGGTCTGGCCGGCGTTCGCGGTCGTGCTCGGCCTCGGCGTCGTCGAGGCGTTCATGATCGCGGCCCGGCGGCGCCTGGTGCTCACGCCGAGCACGCACGTCGAGGCGTCCATGCGCAACGCGCTCTACGCCAAGCTGCAAGACCTCCCGGTGGCGTTCCACGACCGGTGGCAGAGCGGCCAGCTGCTCAGTCGCTCGGTGAGCGATCTGAGTCTCATCCGCCGGTGGCTGGCGTTCGGGCTGGTGCTGCTCGTCGTCAACCTGCTGACCATCGTGGTCGGCTTCGTCGTGCTCTTCTTCTACAGCTGGGTGCTCGGGCTGCTCTTCGTGGTCGCGTCGATCCCCGTCTTCGTGGTCAGCCTCGCCTTCGAGAAGCGGTACTCGCTCGTCGCTCGTCGCAGCCAGGATCAGGTCGGCGACCTCGCGACGAGCGTGGAGGAGAGCGTGCACGGCATCCGCGTGCTCAAGGCCTTCGGTCGCGGCAAGCACTCGCTGCGCGAGTTCGAGAAGCAGGCGGAGGATCTGCGCGGCACCGAGATCGAGAAGGCGCGGGCCGTCTCGAAGCTGTGGCTGTGGCTGCTGCTCGTGCCCGACGTGGCGTTCGCCCTCTGTCTGCTGGGCGGCATCTGGCTCGCCGCCGACGGGCAGCTCACCGTCGGCCAGCTCTTCGCGTTCTTCGCGACGGCGACCGTGCTCCGGTGGCCCGTCGAGTCGATCGGGTTCCTGCTGTCGATGACCTTCGACACCCGGACGGCCGCCGATCGCTTCTTCGAGGTGATGGACAGCACGAACACGGTCACCGACCCCGCCGAGCCGCGCACGATCGCCGAGCCCCGCGGGCGACTCGAGTTCCGCAACGCGCACTTCAGGTACCAGGACTCGCCCGCCCAGTTCGCCGACCTCGTCGACGGCGTCGACCTCGTGCTCGAACCCGGTGAGACCATGGCCCTGGTCGGTCTGACCGGCTCGGGGAAGACGACGCTGCTCGCCCTCGTGCCGCGGCTCTACGACGTCACCGACGGGCAGGTGCTGCTCGACGGCGTCGACCTGCGCGATCTCACCCGCGAGGAGCTGCGGCGACACGTCGGCATGGCCTTCGAGGACGCCACGCTCTTCAGCGCCACCGTGCGCGACAACGTGCTGCTGGGTCGCCCCGACCTCGCCGACGACCCCGAGGAGGCCGACCGCGTGCTGCGCGAGGCGCTCGAGATCTCGCAGTCCGACTTCGTCGAGAGGCTGCCGCACGGCGTCGACACCCGCGTGGGCGAAGAGGGGCTCAGCCTCTCGGGCGGTCAGCGTCAGCGCCTCGCCCTGGCCAGAGCCATCGCGGCCCGGCCGGCCGTGCTGGTGCTCGACGACCCCCTCTCGGCCCTCGACGTCGACACGGAGGCCCGGGTAGAGGCGGGGCTCCGCCGCGTGCTCGTCTCGACGACGTCGCTGATCGTGGCGCACCGCCCGTCGACCGTCACGCTCGCCGACCGGGTCGCCCTGCTCGAGAACGGGGTCGTCACCGCCGTCGGCACGCACTCCGATCTGCTCGCCGTCAACGAGCACTACCGCTACGTCATCTCGTCGCTCGACGACGACACCACCACCCGAGACGAGGTGCTCGCATGAGCGACCAGAGGACGGACGACCGCGACCGCGACGACCGCGACCGTGACCGCGACGACGCCGGGCGCGAGGCGCTCGACGGCAGGACCCCCGCCGAGAAGCGCGTCGGGCGCGGCTCGAGCACCGAGGGCGTCCGCGGCGAGGAGCGCGACGACTTCACCCGCGACGAGAGCAGGCGGCTCCGGGGGCGCTCGCTGCGCCTCCTCGGCTCACTGGTGCACCCGCTGCGCTGGCGACTCGCGCTCATGGGCGTCATCGTCGTCATCAGCGTCGGCGCCCAGGTCGCCGGCCCCGCACTCATCGCGTTCGGCATCGACCGGGCTCTGCCCGCCCTGATGGACCGGCAGGACTGGGCGCCGGCGATCCTCGTCGTCGTGGTGTACCTCGTGACCGGGGTCATCGGCGCCGTGCTCATGGCGCAGTACACGGTGCTCTCGGCGCGGATCAGCCAGGCGATCCTGATCGATCTCCGCAAGCGGCTGTTCCTCCACACGCAGCGGCTGAGCCTCGAATTCCACGAGACGTACACGTCGGGTCGGATCATCTCGAGGCAGACGAGCGACCTCGACTCCATCCGCGAACTGCTCGACTCGGGCATCAACCAGCTCGTGTCGGGGCTGCTCTACATGCTCTTCACGGCGATCGCGCTCGTCGCCCTCGACCCCCGGAGCGGTCTCGTGCTGGCCGTCGCGCTCGTGCCGTTGGTCGCTCTGACCCGATGGTTCCAGGTGCGCTCGCAGAAGCTCTTCCGCGCGACGCGCGTCACGAGCGCGCGGGTGATCGTGCACTTCGTCGAGACCATGACCGGCATGCGCGCCGTTCAGGCGTTCCGCAAGGAGGGGCGCAACGAGAAGGAGTACGGCGGCTACGTCGAGGACTACCGCCAGGCCAACTCGAAGGTGTTCACCCTGTTCGGCACCTTCGACCCCGGGCTCGTGCTGATCGGCAACGCGACGCTCGCCGCGGTCGTCCTGTTCGGCGGGTTCCGGGTCATCGACGGCACCCTGGCGATCGGGGCGCTGCTCGCGGTCGCCCTGTACGCCAAGCGGTTCTTCGACCCCGCCGAGGAGATGGCCATGTTCTACAACGGCTACCAGTCGGCGTCGGCCGCGCTCGAGAAGATCTCGGGCGTGCTCGAAGAGCAGCCGAGCGTGCCCGACCCGGCGCATCCGGTCGACCTCTGGCACGCCACCGGCCGGGTGGAGTTCGACGACGTCGAGTTCGCCTACAACGCCGACACCGTCGTGCTGCCCGAGTTCGATCTGACGGTGCCCGCCGGTCAGACCATCGCCCTGGTCGGCTCGACCGGCGCCGGCAAGTCGACGCTCGCGAAGCTCATCTCGCGCTTCTACGACCCGACGCGCGGCCGCATCACGCTCGACGGGGTCGACCTCCGCGATCTGCACCCGAAGGACCTCCGACGCGCGATCGTCATGGTCACCCAGGAGGCCTATCTGTTCTCGGGGTCCGTCGCGGACAACATCGCGCTCGGCAAGCCGGATGCCACCCGCGACGACATCGAACGCGCCGCCCGGGCGGTCGGCGCGCACGAGTTCATCATGGCGCTGCCCGACGGGTACGACACCGACGTGAACAAGCGCGGTGGACGGGTCTCGGCCGGTCAGCGGCAGCTGCTGTCGTTCGCCCGGGCGTTCATCGCGGACCCGAGCGTGCTCATCCTCGACGAGGCCACCGCGTCGCTCGACATCCCGTCGGAGCGCATGGTGCAGGAGGCGCTGCAGACCCTGCTCGCCGACCGCACGGCGCTGATCATCGCGCACCGGCTGTCGACCGTCGCGATCGCCGACCGGGTGCTGGTGATGGAGTACGGACGGGTCGTCGAAGACGGCAGCCCCGCCGACCTCATCTCGGGAACGGGGCGCTTCGCGCAGCTGCACGCGGCCTGGCGGGACTCGCTCGTCTGACGCGGCGGGCCTCCACTCCGTTAGCGTGTCCCCGATGACTGACGCACAGCGGTACCTGCAGGCCTACGACGAGCAGCTCCGGACCGACGCCGAGACCCCGAGCGCCATCGCGGTCACCCTCGAGGGCCCCCTGCGTCTCGTGACCTTCGCCGGCGGTCGCGGCTTCGTCACGTACCGGGACCTCGGCGGCGCCGACGGCGACGCCGTGCGAGGCCTGGTGGCGAGCGCGATCGAGCACTTCTCGGCCGACGCCTCGATCGATCGCGTCGAGTGGAAGACGCGCGGACACGACCACGCGCCGGGGCTGCACGAGGCCCTCATCGCGAACGGCTTCGAAGCGGGCGAGCCCGAGTCGATCATGATCGGCCCGCTCTCCGCCCTGGCGGAGGCGGGTGACACCCCCGAGGGCGTCACCCTGCGACGGGTCGAGACCGAGCCCGACGTCCGTGCGATGAGCGCGATGGTCGACGAGGCCTTCGGCGAGTCCGTCGACGCGCGACAGGCCGACGCCCTCGTCTCACGGCTCGCACGGGCCGACGGCATGGAGCTCTGGGTCGCCGAGGTCGACGGCGAGATGGTGAGCGGCGGGCGTCTCGAGCCGGTGCCCAGCACGGACTTCGTCGGGATCTGGGGCGGCGCCACCCTCGAGGCGCACCGGCACCGAGGCATCTACCGCGCACTGACCGCGGCTCGCGCCCGCTCGGCGCTCGCCCAGGGCAAGACGCTCGTCCACAGCGACTCGACCGACGATTCGCGGCCCATCCTCGAGCGGTCGGGGCTCGTCCGGGTCTCGACGACGACCCCCTACGACTGGACGCGCTGACCGCGCTCACCTCGCTGACCGCGGAGCCTCACTCCGCGCCGGCGGTCCGCGTCGGCGCGGCGTCCCGCCACGCGTACACCTCGCCGTCGTCGGTCGTCACGGCCGACCAGTCACCGCAGACGACCCCGGCCGTCGGCAGGTCGGACGGCCACCAGTCGGGGGCGATGGGCGGTGCCGACTCGAGCGGGTCGGCAGGCGCGCAACCGGCCGCCTCGGCGAGGGGAGCGGCCGTGCGGAAGGCGAGCACCGCCTCCTGGGGGTCGTCTCGCAGGGCGACCGCGCGGATCGAGGTGGCGTCCGACGGCACCCAGCCCGCGAGGACGAACGACCGCGTGCCCGACTTCGGGGCCTCGCCGTAGCTGTCGAACTCGAAGCTCCTCTGCGGCGACCCGAGGTCGGCGAGCGAGCAGGCGGCGAGACCGGTCGAGAGCGTCGCGACGAGGGCGGCCGCGGCGACGAGGCGGGTGAGGGAGGGCATGCTCCGAGCCAAGCGCCTCGAGACGCCGGGCGGATCAGCCTGCGGGGGAGACCGTCTCATCCGTCAGGGTGATCGTGCGGGTCAGGGCTCCCAGGAGGCGCGCTCGAGATCCACGCGGAACGTGCCGGCCCGAGACCACAGCAGCGGTGTGCCCTCCGCCCGGTAGTTCTCGAGCGCCCGGCTCTCGTGATCCCGCGGGGCGTGCCCCGAGGCGCGGATCACCCGCCACCACGGCAGCTCGGAGCCCGCGTACGCCATCACCTGGCCGACGGCCCTCGACGCGCGCGAACCGAGGGTCGCCGCGACCGAGCCGTAGGTCATGACGCGCCCCGCGGGGATCGACTCGACGACCTCGACGACCCGGGAGACGAAGTCGGACCCGTCGCGCGCCGGCTCGGCCGGCTCGCCCGGTCCGGCCGGCTCGCCCGGTTCGGCCGGCTCGCCCGGCTCGGCCGGCTCGACCGAAGCCTCAGGCGACGTGATCGGACGACCCGTCCGCCGCCGACCCCGACCCCGACCCCGACCCCGTCCCGGACCCCGTCCCCGACCCGGGCACCAGGGTCAGCGCCGCGAAGTGCTCGCCGTACGGCGTCTCGCCGACGACCTCGAAGCCGATGTGGGCGAAGAAGTCGGCTGGCCCGTCGGCGCCGGGCTCGTACATGACCGTCAGCCGATCGAAGCCCCGGCTGCGCGCCTCCTCGGCCAGCGAGTGGACGGCGAACCGGCCGACGCCGCGCCCCTGCGCGTCGGCCTCGACGTTGATGCGCCAGATGCAGCTGCGCAGCGCCTCGTCGTCGGCGGAGGCGTCGAAGTTGCCCATGATGAAGCCGACGACGGCGCCCTCGGCGTCGACCACCACGCGCGGCCAGGCGGTCGTCGGGTTGACGTACGCCTCGGCGATCGAGTGCGACACCGGGGCGACGTACTGCTCTTGGCCCGGCTTGAGCGTCAGGTTGTTGGCCGCGACCACGGTGGCGGCGGACAGTTCTTCGAGGCGCAGATCCGACATGCCCTCAGGCTAATGGCGGTGGCGCTCACGGCACCAGCATCGCCGGGGGGCTTGTGCAGAGGCCGACGCGCACGGGCCCCGGCGGGCGGAGAGCCCCGCGGTCGTGGATGATGACGAGAATGAACCGAGGGACGAACCTTCCGGCGATCGGCGGCTTCAACCGATCCGTGGTGCTCGACGCGGTCCGCCGCGAGTCGGCGGGGCTGAGCCGCACCGAGATCGCGGCACGCACGGGGCTCAGCCCGCAGGCCGTGACCGGGGTGTCGCGTCGCCTGATCGACGCCGGGCTGATCCGCGAGAGCGGCACCGTGATCAGCGGCCCCGGCAAGCCCCGGACGATGCTGCAGCTGGAGGCGCGGGGCCGGTTCGCCGTCGGCGTCCACATCGACCCGGCGGTGCTGACCTTCGTGCTGCTCGACCTCGAGGGCGCCATCGTGGTGGACTCCCGCGAGCTGACCCCGTCGGCGTCCGAGCCCGACGAGGTGGTGGCCCTGATGGCGCGCGCCATCGACCGCCTCATCGTCGACAGCGGGGTCGACCGCGAGCTGCTGCTCGGGGTGGGCATCGCGTCGCCCGGCCCCGTCGACATCGGCCCCGGTCTCGTGCTCGATCCGCCGATGATGCCGCTCTGGCGGCACGTTCCGCTGCGCCGCGCTCTCAGCGAGGCGACGGGCCTGCCCGTGCTGCTCGAGAAGGACGTCACCGCCTGCGCCGTCGCCGAGCTGTGGCTGAGCGACGGGGCGAGCGGCGGGCGGAGCGACTTCGCCTTCGTGTACTACGGCACCGGCTACGGCACCGGGCTCGTGCTCGGACGCGACGTGCTGCGGGGTGCGAGCGCCAACGCGGGCGACACCGGCCACGTGATGGTCGACCACCAGGGTCATCGCTGCACCTGCGGTCGGATCGGCTGCGTCGGCGAGCTCATCACCCCGCACGGGCTCGTGCGCGAGGCCGAGGCCTCCGGCGTGCTGACGCGGGGCGACGTCTCGGAGGAGGCGCTGGTCGAGGCCGCGACGAGCGGCGACGCGGTCGACATGCGACGCATCGACGAGGCGTTCCGCGCGCTCGTCGCGAAGGCCGACGCCGGCGACCCGGGGGCGCTCGGCGTGCTGCACGGCGCCGGTCGGCACCTCGCCCGGGCGCTCGTCACGGTGGTCAACCTGCTCGACCTCGACGAGATCGTGTTCGGCGGACCGTTCTGGGCGCCGTTGTCGCGGCACGTGCTCGATGTGCTGCCGGCGGCGCTGCGCGACGACCCGGCCCTCATCGCCAAGCACCCCGTGAACCTCGTCGAGTCGTCGATCGGCGTCGACGTGGCGGCCGTCGGCGCGGCCTGCCTCGTGCTCGACCAGACGTTCTCTCCGCGGCCCGCGGCCCTCCTGATCACGGCCTGATCAGGGCCCGATCCGGTCGGACGAGGGGCGGGAGGCGCGGGTCGGCGACTGCGGGAGGCGCGCCTCCTTCGGGTGCCGACCCGCGCCTCCTCGGTCTGGCCCGTGACGGAATCGTCACCTGATCCGCTCTTGACACGAGTTACTCCATACGATGTAGTAATTGCATCGCGGCCGGACGGAGTTGCCCGGCGTCGTCGCGGATGGAGCAAAGGAGCACCATGTCACGCACGTTCACCTCGGCCAGAGGGCGCCGTCGCGCACTGGCCGTCGCCGCAGCAGCGGTCGCCACAGCGCTGATGGCCTCGGGCTGCGCAGGAGGAGGCGCCGGCAGCGGCGACTCCGACACCATCAAGGTCGCGTACCAGAAGTTCGGGACGTTCACCCAGATGGACGCCCACATGAAGGAGACGGCGAAGACCTTCGAAGAGGCCAACCCCGGCATGAAGGTCGAGTTCGTGCCGATCGCGGCGCAGAACGACGACTACTTCACGAAGCTCGCCCTGATGAACCGGTCGGCCGCCACCGCCCCCGACGTCATGTACGAGGACACCTTCAAGGTCAAGAGCGACGCGGCCGCCGGCTACCTGCTGCCCCTCGACGAGTACACCGAGTCGTGGGACGACTGGGACATGTTCTACGACAACGCCAAGCAGGCCGGCGTCGGCGAGGACGGCAAGACCTACGGGATCCCCATGGGCACCGACACGCGGGCCCTCTGGTACAACAAGGACCTCTTCGCCCAGGCCGGG
The DNA here is from genome assembly GCF_001422285.1 of Frigoribacterium sp. Leaf263. GTDB lineage: Bacteria > Actinomycetota > Actinomycetes > Actinomycetales > Microbacteriaceae > Frigoribacterium. The sequence continues at coordinate 587,747 of NZ_LMMO01000004.1, forward strand.
CTGCCCGTGCCGTGGGAGCCCAAGACCTGGCAGGACGTCCTCGACGCCGCCGACACCGTCAAGGAGAAGCTGCCGGACGTCGTCCCGATCAACGTCTACTCGGGCAAGCCGCAGGGCGAGGGCGCCACGATGCAGGGCTTCGAGATGCTGCTCTACGGCACGCCGACCGGCACCCTCTACGACGACGAGTCGGGCAAATGGCTGACCGACTCGCAGGGCTTCGTCGACTCGCTCGGCTTCATCGAGGACGTCTACCAGGGCGGCGTCGGCCCGAAGCCCGAGGAGGCGCTGGACACCAACATCGGCACCATCGTCGCCGGCGAATGGCTGCCCCAGGGCAAGCTCGCCATCGACCTCGACGGATCGTGGTTGAGCGGCACGTGGCTCGAGACGGGCACCAACCCGTGGCCCGAGTGGAACGACGTGATGGGTCAGGCGCCCATGCCCACCCAGGACGGCGACGAGCCCGGCGCGACGAGCATGTCGGGCGGCTGGACCCTCGCGGTCGGCGCCAACACGAAGAACCCCGACAAGGCGTTCGAGTTCATCGCCGACGCCCTCGACAAGGAGGGCTCGCAGAGCTACGACATCGCCGCCAGCCAGATCGCCGTGCGGAGCGACGTCGCCGAGGACCCCGAGTACGTCAGCAGCAACCCGACCTTCGAGTTCTTCTCGTCGATCGTGCCCGTGACGCACTTCCGCCCCGCGACGACCGACTACAGCCGCATCTCGAACGAGATCACCGTGGCCATGGAGGCCGTCATGACGGGACAGCAGAGCCCCGAGGAGGCGGCGGCCGCGTTCGACGAGCAGCTGGTCGGGATCGTCGGCGAGGACGAGACGCAGAAGGCGACGGACTAGCCGCATGGCGACCATCGCCCCCACCCCGGTCGGTCGCGGAGGCGACCGGCCGGGGGCCCCCGGGCCGGGACCGAAGGGCGAGAAGCCCGGTCGTCGGGCCGGAGCCGCCAAGGCGCGCGCCCTCCGCACCGGCGCCCGCACCCTGCCGCTCGTGCCGGCGATGGTGCTGCTCGCGCTCTTCCTGCTCGGGCCCGTCATCTCGAGCCTCTACGGCTCGTTCACCGACGCGTCGCTCACCGGCTACGCCGCCGGCGGCGCGCAGTTCGTCGGGTTCCAGAACTACACCGACCTCTTCGTCGACCCCGACTTCCCGAAGTCGGTGCTGCTGACACTCGCCTTCGTCTTCTTCTCGGCCGTCATAGGGCAGAACCTCGTCGGGCTCGGCCTGGCCCTGCTCATGCGGAACGGCCACCGGGTCGTCCGCTCGGTCGTCGGCACGTTCGTGATCGCCGCGTGGGTGCTGCCCGAGATCGTCGCCGCCTTCGCCGCGTACGCGTTCTTCAACGACTCGGGCACCCTGAACACGGTGCTGTCGTGGTTCGGCGTGACCGGGGCGAACTGGCTGTACGAGCTGCCGATGCTGTCGGTGATCCTCGCCAACGTCTGGCGCGGCGCCGCGTTCTCGATGCTCGTCTACTCGGCGGCCGTCCAGGAGGTGCCGCCCGAGATCACGGAGTCCGCCGAGGTCGACGGGGCCACCGGCTGGCAGCGGCTCGTCTTCATCACGCTGCCGGTCATCCGCCGCAGCATCTCGACGAACCTCATGCTGACGACGCTGCAGACCCTGTCGGTCTTCACCCTCATCTACGTGATGACGGGCGGCGGCCCCGGCACCAACAGCACGACGCTGCCGATCCTCGCGTACCAGGAGGCCTTCCAGTTCTCGCAGCTCGGCTTCGGCACCGCCATCGCGACCATCATGCTGCTCGTCGGCGCCGTCTTCTCGATCATCTACATCAGGGCCCTGAAACCGGAGGTCGACTGACCATGGCCATGACCTCACCCAGCGGCCGCAGCATGAAGGCCGTCTCGAACGTCGTGCTGATCGTCATCGCGATCTGCTTCGCCGTCCCCCTCGTCTGGCTGCTGCTGGCCTCGTTCGACCCGTCGGCGACCCTGTCGGCGAAGGTGCCGACGGAGTTCACGCTCGACAACTTCACCGCGGTGCTGACCCCGGAGATCTCGTTCATCCCCCTGATGAACAGCCTCATCGTCTCGGGCGGCTGCGCGCTCGTGACGGTCGTCGTCGCGATCCTCGCCGCCTATCCGCTCTCGCGGTACCGCATGCGGATCAACAAGCCGTTCCTCTACGGCATCCTGTTCGGCACCGGGCTGCCCATCACGGCGATGATGGTGCCCGTCTACAGCCTGTTCGTCTCGCTCAACCTGATCGACTCGGTCGGCGGCACGGTGTTCTTCCTGGCCGCGACGAGCCTGCCGATGGCGATCTGGATGGCGAAGAACTTCATGGACAGCGTGCCGATCTCGCTCGAGGAGGCCGCCTGGACCGACGGCGCGTCGATGTTCTCGACCCTCACCCGCATCGTCGTGCCGCTCATGCGGCCCGGCATCGCGGTGGTGTTCATCTTCGTGTTCATCCAGGCCTGGGGGAACTTCTTCGTGCCGTTCGTGCTCCTCCTCAGCCCCGACAAGCAGCCCGCCGCCGTGAGCATCTTCAACTTCTTCGGCCAGTACGGGTCGGTCGCCTACGGCCAGCTCGCCGCCTTCTCGCTCGTCTACTCGGTGCCCGTGATCGCGCTCTATGTGCTCGTCTCGCGGACGCTCGGCGGCTCGAACGCTCTGGCCGGCGCCGTCAAGGGATGACGCGCCTCCTCCCCACCCCGCCCCGCTTCCTCTCGATCCACAGGACGACCGCCCCATCGCGCGCCGCGGCGCGCCCGTCAGGAGACTGATCCCCATGCACGACAACACCGCCCTCGTCGAGGCACGCATCGACCGATTCGTCCGCGACCGCATCGTCCCGGCGGTCTACCGCCGCGCGGTGCCGCTGACCCTCACCGCGTGGGAGGCCCCGGGCGAGCCGGTCCCGTTCGCCGACGCCGTGGGGCAGACCTTCTCGCCGTTCACCGCCGGTCAGGCGTGGAGCCGCCCCTGGGGCACGACCTGGTTCCACGTCACGGGCACCGTGCCCGAGGGGTTCGGCGACGACCCGTCGACCTCGATCGAGCTGGTCGTCGACCTCGGGTTCAGCATCCGTCAGCCGGGGTTCCAGGCCGAGGGGCTGGTCTGGCGGCCCGACGGCACCATCGTCAAGGCGATCGAGCCGTACAACGGCTACGTGCCGCTCGCCTCGGTCGGCTCGGGCATCACCGCGGGCAGCCCCATCGATCTGTACATCGAGGCGGCGTCGAACCCCGACATCGGCGGCGACGACTTCCACGGCGTGACCCCGCTCGGCGACCCGGCGACGGCGGGCGACCAGCCGATCTACGCCCTGCGGCGGGTCGATCTGACCGAACGCGACGACGTCGTCGCCGAACTCGATCGCGACGTGTGGACCCTGCTCGGGCTCATGCGGACCCTCGACCTCGGCTCGCCCCGCCGCCACGAGATCCTCCGCGCGCTCGACCGTCTGTGCGACGTCGTCGACCACGACGACGTCGCCGGGTCGGCCGGCGCCGGGCGCGAGGCGCTCGCCCCGGTGCTGGCCTCGCCCGCCGCTGCCAGCGCGCACCGGGTCGTCGCCACCGGACACGCCCACATCGACTCGGCCTGGCTGTGGCCCGTCCGCGAGACCCAGCGGAAGGTCGCCCGCACCTTCTCGAACGTCGTCGCCCTGATGGACGACGACCCCGAGTTCGTCTTCGCCGCGTCGAGCGCGCAGCAGTACGCCTGGCTGAAGGAGCGCTACCCCGAGCTCTACGCGCGGGTGCGCGAGAAGGTCGCCGAGGGGCGGTTCGTGCCCGTCGGGGGCATGTGGGTCGAGTCCGACACGAACATGCCCGGCGGCGAGGCCCTCGCCCGGCAGTTCGTCGCGGGCAAGGGGTTCTTCCTCCGGGAGTTCGGCATCGACAACGACGAGGTGTGGCTGCCCGACTCGTTCGGCTACACCGGGGCGATGCCTCAGATCGCCCGAGCGGCCGGGGCCAGCTCGTTCTTCACGCAGAAGGAGTCCTGGAACGAGACCAACCGCATGCCGCACCACACGTTCCTCTGGGAGGGGATCGACGGCAGCCGCGTCTTCACGCACTTCCCCCCGGTCGACACGTACAACTCCGACCTCTCGCCGGCCGAGCTCGCCCACGCCGAGCGCAGGTACGCCGAGAAGGGCTTCTCCAACGTCTCGATCGTCCCCTTCGGCTGGGGCGACGGCGGCGGCGGCCCGACCCGCGAGATGACGGCGGCGGCCCACCGGGCCCGGGACCTCGAGGGTTCGCCCCGCGTCCGCGTCGGGACCCCGGCCTCGTTCTTCGCCGAGGCCCGTGCGGAGCTGACCGACCCCGCCGTCTGGTCGGGCGAGATGTACCTCGAATTCCACCGCGGCACCTACACATCGCAGGCTCGCACGAAGCAGGGCAACCGCCGCAGCGAGCACCTGCTGCGCGAGGCCGAGCTGTGGAGCGCCACCGCCGCCGCCCGCGGGCTCGTCGACTACCCCTACGACGCGCTCGAGCAGATCTGGCACGTCGTCCTGCTGCAGCAGTTCCACGACATCCTGCCGGGCTCGTCGATCGCCTGGGTGCATCACGAGGCCGAGCGCCAGTACGCCCGCGTGGCCGCCGAGCTCGAGGCGATCATCGGCGCGGCTCAGCGGGCGCTCGCGGGTGCCGGTGCCGGTGGGGCCTCCGCCGAGGCGGACGGGTCGACGACGGTGACCTTCAACGCCGGGCCGGTGACCGCGGCGGGCGTGTCCGCGCTCGCGGGCACGACCGAGGGCACGGCCCAGGAGGCGGGAGTCGGGACGATCGCCCCGGTCGCCTCGGGCGACGGCTGGGTGCTCGACAACGGCCGCGTGCGGGCGGAGTTCGATCGCGACGGGCTGGTCGCCTCGCTGGTCGACGCCGCCAGCGGTCGCGATCTGGTCGCTCCCGGCTCGCGTCTCGGTCTGCTCCAGCTGTTCCGCGACACCCCGAACCAGTGGGACGCCTGGGACGTCGACGCCGCCTACCGCAACGTCCGCACCGATCTCGTCGAGGCGGAGTCCGTCGTCGCCGACGGGGGAGCCCTCGTCGTCACCCGACGGTTCGGCGACTCGACGATCGTGCAGCGCTGGTGGCTCGACGACGGCGAGGCCGAGCTGCACGTCGAGAGCGACATCGACTGGCACGAGCGCCAGAAGCTGCTGAAGCTCGCGTTCCCGCTCGACGTGCACGCCGACCGGGCGGCCAGCGAGGTGCAGTTCGGTCACGTGCAGCGGCCGACGCACGTCAACACCTCGTGGGACTTCGCGCGCTTCGAGACGGTCGCCCACCGCTGGGTGCACGTGGCCGAGCCCGGCTTCGGCGTCGCCATCGCGAACGACGCCACGTACGGGCACGACATCACCCGCACCACGCGCACGGCCGACGAGGGCGGCGACGGCGGCACGACCACCCTCGTGCGGCAGTCGCTCCTGCGGGCGCCGACGTTCCCCGACCCGCACGCCGACCAGGGGCGGCACGTGCTCCGCTCGTCGGTGCGCGTCGCCCCCGACGTCCTCGACGCCGCGACGGCCGGCTACCGGCTGAACCTGCCCGTGCGCCGGGTGCCCGGGGTCGCCGGGGTGCACGTGGCGCCGATCGTCACGTCGTCGTCGCCCGCCGTGCTGGTCGAGGCGGTCAAGCTCGCCGAGGACCGCTCGGGCGACCTGATCGTGCGGCTCTACGAGGCCCGCGGTGGTCGCTCGACGACCACCGTGACGCTCGACGCCGCCAGCGGGCTGGGCGACGCCTGGCGGACCGACCTCATCGAACGCGCTCTCGGCGAGGGCACGGCCGAGTCCGGCCGGTGGGGCGCCGGGACCCCGATCGAGCTGACGCTGCGACCCTTCGAGATCGTCACGCTGCGCGTGTCCCGGGCCTAGTCGCCGGCCCCGCCGCTGTCCGTTGGCGGCGGGGCCGGGGGGAGCTGGCAGGCGGGGGGAGTTGGATCGTCCTTCTGGTCTCGACGACCGGAACCGCCCCTCCAGACCCTAGGAGCCCTCGTGAAGGTCCTGCTGCTCGGCGCCACCGGGGGCGTCGGCTCCCACCTCCTCCGCGCCTCCGTCGCCGCAGGTCACGACGTGCGGGTGCTCGTGCGCGACGCCACCGCTCTCGAGACGAGCGACGAGGTCGACGTGGTGGTCGGCGACGCCACGACGCCCTCGCACATGGCCGAGGCCGTCGCAGGACGCGACGTGGTGCTCAACGCGGTGGGCTCGCGCAACTTCCGGATGCCGGTCGAGCTCGAGGTCGGTCGGGTGCTGCTGCCCGCGCTCGCCGAGGCCGGGGTCGGCCGGCTGATCGTGTGCTCGGCCTTCGGCGTCGGCGACAGCGAGCGGGACGCCGGGGCCATGCAGAAGATGTTCTTCCACAGCGTCCTCGGCCGCGTCTACGCCGCCAAGGAGGTGGCCGACGCCGAGGTCCGCGCGAGCGACCTCGACTGGACCCTCGTCTACCCCACCCGTCTCACCGACGGCCCCGCGACCGGCGACCTCGTCGTCGCCGAGCGGCTGCCCGCCGGCGCCTCGACGAAGGTCGCCCGCGCCGACGTCGCGCGCTTCATGCTGGCCCAGCTCGGCGACGACACCTGGTCGCGGCGCACCGCGGTCGTGACGGGCGCGCAGGGCTGACCCGCGCCTCCCGTCCCCGACCCGGACGCGGAGGATGCGCCGCGCGCTCGGGGCTGAGCGGCCGACCGACGCTGCGCGCGACGGACTCGCCGCCTGGTGAGCGACGGGCCCTCACCAGGGTCAGGAGCCCGAACCGGTCTCGGAGTCGGCGGAGGGCGTCTCGGTCGGTGCGGTCGGCTCACCCGTGGGCGGAGCCGAACGGGTCGCGTCGTCGTCGCCCTCGGCCGGGCCCTCGGCGCGAGGGGGTGCCGGCGCCTCCGCCGGGCCGCCCTTCGCCGGGCCGTCCGCTGCCGGGCCGTCCGCTGCCGGGCCGCCTTCAGTCGCGCCGCCTTCTGCCGGGCCGCCCTTCGCCGGGCCGCCCTCGGTGAGCGGGCCTCCGGCGCCGGGACCGCCGTCGGCCGCCGGGCCGCAGTCGCCGGGCGTCGGAGCGGTGCCGTCGGCGTCGGGGGACTCGGGTGCGCCGGACTCGGAGCCGGGCGCCGCCGGGGCGGTCGGCATCACGCCGTCGGCCGGTCCGGTCTCGCCCGTCGTCGGCTCCGACCCGTCCGACCCGCTCGACCCGTCGGACCCCGTCGCTCCGCCGGTGCCGCCCTCCGCCGAGTCGGAGGTCGAGGCGCTCGCCGGGCGGTCGGCGTTCGAGACCGCGACGGCGGTGCTCGTGCCGACGAGGGCGAGTCCGGCGGCGATGCCGACGCCCATCAGCAGTCTCCTGGTCGGCCGGCGACGGGCGGTCGTCGCGGCGGATGCGGAGGAGGGAGCGTCAGCGGCTGCGGCTCGGGCGTCGCCGGCCCCCGCGGCGGTCATCGGCAGCTCGCGGGTCGCCTGGTCGTCGGCCGGAGTCCGGTCGGCGGAACCGCCGGCGCCGGCGGCGGAACCGGCACCGGAACCGCCGGCACCGGAACCGGCGGAACCGGAACCGCCGGCGCCAGAACCGGCGGGGCGATCGAAGCGGGCGTCGAAGCGGTCGTCGTCGGGTGTGCGGTCGTTCGTCATGATGTCTCCTGCTCGTGTCGCCGACGGGATCCCGCCGGCTGACACCACTCTCGGAGCCGTTTCTGAAGCACGACTTAAGCTCCGTCGACCGGTCGGATGCCCCACCGGACTGCCAGCCCGCCCATAGCCGGTTCATACGCGGGCCGCTTAGCGTCGCCGGATGCTCAGCCCCGCCCGCATCCTCGTCGTCGACGACGACGAGACGATCCGCACCGCCGTCCTCGCCGCGCTCGACGCCGAGGGCTTCACCACGCGGGGTCTCGCCGACGGCGGTGCTCTCGCCGACGAGCTCGGGTCGTTCGTGCCCGATCTCGTCGTGCTCGACTGGATGCTGCCCGGCGCACCCGGGATCCGGCTCGCGGCGGTGATCCGCACCTCCTCGGATGCCGCGGTCGTCATGCTCACCGCCCGCGACGAGGTCGACGACCGCCTGCGGGGCTTCGCCGAGGGTGTCGACGACTACATCGTCAAGCCATTCGCCGTCGCCGAGCTGATCGCCCGCGTCACGGCCGTTCTGCGCCGTCGGGGCCGGATCCCGTCGGTGATCGAGATCGGCGATCTCGTGGTCGACCCCGATGCGGCGCGCAGCACCCGCGGGGGCCGCCCGCTCGATCTCACGGCGACCGAGTTCCGTCTGCTGGGGTTCCTCGCCGAGAGCCGCGGGCGCACCGTCTCGAAGACGCAGATCCTCACGCAGGTGTGGGGCTACGACGACTACGACCCCAATCTGGTCGAGGTGCACCTCAGCGCGCTGCGTCGCAAGATGGAGGGCTCCGGGCCGCGACTCATCCACACGGTCCGCGGGCTCGGGTACCGGATGAGCGCGTGAGAGCCCCTCACCCCCGACGAGCGTCCGGAGGCGCGGCGCCCGTCGTCGAGACCGGGTCGCCGGGACTCCGCACCGGGTCGCTGCGCGTCCGCACCGTCGTCGCGGTGCTCCTGCTCCTGACCGTGCTGCTCGGTGCGCTCGCCGTGACCGTCGAGCTGACCCTCGGCCAGCGTCTCCGGGCGCAGGTCGTCGACCGGCTGACCGACCGGGCCGCGGCCGCCGCGTCGCTCGTCGGCACGGTGGACGGCGACGAGCTCGCCGAGCGCCTGTCCGCGCAGGGCCTCTCGGTGGTCATCGAGGACGCCGACGGCGGCGAGATCGTCGCCGGCCCCAGCCCCGAGCAGCTCCGCGCCGGGCCGCCCGCCCTCGGCTCCGACGGACCGCTCGGCGGGCCCGGCCAGGGACCGGACCGAGGAGGCGCGGGGTCCGACGCATCGACCGCTCCCGTCGACGACGCGGCCGGCGCGGACGACACGACCCGCTCCTCCTCGGCGGTCGCCGTCTCGTCGTCCGAGGTCTCGTCGGACGACGAGGTCACCACCCTCGTCTCGCGGCTGAGCGACGGATCGACCATCACCCTGTCGACGGACTCCCGGTCGGTGGGCGAGACCCTGACCCAGCTGCGCTGGGTGATGCTCGGCGCGTCGGCGGCGTTCCTGCTCGTGGCCGCGGCCGGTCTCGCGCTCGTCGTCCGGGCGACGCTGCGGCCGCTCGACCGCATGACGGCGATGGCCCGGTCGATCGCCTCGGGCGACCGCGGCCGACGGCTGCGCCCGGCGCGACGCGACACCGAGATCGGACGGGTCGCGCTGGCCTTCGACGAGATGCTCGACGGGGTGGAGGGGGCCGAGCGGACGGCCCTCGAGGCCGAGAGCCGCGTGCGGGCGTTCGTGTCGGACGCCGCGCACGAGCTGCGGACCCCGGTGGCGGGCATGCGCGCCGCCGCCGACACCCTGGTGCGCTCGCCCCCGTCGGACGCCGACCGCGAGCGGCTGGCGGTGCACGTGGTGCGCGAGGCGGAGCGCGCCTCGCGCCTGATCGACGACATGCTGCTCATGGCGCGCGTCGACCGCGGCGTCGAGCTCGACCTCGAGGTCGTCGACGTCGAGGCGATCGTCCGCGCCGACGCCGAGCGGCTCCGCGTGCGGCGGCCGGGTCTCGACCTGCGGGTCGTGCGCGCGCAGGCGGGGGTCGGGACGGTCTCGAGCGCTGCCGGATCGGGATCGGGGTCCGGGTCGGGGTCTGGGTCGGGGTCCGGGTCGGCACCGGTGCTCGCCGCCGTGGATGCGGGGCGGATCTCGCAGATCGTCGGCAATCTGCTCGACAACGCCGCCCGTGCGACCGGCGGCACGGGCCGCGTCACCGTCGAGATCGAGGGGGTCGGAGGCGGGGAGGGCCGGTCGGGCGAGAGCGAGGCCCGACGTGAGGCCGGGACCGGGACCGGGACCGGGGCCGGGTCCGGGTCCGGGAACGAGACCGGAACCGGGACGGTCACGGTGACCGTCCGCGACGACGGGCCCGGCGTGCCGGGCGCGGACCGCGAGCGGGTGTTCGAGCGACTCGTCCGTCTCGACGCCGCTCGGCGGTCGGGCGACGGAGGCGCGGGTCTCGGACTCCCGATCGCGCGGGGTCTCGCGCGGGCGCACGGCGGCGATCTCGTCTGCGTCGAGCCCGGACCGGACACCGGGCTCCCCGGAGGCGCCGTCTTCGTGCTGACCCTGCCGGTCGGCGGCACGGCGCCGCTCGCGTCTCGAGACTCATGCCGCGGCCAGAATGCGTCGAGGAGCATGATGGCGTGATGCCCGCGCAGACACCCGAAGCCTCCGACGCACCCCGCACCGCACCCTCCGGCGAACCCGCACCCGCACCCGCACCCGCACCCGCCACCGCACCCGATGCCGCTCCGGCGACCGAACCGCCCGCCGAGTCATCCGCGACGACGGCATTCCGTGCGGCGCGCGACCACCTGCTCGACCTCGGGCGCGACCTCGACCGTGCGGGCTCCGAGTTCCGGTGGCCCGACGTCGGCGATCGCTTCAACTGGGCCGTCGACTGGTTCGACGTCATGGCCCGCGACGACGACCGCATCGCCCTCTGGCTCGTCGAGGAGGACGGCTCCGAGCAGCGCATCACGTTCGACGCCATGCGCCGTCGCAGCGACCAGGTCGCGTCGTGGCTGCACGGTCTCGGCGTCGCGCGCGGCGACCACGTCATGCTGATGCTCGGCAACCAGGTCGAGCTGTGGGAGGCGATGCTCGCCGTCATGAAGATCGGCGCCGTCATCCTGCCGACGTCGACCGTGCTCGGCACCGCCGATCTCGCCGACCGCATCGAGCGCGGGCTCGTGCGCCACGTCGTCGCGAATGCCTCCGACGCGGCCGCCTTCGAGGGGATCGACGGCGTCGAGGGCGTCACCCGCATCGCCGTCGTTCCGTCGGGCGGCTCCGCCCCGGAGGGCTGGACGGACTTCGCGGACTCGCACCGCGCCTCCTCGGTACGACCCGACGTCGTCACCGCGACCGACGACCCCTGCCTCGTCTACTTCACCTCGGGCACGACCAGCAAGCCGAAGATGGTCGTGCACTCGCACGCCTCGTATCCGGTGGGGCACCTCAGTACGACGTACTGGCTCGGCGTCCGCCCCGGCGACGTGCACATGACCATCTCGTCGCCCGGTTGGGGCAAGCACGCCTGGAGCTGCTTCTTCGCCCCGTGGACCGCCGAGGCCACCGTCTTCGTCTACAACTACGGGCGCTTCCGTCCCGCCGCGCTGCGCGATCAGCTCGAGCGGGCCGCCGTCACGTCGTTCTGCGCGCCTCCCACCGTCTGGCGCATGCTGATCCAGTCGTCGCTCGGCGAACGGCCCCGCGCCCTGCGCGAGGCGCTGTCCGCGGGCGAACCCCTCAACCCCGAGGTGATCGGCCGCGTCCAGCAGGGCTGGGGTCTCGACATCCGCGACGGCTACGGCCAGACCGAGACGACGGCCATCATCGCCAACGCCCCGGGCGGCACGATCAAGGCGGGCTCGATGGGGCGCGCGCTGCCCGGCGTCGACGTCGTGCTCGTCGACCCCGTCACGGGAGTCGTCGGCGACGAGGGCGAGGTCTGCCTCGACCTGACCACGCGACCCGTGAATCTGATGACCGGCTACCTGGGCGACTCGGCGCGCACCGAGTCGTCGATGCGCGACGGGCTGTTCCACACCGGCGACGTCGCCGAGCGCGACGCCGACGGCATGATCACCTTCGTCGGTCGCACCGACGACATCTTCAAGTCGTCCGACTACAAGGTGTCGCCGTTCGAGGTCGAGAGCGTGCTGATCGAGCACCCCGCCGTCGCCGAGTCCGCTGTGGTGCCCGCACCCGACGACGTCCGGCTGGCCGTTGTCAAGGCGTACGTCACCCTCGCCGCCGGGGTCGAGGCGTCGGCCGACACCGCGCGCGACGTCCTGGCGCACGCCCGCACGGGCCTGCCTGCCTACGAGCGCGTGCGACGCATCGAGTTCGTCGACGAGCTGCCGAAGACCATCTCGGGCAAGATCCGCCGTGTCGAGCTGCGGCAGCGCGAGGAGGACGCCGCCGTCTCGGGCGACCGGATCGCCGGCGAGTGGCGGGACTCGGACTTCCCCGGGCTGCGCGGCTGAGGCCGAGGAGGCGCGGGGTCGAGGAGGCGCGGCGTGGCGCTCGGACGATCCTGACGATTCGTCGACGACATGCGCCGAGCCCCTGGCCGTCCGTCGGCATGTTGCCTATGATCAGACGATCCACCCCGAGGAGACCCGTGACCCGCTGCGCCGACCTGACGACGTCCGTCTCGTGAGCGACCCCCGGCTCGATGCTCCGCCTCTGACCCGTCGCGAGGCGCTCGCGCGTGAACGCGCCGCCGCGCCCGAGGCCCCCTCGCCCGTCGCGACGCCCTCGGCCGCACGGCACCCCGCCGCTCTGCAGCAGCCCGCCGTCTCGCGCGTCCCCGTCCGCTCGACGCGGACGGTCTCGGCACCGGAGCCGCGCCTCCTGCCCGCCCGCCGTCCGAGCTTCATGGCCCGCCGCGCCCGCGAGGCCGCCGTGCCCGCCTTCGCGCTGCTCGCCGCGACCCTGTTCTTCTCGTCGAACGTCACGCCCGCGTCGGCGTCCGACCTGGGCGGCTCGGGCATCCCGGTGTCGACGTCCGCGCCCATGACGGGGCAGACGCTCGCCGCGTCGCTCGTCGTGCTGGCCGTCGCCGAGCGCGACTCGTACGGCGTCACCGACCCGCCGCCTCCGCCGCCCCCGCCGCCGCCCGTGGTGGAGGTCGCCGAAGAGGCCGTCGAGTCGACCACCGGCGGTGCCGTGTCGCCGACCGGCGCCCTCGGAGCGGCCGCCGGCGTCGCCTCGGGCGGCGGCACGATCGTCAACAGCGGCACGGGCGACATCCGCTGGCCGTTCCCGGGCAGCGTCGTGCTCAGCTCGGGCTTCGGCCCCCGCAGCGCTCCCTGCGCGGCGTGCTCGAGCATGCACATGGGGCTCGACATGACCCCGGGAGGCGGTACCCCGATCGGCGCCGTCGCCGCCGGCACGGTCCGCATCGCCGGCGTTCACGCTCAGTTCGGCACGTACGTCGTGATCGACCACGTCATCGACGGCGGACTCGTCAGCACGATGTACGCCCACATGCGCTCGGGCTCGAGCCCGCTGGTCGTCGGCCAGCAGGTCGGCGTCGGCGAGCTGGTCGGCCTCGTCGGACGCACCGGCGTCGCCACGGGCGAGCACCTGCACTTCGAGGTGCTGATGGGCGGTTCGACGCAGGTCGACCCCAAGGCGTGGCTCGACGCCAACGCCGGGCGGACGCTCTAGGCGCTGCTGCTCAGTCCGCCCGCGCCTCGCGGCGGAACGTCAGCACGCCGACGACGGCCGCGACCAGGGCGAACACGACCCCGACGATCGGGTATCCGAGCTGGAACCACGCCGCCGTCGCCGCGCCCATCACCGCGATCTCGACGATGGCCTTGCCCACCGCGTCGGTCGCGATGATCGCCTGCGGCGCGCGGAAGAGCGCCCACACGACGATCGCGAACAACGGAGCCCCGATCATGAACGCGATCGCCGGCCACGGGAACAACCACGCGAGGTAGCCCCAGAGCGCGAGCGTGAAGAGGGCGAAGAGTCCGGTGGCGAAGCGCACCACGCCGAGCGTCGTCGCGGCGGGTCCCCGGTTCGATGGCCCAGGATGCGCGGTGTCGGTCGGAGTCATCCGCCCAGCGTACGACCCGCCACCGTCGCCCGAGCGGGCACTTCCGGCCCCTCGCCGGCGACGAGCCTCAGCGGAAGACGATGGTGCGCGCCCCGTCGAGCAGCACGCGGTCCTCGGCGAACCAGCGGACGGCCTGGGTGAGCGTGCGGCTCTCCTCGTCCTGTCCGATCGCCATCAGCTCGGGGGCGCTGCGCGTGTGGTCGACCCGCACGACGTTCTGCTCGATGATCGGGCCCTCGTCGAGGTCGCTGGTCACGAAGTGGGCCGTCGCCCCGATCAGCTTCACGCCGCGGGCGTGCGCCTGGCGGTAGGGGTTGGCCCCCTTGAACCCGGGCAGGAACGAATGGTGGATGTTGATCGCCCGGCCCTCGAGCGCCGCGCAGAGCTCGGGGCTCAGGATCTGCATGTACCGGGCCAGCACGACCAGCTCGATGTCGTACCGGTCGACGACCTGCAGCACGCGGGCCTCGAAGGTGGCCTTCGACCCGGGGTCGGTCACGGGGTGGTGCTCGAAGCGCTTGCCGTAGAACTCGGCCAGGCCCGAGAGGTCGTCGTGGTTGGCGAGGATCAGCGGGATCTCGACGGGCAGCTGCCCCGCGCGCTGCCGGAACAGCAGGTCGTTCACGCAGTGCGCCGCCTTGCTCGCCAGCACGAGCGTGCGGATCGGACGCCCCACCACGTCGAGCTTCGCCTGCATGTCGTAGTGGGCGATCACGGGCGCCAGCGCCGCCTCGAACGCGGCGCGTTCACCGGGCGCCTCGACCTGCAGTCGCATGAAGAACGTGCCCGTGTCGTGACTCGAGAACTGGGCCGACTCGGTGATGTTGCCGCCGGCCTGCACCACGGCGCCGCTGATCGCATGGACGATGCCCGGTCGGTCGTGGCAGACCAGCGTCAGGGTCCAGTGCGTGGTGGGGGAGGAGGCGGTGGTCACGTCGGTCACCCGCCCAGGCTAGTGCGGCGCGAGTGTCCATGATGTGCGCCCAGAGGGTGGGCTCGCCCGCAGAACGCGGACACCAGCTCGGGCGCCGGAGCGCACGCGTCAGCGCGCGAGAGACCAGACGAGCAACGCGACGAGCGTCACGAGCGGGAACAGCCCCTGAGTCGACGCGGCGCGCCGCTTCGTGCGGTCGGACAGCGCCAGCACGAGCGCCGCGGCGAGCATCGAGCCGGTGCCCGCGACCAGGAGGGCGAGACCGGCGGAGGAGACGTCGTCGACCTGACCCGCGCCTCCTCGGCTGGTCGCGACGAGAACGACGCCGACCGCGGTCACGATCGCGAGGAACAGATTGTAGAAGCCCTGGTTGAAGGCCATCGGCTTCGTGTGCTCGAGCTGCCGGTCGTCGTCGATGCCGAACGTCGCGCGGACCCGCGGGGTCGACCAGAGCACGGACTCCATCACGAAGATGTAGACGTGCAGCAGAGCGGCCAGGGAGGCGGCGACGAGCGAGACGATGAGCATGGGCGTCAGCCTAGGGCCGGGTCGAGCGGATCGCTCCCTGCAGAACCACGCGAAAAGGGACGAGACGCCGCTGGGGCTGGCGGCATCTCGTCCCGAAACGCGTATCTCGTGAACTGACGTGGGGCGCGGCGAGCCGTCTCGACTGCTGGCCGCGCCGCGGGCGCTACGCCTCGGGGTGCGGTGCGGGCTCGGTCGTCGCGGTGGCGCGGGTGGCCTGCGCGAGGTTCTCGACGAGCTCGGAGCGGGTCTGCGACACGACGTAGGCGGGCTGGTCGCGCTCGACCCGCCAGCTGTCGCTCAGCGGCCCGACGTTGACCGTGTCGAAGCCGAGCTCGTCGTAGAGGTGCTGCACGGCCTCGGCGGCCTCCTCGAAGTCGCTCGAGGTGGCGAGGGCGCGACGGCCCTCGGTGCCGG
Organism: Frigoribacterium sp. Leaf263; assembly: GCF_001422285.1. GTDB lineage: Bacteria > Actinomycetota > Actinomycetes > Actinomycetales > Microbacteriaceae > Frigoribacterium. Next base: position 603,305 of record NZ_LMMO01000004.1, read on the forward strand.
CGGGCTTGCCGTCGGTCGTGATGTCCTTCGCCATGATGTGGTTGAAGCCCTTGGCGACCTTGCTGGTCGGCAGGTGGCGCTGCAGCATCTGCGAGACGGTGTCCACGCCGTTGTCGAGAGCGGCGATGTTCCCGTCGCGCTCGAAGTAGTAGTTGTTCGTGTCGATGACGATCTTGCCGGCGAGCGGCTCGACGGGCACCTGCTCGACGTTCTTGAGGGGCACCGTGACGACGACGATCTCGCCCGCCTCGCCCGCCTCCTGGGCCGTCGCGGCGCGCGCGTTGGGGCCGAGGTCCGCGACGAGGTCGGCGAGCGTCTCGGGTCCGCGCGAGTTGCTGATCACGACGTCGTAGCCCTGTTCGATGACCGCGCGTGCGACCTGGCTGCCGATGTTGCCTGCTCCGATGATTCCGATCGTTGTCATGCGCCCAGCCAACGCCCTCCCCGTCCCGCCATTGTCGGCGAGCGTCCAGCGGAGGTTCAGGATGCGCGGAGCCGGCCGGTCACGCGGCTCCCAGCCAGGCGGTCAGCCGCCTCCACGGCCCGCGGACGGCGGGCGTCGCCTCGGCGTCGTCCGCCGGGCCGGAGTCCGCTCGCGGCGCGAACCCCAGCCGACCGCAGTGCGTGCAGGTGACCACGTGCGGATGCACCGAGAGCCCGGTGCCGTAGTACGGGTTGGCGGCGAGGCGGGCGTCCTCGCCGCACGAGGGGCACGGGGTCGAGGGAACGGCGACGGGGCTCGAGGTGGGCATGCCGGCCTCCTGTCGCTCTGCGCCGAACCGCCCTGCGGGCCGCTCCGGCGGTGAGGTGCGGCGGTGGATCAGGACGCGTCGGCGGTGCCGTGCTCCGTCCAGTATTCGCTCTGCGCCGACTCGACGACGGCTCGGGGCGCGCCCCATTTCGGGGGCGATGCCCCGCGCGGTGCGGCCGGCCTCATTCGGGGCAGCCGGCGCGGCGCGGCCGACCCCGCGCGGTGCGGCCGCCTACGCGCGGGCCGAGCGCACCGCGAGCACGCGGTCGGTGACGAGCACGAGCCCGAGCACGACGACCGCGACCACGATGTACAGCACCGGCAGGGCGTCGAGCCCCGAGCCGTCGAGCACGAGGGCGCCGATCAGGGCTCCGCCGCCGATGCCGGCGTTGAAGCCCGTCGTGTAGAAGGCGCTGGCGAGGTCGCGCATCGTCGCGGGGGCGACCTGCAGCATGCGCGTCTGGAACAGCGGCGGCAGCGCCCCGAACGTCACGCCCCACACGACGAACGCGATGAGCGCGGGCGTCGGCTCGCCCTCGAACGCCATCATGGCGAACACCGAGACGGCGACCACGGCGATGCCGACCGGGATGCTGATGCGCGGGCGCTTGCCGAGGAACCACCCGACCATCAGGAGACCGACGCCTCCGGCGATGCCGAACGCGAAGAGCGCGGCGCTGAGCGACGACTCGGCGATGCCGGTCGACCGCACGAGATACGGCGCGATGAAGGTGAAGAACGAGTAGTGCCCGACCATGAACACCGCGGTGATGACGCAGCTGAAGACGACGCCCAGCACGGACGGCTTCGGCAGCGCACCCCGCCGCGGAGCGCCCGAGGAGGCGCGGGTCGGCACGATCGGCACGGATCCCGTCGCGGGGACCATCGTGGTCGCGGCCTCGACGTGGCTCGCCGAGTCGTCGGTCCGGGTTCCGGTGCCGGGGGTGCCGCCGGCGTCGGCGTCTGCGGGGCGGGTGCCGTCGCGGTCGGCCGCGCGCGCCTCCTCGGCGGTCCGGCCGGCGGCGGGCACCGGCGGCAGCAGGCGCCAGACGAGCACCGCTCCGAGGGCCATCGCCGCGGCGAGGATGCCGAACGCGGGGCGCCAGCCGAGGGCCTGGCCGAGCGCCGTGCCGAGGGGCACCCCGAGCACGAAGGCGAGGGTGCCGCCGCTCATCGCGACGGCCAGGGCGCGCCCGACCTGCTCGCGGGGCACGAGGTGCGCGGCGTAGGCGCCGCCGATCGCCCAGAACGTGCCGTGGGCCAGGCCGCCGAGGATGCGCGATGCGACGACCAGCTCGTAGGTGGGCGCGATCGCGGTGAGCGCCGCGCTGATCGCGAGCACCACGATCAGGCCGACGATCAGCAGATGGCGGGGGAGGCGCCGGGTCAGATGCGTCAGCGTCGTGCTGGTCAGCACCACGGTGAACGCGAAGACGCTGACGAGCAGGCCGATGCTCGACTCGCTGACGCCGAGCTCCCCGCTCATCTCGGGCAGCAGCCCGGTGGGCAGCATCTCGCCCGAGATCGACAGGAACGTGGCGACGGCCAGCGCGAGCAGACCGGCGAGGGGGAATTTCATAGGAGGTGCGGTGGGCGTCGAAGGACGCGCGGAGGCGATCGTCATGGTGAGGTCTCGGTCGTCGGCGGGCGCCGTTCCTGCTACCCGTGTGACACGGGGAGGATGGTGATCCCGACTGCGCGCTGTCGTGCGCGCCCGGGGCCGCGCGTGACGTGCGACCAGGAGCCATGGTACCCGAGGCCGCTCTCCGGCGTCTAGGAGGGTCGGCCGTCATCGAGGTGACTCGATCGGTGCCGTCCCCGGCCTGCTGGCAGCCGATCGGGTCGCTTCGACGCAGAGGATGCGGGAGGAGCGGGTCAGTCGGCGGGGCGGGGCTCGCCCTTGCCGGGGCGGACGGCGGCGGTGTCGGCGACGTCGATGCGGGTCACGCCGTCACCCCGGTCTTCGGTGGTGATGCGCGGGGCGGCGTCGCCCTCGTCCGACTTCGGCGCCCGGGTGAGCTGGTCGTGGCGCTTCTCGTCGTCGGTCATGCCGGTGGGGTCGTCGGTGCTCATGCCGTGCAGGCTACGCGACCGTGCCCGCAGAGGGTGCGCGGCTCTCGCAGGCCGCGCGCGCCTCCTCGGCCCTGGCCGATTTCGGTTGCACTCAACAAGGTTGTGGACGAGGTGTTACGGTCGAGTCATGTCCGACACCGCACGCACGCCCCTGCTCGACGAGCAGATCTGCTTCGCGCTCTACAGCGCGTCGCGTGCGCTGACCTCGCGCTACCGCGAGCTGCTCGAGCCGCTCGGCATCACGTACCCGCAGTACCTCGTGCTGCTCGTGCTGTGGGAGGACGGCGAGACCCGCGTCTCGGGTCTCGGCGAGCGGCTGCATCTTGACTCGGGCACGCTCTCGCCCCTGCTCCGCCGTCTCGAGACCCTGGGTCTCGTCACCCGGCGACGTGACGCTGTCGACGAGCGGGCCGTGCAGGTCGATCTCACGCCGGCCGGCGACGCGCTGCGGGCGCAGGCGGCGAGCATCCCCGAGAGGGTCTGCGAGGCCACCGGCCTGTCGGCGGCCGATCTCGGCGCCCTGACCGCGCAGCTCGGCGACGTGGCCGACAGCGTCCGCGCCGTCGCCTGACGCGGGCCGCACGGCCGCACCACAGGCACCACCCCAGACCAGCACCAGTTCCGCGAACACCCACCCGATAACGATCGAAGGAGCATCATGCCCACTCGCACCGCACGCACCGCCTGGAACGGAAGCCTCGAGACCGGCGAGGGCCAGGTCGAGATGACCAGCTCGAAGGTCGGCACTTACGGCGTCTCGTTCCCGAAGCGCTCCGCTGAGGACGCCAACGGCTCGACCAGCCCGGAGGAGCTGCTCGCCGCCGCTCACTCGGCCTGCTACGCCATGCAGTTCAGCGCCGTCCTCGGTCAGGCCGGTGGCACCGTCGAGGCCCTCGACGTCAAGGCCGACGTCTCGCTCGGCGCCGACCCGGCCGGCGGATTCCAGCTGACCGGCATCCACCTCACCGTCAACGGCGAGGTGTCCGGCATCGACGAGGCCGCGTTCCTCAAGGCCGCCGACGAGGCCAAGGCGACCTGCCCGGTCTCCAAGGCCCTCACCGGTGTCGAGATCACGCTCGACGCGACGTTCGAGAGCTGATCCGCACCTCCTGCGGAGACGACAGAACCCCCGCGTGAGCATCGAACCCCGTCATCCGGGGGTTCGTCGCTCACGCGGGGGTTCTCGTCTGCGGTGAGCGGGTCGCGGGACCGAGGAGGCGTGGGTCGCGGACCCGAGGAGGCGCGGCTCGCGGACCCGAGGGGGCGCGGCTCAGCGACCCGAGGAGCCGCGGCTCAGCGACGCGAGTATCCGCCGCCGGTCGTGCCGCCGCCGCCGCGCTTGTTCATGATCTTGCGCACGACGAACGTGATGATCAGGGGGGCGAATCGGCGAAGCAGGGATGCCATGGTGATCTCCAGAGGTCAGGGGCGGTCGACGGTACCCGGCCCGCGCCTCCTCGGCCTGGGTGCGGCCCCGGCGTCGCCGAACGCGGCCACGGCGTGCGCGCCGCGACACCCCGGCGAGTACCGTTCGACGCCTCATGGACCGCACCCGCTGGATCTTCCTCGACCAACTCGGCCCGCACTTCGACGACGGCGGCCCTCTGCTGCTCGTCGAGTCGAGGTCGTCGTGGCGGGGGCGCACGCTGCACCGGGCGAAGCTGCAGCTGCTGCTGTCCGCGATCCGCCACCGGGCGCGCGACCTGGGTGACCGCGTCGACTTCCGCCAGGTCGAGCACTACTCCGAGGTCGTCGACGGGCGTGACGACCTGCAGGTGATCGACCCCACCTCGTATCGGGCCCGGCGGCTCGTGCGACGGGTCGGCGCCGAGATCCTGCCGAGCCGCGGCTTCGTCACCAGCGAGGGCGACTTCGCGGCGTGGGCGGACTCGCGCGCCGGCAAGCGGCTGCTGATGGAGGACTTCTACCGGGTCGTCCGGCAGCGCACCGGCGTGCTGATGGAGGGGCAGGAGCCCGCCGGCGGCCGCTGGAACCACGATCACGACAACCGCGAGAAGCCCCCGAAGGGCGCCGCCTCGCTCGGTCTGCCCCCGCCCCTCTGGCCCGTCGAGGACGACATCGACGAGGAGGTGCGGCACGACATCGCCCGCTGGGAGCGCGACGGCGTGGTCACCCTGGTCGGCGACGACGGTCCGCGCCGGTTCGCCGCCACCACCGCCGAGGCCGAGGCGGCGGTCGCCGAGTTCGTCGAGGTGCGGCTGCCCGACTTCGGCCCCTTCGAGGACGCCACGCTCGGCGGCGACTGGACGATGGCGCACTCGCTGATCAGCGCCCCGATGAACCTCGGGCTGATCGACCCGCGCGACGTGATCGACGCCGTCGCCGCGGCGTACACCGCCGGCGACGCTCCGATCCGCAGCGTGGAGGGGTTCGTGCGGCAGGTCATGGGGTGGCGCGACTACATGTGGCATCTCTACTGGCGGCTCGGCGAGGACTACGCGACGTCGAACAACGCGCTCGGGGCGACCGAGCCGCTGCCCGACGTCTTCGCGACCCTGGGGCGCGACCCGTCGACCGGCTCGCCCACCGATTCCGCCGGTGACGCGGTCGTCGAGGCGAACTGCCTGTCGGAGACGCTCGACGGCCTGCACCGGCACGGGTGGAGCCACCACATCCAGCGGCTGATGATCCTCGGCAACTGGGCGCTGCAGCGCGGCGTCGAACCGTCGGCGCTCAGCCAGTGGTTCATCGACATGTACGTCGACGGCACGCCCTGGGTGATGCCCGCCAACGTCGTCGGCATGTCGCAGCACGCCGACGGCGGCATCGTGGCGACCAAGCCGTACGCCTCGGGCGGCGCCTACATCAACCGCATGACCGACCACTGCGGCGGCTGCCGGTTCGACCCGAAGAAGCGACTCGGGCCCGACGCCTGCCCGGTGACGGCGGGGTACTGGGCGTTCCTCGACCGCACGGGGCCGGTGCTGATGGGCAACCCGCGCATGCGCCAGGCGCTGTCGGGGCTGGCCGGTCTCGCCGACCGGGAGGCCGTCGTGCAGCAGGAGCGCGAGCGGACGCACTGGTAGGAGGCGCGGTTAGGCTGGCGGGGTCCGTCGCGCAGCGAGTCGGCGGCCGTTGCAGGGGGACCTCGATGCGCACCACCACCACGACCACGAAGACCGCGATGACGGTCCTGACCTCGGGAGCCGTCGCGCTCACACTGCTCCTCGCGGGCTGCACCGGCTCCGACGACTCGAGCTCCGAGTCGAGCGACCCGAGCAGCTCGGCGAGCGAGAGCTCGGCTGCGCCCGAGAGCGCCGACCTCTCGGGCGAGCTCGCCGTGACGACCTGCGCCGACGCGGGCGAGGCGCTCGGCTCGATCATCGAGGGCCTCGACCTGCAGGACGAGAGCACCGAGACCGATGGCCAGCTGCAGTGCTCCTGGGCCAACAGCGCGGCCAACGCCACGGGCGAGATCGACCCGAACGCGCAGGCCATCGTCGCCGTCGCCCAGACGCAGGAGCTCGACGAGGCGACCATCACCTCGCAGAGCGACCAGATCGCCGGGCAGGAGGGCGTCACCGAGGTCGACGACGCCCGCATCGGCGACTTCGGCGGGCGGGCCTTCGAGCTCGAGGCCGCTCAGGAGGGCGTCACCCTCTCGGGCGCGACCGTCATCACGCCGTCCGGCCTGTTCGCCCTCTCGGCGACCGGTGCCGGCGACGAGGCGCCGCTCTCTCCGACCGAGGCGCTCGACGCCACCCTGCTGCTGCTGAAGTAGGGGCCCGACGGGCCGCGCGTCAGCGGCCGAGCAGCTCGATCATCCGGTCGGCGACGACCCGCGCCCCGTCGTCGTTCGGGTGGACGCCGTCGGCGGACAGCAGCGACGAGAGCTCGCCGTCGGCCGCGGCGTCGGCGAGCAGGGCGTCGCCGAGCGGCAGGAGCACCGAGCCGGTCTGCTCGGCGACCGACGCGACGGCCGCCTGGTAGTCGGCGCTCGACCCCTGCCGGGCGAAGAGCCCGCCGAGGTCCGAGCTGAACTCGTCGACGAGCACGACGGTCGGCGGGTCGTCCAGCGCCTTGATCCCGTCGACGAGACCCCGGTAGCCGGTCTCGAGCTCGGCCGGTCCGATGTCCGCCGCGTCGTTGGCGCCGAGGGTGATGGTGACGAGGTCGGGCTGCGCGGCCGCGACCTTCGCCAGGAAACCGTCGAGGTCGGCCGTGAAGTCGGCGACCGTCGCGCCGGTGTGGGCCGAGTCGAACAGGGTGACGCCGCGATCGCGGTCGCCGTCGAACGCCGTGATGCCCTCGAACACGAAGCCTGCCGGCGCGTCGGGATCGACGAAGACCGTGACGGTGTGCACGGCGCTCTCGAGACCGCTCACGGTGGTGACGCCGGCCCCCGCGACCGGACCCGCGCCTCCCTCGGCATCGCTCGCGCCCGCGGCGCTCGTGTCGACCGGTGCGCCCTCGACCCCGTCGACCAGGTACCGGAACGGCCCGCCGCCCGGCGACCACCAGAGGTCGAGATCGCTGCCGGTCACCTGGTACGTGACGCTCGAGCCCGGTTCGAGGTCGACGCTGCGGTAACCGAGGCTCGGCGTCGTGTAGTCGGGCGTGACGGCGGTCTGATCGGTCTGCCAGGCGGCCCAGGTCGAGTCCGGCCCGTAGACGGCGTAGACGCCCGGGCGGTACCCCACGCCGCCGGTGACGCCGTCGACCGCGTAGCGCTGCTGCAGGGCGTCGCGGGTGAGATCGATCCAGCGGTTCTCGACGGACGACGCGCCCTGGCCCTCGGTCAGCGAGTCGCCGAGGGCCAGCCAGCGGGCCGAGGCGGTGTCGGTCTCGGCGAGGGCGGCGTCCCATGCGGCCCACGGGTCGGCCGTCGGGGTCGGCGCGGGCGTCGGCTCGCCGCTGCACCCGGCGACGAGCGCGGTCGCGGCGGCCACGGCGACGACCGCGAGAGCGCGCACGCCGCGGCGGCGGCCCGGTCGCGACGCCGGACGGGATGCTGCCCGTCGCGACGCCGGGGGAGTCGTCGGCGAGGCAGCCGAGGAGGCGCGGGTCACAGCTCCGTCACCGTCCCGTTCTCGACGCGCCAGTGCCGGTCGAGTCGCACGCTCTCGAGCATGCGGCGGTCGTGGGTGACGAGCAGCAGGGTGCCGTCGTACGACTCGAGCGCCTGCTCGAGCTGCTCGATGGCGGCGAGGTCGAGGTGGTTGGTGGGCTCGTCGAGCACGAGCACGTTGACTCCGCGGGCCTGCAGCAGAGCGAGGCCGGCGCGGGTGCGCTCGCCGGGCGAGAGCTCGTCGACGGGGCGCGAGACGTGGTCGGCCTTCAGGCCGAACTTGGCGAGCAGGGTGCGGACCTCCGACTGGGGCCAGTCGGGTACGAGCCCCTCGAACGCCTCCGACAGCGGGACGGTGCCCGCGAGCAGTGCCCGCGCCTGGTCGATCTCGCCGACGGCGATGCTGGCTCCGCGACTCGCGCCTCCTTCGGTCGGCTCCTGTCGCCCGAGGAGTCCGCGCAGCAGCGTCGACTTGCCGGCGCCGTTCGGGCCGGTGATGCCGATGCGGTCGCCGCCGTCGACCTGCAGCGAGACCGGTCCGAGCACGAACTCGCCCGTCGCGGGGTCGCCCTGGCGGAACACCGCGCCGCTGAGCGTCGAGACGACGGCGCTCGACCGCGGCGCCTCGCCGATCGTGAACTCGAGCTGCCACTCCTTGCGGGGTTCGTCGACCTCGTCGAGGCGGGCGATGCGGCTCTCCATCTGGCGGACCTTCTGGCCCTGCTTCTCGCTCGACTCGGTGGCGGCCTTGCGGCGGATCTTGTCGTTGTCGGGCGACTTCTTCATCGCGTTGCGGACGCCCTGGCTCGACCACTCGCGCTGCACCCGGGCCCGGCCGACGAGGTCGGCCTTCTTGTCGGCGAACTCGTCGTAGGCCTCGCGGGCGTGACGGCGGGCGGTCTCGCGCTCGTCGAGGTACGAGTCGTAGCCGCCGCCGAAGACCCGGTTCGACGCCTGGGCGAGATCGAGCTCGAGCACCTTCGTGACGCAGCGGGCGAGGAACTCGCGGTCGTGGCTGACGAGCACGACGCCGCCGCGCTGGCCCTGCACGAAGCGCTCGAGCCGTTCGAGGCCGTCGAGGTCGAGGTCGTTCGTGGGCTCGTCGAGCAGGGCGATGTCGAAGCGGCTGAGCAGCAGGGCGGCGAGACCGACGCGGGCGGCCTGGCCTCCGCTGAGGGCCGTCATCAGGGTGTCGGGGCCGACGGTGGCCGTGCCGGGGTCGGCGGACGACGTCGCGCTCGCGGTCTCGAGACCGAGGTCGGCGAGCACGGCGGGGAGGCGCTCGTCGAGGTCGGCGGCGCCGCTCGCGAGCCAGCGGTCGAGCGCGGTCGAGTAGACGTCGGACGGGTCGAGGCCGTCGGCGCGCGGGGCGGGGTCGGGGTCGCCGAGGGCGGCCGCCGCGGCGTCCATCTCGGCGGTGGCCTGGGTGCTGCCGGTGCGGCGACCGATGTACTGGGCGACGGTCTCGCCGGGGATTCGCTCGTGCTCCTGCGGGAGCCAGCCGACGAAGGCGTCGCCCGGGTTGAGGGTGATGGTGCCGCCCTGCGGCTCGTCGACGCCGGCGAGGAGGCGCAGCAGGGTCGACTTGCCGGCCCCGTTCACGCCCACCACGCCCACGACGTCTCCCGGTGCGACCGTGAGGTCGAGGTCGTCGAACAGGGTGCGGTGGCCGTGGCCGCCGGCCAGGCCCTTGGCCACGAGTGAAGCGCTCATCGGGCCATTCTCGCGTACCGGCCGGGGTGTGCGGGTGGGGCCGTCGACGTGACGCTTCCCGGGCGGTCCCGGCCGGTCGGGTACCCGTTCGCGTCACCTGGATGCAGGAGGCGCGGGGACGTGGGCCGCGCCTCCTCGGCTTGGTAGCGTCGGGGCACGCGAGGGCCGGATGTCGGCGCCTCGAGTCAGGGGGATGACGTGTTCGGACTGTTCCGCAAGCGTGACGACGACGAGCGCGCGGTGCTCGTCGAGCCGTGGCCGCGCATTCCGGTGGCCCCGTGGGCGGGGGGCGGGGCGACGGCCGAGGCGGCCGCGCTGGCGATGCCGTCGAAGCGGCGGCCGAGCGTGCCGGGGGTGGTGTTCACGGTGCCCGAGGGGAGGGCTGGGGTGCCGTTGGCGGACGTGCTGAGCTTCATGGAGGACGAGACGATGGTGCTCGACACGACGCACGGGCCGTCGTTCTACGCGGTGTGGACGCAGGCGTGGCCGAAGAAGTCCGGCACGGGGGTGGGGGACATGCTGGAGGGTGAGGCTCCGGGTGGGCTGGCGTTCCTGTCCGCAGCCGTCGAAGCGCCGCCCACCGTCGTACTGCGCGACGCGGAGCTGGCGTCGTTCAGGGCGTGGGTCGCGGCACTGCCGTCGTGACCGCCAGGTGCGTCGCTCTCAGCGGCGGGTGCTCGGAGCCCAGGGGGCCGAGGGGGACGGTTCGCCGGTGCGGCTGAAGTGGACGGCGGCCTCGGTGGTGCGATCGAGCAGCACGGCGGTGGAGGGGTTGGCCGGGATCGGCTGACCGGGCCCGGGGGCGACGATCGGGTCGATGATCTCGTACCAGGGGCCGGTGCCGACGTCGCCGGCGTGGAGCACCGCGATGGGGACGTCGCCCGGTCGGAGGATGTCGAGACCCGCGGTGCCGCGGCGCAGCTCGATGCTGGTGGGGATGTTGCCCTTCGGCCCCTTGATGACGGTGCGGAGACGCTTCTCGGAGGGGTCGAGCACTTCGAACTGCTCACGCCCCATGCGCCACAGCAGCACGGTGCGACCGGGCACGCTCGCGGGGTCGGTGGGCAGGATGACATCCTCGCGCGCCTCCTTACGGGCTCTGATGGCGGTGCCGAAGGTGTGGCCGAAGAAAGCCGCGCCGGCGAAGGCGAGGACGATCCAGATGTTCGGGGCGCCCGACGAGATCATCGAGACGCTGGCGACGGCCGTCAGCGTGATCGGCATGATCGCGGCGCGAACGCGGTCGCGAAGAGCGCCGAGGAGGAGCGAGGCGACCATCACCACGAGGCTGAGGCTGATCGCGAGACCCGTGTTCGCCCCCGCGAGCAGGGGAGCGGCGAGACCCAGCACGAAGGCCGCCGGCGCGAGGATGCGACGTGTCGAGGACGGCATCGCGACCGCACTGGTCGACGACAGCCGGCGGGGCTTCGTCTCGGCGGGCGCGGCGGTGCGGTCTGTGCTCATGGAGTCCCCCTGTGCCGGCGATCGGCTGCTCGGTGGACATCCTGGCACGAACCGGTCTGTCGGCGACCGCATCAGGAGACGGCCGAGAGGCGGCGGCCGTCGGTCACGATACGAGAGCGCCCCCGGAGATGAGGTAGTCCCGAGCCATGAAGAACTGGGCACCCACGAAGAAGGCCAGGAACGGCACGAAGATCGCGATGAGGAAGACGCGTTCCTTGGGGGGCAGCGGCTGATCCTCAGCCTTCCTGGTCTGCCACCACAGTGTCAGGAGCAGGGCGGGGGCGGCGAACAGCGCGAAGATCGGGATCTGCCACTCGTTGGAGACCCGCGTGTAGGAGATCGTCGTGTCGAGGGGTACCTGACTGAGGACGAAGCCAGCGACGACGAGATCGACCAGTACTCCTGCGGCGAGGAGACGCCGCAGCACGACGGCGGTCCTGCCGCCGAGCGGCTTCGTCGCCTCGAAGGCTGCTCCGTCGTCACGGGCGCAGTCGTCGTCCACGGAATGATCTCCTGTTTTCATCTTGGGAATTTTGTCGGGCGCGTTACTGTCCTTGCTTGGCTGCAATGAGTACAAGATTATCCCAGGGGCGCGCCTCTTGTTCCCGAACGAGAACATCAGTGATTCCCGTACGAGACACGTCGGTGAAGTCTCAGGTATAGCTCAATTGACTTCGCAGGACTTCTCTAGTGGATGCGAATCATCAGAGTTCTCGAGGATCGACGAGATCGCAACAGCAATCCTCTTATTGCGTCTTTGTACGGTGTGAGCGCGTTGCTTAGTTTTTGTGATGGCCATCTCGTGCGACTATTCGTCGTGATCGAATCGATGCGCTAGACCATGTCTCGTTCAACAGGCCGTCGACGGCGAAGGTGCGTACCGACAGAGTTGCCGCTACGTCAGGATAACGAACCACTGACTACGAGGATCGACGCCTATCGACCATGATTAGATATCTCAGGTGCGAGCCGAAAACAGTGCCAGCCAGGGTTCCGAAAAGCCAAGCTATCTGACCGGTTGCCCAGGGTCCAGGGAGCCAATTCATAAGACTCAAGATGCTGAGTAGGCCGAGTAACATAACGGGATAAGCCCATTTCATTTTCAGCAGTGTAAAAATGAGCGAGCTGAAGACGACTCCTGCGAATAGCGCCCCGACGACAATGGCTAAGACAGAAAAAGTCCTGAAACCCCCGACCATGAAGACCAGCACGATACCAGCGAGACACATGGCGCAGGCAAAAGTCAGTCGGCCTCGTGATTGTTGCTGACCGAGATCATCACTCATTTTTCACGGCTCAGAATCTCCATAGGTCGAAGACCCCGGTCGAATACGACCCTCGGATGCTGACGTTTATCGGGGATCGAGGGGCGAGTTCTTGCCTCGAACGACTTTCTTCGCGACGCTGGCTCGCGACCAGGGCCATGCGTACCCGCCTACGATGCCCCCGGCTATGAAGCCGAAGATCCAGGCGTACTGGACGGATCCGATGATGTCCTGGTTCGCGACGATGACGATCAGAACCACCGGAACGAGTACGAGCAGACCGAGGCCGATCGCTCTGTTCCGGGGCGGGAAGCCGAAGAGGAGCAGGCCGTAAACGAGGCCGGCGACCAACGTGATGACGGTTGCGAGCACGCCTGCGCCCGCGACCGCTGTGCTGACCCACACTCCGAGCACAAGGCCTACGACGGCCAACACGGCCGCCACCGCGTTGATCGGTCGCTTCGACTGTCTTGATGCCGCCATCGTCATCACCGTTCTCTAGTCGACGGTCAAGCCGACACTGTCGCGGAACACATCCACCCCGCCTCCCACGACCGTACCGCCGACAGCGGATCCGAAGAGACCGGCCGTGTTGTGCGCCCCGAGGTTGAGCGCTCCAGTCAACGACCTCGGGCTGAAGTAGGGCATCTGCGCAAGCGTGTTGACCCCGTGTTGGCCGGGAATCACACGGTCGAGTGGCAGGGCTGAGAGCCCAGATCCCACGACTCCGTTCACGGCGACCTCGAGAGGGTTCACGTCCTCGCCTGCCACGATGCTCTGCACCGCTGTACCCGCAGACGACCCCACGCCGGAGAGAACGACCGTGCTCGCCGTCGCCACACCACTGGTTGCCGTATGGCCCAGATTGCGAGCGATCGTGCCACCTGCCGGTCCTGCCAGTCCGCCGACTGAGCCAGACACGCCTCCACCGACGATCGCACCCGCGAAGTCCCAACCGTTCTCGATCCGCCCGCCATGGCTGGCCAGATAGGTGGCGCCACCGCCGACCGCGCCGACTCCGCCGTTGGCCGCGACGTTGACTGCCACGGCTCGTCCGGCCTGAGCCGCAGGAGCCGATGCCATCGCTGCCTTGCCGAAGGCACCCGCCGCGCCTCCAGCGCCCCCGAGCACACCTCCTATGGCCGCGTCCGTGGCGACCTTGCCCCAGTCGACTTCTCCTGTCTGAGCCTTCTGCGAGACGACTGAGACACCACCGCCGATGAAAGCACCGGATGCCGCGCCGATCAAGGCCATGCCGACAGGGCCGCCGACACCGGTGAACATGAGACCGACGCCGACAGCGATCGCAGCTCCCGCGGCGACGTACTCCCAGTTCTCGCCCCACCAGTCGCCCGCATCCGCCAGTGCGCCCTGGTTCGCTTTCGCGTAGGCGTCGAGGTCCGCGTCCGTCGCCGGGCGAAGCCCGAGCGGGTCGAGAGCATGCAGCGGGTCGTTGCCCGCATACGAGTACGGGTTCCCGGCCCACCCCGCACCCAGCACGGGCGTCAGCGGATCGGTCGACAGGAAGCCTCGAGTCGAGGGGTCGTAGACCCGCGCCCCGAGCCAGTCGAGGCCGGCGACCGCGAGGCCACCCGACGCGGACAGCTCCACACCGGCAGGCAACTCGAGACCCGGGATTCCCGACGAGGTGCGAAGCGCCTCCCACGGATCAGTGACATCCGTCGCCCGCGCACCCCGCCAGGTCGGCTCCAGCGGCGAACCGCCGACGGTCGTGGCCCCACCGGGCATCGTCACGACCGATGCGTCACCGATCGACACGAGCGACGGCACAGCACTGGCGGTGTCCCACCAGGTGTCGACATCGTCGATGGTGGCGAGCTCGCCGAGCACATCCACCCAGAGACTCGTCTGCGAGACGATGCCCCCGTCGCGGTCCCGGACGGTGATCGCCGTGGGCCAGCCGAGGTCGCTCCAGGCGTACTCGGTGAACGAGCCGTCGGTGTCGATCCGGCGGATCCGACGACCGAGACCGTCGTGCACATACTCGACGGAGGCGACCACGACCGTGTCGAGGGCGTCCGTCGACGACCCGACCCGCGCCTCCTCGGAGACCAGCTGACCCGCTGCGTCGTACCGGAAGGTGCGCACTCGACCGTCGACGAGCTCATGCGTCAGTCGGCCGGCGGCGTCGTACGACCAGGTGGAGGTGCGGCCGTCACGCTCGAGTCCGATGAGCTGGCAGGCGGCGTCGTAGGCGTAGTCGACCCGTCCGTCGACGGTGTCGAGGGCGACGATGCGGGCGTCGTCGTCGCGGATGATCCGAGTCGTCGACGAGCCCTCGGGAGTCGTGCTCGTGTGTCGGGAGAGATGCCCCTCCGCGTAGTCCCAGGTCTGGAGGTCGCCATCGGTCGTGGCCTCGACGACCCGACCAGCGGCGTCGTACGAGACGTGCGCGCCGTCCTGTCCGTCGCGGACGACGGAGACCACGCGACCCGCGGCGTCACGCCGATAGTCGAGACGGCTGCCATCGGGATCGATGCGCGCGGTGCGTCGGCCGTCGGCGTCGTACTCCCACGAGACCGCCTCGCTGCCGCGGGCACGGCGGATGAGGAGCCCCCGCCGGTCGAACGTCAGCTCGTGCTCGACGTCGACCCCGTCGGAGCGCGTGTGATCGGTCACCACGATCGTCCGCGAGAACGCGTCGCGACTGAACGACGACCGCAGTCGTCCGTCGACGCTCATGCCCGAGGGGTTCCCTGCAGCGTCGTGGGTCCACGTGGTGGTCGTGCCGGTGGGGTCCTGCTGCGAGACCTGGCGGCCCGCAGCGTCGTACGCGGCGGTCGTCGCCCGGCCCAGGGGGTCCGTGACGGCGACGATGCGGTCGGCGGCGTCGTACTCGCGCCGTGTCTCGCGGCCGAGCGGGTCGGTGATGGAGACGACGCGTCCGCGCACGTCGTACTCGAAGCGGGTCACGCCGCCGAGACCGTTGATCGCCTCGATCAGCTGACCGGCCGCGTCGTAGCGGAAGCGACGGCGACCGTAGCGGGTGTCCTGGGTGCCGATGAGGCGCCCGGCTGCGTCGTAGTCGAACCGCGCCTGTCCGTGACCCGGGGTCGACCTGCTGACAACACGCCCCACGGCGTCGTACCGGACGCGCTCGACGTCGCCGGTCGGCAGCGTGCGCGCGACGACCCGCGAGTCGGCGTCGTAGGTCAGAGTGGTGCGCGCGCCGAGGGGGTCGATGCTCGCCGAGGCGCGACCACACGAGTCGTACTCGTAGGTCGTCCGGGCTCCCGAGGGGCTGACGACCGCGATCACGCGCCCGCCGGCGTCGCGCTCGAGGCGCGTCAGACCGCCCTCGCCGTCGACCAGCTCGACCGGCCGGCCGCAGCGGTCGTACGTCGTCAGCTCCGCCGAGCCGTCGGCGGCCTCGGTCGCCACCGGGCGCCCGAACTCGTCGAAACGGAGGGTCGTGGTGCCGAACGCATCACGCAGGGTGCCGGTGCCGTCTGCGCGGTCGACCCGCGCCTCCTGCCGGACACCCGTCGGGTCGACGGTCGCGGTGAGCGCACCGGTGACGTCGTACTCGCGGGTCCAGTCGTGACCCGCGGGGTCGGTGATGGTCCGGAGGCGCGAGAGACCGTCGTGCGCGAACGCCCACGACGAGCCGTCGGGCAGCTCCAAAGCCGAGACGTCGCCCTGGTCGTCGAAGCGACGCGACACGACGCGACCGAGCGGATCGGTCGTGGTCTCGAGGTCGCCGTGCGGGCCGTAGCCGAACTC
This sequence comes from Frigoribacterium sp. Leaf263, assembly GCF_001422285.1. GTDB lineage: Bacteria > Actinomycetota > Actinomycetes > Actinomycetales > Microbacteriaceae > Frigoribacterium. Next base: position 619,344 of record NZ_LMMO01000004.1, read on the forward strand.
GGTCCGCGCGCCCAGCGGATCGACGATCGCCGTCACCCGGGCACCCGCGCCGTGCTCGAAGCGCCAGATGGCGCCGTCGGCGTCGCGACGCGAGACCAGCAGCCCCGCGGCGTCGTAGGTGTAGGTCGTGCGAGCTCCCGACGGGCTGACCGCCGCCGACGGCCGACCGGCGTGGTCGCGCTCGATGCGCGCGACGTCGCCGACCGCGTTCTCCGTGGCGACCAGGTCGCCGAACTCGTCGTAGTGGCAGCGGACGACGACGCCGGTCGGATCGACGACGCTCTCGAGCAGTCCGTCACGCCAGCGCATCAGCGTGCGGCCGCCCTCGGGGTCGACCAGCGCCGACGGGTTGCGCTCGGCGTCGTCGGCGTACTCGTACTCGACGACGGCGCCCGACTCGGTCACGACGGTGGTGACGCGGTCGCGGGCGTCGTAGCCGTAGGTCAGATCGGCGCCCGACGGGGTCACGGTGCGGATCTTGCGCCCGCGCTCGTCGAAGCCGTTGACCGTGATGGAGCCGTCGCGCTCGGTGACCGAGACGAGGTTCCCGCTGGGGTCGTAGCTCATCGACTGGCGCCGGTCGTCGGAGTCGACGACGCCGACGAGCCGCCCCCGGGAGTCGGCGATGTAGGTGTTCGAGCGGCTGCCGTCGACGTCGGAGACGACCGTCACCCGACCCGGCAGATACGCGAAGCGCACCGTGCGGCCGTGCGGCGACACCTGCAGCGTCACACGCCCCTGCTCGTCGTACGTGTTGAGGGCCTCGACCACGCCGGAGGCGCTGGTCACCCTCTCGACGAGACCCGCGTCGTTCCAGTCGTACCGTCGCGTGCCCACCTCGTTCGCGGCGCCGGTCAGGCGGCCGGCCGAGTCGTACGAGTACTCGACCCGGCGACCGTCGGAGGCGGTGAGGGTCGCGACCCGACCGTCGACGTAGTCGATGTCGATCGTGCGACCACGCGCGTGGGTCAGGCGCGACGGGAGTCCGTCGGGGGCGCGGGTGACCCGGACGACCGTGCCCGCGCCTCCTCCGCTCGCCAGCCAGACGCCCGCGGGGGAGAACGCCCACCAGCCGCCGGTGTTGTCGCGAACCACGAGGAGGGTCTCGGCACCCGTGTCGCCGAGTCCGGGCAGGGTCGACGCGACCTCGGCCGCGAGCCAGAAGTTCTCGCCGACGGCGCGATCCCACGAGCTGCCGAGCCGGGGGAACGTGACGACACGGCCGTCGTCCATCGTGAAGGCGGCGCCCTCGTCGTCGAGGGCGAGACCGAGCTCGAGCACGGAGCCCCAGCCAAGGCCGAACGGACCGACGTGGTCGTCGAGCGAGTTGTAGGTGCGCGAGACCCGCAACGAGGAGGCGGCACCCGCGAAGGCGAGATCGACCTCGGTCTCGAGGAAGTTGCCCGTGGTGGTGTTGACCGGGTCCATCGTGAAGCCGGTCGTGGGCGGCGACCCCCAGCCCTGGGCGGGAGGGACGACGAGGTCGTCGCGCTGACCCTGGACCCCGGCGGCCTGGAGCGCGGAGGCGAGCGCGGAGTCGGCGACGGTCGAGACGACCCCGGAGCCGCCGGCGGCCTCGAAGGCGGCGGCGACCGTGTTCGCCCACGCGACGTCGGTGGCGTTGGCGTTCAGCCAGGTGGTGAAGCTCGCGACGACGCCGTCGGCCTGGATCACGCCCCACTGGCAGTCGGACGCGAAGTCGGCGAGCTTGCCCGAGAGCGTGGAGGGGCGGCCGGTCAGCTCGCCGTCGAGGGCGGCGCTGCCCGTCGCGAAAGAGCGCAGGTCGTCGGGCCTCGCCGACGAGGTCCCGCCACCGCCGCCGCCCGAACCGGGGGCGGGCGTCTCGCGCGTTCCGACGTTGGCGTCCTGCGGCTCGAGCCGGGGTACCGGTTCGGGCTGCTCGCGGGGCATCTCCTCGCCACCGAAGAGGTCGTCGCGCCGCTCTTCGAGCCAGTTGCGGTCGTCCTGACGCTGCTTCCACTCGCGTGCCTTGCGGCGGCGGTCGTTCTCCTGCTCGGCCGCCTCCTTCAGCTCGCCCGCGAAGTCGGCGATCGCCCGGAAGCTCGTGGCGAGGGCGCTGGCGCCCGTCGCCGCCGTCGCCGCGTTCGCGGTGAAGAGCTCGGAGAAGAGCCCGCGGAACTCCTGAGACGCGGTCGTGACGAGCGACGAGCGAGACCCGCTCTGCCCCTCGATGTCGGACGCCGCGTCGTTGAACGCGGTGATGAGCGCATCGGCCGTGCCGTCGTCGAACGGTACGGGCTCGTTTCCACCAGGATCTGCCATGGGACTTCCTCCCCCTCAGGAGTTCTTGTGATGCTGCTGTCGTCGCCCCGCGCGGTTCAGCCGCACGACGGCCCCCCGGGCGACGAGTGACCGTCGCCCGACGCGAACGCCCCCGCCGCCCCGTGATCGAGGAGGCGGGGGCGTTCGGGTGCTGCTACGCGCCGCCGCCGGCGGAGAAGATGTCCTGCGAGATCTTGTCGAGCTGCGTGCGGAGCTGCTCGAGCTCGGTCTTGGCCTTGTCGAGGGCGGCCTTGGTCTCGGGCCAGGTCGACCCGCGGAAGGTCGCGGCCAGGGGGCCGTCCCAGACGTTGGGGTCGGACAGGATGCGGCCCTGAGCGTCGAGCTGCGAGATCTGGTCGGTGAAACCGCCGTTGACGATCGACTGGACCTGGCGGATGGCGGTCTTGGCCTGCTCGGTGGAAAGTACGCGTGACATGAGTGATGTCCCCTTCATCTGGATGTAGCCCCCGTGCGAGACGCCCCCGGGGCTCGAACATGACGAGACTATCCCGTCGCGACCAGGATGCACCCGTCGTGACCGATCTGTCGGTCCCCATTCGGGGGCCGTGGGCCCCGGGGAGCACCGATCCGTCTGTCGTCCGGTCGTCGGGGACCCTGTTGGGGGTCATCGCCGCCGTCCGGTGTGCCCCTATCATGCTGAGGAGGTACGGCACTTTCTAGGGGGAACGGTCTTCATGACCCGGGGCGAAACGACACACGGCACGGCTATGCGATCACGACGAGGGGGGCGCGCTCTCGGCGTCGTCGCCATGGCGGGGGTCGTCGCGCTGCTCGCGACGGCCTGCACGTCCGAGCCGACAGTCGTCGAGAACCCGTCGAAGATCCTGCAGACCGTCGACACCACGCTGGCCTCCGACGGGTCGATCACGGCCGTCTCGAGCACGGCCATCTCGGTCGACGACGCGACCCGCACCTCCTCGTCGGCCACCGCCGAGCACGTGCCCGCCGACGTCGCAGGCGACCTGCCGCTGCGCATCAGCACGCAGTACCGCACCGCGGACGGCACGGGCACCGACCTGGCCGACCTCGACGGCTACGACGGCCGAGTCGAGATCGAGCTCACCGTCGAGAACCTCACCGTCGCCCCTCGAGACCTCAGCTACGACGTCGCGGGCACCTCGCGCACCGACGCCGCGCTCGTCGGCGCCCCGATCAGCCTCGCCGCGTCGACCGTGCTGACCGGCGTCTCGCCCAGTCAGATCATCGCCGACTCCACCGGCGGCGACTCGAGCGCCGGCACCGACGGCATCGTCAGCACCACGAAGGACGGCGACGCCGTCGTGCAGTGGGCCGCCCTCCTCGCCCCGCCGCGGTCGGGCGCCAGCACGACCCTGCACCTCGTCGCCGACGTGAACGACTTCGCGACCCCCACGATCGAGCTGGCTGCGCAGCCCGGCATCTCGACCGACCTCACCGTCGACGGCGTGCTCGGCTCGGCCTTCGACTCGTCGACGACCTCCGAGCTGGCGCTGCAGCAGCGCACCATCGACCTCGTCGGCGACGTCAACACCGTGCTGAGCCGCGCCGGCGAGACGATCACCGAGGTGCGCACCAACCTCGAGAGCACCTCCGAGACCCTCGGCGTCCGCACCGCCGAGCAGCTGAAAGACAGCAGCTCGTCGCTCGCCGCGACCATGACGGGCCTGAACAGCCAGCTCACCTCGCTCGACTCGGACCTCACCGCGACGGTCACCGGCACCGAGTCGACCGTGCTGAGCCAGCTCCAGCAGACGGTCGCGAGCGTCGACTCGCTGCTCGGCGACACCGACGCGGGTAAGCCCACCGTGACCATCGACGGCGAGGGCTGCGCCGCGATCGTCGCCGAGCCCGGGCAGACCACCAGCGTCTACGGCAGCCTGCTGCAGGTCTCCGCCCAGCTCGACGGGTACGCCCAGTCGACCGCCGGCTGCCGCGACCAGGTCGCCGCCGAGCTGCAGCGCACCGTCGGCCCGACCGCCCCCGACGCCGAGAGCTGCGCCACGGCCCCGTCGCTGACCTGCGCCCTGTTCGCCTCGTCGCTCACCGTCACGGCCGCCCTCATCGGGCTCGTCACCGACGGTGCCGCCCTCGCCGACGAGCTGCAGCCCGAGCTGGCACAGCAGGCCATCGAGAGCAACGACTCGCTGACCGCCGAGCTGGCCGAGCTCGACGAGCAGGTCGACGCCCTCGCCGAGGACGCCTCGTCCGACGAGGTCGCTCAGGCCCTCGAGTCGCTCCGTTCGACGGCGGAGTCGGTGTCGGTCGGCGTGCCCACCCTGCGCGACCAGGTCGACGGCCTGCACGATCAGGCCCAGCGTGCCCGCGACCGGATCGGCAACGTGCCCGAGCCGTCGTCGACTAACCCGTTCTTCTCGGAGACGATGCAGGGGCAGAACGCCCGACTGGCCTTCGAGCTGTGCCAGAAGATCGAGACCCGCTTCACCGACGGGCTCTCGCGCGACGAGGTCGAGCGGCTGAGGTCGTTCCTCACCGACGTGCCCTGCGACGCGCCCGACGACGGCGGCGAGGGCGGCGACGACGGTGACGACGGCGAGCAGCCGCAGCCGACGCCGACGCCCACCGCGACGCCGACCCCCGCGCCCACCGCCCCGCCGACGACCCAGCCCACCGCTGCGCCGACGAGCGCGCCCACGGCCGAACCGACCGCGGAGCCGACGACCGACCCGACCTCCGACCCGACGACCGACCCGACGACGGCCCCGGCCTCGGTCGGCGCCGCGAGTCGCATCGACGCGGGCGCGCAGGCCCTGCGCCCGCCGTTCCCCTACGAGTTCCCGATGAGCGAGCGACTCGCGAACCAGGCCTCCGAGTGGGAGGCGCTCATCAGCGCCACGGACGTCGACCGTGATCGACTGCCCGGCGGCGTCGGCGACACCATCGCGACCTTCCAGACGACGACGGACAACCTCGACGAGGCCATCGACCGGCTCGAGCGGACGATCCGGGCCGGCGACGGCGGGATCGACTCGGCCGTCTCGGCGCTGCAGGAGCGCGTCGCCGTCGCGCAGGGGCAGAACGCCACGGTCACCGAGCGCCTCTCGTCGCTGAAGGATCAGCAGGACGCCCTGGCCGACCAGGTCGAGGAGGCGTTCGCCGACGCGTCGATCGACGCGTCGACCGAGATCCAGGGGCTCATCGGCTCGCAGGTGCGGGTCGTCGCCGAGCAGGGCGCCGCGACCCGCCAGACCGTGATCGACGCGTTCGATCGCTCGATCGTCGGTCTCTCGACGACGTCCGACGTCGTCGTCGGCGACGCGAAGGAGACCATCGAGGGGCAGCGCGCCGACCTCGACGAGCAGACCTCGGGTCTGGCCGCAGCGATCGACGAGCAGACGGCGTCGACCCTCGAGCGCATCTCGCAGAGCACGGCGAACTCGACGCGCGACGTCGAGGGCGCCTCGACGCTGCTGGCCGGCGACCTCGCCAAGGTGATGCTCGACCTCGGCGACCGCGAGGTCGAGGGCTCGGGGATCCTCGGCGCCATGGCCACCAGCGCCGCCAAGGCCGACACCGCCGACTTCCAGCTCGCGTTGGCGACGCAGAACGCCTCCGGCTACGCCAACGTGCGGGCCGAGGACATCGCCGGCATCATGCTGCGCCAGGCGCAGTTCACGGCCTCGCTCGAGGCGGCGACGGCGCTGCCGGCGTTCCACCTCGACGTGCCGTCCGGCGCGACGTCGACCACCCTGTACGCCTTCACGATCGGCGGCACGCGATGAGCGACGCGACCCCGCGACACAGCGAGGCGACCCCGGCCGAATCGACCGGAGCCACGACGCTCGGCGCCGTCGGCCCCTCGGACGAGTCCGGCGACGCGACCGCGACCCGACCCCGACGCCCCCGGCGCGGTCGCACCATCGCGATCGTGGCGGGCGCGCTCGTCGTCGCCGCGGCCATCGTCGTCACCGTGATCGTCGTGCAGCCCGACGACGAGCCGGCCGGAGCTCCGGTCGCCGCGACGCTCCCCGTCGCCCTGCCCGCCGGCGATCTGCCTGAGGGCACCACGGTCGGCGTCATCGTCACCCTCGGCCCCGGAGCCGAGGGCGCCGACTGGAACGGCGCGGCCCAGGGCGCGCTCGTCGCCGAGCGCCGTCTCGAGCTCGGCGGGGCCGACATCGCCCTCGCCACCGAGAACGACGGCGGCACCGAGGCGGGTGCGGCCGACGCCGTCGCCGCCCTCGTCGAGCGGGGTGTCACCGGCATCGTCGTCGCGAGCTCCGGCCCGCACATCGTCGGCGCCCTGAGCGCCGCGGCCGACGCCGGTCTCCCCGTCGTCCTGCCGTACGCCCCGGTGCCCGACGGCGCCGAGGGCTCCGTCTGGTCGACCGCCCCCGACACCGCCTCGACCGGCGCGGCGCTCACCGAGGCCCTCGCCGGCGCCACCCGGACGCTCCTGGTCGACGCCGGTGGCGGAGCGCCCGTCGGCGTCGAGATCGGTCGCACCCTCGCCGCCACCTCGGCGGCCGGTGACGACGGCCTCGCCCGCGATGTCGCCCGCCTGACCGGCTCGACCCCGCCCGCGACCGAGACCGGCGACGACGTCTCGGCCACCGCCTCCCAGGAGGAGGACCCGGTCGCCGACCCGTCCGACGCCGTCCTCGTGAGCGGTTCCGCCGCGCGCCTGGCCGACGTCGTCGCGCTGCTCCAGACGGCGGACCTGGCCGTCCCCGTCGTGCTGACCCCCGACGCCACGAGCCCGGCGTTCTCGTCGGGTCTGACGGCGGACGGCGCGAGCCTGTCGGGCTCGCTCGTCACGGTCGGCCCCGAGACCGGCGACGCGACCGCCCTCCGTGGCGACGCCGCCGGGCGCTCGGTGTCGGCGTTCCTCGGCGGGGTCCGTGTCCTCGCCCAGGACCCCGACGCGGTGAACCTGACCGACGATCAGCCCTTCACGGCGGTCGCCGGAGCCGCCGACGCCCGCAGCCACGACGCCGTCGTCGCGCTCGTCCGAGCCGTCGAGGCCTCCGGGTCGATCGAGCCCGGCGCCGTAGGCGACGCCCTCGGCGACCTCGCCCTCGGGGCCTCCGACGGCATCGCCGGCCCCGAGCTCGACTTCTCGTCGGCCCAGGCCCTCGGCGGCGAGGTGACGGTGCTCAACGCGTCGTCGCAGGACCTCGGTCTGCGCCCGGCATCCGACGACGGCTCGACGAGCCTGATCTGGTTCGCCGGCCCGGCCACGACCCCCGCCGCAGGCTGACCCGCACCACCACAGCACCACAGCACCGCAGCACGACAGCACCACCGCGACCCACACCACCTCCGACCGAGGAGCCCCCATGCGCGTCCTGATCGATCTCGACGGCGACCGACGGAGCATCGACGTCGACCGCTGGCAGGGCTCGGCCACGCTCGGCGAGCTCGTCGCGGCGGCCGGGGGAGACCCGCGGGCCACCGACACCGACCTCTTCGTCGACGAGGCCGCCGTGCCGCTCGACACGCCCCTCGACGACCTCGTGCTGCTCGAGGGGTCGCGCATCGCCCGCACCCCGGGCACGCGACGTCGCCAGCTGTCCGGCTGGAGCGTCACCCTCGCCGGCGGTCTCGCCGTGGGCCAGGTCGTCGAGGTGCCGCGCAGCCGCCCGCTCGTCGTCGGCCGCGCCCCGCAGGCCGACCTCGTGCTGCCGACCGCCAGCGCCTCGTGGGAGCACTGCACGATCGAGCTCGACGGCGACGGCGTGCGCATCCGCGACGCCGGGTCGACCAACGGCACCCTGATCGGCGGCGAGCGGGTCGACGCCGAGGGCGTCGAGATCACCGAGGCGACGACCGCCATCGTCGGCGGTGCGGTGCTGCTCGTCCGCCCCGCCCTGGCCGAGGTCACCGTGCCGGCGCCCGGGTCGCTGCACAACCTGACCCCCGCCTCCACGGCTCCCTTCAACCGTCCGCCCCGGCCGGGCCGCACCGACGACGGCGAGCCCGTGCAGCCCCCCGAGCGCAAGGAGGTGCCGCCGGCCTCGAAGTTCAGCTACATCACCGTGCTCGCGCCCCTGCTGCTGGCCGGCGCGATGGTGGCGCTGCTCGGCGACGCCCGGTTCGCGCTCTTCGCGCTGCTCAGCCCCGTCACCGCGATCGGCATGTGGCTCGAGCAGAAGCACCGTCGCACGAAGAACCTCCGCGAAGAGGAGGAGCGCTTCGACAAGGCCGTCGACGACTTCTCCGCCGACATCGCCGAGGCGGCGGCCGAGGAGGCGCGGCGCCGCTTCGATCTCGTCCCCGACCCCGCGACGGTGCTGCGTCGTCCGGAGCTGCCGACCACCCTGCTCTGGCAGCGACGGGTCGGCGCCGACGACTTCCTGGCGCTGCACGCCGGCATCGGCGACGTGCCCTGGCGCCCCGAGCTCGACGACCGCGGCTCGACGCGTCGCGACGACCGGGTCAAGGAGGCGCTGGCCGCCGGGCGGCTCGCCTCGGCGCCCGTCGTGGTCGACCTGACCGACGCCGGCGTCGTCGGGATCGTCGGAGACCGCGCCGGCGCCCTCGCGCTCGCCCGCAGCCTGCTCGCCCAGGCGGCGGTCCACTGCGGCCCCGCCGACCTGACCATCGGCACGTTCTGCGACCCGGGTCGCGACGCGGACTGGGAGTGGGCGTCGTGGCTGCCGCACACCCGTCAGGTCGGCAGCAGCACCGGCGACCGCTGGATGTCGGCCCGTCGCGAGGCGAGCGTGTCCATGCTGCGCGGCCTCCGCGAGACGGTCGACGAGATGCCCACCCCGGCCCTGCTCGTCGTGCTCGACTCCGAGGTGCTGACCGAGGGCCGTGACGCGCCCGCCCGCGCGATCCTCGGCCACGGACGCTCGGTGCCCGGCGTGACGCTGCGTCCGAACGAGCGGAGCGTCCGCGTCAGCGGCATCGTCATCGCGACCTCGGAGGAGCAGCTGCCCGCCTCGTGCACCACCGTCGTCGTGGTCGGCGAGGACGCCGCCGCGACCGTGCACCGCCCGGAGGACCGCACCCGGGTCGACGACGTCGTGCTCGCCGGCGTCGACGTCGCCACCGCCGAGGAGTGCGCGCGGCACCTCGCCCACTTCGACGACCCCGAGCTGATCGTGCCCGGGGCGTCGCTGCCCTCGCTCGTGCGTCTGCCCGAGCTCTTCGGCGTGCCGCGCCTCGACGCCGAGTCCGTCCAGTCGATGTGGCGGGCGCGCACGGGCGTCTCGACCCCCATCGGCTCGTCGGAGTCGGGCGTGCTCACCCTCGACCTCGTCGCCGACGGCCCGCACGGCCTCGTGGGCGGCACCACCGGGTCGGGCAAGAGCGAGTTCCTCCGCTCGCTCGTCGCCGGCCTCGCCGCCCGCAACGACCCGACCCGCCTGAACTTCATCCTGATCGACTTCAAGGGCGGCGCGGCCTTCGCGGCCTGTGAGCGACTGCCGCACACCATCGGCACGATCAGCAACCTCGACGAGCAGCTCGCCGACCGCGCCCTCCGCTCGCTCGAGGCCGAGATGCAGCGTCGGCAGCGCGTCTTCGCCGAGGCGGGCGACGACATCGACAACCTCGAGGCCTATCTCGCGACGTCGCCTGCGGAGCCGATGCCGCGCCTCCTGCTGGTCGTCGACGAGTTCGCGATGCTCGCGAAGGACTTCCCCGACGTGCTCAGCTCGCTCGTCAGCGTCGCCGCCGTGGGGCGGACCCTGGGGGTCCACATGATCCTCGCGACGCAGCGTCCCGCCGGCGTCGTGAACGACGACATCCTGGCCAACACGAACCTGCGGGTGGCGCTGCGCGTGCAGAGCCGCGAGGACTCCAGCAACGTGATCGGCGTGCCCGCGGCCGCCGGCATCTCGCGCGCCCAGACGGGCCGCGCGTACGTGAAGCTCGGTCAGGACGACATCACCCCCGTGCAGACCGCGCTCGTCACCGGGCGGGCCCTCGAGGCGGCCGCCGAGGCCGTCAGCGTGCGCGACATCGGGCAGTTCGGCGTCCCGGCGCCCCGCCCGGCCCCGCCGCGCGCCTCGGCGAAGGACAGCACCGACCTCGACGAGCTGATCGACGCGATCGTCGCGGCCGATGCGGAAGCCGGCTTCGCGCCTCCTCGGCAGGTCTGGCCGGAGGCGCTGGGCGAGTCGGTCGCGCTGGCCGGGTTCCCGACGGCGAGCGTCGGCGACGGCTCGGCGGGCTCGGCCGGCGACGGCGATGCGGCGACCGCGACCGCGCCGGAGGTCGGCGGTGTGCAGGGCGACCGCGTCGTGGTGGCCCTGGCCGACGAGCCGGATCTGCAGCGGCAGAGCCCCGCCGGCTGGGACATGGCGCAGGGCAACCTGCTCGTCATGGGGATCCCCGGCAGCGGCACGAGCACGACCCTGGCGACGCTCGCCCTCACGCTGGCCCGCGACACCGCCCCCGCGGACCTCGACCTGTACGTGCTCGACCTCGGCTCCCGCGACCTCGCGCCCCTGGCGGATCTGCCGCACACCGTGGCCTACGTCGGACCGGGCGCCGGGGCGAAGGAGCAGCAGGCGAGGTTCCTGCGGCACCTGCGCACCGAGCTCGAGGCCCGCCGCGCCGATCCGGTCGGCCGCCGTCGCGCCGTCGTGCTGCTGGACGGCCTCGCGGCCCTCCGCGACGAGCTGCAGGACTACGAGGGGCAGCAGCTGCTCGACCTCCTCTACCGCGTCTACGCCGACGGCCCGGCCCTCGGTCTCTCGTTCGCCGTGTCCACCACCCGCGCCAAGGCCGTTCCGTCGGCGATGGACGAGGTCACGACGCAGAAGTGGCTGTTCCGCCTCGCCGACCCCTACGACTACGCGTCGCTCGGGGTGAAGGGCAAGAGCATCCCCGCGCCGGTGCCCGGTCGCCTCGTCGACGTGACCAACCGGCTGCAGATGCACGTCGCGACCCCGGCCGGTCCGCTCGCCGATGCCGTCGCCCATGTCGCGTCGATCTGGCACGACGTCGCCCCCAAGGCGAACGCCATCGGTCAGCTGCCCGACGACGTCCGCGTCGACGAGCTCGGACTCGCCCCCACCTTCGACGGCGAGCCGTGGCGGCTGCCCATCGGCATCGGAGAAGACGACCTCACCCCCGCCGTGCTCGAGGTCTACGAGGGCGAGCACGTGCTCGTCGCCGGGCCGGCGCGGTCGGGCAAGTCGACGCTGCTGCTGGCGATCGCCGAGTCGATCCGCGGGGTCTCAGGGTCGACCCGGCCCGTCGTCTGGGGCATCGGCGACCGCCGCTCGCCGCTCGCGCACGCCCCGCTCGACCGCGTCGCCGTCGGAGCCGACGAGGTGCCGGCGCTCCTCGCGGCCCTCCGCCTCGAACGCGGGCCGGTCGTGCTGCTGATCGACGACGCCGAGCGCTTCGACGACACCGATCAGTCGATCGCGAACCTGCTCGCGTCGAACCGGCCCGGGCTCTGCGTCATCGCCGCAGGGCGCTCGGTCGACCTGCGGAGCCTCTACGGCCACTGGACGAAGACCGTCCGCAAGTCCCGGTGCGGCGTGCTGCTCCAGCCCGACGTCGACTACGACGGCGAGCTGCTCGGCGTCACCCTCCCTCGCCGCTCGCCGGTCGCGCTGACCCAGGGACGCGGCTACGCCGGTGCCGGAGGCGCGGTGCGGCTCGTGCAGGCCATGAGCCCGAGCGTCGCGGAGCCGGCCCGCACGGCCTGACCCGCGCCTCCCCGGTGCCGAGCCCGCGCTCGTGCCCGCGCCCGCGCTGCCGCGCTGCCGCGCTGCCGCGCTGCGCCGCGCGTCGTGCACGGTGGTCAGAAGACGCCCTTCCGGGCCCCGCGGAGGGCGTTTTCCGCCCACCGTCCGTGGCCGACCCCGTCAGTCGCGCGTCGTGATGCTGAAGGGCGAGCTCTCGAGGTTCGTGAAGTTCCCGACGGTGGCCCGCAGCACGCACGCCGGAGCGACCGACAGCGCCGTGACGACGAGCCCGTCCGACGACACGGCCAGCGCCCCGCCGCAGCCGTCGGCGAAGCGGACGCCCGCCTCGCCGCCCGCGACGTCGACGAGCATCTGCGACGGCGACCCCGTGCTCGGGCTCGAGTAGAGCGGGTTGAGCTCGTCCGGTCCTCCGGCCCAGACCGGCACGAGCGTGACGGCGAGCGGCGTCTGGCTGACGGTGCGCGACGGGGTCACGACCTGCACCCCGAGGAGGCGCTGCGCCGGATACGCGGACCCGGTCACGGTCTCGTCCGTGGTCGCCTCGGTCGTCGCGGCCGCCGCCTCGTCGAGCCAGGCGTCCAGCGCCGTCGCGTCGGCGAACGAGGCCGGCATCGTCGCGCCGACCTCGATCTGACCGCCCGCGGGCACCTCGACGCCGGTGAGGGTCCAGCCGCAGTCGGCGGTGACGCCGGTCACGGACGGCTGGTTGCGGCTGCCGGTCGCGCCGGTCCAGGTGACGGGAGGGCAGCCGTCGGCGTCGCCGGGCGCGGGCAGCACCTCGAGCAGCGCGCCGGTCAGCGGGGCGCTCTGCGCGGCGTACGCGATGGTCAGCGAGACCGTGCCGGCGTCGGGGTCGTAGCTCGCGTCGCGGACGATCGACAGCCCGGTCGGCAGGGCCGGGTCGCGCTGGCTCGCGGTGGCGGCATCCGGCGACGTCGGCGCCTCCTCCTCCGTCGGACCGCCGGGCAGCAGCACGACGAGGCCGACGACGAGCGCCGCGATCAGGACGACGCCGAGGCCGGCGAAGGCGAGCGCCTTGTTCGTCAGCCACTCGGGGCGGCGGCTCCGTGGCTTCTCGTCGTCGACGGCCCGGGTGGGAGGCGCGGTGCGGCGGGGCATCGGCCGCACGATCGTCGCCGAGCCGGCCTCGCCCAGCTCGGGGCCCGGTTCGGCCGGAGCGGCGGCGGTCGCGTCGGAGCCGGCGCCGTCGGCACGACCCGCGCCTCCGGGGATGGTGGCCGGTGAGACGGCGCCGGCGGCGGCGCCCCGGACGATCGTCGCGGGTCGCTCGACGTCGTCGAAGCCCTCGGGAGCGGCGGCGCGTTCGAGGGCCGGCAGGTCGGCGTGGGTCGCCGCGAGTCGCCGCATCGCGCTCGCGGCGTCGGCGGCCGACGGACGCGCCGCCGGGTCCTTCGACAGCACCGTCTCGAGAGCGGCCCAGAGGTCGGCGGGCACATCGAGTCGCGGGGGAGTCGACGTCACGTGCCGGTAGGCCACGGTGAAGTCGGTTCCCGGACCGGCGAACGGCGTGCGCCCCGCGAGCAGCTCGTAGAGCATGACGCCCGTGGCGTAGACGTCGCCCGCCGCCCCCGAGCGGCCCTGGCTGATCAGCTCGGGCGACATGTACTGCGGGGTGCCGAGCAGCCCGGTGGTCTGCCGCATCTTCTCGTCGACGACGGAGGCGATGCCGAAGTCGCTCACCCGCACGGCGCCGGTCAGCCCCGGGCTCCACGGTTCGGCCAGCAGCACGTTGTCGGGCTTCACGTCGCGGTGCGTGACCTGGCGGGCGTGGGCGGCGGCCAGCGCGTCGAAGACCTCGGCGACGAGCGTGAGGGCGTCGTGAGCGGGCAGGGGGCCGGTCTCGGCGAGCAGATCGCGCACCGACCCGCCGGGCACGAGGTCCATCACGATCGCGAGACGGTCGCCCTCGACCACGAGGTCCTGCACGCGCACGATGCTCGGGTGGCGCAGCGACAGCAGCACCGAGCGCTCGCGGACGAACCTCTCGACCAGCCCGGCGTCGTCGGCGTGCTCCGGCTTGAGGAGCTTGGCCGCCGCGACCCCCGTCTCGCCGGAGTCGCCTCCGACCGAGACGCGCCAGACCTCGCCGACGGCCCCCGTGCCGATCAGCTCGACGAGTCGGTAGGACGCCCCGAGAGCCTCCCCTGACCTCGACTGCGCCACTGACTCCCCCTCGGGGACGAGCGGACCCCGCGCCAGGTCGTCCCATCTCTCATCGTACTGACCGCATCGGCGGTCCGACGCCGATCGACGCCCCTCGTCGGAGGGGTGACGGCTCGGTCGGCCGGGTCGCATCGCGCGTCGCCCGCGCCACGGTGGACGGCTGTCGGGGGTCGCTGCCATGCTCGGGTCATGGCTACCCTCACTCGTCCCCGTCGCGGCAAGGTCATCGCCGGCGTCTGCGCCGCTCTCGCCAACCGATTCGGCATCAGCGCGTTCCTGGTGCGACTGCTCTTCGTGCTGTCGATCGTGCTGCCCGGGCCGCAGGTGCTCGTGTACATCGTGCTGTGGGTCGTCTTCCCCAAAGAGCGGTAGGGCGACGCGCGCTCAGCGGCGCGTGAGCGTCTGCAGCAGAGACTCCTGCAGGTAGCCGAGCCAGTCGAAGACCGCGTGCATCGCCTGGAGGTGCGACTCGGCTCCGCTCGGCAGCCCCTCGTCGGTGATCCCGAGACGGGTGCCGAGGGTCAGGCGCAGATCGGTGAGGCTCCGCAACCAGGCCTGCTGGGCGGCGGTGTCGAGCCGGCGCTCATCGGCGCGAGGTCCCTTCGATCTCGACCCGCGCCTCCTCGGTGTGGTGGCGTCGTCGCTCGTGGCGCCCTCGGTCGCGTCGGCGGAGGGGGCCGCGAGGGTCGCGAGCACCACCTGCGCGTTGGCGATCTTGCGTCCGGTCAGGTCGTCGGCCGTGAACCGTCTGAACTCGGCGGCCGCCTCGTCGTCGTCCGGGTAGGCCGACGGCAGGAGGCGCACCATGGCCGGATCCGCGGCGTCGCCGTGCTCGAGCATCTGCACGACCTGCCGCGTGAGGTCCATCAGCAGCGCGCGCTCGTGCTCGGGCAGGGTGAGCAGCACGTCGTCGCCGTCGCGATCGCGCCGGAACGGGATCATTCGCCGGCCTTCGAGACGGTCGCCCAGAGGCCGAAGTCGTGCAGGGCCTCGACGTGCCGCTCCATCGTCTCGCGCGGGCCCGTCGCCACGGTCGCCCTGCCGGTCGTGTGCACCTGCATCATGAGCCGCTCGCACTGGGCGACGGGGTAGCCGAAGTAGGTCGAGAAGACGTACGTGACGTACGACATCAGATTCACCGGGTCGTCCCAGACGAGGGTCACCCAGGGGGTGTCGGGGGCCTCGAGGAGGCGCAGGTCGCTCTCGGCCTCGGTGCCGGTGCGTTCGTCGAGATGCGTGTCCACGCCACAAGGGTGTCACGGCGCCGGTCCCGCAGGCCGACGGTCGCCCGGGCCTACCCGGTGTCAGGCGGCCGCGTTATGCTGGGGGCTGTCGCGACTGGCGTTCAGATGGTCGACCATCGGGGAGCGACTGACACACGGTTGGTGGCCGTACGCCTGGGCCACGACACCAGATCCCGTCCGTCCCGTGTGCCGAGGAGCAGCCCCATGACCGTCAACCAGAAACTCCCGTCGACCTTCAACGAGCCGCTCTCGGTCGTCGACCCCGAGATCGCCGCCGTGCTCGAGCAGGAGCTCGGTCGCCAGCGCGACTACCTCGAGATGATCGCCTCCGAGAACTTCGTGCCCCGCGCGGTGCTCGAGTCGCAGGGCTCCGTCCTCACCAACAAGTACGCCGAGGGCTACCCGGGTCGCCGCTACTACGGCGGCTGCGAGTACGTCGACGTCGCCGAGAACCTCGCGATCGAGCGCGCCAAGTCGCTGTTCGGCGCCGACTTCGCCAACGTGCAGCCCCACTCGGGAGCCCAGGCCAACGCCGCCGTGCTCGCCGCGCTGGCCGACATCGGCGACACGATCCTCGGTCTCGAGCTCTCGCACGGCGGTCACCTGACCCACGGCATGAAGCTGAACTTCTCGGGCAAGATGTACAAGGCCGTCGCCTACGAGGTCGACCCCGAGACCTACCTGATCGACATGGACGTCGTCCGCCGTCAGGCCATCGAGCACAAGCCGAAGGTCATCATCGCCGGCTGGTCCGCCTACCCGCGTCAGCTCGACTTCGCCGCCTTCCGAGCGATCGCCGACGAGGTCGGCGCCTACCTCTGGGTCGACATGGCCCACTTCGCCGGTCTCGTCGCCGCGGGCCTCCACCCGTCGCCCGTGCCGCACGCGCACGTCGTCTCGTCGACCGTGCACAAGACGCTCGCCGGCCCGCGGTCCGGCGTCATCCTGTCGAACCACGAGCCGCTGTTCAAGAAGCTCAACTCGGCCGTGTTCCCCGGGCAGCAGGGCGGCCCCCTGATGCACGTCATCGCCGCCAAGGCCACGGCCTTCAAGCTCGCCGCCGAGCCCGAGTTCAAGGACCGCCAGGAGCGCACCATCCGCGGAGCCCAGCTGCTCGCGGCCCGTCTCATGCAGGCCGACGCCCAGGCCGCGGGGGTCGACGTGCTCACCGGCGGCACCGACGTGCACCTCGTGCTCGTCGACCTGCGAGCCTCCGAGGTCGACGGCAAGCAGGCCGAGAACCTCCTCCACGAGGTGGGCATCACCGTCAACCGCAACTCGGTGCCGTGGGATCCTCGCCCGCCGATGACCACCTCCGGTGTCCGCATCGGCACGTCGGCCCTCGCGACCCGCGGCTTCGACGACGTCGAGTTCACCGAGGTCGCCGACATCATCGCCCTCGCCCTGATGCCCGAGCCCGACATCGCCGCGCTCGCGTCGCGGGTGAAGGCGCTGACCGACGCGTTCCCCCTCTACGCGTGACGGCGGGCGTGACCGGGTCGACCCGCGCCTCCTCGGGGGCTGCCGGCGACCCGGCGATCGGCGATGCGTCCGCGGGCGATGCGGCTGCGGGCGCCGTGACCGGGCCGCCGCGGGAGCGGTTCGTGCCGGGCGACGAGTCGACGGCGATCCGCATCGACGGCACTGCTCTGGCCGCCGCCGTCAAGGACGATCTGCGGGTGCGGGTCGATGCGCTCAAGGCGCGCGGCATCGCGCCGGGGCTGGGGACGATCCTCGTCGGCCAGAACGCCGGATCGCTGTCCTACGTCGCCGGCAAGCACCGCGACTGCGCCGAGGTCGGCATCGAGTCCATCCGCATCGACCTGCCCGAGACGGCGTCGGAGGCCGACATCCGCGGCGCCATCGAGACGATGAACGGCGACCCCGCGGTGACGGCCTTCATCATCCAGCTGCCGCTGCCCGCCGGGATCGACCCCACGGCGATGCTCGAGCTGATGGACCCGGCGAAGGACGCCGACGGCCTGCACCCCGTCAACCTCGGCGAGCTCGTGCTCGCGGTGCCCGGGGGCAAGGGCTCGATCGACACCCCGTTGCCGTGCACGCCGCGCGGCATCGTCGAGATGCTCACCGCCTACGACATCCCGATCGCCGGGCGGCATGTGACGATCATCGGTCAGGGTCTGACGGTCGGGCGGCCCCTGGGTCTGCTGCTGACCCGTCTCGAGGCGACGGCGACCCTGACGCACTCGCGCACGGTCGACGTCGCGGCCGAGGTGCGCCGGGCCGACATCGTCGTGGCGGCCGCGGGCGTCGCCGGGCTCGTCCAGCCCGACTGGATCGCGCCGGGCGCCGCTGTGATCGACGTGGGCATCACCCGGGTGCTGAACGAGGAGACCGGCCGGTACCGGCTGCGCGGCGACGTCGACCCGGCCGTCGCGTCGGTCGCCGGGTTCCAGTCGCCCGTCCCGGGCGGGGTCGGGCCGATGACGCGGGCCATGCTGCTGAAGAACGTCGTCGAGGCCGCCGAGCGCTGACCCGCCCGGCGCCGGCCCGCCCCCGGCTACGCCGCCACCGTATCGACACGCCGCCACGCGATCCGGTGGCGGCGTGTCGAGTTCGTGGCGGCGTGGTCGGCACCACGCCAGGAGGTGGACGCGACGCCATGGTTAAACCGGGCGTCGTGTCCACAACCTGCGCTGGCGCGATCGTCGCCCCGGCGCTGGCCCGCCCTGGCTACGCCGCCACGTTTAAACCGGGCGTCGTGTCCACAACCTGGCGCTATAGCGCCCAGCGCCCAGCGCCCAGCGCCCAGCGCCCAGCGCCCAGGGCTCAGCGCCCAGCGCCCAGCGCGCGGGGCTACGCGTCGCGGCGGGCACCCTCGGCGGCGGTCACCGTGAAGACGGTCGGTGCAGCGTGTCCCGCCTGGGCGAACGCCTCGACCACGGCCTGCTCGATCGCGGCCCGCGACTCGCTCGGCACGAGGGCGATCGCCGAGCCGCCGAAGCCGCCGCCCGTCATCCGCGCGCCGAGCGCACCGTTCGCCTGGGCCGTCGCGACCGCGAGGTCGAGCTCGGGCACGGAGATCTCGAAGTCGTCGCGCATCGAGACGTGCGAGGCGTCGAGCAGGTGCCCGATCGCTCGTGCGCCGTCCGTGCGGAGCGTGCGGACCGTGTCGAGCACGCGCTGGTTCTCGGTCACGACATGGCGGACGCGGCGGAAGGTCTCATCGTCGAGCACCTCCCCGGCGCGGGCGAGGTCGTCGACGTCGAGGTCACGCAGCGACGTCACCCCGAGGGCGGCGGCGCCTCGCTCGCAGGAGGCGCGGCGGTCGACGTACCCGCCGGTCGCGTGAGCGTGCTCCACCCGCGTGTCGACGACGAGCACCTCGAGGCCGGCGGTCGCGAAGCCCAGTTCGACGACGTCGGCGTCGAGGCTGCGGCAGTCGAGGAAGACGCCCGAGTCGAGCCGACCGAGCAGCGACGCCGACTGGTCCATGATGCCGGTGGGGGCGCCGACGGCCTCGTTCTCGGCGAGCTGCCCGACGGCGGCCAGCGTCGAGCGGTTGACGTCGATCGACCAGAGCTCGGCGAAGGCGAGCGCGACCGAGCATTCGAGGGCGGCCGACGACGAGAGGCCGGCGCCGACGGGCACCTCGGACTCGACGAAGAGGTCGAGCCCGGTCGCCGTCGACAGGTCGATGCCCGTGGCGTCGCCGCCGGCGGCGGAGAAGGCGGGGGAGTCGGCGCGGGTCGGGGCGATCGAGAGCGCCCAGGCGATGCCGAAGACGTAGCTCGACCAGCCCGACATGCCGGCCGGGTCGAGCGCGTCGAGCGAGATCTCGTGGACGCCGGCCTCGAACGACGACGAGACCCGCAGCAGGCGGTCGTCGCGCCGCCCCACGGTGACGGTCGTGCGCCGGTCGATGGCGAACGGCAGCACGAAGCCGTCGTTGTAGTCGGTGTGCTCGCCGATGAGGTTCACCCGGCCGGGAGCCGACCAGCGGCCGACGATCTCGGTGTCGAACACATCGGAGAACCGGCGGGGTGCGGTGGTGTCGGTCATGCTCGTTCGATCGCCTCTCTGATCAGTTCGGCCTGGCCCTCGGGGACGAGGTCGCCGATCCAGGCTCCCATCGCCGCCTCCGAGCCGGCCAGGAATTTGAGCCGGGACTCGGCCCGACGAGGCGACGTGATCTGCAGATTCAGTCGCACGGTGTCGCGGCCCACGGTCACGGGCGCCTGGTGCCAGGCCGCGATGTAGGGGGTGGGGTCGTCGTACAGGGCGTCGACACCCCTCAGGAGGCGCCGGTACATGATCGCGAGCTCGTCGCGCTCGTCCGAGGTCAGCCCGGCGAAGTCGGGCACGTGACGGTGCGGCAGCAGGTGGATCTCGATGGGCCAGCGCGCCGCGAACGGCACGAACGCCGTGAAGTGCTCGCCGGCGAGCACGACCCGCGGGCCGTTCCGCTCGCTGTCGAGCAGATCGGCGAAGAGGGTGGGCCCGTACGAGTCGATGCTGCGGAGCAGGCTCAGCGTCCGGGGGGTGACGTAGGGGTACGCGTAGATCTGGCCGTGGGGGTGGTGCAGGGTGACGCCGATGGCCTGACCGCGGTTCTCGAAGGGGAACACCTGCTCGATGCCGGGCAGCGCCGAGAGGGCCTCGGTGCGGTGGGCCCACGCCTCGACGACCGTGCGGGCACGCGACTCGCTGAGGTCGGCGAACGACCCCTCGTGCTCGGGGCTGAAGCAGACGACCTCGCAGCGGCCGACGCTTCGCCGGGTGCGGCCCATGCCGAGACGGGCGAGGTCGTCGACGCCCTCGGGGGCCTCGTCGTCGGTGAGGAGGGGCCCGAACGAGGGCGACCGGTTCTCGAACACCGCGACGTCGTACATGTCGGGGATCTCGGAGGGGTTGGCGGCCGTCGCCGGCGCGAGCGGGTCGAGCTCGGCCGGGGGCAGGAACACCCGGTTCTGGCGGGAGGCCGCGATCGACACCCAGTCGCCGGTGAGGACGTCCTGACGCATCGTCGCGGTGTCGGGGCGGGGGTCGAGCACGCGCGCGTCGGCCCGGCGGTCCGGCCCGAGGGTGGTGTCGGCGTCGTCGAAGTAGATGAGCTCGCGCCCGTCGGCGAGCACCGTGGTGCGGGTGGCGATCGACGCCATGGGGGAGCCTCCTCGATCGTGCTTCGCACAGCGGGATTTGCATTTGCGAAAGCACCTGAAAGCATACGAAAATGACGGGGTGAACGCCAACCCGAACGACGAGCAGCTTCCGGGCGAGCGACGTCGCGACCGCATCGCCGATCTCGTCGGCCGTCGCGGGTTCGTGCGAACTGCCGAGCTCGCCCGCGAGTTCCGGCTGTCGGAGGTCACGATCCGCACGGATCTCGAGAGTCTCGCGTCCGACGGTCTGCTGTCGAGGGTGCACGGGGGTGCGCTGTCGCTCGACCGGCCGGTCGTCGAGCGCCCGTTCGAAGAAGAGAGCTCGGTGGGCATCGAGGCCAAGCGGGCGATCGGGGTGACCGCCGCCTCCCTGGTGCGATCGGGCGACTGCGTCGTCATCGACGTCGGCACGACGACGACCCAGATCGCCCTGGCTCTGCTCGAGCGCGACGAGCTGCACGATGTCGTCGTCGTCACGAACGGGCTGACGATCGCGCTCGCGCTCGAGCAGGCGGTGCCGCGCTTCACCGTCATCGTGTCGGGCGGCACGCTGCGGCCCCTGCAGCACTCGCTCGTCAATCCGCTGGCGACGAGCGTCTTCGCGAACATCACCGCCGACGTCGCCTTCATCGGCTGCACCGGCGTCGACACCGCGCACGGCGCCACCAACGTGAACCTCCCCGAGACCGACCTCAAGCGCCTCATGACGCAGACCGCCCGGCGGTCGTACCTCGTGGCGGACGGCGCGAAGCTGGGCGAGGCGCATCTGGGCGTCATCGCCCCGCTCGGCACGTTCGAGGCGCTGGTGACCGCGGCGGCGGAGCCCGAGCACGTGGCGGCACTCCGGGCCTCGGGTCTGACGGTGATCGAGGCCGATCGAGACGACGACAGACTCGAACCCGAGCGGGCGGGCCCGCATCGTGCCGATCCCGGCCGGGCGCACGACGACGACACCGAGCAAGCTGGCGACACAGGAGGCGCGACATGAGCGACGCATCGACCGAGAGCCGTACGACGGGCCGGCCCCATCCGCCGACGGGTGCGCAGTACCGTCTGGCGCTCGACGAGGCCGGGCACGAGGTCTCGGCGATCGTGACCGAGGTGGCGGCGGGCATCCGCGCGCTGTCGGTCGACGGGCATGCGCTGACCGAGACGTTCGCCGAGCACGAGACCCCGCCGTCGGCGTGCGGCATCGTGCTGTTCCCCTGGCCGAACCGGGTCGACGGCGGCCGGTGGCTGCTCGACGGGGTCGAGCAGCGACTCGACATCACCGAGGTCGCGAAGGGCAACGCCAGTCACGGCCTGCTGAGGTACACCGCGTACCGGCCGGTCGCGGTCGAACGTCACGCGGTGACCCTCGGTGCGACCGTCCACCCGCAGCACGGCTACCCGTTCCAGCTCGACACGACCGTGCGGCACGAGCTGGTGAGCGACGGCATGGTCGTGACGCACACGGTGACCAACGTCGGTCGCGGACGCGCTCCCTTCGCCGTGGGCGCGCATCCCTTCCTCCGGGTGGGCGACCACGACGTCGCGACGCTGCGGGTCACCCTCGATGCGGCGACCCGTTACGAGGTGGACGAGCGGAGCATCCCGACGGGCACGACGCCGGTGGCCGGAACGTCGTACGACCTCTCGGGCGGGCCGCTCGTCGGCGACCTCGACATCGACGCCGGCTACCGCGACGTCGCGCCCGACGCCGAGGGCATCCGGCGGACCCGTCTCACGGCACCCGACGGCTGCACGACCGAGCTCTGGCAGGACGCTGCGTTCCCGTACGTCCAGGTGTTCACGCCCCGCAGCTTCCCGCGCGGCGGCGTCACCGGTCTGGCGGTCGCGGCCGAGCCCATGACGGCCCCGGCCAACGCGCTGGCGACCGGCGAGGGGCTCGTCTGGCTCGACGAGGGCGACACCTGGTCGGCCCGGTGGGGCATTCGGCGGACCCGGGGCTGACCCCGGTCGAGTCGATTCTGTCCTTTATGCGCAGTCTGGCCGTAAGGATTCCTCTGCATCGGAAATCGCGATAGCGTGTTGGCGTCCGGCTGGTTACCGGACGACAGTCGCCCGGCATGGCTGGTGGTCGCTCTTTTCCTGATCCGAATGGCGACCCCGCACGCCTGGTGCATCGTGCCCCTGGTCTCGACGCTCGCGCTGGGACCGGGGGTGCGGTCTGTCGAGCCGTGCGAGGCGACGCGCGCACGGAGACCGATGTCGATCCGACGGCGGGATGGTGGGCCCCATGGGGCTCGAACCCATGACCCGCGGATTAAAAGTCCGATGCTCTACCAACTGAGCTAGAGGCCCTCGGCGTCAACAATACGGGATCGCACACGCCGTCGCCGCCTGGTCGCCCTCCGGGTCCGCGGGCCCGGCGAGCGGCATCTCGACCGGGTGTCAGGGGTCGCGCCTATCGTTGACGCGATGTCCAGAGACTTTCACCGCCCCACCCAGTTCTCCGGCGCCGAGTTCGAGGCCTTCCAGGGCGGAGACGACCCGGCGACGATCAACCGCGTCGCCCACGAGTCGGCCGCGGCCCTCGTCGCGCGCGTCAAGAACGACCCGTCGCCCGAGATCCTCGATCGCCTCGTCACCTACACCGATCTGCACGGCATCGACGCGGTCGCCGAGCTGTGGGCCCATGCCGGCGCCCACACGCTGCCGGGCGCCCTGTGGCGCATCTACCTCGTGCGCGCGGTCATCCGGCAGAACCCGGCGGACATCACGTTCCTGTTCGAGCGCGGGGTCGAGACGTCGTCGACGATCGACCCGGTCGTGGCGGGGGCGCCGGCGCCGGCCAGCCCCGAAGAGATCCTCGAGCTCGCCGACCTCATCCTGCGGGGGGTCTTCGTGGGCGACTTCGCGACCGCGCTCGAGCGCGGCGCCGCGTTCTGCCGACTGGCCTCGGCCGGGGCGACGAGCCTCGCCGACGACCACGACTCCATCGGCTCGGATCACGCCTCCGACCTGACCCGCCGGGCCCTCCGCCTCTCCGAGCTCGGTGTCGATCTCGTCGCCTGCGCGCACCTCTGGCGCTCCGAGAGCCTCGACTGACCCCTGCCTCGCGCTGCCCGCCCGACGCAAGCCGTCAGACGGATCCTGTCGCCGATTTCGCACCCGGCGAACGCCGAGGCGAGCACGCGATCCAGCGGGTAACATCGATCCTCGTCGGGCCGCAGTAACCCCGGGCTCCAAATTTAGCCGCTTCGAGCGGCCTCGCGCCGAGAGGCGTTTCTGCGGCCCGGCACCCTCGTCTCAGGACCGACGGGGCTCGCCGTCTCCGCCGCGTCAGGGCTCGCCGTCCCCGCCCCGTCAGGGCTCGCCGTCTCCGCCACGGATGATGTGCTCCGAGACGACGCGCTCACGCGTCCGCCGCCGTGGCTCACCGGGTGTCGATCACAGATCCGCCCAATCCGCGTGCGAGCTCGTGCCGAACCATAGACGTGAGGGAACGAGCTTCCCCCGCCGGTCGGGTTCTCCCTAAGTCCCGGTCGGTGGTCCGCTCCCTCCGCGGGGCCTCCGGCGTTCTTACCATCCCAGACGGTCCGCTCCGCGGGGGGACGGTCACCTCCCACGCTGCCCGGCGTGAGTGCACAGACCGTGGGCCGACCAGGCCCGCACGACTCGGATCCGGATCGCGATCACGTTGCGATCCACCCGATGAGACGAATACGGAGGTGAACCCTGACATGCTGAAGCTCGTGACCCGAGACACCGAGATGCCCGAGGCTGCGACGCCGTCGACGCCTGATGAGCTGCTGCACAGGGTCGCCGGCGGAGACCAGGTCGCCTTCGCCGAACTGTACGACCAGACGGCACCCCGGGTGCTGGGTCTGATCAAGCGCCTCCTGAAAGACCACTCGCAGTCCGAGGAGGTCGCCCAAGAGGTGTTCCTCGAGATCTGGCAGACCGCCGCACGGTTCGACACGACGCGCGGCAGCGCTGCGAGCTGGATGCTCACCATGGCCCACCGGCGGGCCGTCGACCGCGTCCGCGCCTCCCAGGCCGGCCGCGATCGCGACCTGCGCATCGGCGTCCGCGACATGTCGCCCGAATTCGACTCGGTCACCGAGTCGGTCGAGATCCGCATCGAGCACGAGCGGGTCGAACGGGCGCTGGCGCGACTGACCGAGCTCCAACGACAAGCCGTGCAGCTCGCCTACTACGGCGGCTACAGCCACAGCGAGGTGGCGACCATGCTGGGGGTGCCGATCGGCACCGTCAAGACACGACTCCGCGACGGAATGATCCGACTTCGCGACGAGATGGGGGTTGCCTCATGACGAACCGCGACGAACCGACCGGCACCGATGGTGTCGGCGACGCGCCCGAGAACCTCTCCGGCGCCTACGTGCTCGACGCTCTGACCGACGACGAGCGTCACACCTTCGAGGAGTTCCTCGAGGGGTCAACAGACATGCAGAGAGAAGTGGCCGAATTGCGCGAGACAGCACTGTTGCTCGCTCACGCGGCACCGCCGGTGACACCTTCGGCCGAGCTGCGGAGCTCGCTCCTCGAGAAGATCGCCCGTACGGCGCAGCTGCCCCCGCAGCAGATCGTCGCCCCCGAGACCGCAGGAGGCGCGGGTGACGACCACGAGCGGGTCGCCCCCCAGCGTCGTCCCGTCCCCGAGATGGAGCCGAGCGAGACCGAGGCGCGGGTGCTGCGTCCGACCGGCGCCGCCGAGCGTCGGTGGTTCACCCGTCCCGCCGCCATCCTCGGTGCCGCAGCCGCGGCAGCGGCCCTGTTCTTCGGCGGTGGCGCCGTCATCTCGGCCGTCAGCGGTCCGGGTCAGTCCCAGGAGGCCACCGCGTCGGCTCTCGACGAGATCTACGCGGCTCCCGACTTCCAGCGCGCCGTCGCCGACGTCAGCACCGGCGGCACCGCCACCCTCGTCTGGTCGAACGAGCTGCAGCGCAGCGCGATCGTGGCCGACGGTCTGACGTCGCTG
The DNA here is from genome assembly GCF_001422285.1 of Frigoribacterium sp. Leaf263. Classification (GTDB taxonomy): domain Bacteria; phylum Actinomycetota; class Actinomycetes; order Actinomycetales; family Microbacteriaceae; genus Frigoribacterium. The sequence goes on from NZ_LMMO01000004.1 coordinate 644,758, forward strand.
CCGGGTGACCGCACCTACGAGCTCTGGTACATCGGCGAAGACGGCGCGGTCCCGGCCGGCACGTTCGACACGACGACCGACTCCGCCGTCACCCAGGTGCTGAAGGGCGAGATGTCGCCCGGCGACGTCGTCGGCATCACCGTCGAGCCGGTCGGCGGATCCGACCAGCCGACGACCGATCCGATCGTCGCCCTGCCGAGCGCGTGACGACGAGACGATCGACCGGCCGCACCACCTGAACCACCCAGCACTGCCAGAACCGCCCCGTCGCGCGAGCGACGGGGCGGTTCTGCGTGACGCGACCACCGAGACGACGGGAGGCGCCCCACCTGCCGGTGGGGCGCCTCCTCGGCTCAGCGGGCTCGGATCAACCGAAGCGACCCGAGACGTAGTCCTCGGTCGCCTGGACGCTGGGCTTCGAGAACATCGTCGCGGTGTCGTCGTACTCGATGAGCTTGCCGGGCTTGCCCGTGCCGGCGATGTTGAAGAAGGCCGTCTTGTCGCTGACGCGGCTGGCCTGCTGCATGTTGTGGGTCACGATGACGATCGTGTACTCCTGCTTGAGCTCCTCGATGAGGTCCTCGATGGCGAGGGTCGAGATCGGGTCGAGGGCCGAGCAGGGCTCGTCCATCAGGACGACGTCGGGCGAGACCGCGATGGCGCGCGCGATGCAGAGACGCTGCTGCTGGCCGCCCGAGAGACCCGAGCCGGGCTTGTCGAGGCGGTCCTTGACCTCGTTCCACAGGTTGGCCCCCTGCAGCGACTTCTCGACGAGGGATTCCTGGTCGCCCTTGGACATGCGGCGGTTGTTCAGCCGCACGCCGGCCAGCACGTTGTCGCGGATGCTCATCGTGGGGAACGGGTTCGGGCGCTGGAACACCATGCCGACCTGGCGGCGGACGAGCACGGGGTCGACGCCGGGGCTGTAGAGGTCGTTGCCGTCGATCAGCACCTCGCCGTCGACGTACGCGCCGGGGATGACCTCGTGCATGCGGTTCAGCGTGCGGAGGAAGGTCGACTTGCCGCAGCCGGACGGGCCGATGAACGCCGTGACCGTGCGGGGCTCGATGGTGATGTTGACGTCTTCGACGGCCTTGAACTTGCTGTAGAAGACGTTGAGGTCGCGGACCTCGATGCGCTTGGACATGGTTCCTCCGGGTGGTTCCTGGCCTAGCGGCCGAGCTTGGGGGCGAAGAGTCGGGCGATCAGTCGGGCGAGCAGGTTCAGCGCCATGACGATCAGGATGAGGGTGAGCGCCGAGGCCCACGCACGGTCGATGTACGCGGCCGCGTCGGTGCCCTGGCTCACATACGAGCTGTAGGCGAAGACGGGCAGCGACTGCATGCGTCCGTCGAAGAGGTTGTAGTTCATGCTCGCCGTGAAGCCCGCGGTGATGAGCAGCGGGGCGGTCTCGCCGATGATGCGCGCGATGGCGAGCATGACGCCGGTCGTGATCCCGGCGATCGAGGTGGGCAGGACGACCTTGAGGATCGTCAGCCACTTCGGCACGCCGAGCGCGTACGCCGCTTCGCGCAGCTCGTTCGGGACGAGCTTCAGCATCTCCTCCGTGCTGCGGACGACCACGGGGATCATCAGCACGGCCAGGGCCACCGAGCCGGCGGCGCCCATCCGGACGCCCTCGCCGAAGAAGATGACGAACAGGGCGTAGGCGAACAGGCCGGCCACGATCGACGGGATGCCGGTCATGACGTCGACGAAGAACGTGATCGCGCGGGCCAGACGGCCCGTGCCGTACTCGACGAGGTAGATGGCCGTCAGCAGGCCGATCGGCACCGAGATGACGGCGGCGAACGCGGTGATGAGCACGGTGCCCGTGATGGCGTGCAGACCGCCGCCGCCCGCGCCGACCACGTTGCGCATCGACTGGCTGAAGAAGTCGGCGTCGAAGCGGCCCGACCCCGCGGTGACGACCGTGATGAGCAGCGACACGAGCGGCACGAGCGCGATGATGAAGGCGGCGCCGACGAGGGTCGTGACGACGCGGTCCTTCGCGCGGCGGACGCCCTCGACCTGCAGGGCGACGACGAAGACGAGGGCGGCGTAGAGGACCGTCCCGAGGATGATCGCGGGCACCCAGTTGAAGCCCTCGGTGACGCCGGCGGCCTGCAGCAGGGCGAAGACGACGCCCATGATGACCCAGCTGCCGAGCAGGATGACCAGCGGGGCGAACTTGGGCAGGCGACCGGTCGTCAGCGTGTTGACGGCCTGGCTCTCGCGACGCACGCCGCTCGCGGTGGGGGTGGTGGTCGTGGCCATCAGTTCGCTCCCGAGAAGGCCTTGCGGCGGTTGATGACGAAGCGCGCGATCGAGTTGACGATCAGGGTGATGACGAACAGCACGAGGCCGGTCGCGATGAGGGTGTTGATGCCGATGTCGTGCGCCTCGGGGAACCGCAGGGCGATGTTGGCCGCGATGGTCGACGAGTTCGTCGAGGTCAGGATGGCCGGGTTGATCACCAGCGCGGGCGACAGCACGAGGGCCACGGCCATCGTCTCGCCGAGCGCGCGACCGAGTCCGAGCATGGCGGCCGAGATGATGCCCGGGCGGCCGAAGGGCAGCACGGCGATCTGGATCATCTCGAAGCGCGTCGCGCCGAGGGCCAGCGCCGCCTCTTCGTGCAGCACGGGGGTCTGGAGGAACACCTCGCGGCTGAGCGCGGTGATGATCGGCAGGATCATGACGGCCAGGACGATGGAGGCGGTGAGCAGCGTCCGTCCCGTGCCCGACACCGGCCCGGCGAACAGCGGGAACCAGCCGAAGGTGTCGACCAGCCAGGTGTAGAACGGCTGGATCGCGGGGGCGAGCACGATGCTGCCCCACAGCCCGAAGACGACCGACGGCACGGCGGCGAGCAGGTCGATGATGTAGCCGAGGCCCTGGGCGAGGCGACGGGGCGCGTAGTGCGAGATGAAGAGCGCGATGCCGATGGCGACGGGCAGCGCCATGAGCAGGGCGAGGGCCGCGGCGTAGACCGTTCCGAAGGCCAGAGGGCCGACGTACTGCCAGAACGAGTCGGGGAACCCGGACAGCGAGATGTCCTCCGGGTCCGCGGTCAGAGCCGGGATGCTCTGCACGACGAGGAACAGCGCGACGGCGGCGAGGATCGCGAGGATCAGCCCGCCCGCGACGATCGTGCTGCCCGAGAAGATCCGATCGGCGGGACGACGCCGGGGTCGTGGCGCGTGGGGAGGCGCCGAGGTCGTAGCGGGGGCGGTCATCGGACGGATCCTCCGGGTGATCGGTGTTCGAGTCGAGCGGGGCGGTTCAGGCCGACGGCCCGGGAACGCACTCGGTGCGTCCCCGGGCCAGTCGTGTGCAGCGGGTGCTACTTGATGAGCTCGATAGCACCGGCGACCTGCGTCGACAGCGTGCTCGAGATCGGGGCCGAGCCGGCGGCGTCGGCGGCGACCTTCTGGCCCTCGTCGCTGGTGACGTAGCTGAGGTACGACTTCACGAGCTCGCCCTGCTCGGCGTCCTCGTAGGACTCGCAGGCGATCAGGTAGCTGACGAGCACGATCGGGTAGACGCCGGCGGCGTCGGTGGTGCGGTCGATCGCGATGGCGATGTCGCCCTCGGTGCGGCCCTCCTCCTCCGGCGACTCGTCGACGATCGCGGCGGCGGCCTCGGGGGAGAACGAGACGAACTCGTCGCCGACCTTGACCTTGACGACGCCCAGGTCGCCGGCGCGGGAGGCGTCGGCGTAGCCGATGGTGCCGGTGCCGTTGCCGACCGCGTCGATCACGCCCGAGGTGCCGGTGGCGCCCTCGCCGTCGGTGGTGGGCCAGACGCCGTCGGCCTCGGTCGTCCACACGTCGGGTGCGGTCTTGTTCAGGTAGTCCGTGAAGTTCTCGGTGGTGCCCGAGTCGTCGGCGCGGTGCACGGCCGTGATGGGCGTGCTGGGCAGGTCGACGCCGGGGTTGTCGGCGGCGATCTCGTCGGCGTCCCAGCTGGTGATCGACAGGTTGAAGATGCCGGCGATCGTGGCGGGCGACAGGTTCAGCTCGGTGATGCCGTCGAGGTTGAAGACGACGGCGATGGGCGAGACGTACGCGGGGAGCTCGACGATGCCGGTGTCGGGCGTGCAGCCCGCGAAGGTGCTCGACGAGATCTCGTCGGTGGTGAAGGGGCGGTCGGAACCGGCGAACGCCGCCGCGCCCGAGATGAAGCTCTCGCGGCCGCCGCCGGAGCCCTGGGGGTCGTAGTTGACCGTGACGCCCTCGTTGGCCGTCTGGTAGCCGGCGACCCAGGCCTCCTGAGCGGCCTGCTGCGACGACGCGCCGATGCCCGAGATCGTGCCGGAGAGGTCCGAGCCGCCCTCGGAGCCACCGGCGGAACCGCCTTCGTTGGTGGCGCAGGAGGCGAGGAGCATGGTGCCGACCGCTGCGATGGCGACGAGGCTGCCGGTGCGCTTGAGATTCAAGTGTGAGGTCCTTTGCGGGGTGGTGGTGACTGCAAGGGGCCGCTTTCCGGCCCCGGCGCGACGTTACGTCGGCTGGTTGACCACGGTCGCCCGTCTCGGTGAACGGCAGGTGAACGACGGGCCAACATCGGCACCGCCGACAGCCCGTCGCGAGCACCTCGGGTAGGGGGCCTCGAAGCGGCGCCCGCAAGGCACCTCCGCGAGCCGTGCAGCACCGATGCCGCGCACCCCGTCGGCGGCCCCGCCCACCCCGGCGCGCGACCGGGTCAGGCCACCGGGCCGTGCGTCTCGACGGCCACGAGCGACGCGTCGTCGGTCGAGACGTGCAGCACCGTGTACTCGCCGGTCGACAACGAGGAGGCGCGGCGCAGGTCGAGCCGGTCGCCACCCTTGGTCGCGAGGGCGATCTGGCGGATCAGCTCGGGCAGCACGGGACCGTGGCTGCAGAGCACCGCGGTCGTCCGCTTCTTGAGTCGTTTCGCGACCACGCCCTGGACGTCGTCCGACCCGCGCTCGAAGCTGTCCTGGCTGATGGCGTCCGTCTGCTTCACCCCGACCCTGGTCAGGGCCGACAGCGGCTCGAGCGTGGCGAGGCAGCGGGCCGCCGTGCTGCTGACGATGCGCTGCGGCGCCCAGGCGGCGATGCCGGGCGCGATCGACTTGGCCTGTCGGCGACCGGCGGGCAGCAGGGGTCGTGTGGCGTCCGAGCCGCTCCAGTCGCCGGGGGCGGTGGTCTTGGCGTGCCGCAGCGCGACGAGTGCGAAGGTGCGGGCGCGCTTCGTGGCGACCCGATCCGCGAAGCGGGCGAGCACGTCGGCGTCGCGTTCGTAGGTCAGCTTGGCCCGGGCCTTGTCGAGGCCGACCCACTCGATCGCGCCGACCTCGCTGTTCGGGGTGAAGTCGCCGGCGGCGACGAAGGCCTCGTCGGTGACCTCGGCGGCCCAGTAGTGCACGATCTTGTCGCGGCCCCCGGGCATGACGTACTCGACGTGTCCGAGCGGCGCCCCGAGCGCGACCCGGTAGCCGGTCTCCTCGCGGATCTCGCGGACGGCCGCCTGCGGCGTCGATTCGCCGGGGTCGACCTTGCCCTTGGGCAGCGAGACGTCGCCGTGGTGGTCGCGGTGGATGAGCAGGACGCGCGCCTTGCCGTCGACGAACCGGAACAGGACGGCGCCGGCGGCGACGACGGTCGTCGGCGTGATGGTCACCGGCTGCTCCGCTTCCGCTGGTTGATCTGCTTCATGAGGGCGTTCTGCAGGTCGATCAGGGGCTTGCCCGTCTCGTCGCGCGAGTGACGCGTCCACGTGCCGTCGGCCTCGAGCCACCAGGACGCGGTCTCGTCGCTCATGGCGCTCTCGAAGAGCGAGGCGACCTCGTCGAGGTGGTTCTGCTGGGTGAGTCGGACGAGCGCCTCGATGCGGCGGTCGAGGTTGCGGTGCATCATGTCGGCGCTGCCGATGAAGAGCTGCGGGTCGCCGTCGTTCGCGAACCAGAAGAGCCTCGAGTGCTCGAGGTAGCGCCCGAGGATGGAGCGCACCCGGATGGTCTCGCTGAGACCGGGCTGACCCGGCTTGATCGTGCAGATGCCGCGCACCCAGACGTCGACGGGCACCCCGGCCTGGCTGGCCTTGTAGAGGGCGTCGATGATCTGCTCGTCGACGATGGAGTTGATCTTGATCTTGATGCCCGAGGGGCGACCGGCCTGAGCGTTCTCGATCTCGTTCTGGATCTGCTTGAGCAGACCGCGGCGCAGATAGCGCGGGGCGACGAGCAGACGTTTGAACTTCTTCTCGATGGCGTAGCCGGAGAGCTCGTTGAACAGCCGCGTCAGATCCTTTCCGACCTGGTCGTCGGAGGTGAACAGCCCCATGTCCTCGTAGATGCGGCTGGTCTTCGGGTTGTAGTTGCCCGTGCCAATGTGCGTGTAGTGCTTCAGCGTGCCCTTCTCCTGGCGGATGACCAGGGCGAGCTTGCAGTGGGTCTTCAGACCGACGAGGCCGTAGACGACGTGCACGCCGGCCTTCTCGAGCTTGCGGGCCCAGGTGATGTTGTTCTGCTCGTCGAACCGGGCCTTGACCTCGACCAGCGCGAGCACCTGCTTGCCCGACTCGGCGGCGTCGATGAGAGCCTCGATGATCGGCGAGTCGCCGCTCGTGCGGTAGAGGGTCTGCTTGATGGCGAGCACGTTCGGGTCGGCCGCCGCCTGCTCGAGGAACGCCTGCACGCTGGTCGCGAACGATTCGTACGGGTGGTGCACGAGGACGTCCTGACGGGCGATGCTCGCGAACATGTCGGGCTTCATGTTCGGCTCGGTCGGCTGCAGCTGAACGGCCGTCGTCGGCAGGTGCTTCGGGTACTTGAGGTCGGGGCGCGACATCTTGGTGATCTCGAACAGGCCGGTCAGGTCGAGCGGGGCCGGCAGCTTGTAGACCTCCTGATCGGTCACGTCGAGTTCGCGGATCAGCAGCTCGAGGGTGACCGGATCCATGTCGTCGGTGATCTCGAGACGGATCGGCGGACCGAAGCGGCGACGCAGCAGCTCCCGCTCGAGGGCCTGGATGAGGTTCTCGGATTCGTCCTCGTCGACCTCGACGTCCTCGTTGCGGGTGACGCGGAAGACGTGGTGCTCGACGACCTCCATGCCCGGGAAGAGGTCTTGGAGGTGGTTCGCGATGAGGTCCTCCAGGGGGATGAACCGCACGCGCCCCGACTCGTCGTCGGGCAGCTGCACGAAGCGCGGCAGCATCTGCGGCACCTTGAGACGGGCGAACTCCTGTCGCATGGTCTTGGGGTTGCGCACCCGCACCGAGAGGTTGAGCGAGAGCCCCGAGATGTAGGGGAACGGGTGGGCCGGGTCGACGGCCAGCGGCATGAGCACGGGGAAGATCTGCTCGGTGAAGATCTCGCGCATGCGGACCCGGTCGGCCTCTTCGAGGTCGGACCACTTCTCGACGTGGATGCCGGCCTCGTCGAGGTCGGGCTTGACGATGTCGAGGAACGCGCGCGCGTGGCGCTCCTGCAGCTCGTGCGCCTTCTTGTTGATGTCGGCGAGGACCTCGGTGGGGCCGCGGCCGACGTTCGTCGGCACGGCCAGACCCGTCGCGATGCGGCGCTTCAGGCCGGCCACGCGCACCATGAAGAACTCGTCGAGGTTGCTGGCGAAGATCGCCAGGAAGTTCGCCCGTTCGAGCAGCGGCGTGGCCGGGTCTTCGGCGAGCTCGAGCACCCGCTGGTTGAAGGCGAGCCAGCTCAGCTCCCGATCGAGGTACCGCTCGGCGGGGAGGGTGCCGTCTTCGAAGCTGACGATCTCGTCGAAGTCGTCGAGGAAGTCGGGGGTGACGCCGGCGCCGTCGACTCGGGGTTCGCTGTCCATCGTCCTATCGTGCCACCGCCCGGGCCCCTTCCGCCGCCGCCCAGGTGAACGGTGGATGACGCGGTGCGACGCTCAGGTGGGGAGGGCGTGTTCCGGCACCGCGCCTCCTGGACGACGACGTCCCACCGGAGGACATCGCCGAGGCGGTGTCGTCCGATGGGACGAGGAGGGTGCGGCCTACTTCTCCTCCTGCTTCAGCGCGAGGCCGAGGGCGAAGAAGGTGGGGGCCCAGTGGCCGATGAAGATGCCCCAGCGGTCGGACTGCGCCTTGTCGGACGAGTCCTTGCCCTGCGAGGCCGCCCAGGCGACGAGGGCGATGACGATGGAGGCGAAGCCGCCCCAGTAGGCGTGCTTGCTCTGGACGCCGAGGTCCGAGATGAATTTGACGGGGTTCATGATGATCTCCTGATGCTGCGGTCGAGGTCCGATGCGATGCGGTTCCGTGCGAGTCCCAATCCACTCCTCGGTGCTGAGAGCGGGGTGCCAGATCCCGTACCCCGGGGGGAGTAGCGCCTGCCGAGGCGAGATGTACCCCGTTCTGTACCCCTGGCCGAGGGTCGACCGCACGGCGGCGGCTATCGCCAGCCGCCGACGTACCCCTCGACGTCGGGCTCGTCGTCGATCCGGGCGATCGACGGGCTGTGCCGCACGACGGTCTCGGCGAGCCCCTCGACCTGCCAGCGTCGACGCCGGTTCGCCCCACGTCGCGAGGCGACCGTCAGCAGCGCGACCCCCGATCCGTCGACGTAGGTGATCGAGCCCGGGCCGCGGCCGTCGAGCTCGTCGACCGCCCGGCGGAGCTCGCCGTCGCGCACCCGAACAGGGTCGCCCTCGACGACGACGTCGACCCGCACCCGATCGAGCGACCGCCCGTCCACGGCCTGCCCGGCGTCGGCCCGCCCGACGCCCGCCGCTCCGATCTCCGCGACCACCGACGCCTCGGGCAGCTCCGCCGCGATCGAGTCCACGCAGACGAAGCGCGCGGCGTCGCCGCCCGTCGTCGGGCCGTGCACGGCGACGTCGACGTGCCGCCCGCGCAGCCCCCGGCCGCGCGAGCCGGGCACGGGCACGAGGTCGGCCAGCAGCAGCGTCTCGGCGTTCTTGGCGCGCTGGCGGTCGGCGAGGTCGCGCCCCGACCACTCCGGTCCGTCGTGCCAGGCCACGGCGGACGGCACGTGGGCGAGCACGCCGCCGGCGAGCCAGGCGCGGTAGGCCCACTCCCAGTCCTCGCCGCCGTACCGCGTGAAGCCCTCGTCGTAGCCCCCGGTGTCGGCGAACAGGTCTGCCGAGCACGCGGTCACCGCGCCGATCACGAAGCGGTACGAGCGGTCGTCGGCGTCGAGCAGATCGCGGGACTCGGCGTGGGCGCGTCGCAGCCAGCCGGGCTCGTCGAGTTCGAGACCCGGCGCGACCTCCTCGACCCGCGCCTCCTCGGCTGCCCGGTCGAGGGCCGCGTGACGGCGACGGCCCGCCGCGACCACGTCGGAGGCGAGGGCCGGCAGCCTCGTCAGCTCGCGCACGTAGCCGGGTTCGGGTGCGGTGTCGGCGTCGAGGAAGCACAGCACCTCGCCGTCGGCGACGGAGGCGCCGAGGTTGCGGGCGGCCGCGAGCCGGAAGCCGCGGTCCTCCTGCACGACGAGGCGCACGCCGTCGGGCACGCGCGGCGTCTCGGGCGACCCGTCGTCGACGACCACGATCTCGAGGCGCGACGCGGGGTGGTCCTGCCGCGAGAGGGCGAGCAGGGTGCGGTCGAGCTGCGCCTGCTGCCGGTAGTGCGCCACGACGACGGTGACCGAGGGAGGCGTGGGCGGCGTCTCGCCGTCGAGGAGGTCCCAGCGGTTCCCCGGCAGGGCCCGCCCCCGCCCCCGTCGTGGCATGGGCCCGAGGTCGATCGACCGGGTCACGGGGCGACCTCGCGCCACCAGGCGAGGTGGGCGGCGGCGACGTCGTCGAGGTCGGGGGCGAGCGAGGTGCCGGTCGGCAGCGCGGTCGACGAGGGGTCGCGGTGCGCGGCGAGCAGGGCGGCGGCCAGGGCGCCGGGCGCTTCGGGGTCGTAGAGGGCGATGCTGCCGGGTCGGAGGGCGTCCATCTCGCGGGTGTAGCGGGTGTCGGCGACGACGGCGCGTCGGCCCTGCTCGGCCCAGTCGAGCAGCGACCGCGAGGCCGACCAGTGACGGTGGGCGACGAGCGGCACGACGGGGGCGTGGAACGCGGCCGCGTACGCGTCGTCGTCGAGTCGGCCGGTCACCTCGAAGCGGACGCCGAGCGCCGAGGCGGAGTCGGACAGGACCTCGACGTCGCGCTCGTGCCCGGTCGACGGGCCGCCGAGGGCGACCACCGTCGCGGCCCCGACGTCACCCCGGCGCACGAGCTCGGCGCAGGCGGCGATCGCGTCGTCGTGCCCCTTGCCCGGGTAGACGTACCCGGCGATCACGACGCGCAGCCCGACCCCGTCGGGGGCGGAGGACGCGGGAGGCGCGGGTCGGGGCACCGCGCCCGTCGCCCCGTCCGCCGCGAAGGGCGCGCCGGGCCGCGTGCCGAGCGGCACGACGAGCACCCGGTCGAGGGCGTCGTCGACGTGCTCGGCCAGCAGCGACCGCTCGTGCTCGCTGCTGACGACGACGCCGTGCGCCGCCCGGGCCATCCGCCGGTAGGCGGCGGCACGCCGGTGCACGGCGGTCTCCCCATCCGAGGGCTGGGGGAGGTCGTGCAGGGTGATCGTGAGCGAGGTCGCCGCGGCGATCCGCTCGATGCGCTCGGCGGCGCGCTCGAGCGACGACCCGAAGAGCTTGTCGGTCACGTGCAGGTGCACCCGCTCGGGGCGGCCCTCGACGACCGCGGCCTCGGCGAGACCCGCCGTGGCGACGTCGAGCCTCGGGGCGTCGGGGTCGAGGCGGATCAGGGCGTCCGCGACGTCGGACGCGTACGCGGTGACGCCGTGCGACGGGGGTCCGACGACGATGCAGAGAGGGGTGGGCACGCGACGGACGTTACACGCGGGGCCCCCGGGCCGAAGCGGCTCCCTGGGAGTACGTTCCACACGTGGCCCGACTCGTCGTCGACGCGGCGGGCACCGAGAAGCGGAGGAAGCATGACGCGCCCCTTGCGCGTCGTCGCCGTCCCCGCCTCGCACCCGTACGTGCGTCGGGTGACCGCCGACGACGCGATCACCCTGAGCCACGACCCGCGCCCCGACGGCGCCGGCCCCGGCGTCTGGTGGCCACCGGTCGCCCTCGACGCAGCCTGGATCCGCGCCCACGCCGACGAGGCCGATCTGCTGCACGTCCACTTCGGCACGGAGTCGTTCGACGTCGAGCACCTCATCGCCGCCGTCGACGCGGCGCACGACGCGGGCTGGGCCGTCGTCCAGACGGTGCACGACCTCGACCACCCGCAGCTCGCCGACGACGAGCAGGCCCCGTACCGGGCGCAGCTCGACGCCCTGCTGCCCCGGGTCGACGCGGTGCTGACCCTGACCGCCGGAGCAGCCGCCGAGATCGCACGCCGCTGGGGCGTCGAGGCGACCGTCGTGCCGCACCCGCGCCTCCTCGACCCGCGGACGACCGCGGCGACGGCCCCGATCGGCCTCGCCGGCGACCAGCGCCTGATCGGCCTGCACCTGAAGGACCTCCGCCCGGGGGTCGACGGCCCCGGGGCCACGGCCGCCCTCATCGCCGCCGTCGAGAGGCTGCGGTCGGGCGGACTCGCGGTCGCCGCCGAGGTCCGGCTGCACCGCTCGGTCCGAGACGAGGCCGCCCGGGACGACGTCCGCCGACTCTGCGCGACGTCCGAGGCGGTGTCGCTCGTCGAGCACGACCGCCTCGACGACACGGCGCTCGCCGCCGGTCTCGCCCGTCTCGACGCCTGCGTGCTGCCCTACCGGCACGGCACGCACTCCGGCTGGCTCGAGCTCTGCTGGGACCTCGGGGTGCCCGTCGTCGCGCCCGACACCGGGCATTACGCCGACCAGCACGACGACCCCACCGTGACCTCGGCGCGCTTCGACGACGACGGCGCGGCGCTCGCCGAGGCCCTCGAGCGGGTGCTCCGCGAGGGCGCGCGCCCCGGCACGACGCATCGACGTGACATCATCACCGCACGACTGGCCGATCGGGCCCGTGTCGACGCCGGCGTCGTCCGTTCCCATGTGGCCGTCTACCGCGCCGTCCTGGCGCATCCGCGCATCCGGCCGACCCCGTCGGGACACCCGATCGAGTCCGCCGCATCACCCGCCCGACCCGCCGAGAGGACCACCGCGTGACGATACCCCGACCTCTGCGCATCGCCACCATCGCGCCCCTCCGGTTCCCCATCCGCCAACCCCACGCCGGCGGCGTCGAGTCGGCCCTGTGGAACGAGGTCGCGACCCTCCGCCGTCGGGGTCACCGCGTCGATCTCGTCGCGCCCGGCGGCTCGGACTTCATGACCGGCGGCCCCGCCGAGTACGTCCTGCCCCCGGTGGCGTGGTCCGACGACGAGCTCGCGGCCGACGACACCTACCCGGCCGGTTACCTCGACGTGGCGCTGCCCCGCCTCGACGCCGCACTGGATCGCATCCGGCGTCACGCCGACGACTACGACGTGGTCGTCAACCACTGCCTGCACGGTCTGCCGCTCGAGCGCGCGGGCGGGCTCGGCGTGCCCGTCGTCTCGACGCTGCACACGCCGGTGCTGCCCGAGCTGCTCGCCGCCGACCGCGCCTCGGTGGGCGGCCGCAGCTCGTACCTCTCGGTGAGCAGCCACACGGCCGACGAATGGGCGGCCGCCGGCATCGACTCGGTCGTCCTGCCGAACGGCGTCGACCAGTCGCTGTGGCCCCTCGGCCCCGGAGGCGCGGGTCTGGTCTGGTTCGGACGTCTCGTCCCCGAGAAGGGCACCCATCTCGCGATCGAGGCGGCGCGCCTCCTCGACCTGCCCCTGACCATCGTCGGCCGCATCGGCGACCAGGCCTACTTCGACCGCGCCGTCGGCCCGGCCCTCGGCGACCGCGTGGCGTACGTCGGCCCGCTCGGGCAGAGCGAGCTGGCCGAGCTCGTCGGCCGGAGCGCCTGCTCGCTCACCACGCCCGTCTGGGCCGAACCGTTCGGTCTCGTCGTGCCCGAGGCGCTCATGACCGGCACGCCGGTCGCGGCCCACGACGTCGGCGGGGTCACCGAGATCGCCCGCGGCTCGACCGGCATCACGACGGTCACGCCCGGCGACCCGGCCGCGCTCGCCGTCGCCGCGCGCGATCTCATCGAGGCGTCCCGCATGCCCGGCGGTCGCGAGGACATCCGCGCCAGCACCGTGGCGAGGTTCTCGCTCGAGGCCCGGGTGGACCGCCTCGAGGAGTTCCTGCGGGCGGCCGTCCACCGGGACGCCCTGGGGCTGCCCGGTCCCACGAGCGAGGTGCTCGCCGGCGGTCCCCTCGCCGCCGGTGCCCTCGCCTCCCCGGTGCTCGTCGAGCCCGAGGCGGCGGCGTGACCCGACCCGTCGTCGGCTGGTACCTGCACCACCACGGGGGCGGGCACGTGGCGCGGTTCCGCGCCGTGCGCCCGTCCGTCGACGCCGACGTGATCGTCTTCAGCTCGCGTCCGGCCCCGGCCGATCTCCCCGCGGGCACGCGCTGGGCGACCCTGCCGCCCGACGTGGGGCTCGAGACGCTCGACGACGGCGCACCGCTCGACCCCGCCGAGGCCGACCCGACCGCGTCGGGGGCCCTGCACTGGGCGCCCCTCGGTCACCGCGGTCATCGCGATCGCCTGGCCCTGATCGCCGAGACGGCCGCCCGTGAGCGGATCGACGCGATGGTCGTCGACGTGTCGGTCGAGGTCGGACTCCTGGCGCGCCTCCTCGGCGTCCCGGTGGTGCTGTTCAGTCAGCCCGGCGACCGCGACGACGACCCGCACGCCCTCGTCGAGCGGGTGGCGTCGGCGATCGTCGCGCCCTGGCCCCGCGACCTGATGGAGCCCGCGCACCTCGCCGCACGTCGCGACGTCGTCGTGCACACCGGCGGCATCAGCCGACACGACGGACGCCCGGCGCCCACCGCCCCGGCGCCCGCCCGACCGGCCGACGTCACCCGGGTGCTCGTCCTGGCCGGCGGCGGCGGACACGAGGTCACAGCCCGGGACGTCGAGGAGGCGCGGCTCGCGACCCCGGGGACGCACTGGACGGTGCTCGGCATCGACGGCGTCGACGGAGAGCCCGCCGTCGTGGTCGCCGACCCGTGGGTCGCCCTGCACGACGCGGACGTGGTCGTCACCTGGGCCGGGCAGAACGCGATCGCCGACGTCGCCGCCGCGGGCGCCCGGGCGATCGTCGTGCCGCAGGCCCGACCCTTCGACGAGCAGGACGCGACCGCCTCGGCCCTCGACCGGGCCGGTCTGGCCGTCGTCGAGCCCGTCTGGCCGACCCCCGCGCGATGGCCCGGCGTCATCGCCCGTGCGCTCGACCTCGACCCCGACTGGTCGCGCTGGCGCACCGTCGGCGCCGCACGCCGCGCCGCCGACGTGGTCGAGCGCGTGGCCGGGGCGGCCCCTCGCGTCGGCGGGGAGACCCTCCGCATCGGCGAGCACGTCGTCGTCGTCACCCTGTGCTCCGCCGCCCGGCTCGATCACCTGAGGCACCAGCTCCTGGCCATCGTCCGCGACGCGGGTGCCCCCGGGGCGGGCGCCCCCGGGGCGGGCGCGCCTGCTTCCGACGAGGCCGCCCCCGCCGCGGGCCGTGTCTCGACCGTGGTCGTCTGGCTCGACGACGACCCGGCCCCCGACGATCTCGGCGTCGACGTCGTCGTGTCCGTCCCGCCCGCCGCCGAGGGGTTCCGGCTCGCCGCAGCCCGGAACGCCGGCGCCGACGCCGCGGTCGCGCTGGGCGGCGACCTCGTCGTCTTCCTCGACGCCGATTGCGTGCCCTCCCCGGGACTCCTCGGCCGGTACGTCGCGGCCGCGCGCGCCGAGCCCGACGCCGTCCTCTGCGGACCGGTCACCTACCTCGCCCCCGGGGTCGACGTCGACGATCCGGCCGTGCTCGCCCGACTGACGGCTCCGCACGCGGCTCGACCCGCGCCTCCCGCCGGAGAGCTCGCCCGCGCCGACCCGAGCGAGTACACGCTCTTCTGGTCGCTGTCGTTCGCACTGACGGCGCGCGCGTGGCGTGCGGGCCCCCGCTTCGACGAGCGCTTCGTCGGCTACGGCGGGGAGGACACCGACTTCGCGTTCGCGTTCCGTCGCGCCGGTCGACCGCTCGTCTGGGTCGGCGGGGCCGACGCGTACCACCAGCACCACCCGACGTCGTCGCCGCCCTGGCAGCACCTCGACGACGTGCTGCGGAACGGCCGACTGTTCGCCGGGATCTGGGGGGAGTGGCCGATGACCGGATGGCTCGAGGCGTTCGAACGCGGGGGAGCCGTCCGCCGTGGGGCCGACGGGTGGGAGCGCGTCCCCGGGTGGACGGGCGTCGACCGGGCCTCGTGAAGGAGGCCCGCCGCGGTGGTGCTCAGCGCGTGAGCGTCCACTGCACGTCGACGGCGTGGTCGGTGAAGCCGCGTGCCGCGTACAGGCGGAGCGCCGACGTGTTGTCGCCTTCGACGTAGAGAGCGGCCGTGTCGACCCCCCGCTCGGCGAGGCGCGTCAGACCGGCGTCGACCACCGCGCCCCCGAGGCCCTCGCCCTGGTGCCCGGGGTGGACTCCGACGGCGTAGAACTCACCCGGCTGCCCGGTCTCGACCTTGAGCCAGCAGAAGGCGATCACTTCGTCGCCGCGCCAGAGCAGCACGAAGTCGTCGGCGTCGAACCAGTCGTCGCCCTGGCGGGCGTCGAGGTCGCTCTGATCGATCGAGCCCTGCTCGGGGTGGTCGGCGAAGGCCCGCGAGTTGAGGTCGAGCCAGGCCGCGTCGTCGACTCCCGGGCGGAAGGCGGCCAGGCGGTCGCCGTCGATCAGCCGCGGCGAGCGGGGTCCGACGGGGGCCCGCTGCTGCAGCAGGCGCCGCGTCTCGACCGCGTCGAAGCGGGCGGCGAGGGCACGCGCCCCGGGCAGGTCTCCGTGGGCCCAGAAAGCGATCGGACCGGTCGTCGCGTCGAGCACCGTCTGCACGAGTCGCGCACCGAGCCCCCGCCCCCGGTGATCGGGGTGCACGGCGAGCTCGGCCTCGTCGTCGCGCACGAGCGCCGCCGCCCGGCGGTCGCCGAGCACGCGGGCCTCGCCCGAGCGCAGCTCGACGAGCGCCTGGTCGTTGAACGGCGGGCTGCCGTCGGTCGTCGAGGCCGCCGCCGCGAGCGACAGCACGTCGTCGACGCCGGCTGCCGGGGTCGAGTCGGTCGGATCCGCCGAGGAGGCGCGGGTCGTGTCGTCGGGGCCGGTCACGTCAGGCGCCGGGTGCGGGGGTGTCGTCGTCGTACACGTTGAAGCGGTAGCCGACGTTCCGGACGGTGCCGATCAGCGACTCGAGGTCGCCGAGCTTGGCGCGGAGGCGTCGCACGTGGACGTCGACCGTGCGGGTGCCGCCGAAGTAGTCGTAGCCCCAGACCTCGCTGAGCAGCTGCTCGCGGGTGAAGACGCGGGAGGGGTGGGTCGCGAAGAAGCGGAGGAGCTCGAACTCCTTGAAGGTGAGGTCGAGCGGACGCCCGTGGACCTTGGCCGAATAGCTGGCCTCGTCGATCACGACGCCCGAGGCGTGGATCTTCGAGCCCGTCTGCGACTGGGCGAGACGACCCGTCACGAGGCGGATGCGGGCGTCGACCTCGGCCGGGCCGGCGCCTTCGAGGATGACGTCGTCGACGCCCCACTCGGCGTTGACGGCCGTCAGACCGCCCTCGGTCAGCACGAGGACGATCGGCACCGTGACCCCGGTCGTGCGGAGGATCTTGCAGAGCGACTTCGCGCTGGCGAGATCGGCCCGGGCGTCGACGAAGATGAGGTCGCTCGACGGGGCGTTCACCAGTTGCGCGGGTTCGGCGGGGATCTGGCGGGTACGGTGGCTGAGGAGCGCGAGCGCGGGCAGGACGTCGGGCCCGCCCGCGGAGGTCAGTACCAAGAGCTGCGCCACACGACCTCCAGTGAATGTACTGTCGAGCAGTCTAAAACATGAGCCCGGCCCATCCCGACCACCCGATGCTAGGGGAGGTCTCGAACGGAGAACGACGAAGTGGCAGATCCCCTGACCCCCGCCCCGGTCGACACGGCGCGGCTCAAGCCCCTCACGATCGTGCCCGTCTGGCTGGCCGCGGTCGTCGCCGCCGTGCTGATCGTCGCCGTCGTGCCGCGCGACGAGGCCTTCACCTGGCTCTCGCTCTCGCTGGGCGGCGCCATCGTGCTCTCGTTCGTGCTGCAGCTCGCGGCGAGCCAGAAGGACGGCCTCGTGTCGCGCACGATGCTCGCCCTCTGCGGCAGCCTCATCGTGCTCGCCGCGGCGACGCTCGTCGTCGTCCTCACGAGCTGAGCGTCCACCGGCCGGTCCCGACCGCCCCTGCCGCTGTCGGTGGTCGGCGGGTAGGCTGACCGCATGGATTCCTTGCTCGCTCTCGAGTTGTTCTTCGTCGGCCTCCTCGCCCTGGCGTCCCTCGGCATCGGGTTCGTGTCGGTCGTCGTGCTGGTGAAGCTCTTCAAGGGTCAGCGCTGACCTTGATCGACATCCCCACCGACCTGCCGTCGGAGCTCGTCCCCCTGTCCTGGCTCATCGGCGTGTGGGAGGGCACCGGCGTCGTCGACTACAAGATCGGCGACGGCGACCCCGACCTCCCCGCCGACGGCGCCGAGCCCGCCGAGCGCCGCATCCACGAGTTCGGGCAGCGCATCAGCTTCAGCCACGACGGTCTGCCGTTCCTCAACTACAGCTCGTTCACGTGGCTGCTCGACGACGAGCGCACGCCCCTGGCGAGCGAGACGGGCTACTGGCGGCTCGAGCGGCCGGCCGAGGTGGGCGACCGCGGCCCCGGCATGCTGCCCGGCGTCGGCGTCCAGCCGTACACGTCGGCCCGTGCCGTCGAGATCCTCCGCACCCCCGACGACGGCTTCGGCCTCGAGGTGCAGATCGTCCACCCGACGGGTGTCAACGAGCTCTACCTCGGCCGGGTCAAGGGCCCGCGCATCGACCTCGCCACCGACGCGGTGCTGCGTTCCAGCAACGCGAAGGAGCACACCGCCTCGACCCGCATGTACGGGCTGGTCGAGAACGACCTCCTCTGGGCATGGGACATCGCGGCCCTCGGCCAGGAGCTGCGCACGCACGCCTCCGGACGGCTGTCGCGCGTTGACTGACGCCTCCGCCGGCGGCGAGACCACCGCCTCCCCGGTCGACGCGGCGTCGCGATCGCCCTTCGCGACGCGCGACGGCTTCGTCGACGACGGCTCCGGCGTCGCCGCGCACTACGGCGAGCTGATCCGCGAACAGCGCCGCCTGTCGCAGGGCGGCGCCGTCGTCGATCTCTCGAGCCGCGGCGTGCTGACGGTGACCGGCCCCGACCGGCTGAGCTGGCTCAACTCGCTGACGAGCCAGAGTCTCGTCGGGCTGGCCCCCGGCGCCTCGGCCGAGACGCTGCTGCTCGACGCCAACGGCCGACTCGAGCACGCGGTGCGCCTGGTCGACGACGGCGAGACCGCATGGCTGCTCGTGGACGGCGACGAGACCGAGCCCCTGCGGGCGTGGCTCGACCGCATGCGGTTCATGCTGCGCGTCGAGGTCGCCGACCGCTCCGGCGACGTCGCCACCCTCGGGTCGATGCACGAGATCGCCGACGCCGACGGCATCACCCCGCTGACGTCGAACGGCGTGGCGATCGTCTGGGTCGACCCCTGGCACGACGTCGTCGCCGGGGGGCACAGCTACGCGGATTCCGAGAGCCACCCCGGTCGCGAGTGGTCGTACCGCGAGACCCTCGTCGCCCGCGACGATCTCGCGGCCCTGGCCGGGTCCTCCGCCACCGTCCCCGAGCTGGCGGGCACGCTCGCCCTCGAGGCCCTGCGCATCGAGGCCTGGCGCCCCCGGCTGACGACCGAGGTCGACGAGCGCAGCATCCCGCACGAGCTCGACTGGATGCGCAGCGCCGTCCACCTGTCGAAGGGCTGCTACCGCGGCCAGGAGACGGTGGCCAAGGTCCACAACATCGGGCACCCGCCCCGCCGACTCGTGATGCTGCACCTCGACGGCAGCGACGGCGTGCTGCCCGCGCGCGGTGCCGACGTCGTGCTCCCGGCGGCGCCCGCCGACGCGTTCGGACGACCGGCCGAGTCCCCCTCCGGCCCCGAGGCCGTCGCCCCGTCGGCGACGCCGACCGTCGTGGGGCACGTCACCAGCGTCGCGCTGCACCACGAGCTGGGTCCCGTGGCCCTCGCGCTCGTCAAGCGCACCACCCCCGAGACCGCGGCCCTCGCCGTCGTCGCCGACGACATCGTGGTCGCCGCCTCGCAAGAGGTCATCGTCCCCTCGTCCGCCGGCGCCGCAGCGGGGGTCCCCCGCCTGCCCCGTCTCGGCGCCGTCCGACGCTGACCCGGCGGTGAGCGGGATCGAGGGGGCGGGCGCCTCGTCGACCGGGCGGGCGCGATCGATGCTGACCCGCGCCTCCGGCGGTTTCGATCCCCGCCTCGCGACCGCGCGCACGATCGCGTCCGGCCCCGCGGTCGTGCAGATCGTCGTCGCCGTATCGCTGTCGTACGCGATCACGCACTACCTGCTCGGTCATGCGATCCCGCTGCTGGCCGTGACGATCACCATCTCGTCGCTCGGTCTGGCCCGCGACGCCCGCCCGCGACGCGTGCTCGAGAACGCGGTCGGGGTGCTCATCGGCATCGCGCTCAGCGAGGTGCTGCTGCTGATCGTCGGCAAGGGGCTCTGGCAGATCGCGCTCGTGCTCGCCGTCGCCCTGTTCGTCGGGCGGTTCTTCTCGTCGAGCAGCGCCTTCGCCGCGGCGGCCGCCACCCAGTCGATGCTCGTCATGCTGCTGCCCGACCCCGAGGGCGGGCCGTTCGTCCGCAGCATCGACGGGGCGATCGGCGGGGTCGTCGCGCTGCTCGTCACGGCGATCATCCCGCGCGATCCGATCGGCCTCGCCCGGGCCGACGCCCGTCTGCTCTTCGCCGAGGTCGAGCACGCCTTCGCGTCGCTGATCGCGGCCGTCCGCACCGACGACGTCCGCCGGGCAGACGACGCCCTCCGACGACTCCGGTCGACGCAGCCGCTGCTCGACGACTGGTCGTCGACCCTCGAATCGGCGCAGTCGATCGCGCGCCTCTCGCCCTTCCTCCGCTCGCGTCTGCCGCATCTCCGACAGCAGGCGACCGTCCGGCGGTACGTCGATCTGGCGGTGCGCAACCTCCGGGTGATCGCCCGTCGGCTCGACACGTCCATCGGCGACGGCGTCGACCGGAGGGCCGTGGGCGATCTGCTCGAGAGCACCGCCCGGGCGGTGGCCGTGCTCGGCGAGTCTCTGCACGACGTCGAGAGCCGGCCGGTCGCCCGCGAGGCGCTCGCGGCGGTGGCCCGCCGGCTCGACCCGGGTGCGGTGCTGCCCGGGGCACCCGTGACCGAGGCGATGATCGTGCTGATGATGCGGCCGCTGCTCGTCGACCTGCTGATGGCGACGGGCCTCGAGCACGACGAGGCCCGCGCCCTGCTCGCCCCCGTCTGACCGCCTCCCCGCGGTCACGTGATCACGGGCCCGGCCTCTCCCGCCGGGCGGCAGGTCACGGGAGGGGTGCGACCGACTCCCAGGGGAGCGAGAGCTCGCCGAGCCGCCAGCGCGAGGGTCCGTGCCGCACGGGCCAGCCCGTGTCGCGGAGTCCCCGCACCGTCGCGAGCCATCGCTGCACCGGGCCGTAGACCGAGAGCGGCGCGGCGACGGCCCACTGCCGGTCGAGATCGACGAGCAGGTCGTGCACCCGCTCGCCGGCGACGTTGCGGTGGATCAGCGCCTTCGGCAGCCGTTCGGCCACGATCGACGGGACGTCGAGGTCGGCCAGACGCAGCGAGATCGTGAACGCCTGCGGGCCCTCGGGGGTGACGTCGACCCAGCTGGCGACCCGTCCGACCTCGTTGCACGTGCCCTCGACGAGGACGCCGCCGGGTTGCAGCCGGGCGGTCATGAGGCCCCAGGCGTCGGCCACCGCCGACTCGTCGTACTGCCGCAGCACGTTGAACGCCCTGATCACGGCCGGTCTCCGGCCCGCGTCGAGGGGCACCTCGAATCCGCCGCGACGGAAGCTGACGCCGGGCCGTGCCGACCGCGACGCGAGCCGCACGCGCTCGGGGTCGATCTCGATCCCCACGACCTCGACGTCGCCCCGGACCTTGAGGAGGCGCTGGTGCAGTTCCAGGGGAGTGGTCGCGCTGGCCCCGTACCCGAGATCGACGACGAGCGGGTCGTCGGCCCGGAGGAACGCGGGGTGCGCCGCGATCCAGCGGTCGACGCGACGCAGCCGGTTGGCGCCGGTCGTGCCGCGGGTGATCGAGCCGATGGGCATGAGGCGAGTCTGCCAGGAAGCCGTCGCGATACGCTGGTCGCATGACTTCGACCCTCATCCTCCTGCGTCACGGCAACAGCGAATGGAACGCGAAGAACCTGTTCACGGGATGGGTCGACGTGCGGCTCACCGAGCAGGGCCGCGCCGAGGCCAAGCGCGCCGGCGAGCTGCTGCGCGAGAACGACCTGCTGCCCGACATCCTCTACACGTCGCGCCTGACGCGCGCCATCCAGACCGCCGACATCGCGCTCGAAGAGGCCGACCGCCTCTGGATCGACGTGAAGCGCTCGTGGCGTCTCAACGAGCGTCACTACGGTGCGCTCCAGGGCAAAGACAAGGCCCAGACCCTCGAGCAGTACGGCCCCGAGCAGTTCCAGACCTGGCGCCGCTCGTTCGACGTGCCGCCGCCCCCGCTCGACGACGACAGCGAGTTCTCGCAGGCGCACGACAAGCGCTACGCCGAGCTCGGCGTCGACGCCCCGCGCACCGAGTCGCTCGCGCTGGTCATCGAGCGGATGCTGCCGTACTGGCACAGCGACATCACCGAGAGCCTCGCGGCCGGCGACGTCACCCTGGTCGTGGCTCACGGCAACTCGCTGCGGGCGCTGGTGAAGCACCTCGACGGCATCGGCGACGACGAGATCTCCGAGCTGAACATCCCCACGGGCATCCCGCTCGTCTACGAGCTCGACGACGACTTCGCCCCCACCGGCCCGGGCCGGTACCTCGACCCCGAGGCCGCCGCCGCCGGGGCCGCCGCGGTCGCCAACCAGGGCAAGAAGTAGCGGCCGCACCCCGCGGAACCGCCGAGACCCCCGTGCGCGCACGGGGGTCTCGGCGGTTCTCCGGGGTGTCAGCGGGCCCTAGACGAACTGCGCGCTGATCTCGAGCACCAGCGCGTCGATGTCGACCGGGGTGCTCGTGTCGACGCGGATCACGGGCCAGAGCCCCAGGGGCTCGGCCGCCCCGGCCCACGCGCTCCACGACGCGCGGGTCGACTCGACGGTGCCGTGCGCGGGGTGACGACCCCCGCCGGCGATCCGGTCGACGCTCCGCTGCAGCGCGACCTCGGGGTCGACGTCGCACCAGACCTCGACGGTGCGCGGGGACCCGGCCCGGGCGACTCCGGCGCGGGCGCCCTCCAGATCGTGAGGGCGATCCCAGAACGAGTCGACCACGACGCCCGCCTCGACCTCGGCCGCCATCGACCAGACGGTCTCGTGGGCGATGCGGCCGACCGCCTCGGGGGCGACCATCGGGCCGGCGAGGTCGACCAGCGCCTCCGTGACGGGGTCGTGGGCGAGGAGCGGGCAGCCGAGCACTCCCGCGAGCGTGGCCGAGAGGGTGGTCTTGCCCGACCCGGGCAGACCGTTGACGAGGATCGCGACTGAAGCCATCCCGCCATCCTCTCGCACTTCACGGACCCGCGACCCGCTCGTGCCGACCGCGGAGGAGACGACGGAGGCGCGGTGCCCGTCGGACGGGAACCGCGCCTCCTTCGGAGTCGCCCGGTCTCAGACCTCGGACGCGACCCAGTCGCCGGTCGCCAGGTACTGGACCTTCTTGGCGATCGAGACGGCGTGGTCGGCGAAGCGCTCGTGGTAGCGCGAGGCGAGGGTCGAGTCGACGGTGTCGACGGCCGCGCCCTTCCAGGTCTCGCCGAGCACCTTGTCGAAGACGCTGAGGTGCAGCTCGTCGATGCGGTCGTCGTCGTTGCGGATCTCCTCCGCCAGGCGGACGTCCTCCGTCGTCAGCAGCTGGGTGAGCTTCTCGGCGATGGCGACGTCGAGCTCGCCCAGCTCCTTGAAGGTCGGGCGAAGCGACTTCGGCACGACCTTCTCGGGGAACCGGTAGCGGGCCAGCTGAGCGATGTGCTCGGCCATGTCGCCCATGCGCTCGAGCGACGCGCTGATGCGCAGGGCGCTCACCACGATGCGCAGGTCGCGGGCGACCGGGTTCTGGCGGGCCAGGATGTCGATGGCCAGCTCGTCGAGGGCGATGGCGCGCTCGTCGATGGCGTCGTCATCGGCGATGACCTGCTCGGCCAGCGAGACGTTCGACTCGTTGAAGGCCGTCGTCGCGTTCCTGATCGAGACGGCGACGAGGCCGGAGATCTCGACCAGGCGCTCCTGGACCTCTTGCAGCTCCTGCTGGAATACCTCGCGCATGTCGTTGTCGACCCTCTCGTAGCTTCGCGGGGGCGTGGACGCCCGGCAGCGGGGGCACAGTCGCCCGCACAGTCCAGTCCAGCCTCATGGGTGAAGGTTAACGACCGGTGCCGGTGACCTGAACAGTGACCAAAGTACAGGCCGTCGCAGCCCCTCCCGTTCATCATGCCCCTCCCGGGTCACTATCGTGATGGCATGGACTCCGCCTGGTTGGTGCCCGTGTCGCTGGCCTTCGGGGCCGTGGCGGGTGCCGCGATCGTCATCGTCGTCGTGGCGGCGCACGCGCGATCGGTGAAGGTGGCCCGGCTGGTCGAGGTGTCGCTGCCCGACGGCATCGACGCGGTGCTCGACGCGCTCGAATCCGCCGGCGTCGTGGTCGACCCGTCCGGCAACGTGCTGAAGGCCTCGCCCCGGGCTCTGCAGCTCGGACTGGTCTCGGCGCAGCAGCATCTCGTGCACCTCGAGATCGAGGACCTCGTCGCGACGGCCCGCCGCGAGGGCGAACCGCAGGCCGACGAGCTCACCCTCGCGCGCCTCCCCGGCAGCGACGCCACGTTCGTGCTCGGCGTGCGGGTGGCCCCCCTCGGCGGACGCTTCATGCTCGTCCTGGCGGAGGACCGCAGCGAGGGGCGCCGCCTCGACGACATGCGCCGCGACTTCGTGGCCAACATCAGCCACGAGCTGAAGACGCCGATCGGCGCGGTCGGGCTGCTCGCCGAGGCCCTCGAGTCGGCGTCGTCCGACCCCGATCAGGTGCGCCACTTCGCCAAGAGCCTCACCCGCGAGGCCGGCCGTCTCGGGCGGCTCACCCAGGACATCATCGAGCTCTCGCGTCTGCAGGCCACCGACGCCCTCGAGTCGAGCGAGCCCATCGACGTGCGTCACGTGGTCGACTCGGCGGTCGACCGCAACCGGGTCGTCGCCGACGCGCGGGGCATCACGCTCGTCGCCCGCGGCGGTCGACACGCGATGGTGCTGGGCGACGAGCAGATGCTCGTCACGGCGGTCGACAACCTCATCGCGAACGCGATCAACTACTCGCCCGACGGGTCGCGCGTCGGAATCGGCGCCACCGTCGACGACTCGGGCACCGTCGAGGTCGCCGTCACCGACCAGGGCTACGGCATCCCCGACGACGAGCTCGACCGCGTCTTCGAGCGCTTCTACCGCGTCGACCCCGCCCGTTCGCGGCGCACCGGCGGCACCGGCCTGGGGCTCGCGATCGTCAAGCACGTGATCCAGAATCACGGCGGAGACGTGCGCGTCTGGTCGCAGGTCGGCAAGGGCAGCACCTTCACCCTCCGACTGCCGGAGGCGCGCACCGCCCCCGACACCCGTTCCGTCCCCCTGCCGGTCACGACCCGACACGGCAGCACCACACGACAAGACATCGAGGCACGATGACGACCCACATCCTGATCGTCGAAGACGAGGAGTCGCTGAGCGAGCCGCTCGCGTTCATCCTCGAGCGCGAGGGCTACCGCACGACGGTGGCGGAGGACGGCCCCGCCGCCGTCGCCGCCTTCGAGAAGAACGGCGCCGACCTGGTGCTGCTCGACCTCATGCTCCCGGGCATCCCGGGCACCGAGGTCTGCCGCGTGATCCGCAGCAGGTCGCAGGTGCCCATCGTCATGCTGACCGCGAAGGACAGCGAGGTCGACATCGTCGTCGGGCTCGAGCTCGGCGCCGACGACTACGTGACGAAGCCGTACTCGACCCGCGAGCTGCTGGCGCGCATCCGCGCGGTGCTCCGTCGACGCGTCGACACCGACGATCTGTCGGACTCGATGCTCGAGGCGGGAGACATCCGGATGGACGTCGAGCGCCACGTCGTGACGGTGCGCGGCGAGGACATCGCGATGCCGCTGAAGGAGTTCGAGCTGCTCGAGCTGCTGATGCGCAACGCCGGGCGCGTGCTGACGCGAGGCCAGCTGATCGACCGGGTGTGGGGCGCCGACTACTTCGGCGACACGAAGACGCTCGACGTGCACATCAAGCGGATCCGCTCGAAGATCGAGGCCGTGCCGTCCGAGCCGAAGGCGCTCGTGACCGTCCGCGGACTGGGCTACCGCATCGAGGCCTGACCTGCGCCTCCTGCCGTCGGGCACGCGGTGCTTCGGCGCACGCGGTGCCTCGGCGCACGCGGTGCTTCGGCGGACGCGGTGCCGAGGAGGCGCGGCGCGGCGAGACGACGAGAGGCCCGGCACCGCAGATGCGGGCCGGGCCTCTCGTGCTGACGGTCTTACGAGGCGGGCGAGGGCTCCGGCGTGGCGCCCTCCTGCGTCGTGCCCTCGTTGGTCTGACGGTCGTTCCCCTCGGGCAGGGTGGTCGACTGCGGCAGCGGGGTCGAGTCGGTGCCCGGCTCGTCGCTGGTGGCGGGGGAGGGGAGCAGGGTCGAGTACTCGGGCAGGTCGCCGTTCAGGACGGGGACCTGCAGCGTCTTGCCGGTCTCGTCGCCGTACTGGACGTAGACGGGCAGGAGCTGGCCGATGGTGACGTCGAGGTCGGACATCAGGAGCTGGTCGTCGCCCTCGGTCGTGCCGCGACGCACCTCGGAGTCGCCCTCGACCGTGACGGTCTCGGTCTGCTGACCGGCCTCGGTCGGGTACTGGAACGAGACGTCGACCGAGTCACCGCCCGTGTTGAGGATGACCATGCTGAGGCTGGCCTCGGTGCCGTCCTCCGTCAGGGCGATGGCGTTCCGCACGGCGATGTCGCCGACGTTGACGCTCGTGCCGTCGCTGGCGTCGTACTGCTTGAGGGTCGCCTGGGGGCTGATGAAGTTGCAGCCGGCGGCGGCGAGGACGACGCCCACGCCGACGGCGGTGGCCGCCACGGTGCGACGGGCGAGCGCCGATCGAAGGTTCAGCACAGATCCGTCTCGCACGGGTGTCCTCCAGGATCCAGTCAGAGCAAAAGGTCTCTACAGCCTATCCATTCGAGGGCGGGCCGGCGGGTAAGGGAGCCCTTACCGAGCGGCCCCCATGCTATCTTGTGAGCCGCAGAACGGAGCCCGATCCATGCATCTCGAGGCCGATGAGACCCCTGTCGACCCGCATCGGAGGGCTGTGGCGGACACCCAGCCCGACGATCTCCTCGCCGACGTCGTCCGGGCCGTCGTGGTCGTCGCCGCGGGCAGCGGCACCCGCCTGGCCCAGGGGGCGCCCAAGGCCTTCGTCGAGGTCGCGGGCCGGAGCATCCTCGAGCGATCGCTCGAGTCCCTCTTCGCGTCGGCCGACCCCGTCCAGGTCGTCGTCGTCGTGCCGTCCGCGCTGGTGGCCGAGTCGCGCGCGCTCGTCGAGTCGGTGGCCGGGGCGGCCTCGGGCTACGTCTCCGTCGTCGTCGGCGGCTCGACCCGTCAGGGCTCCGTCGCCGCCGGCCTCGCCGCGGTGGCGCCGTCGGTGGCGACCGTGCTGGTGCACGACTGCGCCCGGCCGTTCACTCCGACCGCCCAGTTCGACCTCGTCGCCTCGACCGTCGAGAGCACCGGCCACGGGGTCGTGCCGGGTCTGCCCGTGAGCGACACGATCAAGCGCGTGGGAGCGGCGGGCGAGGTCGTCGAGACCGTCGACCGCGCCGAGCTGGTCGCCATGCAGACGCCACAGGGGTTCCCCCGCGCCGCTCTCGACGCCGCCTACGCCGCGGCCCGCGCCGAGCACACCGACGACGCCGCGCTCTTCGCCGCGAGCGGTCATCGCGTCGTCGTCGTCGAGGGCGACCCGGTCGCCTTCAAGATCACCACCCCGTGGGATCTCCGTCGCGCCGAGACGATCGCTCGCGGCGAGGGCGCGTCGTCGTCGTCGCTCGGAGCGGGCGGCGGTCCCGGCGATGCCGCGCACCGGCTGCGGAGCGGTCTCGGCATCGACGTCCACGCCTTCGACGCGCAGCAGCCCCTCCATCTGGGTCTGCTCTCGTTCGAGGGCGAGCCGGGTCTCGCAGGGCACAGCGACGGCGACGCCGTCGCGCACGCCCTGGTCGACGCGCTGCTGTCGGCCGCGGGCCTCGGGGACATCGGCTCGATGTTCGGCACCGACGACCCCCGCTTCGCCGGGGCGAGCGGAGAGGTCTTCCTCACCGCGACCCTCGAGCGGCTCACCGGGGCCGGGTTCGACGTCGTCTCGGCGGCGGTGCAGGTCGTCGGCAACCGACCGCGGCTCGCCCGTCGGCGCCTCGAGATGGAGGCGCGGCTGATCGAGGTCGTCGGAGCACCCGTCAGCGTCTCGGCCACCACCACCGACGGGCTCGGGTTCACCGGGCGCGGCGAGGGCGTCACGGCGATCGCCACCGCTCTGGTGGCCGTCGTCGGAACCACTGAATAGGCTGATCCCGTGACGATCCGCCTCTACGACTCCCGCGCCCAGGCGCTCGTCGACTTCGAACCGCTCGTACCCGGCCGCGTCGGGCTCTACGTCTGCGGCCCCACGGTGCAGTCGTCGCCGCACATCGGCCACCTGCGGTCGGCGCTCGTCTACGACCTATGGCGCCGCTGGTTCACCTACCGCGGTCTCGACGTCACGCTCGTCCGCAACGTCACCGACATCGACGACAAGATCCTGGCGCTGGCCGCGGGCACGGACGAGCAGTGGTGGGCTCGGGCCTACCGCTACGAGCTCGAGTTCACCGCGGGGTACCAGGCGCTCGGCATCCTCGCCCCGACGTACGAGCCCCGGGCGACCGCGAGCATCACCGAGATGCAGCAGCTGGTCGAGACGCTGATCGAGCGCGGGCACGCCTACGCCGCCGCCGACGACTCGGGCGACGTGTACTTCGACACGGCGAGCTGGCCGACCTACGGGGTCCTCACCCGTCAGGACGCCGCCGACATGGCCCCCGCCGCCGACGCCGACCCGCGCGGCAAGCGCGACCCGCGCGACTTCGCCCTCTGGAAGGGCGCCAAGACCGACGAGCCCGCCTCGGCCGCCTGGTCGTCGCCGTGGGGCGAGGGGCGACCCGGCTGGCACATCGAGTGCTCCGCGATGTCGCGGCGCTACCTCGGCACGGACTTCGACATCCACGGCGGCGGTCTCGACCTCAGGTTCCCCCACCACGAGAACGAGCTCGCGCAGTCGACCGCCGCCGGCGACGGCTTCGCCCGGCACTGGCTGCACAACGGCCTCGTCAACGTCGACGGGCAGAAGATGTCGAAGTCGCTCGGCAACTCGATCTTCGCGGCGGAGTTCCTCGAGAAGGCGCGTCCGGTCGTCGTCCGGTACTTCCTCAGCGCGGCCCACTACCGGTCGACGATCGACTACCACGACGGCGCCCTCGTCGAGGCCGACGCGGCCCTGGAGCGCGTCGAGACCTTCCTGTCGCGCGCCGAGCGCCGACTCGTCGGCACGCGGTTCGCCGCGGTCGGGTCCCGCGTGGTGCCCGACGACTTCGCGACCGCGATGGACGACGACCTGAACGTCCCCCAGGCGATCGCCGTGCTGCACGACGCGGTCCGCGCGGGCAACAGCGCACTCGACGACGACGACCTCGACACGGCGGCCCGCGAATGGCAGCACGTGGCCGCCATGGTCGCCGTCCTCGGCATCGATCCGCTCGCCCCCGAGTGGCGCGACGACGACGAGGGCGCGGCGCACCGCGCGCTCGGCGCCGTGATCGACGTACTCTTGGCCGAACGCCAGCACGCCCGGGCCGATCGCGACTTCGCACGGGCCGACCAGATCCGCAGCACCCTCTCGGGTGCCGGGATCACCATCGAAGACACCCCCAGCGGGTCGCATTGGAGCCTCGAACAGTGAAGAACACCAGCGGAGCACGCAAGGGCCGTCCCGGCAACAGTGCCGTGCGACAGGGCAGCAAGGGCAAGCAGGTCGGCAGCGGCGGGCAGGGGCGTCAGGCTCTCGAGGGCAAGAAGCCCACGCCCGCGGCGGAGGATCGCCCGTACCACCCCGCGGGCAAGGCCAAGATCGCGCGCGAGCGCCTCGAGAGCGCCCGCGGCCGCAGCAGCAACGGCCCCCGCGCCGGCTCGCCCATCGCCGGTCGCGGCGGAGCGGCCGACGCGCAGCGCCGCCGGCCGAAGTCGGCGGACGACCACGAGATGGTCACCGGGCGCAACTCGGTGCTCGAGGCCCTCCGCACGCGCATCCCCGCGTCGACGCTCTACATCGCGGCGCGCATCGAGATGGACGACCGCACCAAGGAGATCCTGCAGCTCGCCACGCGCCGCGGGCTCCCGGTGCTCGAGGTCATGCGCCCCGAGCTCGACCGTCTGACCGGCGCCGACTCGGTGCACCAGGGCGTCGCGCTCAAGGTCCCGCCGTACGAGTACGCGCACCCCATGGACCTCCTCGAGCTGTCGGTCAAGCGCCAGCAGAAGCCGCTCTTCGTCGCGCTCGACGGCATCACGGACCCCCGCAACCTCGGCGCGATCATCCGTTCGGTCGCCGCGTTCGGCGGGCAGGGCGTCATCATCCCGCAGCGTCGCTCGGTGGGTCTGACGGCCTCGGCCTGGAAGACCTCCGCCGGTGCCGCGGCGCGCATCCCCGTCGCGATGGCGTCGAACCTGACGCAGACCCTCAAGTCGTTCAAAGAGCAGGGCGTGTTCGTCGTCGGTCTCGACGGCGGCGGCGACGTCATGCTGCCGGGTCTCGAGCTGGCCGATCGCCCGATCGTCGTCGTGGTCGGCAGCGAGGGCAAGGGCCTCTCGCGCATCGTCGCCGAGACCTGCGACGCCATCGTCTCCGTGCCGATCACGGGTGCCGTCGAGTCGTTGAACGCGGGCATCGCCGCGTCCGTCACGCTCTACGAGATCTCGAAGCTGCGCGCCGAGCGCAAGAAGTAACCCCGACGCAGGAGGCGCGGGTCGGCATGCCGCCGACCCGCGCCTCCTGCGTCCCCCCGGTCACGGACCGGACGTCAGACCTTCGTGCGCCAGTCGTCCTCGTCGGCCTCGAGGAGGTCGGCCTCGGGCAGCGAGATCGACCCGGTCGGCGGCTCGATGACCATCTGCTCGTCTCGGCGGTGCCGCAGCACGTCATTGATGTACGAGGTGAGAGCCTCGGCGATGGGCACGTCGCGGTTCTCCTGCTGCGAGCGGTACCAGCGGTGCTCGAGCAGCTGATGGAAGACCTCGGCCGGCTCGAGGCGACCGCGCAGCTCACGGGGGATGGACCGGACGACGGGCTCGAACACCCGGGCCGCCCACTCGTGAGCCACCATCTCCTCATCGTTGTCGTTGCCGCCGCTGCGCAGGCGGTAGGCGTCGAGGTCGTTGAGCAGACGACGCGCCTGGTTCTCTTCGACGTCGAGACCGGTGAGGCGCAGCAGGCGACGCGAGTGGTGGCCGGCGTCGACGACCTTGGGCTGGATCTTCACCTGGGTGCCGCCCTCGGCGGTCTTGATCGCGAGCTCCTCGATGTCGAAGCCGAGGTCGTTGAGGCGCTCGACGCGGTCGTTGATGCGCCAGCGCTCCGAGCTCGAGAAGGTCTCGCTGCCGGTGAGCTCCGTCCAGAGGCTGCGGTACTTGGCGACGATGCCGTTGCTCACGTCGACGGCGTCGAGGTTGTCGTCGAGTCGCCCGCCCGCCTCGAGGTCGAGCAGCTCGCCGGCGATGTTGACCCGGGCGACCTCGAGGTCGTTCTCGCGCTGCCCGTTCGAGAGGCCGCCCGGGTAGAGCTTGCCCGTCTCGGCGTCGACGAGGTACGCGGCGAAGGCGCCCGCGTCGCGCCGGAAGAGCGTGTTCGAGAGCGACACGTCGCCCCAGTAGAAGCCGATGATGTGCAGGCGCACGAGCAGCAGCGCGAGCGCGTCGACGAGCCGCTTGGCGGTGTCGGGGCGGAGGGTCTGCGAGTACAGCGCGCGGTAGGGCAGCGAGAACTTCAGGTGCCGGGTGACGAGCACGGGGTCGAGCGGCGAGCCGTCCTCGTCGTGGCGGTTGGTGATGACCGCCAGGGGGTCGACGCAGGGGATGTCCATCCGCTGCAGCGTGCGGAGCATCTCGTACTCGCCGCGGGCCATCTCGCCCGAGGTCTCCTTGATGGCGATGACGTAGCCGCTGAGGTGGGCGAATCGCACCAGGTGCCGCGAGATGCCCTTCGGCAGCGTCGCGATGGCGTCGTCGGGCCACACGTCGAGGGGGAGGTCCCACGGCAGGTCGAGCAGGGCCGGGTCGACCGTGGCGGAGGTGATGTTGAGGGAGTCGGGCATCGTCTCGTGTCTCTCGGTGCGGTACGGGATCGGCCCGACGGGTCACCGGGGCGGTCCGCCCAGATGACCCGTCGGGCCGATGAGGTGTGCTGCTACGCGCTGATGACGGCCTTGTCGCCGAGGCGCTCGCCGCTCTCGGTGTCGAAGACGTGCACGTGGTGCGCCTGCGGGGTGATGTGGATCGTGTCGCCCAGCTTGGGGTGGTTGCGGCCGTCGACGCGCACGACGATGTCGACGCGCTGACCGTTGACCTCGGTGTGACCGTAGAGGTAGCCGTCGGCGCCGAGCTCCTCGACGACGTCGACCGTGACGGCGAGGCCCTCGCCGGTCGTGTTGACGACGACGTCTTCGGGGCGGACGCCCACGGTGACGCTCTTGCCGGTCGCCTGGCCGACGGTGTCGCGGTCGACCGAGGTGACGGCGGTGCCGAACTGGATGCCGCCGTCGACGACGTCGGCGGGCAGCAGGTTCATGGCGGGCGAGCCGATGAAGCCGGCGACGAAGACGTTCTGCGGCTTCTCGTACAGGTCGCGGGGGGTGCCGACCTGCTGCAGGATGCCGTCCTTCAGGACCGCGATGCGGTCGCCCATGGTCAGGGCCTCGGTCTGATCGTGGGTGACGTAGACCGTGGTGACGCCGAGACGGCGCTGCAGCGAGGCGATCTGGGTGCGGGTCTGGACGCGGAGCTTGGCGTCGAGGTTCGAGAGGGGCTCGTCCATCAGGAACACCTGGGGCTGACGCACGATGGCGCGGCCCATGGCGACGCGCTGACGCTGACCACCCGAGAGGGCCTTGGGCTTGCGGGCCAGGTAGGGCTCGAGGTCGAGCAGCTTGGCGGCCTCGAGGACGCGGGTCGCGCGCTCTTCCTTGCCGACGCCGGCGATCTTGAGCGCGAAGCCCATGTTCTCGGCCACGGTCATGTGCGGGTAGAGCGCGTAGTTCTGGAACACCATCGCGATGTCGCGGTCCTTCGGCGGGACGTCGGTGACGTTGCGGTCGCCGATGAAGATGTCGCCGCTGTTGACCTCTTCGAGACCGGCGAGCATGCGGAGGGTCGTCGACTTGCCGCAACCCGAGGGGCCGACCAGGACGAGGAACTCGCCGTCCGCGACCTCGAGGTCGATGGCGTCGACCGCTGCGCGGGTCGAGCCGGGGTAGAGGCGGGTGGCCTTGCTGAACGTGACTGACGCCATGATGTTTCTCCTTCACCGGCAGGTACGTGCCGGACGATCCTTCGTGAATGGATGGTGATCAGACCAAGAGGTCCGCGATGACCACCACCCGACAGTATGGCACCGAACCGAGACGGTCTCATCCCTCGTCCGGGTCGGGGACGGTATCGTCTTCATCACGGCGGCTCGGACACCCCCCCCGACCGGCCCGTGACCCTCGGGCGCTGCAGCCGCAGCCCCTCCCCACACCCCTTACGACGCGACGGCGACGAGCCGTGGCGCATCGGAGAGACCCGTTCCATGACTGACAACGCCTCGGACGACAAGACCCTCACGAAGAACCAGCGTCGCGCCGCCGCCCGCCAGAAGGCGCAGGCGGCCCGCAAGAAGCAGAAGCGCCGCCAGCGGACCGGTCGCGTCCTGCTGCAGGGGGGCATCGCCCTCGCCCTCGTGGCGGTCGTCGTGATCGTCGTCGTCGTGATCACGAACAGCATCCGTCCGGCCGGCCCCGGCCCCGCGAACATGGCCAGCGACGGCATCCGCATCGGTCAGGACTTCGTGGCCGACACGACGCCGGCTCTGGCGGCCGACGACGAGCCGGTGCCCTCCGCCACCACGGCCGCGAGCGACACCGTCGACATCGTCGTCTACCTCGACTACCTCTGCCCCATCTGCGGCCAGTTCGAGGCCGCCAACAACGAGTACATCGCCGGTCTGGTCGACTCGGGTGCGGCGACGGTCGAGTACCACCCGGTGGCCATCCTCACGAACCAGTCCGTCGGCACCCGGTACTCGAACCGGGCCGCCAACGCCGCGGCCTGCGTCGCGAACTACTCGCCGAACTCGTTCTTCGACTTCAACACAGCCCTGTTCGAGCAGCAGCCCGAAGAGGGCACCCGCGGCCTCGACGACGCGGCCCTGTCGGACATCGCGAGCGGCATCGACGGCGTGGTCGACCCCGCGCGCATCGCGACCTGCATCGACGACGAGGAGTTCGGCTCGTGGGTCACCGCCGCCACGCAGCGGGCGATCGACGGCCCCATCCCGAACAGCACGGTCGAGGCCCTCGCCGGAACGCCCCTCGTGCTCGTGAACGGTCAGCGCTACGACCCGAGCCTGCCCTTCACCAACGAGGAGTTCCGCAACTTCGTCGTGACCGCGGCCGGCAACAGCTACGCCGACAGCAGCACCGCGACGCCGACTCCCGCTCCGGCCGAGTCGGACGCCCCCGCCGAGCCGGCCGAGTCGACCACCCCGGCGCCGACGGAGACCCCCGCGAGCTGAGCGGCCCGGGCCCGGGGGTGGGCAGGCCCGGCCCCGGGGGTCGCCGGGCCCGCACCGCCCTCCGGTCCGCGCCTCAGGTCGACATGCGGGGGTGGGGCAGGATCCCCGCCCCCTTGACCGGCAGCTCGTGCAGCGCGACGTCGCGGATCGCGCCCGCGTCGAGCGTCAGCGTCAGATACGTCGCGTGCGGCTGGCGGCGGCGGTCCGTCGGCGAGCCGGGGTTGAGCAGGCGCAGCCCGGCGGGCGTGGTGGTGTCCCAGGGGATGTGACTGTGGCCGAACAGCAGCAGGTCGGTCTCGGGGAAGAGGCGGTCCATGCGGGTCTCACGCGCCTCCTTGGCTCCGGTCTCGTGCACGACGGCGAGACGGACGCCGTCGACGGCGGTGCGGACGACCTCGGGCAGCCTGTCGTCGAACTCGGGGCCGTCGTTGTTGCCGCGGACCCCGATCAGGAGGCGCGCGCGGGTCTCGAACTCGTCGAGCAGCGGCAGGCCGGTCCAGTCTCCGGCGTGCACGACCACGTCGGCGCGATCGACGGCGGCCCAGACGGCGGACGGCACGGCCTTGGCCTTCTGGGGCACATGGGTGTCGGACACGACGAGCACGGAGGTCGGCATGCCCCCACGCTAGGGGCGCGCGGGAGCGATGCGGACCGTTATGGTCGGAACGGGGTTGGCTTGCTCTGTCGGCTCGTCAGCCTGACCGCATCGCACGACCAGAAACGAGGACGACACCGTGGGACTCTTCCGCAGCCAAGCAACCGAGGTGGCCCGGCAGGACGCCGCCGTGCGTCACTCGCTCTGGGCGGACGCCTTCGGCGCGCTCGCGACGCGCGCCGTGCAGATCATCGCCGTGGTCATCGTGGCCGCCGCCCTCATCTACGTGTTCCTCAGCCTCAGCCTGGTGACCCTGCCGGTGCTGCTCGCCCTCATCTTCGCATCGGCGATGCTGCCGGTGGTGTCGTTCCTGCGGAAGCACCGGGTGCCGTCCGTGCTGGCGACCCTCATCTGCCTCTTCGCCGTCGTCATCATCCTCGGCCTCATCGCGTGGCTGATCGTCTGGGCCGTCGAGAACCAGGCCGCTTCGCTCGCCGAGTCGGCGACACAGGGCATCGAGCAGCTGCAGAACTGGGTCACGACCCTGCCCTTCTCGATCACCGACGATCAGATCCAGGGCGGCATCGACGCCGTGACCGACTTCGTCACCAGCGCCCAGTTCGGCTCGGGCGCCCTCGCCGGGGCCTCGGCCATCGGCAGCTTCCTGACCGGTCTCGTGCTGATGATCGTCGTGCTGTTCTTCTTCCTCAAGGACGGCCCCGCCATCTGGGAGTTCATGCTCCGTCCGTTCCGCGGCGAGCAGTACGCCCGTGCCCGTCGCATCGGCGACAAGACCGTCGCGACGCTCGGCGGGTACGTCCGCGGCACGGCGACGGTAGCGGCCGTCGACGCGATCGGCATCGGCGTCGGCCTGTGGATCATCGGGGTGCCCCTGGCGCTGCCCCTCGCGGTCGTCGTGTTCCTCACCGCGTTCATCCCGCTCGTCGGAGCGACGGCGGCGGGCATCCTCGCCGCGCTCGTCGCGCTGGTGGCCAACGGCGTGCCGGCCGCGATCTGGGTCGTCGTGGTCGTCGTCGTCGTCAACCAGCTCGAGGGCAACTTCCTCCAGCCGGTGCTGATGGGCCGCACGTTGCAGCTGCACGGCCTCGTCATCCTGGTCGCCCTGACCGCCGGCACGATCCTCGGCGGCGTCGTCGGCGCGGTCATCGCGGTGCCGGTGATGGCCGTCGCCTGGGGCATCACCCAGGTCTGGAACGGCGAGCACGAGCCCGCGGAGATGTTCCGGCAGAAGAGACGCGAAGAGGTCCGCTAGGGGCCCTGGATCCGAGGAGGCGCGGTGCGAGTTCGACTCGCACCGCGCCTCCTTCGTGCGCCCCGCCCCACCTCCGAAGAATTGTGCAGATTCTGCAGATAAATGGTTGCGAATCGTCAACCACCGAGTATGGTTGACATTCTGCAACCACAGGACCAGCCATCGGCGTCGGGTCCCCACCATCTCGAATCACCGGAGCGAACCTTGTCGCAGACCACGACCGCCGCGGGCACCAGGCCCGCCGCACCGCACGAACCGGGCGAAGCGCCCGGCATGAGCCACCGCGAAGTCCTCACCGCCCTGTCGGGGCTGCTGATGGGCATGCTCGTGGCGATCCTGTCGTCGACCGTCGTGTCGACCTCGCTGCCGCGCATCGTCAGCGACCTGAACGGCAGCCAGACCTCGTACACGTGGGTCATCACCGCCACGCTGCTCGCGACAACGGTCAGCACGCCGCTCTGGGGCAAGTTCTCCGACCTCACGAACCGCAAGGTGCTGCTGCAGGTGGCCCTCGTGCTGTTCGTGCTGGCCTCGGTCGCGGCCGGGTTCTCGCAGAACACCGCGACGCTCATCACGTTCCGCGTCTTCCAGGGCCTCGGCGCCGGCGGTCTGACCGCCCTCGTCCAGGTCGTCATGAGCGACATCATCAGCCCGCGCGAGCGAGGCCGCTACATGGGCTACCTCGGCGCCGTGATGAGCGTCGGCACCATCGGCGGCCCGCTGCTCGGCGGCGTGCTCACCGACACCATCGGCTGGCGTTGGAACTTCTTCGTCGGCGTGCCCGTCGGCATCGCCGCCCTGATCGTCATCCAGCGCACGCTGCACCTGCCCGCCAAGCCGAAGCGCAAGGTCGTCGTCGACTACTGGGGCGCCGGTCTGATCGCCGGCGGCGTCTCGCTGCTGCTCGTCTGGGTGTCCCTCGGCGGCAAGCAGTTCGAGTGGAACTCGCTCACCAGCTGGCTGATGGGCGTCGGCGCCGCCGTGCTGCTCGTGCTCGCCGTGGTCGTCGAGTTCCGCACCGAGGAGCCGATCATCCCCCTGACGCTCTTCCGCAACCGCACCTTCACCTTCGCGGTCATCGCCTCGCTCAGCGTCGGTGTCGCGATGTTCGGCACCAGCGTGTTCCTCGGTCAGTACATGCAGCTGGCCCGCGGCCAGTCGCCCACCATGGCGGGCATCCTGACCCTGCCGATGGTGCTCGGCCTCCTCATCTCGTCGATGGTCGCCGGTGCGCTCATCTCGAAGTACGGCAAGTGGAAGCCCTACATGATCGTCGGCTCGGTGCTGCTCGCGGCCGGTCTGTTCCTCATGTCGACCATCGAGTACGACACGAACTTCGTCATCGTCTCCGTCTACATGGCGATGATGGGACTCGGCATCGGCATGGTCATGCAGAACCTCGTGCTCGTCGTCCAGAACTCGGTCGACGTGAGCGTCGTCGGGGCGGCCTCGTCGAGCGTCGCGTTCTTCCGCAGCCTCGGCGGCACCATCGGCGTCTCGGTCATGGGCGCCGTGCTCGGCACCAAGGTCTCGGGCTACATCACCGACGGTCTGACCGACGCCGGGGTCGACCCCAGCGCCCTGGGCAGCGGCGAGTCGACCACGAGCATCCCCGACCTCAGCACCGTCCCCGCCCCGATCCGCACGATCATCGAGTCGGCCTACGGCCAGGGCGTCGCCGACGTGTTCCTCATCGCCGCGCCGCTCGCGATCATCACCATCGTGTTCGTCTGCCTGCTCCCGAACGTCGAGCTCGGCACGAAGAGCGGGATCCAGCGTGCCGCCGCAGCCGCGCCGACCACCGACGGCGACGACCGCAGCGCAGGAGGCGCGGCGTCGGTCGACGGGAACGTCGCGTCGCCGGCGACCAAGGGGGCCGCGGCCACCGCCGCCCTGGCCCCCGCGGTCTCGAGCGCCCCGGTGACGACCGACGACGGTCCGAGCGACCGCGGCGGCGACGCCCCGGTGTCGCCGACCGTCGGCTCCGGCTCTGCCTCCGGCTCCGATGCCGACACCGGCGCGCTCCCGGGCGAGCGTCGCCACCACTCCCACACGGCCGCCCGCACCGGGACGATCGATACGATCATCGCGACGGGTGCCGCCGAGGTGGCGGGTCACCCGGTGACGGACGACGAGCTGGCCGAGAGCCCGGTGTTCTCGTCCCTGGTCGAGGAGAAGGATGTCGCAGCGGACCGATGACGCGACGCGGGCGGGCGCGGTGCCAGGCGCACCGCGCCTCCCGGGCCCGGACGACGGGGGTCGCGAGGGCCTGATGGCCGGAGTGGTCGACGAGATCGGCTCGATGATGGTCGAGGCCAAGCGAACCATCGCGGCCGCGGCCTCGCGGTTCGACCCCGACGTGCCGCCGACCGCGTTCTACGTGCTCCGGTACGTGATGAAGCACCAGCCGTGCACCGCGGGCGACATCGTCAAGGCGATGGCGATGGACAAGAGCGCCGTCAGCCGTCAGGTGACGCTGCTGCGCGAGGCCGGGTTCGTCGACGTCGTGGCGGATGCGAGCGACGGGCGCGTGTCGATGCTCCGCAGCACCGAGCGGGCCGACGCGAGGATGCTCGAGGTGCGGCACGAGAACCGCGCCGTGTTCCGCAGCCACGTCGAGGGATGGACGGACGACGAGCTCGCCGAGTTCGCCGGCTGGCTCCGCCGCTTCAACACCCCTCCGGCGGCCGCCGCTCGCTAGCGTCCGGCGCGCGTCTTGCACGGAGAGGGACGTTCTGCGCCGTGGTCCGGCGGCAGAACGTCCCTTTCTCGCGAGGAGGCGGCGCTAGATCGTCGCGGTGTCGATCACGAAGCGGTAGCGGACCTTGCTGGCGACGACACGCTCGTAGGCCTCGTCGACCTCGTCGGCGCCGATCGTCTCGATCTCGGCCCCGATGCGGTGCTCGGCGCAGAAGTCGAGCATCTCCTGGGTCTCGGGGATGCCGCCGATGTTCGAGCCGGCGAGGCTGCGACGGCCGCCGATGAGCGAGCCGGCCCGGAACGACTGCGGGTTCTCGGGCAGGCCGACGAACACCATGGTGCCGTTGAGGCGCAGGGTGCGCGCGTAGGCGTCGATGTCCATGTCGGCCGAGATCGTGTTGATGATCAGGTCGAACGAGTTCTTCAGGTCCGAGAACGTCGACGGGTCGCTCGAGGCGTAGTAGTGGTCGGCGCCGAGCTTCAGGCCGTCCTCCTGCTTCGACAGCGTCTGGCTGATGACGGTGACCTCGGCGCCCATGGCGTGCGCGATCTTGACGGCCATGTGACCGAGGCCGCCCATGCCGACGACGGCGACCTTCTTGCCGGGGCCGGCGCCCCAGTGCTTCAGCGGCGAATAGGTGGTGATCCCGGCGCAGAGCAGCGGGGCCGCCTCGTCGAGCGCGATGCCCTCGGGGATCGAGAGCACGTAGTTCTCGTCGGCGACGATCTGCTTGGCGTAGCCGCCGTAGGTGGGCTCGCCCGAGTACTGGCGGCCGTTGTAGGTCGCGACGTTGCCCTTGACGCAGAACTGCTGCTCGCCGGCGAGGCAGTTCTCGCACTCGCGGCAGCTGTCGACGAAGCAGCCGATGCCGACGCGATCGCCGACCTCGTGCTTGGTGACTTCGCTGCCGACCTCGGTGACGATGCCGGCGATCTCGTGGCCGGGCACCATCGGGAAGATCGCCTTGCCCCACTCTTCACGGGCCTGGTGGATGTCGCTGTGGCAGATGCCGGCGAAGGCGATGTCGATCCGGACGTCGTTCGGACCGACGTCGCGCAGCTCGACGGTGGAGTGCTCGAAGGGGGCGCCGGCGGACGGCGTCAGCAGGACGGGGACGGTGGTTGTCATGGGGTTACCTCCGGGGGTTGCGAGTGACTCGCGCGTCTGTGGGCGCGCTGATCTCCGACGACGCTGTGGGGGACTCCATGAGCCTAGGCGCGCCCGGCTGGGCCTCGCTCGTGACGGGAACCGTTCTCAGATCGAGCACCGAGGAGGTGCGGCTCAGCCGAGCAGATCGGCCTGCCAGACGAGGGCGGCCGCCCCCACGAGCGGGCTCTCGTCGCTGAGGCCCGAGCGGACGACGCGCACCCGGCGGGCGTAGTCGTTGACCGGCGCCTCGTCGACGGCCTGCCGGACCAGATCGAGGTAGTCGTCGCTGACCCGCGAGAAGCCGCCGCCGATCGCGGCGACGTCGAGGTCGAGCAGGGTCGTGACCG
The DNA here is from genome assembly GCF_001422285.1 of Frigoribacterium sp. Leaf263. GTDB lineage: Bacteria > Actinomycetota > Actinomycetes > Actinomycetales > Microbacteriaceae > Frigoribacterium. Next base: position 684,849 of record NZ_LMMO01000004.1, read on the forward strand.
ACGAGATGGCCTCGCCGACGGCGGTGGCCGAGCGGCGGACCGCGGCGACGGCGATCGGGTCGCCGTCGCGGTAGCCTGCGGCGAGGTCCTCGCCGCGCTCGCCCTGCCAGCCCTGGGCCCTGGCCCACGCGACGACGTTCGGCCCCGAGGCGATGACCTCGAGCGTGGCGGCCCAGGCGCTCTCGCCCGCGGGGCGGTCGGCGATCTGGATCTGGCCGATGTGACCGGCGTTGCCCGTGCCGCCCGACAGCAGGCGCCCGTTGACGATCAGCCCGCCGCCCACGCCGGTCGAGACGGTGATCGCGAGGGCGTCGTCGACGCCCTGGGTGGCGCCGACCCAGTGCTCGGCGAGGGCGAGGCTCACGCCGTCGAGCCGGAGGGTGACGGGCGCCGCGTCGGGCAGCATCGAGGCCGCGAGGGAGGTCACCAGCTCGCGCAGGGGGTACCCGCGCCAGGCCGGGAGGTTGATCGGCGACACGGTGCCCGCGACGAGGTCGACGGGGCCGGCGCTGCCGATGCCCGCGCCCACGAGCGCATCGCCCTCGGGCAGGGCGCCCAGCGCGTGGACGACGACGGCCCGCACCGACTCGGCCAGCTCGTCGGACGTCGCCGTCGCGCCCGTGGGGCGGCGGTCGCGGCTGCCGGTCAGGAGGGTGCCGTCGGCGGCGACGAGCGCGGCCTCGACCTTGGTTCCGCCGACGTCGACGGCCAGTGCGTAGTGGGTCACGTCGTCAGCGTAGCGGCGGGGTGCGACGCCGACCGGGCGCGGTCTAGGGTGACGTGTCGCCTCGCGTGTCCGACCGGGCGGCTCCCGTCGACGAGAGGCGCGCATGACCACCACCGAGGGCAGCATCGACGGCCGGAGCGACGGCGGAGCCGACGGGCGGGTCGTCGTCATCGGCGACGCGCTGATCGACGAGCTGCGCACCGACGAGGGCTCGAGCGATCACGTCGGGGGCGCCGGGCTCAACGTCGCCGTCGGGCTCAGCCGCCTGGGCGTGCCGACCACGCTGCTGGCGAGCGTCGGCGACGACGCCGACGGCCGCTCGATCCGCGACTTCCTCGACGAGCACGGGGTCGAGCTCGTGGCGACCGTCAACCCGCTCGGCACCGGCCGCGCCGTCTCGCTGCGGGTCGACGGCGAGCCCTCGTACGTGTTCACCGACGCGGCCGTCGACCGCGGGCTCGACTTCTCGCCCGAGCAGTTCGACGTGCTCGCGGCCGCGCCGCTCGTCGCCGTCAGCTCGTACCCCTTCGACGACGCCGCCCTGACCGACCGGCTGCTCGCCGTCGTCGGCGACGAGCCGCGACGACTCGTCGTCGACCCCAACCCGCGCCCGGGGTTCCTGCCGGGCGGCGACGCCCAGGTGACCGCGTTCCGAGCCGGGTTCGCCCGCGTGGCCGCCGCGTGCCTCCTGGTCAAGATCGGCGACGACGACGCCGCCCTCGTCACGGGCCGGTCGCTTGAGGAGTGGCAGGACGCGCTGCTCGCCGCCGGGGCCGGGGGAGTGCTGGCCACACGCGGCTCCGACGGTGCCGGTCTGCTGCTGTCCGGTCGCGACGAGCTGCGACGCGGCATCTCGGCCGCTGAGGGCGACGTCGTGGACACCATGGGGGCCGGCGACGCGACCTTCGCCTCGATCGTCTCGTCGCTCCTCGCCGACCGCCGCGACCCCGGCTCGGTCGACTGGGCCGACGCGCTGGGTCGGGCGATGGACGTCGCCGCGGCGACCGTGCGCTCGCCGGGCGCGCTGCTGCGCTCGCCGACGCTCTGAACGGCGCCGCGCCTCCTCGGAGCGGATCCGAGGAGGCGCGGTGCACGACACGCAGGGATCAGGCGGTCGCCTCGTGGGTGCTGCGCGCCTTGCCCGACAGGTACCAGTGCGAGCGCGCACCGGTCTCGACCGGCTGCATGCCGACGACGACCTTGCCGCGCGAGTGGTGCTCGGCCAGGTCGTCGAACGCCTGCGCGATGTAGTCGAACGGGTAGAAGCCCGAGATCAGCACGCGCACCTTGTTCTCGGCGATCAGCTTGGCGACGGCGGCCAGCACCATGGCGGGCTCGGCGTCGTCGCGCTCGGGCCGGATGTAGCGCATCTCGATGTCGAGACGCTGCTCGCTCGAGCTGAACCGCGCCTCCGACACCCCCAGCGCCGTGGCCAGCGCCGGGTTGTCGCCGCCGAAGTTGTCGATGAACGCCGTGACCGGCCGGCCGGCGGCCTTCTCGATGCGCTCCTGCAGGCCGTCGCCGTACGTGATAGGCGTGATGCCGATCGAGCGCAGGTAGTCGTGGTTCGGGGGGCTGCACGTGCCGATGACCTTGGCGCCGGCCGCGAGGGCGAGCTGGCACTCGATGTGACCGACGCCGCCGGCCGCCGCGGTGATGACGACGATGTCGCCCGGCCCGAGGTGCAGCGACCGCACGACGTCGTAGGCGGTCGCCCCGGCGAGATAGAGCCCGCCGGCGACCTCCCACGGCACGTTCGACGGCTTCTTCACGATCGCCGAGGCGGGGACGGTGACGTACGTCGCATGCGCTCCGCCTCCGATCGCGTGCCCGATCACCTCGGCGCCGACCGCGAAGTCGCGCACGGCCGAGCCGCGCTTCTTGATGATGCCGGCGAAGCACGACCCCTGACGTGCGGGGAACTCCAGCGGCAGGCGGTCGGTGAAGTCGCCCTTCCGGATGAAGTTCTCGATGTGGTTCAGGCCCGCGCACACGACCTCGACGACGACCTCGTCGTCATCGGGGACGGGCAGCTCCTGGGTGACGAAGTGCAGCTCGTCGACGTCTCCGTAGCGATCGAACTCGACGGCTCTTCCGGTGCGACTCATGTGCGACCTCCTCGTGGCGTTGCCTGATTCTGCGCCCGCGGCGGCGCGGACGTCCAGAGGCGGGGCCCGACACGCGCAGAGCGGCCGTCAGGTGCTCGCGGTCTACAGCCGGTCGGTCGGCACCGAGAAGGTGTCGCAGGCGGCGGGACCACCGGCGCGCCCGGTGTCGAACCACCGCTGACGCTGCTCGGCCGAGCCGTGGGTCCAGCTGTCGGAGTCGACCCGGCCGCCTGACGCCTCCTGGATCCGGTCGTCGCCGACGGCGGCGGCGGCGTCGAGCGCGTCGGCGATCTGCGCATCGGTCACCGGCTCGAGGAACGTCGTCCCCGCGTCGTCCTCGACCGTCGACGCGGCCCCGACCCAGGCGCCCGCGTAGCAGTCGGCCTGGACCTCGAGCCGGATCGTGTCGGAGCCCGGCCCGGTGGCCGTGCGGTCGGCGCGGTCGAAGGCGCCGGTCAGCTGCTGGATGTGGTGGCCCCACTCGTGGCCGACGACGTACATCTGAGCGAGCGGTCCGGCGCTGGCCCCGTACTGCTCGCGCAGCTGGTCGAAGAAGTCGGTGTCGACGTAGAGCGCCCGGTCGGGCGGGCAGTAGAACGGCCCGGTGGCGCTCGTCGCGCCGCCGCAGCCGGTGTCGACCGACGACGTGAAGAGGAAGAAGTCGGGGGTGGCGTAGTCGCCGAGGCCGAGGGTCGGGGCCTCGGCTGTCCAGTAGGTGTCGAGCGAGTCGGCGGCCCCCGCCATGCGGCAGTCGATGCTCGCGTTCGCGTCGGCGCCGGTGGTGCAGCCCTCGAGCGGGGCGGCGGCGATCTGCTCGGGGCTGCCGCCCGTCGACCCGCCGACCAGTCCGCTGAGGTCGACCCCGGTGAACTGGTTGACCAGGGCGACGACGATGATCGCCACGATGCCCGTCCCGCCGGCCGCGATGCCGGTGGTGCGACCCCGGCCGCGCCGTCGGACCTTGCTGCTGTCGATGCGTGCATCGTCGTTGAATGACATGCGTCAGAAGCTACGCGGGTCGCGGGAGCCGCGGCCCGTCGAGATCAGGCCGGGTCGCCGCCCTCGGCGCGCTCGCGCTCGGCGCGGAGCAGGGCGCGACCGGCGTCGCGGTCCTTCACGCGCTGCTCCTCGTCGCGGACCTCGGCCAGGTTCGCGCGCTCGGTGACCAGCCAGGCGGGCATCTCCTTCAGCAGGTCGTGGATCTCGTCGGTGGTGAGGGCGTCGTCGACGCCGGCCCGGGCGAGGCCCGAGATGGTGACGCCGAGCTTCTGCGCCACGACCGGTCGGGGGTGCGGCCCCGTGCGGCGCAGCTCGGCGAGCCACTCGGGCGGGTTGGCCGTGAGCTCGGCGAACTCCTCGCGGGTGACGGGCGTGTTCTGGAACGACTCGGGCGTCGCCGGCAGGTGCACCCCGAGCTTCTTCGCGGCAGTGAAGGGCTTGAGCGTCTGCGGGGTCTTCTGGGTCATGACCGCAAGGGTACCGGTAGGCCGCCGTGCACCGACGCGACCGGGGCCGACCGGGCGCCCGGCCCCGGTACCCTGGGGCGATGACGACCGAGCCGACCCGCGCCTCCTTCCGCATCGGGTTCGTCCCCGGCGTCACGCTGTCGAAGTGGTCGCGCCTCTGGCAGGAGCGCCGCACCGATCTGCCCCTGACCGTCGTCGAGGCGGACCCCGCCCGCGCCCTGGACTCCCTGACCGGCGACGACGCCGTCGACATGCTGCTCGCCCGTCTGCCGCTCGCGACCGACGACGACCATTCGGTCATCCGCCTCTACGACGAGCGCGCCGTCGTCGTCGTCTCGAAGGACCACCCGCTCGCGGCGCTCGGCATCGAGCACGAGCTGACCGCCGCCGATCTCGAGGGTCAGACGCGTCACGACCTCGACCCGGCCCTGACCGACGCCCAGGCCGTCGACGTCGCGGCCACCGGCTCGGGCGTCGCCGTCGTGCCGCAGTCGATCGCCCGACTCCACTCGCGCAGCGGGCTCACCTACCGCTTCGTGTCCGACCTCGAGCCGACCGTCGTCGCGCTCGTCTGGCTGGTCGACCGCACCGACGACGACACCGACGACTTCGTCGGCGTCGTCCGGGGCCGCACCGCCCGCAGCAGTCGGACCAGGAGGCGCGACGAACCTGAGCAGACCGCCCCGGCGAAGAAGGGGTCGGCCCCCGACCCCCGCGGTGCGAAGCCGAAGCGCACGCCGCCGCAGGGCCGCGGCCCGCAGCGCGGCACCGGCCGCAGCCGCCCCCGCCGCGGACGCTGACCCGGGCGACCTGCTCGACCCGAGGCCTCGGCGCGACCGCGGGGTACGTCGAGGGGTACACCCGAGGCTCCCTCGCCCCTACCCCTCGGGGCTGAGTCGCCCGGCGGCTCGCGGGCGTACCGTCCACGCCACGATCGCATCGACGACCGGCCGATGGCGGTCGGCGCAGACGAAGGAGGCGCGATGACGTTCAGCAAGGGAGACCACGTCACCTGGAACACCCCGCAGGGCGAGACCCACGGCACCGTCAAGGAGAAGCGCGTCTCGGAGTTCGAGCACGACGGCCAGAAGTTCAAGGCCTCGCACGACGAGCCCTACTTCATCGTCGAGAGCGACAAGAGCGGCTCGACGGCGGCCCACAAGGAATCCGCCCTCAGCACGAGCGAGTGACGGCCGTCCGGCCGCGCACGCACCGCCCCACCACACCACGAACCGAGGAGACACCATGGCCGACCTGACCGATGTGCGCTGGAACGACGAGGCGCGCGACAAGATCCTGACCGACTCCGACCGCGTGCTGCAGGAGGCCGTGCGCGATGCGGCCGCCGCCCACTCCGGCGAGTCGTGGGAAGAGGCCTACAAGGCGATCAACGACGCCGTCAAGGACCGCTTCATCGACTACGAGCCCGGCCCGGACGTCCGCAAGTACGCCGAGGCCATCGAGCGCGGCGAGTACAGCTGACCTGCGCCTCCCGGGGGTGCGGGGTCAGCCGACCCGCGCCTCCGGGGCGTCCACGCGGCGCACGCGCGGGCTGAGGGCGACACCGGTCGCGACGACGAGCACGAGCCCGGCCAGGGCGACCAGGGCGACGGGCGTGCCGACGAGCTCGGTGAGCGGGCCGATCAGCACCTCTCCGAGGGGGATCCCCGCGAGCGAGCCCACGGCCAGGACCGAGAACACGCGGCCCCGGTACGCCCCGGGCACGAGCTGCTGCACGGCGACGTCGAGCGGCACCGTGAAGACCTCGAGACCGACGCTGGCGACGAAGAGGCCGACGCTGATCCAGAAGAACCAGTGCAGCGGATCGAACACGACGGGGTCGGTCTCGAGCGCGAACGACAGCAGGAGCAGGGGTGCCGCCAGGGCCCCGGCGCCGAGGCAGGCGACCCACAGCCGCACCCGCCCGCGCAGCGATCCGGCCCAGAAGGCGCCGACGATGAGCCCGAGGGTCTGCACGGCGCCGGCGTAGCCCCAGAGCAGGCGACCGAACGTCTGGTCGGCGATCAGGGGCCCGAGCACGTGGACGCCGCCCGCGAAGGCGAACTGGAAGACGAACGCCAGCGCGGCCGCGGCCGTCAGCCAGGGGGTCCGCACGACGAAGCCGAGACCGCTGCCGAGGTCGGCCAGCAGCGACGTCCCCCCGGAGGCGCGGGCCGCGTCGCCGGGGAGGCCCACGAACACGACGGCCGCCACCGCGAACACCGCTCCGCCGAGAGCCAGGGCGAGACCCGAACCGACCGTGCCGACGACCGCCCCGCCGGCGGCGAGGCCGACGATCAGGCCGACGTTCGCGCCGACCCGCAGGAGCACCGTGGCGTCGCCGATCGAGCGGTCGCTCACCGTGTCGCGGACGAGCGCGTTCGTGGCGGGCCCGAAGAACGCGGCGGCGGCGCCGTTGACCGCGCTGATCACCGCGAGGGTGACGAGCGTCTCGGTCTCGGTCAGCATGAGCACCGCGGCGATGATCAGCGAGCCCGCCGAGACGAACGACGACACGACGGCCACGAGGCGTCGCGGATGGCGGTCGGCGAGCACCCCGCCGAAGATCAGCAGCAGGATGTTCGGCAGCGACCGGGCCACGACGACGAGACCGAGATCGACGGCGTCGGCGCCGAGGTCGATCGCGGCGAACACGATCGCGATCGGGGCGAACCCGCTGCCGATCCACGACACCAGGCGCCCGAGCCACAGGGCCCGGAAGGCGGGGATCCGCAGCAGCGACCAGGGCATCGCTCGACTCTATGCCGCACCGGGCGTCACCACCCGATCGCCGTCATGGGGGGTGACCACGACCTAGGCTGACCCCGATGGATGACTCCGCCCCCGCACCCGCCCCGGCCGTGGACGCCGCCGCCGGGAGCCTGCGCGAGCCGGGCCGCTATCGCAAGGGCATCGCCAAGCGCGAGGCGATCCTCGACGCCGCGCTGCCGGTCTTCGGACAGGTGGGCTTCCACGGGGCGTCGCTCCGCGAGATCGCTCGGCAGTGCGGGGTGTCGCATCAGTCGCTGATGCACTACTTCCCGACGAAGGACGAACTGCTCATGGCCGTTCTGCGCCGCCGCGACGAGCGCCTGCGGCGGCACTTCGACGACGAGGGCGGCATGCGCGTCGACGAGCTCGTCGAACTGGCCGAGTACAACGTCGACGTGCCCGTCGTCATCTCGCTCTTCATCACGGCGTCGGCCGAGGCCGTCTCGAGCGAGCACCCGGCGCACGAGTACTACCGCGACTACTACGACCGGATCGTCCGCTCGACGACGGCGTACCTCTCGGTCGCGGCGGACCGGGGCTGGCTGCGGCCGGGGTACTCCGCCGCCGCCGCGGCGCGCGTCGTGCTCGCCGTCCAGGACGGCCTGCAGCTGCAGTGGCTGTACGAACGCGACGCGGTGAACGTCGCCGAGCTCATGCGGCTCGTGATCGGCAGCGTGCTGACCGTGCCGACGAGCGAGCTCGACGAGGCGGTCCGCGAGGAGGCGCGGCGACGGCCGTAGCCGACCCGCGCCTCCTCGGTCACTTCGCGCTGATCCGCTGGAACTTGCGGATGCAGAGGGGCACGAACACGACGAGCATGACGGTGATGCCGATGAGCACGGTCGCGTAGGGGTGCTGCATGGTCCAGATGTCGGGCACCGGGGTGTTCCCGAGATTGCCGAACGACGTGCGGGCGGCCTGGACGAGCGACGAGACCGGGTTCCATTCGGCGAAGACGCGCAGGGCCGTCGGCAGGGTGTCGCTCGGCACGAACGCGTTCGAGACGAAGGTCAGCGGGAACAGGATCATGAACGAGGCGTTGTTGATCGTCTCGGGGGTCTTGACGCTCATGCCGAGCAGCGCCATGACCCAGCTGAACGAGTAGCTGAACAGGAGCAGCAGGGCGACGCCGCCGAGGAACGACGCCGGCGAGGCGTTCACCCGCCACCCGACGGCGAGACCGGTCAGCATCATGATGACCATCGAGATCGTGTTGAGGACGAGGTCGCTGTTCGTGCGGCCGATCAGCACCGCCGACGGGCTCATCGGCAGGGTGCGGAACCGGTCGATGATGCCCTCTTTCAGGTCTTGCGCCATGGCGGCACCCGAGAACGTCGAGCCGAAGACGACCGTCTGCGCGAAGATCCCCGCCATCAGGAACTGCGTGTAGTCGGTGCCCTCGACCGCGATGGCCCCGCCGTAGACCTGGCTGAAGAGCAGCACGAACATGATGGGCTGCAGGACGGCGAAGATCAGCATGTCGGGCGAGCGGCGCACCTTGATGAGGTTCCGCTTCGTGACGGTCCAGCCGTCGGAGGCCCAGGTCGAGAGACCCGTGTCGGTGGCGGGCTCGAGGGTCTGCGCGAGCGCGGTCGTGGTGGTCATGCGCGGGCCTTCTTCTCGCTCGGGGCGTCGGTGGCGGAGGCGTCGTCGTCCGCGCCGGTGCGGTGGCCGGTCAGCTGGAGGAACACGTCGTCGAGGGTGGGGCGCCGCATGCCGGCGTCGTGCAGCTCGATGCCCGCCGCGCCGAGGTCGGCCAGCGTCCGCTGCAGCGCGGTCGGGCCGTCGGTGACGGCGACCTCGAGCTGCCGGCCGTCGGCGTCGATCGCGGGCTCGTTGTCGCCGTGCCGCCGGAGGACCTCGACGGCCTGGGCCGATCGGGTCTCGTCGACCAGCGCCACGACGAGTCGATGACCGCCCACCTGCGCCTTGAGCTGATCGGCCGTCCCCTCGGCGATGACCGCGCCGCCGTCGATCACGGAGATGTCGTCGGCGAGGCGGTCGGCCTCTTCCAGGTACTGCGTGGTGAGCAGCACCGTCGTGCCGCCGTCGACCAGGCTGGTGATGATGTCCCAGAGGGCCAGCCGGCTGCGCGGGTCGAGACCCGTGGTGGGCTCGTCGAGGAACAGCACGCGCGGGTTCGTGACGAGCGCGCCGGCGAGGTCGATGCGGCGGCGCATGCCGCCCGAGAAGCCTTTGACCGGTCTATCGCCCACGGCGGACAGGTCGAACACGTCGATGAGCTCCCGAGCACGCTCGCGGGAGACCTTCGCGCCGAGGTGGTAGAGCCGCCCGATCATGTCGAGGTTCTCGAAGCCCGTGAGGTTCTCGTCGACGGCGGCGTACTGACCCGAGACGCCGATCGATCGCCGGACGGCCTGGGCGTCGGCGACGACGTCGAGACCGGCGATGGTCGCCGTGCCGGTGTCCGGTCGTTCGAGGGTGGTCAGCATCTTCACGACCGTGGTCTTGCCGGCGCCGTTGGGGCCGAGCAGGGCCTTGACCGTGCCTTCGGGCACCGTCAGGTCGAGCCCGTTCAGAGCGTGCACCGGCCCGGACTTCGACCGGTAGGTCTTGGTGAGGCCCCGTGCTTCGATCATGGCCATGAGTGATCCGTCCTCCGCTGCCGTCGGTTCCGGGGAGCGGTCCCGGACGCGCTCAAGGTAGCGCGGTACCGGCCTGCGCGCCAGTGATATTTCATCAGTTCCGGATGCCGGGTCCGCCGCCGTGTTACGAGCTGATGTCAAACCTTGCCACGTGGCAAGTTCCGCCCTACATTCAACCCATGACCACCTTCGACGAGACGGCGGGGCCGTCCACCGCTGAACAGCTCCTGCCCGTCGGCATCGGCGACGACGCCGTCGCCCTCGCCCGCCGCTGGGCCCACGAGGCCTCGAGCGCCCCGAGCACCGGCTCGGCGCATCTGCTCGCCCAGGTGCTGAAAGACGAGTCGGGTCTCGCCTTCACCATCGGGTTCGTCGACCGCGTCGTCCGCCCCGAAGACCTCGGCGTCGCCGCGCGCAACCTCTCGACCCTCGCGAAGCAGGCACCGGCCTTCCTGCCGTGGCACATGCGCTCCGCGGTGCGTCTCGGCGGCGTCATGGCGCCCGTGCTGCCGGGCGTGGTCGTCCCGATCGCCCGTCGCGTCCTCCGCGGCATGGTGGGCCACCTGATCGCCGACGCCCGCCCGGCCGAGCTCGGCGCCGCGATCGCCTCGATCAGACGAGACCGGACGCGCCTGAATCTGAACCTCCTCGGCGAGGCCGTCCTCGGCGACGCCGAGGCCGAGCACCGGCTCGCCGGCACCCGGGCGCTGCTCGCCCGCGACGACGTCGACTACGTCTCCATCAAGGTCTCCTCGATCGTCAGCCAGCTCTCGATGTGGGCCTTCGACGAGACGGTCGAGCGCGTCGTCGAGAAGCTCACCCCGCTCTACGAGCTGGCCGCCCGCTCGCCCGAGCCGAAGTTCATCAACCTCGACATGGAGGAGTACCGCGACCTCGACCTGACGATCGCGGTCTTCACGCGCCTCCTCGGTCAGCCGCAGCTGCACGGCCTCGAGGCCGGCATCGTGCTGCAGACCTACCTGCCCGACGCGCTCGGCGCCCTGCAGGGGCTCACCGACTGGGCGACGGCCCGGGTCGACGCGGGCGGAGCCCCGATCAAGGTGCGCGTGGTCAAGGGCGCGAACCTCGCGATGGAGACCGTCGACGCGACCGTCCACGAGTGGCCGCTCGCGACCTACGGCACGAAGCAGGACAGCGACACGAACTACAAGAGGGTCCTCACCTGGGCTCTCACCCCCGAGCGCACCCGTGCCGTGCGCATCGGCGTCGCCGGTCACAACCTCTTCGACATCGCGTTCGCCCACCTGCTGGCCGAGGCCCGCGGCGTGAGCGACCGCATCGAGTTCGAGATGCTGCTCGGCATGGCCGAGGGGCAGGCCGAGCTCGTCAAGAACGACGTCGGGGGTCTGCTGCTCTACACGCCGGTCGTGCACCCTCGCGAGTTCGACGTCGCCATCAGCTATCTCATCCGCCGCCTCGAAGAGAACGCGTCGAGCGAGAACTTCATGTCGGCCGTCTTCGAGCTGGCCTCGAACGAGACGATGTTCGAGCGCGAGAAGGGACGGTTCCTGGCATCGCTCGCCGCGGTCGACGGCGACACCCCCGCGCCGCACCGCGTGCAGAGCCGTCTCGACCCCGCCCAGGCCCTGGCGGCGCGCGAGCCCGGCAGCGGGTTCGAGAACGAGCCCGACACCGACCCGGCGCTCGCCGCCAACCGCGCCTGGGGCCGCGACATCGCCGCCCGGTCGGCCCACTCGACGCTCGGGGTCGACCTGATCGAGTCGGCCCGCGTCACCGACGAGGCCACCCTCGACACCCTGCTCGACCGGGCCGTCACCGCGTCCGCCGCGTGGGCGGCCCGAGGAGGCGCGGGTCGAGCGGCCGTCCTCCGCGACGCCGCGGCGATGCTGTCGGCCCGACGCGCCGACCTGATGGAGGTCGCCGCCAGCGAGACGGGCAAGACCGTCGCCGAGGGCGACGTCGAGGTCAGCGAGGCCATCGACTTCGCCAACTGGTACGCCCACCTCGCGGAGGAGCTCGACTCCGTCGACGGCGCCCGCTTCGCGCCCGAGCGGCTGACGCTCGTCACCCCTCCCTGGAACTTCCCGATCGCGATCCCCGCGGGCTCGACCCTGGCGGCGCTCGCCGCGGGCAGCAGCGTCGTCATCAAGCCCGCCGGGCAGGCCCGCCGCTGCGGCGCGGTGATGGTGCAGGCCCTGTGGGACGCCGGTGTGCCGCGCGACGTCCTGACCCTCGTCGACGTCGACGAGGGCGACCTCGGGCGCCACCTGGTCTCGCACCCGTCGGTCGATCGGGTCGTCCTGACCGGCGCCTTCGAGACGGCTCAGCTCTTCACGAGCTGGCGTAACGACCTGCCCCTGCTCGCCGAGACCAGCGGCAAGAACTCGATCATCGTCACCCCGAGCGCCGATCTCGACCTGGCGGCCTCCGACGTGATCAAGTCGGCGTTCGGTCACGCCGGCCAGAAGTGCTCGGCGGCGAGCCTCGTGATCCTGGTCGGGTCGGTCGCGACCTCCGAGCGGTTCCGCCGCCAGCTGGTCGACGCCGCATCGACGATGCGCGTCGGCCTGCCCTCCGACCCGACGACGCAGATGGGCCCGATCGTCGAGCCCGCGCACGGCAAGCTCGAGCGGGCGCTGACGACGCTCGGGGCGGGCGAGTCGTGGCTGGTCGAGCCGAGGCGGCTCGACGAGACGGGTCGGCTCTGGTCGCCCGGCGTCCGCACCGGCGTCGCGGCCGGCAGCGAGTTCCACCTCACCGAGTACTTCGGTCCCGTGCTCGGCATCATGACCGCGGCGACGCTCGACGAGGCCATCGCGCTGCAGAACGCCACCGACTACGGGCTGACGGCCGGTCTGCACACCCTCGACCCGGCGGAGCTCTCGGTCTGGCTCGACGCCGTCGAGGCCGGCAACCTCTACGTCAACCGCGGCATCACCGGCGCGATCGTCCGCCGTCAGCCGTTCGGCGGCTGGAAGAAGTCGTCGGTCGGCGCCGGCGCCAAGGCCGGCGGGCCGAACTACCTCGTGCACCTCGGATCGTGGCAGCCCGCCGCCGTGGTCGGAACCCGGGAGGCGCGCCCCGGCTCGGCCGTCCTCGGCGCCGTCGAGGCCGCGACCCCGCTGCTCGGGGCGTCGGGGGCCACGGCCGCCGACGATCTGCGTGCCGCGGCCGCGACCGACGAGCACTTCTGGTCGACGGAGTTCGGCGTCGCCCGCGACGTCAGCGCCCTCGGGCTCGAGCGCGACCTGCTGCGCTACCGCCCGCTGCCCGTGACGGTGCGCATCGCCGACGGGGCCGACCCCGTCGACGCCGTCCGGGTGCTGCTCGCGGGTCTCCGGTCCGGCGCTCCGCTGACCGTGTCGACCTCGATGGACCTGCCGTCGGCGTTCGTCGCGGCGCTGGGCCGGCCGGTGCCGGTGGTGGCGCATGAGAGCGACGAGGCGTGGCACGACCGCGTGCGCGCGGGTGGGCTGCGGACGGAGCGCGTGCGGCTGGTGACGGGCGCGGGTGACGCGGACCGCGCCTCCTCGGCTCTGTCGTCGGCGCTCGGCGGCGACCCCTCGGTGGCCGTGTTCGACTCGGCCGTGACCCCGACGGGGCGGCTCGAACTGCTGCCGTTCCTCCGCGAGCAGGCGATCGCGATCACGGCGCACCGGTTCGGCAACCCCGACCCGTGGAGCGAGTCCGTCATCTGAGCGGGGTGAGGCGGGTCGGCGTCGTCGAGGGCGGGCGGCGCTGGCCCGCCGCCGATGACGGGAACCCGCCGCACCTCCTGATGCCCGCGCGCGGGTTCACGCGTGCGAGGGCTCGGGCGGGCGAGCGCCCGGGCGAGCGGGGATTCAGACCGGGGGCTGGCCGGCCGCGTACCAGGCGGCGAGTCGGCTGAGGCCCTCGTCGACGCCGACGGCCGGCGTCCACTGGAGGTCGTGCCGGGTGCGGCGCTGGTCGAACCAGTGCGCGGTCGAGAGCTGCTCGGCCAGGAACCGCGTCATGGGCGGCTCGTCGGCGCCCGGGCGCACGGCCCACAGCCTCTCGACGAGCGAGCCCGCCGCCCGGGCGACGCCGGCAGGCACCCGGAGGCGCGGTGCCGGCACCCCGGCCGCCAGACAGATCCCCGCCATGAGGTCGGCGACCGTCCGCGGCTCGCCGTTGGTCAGCACATAGGCCCGACCGCTGACGGCGTCGACGCGTTCGAGCGCGGCCGCGATGCCGGACGCCGCGTTGTCGACGTAGGTCGAGTCGATCAGGGCCGCCCCGTGGTCGAGCAGCGGCAGGCGCCCCGAGCGGGCCCGATCGACGATGCGCGCCACGAGCTGCGTGTCGCCCGGGCCCCAGACGAGGTGCGGTCGCACGGCCACGACGCGCAGCTCGGCGTCGGCGGCTCGCAGGGCGAGGCGCTCGGCGGCGGCCTTCGTCCGGGCGTAGTGCCCCCGCGCATCGGCGGGCGAGGCCGGGTCGGCGTCGTCTCCGACGATCGAGGAGCCCGAGTGGGCGACCGACGGCGACGAGACGAAGACCAACCGGGGGACCGAGGAGGCGCGCATCGCCTCGATCAGCGACCGCGTGCCGCCGACGTTGACGGCCTCGAAGTCGGCGGGCGCCCCGGCCAGCGAGACCTTGGCCGCGAGGTGGACGACCGCGTCGTGCCCGTCGACGGCGGCGGCGACCGCCGCGGGGTCCGTCATGGAGCCGAGGACGTCGCGCACCCCCGCGACACCGGAGGGGCGGCGCTGGAACGTCGTGACGTCGTGCCCGGCGTCGGCGATCGCCCGGGCGACGGCGCCGCCGAGCAGTCCGCTGGCCCCGGTGACCAGCACCCTCACGGGCGGCGCATCCGTCCGCCCGAGAGCACGGAGGCGGCCCAGGCGGCGAGGCCCGAGCGGTCGATCTTGCTGTTGTGCCGCACGTCGGTGGGCAGGCCGGGCACGACGAGCACGGCGGCGACGGGGTGACCCGAGGCGGCCTCGACGGCCTCGCGCACGGCCGCGGCGAGCGGCGTCGGGGCGAGACCGGGTCGGCGAGCGGCCGGCGTCGTCTCGGCCACCACGACCACCTGCTGCGTGCCCGCCGGGCCGATGCCGACGACGGCGGCGCGACCGACGCCCTCGACCCGTTCGACCGCCTGCTCGGACGCGACCGGCGTCAGCACGCCCGCGGCCGTGGTGATCACGTGGGGCAGACGCCCCTCGACCCAGAGCCGACCCTGCTCGTCGAGGTGCCCGACGTCGCCGGTGCGGTGCCAGCGGGTGTCGGGCGTCGAGCCGAGCCGACTGGCGCGGTGCGTCAGCCAGAGACGGTCGTAGTGGTCTTCGACGTGCGACGCCGAGACCACGATCTCGCCCGTCACGCCGGGCGCGGCGGCCGGCTCCCCGGAGGCGCGCCCCGCCTCGTCGAGGGCGGCGATCCGCACCGAGGTGGTCGCCCCGGGCAGCCCGACGCAGACTCCGCCCGCGTCGTGCGCGCCGGCGGAGAGCCGGTCGGCGCGATCGGCCGCGGCGGCGCGGACGCCCTCGAGCGTCACGTCGGTGAGCAGCAGCCCCTCGGTCATGCCGTACGGGGTGTGCGGGGTCGCGTTCGGCATCAGCCGTCCGGCCGCGGCCAGCAGCGACTCGGACACGGGCGCCCCGGCCGACAGGAAGGTCTCGACGCCCGACAGCGCCGCCCGGTCGGCGGCGTCGAGCGCACCGGAGGTGGCCACGACGTTCGTCAGAGCGGCGGGCGAGAGGAACACCACGGTCGCGTCGACCGCGGCGGTGGCCGCGGCGACGGCGCGGGCGGTGAGGGTGCGGGGCTTCGTGACGTCCATGTCGGGGGTGACGCTGGTCGCCCCGAGGGCCGGGCCGAGCAGGGCGAACGGCGCGAAACCGGCGACGAGACCGGTGCCGGGGCCGACGCCGTACTGCGCGGCGAGGGCGTCGCGGAGGGCCGTCAGCTGGCCGTGGCGGTAGACGACGCCCTTCGCGGGGCCGGTGGACCCCGAGGTGAACAGAATCGCCGCCTCGGCGTCGCCGGCCGGCGACTCGGGCAGGTCGGCGAGTGCTTCGTGCGCCCGACGACCGAGCGCGACGATCTCGGGGAGCGACGTCTCGACGCCGAGGGCGCGTCTCGTGACCCCCGGGAGGCGCGTGGTCGAGATGACGCGACCGGGCCAGCCGAGCGCGCGGGCCGCGGTCAGGCCCGGAAGCTGCCCGATCACGTGGTCGGGCCAGGCGCCGCGGACGGCGCGCGTCAGCCCCCGCACGCCGAGGCCGGCGTCGGCGACGACCACGACCGCGCCGAGCCGCAGGCAGGCGTAGAGGACGGCGGTCAGGTCGGCCCCGGGCTGCACGAGCAGCGAGACCCGGTCGCCGGGGCGGACGCCGTGCTTGCGGAGACCCAGGGCGATCTCGCGGACTCGTCGAGACAGGAGGCGCCAGCTGACCGAGCGCGGGCCCTCCGAACCGCTCGGCACCATCTCGATCAGGGCGATGTCGGCGCTGTCGGACAGGGCGTCGAGGTGCGACCAGAGCGGACGGTCCTGTGATGCGGACGAGACGACCCGCGCCTCCTCCGCGAGATGCTCGGCGGAGGCGGCGGCCGCGGCGGCCGTCGCCTCGTCGGCACCGGCCTCGAGGGCCTTCTTCGCCGCGGCGGCCCCGGTCGCGCCGGCGCCGTCGAGACGCCCGGGGCCGGAGGGCGCCGCGACGGAGTCGCCGGACGGCGCCTCGCCGTCGACCACGGGCGCCTCGGGCGTCGCGCCGTCGGGCAGCCGGTCGCCCAGCCAGGTGAGGACGGCCGACGCGTAGTCGACGTCTTCGGCCACGAGGTGGCCGGCGCCCTCGAAGCGGTGCACGTCGGCGTGCGGCAGGCGGTCGACGAGGTCGTCGAGGTACCGGTCGCCGAAGATCGGATCGCGGGGGCCCCAGAGCATCAGGGCGGGCACGTCGAGCTCGCGCACGGCCTCGGCGATCCGGTCGAGCTCGGGTGCGCTCTCGTGATCGTCGTCGACGGGGATGTCGGCGACGAAGCCGCCGATCCCGCCCCGTCGCGCCGCCGTGCGGTAGGGGGCGCGGTAGGCCGCGCGCACGTCGGCGGGCAGCGCGGGGTGCCCGAGCGCGAGGGTGACGTCGACGAACGCGGTCGTGCCGACGGTCGCGCCGCCGAGGACCCCGCGGGCCAGCGCCAGACGGAGGGGAGCGGGGATCGGCGTGCCCTCGGGCTGGTGGATCGCCGTGTTGAGCAGCATGAGGCCGGCGAGCCGCTCGGGGTGGTCGACGGCCCAGCCCATCGAGACGACGCCGCCCCAGTCGTGACCGAGGGTGACCACGGGGCCGTCGAGCTCGAGGGCGTCGGTCAGGTCGCCGAGATCGGCGACGCGGCGGGCCAGCGCGTGCGGCGACCCGGTGCGCTCGGACCAGCCCATGTCGAGCTGGTCGACGGCGACGACGCGCCAGGCGGCCCCGCCCGCGGCCGCGGAGGCGACCGTCGAGGCGACGAGCTCACGCCAGAGGTACGACCAGGTCGGGTTGCCGTGCACGCAGAGGATCGTGCCGACCGGCTCGGCCCCCAGCTCTGCGAGGGCGTCGCCGTTGTCGAGCACGTGCCAGCGTCGGGAGGCGCGGTGCGAGCCGAGCCCGTACGGCACGTCGACGAGGCGCGACCAGGCCGGGTCGAGACCGGGGAGGTCGTCGGGGGGCAGCTGGGCGGGCGCCGTCGAACGGGCGGCGCGGGGGAGGCGACTCACCAGGCGAGCTCCATCATCGCGGTGTTGATGCCCGAGCCCACTCCCATCAGCAGGACCCGGTCGCCCCGCGAGAGGGTCTTCGACTCCTCCACCAGGGTGATGGGGATCGATGCCGGTCCGACGTTGCCGAGGGTCGGGTAGGTGAGGGGCACCCGCTTGCGGTCGATGCCGGCCGCCTTGACGAACGCGTTGGTGTGGACGTCGCTCACCTGGTGCATGACGTAGCGGTCCATGCCCTGCCAGTTCCAGTCGGGCTTGGCCTCGCGCCAGGCCGAGACGACGAGCTCCATGCCGCGTTTGAGCAGCGCCTTGGCATCGGTGAACATGCCGTCGACGCTGCCGACGCAGAGGTCGTAGTTCTCGGTCGCCGCGCGCGTGACCCCGCCGAGGATCCTGTGGCCCTCGGGGTGCAGATCGGCGCGCCCGATGACGGCGGCGGCCGCGCCCGAGCCGAGGGTGAGACTGGCGAACTCGCTCATGAAGTCGTCGCGGTCGAAGCCCTCGGTGAGCAGGCGGTCGATCGTGTTGACCTGCACGTCGTCGGCGTCCTCGCCGTCGATGATGACGGCGTAGTCGATCTGGCCGGCGTCGATCAGCTGGGCGGCGAGGGTCATGCCGTTGACGAAGCCCAGGCAGGCGTTCGCGATGTCGAAGTTGGTCGCCGACGACGGCAGGCCGAGGCCGTGGTGCAGGCGCACGGCCACCGAGGGTTCGAGGTGGGGGCGCGTGACGGACGTGTTGATCAGCAGCCCGACCTGATCGGGGCGGACCCCGGCCTCGGCGAGGGCGCGCTTCCCGGCGTCGATGGCGGCCAGGTCGAAGCTCTGGTCGGGCCCCCAGTTGCGGCGCTCGTGGACGCCCGCCACCCTCTGCAGCAGGCCCGTGGGCATCCTCAGGCGCTTGAGCACGGGACGGAGCTTCTCGTCGATGCTCTCGGAGGTGGTGACCCGTTCGGCCATCGTGCTGGCGACCGACAGCAACGCCGCGTTGCTGTGCCGGGTCGTGGCGTTTCCGTTCACCGGAACTCCCTGTCGAATTGTCTGGGTGGGCTGGCGCCGGCGCGGCTGAGCGAGGGGTGCCGATCAGGGCCGGGAGATCGTGGCATCGAATCGATGCATCCTGACGAGTTTACGGCCACCGCCTCTGAGCGGTTGCCAGGTTGCCGGGGCACAGACATGCCGATCGGGGCATGTTCGCGCCTCACGCGCGGGGGTCTCGAGGCAGCCGGACGACCGACCGTCGGTCGCCCCGCGTCCACCAGACGAGATCGGCCACGGCCCAGACGACCGCGCCCACCGCGGCGAGCACGACGACGACCGTCACGACGGTCACCGAGCCGCCGCCGACGAGCAGGGCCGCGACGATGCTGGCGACGACGACCAGTGCGCAGCCGATGGTGAGCACGGGCAGCACGCGTCCGCCGCGCTTCGTCAGCAGCCAGTTCGGCACGTCGGGGTCGACCCGGACGCTCTTCTCACGCATCCCGCCAGGCTATCCCGGCGAGCCCGGTCCGGCCCCGTCGCCCGGGTACGCTCGTCGCATGAGCACCCCGCGCCGGCCCTTCTGGATCCTGACCAAGACCGGCAGCGTGCTCCCGGCCGTGCTCGAGGCGGCGCTCGGCGTCTTCGGCCTCGTGGTGCAGATCGGCACGATGACCTCGGGTCGTCCGGTCGAGCCGGTCGCGTACGTCGTGCTGGTCGTCGCGCTGCTGCTCATCGCGCAGGGTGTCGCCGACCTCGTCTGGTGGTCGCGCGACGACCGGCGGGCGAAGGCGCGCCAGGGCTGACCCGCGTCCGGAGGCGGTGCGTCGCGAGCAGCAGCACGACGACGACGCCCACGCCGACCAGGGTGTCGACGCCCCGCCACACGACCAGCTCGCCGATGTCGACGGGCCCTGCCAGGGCCGACATGCCGAGCGCCATCGGCGTCACGAACAGCAGCGTCAGGCCGTAGTTGCGCATGACCGCGAGCTCGGCCGCGAATTGGAGCACCCCGAACGCGACGATCAGCCAGGGGGTGCTCGGCTGCAGCGCGAGGAGGCCCGCGGCCACGACGACGCCGGCGAGGGTCCCCAGGAGGCGGTGGCCGGCCCGGACGAGCTGCGTCGCCGTCGCGCTGCCCACGACCGGCACGACGGCCGAGACCATCGCCCAGTAGGGGTTCTCGAAGCCGGCGGCCACGCTGATCAGACCCGCGACGAGCGACGCGAGCAGGCAGATGCCGGCGTGGACGAGGGTGCGGCGACGATCGAGGAGGCGCGGGGCGCGCCTCCTGATCCGTCCCGTCTCCGACGCGAGGGCTCGACGACCGCTCGGCGTGAGGGCCGCGGCGCCGGAGGCGAGCAGCGCGAGCGCGAGGCTCGCCGGCGCGACGACGGCCGCCGCTGCGACGGCGGCGCCGTCGGCGGGCACGAACGCGCAGACGCCGAGGCCGAAGACGAAGAAGAGCGGCCCCGGCGGGCTCCAGCGGCGGAGGTCGGACACGAGGGAGGCGAGCCCGGCGACGATCGCCACGACGACGACGAGACCGGGGTCGGGGATGGACAGCGACGAGAGGGCGGCTCCGAGGATGACGCAGGCCACGAGCCCGGCGCCGGCCTCGAGCTGCATCCTCAGGCGCTGGAGGAGGGGCAGGCCGCGCCCGAACGCCGAGGCGAAGGCCCCGAAGGTGGCGTAGGGGGCCCACTCGAGGTGCCCGAGCAGCGCGAGCACGACGAGGGGCGCCACGACCGAGACGGCCACGCGGGCCGCCGGCAGGTGCGCCGAGTCGTGCGGACCGAGGCGGAACAGGTCGGCCGGGCGGGGGAGGATGCGGCTCGGGGCGGTGTCGGTCATGGGGTCCTCTCGCGAGCGTCCGTCGTGCGCTCGTCGTCGAGGTGCTTCACGGGTGAATCATCGGTCGAGAAGTAGTTTACCCGTGAACGATCGCTATGATCGCGGGATGCGCGACGCCATGGACCACGTCCACGACCAGTGGAGAGGGCTCCGCCCCGATCTCGACGTCGAGGCGATCCTCGTGGTGGGGCGGATCACCCGCATCGCGCGGATCGTCCAGCGGCAGAGCGACGAGCTCCTTCGGGCGCACGGCATCAGCCGGGCCGACTTCGACCTGCTCGCGGCCCTCGTCCGCCGCGACGTCCCGTCCTCCCCGACGCAGCTCGCCGACGAGACCCTGCTCTCGCCGCCGGCGATCACGAAGCGCATCCGGGTGCTGACGACCGCGGGTCTCGTCGGCCGCCTCGACAATCCCGACGATCAGCGCGGCTACTTCGTCATCCCGACGGCGGCCGGGCGGAGCGTGCTCGACGCCGCGCTCGGACCGCAGCTCGCCGCCGAGAGGGCCCTGCTGGCAGACCTCGGGCCCGAGGCCCGCGCCCTGCTGGGCGACGGGCTCCGGGCCCTCCTGGTGGATCTCGAGTCGGGTCAGCGACGCATGGTGACCGGCTTGGACCAGCGCGACGCCGACGTGTAGCCGGGCTTCGAGCCGGTGACCTTGACACCGATGCGGTGACCGGCGTCGGAGGCCTTCGTGCGGTACGTGGTGCCCGTCGCGCCCTTGATCCACGACCCGTCGCGGGTCCACTGGAACGTCCACTTCGTGCCCGTGGTCCAGGTGCCGCGCTGGGCGGTCAGCGTGCTCCCGGCCTTGGTCGAGCCCTTCACGCCCGGGGTGCCGGCGGTGAGGGTCAGCGGCTTGACGGTCGCGGCGTTCGACGCGCGGGCCACCGCGGTGTGCCCGGGCTTCGTGCCCGTGACGACGACGGTGATCGCGCGGTTCGCGTCGGAGGCGGTGGGCGCGTACGTGGCAGCCGTCGCCCGCGAGATGGCCTGGCCGTTGCGCTTCCACTGGTACGTGAAGGTGGTGCCGGCGGTCCAGGTGCCGGTCTTCGCGCCGACCTTGCCGCCGACGGTCGCCTTGCCGGTGACGGTGGGTGCGGCGCTGGCGAGCGGGGCCGGCTTGACGACGACCGCTGCCGACGTCTTCGAGGCGGTGGTGTAGCCGGACTTCGAACCCGTCACGACGAGGCTGATCCTCTTCGAGGCGTCGGCCGCGGTCGTCTTGTAGCTCGACCCGGTCGCCCCGGCGATCGCGGCGCCCTCGCGCAGCCACTTGTAGCTCAGCGCCGTCCCCGAGGTCCAGGTGCCGGTCTGCGCGGTGAGGGTGGAGCCGACGGTCAGGGTGCCGCGGATGGCCGGCGTGGGCGCCGTCAGCGTGAGGGGCTTGGGAGCCACGGGGGGCTTGGCGGGGGTCGGGGCCGGGGCCGGGGCCGACGGCAGGGCCACGGTGGAGGCGCTCCCTGGGGTGTACGCGTACTGGCTGACCCAGTCGACGAGGAGGTGCCCGTCGACGTTCGCGGCGGGCTTCGTGCCGTTCGTCGCCGTCTGGAGCACCCAGTGCATCGGCGTCTTCGGGATGTTCGTCGTGGTCGAGGCCACGACGACCCCGTCGAGCAGGTAGCTGATCTTCGTGGGGGTCCAGTCGATCGTGTAGGTGTGCCACCCGGTGTACGACGTCCTGGTGTCGGCCCACATGTCGTTGTTCCACGGCGTGCCGAGCTGGTGGTTGAAGGCCTGGGTCGTGCCGTCGAGGTTGCCCTCGGGGAAGTTGATCTCGCCGTTCTCCCACACGTTGTCGTCGTCCCAGAGCAGGAAGGCGGTGCCGTAGCCGGGCAGGGCGTCGGCCTTCATGCGCACGCTGTAGCGGCCGTAGGTCTGACCTCCCCACTGGCCGTTCACCAGCGGGATGGGGGCCGCGGCGCGGGGCACGCCGTCGGAGCCGGTGTGCAGGTGCATGTCGAGGACGCCGTCGTGGACCGACAGGATGTCGGCCTCGTAGCGGCCGATCTTCCAGGTGTCGCCGAAGCCGTCGTAGGTCATCCACTGCTTGGCGTAGGGGCCGGGGAACCCGCCCTTGGCCACAGGGGTCGAGAAGTCGTCCTTGAAGGTCTGGGTCCAGCCCGAGAGGTTCCCGTGCAGGAGGGACGTCGAAGCGGCTGCGGGGTCGGTCGCGGTCTTGCCGGCGATGACCGAACCGGTCGCGGCGTCGGCGCTCGTCGCGCTCGTCGCCACCAGTGCCGACGCGAGCAGTGCGCCCGCCACGATCGTGGCGCTGATCGACAGCGATCGTGAGGATGTCCGTGTGACCATGTCGCGGTGTCCCTTCCCAGGAATATCGGAAGGGCAAGCGGGTGCTTCGGGGGGAGAGGTCCTGCAGACCCGACGATCGCTCGTCGGGGTACAGCGCGCCGCGGAGCTTCGGGTTCCTCGGTGCTCCACAAGTCTGCGCTCGGGGGACGAAACCCGTCATCCCCCAGCACGGGTCGCCCTCGTTGGGGGGAGCGCTGGAGCGTCTGTCCTCCTCGCTGTACCCCATCGCGGTCCGGCGACGTGCGAAGGCCCCGATCGGGATCGATCGGGGCCTTCGGAGGGAGCCGCCTGTCGGATTCGAACCGACGACCTTCGCTTTACAAGAGCACTGCGCTACCGGACTGCGCCAAGGCGGCTGACACGACCACCCTACAAGCCCGGCGAGACCCTGTGGTCCTGCCCCGAGGCGCCGACCTCGGGGTACGAGAGGGGCCGCGATTGGCGCGCGGGCGGTGTTCAGTGGTGAAGTAGACGCACACGGCGCCGGCCGTGTCCCGGCCCGGATCACGAGGAGCCCCCATGACCAACATCCTGACCGCCATCGGTTCGATCGCCCTGCTGCTCGTCGGCTGCGCCCTCTTCGCGTACTCGTTCGGCTCGGGCGAGCCCAACGCCATCATTTTCTTCGCCGGCATCGTCGCCATGACGGGGTCGTTCTGGCTGCCGATCACGGTCATCGGCAACAGCCACGAGACCTGGTGACGCGACACCCGTGAACGACGACGACCCCGGCGCTCGAGCGCCGGGGTCGTCGTCGTCTGACGGCCGCGGGGATCAGGCCCGGTCGAGACCGCCCAGATGGCGGGCGACGTCGACGCGCTTGCGCGGCTTCTCGTCGGCACGCGGACGGTCGCGGCCGCCCACGTAGAGCCAGCCCAGCAGCTTCTCGTCGCCGGTCAGCCCGTGAGCGGCGTGGACCTCGGGGGCGCGCGTGTGCGTGCCGGACCGCCAGAAGACGCCCCAGCCCTCGTCGTCGAGCACCAGCGAAAGCAGATGGGCCACGCCCGAGGCGACGCTCTCCTGCTCCCACTCGGGGACCTTGCGACTCGGCTTCGGCGACGAGACCACCGCGATGACCAGGGGCGCCCGGAGCGACTTCTGCTCGAGCTTCTCGGCGTCCTTGCCCTCGGCGCCGTCGGCGGCGGCGAGCGACCGGCCGATGATCCGACGGTCGTCGCCCCGGAGCTCGATCAGACGCCACGGACGCATCGACGAGTGGTCGGCGACCGTGGCCGCGGCCTCGACCGCCGCCACGAGCTGCTCGTGCGAGGGGGCCTCGTCGGTGACCTTCGACCGCGAGCGTCGGCGCCCGGCCGCCGCGGCGACGGTCGTCACGAGGTCACTCGGCGGCCGACGCGGGCTCGTCGCCCTCGCGGAAGCTGAGCGAGACCGAGTTCATGCAGTACCGGTCGCCGGTCGGCGTGCCGAACCCGTCGGGGAAGACGTGCCCGAGGTGCGAGCCGCAGGTGGCGCAGCGCACCTCGGTGCGGACCATGCCGAGGCTGTCGTCGTCGATCAGCTGCACGGCGTCGGGGTTCACGGACTCGTAGAAGCTCGGCCAGCCGCAGTTGCTGTCGAACTTGGTGCCGCTCTTGAACAGCTCGGCCCCGCAGGCGGCGCAGGCGTAGACGCCGGCGCGGCTCTCGTCGAGCAGCTCGCCCGTCCACGGGCGCTCGGTGGCGGCCTCACGCAGCACGGCGTACTGCTCGGGACCGAGCTCGGCTCGCCACTGCTCTTCGGACTTCTCGACCTTGTACGACACGGTTGACTCCTTGATGTTCGGGACTCCCCATTCAACACGGTCCCCCCGACAGTCATTCCTCGGGGGAGCGGACGCGACGCCCAGCCGCCCCGGGGCGTCCGCCTAGAATCCACGGATGCTCCTCGCCGACCGGTTCCGCGCCCATGCCGAGGCGGCCGTGCGCGAGCGGTCGCCCCTCTACGACGAGTGGTCGCGCGGCATCGCCGACGATCCCGACGTGCTCGCTCTGATCGGGAGGGCCCCGGAGGCGCGGCGCCAGCCGGCCCTCGTGCTCGCCGTCGCACGCTGGCTCGGCGCGCCCCTCGAGCCGTGGCCGAGCCTCCGGGAGTGGATGCTCGCCCACCCCGACGCGCTCGTCGCCGAGCTCGGGCGGCGGACGACGCAGGTCAACGACGTGCGCCGACTCGGCCCGGTGTCGCTGGCGCTGTCGCGGGTCGACGGTCCCGTCGCGCTGCTCGAGGTGGGCGCGTCGGCGGGACTGTGCCTGTTCCCCGACCGCTACGCGTTCCACGCCACCGCCCGGGGCCACGGCGTCGACGTCGACCTGCGCTGGGGCGACCCGGTCGGCGACGTCGTCGTCGGACTCGACATCGACCTCGGGTCGGGAGCCGACGCCCCGCCGAGCGCCCTCGCCGGCGCCGTCTCGGCCGGCCGGGTCGAGCTGCCCGAGATCGTCTGGCGCGCCGGTCTCGACCTCGATCCCGTCGACGTCACCGACCCCTCGGCCGTGTCGTGGCTCGAGACCTCCCTTCCGCCGGGCCCGTCGGACCGGGTGGACCTCCTGAGGCGGGCGGTCGCGGTCGCCCGGAGCGCGCCTCCTCGGATCCTCCGCGCAGACGCGGTCGACGGTCTCGCGGCGGCGGCGGCGGACGCCCCGACCGACGCCCGCCTCGTCGTCGTCTCGACGGGGACGCTCGTCTACCTGCCGGGCGCGAGGCGTCAGGCCTTCGTCGACGCCGTCCGCCGACTCGACGCGAGCTGGATCTCGTACGAGCGACGCGACCTCCTCCACGACGTCGTCGTCCCCCCGCACGCGGGGCTCGCACCGGGCGGCGACTTCGCGGCGCTGGCCCTCGACGGGCACGCGCTCGCGGTCGGCGACGCCCACGGCACGCGGGTGCGGCTGCTGCCCTCTTGAGCCGCCCCGCAAGCGCCCGCCCGTAGGATGACGACGATCGAGAGGGCAGGTGGATGGGCGACAGCGGCACGACGGACGACAACGGCACGGTCATCGGGCTCTCCGAACGCGACCGCGCGATCCTCGACCTCGAGCAGTCCGCCACCGGATCGACGCGTCACAAGGAGGCCGTGATCCGCCGCGAGCTGGGACTCTCGACCGCTCGCTACCAGCAGCTGCTCAACGCGCTCATCGAGCGTCCCGCCGCGCTGGCCTACGCTCCGATGCTCGTCGGGCGCCTGATCCGACTCCGCGACGCTCGAACCCTCGCGCGGACGACGCGGTCCTTCGGACCGCCGACCCGCTGACCGCCGCCCGCCGACACGACGCCGACGACACGACGCCCGCCGAACCAGAGAAGACCCGCCCCTCATGCCGAACCTCCCCCGCGACCGCTTCGACGATCTGCCCCACGACCTCGAGAGGGTCGGGGCGCACCGTGCTCGCCCGGTCAAGGGCCGCGGCTGGTTCGTCTTCGCCTGGGCCGCGCTCGCGACCGGTCTGCTGGTCGGCGGCGGCGTGATCGCCCTCGGGGTGCTGAACGACAGCTTCCAGTTCACGAACCCGTCGCCCGCGGCGACCTCCGAGGCGGAGCCGACGGCCGGCGCCACGGACGAGCCGTCGCCCAGCCCGACGGCCCCCGCCGGCACCGCCGCCGCCGACGTCGACCCGTCGGTCACCATCGCCGTGCTCAACGGCACGGCGACCGCGGGTCTCGCGACCGCGGCCAGCGCCGATCTGACGGCCGCCGGCTACACCGTGGCGACGCAGGGCAACGCCGGCGACACGTCGGCCTCGACCTCGACCGTCTACTACGCCGACCCGGCCGACGAGGGCGTGGCCCTCGGTCTCGCCCAGACGCTCGGCATCTCGGCGACGGCCGCGAGCTCGGCCTTCCCGAACGCGTCGGTGACCGTCGTGCTCGGCACCGACTTCACCCCCTGAGGGCCGACGAGCCGAGGAGGCGCGGTGCGCGCTCGTCCCGCACCGCGCCTCCCCGGCTCGCCGCATGTTACGGCCGTGTTTAAAGTCGGGTGATTCCCGCTCGGCGGGGGCTCCCCGGTCTTCTATTCGAGTCCGTCTCAGCATTAGCATGCGAGAACCGGCCGACTCATGCGCCGCACCATCACAGCAACAAAGGGGAACGAGAAATGGCCAACGGAACCGTCAAGTGGTTCAACGCCGAGAAGGGCTTCGGCTTCATCACGGTCGAGGGAGGCGGACAGGACGTCTTCGTGCACTACTCCGCCATCGACATGAGCGGCTACAAGGTGCTCGAGGAGGGCCAGGCGGTCGTCTTCGACGTCGGCACCGGCAGCAAGGGCCCCCAGGCGGAGTCCGTCCGACTCGCCTGAGCCTCCGAGCGGGGTCGCCGACGACCCTCGCCCATCACGACGCCGCCCCGGGAAACCGCGGCGGCGTCGTCGTGTCCCCGGTGCCGCCGTCGGCCCTCCCCGTCACTTGCACTCTCACCTGGCGAGTGCCAGAATCGTTGCTGGCACTCGCGACACGTGAGTGCCAATGCTTCTGCTTCATGACGTCCGGGAGGGACGAAAAACACACATGGCTAAGATCATTGCTTTTGACGAAGAGGCCCGTCGTGGCCTCGAGCGTGGCCTGAACATCCTGGCCGACGCGGTTAAGGTCACCCTCGGCCCGCGTGGTCGCAACGTCGTCCTCGAGAAGAAGTGGGGCGCCCCCACCATCACGAACGACGGCGTGTCCATCGCCAAGGAGATCGAGCTCGACGACCCCTTCGAGAAGATCGGCGCGGAGCTCGTCAAGGAGGTCGCGAAGAAGACCGACGACGTCGCCGGCGACGGAACGACCACCGCCACCGTCCTCGCGCAGGCCCTGGTCCGCGAAGGACTCCGCAACGTCGCCGCCGGCGCCGACCCCATCTCGCTGAAGCGCGGCATCGAGAAGGCCGCTGCGGCCGTCTCGGCCCAGCTGCTCGCCGACGCGAAGGACATCGAGACCAAGGAGCAGATCGCTGCCACGGCCTCGATCTCCGCTGCCGACCCCACCATCGGCGCGCTCATCGCCGAGGCGATCGACAAGGTCGGCAAGGAGGGCGTCGTCACCGTCGAGGAGAGCAACACCTTCGGCACCGAGCTCGAGCTCACCGAGGGCATGCGCTTCGACAAGGGCTACCTGTCGCAGTACTTCGTCACCGACCCCGAGCGCCAGGAGGCCGTCTTCGAAGACGCCTACGTGCTCATCGTCAACTCGAAGATCTCGAACATCAAGGATCTCCTCCCCATCGTCGACAAGGTGATCCAGAGTGGCAAGCAGCTGCTCATCATCGCCGAGGACGTCGACGGCGAAGCCCTCGCGACCCTCGTCGTCAACAAGATCCGCGGCATCTTCAAGTCGGTCGCCGTCAAGGCCCCCGGCTTCGGCGACCGTCGCAAGGCGCAGCTGCAGGACATCGCGATCCTCACCGGCGGTCAGGTCATCGCCGAAGAGGTCGGCCTCAAGCTCGAGAACGCGACGCTCGACCTCCTCGGTCGTGCCCGCAAGGTCGTCATCACCAAGGACGAGACGACCATCGTCGAGGGCGCCGGCGACCCCGAGCAGATCGCGGGCCGCGTCCGTCAGATCCGCAGCGAGATCGAGGCGACCGACAGCGACTACGACCGTGAGAAGCTCCAGGAGCGCCTCGCGAAGCTGGCCGGCGGCGTGGCCGTCATCAAGGCCGGTGCCGCGACCGAGGTCGAGCTGAAGGAGCGCAAGCACCGCATCGAGGACGCCGTCCGCAACGCGAAGGCCGCCGTCGAAGAGGGCATCGTCGCCGGTGGTGGCGTCGCGCTCATCCAGGCCGGCAAGACCGCTCTCGCCGAGCTGCAGCTCGAGGGTGACGAGGCCACGGGTGCGAACATCGTCCGTGTCGCCATCGACGCTCCCCTGAAGCAGATCGCCTTCAACGCGGGCATGGAGCCCGGCGTCGTCGCCGACAAGGTCCGCGGCCTGCCCATCGGACACGGCCTCAACGCCGCGACCGGCGAGTACGTCGACATGATCGCCGCCGGCATCATCGACCCCGCCAAGGTCACGCGTTCGGCTCTGCAGAACGCCGCCTCGATCGCCGGTCTGTTCCTCACGACCGAGGCCGTCGTCGCCGAGAAGCCCGAGAAGAACCCGGCCCCGGCCGGCGACCCCACGGGTGGCATGGACTTCTAGTCCGCACCGCTCCACCGCACCACCACAAGGGCGGCTCTCCTCCGGGGGAGCCGCCCTTCGGCGTCCCCGCCGCGGCACCCCGGAACCCGCGCGGCACCCCGCGACCTGCGTGGCACCCTGAAAGCCGCGCAGCACCCCGCAACCCGCGCAGCACCCCGAGAGATGGGGGTGTTGCGCGGGTTTCGGGGTGTGGGGTGCGAGCGGCGGGCGCCGCGGGCGCCGCGGGCGCCGCGGGCGCCGGGGGCGGCTAGGCGGGCTGCGGGCCGGCCGCGGGGGCGGTGGTGACGGCGGCGTCGGCGGGCATCAGGGGCAGGGCCACCTGGAACGTGGCGCCGCCGCCGGGGGTGTCGCGCACGTCGACGCTGCCGCCGTGGGCTGCCACGATGCCCGAGACGATGGCGAGCCCCAGCCCGCTGCCCCCGGTGTCGCGGGTGCGCGACGAGTCGGCGCGCCAGAACCGCTGGAAGATCTTCTCGCGGATCTGCGGCGGGATGCCCTCGCCGTGGTCGACGATCGCGAACGTGGCGACGCCGCGACCCGGGTCCGACTGCACGACGATCTCGATCGGACTGTCGTGCTCCGTGAAGCGCATCGCGTTGCCCATCAGGTTGGTGATCACCTGACGGATCTTGTTCTCCTCGCCGACGACGATGGCGTGCGCCTCGTCGAGGGGGGTCTGCTCGACGGGCACGGCCGCCGTGCTGCCGTCCGCGTTGCGGACGCCGCGGGCGCGGAGGCTCCGGAGGCGCGCGAGGGTGGCTCCGGCGAACGTAGCCGGTGCGCCGCCCGCCGTCGCCGACCCCGACGCGGCGGGCGTCACCGGGCCGGTGGTCCGGCTCTCGACCGGGAGGCCGGGCGCCGCGTCGATCGCGGGCTCGGCCGCCTCGCCGTCATCCGCCGGGGTGGCCGAGGGGACGACCGGGTCGAGCACGAGCACCTCGATGTCGCGGTCGGGGTTCGAGGCCATCGTGTCGAGGGCGGAGTCGCGGGCGAGCTGCACGAGATCGACCGGGCCGAGCTCGAGCGGCTTCGACTCGTCGAGGCGCGCGAGCTGGAGGAGGTCCTGGACGAGCACGCCCATCCGGATGGCCTCCTTCTCGATGCGCTCCATGGCCTGGGCGACGTCCTCCGGCTTGGTCAGGGCGCCCATCCGGTACAGCTCGGCGTAGCCGCGGAGGCTGACGAGCGGGGTCCGGAGCTCGTGGCTCGCGTCGCCGACGAACCGGCGCATCTGGTCGATGGTCTTCGCCCGGTCGTCGAAGGCGTCGTCGATGCGGTTCAGCATCGTGTTGAGCGACCGGTTGAGCCGACCGACCTCGGTGTTCGGCGTCGTCGAGTCGAGCCGCTGGCTGTAGTCGCCGTCGGCGAAGCGCGCCGCCGTGGCCTCGACGTCGCGGAGGGGGGAGAAGGTCGACGTGACGAGCAGCCGGGTGAGGGCGGCGCCGAGCACGACG
Organism: Frigoribacterium sp. Leaf263; assembly: GCF_001422285.1. Taxonomy (GTDB): domain Bacteria; phylum Actinomycetota; class Actinomycetes; order Actinomycetales; family Microbacteriaceae; genus Frigoribacterium. The sequence continues at coordinate 714,959 of NZ_LMMO01000004.1, forward strand.
ACGGAGACGCCGAAGCCGAGGAAGATCCCGCCGAAGCGGTTGATGGTCGCATTGGTCGCCGCGAGGTTGGTGCCCGTGACGATGGTGGCGTCGATGGTCTGCGTCGCACCGCTCGTCGAGGTGAGGGTCAGCGGCTTGACGGTCGCGTAGACGCGCCACTCCTGGTCGTGCGTGCGGTTGTCGACGCTCTGCGCCTCGCCGCCCGCGGACTCGGCGACGGTCACGCCGGCGAGCACCGGGCCGACGCCGTCCTCGAGCAGATCGCTCGTGTCGCAGATCATGCTGCCGTCGGGGTTGAGGATCGCGAGGTAGCTCGACTTGTCGCCGAAGTTGATGGTGCACGACGTGCCGTTGCGCGACGCCCCCGTGAAGCTGTCGGCCGACGTCTTCAGCTGGGTGTCGACCTGGCCGTAGAGGTACGTGCTCAGCACGGTCATCGTGCCGAGCCCGGCGACCAGGAGCCCGAGGGTCACCAGGGTCACCGTGATCCCGGTGATCTTCGTGCGGATGGAGATCTCGTTCCACCACTGCGAGAGGCGTGCGTGCATAAGGGCGAACGATACCGAGGACGCCTGGGAGCCGAGGCCCCCAGGCGTCCGCCTCGATCTCGCGGGCGACTAGCCCTTCGAGGCCTTGAGCATGTAGCCGAAGCCGCGCTTGGTCTGGATGATCGGCTCGGCCGAGAACTGGTCGAGCTTGCGACGCAGGTACGAGATGTAGCTCTCGACGATGCCGGCGTCTCCGTTGAAGTCGTACTCCCAGACGTGGTCGAGGATCTGAGCCTTCGACAGCACGCGGTTGGGGTTCAGCATGAGGTAGCGCAGCAGCTTGAACTCGGTGGGGCTGAGCTCGATGGCGGTCTCGCCGATGGTGACCTCGTGGGTGTCCTGATCCATCGTGAGCTCGCCGGCGCGGATGATGGCGTCTTCGTCCTCGTTCATGGTGCGGCGGAGGATCGCCTTGATGCGGGCGACGATCTCGTCGAGGCTGAAGGGCTTCGTGACGTAGTCGTCGCCTCCGACGGTGAGGCCGGTGATCTTGTCTTCGGTGTCGTCCTTCGCCGTCAGGAACAGGATCGGCGACGTGTAGCCCGACGAGCGGAGGCGCTTGGTGACGCCGAAGCCGTTCATGTCGGGGAGCATCACGTCGAGGATGATCAGATCGGGCTCCTCCTCGAGGACGGCCGAGATGGCCTGCGCCCCGTTGCCCACGGCCCGGACGGCGAAGCCGGCGAAGCGGAGGCTCGTGGTCAGGAGGTCGCGGATGTTCGGTTCGTCGTCGACGATAAGGATCTTGGGGCCGTCACTCATGCTGCAAGTATCTGCGCGCCTCCTCGGCGTTGCCTGTGAGCAGGAGGCACGTCCGCCGTATGCGGACACGGTGTCGGCAGTCAGGAAGCCGAGTCGTCCCATTCGATGTTCGGCACGAGGGCGATGCGGGTCGTCAGCTCGAGCAGCTCGTCGGGCACGGCCAGGGAGAAGTCGACGCCCTCGCGGTGCTCCAGCACGGCCGTGTAGCCGGAGGCGCGGGTGATCTGCCATCCCGGGAACTCCTCGACGGGCGCGGCGACGACCCGCGCCTCCTCGGCGTCGTCGGTGGCGCCGATCGCGGTGAGACCGGCGAAGAGGTGGTCCTTCACGGGCGAGCCGGCGAGGAGGTCGCTGCGATCGAGCACCTCGGGGTCGGGACTCCACGTCACGATGCTGAGCATGGAGCCGGCGTGCAGACCGCCCTGCACCTCGTAGGTCCGCTCGACGGAGACGACGACCGAATCGTCCCAGGGGGCCAGGCGGGCGTTCTGCCCGCGGAACTCGATCGCGTCGTGGTCGAGGGAGGCGACCAGCGGCCCGAACGTCGCGAACGGCGCCTGGTCGGCCGCGAAGACCCGGCGGAGCCCGTCGCGCCAGAGGTCGTCGTCGCCCAGGGGGAGGTCGCCCTGACGGCCGCCCTCGTCGGAGGCGTGCTCGTCGGCACCGGGGTCGCCCGGCTCGAGAGGGCCGCTCATGCGGCGAGGGCGGGGGAGTCGAGGATCGTGTAGCTGTAGCCCTGCTCGGCCAGGAACCGCTGCCGGTTCTGCGCGAAGTCCTGATCGACCGTGTCGCGGCTGACGAGCGTGTAGAACGACGCCGGCAGCCCCGACTTCTTGGGCCGGAGGAGGCGACCGAGACGCTGGGCCTCTTCTTGCCGCGAGCCGAACGAGCCGCTGACCTGGATGGCCACGGTCGCCTCGGGCAGGTCGACCGAGAAGTTCGCGACCTTCGAGACGACGAGCACCTTCACCTCGCCGTCACGGAACGCCTGGTAGAGACGCTCGCGCTCGTCGATGGGGGTCGCGCCCGTGAGGGTCGGTGCATCGAGCGTCTCGGCCAGCTGCTCGAGCTGGTCGAGGTACTGGCCGATCACCAGGATCTGCTCGCCGGAGTGCCGTGCAACGAGGTCGCGCACGACCCCGAGCTTGGCCGGGGCGGTCGCCGCGAGACGGTACCGCTCGTCGTCGGGGGCGGCGGCGTACTCGAGCCGCGCCTCCTGGGGCAGATCGACCCGCACCTCGTAGCAGGAGGCCGGCGAGATGTAGCCCTGCGCCTCGATCTCCTTCCACGGAGCGTCGAACCGCTTGGGCCCGATGAGGCTGAAGACGTCGCTCTCGCGGCCGTCCTCTCGCACGAGGGTCGCCGTCAGGCCGAGTCGGCGGCGGGCCTGCAGCTCGGCCGTCAGCTTGAAGACCGGAGCGGGGAGGAGGTGCACCTCGTCGTAGACCACCAGGCCCCAGTCGAGCGCGTCGAGCAGCGACAGGTGCGTGTACTTGCCCCCGCGCCGAGCGGTCAGGATCTGGTACGTCGCGATGGTGACGGGCTTGACCTCCTTCACCGAGCCGGAGTACTCGCCGATCTCGTCCTCCGTCAGCGTCGTCCGCTTGAGGAGCTCGTCGCGCCACTGCCTCGCCGAGACGGTGTTCGTCACGAGGATGAGGGTGGTCGTCCCGGCCGCCGCCATCGCGCCCGCGCCGACCAGGGTCTTGCCGGCGCCGCAGGGGAGCACGACGACGCCCGAGCCGCCGTCGAAGAAGTTGTCGATGGCCTTCTGCTGGTAGTCGCGGAGGTGCCAGTCGCTCTCGTCGAGTCCGATCTCGTGCGGCGTGCCCGGGGTGTAGCCCGCGTGGTCCTCCGCCGGCCAGCCGAGCTTCACGAGCTGCTGCTTGACCTCGCCGCGCGCCCACGGCAGGAGCTCCCACACCGTGTCGCTGCGACGGACGCCGAGCAGCTCGCCGATCTTCTTCACGCGCGTGACCTCGCGCAGCACGGTGTCGTCGGTGCCGCGCAGCACGAGGGTGTCGCCGTCGCGCTCGATGACGATGCGGCCGTAGCGCGCGACCGTCTCGGCGATGTCGACGGTGACGCTCTGAGGCACGGGGAACTTCGAGTACGTCTCGAGGGTGCCCAGCATGTCGTCGGCGGTGTGACCCGCGGCACGGGCGTTCCACAGGCCGAGCCGGGTGATGCGGTAGGTGTGCACGTGCTCGGGCGCCCGCTCGAGCTCGGCGAAGACCGAGAGATCGTGACGCGCGTCTTCGGCCTGGGGGTGCGCGACCTCGAGCAGGACGGTGCGATCGCTCTGGACGATCAGGGGGCCGGTCATGAGGGTCGAGTCTAGGCGCGCCTCCTGCGGTCGTTGTCAGGTGGGCCGGTGCCGCCCCGCGACGCCCGGGTCGGCGCGAGCCGGACACCGCGGCGCCCGGGTCAGCGCGAGCTGGACACCGCGACGACGTGCGACAGCGGCAGCGTGCGCTCGACGTCGGACTTCTTGTCGCGACCGCGCAGACGCCCGCCGCCGACGCCCGTGGGCTCCATGTCGAGGGTCGAAGTGGAGCCGTCGGGCTGCGCGATCGTCAGGGTGACCGTCAAGCGGCCCTTGACCGCGGCGTCCAGCTGACGGGCGATCCACGCCCGGTCGGTGGACTCGTCGCTGCCCTCGCTGTCGGAGGTCAGACGCTCGACCATCTCGCGGAGTTGATCGCGCGCCGGGACCGGAACGGGACGACGGGGGCGACGCCGCAGCGGCGGCGTCACCGACGAACCCGAGTCGTCGAGGACGACGACGGGGTACCGCTCGTCGCCCAGCGCCCAGAACACGGTGTCGCGCTCGAAGCGGCTGGCGATGCGGAGGCCGTCGATCCGTCGGAGCGCCAGCGGAGCCAGGGCGTGGTCGACCTCGAGCGTGTCGATGCTCGTGTGATCGTCGGCCTCGACGAGGGTGAGGGCGTCGCCGGGGAAGCCCGGGGCGCCCGGTTCGATGCTCGAGACGCGGAACCTCCCGTGGCGCTCGGCGGACTGCTGCACGAGGTAGTCGAGCGGCTGGGGGATGCCGGTCGCCGAGATGCCCGACAGGAACTCGCGGAGGCTGTCCGCCGTCTCGCCGGCGCTCAGCGCCCGCTGCACGCCCCCCTCGGTGATGCGGTACGTCGCCGCGAGCCCGGCGCTCTCGACGTCGGCGATCACCCGGAGGCGCGCATCGAGCGCCGGAGCGAGCGGGCCGGGCGACACCACGGTGAGGTCGTGCTGGAGGTAGACCTGCTCGACGGCGTCGGGCAGCAGATCGGCCACACGGGCCCGCGCCGCGGCCGGGCCCTCGTGGAACAGCGCGAGCGCCGCCGAGGTGGGGACCCCGCCGGAGCTCAGCCCGAGCAGCTCGGCCGACCGCGAGAAGGCGGCGAGGCGCTCGGGCACCCAGGCCGCCCCCGCCGGGTAGGCCCAGAGCGTGTACTCGCGGAGCGGCTCGCCCCACGACGTCTCGACCCGCTGCCGCAGCACGGCGACGATCTCGGGCGGGAGCGAGTCCACCCACGAGCGGGTCAGGGCCTCCCAGCGATCGGGCCACGACGACGCCAGCCAGTCGGACGAATCGTCGGTGACGACCCACCCGTCCGGGCTCGTCCGCGCGAGCCCGGCGCGGGTCGTGATGCCGAGCAGGGTGGCGACGTCGTCGGCCTCGACCCGCGCGGCCTCGGCGAGACGGCGTGCCTCGGGCAGCGCCAGGCCGCCCTTGGCCAGCTCGCGGGCCGGTGACAGCTCGAGCGCCCGGAGGATCTCGGCGACCTCGATCACGACGGCGTAGAGACGCTCGGCGGAGCGGGCGTCGACGGCCTCGCGGTCGATCTCGGCGACCGCCTCGAGCACCACCGGCGGGCGCTCGTCGGCCAGACGGTCGGCCGAGAGCAGGGGATCGTCGTCGAGACGCTCGCCGACGGCGTCGGGGGTGGCGACGACGCGGTCGGAGCCGTCGCCCGACGGGACGAGCAGGAAGAGATCGACCAGGTGGTCGATCGCCGCGTCGACGGGAGACAGGGCGTCGTCGTCGGAGTCGGCGAGTCGATCGGCGAGGGTCGTCGCGTCGGCGGGGACGCGGGCGGACTGGAGGACCCGCAGCTCGGTGCGGTCGAGCCGCGACAGGACGTCTCGGACGGACGCCGGCTCGAGCAGGACGTCGGCCAGGTCGAACGCGTCGTGGACCGACGCGGGGCGGAGCTGCCGCGCCGCGAGGCGACGGAGCAGATCGTCCGCCGGGGCGCCGCGGAGCACGCCCGCGAGATCGAGTGCACTGGTCATTGGGGTCGACCTCCGAAGATTGCGCAGCCGGGTGCTGCGTCTACCGTGTGGTGCCCCGGTTCTCTCGCACCCGTCGAGCGCCACTGGCGACGACGTACGCGATGATCAGCAGCATGGCCAGCGGGAGGCCGATGAGCGGCAGGACGCTGACCGCCGGCCAGATCCCCGTCGTGTAGTCGGAGACCCCGGCGACGGAGCCCATCAACCGCACGACGAAGGCGACGATCGACAGCACGACGATCGCCGCGATCATGAAGATCAGCACGCGTTCAGTACGATGGACGCTCGTCGGCGCGCTCTTGTCGGTCTTCTCAGCCACCTGCACAGGATAGCGGGGGCGCGCCTCGACCTCTCGCTCTAAGCTGAGGTCGCTCTCACCCCACCTCTTCTAGGAGTCAAGTCATGCCCACCGGCAAGGTCAAGTTCTACGACGACGAGAAGGGCTTCGGCTTCATCACCAGCGATGACGGCCACGAGGTCTTCCTCCACGCGTCGGCCCTGCCCGCCGGCACCGTGGGTGTCAAAGCGGGGACCCGTCTCGAGTTCGGCATCGCCGACGGCAAGCGCGGCGCCCAGGCGCTCTCGGTGCGCGTGCTCGAGGCCGCCCCGAGCCTCGCGAAGATGAGCCGCCGGTCCGCCGACGACATGGCCGTCATCGTCGAGGACCTCGTGAAGGTGCTCGACAAGGCCGGCGGAGACCTCCGTCATGGTCGCTACCCGCAGAACGGCGCTCGCATCGCCGTCCTCCTCCGGACCGTCGCCGACTCGTTCGATGCCTGACGCCGTGACCACCCCCTGGTCCGACCTCGCCCGTCGCGCCCTGCTCGAGATCACCCCCGACGAGACCGTCGGCGCCGAGGCTCCCGCGGTCGAGGACGAGCCCGGCGTCACCTCCGTGCGCTTCGCCACCCTGCTGCCCGGATACCCCGGCTGGTTCTGGACGGTCAGCGTCGCGCACCTCGAGGGCGAGGAGCCCTCGGTGCTCGAGGCCGAGCTGCTTCCCGGCGACAGCGCGCTCATCGCACCCGACTGGGTGCCGTGGGCCGATCGCCTCGCCGAGATGCAGGCCCAGGAGGCGCGCGAGGGTGCCGAGGGCGACGACGACTCGGACGATGACGACGACTCCGACGATCACGACGACGAGTCGGACGACGACGACGATGACGAGTCCGACGACGACGAGTCGGACGGCCCGGACGACGAGGCGCCTCACGGCAGCATCGTCCACGGGGGCGACGTCGACGGGGTCGACATCGACGACCTGGACGTCTCGGACGAGGACGAGTCGGACGACGACGAGTCGGGCGACGACGAGTCCGACGACGAGGACGGCTCGGACGACGAGGAGCCCCAGGGCGGCGCATCGCGCGGCGAGGGCTCCGGCAGGCCGCGGAGGCGTCGGCGACGGTAGACGGTCCCGGGGGCGTTCACCGCGCCTCCTCGGCATCCGACCGGTGCCGGACGACGAAGACCCCCGTGCGGAACACGGGGGTCTTCGTCGTCGAGGGGCGTCAGGCGGACAGGGCGCCGACCACGTGGTCGATGGAGCGGATCAGCTGACGCACGTCGTCGGGCTCGATGGCCGCGAAGGTGGCGACCCGCAGCTGGTTGCGACCCAGCTTGCGGTAGGGCTCGGTGTCGACGATGCCGTTCTGGCGCAGGATCTTCGCGACGGCCGCGGCGTCGATCGACTGGGCGAAGTCGATGGTGGCGACGACCTGCGAGCGGTGCGACGGGTCGACGACGAACGGCGTCGCGTACTCCGACGCGGTCGCCCAGTCGTAGAGGGCCGACGACGACTCGCGCGTGCGGGCGTCCATGCCGGCGAGGCCGCCGTTGTCGAGCATCCAGCGGGTCTGGTCTTCGAGGAGCAGCAGGGTGGTGAGGGCCGGGGTGTTCAGCGTCTGGTTCAGGCGCGAGTTGTCGACCGCGTTCTTGAGGCTGAGGAACTCGGGGATGTACCGGCCGCTCGCGGCGATGCGCTCGACGCGCTCGATCGCCGCGGGGGAGAGGAGGGCGAGCCAGAGGCCGCCGTCGCTCGCGAAGTTCTTCTGCGGGGCGAAGTAGTAGACGTCGGCCTGCGCGGCGTCGAAGTCGATGCCGCCCGCGGCGCTCGTGGCGTCGACGACGGTCAGGGCGCCCGGGTCGCCGACGACACGGGTGACGGGGGCCATCACGCCGGTGGAGGTCTCGTTGTGCGGCCAGGCGTAGACGTCGACGCCCTCGAGCACCTCGACCTCGGCCAGGGCGCCGCCCTCGGCGGTGATCACGTGGGGGGACTCGAGCCACGGGGCCGCGTTCGCCTTGGCGAACTTCGAGCCGAACTCGCCGAACGAGAGGTTCTCGGCGCGCTTCTCGACGAGACCGAAGGCCGCGGCGTCCCAGAAGGCGGTCGAGCCGCCGTTGCCGAGCACGACCTCGTAGCCGTCGGGGATGCGGAAGAGCTCGCCGAGATCGGCGCGGACCCGGCCGACCAGGTCTTTGACCGGGGCCTGGCGGTGCGAGGTGCCGAGGAGGGACGCCCCCGACGTGACGAGGTGCTCGAGCTGCGCGCCGCGGATCTTCGACGGCCCGCAGCCGAATCGACCGTCGGTGGGCAGGAGGTCAGTGGGAATCGAGATGTCCGCCATGGGTCGATCCTAGTGAGGCGGCGGAGGCCGCATCGTGCAGCGACTAGGCTGACGGGGTAGTCCACGCGTTCCACCGGGAGGCCCCTGTTGACCGATCTCGTCGACACGACAGAGATGTACCTGCGCACGATCCTCGACCTCGAAGAAGAGAACATCGTGCCGCTGCGTGCGCGCATCTCCGAGCGACTCGGCCACTCCGGTCCGACCGTCTCGCAGACGATCGCCCGCATGGAGCGCGACGGTCTCGTCGTCGTCTCCGGTGACCGCCACCTCGAGCTGACGCACGACGGTCGCAGCAAGGCGACTCACGTGATGCGCAAGCACCGTCTCGCCGAGCGCCTCCTCGCCGACGTCATCGGCCTCGACTGGGCGTACGTCCACGACGAGGCCTGCCGGTGGGAGCACGTGATGAGCGAGCAGGTCGAGCGTCGCCTGCTCGAGATGCTCGACCACCCGACCGAGTCGCCCTACGGCAACCCCATCCCCGGGCTCGACGAGCTCGGCGACTCGCCCGCAGGGCGGTTCCTCGACGGCGTCGTCAACCTCGTGCAGGTCGTCGCCGAGAACGCCGAGGGCGTCACCCGGCCGATCCGCCGCCTGGCGGAGCCCGTGCAGTTCGAGCCCGAGCTGCTCCAGCAGCTGCAGAACGCCGGCGTCACCCCCGGTGGCGTGGCCACCGTCACCTCCGCGGGCTCGTACGTCTTCGTGCAGGTGGAGGGTCATGACGAGGGGCTCGAGCTGCCCAACGAGGTCGCGCAGCACATCTACGTGTCGAGCTGATCCCCAGCCTGCGGTCAGCTGGTTATCAATTCGTTACAAATATCCGTCTCGAGGATGATTCGGGGCCTTGTTTCGCGTAAGGTCGCAGAGTCCCGCGGCCAGGAAGCCGGTGGCGGGATCCCCGGCACGACGTCTCTCCACTCCCGTCTCGTGCCCTGAGTCGTTGATCCTGACGAATGGACGGGGGCAGTGACCCTAGCGCTGCCGAGACGCCGGAGAACCACCCTCTTGACCCAGCCTGTTCCCGCCCGACACGAGAACGAGCAGCCGAAGACCGCTGCCCTCCGCACCCCCGCCGACCTCCCCACGCGCTCCTCCCTCCGCCGGGCCGCCGCGGCACCGGCTCCGCGCCGCCGCACGAGCGCTCGCCGGACCGCCGTCTCGGTGACGGTGATGACGCTCACGGCAGGCCTGTTCGGCACGTTGGCCCTCCCCGCCTTCGCCCAGACGCCCGGAGCGAACGAGGCCGCCGGCGTCTCGTCGGAGTCCGCCGCGACGGCCGCCCTCGCCACCTCGCGGACCGCCGACGCGCAGACCATCTCCGTCGCCGACGACGTCACCGCAGCCGACGCCGGCCGCGACGGCTACACGGCGACCTCGCAGGCGACGCTCGATCAGGCGGCCGCAGCGGCCGCCGAGGCCGTGCAGCGCGAGCAGGAGCGTGCCGAGCTCGCCGAGCAGGCCGCGAGCTACACCGGGCCCACCGCCTCCGAGTACGTCGCGACCGCGACCGAGGCCACGTCGTCGACGTCGGCCGCGGCAGCCGCCGCTCCGGCCGCCGGTGCCGCGACCCCCGGGGCCTTCAGCCTCGACGCCGTCTACCAGACGGCCCTGCAGTACCTCGGCACCCCCTACGTCTACGGCGGCGCCACGCCCGCCGGGTTCGACTGCTCGGGCTTCATCATGTTCGTCTACGCCCAGTACGGCATCTCTCTGCCGCACTCGGTGCCCGCCCAGGGGGCGCTCGGCACGCCGATCTCGGCCGCCGAGGCCCAGCCCGGCGACGTCATCATCTTCAACGACGGCTCGCACGACGGCTTCTACGCGGGGAACGGGATGATCCTCGACGCGCCGAAGCCCGGCGGCGTCGTCAGCGTGCGGCCGCTGTGGACGGACGCCGTGCACTACGTGCGGTTCGGGGTCTGACGACCCGCGCCTCCTCGGCTGAAGTCTTCGCGCGGGCCGTCGTCTGAACAGGCTGTGAAGAGCCGCCGTGGGTCTTGGCACGGCGGCTCTCCGGGGTTAACCTGGCGATCTCGGAGTACCGCTGAGACCAGGAGAGTCACATGCCTCGCACGACCGCCGCTCGCACCATGGGTGCGCGGACGCACGAGCACATACGACACCCCGCCGACCGATAGAGCACTGCCCTGAGGGGCGGTGCTTTTTTCGTGCGGCGAGTCCCTCCTCCCGGCCCGCGCCGGTGGCTGCGAGACGCATCGAATCCCTGGAAGCCGTCCAGGGTGCTTCGAAAGGGACAGCATGCGCACTCTCGTTCTCAACGCCGGCTTCGAACCGCTGGCCGTGGTGTCCGATCGGCGGGCCCTCGTGCTCGTCATGACCCAGAAGGCGACCATCGTGTCGGCCGACGCCCGGCATCCGGTGCTCGCGGCCCGCGCCTCGTACGACCGGCCGTCGGTGATCGTGCTGACCCGGTACGTGAGGATCCCGCACGGGCGGACGATCCCCGTCTCGCGCCGAGGGGTGCTGCGGCGCGACGCCCACCACTGCGCCTACTGCGGACGCGGCGCGACCACGATCGACCACGTGCAGCCGCGGTCGCGCGGCGGCGCCGACAGCTGGGAGAACCTCGTCGCCTGCTGCCTCAAGTGCAACAACCTCAAGAGCGACCGGACGCCCGCCGAGATGGGATGGTCGCTGCGGTGGACGCCCAAGGCGCCGCACGGGGTCGGCTGGGTCGTCCGCGGGGTCGAGCGGCCGCAGGCGGAATGGGACGAGTTCCTGGCCGCCGCCTAGGGTGCGGCCACGGGCACCTCGATCGCACCGGACGGGGGGAGGCGCGGGTTCGGTAGACTCGGCGGGTCAGCCTCTGTAGCTCAATGGAAGAGCAGTTCCGTCCTAAGGAAAGGGTTGGGGGTTCGAGTCCCTCCAGGGGCACCCCGACGACGCTTCGCGTCGACCTGCCCCTGAAGGGACTCGAACCCCCGCGGCCCCGCGCTTCTCGTGCCCGTCCAGGGGCACCCCGACGACGCTTCGCGTCGACCTGCCCCTGAAGGGACCCGAACCCCCGCGGCCACGCGCTTCGCGCGCTCGACTCGGGCGTGGGGCGGCGGGTCAGCCGGCGGCGGGTGCCTTCGAGCGGAGGCGCGCCACGAAGAACAGCACGGCGCCCGCGGCGAGCAGGATGCCTCCGAAGAGCCAGACCTGGCCGCTCTGCTGCGTCAACAGCAGCACGCACGAGGCCACACCGAGCACCGGCACGGCCGTCCACACCCGGAAGTGCTCGTGCTCCACCTTGTCGCGACGCAGCACGAGCACCGCCACGTTCGTGCTGATGAACACGAAGAGCAGCAGCAGCACGACGGTCTCGGCGAGCGTGCCGATGTCGCCGATCAACGTCAGCCCCATCGCGACGGCCGTCGTCACGAGGATCGCCGCCCACGGAGTCTTGCGGCGAGGCAGCACGGCCCCGAGCGCGCGGGGCAGCAGCCCCTGCTCGGCCATGCCGAACGTGACGCGGCTCGCCATGATCATCGTCAGCAGGGCGCCGTTCGCGACCGCGACCAGGGCGATCAGGCTGAAGACCCACTCGGGGATCCCGACACCCGAGGCCGAGACGACGGCGAGCAGCGGTCCGGTCGAGTCGGACAGCTCCGACGCGGGGAGGGCGATCGAGCTCGCGAGCCCCACGAGCACGTAGACGACACCGGCCGTGATCAGCGAGGCGAAGAGGGCGCGAGGGTAGACGCGCGACGGATCACGCACCTCCTCGGCGATGTTGGCGCTCGTCTCGAAGCCGACGAACGAGTAGTACGCGATGATCGCTGCACCCAGCGTCGCGATCGCGGGGTTCACGTCGACGGGGAACTCGCCGATCCGGCTGACGTCGCCGCCCCCGCCGCCGAGCATCATCGCCACGACGGCGATCACGACGACGAGGCCCGAGACCTCGATCACCGTCATGACGACGTTGCCCTTGAGCGACTCGCTGATGCCCCGCGCGTTCAGGCAGGCCACCAGGGCGAGGAACGCGATCGCCGTCGGCACCGGCGGCAGGTCGATGAACGTGCCGAGGTAGTCGCCCGCGAAGGCCAGCGAGAGACCGGCTGCGCTCGTCACCCCGGCGGCGAGCATGCTGAACCCGACCAGGAACGAGATGATCGGCTGACGGAAGGCGCGCTCGGCGAAGATCGCCGCGCCTCCTGCCTTCGGGTACTTCGTGACCAGCTCGGCGTACGAACCGGCCGTCAGCAGCGCCAGCAGCAGCGCGAGCAGCAACGGCGCCCAGAGCGCCCCGCCGACCTCGGCCGACAGCGTGCCCATCAGCGCGTAGATCCCCGCACCGAGCACGTCGCCGAGGATGAACAGGTACAGCAGCGGCCCGGTGATCGCCTGCTTCAGCTTCGACGGCGAGCGGTCGGACGGCGCGGGGGCGCTGGTGGGGGCGGGCGTGCTCATGGGTCTCCTCGAGGTCTGGTGCATCGGTCAGTCAATGCGGAAACGGCCGCGGAGGCGCGGGTCCGCTCCCTGAGGCCGCAAGGGGTTGACAACGGGGGTGCGCTTCTGGTGAGGGGTCGGCACGGTTTCGGAGCCGGAGGCGGAGCCCGGGCCGGACGCGGGTACCCTCGGCGAGGCGCGTATCGGCGCGCGATCGACGGAGGACGAGGAGGCGCGGTGACCGACGACCCGGCATCCCACCCTCGCGAAGGCCACCGCTCACGGCCCTCCGCCACCCGGCCCCTGCACCTGCGATGGAGCTCGCTCGGGCTCGTCGCGCTCGGCGGCATGGTGGGGACCGCGCTGCGCGAGGGGCTGGCGCTGACGTTCGCCGCGCCTCCCGGGGGGTTCCCCGTCGCGATCCTGGTCATCAACCTCGTCGGGTCGTTCGCGTTGGGTCTGCTGCTCGAGTCGCTGGTGCGCCGGGGCTCGGACGAGGGGCGGCGGCGGATGGCGCGGCTGCTCGTCGGCACGGGGCTGATCGGCGGTTTCACCACGTACAGCGCCTTCGCGGTCGACGTGGGGCTGCTCGGATCGGGCGGCGGCCTCGTGATCGCATTCGCCTACGCCGTGTCGTCGGTGGTGCTCGGGACCCTCGCCGCCGGGGCCGGCATCGCCCTGGCCGGACGCATGCGCCGACGCGTCGACCGCCGCCCGCCTCGACACGGGCGGGGAGGCGCGGCATGACCGGCCCGCTCGTCTTCGTCGCCATCGCGCTCGCGGGCGGGGTGGGCGCGGCGCTGCGCCTCGTCGTCGACGGGATGGTGCGGTCGGCGATCGCGGCGCGGACGCGGGCCGACTCGACGGCGCGACGCCTGCCGGTCGGCACCGCGCTCATCAACGTGACGGGGTCGTTCGCCCTCGGGCTGCTGGCCGGGCTGGCGTCGACGAGCGGGGTCTCGCACGAGGTGCTGCTCGTCGCGGGCGGAGGACTGATCGGCGGGTACACGACGTTCAGCACGGCGAGCGTCGAGACCGCCCGACTGCTGGCGGAGGGGCGCCGCGGCGCCGGCGTGCTGAACGTCGTCGGCGTGCTGGTGCTGTCGGTCGGGGCCGCCGTGCTCGGGGTGGCGCTCGGCGGCTGAGCCCGTGGGGGCGGGCGCTCAGCGGCGCTCGGCGGGGTAGACCTCGGCGGCGGCGCGGTCGAACGAGAACCAGACGGGGCGCCCGACGTGGTCGTCGAGCTCCGCGGCCCGCCTCGGACCGAGGTCGGCCGACAGCAGCGCGCCCCGCACCCGGACGACGTCGCCGCGCGGTTCGAGGTCGAGCAGCTCGCCGCGGACGCATTCTCGCGAGGGGTCGTCGGGCCGATCGAACGACACGGTGACCAGCGCAGGAGGCACGGCGAACGACACGGCGCCTCCTTCCGTCATGAGGAGGTCGGCTCCTGGGCCGGTGCCGACGCCGAGGCGGGTGTCGGCGTCGACGCGCACCGCGCCCCGGTCGACGACCCCGGTGACGAGGTTGACGCCGGCGAGACGCGCGGCGAAGCGCGTGCGCGGACGGTCGAAGACCTCGGTCGGCGTCCCCTCGTCGACGACGCGACCGCCTTCGACGAGGACGACGCGATCCGCGAGCGTGTACGCGTCGAGCGCGTCGTGCGTGACGATCATCACGGTGCGGTCGGCGAGCACGCGCCGCAGGGTCCGCCGCAGAGCGGGCGTCACGACCACGTCGAGCGCCGCCAGGGGCTCGTCGAGCAGCAGGACCCCCGGCTCCGACGCGAGCGCCCGCGCGACGGCGACCCGCTGAGCCTGGCCGCCCGAGAGCTCGCCCGGGTGCCTGCCCGCGAGATCGAGGACCCCCACCTCGTCGAGCCGGCGCCGGGCCGTCCGGCGCGCCTCGTCGGCGGGGCGGCCTGCGCTGCGGGGGCCGAACGCCACGTTCTCGAGCACGGTCAGGTGCGGGAAGAGCAGCGGCTCCTGCGCCAGGAGCGAGACGCCGCGGAGGTGCGGTGCGAGCCACGACGACGCGTCGCCCCGGTCGCGACCCGCCTCGGAGAGCACGGTGCCGTCGAGGGCGATCCGACCCGCGTCGGGTCGGACGAGCCCGGCGACGGCGCCGAGCAGCGTCGACTTGCCCGCGCCGTTCGGGCCGAGCACGGCCACCGTCTCGCCCGGCTCGACGACGAGGCGGAGGTCGACGTCGCGCTCGTCGACCCGGAGGGTCACCTCGAGACGACGCGCAGGCGCGGCGGGCGGGGCGGTGCCCGCCGGAGCGTCATCCGCTCGCGGGCCGTCGTCGGCGCGGCCGGGCGCCTCCGCCGACGGGCGGTCCGTGGGCGCCGCCCCGCGGGTGGGCGCGAACCCGCCGACCCGATGCGCGACCGCGACGATCACGACGGCGACGACGACCAGCACGAGCGAGAGGGCCACGGCGGTGTCGGGGTCGGTCTCGCGCTGCAGGTAGATCTCGAGGGGGAGCGTGCGGGTCGTGCCCTGCAGGCTGCCGGCGAAGGTCAGCGTCGCTCCGAACTCGCCGAGGGCCCGGGCGAACGACAGCACGGCGCCCGAGATGACCGCGGGCAGCACGAGGGGCAGCGTGACGCGGCGCAGCGCGGTCGTCGGTCGAGCGCCGAGGGTCGCGGCCACGACCTCGTACCGCGTGCCGACGGTGCGCAGGGCGCCCTCGAGGCTGAGCACGAGGAACGGCAGGGCGACGAAGGTCTGCGCCAGGACGACCGCCGTCGTCGAGAACGCGATCTCGACGCCGAGCACGTCGAGCACCCCGCCGAGCAGACCCCGCCGGCCGAACGTGTAGAGCAGTGCGATGCCCCCGACGACGGGTGGGAGGACGAGCGGCAGCAGGACGAGTGCCCGCAGCAGCTGCTGCCCGCGGAATCGCGCTCGTGCCAGCACGACGGCCATCGGGACGCCGAAGACGACGCAGAGGACGGTCGCGGCGACGGAGGTGCGGAGGCTGAGGAGGAGGGCCGAGAGCGACGACTCCGACGTGACGAGGGGGATGAAGCGGTGCCAGTCCACCCGCAGCACCATCGCGGCCAGGGGCAGCACCACGAACGCGGCGCCCACGGCGGCCACGATCAGCACACCCGCCGGGATCCCGGTGGCGGGTACGCGGCTCATGGGCGCGCGGCGGACACGACCACGGCTCACCGGGTCGGCTCCCACCCAGCGGCGGCAGGAGACCGGGGGAGGCGACGAGCGGCTGTCGCCGCCTGACGCCTCGTCACGGCGACCCGAAGCCGGCGGCCGAGAGCACCGCCTGGCCGTCGGGACCGGCCACGTAGTCGACGAACGCCTGTGCCGCATCCGAGTCTCGGGAGTCGGTGAGCGCCGCGATCGGGTACGTGTTGACGGCCTCGGCGGACTCGTCGAACGGGACGCCCTCGACGGCGTCACCGGCGGCGGCGATGTCGGTCACGTAGACGAGCCCCGCATCGGCCTGGCCCGAGGTGACCTTGCCGAGCACGTCGGTGACGGAGGACTCCTCGCTGACCGGGGTCAGCGTGACCCCCGCCGCCTTCGTGACGGCGACCGTCGCGGCGCCGCAGGGCACGGCGGGGGCGCAGACGACGATGTTCAGATCGTGGTCGGCGAGATCGGCGAGGTCGCGCACGCCGGCGGGATCGCCCGGAGGCACGGCGATCTCGAGCACGTTCGTCGCGAAGTCGACCGGGTCGCCGTCCGTGAGGCCCGCGTCGACCACCGTGCTCATGTTCTTCGCGTCGGCCGACGCGAAGACGTCGGCGGGCGCACCCTCGACGATCTGCGTGGCGAGATCGGACGAGCCCGCGAGGTTGAGGTCGACCGACACCCCCGGATGCGCCGCCTCGAAGTCGGCGGCCAGGTCGGTGAACGAGCCGGTGAGTGACGCGGCGGCGAAGACCGTGATGCTGCCCGACAGGTCGTCACCGCCCGGTGAGCCCGACGCCGAGGTGGCGCCGTCGTCGGATGCCCCGCACCCGGTCAGCGCGACGACCGTCAGCCCGACGATGCCGAGCACTGCGGCGCGGCGGGTGCGGAGGGAGCGGTGGGTGCGGCGGGTGCGGCGGGGGCGCCCCGAGGGAGCGATATCGCCGCTCGCGTGGGCCGCGGGGAGTCTCATGCGCCCACCGGTCGCTGAGGCGTCTCGACGATCACGGTCGTGGCCTTCACCACGGCCACCGCGACGGAGCCGAGCTCGAGCCCGAGCTCGCGGACGGCCTCGCTGCTCATCAGCGACACGACGCGATGCGGCCCGCACTGGATCTCGACCTGCGCCATGACGGTGTCCATCACGATGTCGGTGACGAGCCCGACGAACCGGTTGCGAGCCGAACGGCCGATGCCCGACGGGTCGTCGGGCAGCACGGCGTTCTCGCGAGCCAGTCGAGCCAGGGCGAGCCCGTCGACGACGGTGCGCGACGAGGCGTCGCGCTCGCCGACGAGGGTGCCGTCGGCGACCCACCGGCGGACGGTGTCGTCGCTGACGCCGAGGAAGGACGCTGCGTCGCGGATCCGTATCTGAGCCATGGAAGCCAGTATAAGTCCGCATCTGCGCTGTGAAGGAGCTCGCCGACCCGCGGAAGGGCGCCGGAGGCGCCTCGAGTCGGTGGTCGGAAGAGGCCCTCGTGGGCGGCGCGAAGGGCGGGAAGCGACCACCGTGCCCCGCAACGCGGTTCGGCCAGGAGTCGAGTGGTCGGAAGATGTCGTCCGTGAGCGGGGGGGGGAAGAGCATCTTCTGACCACTCGAGCGGCGGCGGCGGCAGCGGGGGAGTTGGGCGAAGTGGGGAGGCGGAGGCGCCCGGCCCGACTCCGCCCGGCCCCGGCCTACCGGACGCGCTCGGCGAAGACGACGCGGTTGTCGTCGTAGTGCCCGACGCTCCGGTCGAAGAACCCGCCGCAGGTGATGAGGCGCAGCGAGTCGTCGGCCGTCGCGCCGAAGACCCTGGCCGTGGGGAAGTCCGCCTTGGCGAAGTCCTCGACCTCGGTCACGGCGTAGCGGGCGGGCGCGCCGTCGGCGTCGAGCACCTCGACCTCGTCGCCCACCGCGACCTCCGAGAGTCGCGCGAACACGGCCGGCCCCGTGGTCGAGTCGACGTGCGCCGCGATGACGGTCGGTCCCCTCCCACCGGGGCGACCGCCTCCGGTGAACCAGCCCACGTCGTCGAAGTCCGTCGGGACCTCCATGCGTCCGTCGGCGGCGATGCCGAGGTCGATGAGGGGCTCGTCGAGCTCGATCGACGGAACCGACACCCTGATCGGGGCGACCCCGTCGGCGATCGCCGGCGACGCCACCGGGGTCGGTGCCGCCGACGGTGCGGTGGACCCGGCAGGAGGCGCGCTCGGCTCCGCCGTCGGACCCGACCCCGTCGGGGCGGCGACCTCCGTCGGTGCGGCGGGTGCGCCTCCTGAGTCCGGCGCGCAGCCGGTCAGCACGAGGGCGACCACCGCGGCGGCCGAGACGATCAGGGGCGCGGCCGCCCGGCGGGTGCGACGCTCACGCGACGCACCCGCCTCGGGGCGACCGCCGGAGATCAGGACTCCTGGCGGCGGTGGCGACGGGCGACGAGCACGCCGGCCGCGCCGAGCAGTCCGAGGGCGCCGATCGCGCCGGCGCCGATCAGGCTCTGGTCACCGGACGAGGCGTTCGCCGCGCCTCCGGCACCGGTGTCGACCCCGCCGACCGGCACCTGCGTCAGCTGGCCGCGCACCACGCCGGCGGCGAAGTCGGCGGTGTGCGAGTCGCCGGTGAAGCCCTCGGGGTTCGCCTCGATCTGCGCGAGCGTGAAGCCCTCGCCGGTGTCGGCGCCCGCGTCGCTCATGACGCCCGTGGTGAAGGGCCCCTGGAGGCAGCCGCTGCTGGTGCGCTCGCCCGTGCCGTCGTCGACGGGGTTGGGGAACGCGATGCGCGGCGGGCCCGACTTGCCGGCCGCCGCCTCGTGGATGTGCGTGGCCGTCTTGGCCGGGCTCTTGTAGTCGCCCGAGACGCCCGAGAGGGTGATGTCGTAGCAGATGATGTTCTGGTCGCTGTTGATGCGGAAGTCGAAGGTGCCGGTGGCGCCCTCCTGGCCCGGGGTGACGGCGCCTTCGGTGTTGATGACCTGGTCGGGCGTCGCCATGACGGTGAAGGCGCTCGTGAAGCTCGAGGGCTCGGGGACCTCGGTCTCGGCGCTCGCCGGAGCGGCGGCGAACAGGGTGAGGGCGGCTGCGGCGGCGCCTCCGATGGTCAGGGTGCGGACGGAACGGTTCATCTTCGACATGCTTCCTCTGCCTCTCGCGGGGCGTGATCCGGTCGGACGACGCTTGTGGAGGGGCTTACGACGGCGCTGCGCGGAACGTTCAACACGACAGGATCTTTTCTTCCCTCGAGGATCAGGACCAGCGCGACCCCGGAGGCGCACAGCACGAACCCGGCGACGGTCACGACGGTCAGCGGCTCGTCGAACAGGGCGGCTCCCGCGAGGGCGGTCGTCGGCGCCACGAGGAAGAGCAGGGCGTTGAGGGCCGTGATGCCGACCCGCCGCAGCAGCCACCAGTAGAGGCCGTAGGCGATCAGGGTCGGCAGCGCCGCCGACAGCAGGGCGGCCAGCCAGAAGGCCGCATCGGCGGGCGGCGCCAGCGTGCCGGTGGCGAGTGCGAGCACGATGAGCGCGGCGGCGGTCACGACGATGTGGATCGTGAGGGTCGTGACGACGGGGAGGCGCGCCTCCGATCGCCGCTCGACGAACGTCCCGACGATGAGGCAGGCCATGGCCGCCGCGGGCAGCAGGTAGGCCGTCGCCGACGCGTCGGAGCCGCCGAGCTGCGATCCGACGACCAGCGCCACCCCGACGGCGCCGAGGGTGAGGCCCACCCACTGGCCGCCGCGGACGCGCAGCCCCAGCAGCGGCCCGACGAGGGTGGCGACGACGAGCGGCTGCACGGCGTCGATCAGCGCGGTCGTGCCGGTCGCGATGCCCGCCCCGACCGCGGCGTAGACGAAGAAGCAGTAGCCGAACTGGGCCGAGAGCCCGATCGCGACCTGCCGTCGGAGGTCGGCCCGCGGCACCGTGCGGAGCGCCGCGAGCCCGCCCGGCCGGGCGAGCAGCACGACGAGCAGCACGACCGCGAGCGGGGCGAAGCGCCAGCCCAGCAGGGTCGTGGCCGGCACGTCGACCGTGGCGATCTTGGCGATGACGAAGCCGGAGCTCCACGACGTGACGAAGGCGGCCGAGGCCACGACGGTGACGACGGCACCGAGTACACCGATCTGTTTACTCATGCGACCGACTATACAGATCGGTAGACTCTCGGGGTGACCGAATCCGAGACGACCTCGCGCCTCCCCGACTCCTCGACCGACCCGCTGCCGGCGTCGTTGCCGCCTCTGCCTCCGCTCACGCCCGGCGCCCGTCGCGTGCTCGACGCGGCGTCGCGGCTGTTCTACGAGCAGGGCATCCACGCCGTCGGCGTCGACACCATCGCGGCCGAAGCCGGGGTCACGAAGAAGACCCTCTACGACCGGTTCGGATCGAAGGAGGCGCTGGTCGTCTCGTACCTGCAGCACCGCGACCAGAGATGGCGCGAGCACATCGCCGCCCACCTCGCTCTCGTGCCCGAGCCGGGCCCCGACCGGGTGCTGGCCGTCTTCGACGCCACGATCCTCTGGGTGCCCGACAACGATCGGAAGGGCTGCAGCGCGATCAACGCCCGGGCCGAGATGGGCGACGGGAGCGACGGCAACCCCGCTCTGCCCGAGGTCGTCCGCCAGAAGGCCTGGATGTTCGAGCTGTTCGGCGCCCTGTGCCGCGAGGCGGGCGTGGACGACCCCGACGGCACGGCGCGACTGCTGATGCTGCTGCACGAGGGGGGACTCGTCACCCTCGGCATGCGGACGTTCGCCGAGCCGTTCGTCGTCGCCCGGGCGGCGGCGGCCGAGGTGCTGCGTGCGCGGGGCCTCTGAGGCGGAGCGGGGCGGGGTGCCGAGGCCGTAGGAGGCGCGGGTCGGCCCGGCAGGACGCCCGCTCCCGGCGCGGTCGGAGGTGCGCACGCGATGCTGACGGCATGCAGCTGAACACGACCACCACCGGCCGAGGCGCGCGTCATGTCGGGCTGGTCCACGGCCTCGGCGCGGACGGCGGCACCTGGCAGCCCCTCGTCGACCGACTGATCGCGTCGGGGGAGCACACGGTGACGACCATCGACCTCCGCGGTCATGGGGCCAGCGACCGCGCGTCGTCGTACCGTCTCGACGAGTTCGCCGACGACGTCGTCGACGCCCTGCCGCATGGTCTCGACGCCGTGGTCGGGCATTCGCTCGGCGGCTCGGTGCTCGTGCGCGCCGTGGGGCGTCTGCAGCCCGCGCGGGCCGTCTATCTCGACCCCGGCTTCGGGTTGACCCTGCCCACGACGGGCATCGCCGGTCGGCTGTTCTGGGCGGTGCCCCTGGTGACGATGGGCGTCGCCGGGGCGCTGCAGGCGCGACGCGGAGCCCGGACGCGTGCCGGCTACACCGCCGAGATCCGGGCCTCGCTCGATCGGGCGAACGGGCTGTTCGACCGGCGGATGGCCGTCGGGGTGTTCCGCGACGTCGCGTTCCACCCGGTCGTCGTGGCTCCGCCCGAGGTCCCCTCGACGATCGTGCTGTCGGACGACTCCCCGTCGGTGCTGCCCGACGCCCTCGCGACGAGGCTCGAGTCAGTGGGGTGGGAGGTGCGCCGACTGCCCGGCGTGCACCATGACATGCACCTCGAGGCACCCGACCGGACGTACGAGACGGTGCGCGACCTGCTCTGAGCGAGCCGCGCCTCCTCGGCTGTCGCGTGCCCGCCGCCGTGCCCGCGGCAGGCACGGCGGCGGGGGATGCTCAGTCGGGCGAGCCTTCCCCCGCGCCGGCACCGGCGAGCAGCTCGGCGAGCAGGGCGGCGTGGTCGTCGTCGTCGAGTCCGCTCGGGCGCGTGCCGGGGTCGCTCCGGCGCTCGCGGTCGTCGAGGGCGTCGCGCAGCGTGTCGACGAGGAGGCGGTGCGTGAGTCCCGCGGACCGCGCTCGGTCGCCCGTGCGCGCGTTCATTCCATACCAGTCGGCGTCGGCGATCCAGAGCGGGAGTGAGCGCGGGCCCGCCCACTGACCCACCTCGCGGGCGAGCAGCCAGTCGGCCGACGCCGTCGCGGTCACCGTCGTGGGTGCCGCCTCTGCGGCCTCTCGCGCGGCCTCGAGGTGGGCGGGGAAGAGCGCCGACGGGCCGACGGCGTCCATCACGCCGCTCGTGCTCTGCTCAGCGCAGCGGACGAGCCACTCGGCGAGGTCGCGCACGTCGATCACCGACGTCGGGAGGTCGGGGGCGTCGGGGACGAGGACGAATCGACCGTCAGTGCTGGTGCTGGTGCTGGTGCTGGTGCTGGTGTCGGTGTCGGCCGAGGAGGCGCGGGTGGGGTGGGCGAACCGCCACGGCCAGTAGTCGGTGCGGCCGGTCGGGTCGCCGGGGCCGCCGATGAGCCCCGCCCGCGCGATGAGAGCCCGGTCCTCTCCGAAGGCGTCGAGCACCGCGTCCTCGCAGGCGGCCTTCGCGGGGCCGTAGTCGTCGGGGCCGGGCACGCGGTCGGCGGCGAGGGGCGGTACGCGCTCGGCGGACTCGTCGGCTCCGACGGGTCCGGGCGCGGCGTAGACGCTCGTCGTCGAGATGAAGAGGTAGCGGTCGGCGACGGGTTCGAGGTCGCGGACGGCCCGCCGCACGTGACCGGGTTCGCGGGCGACGTCGATGACCGCGTCCCAGCGATGCCCGATGACGGGGGCGAGCGCATCGTCGTGATCGCGATCGGCCCGGACGAGCGTCACCCCGTCGGGGACGGCGATGCCGCGGGCTAGGCAGGTGACGTCATGCCCAGCGGCGACGGCCGTCGATGCGATGCGATGGCCGAGCCAGGCCGTGCCGCCGAGGACGAGTGTCTTCATGACGCCATCCTGCCAGCCCCGGTCGTCGGGAGGCGCCGTGTCCCTCCATAAGCGGCGCTGGCGGGGGTGCGCCCCGGGGCGGAGCGGAGTCAGTGCGAGCGGGAGGCCGACTGCGCCGGCGCCGTCGCCGCGGCCGCCTCGGCCTCGACCAGGGCGCGCCTCCGCTCGGTGACGACCCGCTCGAGCACGAGCGAGCTGACGCCGACGGTCAGGCTGAGCGCAGCGATGATCCACCGTGGTCGGTCGACGCCGAGGCGTTCGATCGACCGGTGCAGACGCTCGTCGAGGGCCTCGGTGGTGCGCGCGAAGCCGATGACGACCCCGGCGGCCCCCGCCGCGCCTCCTGCCGTGACCTTCGGATCGGTGAAGGGCTCGCGCGTGAGTCCGCTGGCCGTGCCTGCCGCCGCCAGTCCGGCGAGGGTCACGTGATACGCGACCCGCGCGACGGGAGCCAGGGAGGCTGGGCGCACGAACGAGAGACCGACGTACCCGAGCACGACGCCGAGCTGCACGACCCGGTCGCGGCGTTCGGCGCGGGAGAAGAGATCGTCGACCGCGTCGTCGTCGACGGGCGAGCGATTGAGGTCGTCGTGAGCACGATCGGTCATCGCCTCACTCTGCCAGGTCGATCGCAGCTCGGGAAGGCCGGATGAGAAGGACCCGCCGAGCCGCCGCCGGAGCGGGGTCGACGGGTCCGGGAGACCGCGAGCGGATTACGCGCAGTCGGACTTCGAGAAGGCCAGCTCGAGCTGGTCGCCCGTTCCCTCGACGTCGTACGAGTACTTCATCCCGATGTCGCGGTCGAGGATGTCGCGCGTCGCCGCCGTGCTGCACAGCTGCGGGAGCACCGACGCCGCGAGCAGCTCCTCGGTGACGCTCTCGACGCCTTCGCCCGACAGCGTGTAGCGGTAGTGGATCGCGTCGGACTCGGCCGTGATGTCCTCGAGGACGGTGACCTCGTCGATCTGCTGCGGCAGGTCGTACTGCTCCTTCGCCTGCTCGACGTTCTCGGCGATGGCGTCCTCCTTCGAGTCGCCCCCGAACGCCTGGAACGCCGCCCGCACCCCGAACGAGACGAGCACGGCGACGACGATCGCCACCACCGCCCCGATGATCCGATTCCGTGTCGTCGCCTGTGTCGCCATGTCTTCCCCCTGATCACGCCGCTGCGCGACGTCTTCGCCGTGGCCCGTGTCGTCGGACCGATCGGCGCCGGACCGTCCGGCTGCACGAGCCCCCGACGCGTCGCCGGTAGAACCCCCTGTCTGCACAGTATCGACGGACCGTCGCCGCGGCGCGGTCGAGGAGGCGCGGGCGGCACCCCCAGGTCAGGGGTCAGCGGTCAGGGGTGCCACCCTGCGGGTCAGTCCTCGGTGTCGCCGCCGTTCTCGGGCTCGGTCCTCGTCTCGTCCATGCGGTCTCGGAGGTGGTCGGCCATCGCGCCGGCTCCCTCGTCGCCGTGGTCGTGCTCGACCTGCTCGATCAGCCCGCTGAGCTTCTCGTCGTTGGTCGCCTCGGTCGCGCCGTCCATGATCGGTTCGGTCTGCTTCTCGTCAGTCATGCTCTGACGCTACGCCGCGATCGTGGGAGGGCCGAGGTGCTGAGCCGCAGGCGGCTGTCCGGCCGACGACGAGGCCGGTGTCTCTCACCCTTCTACCGGTACTCTCCACCCATGAAGCGCACAGCAGACTCATCGTCCTCGTCGTCCGACTGCCATAGTCCGGGCGCCCGGAAGACCCCGGGCACCACCCGGCCCATCGCCACCACGACCCGATGAACGGCGATCTCGTCCTCAACATCGTCCTGGTCGTCGTCTTCGTCCTCGTCGGGGGTGTGTTCGCGGCCACCGAGATGGCCCTGGTCACCCTGCGCGAGAGCCAGGTCAACGCCATCGCGGCCCGGGGCAAGCGGGGTGAGAAGGTCGCCGGTCTCGCCCGCGACCCCAACATGTTCCTCGCCGCCGTGCAGATCGGCGTCACCGTCGCCGGATTCGCGTCGGCCGCCTACGGTGCGTCGTCGATCGCCCCGTCGGTCTCGCCCCTCCTCGTCTCGTGGGGACTCGGCGAGCAGGCCGCGGGCACGGTCGCGACCATCGCCCTGACCCTGATCATCGCCTACCTCTCGCTCGTGCTCGGCGAGCTCGCGCCCAAGCGGCTGGCCATTCAGCGGAACGCCTCGTTCGCCTACGCCGTCGCACCCGTCCTGGCCGTCTTCGCGGTGCTCATGCGGCCCGTCATCTGGCTGCTGTCGATCTCGACGAACCTCGTCGTCCGGATGCTCGGCGGCGACCCGCACAAGACGGGCGAGGAGATGACCGAGGAGGAGCTCCGCGACATCGTCTCGAGCCACGAGGGTCTGCCCGACGACGAGCGCCGCATCCTCGACGACGTGCTCTCGTTGCGTCATCGGCAGCTCAGCCAGGTCATGCGCCCTCGCCCCGAGGTCACGGCCGTCGACGGCACCGGCACCGTGAGCGACGCCGCGAGCGAGGTGCAGGACCGCCCGTACTCGCGGTACCCGGTCATCGACCGGTCCATCGACGACATCATCGGCTTCGTGCACGTCCGCGACCTGTTCGAGGCCATCTCGAAGGACCCGGCGACCCCCGTCCGCGACATCGTCCGCACCATCTCGTATCTGCCCGCCACGGCCCGCGTGCTGCCGACGCTCACGTCCATGCGCGCCGGCGGGCACCACATCGCGGTCATCATCGACGAGTACGGCGGGACCGACGGCATCGTCACGCTCGAGGACCTCGTGGAGGAGGTCGTGGGCGAGATCTTCGACGAGTACGACACCGAGTCGGCCGCCGAGGACCTCGGCGCCGGGGGCGGGACGGTCGACGGCCGCCTGAACTTCCAGGACTTCGAGGAGGCGACGGGCATCCACCTGCCCGACAGCGCGTCCGACACGGTCGCCGGCTTCGTGATCGAGAGCCTCGGCCGACTGGCCCGGGTGGGCGACATCGTCGAGATCGACGGGGCGCGTCTGCAGGTGACGGTCATGGACCGCCGCCGCATCTCGGAGCTGCTGGTCATCCCCGACGAGACCGAGAGCGACGCCGACGTCGAGCACGTCGAGCTCCCGGGCGGCTCGAGCTCGGCCACGGCGAAGGCTTCGTCCGCCGACGACGGGGCGGACCGGGGCCGGGAGGTCTGACCCGTCACGCTCCTCGCCCCTCCTGACGATCATCGATCGGAACGGCCCCGCCCTCGGCGGGGCCGTTCCGCTGCGCGGGCGGGCGGTCGCCGGTGGTCGCCGACCGGCCGAGCGCGATCCGCTCTCGCTCCATCAACCGCCACGAGCCGCCGAGCAGGGGGGTCAGCGTGGCGATCGTGTAGGCGACGGCGACGACCCCGAAGGCCACGGCGAGGCCGATCGTGTCGGCGGCGATGCCTCCGAGCAGGGCGCCGAACGGCACTCCGGCCCAGGCCCCCGCGTTCGTGAGTCCGAAGACGCGACCGCGCATGCGCTCGGGCACCCGTTCGAGCTGGACGGCGCCGAGGATCGGGTTGATCGACCCCGCTGCGAGGCCGGCGACGGCGGTCGCCGCGATGAGCACGGGCAGCGGGGCGCCCAGGGCGAACGCGGCGCTCGAGGGGCCGCCGGCCAGGGTGAAGCACACGGCGAGCGTCACGCGGCGGGAGAGCCGATGGGCGACGAAGCCGAACGCGATGTTGCCCACGAGTGCGCAACCGCCCATGGTCGCGACGAGCAGGCCCAACGCGGCCGCTCCGCCCAGTCGGTCGTCTGCATAGAGGGGCAGCAGGGTCGACCCGCGGGCGGCGTCGAGCAGGTTCGTGACGAGGACGAGCGCGACGACCAGCCGCAGGAGGGGATCCCGGACGACGAAGCGCAGCCCGTCGCCGAGATCGGACCAGTACGAGGTGCGGGCCGTCGTGACGCTGCCGTCGCCGCCGGTCACCGGGGGCTCCCGGGTGGCCGCGGGGACGAACGCCACCGTGAGCCCCGCCGACACGGCGAACGTCGCGGCGGTGACGAAGAGGGCGGGGAGCGGCCCGAGCGCGGCGACGAGCAGGCCCGCGACCGACGCGCCGACGAGCTTCGCGAAGCGCTCCGAGCCGTCGAGGAGGCCCACGCTCTGCTCGAGGGGGACGCCGGCCCGTTCGGTGAGGCGCGGCAGCATGACGCGGCGGGCCGTCTGCCCCGGGGTGTCGAGCAGGCCGCCGGCGAAGACCAGCGCCAGCAGGGCCCATAAGGGCAGCCCCACGGTCAACGCCAGGGTGGGGATCGCCAGCACCGCCGCCCCGCTGACGAGATCGGCCACGACGGAGGCGCGACGGTGGCCGACGCGGTCGACGACGACTCCGCCGAACGCGCCGCCGACGACGACGGGGACGGTCGCGAAGAACGCGGCGACCCCGACCTCGACTCCCGAGCCGCCGAGCCCGAGGACGTAGAAGGGCACGGCGAAGGCCGTCACGACGTTGCCCGTCTGCGAGACGGCGTGAGCCGCCAGCAGGGCGGTCAGCGAGCCGACGGCTCGACGGTCACGCGGGGTGGTCGTCACCGACCCCCCGGCTGATGCGCGGCGCATCGGGCGCGCCTCACGGCCGCCGGTAGGCCTGGTAGACGAGCGCGACCGATTCCGCGCCGTCGTCGTCGCGGTCACGGCTCGCGCTCGCCGCGACCCAGCGCTCGACGAGCGCCTCGAGCTCGCCCCGCAGGGTGGCCAGCTCGTCGACCGTGAGGCGCAGGCTGCGATCGCCGCTCGCCGCGGCCGCGACCCACTCGCGGGGCAGGGCCGGTGCCGCGTCGATGTAGTCCGTGTACCGGTTCGCGTAGGCGTGCGCGATCGACTTCTGCAGGGCCGACGAGGCGGCGAGGTCGTCGGGGTCGTCGAGCAGCTCGGCGGGCTCCCACGAGGTGAGCATCGTGGTCGCCTGCCACCAGCGCTCGCGCTGATCCGTGCTCTGCGCCGTCGCGGGTTCGATGAGATCGATCGACGCCAGCCGACCGAGGTGGTAGCTGATCGTCCCCGGCGCCTCGTCGACCAGGTCGCCGAGGAGGGCGGCGGTCTGCGGGCCGCGTTCGCGGAGCAGGCCGAGGAGGCGCAGCCTCGTCGGATGCGCCATCACGCGCATCGAGGCGGCCGAGGTGAGCGTCGTCCGAGAGGTCTCGCGGGGGGTCATGGAGACGACGATAGACTCCGCAAGGGATGTTGCGCAAGAGTCGTTGTGCATCCATCACGCTCCCGAGACGAGGCCTCAGGCCGTTGTCAAGGGGGGCGCCCCGATCCGGTCGTCGAGGCGGACCGGCTCGTACCGTCGGGCCGACAGAGCAGCCCCTCGCGGATCGGAGTCCCATGCGCCTCGCCCCAGCACTCGTCCTCCCCGCCGTCACGGCCGCAGCCGTCGTCGTCGTCCGTCGCCGACGATCCGGCCGACGGGCCTCGGCGGACCGCTGGCACGTCGTCACCGTCGACCGGCCTCGCGACGAGGTCGCCGCGGCTGCGGCCACGGGCCCGCTCGGCGACCTGGGCGACTCGGTCGAGGTGCGCACGAAGGAGGCGCCGGGGGGTCGCGGGACCGAGCTGTCAGCGCGTCCCCTCGCCGCGCCTCCTGCGACCGCCGTCGGATCGCTGGCCCGACGGGCCACCGGCGCCGACCCGCGACAGGACGTCCGCCGCGCGCTGCGCGAGACGAAGCAGCTGCTCGAGGTCGGCGAGATCACGAGGCAGGAGCCGCAGCCCGAAGGTCATCGGCGGTCGACGCCGGCCGGTCGGCTGACGGATCTCGTCGCTCACCGCTCCGGTGGGGAGGGAGTGCTGTGAAGGCTCTCGTCTGGACAGGGATCAACGAGCTCGCCGTCGAGACGGTGGACGACCCGCGGATCCTCAACGCGCACGACGCGATCGTCAAGGTCACCACGACGGTGACCTGCGGTTCGGATCTGCACCTGCTGGGCGGTTACGTCCCCGGGATGCGGGCGGGCGACATCCTCGGCCACGAGTTCATGGGCGAGATCGTCGAGGTCGGCTCTGCCGTGACGAAGCGCAAGGTCGGCGACCGGGTCGTCGTCTGCTCGTTCATGAGCTGCGGGCAGTGCGTCTACTGCAAGGCGGGCAAGACCTCGCTCTGCGACAACTCGAACCCGCACCAGGGCATGGGCGAGGGGCTGTGGGGCGCGGCCACGGGCGGCTGCTTCGGCTACAGCCAGATCACGGGCGGCTTCGCCGGGAGTCACGCCGACTACGTCCGCGTGCCGTTCGTCGACACGGGCGCCTTCCCCGTGCCCGACGGCGTCACCGACGAGCAGGCGGTCTTCGCATCGGACGCCGTCCCCACCGGATGGATGGGCGCCGACCTCGGGGGAGTGCAGCCGGGCGACACGGTCGCCGTCTGGGGTGCCGGAGGCGTCGGGCAGATGGCCGCGCGCGCGAGCATGCTGCTCGGCGCCGAGAAGGTCATCGTCATCGACCGCCTGCCCGAGCGGCTCGACCAGGTGACCCGGCGCATCGGGGCGGAGACCCTCGACTACTCGAGCACCGAGGTCATGGCGGAGCTGCGTGAGCGCACCGGCGGACGCGGCCCGGACGTCGCGATCGAGGCGGTCGGCATGGAGGCGCACAGCCACCGCGCCGACGGCGTCTACGACAAGGTGAAGTCGCTGCTCAAGCTCGAGACGGACCGGCCGACGGCGCTGCGCGAGGCGGTCCTCTCGGCGCGCAAGGGCGGCAGCGTCTTCTCGCTCGGCGTGTTCGGCGGCTACGTCGACAAGTTCCCGCTCGGCGCCTTCATGAACAAGGCGCTGACGTTGCGTTCGGGGCAGCAGTTCGGTCACCGGTACATCCCGATGCTGCTCGAGCGCATCGCCGCGGGCGAGATCTCGACCGACCACCTCGCCACCCACGTCATGCCGCTGAGCGATGCACCGCAGGGCTACGACATGTTCAAGAAGAAGACCGACGGCTGCGTCCGGGCGGTGTTCCACCCCTGAGCGCACGACCGGGTGCCGAGGAGGTGCGGTGCCGTCGAGGCCGGACGGTGGCGGTCCGTCGTCGGCCCGCGCCTCCTCGGGCGGATCACGACGGGTGCCGTGAGGACCACTCGACGAAGGGGGCGGTGGCGTCGTCGGCGTGGCCCTTCTCGGCGCGGAGGGCGCGCTCGTCGAGGGGCTTGGCGTACTCGTCGTAGAAGGTGTCGAGGGTCATCAGGCGGTTGCCGTCCTCGTAGTGCTCGCCCTCCTCCTCCCGGCTCACCGCGTAGATCACGCGGTCGGGCTGCGCGTAGTACAGCGCCCCGAGGCACATCGGGCAGGGGTAGGCCGTGACGTAGGCTTCGATGCCGCGCAGGTCGGTGAGCCCCTGCTCTGCCGCCAGCCGGATGGCGCGGATCTCGGCGTGCGCCGTCGGGTCGCCGGTCTGCGCGACGTGATTGGCGGCCTCGACGACGACCTCGCCGTCGCGCACCAGCAGGCAGGCGAACGGCTTGCCGCCCTCCGCGACGTTCTCGCGGGCGCGCTGCACGCTGAGGGCGGTGAAGGTGTCGTCTCGATCGCTCATGAGATCGAGAGTGCTCCCGGGTGCTGCGGTGGCGCTCAGACTGCTGCGATGTCGACCTCGATGGTCTGCGGGTGGCTAGTCTGACGACGTGAGTGATCGTTCTCAGGAGGTCGTCGGCGTCTTCGCCGGCTCCAGGGCCTGACGCCCCCGGTCGTGTCATCGACACGGCCGGACTCGTCGAACCCACCTCCCGCCCGTCCCGTCGCACGTCGTGCGTCCGGACGACCACATCTCGATCGGCACGTCATGCTCCCCCTCTCTGAGAAGGCCCTCCGCGCCTCCTTCGTCAACGCCTCCCGCAAGGAGGTCTCCGACCTCACCCCGCCTCCCGGTCTCGACCTGCTCGATTGGGCCGACCTCGACTTCCTCGGCTGGCGGGACCCGAAGATGGGGCGACGTGCCTACGCCGTCGTGCCGACCGTCGACGGCGAGTCGGTCGGCATCCTGTTCCGCCGTGCGGACGCCATGCCGCGCTCGCGGCCGCAGTGCTCGTGGTGTCAGGACGTCAGGCTGCCGAACGACGTCGTGTTCTACAGCGCGAAGCGATCCGGGCAGGCCGGTCGCAACGGCGACACGATCGGCAGTCTCGTCTGCGAGGACTTCCAGTGCTCGCGCAACGCGCGCACCGCGCCGCCGCCGGCCTACGAGGGATTCGACGTCGAGGCGGCCCGCTTGAGGCGCATCGGCGACCTGCGACTCCGGGTGGAGGCCTTCGCGAGCGGTCTCTGACGCCGTCAGATCGGCGTCGGCGCCGAGGCCCGCGGTCTCCACATGGCCATGGGTTCGCCCGACGGCAGCCCCGTGATGACCCCGAGCTCGACGAAGCCATGGCGACGGTAGAGGGCGCGATTGCGATCGGTCGACGATTCGAGATACGCCGCGCCTCGTGCTCCGTCGATCCGCCGGAGACGATGCTCGAGCAGTGCGGTGCCGACGCCGAGACCGCGGGCCCTGGCGGCGACGCCGATCTCGGCCAGGTACCAGTGCGGCAGTCGGGGTCGCGGCCGGTGCAGCACGGCTCGGTGGCGTGCAGCAGCGAGGGCGCCCCGGAGTCCGAGAGCGCGGAGGAACGCGGGCAGCTGCGCGAGGAACGGTCCCGGGGTCTCGGGCCCTGTTCTCGGCGACTCCCAGACAGCCGTCCCGACGACGTGGCCACGCTGATCGACCGCGACGTCGACCGTCCCCGACGCGAGGGGTCCGGACTGCAGGAGGGCCGTGAACAGGGTGTCCAGTCGCGCGAGGCGCCCCGGGCCGGAGGGGACGAACGTCGCCATCACCGGATCCTCTTCGAAGGCCTCGGCGAGTGGCGCCGAAACGCCTGTGTCGGTTCCCTGCGCCTGGCGGATGGTGATGGGTGCGCTGATCGGAGTGTCTCGAGTCGTCATCATGCGGAGACCCTAGACGGAACAAATGGCCACTTGGCCAAATCGGAGAGAACCCTGGATCACTCCCAGCAGAGCCTCGGCGAACCCCCAGTTGGCCAGTTGGCCAATTCGTCGTACGCTCGAGCTATGAGCCCACCCCGAGAGCACCGACCGCAAGACGAGCGGCGTCGGCAGCTGATCGAGGCGGCCGTCACCGTCATGGCCGACCGGGGGGTCTCGGGGGTCACGACCCGCGCGGTGACCGCACGAGCGGGGCTGCCGCACGGGTCTTTCCATTACTGCTTCGATTCGAAGGCCGACCTGTTCGCGGCCGTGCTCGGGCGCGAACTCCGGGCCGCGCTCGGTGCCGCATTCGCCCGGCCGGTCGTCCCCCTGGCTCCCGTAGAGCGCATCGAGCACGGTCTCCGAGCGCGACTCGACCTCGTCATGGACCGCCCGGGGCATGCGCTGGCGCTCGCGGAGCTCATCGCCTTCTCTCGCCGCGACCCCGAGCTCGTCGACCTCGCGCGGTGGGAGCAGGCCGAGTACCGACGTCATGTCACGCGCGACGTCGACGAATGGTCCGCCGCCGACGGTCTCCGCTGGTCGGTCCCGACCGCCCAGGTCGCGGCGCTGCTCATCGCCGTCGCCGACGGCATCGGCACGGCGTGGCTCGCCGATCGCGACGGCGAGAGCGCTCGCGGTTCCGTCGCCCTCGCGGCCCGGGCCGTCGCGTCTCTTCTGGAAGGAACCACAGCATGACCTGGCTCTGGCTCGGCGGCGCGATCGCGGTCGAGGTCACCGCGTCGCTGGCGCTGCAGGCCGCCGTGACCGCACCCGGCTGGTACGCCCTCGTCGTCGTCGGCTACCTCTCGGCCTTCCTCTGCCTGACCCGCGTGCTGAAGGGCGGCATGGCCATCGGCGTCGCCTACGGCATCTGGGGTGCGTCGGGCGTCGCGCTGACCGCGGTCATGGCGGCCGTGCTGTTCGGCCAGGCGCTGACCGGGGTGATGATCGTCGGCCTCGCGCTGATCGTCGTCGGGGTGCTGCTCGTCGAGCTCGGCTCGCAGCGGGCGCACTCCGCCCGGGCCCGTGCGGCGTCGGAAATCTCAGGAGGCGCGGGTCACCCGGGCGACGCCCCGCCCGCCCCGCAGACGGACGGAGGTCCCTGATGGCGTGGGTGCTCCTCTCGATCGCCATCGTGTGCGAGGTGGCCGCGACCATCAGCCTGAAGCTCGCCACCGACGGGCGACGGCGCTGGTACGTCGCCGTCGGAATCGGATACGTCGTCGCCTTCTCGCTGCTCGGCGCCGCGCTCTCGCTCGGTCTCCCGATCGGCGTCGCCTACGGCGTCTGGGCCGCGACCGGCGTCGCGTTGACCGCCGTGCTGGGCCGCGTGCTCTTCGGCGACCCGCTCACCTGGCTGATGGGCGCCGGCATCGTCTGCATCATCGCGGGGGTGTTCCTCATCGAGCTCGGTCACTGAGCGGCGGACCCGCCCCGGTGTCGGAGGCTCGTCGTACGATCCGTCCATGACGACGATCACAGGCCGCCGCTGGGTCATCACCGGCGCGGCCGGCACCATCGGAACCGCCCTCCGAGCAGCACTCCTCGAGCGGGGCGTCGAGCTCGTCTCGACCGACATCAGACCGGTCGTCCCCGCCGACCAGGGCGAGACCTCCGCGACGACCGACCTGGCCGACCTCGAGGGGCTGACCGAGCTGTTCGCGGGGGCTCACGGGGTCGTCCATCTCGGGGGCATCCCCGACGAAGCGGACTTCCACGATCTGGCCGAGGTGAACATCGTCGGCACGTACCACGTGCTCGAGGCCGCCCGGCGAGCCGGCGTGCCCCGGGTCGTCTTCGCCAGCAGCAACCGTCTGACGGGTTCGTACACGGCTGGCGATCGCGTGACACCCGAGATGCCCGTCCGCCCGGACGGCTTCTACGGCGTCTCGAAGGCGGCCGCCGAGGCGCTCTGCCGGCTCTACGCCGACAAGTTCGACCTCAGCACGATCTCCGTCCGCATCGGCACCTACGCCGACGCGCCCGAGTCCGCCCGCGCGCAACGGACCTGGCTCAGCCCCGCCGACGCCGTCCGTGCCTTCGTGGCGGCGATGACGACGACCGAGAAGACGGCCGTGTTCTACGCGGTGTCGGCGAACACCACCCGCTGGTGGGATCTCGACTCCGGCGCCGCCCTCGGCTACGTGCCCGAAGACGACTCCGCAGAACGAGGCGAGGTCGAGCCGATCGACCAGCGCACCCCGCAGGGCGGGGACTTCGCCACGGCGCGATTCTCGACGGATCGGATGCGCCGCTAGTCGTCGGCCTCCGACGCCCTGGTGGTCGGCGTGCTCGCGGGATCGCCGCCCGGGCGCAGGCTCCGACGGACGGCCCTGCCGCCGAAGAACAGGCCGAGCACCAGCATGGGCAGCCCCGCCCAGGGCGTGTCGAGGGTCAGCACCAGGGTCACGCCGACGACGCCGAACACGATCGCCATCGCGACGTCGTTCGAGTCCGACTCCTCCGCGTCGTCGGCGGCGCCGGCGCCGCTCTCGGGGTCGGGCACGGGGCGTTCCGTGGACTCGTCCATGAGGGGACGCTACGTCGCCGACCGGCCCCGCGCCTCCCTCGAGCGACGGATGGGCCGGCCGGCGATGCGGTCAGCTCGACGCCCGGCGGGCCTCGTCACGTGTCTCGTGGCGGGCCTTGAGCGCCTTCTCGTCGCGTCCGACGATGGCGAGGAGCACGATCGCGAGGACGACGCAGACGAGGATCAGGACGAAGGTGGTGTCCCAGCCGAAGGCGTGGACCGACAGGCCGATGCCCGTCGAGGCGAGAGTCGCCCCGAGCACGTAGCCGAACAGTCCGGTGAAGCCGGCGGCCGTGCCGGCGACGCTGCGCGGGCTGAGATCGAGGGCCTGCAGCCCGATCAGCATGACCGGTCCGTAGATCAGGCCGCCGATGGCGACGAGCATCGCCAGCGAGACCCAGAGCGGGCCGTCGACGGGCGAGAGCCAGTACACGGCCACGGCGACGCCGACGGCAGCCATGAAGAGGATGCCCGTGGGCGAGCGGCGGCCCGTGAACACCCGGTCGCTGATGTAGCCGCAGAGCAGGGTGCCCGGGATCCCGGCGAGCTCGAACAGCGAGAACCCGGCGATCCCCTCACCGAGGCTCGCCCCGCGCACCTCGGCGAGGTACACCGGCGCCCAGACCAGCACTCCGTACCGGAGGGTGTAGACGAACACGTTCGCCAGCGCCAGGTTCACCATCGTGCGGTTCGTCAGGACGTAGCGGCGGATCGTCGTCCACGTGGACGCACCCTCGTCCGAGGCGTCGGTCTCGACCGGAGCCGGGTCGTCGCGGTACTCCTCGATGGGCGGCAGACCCTCGGACTCGGGGGTGTCACGCAGCAGGACCAGGGCGACGACGGCGATGACGAGACAGACGATCGCGGGGAACCAGAACACGCTCTGCCACCCGCCGAACCAGGCGAGGGCGAGACCGGCGAGACCACCGGCACCCGCGCCTCCGACGTTGTGGGCGACGTTCCAGATGGCGGTCTTGCCGCCTCGCTCGGAGGTCGAGAACCAGTGGACGAGCGTGCGCCCGCTCGGCGGCCAGCCCATCCCCTGGAAGAACCCGTTGAATATCATCACGACCGCGAAGAAGGCGACGCTCGCCCCGACGGCGGGGACGAATGCGATGAACAGGTTCGCCGATGCGGACAGCGCCAGTCCGATGGGCAGGAAGAACCTCGCGCTGCTGCGATCGCTGACGATCGCGCTGAGGAACTTGCTGAACCCGTAGGCGAGCAGCACGCCGTTCGTGATGACTCCGAGGCCGACGGTGCTGAAGCCGTTCTCGTCCTTGAGGATCGTCGACACCAGCGGCACGTTGTTGCGGATCAGGTAGTACGCGGCGTAGCCGATGAAGATGCCGACGAACACCTGCAGCCGGAGGCGCGGGTACCGGCGCGCGACGGTCGCTTCGTCGAGGCGGGGCGCGGGTGGCGGGGCCGCGAGGAACGCGGTCAGCCCGCGTCGTGCGGGCGCGTCGGCGGGTGAGGTCTTGCTCGTCACGGATTCTCTCTTTCACAACGCTGTGGGAACTCATAGACGACCACAAGGTTGCAGTTCATGCAAATTCCACTCGATGTTCATCCCCGGGGGCTTGACAAGCAGGGCGGAGCCTCGGAGTCGACGGTCAGCTGATCGCGACCGCCGTGCCGGTGACGGTGATGCCGCCGTGCGACGGGACGTCGACGAGCAGCACCCCCGGGCGGCCGATGTGCCGACCCTGGTGGACCACGAACCGGGCAGGAGGCGCGATCAGATCGAGCGCGCGGAGATACGCCCCGAGGGCGGCGGCCGCCGACCCCGTGGCCGGATCCTCGGTGAGGTCGCCGACGGGGAACAGGTTGCGCGCCTCGACGACGAGCGGCTCGTCGGCGCCGCTCCGGCGGTGGACGACGGTCACCGTTCCGGCCCAGCCCTGCTCGTCCATCAGCCCGCGGACCGCGACCGGATCGAAGCCGAACCCGTCGAAGACGGCCCGATCGCGCACCGCGACGACCGGGTGCCGGTTGCCGGCGTAGGCCTCCCGTGCCGGCCAGCGCTCGTCGAGGTCGTCGGGGGAGAGTCCGAGCAGTGCGAGCAGACGCGCGGCGACGTCGGCGTCGAGACTCCGCACGCGGGGTTCGACGCTGGTGAAGGAGGCGGTGATCGCGGTCTCGGGGGCGTTCGCCGCGCCTCCTCGGGCGGTGTCGATCACGACGGGACCGACGGCGGTGTCGATCGTGAACGGGCCGACGCCGCGTCGCTCGGCGAGCGCCACGGCCGTCGCGATGGTCGCGTGGCCGCAGAAGGGGACCTCGGCACCGGGCGAGAAGTAGCGGATGCGGACTCGTCGGGAGCGGGAGTCCGTGCCCGGGTCGACGACGAACGCGGTCTCGGCGTAGCCGACCTCGGCTGCGATGCGCTGCATGTCGTCGTCACCGAGAGGCGAGGCGTCGAGCACGACACCGGCCGGGTTGCCACCCGCGGGGTCGGACGAGAACGCTGTGAGGCGCAGGACCTCGACGTCGCGGTCGGGAGCCGGGTGGGGTGGGGGAGTCGCATCGGTCACCAGGACACTGTGCCGCAGGCGCCGCCGGTGCGGTGGATCGCGTGTCACCGATAGCCTCAGCGCATGCTCGCACCGCTCAGTCTCGCCGGCCCCGAAGGAGCCGCGGTCGTCTTCCCGGCGTCGTACGACCTCGGCTGGACGGTGATCGTCGTGGCGTTGGTCGCCGCGGCCACGTGGTTCGTCGTGAGCGTCGTCCGATCCTCACTCAGCGACGCGGCCAAGGCCCTGTGGATCGTCCTGCTCGTGGTCATCGCCCCGGTGACGATCGTCGCGTGGACCGTCCTCGGGCGCGACGCCCGGGCATCCGGCCCGGCTCGGGTTGCGCGCCGTTCCCGGGCCGGCGCCGACGCGCCCGCTCGACCATCTCGTCGATGACCGACACCGCACCTCCTGCTACGCGGGGTCCTCGCACCGGGTCGACCTGTGCGGCGGGAGAGGCGGTGACGCGGATGCTCGGCCTCCTGGCGGTCGTCGTCGCCGTGCCCACGGCCCTCGCCACGCTGTTCGTCGGATGGACGCTGCCGCTCCAGACCTCAT
Source organism: Frigoribacterium sp. Leaf263 (assembly GCF_001422285.1). Lineage (GTDB taxonomy): Bacteria > Actinomycetota > Actinomycetes > Actinomycetales > Microbacteriaceae > Frigoribacterium. The sequence goes on from NZ_LMMO01000004.1 coordinate 752,085, forward strand.
CCTGGGATGCGCTGTCCGAGCAGGAGCGCACCCTCGTCGATCTCAGCGTGCAAGCCCTGGCGTTCCTGCTGATGGCGGTCGCCGTCATCGTCGTCGTCGCGACCGCGGCCGGCGTGCGGGGCGGGCGAGGGCGGCACCTCGGCATGATGGCGGGGATGGTCGCCGCGTTCACCTTCCCCACCGTCCTCGCCCTCGGTCTCATCCACACGCTCGTCTCGACCGTGATCGCGTGGGCCTAGGTCGTCCCTAGGCTGAGCGCCGTGCGCCTCGATCCCGACTCCCTGCTCGCCGGACCGCGCGGGCGCCGGTTCTGTCTCGAGCTCGTGAAGCAGGCGGAGCCGATCACCGAGGCGGGGCTGCGTTTCGGGCATCTGCTGTTCGCCGCGTCGTACCGGGCGGCGAAGGCGAGCGGGGCGGGCACCTCCATCGTCCTGTTCGGTCCGGGCGCCGACGAGCCCCTGCCCGATCCGACACCCGCCGAACTCGGCGCAGCACTCGACGAGGTCGAGCTGCCGCACCTCGACGACGACACGCTGATGGCCGCCCTCGAGGCGACCGTCGACGCCGCCGCCTACTGGCAGGAGCCCGACGGAGACGACCTGCTGCTCGTCGAGCCCGCCGTCACGGCCTCCCTCCGCCGCATCGCCGAGCACGTCGTCTCGACCCCGGCCACAGCCTGGTGGGGCGACGGCCTCGCAGCCCGACAGCATCTGGTCGCGTTCGACACCCCTTGGGCCGAGAGCCGCGAACCGCCGAGCTGGAGCATCATCGGCACGCGGGCGGCCCTGCAGCAGTGGCGCGACGGGGTCGTCGCCGACGAGATCCGATCACGGCCACCACGGGGGCGACGGTCGGGGCACCCCGCTCGCGCCACGAGCGGCGAGTGGTGGTCGACGCCGAACCGGGTCGGGCCGGTCTCGACGCACGCCGGCCCCGACGGCGTCCCCCTCGGGCTGCGCCTCGTCGAAGACGGATTCGGCGAGGACGGCGCGCGGGTCGTGCCGCTCGTCGTCCCGCCCGACGCCCGCGTCATCGAGGTCGCCGGCCCCGACGACTGGGCTCGACTCTGCCGCGAGCACCCTCTCGAGGTGAGCGGCGTCCACCGAGGCGACTGGTATCGCACCACGGGCCGTGACGGCGACTGGGTGTCGCCCGACTGGGCATCCGTCGCCGAGGTCGTCGACGCCGTGCACGTCTCCGTCGCGGGCTATCTGCTCACCGCCGGCCGCGCCATCGCCGTCGACGATCGCACCGCCTCGGTCATGGCGGGATGGAGTCCCGACCAGACCTACTGGCTCACCGACATGCCCGGGTCCGACGCCGCTCCGACCGCCTGGGCGAAGGACGACGACACCCTCAGGTGGACGCCCTCACCCGCATAGATGAGGGCTCGTCATCCTGCAGGACGATGTTGCATCACGGAAGCATCTCGCCGCGGTCACGGCGCCCTGCGGCCTCCTAGATTGAGCGATGTCGGCAGGGAGATCACCACGCCGGACGTCCGGCGCTCGGGGTGGGTCAGAGCGGACCGGCGTGTTCGACCCACGCAGAGAGGCACCACCGTGCACGCGCACACGAACACCACCTGGAAGAAGGCGGCGGCGATCCCGACGACGCTCGCACTGGCCGTCGGAGGGGTGCTGCTGGTCGTCCCGACCGCCACCGCCGCCACGCCCGCCGAGTCGACCGTCACCGAGGAGGCGCTGGTCGCCGACCCGACGTCCGCCGCGGTCGTCGAGACACCCGCCGCCGACACCCCGGCCACCCCGGCCCCTCCGGTCGAGGCGCCGGCCGCTGAGACCCCGGCCGCTGAGACCCCGGCCGTCGAGGCCCCGGTCGACGAGACGCCCGCCGCCGTGCCTGCGGCCGAGGCCCCCGTCGCCGAGACGCCCGCGCTCGACGAGCCCGTGGCCGCCGAGCCTGCCGCCGCCGAGCCCGTGCCCGACGCCGCCGCCGAGCCCGTGGCCGACGAGACCGCCGCCGACGCCGCTGCCGACGAGACCGCCGCCGACGCCGCTGCCGAGGCCGCCCCCATCACCACGGCGCCGATCCTCACGAGCCCCACCGCGGGCTCGGTCGTCCGCTCCGCCGCTCGAGGCGAGAGCGACACCGCGGCCCCCGTCACCTTCACGGGCACCGGGCAGCCCGGCGCCGTCGTCACGGTCCGCGCCGACCCGATCCGCGGCTGGTACAGCCCCACGAAGTACGCCCTCGCGCCCGTCGGCTCCGACGGTCGGTGGACGGCGACGCTCGAGCTGGGCTCGATCGAGTGGATCACCACCGTCCGTCAGTCCGCCCCCGGCGCCGACGGGCGGCCGAGCGGCACCCCCTCGCCCGAGTCGCGCATCCGCTTCCAGCACGTCGTGGCCTACCTGGCGGCGCCGGGCCCCGTGTCCGTCGTCTCGCCGACGGTCGGCGCCCTGTACGAGCCGACCCGCGCCTCCGGGGCCACCCGTCTCGGCGGCCCCGTGACGATCGTCGTCCGCGCCACCCCCGGTGCTAAGGTCGAGATGTCGTGGCGGGACGCCTCGAGTTCGCAGCGCGGGCCGTCGGGCGACATCACCGTCCCGGCGTCGGGCGTGCTGACCCACGTCGCGACGATCCCCACGGGCGAGTGGCGCTTCAGCGCACGGCAGTACCTCGTCGACGACACCGGCCGCCGCATCAGTTCGCGCTCCGCGGTCTCGGGCGGGCGCGACTTCACGGTGCGCCCGGTGACGCTCCCCGCCCCCGCGATCACCTCCGTCGCCGACGGCGGCGTGCTCGTCGCCGCGGGCCAGTACCCGCAGGACGCCGTCTTCGGACCCCGCCCCGCGGTCACCGAGGAGCTCGTCGGCACGGGCACCCCCGGCGCCACCGTGTTGATCAAGGTGACGAGCGACGACGTGGACTTCCGCGGCGAGCTGATCGCCGTGGTCGCCGCCGACGGCACGTGGCGGGACGTACCCTTCCTGGAGCCCGGCGAGTACGTCCTGTCGTCGCGTCAGATCGATGTGCCGACCACCAGCCCCGACGGCGTCCGCGGTGTGAACGCGGGCTCCGCCTCGGTGATCACCCGCGTGTCGGTCGTCCTTCCCGGCGAGCGTCCCGGCACCGCTCCGGCGGGCGTCGACGGGACGGCTCCGCGTCCGGGGTCCACCGTCGGAGGGTCGGGCGGCACGACGCTCCCGGCCGCAGCCCCGGCCGCCGCAGCCCCCGTCGCCGACGACTCGCTCGCCTTCACCGGCGCCGAGGGAACCGCGACCGCCGGGCTGCTCGCGGCCCTGCTCGTCGCCCTGGGTCTCGGGTCGCTGGTCGTCTCGCGTCGTCGTCGCGCCTCGCGCGGTCCGGCGGCCTGACCCGTCGACCCGTCACCCCGCCGACGCCCCGCCCGGATCCGCTCCGGGCGGGGCGTCCGTCGTCCGCAGAGGGCTCCCACCGTCCCCGTCGGCCGCGGGGCAGGACCGCCGCGACCCCGCCGAGGAGGCGCGGGTCGTCGATGAACGGAACCGCGCCTCCCGACGTATCCCCTGGAGACCGCAGTCCCGCCTAGTCTGAGAGGAACGCCCGTGACGGCCCTCCTGACGCCGCACCGCACCCCGACCGCCGAGCGGAGCCCGATGACCGCACCCCCGTCGCGCTTCGACGTCGACGCGGCCTTCGCCGAGCACGGCTCCGCGCTGCTCGGCTTCGCCGTCAACGCTCTGGGCGACCGCGGTCAGGCGGAGGACTGCGTGCAGGAGACGTTCCTGCGGGCCTGGCGGGCCCGCGACCGCTTCGACCCGGCCCGCGCCTCGACCCGCACCTGGCTGTTCGCGATCGAGCGCCGGGTCGTCATCGACGTGCTCCGCGCCCGGCAGCGCACCCCGCACCTCGTCACCCCCGACGACGCGCCCGACGCCGCCAGCCACGACCCCGATCCCCTCGACCGCCTCGGCCTCGTCGAGGGGCTCGCGCGGCTCAGCGACGAGCACCGCGCCGCCGTGGTCGCCGTGCATCTGCGCGGCCGGACCTACCGCGACGTCAGCGAGACCACCGGGGTGCCCGTCGCCACCCTCCGCACCCGCGTGCACTACGCCCTGCGCGCCCTCAGAACCCACCTCGACGAAGGCGGCACCACCGATGACTGATCCGACGCCCTCGCGCCGCGACGAGCTGATCGCGGCGGCGCTCGCCGACGACCTCTCGTCGGCGGAGCAGGCGGAGCTCGACGCCCTCCGCGCCGCCGACCCGACGGTCGACGTCGAGCTGGCGGAGCTCGCCGCCCTCACGACCCGCCTCGGCGACCTCGGCGACCCGTCCCACGGCCGAGGAGGCGCGGGCTGGGTCGATCTCGAACCGAGCGACGACCTGCGCCACCGCATCGCGGGCATCGCCGCGTCCGAGCCCGAGTCCGTCCGGGGCACCGAGTCCGAGTCCGTCCGGGGCGCCGCGCCCGGGCCGCCCCGCGCCTCCTCGTCTCCCGCCGTCGCCCCCGTCACGCCCCTGTCGGCGAGCCCCGGCCGCGCTGCTCGGGGACGCCGCGGCCCGGGTCGGCGCGCCCTCGTCACCGCCCTGGGCGCCGCCGCCTGCCTCGCGGTCGGCGCCGGTGCCGGTGCGCTCGTCGCCGCGCCCCGCGACCCGCACGTCGACGGCCCGCCCGGCACCCTCGGCGCCGTCGAGCCGGTGGCCTTCGCCGGGGCGCCCTCGGGCGTCGCGGTCGACGGCGACGTCGTGGCCCACACCTGGGGCACCGAGACGCTGCTGACGGTCACGGGTCTGCCCGCCGGCGACGCGTTCACGGTCGTCGTCGTGGGCGACGACGGGCGCGAGTACGAGTCGGGGACGTTCCTCGGAACGGACGTCGAGATCGACTGCAGCCTGAACGCCGCCGTGCTGCGCGAGGACGTCGCGGCCGTCGAGATCCGCGGGGCGGACGGCGCCGACATCGCCGTGGCCGAGGTGCCCGGCGTGGGGGCGTAGGCCACCCGTCAACGGGGGCCACCGGACCGTCTTGTGCGGTCGCCGAGTCTGACGTATCTTCATGTTCGTACCAACGGAGCGTCATCGGATCCTCACCAGCTCCGAACGACCCGGCCCCGCGACCTCACCACTCGCGCCGCCGCCCTCGTCGATCGTGGCGCTCCGTCTCTCGTTCGGATCAGGAGTCCCGTCATGTCCATCGCCGCCACCCGCGCCGCTCGCATCGCCGCCTTCGTCGGAGTCCCCCTCGCCCTCGTCGCCTCGGGGATCGTCGTCTCGACGGCCTCCTACTCGGCCTTCACGGCGACGACGTCGAACCCGACGAACAACTGGACGGCCGGCAACGTCGCCCTGTCCGACGACGACGCGAACACGGCGATGTTCACCGCCACGGGGCTGAAGCCGGGCTCGACCGGCACGAAGTGCATCGTCGTCACGTCGACCGGTTCGCTGGCGTCGTCCGTCAAGCTGTACGGCACCGCCCCGGCCACGACGAACGCGCTCGCGGGCAGCCTCAACCTCCAGGTCGAGCAGGGCACCGGCGGCACGTTCTCCGACTGCACCGGCTTCGTGGCGCAGGGCACGGGCGGCCAGCTCTACAACGGCACCGTGGCCGCCTTCGGGTCGACGTACTCGACGTTCGCCAACGGCCTCGCGACCTGGTCGCCCACCGGCACGGCCTCCGAGTCGAAGGTCTTCCGCTTCACCTACACGCTGCCCTCCAACGCCCCCACCACCGTCCAGGGCGGCACCGCGGCCCTCGGCTTCACCTGGGAGGCCCAGAACAGCTGAGCCGGGCCTCCGGGCGCTCCGAGCGAGAGGCCGTCGTCGTGAACACGTCGCATGCCACCGTCGCCGCGGCACCCCGGGCGTCGAGCGTCGACGCCGCCACCGTGGCCGACTGGTCGCGCATCGTGGCCGCGACGCTCGCCCGCGGGCTGGTCGCGCTGCTGCTGGGCCTCGCCTTCTGGGCGGCGGCCCCGGCCGTCGTCGGGTGGCAGCCCACGACCGTGATGACCGGTTCGATGATGCCGCGCGTCGCCGTCGGCGACATCGTGATCGCGCGTCCCATCGAGCAGGAGCGGCTGGCCCCCGGGCAGGTGCTGCTCTTCGACGACCCCGACCGCGAGGGCGCGCTGCGACTGCACCGGGTCGACTCGACCGCCCCGGACGGCATGCTCGTCACGAAGGGCGACGCGAACGCCTCGGCCGACTCGTCCGAGGTCCCGCCCGACGACGTCCACGGCATCGGCGTGCTGCGCGTGCCCTACATCGGGATGCCGATCGTCTGGCTGCACGACGGCGACACGGCGCACCTCGTGCTCGCGGGGCTCGCGTTCCTGGTGCTGCTGTCGATCACGCTCCTCGACGGTCCGCTGCGACGCCGTCCCGACCCCGATCCCGCCGACCGGACCGACCGCCGTCACGGCCGTCACGGCGGCGGCGGCTCGACGGGAGCGGATCGGGACCGCGTCCGAACGCCCCGCGCGGGTCTGCACCGCGCCGGGGTCGCCGTCGGCCGGATGCTGCGGGTCGTCGCTCCGGCCGCCCACGTCGAGGAGGCGCGCGGCGGGCTCTCCCGCACCGCACCTCCTCGGATCCCCGGTCGCGACGGCGTCGGCGCCCGCCGGCTCGTGCTGGTCGAGCGTCGCGCGGTGCGCCGGCGCCGACGCCTGCTCTGGGGCTCGGGTCTCAGCGCGCTCGTCATCGCGACCGCGGGCATCGGGTTCGTGCTGCCCGCGACGGCGATCGCGGCGCCGTTCCTCGCGACGACCGTCAACCCGAAGTCGTCGTGGACGGCCGGCATGGTCGGTCAGCCGGCGGCCGTGCCGAGCACGACGACCCTCGGATGCGTCAACGCGGGGAGCAACGGCGTCACCATCACGTTCGCCTACCCGGCGGGCGCCGACGCGGACTCCTTCGAGCTCCAGGGGCCCGGCCTGCTCGGCGGCACGGTGATGTACGCCAGCACCGCCGCGTCGTCGGCGACGTCGGGCCCGAACTCGACGAGGTCGGTCACGTTCACGCCGACCGCCGGCCTCAGCCTGAATCTCGCGTCGACGGTCAAGGTCAAGGCCGTGCTCGGGGCGACGGGCACCCTCTGGACCTCGACGTCGGACGCGACGACGGGCGTCACCGTGTCGATCCTCAACGGGCTCCGCTGCCGCTGACGGCTCAGCCGCCGGCGACGGCGCCGCGCCCCGGCAGATGCACGCCGGCGAGCATGCAACGCACCGATCCGCCGGCCAGCTCGATCGTCGGCACATCGAGCGGCAGCGGCCGCGCATGCCGCTCGACGGCGGCGCGCTGACGGCGGGTGAGAGCGGCCCAGCCGCGCGACGACACCGCCAGCACGGGCCCGTCGGCGCCACGCAGCTCGAGGGCGTTCCCGGCGAACTCGGCGAGCTGGGCCCGGTCGAGGGCGACCACCTCGCGCCCGGAGGCGGCGAGGCGCTCGGCCACGCGCCTCCTCTCGCTCCGAGATGCGACGGCCTCGAGACCGACCAGCGCGAGTCGAGACGCCACGCTCATCATGACGTTCGTGTGATAGATCGGCACGCCGTCGGCGTCGGTCGCGGTGAACGCCTCGACGTCGTAGCCGAGTCCGCGGCAGACGAGCTCGACGGCCGCCCGGTCGGCGCGCTGCGAGAGGGCGACGTAGGCGACCCGGTCGACGTGGTCGAACACCAGCGCGCCCGTGCCCTCGACGTGCAGACCGTGCGACTCGAGCCCCGAGCGGTCGATCACCGACGAGACCCCGTAGGAGGCGCGGAGCAGCTCGACCACGTCGCCCCGCCGCTCGGCCCGCCGGCTGGGGGAGTGCATCGGGTAGAGCAGCAGACGACCGTCGGCGTGGGTCGAGAACCAGTTGTTCGGGAACACCGCGTCGGGGCGGTCGGCGCGCTCGTCCTCGACGAGGTGCACCCGCACGCCCGCGCCCGCCAGCGCCGCCGCGACGCCCTCGACCTCGGCCCGTGCCCGGGCGGCGATCTCGGCGCGCGACGCGTCGACCTCGGCCGGGTCGGTCTGGAACGCGTTGTCGGCGGCCGTCTCGGGGTTGGGCGCGAAGAACCGCGGGCGGACCATCACGACCGCGGCCGGCGACTGGAGGGCGAGCCGCGCCTCCTCGGGGTCGCCGTCCCGTCGTCGGATCGCGACGGGCGATGCGGCGTCCGCCGGGTCCCCGGACGAGGAGGCGCGGCGCGACGGGGCGACGCTCGTCACGTCGTCCTCAGACCCCGACGGGCTGACGGGCGACGAGGCCGAACAGATCCTTCGGGTCGTCCGGGTCGGCGACGAGGTCGATCCCGACCGCGTAGTCGGTGCCGACAACGTCGTCCCGGAGGTACTTGAGGGCGCAGACGTCCTCGATGGCGAAGCCGACGGAGTCGAAGATCGTGATCTGCTCGTCGCTCGTGCGGCCGGGCAGCCGGCCGGCGACGACCTCCCACAGCTCGGTCACGGCGAAGTCCTCCGCCTGATGCTGGATCTCGCCCTCGACCCGCGTCTGCTCGGGGTACTCGACGAACACGTCGGCGCGGCGGAGCGTCGCGGGGTCGAGCTCGGTCTTGCCGGGGCAGTCCCCGCCGATCGCGTTGACGTGCACGCCGGGTCGCACGGCCTCGTCGGGCAGCACGATCGCGTTCTGCTTGTCGGCGGTGCACGTGGTGATGACGTCGGCGCCGTCGGCCGCCTCGAGCGGGCTCGCGCAGACGGTGATGTCGAAGCCGAGGGGGCCCAGGTTGCGGACGAGCTTCCCGGTCGCCCGAGGGTCGACGTCGTAGACGCGCAGGGTGCCGATCCCCAGGGAGGCGCGCATCGCCAGGGCCTGGAACTCCGCCTGCGAGCCCGACCCGATCAGGGCGAGCACGCGGGCGTCGCTCCGCGCGAGGCGCTTCGCGGCCATCGCGCTGGTGGCGGCCGTGCGCAGCGCCGTCAGGATCGTCATCTCGGCGAGGAAGGTCGGATACCCGGTGTCGACGTCGGAGAGCACGCCGAACGCGGTCACCGTCTGGAACCCGCGACCCGGGTTGGACGGGTGGCCGTTGACGTACTTGAAGCCGTAGGTCTCGCTGTCGCTCGCGGGCATGAGCTCGATCACGCCGATGGGCGAGTGCGAGGCCACGCGCGGCGACTTGTCGAACGCGGGCCAGCGCGCGAAGTCCCGTTCGAGGGCGGCCACCATGCCGGTGGTGATCGGGCCGACTCCGCGGTCGGTCACCCAGCGGATCATGTTCCGGACGTCCACGAAGCGCACCACGGGCGCCTCCCCTCTGCTCGTTCCGCGGCCGGATCGGCCGCCGTCGTCGTCGTCGCGGGCGACGAGCGCCCGTGACGACTCCACGCTAGGACTGGGCGATGTGCACCGGCAATCATCAGCCAGCGTGAATCCGCACGGCCGAGTGCGCTGATCGCATGCTCGTGCTGTACATTCCGATGCATGGCCGATCTCGACGAACTCGACCGGCGCCTCCTCGCCGCCCTCCGGGTCGACGCCCGCGAGTCCGCCGCCGCTCTGGCCCGTCGACTCGGGGTGACACGGGCCACCGTCACGTCCCGCCTCGATCGGCTCGAGGCGTCGGGCACCGTGCTCGGCTACACCGTGCGGGTGCGCGAGGATCACGATCCCGACCTGATCCGCGCGATCGGCTTCATCGAGATCGAGGGGCGGTCGACCGACCACGTCATCCGGCAGCTGCGCGGGTTCCCCGAGGTGGTCTCGCTGCACACGACGAACGGCGGATGGGATCTGGTCGCCGAGTACCGCACCGCATCGCTCGGCGAGTTCGACCGCGTGCTCGCGCGCATCCGCAGCGTCGAGGGCGTCATCAACTCCGAGACGAGTCTGCTGCTCAGCTCGGTGCTGCGCTGAGATCGGGCGCCCGTCGCCGGGCGCCCAGCGTACGTCCGTACGCACGCTGACTAGGGTGGTCGCCATGACAGCCCGGCGCAGCGACCCCGGACGACGCGACCGTCTGATCGACGTCGCCCTCGACCTCATCGCCGAGAACGGCGTCGCCGGGATCTCCCACCGCAGGATCGCCACGCGCGCCGACGTGCCCCTCGGCTCGATGACCTATCACTTCGACGGCATGGACGACCTGCTGCACGAGGCGTTCACGCGCTTCGCGGGCACGATCGTGGAGCGGTTCGAGCGGAGCCTCGGCGCCGCGACGACGCCCGACGAGGCGCGGGCCGCGGTCGTCTCGCTCATCCACGACGATCTCGCCTCCGAGGGGAGCCTCCGCGACCAGGTGCTGTCGTACGAGCTGTACACGCTCGCCGCACGCCAGCCGCGGTACCGCGCCATCACCCGCGAGTGGATGCGCCGCAGCCGCGTCGAGCTCGAACGGCACTTCGACCCCGACACCGCCCGCCGCGTCGACGCGCTCATCGAGGGGCTGTCGATCCACCGGGTGCTCGATCCGGAGCCGCCCTCGCGGGCCTTCACGGAGGAGGCCGTCGCCCGCATCACCGCGTCGGGCCCGGCCCCGGCGAGCTGACCCGCGCCTCCTCGTCCGCGTCAGGGGGTGCGGTGCTCCCACTCGCCCACGCGCTCCTCGTGGGCCTCGAGGCGCGTCCGGGTGCGGCGGGCGTCCTGCGCGGCGACCCCCTCGAGCAGCGCGATCGACAGCGTGACCGCGGCGGCGTGCGAGTCGAAGACGAGGTCCTGCCCGACCGGGGCGACGAGTCGGACGTCGATGAGGTCGGCGAAGGGCACGAGGGGCGTGTCGACGACCCCGATGGTCGTCATGCCGAGCTCGCGGGCGCGGACGAGCGCCCGCACGGTCGCGGCCGGATAGCGGGGCATCGCGAAGACGAGCAGCGTCGTGGCCCCGTCGAGATGCAGCTGGGTGAGGCCGTCGTCGAGGGCCGAGGCGTCGTCGAGCACGTGGACGTCGGGCATGATCCGCTGCGCCAGATAGCCCAGGTAGTTCGCCAGCGCCGCCGACACCCGCAGCCCGACGACGCCGAGCGGCCTGCTGTCGGCGAGGAGGCCGACCGCGCGCCGCATCGCGTCCGACGAGATCGTCGCCTCGAGGGTGCGGAGGTTCTGCCGCTCGTGCGCCAGCGCGGCGCCCGGAGTGGTCGCCGAGGTGCTGCCCGCGCCCGCCGCCGCCGGGGGAGTCGCCGACAGCACCGCGTCGCGGGCCGCGTTGCGGAACTCCGCGTAGCCCGTGAAGCCCAGTGCGGTCGCGATGCGGGTGACCGTCGGCTGGCTCACACCGGCCGCCTCGGCCATGTCGATCGTCGACGCGAAGGCGACCTGCGGCATCGAGTCGAGCATGTGCTGCACGACCCGGCGCTGCGTGGGCGAGAGCCGGTGCTCGTGGACCCGGTCGATGAGCCAGCCGCGCACGCCCTCGAGCTGATCGTCGTCGAGGTGGGGCATGCTCACGGTCGGGCCTCTCGGTGGTGTGCTGCTCACGGTAGCGGCCGACGAGACCGGCACCGCGCCTCCTGAACATCATTAAACACGACCGTCACACGCCGCATGGTTCAATTCACGGCAGGACGTCCGACAGGGCGATGCCACGCCGGCGACCCGAGGAGAACCGTGACCACCACCGAACGACCCATCTGGCTGCGCTTCCTCTCGGGCCCCGACATCGACTCGCTCGAGATCCCCTCCGGCGCCATCGTCGACGCGATCGACTCCGTCGTCGCCGCCCACGGCCGTGGCGAGACCGTCTTCGAGCCCCGCATGCACCTCGTGCCCGACAACGGGGGCGTCGGGCACTTCAACGTCCTGCGCGGGCACGTCTCGACCCTCGGCGAGCGCGGGGTCAGCGGGATCAAGGTCGTCGGCGACTTCGTGCCCAACTACCTCGAGGGTCTGCCGAGCGAGATGGCGATGGCGACCCTCTTCGACCCGTACAACGGCACGCCCCTCGCCGTCATGGACGCCACGTTCGTCACCGAGGCCCGCACCGGCGCGATGACCGCCGTCGGCGCGCGTCACCTCGCCCGCCCCGACTCGAAGGTGCTGGCCCACGCCGGCGCGCGCGGCACGGCGTTCTCGAACGTGACGATGCTCGACGCGATGCTCGACCTCGACGAGATCCGGGTCACGAGCCGCCGGGTCGAGTCGCGGGAGGCGTTCGGCGAGCGGCTGCGGGCCGTGACGGACACCCCGGTGGTGGTCGTCGACACCGCCGACGAGGCCTTCGACGGGGCCGACGTCATCGTCGAGGCGACGCGGCTGACGGAGCCGACGCCGCTCCTCCGACGCGAGCACATCCGGCCCGGCGCCTTCGTCGTGCCCTACGGCACCGTGAGCGCCGTCGAGCCCGAGCTGCTCGACGTGATCGACAAGGTCGTAGTAGACGACTGGGCGGAGTCGCGATCGGGTCGGTTCGGCGCCCTGCGGCACCACGTCGACACCGGTCTGCTCAGCCCCGAGACGCTCTGGGCGCAGCTCGGCGAGATCGCCAGCGGGGCGAAGGCGGGTCGTGAGAACGCCGACGAGCGCATCCTGTTCTGGCACCGCGGGCTGTCGATCCTCGACGTGGCCCTCGCCCACCTCGTGCTGACGACGGCCGAGGAGGCCGAGGTCGGCACGATGCTCCGGTACCGCTGAGATGGCCGGTCTGCACGCCGCCCCGCCCGGCGCCTCCTCCGGTCGCCCGTCGCGCGCTCGTCCACCGCTCGTCGTCGACCGCGCGGCCGATCTCGACGCCGACTCGTGCCTCGAGATCGCCGACGGTCGCGGGCTGCGGCTCACCGACCGCCTGATCGCCGAGCTCGACGCCGCCCGGGTCGAGACCCTCGCCGCCCTCGACTCGGGCGACCCGGTCTACGGCGTCACGACCGGCATGGGCGCCGCCAGCACGATCGTGCTCGACGAGGAGGCGCGGGCCGGCCACCAGGCGCGCCTCCTGATCGCGCGCGCCACCGGATCCGAGCCGTGGCTGGGTCGACGCGAGGTGCGGGCGGCGCTCGCGGTGCGCCTCCGGACCTTCCTCTCGGGCGACGCCGGCGTCTCGTCGGCCCTCTGCCTCCGGCTGGTCGACCTGCTGCGCCTCGACCTCGTGCCGGCCGTGCCGACCACCCGACTGGGCACGGCGGGCGAGATCGTGCCGCTGGCCCACCTCGGCGCCGCGGCGACCGGAGCCGCCTCGGGGGAGCTGCTGACGCCCGACGGCGCGGTGGTGCCCGCCCAGGAGGCGCTGGCCGCGTCGGGACTCGACCCGCACCTCCTCGCCGCGAAGGAGGGCGTGGCCCTCATCGAGGGCGTGCCCGTCACGACGGCTCGGGCGATCGTGCTGGCCGACCACGCCCGCCGCGTGGCACGGCAGGCGCTCGCGACCCTGGCCGCCGAGCTCGAGCTGGTGGGGGCGAACCGCGACCCGTTCCGACCGGTGGTCGCTCGTGCCGACGAGTCCTTCGCCGGGGTGCTCGAGCGGCTCGACGGGCTGCTCGGCGCCGAACGGAGGTCGGCGGCGCTGCAGTCGCCCGTGTCGTTCCGGGTCAGCGGGCCGGCGCTCGCGCATCTCGAGCGCGTGCTCGGAGCCCTCGACGCCGCCGTGGCGCGGGCGCTCGACGGCGTCACCGATTCGCCCGCCCGACTCGAGGGGGCCTTCGTCGGCACGGCCGGGTTCGACGGCTTCGACCTGGCGGCGTCGCTCGACGCGGTCCGCTTCGCCGCGCTGCATCTGGCCGAGCTCGGCACCGCGCGGCTGCACCGGCTGCTCGACGGCGCGATCACGGGGCTGCCGCGTCAGCTCTCGTCGTCGCCCGGAGCCGAGGCCGGCATGGTGACGGTGCACAAGCGCGCGGTGGGGACCGTGCACGGCCTGCTGACGTCCGCCCGGCCGGCGTCGCTCGGCCTCATCGAGACCTCGCTCGGGCAGGAGGACGCCCAGTCGTTCTCGCTCGAGGCGGCCGAACTGCTCGCCCGCGCCCTCGACGGGCTGACCGACGTCGTCGCCTGCGAGCTGCTCGCCGTGCTGCACGCCCGGCGGCTGCGCGTCGTGCTCGGCGGGGCGGGAGCGCCGACGCCGCTCGACGACGAGCTCGCGACGCTGGACGCGGTCGTGCCCGACGGCGTCGTCGACCGGCCGTTCGGTCGCGACGTGGCGGCACTCGTGCGGGCGCTCGACGCCGGGGCGCTCGCGGAGCCGCGCTGAGCCCTGAGCGCTGAGTGCTGAGTGCTCAGCGCTGAGTGCTGAGTGCTGAGCGCTGAGTGCTGAGTGCTGAGTGCTCAGCGCTTCGGGCGGTGTGCGCGGCGCACGGTGGGCGGAAGCGGCCCTTCGTGGGGTCGTGAGGGGCGTCTTCCGACCACCGTGGGCGGGCTGAACCTCGCTACGCGCCGCCCGTGCCCGTGCCCGTGCCGCCGCCCGTGCCCGTGCGCGCACCCGCTCCGGCCCCGCGTCGCGACGACGCGAGCAGCTGCACCACGAGGCCCGCCGCGATGAAGCCGAGCATCAGCCCGCCCATCACCGTGGCCGTTCCGCCGAGCGCCCCGGCGAGAGGGGTGGCGGCTCCGCCGAGCCCGAACTGCAGCCCGCCCGCGAGGGCGGCGGCGGTGCCGGGGGACCGGTGCCCGAGCGCCTGCGTCAGCGTGATCGATCCGGGGATCACCCAGCCCCATCCCGCCGTGACGAGAGCGAGCGCGGGCCAGATCAGTGCGGGTCCGATCCCGCTCACGGCCCCGACGAGCACCAGGGCCGAGCCCGTCGTGCACGTGACGAGCCCGATCGTGAAGAGCCGGTTCTCGGCGATGCGCCCCACGAGCCGGCGGAACACGAGGGTCGAAGCGATCATGCACGACGCGTTCGAGGCGAAGACGAGCGTGTAGAGCCCTTCGCCGAACCCGTACTGCTCTTGGAACACGAACGACGACGTCGCGATGTACGAGAAGAAGCCGATCGTCGCCGCGCACCCCGTGACGAGGTACCAGCGGAACCGCGGCATGGCGAGCAGCGCGCCCATCCGCCGGAGCGAGGCCGACAGCGAGCCGGTTCCCGGCTCGGGGTCGACGAGGGTCTCGGGGAGGCGCGCCGCGGCCGCCGCGGTCAGTGCGACTCCCAGCACGGCCAGGACCACGAACGTCGCCCGCCAGCTCGACACCGACAGCACGACGCCGCCGACGAGCGGGGCGACGACCGGGCCGACGGCGTTGATGGCGGCGAGCGTCGCGAACAGCCGGCTGCGGACGACCCCGGTCGTGGTGTCGCCGACCATGGCGCGGGCCGCCACGGAGCCGGCCGCGCCGCCGAGTCCCTGCGCGACGCGGGCGACGACGAGCGTGGTCGCGTCGGGGGCGATGGCGCAGGCGAGGGAGGCGAGGGCGAAGACGGCCGTCCCGCCCAGGAGGATGCGCCTCCGGCCGGTCCCGTCGCTGATCGGTCCGATGACGATCTGACCGACGGCGAACGAGACGAGGAACGCGGTGAGGCTGAGCTGCACCTGCGCGGTCGAGGCTCCGAGGTCGCGGGCGATCGCCGGCAGGGCCGGGATGTACATGTCCGTGGCGAAGGGCGAGATGCCGACGATCAACGCGACCGTCAGGATGGTGCCGCGCCGGACGACCAGGAGGGGCGGCTCGGGTCCGCCGGGACGTCATCGTCTCTCATCGGGTCGAGCCTAGGCCCGGTGCGTCGAACCGGTGTGAAACCGCGTTCCGTCGCCTCCGCGGATTCTTTTGCGGTTCGATCCGCTCAATGCGGTTCCGCCGCCCGCGACGGATTCCTGTTGGGCGGCACCCGTCGATCATCTCGGCATCTGCGGGCGATGGAGGAGAATGCGCGGGAATCACCTCGGGATGCTTATCCGCGCATTCTCCTCAGGCCCGCGAACGCGAACCCGGCAGAGGGATCGGAGCCGGCAGGGCCCGTCTCAGTGAGCCGCGTCGTACGCCTCGCGGATCGCGCCCGAGACGCGACCGCGGTCGGACACGTCGTGCCCGTTCTCGCGCGCCCACTCGCGGATCCGCTGCAGCTCGGCGGGGTCGGACTTCGGGCGGGGCGAGCCGGCGCGTGCGGCCGGAGCGCTCGTCCTGCGGCCGGTGCGGCGGCCACCCGAGGTGAAGGGCTCGAGGGCGTAGACGAGTTCGGCGACGTGCGCGTCGGTGAGGTCGATCTCGTACGACGCCCCGTCGATCGCGAAGGTGACCGTGCGGCCCTCGCCGTCGGCGATGGGGGTTCCGTCGATGTCGTCGACGAGTTGGATGAATGTCTTCTGGGCCATGATGACGTGATCCGTTCGGTGCTGGTCGGTGCGGTGGATTGCTATCCGCACTCACTATGTCGGAATCCGCCCGAGAATACATCCGGAGGCATGCTCAATTACCTTCCCGGTATAGGCGACGAGTGAAATCCGCCGACCGATTGCGCAGGGGTATCCGCGAGATTCCCCGGTGATAGAGCGCCGGCCCGATAATCGCCACGGGTGCATTTCCGTCGGCTATTCCCGACGTGATGCGCCGTCGCGTCGCGGGGCCCGTCAGCGCCCGGGAGCCGCCGTCGATGCGCGGCTGACGAACCCGGGTCGGAAGATGCGCCGGCGCGAGGCGTCGTCGAGCTCGTCGGCGGGGGTGTGCAGGGCGTCGACCGCGGCGGCGACGATGGCGGCCTCGTCCCAGGCGAACGTGCTCAGCTGCGGCTCGACGAGCGGCGCCATCGCGCTGTCGTCGTAGCCGAGCACCGAGAGCTCCCGCGGCACCTCGAGGCCGACCCGGCGGGCGGCCGCGTAGGCGCCGAAGGCGATGGAGTCGCTGAGGCAGAGCAGCGCCGTCGGGCGCGCCGGCGAGCGCAGCAGCTGCTCGGTGGCCTCAGCCGCCTCCTCGACGGCGGCGGGGGTCGCCGTCACCGTGACGTCGAGTCCGAGCTCGGCCCCGAGCGAGGTGGCCAGCATCTCGGCGGGGCGGCCGGGCGTGGCGGGCATCGCGGGGGCGAGGACGCCGACCGACCGGTGTCCGAGGTCGGCGAGGTGCCGCAGCCCCGTGCCGACTCCGGTGGTGTTGTCGAAGAGCACGACCGGCGACTCGGGCCGGTGCGTCAGCGCGTCGCCGATCGAGACGACGCGGATCTCGTCGGGGACGTCGGCCCAGTACGCCGCCGACGGGTCGACGGGCAGGGCGACCACGGCCTCGACCTGTCGGCTGTTGAGGCCCGCGAGCACCGCCTCCTCGCGGGAGGGCGACGCGTCGACGTCGGCGATCGACGCGTTGAGCGACAGGCCTCCGAGCGCGCGGCTGAGCATCACGGCGAGGTCCTGCTGCCAGAGGTCCCGGAGCGTGCCGACGATCACGACGTTGCTGCTCCGCCCGCCGGCCAGGGCACGGGCGACGGGGTCGACGGTGTACCCGAGCTCGGCGGCCACGCGGGCGACGCGCGCCTGCGTCTCGGACGAGCCCCGCAGACCCCGGAGGGCGTACGACGTCGCCGCCTTCGACAGGCCGGCCGCGTCGGCGACGTCCTGGAGCGTGCGACGGCGGGGCTCCTTCACGCGCTCAGCATACGTCGCGGTGCGCGGCGGTCGGCATGATGCAGCGCGCAGCGGCCAGAGGTCCACCCCCTTGACACCGCGGGTGTGAACCGGTTCACTGGTCCCATGAGTGAACCGGTTCACAGTGACACGATCGCCGAGGAGGCGCGGGTCGACGACTCCGCGCCCGTCCCGGCGTCCGCCGCCCCGGCCGCCACCCCGCGCGTCGCCGCCGCCCGTCGCATCGCCGCCGGCCGCATCGACACCCATCAGCACGTCTGGCCCCCCGCGTTCGTCGCCGCGCTCCGCGACCGCGTCGCCCCGCCCCGCCTCGTCGACGACTGGACCCTGCTCACCGCGGGCGAGGCCCCGTACGCGGTCGATCCGGCCGCCCACGACGTCGAGCGCCGTCGCGCCCGCGAGATCGCCGAGGGCAAGGACTCCGTGCTCGTCTCGCTGTCGAGCCCGCTCGGCATCGAGCACCTGCCGGGGGCCGAGGCCCGCGAGCTGATCGACGTGTGGCACCGCTCCGCGCTCGAGCTGGGCGACCCGTTCCGCGTCTGGGCGGCCACCCCCGTGGTCGAGCACGACCTCGCGGGGCTCTCGGAGATCCTGCGCGACGACCGGGTGGTCGGGCTGCAGCTGCCGGCCACGTGCCTCCTCGATCCGGCCGCCGTGCAGCGGATGGCCCCCGTGCTCGACGTCGTCTCGGTCTCGGGCAAGCCCGTGATGGTGCACCCCGGGCCGGCGCCCGCGGTGGCCGACACGCCCCCGTGGTGGCCGGCCGTCGTGCCCTACGTCAACCAGCTCCAGTCGGCCTGGTTCGCCTGGCATCAGGTCGGCCGCGACGCGCACCCGGCCCTCCGCATCGTCTTCGTCGCCCTCGCCGGGCTCGCCCCGCTGCACCACGAGCGGCTGGTCGCCCGTGGCGGGACGTTCGGCGCGGTCGACCCGAACGTCTTCTACGAGACGTCGTCGTACGACACGAGGGCGATCGACGCGATCGTCCGCGTCGTCGGCGTCGACCCCGTCGTCCACGGCTCCGACCGCCCGTACGCGCAGCCGCGCGATCCCGGTCTCGGTCACGCCTTCACCCACGCCCACGTCTCCGCGAACCCCCGCGCCCTGCTGACAGGAGAACCCCGATGACCCTCACCGCCCCCGGATCGACGACCGGCGCCTCCTCGGCCCCGCTGACCGCCGCCGACGTGCCCGCGCTGCCCGGCCGCGACCTCACGCGCTCCGAGCTGAAGGCCTGGGTCGACGAGATGGCGACCCGCCCCGAGCTCTGGCGCCACCTCGTCAAGCACGGCGGCGGGCAGCGCCACTTCGCGTCGCTGTACCGCGACAGCGACATCGACGTCTGGCTGCTCTGCTGGGACACCACCGACGACACGGGCTGGCACGACCACGACATCTCGTCGGGCGCGGTCGCCGTCGTCGCGGGCGCCGTGAACGAGGCCAACCCGCGGATGGGCGGCGAGGCGGTCAGCCGCGTCGTCGAGGCCGGCCGGTCGTTCCACTTCGGGCCCGACCACATCCACCGCATGGGCGGACACGTCGACGGCTCGGTGTCGATCCACGCCTACTCGCCGCCGTTGTGGCGGATGGGGCAGTACTCGATCGGCTCGAACGGCGTCATGCGCCGGCAGTCGGTCAGCTACGCGGACGAGCTCCGCCCGATGGACGACGTCAGCGTCATCGAGCAGTACCGCGACGAGCAGGCCGCCGCCGACGCGCTGGCCGCCCGCGACTCGTCCGACATCGACTCCTGAGGCGTCGGGCCCCGTGATCGGGCCCGAGCACTCAGGCGCGAGCGGCATCCGAGCGCCCTCCGTCGCGCGGGAGGACGATGTCGGACCGTTCGCCGGTCGGGGGCCCGGCATGCACGCCGGGCCCCCGACCCCCTAGGCGGGGCAGTCCCGCAGCGCGGCGCCGAGCATCGGCAGCTCGGCTTCCATCCGGGCGATGTCCGCTCCGAGCGGCCGGTCGTCGGTCGACGGGTCGATCAGCTCGACCAGGCGCTCGAACACCGGCAGGAGGCGCGTCCCGGCCACGCGGTCGGGCGCCATCTGCAGCGCACGGACGGCCGCGAACAGCTCGACCGCGAGCACCGCGCCCGACGATCGCACCAGGCTCGTCAGCAGCCGCGTGCTCTGGATGGCGAAGCTCGCGTGCTCCTCGAGCCCGAGCGAGACGCTGATGCTGGCGCTGGTCACCGGCGTGGCGTCGATGCGCATGTGGGCGAGGGCGTCCTGCGCGACGTACTCGACGATCATCAGCCCCGAGCTCGTCGCGTTCCGCCGGGCGTCGGCCAGGAACGGCGGCAGTCCGGTCATGTCGGCCCGCATCAGCAGCCCGAGGCGACTCGTCGACAGGCTGAACACGGGCAGCAGGCCGGTGCGCGCCGCGTCGAGCGACCAGGCCAGCGTCGCCAGGTGGAACTGCCCGTGGTGCCGGACGCCGTCGACCACCACCAGGGGGTTCTCGGCCGGACCGCCGAGCTCGCGGTCGAGCGCGTCGAGCAGCACGCCGAGGGCGGTGCGGGCGGGCGCGTGCACCTGGGGTGAGGCCCTCAATCCGAACGGGTCCTGGAGGCGCGCCACCGGAAGAGGATCGCCCGTGACCGACTCGGTCAGCCACCGCAGCCGCGCCGCCTCGCGGACCTGGCCGGGATGCGGTCGAGCGGCGTGCACCTGGGCGTCGAAGGCCTCGGACGATCCTCGGAGGGCCCGGAAGCTGAGCGCCGCGACGACCGTCGCCGCGTCGAGCTGCCGCGCGGCGACGTCGGCCGCGAGCGCCGTCGTGGCGAGCGTCACGGCGCTCGAGCTCATGAAGGGCAGCGAGTCGGTCTCGGCGAAGTCGACCGGGGCGACGCCTCCGCTGCGCCACGGGAACTCGCCGATCAGGGTCAGGGCGACCTCGGCCAGCGCGGTCAGGTCGCCCGTACCGATGGATCCCGTCCGGTGCAGCGTGGGCAGCGAGTCGCTCCGCACCGCGGCCAGCAGGCCGTGCACGACGCCCGGGCTGATGCCGGACCCTCCGGCGAGCAGCTGGTTCAGGCGGACGACCAGCGCGGCCCTCGTGACGCGGTCGTCCTCGATCTCGCCGATGCCCGAGGCGTGGCTGCGCAGCAGACGTCGACCGTGGGCCGCCTGCTCGCGGTGCTCCTCCTCGGGGGTGAGCTCGACCGCGTCGTCGACGACCGAGATGCCGCGGTTGGCGCCGACGCCGGTGTTGGCCCCGTAGACGATGCCGGAGTCGCGCGCGGCCAGCAGCGTGCGGTGCGAGCGCTCGACCGTCTCGAGCGCGTGAGAGGGCACCGACACGCGGGCGCGCCGGTCGGCCAGGGCCACCAGATCGGCCACTCGCAGGGGAGTGCCGTCTAGGGTGACCGGGGGAAGGTCGTCGCTGGCGTGCATGTCGGTCACTGTGCCTCCCTCGTGTTTCGGTCTCGTAAACAGGCTGAGACGCGTATTGACGAAGTATTCATCGCTTCCGCATGATGAATCAACTTATTCACGAATCGCCGGGAGCGCCCTCCTCCGAGACCCGGCATCGCGACAGGAGAACGCCCCATGATCACCTTCGACGGCGTCAGCAAGGTCTACCCCGACGGGACGGTGGCCGTCGACGGTCTCGATCTCGAACTGCCCACCGGCGAGCTGACCGTGTTCGTGGGTCCATCGGGCTGCGGCAAGACCACCTCGCTGCGGATGATCAACCGCATGGTGGAGCCCACGAAGGGGCGGGTCCTCATAGACGGGAAGGACGTCGCGACCGGCGACGCGGCGTCGCTCCGCCGCGGGATCGGCTACGTCATCCAGGCCGCCGGCCTGTTCCCGCACCGCACCATCGTCGAGAACATCATGACCGTGCCCGGCCTCGTCGGCACGAGCAAGAAGAAGGCGCGCTCCACGGCCGTGGAGCTCATGGAGCGCGTCGGACTCTCCGAGTCGATGGCCGACCGCTACCCCGTCCAGCTCTCCGGCGGTCAGCAGCAGCGCGTCGGCGTCGCCCGGGCGCTCGCCGCCGATCCGCCCGTCATGATCATGGACGAGCCGTTCAGCGCCGTCGACCCCATCGTCCGCGAGGGGCTGCAGGCCGAGTTCCTCCGCCTGCAGCGTGATCTCGGCAAGACCATCGCGATGGTCACGCACGACATCGACGAGGCCATCAAGATGGGCGACCGCGTCGCCGTGTTCCGCGAGGGCGGTCACCTCGCCCAGTTCGCCACTCCGCGCGAACTGCTCTCGAACCCCGCCGACGACTTCGTGGCCGGCTTCGTCGGCCGCGACCGCGGTTTCCGCAGCCTGTCGTTCGACTCCGCCGCCGGTCTCGAGGTCGAGCCGGTCGCCGTGGCCCAGGCCGGGCCCGAGCACCTGGTCCTCGACGACGCCGGTCGCCCCCTCGGCTGGTCGGGCCCCGGTCTCGGCTCGGACGCCGCGCCGACGCACCCCGGCGGCTGGTACACGACGAGCGACTCGCTCCGTCTCGTCACGGACCTCGCGATCACGTCGCCCGTCGGCATCGTCATCCGGGTCGACGCCGACGGCGTGGCCGACGGCGTCATCCGGCACACCAGCCTGATGAAGCAGCTGGAGGCGCGCCGCCGTCGCGAGGTGGACGTCGCGTGATCCAGTACCTCGAGAACAACGGGCCGGTCATCCAGGCCGCCCTGTCGCAGCACGTGTACCTCGCGCTGGTGCCCGTGCTGCTCGGCATCGTCGTGTCGCTGCCGATCGGCTACCTCGCCGTCCGGTTCAACTTCCTGTACCACCCGCTGCTCAACCTCAGCGGGATCCTCTACGCGGTCCCGTCGCTGGCGCTCATCGTGCTGGTGCCGTCGGTGCTCGGGATCCGCATCCTCGATCCGCTGAACATCATCGTCGCGCTGACCGTCTACACGGTCGCCCTGCTCGTGAGGGTCGTCGCCGACGGTCTCAAGTCGGTCGACCCGCTGGTCGCCGAGGCGGCCTCGGCGATGGGGTACCGGCGCCTGCGTCGTCTCGTCAGCGTCGAGCTCCCGATCGCTCTGCCGGTCATGCTGGCGGGCCTCCGGGTCGCGACCGTAGCCAACGTCAGCCTCGTCAGCGTCGGCGCCCTGATCGGCGTCGGCGGTCTCGGCACGCTCTTCACCCGCGGGCAGCAGCTCAACTACGCTCCGCCGATCATCGTCGGCATCGTGCTCTCGGTCGTGCTCGCCGCGATCCTCGACGGCATCATCGTGCTGATCCAGCGTCGGACGACGCCCTGGGTCCGCGCGGCGGGGAGGATCGCCTCGTGAACGACGGTCTCCTCTCGTACCTGCTCGACGGGTCCAACTGGCAGTTCGGCGCGACCGGCTCCATCCCGTCGCTGATCCTCACGCACCTCTGGTACACGATCCAGGCGGTCGTCGTGGCCGCCGCCATCGCCCTTCCGCTCGGTCTCTACATCGGTCACACGGGCAAGCTCTCGTTCATCGCGATCAACGCGGCGAACGCCGGCCGCTCGCTGCCGACCCTGGGTCTGATCATCCTGCTGGTCGTGCTGATGGGGCGCGGGTTCCTGCCCGTGCTGATCGCCCTGGTCATCCTGGCCATCCCGCCCATCCTCACGACGACCTACGCCGGCATCCGCGCCGTCGACCCGGCCGCGATCGACGCGGCCAAGGGCATGGGCATGCGCCCGATGCAGGTGCTCTTCAAGCTCGAGGTGCCGATGGCGCTGCCGCTCATCTCGAGCGGTCTGCGCAACGCGCTCCTCCAGGTCATCGCCACGTCGACCGTCGCCGCCTACGTCGGCATCGGCGGCCTCGGCCGTCTGCTCGTCGACGGCATCGCCCTGAACGCCTACGAGCGCGTCGTCGCCGGCGCCGTCGTCGTGGCCGCGCTCGCCATCCTCGTCGACCTGATCGCCGCGGTCGTCCAGCGCTCCGTCATCTCGCCCGGCCTCACCGGCCGACGCGTCACCCGCCGTCCCACCAAGACAGTCCCCGCACCCTCCACCTCACCCGCCCCGACCGGACAGCCCGGTCCCGGCACCCGAACGAAAGCCCCCACATCATGAAGAAGAAGAACCTCCTCGGCGCCGTCGGCGTCATCGGCGTCGGCATGCTCGTGCTCGCCGGCTGCTCCGACCCCACCGAGTCGACCGGCGGCTCGGCCTCCGGCGGCGACAGCGAGACGATCACCGTCGGCTCGGCGAACTTCCCCGAGAGCGAGCTGCTCGCCGAGATGTACGCGCAGGTGCTCGAGGCCAACGGCGTCGACGTGAAGCGCAGCTTCAACATCGGCGCCCGCGAGGTCTACCTCCAGGCTCTCGAAGACGGCTCGATCGACCTCCTGCCCGAGTACAACGGAGCGCTGCTCGCCGCGCTGTCCGACGACGGGGCGCCCGAGGGCGTCACCTCGCCCGACGACGTCTACGACGCGCTGCAGGACGTCCTCCCCGAGGGCATCGTCTCGCTGCCGCAGTCCGAGGCGGAGGACAAGGACACCCTGAGCGTCACCAGCGAGACCGCCGACGAGTACGACCTCGAGACCATCGAGGACCTCGAGCCGGTCGCCGACCAGCTCCGCATCGCCGCCGGTCCCGAGTTCGCCGAGCGCATCCAGGGCATCAAGGGCCTCGAGTCCGAGTACGGCCTCACCTTCAAGGAGTTCGTGCCCCTCGACGCCGGCGGCCCCCTCACCCTCGCCGCCCTGACCGACGGCGACGTCGAGGTCGCGAACATCTTCTCGACCGACTCGGCCATCGAGACGAACGACCTCGTCACCCTCGAGGATACCAAGCAGCTGTTCCTCTCGGAGAACATCCTCCCCATCGTCCGCGAGGACAAGAGCGACGGCACCGTCGAGGACGCCCTCAACTCGGTCTCCGAGGCGCTCACGACCGAGAACCTCACCGAGTACCTCGCCAAGGTCCAGGTCGACAAGCAGGACTCGGCGAGCGTCGCCAAGGAGTTCCTGACCGAGTACGACCTGCTCTAGGTCGTCCCGCCGGCGACCGGGCCTCCCGCCCGGTCGCCGGCACCACCGCACCACCGCGAGACCCACAACCGAACAGCCCGACCGGTGCCCCTCAGCGGGCACGCGGCGCCTCGTCGCGCCCCGACGACCCCGTCGCCTCCTCCTGAACCGCAGATCGACCCCGAACGGAAGCACCACTCGTGACCATCGACACCGCATCCACCGGCACCACCGCCTCCTCGACCCCGGCCTCCGGGGGGTCCGCGGGCGCGACCGACGCGACCCGCGCCTCCTCGGGTCCGCGCCCCGTGCGGGCTCCGCGCGGCACCGAGCTCAGCTGCCTCGGCTGGCAGCAGGAGGCGGCCCTGCGCATGTTGATGAACAACCTCGACCCCGAGGTCGCCGAGCATCCCGACGACCTCGTCGTCTACGGCGGCACCGGCAAGGCCGCCCGCAGCTGGGAGGCGTTCGACGCGATGGTCGCGACGCTCAAGACGCTGAAGGACGACGAGACGATGCTCGTCCAGTCGGGCAAGCCGGTCGGCGTGTTCCGCACCAACGAGTGGTCGCCGCGCGTGCTGATCGCCAACTCGAACCTGGTCGGCGACTGGGCCAACTGGGAGGACTTCCGCAAGCTCGACGCTATGGGCCTCATGATGTACGGCCAGATGACGGCCGGCTCGTGGATCTACATCGGCACGCAGGGGATCCTGCAGGGCACCTACGAGACCTTCTCGGCCGTCGCGGACGCCAGCTTCGGCGGCACCCTCGCCGGGACGATCACGCTCACCGCCGGAGTGGGGGGCATGGGAGGCGCGCAGCCGCTGGCCGTGACCATGAACGACGGCGTCGCCCTCTGCATCGACGTCGACCGCACCCGCATCGACCGCCGCGTCGAGCACCGCTACCTCGACGTCGCCGCGTCGAGCCTCGACGAGGCCCTCGAGCTGGCCATCGCCGCCCGCGACGAGAAGCGGCCCCTCTCGATCGGCGTCGTCGGCAACGCCGCCGAGATGGTGCCCGAGCTGCTGGCCCGCAAGGCGCCCATCGACATCGTCACCGACCAGACGTCGGCGCACGACCCGCTCTCGTACCTGCCGATCGGCACCCGCTTCGAGGACATGGCCGCCGAGGCCGCCGCCGACCCCGCCGACTTCACCCTCCGCTCGCAGGCCGCCATGCGGGCCCACGTCGAGGCGATGGTCGGGTTCCAGGACGCCGGCGCCGTCGTCTTCGACTAC
The DNA here is from genome assembly GCF_001422285.1 of Frigoribacterium sp. Leaf263. Classification (GTDB taxonomy): domain Bacteria; phylum Actinomycetota; class Actinomycetes; order Actinomycetales; family Microbacteriaceae; genus Frigoribacterium. The sequence continues at coordinate 777,652 of NZ_LMMO01000004.1, forward strand.
GGCAACAGCATCCGCGGCGAGGCGCAGACCGCCGGCTACGATCGCGCCTTTGCGTTCCCCGGCTTCGTGCCGGCCTACATCCGCCCGCTCTTCGCCGAGGGCAAGGGACCGTTCCGCTGGGCGGCGCTCTCGGGCGACCCGGCCGACATCGCGGCGACCGACAAGGCGATCCTCGAGCTGTTCCCCGAGAACGAGTCCCTCCGGAAGTGGATCACGATGGCGGGGGAGCGCGTGGCGTTCCAGGGTCTGCCCGCCCGCATCTGCTGGCTCGGCTACGGCGAACGCCACCTGGCCGGTCTCAAGTTCAACGAGATGGTCGCCTCGGGCGAGCTGTCGGCGCCGATCGTGATCGGTCGCGACCACCTCGACTCGGGCTCGGTCGCGTCGCCCTACCGCGAGACCGAGGCCATGCTCGACGGCTCCGACGCGATCGCCGACTGGCCGCTGCTGAACGCCATGGTGAACGTCGCATCGGGCGCCACCTGGGTGTCGATCCACCAGGGCGGCGGCGTCGGCATGGGCCGCTCGATCCACGCCGGTCAGGTCATCGTCGCCGACGGCACCGACCTCGCCGCCGAGAAGCTCGGGCGCGTGCTCGTCGCCGACCCGGGCATGGGCGTCATCCGCCACGCCGACGCCGGGTACGAGCGGGCCGTCGACGTCGCGGCCGAGCGCGGCGTGCGCATCCCGATGCGCGAGCAGGCCCGAGGAGGCGCGGGCGCCGTCTCCGAGACCGCTGCGACCGAGAGCGCTGCGACCGAGAGCTTCGCGGCCGACGCGACCGAGGGCACCGTCGATGGCCCTCGCCCGTAGCGGGGCGACCGTCGAGCGGACCCGGCTGCGCACCTCCTTCGACGGCGTCTGGGGCGACCTCGAAGGCGTGGGTCGCGATCCGCGTTCGGGCGGCTACGACCGGTTCTCGTGGACCGGCGTCGACCTCGGGCTCCGCGAGTGGTTCGCCGCCGAGGCGACCCGGCGGGGGCTCGAGGTCGAGGTCGACCGCAACGGCAACCAGTGGGCCTGGTGGGGCGCGCCGGCCGACGGCGCCGTCGTCACCGGCAGCCACCTCGACAGCGTGCCCGGCGGCGGGGCGTTCGACGGGCCGCTCGGCGTCGTCAGCGCCCTGCTCGCCGTCGACGCGCTGCGGGCTGCGGGCGTCGTGCCCGAGCGCCCGCTCGCCGTCGTCAACTTCGTCGAGGAGGAGGGCGCCCGATTCGGCCTCGCCTGCCTCGGCTCGCGGTTGATGACCGGCGCGGTCGACGCCGGGCACGCGCTCTCGCTGACCGACGACGACGGCACCACCCTCGCCGACGCGATGTCGGCGGCCGGGCACGCCCCCGAGCACGTCGGTCTCGACGAGGCGGCGCTCGCCCGCATCGGGGTCTTCGTCGAGCTGCACGTCGAGCAGGGCCGCCACCTGGCGCTCGGCGACGAGTCGGTCGGGGTGGCCAGCTCGATCCTGCCGCACGGCCGGTGGCACTTCTGCTTCGAGGGCGAGGGCAACCACGCCGGCACCACGCGACTCGTCGACCGTCACGACCCGATGCTGCCGTTCGCCGAGGTCGTCGGCGCCGCCCGCCGCCTCGCGGCCGAGGCCCAGGCGGTCACGACCTTCGGCCGGGTCCGCGTCGACCCGAACGGCACGAACGCGATCCCGTCGCGGGTCGACGCCTGGCTCGACGCCCGCGGGCCCGAGCAGAGCGGCGTGACCCGTCTCGTCGACGACCTGCAGAGGTTCGCCGAGGAGGCGTCGGCCGGCCACGGCGTCCGCCTCACCGTCGAGAACGACAGCTTCACCCCCGTGGTCGACTTCGACCCCTCGCTGAGCGACCGGCTGCGGGCGTCGCTCGGCGCCGCGTCGATCGGGGCGCCCACCCTGCCGACGGCGGCCGGGCACGACGCCGGGATCCTCGCGTCGCGCGTGCCCACGGCGATGCTCTTCGTCCGGAACCCCACCGGCATCAGTCACAGCCCGGTCGAGCACGCCGAGGCGGAGGACTGCGTCGACGGCGTCGAGGCCCTCACGATCGTGCTGCGCGACCTGCTCGTCGCCCCCCTCGAGGTCGTGCCGGCCGGGGCGACCGGGACGACGCCGCACCACGGCGGCGCGGACGCGGGCGCGGGCACGGGAGCGGGCGGGTCCGGGTCATGAGCGCGGCGGGCACGGCGACGTTCTGGGCGGAGCACCTGTGGACCGGGGTCGGCGACGTGCGGCACGGCGTCGTCATCGAGGTCGCCGCCGACCGCATCGTCGCGGTGGGCGTCGACGGGGTCGCGCCTCCGGCGGGCTCGATCGAGCTGCGCGGCGTGACGCTCCCGGGTCTCGTCAACGCCCATTCGCACGCGTTCCACCGGGCGCTGCGGGGACGGACCCAGGTCGGCAGCGGCAGCTTCTGGACCTGGCGCGACGTGATGTACTCGGTCGCCGGGCGCCTGACCCCCGCGAACTACGAGACCCTCGCGACCGCCGCCTTCACCGAGATGGTCCTCGCCGGGGTGACGACCGTGGGCGAGTTCCACTACGTCCACCACACCGCCGACGGCACCCCCCACGACGACCCGATCGCCATGTCGCGGGCCCTCGCCCGGGCGGCGGCGACCGCGGGGATCCGCCTGACGCTGCTCGACACGTGCTACCTCGTCGGCGGGTTCGCGCCGGCGACCGGGTCCGCTGCCGAGGTCGATGCCGAGGCGTCCGCCGACGCCTCCGCCGAGCCTGCTGCCGATCCCTCCGCCGAGCCGGCGCACGTGCCGCTCTCGCCGGCGCAGATCCGCTTCGGCGACGGCACCGGCGCGGCCTGGGCCGAGCGGGCGACCGCCGTCCGCGCGGCGCTCAGCGGTCCGGCCGTCGTGGTCGGCGCGGCGGTGCACTCCGTGCGGGCGGTGCCGGAACGCGACCTGGCCACGGTCGCCGCGTGGGCCCATGCGCACGACGCCCCGCTGCACGTGCACGTCTCGGAGCAGCCGGCCGAGAACGCGGACTGCGCGCGCCTCCTCGGCTCCACCCCCGTCGCGGTGCTGCGCCGACACGGCGTGCTCGACCACCGGGCCACCGCCGTGCACGCCACCCATCTGACCGCCGACGACGTGGCCGACCTCTCGGCCGGCGACGCCTGGGCCTGCTTCTGCGTCACGACCGAGCGCGATCTCGCCGACGGCATCGGTCCGGCCGGCGCGCTGGTCGAGGCCGGCGTGCCGCTCACGGTCGGCAGCGACAGCCACGCCGTGATCGATCTGTTCGAGGAGGCGCGGGGCATCGAGACCGGACAGCGTCTCGTCAGCAACCGGCGCGGCTGGTTCGGCGCCGACGCGCTGCTGTCGGCCGCGACCGTCGAGGGCGCCCGGTCGCTCGGCTGGGACGACGCCGGGCTGCTCGAGCCCGGCGCGCTCGCGGACTTCGTCACGGTGTCGCTCGACTCGGTGCGCCTGGCCGACGCCCGGCGCGGCTCGCTGCTCGAGTCGATCGTGTTCGGCGCGACCGCGGCCGACGTGTCGACCGTCGTCGTCGGCGGTGAGATCGTCGTGCGCGACGGGGCGCATGCCCGGGTGGCCTCTCCGGGCGCGGCCCTGCGCACCGCGATCGCCGCCGTCCTGCCGCCTGAGGCGCCGCGGGGCGATGCTGCGCCCGCCGCCGTCTCCACGGCTTCCGAACCCCGCTGAGAGGACCCCTCCGCATGACCGTCACCGCCCTGACCGGCATCTCGCAGCTGGTCACGAACGACCCCGCGCACGACCACGCCGAGGAGTCGAGCGGGCCGCTCGGCGTCGTGCTCGATGCGGCGATCCTGCTCGACGGCGACCGCGTGCTCTGGTCGGGGCCCGCGGCCGACCTGCCTTCGTCGACGGCCGACGACGTGATCGACCTCGGTGGTCGTGCGGTCGTCCCCGGGTTCGTCGACAGTCACAACCACCTCGCCTTCGCGGGCGACCGCTCGGACGAGTTCGCGGCGCGGATGGCGGGGGAGTCGTACTCGGCCGGCGGGATCCGCAGCACGGTCGCGCACACGCGGGCGGCGAGCGACGCCGACCTGGCCGGCTCGGTGCGGCGTCTCGCCGACGAGGCGCTGCGGCAGGGCACCACGACGATCGAGAGCAAGTCGGGCTACGGGCTCAGCGTCGACGACGAGCGGCGGAGTCTCGAGGCCGTCCGCACGGTGACGACCGAGTCGACCTTCCTGGGGGCGCACGTCGTGCCCGCCGAGTTCGCCGGGCGGGCCGACGACTACGTCGCGCTCGTGATCGGCGAGATGCTCGACGCCTGCGCGCCCCTGGCGAGGTGGATCGACGTGTTCTGCGACGTCGGGGCGTTCGACGTCGACCAGACGCGCGCCGTCCTCACGGCGGGGAGGGCGGCGGGGCTGACACCGCGCCTCCATGCCGGTCAGCTGGCGCCGGGCGGCGGGATTCAGCTCGCCGTCGAGCTCGGGGCCGCGTCGGCGGATCACGTGACCTACGCGAGCGACGACGACGTGGAGGCGCTGGCCGGGTCCACGACGGTGGCCACCCTCCTGCCCGGGGCCGAGTTCTCGACGCGGGCCGTCTACCCCGACGCCCGACGGCTGCTGGCGGCCGGGGCGACGGTGGCCCTGGCGGCCGACTGCAACCCGGGATCGAGCTACACGACGAGCCTGCCGTTCTGCATCGCGGTGGCGGTGCGCGACATGCGGATGACCCCGGCGGAGGCTCTCTGGTCGGCGACCGCCGGGGGAGCGGCCGCGCTGCGCCGCACCGACGTCGGGCACCTGGCGGTGGGTGCGGCGGCGGACCTCGTCGTGCTCGACGCGCCGTCGTACGTGCACCTGGCGTACCGGCCGGGGGTGCCGCTGGTGGAGGCCGTCTGGCGCGGCGGGGAGCGCGTGGCGGGGCGCGCGTTCTGACGGGTGCGGGTGCTGGTGCGGGGGCGGGTGCTGGGGCTGGTGCTGCGGGTGCCGAGCCGCGGGTGCTGCGAGCCCTGGAGCGACAGGTCGTGCCGTGGCGGAACGGTGCGGGCACGACGACCGTCGTAGCCGAGGCGTCGCCCGACGTCAGGGTCGGGGCGCGTCGGGCGACTGAGCCGGCCTGGCGCGTGAGCATCGCGACGATCGACCGCGCGGCTCCGTTCTCCCAGTTCGCGGGAGTCGACCGCCTCCTCATGCCCCTCTCGCCCGCCGGTCTCGATCTCGTGATCGACGGCCGGCGGGTGCGTGGTGAGGCGTTCGACGTGCTCCCCTTCGCCGGGGAGTCGGCCGTCGAGGCCGTCGACGTGACGACCCGCGGGCTCGACCTCAACCTGATGACGGTCCGAGGTGCGGCCGTCGGCACGCTCGCCGCGCACCGCCTCGACGGCGAGCTGACGCTCGGCTCGACCGGCTCGACCGGCTCGCTCGGCTCATCCGGCTCGCTCGGCTCGGCCTCGGCCTGGACGGTCGCCGTCGTCGTGGAGGGCGAGGTCTCGTCAGCCGCCCACGGCCCGCTCATCGTGCACGACGCACTCGTCATCCCTCCAGGAGGCGCGGTGCCGGTGACCGGACGAGCCGCTGTGATCGCGCTGGCCGTGATCGAGCCGACCCGCGCCTCCTAGGCGGAGTGCGCGCTCTCCGGCTATTACGCATAGGTGCGTAATAGCGCCGCCAGAGCGTGGCTCCGCCCTCGAGTCCCCGGCCGGAGATCGAGTGGTCAGAAGATGCCCGTCATCCTCGATCGAAGGGCATCTTCTGACCACTCGACGCCGCTGCCAGGCAGAGCGCCCGAGGACGACGGGTCAGCTTCGACTGCTGAGGCGCTTCCAGACCGAGACGAGGTCCGGGCGGGCCCCCGGCGTGGTGCCGAGGCCGACGGACAGGTATCCGGTGCTGTCGGTGAGCACCACGATCGACTCGGCACCCCACTCCTCGAGCGACGATCCGACGATCGAATCGTCGGTGCGCGGGGACAGCGGCAGGTCGACGACCGCCTCGAGGGGCATCGAGCCGTCGGGCACCGAGACCACCGCCTGGAGGTGGTCGATCCCCATGAACGAGCTCGGCACCGCACTGGACGACACGACCGCCGATCCCGACGGGAAGTCGATGCCGCTCGCGTCGGCGATGGTCTCGATGGGCACGTCGTGGCACCTCGGGGCCAGGCCGTTGCAGACGCCGTATTCGCCGGGCTCCTCGATCGTCGCCTGCACGGCCATGATCGGGACGACGACGATCGCGGCGATGATCGAGGCGGAGACGAGCAGGAGCGCCCCGAACCAGAAGAGCTGACTGCGGAGGGTCGGATCGACGGTGCTCATCGATTCAGACTCACGCCCGGCAGGCGGTGGCGAATCCCTCGCGAGTCGTCTCCGGCGCGACTGCAGAGTGAGTCGGCGGTGGGGGCTTGGCCGGGCCGGAGGCGCGAATCACTTCGTGCGGACCGGCCCGGAGACCCCGCCGAACCCGAATCCGACGCGGCTGTCCCGTTGCATTGCTTACCCGACACGAGTTCGCCACAGCGGGTCGGACGGTTTGTGCCCACTTCGGGGAGCGGGGCCGACGACGAGGGAGGCCCGCCCCACGGCACCAGGAGAGGGACACGACGCCGGTGTCGAACGTGGCGTCGTGTCCACCTCCTGGCGTCATGGCGCAGCGGGCGGCGATAGCATCACCGAGGCGCCCGCGGGCTCGACGGGTCCCACGTCGATCGCCCGCACCGCGCCGCGACCAGGAGGAACCATGGCCCCGCACACCGTCCACGTCGTCGGCAGCGTCAACGACGATCTCCGGCTCACCGTCGTCAAGCACGCCGTTCCCGGCGAGACCATCACCGCCACCAGCGCTCGCCGCGAGCTCGGTGGCAAGGGCGCCAACCAGGCGGTCGCGGCCCGTCGTGCCGGCGCGATCGTGCGCTTCGTCGGGGCCGTCGGCAGCGACCCCGCCGGAGACGAGCTCGTCGCCGCACTCGAGGCCGAGGGCATCGACACCTCGGGTGTGGCCCGGATCGAGCACGAGCTGACCGGCCGCGCGATCGTCTCGGTCGACGCGTCGGGCGAGAACCTCATCACCGTCGTCCCCGGCGCGAACGGGGCGATCGAGGTCGACGCCGTGCGCGCCTCCCTCGCCGCGGTGCAGCAGGGCGACATCGTCGTGCTGCAGCTCGAGGTGCCGTTCGAGGTCAACGCCGCCGCCGCCCGCGCCGGGCACGAGCGGGGTGCGCTGGTCGTGCTCAACTCCGCGCCGTCCGACCCGCGCGTGCTGTCGCTCGTCGACGACCTCGACCTGCTCGTCGTCAACCGCAGCGAGCTCGCCGACCTGCTCGCCGCCGATGCCGATGCCGACACCGCCACCGCCGACGCCACCGCAGCCGCCGCCGACGGGCAGGCCGGCACGGCCGCCGACGACCTCCGGGTCGCAGCGACCGAGCTCGCCGACCGGCTCGGAGTCCGACTGCTCTGCACCTTCGGCGGCGACGGCTCCGTCCTGATCGGCGAGGGCACCCCCATCGAGCAGGAGGCCCACCGCGTCGAGGCCGTCGACACCACCGCGGCCGGCGACACGTTCATCGGCTACGTCGTCGCGTCGCTCGCCGACGACGAGCTCTGGGTCGACGCACTCGAGACGGCGTCCCGGGCGGCGGCCGTCGCCGTCGGGCGCGAGGGGGCCGCGCGGTCCGTCCCGACCCGGGCCGAGGTCGACGCGCTCGACTGACCGGGGCGACCCGCGCCTCCTCGGCTCCCGGACCCGCCCGCGCCCGATCCGCCTGAGCACCCGGCCGAGCGCCCGGCCGGGCTGCGGCGGGTCCCCGTCATCCGGGGTGGGTCAGCGCCGACCCGCCGTCGAGGACGCCGACCCGCCGCACTCGACCCCCGCACCGCATCCTCACCGAAACCCCGCAGCCGCACGCTCACGCTCACCCGCACCCGCAGCACCCACCCCCAGGAGGCGCACCATGGCACGCACCGTCGATCTCGTCGTCGTCGGAGGAGGCGCGATGGGGCTCGCGACCGCCTGGCAGGCCGCGATCCGCGGGCACGACGTCGTCCTGCTCGAGCGCTTCGAGCGCGGTCACCACCACGGCGCCTCGCACGGCTCCACCCGCAATCTCAACATCGCCTACGACGACGGCGAGTACGTCGACCTCGTCGCGCGCGCCCGAAACCTGTGGGACGAGCTCGCGCTCGTGTCGGACACCCCGCTGCTCGACCTCGTCGGGGTCGTCAACCACGGTCGCCCCGACATGCTGCGCCGCATGCGCGAGCTGCACGCCGAGCGGGGCGTCGACAGCGAATTCGTCACGCCGGGTGACGCGGGTCGACGATGGACGGGTCTCCGGTTCGAGACCGACGTGCTCTGGGTGCCCGACAGCGGTCGCATCCGCGCCGCCGACGCCCTCGCCGCCTTCGAACGGGTCGCGACCGGCGTGGGAGCCGAGATCCGCTGGTCGACACCGGTCGAGCGCATCGAGATCGAGGGCGACGACCGGGCCCGCGTCGTCACCGCCGACGAGGAGTACCTCGCACCCCGGGTCGTCGTCACGGCCGGTGCGTGGACGGAGCGTCTCGTCGGGGGCCTCGCGCGCCTCCCTCGTCTCGTGGTCACGCAGGAGCAGCCCGCGCACTTCCGCGTGACCGACGACGACGCGGTCTGGCCCGGCTTCAACCACCGCCCCGATCCCGACGGCGACGCCGACGGCTGGTGGTACGGGCCGGTCTACGGCATGCTCACGCCGGGCGAGGGGGTCAAGGCGGGCTGGCACGGCACCGGGCCGGTCACCGACCCCGACGCCCGCAGCCACTCGCCCGAGCCCGAGCAGTTCGAGGCCCTCCGCCGGTACGCCCGCGAGTGGCTGCCCGGGGTCGACGCCGAGACGGCCGATCCGATCAGCTGCACGTACACGTCGACCGACAGCGAGGACTTCGTGCTCGACCGCGTCGGCCCGCTCGTGATCGGCGCCGGCTTCTCGGGGCACGGGTTCAAGTTCACGCCTCTCGTCGGCGAGATCCTCGTCGATCTGGTCGAGGACGGCGAGGGGCCCGAGCGCTTCCGCCTGCTCGGGCGGCGCTGACGTCGGGGGTGACGGGCTGAGGAGGCGCGGCCCGGCTCAGGAGGCGCGGCCCGGGTCAGGAGGCGCGGCCCGGCTCGAGGGGTGCGTCCGACTCAGGAGGCGCGCGTCGACTCGGCCAGGAGGGCGCGGGCCGTCACGGTGTCGGTGACGAGCTCGTTGACGAGGCGGGCCCGCACGGCGCCGAGGATGCTCGGCACCTTCTCGGGACCGACCGCGACCCCGACGGCGTGCGGGATGTGCTGCAGCACCGCGCGGGAGGTGCGGACGACGCGATCGCTGCCGGGGAACTCGAGCGCCTCGCCCGCGGCATCGAAGAAGTTGAGGCAGACGTCGCCCACGGCGTCGTCGAAGCTGCCCTCGGCGACGGGGATGAAGCGCGAGATGGTGTCGCGGGTCACGGTCGGGGCGCCGATGCCGAGCAGGGCGCCCTTCGCGGTCTCCCACAGGCCGACGACGTGCTGGAAGGCCGGGTCGTCGTCGAGCGAGCGCCGCATGTCGACGCTCGGCAGGGCCTGAGCGAACAGGAACGACGGGAACCCGCCGCTGCGCTCGGCCGCGCGGAGCGTGATCTCGTTCGTCTGGAACCAGGGCGAGGGCTCCGTCAGACCGCCGACGGTCGGGGCGAGCTGCACGCCCGGCAGCGGCGGCAGCACCCCCTGCGCGACCTCGTGCATCGTGCGACCCGACGAGACGAGCAGCACGTCGCCGGCCTTCAGCGACATGTTCTCGAGAGCCGCGGCGACGGCCTCCGAGAGGTTGTCGCCGAGCGTGGTGGCGTGCGTCGTGGCCGACAGCCAGACGTCCTGCAGCCCGAGGGCCGACTTGAGCTGCGCTCCGAGCTCGATGTTCTCGTCGTGGTACGGGTCGGTGACCTCGATGCGGACGAGACCCAGTCGTCGGGCCTCGGCGACGAGGCGGCTGACCGTCGGTCGCGAGACGCCCAGGCGCGAGGCGATCTCGACCTGCGTGGCCTCCTCGACGTAGTACATGCGGGCGGCCTGGTAGACGCTGTCGATCGAGAAGCGGCCCGAGCGCTGACCGGCGGCGCTCGCCGACGCGGCGGCGTCCGACTCGACGTCGGTGGTGGGGCTGTCGCTCACGGGGCCTCCTCGCGCCCGACGGCGCCTGCTCGACGATGATCGATCCTATCCTCCCGACCGGCAGCGGAAATTGTGTTCTTGACTTCTGTTCTGGACGTTGTAATCTCGATCCGTGGCCGCATCGACGCGGCCGGGTCGTCTCGCCACGGCCCCATCACCTTCAGGAGGACCCCATGTCGACGACGACCACTGAGACCACGACCCCGTCCGCTCCCGACACGGGCGGCATCCCGACGACCATGAAGGCGGTCGTGGTCCACGGGCCTGAGGACTACCGGCTCGACACGGTCCCCGTCCCCACCCCCGGCCCCGGCGAGCTGCTGCTCAAGGTCGACGCCGTCGGCGTCTGCGCCTCCGACCTGAAGTGCTACCACGGCGCCGCCAAGTTCTGGGGCGACGAGAACCGCCCGGCCTGGGCCGAGCGCGATCGCGTCGCCGGTCACGAGTTCGTCGGCACGGTCGTCCAGGGCGACGACGGCGCCCTCGCCAAGCGCGGCGTCGCCCTCGGCGACCGCATCGCGTGCGAGCAGATCGTCCCCTGCTGGGAGTGCCGCTACTGCCTCATGGGCGCCTACTGGATGTGCGGGCCCCACGACATGTTCGGCTTCAAGGGCTTCGACGGGGCCATGGCCGAGTACGTCCTCGTCCCCACCCGCGCTCTGACCCACCCGGTCAGCCGCGATCTCGCGCCGCACGTCGCCGCGTTCGCCGAGCCGCTCTCGTGCGCGATGCACGCGGTCGAGCGCGGCAGCATCCAGTTCGACGACGTCGTCGTCATCGCCGGCGCGGGCCCCATCGGCCTCGGCGCGATCGCCGGCACCCGCCAGAAGAACCCGAAGATGGTCATCGCCCTCGACATGTCCGACGAGAAGCTGGCGCTCGCGAAGAAGGCCGGCGCCGACCTCACGATCAACATCACCGAGGAGGACGCCGTCGCGACGGTCAAGAGCCTCACCGACGGCTACGGCGCCGACGTCTACATCGAGGCCACGGGGCACCCGTCGGCCGTGTCGCAGGGTCTCAACATCCTCCGCAAGCTCGGCACGTACGTCGAGTACTCCGTCTTCGGTTCGAACGCCTCGGTCGACTGGTCGATCATCAGCGACGACAAAGAGCTCAACGTGCTCGGCGCCCACCTCGGCCCCCACTGCTGGCCCGCGGCCATCAAGCTGCTCGAAGCCGACAAGCTCCCGATGGACGAGATCTGCACGCACCAGTTCCCCCTCGACCAGTTCCAGGCCGCGCTCGACCTCGTCGCCGACAGCCAGGGCGGCTCGGTCAAGGTCAGCATCGTCCCCGGTCTGACCGAGGCCACCACCTCGAGCGCCGTCACCGCATGACCACGATCTACGACGACCCCGACGAGTTCGCCGACGATCAGCTGACCGGGTTCCTCGCGCTCTACGCCGACCGCCTCCGGGGGGTCCCGGGCGGCGTCGTCTCCCATCGCGGTCAGGCCGAACCGCAGGTCGCCGTCGTCATCGGCGGCGGCTCGGGTCACTACCCCGCCTTCAGCGGCACCGTCGGCCCCGGTCTCGCCACGGGCGCCGTCGTCGGCAACATCTTCACCTCGCCGTCGGCCGCCCAGGCCTACTCGGTGGCGAAGGCCGCCGATCAGGGGCGCGGCGTCGTCTTCAGCTTCGGCAACTACGCCGGAGACACGATGAACTTCGGCATCGCCGCCGAGCGCCTCCGCAAAGAGGGCATCGACACGCGCATCGTCGTCGTCACCGACGACATCGCGTCGGCCGACGAGGTCTCGAAGCGCCGCGGCATCGCCGGCGACTTCTCGGTGTTCAAGGCCATGGGCGCCGCAGCAGCCGAGGGGGCGTCGCTCGACGAGGTCGAGCGCATCGGCGTCGCGTCGAACGAGGCGACCCGCACCCTCGGCGTCGCGTTCTCGGGCTGCACGATGCCGGGTGCGACCGAGCCGCTCTTCGAGGTCCCCGAGGGGCATCTCGGACTCGGTCTCGGCATCCACGGCGAACCCGGCATCCGCGACGTCGAGCTGATGCGGGCGACCGACCTGGCCGACCTGTTCGTCGACCGTCTGCTGGTCGACCGGCCGGCCCGCGCCTCCTCGAGGGTCGCTCCGATCCTCAACGGACTCGGCACGACGAAGTACGAAGAGCTCTTCCTGCTGTGGGGGCACATCGCCCGGCGTCTGGCCGACGCCGGGGTCGAGGTCGTCGAGCCCGAGGTGGGCGAGCTGGTCACCAGCCTCGACATGGGCGGGGTCTCGCTCACGCTGCAGTGGCTCGACGACGAGCTCGAGCGTCTGTGGCGCGCTGATGCCTACACACCCGCGTACCGCAAGCTGCGGGCGCCGCTCGACGCGCTGGTCGTCCCGTCTCCCGACGAGATCGCTGCCGGCGCCGACGACACCGCGCCCGACGCGACCGACGCAGCCGTCCGTCTCGGCGACACGGTCCGCACGGCCCTCGGCGCGATCCACGATCTGCTCCGCCGTGAAGAAGAGACCCTCGGGCGCATCGACGCGGTGGCCGGCGACGGCGACCACGGGCGCGGCATGCTCAAGGGCATCGGCGCGGCCGTCAAGCGCGTCGAGGGCGTCGACGGTCGTGCCGGAGGCGCGTGGCTGCTCGGTCGCGCCGGTCTGGCCTGGGCGGAGCACGCGGGCGGCACCTCCGGCGTCCTCTGGGGTTCGGCCCTCGAGGCGCTCGCGGCGTCGCTGACCGACGAGCGCGACGCGTACCCCGCCGCGCTGATCGTCGACGGGGTCGACGCGTTCGCCGAGTCGATCGTCGACCTCGGTCGGGCGAGCGAGGGCGACAAGACCATGCTCGACGCCCTCCTGCCGTTCGCCCGGTCGCTGCGCGAGAGGGTCGACGCCGGAGACCAGCTCGACGAGGCCTGGAGGTCGGCGGCCGAGGTCGCCGTCTCCGCCGCCGCCGCGACCGCCGGGCTGCGACCGAAGGTCGGCCGGGCCCGTCCCCTGGCCGAGAAGAGCGTCGGCACCCCCGACGCCGGGGCCACCTCTATGGGAATGATCGTCACGACGGTCGGCGAGGTCCTCACCTCGTCGTCGGTCTCGAGAGAAGGAGCATCATCATGAGCACCGACCGCACCTACCGTCTCGTCGTCGGATCCGACGACGCCGGGTTCGACTACAAGGAGGCCATCAAGGCCGACCTGATGAAAGACCCTCGCGTGTCGATCGTCACCGACGTCGGGGTCGACGCCGACGGCCACACCGCGTACCCGCACGTCGCGGTCGACGCGGCGCGCATGGTCGCCGACGGGAAGGCCGACCGGGCGATCCTGATCTGCGGCACCGGTCTCGGCGTCGCGATCGCGGCGAACAAGGTGCCC
>NZ_LMMO01000005.1 GCF_001422285.1 Frigoribacterium sp. Leaf263
ACTCGGTCGATCCGCTGTTGGAGTCCATCGAGCACGCGGCGAGGGAGAACACGAGGGCGCCGGAGGCGACGATGCCGAGTCCGACCTTGGTGATCTTCTTACGGGAGAAAGCGTTCATGATCAGGTCCTTTTCTGTGATTCCCGGTGGGGATGAAAAGGATTCGCCACCATCGCCCGATCGGATGGGAACCGGATCGGCGAACACAGAAGACACTCAGGTTCGCCGATCCGGTCGACGGGGCTACTTCGAGGAGGCGCGGTGCCGGCGAGCGAGCATCAGCAGCCCGGCTCCGAGGGCGAGCAGCGCGGCGCCGACGCCCGCCGCGAGCCCCGCGGCGTCGGAGCCGGTGAAGGCCAGCGCACCGTCGTCGCCGTCGTCACCCGCGCCTCCTGCGTCCGCCGGGTCGGAGTCCTGCCCCGATCCCGAGTCCGAGCCGCCGATGCCGTCGGCCGAGCCGTCGGCGCCGTCGGTCGGAACGGGGACCGGCGCGATCGTGCCGCCGTCATCGGGGTCTCCCGGCTGGGCCGTGGGGGTCGAGGTCGGCTCGGTGGTCGGCGGCGTGGTCGGGTCGACCGGCGGCGTGGTCGGCTCGGCCGGCGGGGTGGTCGGCTCGGCCGCGGTCGGCACCGAGATGGCGTACATCGTCGTCGAGCCCGAGACCTCGTTGCCGACGGCCAGCATCGGCTCGCCGGTGGGCGAGTCGTCGGCCGAGATGAAGGCGAGACCCTCGGGGCCGAGGTCGCCGGCGCGGGTCAGCACGTCGGCGGGGTCGGCTCCGGCGTCGATCTCGTCCTCCGCCGAGACGGCGAGGTCGCGGTTGTTGACGTAGGCGGTGAAGGTGGCGCGGGTCGGCTCGGTCACGTCGTACACGGCGATCCCGCCGACGCGCTCGAATCCGATGAACGCGTACGTCCGCCCGTCGATCTCACCCAGGGCGACGCCCTCGGGCTCCGGGCCCTTGTCGTCGCTGCGGCCGTCCACGCCCGTGGAGGAGTGGTTCGAGTTGAACGACTCGGGGGCGACCTCGGCGAGCAGCTGCTCGAACGCGTCGCCGGAGTCGAACACCGAGGCTCCGCCCGCGTCGAGGATGCTGAACGACCGGCCGCCGAACGTGTACAGCGTCTCGTAGCAGCTCTCGTCGGCGGAGAGGCCGTCGGCGGTCGTGATGTTGAGGCGGCCGAGACCGGCGTCGGTCAGCAGCGACGGGTCGATCGAGTCGCAGACGGGGGCGAGACCGTCGTCGCCGAGGTCCTTCACCCGGGCGACCTCGCTGTAGGCCGACCAGTCGCGCGAGTCGCCCTCGTTCGCGGTCACGATGTAGGTCTCGCCGTCGACCTCGTAGCTGTCGATCGTGTCGGGCATGAGGTACCCCTGCACCGGCCAGGTGCCGATCGCGACGGCCGGTCCGCCGTCGACGCCGTCGCGGTCGGACGGGTCGAACGGCACGACCGAGCGGTCGACCGTGCCGAGCGGCACGACGTCGGTGATGGTCGCCGAGGCGACGTCGACGAGGGCGAGCGCGTTCGCCTCCTGCAGCGAGACCCACGCGGTGGCGCCGTCGGCCGAGAACGTGGCGTACTCGGGTTCGAGGTTCTCGGACACGGGGCGCACCAGCGGGTCGGCCGCGGTCACCGTGCCGGCGTCGTCCCGCCCGCCGAAGATGCGCACGGCGGGGTCGACGGGGGTGGCGCCATCGGCTTCGAACGCATGGAAGTCGGCCGTCCGCACGGCGGTCTGGGCCGGGACCGCCACGGTGGAGGGGACGTCGATCAGGCTGACGGCGCCCTCGGGGTCCGCCGAGTAGTCGTCGGCCGGCTCGCCCTCGTTCGCGACGATCACGCGGGTGCCGTCGGGCGAGAAGGCGACCATGTCGGGCAGGGCGCCGACGCGCACGGCTCCGAGGGCGTCGCCGTCGCCCGCGGCGTCGAAGAAGACGATCCAGCCGGCGTCGGTCTTGGGGCTCGACTCGACGGCGACGACGCCGAGTCCGTCGGCCCGCACCGCCACGGAGTTCGCGACGGCGTCGGCGGGCACGACCGAGCCGTCGGCGGCGAGCACGCCGGTGGTCTGCAGGTCGAAGAGCTTCGTCGGGGTGGTCGGATCGGCGACGTCGAGCACCTCGACGCGAGCGGCCGCGGCGTTGACGACCAGCAGACGCTGCCCGGCGGCGTAGTGGGCGACGATCTCGGCGGCGCTCTCGTCGAAGACGCCCGTCTCGTAACCGCCGACCGGCGCCATCGAGAACGCGTCGGCGTCGGCGAACGAGCTGATGGGCGCGGCGACGACGGCGGCCGAGGCCGGGGCGGTCGTGGCGCCGGGCCCGACGGCGGCGAGGGCCACGAGGCCGAGGCCCGTCAGACCGGCGGCGCCGGCGAGGGCGGTCCGACGGGTGCGCGGGCTGCGCGGAGCCGAGGAGGCGCGGGTCGCGTCGAGCGGGGAGGGGCGGCGGGCTGGTCGCATGGGAACGGTCCTTCGTCGGGGGTCGCGTCGACGGTAAGGACCACAGGTGTTGCGCACGTGAACCACCGGTGTCGAGCGGGTGCCGCACCGCGCCTCCCGGCCGGCGCCGCGCCTCCGACCCGTGTCGCGCTAGGCGGGCGCGATGACGCGCAGCGCGCCCGGCACGACCTCGACGGTCACCGGCAGCGACCCCACCCGCTCGCCGTCGGCGAAGGCCGCGACGTCGTCGGAGTGGATCGTGACCCGCCGTGCGCGGTGCACGTGCACGCGCGGATCGGCGAGGTGCGTGCCCCGGGCGACCTGCGCGAACAGCCGCAGGAACCCGAGCCTCCCCAGCCGCTCGACGACCAGCACGTCGAGCAGCCCGTCGTCGAGCAGGGCGTCGGGCAGCACGGTGATGCCCCCGCCGAACGAGCGGCCGTTGCCGACGCTGACGAGGGTGCCGTCGAGCTCGAGCGTCTCGCCGTCGATCTCGAGGCGGTACGACAGGTGCTTGAGCCGGATCAGTTCGAGGTACAGGGCGATGGTGTACCGGCTGCGGCCCCGGGGGCGCCGCATGCGGTTGGCGCGCTCGTTGACGACCGCGTCGAACCCGGCCGAGAGCATGCAGGCGAACCAGGTCGTCTCGTCGCCCCGGGTCACGCGCCCGGCGTCGATGACGCGGGCCGGTCGGTCGAGCTGCGAGACGAGGAGGCGCGTGGCCGACTCCGCATCGTCGTGCGGGATCCCCAGGGCCCTGGCCATGTCGTTCCCGGTGCCGGTCGGCACGAGCCCGAGGGGGACGCCGGTGCCGGCGACGAGGTTCGCGCCGAGGTTCATCATGCCGTCGCCGCCGACGACGACGAGGGCGTCGGGCGAGGCGGCGATCTCGCGGCGCGCAGCGGTCACGAGGTCGTCGAACGAGTCCTTCAGCAGCAGCGTGACCTCGTGGCCGGCGGCGGTCAGCGCCGAGACGACCGATGCGCCGACGTCGCTCCGTCGCCCGAACGACGCGGAGGGGTTGACCGCGACGACGAGGCGGAGGGGGGTGGGGCTCATCGTCCGATCATGGCACCTGGTCCGCCCGCGGGCGGGTCGGCGCCCGCGTTCCGGGGCGGATGCCCGCGGGGCCGGGGATGGGGAGGGATCGTGCCCGGCTCGCGCGCGCCTCCCGGGGGTGCTTGGATGGACGCCGGGCGTCCGCCCGAGAAGAGATCCGCAGGAGGCCGCAGCATGACCACCACCAGCACCGTTCCCGCCCCGAGCATCCGCGAGTCGCCGAACCGCGGTCTCACGCTCGCCCTCGGCACGATCGTGCTGCTGCTCGGGGTCTGCGGATTCCTCGCGCCCGACATGGGCTCGTTCTTCGACACGACCGGCGCCTCCCTCTTCGGCGTCTGGAACGTCAACCCGGCGCTCACGGTCATCTGGGTCCTCGCCGGCGCCGCGCTGATCCTCGGCGGGACGTCGGGCGTCTCGGCCGCCCGCTCGCTCGGCGCGGTCGTCGGTCTCGTCTACGTCGTCTTCGGCATCGTCGGCTTCTTCGTCGAGGGCACCGAGGTCAACTACCTCGCCGTGAACCTCGCCGACAACATCACGCACCTCGTGGTCGGCGGGCTGCTGCTCCTGACGGCGATCGGCGCCGACCGCCGCCGCTGAGGCGCGCGGCCGCGACCGCCGGCCCCCGAATCGCCGTGACGGCCCCCGAACGGCCGTGACGGCCCCTGCTCGGGGGCCGCTCCGCTGGGTGTGGACCTTGAGTAGTCCTCACCCGGTTCGTCTGGTGGACAATGCGTCGACATCCCGGTCGAGACCCCGTAGACCTCAGTCAACGGGGAACACCGACACGGCCCGGTCGTGTGCTCAGGTGCCTCCTCTTCTCAGTCAGGTGCCTCCATGGCCCGCACGACGTCCCTCCTTTCATTCGCCCGGACGGCGCTGGTGCTCGGCGTCGCCGCAGCGCTCACCGTCGCCGGCGGCAGCGCGGCCCAGGCCGACACGATCATCGATGGGCCGGTGAACCTCCGGACGGCCGCGCCGTACGGGGTCCTCGCCGGGTCCACCATCACGAACACGGGCACGAGCGTCGTGCGCGGCAGCATCGGCCTCAGCCCGGGGACGTCCGTCACGGGCTTCTCCGGCGGCCCGGGCGTCATCGTCGGCGGCACGCAGCAGGTGAACAACGCTCCGGCCCGTCAGGCCAAGGCCGATCTCACGAGCGCCTACGGGGTCGCGCGCAGCCTGACCCCGCAGGAGAGCGGCATCTCCGAGCTGAACGGCCGCTCGCTGTCGCCCGGCGTGTACTCGGGAGGCGCGATCAATCTCGCGGACACCGGCGCGTTGGCCTTCGCCGGCGATGAGGAGTCGGTCTTCGTCATCCAGGCGGCGAGCTCGCTGACCATCGGGGCGGCGACCACCATGACCTTCTCCGGCGGCGCCAGCGCCTGCAACGTCTTCTGGCAGGTCGGCAGCTCGGCCACGATCGGCAGCGCCGCGCAGTTCCGCGGCACGGTCCTCGCGCAGCAGTCGATCTCGACGACCACCGGCGCGACCGTCATCGGGCGCCTCCTCGCCCGCACCGGCGCCGTCACGCTCGACACGACCAACATCACCGTCCCCCAGGGCTGCGCCGCTCCCGGCACGCCCTCGGCGACGAACGTCCCCACGATCACCTCCGAGAGCCCGTCCGACGGCACCGTGGGGACTCCGTACTCGTTCGAGGTCACCGCCTCGGGCAACCCGGCGCCCACCTTCACGGTGACGGCCGGCACGCTCCCCGCGGGTCTCACGCTCGACTCGGACTCCGGTGTCATCTCGGGCACGCCGACCACGCCCGGCAGCACCACGGTGACGATCGCCGCCGACAACGGCCAGAACCCGTCCGACAGCGTCGAGTACACGATCGACGTCGACGAGGCGGCGGTCGTGCCGGTGCCCAACCCGAACCCCGGCCCCTCGCCGGCGCCCAGCCCCGCGCCGAGCCCCGGCCCGTCGCCCGCTCCGTCGCCCGCACCGAGTCCCGCTCCGTCGCCCGCGCCGAGCCCCGCGCCGACGCCCGACGTGCCGGCTCCCTCGCCGACTCCTGACGTGCCGGCTCCGTCCGACTCGCCGACTCCCGACGTGCCGGCTCCGTCCGACTCGCCGACTCCCGACGTGCCGGCTCCGTCCGACTCGCCGACCCCCGTCGTGCCCGTGACCGACCGCTTCGACGGCTTCGACGGCGGCTCCGGCTCCGGTTCGGACTCCGGAACGGGCGGCGACCTGGCCTTCACCGGCTCCGAGTCGACGGTGCCTCTGACGATCGGAGGCCTGGCGCTGCTCGCCGGGATCGCGCTCCTCGTCGGCGCCGTGGTGCGTCGACGTCGCGGGATGACGTCCGAGAAGTAGACCGCGCCTCCTCGGAGGGCGCCTTCTCGGAGGGTCGGTGTCGTCGGTCCAGGCCGTCGGCACCGGCCCCCTCGCAGGCACTCGCCTGGCCCCCTCGGGCCCGGCGGGTGTGACCGCGTCAGAACGGCTATCACGCACACATGCGTGATAGCCGTTCGGCGTCTACATCCCCCGCAGCCCGCCACCCGCGCCACCCCACACCGCACGCCCCACACCGCACGCCCGCCACCGCACGCCCCGCACCCGTCCGACTCCTCGCCGTCTGCTGACGTTTCGCCGAACCCCATGGCCCTCGCGCGCCTCCCTCGCTATGGTTAGGGTCACCTAACCGACTCACGGAACGGAGGGGCCCGATGTCCGTCGTCATCCCCTTCTCGCAGGCCCTGCGAGAGCGCACCTCGGCGTCGAGCGCCACCGGCGACATCGGCTGCACGTTCATGGCCGACCTCATGACGGGTCGCGGCACGCGTGACGACTACATCGAGATGCTCGCCCAGCACTGGTTCGTGTACGAGGCGCTCGAGACCGCAGCGGCCCGGTTCGCCGGTGACGCCGTCGCCGCACCGTTCCTGTCGCCGGCGCTTACCCGGCTGCCGGCCATCACGGCCGATCTGGAGTTCCTGCTCGGCGACGACTGGCGGTCGCGGATCCGCCCGCTCGAGGTCACGAGCGACTACTGCGCCCGGATCCGCGCGGCGTCCGAGTGGGTCGGCGGATTCATCGCCCATCACTACACGCGGTATCTCGGCGATCTGTCGGGCGGGCAGCTGATTCGCGGCCTCATGCAGCGGCAGTTCGGGTTCGACACCAACGGCGTCGGGTTCTTCCTGTTCGCCGAGATCGCCGCCCCGAAGGAGTTCAAGTCCACCTACCGGCGGCAGCTCGACTCCGTCGACTGGAGCCCGGAGGCGCGTGAGCGGGTGCTCGACGAGGTCGCCGTCGCGTACCGGTTCAGCACCGAGCTGTTCGTCGAGCTCGCCGCCGCCAAGGCCGCCGCCGCCTGACAGCGACGATCGGCCAGCAGTCGGCGGGCACCGGCCAGCAGCCGGCAGCAGCGGCGAGCAGCCGGTCGTCCGCAGTCGGCCCCGCTACTCGCCCGCGGCCTCGGCACCGGCCCCGGCGGCGTCGGCCGCCGCGTGGATCGCCGGCACCCGCGTCGCCTGGCTCATGAACCGCCGCACGTCGAGGTCGACGATGATGTCGGCGGGTCGCAGCGGACGCGACAGATACAGCCCGTCGAGCGACGTGATGCGGCTCAGTGCCACGTACGTCTGCCCCGCGCTGAACACCCGTGATCCGAGGTCGACGATGGCGCTGTCGTACGTCTTGCCCTGCGACTTGTGGATCGTCACGGCCCAGGCCAGCCGCAGCGGGAACTGCGTGAACTCGGCCACGACGTCTTTCCGCAGCTGCTTCGTGGACTGCGAGTAGCTGTAGCTGAACTTCTCCCAGACGGCCGGCTGCACCTCGTGCTCCTCGCCGTCGACCTCGACGAAGACGGTGTCGCGCACCTTCGTCACCGTGCCCGTGGTGCCGTTGACCCAGCGCTGGTCGCTGTCGTTCCGCAGGAACATCACGCGCGCCCCGCGCTTCAGCTCGAGCGCCTCGTCGGCGGGGAACGACCGGCCGCCGAACTCGCCGCTGACCTCGGCCTTGGCGGTCAGCACCTTGCCGGGCAGCCGCTCGAGCTCGAGCTTGTTGATGCGGTTGACGGTGTCGTTGCGGGTGGCGAGGGTGATCGCGTCGGCGTCGGGCGGCACGGGCCGGGCGCCGGCGGCGTTCAGGTGACCGGCGATCTCGCCCGTGACCCGGCCGTGCCGCACGGCGTTGAGCATCTCCTTGAAGTCGCCCTCGGTCTGCCGGTGGATGAACGCCAGCTCGTAGATGCGCAGAGCCGCGTCGTTCCAGACGTGGGCGTCGAAGAACCACATCGACCGGTAGTTGTCTCGGAAGTACGCGCGCTCCTCGGCGTCGCCGGGCACCGGCGGCAGCTGGTACGGGTCGCCGAACAGTACGACCTGCACGCCGCCGAACGGCTCGGACCTGCGCTGACGCGCCTGGCGCAGCGACCGGTCGATGGCGTCCATCAGGTCGGCGTTGACCATCGACACCTCGTCGATCACGAGGGTGTCGATCGTGTTGAGCAGCTTGCGCAGCTCGGGCTTCTGGTCGATGTCGTGATCGGCGATCAGGCCGATCGACAACCGGAACAGCGAGTGGATCGTCTGACCGCCGACGTTCAGCGCGGCCACACCCGTCGGAGCGCAGATGACGACCTGCTTCTCGGTGTTCCACGACAGGTGATTCAGCAGCGTCGACTTGCCGGTGCCCGCGCGGCCGGTGACGAAGATGTGCTCGCGCGTGTTCTCGATGGCGTCGAACACGGCCTGCTGTTCGGCGGAGAGGGCGACGGGCACGAGCGGGCGGGACCTTTCGACGGGACTCGGGAGGAGCCGAGGAGGCGCGGGGAGCGGATCCAATCTACCCGCGCCTCCTCGGGTCCACGGCTTCCCGTGACCCGCGTCCACCTATGCTGTGGGCATGTCTTCTGCTGTGGGGGAGAAGAGACCCGCCTCACGGAGATGGCCCTTCGTCGCGATCTGGGGAGGCGCGGCCCTCTTCGTCGTCGTCGCCTTCGTCGTGACCGTCGCCGCGCTGAACGCGACCGTCTACAGCGCCGGCGGCTTCGCCCGCGGCTACATGGACGCCGTCGACCGGGGCGATGTGTCGAGCGCCCTCACCCTGGCCGGGGTCGAGGTCACCGACGACCTCGACGACAGCCTGCTCGAGGTCCCGTCGCTCGGCGGCCTCGACGACGTGCGCGAGGTGTCCGAGCTGCCGCTCGGCGACGGCACCCGCACCGTGACGCTCGCGTACACGCTCGACGGGGTGGCCGGCGAGTCGCAGTTCGTGGTGCGCGAGGCGGGCACGAGGTTCCTCGTCTTCCGGCAGTGGAGCTTCGCTCAGAAGCCCACGGCGACCATCGACGTGACTCCGCGCAACGACGCCCGCTTCGAGGTCGACGGCCGCGAGATCACGACCACGGGCGGCGACGTGGCGACGAGGTTCACGGTCCTCGCTCCGTCGCGCTTCGAGCTCTCGCACGACAGCACCTACCTGCACGCCGACCCGGTCGAGGTGAGCGCCCTCGGCGTCGCGTCGACGACGGCGGCGGCCGTCGACATCCGGCCCCGCGCCTCCTTCGCGGCCGTCCTGCAGCGGCAGCTCGACCGGCAGCTCGACGAGTCGTGCGTCACGCAGAAGGTGCTGCTGCCGGCCGGCTGCCCGTTCGGTCGTCCGGTCGACGACCGCATCGTCGACGAGCCCGTCTGGTCGATCGTCGACCACCCGGCCGTGACGGTCGTCCCGTCGTCGTCGACGCCGGGCCAGTGGCTCGTCGACGAGGCGCCGGGCACCGCGCATCTGGTCGTCCAGGCGCAGTCGCTGTTCGACGGCTCGGTGTACACGATCGACGAGGACGTCCCGTTCACGGTCAGCTACGCGATGACCATCGACTCCGACGACACCCTCAGCTTCCAGTAGCGGCGGGGCCGGGCAGGAGCGCCCGCGCACGGCCCGCCCGTCGTAGGCTCGGCGGCAGTCGTCGAGCCGTCACCCCCGTGACGCACCCCTCTTGATGCCCTGGCAGTCGACCGTGCGCGGCGCTTCCCCGGTGTCAAGAATACATAGATCCTGCGAGAATGACAGAAGTCCGTCACTCTCGGGTGGTCAGAGTGCGCACACGGGCTCCGCAGGCCGCCGGCATCGACCCCCGCGACGACTCGAGAGGAGACGTGCATGTCCGTCCCCTCCGGCGAGTTCCGAGCCTGGGCCGCGTCCGTCGGCCTCCCCGCCGCCGCCCTCCCCCTCGCCCGCGCCCTCGGCGTCAGCCGCAGCACGCTGCAGGCGCAGCTGCTCCGCGGTCGGGTGCCCGAGGCGCAGATCGTCGCCGCGGCCCGGGTCGCCGGCGTCGCCCCCGTCGACGCGCTGACCGCCTTCGACCGCTACGCCGACCTCCGGGGTCCGGCGATCGAGCCGACCCCCGCCGAGGTCCTCGCGCAGGTCGAGCTCGCCGACGCCCTCGTCGTGCTGCTCGACCGGCAGGCCCCGGGTGCGCGTGCCGCTCTCTCGGGCGTCCGCGGCATGGCCGACCCGCCCCTCCCCGGCTCGGTGCGGCAGTGGATCGACGCGATCGACCCCGGGGGCCTCCGCGCCACCCTCGCCGAGCGCTGGCGCATGGCCCCCTCGAACGTCTCGGCGGCCATCAGCGCCTCGAAGCTGCGCCCGTCGCAGCTGGTCGAGATCGCCCGCATCGCCGGCACCTCGTGGACGGGCGGACTCGCCGCCGCAGGTGTCCTCACACTGGAGGAGGCAGGATGGAGGCGCGGCGCGAGATCCGACGCGCTGACGCGCCTCTCGGACGTCGACCTGAACGACCTGGTCGCCGATCGTCTCGCCGCGGCGCAACGCGAGGCGAGGCGTCTCGCGGCCGACACCGAGCAGGCGCACCGAATCCAAGACACCCTGGGGTGACATGACCATCGCATTCCTCGTGGTCGCCGTACTGGCGGCCCTGGCCCTCACACGCCTCCCGGGGGCGATCAGGGGGCGCAACCCGCTCGTCGTGGCGTCGGCCTTCGCGATCGCCCTGGCCTTCGCGCTGATCACGCCCGAGGTCTACCGGGCCGTCGACGGAGTCCTGCCGTTCGAGAACGCGACCGACCTGCTCGCCAAGCTGCTGCTCTTCACCGGCCTGCTGCTCGCCGGCACGCAGGTCGCCCGGGCCTACGACGCGCCCCGCACGCTGCGGTTCGTCTCGGGACCGCCCGGGGCGCTCGTCTTCGTCGGGGTGTTCGTCGTCGAGGTGGCGCTCTTCGTCGCATCCGAGCCGACGGGGCGTGCGGCCGATCTCGCCCTCGACCTGGACCAGGGGGTCGTGCGGCTCTACTCGACGGTGGCGACCGCCTACCCCGCGTACCTCTTCGCGCTGCTGCTGCCGCACGTCGTCCGGGGCGTGCGCAGCTCGCAGACGAGCGCCCGCCTCACGTCGCTGCTGCTCAGCGCCGGCGGCGTGCTCGCCATCGTCCGCTTCGCGATCGGGCTCGTCACGCTCGGCGTCCCGGCCGCCTACCCCGTCGGCCAGATCGTCAGCGGCCTCGCCGCCGTGCTCGTGGCGCTGGGGCTCGCCCTGGCGTTCTTCGCCCGCAGGCTGCGGAGCCGCGCCGCCCGCTGACCCGGCCGACGCCTGCCGACCCGCCCCGCGCCTCCCGACCCGCTCGGCGCCTCCCGACCCGCCCCGCGCCTCCCGACCCACCCCGCGCCTCCCGCCTGCGACCTACGCGCGCGCCAGCTCGGCCAGCTCGTCCGGGCCGGCGAACATCGCCCGGTACGAGCGCGGCGTCGTCCCCAGCACTCGTCCGAAGTGGTGCCGCAGCACCGCCGCCGACCCGAACCCGACCTCGCCGGCGATGGCGTCGAGTCCGAGGCCGGTGCTCTCGAGCAGCCGTTGCGATCGCAGGAGGCGCTGCGACGTCAGCCACGCGGCCGGCGTCGTCCCGAGCTCGGCCTTGAAGCGGCGGGCGAACGTGCGCGGCGACATGTGCGCCCGCGCGGCCAGGACCTCGACCGGCAGGTCGCGGTCGAGGTGGGCGAGCATCCAGTCGGTCAGGGGGGCGAGCGACGAGTCGGCCTCCACCGGCATCGGCCGTTCGATGAACTGGCTCTGCCCGCCGTCGCGGTGCGCGGGCACGACCATGCGTCGGGCGATCACGTTCGCCGCCGCCGCGCCGTGCATCCGCCGCACGAAGTGGAGGCACGCGTCGATGCCGGCGGCGGTGCCGGCGCTCGTGATCACGCGGCGATCCTCGACGAAGAGCACGTCGGCGTCGACGGTGGTGCCCGGGTGCTCGGCCTGCAGGCGGTCGGAGTGCAGCCAGTGCGTGGTCGACCGGCGCCCGTCGAGCAGGCCGGCCTCGGCGAGCACGAAGGCACCGCTGCAGACGCTGATCAGCCAGGCTCCGCGGGCCTCGGCGGCCACGAGCAGATCGCGGACGGCCGGCGACAGCGAGCCGTTGTCGCCGTGGTCCGCGAGCGCGGGCACGCAGATCACGTCGGCGTCGGCGGCCGCCGACAGGTCGAGGTCGACCGTGATGCCGAAGCCCTGATTGGTGCGGATCACGCCGGGGTGCTCGGTCACGACGCGGTGGTCGAACGTCGGTCCGCCGTCGGCCGAGCGGTCGAGTCCGAAGACCTCGCAGAGCACGCCGAACTCGAACGGGGCGACGCCGTCGGCCACGAGGGTCGCGACGACGAGCCCGGCCGCCGGCGTCGGATGCCGGGGGAGGGGCCGAGGAGGGGCGGTGGCGGTCACGAGGGCTCCAGACGACGCGGGGTTGGCAGCTTCTCGAGCAACCGTGGCCAGACTGCCACTGGTGGCGCGATGCGTCCACTCGTAGATTCCCCACCATGACGGACTCCCGGGATCTCGACCGCCTGCTCACCCCTCCGACGCCCGTCGCCGCGCGGGCGCTCGCCGTCGTCTCCGCGCACGCCTCGCCGGGCCTCGCCGCTCATAGCCTCCGGTCGTTCGCCTTCGCCGCCGCGCTGGGCGACTCCGAGGGCCTGGGCGTCGATCGCGAACTGCTCTGGGTGGCGTCGATGCTGCACGACCTGGGGCTGTCGCCGTCGTTCGACAGCCACACGGTGCCGTTCGAGCGGGCCGGTGCCGACGTCGCGCGGGTCTTCGCGGCGGGAGCGGGCTGGGACGACGAGCGGGGGAGGCGCGTCGCCGAGATCATCGAACGCCACATGTGGCCGTCCGTGGCCGCCGAGCTCGACGTCGAGGGTCATCTTCTCGAGCGGGCCACGAGTCTCGACGTGAGCGGGGCGGCCCCCGGCGACTGGGAGCGCGGCTTCGTCGCGGCGGTCGTCGAACGGCTGCCCCGCGACGGCTTCGGTGACGAGTTCGCGACGCTCGCCGCCGCGCAGGCTCATCGCAAGCCCGCGTCGGAGGCGGGTCGGTCCGTCCGCGCGGGGCTGCCCGCCCGGGCCCGGGCCAACCCCCTCGACGCGGTGCCGCGCCCCTGACGGCCGCACCGCGCCTCCTCGGCCTCTGCCGCGCTCCGGCGTCTCGTACGGTGGCAGCATGCGATCTCTCATCACGCTCGACGACTGGGCCCCCTCCGACGTCGAGCAGGTCTTCGCCCTGGCCGACGCCTACCGCGACGGTCGAGGGCCCGTGACGACGGGCTGCGCCGTGATGTTCTTCCCCGCGACGAGCCTGCGCACCCGCGTGACGTTCGAACGGGGTGCGGCGCTCATGGGGCTCCAGCCGATCGTGCTGCCGGACACGACGCTCGACAAGGCCGAGGCGCTCGGCGACGTCGCCGCCTACCTCGACGCCTGGGCCGACATCGTCGTCGTCCGCCACCCCGACCTCGCCGTCGTGCAGGGGCTCGCCGACGCCGGGACCCTCCCGATCGTCAACGCCATGACCGATCGGAACCACCCGTGCGAGGTGCTCTCCGACCTCTGGTCGCTCCGGCGGCTGCGGGGCGGGCTCGAGTCGACCCGGTTCCTGTTCGTCGGGGCGGACGGCAACATCTCACGCGCCTGGCACGAGGCGGCGCGGCTGCTGCACCTCGACCTCGTGCAGTGCTGCCCGACGGGGCTCGCGTCACCCGGCGCCCGCACGACGGACGACCTCGAGACGGCCATCCGATCCGCCGACGTCGTCCTCACCGACGGGCCGGGCGCCCACGCCGAGCAGCTCGCGCCGTACCGGATCACCGCCGCGCTGCTCGACACGGCGCCCGAGGGCGTCCGTCTGAACCCGTGCCCGCCGTTCGTCCGCGGGCGCGAGGTCGGCGCCGACGCGATCGACCACCCGGCGTTCGTCGGCCACGGCTTCAAGGCGTCGCTCCTGCCGGTGCAGCAGGCGATCATGGCGCACTGCCTCGCGTGACGGCCGTCGCAGCCCGCCCCGAGCATCCCCGGGTCGGACGGCGAGCCCGACCCTAGGCCGACCCCGACCCCGACCCCGACCCCGACCCCGACCCCGACCCCGACCCCGACCCCGACCCCGCTCCGCCCGTCGCGGCGACGTGCGCCGCCAGCACGTCGCGGACGCGCGTCCACTCGAGCACGCCGTACCGCTCGTCGTCGACGTGCCGCAGCTGCGCCTCGCCGCTGAACATGCTCACGAAGTACTGCATCCCCTGCCAGGCCGGGAACGTCGCGTCGCGGTCCGTCGACAGCAGTCTGCCGATCCGGCTCATCACCGAGAGCGTCCCGGCGGTGCCGGCCCACTGAACCCGGTGGGAGGCGCCGGTCACCTCGGTCATGATCCGCGCCACATCGCGGGCCGACAGGTGATCGCCCGCCATCTCGACGACGCGCGGGGCGCCGTCGTCGAGCACCGCGAGGGCCGTGACCCGCGCGACGTCGTCCTTCGTCGTGAAGTCGAGCACCTGATCGGCCGACGACCAGAAGAGGACGAGCCGGCGACCCGACAGGATCATCGGGGCGTCGCCGGTGAGGAGCTCGGCGAACATGCCCGTGAGGATCGACGTCGCCCGGACGGGTGCGGCGTCGACCTCGGCGGCGAACTCGCGGCGCAGGTCGAAGTTGCGATTCGTGCCGGGCGTGATGCGCCGGTAGTCCGCCGAGTAGTCGGACGGGATGAAGCGCGGCACGCCCGCGGCGACCGTCGCCGCGAGGAGCGCTCGCTGCGCGTCGACGATCACCTGGCGGGTCCCGCTGACGGCCGACACGACGACGTCGGCCCCCGAGACGGCCGCCGTCAGAGACTCGTGGTCGTCGTAGCCGGCGGTGACGACGTCGACGCGCGGGTCGTCGCCGAACCGCGCGGAGGCGGCGCCGCCGCCCGGACGCGTGAGCACGCGGACCCGGACGTCGCGGGCGAGCAGCTCGCGGACGATCCGGTGACCGAGATCGCCGGTGGCGCCGGCGACGAGAGCGGTGGTGGTCATGGCGTGCGCCTCACTGTCGGGTGGTGGAGGGGCGCGGTCGACCCGCGCCTCCTCGGCCATCACACCACGTCCCGCGCCCGGGGCCCTACGACGCGACGAGCTCGACCTTCAGCCAGCCCGGCTCGCGTCGGTCGAACGCCTCGTAGGCCTCGATGGCCGATGCGACGCCCTCGTGCTCGGTGATGAACGCCGTCGGGTCGAACCGGCCCGAGGCGACGAGGTCGATGAGCGGCGGCGTCACCGCGTGGTGGTCGCAGTTGCCCATGCGGATGGTGAGGTTCTTCAGCATCGCCTCGCCGAACGGGAACGAGGTGACGGTCGGCGAGTAGACGCCGATGACCCCGATGCGTCCGTACTTCGCGACGACCTCGACGGCCCACCGCAGCGCCTGCGTCGGTGCGTTCCCGGGAACCCACTGGTCGCCCGTGGGGTCCGCGTCGGGGGCGACCTGCTCGACCTCGGCCGCGAACTCGGCGGCCGTCGCGTCGTCGGGGGCCGCCGGCCCGTGCGCGGCGTGCTGCGCGTCGACGCCGACGGCGTCGATCACGGCGTCGACGCCCACCCCGCCCGTCAGGCGCTTGATGGTCTCGACGGGGTCCTCCTCGTCGAAGTCCACGATCTCGGCGTTCTGGGCGAGGGCCTGCGCGAGGCGGGTGGGCTCGCGGTCGACGACGAGCACGCGGCTCGCCCCCTGCTGGAACGCCGACGCGATGGCGAACTGGCCGACGACGCCCGCCCCGAAGACGGCGACGACGTCGCCGCGGGTGACCCCGGCGAGCTCCGCCCCGAACCAGCCCGTCGGGAAGATGTCGCTCAGCAGGATCGCCTGCTCGTCGCTGACCGTGTCGGGCAGCCGGTGCATCGTGTTCTGCGCGAACGGCACGCGCACCTGCTCGGCCTGCAGGCCGTTCACCGGCCCGGTCGAGGCGGGCCCGCCGAAGAAGCACGTGCCGGCGTCGGGGCCGTTCGGGTTGGCGACGTCGCACTGCGCCGTCTGCCCCATCCGGCAGTACCGGCAGCTGCCGCACGAGACGGTCGAGTTGATGACGACGCGGTCGCCGGGGCTGAAGCCGCGCACGTCGTCGCCGACCTCGGTGACGACGCCGACGGCCTCGTGCCCGAGGATCGTCCCCTCGGTCATGGGCGCCATCGTGCCGCGGACGAAGTGCAGGTCGGTGCCGCAGATGGCGCTGCGGGTGATGCGGACGACCGCGTCGGTGGGGTCGATGATCGCGGGGTCGGCGACCTCGTCGAGTCGGATGTCTCCGATGCCGTGCCAGACGACTGCTTTCATGGTGGTCCTTCCTCTCGGGGCACTCGCGTGCCAGGCGCCACGGTAGGCGGCCCGGATCGCAGCCGACGTGTGTCGTTCCCGTGAGAACGGGGGACCGATCCCGAGGAGGCGCGGGTCGGCCGCCTGCCCAGCCTCAGCCGAGCTCGTGAACCGCGTAGCTCGCGATGAAGCCGACCACCGTCACGAGTCCGGTGAGCGTCTGCGTCCTGCGGAACGCCTCGGGGATCATCGTGTCGCAGATCATCGCGAGGATCGCGCCGGCGGCGAACGCCATGACGAACGACTGCCCGCCCTCGGCGACGGAGCCGAGCAGCGCGTAGCCGCCGAGGGCCGAGAGCGCGCAGACGACGGCGATGCCCGACCAGAGGCCGAAGACGTAGCCGGCCGAGCGCCCCGACGACTTGAGGTCGGCGGTGCTCGACATGCCCTCGGGGATGTTCGAGATGACGACCGCCACGAGGATCGCCACGCTCAGCGATCCGCCGCCGGTGAGGCTCACGCCCTGCACGGCCGTCTCGGGCACGCCGTCGAGCAGCGCGCCGAGTGCGATGCCGAGCCCGGTCCCGCCGGCGGCGCCTCCTCGGCTGTGGCGCTTCCGCCGGAACCCGCCGTGCTCGAGCAGCTGGTCGAGCACGACGTAGACGACGGCGCCGGCCAGCACGCCCACGATGGTCGGCAGCAGGCCGCCGCTGCTCGTCGCCTCCGCGACGAGGTCGAACGAGAGCGCCGAGATGAGCACGCCGGCGCCGAAGGCCATGACCAGGGCGATCACCTCGCGGGGGACCTTCACCCACCAGGCGACGGCCGCCCCGGCGACGAGCGACAGCCCCGACAGCAGGCCGGCCGCCGTCGCGAGCAGCAGAGGAGAGAGCACGGGTCCGGTCTAGTCCCGACTCGGCCGCGTGTCCGCAGGAGGTGCGGCTCCGCACCTGCTGGACGCGCGCCTCCTCGGGGCGTACAATTCATGCAAACGCATGAATAGCACGGTCAGGAGCCCCATGTCACACCCCCTCGAGTTCGGCCTCGACACCTTCGGCGACGTCACCGAGCGCCCCGCGGGCGCCGACGGAGCCGGCACCCTCATCAGCCACGCCCAGGCGATCCGCGACCTGATCGACCAGGCCGTCCTGGCCGACCGCGTCGGGCTCGACTTCATCGGCGTCGGCGAGCACCACCGCGTCGACTTCGCCGTCTCGGCCCCCGAGGTCGTGCTGGCAGCGATCGCCGCCCGCACCGAGCGCATCCGCCTCGGCTCGGCCGTCACCGTGCTGAGCTCCGACGACCCCGTCCGCGTCTACGAGCGCTTCGCCACCCTCGACGCGGTGTCGAACGGCCGGGCCGAGGTCATCCTCGGGCGCGGGTCGTTCACCGAGTCGTTCCCGCTCTTCGGCCTCGACCTGCAGGACTACGAGAAGCTCTTCGAGGAGAAGATCGAGCTGTTCGCCGAGCTGCTGAAGGACGAGCCGGTCACCTGGCAGGGCAGCGTCCGCGGGTCGCTCAGCGATCAGTGGGTCTACCCGCGGCCCGAGTCGGGCACCCTCCCGACGTGGGTGGGCGTCGGCGGGTCGCCGCAGTCGGTGATCCGCGCCGCCCACTACGGGCTGCCGCTGTTCCTCGCGATCATCGGCGGGCAGCCGGCCCAGTTCGCCCCCTACGCCGACCTGTACCGCCGCGCGCTGACCGAGTTCGGCAAGCCCTCGCAGCCCATCGCCATGCACTCGCCCGGCTTCATCGCCGACACGGACGCCGAGGCGATGGAGATCCTCTACCCCTATCAGGAGGAGCAGACCAACCAGCTCGGACGCGAGCGCGGCTGGCCGCCCTACTCGCGCCCGCAGTACGAGCAGAGCGCGAACCCGACCGGTGCGCTCTACGTCGGGTCGCCCGAGACGGTGGCGCAGAAGATCGCGAAGAACCTCACGCTGCTCGGAGCGTCGCGCTTCGACCTCCGCTACAGCATGGGCCGCCTGCCGCACGAGCACATGATGCGCAGCATCGAGCTCTACGGAACCGAGGTCGTGCCCCGCGTCCGCGAGCTGATGGCCTGAGGCCCGGTCAGCTCTTCTCGCAGGCGATGCCGTCCTTGTCGCGGTCCATCTTCGCGTTGGCGTCGTAGAGCGCCTTGTCGAACTTGACCGTGCCCTTGAGCTTGCGCTTCTCGACCGTGCCGTTCGACTTCTTGACGAGGTTGACCTTCACGCCGGGTCTGGCGATCCCGCCCGAGAACGCCTTCTGCACCGCGGTGCAGTTCGCGTAGGCCTTGGGGGCGGCGTGGGCGGGTGCCGCGCCGCCGAGGGTGAGTCCGCCCCCGAGGGTCAGGCCGGCGGCGACGGCGAGGGCGACGAACGTCACTCGGGTGCGGGCGAGGGCGGTGGTGGGCATGGGGTCCTCTCGACGTGCTCGGGCAGCACCTGTCGAGATTGCCTCACGTCATCGCCGCGGGACAGCCCCGATCGGGTGTGCGCGTCCCGGGCGCCCCGAGCGCGGCGGCTGCGGTCGCTTCAGCGCCCTCGGTCGCTCCGCGCCAGCGCCCCGAGCTGCTCGTTGTACGCCTTCAGCTCGGCGTCGTCGTCGCGGTCGGCCTTGCGGTCCTTCCGCTTGGCCTCGCGGCTGTCGCTGCGGCTCCACATGATGGCGACCGCGATGGCGAGCGACACCGTCGGGATCTCGCCCACGCTCCAGGCGATGCCGCCGGCCGCGTACTGGTCCTCCATCGGGGTGGCGCCCCAGGTGCGGCCCATGGCGCCGTACCAGTCGGCGAGGAACAGCCCGGTGCTCGTCATGATGCTGAGTCCGAAGAACGCGTGGAACGCCATCGTCGCCAGCAGCACGAGCAGGCGCATCGGGTAGGGCAGGCGGCCCTTGACGGGGTCGATGCCGATCATCGACTGCACGAACAGGTACCCGACGATCAGGAAGTGCACGATCATCCAGTAGTGCCCGAGGTGCGTCGTCGTGGCCCAGCTGAAGAGCGACGTGTAGTAGAAGACGAAGAGCGACCCGGCGAAGAGGACGGCCGACACGATCGGGTTGCTGATGACGTGCGCGTAGCGCGAGTGCACCAGGATCATGATCCACTCGCGGGGGCCGCGGGTGCCGTCGGTGCGCTTGTGGATCGCGCGGAGGGCCAGCGTCACGGGGGCGCCGGGGACGAGCAGCACGGGAACGACCATGCCGAGCGCCATGTGGGCCAGCATGTGCGCGCTGAACAGGTACTCCTCGTAGACGTTCGGTGCGCCGCAGGTGATGTAGAACAGCACGACCATGCCGGCGATCCACGAGACGGTGCGTCCGGCCGACCAGCGGTCGCCCCGGCGGCGGAGGCGCACCACGGCGGCGAGGTAGAAGAAGACGCCGAAGGCGCACAGCAGCGCCCAGAGCATGTCGGGGTTCCACTCGGTGATCCAGCGCATCGGCGTGAGCTCGGGCGGCAGCAGCTCTTCCGTGAGGATCTCGGCCGGGGTGGGGTCGGCCAGATCGGCGGCGGCGACCTGCTCGACGGGGGTGGCCGTGCGACCGAGGGCGGCGGCGACCCCGGACGCGATGCCCATGAACGCGAGCTCGGCCGTGATGAACCACCAGAACAGCCGGGTGGTCGCCTTCGGGTGGGTGGTCATGCGCGCGACCAGGAACCGCCGCTGGACGACGCCGAAGAGCCCGAGCCCGACGAGGGCGAACGTCTTGATCAGCACGAGCACCCCGTAGCCCGTCGTCAGCGCCGACCAGCTGCCGATCCGCAGGGCGGCGCTGCCGACGCCCGAGACGGCCACGACGACGAAGCAGACGATGGCGAGGGTCGAGTAGCGCGAGAGCACGATGGCCAGGCGACCCGTGTCGAACGAGCCCCGCAGGAGCGCCAGGGCGATCAGGCCGCCGAGCCAGACCGAGGCGCCCACGAGGTGGAGGGCGAGGTTCGTGACCGCGGCGTCGTGCCCGCTCGAGCCGGCCGCGTGACCCTGCTGGGCGATGGGGATCAGCCCGCCCATGGCGAGCAGCGTGACGCCGATCAGCGCCCAGATGTTGCGGACGACGAAGCAGAGCACCGTGACGGCGGCGGCGATCAGCGTCGTGATGAGCCATGCGTTGCCGAGCTCGGTGTCGGTGAGGAAGAACGCGAGCGTGCGCCCGAACTGGTCATCGAAGGTGACGGCCACGTTGGCGACGCTGAGGAACGTGAAGAACGTGGTGACGGCCGACGCGACCGCCCAGAACCCCGCGGCGCCGGCGGCGATGTCGAGCGCCCGGTCGTACTCGGGTCTGGTCCGCGCCAGGGCGAAGCAGGTCAGGGCCAGGGTGCCGATGGTGGCGGCGGCGCCGATGTTGTTCATCATCTTGGCGATCGGCAGCCCGTAGCGGACGACCTCGCCCGGGTCGACGACCAGCGGCGCATCGGCGGCCCCACCCAGCTTCAGGGCGACGAGCAGCGACGCGAACGCCACGAGCACGAGGAGTGCGGGCCCTGTGATGCGGGTGAGTTTCGGCACGGGTTCCAGCCTAGGTCGGGTGTCCTGGGTGCGGACGCGGATCGTTCGGCTCCGAGAGACCGAGGCGGTCGCCGGGGCGGGCCCGAGGAGGTGCGGGTCGGCGACCGGCAGCACCCGCCGCCCGGCGCGCGAAAAGGGGGTGCCGACCGAAGTCGACACCCCCTGGGCTTCGTGAGAAGCGGAGGACTACTTGACGGCGGCCTTGAGCTTGCTGCCGGCGCTGACCTTCACGCTGTCGCTCGCGGCGATCTCGAGAGCCTCACCCGTCTGGGGGTTGCGGCCCGTGCGAGCGGCGCGGTGCGTCTTCTCGAAGGCGATCCATCCGGGGATGGTGACCTTGGTGCCGTCGGCGACGGACTTCGAGACGACGGAGAAGAAAGCGTCGACGACGCCGCTGACGGCGGCCTGGCTCTGGCCGGACTCGGAAGCGACAGCTGCGACGAGCTCGGTGCGGTTCAGTGACTTGTCAGCCATGTGATTGTCCTCCTCGGACTTCGTTCGTAAGACGAGACGCGGCGTTCACCGCGTCCGTGCGGTAACAGGCCCGAGGGCCCTGTGGAACCGCGTAAAACCTACCAGGAAGACTTCGTGATGCCCGGAAGCTCACCGCGGTGAGCCATGTCACGGAAGCGGACACGGCTGATGCCGTACGCCTTGAGGTGACCACGGGGGCGTCCGTCGACCGAGTCGCGGTTGCGGAGGCGGACCGGCGACGCGTCGCGGGGCAGCTTCTGCAGACCGCTGCGAGCGGCCTCGCGGCTCTCGTCGGTGCCGTTGGGGTCGATGAGCGCCTTCTTCAGCTCGAGACGCTTCTCGGCGTAGCGGGCGACGATGACGGCGCGCTGGTTGTTCTTCGCGATCATGCTCTTCTTGGCCATTTTTAGCGCTCCTCGCGGAATTCGACGTGCTTGCGGATCACGGGGTCGTACTTCTTCAGCACGAGGCGATCGGGGTTGTTACGACGGTTCTTCTTGGTCACGTACGTGAAACCGGTGCCCGCCGTCGAGCGGAGCTTGATGATGGGACGGACGTCCTGCTGACGAGCCATTAGATCTTCTCCCCACGAGCGAGAAGGTCCTTCACGACCGACTCGATGCCACGAGCGTCGATGACCTTGATCCCCTTGGCGCTGAGCTGCAGGGTCACGTTACGACGAAGCGACGGCACGTAGTACGTCTTCTTCTGGATGTTGGGGTCGAAACGACGCTTCGTGCGTCGGTGCGAGTGCGAGATGTTGTGTCCGAAGCCGGGGATGGCTCCAGTCACCTGGCATGTTGCTGCCATGGTCTTTCCTCCGTAGATACCGTAGGGGCACCCCGTTCTGCGAACGGAAGTCCTCTACCCAAGGTCACTTGTCGGCGCGCGTCGTCCCGGTGACTCCGCAGGGCGGGGTCGGTGTGGCTCGGGATTCGGTGCACATGGGCGCAGAGAGCGCCCAACCAAAGAGCAAGAGTACGCGACACGCCCGGGAAGACGCAACCCGCGCCTCCTGAGGGTCGACGGCGGCAGCCGAGGAGGCGCGGCTCAGTCGCGCGACGGAGCCCGCGTGACCGCCGGGTCGCGCCCCGCGGCCTTCTCGGCCGAGCACGCGGCGCAGAGGCCGAAGACGTCGACGATGTGCTGGGCCTCGGTGAAGCCGTGCTGTGCGGCGACCTGCCGCGCCCAGGTCTCGACGGCGTCCGCCTCGATCTCGACGGTGGTGCCGCAGACCCGGCAGATGAGGTGATGGTGGTGCGTTCCGGGAGTGCAGGCGCGGTAGAGGCTCTCGCCCTCCTGCTGCAGGGAGTCGGCCGACCCGTCGTTGGCGAGATCGGACAGGGCGCGGTAGACCGTCGCCAGGCCGATGGGCGATCCCGCCTCGCGCAGCTGGGTGTGCAGCGACTGGGCGCTGACGAAGCCCTCGCTGCTGCCGAGCGCCTCGCGCACGGCCTCGCGCTGCCACGTGTTGCGCCGGACTACCATTTCGCACCGCCGAGCATCTCAGGCCTCCTGTTTCGCGGCCAAGGCTACCCGCGCCGGTCGGCGGGGCCTGAGCGTCCGCGCGTCGCGACGTCGCCCGATGAGGCGGCAGACGAGCCAGATGGCGAACGAGATGGTGGTGACGTAGGGGCTGATCGGCAGGCCGCCGCCGAGCGCGAGCAGGATCCCGCCGACGACGGACGTCACGGCGAAGGCGATGCTCAGCAGCGGCACGAGGCGGGGGTTGACCGTCAGGCGCAGGGCGGCCGCGGCGGGTGTCACGAGCAGCGAGAGCACGAGCAGGGCGCCGACGATCTGCACCGACACGGCGACCGCGAGGCCGAGCACGAGCATGAAGACGATGCTCAGCGTGCGCACCGGCACGCCGGCGGCGGCCGCCACGTCGGGATCGACGCTCGCGAAGGTCAGGGGCCGCCAGATGACCAGCAGCGTGACGATCACGACGGCCGAGATGGTCATCAGCCAGCCCAGCTGCGGGTTGTCGACGGCCACGATCTGACCCGTGAGGAGGCCGAAGCGGTTGGCCGACCGGCCCTGGTACAGCGCGAGGCAGAGGATGCCGATGCCCAGGCCGAAGGGCATGAGCACGGCGATGATCGAGTTCCGTTCGCGCGCCCGCGAGCCGAGCAGTCCGATCAGCAGGGCGGCCACGACGCTGCCGACGACGGATCCGGCCACGACGTTCGCGCCGAACAGCAGAGCCGCCGACGCGCCGGCGAACGAGAGCTCGCTGATGCCGTGCACCGCGAACGGCATGTTGCGGGTGAGCACGAACGGCCCGATCAGACCGCCGACGAGACCGAGCACCGCACCGGCGATGATCGAGTTCCGCACGAGGGCGACGAGCTCGCCGAAGTCCTGGAACGAGAAGAGCTGGGCCCACAGGTCGGTCATCGCGGGCCTCCGCCGTCGTCGAGCGGTTCGAGGTGGTGGTCGTCGTGCCCGTGGCTCCCGACGATGACGATGCGCCCCATCGTGCGGATGACGTCGACGGGCGTCCCGTAGAGCTCGCTGAGCACGGACGCCTGCAGCACCTCGTCGGGCGTGCCGATGCGGAACGAGCCGCCGGCGAGGTAGAGCACCCGGTCGACGACGTCGAGGATCGGGTTGACGTCGTGCGTCACGAAGACCACCGCCGTCTCACGTGCACGGCGCTGACGGTCGAGCAGCTCGGTGACGCCGCGCTGGTGGCGCAGGTCGAGCGAGATCAGGGGTTCGTCGCAGAGCAGCAGGGCGGGATCGGCGGCGAGGGCCTGACCGACGCGGGCCCGCTGCTGCTCGCCGCCCGAGAGAGAGGCGACGGGGGCGTCGGCGAACGACGTGGCGCCGACCTCGTCGACGAGAGCGTCGATGGCGGCCCGCTCGCTCGGGCTCTCCCGGCGGAGGCCCCACCGGTGACCGGTGACGCCGAGGGCGATCATGTCGCGGGTCCGCAGGGGCGTTCCCGCCTCCATCAGACGCTGCTGCGGGACGTAGCCGATGCGGCGGTGGCCGCGGGCGACGGGCTGACCGAGGAACTCGATCGACCCCGTCGTGAGCTCCTGCTGACCGAGGATCGTCCGCAGCATCGTGGTCTTGCCGGCCCCGTTCGGTCCGAGCACGGCGATGAACTCGCCGGGGGCGACGTCGAGGTCGAGCCCCGACCAGAGGGTGCGGCCGCCGAAGCCGACGCCGGCGTCGCGCAGGCGCAGCACGGCGTCGCCGCCGCGCCCGGCCGAGGAGGCGCGGGTCGCGACGGCGGGGGAGTCGTCGGGGGATCCCTGGGTCACCGGTCGAGTGCCGCCTTGATCGCGTCGATGTTGCTCTGCTGCCACGAGATGTAATCATCCCCCTCCGGGAGGAGTTCCGTGACCGGCACGATCGCGACGTCGGCGTCGGTGGCGGCCTTCTCGACCGCCTCGGTCTCGGGGCTGGAGGTCTGCTCGTTGTACGCGAGCAGGTCGACCCGGCCGTCGGTGAACATCTTGAGCGTCTCGTTCAGCACCGCCGGAGACACGTCGTCGCCCTCCTCGATGGCCTCGGAGAAGGAGGCGGGGGTCACGTTCACGAGACCCATCTCGTCGAACAGGTAGCCGGGCACGGGCTCGGTGTAGGCGACCGACTCGCCGTCGTGGGCCGTCTTGATCTCGGCCGCCTGGGTCTCGAGGTCGGCGACGTCGTCGGCGAACGCGGCGGCGTTCGCGGTGAAGACGTCGGCCTGCTCAGGGTCGAGCTCGCCGAGCTCGTGCGCGATCTCGTCGGCGAGGGCGCCCATGCTGTGCAGGCTGTAGAACACGTGCTCGTTGAAGGCGCCGTGCTCGTGGTCGTGCTCGCCGTCGGCCTCGTCGGCGTGCTCGTCGTCGGAGTGGGCCTCGTCGGCGTGCTCGTCGTCGGAGTGGGCCTCGTCGGCGTGCTCGTCGTCGGAGTGGCCCTCGGCCTCGGGGTCGAGCCCCGAGACGTCGACGGCGTTCACGACGACCGCCGAGGTGTCGCTGGCGCTGATCATGGTGTCGACGAAGGCGTCGTACCCGCCGCCGTTCTCGATCACGAGGTCGGCGCGCGACACCGCGAGCTGGGTGCGGGCGTCGGCCTCGTACGAGTGCGGGTCCTGCGAGGGGTCGCTGATGATGCTGGTGACGTCGACCGCGTCGCCGCCGACGGTCCGGGCGATGTCGCCGTAGACGTTCGTCGACGCGACCACCGAGATCGCGCCTCCTGAGGTGTCGTCGCCCGTGGCGCCCGCGTCGCCGCTCGACGAGCAGCCCGAGAGGACGAGGGCTGCGGCGGCGGGCAGCGCGAGCAGGGGCAGGGTGCGACGGAGGCTCATGACGGCCACGCTATTGCTACTGATAATGATTGTCAAAACCGCCCCCGGCTGCCCCGCCGACGCGACACCCCGGAACCCGCGTTGCACCCCGGGATTCCGGGGTGCAACGCGGGTTCCGGGGTGTGACGCGACCTAGTCGAGCAGCAGCGCCGGCTCTTCGAGCACGCTCGCCACGTCGGCGACGAACCGGCTCGCGACGTCGCCGTCGACCACGCGGTGGTCGAAGCTCGCGCCGATGGTCGTCACCATGCGGCTGCGGACCTCGCCGTCGACGACCCACGGCTTCTGCTTGATCGTGCCGAGGGCGACGATGGCGACCTCGCCGGGGTTGAGGATCGGCGTGCCGGTGTCCATGCCGAAGACGCCGATGTTCGTGATGGTGATCGTGCCGTCCTGCATGTCGGTCGGCGTCGTCTTGCCGTCGCGGGCCGTCAGCGTCAGCTGCTCGAGCGCCTGGGCGAGCTCGAGCAGGCTCATCGACTGGGCCTCCTTCACGTTCGGCACGATCAGGCCGCGGGGAGTGGCCGCCGCGATGCCGAGGTTGACGAAGTGGCGGACGAGGATCTCCTTGTCGGTCCACGCGCTGTTGACCATCGGGTTCCGGCGCACGGCCCAGATGATCGCCTTCGCCATGATCAGCAGCGGCGACACCTTCACGCCGGCGAACTGCGGCGAGTTCTTCAGGCGCTTGACGAACTCCATGGTGCGGGTGGCGTCGACGTCGACGAAGAGGCTCACGTGCGGCGCGGTGAAGGCCGACGACGTCATGGCCCGGGC
The DNA here is from genome assembly GCF_001422285.1 of Frigoribacterium sp. Leaf263. Taxonomy (GTDB): domain Bacteria; phylum Actinomycetota; class Actinomycetes; order Actinomycetales; family Microbacteriaceae; genus Frigoribacterium. Next base: position 26,159 of record NZ_LMMO01000005.1, read on the forward strand.
GATGGCCTTGCGGACGCCCTTGACGGGGATCCGCTCGATGCGCTCCTCGCCCCACTCGGGCGTCTCGATGTTGCGGAACACGCTCGCCTGCTGCGCGTGACGGATGACGTCGTCGCGGGTGACCTCGCCGGCGAGACCGGTCGGCTGGACGCTCGACAGGTCGACCTCGAGGTCTTTGGCGAGCTTGCGGATCGGCGGCTTGGCGATGATCGGCAGGGCCTGCGCGGCGGGGACCGACGTCGTCGGGCGCCGGCGGGCCTGCTCGGCGACGCGCAGCTGGCGCGCGTCGACCTCGCTCTGGGCGGGCTTGCGGCGACGGGTCGAGCCCGAGCCGCCCGCGGCCCCGTAGCCCACGAGCACGGCGCCCGAGCCGCCGTCGGAGGACTCGTCGTGGGCGGAGGCGACCGAGCCGGTCCCGCCGCTCGCCGCGACGGCGTCCGCCGAGGGGGCGGGCGCGGCGGGTGCGGCCGGAGCCGCGGCGGCCGCCGCAGGAGCCTGAGCCTGAGCCACCGGTGCGTCGTCGGAGCCGCCCTCCGAGGAGGCGCGGGTCGTCACGACCGGGATCGACGCGGTGTCGAGGCCCCTGGCCCGCTGCTCGGACAGCGCCTCTTCGTTCTGCGAGATGATCTGGGCGGTGCGCGCCAACCCGCCCGACTCGGACGCCTCCGCCTCGGCGGCGCGATCGCCGGGGGTGCGGGGCGCTCCGCCCTCGCCGATGGTGATGATCGGGGTGCCGACGTCGACCGTCTCACCCGAGGCGACGAGCACGCTCTCGACGACCCCCGCGTACGGGGAGGGGAGCTCGACGAGCGACTTGGCGGTCTCGATCTCGACGAGCACCTGGTTGATCTGGACGGTGTCGCCCGGGGCGACGCGCCATTCGACGATCTCGGCCTCGGTGAGGCCCTCGCCGACGTCGGGCAGAGCGAATTCGCTGGTCATGAAGGTCTCTCTCAGTACGCGAGTGCGCGGTCGACGGCTTCGAGGACGCGATCGGCGTCGGGCAGGTACAGCGTCTCGAGCTTCGCGGGAGGGAAGGGGGTGTCGAAGCCGCTGACGCGCAGAACGGGAGCTTCGAGCGAGTAGAAGGCCTTCTCGGCCACGGTCGCGGCGATCTCGGATCCGACGCTGACGAACCCGGGGGCCTCCTGGGCGACGACGAGTCGGCCGGTCTTGCGGACCGACTCGAGGATGGGCCCGTAGTCGACGGGGGACAGCGAGCGGAGGTCGACGACCTCGGCGCTGATGCCCTCGCCCGCGGCGATCTCGGCGGCCTGCAGCAGGGTGCTGACCATCGCGCCGTGACCGAGCAGGGTCACCTCGGTCCCGGTGCGGACGACGCGGCTGGCGTGCAGGGGGGCGTGCGGATCGGCGAGGTCGACCTCGCCCTTGGGCCAGTAGCGGCTCTTGGGCTCGAAGAACATGACGGGGTCGTTCGACCGGATGGCCTCTTGGATCATCCAGTACGCGTCGTGCGGGGTGCTCGGGCTGACGACCCGCAGACCCGCCGTGTGCGCGAAGTACGCCTCGGGGCTCTCCTGGTGGTGCTCGACCGCGCCGATGTGCCCGCCGTAGGGCACCCGGATCACGACGGGCATCTGGAGCGAGCCCTCGTGGCGGGCCGTCATCTTCGCGAGCTGCGAGGTGATCTGGTCGAAGCCCGGGTAGATGAAGCCGTCGAACTGGATCTCGACCACGGGGCGGAAACCGCCCATGGCGAGTCCGATGGCGGTGCCGACGATGCCCGACTCGGCGAGCGGGGTGTCGATGACCCGGTTCGCGCCGAACTCGGCCTGCAGCCCCTCGGTCACGCGGAACACGCCGCCGAGCGTGCCGATGTCCTCGCCCATGAGCAGCACGCGGGGGTCGTCGGCCATGGCCTTGCGGAGACCGGCGTTGATCGCCCGGCCGAGCGGCATGGTTTCGAGGGAGGAGCGGGTGGCGTCGCCGGTCGACGTCGCGTCGCCGCTCGTGATCGGGTTCGTGGCGGTGTCGGTCATGCGCGTCCTCCGTCGGTGGCGGCCGTGGTCGGGTCGGCGTCCTGGCCGAAGCTGCTCTCGTACGAGGCGAGCCACTCGCGCTGCTCGCGCATGACGGGGTGGGGCTCGGAGTAGACGTGGTCGAACATCGATCGCGGTTCGGGCTTCGCGAGCTCGAGGGTGCGTCGACGGATGTCGGCGCCGAGGTCGTCGCCCTCGGCGTCGAGACCGGCGAAGAAGGCGTCGCCTTCGCCGCGGGAGCGGAGGAACGCCTCGAACCGCTCGATGGGGTCGCGCGCGATCCAGCTCTGGAGCTCGTCGTCGGTGCGGTACTTGGTCGGGTCGTCGGACGACGTGTGGGCGCCGATCCGGTAGGTCATGGCCTCGATGAAGCGGGGCCCGGCGCCGCTGCGCGCGGCGTCGAGGTCGCGGCGGCTGACCGCGTAGCTGGCGAGCACGTCGTTGCCGTCGATGCGGGTGCCGGGCACGCCGAAGCCGATGGCCCGGTTGACGAGCGGGGTGCGCGACTGGGTCGCGACGGGCACGCTGATCGCCCACTGGTTGTTCTGCAGGAAGAACAGCTCGGGGGTCTGGAAGCTGGCGGCGAAGACGAGCGCCTCGCTGACGTCCCCCTGGCTCGTGGCCCCGTCTCCGAAGAACGTGACGACGGCCTGGTCGACCTCGGGGTCGCCCGTCGCGGTCTTGCCGTCGAGGGTCAGGCCCATCGCGTAGCCGGTGGCGTGCAGCGTCTGCGAGCCGATCACGAGCGTGTAGACGTGGAAGTTCCCGCGGTCGGCGGGGTTCCAGCCGCCGTGCGTGTGGCCGCGCAGCAGACGGAGGATGTCGACGGGGTCGACGCCCTTGGCCAGGGCGACGGCGTGCTCGCGGTACGACGGGAACAGGTGATCGTGGGGTCGCGACGCATGGGCCACGCCCACCTGCGCGCCTTCCTGGCCGTGGCTCGGCACCCAGAGGGCGAGCTGACCCTGGCGGGCGAGAGCGGCGGCCTCGCGGTCGAACCGCCGGGTGAGCACCATGTCTCGGTGCATGGCCCTCAGCTGATCATCGCCGAGGGCGTCCACGTACGGTCGCAGCTCGGAGCCGGCCTCGGACTCGACGAGCCGACCCGCCGGATCGAGCAGTTGGATCGTCGTGACGCCGTGATCCGCATCGATGTAAGACATGTCGTCCAATATACCCGCGGCCACATGCCGTCAGAGTGATGAGTTCCGGCGCACCTGCTGGGCGGCGCGCAGCAGTCTGTCGACCGACGCGGGCTCGCCGATGGTGATCCGGATGCCCTCGGGGGCGAAGGGTCTGACGACGATGCCGTGGTCGGCGAACACCCCTGCGGCGGTCGCCGTCTGCTCCCCGGTCGGCAGCCAGACGAAGTTGCCCTGCGCCTCCGGGATGTCCCAGCCCTGGTCGACCAGCGCCTGCCGCACCTGATCGCGCAGCATGGCGATGCGGTCGACGCGGGTCATCAGCTCGGCTTCGTGGGCGAGCGACGCGAGGGCGGCCGCCTGACCCTGCTCGGTGACCGAGAGCGGGATCGCCGTGGCCCGGGCGGCGTCGAGCACCGAGGAGGCGCCGATCGCGTACCCGACGCGCAGTGCGGCCAGTCCGTACGCCTTCGAGAAGGTGCGGAGCACGACGAGGTTCGGGTGACGCTCGGTCAGCGACTCGCCGTCGACGGCGTCGGGGTCGGTGACGAACTCGGCGTACGCCTCGTCGAGGATGACGAGCAGGTCGTCGGGCACGGCCGCCATGAACGTCTCGAAGTCGTGGGTCGACACCGTGGTGCCCGTCGGGTTGTTGGGCGAGCAGACGATGACGAGCCGCGTGCGCTCGGTGATCGCCGCCGCCATCGCGACGAGGTCGTGGCTGCCGTCGGCGCGGGTGGGCACCTGCACGCTGGTGGCGCCGGCGACGGTGACGAGCCCCGGGTAGGCCTCGAACGAGCGCCAGGCGTAGACGACCTCGTCGCCGGGGGCGGCGGCGGCCTGGATGAACTGCAGCAGCAGCGAGACGGAGCCCGCGCCGACGTGCACCTCGTCGATGGTGACGCCGGACTTCTCGGCCAGGGCGCCCCGCAGGGCCGAGGCCGTGGCGTCGGGGTAGCGGTTGACCGTGACGGCGCCGCGGAGGGCCTCGACGACGGCCGGCAGCGGCTCGAACGGGTTCTCGTTCGACGACAGCTTGAAGGCGTCGGGCGACGCCTGCTTGCCCTGTCGGTACGGCGGCAGGGCGGCGATCTCGGGGCGAAGTCGAACGGGAGTCATCACCCGGCCACCCTACGGGCTGCCCCCGACGGATGACGCGGCACCTGCATGCATGACACCCAGTTGACATGACTGGCGCGATCTTTATCGTGGATCGGGGCTGCTCGCGAAAGGAGGCATGACGTGAGTGACTTCTTCTCTGCCGCGCTGCTCTCCGTCCTCGCGTGGGCCGACGAGTCGCTGTACCTGGCGTTCCTGCTGGCCGCTTCGGCCGTCCTCGTCGTGGGGCCGACCCTGGCCTGCATCGTGGCGCACAGGGCCGCGTCAACGGTCGAGGACGACCCCGACGGATGACGCGGCACCGCGCCTCCTCGGCCGGGGGCTCCGCACTACCGCGTGAGGGCGCCGGTTCGGCATGATGGGGGCATGACCCGATTCATCGTGAGGCTGCTCATCAACGCCGTGGCCCTCTGGCTGACCACGCTGATCGTGTCCGGGGTCGCCGTCGACCCCTACGGCCCCGGGGGCACCACCGAGACGGTGCTCACGTACCTCCTGGTGGCGTTCATCTTCGGGGTGGTCAACGGCATCGTCGGTACGGCGATCCGCGTCGTGGCGTTCCCCCTCTACATCCTCACGCTCGGGCTGGTCTCGCTGATCGTCAACGGCCTGCTGCTCGGCATCGTCGCCTGGATCTCGGGGCGGATCGGCTTCGGCCTCGAGATCGACGGCTTCTGGTGGGGCGTGCTCGGCGCCCTCGTGCTCGCGATCCTCGCGTGGCTGATCGGCATCGTCATCCGCCCGATCGTCGAGTCCGGCGACCGTCGGCGGTGAACCGCTTCAGCGTCTGCTTCGTCTGCACCGGCAACATCTGCCGGTCTCCGATGGCCGAGACCGTCCTGCGGTCGATCGCGGGCGCCGCGGGGCACGGCGACGACCTCGTCATCAGCAGCGCGGGCACGGGCGACTGGCACGTCGGCGAGGGCGCCGACCCGCGCACGGAGGCCGCGCTCTCGGCTCGCGGATACGATGGCTCACGGCACCGGGCCAAGCAGTTCGGCGCCGACGACTTCGCCCGGCACGACCTGGTCGTGGCGTTCGACCGGGGTCATGAGCGCGTCCTGCGGTCGTGGGCGACGAACGACTCCGACCGCTCGAAGGTGCGACTGCTGCTGACCTTCGACCCGGCCGCCGCACCGCGCGCCGGCGTCCCGGGCACCGACGTGCCCGACCCCTACTACTCCGACGCCGCCATGTTCGACACCGTTCTCGACCTCGTCGAGCAGTCGTGCGCAGCACTCTTCCGCCAGATCGAACCAGCACTCCGCAAGGGACCCTCATGACGTTGCCCCCTCAGCCCCTCAGCCCGCTCGACGGCCGCTACCGCGCCTCCGTCGGCTCCCTGGGCGACCACCTCAGCGAGGCCGGTCTGAACCGCGCCCGGGTGCACGTCGAGGTCGAATGGCTGATCGCGCAGACCGACCGCGGGGCCTTCGGGTCGAGCCCGCTCGACGAGGGGCGGAAGGGAGCCCTGCGCGCGATCGTCGCCGACTTCGGTCAGGAGGCCATCGACGAGCTCGCCGGCCTCGAGGCCACCACCCGCCACGACGTCAAGGCCGTCGAGTACTTCGTGCGTGCGCGCCTCGGCGACCTCGGTCTCGACTCCATCGCCGAGCTGACCCACTTCGCCTGCACCAGCGAGGACATCAACAACCTCTCGTACGCGGTCACGGTCAAGGCCGCCGTCACCGACGTCTGGCTGCCCGCGTTCGACGCGGTGCTGGCCGCCCTGTCGCAGTGGGCGACCGACGCCCGCGACGTCCCGATGCTCGCGCACACGCACGGTCAGCCCGCGACCCCGACGACCGTCGGCAAGGAGTTCGCCGTCTTCGTCCACCGCCTGCAGCGTCTGCGCGCGCAGATCGTGGCCACCGAGTACCTCGGCAAGTTCAGCGGTGCGACGGGCACGTTCTCGGCGCACGTGGTCGCGGACCCCTCCGCCGACTGGCCCGAGATCTCGCGCGGCTTCGTCGAGGACAGCCTGGGTCTGGTCTGGAACCCCCTCACCACCCAGATCGAGTCGCACGACTGGCAGGCGGAGCTGTACTCGCGGGTCGCCCACGCGAACCGCGTGCTGCACAATCTCGCGACCGACGTCTGGTCGTACATCTCGATGGGGTACTTCACGCAGATCCCGCAGGCCGGCGCCACGGGGTCGTCGACGATGCCGCACAAGATCAACCCGATCCGCTTCGAGAACGCGGAGGCGAACCTCGAGCTCTCGTGCGCCCTGCTCGACTCCCTCGCGTCGACCCTCGTCACCTCGCGTCAGCAGCGTGACCTCACCGACTCGTCGACGCAGCGCAACATCGGCGTCGCGTTCGGGCACTCGATGCTCGCCCTCGACAACCTGCGCCGCGGCCTCGGCGAGATCGCGGTCGGCACCGTGGCCCTCGAGGCCGAGCTCGACGCGAACTGGGAGGTGCTCGGCGAGGCCATCCAGACCGTCATCCGAGCCGAGGTCGTCGCCGGCCGATCGTCGATCGCCGACCCCTACGCGATGCTGAAGGAGCTGACGCGCGGCAAGCGGACCGGCCAGGCCGAGCTCGTCGCCTTCGTCGAGGGTCTCGACATCGGAGACGACGCCAAGCGACGTCTCATCGCCCTGACACCGTCGACGTACACGGGCATCGCGTCGCAGCTGGTCGACCGCCTGGCCTAGCCCCCGCCCGGCGGGGCCGCGGGACGATGCGGCTGGTCGCTGTCATCCGCGGCGGGTCAGCGCTGACCCGCCGCGAGTTACGGGAACCCGCCGAACCCGACGGAGGCGCGCAGGGCGGAGCCGAGGAGGCGCGGGTCGGCCGGGCGCGAGAAGCCTCAGTGGCCGCGGGGCTTGTCGGACTCGTCGAGCTCGTGCTGCTCGTCGTCGTTCGGCTTGGCCGCCAGCGCCAGCATGGCGATGATCACGAGCGAGACGATGAAGCCGATGCACAGGAAGATCAGGGCGAGGTCGAGCTCACGGGTGGTGAGCAGCACGACGACGCCGATGAAGACGGCGAAGGCCGCGCTGAGGCCGAGGAACTCGGCGGGGCGGACGCGCTCGCGCCAGCTGGGTTGGGTCATCTCTGGGGTACTCCGTCTGAAGTGAGGTCGGTGGGGGCGCCGGTCGGGTCGGGCGAGGTCGTCTGCCACTTCAGCGACAGCCCGGCGATGACGAGGAAGACGCCGATGAGGGCACCGTACGCGCCGAGCAGTCCGACCAGGACCGTCGACGACGTCAGCACGCCCTCGATCCGCTCGATGCCGCCGAGCTCGCGGGCGTAGTCGGGGGGCACGAGCACGAAGGCCAGCGCCAGGACGAGGGTGAGCGCGCCCACGGTCGTCCAGTCTCTGGCGAGCGGCGACCGCCCGCGACGACGCAGCCCGGTGACGAGCTCGAGCGCCCCGGTCACGAAGGCCCACGAGAGCACGGTCGCCACCAGGGCCGTGAGGCCCCCGGACGAGAACACGAGCGCGAAGGCGCCCGCGACGATGCCGACGGCCCCCTGGACGACGTGCAGCGTGCGGCTCGACGGGTCGGACGCCAGGCGCGTGATCGCGCCGACGGCCAGCACGAGCCCGCTCAGCAGGGCGGCCGCACCGAAGAACAGCAGACCGATGCGCGGGGAGTGGTCGGGAGAGAACGTGATGATCACGCCCATCGCCAGGGCGGGCACCGCGCGGAGCAGCGGGACCGGCCAGTAGCGCGCGCTGCGGGCAGCGTCGGGATGGGCAGACACGGGACCTCTTTCGGGCGTCGGGGAACCCGAGGAGTTTACCGCCCCTCCCCTGACAGGCCTCCGGGACGATCACCCGTCGCTCACCCCTTCTCACGACGGTTACCCAGGGGGCTCCCCTACGTTCGCTACATCCAAGGGCGCATCGCTCACGACACGCGGCTGGGAAGTCGACCACCGCCGGAGCCCGATGACGTCCGTTGCACCATCCCCCACCGCCGCCCGCCTGACCGAGGCCGGGTTCCGACCCACCGTGGCCGGTCAGGTCAGCAAGCCCACCAGCACCTACTCGGCCCTCCTGAAGAGCGTGCGCGAGGCCGGGCTGCTGAAGCGTCGCACCGGCTTCTACATCACGGTGTTCGTGGTGCTGACGCTGAGCCTCGGCGGCGCGGCCACCGGCTTCGTCCTGCTCGGCTCCAGCTGGTTCCAGCTGCTGATCGCCGCAGCGCTCGGCGTCATCCTCACGCAGTTCGCGTTCCTCACCCACGAGGCCTCGCACCGTCAGGTCTTCGAGTCGGGCACCACGAACGACAAGGTGGGCCGGGTGCTGGCCGCCGGGGTCGTCGGCATCAGCTACGCCTGGTGGATGACGAAGCACAGCCGTCACCACGCGAACCCCAACACCAAGGGCAAAGACCCCGACATCGCCTTCGACACGATCTCCTTCCTCGAGGAGGACGCTGCCAAGCAGCGCGGCGTGCTCGGCTTCATCACGCGTCGCCAGGGCTACTTCTTCTTCCCGCTGCTGCTCGGCGAGGGCGTCAACCTGCACGTGACCTCGTTCAAGACCCTGCTCGGTCGCGAGAAGGTCGAGGGCCGCGCCCTCGAGATCACCCTCATCGCCGTGCGCCTCGCGCTGTACTTCGGCGTCGTGTTCTGGTTCCTGCCGCTCGGCATGGCCTTCGCCTTCATCGGCGTGCAGATGGCCGTCTTCGGCCTCTACATGGGCTCGTCGTTCGCGCCGAACCACAAGGGCATGCCGATCATCCCCGAGGGCGCCAAGGTCGACTTCCTCAGCAAGCAGGTCCTCACGTCGCGCAACATCACCGGTCGCTTCTCGACCGCGTTCATGGGCGGTCTCAACTACCAGGTCGAGCACCACCTGTTCCCGAGCATGGCCCGGCCGCACCTGCGCGCCGCCAGCCGCCTCGTGAAGCAGCACTGCGCCGAACACGACATCCCCTACACCGAGACGACCATCACGAAGTCGTACGGGATCGTCGTCCGCTACCTCAACCGCGTCGGCCTCGCCGCGCGCGACCCGTTCGACTGCCCGGCCGCGCAGGCGCTCCGCCCCCGCTGATCGCGGTTCAGCCGGTGCGCTCGTCCTGCCGGACGACCAGGAAGTCCATGTAGCGCAGGCGCGGGTCGACCTCGGGTCGGTTCCGCGCCTCCTGGGCGTTCCGCCGTCGTCGCTCGACGACCTCGTCGTAGGGCCGGGCCCTCGGCTTGCGGTAACCCACGATGCGGATCGGCTCCGTGGCGGGATCGCTGGTGTAGGTGCTCGTCACGATCGGTCCGCCTTCCGTCAGGAGCCCCGCCGAGGTGCGGAGGAGTCTTCACCTTAGATTTGGCGGGTAGATCGGGGTACGGGCTTGACAAGGCCCCCTCGGTGCTGATTCAGGAGTCGAGTCGAGGAGGCGCGGGTCGGGCGGGCCCGTCGCTCACGACGTCGCGGGCCACGCCTCCAGCTGCCACCCGAGCCAGGGGCTGAAGGCGAACGGTGCGGCCGCGACGGCCCGGCGGAGCTCGGACGGCTCGACCCAGGCCCACTCGGCGACCTCGTCGGGCGAGGGGTCGGGGACCCCGACGACCCGGGCCGTGAAGACCGGGCAGATCTCGTTCTCGACGACGCCGGAGGCGTCGGTGGCGATGTACCGGAAGTCGGGGAGGATCACCTCGACGTCGCTCACCTCGATGCCGAGCTCCTGCGAGGCCCGGCGGCGGACGGCCTCGGCCGGCGTCTCACCGGGTGCCGGGTGACCGCAGTACGAGTTCGTCCAGACGCCGGGCCAGGTCTTCTTCGACAGCGCGCGACGGGTGACGAGCACGCGCCCGCGCTCGTCGACGACGTGGCAGCTGAAGGCCAGGTGGAGGGGCGTGGTCGCCGTGTGGACGGTCGCCTTCTCGGTCGTCCCGACCGGTCGACCCGCGTCGTCGAGGAGGACGACCAGCTCGGGCTGCGCCTCGGTGGCGATCGTGCCGACCTCGTCGGGCGCGGAGGGTTTCTCGGATGTCATGAGCGGTAGTCTGCCTAGCGTGGACGGTGAACTTCTCCGCGCGCGGACGCGCGAGCGACACGAGCGTGTCGATGCCGTCCTCGACGGCTTCTTCAGCCTAGCCAAGCGGCGGGCCGAGTCGGTCGGCTCGCGGTACGTCGACCTCTGGTCCGTGCTCGAGCGCAACAGCGCCGGCGGCAAGCGGTTCCGCCCGCGCATGGTCTTCACGGCCTACGACGCCCTGGGCGGCGACGACGAAGAAGCTGTCGCCGGAGTCGGCGCGGCGTTCGAGCTGCTGCACACCGCGCTGATCGTCCACGACGACGTCATCGACCGCGACTTCTCGCGTCGGGGCATCCCGAACGTCTCGGGCAGCTACCGCGACACCGCGACGACCGCCGGGCTCTCGACCCCCGCCGCCGAGCACCGGGGCATGTCGGCCGCCGTCATCGCAGGCGACCTCGCGCTGACCGGCGCCAGCCGCCTCCTCCTGCAGGTGAGGTGCGGCAGCGGAGTGCAGGCGCGCCTCCTCGACATCCTCGACGAGGCGATCTTCGTCAGCGCCGGCGGCGAGATGGTCGACGTCGAGCTCTCGCTCTCGGACGACGTCCCCACGGTCGACGAGATCCTGAACATGGAGCGCGCCAAGACGGCCGTGTACTCGTTCGAGGCGCCTCTCCAGGCCGGCGCCGTCCTCGCGGGTGCGGACGACGAGGTCGTCCACGCCGTCGGCGAGTTCGGGCGCGAGGTCGGCGTCGCCTATCAGGTGGTCGACGACCTCCTGGGCGTCTTCGGAACGGAGGAGAGCACCGGCAAGACGACGCTCGGCGACCTCCGCGAGGGCAAGCGCACCGTGCTCATCGCCCACGCGGCGACGACCGACCAGTGGTTCGCCGTGCAGCCGTTCATCGGCAAGGCCGACCTGACTCCCGACGAGGCGGCGCACGTCCGGGGCCGACTCGAGGCCTGCGGGGCGCGCGCGTTCGCCGAGACCCTCGTCGAGGAGCACGCGCAGCGGGCCCTCGACGTCCTCGACGGCCCCGCCGTCGGAGACGCCCTGCGCGAGGCGCTGACGCCGCTCGTCGCGACCGTCCTCGAGAGGGTCCGATGACCGGTCTGGCGCTGTACGACACCGTCGCCGACGAGACCGCGTCCGGTGTCATCCGCCGGTACTCGACGTCGTTCGGTCTGGCCTCGCGCCTCCTCGGGGCCGATGTGCGGCAGCACGTCGAGAACGTCTACGCGCTCGTGCGCGTCGCCGACGAGATCGTCGACGGCCCGGCGGCCGAGGCCGGACTCGACCCCGAGTCGGCCGCGCGGTGCCTCGACGAGTTCGAGGCCGAGACCGAGCGGGCCGTCGAGACGGGCTTCAGCGCGAACCTCGTCGTGCACGCCTTCGCCCGGACGGCCCGCACGGCCGGCTTCGGCCACGAGCTGACACGGCCGTTCTTCGCCTCGATGCGCGCCGACCTCAGCGCCCGCGAGCACGACGCCGAGTCGTTCGACCGCTACGTCTTCGGCTCGGCGGAGGTCGTCGGGCTCATGTGCCTGCGCGCGTTCCTGCTCGGGCACGCGTTCCCGGCGACGACGGTCGCCGAGCTCGACGAGGGCGCGCGGCGCCTGGGGGCGGCCTTCCAGAAGGTGAACTTCCTCCGCGACCTCGCGGCCGACTTCGAGCAGCTCGGTCGCAGCTACTTCCCCGGCGTCGACGTCGGGTCGTTCGACGAGGCCACGAAGGCGAGACTCGTCGCCGACATCGACGACGACCTCCGGGTCGCCGGCGACATCATCCCCGTGCTGCCGAGCAGCTCGCGACGTGCCGTGGCCCTCGCCCACGGCCTGTTCGCCGAGCTGAACCGGCGGATCGAGGCGACCCCCGCCTCCTCGCTCATCCGGGCGCGCGTCCGCGTCCCCGACCCGGTGAAGGTCCGCATCGCCCTCGCGGCGGCGGCCGGCCGGACCACCCGCATCCCCGATCGCCCCGCCGAGAGGACCTCGTGAGCACACCCTGGCTCGACCGCGCCACCGGAGACACCACCGTCGAGCGGTACGGCTCCCGGGCCGTCGTCATCGGCGGCGGGATCAGCGGGCTGGCCTCGGCCGCGCTGCTGGCCCGCGAGGGCCATGACGTCGTGCTGCTCGAGAAGAACGACGCCGTGGGCGGTCGCGCCGGCTCGTGGAGCCACGAGGGATTCCGGTTCGACCTGGGCCCGAGCTGGTACCTGATGCCCGAGGTGTTCGACCACTTCTTCCGGCTGATGGGCACCTCGTCGGCCGAGCAGCTCGACCTCGTCGAGCTCGACCCCGGCTACCGCGTCTACTTCGAGCCGTCGGCCGACGGCGCGTCCGACGCGCCCATCGACGTCCCCCGCGGCCTCGAAGAGAACATCGCGCTGTTCGAGTCGATCGAGCCGGGCAGCGGCGACCGCATGCGCAGCTACCTGCGCTCGGCCCGCGACACCTACGAGATGGCCAAGCAGCGGTTCCTCTACACGAGCTTCGAGAGCGTCGGGCCCCTGCTGCGCGGAGACGTCGTCGTCCGCCTGCCGAAGCTCGCGCGCCTCCTGCTCCAAGACCTGGATTCGTTCGCGTCGCGGACGGTGAAGGAGCCGCGGCTGCGGCAGATCCTCGGCTACCCCGCGGTGTTCCTCGGATCGTCGCCGTTCAGGACTCCGAGCATGTACCACCTGATGAGCACGCTCGATCTCGACGACGGGGTGCTCTACCCGCGCGGCGGGCTCATCACCGTCATCGACGCCATCGAGCGCGTCGCCCGGCAGGCCGGCGTCCGCATCGAGACGGGGGCGTCCGTCACCCGGGTGCTCACCGCCGACCCCGAGGCGGGCCGCGGGTCGGGCAAGCCGCGCTCGCGCGGCGTCGCCACCGGCGTCGAGTACGCCGACGCGACGGGGGCGGTGCGTCGCCTCGAGGCCGACGTCGTCGTCGGCGCGGCCGATCTGCACCACGTCGAGACGACGATGCTGCCGCCGTCGCTCCGCACGTTCGACGACGACTACTGGTCGAAGCGCGACCCCGGCCCCAGCGCGCTGCTGATGTACCTCGGCGTCGAGGGCGAGATCCCCGAGCTCGAGCACCACACGCTGCTGTTCGCGAACGACTGGCACGAGAACTTCGACCGCATCTTCGGGGCCGACAAGCGCATCCCCGACCCGCCGTCGCTCTACGTCTGCAAGCCGAGCACCGTCGACCCGTCGACCGCGCCCGAGGGGCACACCAACCTCTTCGTGCTCGTGCCGCTGCCCGCCGACCCGGCGCTCGGCGGCGGCGACCTGGACGGCGACGGCGACACGCTGATCGAGCGGCTCGCCGACCTCGTGATCGATCAGATCGCGAGCTGGACGGGCGTCGCCGATCTCGCCGACCGCGTCGTCGTACGCCGGACGCGCGGCCCCCGCGACTTCGTCGACGACGTCAACGCCTGGAGCGGCAGCATGCTCGGCCCGGCCCACACCCTCGACCAGAGCGCCATGTTCCGCGCCGGCAACACGTCCGAGCACGTCGAGAACCTGTTCTACGTCGGCGGCTCGGTGCGACCCGGCATCGGTCTGCCGATGTGCCTGATCAGCGCCGAGATCCTCCTCAAGAACCTGCGGGGCGACCGCAGCACCGAGCCGCTCCCCGAGCCGTCGGGGTCGGCGTCGGGCGCTCCGGCGACGCGAGCGGAGTCCGCGGCCTGATGGGCGCGCTGTACCTCGTCGCGCTCGGCATCTCGCTCTTCGGCATGGCCATGCTCGACCGCCGCTTCACCCTGTTCTTCTGGCGCGACGCCGGGCGGGCCTTCGTGACCCTGCTGATCGGCGTCGTGTTCTTCCTGATCTGGGACATCGTCGGGATCGACGCCGGGGTGTTCTTCCGCGGCGAGACGTCGTTCATGACCGGTATCCAGATCGCCCCCGAGCTGCCGCTCGAAGAGGTCTTCTTCCTGACGCTGCTCTGCTACCTGACGATGAACCTGCTGGCCGGCACCCGTCTGATCGTCGACCGCCGCGCCTCCGCTCGCGACGCCTCCGCCCGTGACGCCTCTGCCCGCCAGGGGGGCACGCGATGACGTACTGGGCGATCAACGCGGTGTTCCTCGCGCTCGTGGCCGTGGTGGCGGGGGCGGCCGTGCTGGCGGCCTGGCTGCGCGGTCGAGCCGAGCGCGCCTCCTCGGCGGCCCGGGCCGCCCGGGTGCGGGCGGCCGGTCTCGCGACCGTCGTGCTGCTCGTCATGACCGCCGTCTTCGACAACATCATGATCGGCGTCGGGCTCGTCGACTACGCCCCCGACCGCATCAGCGGGGTGAAGCTCGGCATCGCCCCCCTCGAGGACTTCGCCTACGCCGTCGCGGCGCTCGTGCTCCTGCCGTCGGTGTGGACGCTGCTCGGCAGTCGCCGGACCCCGAAGGAGGCGCGCTCGTGAAGACGGTGACCGCCCTGTTCTGGTCGTCGCGGCCCCTCAGCTGGATCAACACGGCGTTCCCGTTCGCGGCGGCGTTCATCCTCACCTCGGCGAGCGGCACCGTGTCGTACGGCGGGTCGTACGGGCCGGTCGGCCAAGACGGCTCGAGCGCCCTCGCGGTCCTGTCGTCGGGCGGGGCGACCGGCTTCTTCGACTTCTCGGCCGTGCCGTGGCTGATCGCGGTCGTCGGCATCGTGTACTTCCTCGTGCCCTACAACCTCGCGATGTACGGCATCAACGACGTCTTCGATTACGAGAGCGACCTCCGCAACCCGCGCAAGGGCGGCGTCGAGGGTGCGCTGCTCGACCGGAGCCTGCACCGCACGACGCTGTGGGCGGCCGTCGTCACGAACGTGCCGTTCCTCGTGTTCCTCGTCGCGGTCGGCGGCCCGCTCAGCTGGCTGGTGCTGGCCGTCAGCGTCTTCGCCGTCATCGCCTACTCGGCCCCCGGTCTCCGCTTCAAGGAGCGCCCGTTCATCGACTCGATCACGTCGAGCACGCACTTCGTGAGCCCCGCCGTCTACGGTCTGGCGCTCGCCGGGGCGACGGTCACGCCGCAGCTCGTCGCCCTCCTCGCCGCGTTCTTCCTGTGGGGGATGGCCAGTCACGCGTTCGGCGCCGTGCAGGACGTCCTCGCCGACCGCGAGGGCGGCATCGCGTCGATCGCGACCGTCATCGGCGCGAAGGCGACCGTCCGCTTCTCGGTCGTGGCGTACCTCCTCGCCGGTGTCCTGATGACGCTGACCGAGTTCCCCGGTCCGATCGCGGCCGTCATCCCCGTGGTCTACGCGCTCAGCTGCGCGCCGTGGTGGAACGTCGCCGACGCCGACGCGGAAGGCGTCAACCGCGGGTGGAAGCGGTTCCTGACCCTCAACTTCCTGTCGGGCTTCGTCACGACGATGCTCCTGATCTGGTGGGTGGCGCTGGCCTAGCCCGGCGTCTCGAGCCGACCCGCCGCATGCCGTTCACCTCCGTGACAGGCGACGACCCTAGGGTCGCCCCGTGAGCCCTCGCCTCGGACGATCCGCCGCCGCCGTGCGCCGTGCCCGCGCCTGGAACGACACCGGCCACAAGGTGGCCGAGCGCTGGGCCGTCATCCGGCAGCACCCGCACGCCATCTGGTGGGCCTTCGCGTCGCTCCACGGCACGGTCATGCTCGCGCTCACCCCGCTGATGGTCGCGGGCGACGTCACCGGAGATCTGCCCCTCTACCGGTCGTGGGCGAGCGGCGCCCTGGCCGACGGTCGCTGGCCCGTGCTCGACTACGACTGGGTCTACCCCGCCGGCGCTCTGGGGCCCATCGTCCTGTCGAACATCCTCGGCGAGTCGCTCTACCAGTTCGTCTGGCTGCTCCTGCTGACGGCGGCGAACGCCGGCGGGCTGTGGCTGCTGACCGACCGGGGCCGCAAGACCGTCGACGCCACGGCGGCCTGGTGGTGGCTGCTCATCCTGTTCCTGCTGGCGCCCGTCGGGTTCCTCCGGCTCGAGGGCTTCAGCGCCCCGATGATCGTGGCGGCTCTGCTGCTGCTGGCCACCCGCCCCCGCATCGCGGGCGTGCTGCTCGCCGTGGCCACCTGGATCAAGGTCTGGCCCGCCGCCGTCATCGCCGCCGCCGTGGCCGCCTCGAGGCGGCGCGGCACGATCGTCGGCGCCGGGGTGGCCACCAGCGCCGCGATCGTCGGGCTCGTCGTCGTCGGCGGAGGAGCCTCGCACCTCGACAGCTTCATCACCATGCAGTCGAGTCGCGGTCTGCAGCTCGAGGCGCCGATGTCGATGCCCTGGGTCTGGCTGTCGATGCTCGGGGTCCCCGGCTCATCCGTCTACGAGAACGTCGGCCTCGCGACGAACGAGGTCATGGGGCCGGGCGACGCCTGGCTCATCAACGGCAGCACGGGGCTCATGCTCGGCGTGCTGATCGTGCTGGCGCTCCTGACCGCCGTGGCCGCGAGGGGTCTGCCGGGCGCCCGTCGCGGGGCTCGCGCCGTCGACGAGACCGGCGTCGTCCTGCTCGGCGCCCTCGCCCTGACCACCACGTTCGTCACGCTCAACAAGGTCGGCTCGCCGCAGTACGTGCTGTGGATCGCGCCGGTCGTCGCCGTCGGGCTGGCGCTCCGCCCCGAGCAGTTCCGCGTGCCGTCGATCCTGGTCGCCTGGACGGCCGGTCTGACCACGCTGGTGTTCCCGATCCTGTACCTGGCGCTGCTCGATCTCAACCCGTTCGCGGTGGTCGTGCTGACGGTGCGCAACGCGCTGCTCGTCGTGCTCTTCGGGTGGTGCGCGCTCCGGGTGCTGTCCGAGGCGCTCTCCGCCGTCGGGCTGACCCGGCGCTCGCCGGTCGTCGAGCCCGTGGGCGCCGGACTGCGATCGCTGCGCTGACGGTGGATCTGGGCCTCCGGGGCCGTGTCGTGCCACCGTGGAGGGTCCAGAGCACGACAACGAGCAACTAGGAGCACTCATGAAAGGCAAGATCCTCTTCGTCGCAGGAGCGGCCGTCGGGTACGTCCTCGGAGCCCGCGCGGGCCGTGGCGCATACATCAAGATCAAGGACCGTGCCGGCGACCTGTGGGAGAACCCCTCCGTGCAGAAGACCGTCCACCAGGCCGAGGACTTCGTCAAGGAGAACGCACCCGTCGTCGGCGGCAAGCTGAAGGACGTCGCGAGCGACGCCGCCTCGGCCGCCCAGTCCACCGTCAAGTCCGCGTCGAAGAAGGCCGGCAAGGCCTCCGACGCGGTCGCGGACAAGGCCGACGAGGTCACGTCGAAGACGTCCGGCTCGAAGGGCGCCTCGAAGGGCTCGTCCGCCGTCGGCGCCGACAAGGGCTCGGCCGACACCGACGACCGGGACAACGGCACCTCGAAGCTCCCGGGAGTGAGCGTCGGTGACTGACCTCAAGAACCCCCAGGAGAGCACGAAGAAGTCGCTCGGCTCGCTGCTCGGCAGCCTGCCCGAGCTGATCTCGCGGCTCATCCGCGGAGAGATCGCGCTGGCGAAGACCGAGCTCGCGACGAAGCTGAAGGAGGTCGGGGTCGGTGCGGGTCTGCTCGTCGGAGCCGCGCTCTTCGGCTTCTTCCTGCTCGCCGTGCTGCTGACCGCGGCCGTGCTCGGTCTGGCGACCGTGGTGGCCCCGTGGCTGGCCGCCCTGATCGTGGCCGCCGTCCTGCTGATCGTCACCGCCGTGCTCGCCCTGCTGGGCGTCAAGGCGCTGAAGAAGGGCGTCCCGCCCACCCCGGAGAAGACCGTCGCCAGCGTCAAGGCCGACGTGACCGCGTTGAAGGGGCAGGGTGGCTATGACTCCGCGAAGCACTGAGCCGAAGCCCGACCCCGAACGCGAGCTCGCCGAGGCCCGAGCCGAGGAGGCGCGGGTCGAGAAGGCCGGCGCCACCGGTGACGAGACGCCCGCGGAGAACGAGAAGGGGCCGCGCCCCGGCGCGAGCATCCCCGAGATCGAGCTCGACATCGCCCGGACCCGCGAGGAGTTCGCGGCCACCCTCGACGCCATCGAGGACAAGCTGAGCGTCCCCGCTCACGCCCGTCGCCTGAAGGCGAGCGTCAAGCGGCGCTACGCCGATGACCCGAAGCCGGTCGTCGCCGCAGCCGCCCCCGGCGCGGCGGGCCTCGCGGCGATCGTCGCCGGCGTCGTCAAGGCCGCACGCCGCTGACGACGCCTCGGCGACCGCCTCGGCGCGGTGACCGGTCGTCGTGACCGGGCACCGCGCCTCCTTGGATTCATCACCCGAACACGCGACAGGACACACCCCCATGGCCCAGAAGAGCACCGAGCGCGAGCAGCAGTCGCCGTCGGCCGACGACGAGCGCAAGCCGCAGGACCTCACCGACGTCAAGAAGCCCTCGTGGGGGTACGTGCTCGGCAAGACGCTGCGCGAGTTCACCCGCGACCAGTGCACCGACCTCGCCGCGGGGCTGACGTACTACGCCGTGCTCGCGATCTTCCCGGCGCTGCTGGCCATCGTGTCGCTGCTCGGCGTCGTCGGACAGGCCGAAGCGACGGCCACGACCCTGCTCGACCTGGTGCGCCAGGCGGGATCGCCCCAGGTGGCGGAGCTTCTCGAGGGGCCGATCCTGCAGCTGACGAAGTCGCCCGCCGCCGGCGTCGCGCTGATCGTCGGTGTGCTCGGCGCCCTCTGGTCGGCCTCCGGATACGTGGGCGGCTTCGGTCGGGCCATGAACCGCATCTACGGCATCGACGAGGGACGACCGATCTGGAAGCTGCGTCCCACGATGCTCGGAGTGACGGCCTTCACCGTCGTGCTGATCGTCGCGGCCGCGCTCATCCTCGTCATCAGCGGGCCGATCGCGCAGACCGCCGGCGACCTGATCGGACTCGGCTCGACCGCCGTGTTCGTCTGGAACGTCGCCAAGTGGCCGGTGCTCGCGGTGATCGCGATCGTCATCGTCGCGGTGCTGTACTACTGGGCCCCGAACATCCAGCAGCCGAAGTTCAAGTGGATGAGCCTCGGCTCGCTCGTCGCCCTGGTCATCTGGCTGATCGCCTCGGTGGGCTTCGGCTTCTACGTCGCCAACTTCTCGAACTACAACGCGACCTACGGATCGCTCGGCGCCGTCATCGTGTTCCTGCTGTGGCTCTGGATCACGAACAACGCCCTGCTCTTCGGCGCCGAGTTCGACGCCGAGCTCGAGCGCGGGCGCGAGCTGCAGGCCGGCATGAAGGCCGAGAGCGAGATCCTGCTGCCGCCGCGCGACACCGCCCAGACCGAGAAGAAGGCGGCCGCGCTCGCCAAGGACGAGCTCGAGGGCATGCGCCTGCGCCAGGCCGCCGCCGCCGAGATGGCGCGCCGGGGCGAGGAGCAGCCCGAGGCCGACGGCGACGGCGGCTCGGCCCCGTCCGACGACCACCCCGACCCCGACTCGCCGGACGCTGGCAAGCGCTGACCGCTGCGCCGGCTGCGCGCCGCCGGCTGCGCGCCGCCGGCTGCGCACCGCCGGCCGCGTGCTACACCCCGAAACCCGCGCTACACCCCGATTTCTCGGGGTGTAGCGCGGGTTTCGAGGTGTAGCGGCGTGCTCAGAACGAGAAGCCGAGCTCGCCGGGGTAGTCGCCGCGCGCGGTCAGGGTGGTGGCGGCGTCGCGCAGGTGCGAGAGCGTCAGACCCATGGTCGTCGGCCCGAAGCTGACCCGCGAGACGCCGAGCTCGGCGAGACGCGCCAGGGGCACGGCCGACGGGTTCGAGATGACGCTGACCTTGCCGTCGATGCGGTCGAGGGCGGCCTTGACGAGGTCCTCGGTGCCGAGGCCGAGCACGAAGGCGCAGTCGGCGCCGGCCGCGAGGTACGCGTTGGCCCGGGTGATGGCGTCGTCGAAGCCGTCGGGGTCGCCGGCGAGCGAGTCGACGCGGGCGTTGATGACGATCGGCACGCCGGCGCGGTCGCCCGCCTGACGGGCGGCGGCCACCTTCGAGACCTGCGTGTCGATGTCGTAGAGGGGGGCCTTGGCCTGGCCGATGCTGTCTTCGATGTTGAGGCCGGCCGCGCCCTCCTCGATGAGGCGGAAGACGTTGTCGAGCGTCCCGGCGGCATCGGAGGCGTACGCCTTCTCGAAGTCGACGGACACCGGCAGATCGACGGAGCGGATGATGATGCGGGCCGCGGCGAGCATCTCGTCGACGTCGAGGCCCTCGCCGTCTTCGACGCCGTGCGCCTCGCTGATGGAGTGGGAGGCGGTGGCCAGGGCCCGCACGCCCGGTGCGCCGGCGACGACCCGCGCCGTGATGCTGTCCCACACGTTGGTCACGATCAGCGGATCGCCGGGGACGTGCAGCGAGCGGAGCAGTTCGGCCTTCTCGGCTGTGGAGGAGATGGACATGCCCCCAGCCAACCAGCCCAGGCTGTGCGGCACCAGCCCCCGCCCGGCCGAGGCCGAGACCCCGGGAGACCGCTCAGGCCCCTGTGCGCGAGCGGGGGTCTGAGCGGTTCTCGGGGGTGTCAGCGGGTGTCAGCGGGTGTCAGCTGCTCGCGGATGGCGGCGATGCGGCCGGGCACCGTGTCGTCCTGCAGGCTCGTGGTGTCGCCGAGCGGGCGGCCGTCGACGATGTCGCCGAGCAGGCGACGCATGATCTTGCCCGAGCGGGTCTTGGGCAGGTCGGGCACGACCAGCACCGTCGCGGGCTTGGCGATCGGGCCGATCTGGTCGGCGACGTGGGCTCGCAGCGCGCCCGACAGCGACCCCGCGAGCGGAGCCCAGATCTGCGGTTCGCGCGCGCACCCGGAATCCGGCACCGCGCCTCCGGCGGGTCGGGAGGCGGGCACGACGAAGGCGGCGATCGCCTGACCGGTGCGGTCGTCGGCGACACCGACGACCGCCGCCTCGGCCACGAGCGGGTGCGCCACCAGCGACGACTCGATCTCGATCGTCGACAGACGGTGACCCGACACGTTGATCACGTCGTCGACGCGCCCGAGCACCCAGATGTCGCCGTCGGCGTCGTACTTCGCGCCGTCGCCCGAGAAGAACCAGCCCTGGCGCCAGTACTTCGCCCAGTACGAGTCGCGATAGCGCTTCGGGTCGCCCCACACGGTGCGGGCCAGCGACGGAGGCGTCTGCTGCACGACGAGGTAGCCGCCGGCGCCGTTCGGCACGCGAGCGCCGTCGTCGTCGACCACAGCCGTCGAGACTCCGGGCAGAGCCCGCAGCGACGAGCCCGGCTTGAGGGTGTCGACGCCCGGCAGCGGCGCCATGACGCTCGCCCCCGTCTCGGACTGCCACCAGGTGTCGACGATCGGGCACTCGCCGCGGCCGAACTGCTCGTGGAACCAGACCCACGCCTCGGGGTTGATCGCCTCGCCGACGGTGCCGAGCAGACGCAGCGACGAGAGGTCGTACGTGTCGGGGAGCCCGTCGGGGAACCACGACGAGAGGGTGCGCACCAGGGTGGGGGCCGTGTAGTACGTGGTCACGCCGTAGCGCTCGATGATCTCGAGGTGCCGGGCCGGGTGCGGGGTGTCGGGCGTGCCCTCGTAGATCACCTGGGTCAGGCCGTTCGAGAGCGGCCCGTAGATCTCGTACGTGTGGGCCGTCACCCAGGCGAGGTCGGCCGTGCACCAGTGGACGTCGTCGGGCTTCGCGTCGAAGACCGCCCAGTGCGTGTAGCTCGCCGCCGTGAGGTACCCGCCGCTGGTGTGCACCAGCCCCTTCGGGCGACCGGTCGTGCCGCTGGTGTACATGATGAACAGCGGCGTCTCGGCGTCGAAGGCCTCGGGGTCGTCGGTGTCGGGCTGGGGGTCGACGACGTCGTGCCACCACAGGTCGCGGCCCTCGGTCCAGGGCACGTCGGGGGTCTGATCGCCCGTCCGGCGGACGACGAGCACGTGCTCGATGGCGTTGGAGCCGCTGACCGCGTGGTCGGCGTTCGCCTTGACCGGCACCGCGCCTCCTCGACGGAACTGGCCGTCGGTGGTCACGAGCAGCTTGGCCCCGGTGTCTTCGACGCGGAACCTCAGGGCCTCGCCCGAGAAGCCGCCGAACACGAGCGAGTGGATCGCCCCGATGCGCGCGATGGCCAGGGTGACGACGATCGTCTCGGCGATCACCGGCAGGTAGACGACGACGCGGTCGCCCTTCGTGACGCCGAGCGATCGCAGGCCGTTCGCCGCCTTGACGACCTCGCGCTGCAGCTGGGCGTACGTGATGTCGCGCCGGTCGCCGGGCTCGCCCTCGACGTGCAGTGCGACCTTCTCTCCGCGCCCGGCCGCGACGTGACGGTCGACGCAGTTGACCGCGACGTTGAGGCGCCCTCCGGCGAACCAGGTGGCCTCGGGGACGGTCAGCTCGCCGTCAGGGCCCTCCGTCACGGGCGACCAGGTGTGGGCCGTGCGCCAGGGGGTGTCCCATTCGAGTCGGTGCGCCTGCTCCTCCCAGAAGGCGACGGGATCGGCGGCGGCTCGCGCGTGCTCGGACGAGGCCACGTTCGCGGTCGCGGCGAGCCCGGGAGGCGCGGGGAACCGCCGCCGCTCGTCGAGCAGATTCGAGATGGTGTCGGTCGTCGCCATCCGACGATGCTACGAGCCGGGCGGGTGCGCCACCGGGGCGTCGGCAACCCGGCGTAACACGCCCGAGCACCCGCGGCCGGGGGAGGGAGCGACGCGCGGACTCCTGGGGACGGACGAGCTCTCCACGGAAGCGGACGGATCAGGTGCGGATGAGCGCCGATCGTCTTACTCTGAGACTCACTCCGCTCCAGACGGCGGTCCGCCCCGGGGGTCGGACCGCGCCGACTCCTGGTGCGACGACAGGAGCAGACGTGCAGATCACCTCAGGTCGTGGGCGCGTCCGCCTCGGCACCGCCCTCGCGCTCGCCGGAGCCCTCGTGCTCTCGCCTCTGGCGGCCGTCGCCGCCGAGCCGGCCCCCGAGACGCCTGCGCCGTCTGCAGCGCCGACGGAGACCTCCGCCGTCGCCGAGACGCCTGCGCCGGCCGAGACGCCCGCGCTGGCCGAGACGGCCGTGCCGGCCGAGACGCCCGCGCTGGCCGAGACGCCCGCGCTGGCCGAGACGCCCGCGCCGGCCGACACGCCCGATGCGCCCGCCCCGGTCGAGCCGACCGCCGCCGTGGCGCCCGAGGCGCTCGCCGCCGTCGAGCTCATGAACTACGTCGTCAACGTCGACGCCACCGAGACCGCCGTCGCCGAGGCGCGCGCGGCCGTGGTCGCCTCCGGCGGGGTCGTGCTGATGAGCTACCCCGAGATCGGGGTGGTGACCGCGCAGTCGTCCGACACCGGTTTCCTCGATGCGATCCGCGCCTCCTCGGGCGTGCGGTCGGCCGGACCGACGCGCCAGGCCGCCGTCACCGAGGGGGCCGTCGCCGCCGACTGGGCGGGTGGCACCCTCGCGATCGACCGACCCCGCGCAGAGGCCGGGATCACCGCCGCGCCTCTCGTCTCGCAGCAGTGGGACATGGACGCCATCGGCGCCCCGCAGGCGCGCTCCCTCGAGCCGGGCGACGCCGACGTGCTCGTGGGCGTCCTCGACAGCGGCATCGCCGTCGACCACCCCGATCTCGCGACGCAGGTCGACCCGGCCGCGTCGGTCGGCTGCTCGGTCAACGGGATCCCCGATCAGAGCAGATCCGCGTGGATCCCCGTCGACGACAGCGAGTCGCACGGCACGCACGTCGCGGGCACGATCGCGGCGAACGCCGACGGCAGCGGCATCACCGGCGTCGCGCCGGGCGTCACCCTCGCGAGCGTCAAGGTCGTCAACCACGACGGGTTCATCTACCCCGAGTACGCGCTCTGCGGCTTCATGTGGGCCGCCGCGCAGGGCATGGACGTCACGAACAACAGCTACTACGTCGACCCGTGGGCGTTCTGGTGCGAGGGGCAGCCCGAGCAGCAGCCCGCGCTCGACGCCGTCGAGAAGGCCGTCGCCTGGTCGCAGCAGCAGGGCGTGCTGAACATCGCGGCGGCCGGCAACGAGGACTACGACCTCGCGAACAAGACCACCGAGTCGACCAGCCCGGACGACGGCGTCTACGACTCCGAGGGGAACCACGTCTCGGGTCCGCGGCCCATCGAGGACCGCGACGTGTCCGAGGGGTGCGTCGACCTGCCCGCCGGCGTCGACGGCGTCGTCACGGTCGCCTCGGTCGCGCAGCAGCCCGACGGCTCGGTCGCGAAGTCGTCGTTCTCGAACTACGGCGAGGGCGAGATCGACGTCGCGGCACCCGGCTCCGCGATCCTCAGCACGGTGTTCGGCGGTCGCTACGACGTCTACAGCGGCACCTCGATGGCGTCGCCGCACGTCGCCGGCGTCGCTGCTCTGCTCGCCACGACCCACCCCGATGCGAGCCCCGCCGAGCTGCAGACCCTGCTGACCTCGCAGGCCGCCGATCTCGGCGACAGCGAGCTCTACGGCGCCGGACTCGTCGACGCCTTCGCCGCCGTGACCGAGGGCCTCGACCTCGGCCCGACGGCAGCCGTCGCCGACGCCACCATCCAGGCCGGGGTCCCGTTCCGGCTGCTCGGAGCGGGCTTCGCGCCGGGTGAGGCCGTCGTGCTCACGCTCGAAGCGGGCGGCGTCGATCAGGACGACCCGAACCTCGTCTCGACCGTCGCCTCGAGCGACGGCCGTCTCGACGTCGTCGGGCAGTTCGGGCCGGCGGCGCCGGTCGGTCCCGCCACGATCGAGATCACGGGCGCGGGCGGGCCCAGGGCACGTGTCGCCGTCGACGTCACGGCGCCCCTCGCCGGGCCCGGGGTCTCGTCGCCCGCCGACGGCGACACGCTGGACGGCGACACCGTCACGGTGACCGGCACGGCACGACCGGGCGCCGGGGTGGTCGCGGGCATCGCCCTGTCCGGTGACGACATGGTGCGCGCCGGCGTCGACGAGGCCGGTCTGGCCGGCGACGCGCTCGCCGCCGCCGAGCGACGGGTCGCCGCGGGGCTCGAGGCCGCCGAGCCCGTCCCGTTCGACCCCGACGCCCCCATCACCGTGGCGGCGGCCTTCGCCGACGCGCGCGGAGCATGGAGCGTCGAGTTCGCCGACGTCCCCGGCGGCGACTTCATCGCGGTCGGCCTCGCGCAGGTCCTCTCGGACGGCAGCGTCTCGGCCCCCGGCGACCCCGTCGCCTTCTCGGTCGAACGCGCCGTGGCCGAGGTCCCGCCGGCTCCCGAGAGCCCGCCGGCCGTGACCGACCCGGTCGCGCCCGTCGAGCCGGCCGGAGCCGCGCCCACCCCCGACATCGCCCCCGCGGGCGGCCCGACCGCCCTCGCCTACACCGGCTCCGAGTCCGCGCCCGCCCTCGGGCTCGCCGGGATGCTCGTCGTGGCGGGTCTCGCCCTCGTGATCGCGACGGCTGCCGGGCGACGTCGGCGGCGGGCCGAGGAGGCGCGGGTCGACACGACGGGCGTCCTCCCGTCCGACTGACCCTCCCGCTCCACGGACCCTCCCGCTCCACGGACCCCGGCGCCGACGGCACCGGGGTCCGTTCCGTCGGCACCGGGGCCCGTCCCGCCGGCCCGGCGAGGTGCGCCCCAACCGGCGCCGGGACCCGCCGGCACCGGCCCGAGAAGGGTTCATCCACCGATCCCGAATGACAGATTTGCATATCGCACGCTATGCGTGAAATATGGACCAGCGGTCGTGCGATCACCGCGCTCCGGTCGTGGCATGCGCTCTGAATGCATGAGGCATGAAAGCCTGTAGCATTCCTCTCGACCGTTCCGTCGGAAGGACTCCAGGAGCCCATGGTGCAGAACATCGACACGCCCTCGACGTCACCCTCGACGCCGGGCGCGGCACCTCGTGCGCCGCGCCGTCGCCGCCGGGACATCCAGGGCCTCCGCGCTCTCGCGGTCGCGGCGGTCGTCGTCGAGCACGTGTCGGGCTGGCCCCGCGGCGGTTTCGTCGGCGTCGACGTCTTCTTCGTGCTGTCGGGGTTCCTCATCACGGGGCTGCTCGTGCGCGAGCACGAGCGCACGGGCCGCATCTCGATGCGCGGCTTCTACCGGCGCCGTGTCAAGCGGCTCCTGCCCTCCGCCCTCGTGGTGCTCGTCGTGACCCTGGGGGCGGTCGCCGCCCTGCTGTCGACCAGCAGGCTCCTCTCGTCGGCGGTGGACGCCGCCTGGTCGGCCGTGTTCGTCGCCAACTGGCACGAGGCCGCGCAGGGCACCGACTACTTCGCGGCCGACGGGCCCGTCTCGCCCTTCCGGCACTTCTGGTCGCTCTCGGTCGAAGAGCAGTTCTACGTCGTCTGGCCCCTGGTCGTGCTGCTCGTGGCGGCGGTCTCGACGCGACGTCTCCGGGGCGTGCTCGCCGTCACCCTGACCGTGCTCTGCCTCGGCTCGTTCGCCTGGGCCGTCGTGCAGACGGCCGAGGCGCCGGTGACGGCGTACTACTCGACCCTGACCCGCGCGTGGGAGCTCGGAGCCGGCGCCCTGCTCGCCGTGACGATCGGGATCTGGCGAGCCGCGCCTCCTGCGGTGGGGACGATCCTGTCGTGGCTCGGTCTCGTGGTGGTCGTCGCGTCGATGCTCGTGATCGACGAGGGGTGGGGGTTCCCGGGGCCCTGGGCCGTCGTGCCCGTGCTCGCGACCGCGGCCATGCTGGCGGGTGGTTCGGTGCCGGGCGCTCGATCGCCGGTCGTGCTCACCAACCGCGTCAGCGGCTATCTCGGCGACATCAGCTACTCGCTCTATCTGTGGCACTTCCCGGCGCTCGTCGTCATCCAGGCCGTCGCCCCCGGGGCGATCGTCGCCGTGTACGTGGCCTCGGTCGGTCTCGCCGTCGTGGGGCACCACCTCGTCGAGAAGCCGGCCATGACCTCGTCCTGGCGGCTGCGGCGCCCTCGGGGCGAGCGGTCGCGGACGCCGGGCCGGGGGCGCGAGCAGCGATTCGCCGCCGTGGGTGCGCTCGCGCTCGTCGCCACGGCGGCCGTCGCGCTGGCCGCCGAGAACGTCAGGCCGCTGCCGGCGCCGCCCGTCATCGCCTCCGGGGGCCAGGGCTCGGCGGCCGGGGGTGCGCAAGCGGGCGGCGAGGGCCCGTCAGGAGGCGCGGGCGACGACGTCGGGGCCGCGTCGGGGCCCGCACTCGGTCCGGCGGGCACGGCCCTCCGGGAGCGGATCGTCGCCGCGCTCGGTGCGACGACCTGGCCCGAGCTCGATCCCCCGGCCGACGGGGTCGTCCCGGGAGGCGCGCACCTGCCCTGCGGCGACATCGAGGAGCTCGCCCCCGCCGATCAGTGCGCCTTCGGGCCGAGCGACGCGGGCACGACCGTCGTGCTCGCCGGCGACTCGACCGCCGCCCACCAGCTCGACTCGCTCGTGACGCTCGCCGAGGCCCCGGGCAGCGACCTGCGGGTGGTGGCGCGGGTCGGCTTCGCCTGCTCGTTCGTCGACCTCGCCTGGGACACCGACGACACGGAGGCCTGCGCCGCCTACCGGGCGGCCACCCTCGAGACGATCGAGGCGCTCCGGCCCGACGTGCTGCTCGTGCAGAACACCTACGAGCCCATGCCGCTCGCCGGCGAGGGGCGCGATGCGACCGTCGGCGAGCTCGTCGGCGGGCTCGAACGCTATCTCGATCTCGTCGAGGCGTCGGCGGGCCAGGTGGTCCATCTCTCGCCGCCGCCACCGGGCGCGAGCATCCGCGAGTGCTATCGGCCCGGCGGGTCTCCCGTCGACTGCCTGACCCGGGTCGGCGGCCCCTGGCTCGAGAGGGCCGCCGCGATCGGCGCACTCGCCGAGGCTCGCGAGCAGCCGTGGATCGACGCCCGCGACCTCACCTGCGTCGACGGCGTGTGCCCGGCCTTCGTCGGCGACTCGGTCGTCAAGATCGACTACGTGCACTACTCGGGGCCTTTCGCGGTCGACATGGCCCCGGCGCTCGGCGAGCGGCTCGCCACGGCCGGGGTCAGGGGCTTCGGCGACGCCCCCTGAACGATTCCCAGCGAACGCTGATCCTCCGGGGGCCCGCCCCATGCCCATGGTGATCGGGCTGTGGAGAACCCAGCCCGCGCCTCCGGTGGACCGATCCGTCGCACTTGGCCCTCGGCGGCCCCCTGACTACGGTGGGCCGTCGTCCCGCCCAGGGACTCGTGGAACGACCCGCCGTCGCGCGGGGCCACGACGGCACCGCACGTCACCCCGTTGCCCGGGCTGCGGTCGCCGCCATCCGACCGATCTGGTGAGAGGCGGGCAACGGTTCGAGCGCGTCAGCGCCGTGCCGGGGTGACCTCGACGGAGCACACGCACACATGTCACGAATCACACGCACCTCCCGCACGACCGCCCCGAAGCACCTCGCCGCGAAGACCGCCTCCGGCCCGGGACGGACCCGCGGTCTCCTCGGGACGGCAGCCGTCGTCGCTCTCGCCGGCGCCGGCGTCGGTCTGGCCGCCGCTCCCGCCAGCGCCGCCGACGTCTCGACCTGGGACGCCATCGCCCAGTGCGAGAGCGGCGGCAACTGGTCCATCGACACCGGCAACGGCTACTCGGGCGGCCTGCAGTTCAGCCCGAGCACCTGGGCCGCCTTCGGGGGGACGGGCAGCGCGGCGAGCGCCAGCAAGGGCGAGCAGATCGCCGTGGCCGAGCGCGTGCTCGCATCGCAGGGCTGGGGCGCCTGGCCCTCGTGCTCGGCCCAGCTCGGGCTGAGCGGCACCTCGGGCGCCGCTCCCGCTCCGGCGCCCGCACCGGCTCCGGCGCCCGCACCGGCCGCCGAGGCGCCCGCCGCCGCCCCGGCTCCTCAGGCGCAGGCCCCCGCTCAGGCGCAGGCCCCCGCCCCGGC
Source organism: Frigoribacterium sp. Leaf263 (assembly GCF_001422285.1). Classification (GTDB taxonomy): domain Bacteria; phylum Actinomycetota; class Actinomycetes; order Actinomycetales; family Microbacteriaceae; genus Frigoribacterium. Next base: position 55,075 of record NZ_LMMO01000005.1, read on the forward strand.
GGCCGCACCCGCGCCCGCCGCTCCGGTCGTGCCCGAGATCGCGGCCGTTCCGACGAGCGGCGAGACCTACACGGTCGAGGCCGGCGACAGTCTCGACATCATCGCCACCGACCTCGACATCGAGGGCGGCTGGGTCACCCTCGCCGGGGCCAACCTCGACACGGTCGCGGACCCCGACATGATCACCGTCGGACAGGAGCTGCAGCTCCCCGCCGAGAAGTAGTCGCTCCGCGCGGAGCGGATCGCAGGCGCCCCTCGAGGGCGTGACGAGGAGGCGCGGGTCGACCCGCGCCTCCTCGTCGCATGCCTAGGATGGTCCGGACCGCCACCTGAAGAAGGACCCCGTGACGAAGGCCCCCACCGTCTACGACGTGGCCGCGCACGCGGCCGTGTCGATCGCGACGGTGTCGCGGGTGCTGCGGCGCCCCGACGACGTGCGTCCCGAGACCCGCACTCGCGTGCTCGAGTCGGTGCGCGCGCTCGGCTACGTGCCGAGCGGCGCCGCGCGAGGGCTCGCGGGTCGACGGCACGGCGTGCTGGGGCTGTTCCTGCCGGGGCACGACGCGATCGACGAGCCCGAGCCCGACTGGGCGATGCTCACCGACTCGAGTCGCATCCCCCTCGTCGACGACCGGGAGGCGCGGGTCGCCCCGTCCGCCCAGGGCACCGCCCCGGGTGCGGAGCCGGCCTCACGGGGCGGCGGCCCGAGCGGCGGCCCGCTGGGTGCGGGCGCCCCCGTCGCGACCGCTCGGCACTGGTCGAACCCGGCGAACCTCTACTTCGACGAGGTGCTGCGCGGCGCGGAGGTGGAGTCGTGGCGACGCGGATTCGCGCTCATGGTCGCCGCCGGTCGCGGATCGAGCCGCGAGGTCATCGTGAACGACATCGCGGGCCGGGTCGACGGTCTGGCCGTCCTCGCGCAGACGGTGCCGGCCGACCTCCTCGCCCACGTCTCGCGGCGGATCCCCGTCGTCGTGCTCGCCGACTCCCGCCCGGGCGACGAGCTCGACCACGTCAGCGTCGACAACGTCGCCGGCATGCGGGCGCTGACCGCGTTCGTGCTCGACGGGCCGGGCGCGTCCGATCTGGTCTACGTCACCGGCCCGAGCGACTCGCCCGACGAGGCCGACCGGCACCGCGGCTTCGACGAGGCCGTCGCCGCGCACCGCTCCGCCGCTCGCTCGAGCGGCGCGGGCGCCCGCTCCGCCGCCGACGCGGACGCCGAGGTGCGGGTGCGGGTCGAGCGGGGCGACTTCAGCCGCGACGGCGGGCGCCGAGTGGCGGAGGAGCTGCTCGCCCGGGCGGAGCCCCTGCCCGACGCCGTGGTCTGCGCCAACGACCAGACCGCGCTCGGCGTGCTCGACGTCTTCGGCCGGGCCGGCGTCGACGTCCCCGGTCGTGTACGGGTGACGGGCTTCGACGGCATCGAGGCCGGGCGCTTCTCCTCACCCCGGCTCACGACCGTGCGCCAGCCGATGGGCGAGCTCGGCCGCGTCGCCGTCCGCTCGGTGGTCCGGCGGCTGACCGACCCGGGGCTCGCCCCGCAGCGCGTCACCCTGCCCGTCGAGGTGCTGCTGCGCGAGAGCTGCCCCGCCCGGTGAGCGACGGCGCGACCCGCGCCTCCTCGGCTCGCGGCCCGCGCCTCCTCGGCTCGCGGCCTGCGCCTCCTGGGCTCCCGCCTACCGCCCGCGCTGCCCGGTGTCGATCCCGGTGACGCTCCCGTCGTCGGGGCCGAAGACGAAGTAGTGCACCCGGTCGGCCTCGACGCCGTGCTCGATGAGCGCGGCGCGGGCGATCGCCATGAACGGGACGGGCCCGCAGAGGAACACGCGGTGCTCCGCCGTGAGGGCGACCGTGCCGAGATCGATGGGGTCGAGGTAGGCGCCCTGACCGTCGATCGACTCGCCGATCCCGCCCGCGGCGGTCAGCGCGCTGAGGCTGCCCTGCGTGTAGCTCACGCGCAGCGAGGCGTTCGGCATGGCGGCCACGAGGGCTTCGAGCTCGGTGCGGTGGGCGTGCCGTTCGGGCGTGCGCTCGAAGTGCAGCGCCGTGACCGGGCGCAGCGGCTCGGTCCGCGCGAGGTGGTCGAGCATCCCGAGCACCGGGGTGCAGCCGATCCCGGCCGAGACGAACAGCAGCGGGGCGTCGTCGAGCTCGTCGATGGTCAGCGACCCGATCGGCGGCGACACCCGGACGACGCCGCCCACGGCGATCTCGTCGCGCAGGTGGGTCGACACCTCGCCGTCGGGCGCGAACCCGCCCCCGTCGAGCACCCGGGCGCTGATCCGCCACTGCTCGTCGGGGCCGCCGCGCAGGCTGTACTGCCTGATCTGGCGGGCCCCGTCGGCGAGCTCGACCTGCACCGACGCGAACTGCCCGGCACGGTACCGGGGCAGCGCCTCGCTGTCGGCCGAGACGAGGGTGAGAGCCACGACGTCCTCCGCCTCGAGGCGATGCTCGGTGACGATGGCCTCGCGCCACTCCTCGTCGGGCTCGAGGTCGGCGTGCCGGTAGAGGTCGTCGACGGCGTCGGCGACCTCGGCGATCACCTGGCGGTACAGGGCGGTCCACGCCTCGACGGCCTCGTCGTCGAGGGCCTCCGGGCTGGCCTCGTCGGAGACGGAGACCGAATCCGAGTGCGAGGAGGAGGCAGAGGCCGAGGAGGCGCGCATCGCCTCCCGCAGAGCGGCCTCGAAGGCGGGGTGGTCGTGTCGACGGATGCCGAGCGCGGCGTGCCGCTGGGCGAGTCGCGAGGTGATCTCGGCCGCGGTGGACCCGGCGAGGGTGGGCGCCCCGGCCTGGCGCGACGTCGGGTGCAGGGTCGCCGCCGCACGGGCGCTGCTGCTCGTGCCGCTGCCGGGTGCGGCGTCGATGACCGCCTCGGCGAGGGCGACGACGGTGCGGGCGAGCTCGCGAGCCTGGCGGCCCTGAGCGTGCTCGCCGCGGTTGAAGCGGTCGCGCAGCAGGTCGGGCCGGGCCGCGAACAGCCGGTCGTAGAAGTCCGTCGCGATCGCGTCGGCGTGGGCGGCCACGGGGGGCAGCGTGCGGGTCAGGGCGGCGAGCTGCGACGCGGTGACCATGGGGACGCTCCTCGCGGCGGGATCGGGCGTCCGGCCTGCTCTCGATGATGGCGGCTCGAGATGAGGACCCGCTGCGCACTCTCTCGATCTCGAATGATCGCGCCAGCGCCACCGCGCTCGCTCACGCGGTGACACGCAGTCGCCGCACCTGCCTGCACCCGCATGGCTCGCAGCGCACCCACCACCCGGGACACCGCTTGCCGTTCCACCATGTATGCGCTTACACTCATCAGACTCACCTCGACGACGAATGAGAGAACCGTGGCGATGAAGCACACGTCAAGACCCCGCGCGCTCGTGCGCGCAGCGGCGGCCGCCACGGCTGCCGCGCTGCTGCTGGCCGGTTGCAGCATCCAGATCCGCAGCCAACCCGATCCGACGATCGGCGACGACACGATGCTGATCAACGCCGACAAGGGCAACCCGCAGTTCGAGCGGAACTTCAACCCGTTCCTCACGAACAAGCGCACCGCGTCGACCTGGATCTACGAGCCCCTGCTCGAGATCAATCCGCTCGACGGCGAGATCACCCCCTGGCTCGCCAGCGAGACGACCCTGCCCGACGCCCGCACGGTCGACATGACGATCCGCAGCGGCGTCGAGTGGTCCGACGGCACGCCGATGACCCCGGCCGACGTCGAGTACACGTTCGAGCTGATCCGCGACGAGCCGACGCTCGACCTCAAGGGCGCCTGGCAGCACATCGACACCATCGAGGTGGACGGCGACCACGTCATCTTCCATCTGCAGACCGACGACGTGCCGGCGATGGAGATCATCGGTCAGACGACGATCGTGCCCGAGCACCTGTGGAGCACCGTCGACGACCCCACGACGTACCGCAACCCCGATCCGGTCGGCACCGGCCCGTTCACCCTCGGCAACTACTCGCCCCAGCAGTACTCGATGGACAAGAACGAGACCTACTGGCAGGCCGAGAAGATCGACATCGCGCACCTGATCCTGCCCGCGACGAACAACCAGCTCGACACCGTCACGCGCGGCTACGACTGGTCGTACTCGTTCATCAGCGACGTCGAGGGCACCTGGGGCGCGGCGAGTCCCGACAACCAGTACTGGTTCCCGCCGGGAGGCGTGATCGGTCTCGTGCCGAATCTCACCAAGGCCCCGTTCGACGACGTGAACCTCCGTCGCGGCATCGCCCTGGCGCTCGATCGCGACAGCATCGCCGAGTCCGCGACCGAGGGCTACCTCGAGCCGGCCGGTCAGACCGGGCTCATCCTGCCGAACCAGCAGGACGACCTCGACCCGTCCATCCCGAACGACGGCATCGTCGAGCAGGACGTCGACGGGGCCCTGGCGGCCTTCGCCGAGTCGGGCTACACGCAGCAGGGTGACCGCCTCGTCGGTCCCGACGGCGAGCAGCTGCGCATCACGATCCTCACGGCCAACGGCTACACCGACTGGCTGCGGGCGGTTCAGGAGGTGCGGAGCCAGCTGGGCGCGATCGGCGTCGACGTGCAGATCCAGGCTCCCCAGCCGGCCGGCTACCAGTCGGCCATCGCCAACGGCGAGTTCGACATGGCGATGGGCGGCATGGGCAACGGCAACGTCTACCAGGCGTTCAACAACCTGCTGAACAGCGAGTTCGCGACCCCGGTCGGCGAGACGACCGCGGCGAACTTCGAGCGCTTCAGCGATCCGGCCGTCGACGCCCTGCTCGACGAGTGGAAGGCCTCGACCGACCCCGCCGACCAGCAGCGGCTCTCGTACGAGCTGCAGAACGTCGTCTACGACCAGCTGCCGGTGATCGGCCTCTACTACGGCGGTCTCTGGGGTCTGTTCAACGACGCCAAGTTCACGGGCTGGCCGACCGCGGAGGACCCGTACATGGCCCCGCAGAACTACGACCAGGCCCCGCTGCTGATCTTCACCAAGCTCAAGCGCGTTCAGAACGACGGGGGAGACCAGTGAAGTACGCCGCTCAGAAGCTCGGCCTGTTCGTGCTCACCCTGTGGGCCGCGGTCACCCTGAACTTCATCCTGCCGAGGCTCATGCCCGGCAGCCCCACCGACGCCGCCATCGCCAAGCTGTCGCAGAACGGCCCGGTGTCCGAGGCGACCCGGGCCGCCATCGAGGCCCAGCTCGGCGTGCCGTCCGGCAACGTCCTGCAGCAGTACGTGAGCTACCTCGGGCAGGTCGTCCGACTCGACTTCGGCACGAGCTACACGTTCTTCCCCGAGACGGTGGGCCACCTGGTCGGCCAGGCGCTGCCGTACACGCTGATCCTCGTCGGGGTCTGCACGATCATCGCCTTCGTGCTCGGCACCCTGATCGGCGTGGCCGCCGCGTGGAAGCGCGGCACCTGGCTCGACTCGCTGCCGACCCTGTCGGGCAGCTTCATGAGCACGTTCCCGTACTTCTGGACGGCGCTCCTCCTGCTGTTCTTCCTCGGCTACGTGCTGCACTGGTTCCCGACCACCGGCGCCTACGGGGCGACGACGACGCCCGGGTTCACCCCCGCGTTCATCGGCGACGCCCTGCTGCACGCCGTCCTGCCCGCCGTCACGATCCTCCTGACCAGCCTCGGCGGCTGGATCCTCGGCATGCGGAACGCGATGATCTCGACGCTCGGCGACGACTACGTCACCTTCGCCGAGGCGAACGGCCTCAAGGGCCGCACGGTCGCCGTGCGCTACGCGGCCCGCAACGCGATCCTGCCGAACCTCACCGGCTTCGGCCTCGCGCTCGGCGGCGTCGTCGGCGGCTCGATCCTCGTCGAGCAGGTGTTCGGCTACCCCGGCATCGGCTACCTGCTGTTCAACGCCGTCATCGGCCAGGACTACCCGCTGATGCAGGCCCTCTTCCTGATGATCACGGTCAGCGTGCTCGTCGCCAACTTCCTCGTCGACATCTTGTACGGCGTGCTCGACCCAAGGACCCGCCGATGACCTCCACCGTGTCCGTCCACCTGCCCGAGGGCGCGCCGCCGAGCGGCCCCGCCGAGCAGAAGGCGCCCAGTCGCTGGCTCACCATCGGCCGCATGGCCGCGACCATCTGGTCGAACCCCAAGGCGAAGATCGGCGTGATCATCCTCGGCGTCTTCGTGCTGACGGCGATCTTCGCCCCGCTGCTGGCCCCCTACGGCGGCAGCGAGAACGGCTTCGAGCGCAACGCCGACGCGAGCTGGGCCCACTGGATGGGCACGACGGCCGCCGGCGAGGACGTCTTGAGCCAGCTCATCTACGGCGCCCGCATCAGCGTGCTGGTCGGCGTCGTCGCCGGCGTGCTCTCGACTCTGATCGCCGTGGGGATCGGTCTCAGCTGGGGCTACATGAAGGGCTTCGGCGGAGAGGTCGTCGGCTTCGTCGTCAACCTGTTCCTGGTGATCCCGGGCCTCCCGCTCATGATCGTGATCGCGGCGTATCTGCAGAACGGCGGGATCCTCGTGATCATGGCCGTCATCGTCGTGACCGGCTGGGCCTGGGGCGCGCGGGTGCTCCGCAGCCAGACGCAGTCGCTGCGCTCGCGGGACTTCGTCACGGCGGCCCGGTTCTCGGGCGAGAGCTCGGGGCGCATCGTGTTCCGCGAGATCCTGCCGAACATGACCTCGCTCATCACCGGCTCGTTCTTCGGCGCCGCCACGAGCGCGATCCTCGCCGAGGCCGGTCTCGAGTTCCTCGGGCTCGGCGACTCGTCGATCGTCAGCTGGGGCACGATCCTCTACTGGGCCCAGAACTCGAACGCCCTGCTCACGGGTCAGTGGATCCTGCTGTTCGCGCCGGGTCTCTGCATCGCCCTGCTCGCGATGAGCCTCACCCTCATCAACTTCGGTGTCGACGCCGTCGGCAACCCCCGCCTCCGCGAAGGCGGAGCCAAGAAGGCGAAGGAGGCGCGCGCATGCGCGCTGGAGCTCGAAGAAACGCGAAGCGTTTCCGCGACGCCAGCGCCGAGCCGGCCTGCCGGATCGGACCAGCGAGCAACCGGAACAGAGGACGAATCATGAGCACGAGCAACGACGTCCGCGACGACGTCCTCCTCGACGTGCGCGATCTGAGCGTCGTGTACGAGAGCGCGGGAGCCGAGCCGGTCCAGGCCGTCGACCACGTGTCGTTCCAGCTGAGGCGCGGCGAGTTCGTCGGCCTGGTCGGCGAGTCCGGCTCGGGCAAGTCGACCCTCGGCTACGCGCTCACCCGGCTGCAGAAGCCGCCGGCCCGCACCAACGGCGGCAGCATCCTGTTCGACGGCGCCGACGTCCAGGGGCTCGGCACCGAGGCCCTGCGGCAGCAGCGGCAGGGCGGCTTCGCGATGGTGCTGCAGTCGGGCATGAACGCGCTGAACCCGGTGCGCACCATCCGCAACCACTTCGTCGACGTCTTCAAGGCCCACGGCCACGTGCCGCGCGACCAGTGGCACAGCCGCGCCGTCGAGCTCGTCTCGAAGGTCGAGCTCGACCCGAGCGTGCTCGCGAGGTTCCCGGGCGAGCTCTCGGGCGGCATGCGCCAGCGGGTGTCGATCGCGCTGGCCCTGTCGCTCGAGCCGCAGCTGATGGTGTTCGACGAGCCGACCACGGCCCTCGACGTGCTGGTGCAGCACGCCGTGATGGACACGATCATCGCGCTGCAGCGCAGCGAGGGCTTCACGGCCGTGCTGATCAGTCACGACCTCGGCATCGTGCTCGAGTCCGCCCAGCGAGTGCTGGTCATGCACGAGGGCCGCATCGTCGAGGACGGTGCGAGCGCCGACGTGCTCGAGAACCCGCAGGACGACTACACGCGCATGCTGCTCTCGCACTACGCCGACCCACGCGCCGAGGTCGTCTCGCTGCCCGGCTTCGAAGACCGCTCGATCCGTCACGCGCGGGGCGAGCGCCGGGTCGACACGACCACCTCGGTGCCGACCGTGTCGACGCGGGGGCAGCGGGTCGCGCAGCAGCCCATCGTCGTGAGCGGGGTGACGAAGACCTACGCGCCTCCTCGGCGGGGTGACGAGCCCGTGCGCGCGGTGCGCGACGTCTCGTTCAGCCTCGAGCCGGGTCGATCGCTGGCCCTCGTCGGTCAGAGCGGCTCGGGCAAGAGCACGATCGCCAAGCTCGTGACGGGCGTCGAGCGCCCGACCAGCGGCAGCGTCACGTTCGGCGACACCGACGTGACGAAGCTGCGGGGCCGCGCGCTGCGGAGCTTCCGCAGCGACGTGCAGATGGTCTTCCAAGACCCCTACGCCGCCCTCAACCCGCTGCACACGGTCGAGTACACGCTGACGCGCCCGGTCGTGAACTTCACGGGCCTCACCGGTCAGGAGGCGCGGCGCCGGGTGCTCGAACTGCTCGAGACGGTCGGTCTGACGCCGGTCGAGCAGTTCGCGGCGAAGCTGCCGCACCAGCTGTCGGGCGGTCAGCGGCAGCGCGTCGTCATCGCCCGGGCGCTCGCCAGCGACCCGCAGGTGATCATCGCCGACGAGCCGGTCTCGATGCTCGACGTCTCGCTGCGGGCCGGCGTGCTCGCCCTGCTCGAGGATCTCCGCGAGCAGTGGGGCGTCTCGCTGCTCTACATCACGCACGACCTGCTCAGCGCGCGGCTGATCACCGACGACATCATGGTGCTCAACCAGGGCGCCGTGGTCGAGCGGGGCGGCACGGCCGAGGTGCTGCAGCGGCCGACCGACCTGTACACGATCACGCTGCTCGACGCGGTGCCGAACCCCCGGCGCTCGCTGGCGACGGGCGGTGCGCGATGAGCCTGCACGACTTCGCCTCGCACCCCGTGTTCGGCGACCTGCCGGTGGCCGAGGGGGTCGACACGGTGGCGATCGACCTGCCCGTCGGTCGGCTGAGCGCCTACCGCGTGGTGCCCGACGGGCCCACCGTCGGCACCGTGCTCGTCGTGCCCGGGTACACCGGCTCGAAAGAGGACTTCCGCGTCACGATGCCGCTGCTGCGCGACGCCGGGTTCGAGGTGATCGTGGTCTCGCGACGCGGTCAGGCCGACTCGGTCGCGCCTCCGTCGCTCGACGATCACACCCTGGACGAGGAGGCGCGCGACATCGTGCGCATCGCCCCGCTGCTCGCCGACGGTCGCCCCGTGCACCTGCTCGGCCACAGTCTCGGCGGCGTCATCGGCCGCGCAGCCGTGCTGCAGGCGCCCGAGCTGTTCTCGTCGTACACGATGCTCTGCTCGGGCCCGCACGGCTGGGCGGATCGCAAATACCTCGAACGCCATCTCGTGGCCGAGAAGGGCGGCGCCGCGCTGTTCGACTCGACGAACCCGATCACGCTCGGCCTCGACGACGCCGAGCTCGCCGCCCTCGACCCCGAGCTGGCCTTCGTCCGCACGCGCATGCGGCGGACGAGCCCGCACAGTCTGATCGGCGGCGCGCGCATCCTCGAGCTGCCGGAGGACACCACCGAGGCGCTCGCCGCCACCGGCGTGCCCGTGCTCGTCGCGCACGGCGAATGGGACGCCGCCTGGCCGATCCCCTGGCAGCGCGACATGGCCTCCCGGCTCGGCGCCCGCTACGAGATCGTCGCCGGAGCGTGGCACTCGCCGCAGATCGAGCAGCCGGCGGCGACGGTCGCGCTGCTCGCCGACTTCTGGGGCTCGGTGCCGGGGCCGACCCGCGCCTCCTGACCCGCGCCTCCTGACCCGCACCGCCGCACGACCACCGAAAGGAGCACCTCGTGCTCACCTTCCCCGACGGATTCCTCTGGGGCGCCGCCACCGCCGCCCACCAGATCGAGGGCAACAACGTCAACTCGAACTGGTGGGTGCACGAGCACGCGCCCGGCACGACCATCGTCGAGCCGAGCGGCGACGCCGCCGACAGCTACAACCGGTTCCGCGACGACATCCGGCTGCTCGCCGAGCTGGGGCTGAACAGCTACCGGTTCAGCATCGAGTGGGCCCGCATCGAGCCGGAGCGCGGCGTCGTCAGCAAGGCGCAGATCGCGCACTACCGCCGCATGGTCGAGACCTGCCACGAGTTCGGCATCGAGCCGATCGTCACGCTGATGCACTTCACGGTGCCGCGCTGGTTCGAGCGCGACGGCTTCTGGCGCGCCCCCGACGCCGCCGATCTGTTCGCGCGCTACACCGAGCTCGCCCTGCCCGTGGTCGCCGAGGGCGTCGAGTACGTCTGCACGATCAACGAGCCGAACATCGCCGCGATGCTCGCCGGCGGCGAGGACGCCTCGAACCTGGTCGCGTACGGTCTGCCGAACCCCGATCTCGAGGTGGCCGACGCGCTGCTCGCCTCGCACAAGCGCAGCCGCGAGGTGCTGTCGCAGGTGGACGGCCTCAAGTCCGGCTGGACGGTCGCGACCCAGGCGTTCAAGGCCGTCGACGAGCCGGGCGCCGCCGAGATGACCCGCGAGTACGGCTACGTGCGCGACGACTGGTACAGCGAGATGGCCGCCGGCGACGACTTCGTCGGGGTCCAGGCCTACACGCAGACGTTCGTCGGCCCCGAGGGTCCGAGACCGGTCGCCGAGGGGCTCGAGACCACCCTGACCGGGTGGGAGTTCCACCCGCCCGCCGCCGCCGAGGGCATCCGCAGCGCGTGGGAGCTCTCGGGCCACGTGCCCGTCATGGTCACCGAGAACGGCATCGCGACCGCCGACGACACCCGCCGCATCGCGTACACGCAGGGTGCGCTCGAGCACATCCACGACACCATCGACGAGGGCATCGAGGTGCTCGGCTACCAGCACTGGAGCGCCCTCGACAACTACGAGTGGGCCAGCGGGTTCCGCCCCACCTTCGGCCTGATCGGCTGGGACCGCGACACCTTCGAGCGCACCCCCAAGCCGAGCGCCCGCTGGTACGGCGGGGTGGCGCGGGCCAACGGCCTCGAGCGCGACTCGGCCCACTGAGACCGCGGCGTCGTCGCGTGCCGCGGCGGCGCCGTGCCCCATCCCGGAGCGCAGGAGGCGCGGGTCACCCGACCCGCGCCTCCTGCGTCTGCTCGTCGTCCCCGCGCCGCGGCTAGAAGTGCGTGATGCTGTGCACCGGCCGGTCGGCGGCGATCATGGCCCGCACCGTCTGCACCGCGCCCTTGCGGCGCTCGCGCACGAGACCGGCCGCGGCGAGCGTGACCGGGTCGACGCCGCCGAGCCAGAGCGAGCCGAGCGTCGCCACGTCGAGCTCGATGTCGGCCCGGCGCACGGCGGCGCGCTTGACCGTCGCGCTGCCGCCCTCGCTCGTCACGCGGAACGTGCCGGCGGCGTGCCCGAGAGAGTCACCGACCGCGATCGTGACGACGCCGTCGGCGGCCCACGGTCGCGCCTGCAGCGCCGCGACGGTGTCGAGGATGCGGAACCACACGTGGTCCTCGTCGTGCGTCACCCGCAGGGCGCGGCCGTTCACCAGCGCGTGCCCGATCGGATCGCTCTGCGAGGCGCCGGCGAACCGGACGCCGGTCACGAGGTCGACCGACAGCAGCAGCTGCCAGAGCCCCAAATAGGCGTCGTCGGTGGCGGCCACGAGGTCGAGCACCACGAGCGTGTGCGTCTCGTTCTCGCCCTCGAGCCGGTACGCGACGTAGCCGTCGATCGTGCCGGCGGAGTCGCGGTGGACGGCGCCGCGCACGGCGGGGTCGGGCGTGCCGTCGGGTCGTTCGCGGCCGAGCAGGCGGTTCCAGGCGCCCTCGTGCCGGTCGATCGAGCCGGGCGTGCGGGCGTGGAAGCGCGCGAAGACCTCGGGGGCGAGACCGATCAGCGCATCGCGCGACACGAGCTCGACACCGCCCTCGGGGTCGCCGAGCAGGCCGGAGGCGCGGCGCGGGTCGACCTCGATCGTGCGTTCGCGCACGCCCACCCCGAAGCCGAACCGGCGGTAGATGGAGCCCTCGCTGGCCGTCAACGCGGCGACCGCCAGCCCCGCGGACTTCGCGCGTGCGAGATCGTCGGTCATCATGCGTCGCAGGATGCCGCGGCGACGATGGGTGGGCTGCACCGTGACGCCCGAGATCAGATGGGCGTCGATCAGCCGGCCCCCGCCGACGTTCAGCGACTCGACGAACGACTCGAAGGTCGCCACCGGCAGCCCGTCGCCGTCGAGTGCGCCCTCGCGCGGGTCGCGCGGGTGCACGCCGGTCTCGACGCGACCGTCGGCGACGAGTCGCCGGGCCGTGCGACCGACCGCGTCGTCGTCGGGGGCGGCCTCGTGGAAGCCCAGGGCCTCGGCGCGGATCCACGCCGCCGTCTCGTCGTCAGCCCGCGGCCGGTCGTCCGTGGACTCGGGGGAGAGGGCGGCCGCGAAGGTGCGGATGTCGTAGTCGTCGTCGAAGTCGCTCACGTCGTCAGCCTAGGGCGGACCCCCGACGGCGTCATCGTCCGGAGGGGGGACGACGGAGCCCCGGGGCGAGCGGGTCGCTCGCCCCGGGGCTCGGTGCGTCTCGGACCGGTCGGGGTCGGTCCTCGGCGGCGTGTCCGGGTCAGCTCGCGGGGGTGATGCGAGGTCCGGTGTGGGCGGCGCCGATCTGCTTGCCGTCTTTCGACTGCACGACGGTCGCGGTGTAGGGCGCGTTGCCGAGCCAGCGCGACACCGTCCAGACACCCGAGGCGTTCGCGGTGCCGGTGACGGGTGCGAGGCCGTAGCCGAGGTGCACGGCGATGTCGGCGTCCGGGGTGGCGGTGCCGGTGAAGGTGACGACGCTGCCGGCGGTGAAGGTGCTGTCGGCGGCCGGTGCGGTGACGACGATCGGGGCGGTGGTGGCGGGGGTGATGGTCGGTCCGGTGTGTGCTCCGCCGATCTGTCGGCCGTNGGGCGGACGACGAGGTGCACGTCACCGACGACCGCGTGCTGGTCGTCAACCAGCAGCCCACCGGAGCAGAGAGGGGGTGCGAGGCCGTAGCCGAGGTGCACGGCGATGTCGGCGTCCGGGGTGCCGGTGCCGGTGAAGGTGACGACGCTGCCGGCGGCGAAGGTGCTGTCGGCGGCCGGTGCGGTGACGACGATCGGGGCGGTGGTGGCGGGGGTGATGGTCGGTCCGGTGTGTGCTCCGCCGATCTGTCGGCCGTCCTTCGACTGGGTCACGGTCGCCGTGTAGGGCGCGTTACCGAGCCAGCGTGAGACGGTCCAGTCGCCGGCGGCGTTGGCTTCGCCGGTGACGGGGGCGAGGCCGTAGCCGAGGTGCACGGCGATGTCGGCGTCCGGGGTGCCGGTGCCGGTGAAGGTGACGACGCTGCCGGCGGCGAAGGTGCTGCCGTCGACCGGTGCGGTGACCGTGACCGCGCGCTCGTCGGCCTCACCGCCTTCGGAGCCGTCGCCGCCTTCGGGGCTGTCGGCGACCGTGAACGACCGGGCCGACACGACGGCGGGCACGCCCCGCCAGTACGGCGTCTCGGTGACCGTCATGTCGTGATCGCCGATGGTCAGGGGCGCCGTGAGGGGCACGCTCCAGCTGCCGTCCCCGAGCACGCTCGTCGTGAGCGGCGAGTCGTCGGCGGCGGCCGACGACTCGATCGAGATGGTCGAGCCCGGGATCCCCTGGCCGGCCACGGATGCGGTGTCGGGGGCGATGCTCTCGCCCTCGGCGGGCGAGGTGACCTCGAGGGGGAACGTCTCGGCGGCCGTGTTCTGCTCTGTGGTCTCGAGGGCGATCGTGGTGGCCTCCGACGTCTCGGCGTTGCGGACGGTGATCAGGTCGATGTCCTGCCCGGCGTAGTCGACCGGGACTCGGACGATGTACGCACCGTTCCAGGTGGCCTGCGTCGCACTCACGAACTCGCCGTCCACCTGGGCGATGACCGACGGCACGAAGTACTCGTCGTCGAAGTACGACGTGGTGCCCTGGATGTAGAAGGAGTCGCCGAGGGGCTGCGTCACGCCGTGCACCTGCGGGGCCGCGAGCGGCGACCCGGCGGGAGCCTCACTCGGGGTGAGATCGATCTCGGTGGACGGGCCGTCGCCGTCGCGGGACACGCCCGTGATGGTCGCGGTACGCCCGGCCAGCGAGCCGTCGAGCACGAACGGGAACCGGCCGTGCTGCCCGCGGGTCAGCGTCTCGCTGTGGTCGCCCACGTCGATCCGGGCCTGACCGGCCCCGGTGACGATGGCACGGACGGTCAGGCTGCCGTCGGCATCCTCGGTCACCGACGACAGGATCGGGGTCGCGGGGCCGCCGGTGTTCGAGGCGCCGGGATCGGGCGCGGTGTCGGCGACGGAGAACGCCGCTCCCGCGGTCTGCTTCGGGGCCGTGGCCCAGGTCGGCGTCTCGGTGACAACGGTGTCGTAGCTCCCGGCAGGCAGGCTCGGCGACGTGCAGCTCCAGTCGCCCAGCGACGTGACGCGGGTCTCGCACAGCGTCGAGGAGGTGCGGTTCGTCTTCTCGTCGCGGGTCACGACGATCTGCGAGTTCGGGATGCCCGTCCCGGCGAAGGTCGCCTCGGGGGCCACGAGCACGTCGCCCGCCGTGGGCGACTCGACCTCGAGCGGGTGGACGTCCGAGGCGGTGTTCGTCTCGGTGGGCACGAGCTCGACCCGGGTCGTCTCGCTCGCCTGGCCCCGGTAGTAGGCCGTGACGTCGATCATCTCGCCGGCGCGCGAGGCGGGCACCTTGAGCGAGAACGAGCCGTTCTCGGACGGGAAGTCCCACGACATGCCCGATCGGGCGGCCCATACCTCGGTCTTCGAGAACAGACCGGGCCGGTGCGCGACCGTGCCCTCGATCACGACGTGGTCGTCGTCGTACTGGCTGACGGCGTGGACGACGGGCGTCGCGGGCGGCTCGCCCTCGCCCTCGGCGTACTGGGGCTCGATGACGAAGTCGACCTCGATCCGGCCCCCGGGGGCGTACGAGACCAGCGTGGCCGTCTTGCCCAGATCGGCGGCGTCGAGGAGCGTCGCGAAGCGGTCGTCCCACACGCTGGTGCCGTGGCTGGCGCCCCCGTGGACGCGGATGCCCGCCAGTGACGCGCCCGGGGCCAGGCCGGCGACCGTCAGCTGGTCGCCGCTGGTGTGCTCGATGAATGCGATGCGGGGCGTGGAGTCCGCCGCCGAGTCGGCGGCCGGCGACGCGGGGGAGGACGACTCGGTCGTGGTCGTGGCCACCCCGCCCGGCTCGGCGGCGACGGGCGAGGCCGTGCCCAGGGTGAGTGCGGCGAGGCCGGCGACGGCCAGCCCGGTGGTGATCTTCTTCATGTCTTCTCTCGGATGAGGTGCAGGGAAGACCGATCGGGACGGCCGACTCGTATATTACATTCGAGTGGCACCCACCGAGACCATGGCTCAGTCGATGGACCGCTGGACGCCCTTCACCGGGAGCATCAGCATCAGGCCGGCGAGCAGCACGAGCGCGATGCCGATGATGCCGTAGCGCGTGTCGTTCGTCGCCGTGACGAACAGCGTGAAGAGCCCCGGCGCGAGGAAGCTGACCGCCCGCCCCGTCGTCGCGTAGAGCCCGAAGATCTCGCCCTCGCGCCCGGGCGGCGTGACCCGGGCGAGGAACGACCGGCTCGCCGACTGGATCGGCCCGACGAACAGGGCGAGCGCGAGCCCGAAGACCCAGAACAGGTTCGTCGAGGTGCCGATGGCGAGCACGGCGAAGGCGGCGACGACGAGGCCGACGAGCGATCCGACGATGATCGTCTTCGCCCCCAGCCGGTCGTCGAGCCAGCCCCCGACGAAGGTGCCGATGCCGGCGACGAGGTTCGCGCCGACCGCGAAGTAGATGACCATGCTCGGCGTGAAGCCGAACACCTGGGCCGCGATGATCGCCCCGAAGGTGAACACGGCGGCCAGGCCGTCGCGGAACACCGCGCTGGCCAGCAGGAACATCAGCACCTGCCGGTTCGTGCGCCACAGCTTCGCGATCGTGGAGCCGAGGAGGCGGTACGAACGCCACAGCCCTACCCGGGCGCGTGCGGCGGTGGCGGGCAGCTCGGGCACGGCGAGCAGCACCGGCACCGCGAACACGGCGAACCAGGCGGCGGAGACGACGATGGCCCAGCGGACGTCCCACGCGCCTCCCTCGGTCCCGGTCGGGACGGCCAGCAGGCCTCCTCGCCCCTCGACGCCGAAGCTCTGCAGGAAGGCCACGAGCAGCAGCAGGAGCAGCACGATGCCGCCGACGTAGCCGAGTCCCCAGCCGAAGCCCGACACCTTGCCGATGGTCTTCGGGGTCGACACCTGCACGAGCATGGCGTTGTAGCTGACGCTGGCGAACTCGAAGAAGATGTTGCCGACGGCCAGCAGGGCGGCGCCGAACACGAGGTAGCCGGGCGCGGGGGCGACGAAGACCATGGCGGCCATCGCGAGCACCACGAGGCCGGTGTTGATCGCGAGCCACAGCCTGCGGCGACCGGAGCCGTCGCTGCGCTGGCCGAGCACGGGCGCGAGCAGCGCGATGAGGAGCCCGGCGATCGTCAGGGCCGTCGAGATGACGGTCGCGTTGTCCGCCTTGGCCGCCACCAGCGCGTCTCCGCCCGCCGTGACGACGGCGGGGTCGACGAACGCGCCGCTCGCGAGATAGGTGCTGAAGACGAACGACGTGACGACCGCGTTGAACGCGGCCGAGCCCCAGTCCCACAGCGCCCACGAGACGACCCGTCGTCGCGGGATCGGGGTGGTGTCGGCGAGCGTCTGCGCTGCGGTCATGGGGGTCAACCTAGTGGCCGGGGGTGTCCTGCTCGACCCGCGCCTCCTGAGGGGTCGACCCCAGTTCGAGACTTGAGTCTTTCTGGCTCAACTTTCAGGTTCACAGCTTGACCTCGGCGACGTCGTGAGTAAAGTTGAGCCTGGCCGACTCAAGGCCGGCCCCACGACTTTCCGCAACAGCGCACCACGAAGGAGAAACAGCACATGGCACGTGCAGTAGGAATCGACCTCGGAACCACCAACTCGGTCGTCAGCGTCCTCGAGGGCGGCGAGCCCACCGTCATCGCGAACGCCGAGGGCCTCCGCACCACCCCCTCGGTGGTCGCCTTCACGAAGGACGGCGAGGTGCTGGTCGGCGAGACCGCCAAGCGCCAGGCCGTCACCAACGTCGACCGCACCATCGCGTCGGTCAAGCGTCACGTCGGCACCGACTGGAAGGTCGAGATCGACGACAAGAAGTACACCCCTCAGGAGATCAGCGCGCGCATCCTCGCGAAGCTGAAGCGCGACGCCGAGCAGTACCTCGGCGAAGAGGTCACCGACGCGGTCGTGACCGTGCCCGCGTACTTCAACGACTCCGAGCGTCAGGCCACGAAGGAGGCCGGCGAGATCGCCGGTCTGAACGTGCTCCGCATCATCAACGAGCCCACCGCCGCGGCCCTCGCCTACGGCCTCGACAAGGGCAAGGAGGACGAGCTCATCCTGGTCTTCGACCTCGGTGGCGGCACCTTCGACGTCTCGCTGCTCGAAGTGGGCAAAGACGACGACTTCTCGACGATCCAGGTGCGCAGCACCTCGGGCGACAACCGCCTCGGCGGCGACGACTGGGACAACCGCATCGTCGAGCACCTGATCAAGAAGTTCAAGGACAACAACGGCGTCGACCTCTCGACCGACAAGATCGCGAAGCAGCGCCTCAAGGAGGCCGCCGAGCAGGCCAAGAAGGAGCTGTCGTCGAGCACCTCGACCAGCATCCAGCTGCCCTACCTCACGCTGACGGCCGACGGCCCGCTCAACCTCGACGAGACGATCTCGCGCTCGCAGTTCGAGCAGTGGACGAGCGACCTGCTCGACCGCACCAAGAAGCCCTTCAACGACGTGATCCAAGAGGCCGGCGTCAAGGTCGGCGACATCTCGCACGTCGTGCTCGTCGGCGGATCGACCCGCATGCCCGCGGTCACCGAGGTCGTCAAGCAGCTGACCGGCGGTCGCGAGCCCAACAAGGGCGTCAACCCGGACGAGGTCGTCGCCGTCGGCGCCGCCCTCCAGGCCGGCGTGCTGAAGGGCGAGCGCAAGGACGTCCTGCTGATCGACGTCACCCCCCTGAGCCTCGGCATCGAGACCAAGGGCGGTGCGATGACCAAGCTCATCGAGCGCAACACGGCCATCCCGACCAAGCGCAGCGAGACCTTCACGACGGCCGACGACAACCAGCCGTCCGTCGCGATCCAGGTGTTCCAGGGCGAGCGCGAGTTCACCCGCGACAACAAGAACCTCGGCACCTTCGAGCTGACCGGCATCGCCCCCGCCCCGCGCGGCGTGCCCCAGATCGAGGTCACGTTCGACATCGACGCCAACGGCATCGTGCACGTGTCGGCGAAAGACAAGGGCACCGGCACCGAGCAGTCGATGGTCATCTCCGGCGGCTCGTCGCTGTCGAAGGACGACATCGAGCGCATGGTCCGCGAGGCGGAGGAGCACGCCGCCGAAGACAAGGCGCGTCGCGAGGCCAACGAGACCCGCAACAACGCCGAGCAGCTCGTCTACTCGATCGAGAAGCTGATCAAGGACAACGACGACAAGCTGCCCGAGGACGTCAAGTCCGAGGTCCAGGGCGACGTCGACGCGCTGAAGTCGGCCCTCGCCGGTGACGACGAGTCCGCGATCAAGCCCGCCTTCGACAAGCTCAACGAGAGCCAGTCGAAGCTCGGCCAGGCCATCTACTCGCAGGGTCAGGCCGACCAGGCCGGCGCCGCGGGTGCGGCCGGCGCCGACGGTGCGGCGACCGACGCCCCGGCCGACGGCGACGACGAGGACATCGTCGACGCCGAGGTCGTGGACGACGACGACAACGACAAGAAGTAGAGGTCCGCATGACTGACGAGCAGAACCGTCCCGAGAACGACGATCAGCCCGAGCCGGTCGTGCGCGACAAGCGTCGCCTCGACCCCGAGACCGGCGAGGTCCGGTCCGAGTCGAGCGCCGACGTGCCGTCGGAGGACGGCGGCACCGCGGCGGTCGACGGGGTCGACGACCTCCCGTCCGCCGAGGCGCCCGACGTCGAGGTCCCGAGCGACGCCGAGGCGCCCGCAGGCGCCGCCGAGGCGGCGGCCGAGATGAGCGCCGAAGACGAGGCGATCCTCGACGAGGCGAGCCGCGATCTCGTCGCCGACATGCGACAGGACATGCTGCGCGCTCAGGCCGAGCTGGTGAACTTCCGACGTCGCGTCGAGCGCGACCGCGAGGCGAACCGCGAGGCCGTCGTCGCCGAGGTCGTCCGGTCGCTCCTCCCCGCGCTCGACGACCTCGTCCGCGCCGAGCAGCACGGCGACCTCGCCGAGGGCCCGATGACCGTCATCGCGCAGAAGATCCGCGGGGGTCTCGACAAGTTCGGGCTCGTGCAGATCGGCGCGAAGGGCGACGTCTTCGACCCGACCATGCACGACGCCCTCGTGCAGTTGCCGAGCCCCGACGTGACCGTGAACACGGTCGCCGACGTGATCGAGCCCGGCTACAAGATCGGCGACCGGGTCATCCGGGCCGCCAAGGTCGCGGTGCACGCACCGCAGTAGAACCACCCCGCGACGCGAGTCGCGACCGGCGGTGGGCGCCTCGAGGAGGCGCCCACCGCCTCCCCCATTCTCCCCGGCCCCCGTCGACGGGTGGCCTGAATTCATGGAAGGAGGTGCCGCATGGCGAGTCAGGACTGGTTCGACAAGGACTTCTACGCCGTCCTCGGTGTCTCCAAAGACGTCACCCCCGCCGAGTTGAAGAAGGTGTACCGCAAGCTCGCTCGCAAGTACCACCCCGACTCCAACCCGGGCGACGCAGCCAGCGAGGCGAAGTTCAAGGAGGTCAGCGAGGCGCACTCGGTGCTCTCCGATCCCGAGCTGCGCAAAGAGTACGACCAGGTGCGGGCCATGGGCGGCGGTGCGCGCTTCACCGCGGGCAGCGGCGGCCCCGGAGGCGGTGGCGGCGGCTTCGAGGACGTCTTCGGCAACATGTTCGGTCAGGGCGGCGGTCAGCGCACGCAGTACCGGCAGTCCGGCGGTGGCGGCGGCTTCGACGACATCTTCAGCGGCATGTTCGGCGGTGGCGGCGGCGGCTTCGGTCAGACCAGCGGCGGCTACCGGGGCTTCGGCGGTCCGCAGAAGGGCCGCGACATGACGGCCACGACGACGCTCGACTTCCAGACCGCCATCGTCGGCGAGACCATCTCGCTGCAGGCGTCGAACGGCAAGCCGATGAAGGTCCGGATCCCCGCGGGGGTGCACGACGGGCAGAAGATCCGTCTGCGCGGCCGCGGCGAGCCGAGCCCCGACGGCGGCGAGGCGGGCGACCTCGTGCTCACGATCGCCGTCCGCAAGCACCCGGTGTTCGAGCTCGACGGGCCGAACCTCCGCGTCGACGTGCCCGTCACGTTCGCCGAGGCCGCTCTCGGTGCCACGATCGAGGTGCCCACCCTCGGTGGCGAGCCCGTCCGACTCCGCGTCGCGCCCGGGACGCCGAGCGGTCGCGTGCTGCGCGTCAAGGGTCGCGGCGTGCCGACCAAGGCGGGCACGGGCGATCTGCTCGCGACCGTCCAGGTGGCCGTCCCGGCGCACTTGAACGACAAGGCCCGTGAGGCCGTCGAGGCGCTCGCGGCGGCGCTGCCGTCCGAGAACCCGCGCGACGACCTGATCGCCAGAGCCCGGGCCTGACCGCCCGGCCCCATCCGACCGACCCACGATCCCGCTCGACGAACCGGAGGTGACGATGAACGACCCGACGGATCCCGCGACGAGCTGGCCCCTGGACGAGACGTCGCCGATCTTCGCGATCGCCACGGCCGCCGAGCTGGCCGGCATGCACGCGCAGACGCTGCGGCAGTACGACCGGCTCGGGCTGGTCGTGCCGCAGCGCACGGCGGGCAAGTCGCGTCGGTACTCGATGCGCGACGTCGTGCAGCTCCGCGAGATCGCGCGGCTCGGCGGCGAGGGCGTCTCGCTCGAGGGCATCCGTCGCATCCTCGAACTCGAGAACCAGGTGACGGCGCTCAACTCGCGGGTGCGCGAGCTCGAGCGGGCCCTGGCCGACGAGCTCGTCAACCGCCCCGGCAGCCGGGTGTTCGCCGCCGGCGAGAGCGGCGTCGTCCCGCTGCGCCACGGCACCCGGCCGGCCCGGCAGACCTCGCTCGTCGTCTGGCGCCCGCTGCGCTGAGACCGCCCCGACACCGGTACCGTGGCGGGGTGATCGACTTCGACCGGCTCCGCCGATGGCCCGACGTCGAGGCCCCCGACCTGGTCGCCCACGACGCCACCGATCGTCTGCTGCTCGACACCGCCGAGGAGGCGCTGGTCGGCCACCCCGATCGGGTCGCCGTCGTCGGCGACCGCTACGGGGCCCTCGCGCTGGGCGTCGCCGAGCTCGTCGGCCCGCATCCGATCCGGTCGCACCAGGACTCCCGGTCGGGCGAGCTCGCTCTCGAGGCCAACACCGCGCGCCTCGGCTCCCCGGCGGTCGTGGTCTCGCACCCCCTCGACGCGACGCTCGTCGAGGGGGCCCGCGTCGTCGTGCTGCAGCTGCCGCGCGGGCTCGACGCCCTCGACGAGATCGCGGCCCTCGTCGCCCGGCACGCGCACCCCGAGGTCGTGGTGTTCGCCGGCGGCCGCGTGAAGCACATGAGCACGGCGATGAACGACGTGCTCGGTCGCCACTTCGCCGAGGTGCGCGCCGGGCTGGCCCGGCAGAAGTCGCGCGTCGTCACGGCGTCGGGGCCGATCCGAGCGGACGCCTCCGTCTGGCCTCGCACCGAGCGCCACGGCGACCTGCTCGTGGTCGCCCACGGGGCCGCGTTCGCCGGCGCCTCCATCGACATCGGCACCCGCGCGCTGCTCGCGGCGCTGGACGACGGGCCGTTCCGGCGGGGACCGTCGGCCGACGACGACTCGACGCCTCCGTCGTGGTCGGCCGACGGCGGTCTCGCGGTCGACCTGGGCTGCGGCACGGGCGTTCTCGCGACCGCCTGGGCGCGGGCCCGGCCCGACTGGCGGGTCGTCGCCACCGATCAGTCGTGGGCCGCCGTCTCGTCCGCGTCGGCGACGGCCGCCGCCAACGGCCTGGGCGACCGGGTGGAGGTGCGGCGCGACGATGCGGGAGCCTCGCTGCCCGACGGGTCGGCCGACGTGGTGCTGCTCAATCCGCCGTTCCACGTCGGGGCGACCGTGCACGCCGGCATCGCGCACAAACTGTTCGACGCCGCCGCGCGCATCCTCGCTCCGGGGGGCGAGCTGTGGTGCGTGTGGAACTCGCACCTCGCCTACCGGGCGGCGCTCGAACGCATGGTGGGGCCCACCCGCCAGGTCGTTCGGACACCCAAGTTCACGGTCACGGTGTCGACCCGCCGCCGGGGCTGATCGCTCCGCCCCCGCGGTGGCGGGTCGATGCCCGTCAGAGCGTCAGCGACGCGTCGATGTACGCGAGGAGGGCGTGCGCGTAGGCGTCCTCGGGGTCCGCGGCTCGATGCACCCGCTCGCCCGTGGGGGTCGCCACGCGGACCTCGTACTCGACCCCGTCGGCATCCGGGTCGGCGTCCGCGCCAGGGCCCGCGTCCGCCGCGACCGGGACCCGGCTCAGCGAGCGGAACGACCGTGCGAGCAGCGCCCGCAGCTGATCCTCGCGAGGCAGCCAGAGCGACTGGTCGGCGGCGACCGAATCGAGCGCCCATTCCGTCGTGCCGTTGAACCCCAGCACCGTGCCCGTCGGGTACTCGTGCGCCTCGATGGTCATCTCGCTGATCGTGAAGACGTCGCCGACGAACTCGCCCCGGTCGATGACGAAGCGGTCGCCGGTGGCGGGATGCCAGCGCAGACCGGCGTCGTGGAGGCGTCGGGCGAGGGTGACGTCGAGCATCGGCCCAGTCTGCGCCCCGGTCCCGTGACGATGCTCGACGGGCCCGTCCCGTCGCCGATCCATTCGGACGCGGATGCGCCGCGCCCTCCCGACCCCGAGGGGTGGGAGGGCGCGGTTCTGCGTCGGATCAGTCCGCGGCGGGCCCGAACCGGAACGGCTCGAGCGCATCGTCGGCGTGCCCGGCGGCTCTCTGCGTGACGATGAGCGTGTAGACGTGCTCCGGCCCGAATCGGCGGCTGAACGACCAGGCGCCCTCGCGGTCGGCCGTCGCCTGGGCGATGGGGGCCCCGGAGGCCGCCGTCACCTCGACCGTCGCGAACGGCGTCGCCCGCCCGGTGAACGTCGCGTCGACCTCGCGGTCGTACCCCTCGCCGGGTTCCGGCGACTCGATCACGACGCGCTGCCAGACGGGGGCGAGGAGGGTCACGGATGTCTCGTTCACCTCGCCGCCGCGCTCCTGTCGCACCGTGAGCGCGTAGTCGCTCCGCGGTCCGAGCTCGCGGCGGATGCTCCACCCGCCGTCGGCGTCGACCTCGGCCGTGCCCAGGGGGACGTCCCACTGATTCGTCACCCGGATGTTCGCGCCGGGGGTGCCGGTGCCGGTCAGGACGACCGGACCGGGGCGGTAGGTCTCGCCGTCGACGTGGCTCGTGACCGCGACGGGTCGCATGGCGATGTCGGGTGCCCAGACGAACCGCAGCGCGTCGGCCTGATCGGTCGTCGCGGCCTGCGCGATGCTCAGCGTGTAGGTGCGCACCGGCCCGTAGGCGCGGGTGTGCGACCACGTGCCGTCGGCGGCGACGGCGGCGGTGAACAGCTCCGCCCCGAGATCCGTCGTCACCGTCACGCTCGAGTACGGGGTCGCCCGCCCTCTGAACTCGGTCCGCTCACCCGGGGTGTAGCGCTCGCCGACCTCGGGGCTCAGCAGCTCCAGCGGCTGCCAGGCGGGTGCCTTCAGCACGAGCCTGATCGTGTTGGAGTCCGAGCCGCGGGTCTGCTCGACGGTCAGCGCGTAGTCGGCCCGGGGGCCCATGTCGCGCCGGATCGACCAGCGGCCGTCGGATCCGACCGTCGTCCGGCCCATCGACCCGCCCCACTGGTTCGTCACCGAGATCGTCGCGCGAGGGGTCCCGGCGCCGCCCAGCGTGACCGGGCCGGGCACGTACTCGCCCCCGTCGACGTGACTCGTCACGGTCGCCGGCATCCAGCCGATGATCGGCGTCAGCCGCAGGCGCACCTGATCGGGCTGGCCGTCGGGCGCCGTCTGCGCGATGCTCACGTCGTAGTCGGCGACCGGTCCCAGCTCGGCCGAGGCGCTCCACTCGCCCGTGGTCTGCGAGGCGCGGGTCGAGAACAGCCGTCGGTCCCACTGGTTCGTCGCCGTCACCCAGGCGCCCGGCGTGGCGCGCCCCGTGAACGTCGTGGACCCGGGCACGTAGCCGTCGACGGGGGAGTGGCTCGTGACCTCGAGCGAGCGGAACGAGCCGAGGGGCAGGAGCGTGAACTCCACCGACCGACCCGTCCGGCCGTCGACGAGCGTCTGCGTCGCGATCAGCCGGTAGGCCGCGGTCGGACCCCACGACCGGTCGAACGACCAGGCGCCGGCCGCGTCGGCCACCGCGCGTCCGGCCTCGTTGCCCCACTGGTTCCGCACGACGACCCGGGCGTACGGGGTCGCCGTGCCCGTCAGCGTCGTCGTCTCACCGCCGCGGTACCAGCCGTCGGCGGGCCCGGTCACCTCGACCGGCGCGATGTCCTGCAGGGCGTCGGCGACCACGCGGACCCGGTCGCTCGACCGGACGTCGCCACGGGCGTGCTGCGTGACCTCGACGACGGTCTCGTCGTGCGACGGAACGAGCTCGACGTCGACCGACCAGGAGCCGTCGACGACGATCGCGGTCCCGGTGCGGTCGCCCGCCTCGACGCTGACCTCGGCCCCGGTCGCCCCGGTGCCCGACACGGTCGTGAGACCGGGCACGACCTGGCCGGTCGCGGGGGACACGACGTCGACGCCCGGGCCGAGATCGATCTCCGTGCTCGTGCTGCCGGAGGGGGCGCCGTCGATGGACTGCTCGACCTCGAGCACGTGGCGACCCGGTCCGATGGCCGGATCGATCTCGAGCGACCACGCCTCGTCGACGACCTCGGTCGTCCCGACGGGGGCTCCGCCCGAGCTCACGTCGATGCGCGCACCCTCGTGGCCCGTGCCCGACACGACGGCTCGACGGTCGCGCTCCTCGGGGAGGGTGACCGTGGCCGTGACCTCGCGGGGCGGCACGGTGATGGTGGTCGTCGTCGCACCGACGGCTCGGAAGTCGGACGGCGTGCCCGTCCCCGAGATCCCGAAGCCGAGCGAGCCGCTCGCCGCACCGGCGGACGCCGGAGTGCTGAGCACCACGGACCACCGGACGTCGGTGCCGTCCGGCAGCGGCTCGCCGGCGTCGGGCCAGTGCAGATCGAAGGAGGCGCGGCGTCCGTCGGCCGCGATCGTCCCGTCGACGAGGTCGAGCCTCGTGTCGGCGACCCACGTCCCGTCGTCGGCGCGGCGCTCGCCGGCCAGGGTGCGCTGCCCCGAGGCGAGGCGGGTCCCCGCGGGCGCGGTGATCTCGGCGATGCCCTCGAGGCGGTCGAAGGCGTCGGTCGACGTGACGCCGAACCCGACCGAGGTGTCGCCGCCGCGGGTGAGGTCGACGGTCGCGCCGGGCACCGGGAGGATGCGACCGCCGTCGACCACCTCGGCGTCGAGGGTCACGCCGTCGGAGACCTCGCCGGCGACGAGCTGCTCGAGGCGCAGGCTGTTGGGCCCCGCGCTGAGACGCGTGGCGGTGAGGCGGAACGTGCCGTCGTCGCGAGCCGTCGTGCTGACCCCGCCGACGCGGATCGTCGCGTAGGGCGTCGCGGTGCCGGTGATGACCGCCGTGCGGGCGATGTCGTTCACCTGCGCGACCCGGCCGTCGAGCGGCCGTCGGTCGAAGCGGCGGTCGGCGAGCGGTGACGCCGTGCCGGTCACGGCGGGTCGGAGGCCGGTGTTCGGCCAGACCGTGGGGTCGGCGGCCTGGACGCCGCCGAGACCGGAGGTCGTGTCGCCGGCGGTGCGGACCAGTCCGTCTCGGGTCACGGCCCAGAGGGCGGCGGGGTCGTCGCACGCCCCGGGTGCCGCGACGAGCGTGGGTGCGCCGTCGGTCGGCACGACGGCGAGGCAGGCGTCTCCCGTCGGGAGGCCGACGGCCGCGGGCGCCTCGCCGGGTTCGGGCAGGGCGACGCGGGTCGCCGTGGTGAGGGCGTCGCCGAGGGCGGCGTGCCGGGTGGCGCGGAACGAGTACCGGCCGTCGTCGTCGGGCTCCGGACTCTCGCGGTAGGCGACGTAGCCGCCCTCCGCGGTCCGGAACGCGAGCGGGGTCGAGAAGGGGTTCGGCGCGGGTGACGCCGCGGTCGCCGGCGGTGTCATCACCCCGCCGACGAGGAGGGCGGAGAGCGCCAGGGCGCTCCCCGCGAGAGGGAGTCGTGTCATCTGAGATCCGTCTTTCTGGTCGCCGATCGGTCGAGGTGAACGATCACGACTCTCATTAATGACACATGTTGTCCGAATAAGC
This sequence comes from Frigoribacterium sp. Leaf263, assembly GCF_001422285.1. GTDB lineage: Bacteria > Actinomycetota > Actinomycetes > Actinomycetales > Microbacteriaceae > Frigoribacterium. The sequence continues at coordinate 81,412 of NZ_LMMO01000005.1, forward strand.
GACACCGGTGACATGCCGGAGGGGCATCGCGACGCGATGCCCCTCCGGGGGAGGACGGACGGCTCCGACGACCGCGGGCTCAGCCGGTCGGGGTCACCGTGTTGTCGTCTCCCTCGTCGACGACCTCGGGCTCGTCGCCTCCGTGCTCGACGGTGTTGCCGTTCCCGCCGAAGGCGACGCGCCCCACGTCGGCCACGACGACGGTGTTGCGGTCCCCTTCGAGCACGAGCTGCTCGACCTCGCCGAGCGTGATGCTCCCGTCGACTCCCACGATGCTCACGGAGGCGCAGTCTCCGAGGTCGAACGGCCCGTCGAGGTCGTCGGCGACGATGGTCGCGACGCCGTCGACGCACTCGCCGTAGACCGTCTCGGTGACCTCGACGGTCTCGGGGGGCGCCGGCGGGGCGCTGGTGGCGTCGTCGTCGCCGGGCGTGCAGCCCGTCGTCGTCAGCGCTGCCGTGAGCACCGCGAGGGTGCCCAGGGTGCGGCTGAGGCGTCTCGTCATGGTCGTCTCGCTCTCTCCGTCGTGTGGGTGGCTTGCCGCTGCCGGGCGGTCGTGGGTGTCACGGTGCCTCCGTCCCGTCGTCGGGCGCGAACTCGAATCGGGGGTGGGTCCCGGTCCGGCCGCTGAGGCTCTCCTGCGTCAGATCGATGACGTAGACGTGGGTCGGCCCGTAACGGCGGGTGTGCGACCAGCGACCGTCGCGGTCGGCGGTCGTCTCGAAGAGCTGTCCGCCGAGGGCCGTCGTGGCCCGGATCGTCGCGAACGGCGTCGCGCGGCCCGTCATCGTGTAGTTCAGGCCCTCGATGTAGCCCTCGCCCGGCTCGGGGCGGTCGAGCTCGATCTCGGTCCAGACGGGGGCGCGCAGCTCGAACCGCTCGATCTCGTCCTCCTGCCCGTCTCTGGTCATAACGAGACGGAGCACGTAGTCCGCCGTCGGTCCGAACGACCGGCGGAGGGCCCAGGTGCCGTCGGACTCGACCGTGGGCCGCCCGATCAGGGTGTCCCACTGGTTCGTGATCTCGACGACCGCCCCCGGCGTCCCCGTCCCGCTCAGCACCAGCTCGCCGGGGCGGTACGTCTCGCCGTCCGCGTGGCTGGTGACCGTCAGCGGCCGCCAGGGCAGGTCGGGGCCCCAGACGAAGGTCTCGAGCGCGTCGGTCCGACCGTTGCGCGCCTCCTGGGCGACGTCGATGCGGTACACGTTGTCGGGGCCGTAGACCCGGGTGTTCCGCCAGACGCCGTCGCCGCCGGTCTCGACGGTGAAGAGCGGGGTGCCGAGGGCCGTGGTCGCGGTGATCGTCGAGTACGGCGTGGCCGTCCCGGTGAACTCCGTCGGCTCACCCGGCGTGTAGCGGTCGCCGATCGACGGGCTCGTCATCGCGAGCGGCTGCCAGACGGGGGCCCGCAGACCGAGCGCGACCGAGTCCTGCGACTGGCGGAACGTCTGCGTGAACAGCAGCTCGTAGTCCGCGTCGGGTCCGAGCTCGCGGTCGAACGACCAGGTGCCGTCCGCTCCGATCGTCGTCTCTCCGACGGACGCGCCGAACTGGTTCGTCGCGACGACCCGGCCGGTCGGGGTGCCCTCGCCCCTGAAGACGACGGTCCCCGGCCGGTACGTCTGCCCGTCGGTGTGACTCGTGACGGTCAGGTCGGCGAACGTCAGCTCGGGCGACAGGGCCAGCCTGGTCTGCCCCGTCGTGCCGTCGGGCGCCTTCTGGGTGATCGTGATGTCGTACGACGCGACGGGTCCGAGCCCGGTCGTGGCGGTCCAGGCGCCGGCCACCTGGGAGGCGCGGGTCGAGAACAGCAGACGGTCGTACTGGTTGCGCGCCTCGATGTACGCGCCCTGGGTCGCTCGACCGGTGAAGGTCACGCTGCCGGGGACGTAGGTGCCGCCGTCGTCGTGACTGGTCACGACGACGGGCACGAACGATCCGTCGGCGTACAGCTCGAAGACGGGCGAGGCCGAGCGCCGACCGTCGACGAGCGTCTGGGTGGCCGTCAGCTCGTAGCGGGCGGAGGGTCCGAAGGCGCGGTCGAAGGCCCATCGGCCGTCGACGTCGGCCTCGACCGTGGCGATCGTGAAGCCCCACTGGGCGCGGATCTCGACGGTCGAGTACGGCGTGGCCGTCCCCTCGACCCTGGTGTCGGCGAGCGGCGTGTAGAAGTGCGACGACGGCTCGGTGATGACCACGTCGCGGAGCTCCTGGGGGGAGTCCGGCACGACCTGGGCCGTGTCGGCGGTGACGATGTCGCCGCGGGCGTGCTGCGACGCGGTCACGGGGACGGCGGTGTGTCCGGGGCGGATCTCGACCCGCGCCTCCCAGGTGCCGTCCGCCGTCACGGTCGTCTCGACCGTCTCGTCGGCCGCCGTGACGGTGACCTCGGCCCGCGGCGCCCCCGTGCCCCGGACGGTGGTCCGCCCGGGCACGATCTTGCCGTTCGCCGGTGCGACGACGTCGACGGCCGCGCCGAGGTCGAGCTCGGCCTGGACGCTGCCGAACGGACGGCCGTCGACCGTCTGCGTGGCGGTCAGCGTGTGCCGTCCCGGTCCGATCGAGACGGGGATCTCGAGCGACCAGCGGCCGTCGACGACCCGCGCCTCGCCGAGCACGACGTCGCCCTCGCGGACGGTCACCGTGCCCCCGTCGTCGCCGAGTCCGCCGATGGCGGCCGGCCTCGTGACCTCGTCGACGAGGGCGATCTCGGCGGTGAGGGTGGGCACGGCCTCGTCGACGGCGACCTGGAACGCGCCCTCGGCCAGCGTCGCGCCTCCCGCGCCGCTGACGACGACCTCGCCGCCCGTCAGCACGGCCCCGGGCTCGGAGTCGGCGTCGAGGGTCAGGCGGAACGCGGCGTGCTGGTGTGCGGAGCCCCAGACCGCGGAGCCGTCGGTCGGCCCATCGAGCGTGACCGTGCGTCGATCGGTCGAGTAGTCGACGCGGTAGTCGTCGCGGGCCGTGTCGTCGGAGGCGCGTCGGGCCTCGGCGTCGGCGAAGCGGGCGCCCTCGGGTGCGGTCAGCGTCATCGCCCCCTGCACCTCGGTCGCCCGGACGTCGCTGCGTCCCCAGTCGGTGGTGCCGCCCGGCGTGGTCGCGCCGATGCTCGTGTCGATGTCCGCGGCCCCGACGACGGTCGTCGCGGTGCTGCCGGCGGCCCGGTAGTCGCCGGCCGAGCTGTCGCCGCGGTAGACGTAGCCCATGCTCGACTCACGGGGAGCCGAGGAGGCGGGGGTCGAGACGGACAGCCCGTACCGGTAGTACTCGCCCGCGGCCAGGGCCCCGGAGCCGCTCGAGAGATCGAAGGTCATCGTTCGGCCACCGTCGCCGAGGCGGCCGTTCGTCAGATCGAGACGGGACACGGGCGTCCAGGCCGACCCCTCGCCCGCCCGGTTGACCCCGGCCGCGATGCGCGTCTGCCCGGGAGCGAACGTCGTGCCCTCGGGGGCCGTCAGCTCGACGACGCCGGTCATGCTCGCGCGCGCGGCCCGGTTCGAGACGATGAAGGGGACCTCGGTGTCGGCGCCTCGAACGAGTTCGACTCGCGAGGTCGGCGCCGGCACGATCGTGCCCCCGTCGATGATGGTCGGCCGGAGGGTCACGGAGTCGACGACCGCGTTCGACCGGAGCTGCTCGACGCGGATGCTGTTCGCGCCGATGCTGAGGCCGCCGACCGTCATCGTCCAGGTCCCGGCCGCGCCGACCGGCGTGGTCTGCGTGCCGACCCGGACCGTCGCCTGCGGAGTCGCCGCACCGGTGATGACCACGGAACGGGCGATGTGGTCGATCCGCGAGACGGTCGCCGTCAGCGGCGTCACATCGAAGCGCGCGTCGACCAGCGGCAGGCCCGCGCCGAGGGCGGGGCGGAGGCCGGAGTTGGGCCAGAATCCCGGATCCGCGGACTGCGTGTGACCCAGCGCCTGATCGAGTCCGCGCTCGGTGACGAGGCCGCGACTCGACACGGACCAGTTCGTCTGGAAGGTGGGGCTGGAGCAGTCCTCCGCATGCGCTTGGAGCGTGTTGGTGCCGCTGCCCGCGAAGAGCGCCCCCAGGCATCGTCCGTTCGCGAGCCGGATGGGTGCGGGCTGATCGCCCGGCCCGGGGAGCGTCGCCGTCGTGGCCACGGCTCGGGCGGCGTCGACGGTCGCATGCCTCGTGGCGCGGAACCACTGGCGGTATCTGCTCCCCTGGTTGGGGCCGGCGGTGTAGGCGACGAAGCTCGATGCCGACTCGCGGAAGACCAGTGGTGCCGAGAAGGCCGCCGAGGGCGTCATCTGTGCGGGTGATGGTGCTGCGGTCGCAGGAGGCGCGGCGGCCCCGGCGAGGAGTGCTGCGACGACCCCGCCGGTCAGCAGTCTCCGGATGGTTCTTCTCATGTGATCGCTTTCGTGAGGCGCCGTCGGACGCGGCGCAGCAGATGACATGCTTACTTAAAACATCTGTAATTCCAAACAGAGGACCGCTTGTGTTTCGGGCATCCGCGCGTAAACTTGAGTCTGTCCCACTCAAGTTTTCGAGAAAGGCTGTTCCATGGCCAACATGCAGGGTGCTCCGGCCTCCGACCAGAAGCAGAAGTCCGCTCTCGAGAAGTACGGTGTCGACCTCACCGCGATCGCCCGCAGCGGCAAGCTCGACCCCGTCATCGGTCGCGACTCCGAGATCCGCCGCATCAGCCAGGTGCTGACCCGCCGCACGAAGAACAACCCCGTGCTCATCGGCGAGCCGGGCGTCGGCAAGACGGCCGTCGTCGAGGGGCTCGCCCAGCGCATCGTCGCGGGCGACGTCGCCGACAGCCTCAAAGACAAGCGTCTGATCAGCCTCGACCTCGCGGCTCTCGTCGCCGGTGCCAAGTACCGTGGCGAGTTCGAGGAGCGCCTGAAGGACGTCCTGAAGGAGATCACCAAGAGCGACGGCCAGGTCATCACCTTCATCGACGAGCTGCACACCCTCATGGGCGCGGGCGGCGGCGAGGGCTCCGTGGCCGCGTCGAACATGCTGAAGCCCATGCTCGCGCGCGGCGAGCTCCGTCTGATCGGGGCCACCACGCTCGACGAGTACCGCCAGTACATCGAGAAGGACGCCGCTCTCGAGCGCCGGTTCCAGCAGGTCTACGTCGGCGAGCCCAGCGTCGAGGACACGGTCGCCATCCTGCGGGGGCTGAAAGAGCGTTACGAGGCCCACCACGGGGTCACGATCACCGACGGCGCGCTCGTGGCGGCCGCATCCCTCTCGAATCGCTACATCCCGAGTCGTCAGCTGCCCGACAAGGCCATCGACCTCGTCGACGAGGCGGGCTCGCGACTCAAGATGGAGATCGACTCGTCTCCGGTCGAGCTCGATCAGCTCTATCGGGGCCTGGTGCGCCTCCAGATCGAGGAGCTCGCGCTGAAGAAGGAGACCGACGACGCCGCGAGGGCCCGGCTCGCCACGCTGCGTGAGCAGATCGAGCAGCAGCAGGCCGCCTACGACGACCTGAACGCCCGATGGCTGGCCGAGAAGGCGGCCCTGCAGGGCGTCGGGACGCTCCGCAGCGACCTCAACGAGGCTCGCATCGACGCCGACCGCGCGCTCCGCGAGGGACGCTACGAGGACGCCGCCCGCATCAGCTACGAGCGCATCCCCGACATCGAGAAGCGCCTGTCGGACGCCGAGTCGTTCGAGAAGTCCGGCGACCGTCTGGTCAGCGACTCCGTCACCGACGCCGACATCGCCGAGGTCGTCGCGGCCTGGACGGGCATCCCCGTCGGTCGACTGCTGAGCGGCGAGACCGAGAAGCTGCTGCACCTCGAGAGCGAGCTCGGGAGGCGCATCATCGGTCAGCGGGCGGCCGTCGCGGCGGTGAGCGAGGCCGTCCGCCGCACTCGGGCCGGCATCAGCGACCCCGACCGCCCGACGGGCTCGTTCCTGTTCCTCGGGCCGACCGGCGTCGGCAAGACCGAGCTCGCCAAGGCGCTCGCCGACTTCCTGTTCGACGACGAGAAGGCGCTCGTCCGCATCGACATGAGCGAGTACGGCGAGAAGCACAGCGTGTCCCGTCTTGTGGGCGCGCCTCCCGGGTACGTCGGCTACGAGGCCGGCGGGCAGCTGACCGAGGCGGTCCGTCGCCGTCCCTACAGCGTCGTGCTGATGGACGAGGTCGAGAAGGCGCACCCCGAGGTGTTCGACGTGCTGCTGCAGGTCCTCGACGACGGCCGCCTCACCGACGGGCAGGGGCGCACGGTCGACTTCCGCAACACGATCCTCGTGCTGACCTCGAACCTCGGCTCTCAGGTCATCACCGACCCGACCCTCAGCGACCCCGAGAAGGAGGAGCTCGTGCAGGGCCTCGTGCGACAGGCCTTCAAGCCGGAGTTCGTCAACCGTCTCGACGACATCGTGGTGTTCTCGACGCTGACGCCCGACGACCTGGGGCAGATCGTGTCCCTCTACGTCGACCGTCTCGGGCGTCGTCTCACGGATCGGCGCCTGTCGCTGGCCGTCACCCCCGACGCCCGGGCCTGGCTCGCCGAGCGGGGGCACGACCCGATCTACGGCGCCCGTCCGCTGCGGCGACTGATGCAGCGGCAGATCGACGACCAGCTCGCCATGGCCCTGCTCGGCGGCGAGATCGTCGACGGCGACACCGTGCGCGTCGACGTCGCGGCCGACGGCGACGGCCTCACCGTGGTGCGCTTCGACGTCGTCGACCCCGACGCCGAGACTCTGGACGACCTGCCCTAGGCTGCTCGCGCCGCAGCGACGAAGGCCCGGATGAGGCCGAGGTCCTTGACGCCGCGCGACGACTCGACGCCCGAGCTGACGTCGACGCCGGCCGGCCCGAGCTCGGCGATCCGGGCGGCGACGGTGTCCGGGGTGAGGCCCCCGGCCAGGATCCACTCCCGGTGCGGTGGAGCGGCGAGCAGGGGCGCTGCGTCGAAGGCGGCGCCGGCACCGGGGGCGACCGCGTCGATCAGGAGGATGTCCTCGCGGAAGGCGCGCCGCGCCTCCTCGGTCTCGTCGGCGTAGGCGTCCACGCCGACGGCCCGGACCACCCGGAATCCCGCCGCGCGCACCGTCGCCACGTCGGCAGCCGTCTCGTCGCCGTGCAGCTGCACGGTGCCGACGCCGGCGAGGGCGGCCAGTCGGAGGACCTCGTCGATCGGCTGCCCGCGGAAGACGCCCACCGTCTCGACGGACGTCGGCACGCGGCTCGCGAGGGTCCGGGCGGTCGGCGCATCGACGGTGCGCGGGCTGCCGGGGGCGAGGACGAAGCCCACCGCATCGGCGCCCGCCTCGACGGAGGCGTCGACGGCCTCGGGGGTCGTGAGTCCGCAGATCTTCACCCAGGTGCGCATGACGACCAGTCTGCCGCGGCGGGCGCTGCGAGGTTCACGCGAGGAGGCGCGGTGCCGGACTCGCGGCCGGCTGGTCGTCGTGTACGCCCTCGCGGTAGTAACCCGAGCCGTAGCCGTCCGTCGTGCTCTTCGACCGGGTCATGGTCACGACGACGCCGAGGCACCGGACGTCGGCGATGTCGAACGCCCGGAGTGCGGCGGCGAGCTCGGCGCGCTTCGACTTCTTGGCGGCGGCGACCATCAGCACGCCGTTCGTGATGGCGCCCAGGAGCGTCGCGTCCGCGACCGGCAGGACGGGAGGCGCGTCGATCAGCACGTAGTCGAAGCGCGAGGCCAGCGATTCGACGAGCAGCTGCATCTGCGCCGATCCGAGCAGCTCGCTGGGGTTCGGGGGGACGCTGCCGGCGGGCAGGACGCTGAGCCCGTGCGTGCCCCACCGCTGCAGCACGTCATCGAGCTCGAACCGGCCGATCAGGACGTCGGTGAGACCGACCGCCCCCTCGAGCCCCATGAGGTCGGCCACGCGCGGGCGGCGCAGGTCGCCGTCGACGAGGGCCACGCGCGCTCCCGTCTCGGCCAGGACGACGGCGAGGTTGGTCACGGTCGTGGACTTCCCCTCCGACTGCTGAGCGGAGCTCACGACGAAGGCGCGCTTCGACGCGCCGTTGTCGAGGAACCGGAGGTTGGCGCGCAGGGTGCGGAAGGCCTCGGCTGCTCGACCGCGATTGGCGTGCTGCACGATCAGAGGGTGATCCGCGGCGTCGCGGACGAACGGGACCGAGCCGACGACGGGCGGCGAGAACGACGACTCGATGTCGGAGGCCCCGTCGATGCGGGTGTCGAAGATCATGCGGGTGGCGGACGCCCCCAGGCCGAGGAGGAGGCCGAGGAGCCCGCCGATCACGGCGTTGGTCCGCAGTGACGGCGATGAGCGGGTGGCTGGGGTCTCGGCGGGCTCGGTGACGAGCAGGGTGACCGACGAGGCATCCGAGCCGGCGGGGCGCTCGATCTCGTCCTCGACGACCTCCTGGAAGCGCTCGCGGACGGCGTTCGCGATGTCACGTGCGCGCGTCGGATCGGGGTCCGTCGCGGTGATGTCGATCAGCACGCTCCGCGAGGGCGATGAGGCGGACACCTGGGTGGCGAGGGACCGGCGGGTCACCCCGAGACGCTCGGCGACCGGCTCGAGCACGGTCGACTTCGTCACGAGGTCGAGATACGACCGGACGCGCTGCTCGGCGGCGTTGCCGCCCTGCAGGAGGTCGTTGGCGCTCTGCGTGACGGTCAGGTCCACCGAGACGTAGACCTGCGTGGACGACGTGTAGAGCGGCGGCTGGAGTGCGGCGAGGCCGACACCGGCGAAGGCGCCGAGCACGAGGGAGGCGACCAGGAGGAGCCAGTTCTTCTTCGCCACGTCGCCGATGGTGGATGAGTTCACTGTTCTCCCTGAGCTAGCCGACACATATGTAGCATTCTAAACACAGGTGAGGATCAGTCACAAGGGTATGACGTCTTCTCACATTGTTGTTGCTCATATCTACGTGATATTCTAGTATGTCTTTCATGCCCCCTCCTGAACGTCTCGGCCTGTCTCGTGCGGTCACCGCTCTGGCGGTCGCCACCGTCCTCGTGTGGTCGCTGCTCTCCGGGGTTCCGAGCGGTGTGGGCGCCGAGACGCGCGTCTTCGGGCTCACGGTGATCGCGGCCGTCCTCTGCACGGGAATGCTCGTCCGGTCGGCCCCCCTCGGGCTCTGGAGCGGGGGGCCGATGTTCTTCGTCGTGCTCGTCCTCTTCCACGTGCCGCTCGTCGGGTTCGCGCTCGCCGGGGCGGACATCCCGGGCGACGAGGTGGACTACATCTCCCTGTGGTTCAGCCCGAACGGCCAGGTCCTCCGGGCCGTCTGGCTCGTGGCCCAGGCCCTCCTCGCCTTCACGCTCGGCTATCTCCTGCTCGGGCGACGACGATCGACCTGGCCCGTGCCGGCGCCCGACGACGACGAGGCGGCGCGAGCACGCGCGCAGACGGCGGCGGCCATGACCCTGACCGGCACGATCATCGTGGTCGTCACGGTCCTCTACGTCCTCGGCACGATCGCGGTCCTCGAGCCGGGGCTGCTGCTCGGGCGCGGGGGCAAGCGGTTGTACGACGCGACCGTCGCCGCCAACCCGTCGCTCACGGCCGGGATCACCTTCACGCTGTCCGGGATGTCGCTCGTCGTCGCGGGCCGGCGGTCACCCGTTCGGACGACCGGGCTGGTGTTCTTCGGCATCTTCGCCGCGAGCACCCTGGTGATGGGTTCGCGGACGTCCGCGCTCTACGCCCTCGTCGGCCTCGTCGTCGTCCTGGCGCGCCTGAGGTCCATGCCGCGTCAGGCGATCGCGGTGCTGGTCGTCGTCACGGGGCTCGTCGTCGTCAGCGGCGTCGAACGTGTCCGTGACGAGGGTCTCGCCGCCACGGGCGTCGGGGAGATGCTCGGCTCCCCCCTCGCGGCGACGGTCGAGATGGGCGCGACTCTGAGGCCCGTCGTCGAGACCGTGTCGTGGGTCGAGCAGGGTGAGGCCCCTCACCACGGCCGGACCTTCATGATGGGCACGATCCGGTTCGTCGAGCTGATCGCGGGAGTCGAGCGCGAGCACTCGGCGGTCGATCCGCGCCTCGTCGGCACGCTGCTGCGTGACAGGGTGCAGAACTACGAGATCGGCTACTCGATCGTGGCCGAGTCGTTCCTGAACTTCGGCACGACCGGTTCGGCGCTGCTGTTCGTCGGTCTCGGGATGATGTTCGGCCGGTGGGACCGCAGGGGGCTCGGTCGCCCGGTCGACGCCGCCGTCTACGGTGTCGTCTTCTCGGCTCTGCTCGCCACGATCCGGTCGACCTCGACGACCACCGTCAGCACGATCCTGCTCGGTCTCGCCGCCGTGGCCTTCGCGGTCTGGCTCGGCTCGATCCGACATCGGGCCGCCGAGCGGATGGTGGCGCAGCCGACGGTCCGCGAGGTCACCGCGCCGTGACCGCCCGATCGCCCCGCGCCTCCTGGTCGGGCCCGGCGGTCGCCGCCGCCTCCGGCTTGGCGGGCAAGGGGGTCCAGTTCCTCGCGCTGACCACCCTGGCCCTCGTCGTGGCGCCCGCGGAGTTCGGCCTGTTCTCGCTCGTGCAGGCGACGGTCTTCGGCGTGGCGTCGCTCAGCAGCTCGGCCTTCGCCGTGTCGGCTGCGGCGTCGGCCGCCCGGCATCGCCTCGCGACGGAGCGTTCGGGAGGCGCGGCGACGGAGTCCTCGCTCGTCGCCTTCGCCCAGGCCGTCCGGGGGCGCAAGCGCTGGCTGGGCGTCGTGGCGCTCGTCGACGGCGTCGTCGTCTCCATCGGTCTCGCGGCCGTCTACGGGCATCCCGAGCTGGTGCTCGTCGGCTTCGCCCTGGGGGTCGCCGCCGGCGGCATCACCGTGACCGAGTCCCTCGTCGGCGTGCTGGCGGGGTCGGGGCGCACCGTGCCGACCGCGGTCGTCGACGGGTCGCGGGGTCTCGTCTCCGGATCGCTGGCCGTGCTCGGCGGCCTGTGGGCCGGCGCCCTCGGCGCGGCCGTCGGTCTCGTGCTGCTCGACGCCGTCCTCGCGCTGTCCGTGCTGACGGCCATCGCCTGGGGGTCGCATCGCCCACGCGTCGACACTCCAGTGGGGTCGCGATCGGCATCGTCCGCAGCGGAGGCCGGAGCCGGAGCGGCGGCCGCGACCCGCGATCGATCCGTGACGCTCACGGGGCTGGCGGCGGCCTCGTCGGGCCAGATCGGGCTGTGGGTCGTGCTGTGGGGGCTGCAGGCCGTCGGCGGGCTCGAGGCGGTCGCGACCTTCGCGGTCGCCAACCGCTTCGCCGCGCTCGTGCTGCTCGTGCCGGTGTACCTCGGGAAGAACCTCGTCGGGCGGCTGGTCGTCGACCCCCGGTCGGGCCGGTCCCCCCTCCGTGCCGATCGCTTCGTCGCGATCGTCGCCGCCGTCTGCCTCGCCTGCGCGCTCGTGGCCGGGGTCGTGCAGTGGGTCTCGTTCGGGCTGCTCGCCGACCGGTACCCGGGGGTCGTCGAGGCGGGGGGCGTCCTGTTGACCGCCGCGGTCGTCCGAGGCGTCGCGACGGCCCTCTCGATGGTGTGCGCCGCTCGGGGGCACCTCCGCGTCTGGCTGGTGAGCGACCTCGCGGCGACGGCCGCGTCGGTCGTCGTCTGCCTCGTGGCCATCGCGACCCCCGGGCTGAACGATCCGACGATGTGGCTGACGGTTTCGGTGCTCGTCGGGGCGGTGGTCTGCGCGGTCGTCCGGGCGGCGCGGCTCGTCCAGCGTCCGAGGTCGGTCCGCCGCGGCTGACCCGACACTGAATATCTGTCATCAATGTGATATTCTACGTTTCGTCCCGCATGGGGCGACGACGAGAGGGAGACCGTGACGGTCCTCATCACCGGCGGGGCCGGGTTCATCGGCAGCACCATCGCGTCGGCCTGCGCCGATCGAGGGCACGAGGTGATCGTGCTCGACGATCTGTCCACGGGCGTCGCGGCCTTCGCCGATCGTCATCGCTTCTATCGGGGCGACATCGCCGACGGGGCGCTGCTCGACCGGATCGTGCGCGAGAACCCCGACATCGACGTCGTGGTGCACTGCGCGGCGAAGATCGTCGTGCCCGACTCCGTCGCCGATCCGCTCGGCTACTTCGACGCCAACGTCGCGCGGACGGTGTCGCTGCTGACGAACCTCACCCGCAACGGCCTCGATCGCGTCGTCTTCAGCTCGTCGGCCGCCATCTACGACACCCCCGTCGACGGCGTCGTGCACGAGGGGTCGCCCGTCGCCCCGCCGAGCCCGTACGCCGACACGAAGGCGGTCGTCGAGCGCGTGCTCCAGGCCGGGGCGACGGCCGGCAGCCTCCGAGCCGTCGCGCTCCGGTACTTCAATCCGATCGGCGCGGACCCGTCTCTCCGTACGGGTCTGCAGTCCCCGACCCCGAGTCATGCGCTCGGCAAGCTCATCTCGGCCCGGCGGGACGGCGGGCGGTTCACGATCACCGGGACGGACTGGCCGACGCGCGACGGCTCGGGGGTGCGCGACTACGTGCACGTCTGGGATCTTGCCGAGGCGCACGCCCTCGTGGTCGACCGCTTCGACGAGGTCGTCGGCGCGCTCCGCCCGTTCCGCGCGCTCAACCTCGGCACGGGTCGGGGCACGACGGTGCTCGAGCTCGTCGAGGCCTTCGGGCGGGTGACCGGGCAGGCGCCCCGCGTCGAGCTCGCCGGCCGCCGCCCGGGTGACACCGCGGGCGCGTTCGCCGACGTCTCGGCCGCCCGTGACCTCCTCGGCTGGGAGGCCCGGCTGAGCGTCGACGAGGGCATCGCCGACGCCCTGCGCTGGGCCGACGTCGCCCGGCGCTCCGGGCTCTTCGATCACGCCTCCGCCCCCGTCGCCCGCTGACCGGCCGACGCCTCCACCCACCCCCACGACAGGAATCCCCATGCGCATCCTCCTCGACGCCGCCATCTTCGGCTCGCCGCCCGAGTTCCGAGCTCGGAACCTGCAGGAGTCGGGCGAGTCGCTCCTCCTCGACGGCCTGATCGCCGCCGGGATCGACGCGACCCCCGTCGCGCCCGGTCTGCACAACAGCTGGCGGGGCTACGACGTGGTGCATCTGAACCACCTGACGCGATCGTGCGTGCGCCTGCTCGCGCCGACCCGGTCGCGGGTGGTCTTCACGCGCCACAAGACCGAGGCCCCCGCCTCGCGGGCGCAGCAGCGCGTGCTGGCCGGCGCGTATCGCCACAGCGACGCCCTGGTCGTCATGAGCGAGACGGAACGAGCGCTCGTGCTCGACCGGGTCGACGAGGCGGCCCCCGATCGCCTGCACGTCATCGCGAACGGCGTCGATCACACGCACTTCCCGTCGCGACTGCGCCGTCGACCCGATGCGGGGGAGCCGTGGCGGTTCGTCTCGGTCGGGCAGCTGATCGAGCTCAAGCGCGTCGACCTCACCATCCGCCTGATCGCGGACCTGCGCCGCGCCGGCGTCCCCGCCGTCCTCGACATCGTGTCGCAGCGCGAGACCCTCCGACCCGAGCTCGAGCGCTTCGCCGCCGAGCTCGGGATCGCCGACGCCGTCACCTTCGTCGGGCCGCAGACCCGGGCCGAGCTCGGGCGACGTCTGCTCGACGCGCACTTCCTGGTCGTGGCGTCGCGGACCGAGGCGCAGCCGACCGTCGTGACCGAGGCGGCGCTCTCGGGTCTGCCGGTCATCACCTTCGAGGTCGGCGGCGTGGTCGAGCAGCTGCCGGTCGCGCATCCCGTCCTCGACGTCTCGGACGTCCGGAGTCTGCTGCCGCTCACCCTCGCCCTCCTGCGGGACTACGACGGCGTCGCGGCGCAGTTCGCCGGCAACGTCGACTGGACCCGCGAGCGGTTCTCGATCGAGCGGATGGTCGCCGCCCACATCGAGCTGTACCGCGGCCTCGTCGGCTGACGCGAGCCGAGACCGAGGAGGCGCGCCCCGGGTCTCGGAGCGCGCCTCCCTGGATTCATGTCGCCAGCGCCTCGGTCGGGGCCATCCTCGCCGCACGTCCCGCCGGATGGATGCCGCTCACCCCGCCGATCACGACCGTGGCCAGGAGTCCACCCGCCGCGGCCCAGGAGGGGATGACGACCGGCCAGCCCTGCGTGGCGGCGAACACCGCGGTGACCGAGCATCCGAGCGCGACGCCCACCGCGCCCCCGGCCAGCGAGAGCAGGAGCGACTCGACCAGGAACTGCCGTCGGATGTCGCGTCGGCGTGCGCCCAGGGCGCGGCGGACCCCGACCTCGCCACGGCGTTCGAGCACGGTGATCACCATCGTGTTCGCGACGCCGATCCCGCCGACCAGCAGCGCGACGCCGCCGACGCCGAGCAGCAGCGCGGTGATCGAGCTCTCGGTGGCCTGCTGGGCGGCCAGGGCGTCCGAGGGTCGGCTGACCTGCACCCGGCGGGGGTCGACCGGGTCGAGGGTCGCGGCCAGCAGATCGCGCGCCTCGACGACGCGGGTCGGATCGGCCCGGGCGTAGAGCCGGGTCGGGCGCCCCGCGAAGCCGAAGGCGGCGTCCGCGCCCGAGGCGGGCACGAGGGCCGACGAGTCGAGCTCCGGCGCGAGCGGCAGAGGCGCGAGCACCCCCGCCACGGCGACCCAGCGGCCGCCGATCCAGACGCGGGTGTCGGCGTCGACCGCGCCGATGCCGAGCGTCGCCGCGGCCGTCGACCCGAGCACGACCTGGGGCAGGTCGTCGGCCGCGAACCACCCGCCCGAGACCGTCTCGCCCTGCAGCACCTCGAGCAGATCGCCCTGCACCGCGTCGAGCGTGATGCCGCCCGACGCCGCCTCGGGCACGAGGTCGGTGCGATAGACGTTCCGCCCGGTCACCCGCCCGACGCCGGCGGCCTGCTCCACGTCGTCCCGCCGCTCGAGCAGGGCGACGCCGTCGGCGGGGAGGGTCGCCGTCTCGCCGGCGGCGTCCTCGCCCGGGACGGCCTGCAGGAGGTTCGTGCCGAGATCGTCGAGCACGCGGGCCAGGGCGGCCTGACTCGACGACGAGATGCCGACCACGGCGATCATGGCGGCGATGCCGATCGCGATGCCGAGGGCGGACAGCAGCACTCGGGTCGGACGGGTGCGGAGGCCGAAGACGCCCAGGCGCACGAGGTCCGTGCTCGAGACGCCCCGCCGTCTCGCCTCGCGTCGCGCCCTCATCCGATCCCGCCCGACGAGTCGTCGACGATGACGCCGTCGCGCAGGCGCACCCGGCGCGGCAGGCGGTCCGCGAGATCGAGGTCGTGCGTGATGACGACGACGGTGGTCCCCGAGGCGTTGAGCTCGCGGAGCAGCTCGACGACGTCCGCCCCCGACCGGCTGTCGAGCGCCCCCGTCGGCTCGTCGGCGAGCAGGAGCGTCGGTTCTCCGACCACCGCGCGGGCGATGGCCACCCGCTGGCGCTCGCCGCCCGAGAGCTCGTGGGGGCGGTGGTCGAGGCGGTGCCCGAGCCCCACCCGGGTCAGCGCGCGCTGGGCGCGCTCCAGGCGCTCGGGTCGCCGGACGCCCGAGTAGAGCAGCCCGTCGGCCACGTTCTCGGTGGCCGTCGCGCCGCTCGCGAGGTGGAAGTGCTGGAACACGAACCCGATGTGCTCGGACCGCAGCCGCGACAGGGCGTCGTCGTCCGACGACCCGACCTCGTGCCCGGCGACGCGCACCGAGCCCGTGCTCGGGCGGTCGAGCGTCCCCATGAGGTTCAGCATCGTCGATTTGCCCGATCCGCTCGGACCGACGACGGCCACGAGCTCGCCCGCGTGGACGGTCAGATCGACTCCGCCGAGAGCGACGACGTCGCCGTGGACCTTGGTGACGCCGCGCATCTCGAGCACGCCGCCCGAGGCCACCGCCGGGGTGGGGACCGAGGAGGCGCGGGTCGCCTCGTCGGCGCCCGTCCGCATCGTCGAGCCCCTCACGACGGCACCACGACGTCGTCGCCCGCCGCCAGGTCGCCGGTGGTCACCTCGACGCGCCCCTGCGCGACGAAGCCGATCTCGACGCCGACCGGCTCGACGCTCCCGTCGTCGCGCACCCGCTCGACGACGTAGCCCCCGCCCTGGGCGAGGAGGGCTGGGACGGGCACGGAGAGGACGTCCTCGCGGGTCTCCCCCTCGACGACGAGGTCGACGGATCGGCCGCCGGTCGTGCCGTCCGGCGGGGCGTCGCCGAGGCCCACGACGACGGGGACGCGCTCGTCCCCCGCCCCGGTGCCCGCTCCGGTCCCGTCGTCGGTCCCGTCGTCGCCGCCCGAGGCGCCGACCGACCGGACCGTCCCGGCGAGGGTCTCTCCGCCCGGGGTCAGCACGTCGACCGGCGTGCCGACGGCGAAGCGGGGCAGGTCGGCCTGGGCGACGGAGCCGGTGGCCACCGGGGTGGTCGACGTGTAGCGGTAGACGACCTCTCCGGCGGCGTCGCCCGTGCGGCCCACGACCTCGTCGACCCGGATGTCGCCCGGCACGAACGCGACGTCGTCGGCGTCCAGCACCCCGGTGCGGTCCAGGTCGCGGTCGGCCTGCCAGCGGCGCACGGCCTCGGCCGTCCGCCAGTCGAAGCGGTCGTCGTCGGCGACGTCGTAGCCGAGGGCTCGCAGCGAGTCCTTGAGCTGGTCGACGTCGGCTCCCGCGATCCCCGCCTGGAGGGATCGCCAGAGGGGGACCCTCCCGTGGAGCGCCCGGACGGGTCGCTCGTCGACGCTGTACAGGATGCCGTCGAGAGCGACGACCTCGCCGTAGCCGGGCAGCCCCGTGACCGTCCCCTCGCCGGCCGACGCCAGCGGCGTCCGGGCGCCATACCCCAGCGTCCCGGGCACCTTCACGCTCTCGACCAGATCACCCTCGATCACGGGCGTCGTCACGGGCGGTGACGTCCCGGCCCCGGCGACGGCGTCCGACGAGTCGGGATCACCGGCGAGGACCGCGCAGCCGCTCACCACGAGACCGCACAGGCCCACGGCGACGAGGGCCGCGATCCGGTCCGCGCCGCGTCGAGCACCGGAGCGTCGCCGGTCGGGGGATCCCGTCGCCCGCTCCGTCACTCGCTCCGCCCCTGGCTGTTCGGCCCGACCTCGTCCGAGCAGGCGAAGAACGCCTCGGTTCGGGGGTCCCGGGCGCTCGGGTCGGTGCTGCCCGACGCGACCTCCCGGGGGAACGAGCCGTCGACCGGGTCGGGGAAGTCGTCGAAACCCTTCTCGCGGACGCACTCGGCGACGGCCAGGTTGGCCTCCTGCTGCTCGGCCAGGTCGGCCGCCGACGGCTGATCGACCCCGCCGCCCTGTTCGGCGGGGAGCTGCTCGCGACAGGCCGAGAGCGCGTCGGAGTAGGCCTCGACGTCGACGCCCGCCGGGGGCGCGACGACCCCCTCCGTGGCCAGCAGGGCGTCGTCGACGTCGTACCCGGCGTCGCGGAGGCATCCGCCGAGCAGGGCCGCCGTGCTGCCCGACGCGGACGTCGGCGTGCTCGGGCCCGGGGTCGGCGAGGCGTCCGGCGCGCAGGCGGCGAGCGCCGGGACGAGCAGCGCGGCCGCGATCAGGAGTCGGGTCGCCGAGGAGGCGCGGTGCCGGGAGGCGCGTCGGCGCGGGGTGCTGAGGGGGAGGGTCATGGGGATCCTTTCGTCGGGGCCGTCGGTCGTCCGGTCCCCAGTCGAGCGGGGCGGCCGTTGCGTCGACGCGCAGCCGACGGACAGATCCGCGAAACATCGACTCGCTACGGTGGAATGCGACATACCGACGAGCGGGAGGCGGGAGATGAGGGTCCTGGTGGTGGACGACGAGCGGGCGCTCGCGGATCTGATCGCGGCGGGCCTCACCCGGCAGGCGATGGCGGTCGACGTGGCCTACCGGGGTGACGACGCCGACGAGCTGCTGGCGGTGAACGACTACGACGTCGTCGTGCTCGACCGCGATCTGCCGGGGATGCACGGCGACGCCGTGGTCCGCGCCCTGACGGCACGGGGGGATCCCACGCGCATCCTGCTGCTGACCGCCGCCGGCGACCTCGCCGATCGCGTGGGCGGTCTCGAGCTCGGCGCCGACGACTACCTCGCCAAGCCGTTCGAGTACTCCGAGCTGGTGGCCCGGGTGCGGGCGCTGGGTCGGCGCGCGGCGCCGGCCGTCCCGCCGGTGCTCCGCCACGGCGACCTCGCGCTCGACGCGAACCGGCACCTCGCCGTCCGCGCGGGGCTCGATCTCGGGCTCTCGACGAAGGAGCTCCTCGTGCTCGAGACCCTGATGCGCGCCGACGGGCGTCTCGTCAGCGCGGAGGAGCTGCTCGAGAAGTGCTGGGACGCGAACGTCGACCCCTTCACGAACGCGGTCCGCGTGACGGTCAGCAAGCTGCGGCGGAAGCTCGGCGACCCCGACCCGATCCGCACGGTGTCCGGGCGCGGGTACCAGCTGTGCTGACCGGCCGGTCACGGCTCGATCCCCGTCGGTGGAGCATCGGCCTGCGCACCGCGGTCGTCTTCGGGGTCGCCTTCGCCCTCCTCTGCTCGCTCGTCGTGCTCGGCGTCGCGGTGGCCACCTCGCAGGGGGTCGCCCTGACGCTCGAGGCGCCCGGCGGCTCGGGGTCGGCAGCGGAGCGCACCCCGGGGTCGACGAGCGACGTCCCCGGTCAGGGCGGCGCGATCGCGCCCGGGCCCGCCGGCGCGGTCGGGTCGGACGACTCGGTGCCCACCGTCGTCGCCCGGGTGCTGGCCCGCCAGCAGCTCATCTGGTCGAGCGTCGGCGTGGCGGCCGCGGCCGTCGCCGCCGGCGGCGTCGGCTGGGTCGTCAGCCGGCGGATGCTCCGCCCTCTCGACGACATCGTCGAGACGACGCAGGCGATCACGGCCCGGACCCTCCACGAGCGGATCGCCCTCGACGGACCGCGCGACGAGCTCGCCCGGGTCGCCGACACCATCGACGACCTCCTCGACCGGCTCGAGCGCTCGTTCGAGGCCCAGCGGAGGTTCGTCGCCGACGCCTCGCACGAGCTGCGCACCCCGCTCGCCGTCCAGCGCGCGGCCATCCAGATCGGTCTCGACGACCCGACTCCCGCCGGGCTGGCCGAGACCCGCGAGCAGCTGCTCGAGGCGAACCGGCGGACCGAGGCGCTCATCGACGGGCTGCTCACGCTCGCGACCGCCGACCGCGGTCTGGCCGGCGACGAGCGGGTGGTCGAGCTGGGCGAGCTGGTCCCCGAGATCGCGACGGGTCTGATCGACGAGGCCCGCGCCTCCTCGGTCGACGTCGTGATCCTGCGGGGCACCTTCCGGCGGGTCTCGGGTGATCCCGTCCTCATCGCCCACCTGGTGCGGAACCTCGTGTCGAACGCCGTCGAGTACAACGAGCCGGGCGGGCACGTCCGCGTGCTCGGCACCGGCGAGGCGGTCGTCGTCGTCGAGAACACCGGCCCGGTCGTGACCGCCGAGCAGGCCGTCACCCTCACCCGGCCGTTCACACGCGTCGACCGTCACGGCGGCACCCGCGGCCGAGGAGGCGCGGGCGAGGTCGCGCACAGCGGCCTGGGTCTCGCCATCGTCGACTCCATCGCACGCGCGCACGGGTGGCGGGTCATGATCGAGCCGCGACCGGGCGGGGGTCTCCGCGTGACCGTGGGGTGACGAGCGGGGCGTCGCCCCGGAGTCATCCCCGGGAGGTGATCGCCCGCCCGTCCGCCTCGCCGTCGAAGACCCAGCGGAGGTCGGCGTCGCCGAGCACGGTGCTCGCGGGCACGGCCACGGGGGCGTGCCACCGCACCCGCCAGGCGGGTCCGAGGCCGAGGGCTCCGTCCGACCGGAGCTGCACGGCGGCCGAACGACCCTCGCGCGAGAGTGTGACGGAGTCGACGATCAGCCCGGGGGCGGCGACCCAGCGACCACCGGGCGCCTGCACCTCGGTGATGAGCGCCTCCTCGGGATCGTCGACGACCCGCGCGTCGAACACGGTGCCGACCGGGGCGATGAGGTCGAACCGGCCGTCGAGCCGGTCGATCGAGGCGGTCGCCTCGACGACGAACGGCACGGGGGTCGTCGTGCCTCGCAGCACGACGATCGGCTCGTCGGGGCTCACGGCCGTGAGTCCCCCCTCGCCCTCGACGCGGGTCGGAGTCCCGCCCCGGGCGTCGAAGTCGCCGGAGTCCGACGTGCCGGTGATGCGGTGGCGCAGCGACTGCGGCCCGGGGGCCGCGTCGTGCGGCGTGACGACGTCGAGCGACCAGCGCAGCACGCCGTGCCGGGGCGACGTCCAGTCGGCGGACCCGTCGTCCGACGGCGCCCACGTGTAGCGGTACGTCGTCCCGTCGGACGAGCGTTCGCCCGTGAGCCGCATCCCCCGGCCGTCGGGCAGATCGCCCGCCGTGTGCCGGCCTCGGATGACGTCCTGCCCGGCGGCGAACGTCGTGCCGGTCGGTGCCGTGACCGTCACCGTGCCGGTGGGGCGGGTCAGCGACCCGGCGGCGACGGAGACCGCGACGGGGACCTCCGTGGTCTCGCCGCGGGGGAGGGCGACCTCGGCCGACGGCAGAGGGGCGAGCGCACCGTGATCGGCGGCCGAGGTCGAGACCGGGATGCTCGTCGAGGCCAGGAGGTCGGCCCCGGTCGACGTGCGGAGGGTCGCACGGCCGTCGTCGAGGAGCGAGTCCGCGGCGGTGTCGTCGTCCACCGCGAAGGAGACGCGCAGATGGTCGCCGGCTCCCGGCCCGAAGGTCAGCGCGTCATCGCCGGCCGGGGCCGACACGGTGACCCGACCGCGGTCGTCGTCGTAGTCGGTCGCGACGTCGGCTCGTCGGTGGTCGTCGCTGGTGCGTCGGACCTCGACGTCGGCGATCGTCGTGCCGACGGGGGCCTCGACGGTCATCGTCCCCGTCTGCGTCGAGCGCACGTCCACCCGCGCCCAGTCGGTCGTCCCGCCCGGCAGGCCCCGGGCGACCGTCGACGCCATTCCGCGGCCGGGGACCGAGGCCACGGGCACGAGGCGATCACCGTCGACGCGGAGGGTCCGCACGGTGGCGGCGTCGGCGGGGCGGGCCACGCCGGCGTCCCACCACGACAGTCTCGTCCGCGCCTCCCGGTGCCGGACGACCACGTACCAGCCGTCGTCGGCCCGGCTGCCGTCGAACGCCGCGGCGACCCGGTGCGCGTGATCCTGGCCCTCGAGCGAGAACGCGGACCGTTCGCGTCCGAGCTCGTCGTAGACGGTGACCCCGATGTACTCCTCCCCGGGGAAGTAGTCGTGGCTCGGGTAGCCCGACGAGGCGAAGAACCTCAGCTCGTGCGCGACCGGTTCGAGGGCCAGCCGCCCGATGTCCCGCGACGAGACGCCCGTGAACTGGAACATGCTGCCCGGGACGACCTCCACGGGCGTGCTGAAGGCCTCGCGGACGCCGTCGTCGGTGACGGCCGTGACCGTGACGGCGCCGGTGCCGGGTGAGCTCGCACGGAGGGTGTGGTCGATCACGCGGACCGTCCCCGTCTCCTCGGAGTCGGACAGGTCCGACATCGTCGGAGGGGTCGACAGTCGACGCTGGCCGACGGCGACCGTCTCGTCGACGCCCTCGATCGCCCCGGTCGGGTAGGCGTACGACCCGAGGTCGCGTTCGCGGATCATGTCGTCGCTGTGGCGGTTGCGCCAGATGGGCCGCTCGAGCGGGGGCAGCTGCGCCATGGCCGCCGCCGTGCGGCTCGACAGCGGGAAGCCCCACTCGCGGAAGAACCCGCGCAGATCGCGGTCGGCGACGCGAGCCGCGGTGAGCGCGAAGAGCTGCTTCTCGTCGTCGTCGGTCAGCCCGACGCTCTCGCCGCGTGCGGCCATGACGCGCATCTCCTGGTTCAGGCGGGGGTAGAAGTCGTCGCCGAAGCCGCGTCGCAGATGGTCGAACAGCATCTCGTTGGTGCCCGACGTGGCGTGGTCCCGGTCGGCGACCGGGGTCGCGAAGAACCGCTCGAGGCCCGCGAGATGACCGGGCGAGTCGACGGTGCTGGCCCAGCCCTGACGTGATTCGACGTGCAGCGGCGAGATGTTGACCGTGACCTCCATCATCCCCGACCACAGGTAGTTCGGGGCCTGGTAGGTGTGCCCGATCTCGTGCCAGAAGCCCCAGAGCGTGCGCTCGTCGCGGACGAAGAGGTCTCGCGCCGAACCGGAGGCTCCGAAGGTGAGGCGGTCGTGGGTGGCGAAGGCGTAGTGGCCGCTCGCGGAGTCGGGGGATGCCAGGTGGATGCGGTGCGGGGCCTTGCGCGAGACCCCCGTCGCATCGTCTCGCAGGCCGTAGACGTCGTTCGTGATCTCGATGCTGCGGTCCCACATGGCGACCCGGGCGGGGACGTCGGCGGCGAGGATCTGCGCGCCGGTCCTCGAACGCTGGAACTCGCCGTGGACGCGCTCGCCGATCACCGTCACGAAGGGCGCGTCGGCCAGGCGGGCCATCTCGGCGCGCAACGCGTCGTTCGTCGTCTGCCCGAGCACGAACACGGGGACGGGCGTGCCGCCCGCCAGCTCGATGTCGGCCGAGCCGCCCGCCGCCGAGCTGCGCAGGTGCACCATGCCGTCGACGGGTGTCGTGACGGTGTTCTCCCCGGGCTGGAGGCGCGTGACGTGATGGTCCTTCGCCACGCCGCCGTTGTGCTCGGCGTGGGCGCCGAAGAGTCCGATCACGACCGAGGTCTGCGGGGCTCCCTCGGGCACCGTGATCGTCAGCTCCGTCGCCGCGCGGGCGTACCGACCCGTGGGCTGCAGACCGCTGTGACGGAACTGCCTGTTCTCGCGGACCCTCTCGGCCTCGGCGTCGCCCATCCCGTGCACGAGGACGGTCGTCGTCGAGTCGTCCTCGCTCAGCCGGATCGACGTGGGGAGCGGCCCGCCCGGGGTGGCCGAGCCGGTCACCGCAGCGGTGAGCGGCTCGGCCGGTGGCGCTGGCGCTGCCGGTGCCGGGTCCGCGGCCCCTGCCGAGGCTGATGCCGAGGCCGGCGACGACGCGGGCACGGGTTCGGACGCGGAGGCCGAGAACCCCGCCGGGACGGCGAGGACCCCGATCAGGACGGCGGCGGACGCCGTCCTGACGACGGAGACCGGACGGATCGAGCGGGTGCGCATGAGACTCCTCAGATATGAAGTCTCATATATTACAGTATGACCGTGAGGATCCGTCACCCCGATGTCAGCGTGGTCCCCGTATCAGGACCGACCCGGTGTCAGTACGCCCCCGGCGTCAGCTGCGGGCGAGCACCAGCTCGTTCAGGGGACGACGGCTGCGCGGGGCGGTCTCGCGCTCGGCGAGGGCGTCGGCCAGCCTCTCGGGGCGGTCGACGACGCCGACGGCGGTCACCGTCAGGGGCTTCATGTTCTCGGGCAGGTCGAAGGCCGCGACCAGGGTCTCCCACTCGACACCGGCCATCTGGTGCGTGTGCAGTCCCTCGGCCTGCGCCTGCACCGAGAGGTGCGCCACGGCCTGTCCCAGGTCGTACTCCGCCGTCGGGCGGATGTCGCCCTCGATCGACGACGTCTCGGCGATCGCGACGATCAGGGCCGAGGCGTCGCCGGCCCACGCGGCGTTGAAGCCGACGAGCGCGCCGACGATGGCGTCGAAGTGATGCGAGCCGCGCGTCGCGACGATGAATCGGGCCGGCTGGCTGTTGTTGGCCGAGGGCGCCCACCGAGCGGCCTCGAGCAGGGCGTCGAGCTGCCGTGCGCTCACCGTGGCGGCGGGGTCGAACGAACGGGGGCTCCACCGCTCGGCCAGCGGGCTGACGATCGGCACGCTCGTCTCGGCGGTGCGCGGGGCTGCAGGTGCGGTGTTCTCGGTGATCGACATGGTCTCGGCTTTCTGAGCGGATGGGCGGGACGGGGAGGCGCGTCATCGGGCCACAGACCCTCCAACGTCGCCGACCGCGCCCGCCATTCCCCGCAGGCCCACCGCGGCGCGTCAGCGGTCGGCGGCGCCCCCGGCGTCGCCGGTCGTGCCGGTCAACGACCAGTCGAGCCCTCCGCCGACGGGTCCGCCGTCGCGGGGGACGACGACCTCCGGCATCCAGCGCAGCCGGCTGCCGTCGGGCAGGTCGAGGCCGTCCGCCCCGCGGACCACGAGCGTGAGCGTCCGCCCGTCGTCGCTCAGCACACCCTCGGCGGCGACCACGCTGCGTGAGACGACCCACTGGCGCCCGGGGAGGCGCACCTCGGTGACCAGCGCCTCCTGCCCGGTCGAGAAGGTCGTCCCCGAGGGCGCGGTGAGCACCAGCTCGGTGTCGAGGGCTCGGACGTCGGAGGTCGCCTCGACCGTGACGGGGAGCGCCGTGGGCGCGCCTCGCGTCAGGAGGGGCGTGCCGTCGGGCGCGACGGGCAGGAGCGGGCCGTCGGGTGGCGTGGGGACCGCGTCGACGGCGACGAGGCGGCCGTCGACGACGCGGAGGTGCTGCGTGGTCGATCCGTTCCGAGACGCCGGCTCCTCGGAGTCCCATCGCGACAGACGACTGGCCGCCTCGCGGTGTCGGACGGTGAGGTGCCAGCCCTCCCGGATGGTCGTGCCGTCGAAGACCCGGGCCGCCGCGTGGGCGTTCTCGCCGCCGGTCACGCTGAACGACTCCCGGGGCCTGCCCCGGCCGTCCGAGACCGTCGCGCCGATGTACTCGGAGCCGAAGCCGGGGTGCGAGGTGTACTCGGTGCCCGCAATCATGCGGAGCTCGTCGGTGGCCGGCTGGAGCGCGAGGGTCGTCACGACCCTGTCGGACAGACCGCGGAACTCGAGCGACGTGCCCCGCGTGACGGTGACGGGGGTCGAGAGGACCTCTCGGACGCCCACCTCGTTCACGGCGACGAGGCGCGCCGAGCCGTTCCCCATGCGGGTCGCGTCGAGACCCGTCGCGACCGTGCGGACGCTCCGGGCGTCGTCGGAGTCGCGGAGATCGCGCGCGGTGGGGGGAGCGTCGAGCCCTCGCCGGCCCAGGGTGACGCTCTCGGCGATCGGATCGAGGGCGCCGACGGGCACGCTGAAGCTCGGCATCTCGTGCTCGACGACCGGCTCGCTCGACAGCCTGTTCTCCCAGATGGGCTGCTGCAGGGGAGGTAGATCGGCGAGGACGGCCCTCGTCGCTTCGTCGAGGGCCATGCCCCACTGCTGGAAGTACTCGGTCAGATCGCGGTCGGCCACCCGTGAGGCCGTGACCGCGAAGAGCTGCCGCTGCGCCTCGGCGCCGACGGGCTGCGACTCTCCGAGGGCGCGCATGACCCGGTACTCCTGGTTGAGGTGCGCGTAGAAGTCGTCGCCGAAGGCCCGCCGCAGCTGGTCGTACAGGAAGAGCCGGGTCCAGACGTCGCCCGTCGCCATGTAGTCGCGCTGCTCGATCGGCTGGGCGAAGAACGCGTCGTAGCCGCCGACGAAGCGGTCGAGGCGATTCCCCCAGCCGGAGGCGGACTGGATGTGCAGCGGCGAGAGGTTGACGAGCACCTCGCCCTGCCCGCCCCAGTTGAAGGTCGGCGTCTGATAGGTGTGGCCGACCTCGTGCCACCACCCCCAGAGATCGTGGGATGCCATGCGGAACAGGTCGCCGGCCGCCCCCGACCTGACGGGGAACGTGACCCGCCCGTGGGTCGCGTTCGCGTAGCCGCCGCTGGTGTCGGGGGCGGCGACGTAGATGCGGTGCGGCGCCTTGCGCGACAGGCCCGTGCCGTCGTCGCGCAGGCCGTAGGTGTCGTTCGTGATCTCGATCATGCGATCCAGATCGGCCACGCGGTCCTCCATGTCGACCTGCACGATGACGGTTCCCGTGAAGTGCGTCTGGAAGTCGCCGAAGAACCGGTCGCCGATCACCTGCACGAACGGCGCGTCGGCCAGTCGGGCCATCTCTGCGCGGAGCCCGGTGTTCGTCGTCTGCCCGGCGACGAAGACGGGCACCGGACGCCCGCCCTCGACGACGACGTCGGCCGAGCCGCCCTCGTCCGTGCTCACGAGGTGCACCATGCCGTCGAGCGGGGAGGTGATCAGGGTGGGCCCGGGTGCGAGGGTCTGGCTCCACTGGCCCCGTTCGACCCCGCCGTTGAACTTCTCATGGACCCCGATCAGGCCGATCGTGACCGACACGGCCGGCGCCCCCTCGGGCACGGTGATCGTCAGCTCGTCGCCCGCCGCCGCGAAGCGGCCGGTCGGCTGCAGGTCGCTGTGCCTCATCGAGCGGTTCTCGCGTGCCTGTGCAGCGCTCGCCGAGCCGAGTCCGTGCACCAGCACGCTGGTCGAGGAGTCGTCGTCGGCGACTCGGATCGAGGTCGGTCGCGGCCCGCCCGGGAGGGAGGCCGGGGCGGACGACCGGTCGGGCGATGACGTCGACGCCGGGGTCGTCGACGCCGGGGTCGACGACGGTGCGGCCGCGGCCCGGGCGCCCGTCGAGGCGCCCAACGGGGCCGCCAGTGAGAGCGTCAGGGCGAGAGCGAGCGCCGTGCGGGGGAGGCGGGGCATGGATGGTCCTCTGTCCGGGGTGTCGAGACACCGCAAAACGAATAGACCTCATGTTACATGATATATATTAAGACTCGACGCGGATCATGAGCCGAGCAGCTCCCGCGCATCGGCGACGAGGCGATCCACGTGCTCGGGCCGTGTGTCGAACGAGCACATCAGGCGGATCTCCCCGGAGGCGCGGTTCCAGTCGTAGAAGCGGTGAGCCTCGCGCAGCGGCTCGACCACGTGACGGGGCAGGACGACGAAGACGGCGTTGGCGTCGACGGGTTGCGTGATCGTCACGCCCGGCAGGTCGGCGAGGCCGGTGGCGAGGCGGGAGGCCATGCCGTTCGCCTGGGCGGCCGATCGCAGCCAGAGGTCGTCGTCGAGCATCGCCAGGAACTGCGCCGACACGAATCGCATCTTCGAGAGCAGCTGCGCGTCCATCTTGCGGAGGAAGACCAGGCCGGCCCGCGCCTCCTCCGAGAACGTCACGACCGACTCCCCGAGCACGAGGCCGTTCTTCGTGCCGCCCAGCGAGACCGAGTCGACCCCGGCGTCACGGGTCAGGGCACGGAGCGGGACGCCGAGCGAGGCGGCCGCGTTGGCGAGACGCGCCCCGTCGAGGTGGACCCGCATGCCGAGCGCATGCGCGTGATCGGTGATCGCCCGGATCTCGTCGGGGGTGTAGACGGTGCCGAGCTCGGTGCTCTGGGTGATCGTCACGGCGAGGGGCTGGGGTCGCTGCTGGTCTCCCCAGCCGTGGGCCTGGCGGTCGATCAGCTCGGGCGTGAGCTTGCCGTCGGGTGTCGGGACGGTCAGCAGCTTGATGCCGCCGAGCCGCTCGGGCGCCCCGCCCTCGTCGGTGTAGACGTGGGCGGTCGCGGCGCAGATGACAGCCGACCAGCGGGGTGTCAGCGCCTGGAGGGCGGCGACGTTCGCGCCCGTGCCCGTGACCACGGGGTCGATCGACGAGCCCTCGCCGAACGTCTCGATCACGACCTCCGCCAGTCGGGCCGTGTAGGGGTCGGCGCCGTACGAGCCGACGTGGCCGCCGTTGGCGTCGAGGATCGCCTGCATCACCTCGGGGTGCGCGCCGGCGTAGTTGTCGGAGGCGAACGAGTGGGCCGAGGGGTCGTGGAGTCGCGTCACCCCTCCATCTTCGACCACCGGGACGACGAGGAGGCGCGCATCCGCTCTCGACATGAGTCTCCGTCATCTGTAGTATCCGTATGTCATATACAGAAGGAGTCTCATGGGATCCCGCATCCACCTGTCCGCACCCGACGTCGGCGACGCCGAGCGCGACGCCGTCGACCGGGCCCTCCGCTCGGGCTGGGTCGCACCGCTCGGCCCCGAGGTCGACGCGTTCGAGCGCGAGGTGGCCACGCGGGTCGGAGTCGACCACGGCGTCGCGTTGTCCTCCGGCACCGCCGCCCTGCATCTGGGTCTCCGCGGCCTCCGCGTGGCTCCGGGCTCGCTCGTCGTGACCGCGTCCTTCACCTTCGCCGCCACGGCCAACGCCGCGGTCCACGCCGGCGCCGTGCCCTACTTCGTCGACTGCGACCCCGACACGGGCGAGCTGGACCCCGCGCTCCTCGACGAGGCCCTGACGGCGCTCGCCGCATCGGGGCGCCCCGTCTCCGCCGTCCTGCCCGTCGACGTCTACGGGCGCGTGGCCGATCTCGAGCGCATCGAGGCCGTCTCGACCGCTCACGGCGTGCCGGTGCTCTGCGACAGCGCCGAGTCGTTCGGGGCCGTCCGGGGCGGTCGGGCCGCCGGCTCGTTCGGCCGGGCATCGGCCGTGTCGTTCAACGGCAACAAGATCATGACCACGTCGGGCGGCGGGATGCTCCTCACCGACGATGGCGACCTCGCCGCCGACGCGCGGCGGGTGGCCAGCCAGGCGCGCCTCCCCGTCGCCCACTACGAGCACGACGAGATCGGGTACAACTACCGGCTCAGCAACATCCTCGCGGCCCTCGGGCGGGCCCAGCTGACCCGGCTCGACGGGATGATCGCCCGGCGGCACGAAGTCCGGGCCCGGTACCGCGAGCTGCTGGCCGATCGACCCGGGGTGCGGATCCTGCACGACGATGGGGCCGACGGCGACGACAACGCCTGGCTGACCTCGGTCGTCTTCGACGACCCGACGGCCGTCACGAGCGTCGGGGCCGCTCTCGCCGCGGACGCCATAGAGACCCGGCGTCTCTGGAAGCCCCTGCACCTCCAGCCGGTCTTCGCCGCGACCGGGCGGCTCGTCACGGGGGCCGCCGAGTCGCTCTTCGACCGCGGCCTGACCCTCCCGAGCGGTTCGGTGCTCGGCGACGACGACCTCGATCGCGTGGGCTCGCGCCTGACGGCCGCCCTCGATGCGGCGGGCGTCCGTGCGTGACGTCGGGCGAGCGGGCCGTGCCGCCCGTCGCGCCGCCGACGTCGTCGTCGCCGCAGCCGCCCTCGTCGTGCTCTCGCCCGTCCTCCTCCTCACGGCGGCGGCCGTCGGGGCGGCGCTCGGTCGGCCGGTGCTCTTCCGGCAGGAGCGGGTCGGCCGAGGCGGACGGGTCTTCCGGTTGCGGAAGTTCCGCAGCATGCTCCCGGTGGACGAGGCCCGGGGGCTCGTCTCCGACGCGGATCGCCTCACCCCCTTCGGCCGTCTGCTCCGCTCGACGAGCCTCGACGAGCTGCCGGGTCTCGTCAACGTCCTCGTCGGGGACATGAGCCTGGTCGGACCCCGCCCCCTGCCGCCGGTCTACCTCGACCGCTACACCCCCGAGCAGGCGAGGAGGCACGAGGTCGCCCCGGTCCTCACCGGACTCGCGCAGGTGGCCGGTCGCAACACCCTCTCGTGGGACGACCGGCTGGCTCTCGACGTCCGGTACGTCGATGAGGCGTCGCCGCTGCTCGACGCGCGGATCCTCCTGCGGACCGTCCGGGTCGTGCTCTCCCGCGAGGGGGTCTCCGCCGAGGGTTCGGCGACGATGACCGAGTTCCGGGGGACGGGCGGGAGCGCCGCCTGATCCCGTCGTCGGCGGTCTGCACCAAGATGGGTGCATGGGCGGAGTGCTGATCGGGTTCGGGATCATCGGGGCGGTGATCGCCGTCGGCTACGTCGTCGGTCGCATCGACCTCCTCGGGCCGCAGGGGCACCACGTGCTCTCGCGCATGGTGTTCTTCGTCCTGACCCCGTGCCTGCTGTTCACGACGATCTCGCAGGCCGACGTCCACGTCCTGTTCTCGCGCCTCCTCGTCGTCAGCGCCGCCGCCTCGCTCGTGGCGGCCGTCATCTCGGTGCTGGTGCTGAAGCTCGTCCTGAAACGGACGGCGGCCGAGACGGCCATCGGCACGATGGGAGGCGCGTACGTGAACGCGAACAACATCGGCCTCCCCGTCGCCACCTACGTGCTGGGCAGCGCGACCTTCGTGGCGCCCGTCCTGCTCTTCCAGCTGCTGGTGATCACGCCGATCGTGCTCGCGGTGATGGACACGGCGACCAACCGGGGCAGCAGTCTGGGGCGCACCATCGCCCGGCCGTTCACGAACCCGCTGCTGATCGGCTCGGCCCTCGGGGTCGTCGTGGCGGTGACGGGGCTCGAGATCCCCGAGCCGGTGATGCAGCCGTTCGTGCTGGTGGGCGGCGCCGCCGTCCCGGTCGTGCTCATCTCGTTCGGCATGTCGCTGGTGGGGTCGCGACCCCTGCAGGCCCGCGAGGGTCGCGCCGACGTCGTGCTCGCGACCGTGCTCAAGCTGGTGGTCATGCCGCTCGTGGCCTGGCTGCTCGGCGCCTTCGTCTTCGGCTTCGAGGGGCACGAGCTGTTCGTGGCCGTCGTGCTCGCGGGGCTGCCGTCGGCGCAGAACGTCTTCAACTACGCGCAGCGCTACCGCACGGGGGTGGTCGTGGCCCGTGACACGGTGCTCGTCACGACGATCGTCGCCGTGCCGGTGCTCGTCGTCATCGCCGCCCTGCTGGCGTAGCCGTCGCCGTCGCGGCGGGTGGGCCGCGTCGGATCAGAAGATCATCGGCCTGTCGTCGTCGAGCTCGGTGTCGAGATCGAGATCCACGACGACCGGCACGTGGTCGCTCGGGGCGTCGCCCTTGCGCTCGTCGCGGTGGATGGCGGCCGAGGTCACGAGATCCGCGAAGGCGCTCGAGCCCATGATGAAGTCGATCCGCATGCCCTCGTTCTTGGGGAACCGGAGCTGCTTGTAGTCCCAGTAGGTGTAGCCCGTGGGGATCCGCGGGCGGACGACGTCGGACAGCCCGACCTCCTCGAAGCGGGCGAAGGCCTCGCGCTCCGGCGCGCTGACGTGCGTGCTGCCGGCGAAGACCGACATGTCCCACACGTCGGAGTCGAGGGGCGCGACGTTCCAGTCGCCCATCAGGGCCAGGGGCAGGTCGGGCGTCTCGGCGAGCCAGGCCCGCGTCTCGTCGGCCAGCCGGGCCAGCCAGTCGAGCTTGTAGTCGTAGTGCGGGTCGCCGAGCTCGCGACCATTGGGCACGTAGAGGCTCCAGAGCCGGACGCCCTCGACGGTCACGCCGATGGCCCGGGCCTCCTTCGGCTGATCGGCGCCCTCGTGGCCCTTGGCGAAGCCGGGCTGCGACGGGAAGGTGATCTCGACGTCGTCCATCGGGAGCCTGCTGGCGAACGCGACGCCGTTCCACTGGCTGAGACCGTGCAGCTCGACCTCGTAGCCGGCCTCGCGGAACGCGTCGAACGGGAACTGCTCGGGCTTGCACTTGATCTCCTGCAGGCCGACGACGTCGACGTCCTCACGCACCAGCCAGTCGACGACACGGCCTGCTCGGGCGCGGACGGAGTTGACGTTCCAGGTGGCGACTCGCATGTCGACCACGCTACCGGGGAGGCGCGGCGACAGCCCCCGACGGAGCCCTCGACGACGGGGGACCGGCGGCCTCGATGCCTGTGGAGGGGTCTGCCGTACCATGTGGGTCGTGACCGACGCACGCACCCAGCTCATCGACTTCATCAGCTCCGAGGCCGTCTTCCACGGCGACTTCACGCTCACGAGCGGCAAGAAGGCGACCTACTACATCGACCTCCGCAAGGTCAGCCTCGACCACCGCGTCGCGCCGCTGATCGGCCGGGTCATGGTCGACCTCATCGACGGGGTCCCCGACGTGTTCGCCGTCGGCGGGCTGACCATGGGCGCCGACCCCATCGCGGCCGCCGTGCTGCACCAGGGCGTCGCCCTCGGCAAGGACTACGACGCCTTCGTCGTGCGCAAGGAGCCGAAGGACCACGGCCGGGGCAAGCAGGTCGAGGGCCCCGAGCTCGCCGGCAAGCGCGTCATCGTGCTCGAGGACACCTCGACGACCGGTGGGTCCCCCCTCGCCGCCGCGAAGGCGCTCGAGGCCGTCGGCGCGGTGATCGCCGCCGTGGCCGTCGTCGTCGACCGCAGCACCGGCGCCCGAGAGGTGATCGAGGCCGCGGGCTATCCCTACCTCGCCGCCATCGGCCTGGACGATCTCGGGTTGCAGCCGTGACGGACGAACCCGCCGGTCGCGGCGTCGACGACGCCGACCGCGACCCGAGCGACTGGCTCGCCGCGCAGTTCGAGCCCGGCACGGAGCCGGTCTCCGACTCCGAGCCCGCGTCCGACGAGGAGCAGGAGTCGCCTCGCGAGGCCACGCCGCCCGTCCCGGTCGTCCCGGTCGTCCCCCGTCGGGCCGCGCAGCTGCCGTTCCTGGCCGTGCCGCCCCCGCCGACCGACGAGACCGCGGTGACGCGGAGCTCCGGTCACCCCATGGCCCTCGATCTCGGCGCGCTCCGCGGGGCGATGAGCCCCGGCCCCGACGAGTCCCCGACGACTCCGAGCGACGACGCTCGCCCCGCCTCGTCCCCGGAGCCCTCGCCCCCGGAGCCCTCGCCCGCGGAGCCCTCCGCCGTCGAGCGCTCCGCCGACAGGCCCGAGGATGGCGAGCCCGGGCGGTCCGTTCCCGTGCCGACCTCGACGCCCTCGCCCTCCGGCGAACCGGGTCCGTTCACGGCGATCCTGACGACGCCGGCCGCCGCGTCCGACATCTCGGCCGAGCCTCGCACGTTCGACTGGAACGCCCTGCCGCCCGAGTCCGAGACCGCGCGGTCGGAGGTCGCTCCTCCGGAGTCGCCCTCCGCACCTGCTCCCGTCGAGTCGCAGCCGACGCCGCAGGCCGCGCCGCCAGCGCCCGCGCCCGCCGTCGATGAACTCCCGCCCACCCAGGCGCACGACGTGGTGGTCTCCGACACCGCGACCCGCGCCTTCGATCTGCCCGCCGACGCCGGATCCGTCGACGAGGAGGAGCGGGTCGTCGACCACGCCCCTCCCGTCGTCGAGACCCCCGTCGTCGAGACCCCCACCGTCGCGACGCGCACGATCGAGCCCTCCTCGCCCGAGGCGCCCGCTGCTGCCGCGCCGGAGGGCCTCGTATCGCAGGCCCCCGCGTCCGAGAACGCTGCTCCCGAGGCCGCCGCGTCCGAGAACGCTGCTCCCGAGGCCGCCGCGTCCGAGGACCCTGCACCCGAGAACCCCGCTCCCGGGGAAGCCACGTCCGGGAACCCCGCCGCCGAGCCCGCCGCGCCCGAGACGCCGGCCTCGACGCCGGGCGCCCCGTGGTGGGTCGAGGAGCACCACGAGATGACCCGTCGAGAGCGCCGTCTCGCCGAGGCCGCGGGTCACCTGCCGCCGCCGGCGGCGACGCCCCCGGTCGAGACGCCCCCGGCTGGTGCTCCGGCGACTGCGCCGGTCGACGGAGCGCCCGCCGACGTCCGGGCCTCGTCGCCCGCATCCCCCGGCGACTCCGAGCCCGAGCCGACCTTCACCCAGATCCTCGGCATCATCCGCCAGCCCGAACCCGAGGAGCCGTCCGACGGGCCGCCCGCCGGGTCGTGGTCGCTCGCTGACGACGCCGACGGCGGCGACGACGTCG
Organism: Frigoribacterium sp. Leaf263; assembly: GCF_001422285.1. GTDB lineage: Bacteria > Actinomycetota > Actinomycetes > Actinomycetales > Microbacteriaceae > Frigoribacterium. Next base: position 114,652 of record NZ_LMMO01000005.1, read on the forward strand.
ACCGGCCGCGTCCGGTGTCGTCCGACGACGAGGGGATCGACGACGCAGCCACGTCGGCGCTGCCCCTCCGGGCCCGCCGGACCCCGTCGGACTCGCCGCTCGCCCCCCTGTTCGGCGACTCCGGTCCCGGCGCGGACGCCGGTCCCGCCGCCGGCGATCGACCCGGCCCGAGGCGCTCCCGGTCGCCCGAGCCCGAGCCCGACCCCGTCGCGACCGGCAAGACCCCGTCGAGGAGGCGCGACGCCGGATCCCGCTCGACCCGCGCCTCCTCGGGAGGCGGCATCGAGGACTGGCCGCGCGGACGCAAGATCCTCCTCGGGGTCGGTGCCGCGGTGGTCATCGTGCTGGCGCTCCTCGCGCTCTTCCTCCTCGGGCGATCGGCGTTCGGCTCGACGGAGGCGCTCGTCGCCACGACGTCGTGGTCGATCGGCGTGACGCCGGAGGGGCCGGTCGTCACCTCAGAAGATGAGGATTGATATTGTGAAATACATGTACCACGGGTAGCATGATGGTCGGAGCGCAGCCGTGCTCCTCGACCCCCGTGAGGACTCATGAACGACACCGACCTGCTCACCCTCGCCGCCGATCTCGTCGACGCCGCACCCGGCTCCCTGGCGCTGACGGACCGCCTCTCCGACATCGGCTGGGACTCCCTCGCCAACGCGATGTTCATCGCCGAAGCCGACTCCTCCTGCGGCGTCGTCGTCGACGCCGAAGCGCTGGCTCGATGCGTCACCCTGGCCGACGTCCAGGCGCTGACCGCTCCCGTCCTCGCGTGACCGCGGATCTCGATCCCGTCGAGACCCCGGCGCTCGCCGAGACGCGCCGTCGCCTCGTCCTCGTCGGGGCCGGCGGCGCCGGTCGCGAGCTGCTCGCCCTGGTGCGGTCGTCACCGCGGTTCCTCGCCGCGCATCGCATCGACGACGTCGTCTTCGTCGACGATGCCGCTGAACGACCCGGGTCGCCGGCACCCGTCGTCTCCACGATCGACGCGTACGTCCCCGACTCCGCCGACCTCGTGCTCTGCGCGATCGGCGAGCCGCGGTCGCGGGCGTCCGTGGTCGAGCGGCTCGACGCCGTCGGAGCCGCCTATGCCACCTTCGTCCACGACACCGCCGTGATCCTCCCGGGTTCGAGCATCGGCGAAGGGTCTGTCGTCTATCCGTTCGTCGTGGTCTCGACCGATGTGACGGTCGGTGCGCACGTCTGGCTCCAGGCGTCGGCCGCGCTGGGCCACGACGTCGTCGTCGGCGACGGCGCCACCGTCAGCGGCGGGGCCAAACTGCTCGGCGGGGTCACGGTCGGCGACCGGGTGTTCGTCGCCACGGCCGCCGTCCTGAGCCCGGGCGTCGAGATCGGCGCCTCGGCCCGCGTCGGCGCCGGGAGCGTCGTCCTCCGCCGGGTCCGCCCCGAGTCGACCGTCTTCGGGGTGCCGGCCGTGATGCTGCCGGGGGCTGCGCGATGAGCCCGACCCGCGCCTCCTCGGCTCCCTTCCGCTACGCCGCCCTCGGGCCGGTCGCGTCGTTCGTCCCCCCGCGGGTCGTCGACAACGACGAGCTGAACCGCGAATTCGCCCCCGAGAACATCGACCGCCTCGCGGCGAAGACGGGCATCGTCAGCCGCCACGTCGTCGACGGCGAGACCTCGTCCGACCTGGCCGTCGGCGCGGCCGAGCGGCTCTTCCGCGAGAACGGCATCGATCGCGACGACGTCGACTTCCTGCTCCTCTGCACGCAGAGCCCCGATTTCACCATGCCGTCGACCTCCTCCCTCGTGCAGCACCGGCTCGGTCTCCCGAACCGTGTGGGCGCGCTCGACCTCACCGTGGGCTGCTCGGGCTACGTCTACGCCCTCGGGGTCGCGAAGGGCCTGATCGAGTCGGGGCAGGCCCGGACGATCCTGCTCGTGACCGTCGACACGATCTCGCGCTTCATCAACCCGGCCGACCGGCAGCTGCGGTCGCTCTTCGGCGACGGCGCCAGCGCCTCCCTCGTGACGGCGTCGGCGGAGGCGCCGGCCCTCACCGGTTTCGCCTACGGCACCGACGGCTCGGGGGTGGAGCACCTGATCGTCCCCGGTGGCGGGTTCGCCGACCCGTCGGTGCTCGCTCCGAAGTCGCTGCCCGCGGCCCGCGGGTTGACGCCGTCGGGGCGCGACCTGTACATGAACGGCCCCGAGGTGTTCACGTTCTCGCTGCGGGTGGTCCCGGAGGTCGTCGACCGCTCGCTCCGGTCGGCCGGCGTCACGATGGACGACATCGACGTGTTCGTCCTGCATCAGGCGAACGCCTTCATGCTCGAGACCCTCCGCAGGAAGCTCGGCATCGACCCGTCCCGGTTCGTCGTCGAGATGCACGAGGTGGGCAACACCACGTCGACGTCGATCCCCCTGGCGCTCGAGGCTGCTCTCGCCGGCGGGCGGGCCTCGCGGGGTCAGAAGGCCCTGTTCGTCGGGTTCGGCGTCGGTCTGTCCTGGGCGGCCGCGGTCGTCGACCTCTGATCACGGGGCGGCGCGGCGGCGGGCGCCGGGCGTCAGGCGGGCTCAGAACTCCGACGGCACGACGTCGGACTCGACCGGCTCGGCGCGCACCAGCTCGTGCACCCCGGTGAGGATCTCGTTCGGCCGGAAGGGATACCGCTCGATCTCGGCCTGATCGCTGATGCCGGTCATGACCAGGATCGTGTGCAGTCCGGCCTCGATGCCGGCCATGATGTCGGTGTCCATGCGGTCGCCGATCATCGCGGTGTTCTCGCTGTGGGCCCCGATGCGGTTCATGGCCGATCGGAACATCATCGGGTTGGGCTTGCCGACCACGTACGGCGACCTGCCCGTGGCCGCCTGGATCATCGCGGCGATGGCCCCGGTGGCGGGCAGCACGCCCTCGGCGCTCGGCCCGGTGGCGTCCGGGTTCGTCACGATGAAGCGCGATCCGCTGCGGATCAGGCGCACGGCCTTCGTGATGGCGTCGAACGAGTAGTTGCGCGTCTCGCCCACGACGACGTAGTCGGGCGCGGTCTCGGTCATGATGAACCCCGCCTCGTGCATGGCCGTCGTCATCCCGGCCTCGCCGATCACGAAGGCCGATCCGTTCGGCATCTGCGAGCGGCAGAAGTCGGCGGTCGCGAGCGCCGACGTCCAGATGCGCTCCTCCGGCACGTCGAGGCCCGACGCGCGCAGCCGGGCGGCGAGGTCGCGGGGCGTGAAGATCGAGTTGTTGGTCAGGACGAGATACGGCGTGCCCTCGTCCTGCCACTGCTGGATGAGAGCGGCGGCGCCCGGCAGCGCGTGGTTCTCGTGCACGAGCACGCCGTCCATGTCGGTGAGCCAGCATTCGACCTCGTCGCGGGGAGCCATGACGACACCTTACTGAGCCGCCCTCCGTTCCACCCCGGTCCGGTGCGCGGCCCGCCCTCCTCGGAGCGGCGGACGACGCCTCGGCCGCGTCGGCGAGGCTCGCGCCCGCGGATCGCACCGTCCGCAACCCCGGGAGGCGCGCCTCCCGGATGTCGAAGGCCGTAGCCTGGTCCGATGCCCCAGGACGACGCCCCCGACCCGACCGCGAGCGGGACCACGCCTCCTCGGCACGGGGTGGGCCCCTGGCCCGGCGGCGAGTCCGAATGGCCGGCCGACGACCGGTACGACCGCGACCTGCTGCGCGACGGCGACTCGCGCAACGTCATCGACCGGTACCGGTACTGGACGATGGAGGCGGTCGTCGCCGACCTCGACGCGCACCGGCATCCGTTCCACGTGGCGATCGAGAACTGGCAGCACGACATGAACATCGGGTCGATCGTGCGGAGCGCGAACGCCTTCGCGGCCGACACCGTCCACATCGTCGGTCGTCGCCGCTGGAACAAGCGCGGAGCCATGGTCACCGACCGGTATCAGCACGTGGTGCACCACCCCGACGTCGAGTCGTTCCTGGCGTGGTCGCAGGAGGCCGGGCTGCCCGTGCTGGCGGTCGACAACGTGGAGGGGTCGGTGCCGATCGAGACGTTCGACCTGCCGGAGCGCTGCGTGCTGCTCTTCGGTCAGGAGGGGCCCGGTCTCAGCGACGAGGCGCTCGCGGCGTCGGAGGCGGTGCTCGAGATCTCGCAGTTCGGGTCGACCCGCAGCATCAACGCGTCGGCCGCGGCAGCCGTCGTCATGCACGCGTGGGTGCGTCAGCACCGGTTCGGGCGCCCGCCGAGCTGAGATGCCCGAGGAGGTGCGTGGCGGCTCGATCCCAGACGGCGCGGTGGTCGAAGCGCTCGGCCACCGACTCCGCCGCGGCCGCCGCCAGGGAGGCCGCGAGGCGGCGATCGGTCAGGACGGCACGGAGCGCGCCGGCGAGCGCCACGTCGTCATGTCGGGGCACGACGAGTCCGGTCACGCCGTGTCGGACGACCTCGGCGAGGGCCGGCGCGTCGCTGACGACGACGGGCACCCGGGCGCAGCTCGCCTCGAGCACGACCGAGCCGAGGCCCTCGCGGTGGGAGGGCAGGCAGAGCACGTCGAACGCGGCCAGCACCTCGGACGCGTGGTCGACGGGGCCGTGCACGACGAACCCGTCCCCGTCGAGGAGCCGGAGGGTCTCGGGCGGGAGGTCGGCCAGGCCCTCGTCGGGGCCCACGATCACGAGGTGCGCGGGGAGGCCCTCCCGTCGGAGTCGGGCGACGGCGGACGTCAGCTCGACGAGGCCCTTCGCGGCGCAGGCCCGGCCGACGAAGCCGACGACGAGGGCGTCCTCGTCGATGGCGTGCGCCGCGCGGACCGCGCGACGCCGCCCGTGGTCCCGGCCGGCCGCCGCGAACCCCTCGACGTCGACACCGCCCACCGAGCCGTCGCCGAGCACCGTCGTCGTGGCTGTCGGGATGCCGAGCTCGCCGCAGGTGTCGACCAGCGATGCGCTGACGGCGACCGTCTCGGTCGACGAGGCGGCCACGATGCGCTCGGCGGCGAGGCTGATGCGGCGCGGCAGACCCGTCTGGGTCTCGAGCCGCAGGCCGTGCAGCACGTGGACCCGGCGGGGGACCCGCGCGACGGCCGCCGCCAGCGCGGTGACCAGTGACGCCTTGGGCGTGCCGTAGACGACGACGGCCGGCCGCAGACGCAGCAGGAGCCGGGTGGTCGCGACGAGCGCGCGCACGTCGTCGACCGGCGACGGGTCGCGGACGAGCGGGAGCGCGTGCGCCCGCACGCCCTCCCGGCGACCGACCGCGGCCAGGCGACCCGTGTCGCCCGACGCGATCGCCAGCGGGGCGACGCCGCGGCCGAGCCAGTGCCGCACCTGACCCGCGTAGAGCACGTCGAGGCTCACGTCGGCGGTCGTGACGAGCAGCACGCCGCGGCGTGACCGCCGCGTGATCGGCGACGGGAGGTAGCGAGGGCGCCGGAGCCCCAGGTGCCGCGTGATCTGGGCGGCGCTCCACACCGCGTCGCGGGCCCGCTGGGCGGAGGGCGGCGAACCGAGCGCTGCCGCGAGTCGGCGGCGCCCGGCGAGGACGCTGCGGCTCGCCGCGCCCCAGGGCGGCGTCCGGCGGCTGTGCTGCCCGTCGTGCACGCGGTACGAGGTCAGGGCCTCGGGCACGTTGTCGATCGGACCGACGGTCGCGAGGCGCAGCCAGAGGTCGTAGTCCTGCATCCGGGTGCAGCGGAGGTCGTAGCCGCCCACCAGGTCGAAGGCGGAGCGGCGGTAGGTCGTCGCCGAGTGGGTGAGGACGTTCCGGGTCAGCAGTGCGCGTCGCAGATCGCGGCCCGAGAGGGCGGCGAGATGGCGGAGGGGCGTCCCCTCGGCGTCGACGACCGTCACCGACGATCCGAGCGCCACGAGGTCGGGACGCGAGGCGAAGACCTCCATCTGCCGGGCGAGGCGTTCGGGTTCGGCCCGGTCGTCGGCGTCGAGGCGGGCGACGAACTCCCCCCGCGACGCGGCGATCCCGGCGTTCAGCGCGAACGGCGTGCCGCTGCGGCGGGGGAGACGGACCACGAGGAGGCGCGGGTCGGCCGGCAGGGCGTCCTCGTCTCCCGTGGCCCCGTCGAGCACGACGACGACCTCGAGGGGCGACCACGTCTGCCCGAGGGCCGACGAGACGGCCTCGAGCAGGTAGTCGTCGACGGCGATCGCCGGGATGACGACGGACACGAGGGGCGAGGGCATGGGTCTCCTGACGATCTGCAAACATGAGATACTTTACATTATTTTGACAGAGAGCGACAGGCCCAGCGCCTCCCCTCGTGCGGCGGATAGCCTGGTCCGCATGCCCTCCCAGAACCTGCTCGGTGTTCCCGAGACCCGCCTGCCCGCCGAGCCCGAGGTGCTCGCCGACCTCGAGACCATGACCCGGGCGGAGGTCGCGGCCGCGCATCCTCGGTCGTCGCTCGCGTGGGCGCTGCTGTCCGACGAGACGGCGGCGCGGGGCGCGCACCTCGAGGCCTACGCCTACGCGCGGGTCGGCTATCACCGGGGGCTCGACGCCCTCCGCGGCGCGGGCTGGCGGGGGCAGGGTCCCGTGCCGTGGAGCCACGAGCCGAACCGGGGCGTGCTCCGCTCGCTCTACGCGCTCCGCCGAGGGGCTGCCGCGATCGGCGAGGAGTCCGAGGTCGAGCGCCTCGGGACCTTCCTCGACGACGCCGACCCGACGGCGGTCGCGGGCATCGAGTCGTGAGCGGCGCTGTGTAATATCTTTCGGTTGCCATATCGTCTGTGCTTAGATTGCCCCACCGCCCCCACGAGGGGGCGTCGAGAGGGGCGTAGGCATGAGCAGCACAGTCGTTGTCGTCGGGCAGGGGTACGTCGGGTTGCCCCTGGCGATGCGAGCGGTCGAGGTCGGCTACCGCGTCGTCGGCGTCGATCTCGACCGCGACCGGATCGACGGCCTCCTGGCGGGGTCGTCGTACGTCGACGACGTCACCGACGAGGCCCTCCGGGCCGCGGCCGATTCGGGCCGATATCACGTCACATCGGACTACGACGAGGTCGGTGACGACTTCGACGTCGCGGTCATCACCGTGCCGACCCCGCTCCGAGACGGTCTGCCCGACCTCTCGTTCGTCGAGAGCGCCTCGCGGTCGCTGTCCGGGCGGCTGCGGCACGGGGCCACCGTCATCCTCGAGTCGACCACGTATCCGGGCACGACCGACGAGCTCGTCGTGCCGATCCTCGAACAGGGCTCGGGCCTCCGCGCCGGTCGCGACTTCCACGTCGGCTACAGCCCCGAGCGCATCGACCCCGGCAACCGCCGGTGGGGCTTCGTCGAGACCCCCAAGGTCGTCTCGGGCATCGACGCCCCCTCGCTGACGGCGGTCACGAGGTTCTACGACGACCTCGTCCTCCGCACCGTCCCGGTCTCCGGCACCCGCGAGGCCGAGCTGACGAAGCTGCTCGAGAACACGTTCCGACACGTCAACGTGGCGCTGGTGAACGAGCTCGCCGTCTTCGCGCACCGACTCGGAGTCGACGTCTGGGAGGCCATCGACGCGGCGTCGACCAAGCCCTTCGGCTTCATGCGGTTCACGCCGGGCCCGGGCGTCGGCGGTCACTGCCTGCCGATCGACCCCAGCTACCTGTCGTGGCAGGTGAGACGCCGACTCGGTCAGCCGTTCCGGTTCGTCGACCTGGCCAACGACGTCAACGAGCACATGCCCGACCACGTCGTCGAGCGGGTGCAGTCGATGCTGAACGACTGCTCGAGGTCGGTCCGGGGGTCGCGCGTGCTGCTCGTCGGTCTCGCGTACAAGAAGAACTCGGGTGATGTGCGCGAGGCTCCGGCCCTCAAGATCGCCCGCTCCCTGCTGCAGCAGGGGGCCGAGGTCGTCGCCGTCGACCCGCACGTCCACGAGCGGTACTGGCCCGCCGACATCCGTCGCGTCGACCTGGTCCGCGACGTCGTGTCCGAGGTCGACGCCGCCGTCGTGGTCACCGATCACGACGGCGTGGACCTCTCGCTGCTCCACGGCGTGCCCACCTTCGACACGCGCCACGTGCTGACGGGCGACCACGTCGTGGCGCTCTGACCGTCACGACGTGAAGGTCCTCTACTACGGCGTCCACGACGACGCCTACCCGCGGAACTCCCGCATCCGCGGCCACCTGGCCGAGCGCTACGGGGCCCGAGTCGTCGTCGCCGCCCGCAGCCGTCGTCGGGGGCGCCTCGTCCGGGCCCTCGACGACGCACGGGGACTCTGGCGCGGCTCCCGCGACGTCGACGTGATCGTGGTCTCCGAGATGCGGTCGAGCCACGCGCCTTGGGCCTGGCTCGCGTCCCGGCTCCGCGGGGCCCTGCTGGTCGTCGACTGCTTCATCGGCCTGCACGAGACGGCCGTGCTCGACTGGGGGTCCGTCCGACCGGGGTCGCTGCGGGCGCTGCGGCTCCGACTGCTCGATCGGCTCGCCGTCCGCCTCGCCGACGTGGCCCTCAGCGACACCGAGCCCCGAGCGGAGTCGCTCCGCCGTCTCGGGGGCTCGACCCCGGTCGTCGTCCTCCCGGTCGGTGCGCCGGCCTGGGCGCGCGACCTGCCCCCGACGGATCCGGGCGGCACCCTCCGGGTCCTCTACTACGGCAACTACATCCCCCTCCACGGCACCGAGACGGTCATCGAGGCCCTCGAGATGACCGTGCCGCACCGGTCCGTCGAGTTGACGCTCATCGGGGGAGGACCGCGTCGGGACGGCATCCGCCGACTGGTCGACCGCTCCGGGTTGAGCGCCTCCTGCCGGTTCGTCGATCCTGTTCCCGAGAGCGATCTCCGAGCGGCCATCGCCGAGAGCGACGTCGTGCTGGGGGTCTTCGGCGACTCGGCCAAGGCGCGATCGGTCGTGGCCAACAAGGTCTGGCAGGGTCTCGCCTGCGGTCGGACGGTCATCACCCAGCGCAGCACCGCCCTCGACGAGCTGCAGGTCGTGGCCGGGGCGCGACTCGTGCAGACCGAACCGGGCGACGCCTCGTCGGTGGCCGCGGCCCTCGTCGCATTCGGGCGGAGCGATCATCGCCCGACCGCTCGCACCCCGGGCCCGGTCGCACCGGCTCTCGAGGCCCTCGTGGCCCGGGGGTACGCGAGCCTCGACGCGCACCTCGGCGCGGCGGGCGACCGACGGTGACGCGCCTCCTCGGCCAGGTCACGACCCTGCTGCTCTACGGCGCCTCGCCTCTCGTCGCCGCCCTCGCCCCGTTCGCCGTCGTGCCCGCCGTCACGAGCCGCTACGGCGCCGACGGCTGGGCGGCCTGCGCCGTGGCGCTCTCGGTCGGGGCGGGTGCCGCGGTCGTCGCCGAGCTCGGGTGGGTGGTCGTCGGCCCGCAACGCGTGGCGCGGGACCCGGCCTGCTGCGCCGAGGTGCATCACGACGCCCTCGCCTCGCGTCTCGTCGCCCTGGTCGTCGTCGCTCCGATCGCCGCCGTCGCGGTGGCGCTTCTCGTCGACGAGCACCGCGCGGCGGCGGTGCTGCTGACCCTCGGCATCGCCGCGGGTGCCCTGAGCCCCACGTGGCTCTCCGTCGGCCTCGGGAGACCGGGTCTCACCCTGCTCTGCGAGGCCGTGCCCCGGGTCGTCCTCGCCCTGGCGGCGGCGGCCGTCATCGCGGTCGGCGGCCCGCTCGAGGCGTACGGCCTCGCGTCGCTGACGGCGGCGGCCGTGACCCTGGTCGCCGCCGGTCGGGCCGTGGGCGTCCGGATCACCCCCACCGGCGAACGCCTCCTCGCCGTGCCGTCCATCGTGCGGGGGCAGCTCGTCGTCACGACGGGCCGCGCCGTCACGGCCTTGTACAAGACGCTGCCCGCCGCCCTGCTGCAGAGCGTGGCGCCGGGCTCCGTCGCGGCCTTCGGCGCGATCGACCGTCTGGCCCGAGCCGGGCTCGGCGTCGTCGCGATCGTCCCCCAGCGGCTGCAGGTGTGGGTCGGCACCCCCGACGCGGACCTGGCCGTGCGCCGCACCGTCGCGTCGCTCGCCGTGAACGCCGCCCTGGCCCTGGCCTCGGCCGTCGCCGTGCTGGTCGCCCTGCCGCCCGCCGTCGAGGTGCTCTTCACCGGCGTCGTCGAGGTCGAGCAGGGCGCCGTCGCCGTGGCCGCCCTGCTCGTCGCCCTGACGTGCCTGTCCCGGGCGTTCGGCCTCGCGCTCGTCACGCTCGGGGTCGTCCGCGTCACGACCGTCGCCGCCATCGCGGCCGCGGCGATCGGGGTGACGGGCGTGCTGTGGGGCGGCGCGGCCGGCGGTGCGACCGGGGCCCTCCTCGGCGTCGCGGCCGCCGAGGCCGTCGCCGTGGGGGTCCAGGCCGCGGTGGTGGTGCCCCTCCTCGTCGGCTCGCGCCGCGCCTCCCCGGGGTCCCCGACGTGATCGGCGGCTCGGTCGACGCGGGCGTCGTCGGCGCCGCGGCGCTGATCGTCGGGTCCTCCGGCACGGTCGGGGCTCTGCTCGTGCCCGCTGCGGCCCGGCGCGGTGCGGTCCTGGTGGCTGCGGTGGCCCTGCTCGTGGCCACGGCCTCGTCGGCGGCGCCCGAGGGGGTCCGCACGGGTGCCGTCTACGGCGCGATCGGCCTGCTGGCGGCGGCGGCGGCCCTGGGCCCCGGCGCGCCGTCGGCTCCCCGGGGCGGAGCGATCGTCGGTCTGACCGCGGTCTCCTTCACCGTGGCGCTCGCGACGACGGTCGTCGGCGACCCCGAGGCCGTGGGGCTCACGGTGCGCGTCGGGGCGCTGGCCGTCGGCGCCGCCTGGTGCGTGCTCCGGGCCTCGCCGACCGACCTCCGCGTGCTCGGGGCGGGCGTCGTCGTCATCGCATCGCTCGAGGTCGCCCTGGGTCTCGTCGAGTTCGCGACGGGCGACCCGGTGCCCTGGGGGCGCCGCCACCGCGACGTGAACGACTACGTGCTGGTGAACACCCTCCTGCCCGGGGGGCTCGAGCGCGTGCAGGGGACCCTCGGGCATCCGATCACCTACGGCGTCGTCCTGTGCACGGCGTTCGTGGTCACGGTCGCCGCGGGCCGCCGGGTCCCGCTGCCCGCCCGGGTGCTGGTCGCCTCGGCTCTGATGGTAGGCATGCTGCTGTCGGGCAGTCGCAGCGTCGTCCTCGCCGCCATCCTGGCCGTCGCCGTGCTCGTCGTCGCGGCGAGCGAGGGGCGGGGGGCCGTCCGCGCCGCCGCGGCCCTCCTCGGCGTCGGAGTCGCCGTCGTCGTCTTCGTCGACGAGCTCGGCGTCGCCTCCGACCGGTTCGTCTCGTCCGGATCGTACGAGAACCGGGCGGGCACCATCGGATCCGTCCCCCGCCTCCTGGGCCGGCCCCTGCTCGAGGTCGTGTTCGGCAGCGGGGTGGGCACCGTCGAGCGGCTCTACGACGAGGGGCTCTTCCCTCAGGACGGCTTCTGGGTGCTCGACAACCAGCTCGTGACCACGCTCGCCACCCAGGGGGTCCTCGGCGTCGCCCTGTCGGTGGCCGTCCTGGTGATCGCGCTCGCGACCCGAGACCCCCTGGCACGGGCGCTCTGCGCCGTGTTCGTCGGGATGCTCGTCACCTTCGACTACGTCTTCTGGCCCTCCATGACCGTCCTCGCATCCGGTGCCGCGGCGCTCGCCGGTCGCCCGCCCGACCCCGGCCCCGACCTCGACCTCGACCCACCAGGGAGCGCCCCATGATCCGCCAGCAGCAGCAGCAGCAGCAGCAGCAGCAGCCCGGCCGAGCCGTCTCCGCAGCCGTCGCAGACCCCCTCGGCCCCGGCGAGCGCCGTCCCCGGGTCGCGATCATCGGCACGCGCGGATACCCGAGCCACTACGGCGGGTTCGAGACGGCCGTCCGCCGACTCGCTCCCGCGCTCGCCGACGCCGGCTGGGACGTCACCGTCTACGGCCGCCCCGGGGCGACGACCGCCGACGGGGCCGACCCGCGCATCGTGCGTCGCGAGACCCGGGGGCTCGAGACGCGTTCGCTGAGCACGCTGACCTACGGGTTCACGGCCACCGCGGACGCCGTGCGGCGGCGACCCGACGTCGTACTGGTGATGAACTGCGCCAACGGCTTCTGGTTGCCGCTGCTGCGCTGGCGCGGCGTGCCGACGCTCGTCAACGTCGACGGCATCGAGTGGGAGCGCGCCAAGTGGGGTCGCCTGGCGCGCGCCGTGTTCCGGGCCGGCGCGGTCGCGACGGCCCGCTGGGCCGATCGCATCGTCTGCGACGCCCGCGAGATCGAACGTCGCTGGCGCGACGAGTTCGGGGTCGAGGGGGTGTTCGTGCCCTACGGTGCCGATGCGCCGGACGCCTCGACGGCGGAGCTCGCCGAGGCCGACTCCGCTCTCGTGCCCGGCGGTTACGTGCTGTTCGTGGCTCGTCTCGTCCCGGAGAACACCGTGGCGGAGTTCGTCGCGGCGGCCGAGCTCATCGCGCGACGACACCCCGTCGTGATCGTCGGCACGAGCGGCTACGGCGGGGCTCTCGACGAGCGTGTCGCCGACCTCGCCGCCCGATACCCGAACGTCGAGCACCTGGGTCACCTGCGCGACGACCGCCGCCTCTTCGCGCTCTGGCGGAACGCCGGCGTCTACTTCCACGGGCACAGCGTCGGGGGGACGAACCCCGCCCTCGTGCAGGCGATGACCTGCGGGGCGCCGGTCGTCGCGCGAGACACCGTCTACAACCGCGAGGTGCTCGGCGAGACCGGCGTCTTCGTCGCCCCCGAGCCCGGCGAGATCGCCCGTGCCGTCGTGGGGCTCCTCGACGACCCGACGAGGCGGGCCGACCTCGGCGCGGCGGTCCGCCGACGAGCTCGGCGACACTACGCCTGGAGCGACGTCTGCGCGGCCTACGAGTCCCGACTGCGCGAGCTGCTCGGCTGACTCCGCCCGGCGCGACGGGCTGTGCGTGCGACGACGTCTTGGTGCGACGACGCGTCGGTGCGACGGAGCGCCCGTGCGACGACGCGAGTGGTCCGCCGACGTGGTCCGCCGCTGCGCGGCGCGCCTCAGGCCGTCGCCGGGTCGACCTCCGGTGCCGTGCGCGGCGCCGTGTAGCCGTAGCCGTACCCGTACGACTGCGGGCCGGTCGGTCGGAGCATCGTCGCGACGACTCCGAACGAGGTCGCACCGAGCGACGAGAGGGTCTCGAGGGCCGTGGCCAGCTGCCCGCGGGTCGCGCGGCCGGCAGCCGCCACGACGATCGCCCCGTCGGCGAGTCGGCTCAGCACGGCCGCGTCGGTGACCGGGAGGAGGGGCGGGGCGTCGAGCAGGACGTGGTCGTAGTGCCGGGCGAGCTCGCCGAGCAGGTCGGCCATGCGGTTGCTCCCGAGCAGCTCGCTCGGGTTGGGCGGCAGGGTGCCCGCGGGGAGGACGGCGAGGCCGCCGCGGCCCCACGGCTGGACGGCGTCGGCGAGATCCGCCCGCCCGAGCAGCACGTCGGAGACCCCCACGGCCCCTTCGAGACCGAGGAGCTCCGCCAGCCGGGGCAGGCGCAGATCGGTGTCGACCACGATCACCTTCGAGCCGGTCTCGCTGAGCGCCACGGCGAGGTTGGCCACGGTGGTGGTCTTGCCCTCGGCGGGCAGTGCCGAGGTCACGACGAGGCAGCGTGCCGTGCGGTCGAGGCCGATGAACTGCACGCTCGTCCGCAGCGCGCGGAACGACTCGGCGAACGGGCTCCGCGGGTCCACGGCGACGACGAGCGGTCGCTGCCCGGCGTCGCGGTCGAAGGCCAGCGCGCCGAGGACGGGGCCGCCGGTGACCGCCTCGATGTCGGCGCGGTTGCGGATGCGGGTGTCGAGGCGGGCCCGGAGGGCGGCGGCCGCGACGCCGGCGCAGAGCCCCACCAGGCCGCCGAGCAGCAGATCGACGACCAGGTCGGGACTCGACGGGGTGGTCGCGACCACCGGGGGCGCCAGCGTCTCGACGCCGACGAGGCTCGTGCCGCCGGGGGCCGGCGTCTCGAGCTCGTCGACGACGACCGTGCGGAAGCTCTCGGCGATCGCGCCGGCGAGCCGTGCGGCCCGGGACGGGTCGGCGTCGACCACCGTGATGCGGATGTTGACCGTGCCGACCGGTGTCTCGGCGGACACCTGCGGTGCCAACGACGAGAGGGTCGTCTCGTCGTCGAGATCGTCGACGACGGGCTGCAGGACCCGGGGGCTCGTCGCGACGCCCACGTACGACTGCACCTTCTGCTGCGCGGCGGCGTTGCCCTGGACGAGCTCGCCCGCCGTCGTCGTGGCGGCCGAACGGACCGACACGAACAGCAGGGTCGACGACGTGTAGAGCGGAGCCGTCATCGCGACGGCGGCGGCGCCGAGGGCGATGCCGACGAGGGTGATGGCGACGACCAGCAGCGCGGACCGGCGCAGGGCGCCGAGGAGGTCGAGGGGGGTCATCGGCTGGCCGTCCGTTCGAGGGGAGCGAGGTGCGGTGCCAGCACGGCGAGCCGGTGCAGCGCCGCGTCGAGGGACCGGTCGATGGTCAGCTCGGAGGCGGTGGAGTGGACGTGGTCGGAGACGAGGCGTCGCAGGTCGGGATCGCGGCGGAGGTCGCGGACGGCGGTGTCCCAGGCCCCGTGATCGTCCAGGGGGAGGACGAAGCGCCGGCGGAGCCCCGGATCGGTGTACAGGGCGGGTGCCGCGCCCGTTCCCTCGCTCAGGAGCACGGGCACGCCGGCCGAGGCGGCCTCGACGGGACTGCGTCCGAAGGCGTCGCGGAAGGACGTCGTCACGGCCACGCCGGCGTCGCCCCAGAGCCGGTCCGCGGGGAGCCAGCCGGCCCATTCGAGTCCGTCGGGTCGGCGGGCGCGCAGCTCGTCGTCGAGCGGACCGGTGCCGTGGAGGCGCGCCGGGCCCCCGACGCGGCGCACGAGGTCGAGGAACTCGCCCGGCCCCTTCTCGACCGAGAGCCGCCCGGCCCAGACGAGCGGCCCCTCCTGCTCACCGGTCGAGGTGCGGGGCAGGCCGGGCACCCCGGCCTGCACGATCGCGGGTTCGCGGACCCTCGACACCTGGTCGGCGAGTGACGGCGATGTGGCCCAGACGTCGTCGAGGCGGCGGAGCGCCCGCGACTCGAGGGTCGTGAGGAGCAGGCGGCGGGCACGGGCCTGCTCGCCGGCGGCCGGCCAGGGCAGGCCGCGCACCCAGGCGATCCGCGGTCCGTGGCGAAGAGTCCGCGACGCGGCGACCACCATGTCGCTCTGGGGAACGAGAGAGATGACGACGTCGGCGCGGCGGACGTCGGGGTCCGCGTGGACGATGCGGTGCACGTCGCGGAGGACGTCCACGCCGTGCCGGGAGATCGACGTCTCGGTCACGCCGGGGGAGTGCGTCACCGCACCGGGCGCCTCGGGCCGGACCCCGATCAGCGCAGTCCAGGGCAGGCCCCGCGCGCGTGCTGCGCCGACGAGGTCGTGGGCCGAGCGGTAGACGCCGCTCCGGGCCATGAGCGGGGCTGCGACGAGGGCGACCCTCATCGAGCGGCCTCGGCGACCGGCGACGGCGACCCCGCCGCCGCGGCCAGGATCGTCTCGGCCTTGGGGCGCCAGGTCGCGTCGTGCGGGATGACGCTCGGTCGACGGGCGACCCGTGGTCCGGAGCGTCGCCACCCGCCGAGTCGGGCGGCGTGGCCGTCGAGGGGCAGGACGGTCACGCCGTCGAGCCCCCGGCTGTCGCATCCGTCGACGGGGGTGGTCAGCACGGGCAGCCCCGCCGCCCGGTACTCGTACGTCTTGATGATGTCGCCCCCGACCTCGCCGCCCGGGGAGCCTCCCGAGCTGCCGACCCGGTGCGGCACCCACCCGACGTCGAAGCTCCGCAGGAGGGCCGGGACGTCGTCGTAGTGCACGTCGCCGAGCAGGGTGACGTTCGGCATCGAGGCCAGCGGCCGGCGGTAGCCGCGGTCGAGCACCGGGCCGGCGAAGACGAACCCGACCTCGGGCTCCGCCTCGATGCAGTCGATGATGCCGTCGAGGTCGAGCCGGCGCCCGATCTTGCCGACGTACCCGACGGTGAGCGGCCCGGAGGCCGCGCTGGTGTCGTCGAACCGCTCGGGATCGCAGCCGTTCGGCAGCAGCACGACGTCGTCGCGGCCGAACCGCCGGGCGAGGGCGACCGTGCCCTCGCCGTTGGCCGTCACGTGACACGCGCTGGCGAAGGCGGCCGAGTAGGCGCGCTCGACATCGGCGCGGATGCCGGCGAAGGCATGGTGCACGCTCCAGTCGTCGAGCAGATCCAGCACGGTCGTCCGCCCGGTCACGAAGGGATTCGAGCGCGGCAGCGCCAGCGCCGTGAAGGGGTTCCAGACGACCGCGGGCACGTCGCGCCAGTCGTCGGGCAGCCCCGGGTACGCGTCCGCCGAACGCGTCCACCACCGGCGCCGGTCGCGCGGGTCGGGCAGACGCCAGGTCGTCGTCTCGACGGGGTGCGTGCCGGCGGCGACGCCCCCTCCGTCGCCTCGAGGGCCCCCGACGCGGCGGAGGGCACCCGCGGCGCGGAGTACGACCGGCTCGGGTCGCGACACGACGGCGACGCCGCCCCGGCCGCCCGTGAGGCGCCCCAGCCATTCGACGAGATGCGCGTCGCGCGTGCGATAGCCCTCGGTGGTGAACTTCCCCTGGCCGTGCATCGGGTAGGCCAGGACGGCGGGCGGAGGTTTCGCGGGGATCGTGTGCATCACGACAGTTTTGTTCACCGACATGTGGAACGTCAAGACGACATGCCACAGCAGGAGGCGCGGGTCGGCTGATGCTCGACCCGCGCCTCCTCGGTTCCGGCCCCGGCGGGGCCCCGGCGTCAGCCGATCAGCGAGGGGCGGAGGTCGCGAAGGGTCCGGCGGCGGGTCATCCGCGCGGCGGCCAGATACGACACGAGCAGCGCCCCGAGCAGCCAGCAGGCGAGCACGGCCGCGTCGCCGGTCGCGGTCACGAGGCTGCCGCCGTACATGACCTGCCGCAGCCCGTCGGTCGCGTAGCTCATCGGCAGGGCGAAGTGCAGCGCCGCGAGGGGGGCGGGCAGGGTCTGCCAGGGGAACGTGCCCCCGGCGGTCACGAGCTGGACGACCATCAGCACCAGTCCGAGGAACTGACCCACGCTGCCGAGCAGCACGTTGAGCATCATGATGATCGCGGCGAACGTCGCCGAGGCGAGCACCATGAGGCCCACCATGCCCCATGGATGGGCGACGTCGAAGCCGAGCGGGCCCGTGACGATGCCGAACAGGGCGACCATCTGCACGAGGCCGAGCAGGGCGGGGGCCAGCCAGCCGGCGGTCACGACGCGACCGGGCGCCTTCACGGCCGTGATGGCCCGCTTCGACAGCGGCTTCACGATGAGGAACAGCGCGTAGATGCCGATCCAGGCCGCGAGACTGATGAAGAACGGCGCGAGTCCGGCGCCGTAGGTGCCCGCGCTCGTCAGGGCGCGGTCGGTCACGGACACCGGGTCGGAGATCGCCGACGCCTGATCGTCCCGGGACTGCTCGTTGCTGGCCGGGATCTGCGCCAGACCGTTCTGCAGACCGTCTGAGAGCCTGGTGCTGCCGTCGCGCAGCTGCACGAGGCCGTCGTGGAGCTCGACCGTGCCGTCGGCGAGCGTGCCGAGCCCCGTGGCGAGCGTCGCCGCTCCGGAGTCGAGCGTGCCGAGGCCGTCGGCGAGCGCGGCGGCCCCCGAGTCGAGGGTGTCGAGCCCGTCGGCGAGGTCTGAGGCTCCGGAGGCGGCGCTCGCGGACCCGGAGGCCAGCTGCGACGAGCCGTCGGCGGCCGACGAGACGCCCGCGGTGAGCGCCGGCGTCCGCTCGGCGAGGGTGCTCGTCCCCGCGGCCACCTGGTCGGCGCCCGCCGCCAGGGTCGACACGGAGCCGTCGAGGGCCTGGAGCTGCGCGTTCGCATCGGTCAGCCGGGTGGTGAGATCGTCGGTGACCGGCGCGAAGGTCGCGGCGATCGCGGCGATCTGGTCGGCGTCGTAGCCCTGGGCGGCCAGGGCGGCCTGGATGTCGGCCCGAGCGGCGGCCTGGGCCTGGGGGAGCGCGTCAACCGCTCGCTGGCTGTCGGCGGCTGCTCCGCCGACGGTGGTCGCCAGCTGGTCGTTGCCCGCCGCGACCCGAGCGGCCCCGTCGGCGAGGGCCTCGGTCTGCGTGGGCAGATCGGCGGTGCCCGAGCGCAATTGCTGAAGGCCGGTGTCGAGGGCCGCGGCCCCCGTGCTCAGGGTCGCGGTGCCGTCGGCGAGGGTGCGAGCCCCGGAGTCGGCTGCCGCCGCGCCCGCGGCCAGCTGATCGGCGCCCTGGTGGGCGTCGGCGGCCCCGGAGGCCAGGCGGTCGGCGCCGTCACGGGCGTCGGCGGCGCCCGCCGAGAGCCGGTCGGCCCCTCCGACGCTCGTCCCCAGTCCGTCGTTCAGCTGCGCCGACCCGTCGGCGGCGTCGCCGAGACTGGTGCGGATGTCGGACAGGCCGACCAGCAGCTGAGTCGCGGCCTCCTTGCCGACCCGCTCGGTCACGGAGGCTCGGATGGTCTTCGCGGCCTGCTCCGCGATGGTCGTCGACAGGTAGCTGTTGGTGTCGTTCGTCGCGAGCACGATCTGCGCACGCCGGGGGTCGTCGCCCGACGCCGACACGAGGTCGGCGCTGAAGTCGCTCGGGATCGTGAAGGTGAAGTCGTAGGTTCCGTCCTCCAGGCCGGCCCGCGCCTCCTGGGCGGTCGTCTCGTGCCAGTCGAAGTCGCCGCCGTCGAGCACCTCCTTCGTGACGTCGTCGCCGTAGTCGACCGCGTCGCCGTCGGAGACGGCGCCCGCGTCGGAGTTGACCAGCGCGGCCGGCACCTGATCGAGCTTGGCGTACGGGTCCTGGTTGGCCCAGAGGTAGAGGCCGCCGTACAGCAGGGGGACGGTCATCAGCGCGACGAGGGCCAGCCGGGCGAGGCCCGTCGAGGTGAGTCGCTGGAACTCGGAACGGACGAGCGTGACGATCTTCACGAGGGGTCGCTTTCGGGTGTCGGAGACGGGGCGTCGTCGTCGACGTCGGGGAGGGGGAGGGAGGCCTGGGCGAGCGCCGCGTAGCTCGTCACGGTGAGCACCGTGTAGTCGCGGTCGACGAGGTCGCGGACGACCTCGAGCCAGGCCGCGACATCGCCGCCGTGTCGCTCGGGGGTCGTGAGGACGAGCCCGCGCACCTCCGGTCGCAGCACGGCCAGTTCGGCGAGCAGCCGCACCCGTCGGTCGGTCGGGAGGGAGTGGAGGCGCGTCCGTCGGTGCTCGTCGAGCCCGAGCGATCCGATCAGGAGCGCGACCGAGGCGCGGTCGCTGCGGAGCCCGGCGAGGGCGAGCTCCTCCCGGACGACCTGCGCGACCGTCAGGGAGCCGAACGGCTCGGCGACGCCGGGGGTGTCCACGAGGGCGACGGAGGCGCGGATCGCCGCGGCGTCGTCGGACCCGTCGAGCAGCACGCCCCCGTGGTCGGGGCTCATCCGACCGCCCGCGACGAGGCTGGCGACGGTCGGGCCGTTCTCGGTCTCGACGGCGACGAAGCCGGGGCGGCCGCGGTCCGCGACGACGCTCAGCGGGGCGAGCGGGGCGCCGGGGCCGTCGCCGACCGCGGCGGCGACGAGTTCGAGCCTCATGCCGTCGCCTCGTGGTCGACCGGCTCGAGGGTGGGGAGTGCGGGGAGGGCGAGCTCGGGGTTCCGCGCGATGAGGTCGTCGGCCTCGCGCCAGCTCAGCCCGATCACGGCCAGGACGGCGAGCATGACGAGGCGGTGGCCCTCGTCGCGCCCGAGATCGCGGGTGGTGGCCTCGTCGAGCACCGAGAGGGCGGCGCCCTCGACGAGGTGCGCGAGCGTGTCGACGTCGATGTCGGGTCGCATGCGGCCCTCGATGACGCCGCGACGGACGGTCTCGCGGACGTAGGCGCGAAGCGGGGCGAGAGCCTCGCCCACGGCATGCATGAGGGGGCCCCGCACGGTGAGCTGGGCCATCACGCGCACGTGCTCGACCTCGGACCACAGTCGGGCGCCGAGCGCCGCGAGCTGGACGACCGGGTCGCTCGAGCCCGGCTGGACGACGACGGCTGCCCCGATGCGGGCGGCGCCGCGCAGGGTGACCTCCCGGACGAGGTCGTCGCGGGTGGCGAAGTGCCCGTAGACGCTCCGCCGCGACAGGCCGGCCTCGGCGGCGATGGCCTCGAGGGGCACGGTCGGGTCGGAGTTCAGGAGGCGCACCGCGGCCGCCATCAGGGCCTCGCGGTTGGCGGTGGCGTCGCGTCGCGGCGCTCGCGTGCGGGTGGTCGTCGTGTTCACGTGCCGATCTTACGATCTTGCACACGGCTGTGCAAGATGCTGGACGGAGCCGATCACCTGAACCCCCAGTTCACGGGTCGCCGCAGGGGACGATCGTGTCCCCCTTTCGGCGGACACGTCGGAAAACCTACTGTGACCAGCACTTCTCTGGGATCCCACGGGGGAATCGGCGATATCCGGTCAGCGTCCGCGGGGTATCCCGAATGCGAACCGTCCCCCATCGCACCCCTGCGGGTGAACAGACTCGAGAGCGCCCGCCCCGCGGGCCCCCTCAGGCACCACCGACGCACCAGGACTCCCATGCCCCAGACCCGACGTGACGACACGACCGTCGTCCGCCCGTCCGGAGTCGTCCCTCTGCTCGTGGCCCTGGCTCGTCCGCTCTTCGCCTTCCACATGGAGATGTACCGACGCGATCTCGCGTCCGCCGTGTTCCCCCGCGACGAGCGCAGTTCCGCCATCGGCGGGCCCGATCCGGAACGCATCGCCTTCATCGGCAGCATCGCCGTCGCCGGCATGGGCGTCCTCAGCCACGGCATGACGACCTCCAGTCAGGTCGCCACCCGCGTCGCACGCGCTCGCGGGCGGGGCCTGTCGTGGTCCGAGCTCTCGTCGCCCGTCCTCACCGCGCGCACCGCGGCCACCGTGCCCACCCTCTCGGCGGCCGGGGCCGGCGCCGCGGTGATCTTCCTCGGGATCGCCGACGTCCTGTCGGCCACGAGCCCCCGGGCCTGGGAGCGCGACCTCAGGATCCTCGTCCAGCGCGTCCGCGAGGAGGCCGGCCCCGACTGCGCGGTCGTGTTCGCCGCGATCCCGCCCCTCGCGCGGTTCCGACCGATCCCCCCGACGGCCTGCCGGCTGATCGCCGCGCAGGTCGACCGCCTCAACACGGTCACCGAGCGACTCGCCCGCGAGCTGGTCGGCGTCGATCATGTCGGGTTCCCGGCCGAGGCGATCGACTCCCTCACCGTCCACGGCCTCTTCTCCTGGTCGACCCTGCACCGGACCTGGGCCGAGATCGTCGCGCCCCGGGTCCATGCGGCGCTCGACGGCGTCGACGCGCGCCGCGTCGGGGTCGAGCTCGACGAGCGCGCGGATGCTCCGGTCGTCGCCCCTCCGTCGCCGGCGATCGCGCCCGGCCTCGTCGTCAGCGGATCACCCGAG
The DNA here is from genome assembly GCF_001422285.1 of Frigoribacterium sp. Leaf263. GTDB lineage: Bacteria > Actinomycetota > Actinomycetes > Actinomycetales > Microbacteriaceae > Frigoribacterium. Next base: position 136,019 of record NZ_LMMO01000005.1, read on the forward strand.
GGGTCGTCGAGCCCCGTCGTCGCCTGACGCCAGCCGACACGCATGACGACGGGCCGTCCACCGGTGGAGGTGGACGGCCCGTCGTGAGCGGCTGGAGCGCGTCGGCGCTCGGAGCGAGAACGCTCCGCGTTCTCCTCAGCTCCGTCTGCCGCGCTGGAGCGCGTCAGCGCGAGAAACGCAGTCGCTGGCGCGCCTGCCTCAGTTTCCCGACGCGCTGGAGCGCGTCAGCGCTCGGAGCGAGAACGCTCCGCGTTCTCCTCAGCTCCGTCTGCCGCGCTGGAGCGCGTCAGCGCGAGGAACGCAGTCGCTGGCGCGCCTGCCTCAGTTTCCCGACGCGCTGGAGCGCGTCAGCGCGAGAAACGCAGTCGCTGGCGCGCCTGCCTCAGTTTCTCGCGCCCATCAGGTGCTCGACGGCGAGCTGCTGCAGGCGGACGAAGCCGTAGCCGTGTCCGCCGAAGTGCGAGTCCGCGTCGAAGTCCTCGTACGAGGCTCGATCGGCGAGGAGGGCCTCGTAGCCCTCGCCCTCGCCGAGCGTCGGGGTCGACAGCTCGGCGACCTGGCTGGCGACCAGCGCCTCCTGCACCTCGGGGTCGGCGCGGAAGGCCTGCGCGCGCTCCTTGAGCAGCAGGTACATGCGCATGTTCGCCGCAGCCGACTCCCACACGCCGTCGATGGTCTCGGTGCGCGAGGGCTTGTAGTCGAAGTGACGAGGGCCGGTGTAGCTCGGGCCGCCCTGGGGGGCGCCGTGCTCGAGCAGGTCGACGAGCGAGAACGCGTTCTGCAGGTCGCCGTGACCGAAGACCAGGTCCTGGTCGTACTTGATGCCGCGCTGGCCGTTCAGGTCGATGTGGAACAGCTTGCCCTGGTAGAGCGCCTGAGCGATGCCGGCCGTGAAGTTCAGGCCCGCCATCTGCTCGTGCCCGACCTCGGGGTTGACGCCGAACAGCTCGGGGCGCTCGAGCGTGTCGATGAACGCGATGGCGTGGCCGAGAGTCGGCAGCAGGATGTCGCCGCGGGGCTCGTTGGGCTTCGGCTCGATGGCGAAGCGCAGGCCGTACCCCTTGTCGGTCACGTACTGGGCGAGCATGTCGACGCCCTCCTTGTAGCGCGACAGGGCGGCCTGCACGTCCTTGGCGCTGTCGTACTCGGCGCCCTCGCGGCCGCCCCACATGACGAACGTCTCGGCGCCGAGCTCGGCGGCGAGGTCGATGTTGCGGAGGACCTTGCGGAGGGCGAAGCGACGCACGCCGCGGTCGTTCGACGTGAAGCCGCCGTCCTTGAAGACCGGCGCGCTGAACAGGTTGGTCGTGACCATGGGCACGACGATGCCGGTCGCGTCCAGGGCGCCCTTGAGGCGGTCGATCTGCTTCTGGCGCTCGGCCTCGGTCGACCCGAAGGCGAAGAGGTCGTCGTCGTGGAAGGTGAGCCCGTAGGCGCCGAGCCGGTCGATGTTCTCGACGGCCTCGACCACGTCGAGGTCGGGGCGCGTGGGGCCGCCGAAGGGGTCGGCGCCGGTGTAGCCGATCGTCCAGAGGCCGAACGAGAACTTGTCTTCGCGGGTGGGGGTGACGGACATCAGCGTCCCTTTCGTGGTCGGTGTCGCGAGCCCCCGGGAGGCGGCGGTCGCGATTGTTGTCGACTACAACTTATACGCCACGAGGGCTGCGGTCGAGGGTCTCGTTCATTTTGTTGATCGGTCCGACAAACGCCTTGCGCATCATCCGGGGGTGTCGTATGGTCTCCTCACGAACCCGGTCGAAGCGCTTCGCCTCCACCGCGGCACGAGGCAGACGACGGTGACGGTGAGGTCATGATGGCGACGATCCACGATGTGGCGCAGGCTGCGGGCGTGTCGATCTCGACCGTCTCGTACGCGCTGTCGGGCAAGCGCTCGATCGCCGCGACCACGCGTCAGCGCGTCACCGACGCGGTCGAGCGTCTCGGCTACCGCCCCCACGCCGGGGCTCGCATGCTCGCCGGCGCCCGGACCAACATCCTCGCCCTGAGCGCGCCGATCCGCGCCGACAACCACCAGCCGACCCAGATGCGGTTCGTGACCGCGGTCGTCGAGGCCGCTCGGCGTCGCGACTACGACGTCCTGCTGCTCGCGACCGACGACGAGGTCTCGGGCATCCGCCGCGTCGCGTCGAGCTCGCTCGTCGACGGCGTCGTCGCGCTCGGGGTGGCCACGGTCGACGAGCGCGTCGACCTGGTGCGCGAACTCGATCTGCCGGCCGGCTTCATCGGCATCCCGCGCGACGTCGACGATCTCGCCTGCATCGACCTCGACTTCGAGTCGGCGGCGGCGCTGGTCGTCGACCGGCTCGCCGACCTCGGTCACACCTCCATCGGCGTCATCGGTCACCCGGCGTCGTATCTCGAGCGCGACACCGGCTTCATCCGGCGCTTCGACGACGCCTTCGCGGCGCGAGCGTCGGACCGGGGGGTCGAGAGCCTGACCATCGCCACCGATCTGGGGCGGGCGCCCGCCACGCGCGCCCTCGACGAGCTCCGGCGCCGGCTGCCGGGCATGACCGCCCTCGTGCTGCACTGCAGCGAGCCCACCGCCGAGGCCGTCATGCAGCACCTCCGCCGACTCGGCGTCGACATCCCCGGCGACCTGTCGGTCCTGGCCGCCTGCGCCAGCTACGCGGCCGACGAGCTCGATCCCGCGCTCGACGCCGTTCCCCTGCCGATCGACGAGATGTGCTCTCGCGCGGTCGAGGCCGCCTTCGAGCGCATCGACGGCCGCGTCGACACGGGCGTCGAACTGATCGCGCCCACCTACCTGGCGAAGGGCTCGGTCACCGCGCCGGCCCGCGCCTCCTGAACCTCTCCGACCGCACCATCCCGGCACCACCGACACCGCAGCTCCACCATCGAACCATCACCGGGCCCGCCGTTCCCCGTCGATCGTCGAAACGCTTCGACACTGAATTCGCGGGCCCTCTACGAGGAGGTAGAACAATGAAGAGACGACGCATCGTCGCGACCGGCACGGCCTTCGTGGCCACCGCCGCCCTGCTCACCGGCTGCTCCGCCGGCGGCGGCGGAGGGTCATCCGACCCGAACACGCTGAAGCTCTGGCACTTCGAGAGCGAGACCAGCGCGATGGGCATCGCCTGGGATCAGGCCATCGAGACCTTCGAGGAGGAGACCGGCGCCACGGTCGAGTTCGAGGCGAAGAGCTTCGAGCAGATCCGGTCGACCGCCAGCCAGGTGCTGAACTCCGACGAGGCCCCCGACATCCTCGAGTACAACAAGGGCAACGCCACCGCCGGTCTGCTCGCGAGCCAGGGCCTGCTCTCGAACCTCGACGACGCCGTCGCCGAGTACGGCTGGGACGACGATCTCGCCCCCTCGATCGCCACGACGTCGAAGTACGACGAGCGCGGAATCATGGGCTCGGGCAGCTGGTACGGCATCCCCAACTACGGCGAGTACGTCGAGGTCTTCTACAACAAGGACGCCTTCGCCGAGCAGGGCATCGAGGTGCCGACCACGTACGACGAGTTCGAGGCCGCGCTGCAGACCTTCGCCGACGCCGGCATCACCCCCCTCGCCGAGGCCGGTGCCGAGTACCCGCTCGGGCAGCTCTTCTACCAGCTCGCCCTCTCGCAGGCCGACCGCTCGTTCGTCGACGACTACCAGCTCTACGAGGGCGACGTCGACTGGCAGGGGCCCGAGCTGACCTACGCGGCCGACAAGCTGCAGGAGTACGTCGACAACGGCTGGATCTCGAAGGACGTCACCGGCATCAAGGCCGAGGACATGGGCACGACCTTCATGAGCGGCGGCGCGCCGATCATGGTCTCCGGCAGCTGGTGGGCCGGCCGGGTCGCCGACGAGGCGACCTTCGACTGGGGCACGTTCCTGTTCCCGGGCAGCGAGATGGCTCCGGGTTCGGGCGGGAACCTCTGGGTCGTCCCCGAGAACGCCGCGAACAAGGACCTCGCGACGAAGTTCATCGACATCACCATGCGCCCCGAGATCCAGAACCTCATCGGCAACAACGGCGGCGTGCCCGTCAAGGCCGACCCGGCCGACATCACCGACCCGAAGAGCCAGGAGCTCATCGCGAACTTCAACACGCTCCTCGAGCGCGACGGTCTCGCCTTCTACCCCGACTGGCCCACGCCGACCTTCTACGACCAGCTCGTCGCCGGCACGCAGGAGCTGGTGAACGGCTCGACCTCGCCCGACGACATGCTGTCGACGCTGGGCGACCAGTACCAGAGCGGCGTCGACGACATCACCGGAGAGTGACCGTGACCTCCCTCGACACCCGCCCCGGTGCCAGGGAGGCGCGCCCCCGTCGCGAGGGCCGACGCACGTCGTCGGCCCTCCCGCCGGAGGAGAGCCTCCTGCCCGGCTCCGGCCGACGCGGATTCTGGCTGTACCTCATCCCGGGCTTCGTCCTCTTCACGGTCGTCGTCCTGGTCCCGCTGATCTGGAACATCTACCTCAGCTTCACCGACTACCGCGGCATCCGCCCGCCGACCTGGGCCGGTCTCGACAACTGGCGCGAGCTGATGACCGACGACCGCTTCTGGACGTCGTTCCTCAACAGCGTGTTCCTCATCATCGCGATGGTCGTCGTGCCGACCCTGCTCGGCCTGCTGCTCGCGGCCATGCTGTTCGACCTGATCGGCCGCAAGTTCGGCGGCCGTCTCGCATCGTTCCTGCGGGCGACGTACTACCTGCCGCAGATCCTGCCCGTGGCGATCGCCGCCATCGTGATCGGCTGGATCCTCCGCCCCGAGAACGGGGCGCTCAACACCGTCCTCGAGGCGGTGGGACTCGGCGCCCTGCAGCACAACTGGCTCGGCAGCCCCGACACGGCGCTGCTCAGCATCATGGTGGTCATGGTCTGGGTGCAGCTCGGCTATCCCGTGGTCATCTTCATGGCGGCCCTCCAGCGGGTCGACCCCGAGCTGTACGAGGCCGCCGAGCTCGACGGCGCGGGCTGGTTCCAGCGGTTCCGGGCCATCACCGTCAGCATCATCCGACCCGAGATCTTCGTCGTCGTGCTCACCTGCACGATCGCGGCGCTCAAGGTCTTCGGTCCGATCTACGCCCTGACCCGCGGCGGGCCGGGCGACTCGACCATCGTGCCGAGCTACTACGCCTACAGCGAGTTCTTCCAGAGCCAGCAGGTCGGCTACGGGGCCACGATCGCCACGGCCCTGACCCTCGTGATCGTCGTGATCACCGTCTTCTTCATCCAGGCCCAGAACCGGGCCGAACGAGCAGAGAGGGACCGCTGATGGCCACCACCGTCGTGCCCCCGGTGAAGGACGACCGGATCCGTCCCGCGGTGCCGGAGCCGCGCCTCCCCCCGGCCAAGCAGCGCAAGCGCCGGAAGACCACCGCCGACTGGGTCGTCCTGGTCGCCGCCGTGCTGTTCGGCGTGCTGATCGCGCTGCCGTTCCTGCTGATCCTCGTGAACTCGTTCAAGTCCCCCGAGGACTACACGCAGGGCGGGCCCCTCAGCTTCCCGACGTCGCTCTACTTCGACGGCATCGTGAACTTCTGGAACCGCGTCGAGTTCCCCCAGAAGCTCTGGAACAGCTTCGTCATCTCGGGTCTGGTCGCGCTGTTCGCCGTCGTGATCTCGGTCTTCAACGCCTACGCCCTCGGCATCGGCCGGGTGCGCGGACGCACCTGGATCATCGTGCTGTTCCTGCTGGCGAACATGCTGCCGCAGGAGGCCCTGCTCTACCCGCTGTACTTCATGTTCAAGCAGGTGGGTCTGTACGACAACATCTGGGCGGTCATCATCATCTTCACGGTGATCCAGAGCGCGTTCGGCACGTACCTCCTGTCGAGCGTCTACGGGACCTTCCCGAAGGAGGTCCTCGAGGCCGCCTCGCTCGACGGCGCCAGCCGGTGGCAGATCCTCTGGCGCGTCATCGTGCCGATCAGCCGCCCGACCCTGTCGGTGCTGGCGATCTTCTTCTTCATCTGGACGTGGAACGAGTTCCTCATCCCGCTGACGTTCCTCGTCTCGAACGCGAACCAGACGGTGCCGGTGGCCATCACGGCGCTGCAGGGCGACCGGCTGATGGACGTGACGACGACCAGCGCCTCGGCGCTGCTCGGTCTCATCCCGACCCTCGTGTTCTTCCTCCTCTTCCAGCGCACCCTCACCCGCGGCATCACCGCCGGTGCGGTCAAGTAGCGCGCACCGCTCGAAAGGCATCGCATGAAGTTCACCGACGGCTTCTGGCAGACGCGTCCCGGCGTCTCCTCCCTCTTCGGCCAGGAGGTCTACGACGTCGAGACCGGTGACGACGGGCGCTCGCTCGTCGTCACGGCCCCCACCAAGGTCATCGCGCACCGCGGCGACACGCTCAACCGGCCGGTGCTCACGGTCGGCCTCAGCTCGCCGATGGAGGGCGTGATCGCCGTCGAGGTCGCCCACTTCTCCGGTGGGCGCGACGAGATCGGCTTCGACCTCGTCGGCGCCGAGGGCGGCCCCGCCGGGGTCGGCGTCGCCGAGATGACCGCAGGAGGCGCGACGCTGTCCTCGGGGCGGCTCACCGCCTCCGTGGGTCGCGGCGGCCCCTTCGACCTCGTCTTCCGCGACGGCGACACCGTCCTGACCCGCTCGGGCGCGAAGTCGGTGGGCTACCACCAGGTGGCCCCCGACGCGCGGATCGACGGCGCCATGGTCGGCGCCGTGGTGAAGGGAGCGGGTCGCCCGGGCACGGCGGCGGATCACGCCCCGTCGTACGTCTCGCAGCAGCTCTCGCTCGGCGTCGGCGAGCTCGTCTACGGGCTGGGCGAGCGCTTCGGCCCGTTGGTCAAAAACGGGCAGACCGTCGACGTGTGGAACGCCGACGGCGGCACCTCCAGCGAGCAGGCCTACAAGAACGTGCCGTTCTACCTGACCAACCGCGGCTACGGGGTGCTCGTCGACCACCCGGGTCACGTGTCGTACGAGATCGGCTCCGAGGCGGTCGAGCGCGTCCAGTTCTCAGTCGCCGGCGAGACGCTGCGCTACCTCGTGATCGCGGGCCCCACGCCGGCCGACGTGCTCGACCGGTACACGCGGCTCACCGGCCGCCCGGCTCACGTGCCGGCCTGGTCGTACGGGCTGTGGCTCTCGACGTCGTTCACCACCGACTACGACGAGGAGACCGTCACGGCCTTCGTCGACGAGATGGCGGCCCGCGACATGCCGATCAGCGTGTTCCACTTCGACTGCTTCTGGATGCGCGAGTTCCAGTGGTGCGACTTCGAGTGGGACCCCCGGGTCTTCCCCGACCCCGAGGGCATGCTCGCCCGCCTGCACGAGCGCGACCTCCGGGTCTGCGTCTGGATCAACCCGTACATCGGGCAGCGCTCGAAGCTGTTCCGCGAGGCTGCCGACGCCGGCTACCTCGTGACGAACCCCGACGGCAGCGTCTGGCAGTGGGACCTCTGGCAGGCGGGCATGGGCCTGGTCGACTTCACGAACCCCGAGGCGACGGCCTGGTTCCAGGGGAAGCTGCGCGGGCTGCAGGAGCAGGGGGTGGACGCCTTCAAGACCGACTTCGGCGAGCGCATCCCCACCGACGTCGTCTGGCACGACGGCTCCGACCCCGAGCGGATGCACAACCTGTACACGCAGCTCTACAACCGCGCCGTCTTCGAGGTCCTCGAGGAGGTCCGCGGCGAGGGCGACGCCGTCGTGTTCGCGCGTTCGGCGACGACCGGCGGCCAGGCGCTCCCCGTGCACTGGGGCGGCGACTCGACCTCCACCTTCGAGTCGATGGCCGAGACCCTCCGCGGGGGCCTCTCGCTGGCGATGAGCGGCTTCTCGTTCTGGAGCCACGACATCGGCGGGTTCGAGGGCATGCCCGACCCCGACGTCTACAAGCGCTGGACGGCGTTCGGTCTGCTGTCGAGCCACAGCCGGTTCCACGGCAGCAGCTCGGTGCGGGTGCCGTGGGCGTTCGACGACGAGGCCGTCGAGGTGACCCGGGTCTTCACGAAGCTGAAGCTGCGGCTGATGCCGTACCTCTACGCCGCGGGGCTCGAGTCGACCCGCACCGGGCTTCCGGTCATGCGGCCGATGGCGCTGGCGTTCCCCGGCGACCGGGGCGCGGCCCACGTCGACACGCAGTACCTGCTCGGCGACGATCTGCTGGTGGCGCCGGTGTTCTCGGCCGACGGCACGGTCGAGGTCTATCTGCCGGCCGGCCGGTGGACGAACTGGTTCACGGGCGAGGTCGTCGACGCCGGCGCGGGCGCATGGCGCACGGAGACGCACGGCGTGCTGACCCTGCCGCTGTACGTCCGCGAGGGCGCCGTCATCCCGCTGGGCGGGCGTGACGACCGCCCCGACCACGACTATCTCGAGGGGCTCGTGCTGCGGGTGTTCCCCGGCGCCGACGGCACCTGTTCCGTGACGGTGACGACTCCGGACGGCGAGTCGGCCGACTTCGTCGTGACGCGGGCGGGAGGCGCGGTGTCGGTCGAGACCGGCGCCTCCTCGTCCGGGTCGCGGCCGGTGTCGCCGCAGCTCGAGCGCTTCGGTCGCGACGACGGCTGATCCGGCCCCACCGGGTCAGCGGCCCGGGTGGCCGCGGAGGTCCGTCCGCACCCGTGCGACGGAGCCCCCGCGGCCACTCGACGCCGTCGGAACCCCGGTACGCTCGGCCCAGGAGGCCACGTGACGATCGAACCCGGGGCGCGCGCCGACGGTGTGCGCCAGACGAACCTGTCGGCGCTGCTCGGCCTGGTGCACGCGGCGGGCCCCCGGTCCCGTTCCGCCTTGACCCAGGCGACCGGTCTCAACCGCTCGACGATCGCGGCGCTCGTCGGCGAGCTCGTCGACCGGGGCCTCGTCGTCGAGACCGACCCCGTCGGGGTCGTCCGGGTGGGGCGCCCGAGCCCGGTGGTCGCGGCCAGCAGCGATGTCGTGGCCTACGCCGTGAATCCCGAGATCGATGCCGTGACGGTGGGCGTCGTCGGCCTCGACGGAGTCGTGCGATCCCGGGTCCGACGCGAGACGGACGGCATCCCGACGGCCGAGGGGGCCGCGGCGATCGCGGCCTCGGTCATCGAGGGGCTGCGTGCCGAGCGGCCCGAGGTCGTCGAGGTGGGGGTCGGTCTCGCCGTCCCCGGTCTCGTCCGGGCCGACGGCGGTCTCGTCCGGCTGGCCCCGCACCTGGGGTGGGTCGACGAGCCGTTCGCCGAGCTCGTGGCCGAGGCCACCGGTCTGCCGGCCCGTGCGGCGAACGACGCCTCCGCGGCGACCCTCGCCGAGGGGCGCTTCGGCGCCGGGCGGGGCGTCGAGCATCTGGTGTTCCTCAACGGCGGTGCGAGCGGCGTGGGCGGGGGCGTGCTGGTCGGCGGGGCGCCCCTGGTCGGCTCGGGCGGATACGCGGGCGAGCTCGGCCACACGCTCGTCAACTCGGTGGGCCGGCTGTGCCACTGCGGCGCGACGGGCTGCCTCGAGACCGAGGTGGGCCAGGCGGCCCTGCTCGCAGTGACCGGGCTCGACCGCTCGCAGGCCGACGAGCTCGCGGCGGCCCTCGTCGCGTCGGCGCCCGGTTCGCAGGCGCGGGTCGAGGTGCAGCGCCAGGTCGACCAGCTGTCGATCGCGCTCCGCAACGTCGTCAACGTCTTCGACCCCGCTCTCATCGTCCTGGGCGGGTTCCTGGCCTCCCTGCTCGCGGCCGAGCCGGAGCGCCTCCTCGCCGGCGTCACCGCCCAGGCGCTGCCGGGATCTGCCGACGACCTGCGCATCGTCCCCGCCGAGCTGGGGGCCGACCGTCTGACGATCGGCGCCGCAGAGCTCGCCTTCGCGCGCCTCCTCGCCGATCCGGCCGGGACCCGCCTGCCCGCACCCTCCCCGAGCACCGCGGGGTGAGGCGCACGCCGCACGATCAGGCGTGCGTGTGCGGCTCCGAGTTCGCCCACACCGAGGCGGCGGCCGGTCCGGCGAGCTCGACCGTGCCGGTCGGTCGATCGTGGGCGTCGGTCACCACGACCTGCAGCGATCCGGCGTAGTCGCGGCGCTCGCCGATCCGCACGTGGGCGCCGACGCGCAGGTCGAGCGAGCTGAGGTAGCGCAGCAGCTCGGGTTCGTCGTCCGAGACGCGGACGACGAAGCCGCACTCGCCCGCCCCGAACTCGCCGAGCCGATGCGCCGTCGGGCGCACGACCGTCCCGTCGGACGAGGGGATCGGGTCGCCGTGCGGGTCCGCCGTCGGGCGGCCGAGCTCGACGTCGAAGGCCTCGAGCAGCCGATCGCTGACGGCGTGCTCGAGGATCTCGGCCTCGTCGTGCACCTCGTCCCACCCGTAGCCGAGCCGCTCGACGAGGTAGGTCTCGATGAGGCGGTGTCGACGGACGACGGCGACCGCCACCGCACGCCCGGTCTCGGTGAGGGCGATGCTCCGATACGGCTGGTAGTCGATGTAGCCGTCGCGCTCGAGCTTGCGGAGGTTGCCTGACACGGTCGAGGCGCCGACCCCGAGCGTGGCCGCGATCTCGTTCGTCGTGATCCCGGTGGGGCCCCCGTCGACGGCCCACTCGTCGGCCTTCCAGATGACCTTGAGGTAGTTCTCGGTCATGGTCGAGGGGGCCGACCCGGTGTCCGCTGGCATGTGGCGATTCTAGGCGGGAGCCCGCCCGCCGAGGGCGCTACGGTCGCGGCAGCGAGCCGAGCGCCTGGGCCTCGCGATACCGCGCGCCGATCTCCGGTCGTGGTTCGGGAGCGAAGGAGGCGCGGGTCGACAGCTCCCACCGCGGTCGGCTCCCCGAGAGGGCCCAGCCCGCCTGGCGGGCGGCGCCGTCGGCGACGTACTCGCCCGGTGCCGGCACGACGACCGGCACGTCGAACACCTGGGCGGCGACGGTCTGGACGGCGGGGTTGAGGGCCGCGCCGCCGATCAGGAGCACCCGGTGGACCTCGACGCCCTGATCGCGCACCGCCGCTCCGCCGTCGGCCAGGGCCGACAGCATGCCCTCGACGGCGGCGCGGGCGAGGTTCTCGCGAGTGGTCGAGGCGAGGGTCAGCCCCGAGAGGGTGGCGGTCGCCTCGGGCAGGTCGGGGGTCCGTTCGCCTTCGAAGTAGGGCACGAGCGAGAGCCCGCCCGAGCCCGGCTCGGCGGCGAGGGCGAGTCGGGCGAACTCGTCGTGGTCGACGCCGAGCAGGGCGCCGATCGAGGCGAGCACGCGGGCCGCGTTCAGCGTGGCGACGAGGGGCAGGAACCCTCCGGCCGCGTCGGCGAAGCCGGCGACGGTCCCGGTGGGGTCGGTGACGGAGGAGTCGGTGACCGCGAACGCGGTGCCGCTCGTGCCGATGCTGATGACGAGATCCCCGACGGTGGCGTCGAGTCCGAGTGCCGCGCCGGCGTTGTCTCCGGCACCGGCCCCGACGACGATCCCCTCGGGGATGCCCGAATGCGCGACGGTCGTCCCGGCCGCGTCCGCCGGTCCGAGCACGCGGGGCAGCACGACGCCGTCGCCGTCGCCGCCCGCCACGCGCCCCGGGCGCCCGAGCGCGCGTTCGAAGAGCTCGAGGTCGTAGGCCTCGTGGGCGGGGCTCCAGTACGAGGTGCCGCTGGCGTCGGAGCGATCGGTGACGAGCTCGTCGAGATCGGGGCCCAGGGCCGAGGAGGCGCGGGTCCCGTAGCCGAGGAGCCTCCAGGTCAGCCAGTCGTGCGGCAGGGCGACGGCCGCGACCCGCGCGGCGTTCTCGGGCTCGGCGTCGCGCAGCCAGCGGAGCTTCGTGGCGGTGAACGACGCGACGGGCACGGTGCCGGTCCGGCTGGCGTACTCGTCGGCGCCGACCTCGGCGATGAGGTCGCGCGCCGCAGGGGCGCTGCGGGTGTCGTTCCAGAGGAGGGCGTCGCGGACGACCTCGCCGTCGGCGTCGAGCGCGACCATGCCGTGCTGCTGCCCGGCGATGGAGATCGCGGAGACGTCGTCGAGGCCGCCGGCCGCCTCGATGGCCGAGAGCAGGGCGCTCCACCAGGCGTCGGGGGCGACCTCGGTGCCCTCGGGGTGCTTGGCCGTCCCCTGCCGGACGAGCTCGCCCGTCAACAGATCGCGGATGACGACTTTGCAACTCTGGGTCGAGGAGTCGACCCCGGCGACGAGACTCATGACCGTAGTTTGTCGTACCCGACCACAAATGCGCCAGTGCCGCCGCCGACGGGCGTGGCGAGGTCGGTCGGGGGCGTCGAGGAGGTGCGGTGCCGGTCTCCGAGGCCGGCACCGCCCGTGCTCATCGTGCCGTGACGGTGAACGGCAGGTTCGCCTGTCCGGCGATGCGCAGCTCGTACGTCTGCGTCGTGCCGCGGATCACGCTGAAGCCGACCGTCGTCGGTCCGCCCGAGCCGTACGCGCCGGCGACGCGCTGACCGCGTCCGTTCGTGATGGCGAACGACTTGCCCGCGATCGTGGGCACGATCACCGTGGCACGGCTGCCCTGGACCGAGACGACCTCGACGACCGGGGCGACGGCCTCCTCGTCGGTGCGGTCGACGGTCGTCTCGAGCACCTGGGTGTCGCGACCCTCGCCGATCCAGACGGTGACGTGCGTGGCGGCCCCCGCGGCTGCGGGCACGGCGAGCCGGGCCGAGCCGTCGTCGCCCACGGTGGTCCACTCGACGGCGTGGCCATCGACGAGGAACGGCACGGTGTACCGGTCGTCGACGTCGACGGAGATCGAGGCGCCGGGGGTGCCCGTGACCTCGATGCCGGCGTGCAGGCCGACGACGCCGATGACCTCGATGCCGGCCGCCAGGGGCGGTCGTGCGTCGGAGGGGGCCGAGGCCGAGACCGGTGCGATCGGGCTCGGGGCGGCCAGGGCGGGGGTCGAGACGAGAAGGGTCGCGGTGGCGAGGCAGACGGTGCCGAGGCCGGTGAGGATCTTCGTGTTCATGGAGCTGCTTCCTGTCGTGATGCGGAGGCGTCGCCGACGGTCGTCGATGCGCCGGAAGAAACATATGACATTCACATATCTCCTAAGGTGCCCATCTCCTCATCTTCGAGTCCGCCCACGATCGCCCTCGGCGCCCCGGTCGGTAGACTCAAGTGCACCTCCGCCGGTGCGTTCCCCCGACATGAGGAGGCAACCATGCCCGCAGTGGTGATCATCGGAGCCCAGTGGGGCGACGAGGGCAAGGGCAAGGCCACCGACCTGCTCTCGAGCCGCATCGACTACGTCGTCAAGTTCAACGGCGGCAACAACGCCGGTCACACCGTCGTGATCGGCGACCAGAAGTACGCCCTGCACCTCCTGCCCTCCGGCATCCTGTCGCCCGGCGTCACCCCCGTCATCGGCAACGGCGTCGTCGTCGACATCGAGGTCCTCTTCGACGAGCTCGACGCCCTGATCGCCCGGGGCATCGACGTCTCGCGACTGCGGGTCAGCGCCAACGCGCACGTCATCACGCACTACCACCGCACCCTCGACAAGGTGACCGAGAGATTCCTCGGCAAGCGCCAGATCGGCACGACCGGTCGCGGCATCGGCCCGACCTACGCCGACAAGATCAACCGGGTCGGCATCCGCATCCAGGACATCTTCGACGAGGGCATCCTCCGCCAGAAGGTCGAGGCGGCCCTCGACCAGAAGAACCACCTCCTGGTCAAGATCTACAACCGGCGGGCCATCGAGGTCGACGAGGTCGTCGAGTCGCTGCTGTCGTACGCCGAGCGGCTCCGGCCCATGGTCGCCGACACCGCCCTCGAGATCCACCAGGCGCTCGAGGCAGACAAGACCGTGCTCTTCGAGGCCGGCCAGGCGACGATGCTCGACGTCGACCACGGCACCTACCCCTTCGTCACCTCGTCGTCCGCGACGGCCGGCGGCGCCTCGACCGGTTCGGGCATCGGGCCGGGCCGCATCGAGCGCGTGATCGGCATCGTCAAGGCCTACACGACGCGCGTCGGCGCCGGTCCGTTCCCCACCGAGCTGTTCGACTCGTCCGGCGAGTTCCTGAGGGCCAACGGGTTCGAGTTCGGGACGACCACGGGCCGCCCCCGCCGCTGCGGCTGGTACGACGCACCGATCGCGCGATACACGGCCCGGATCAACGGCGTGACGGACTTCGTCCTGACGAAGCTCGACGTCCTCACCGGGCTCCAGACGATCCCGGTCTGCGTCGCCTACGACGTCGACGGCGTCCGTCACGACGAGGTCCCCGTCTCGCAGAGCGACTTCCACCACGCGAAGCCGATCTACGAGGAGTTCCCCGGCTGGGACGACGACATCACCGGCGCCCGCACGTTCGACGACCTGCCCGCGAACGCACAGGCGTACGTCCTCGCGGTCGAGAAGATGAGCGGCGCCCGCATCTCGGCGATCGGCGTCGGACCCGGTCGCGATGCGATCGTCGTCCGCCACGACCTCCTCGGCTGAGCCCGGGCCGCTCCGCGGCTGACGTCGGGCCGTCGCGGGGTGTTGCGGGCCGTCGCGGGGTGCTGCGGGCTGAGAGACTCGGGGCATGACCGCGCGCCGTCCCTCGACCGTCACCCTGACCGGCTCCCTCGTCACCGTGGCTCCTCTCGACCCGTCCGACCTGCCCGAGCTCCATGGGGCCATCGGGCGGCCCGAGGTCTTCGCGGGCGGCTGGGGCGGCGGTCCGGCCGCGTACCGGGCCGACTACGACGGGTGGGCGGCCTTCGTCCGCGGGTACCTGCGCTGGGGCTCGGAGCTCGTCTACGGCGTCCGCCGCGCCTCCTCGGGGGTCCTCGTCGGGACGACGACGCTCGAGGTCCTCGACCTGCGCAACGAGTCCGCGCACGTCGGCTGGACGGCCTACGCGCCCGAGGTCTGGGGCACCGGCGTCAACGCCGAGACGAAGCTGCTCGTGCTCGGTCACGCGTTCGCGCACGGGTTCGGGCGCGTCCAGCTGCAGGCGGACGTCCGGAACGAGCGGTCGCGAGCCGCGATCCTGCGACTCGGGGCGACGTTCGAGGGCGTTCAGCGACGGACGCAGCCGAGGGCCGACGGATCGTGGCGCGACACCGCCGTGTACTCGGTGCTGGCCGACGAATGGCCGACCGTGCGGGCGGGTCTCGAGCGGCGCCTGACCGCCCCCAGCAACCGCTCAGACTCGTAGAGAAGCCTGATCACCATGACACTGGAAATCGCATACACCGCCATCGCCCACGCCTCCGGCGGGGGCCGTGACGGTCACGTCCGAAGCGAAGACGACCGTCTCGACTTCGACACCCGTCCGCCGAAGGAGCTGGGCGGCTCGGGTGAGGGCACGAACCCCGAGCAGCTCTTCGCCGCGGGCTTCGCGGCCTGCTTCCTCAGCGCGATGCACGGGGCGGGCAAGAAGCTCGGTGTCGACACCGCCGACTCGTCCGTCTCGGCGAGCGTCGGCATCGGCTCGAACGGCGACGGCGGCTACGGTCTCGCCGTCGAGCTCGACATCTACACGCCGAACGTCGAGCCCGAGCGCCGTCAGGAGCTCGCCGACGCGGCACACCACGTCTGCCCCTACTCGAACGCCACGCGCGGCAACGTCGAGGTCACGCTGACGCTCGTCGACTGACGCGAGCACCCCGCCGAGGAGGCGCGTCCCGACATCCGGGGACGCGCCTCCTCGGTCTCGGCGGGGCCTCCTTCGCTAGGCTCGGTGAATGGCACTCGACAGTCCCCTCGGGGCGGACAGCCCCCTCAGCGGCACCGACCGGGCAGCGATCGACGAACTGACCGGGATCCGGCAGAGCATCGACAACATCGACGCGGCGCTCGTGCACCTGCTCGCCGAACGGTTCAAGTTCACGCAGTCGGTCGGGCATCTCAAGGCGGCCGCGGGCATGCCCGCGAGCGATCCCGAGCGCGAGCGGGTGCAGATCCAGCGGCTGCGGCAGCTCGCCGAGCAGTCGCACCTCGATCCGGCCTTCGCCGAGAAGTTCCTGAACTTCATCGTGGGCGAGGTCATCCACCATCACGAGCGCATCGCCAACGGCACCGAGCCGACGGGCCCGGGGGCCGGGCGGGCATGACCATGAGCTCGACGGACGTCGCGGGTCAGGCCGTCCCTGCCCCCGACCGGCTGTACATCGGCTCGTACACGCCGACGAGCGGCGGGCGCGGCGAGGGCATCACCGTCCTCGAGCGCTCGGCACCCGGCGTGCCGTGGCAGGCCGTCCAGGTCGTCCAGGCCGACGACCCGTCGTTCCTCGTCGTCGCCGACGGCGCGCTGCACGCCGCCTCCGAGACGGGCGAGGGGCGTGTGCTGTCGTACACCGTCTCGGCCGGCTCGCTCGTCGCGGCCAGCAGCGCGTCCTCGGGCGGTTCGTCCCCGTGCCACCTCGTCGTCGATCCGGTCTCGGGCGCGCTCGTCGTCGCCGACTACGTCGGGGGCGGTATCGGGGTCCTCTCCGGCGAGGCGTCGCACCCGGCCCGGGTGACTCGGTCGCTGGCGCTGCCCGTCGGTCACGGCCCTGTGCTCGAGCGTCAGGAGCGCCCGCACGCGCACCAGGCCACCCCCACCCCGTGGGGGACGGTCCTCATCAGCGATCTCGGCACCGACCGACTCGTCGAGTACGTCATCGACCCGATCACGCTCGACCCGGAGCAGGTCGCGGTGCATCCGCTGCCCTCGGGCTCCGGGCCTCGACACGTCGCGTGGCTCGACGACCGCCTCGTCGTGGTCGGCGAGCTGGACTCGCGTCTGCACGTGCTGCGCCGGGTCGGCGGGAAGCTCGTGGTCGACCACTCGATCGAGGTCTTCGAGGGGGCGTCGGCGACTCCGGGCATCCTGCCGTCGCACATCGTCGTCGACGCCGGCCGGGTCTACGTGGCCACGCGCGGACGCGACACGATCAGCGTCTTCTCGGGCGAGGGCGAGCGGTTGACCTTCGTCGGCGAGGCGCCGTGCGGCGGCGAATGGCCCCGGCACTTCGCGATCACCCCGGGCATGCTCTACTGCGCGAACCAGGGGTCCGACACGGTGTCGGTGCTGCCGCTCGACCCCGAGTCGGGTCTGCCGGGCGCTCCGATCGACGTCTTCTCGATCGGCAGCCCCGCCTGCATCGTCGTCGGCTGAGGCGGCGTCATCGGCCGTCGGCGAGGCGACGCAGCACGGCGATGACGTCGTCGATGCCCGCGCGCTCCGCATCGGGGCCGGCGCCCGAGGCAGACGACGAGTGGCCCGGGCCGAAGTAGAGGCCGTCCGACACGAGCGAGACCACCCGGGCGACCGCCGGGTCGCCGACGGCCTCGAGCACGACCTCGTGCCAGCGGCTCTGCATCCCGGTCAGGGCGTCGACCGCGCGGGGCCACTGCCCGCTCGAGGCGAGGTGGGCCACCGCGGTGATGCACCGGTCGAACGGCGACTCGGCGACGACGGCCGGCGGCGACGAGGTGCGGATGAAGTAGTCGACCGCGCCGTCGGGAGCCGTGGTCATGCGGTGGATGTCGTCGTCGACGAGTGAGGCGAGGCGGTCGACGACCCCGTCGACCAGCGCCTCTCGGCTCGGGAAGTGATAGAGCAGCCCGCCCTTCGAGACGCCAGCGGCGGCGGCGACGGCGTCGAAGGTCGCCGCGCGTTCCCCGTCGGCGACGACCAGCAGTTCGAAGGAGTCGAGCATCTTCTCGCGGGCCGACGGTCGTGGACTCATTCTGATACTGTACCGTCCGGACGGTTTACTGTACCGCCTGGACGGTTTTAGAGCGCAGAGCGCTCCGTCACGACCGCACCCCCTCTGCGACGAAAGCGACCCCTCCCCATGACCCGCGCCTCCTCGACCGTCGGCACGCCCTCCCGCGCGGGGACCCGGCAGTGGGCCGCACTGGTCGTCCTCATGCTGCCGGTGCTGCTCGTCTCGATCGACAACACGGTCCTGAGCTTCGCCCTGCCCGAGATCTCCACCGCCCTGCGCCCGAGCGCGGCGAACCAGCTGTGGATCGTCGACGTGTACTCGCTCGTGCTCGCGGGCCTGCTCGTGGCGATGGGCTCGCTCGGCGACCGCTTCGGTCGTCGTCGACTGCTGCTCATCGGGGCGTCGGGCTTCGCCCTCGTCTCGCTCGGGGCCGCGTTCGCCCCCGACGCCGGGACCCTGATCGCGGCGCGCGCGGTCCTCGGATTCTTCGGGGCCATGATCATGCCGGCCACGCTGTCGCTGCTGCGCAGCACGTTCGTCGACCGCGACCAGCGCCGTCTCGCCATCGCGATCTGGGCGAGCGGGTTCGCCGCGGGATCCGCCCTCGGGCCCATCGTCGGCGGGATCCTGCTCGAGCACTTCGCCTGGGGCTCGATCTTCCTGATCGCGGTGCCGGTGCTCGTGCCGCTGCTGGTGCTCGCGCCGATCCTGCTCGTCGAGAGCCGCGATCCCGATCCCGGACCCTTCGACCCCCTCTCGGTGCTGCTGTCGTTGACCGCGATGGCCCCCGTCGTCGCGGCGATCAAGCTGCTCGCGACCCACGGTCCCGGCCTCGACGTCCTGGGCCTCGCCGTGCTCGGCGTCGTCTCGGGCTGGCTGTTCGTGCGCCGGCAGCTGCGGCGCGAACGCCCGCTGCTCGACGTGCGGCTGTTCTCGAACCCCGTCTTCGCCGGGTCGATCGTGGTGAACCTCCTGGCGATCCTCTCGCTCGTGGGCTTCCTGTTCTTCACGACGCAGCATCTCCAGCTCGTCGTGGGTCTGCGTCCGCTGCAGGCCGCGTTGACGCTGGTGCCGGGTCTCGCCGTCATGATCGTGGCGGGTCTGATCGTCGTGCCGATCGTCCGCCGCGTGACGCCGCGCGTGATCGTCGCCGTCGGCCTCGGCTCCGCCGGCGTCGGCTACGCGACCGTGTGGCTGGCGGGGGCGGAGGCCCCGGTGGCCCTGTTCGTCGTCGGCTTCGCGCTGGTCGGTCTCGGGGTCGGTGCGGCCGAGACCATCTCGAACGACCAGATCATCGCGGCCGTCCCGCCGGCGCGCGCCGGAGCCGCCTCGGCGGTGTCCGAGACCGCCTACGAGGTCGGCGCGGTGCTGGGGACGGCCGTGCTCGGCAGCATGCTCACCGCCATCTACCGAGGCAGCCTGGTCATCCCGGCCGGGGTCCCCGCCGAGACCGGCGAGGCCGCCCGGGAGACCCTGGGAGGCGCGGTGTCCGCAGCAGGGACCCTCGAGGCCCCCCTCGGTCGCCAGCTCCTCGACGCCGCGACGCACGCGTTCGACGCGGGTCTCGTGGCGACCGCCGGCGTCGGGGCGGGCGTCATGGTCCTCGCCGTCGTCGTGGCCCTGTTCTCGCTGCGCCGGGCGTCGGCCGGCGACTAGCGTGCTCGCCGCACCGGACGCGCCGCCCGGCCGCCCCGCCGGCGGTGTCGGTGCGCACGGGTAATGTGGTGCCGGTCCACCCCGAGACGTCTAGGAGTCCCATGCCGCGCACCGTCCGACTCGCCGCCGTCCCGGGCGACGGCATCGGCCCCGAGGTGGTGGCCGAGGCCCTGAAGGTGCTCGACGTCGCCGTGGGCGACGACGCGGTGTTCGAGGTGACCGAGTTCCGACTCGGCGCCTCCCGCTATCTCGAGACGGGCGACATCCTCACCGACGACGATCTCGCCGCCCTGACCGACCACGACGCGATCCTGCTCGGCGCCGTGGGCGGCGACCCGCGCGACCCGCGCCTCCGCGGCGGCATCATCGAACGCGGGCTGCTGCTCCGCCTGCGGTTCGCGCTCGATCACTACGTGAACCTCCGGCCGACCCTGGTCCACCCCGGTGTGCCCTCGCCCCTGGCCGATCCGGGCGAGGTCGACTTCGTGGTCGTCCGCGAGGGCACCGAGGGGCCGTACGTCGGCAACGGCGGGTCGCTCCGCCAGGGCACGCCGCACGAGATCGCGAACGAGGTCAGCGTCAACACGGCGCACGGCGTCGAGCGGGTCGTCCGGTTCGCGTTCGAGAAGGCCAGGGCCCGCCGTGGCCGTCTGACCCTCGTGCACAAGACGAACGTGCTCGTCTTCGCCGGGGGGCTCTGGCAGCGCCTCGTCGACTCCGTGGCCGTCGAGTACCCCGACGTGACCGTCGACTACCAGCACGTCGACGCCGCGACCATCCATCTCGTCGTCGATCCGTCCCGCTTCGACGTCATCGTCACCGACAACCTCTTCGGCGACATCCTGACCGATCTGGCCGGTGCGATCAGCGGCGGCATCGGTCTCGCCGCGTCCGGCAACATCAATCCCGACGGCGTGTTCCCGAGCATGTTCGAGCCCGTCCACGGGTCGGCCCCCGACATCGCCGGGCAGCAGAAGGCCGATCCGACGGCGGCCGTGCTGTCGGTGTCGATGCTGCTCGATCACCTCGGGCTGCCCGATGCCGCCGCGCGGGTCACGGCGGCGGTCGAGGGCGACATCGCCGACCGGGCGGGTCGCGCCTCCTCGGAGCCCCCTCGCACCACCGCCGAGATCGGCTCGGCCATCGCCGACCGCATCCGCGAAGCCCGGTCGCAGTCGTCGACCCCGTCCGCCTCCGCTCGAAGGGCATCATGACCACCACCGACACCGCGCCCTCCGAGTTCGGCCTGCAGTTCGATCTCCGGCCCTCCGCGAGCGTCCGCGACGCGGCCGAGCGCGAGACGATCCTCTCCGACCCCGGCTTCGGCAAGCACTTCACCGATCACATGGTCACCATCGCGTGGAGCCTCGAGGGCGGCTGGCATGACGCGTCGGTCCATGCCTACGGGCCGCTCCAGCTCGACCCGTCGGCCTCCGTGCTGCACTACGCCCAGGAGATCTTCGAGGGCATGAAGGCCTACCGGCACGCCGACGGCTCCGTCTGGGCGTTCCGCCCCGATGCCAACGGCCGGAGGCTGCAGCGGTCGGCCCGCCGTCTGGCCCTGCCCGAGCTCGGCACCGACGACTTCGTCGAATCCGTGCGGCAGCTCGTGCGCGCCGACCTCGACTGGGTCCCGTCGGCGCCCGAGACCAGCCTCTACCTCCGGCCGTTCATGATCGCGACCGAGGCCTTCCTCGGGGTGCGGGCCGCGCATGAGGTGGCCTACCACGTGATCGCGAGCCCGGCCGGCGCGTACTTCACGGGGGGTGTGTCACCCGTCTCCATCTGGTTGACCACGAACTACGCACGGGCCGGCAAAGGAGGCACGGGTGCCGCCAAGACGGGCGGCAACTACGCGTCGTCCCTGCTCCCGCAGCAGGAGGCCTACGAGAACGGCTGCCAGCAGGTGCTGTTCCTCGACTCGTCCGAGAGCAGCTACATCGAAGAGCTCGGCGGCATGAACGTGGTCCTCGTCAAGCGCGACGGGACCCTGGTCACACCCGATAGCGACTCGATCCTCGAAGGCATCACCAGAGACTCCATCCTCGAGCTGGCCGAGGCGCGCGGGCACCGGGTCGAGCGTCGACGCGTCACGATCGACGAGTGGCGAGACGGGGTCGCCTCGGGCGACATCGTCGAGGTGTTCGCCTGCGGCACCGCCGCGGTCGTCGTGCCGATCGCCGAGTTGAAGGGCGAGGGCATCCACATCGGTTCGCCCGCTGCCGAGGGCGGCGAGCTCACGATGTCCCTGCGCGCTGAATTGACCGACATCCAGTACGGTCGGCGACCCGATGTTCACGGATGGATGACGAGGCTCGACGCATGAAGATCGCACGGTTCGCCACCCCCGGCGAAGACCCCCGCTACGGCATCGTCGACGAGCGCGAACTCATCGTGCTGGCAGGCGACCCGATGTACAGCGGCTACGAGACCACCGGCGAACGGATCTCCCTCCGCTCGGCGAAGATCCTCGCCCCGGTCATCCCCCGATCGAAGGTCGTGGGCGTGGGTCTCAACTACCACGATCACGCCGACGAGCTCGGGCAGACGCCGCCCGAGGCTCCGCTGCTGTTCATGAAGCCGAACACGACGGTCATCGGCTTCGGCGACTCGATCCAGCTTCCGCCCGACGTCGGCCAGGTCGACTTCGAAGGGGAGCTGGCCATCGTGATCGGCTCCATCGCGAAGCGCGTCAAGGCCGAGAACTACGAAGACGTGGTCTTCGGGTACACGATCGCGAACGATGTGACGGCTCGCGACGTGCAGAACAGCGACGGCCAGTGGACACGCGCCAAGGGCTACGACACGTTCCTGCCCCTCGGGCCGTACATCGAGAACGAGTTCGACTGGAGCGACGCGACGATCGAGACCCGCGTCGACGGCGAGGTCATGCAGCGCGAGTCCACGATGCAGATGATCCACAAGATCCCCGAGCTGATCGAGTACGTCACCGACGTGTTCACCCTGCTCCCGGGCGACGTGATCCTGACGGGGACTCCGTCGGGAATCGGCCCGTTCACCGCGGGGCAGACCGTCGAGGTCGCGATCTCGGGCATCGGCTCGCTGATCAACCCCGCCAAGAACCGCGTCTGACCGCGCGCCCGTCGTGACCGCCGGCCCGAAGACCGCGACTCCCCGCGCCCCCTGGGCGCCGGGAGTCGGGGTGGCCGCGGTCGCAACGGCGATCGCATGGGGGGTGCATTCGCTCGTTCCGGCGGTGCCGATCCTCACCGTGTGCGTTCTGCTTGGCGTCATCGTCGCGCAGATCCCGGCGGCACGCCCCGCAGTCGACGGGGTCCTCGCTCCCGGGCTGACCCTCTCGGCGAAGCGGCTCCTGCGCATCGGGGTGGTGCTGCTCGGACTCAAGCTCAGCCTCGTCGATGTTGCCGGGCTCGGGTGGCTCACCGTCGTGGTGGTCGTCGCCATCCTGGCCGCGACCTTCTTCGTGACCTGGGCGCTGGGCCGATGGGCACGACTGCCCGGTGATCAGCCGCTGCTGCTCGCCGCCGGCTTCTCGATCTGCGGCGCCTCGGCCATCGGCGCGATGAGCGCGGTCACGAGAGACCGCGGCCGTGATGCCGCGACCCCGGTCGCCCTCGTCACCCTGTGCGGGACCGCCGCGATCGCGATCCTTCCGCCGATCGCCTCGGCTCTCGGCCTCACCGACATGCAGTTCGGCGCCTGGACGGGTGCGAGCGTGCACGATGTCGGGCAGGTCGTGGCCACCGCGCAGACCGCCGGCGCATCGGCGTTGGCCATCGCGATCGTCGTGAAACTGACCCGGGTGGTGATGCTCGCCCCGGTGGTCGCGATCACCTCGCTCGTCATCCGCCGACGAGGCGGCGACGTCGGTGCACGCCCGCCGATCGTGCCGCTCTTCGTCGTCGGTTTCCTCGTCGCGGTCGTGCTCCGCACCGTGGTGCCGATCCCCGAGGGCGTTCTCGGCGCGGCGGATCTGCTGCAGACCGTCCTGCTCGGATTGGCCCTCTTCGGTCTGGGCACGGGGATCCGCTTCGAGAAGCTCGCCCGGACGGGTGGCCGCGCAGTCGCCGTCGGACTCGCATCGTGGATCTTCATCGCCGTCGTCTCGCTCGGCGCGGTCCAGCTGCTTCCGCTCGCCTAGTCGCGACATCGGGTATCGCCGGTGTCCCGGTGTCCCGGTGTCCCGGTGTCCCGCGCGTTCGGGGCTTTGCCTCTTCGGAAGTACCGGTGTCTCGATGTCTCGATGTCTCGGTGTCCGGTGATCCGGAGTCTCCGCGACCCGGTGGCCCGGTGACCTGGTGACCTGGTGACCTGGTGACCTGGTGACCCGGCGACCGAGTGCGCCGGTGTCTCAGTGCTCCCGCGTCCTGGTGTCCCCGTGCCCCGATGTTCCGGTGACCCGGTGACCCGGTGACCCGGTGACTCGGTGACTCGGTGACCCGGTGACCCGGTGACTCGGTGACCCGGTGACTCGGTGACTCGGTGACTCGGTGACCCGGTGACTCGGTGACCGGTGTCTCCGTGATCCAGTGATCCAGTGATCCAGTGATCCAGTGATCTGGTGTCTTTGCGACCCGGTGTCTCGGTGACCTGGCTACACGGTCACCGAGGGGGACTCCCTCGCGGAGCACCGACGGGTGGTCGCCCGGTGCCGCGCATGCTCCTGAGGAGCGATCCCCCGGCTCGACAGACCGGGTCTCCGCGGCCGTGTGTGGCTGTGTGGGGGCCGATCGGCTTGTTTTCGGGCTTTTTGGGTGCGACACGCCCGGGATGCGTGGAGGTTTGGACGTGTGGGCGGATGTCCGTGTAGTGTTCTTT
>NZ_LMMO01000006.1 GCF_001422285.1 Frigoribacterium sp. Leaf263
CCGATGACGGCTGCGATGTGCTCGGCCTGGTCTTGGAGGATGTGCACGAAGTTGACCGAGTTCGCGTTCTGCAGGGAGCCGAGGTGGAACAGGTTCGGGAACCCGTGCGTGTAGAAGCCGTGAAGCGTCTCCGGGCCCCGCCCCCACGTATCCAGCAGGGTCGCTCCCCCGCGACCGGTGACCGGCAGCGTCCCGCTCAGSACRCCGGAGACACCGACCTCGAATCCCGTGGCGAAGACGACGCAGTCGACCTCGTACTCCGTATCTCCGACGATGACTCCGGTCTCGGTCATGCGCGTGATGCCTCCGTGATCTGCGGTGTCGACCAGTGTCACGTTCGGGCGGTTGAACGTCTGCAGGTACTCGTCGCTGAACCCGGGGCGCTTGCACATGTAGCGGTACCAGGGCTTCAGCGCCTCCGCGGTGGCTGCATCGTCGACGAGCTCGTCGACCCGCGCGCGGATCGCTGTCATCTTCCGGGCGTCGAGCAGCTCATCGGCGAGCTCGCGCTCCTCCGGGCTCAGGTCGGGGTCGACGCGACCGGTGATCATGGCGCGCTGCAGCTGCGGGACGCTGGTCCAGCCGTCGCCGACGAGATCGACGTCATGATCCTCACCGGAGATCACCGCGAGGAAGTTGTCCTGCCGCTCCCGCTGCCACCCCGGGCGGAGCGACGCCGCCCACTCGGGATCCGTCGGCCGGTTGTCGCGGACGTCGACGGTCGAGGGCGTGCGCTGGAACACGACGAGGCTCTCGGCGTCCCGACCCAGGTGAGGGATGACCTGCAGACCCGTGGCGCCCGTGCCGACCACGGCGACCCGCTTGTCGGCGAGTCCCTCCAAGCCCCCTGCGGCGTCGCCGCCCGTGTAGGCGTAGTCCCAGCGACTGGTGTGGAAGGTGTGACCCCGGAACGTCTCGATGCCCGGGATGCCCGGCAGCTTCGGTGTCGTCAGCGTGCCCGAGGACGTCACGACGAATCGGGAGCGCATCCGGTCCCCCCGGTCGGTCTCGACGACCCACTCGGCCGCGTCCTCGTCCCAGGTCAGCCCGGTGACACGGGTCTGGAAGGCCGTGTCGCGGTAGAGATCGAACCGTTCGGCGATCGCCACGGCGTGCCTCCGGATCTCCTCTCCGGGGGCGTACCGCCATCCGGGGATGGTCCCGACCTCCTCGAGGAGGGGCATGTAGACGTACGACTCGATGTCGCAGCGCACACCCGGGTAGCGGTTCCAATACCAGGTGCCACCGAAGTCGCCTGCCTCGTCCATCATGCGGATCGACTCGACACCGGCCTGCCGGAGGCGCGCCCCGGTCACGAGGCCACCGAACCCTCCGCCGATCACCAGGACCTCCACCCGGTCGGTGAGCGGCTGACGCTCKACCCGGGGGGTGTAGGGGTCCTTGGCGTAGTAGCCGAACTCACCGGCGRCTCTGCGGTACTGACCCGATCCCTCGGGGCGGATCCGCCGCTCACGCTCGGCCGCGTACCTGTCGCGCAGCGCCTCGAGATCGATCTCGTCCGTTCCGATGGTGTGCATGTCGGGCTGCTTCGTGGTCATGGTCGTCCCTCATCTCGTCGAGCGGGTGGGCCGGCACGTCGTCGTCTGGCATCGACAAAGGTTAGCTTTGCACTAAGCACTTCGGCTGGGCGCTGACTGCGAGACGCCCTACTGTGGCCTGATGATGGAGGAGGGCGTTGGGCGGAGCGCGATCCTCCAGCGACTCCGCGAGGCCACCACGAGCATGGAGTCCGTAGTCCTGCCGTCGTCCCTGTGGCCTGATGATGGAGGAGGGCGTTGGGCGGAGCGCGATCCTCCAGCGACTCCGCGAGGCCACCACGAGCATGGAGTCCGTAGTCCTGCCGTCGTCGGTCACCCCCTTGCTCTCACTGGAACTCACCGCGCGACAACTCAAGGTCCTGACGGTGCTCGTCACCACCGACGGCGGCACGACCGCCAGCCGRCTGGCTCAGACCTTCGACGTGTCGCTGGCCACGATGTCGGGCGTGCTCGACCGACTGGTCGGGCAGGAAGTCGCCGCCCGGACGAACGACCCCGACGACNCTGGCTCAGACCTTCGACGTGTCGCTGGCCACGATGTCGGGCGTGCTCGACCGACTGGTCGGGCAGGAAGTCGCCGCCCGGACGAACGACCCCGACGACCACCGCGTCAGACAGGTCCGGGCGACGCCCCTCGGCCGCACCGTCGTGCGGGGGCTCGTGGCGCGACGCCCCGAGTTCGACGACGAGGTGCTCGCCGCACTCACCGACGACGAGCTGGCGGGGCTCGAGCGAGGCATGTCGGCCATCGCACGGCACCTGGGAGCCGCGGNACGGCGGCATCGCACCGCTCCGCGAGGCCCTCGTCGCCAAGCTCGCCGACGCCCCGAGTTCGACGACGAGGTGCTCGCCGCACTCACCGACGACGAGCTGGCGGGGCTCGAGCGAGGCATGTCGGCCATCGCACGGCACCTGGGAGCCGCGGGCACCTCAGCATGAGGCCGTCACCATCGATGTCGTCAGGATCGGATTCCGGCTTGGCGCATTGGTGTCTCGTGGCCGGGGCGAGACGCCCGCGCAATGAAGACACGTCAGTCTCGAAGTCGTCGTTGCGTGGCCGTGAGGATATGAGACGACCAAACTGTCCGGACGCCGATCGGCTATCGGGACGCTGTATCTATCTGCTCGTCGCCTCGTCCGTGGCGGCATGGGAGAGGGGATAGGCGCGGTCCAGGCGAGGGCTGAGGACGACGAGGAACAAGAACATCGACAGCAACCACCCGGCTACCCAGTAGGCGGGGATCGAGAAGATCGCGACGTTCGGCACGACGTCGATGGCGACTGCGACGACCACGGCGATCGTGAAGAGCACGCCCACCCCGTAGTACAAGGCTCGGAAGCCCTCCTCCACACGGCCCCGCCGTTCCTGCTGGCAAGTCGTTCGTTCGTCGAGGGCGGTGACCGAGCGGCCATAGTCGTCCTCGGCCATAGTGACGAAGAGATCCCGCACCGGGACACCGAATGCCTTCGCCACTCGGGACAGCGTGTCGAGGCTCCCGTCGTTGCCCGCCTCGAGCCTCTGGACGGTGCGCACGGTCACGCCGCTCTCGTCAGCGAGGCGTTCCTGGGTCCAACCCATCTGGGTCCGGAGATCGACGATCCGTGTTTCGTTCATGGACCTCACACTAGGAACGCCCAGCCCCGAGGTCCACGACACCGACCCGACAAGCACGCGACACCTTCGCGACAGAACACCTCGGAGTATTCCGTCCCGACCATCATCTCCACCGCAGCCGCAGTCACCGGTCTCAGATCGGGTCCGATTAGCGATCCCCTATCGGGCCCCGCCCTTCGGCCTCGACCACGCTGTCGAAGTTCGCTAACTTCAGACATCACTACTTCTCGGAGGCGCTGTGCTCTCGATCGTCATCGCCCCAGTGGCTCTCATCATCGTGCTGGCCCTGCTCGGGATGGCCATCCTCGGGACTGCCAGAACGAGTCCTACCCAGAAGCGCCAGGATGCTGAGGCGAGAGAGCGTCGGCAGGCCCGTGCAGATCGAGGGAGGACAGGTGATGCGACCGCGAACACCGCTACGACCTTGGGCTCTCCAGGCGACGAGGCGGTCCGCTAGCCGATCCCCTATCGGGCGCTCCAAGCACGCGCTTCTACAGGGCTGAACGTCGGCGCATGCTCGTGGTTGCATCAGGTTCGCGACCGCTTCGTGCAGCCGCATCAGTCGGCGGCCGCCGACTCCCTTTTCCGTTTCGACGAACGAGTGAGCAGGAGAAAGCATCATGAGCAACACCGTCATCCATGACTTGGTTTCCGAGATGCTGAGTCAGCTTCCGTCCGGTGGAGGCATCGTGGCTGTGGATGGCGATGCTGGCGAGCATCTCTCGGACATGGGCAGTCAGTTAGCTCGGGAGATCAGCGCGAGAGGCCTCACGTCGTCGGTCCGATCATTCACGGGCGCAGACTTCGAGTCTTCACCCGCCGGCACGGACGTGCTGTTGGTCGTCGGCGAAGGCGCGTTGCAGCCTGGCGTCCGGACGCGGTGGAACTGGACTCTGTGGGTCGAAGCCTCCGGGGTGCGTGATCCGGCGAGCAACGACCGCAGTGCGGTGGCGTTCGAGAGCTACCGGTCGCGTGACGAGCCCAAGGGCGCCGCCTCGGCCATCGTCGACGTCAGTGACCCCGAGGCCTATCGCCGTGACTGGAACGACGCCTGTTCGATCTGAGCCACTCCCCCACGCACCCTCGTCGTCCGCGGTCAGGGCAGGGGACGGGGAGGCGCGAGGAGCGTTCCGCGTATGACGCTGCCGTGGAAGGTGCGCACGGCGACCGTGACCCAGGCCCCGACGAGCCCGATGTAGAACACGACCGCCAGTACCTGCAGCGCGACGAGTCCCGTGTGCAGGGCCAGACCGTTCAGGCCTGTCACGCAGGTGCCGACGGGGAAGGTGAACGACCACCAGGTGAGTGAGAACGGGAGCCCCTGGCGGATGGTGCGGCGGGTGATGGCCGATGCCAGTGCCGCCCACATCAGGGCGAATCCCAGAGTGGGCACACCGTAGACGAGCCCGAAGACGAACAGGGCGTGCGAGGTTCCCTGGTCGACGGCGAGGTGGGCGTTGCCACCGAGCAGGTTGGCCGCGGTGATCGACTGCCCCAGGGGGCCGAGGACGATCCAGAGGGTCGGGACCATGCCGGCCGGGCCGATCTTGTGCTGGGCCAGGCGTGACCAGATCAGCGTGATGATCACGATCGACGCCAGCAACGACAACCCGAACATCGCGTAGCACCCCCAGAGCATGTTCTGCCTGGCCTGCCCCGCGGGCAGGAAGGGCAGCAGCAGCGCACCGGTCGAGGCAGACACCATTGGGGGAACCACGGGCATGAGCCAGCCGCCGAACGCACTGTCGGGGGCCGTGTCGTGCCGGGTGAACGTCAGGTACGGGACCGCGATCGCGCTGACGAGGCCGAGCACCGTGCCGATGGTCCACAACACCCAGTCGATGCCGACCGCCAGGGGCGTACCGAGGACGTCTTTGCCCAAGAGCAGGGTGCCCGCGCCGACGGTCAGCAGCGCCATGGGCGGTGCCCCGTAGAAGTGCGCCATCACCGGATTGAGTCGATGCCCCCGCGCGGTGGCTCGGTAACGCACCCAGTGCATGACGGTCGCCGTGCTGAGAGCGACCAACAACACGCTGGCCAGTGCCCAGACGATGGTCGCGGCGGGGCGCAGCCCCGGGAACTGCAACGGCAGGGTCGCCGCGGCGTTGGCGACGATGCCGGTCCCCATGATCGACGCGAACCAGTTCGGGGTCAGGTTCGACACGATCTGCCCGCGGTGCTCGAGCTGGCGGAACAGACCGTGCGTGCGGGGAGGGGCGACAGTCGGTGTGATCGCGGCAGGCATGCCTCGATCTTCGTACGTGCGTCCGGCTGCCGATACGGGCGGATGCTTGTGGTGTCACAATCGATCCTTGTGACCGGACTCCCTGTTGATCTCGAGACGCTCCGACTGCTGGAGGCGATCTCGAGATCGGGCAGTCTGGGCCGGGCCGCGACATCGGTGGGCATCAGCCAGCAGGCGGCGTCGTCTCGCATCACGGGCGCCGAGCGGCGGCTGGGTCGTACGTTGCTCGTCCGCTCTCGGGCGGGCTCGGCGCTGACCGAGCACGGACTCCTGGTGTGCGAGTGGGGCCGACCCCTGCTCGAGGCGGCGACCACCTTCGAACGATCGCTGGACACCCTGATGACCGGCGCCTCCGACGCTCTCCTCGTCGCGGCGAGTCAGACGGTGTCAGAGGCGCTGATGCCACGCTGGATGACAGCGGCAGCGGATCGTGTCCGGGTGCGCCTGGAATCGGGCAACAGCGACTGGGTCGTCGACGAGGTCCGTTCGGGGCGCGCGCACCTCGGGTTCACGGAGACCCCTGATGAGGCCGACGGGCTCGCCACGACCGTCCTGGGTGTCGACGAACTGCTCGTCGTCGTCTCGCCGAGGCACGCATGGGCATCGAAGTCCGAACCCGTGACGGCAGCGGATCTCGCATCCACACCGCTCGTGTCTCGGGAGTCGGGCTCGGGCACCCGCCGGACCCTCGAGCTCGCCCTGGGGATCGACCCTGCCCTGATGGCAGAACCCGCTGCGCAGTTGTCGTCGACGGGCGCCATCCGGGCGGCCATCGCCGGCGGTGTGGGTCCGGGAGTCATCAGCTCGTTGCTGGTCGAGGACGACCTCCGCGCCGGGCGCCTCGTCACCGTCCCGGCAGCCGTCGACCTGAGACGACCGTTTCGCGCTGTGTGGTCGGCCGGTCTGAGCGCCGGGGCGCAGGAGCTCCTGGCCGTGATCGCCGCGTTGCAGCACAGCCCCCACTCCTCGCGGAGATGATCAGAGGAGCGAAGCGTGCCGTAGGGCCGTGACGGCCCGCAGGTGCTTCTCGCCGGCGCGGGTGGCGTTCGCCGGCGACAGATGGGGTGCTGCGAGCACGGGCACGACCCTCGCACGCGGTTCCAGGGTGAAGTACCTCATCACGCCCGTCAGGGCCGGAGTTCCGAAGGTCACGATCGCCCGCAGCTGCGGCAGAGAAACGAGCAGCTGAGCCAGGGCAGGGCGTGCCTCGTCGAGATCGGTGACGGTCGGCGCCCGACCAAGGGCCCACGGGACGATGTTCCATCGCAGGTAGACGTGCCTGCCCAGCCCCGACTCGATCCGTGCTCGCCTGAACGCAGACGCCGTCGGCCCCGGGTTGTCCTCACTGCTGATCGCGTCCTCGCCCTGCCTGATCGTGGCAGGACCGGGTGATTCCATCAGCACGAGGACTTTCGCCGCTGCTCCTCCACCTGATGGGTCGAAGCCCGGCACGAAGCGCGCACGTCCTGGTCCGGAGCTCCGCCATTCCGACACGAGCTGATCGAGGCCCCTCGGCTGCTGCATCCCTAGACGCTACGACGTCGAGGACCATTTCCGCCCACGCTCACCGACGACGCGGAACGACCAAGACGGCGTCCGCTCCGAGTGCACTCGCCCCACAGCAAGTGATCCAGTGGGCGATCCTCTATCGGGCACCGTCCACGCGTGCGTTCAAGCGATCAACCAGTTGCGCCATTCGGGGCGGTCCGAGTCGAAGGACGAGCGACTCCGAGAACCAGCGCATCCACACCGCCTCGACATCAAGGATCGTGACGGCATCGGCCCTGAGGAGAATGCGAACCAGGTCGACCGCCTCCATCTCGCACTCATCTGACGGAGCACCGTCCGGCTGACCAGGCTCGAGACCATACGGATCGACATCGCTGAGAACAGCCAAGACACCAGCGAGGGTCTTCCCGTAAGTCACTGTCCCCGCTCTCATGCCCCTCATGATGCCTGGGGCTGCCTCAACCGGTGACCGATTGCTAGGCGGACGTTTTCAGCACGGGTCACATCCTCACCAGCAGGACTGCGGGAGCGACGTCGACCACGAGGCCGGCGACCGGTATCGCTGCCACCCCAGGTGGCGACCAAAATTCCGCTGCTTGTGGCTCCCCGAGCCATCCCGGGACTGCATTACCAAGACCGAGATTCTGGTGACCGTCTTGGGGCACGCTGGCCTGCGACGAGGACGGCTACTTGATTACCGCGAGGAGGTCTTCCATCGTGTCGATCTGGTCAGTCTGAGAGGAGACGATCGCTGTCGCCAGCTGGACCGCGTCAGGGTTCTGCCCACCCTCGATCTCGGTCTGCGCCATCTCGACAGCCCCCTCGTGGTGTGTCGTCATCTGTTCCAGGAACAGCCGCGCCGCGTCGGTTCCGTCAGCATTCTCGAGGGCGTCCATGTCGGAGTCGCTCATCATGCCGTCCATGGAGTGATCCATGGACGCCTCAGTGTCCTGCCCCCAAGCCTTGAGCCATGTCGTGAGCTGATCAATCTCCGGGGCCTGCTCGGCCTTGATCGTCTCGGCAAGGGTGATCACGTCCCCGTCGATACCGTCTTTCGCGAGGAGCATGTCGCTCATCTCGACGGCCTGGGTGTGGTGCGGGAGCATCATCTGGGCGAACATGACGTCTTGATCGTTGAAGGCAGCAGCCTGGGACGACGACGCGGACGACGTGTCGCCTGCGGACGACGACGCCTCGGCGCACCCCGCGAGGGCGAGGGCAGCAATGGTCGCAGTTGCGCTGATGAAGATGGTGGCGGTGCGGTTCATGGTCGTTCTTCCAGGATCAGAATCGAAAAAAAGATACCCCCCGGAGGTATCGTGCCGCGTACGGCTGATGAGAGCCTCTGAGCCGGCACCGGTGGTATCGGTGTAACGGTGAACGCGTCGAGGTTGCCGAGCGCAGCGCGCAGATGCGCCTCGGCCTGGTCGGCGGTCTGGGACGCCGTCAGGAGGTCTTCGGCGTCGACCTCGATGGTTGCGGAGCCGGTGAGACGGTGCCCGATCCACCGGAGATAAAGATCGTGGACGCCCCGCACGCCCAGGGCGTGTTCCAGGGCGTGTTCGGCTCGCTTGTGGAGGTCGGGGTCGATGCCGTCCATCAGCCGTCGGCCGATGGATTTCACCGTCCCCCAGGGCAGGACCATGATCGAGGCTGCGATGAGCAGGCCGATGATGGGGTCCGCGAGCGGGAACCCGGCGAGGACCCCGATGGCGCCCAGCACGACAGACAGGGACGTGAAGCCGTCCAGGCGGGCGTGGACCCCGTCAGCGACAAGGGCTGCCGATCCGATCCGTCGCCCGACGCGGATGCGGTAGATCGCGACGAGTTCGTTGTCTGCAAAGCCGATGAGCCCAGCGGCGACCAGCAGCCAGGGATTCGCGATCGGCCTGGGGTCGATGAGGCGGTTGATCGATTCCCAGCCCGCGACGGCTGCCGACGAGTGCAAGGCGCCTGGACCGGCCGGGGGCCGCCGGCATCCGTCTCGACGATCGCCCCGCGTCGAGAGGCGCACCCCGAGGAGTTGCATAGCACGCATGGACACCCTTCCCCTCTGGCTGTTAGCCGCCATCTTCGTCGCCGGCGCCGCCGTCATCTGGGTCGCCGGCATCCAGCTGTCGAAAACGACCGACGTCCTCGACTCCCGACTCCACCTCGGTAGCGCGCTCGGCGGACTCATCGTCCTCGCGGTGGCGACCAACCTGCCCGAGATCGCCATCACGGTCAGCGCCGCCCTCTCGGGCTCGCTCGAGGTGGCCGCGGGCAACATCCTCGGCGGCATCGCCCTTCAGACGGTCGTCCTCGTCGTCCTGGACGCCCTCGGGAAACGCGGCAAGGGTGTCCACCCCCTCACCTATCGCGCGGCCTCCCTAGGGCTGCTGCTCGAGGCACTGGTCGTGGTGGCGGTCCTCGCCGTCGTCATCGCTGGAACCCAGCTGCCGTCCTCGCTCACAGTGGCGCGCCTGACGCCGGACGTCGTCCTCATCGCCGTCATCTGGCTCGTGGGCCTGTTCCTCGTCCGGCGTGCCGGCAAGGGCCTGCCGTGGCACGAGGCCGGAGCGGCACCTGACACGTCGACGCCGCGACCGCGCGGACACCGGACGCGCTCGAACCCGTCGCCGACGACCATGAGCACGAAGAAGGCCGCGGTCGTCTTCGGCCTGTCGGCCCTCGCCACGCTCGTCGCCGGCGTCGTGCTCGAACGCGCGGGCGACGCGGCCGCGTCGCAGATCGGCTTGTCGGGTGTGCTGTTCGGCGCGACAGTCCTGGCCCTGGCGACGAGCCTGCCCGAGATCTCGACCGGGTTGCAGGCCGTCAAGCAGGGCGACGACAACCTGGCCATGAGCGATATCTTCGGCGGCAACGCCTTCCTGCCCGTGCTCTTCCTCGTCGCCACGGTCATCTCCGGGCAGGCGATCCTGCCCCAGTCGAACACCAGCGACGTCTACCTGACCGCCCTCGCCGCGCTCCTCACGCTCGTCTACGCCGTCGGCCTGCTCTTTCGGCCGCGACGACGCATCGCGGGCATGGGCGTGGACTCGTTCGTCGTGCTCGTGCTCTACGCGGTCGGCATCGGTGGCCTCGTCGCCATCACGCTCGGCTGACAGGACCAGCCCGGCGACACTGGCGACCGTCAAGCCCAATGAGCCGTGGAAGTTGACCAAGGCGCCCATGCTGCTGTAGCCGCGGGCGTCCTTGTACTCGACCTGGCCGACGTCTGAGATCGCCGTAATCCGGTCCCGGGGGATGTTTCGAGACCAGATCACGTCGTGAACATGGATAGTCACGTCGTCCAGCAGGGCGTGACGCCGCAGCTGCGAACAGTGGCCCAGAGTGATGATGTGTGACAGCGGTGCCCTCGGTGCAGGGTTGCCACTCGCGTTTGCCACCCGTTTCGCCGGGAGTGAGGACGGCTGCCTGCGACCGCCAATCTTTTTCGGCCACGGATGAACTTCTGGATGAGCTGCATCGTGTTCGTAGTAAGCGGGCTACCTGGGCCGGCGTACCAGCAGGAGGAATCATGCACAAGCGAATGACCATCACCCTCACGACGGCCGTTTTGGCGGCGGCCGCTCTCTCCGGGTGCACCACATCTGCCGAATCATCCACGACGACCGACTCCACCGAGCCGGCCCCCGCCGAGACCACCGCGGCAGCGGCAGTCCTCGGCACCGCAACGTCTCCCCTGGGCGAGATCATCACCGACGACGCCGGGTACACGATCTACACGTTCAAGATGGACGAGCAGGACTCGGGCACCAGCAACTGCTACGACGAATGCGCCACGACCTGGCCGGCAGTTGAAGCCTCCGACACGTCCTCCCCAGAAGGCATCACGGGCGAGATCGGTTCCCTCACCCGCACGGACGGGACAACCCAGCTGACCGTCGACGGCTGGCCGGTGTACCGGTTCGCGAAGGACACCGAACCTGGACAGGTCAACGGACAGGGCGTGAAGGATGCCTGGTACGTCCTCCAGCCGGACGGCACGATCAACATGGAAGCAGCCACTGAGGGCGCAGCGACCCCAGCCTCCTGATCGCGCGCGTGCCTGCCGGACAGAACTCTCCGGGTTGCAGGCCCTCGCAGCTCCACAACCCCACCCGAGCAAAGGAGCCACAAGGCAGTGCTCATCGACATCAAGGCAGAGACAGTGGGTGCGAATACGTCGACTGCTTCCGCTCAGACGGTGAACCCATGTCCTGGCCTGGTCGATGGCATGAGGTTCGATCACTGGTGCGCATCGGCGTTCCTCGGTGCGCTCGATACAGGCACGACAAGAGGCGGTCCTGGATCAGGCACTAGCCGGACTTCACTGGCGCGAGGCGGTGAAGGTCATGGCCCGAGCCAGTGACGAGCTTTTGTCGACATTGTTCGAGTGCCACGGCGGGGCGCTTCGCCGTTACACACACAGCCTCACTCGGAACGCGGCGCTGACCGAGGACATCGTTCAAGAGACGATGCTGAGAGCATGGCAGCGTCCTAAGGTGCTGGAGCTCGACAAGGATGCGGCTCAAGCGTGGCTGTTCACGGTCGCTCGGCGCCTCGTCATCGACGACGCACGATCTGCCCGGAGTCGACGAGAAGTGGCAGCCCTTGGCGAGGTAGAAGGCACTGCTCTCGATCGCACTGATGCCGTCCTGGACAGCATCATCGTTGCGGACGCGCTGGCGTCGCTCTCCGACCACCACCGTCAGATCGTCATCGATGCGTACTTCGCTGGTCAGAGCATTCCTGAAATTTCGAGACGGCTTGGCATCCCAGAAGGAACCGCGAAATCGCGGCTCCACTATGGGTTACGCGGGCTGAGGCTAGCCCTCCAAGAAAGGGGCGTCACACGATGACTGAGCATCCCGATCTTCAAGCTAACGAGGACCGTTACCAAGACTGGGACGCGTCCTACGTCCTCGGAGCGCTCCCCACCGATGAACGTCGCGAATACGAGCAGCACCTCAGTACCTGCGCCAACTGCCGTGAAGCGGTGACGGAACTTGCGGGTCTCCCAGGCATCCTGAGCCGAATCTCGCCGGAAGAGGCCCTTGCCATCCATTCACCTCTGGGTATGGATGAAACTCAGGCGCCATCAGAAACGTTGTCGCTGATGGCCCACCGCTTCCGCAAGAGTCAACGCCGCCGCCGAGGAGTCATGGCTCTCGCAGTTGCCGCTGCTGTTGCTGCCGCCGTCTTCGGGGGGCTCGCCGTGGGCGCAAGAAACGACGTCGGCCCAGCGACGGCCCAAATGACGTTCCAGCCCATGGACCCCGGAACTGACTCCACCACCCTTACTGCCGGTCTGCAGATCGAGGAGAAATCTTGGGGCACGAGGCTCGATTGGAACTGCGACTACGGCGCGGATGCGCCAGACAACTCCCGATACGAGCTCGTGGTCACACAAACGGACAACACCACGCTTACCGTCGCGACGTGGGACGCAGCTGGCTCGCGTGCCGCAGATCTGTCTGCGTCGACGGCTATTCCCAGCCTGAAGATCACGAGTGTAGAAATCCGCTTGCAGGGATCCACGGTCGCGTTGGCTCGGCTAGACACCTGAGCACCTCCGAACGAGACGCCCGTTAGACGGTCGGTCACCGGACGCTCGTTGGCTGCGACCACTCCCTCTTAGTTGCGGGGCCCAGATCGTCTCGATAAATCGGTCCGAAATCGCTCTCGGTGGCGGATCGGCTATCGAGACGCAAACGCGGTGACTCGTTTCTCGACGTCAGTATGGTTCGCCACATGACCACTCATCAGCCCACTGTCGTTTTCGTCTGTCAGAAGAACGCGGGCAAGTCGCAAATGGCCGCAGCTCTGATGCGCGACCTCGCTGGCGACGAGGTCACCGTGCGCTCTGCCGGCACCAAGCCCGGGGCTGCCCTCAACGCCCAATCAGTCCAGTCTCTTCAAGAGCTGGGCATCGACGTTGGCGACGAGCACCCGAAGGCCCTCACCGCAGACATGATCGCCACGGCTGACGTCCTCGTGACTCTCGGTACCGAGGCGAAAGTTGAAGGGATCCCGACAGTCCGGTTCGAGACGTGGATCACAGACGAACCTTCCGAGCGGGGCATCGAAGGCATGGAGCGGATGCGCCTTGTCCGAGACGACATTCGCTCTCGAGTCGCAGACCTACGCAACCGTCTCTGAATCGCTCCGCACGAGACGTGGGACGAGGCGGACGAAGATCACCATGCCAACGAGCTCGATGAGCGTCTGGGTGACGACGACGACCGGAGCAAGCGACAGCGACGCCGGGAGGGCGAGTGCGAGCGGCAAGACCACGAGCGAGTTCCTGGTCGCACCGCTGAACACCAGGGCCCGTGTTGCTGGCACGTCGAGCCGGAAGATGCGTCCGACGCCGATGCCGAGCGCTGCCATGACGACGAGGAACGCGGCATAGATCGGCACCAGCACGAGGAGCTGCCCCAGGGCGTCTCCGACGTCTCCGGCTTGTGAGGCCACGACGGTGAACAGGGTTGCCATCATCAGCGGCACCATCAGGCCCAGCATCGTCCGCTCGATCACGACACCGGACCGGTGTCGCCGGGCGAGGGCCTGCACGAGCGCGGCCGCGGTGAGCGGGACGACGATTAGGAGGAGGAACGCCCGTGCGAAGGGGCCGACCTCGACCACGGCGACGCCCTCGGGGCCGATGAACAGCAGCAGGTACAGCGGCAGGAGAAGGATCTGCGCCAGCATCAGAACCGGTGCCGCAGCGAGGAGCCGTTCTGACGCGCCGCCGGCAAGACCGGCGAACACGATCACGTAGTCGATGCACGGGGTCAACAGCACCAGCAGCACCCCGAACAGCAGCGCCGGCTCGTCCGCGACGAACCGGGACAGCCCGTACGCGACGAGGGGGACGACGACGAAGTTCAGCACCCCGACCGCGGCGAGGAACCGCCCGTCTCGGAGAGACCTCCTGATCGCGGCGAACGGCACCCCGAGAAACGTCGCGAACAGCAGCATCGCGAGCACGGGCTCGATCGCGGCCTCTAGGTGGTGTGCCCCCGGCACGGTGAGGCCGACCACGCCGGCAGCCAGGATAGCGACCAGGTAAAGACCGATCTGCCGGTGTTCGCGCCAGGAAACGACCGCGTTCACGGCAGGACAGGTGTGGGGGAAGAGGGCACGTCAGTGCCCGTAGAGGTTCGAGCCGCTCGAAGGTCAAGCGGCACCGGCGGCTCTAGGGTCGCGGTGTGCGAATCTCCGAAGTCAGTAAACGCAGCGGTGTCTCCGCCACGGCGCTCCGGTACTACGAGTCCATCGGGCTCTTGACCCCGGCCAGGGCCCACAACGGGTACCGCGACTACAGCCCGGACCTGCTCAGCCGCCTCGACCTGATTGAAGCCAGCAAAGAACTCGGATTGCCTCTTGATCAGATCGGCGCGCACCTCAGCACCATGGAGTCGACGTCCTGCACCGATGTCCGGGAGGCGCTGCGGCCGCTCTTGGCAGAGCAGGTGCGTCAGATCGAGAAGAAGCAGGCCCGGCTCGACCGGCTCCGGTCACGCCTCGCTCGTGCCGAACACGGCCTAGCCGCGTGCCCTGACCGGTCAGAGCGGTGCTCGACCGAGTGCGTGTTCCGAACGTTCCCCTGATCCGCCGAGCCTCGTCCACGAATCGATGGATCAGGGCGCCGCTCGCTGGATTGCGCGGTAGACCGTCGAACGCGCAACACCGAAGAGTTCGGCGATCTCGCTGGTTGTGTGGGCGCCGGTGCGGTGCAGCTGCACGAGGTGCTTCTCCTGTGAGGGGGTGAGCTTGGGCTTGCGACCGCGAAGCTTGCCAGCGGCCTTGGCGATCGCCATCCCCTCCCGCGTGCGGGCACGGATCAGGTCGGCCTCGAACTTAGCCACCATTCCGAGGACGTTGAATAGCAGGCGGCCCACTGGGTCGGTGGGGTCGTAGACCGCTCCCCCGAGGTTCAGGGCGACGCCCTTCTTCGTGAGCTCGTCGGAGATGTCGGTCGCGTCACGCAGCGAGCGGGCAAGACGGTCGAGCTTCGTCACCACCAGGACGTCGCCGGCACGGCACGCAGCGAGGGCCTCGCGCAGGCCCGGCCGGGCTCGAGTAGTGCCCGACAAGCCGTGGTCAACATGGACGTGTTGATCGTCAACACCAAGCGCTGCAAGACCGTCACGTTGTGCTGCGAGATCTTGTCCTGACGTCGAGACGCGGGCGTATCCGATGAGCATCCGACGACTGTAGCGTTCATCCCCCCGTCACCGGGCATTTTTGCGGGACAGGCATACGCGAATCCGCAGGCCAGGCGCCACTTGATGCCAGTCGGATAAAACGGGCCCAAGCAGGTGTCCCGATGAACGACCGACTAACGGACGCTCTCCTACTCGCTGCACCGCGCGACATTTCTCGCAACTTGGGCAGCTGCCCTGCGATGAGCCCGAGCGTCGTCGTGCTAACGTTTTCTTGTTAGCACCCATCGGGTGACCA
The DNA here is from genome assembly GCF_001422285.1 of Frigoribacterium sp. Leaf263. Taxonomy (GTDB): domain Bacteria; phylum Actinomycetota; class Actinomycetes; order Actinomycetales; family Microbacteriaceae; genus Frigoribacterium. The sequence continues at coordinate 15,380 of NZ_LMMO01000006.1, forward strand.
CAGACTTAGTAGGAGCAACCATGTCCGTCCAAAAGCCCACCTCGGCGCAGATCGCCGACCTCGCAGCCGAGATTGGTTACACCGATATCGCTGCCGCCCCCGAGGAGTACACCGCGATGATCTCCGGCATGGTCGGCGTCCTCGACGCCCTCAACGCCATCCCGGAGCCCGAAGTCCTCGTCAGCCGCGACACCGTCGACTACACCGTCCCCACCGCCGATGAGGACCCGCACCACGCATGGGAGGTGCGCACTTCGATCCCGGGCGCCGACTCAGGTCCCCTGGCCGGAGTTCGTCTAGGCGTTAAGGACAGCATCCTGGTCGCCGGTGTCCCCATGCGTAACGGTTCCAAGGAGCTCGAGTCGTTCGTGCCCAACGAGGATGCGACCATCGTGACGCGTGCTCTCGCGGCTGGCGCCGAGGTCATCGGCAAGACGACCAACGAGTACTTCTGCATGTCTGGTGCGAGCCACACCGCCGCGTCCGGTGTCGTGCACAACCCCCACCGCATGGGGTACTCCTCTGGTGGTTCCTCGAGCGGCAGCGCCGTCGCGCTCGTCACCGGCGATGCGGACATGACCTTCGGTGCCGACCAGGCTGGCTCGATCCGCATGCCCGCGTCCTGGTCCGGCGTGGTGGGTCTCAAGCCCACGTACGGCCTGGTACCCTACACCGGCATCGGCACCCTCGACGGTTACTTCGACCACGTCGGCCCGATGACTCGCACCGTCGCTGAGAACGCCCGACTCCTCACCGTCATCGCCGGCTCCGACGGCATCGACTTCCGCCAGAAGGACATCGTCGTCGGCGACTACCTGAGCCGGATCAACGATGGCGTCAAGGGCCTGAAGATCGGTGTCCTCACCGAAGGCTTCGGGACCGAGAATGCTGAAGCCGAGGTCGACAAGACGGTTCGCGACACTGTCGAGGCCCTCCGCCAGCAGGGCGCGATCGTCGAAGAGGTTTCCATCCCGCTGCACTCGCTCGGGGGCGCGCTGTGGACCGCGATTGCGATCGAGGGCATGGCCGAGACGGTCCTGCGCAACCAGGGCCTCGGCTTCGGGCGCCCCGACTACTACCCGGTCGACATGATGCAGCACCTGTTCGACCACAAGGGAGACGCCGACGCGCACCCCGCGAACGTCCGTCTGTTCACCCTCGTCGGGAAGTACGTCGACCAGCAGGCCGGTCGCCTGCACTACGCCAAAGCCGTCAACCGTGCTCGCACCCTCCGCGCCGCCTACGACGCCGAGCTCGCTCGCTTCGACGTGCTGGTCACCCCGACCACCCCGCAGACCGCACGCCCGCTTCCCGACCCGAACCACGGTGCCGGTGCCGCGATCGGCGCCTCGATCGAGATGTCGACGAACACGACCCCGTTCAACATCACCCACCACCCCGCGATCAGCGTCCCGTGCGGCACCGTCGACGGGCTCCCGGTGGGTATCCAGCTGATCGGTAAGCACTTCGACGAGGGGACCCTGTTCCAGGTCGGGCAGGCGATCGAGAACCTCTAACACTCCGGCGCAGGTGGGATCATGGTGTGCAGCCACGATCCCGCCGGCTCTGCCGTACCCCCGACACGAAAGGCACGCGTTGACTCGTTCTGAGGAGATGCGCATCCGCATCCTCGACACCGCGCACGACCTTCTGAACGCTGAGGGCCGTGACGCTGTCACCACGCGCGCGCTCACGTCGGCCCTGCACATCCAGGCACCCACGATCTATCGGATCTTCGGCGACAAGCAAGGACTCCTCGACCAGGTGGCCCTCCACGGCTTCTCCGCACACCTCGCGACCTGGACCGGGTGGACGCCCGGCGCTGACCCGATCGACTCTCTCCGTCAAGGGTGGGACATGCACATCGACTGGGGCCTGCTTCACCCGCAGGTGTACTCGATCGCGTACGGCGAGCCCCGTACAGGGACTTCGTCCCCGGCTGCGGATGCCATTGACGCGATCCTCACGACGCAGATCGAGGTCGCTGCGAAGGACGGCCTGCTGACCGTTCCTGTCCCCGACGCCGTCAACATGATCCGTGCGACCGGGGTTGGCGTGGTGTTCACGCTCCTCGCGATGCCCGATGACGCCCGCGACATGACCTTATCCACGCGAGCTCGCGAAGCGACGATGGCCGCGATCCTCGCCACGCCGGCGAAACATGAGCGTGACGAGCGCGATGGCGCCGCGATGCAGCTCAGGCACCAGCTCGAGGACACAACCGTTTTGACGGCGAACGAGCGCGCCCTCTTCGGCGACTGGCTCGACCGTCTCGCAAAATAGGCAGCAAGCGCACTAGCGCTTGCTGCCTATTGGACGTGCTCAGACCGTCCTTAGAGCGAGTTCGCTCCGCTGTCCACCCACTTTCGGATCCAGCGAATCAGTGGTTCCGTCTCGGCCCACGTTGCCCCGATCGCGTCTCGTGATGCACTCAGCGGCAGTCGTCGCAGAGCAGCGAAGGACTGCAGGCGCAGAAGCTCGATCCACGGGTGGTCCCTAGGGAACCCCTTGGGAGCTGTTCGCAGCGACGGACCCGTGATGGTGTACCCCTTGCCCTCGAGATCGTCGAAGATCTTCTCAAGAGCTGCCGCGGCATGTGGTCGCTGATCGACGACGGTGCGCGCAGCGCCCAGCTGCTCACGGGTGGGACGGTAGAGCCCCCCACCGAGCTCGAGGCCATCATCGGACACTCGGAGGTACATCAGGCCAGCGACCATGGCCGCCGAGGTTCGGTAGGGGCTCTTGTCACGAGCGAAGCGAACGTCGCGGTTCTGCCGGAGCACCTTGCCTAGCCCGTACTGCTCCTGAGCCTCTCCGAGGAGGCGTTCGATCGGGATCCGTACGACGCGTTCCCACTCGTCCCGATGCGCGTCGAACCACTCCTTGTTGTTGTGCCGTCGGAGCTCGTCGAAGAAGCCAGCGAGGTCGTCGTCGAAGTACGATCCGCTCACATCTGGACCTTCGAGCCGCGGCGCCAGACCGCGGCAATGTTCAACGTGTCCGAGATCGTCGACGTCGGGTCGCCGTCGACCAAGACCAGGTCCGCACGCAGACCCTCGGCGATCCGACCACGGTCCGTGAGGCCGAAGTGCTTCGCTGACACGGACGTCGCGGCGGCCAGCGCCTCGACGGGGCTGAGGCCGGCGCGTACGAGCATTTGCAGCTCATGGTGGACGCTGGCACCGTGCGCGAGGCCACCGAGCGAAGGGTCCGGTGCTGAGGCGTCGGTCCCGACGAGGATCGGGACACCGGCAGCGTGCAGAGCTCGAACGGTCGCCAGGACGTCGTCGACGCTGCCGGCCGGGTAGTGGTTGAAGGAGCTCTGCAGGGTCGCGAGCCAGTGGGGGGCGAGCTTGGAGCTGACGCGGGTGTCGGTGGCGAATTCGGCGCCGGTGAGGCCGATGATCGACGAGTTCAACACGATGCACGGGACGACGAAGACCCCGGCGGAGGCAATGAGATCGATGATCTCAGGCGTGGGGGCCTCGTCGACGAACAAGTGCGCGAGACCGTCGATCCCCGCCTCTATGGCCATCCGGGTCGCGCCAACGGTGAGCGTGTGGGCCACAGTCAGCATGCCGAGGCGCTGAGCTTCGGCGACACCGGCGTTCAATGTCGCCTGGTCGAGCATGGGCAGTCCGGGAGCGTTCGCGGCGGACCCGTCTTCGATCAGGAACTTGATGAAGTCAGATCCGGAGGCGATCAACTCCGGGATGAAGGCCACCGCTTCCTCTGGTGTGGTCGAGAGAGGCATCACGATCTCGCCGAAGCCAGGTTCGCCCTCACCTGGGAAGGCACCCTCCGGAATGATCTCGAACGGATGTCCACCTGGAGGGGTGAGTCCGAAGCCAGAAGACCGGACGTCGGCGATGTCGTCGTTGGTCTCGATGTCGGTGCGTTTGGGAGCGGTGAGGACCCCGCCCATCTCCAGCTCGGTCGTGACCCCGAACTGCAGTGCGAGGCGAAGCGCGTCGAGGGATGAGTGCGTGTGAGCGTCGATCAGTCCCGGCAACAGGGTCTTGCCGGTCCCGTCAATCGCCTCACCCGTCGCGGTGACCGCCCGGTCGTCCAAGTTAGAAGGGCCGACCGAGACAATGACCGTCCCCTCGATCGTCACCGTGCGGTTCTCGAGGGCGTGTTCGCCGTCAAAGACGCGAACGTTCGAGATGGTTGTGAAGGTCATGGCAGTCCAGTTCTCTGCGGAGCCGCGACCAGTTGTCGCTTGCTAACAAGAATATGTTAGCAGCATGAAACCGAGTAGGTGGCGTGGCCTTCTAATGACGACCACTTGGCCGACGGGCGCTCGAGAGTCGGGCCGCTCCCCCATGGCTGCTGGCCCCGGACCGTCTTAATGGGTCAGTCCGGAATCCAATCTCTCCGAGGAATTCCCCATCGGGCGGCCTGCCACTCGTGTCTCGCTTCCCTACGGTTGCGAGACGTCTCGCCGGTTCCGAGCAACGGGGAACCGGCGGCCCGCAATTTCGGGGCACGGCGAGTCTCGTAACCATGTATCGCAACCTTGGTCGAGAATTGGTGTCATGAAGGTTGGTTGCGAGACACACACGGTCCTGCGATGCGGCTGATCGGCTACGCGCGGGTCTCGACCCGTCAGCAGGACACCGATCGGCAAGAGCAGGATCTACTGACGGCCGGCGTCCGGCGAGATGACTTGTACGTCGACCAGGGCGTCTCTGGCGCGCGTGCATCACGACCCGCGTTCGACCGAGCTCTCAATGCTCTTCATGAGGGAGACACCCTCGTAGTGACAACCCTCGACCGCCTTGGGCGTTCCACCATCGACATGCTCGGGTTCGCAGCGCAGCTCCGAGACCGCGGCGCCGGCCTTCGCGTCTTGAATCTCGGCGGCGGCGACGTCGACACAACCACCCCTATGGGATCGATGGTGTTCTCCGTCATGGCAGCTCTCGCGCAGATGGAACTCGAGATCAAGCGTGAGCGCGTCCGTGACTCCGTCTCAAAGAGACGCCAGACGGGCAGCGACATCGGCGGACGACGTCCCATGTTCACCGACAGTCAGATCCGATCAGCAATCAGGCTTCTCGACGCCGGACATCCTCCATCGCAAGTTGCTCGCGACTTCGGCATGTCCCGTGCAACTCTTTACCGGCGCATCGCCACACTAGACGCACAAGCGAAGCACTCGTAAGCCTGCGGAAAGGTGATTGCTACCCACCGCCGCAGCACCGGAACAAAGGAACCTCATGGCGCGCAGGACAGTTATCCAGCTCACCGACGACATCGATGGCACGCCCATTGCTGATAGAGCCGGACGTACAGTCGCCTTTGCCCTCGATGGCATCGCCTACGAGATCGACCTCAGCGACGCACACCTCGCGGAACTCCACGAAACGCTCACGCCGTACACCACCGCCGGCCGCCGCACAGGACGCAAGAGCAACGCCGCTGCAGGAGCTACCAAGACGGACAAGGCCGAGCTCACGAAGATCCGCGAGTGGGCCCGCCAGAACGGCCACGAAGTTTCCGACCGCGGACGTGTCTCGAGCACCATCCGCGACGCGTTCGACGCTGCCAACTAGAACTGCACCTAGTCGCCGACGCCTCTCCCCGCAAACCGCAACTTAACCTCGCCGACGAGCGACCACAAGATCCGTTGCATTGCGTCAAGACCCGCGGTCAGATCTGTGGCGACTCCCCCATGGCAACCCAAACGCCACGCGTAGGAAGGCCACGTGACGTGCGGCGCTGAGGCATGCCCCAGATCGGCACGGCTCCGCGGCTGCTAGACGACCGCCTACCGGGCGCGATGCCTGTCAGCCTCCAGAAACCCGGATGGGTTCAAAAACCGTCTTCGAACCCGTCGCCGTTCTCGGCTAGCCGATCTGACCGTCCGGCAGTCCGGCCACTCCACCCGAAATTGATCCTGCCTAAGGGGATCGACCCGTTAGCACGGCGGGAGCCGCTCAGGATGCGTCTTGAGCGGCTCGCGTGTTCAGTAGTCCTGGCGCTAGAAACTGGGCCGCTTGTAGCCGTCGACGCACAGGTTCGCGCCCGAGACGATGGGGCGCTGCCAGTCAGCCCTGGCCTCCCTCAAGCTTCCGCCGTTCCCTCCGCAGGCGCTCAATCTGCGGCGCAGCCTTCACGGCGCCCCAAAGGAGCGCCCCGGCGCCGGCTAAGCCGCCGATCAGCAACACAACCTTCCGGCCGTCGACTTCGACTGGGTAGAGACTCTCGATGTACTCCTTCGGGTAATACTTGCCATACCAATAGATGTACCCCTTCGCTGCATAGTCCACAGCGTCGTCCCAGTCGTGGTCGTCTTCGTAGTCCCATGGTTTCGACACCCGGCAGATCCTTCCGCCGTGACCGTTGTGATCAGGCGAGTCTTATCTTCGCGGAGACCCCCGCGGAGCGCTAGGAATTACCACTAGGGCATCTTCCACTCCTGGCCGACGGTGGCACGGCGCCTACCTCCCGTGCCGGTAATGTCGATCCTCGATTGGACTTTTGCGTTGCCGCTGCGTGCGAGCGCGCGTGCACAGACAGGGGAAACAGTGTCGAGACTCACGGATCTGATTCACACCGTGAAGCAACTCGACCCCCAGCTCGGTACGGACCTCGAAGCTGAGATAGCGCCGCTGCAAGAACGGTTGCCGTTCGGTCTGAACTTCGAAAAGCACCAGCCCGAGGCGGTCGAGCTTCCCGGAGTTGCGCTGCGGGTCGGGAGTAAGGTGCGCGTGCTGCCGGCACGGGACGGCGTGGATACGGCAGATCGGCGACTGTGGGTCGTCGAGGATCTTCACCGAGACACCGTTGGAGCTCGAAGAGCTCGGATTTCCCTGGTCCGCAACCCAAAGGAGGCTGTCGACGACGTTCTGGTCGAAGATCTCGTGTTGGTCGCCGAGTTCCGAGACCCCATTTACCCCGGCCTGCGCTCCACAGGCACCGTGCTGCGGGGCGGAGATCGCCCCTTCCACTCCGTCATCAACGGAGAAAACTTCCACGTTCTAGAAGCTTTGACATTTACACACCGCGGCCGCGTCGACGCCATTTACATCGACCCTCCCTACAACACGGGTGCTCGCGACTGGAAGTACAACAACGACTACGTCGAGTCGGACGATCTCTATCGACACAGCAAATGGCTCGCCTTCATGGAGCGGCGGCTGCACGTCGCTCGAGCGTTACTAAACCCGCTCGACTCAGTCTTAATCGTGACTATCGACGAGAAAGAGTATCTCCGCCTTGGTCTCCTGCTCGAGCAGGTGTTCCCCGATGCCCGCATACAAATGATCAGCACGCAAATTAACCTTGCTAACGTTGCACGCAAGGGCGCCTTCGGTCGCAACGATGAGTATGTTTTCTTCGTCATGCTCGGCGACGCAGCTCCGCAGCGCGTCGAGCTCGGATCCGATTGGGTCTCGGCAAAGGGTCGAACGTTCACGGGGTCTGTTCGCTGGGATCTTCTCCGTCGCTCTGGAACCAACGCGAGCCGGACTGATCGACCCAACCTGTTCTACCCGATCTACATCAATCCAGAGAAGAACGCGGTCGTAAGCGCAGGAGCAGCACCAACGCCCGAGGAAGATCACACCCTAGTTGAGGTACCGGCTGGTCAAAAAGTCATCTGGCCGATCCGAAAAGACGGATCGCACGGCAATTGGCAACTAGGCCAGAACGCTCTTCTTCGACATGTAGAACAGGGCCGGGTCCGCCTGGGCGGCTCGGCGAACAAGGGCTATGTCGTCTACTACATCAAGGGTGGCGAATACGAAAAAATTGAGCGCGGCGACTACCCAATCGTTGGACGCAACCCTGATGGGTCTTTAAACCTTGGGTCGTCGGAGAATATCGTCAATCTGGCCGTTCCTGGGACTCAGTGGCGGGTCTCGGGGCATGATGCGACGCAGTACGGATCGCGCTTATTGAATTCATTTCTCCCGGGTCGAACCTTCCCCTTCCCAAAAGCTCTGTATGCGGTCGAGGATGCCCTCCGATTCTTTGTGTCCTCTAAGCCCGAAGCGGTCGTGCTCGACTTTTTTGCTGGTTCGGGCACCACCGCCCACGCAGTGATGCGACTTAACAAGCAAGATGGGGGCCGTCGACAGTCGATCTCCGTGACCAATAACGAGGTTGGCGTCGACGAGCAGCGCCGTCTACGCCTCCAGGGCCTACGAGCTGGCGACGCCGAATGGGAACGCAGGGGAATTTGCGACTACGTCACAAAGCCCCGGATCAAGGCAGCGATCACAGGTCTGACGGCCACTGGAGAGCCAATTTCCGGCACATATAAGTTCGTCGACGAATTCCCTATGAGCGACGGCTTCGAGGAAAATGCTGAATTCTTTACCTTGACGTACGAGTCGGTGTGGCGGGTAAGTCAAAATCGTGCCTTCGCCGCGATTGCTCCACTTCTCTGGTTGCGAGCTGGTGCCCGAGGTCGCCGCATCGACGACTTGAGTGCAGGCTGGGAAGTAGCAGAGGCGTACGGCATTCTCGACGACCTCGACAAAGCAGCCGAGTTCATCGAAGCCGTCGAAAAGCGCCCGGACTTGCATATCGTCTACATAATCACGGACGACGACCGCAGGTACCAAATGGTCTCTGATGGCCTGCGTCACCTTTCTACGGTGCGGTTGTACTCGTCGTATCTACAGGACTTCCAAATCAACAATGGGGTGACGATATGAGGTATACACTCAAGGATTACCAGTCTGATGCCGTCGGAGATGTCCTCACCAACCTCGCCTCAGCTCGCGAACTCTTCCACAGCGTCAACTCGCGCGTGACGAGCCTCGCGCTTGCCGCCACCACCGGCGCCGGCAAGACGGTCATGGCCGCAGCTGTCATCGAATCACTTTTCTTCGGCAGTGACGACGCCGATTTTCTCAGTGACCCATCTGCCGTTGTCCTCTGGTTCAGCGACGACCCTTCCCTGAACGCCCAAACCCGATTTCGCCTCGAAGAGGCATCTGACAAGCTCAGGAGTCGTCTCGTAACCATTGAGCACCCGTTCCGATACCGCGAGCTTCAACCGGGGTACGTTTACTTCTTGAACACGTCGAAGCTGGCCAAAAATAGTTTGCTGACCCGCACAAACAGCGAACAGAACCAGCTCGACGGAATTCGGAGTCACCCTGACGCCATTCCGTTCACAATTTGGGACACGATTCGGAACACGATCGACAACGGCTCCACGACGCTGTACATGGTCCTAGATGAAGCGCACCGAGGGATGGGACGTCGATCGTCCGCCGACAAGCCGAGCATCGTCAAGCAATTGATCAACGGGCGTGGCAGCGTGCCGCCCATGCCCGTTGTCTGGGGCATCTCGGCGACTGTGGATCGCTTCGAGCAGGCCATGGTTTCAGCCGAAGTCGCGTCGAACAGGATCCCGCTGGCCACGATCACCGTAGATCCGGTGCGAATCCAGGAGTCGGGGCTTCTTAAGGACGACATTGTCCTTGACTTCCCCGCCGAGACCGGCGACTTCAGCACGGTGCTGTTGCGTCGAGGCACGCGCAAAATAAAGGCATCTACCGCGGCTTGGGAAGAGTATTCACAGCAGCAAGGAGGCGACGATCGGGTCACCCCTTTGATGGTTCTTCAGGTACCGAACAAGCCTGACGCAACGCAAATGAAGCAGGCTCTAGACGTCATCTTCGATGAGTGGCCCGATCTAACAGGCGATGCGATTGCCAACGTCTTCGGTGACCATGCGAACGAACGCTACGGGCCCTACACCGTGCCCTACATCCCTCCGGAACGGGTGCAAGATGCCCGACACATCCGGGTCGTCCTGGCGAAGGACGCAATTTCTACAGGTTGGGACTGTCCCCGTGCGGAGGTTCTCGTCTCGTTCCGGCCGGCGAAGGATGCCACTCACATCACGCAGCTACTGGGGCGGATGGTCCGGACGCCACTGGCGCGTCGTGTCGAGGGCAATGACGTTTTGAACAGCGTGGAGTGCATCTTGCCCCGGTTTGACCGCAAGACTGCGACGCAGGTCCTCGAGCAGCTAATGGGAGGTAACGAGCTCATCAGCCAGGACGACACGCGCCGGATCCTTGTAGATCCGGCTCTAATGACGCCAAACCCTGACTTGTCAGCGAAGGTGTGGGAGCTTTTGGACGAGTTGCCCTCGCAAACTCTTCCCCGGAAGAACGCCAACCCAATGAAGCGACTCACGGCGCTCGCTCACGCCCTCTCCGCGGACAGGCTCCGGGCTGCGGCTGGCGACGAAGCTCACAGTGAGTTGCACGGTGTCCTCGACGGCCTCGCCGCGCGCTACGCACAGGACCTCCAGAAGGCGACGACTGAGATTCTGACGGTGCGGGGCGGCAGCGTCCGTGGTGCTGCGCAGTACGGCATGCGGATCGAGTCGACGTTCACGGAGGTTGCCGACGACCGAGCAATTCAAAATGCTTACGCTCAGGGCGCGCGTGTCCTCTCCCCGGACCTCGCCCGGACGTACGTGGACCGTCTGGCTCCTGAGAACGACGCCGACGACGACGAGATCCGTGAGGCATTTGTCCGCGTTGCAGCGCTCGGCACTCTCGCTCCCGTCCGCCAGGCCCTCGAAGATGAGGCTGACAAGCTCGTCAAGCAGTGGCTAACGGAGTATCGCGTGGCGATAAAATCGTTGCCTGAGGCTCGACAGACCGTGTATGCCGATATCACTTCAATGAGTTCGTCCCCACAGATCATCCCAATCGCTCGGCCCCTCAACCGACAGGAAGAAACCAAACGACGTACTCTAGATGGCGACGTTGTCCTCGAACGGCGGAGTCGGCATCTCCTTGCCGACGAAGAGCGTCTTTTCCCGATCGGGTCGCTGAACCCGATTGAGGTGGAAGTGCTCGACATTGAACTCGCTCGCACCGATACCATCGCCTGGTACCGAAACCCCAGCCGCGGTCGGGACTCCCTTGGGATTGCATACACGGATAAGTTCGGTGACTGGCGCACCCTCCGACCTGACTTTCTCTTCTTCACGGAGCAGCCCGGCGGCGTTCGGATAAATCTGGTTGATCCCCACGGGCATTGGCTCCCCGACGCGCTGCCGAAGCTGCGGGGCATGGCTCAATACGTCCACGAACACGGTGACAAGGTGCATCGAGCCGAGACGATTTCGCGCATAGAGGGCAAGCTTCGCGTGCTCGACCTCACGCTCGAAGCCGTACGGTCCGCGGCTCTGACGTCCACGGACGCGGACGAGCTGTATCGCGCCGCCGGCCACAACTACGAATAGGAACAAGCGCCCATGGGCTGAACCGGCGGTCCCGGCTTCCGATCAACGAACCTAGAGGCTTACGACAGCTTGTTTGAAATATGCCGATCGCGGCGGTAGTTATTAAGGCTGTCGCGGACAAACTAACAAGGGCTTGCTCAAGAAAATAATGCTTTGTCATTGAAGCAGTCAGTGTTGACTAAGTCAGATTCGACTTCAACTATAGGACAAGCGCGAAAGTAGTCTTTTCAGCACCCGTCTCAACTCGATAGCGGACGACCTGGTGAGAGCGGACTCGAATCAGGTGCGTATGCTTTTCCGGCATTATGTTGGGCCTCGCGTCTCTCCAGCTCAGCGACGATAGCCTTCTCGACAAAATCGGACCAGCTTCGGTCTCGAGCCGCATAGCTCGTGGCCCGGTAAGCGGCACGTGCGCGCGCGTAGTGACGTGATGCGATGTAGACGGTCATGCGCTTTGTTTCAGAATCGACAGCTGTCTCTTCAGCTGCGGGAGACGAGCTGGGCTCACGAGCTACTCCCAGCATCGGCTTCTTCGCCCCAGGGACAGTCGAGGGAATGTGTCCCTCTGTCGTATCGCCAGACACGTCATCGGCTGCAGCCGGTTCCTTCATCTCGCCCCCGCTGGCTTCCGGGCGGTTTCGACGGATTAGTCGGCTGAGGTCAGGTGCAGCAGCCCGTGGCTCGAGCCCTCCGATGCGACGCGATTTCTCATTGTCGGTCATGCGGTTGCTCCCTGCTCGGCGCGGACTATACGGGCAACTACTTCCTGTGCCACGGCTTGAAGGTCGTCTGCTACTGACGTTGCTGAACGAGGTGAGTGAGCTGGTGCTTGTGCGTCTCCTCGGCGAATTTCATACCACTTGGGGCCCTTACGAATGTCGTCGTCTAGTTCGTGGACAAGGAGCCCACGCTCGCGGGTGGCTTGCGCAGTTGCTTCGCTGTGGCGGACGGTCGCGGTTAGAACAACGTCGTGATCGGCGTTGAAGAGCTCTGCAACGTTCTGGCGGGCTTCCCGCTCTACAGCCTTGGCCGCCTTTCCAACGTCGACCAGAACTACTCCGAGCAGGTCCAGCGAAGGATTGACGCTGAGAACGGCATCTAGTCGAGCGGCCACGGCAGAGAGTCCTTTACGGCTGCTGCGGTCGCTCTTAACAGGAACGAGAGCCCAGCGTGCTGCTGCAACTGCGGCTGTCTGAAGGGTCTCATCGCCGGGAGGGCAATCAAGGAGAACCATGTCGTAACCGCCGGCAATTGGTGAGAGGAGGCTTGCCAATGCGAGTTTGGCGCCGTCGGGATCTTTGTTTCCGCGAGCGGCTAAGCCCGCTGTTGCCTGGTCGAGCGCTGATCCGCCGGCGAAGACGTCGAGGTTGGTTCGCACGTTCTTCAGGGGGGCGGCATCGCCTCCAAACATGAGGGCCTGCGCCAGTGATCTCCCCTGGTCGTCCTGGGCCGAGTCTGTGTACCCGAGGTCTTCGGCCAAATTGCCTTGAGGGTCTAGATCCACGAGGAGGACGCGGTAGCCGCTAGCTGCGAGCATGCCGCCCACGTTGGCTGTCAGGGTTGTCTTGAGGACTCCCCCTTTGCCGTTGATCACAGCAATAACTCTCTCAAGATTAGTTCTGTCGATGACTGTCATCAGCGGCCTTTCGTCTTGACAAGATTACCAGCTTCACCAGCAATGCCAGCTTCACCAGCAATGCCAGCTTCACCAGCAATGCCAGCTTCACCAGCAATGCCAGCTTCACCAGCAATGCCAGCTTCCCAGCTTCACCAGCAATGCCAGCTTCACCAGCAATGCCAGCTTCACCAGTAATGCTGCTATTTATTCCTACTACTGTCAAGCTGCGTCTCCGAGGTACTGGAACCTGCGCTGAGGATTCAGTGCGCCCTCGAGAACGAGCAGCCTCGCCGACTTGTGGTCGCCTCGACGGTCCGCTGAACGTGGGTACCGCGGCCAGGTCCGCTCACCAAATGACTGTTCGGTGAAGATCGGCCGGCTCGTGACGTGGGGTCGTCGGGGCCGTTGTTGCGGGGGAGTGGCCATGGTAATGACCTCGGCCTGCCACCAGGCCCACGTCTCGCGTTCAGCCGCATACCGACGCGCTCGCTCCGCAAGAACTCCCAATACGCCCGCAGCACGAGCGGCCGCGTCACGAAGGTCGCGACGGGACCGCATCCAACCCCCACCATCCTTGATGAGCAAACGATGCTTGCGCAATCGACTCATAACAGTGGCTGCGTGGGCCACGCTCACGCCCAGAAGTTCCACCACGTAGGCCAGAGTTACCTGCCTGCGACCTGCGATTTCCGCGTACAAACGACCTGCCAGGTGTCCCAGACCGCCGCGGGTAAACAGATCATGTCGCCCTTCGACAAGTGCCTGTTCCAAGCCAACCATGAGGAGAGCGCGCCGGTCGAAGAGGTCGTGCGCGGGGCGGGGGTTATTAAGTGGTTGTGACCGGACCATGTCTGACACTGTGGAAACTGAGCGGGTAAGCCGCCACTCGGCGGCGTTGCCGCCGTCGGCTGAGGCGTCGCGTTGGATGAGTCCGGCCTGGCTGAGCGCTTGGAGCGCGGTGGCTGCCGTCGTGCGGCCGAGGCCTGTCATGAGAGCAAGGTCGCGGATGGAGGCAGCGACGACGGATTTGCCTGTCTGCAGCGTTAGGTAGGCGAGCGCGCGGAGAATGCTGAGCTGCGACTGGCCCGCCTCCGTACGCCAGCGGCCTGGTGTGGCGCTGATGCGCCTGAGGGCGACGTCGAGGTCCTCGACGAGGATCTGGAGCTCTGTCAGGTCGCGAGGCTCGGTCTCGCGGGGTAGCGGGCGGTACAGGGCCGCGTACGCCTGAGCCCGTGACCACTGGCGCTCGAGGCGGTTGCGGGTGTCTTCGGGGGAGCGGGGTCGCCTGGTGCCGCGTCCGGTGTTCTTCGACCGGTAGTGCTCCATGCCCGGCGCGGTGCGCGCTGCACGCTCGACATCGGCGAAGTCCCAGCCGGCGACTGCAGCTGAGAGGAGGCACATGAATCCTGTCCAGCTGGGGTTTCCGCCTCCGTCGATGGTCGCCATGTGGGCTTCGCCGGCCTTGCTCAAGCGGCGATGTGCACGGTGTCGTATGTCGACGGGGCCGGATGGCTCGCTGTTCTGTGCCTGCATGGCGGGTCTGAGCCCGTCAAGGGTCCTGATGACGGCTGCGAGAGCCTCAGCGGTCGTCTGCGGCGCGATGAGTTCCTGGAGTGAGCCACGGATTACGACCGAGCGGGACCCGTTGTGGTGGGGGGACAGCGGTGGACGGGCGGATCCTTCGCTGGGGTTGCAGAGCATCCCGTAGTCGAGGGTCCGGAGTACTTGGTGGGCCACACGGCCAAGAGCGGCAATGACGGATGCGGCTGCTCCTCCTCGGATAGCGACCCAGAGGTGGCGGCCGCCACTCGATGACGACTGGCACACAACGTGGGGGATCCCGTGGTCGTGGAGGATGCGTGACAGCTGGTCGCAGTCATCGACTGCCTGTTCAACGAGCTCGGGGGAAGTTCCGGTCTTGTCTTTGCCGTCGAAGTCGAAGCAGAGGAAGCGGAAGAGGCCGTTGCTGTCGGTGAGGCGCATGGCCCAGGGGGTTGTGGGCTCGACAGGGCCTACCCGGCGCAGCAGGGGATAGGAGTTGTGCTCGAGCTGCCCGTAGGCGTCTCGCTTCATGACTCGGACCTGGTCCCGAGGGGACAGCCGACGGGTCAACTCCCAAGCCGACCCCCCAAGAAGGGACGCCGATCTCTCTGAAATTCCTGGCGCGTCGCTTGCGCGCGCAGAAATGCTGTCTACACTGATGCCATCACCTTCCTTCGGGATGGTGGTACGACAAAGGCCCGGTTGGTAGCCGGTCTTTATCGGAACTTGAAGCTCAAACCCAACAGTCTTGGCGGATCGAGGGGCTAGAGCAGCGATCTTGTGAGAGCCCGTCGCGCAAGCGGCGGGCTCTTTCGTTTAAGCAGCCGGGATAGGCAACTCCTCGAGCTTCTTGTCGCGGGGGTGCTCGACCAGGGGAAGACACCCCTGCTCGGCAACGATCTGGGCTACGAGCGCTTCCATGTAATACGCGATGGAGACACCGCTGGCAGCAGCAGCTGCACGGACCTCCAGGCGCGTCTCAGGGGACACACGGCCCTGCAGAAGGACCGTGGGGACGTTCTGGGGTCGATGTGCCAGCCCACGGATTGCGCTCATGCAGCCATCTTGGGCACTTAAGATGCATACACCCGCGTCATCTGGGCGCGTGTCGCGGTTAAAGTCACCAGAACCTCCGCACAAAGCTCCTGGGCTGCGATCTCCGACTCGTCAGGCCAGGAGGCGCTGTAAAGCCAAGGCGACCTCGTTGTCAGCCGAGAAGTTCGGTGCGGAGCTGGGTGACGAGCTGCTCGACGTAAGCGACGTCGGCCGTGTAGCGGACGGCGTAACCGCGACGGTCTTCGCCTGCAACGTCGCCGACGATGACGCCCGTGGATTCCAGCTCGGCAAGGTGTCGGCCGAGACTGCTGGTGGCCACGCCGGTGCCTTCCTGGATCTGCCCTTTGTAGCTGTTCGGGTGCTCGATCAGAAACCGGATGATCTTTCGGTACTGGGGTGAGCGCGCGAGAGCGCTCAGGGCGTCGAGCCCGGCGGCCGGGTCCTGGGGTGCTGGCACGGGGATGACTTTCTACAGCGTGGACGGACGGCTGCATGGAGGCGTTGTGACCGTTTGCTGGATCACTCTGCTGTGCCCCCACGAGAGCAAGAGCGCGGCGAGGCCAGCAGGCCCTGATGTGGTCTAGCGATCGACAGTACTGATGGACCCCCGTAGAAGGTCAAGACGGTTTTTCTCATTGGGGCATCACTCCTTCGTGAGCTTCGCAAGGTGGACAGTGAAGATCTGATCGCCGATGGCGACGCGGTCGCCGTCAGCGAGCGTGTGGGGATCTCCGGCGTGCAGCTGCACAGCCGGGCCGCCGTCGACGGGGAACACGACGGTTCCGTTACCGGAGCCACGGTCTGTGATCCAGAAGCCTGCATCGTTCCAACCCGCCATCAGGTGACTCTTGGAGACCGAGCGTTCCGGGTCGTCGATCGTGACGAGCTGGTCGACGGCTTCGCCCTCGTCGGCCGCGGGGCGTCGGCCGATCAGGGCCGTCCCGGCGATGCTCACGGATGCCCCGGTCGTGAACACGAGCTGGGCTTCGCGCCTGTCGCCGGTGTTTCGGACGATGGTGGCCTCGACGTCGTCGGGTAGCTCCGGGTTCGGGGTCCAGTCCGCCGGCTCCGGGGGAGTAGTGGCGGTGACGATCGCCACCTGCTCATCCGGGCTCGGCATCACAGGCAGGGGCGGGAGTGTCGGGTCGACGTCGATCGGTGCCGCGAGAGCAGCGGCGCTGCCGGCGGGCATGAACGCCTCGGGCGGTGCCATGGGCGCCGGCACCTGGGACGGGCCTACCGGCTCTGGTGCGCGTCGGCGGGCGCCGCCTCGGTGCACGATGACGCGCCCGTCGGGGTGGACGGCGAATCGGACGGTCGTGCCGTCGTCGTCAGCTGTCACGTCGAGGGGGAGCGCCTGGACGGCCGCGTGGCTGGTCAGGACCGCTAGGGCCTGTTCCCGGGCAGCAGCGAGTGTGTCGGCCTCGAGCGAGACGCTTTGGCCGGGGAGGCCGACGACTCCTCGGCCGGTGGGATGCAGGATGACGTGGATCATCGGTCGTCTCTTTCGTCCTCGCGGCCGAGCGCGTAGAGCAGTGTGCTGTCGACCTTCTCGGCCACAACGTAGGCGTAATCGGCCACGACGGCGGCGGGCACGGTGGTGTCGTCGGTCGAGAGCGTCGTAAACGGGGCGACCTCGAATGAGTCGCCCTCGAGGCGCGCGACGACGGGCTCGCGGTCCTGGGTGCCGTAGATCGTGTCGCCGTCGATGACGGCGGGCACGACTTCGTCGACGGCCACGATCTGCGGCTCTTCCCCGTAGTCGATGAAGATCCCGCCGAGTGTCAGCGTCGTGCCGGTCGTCGAGTGAATCGGGGCGGTGTCGTCCCGGACGGTCCCACTAGGGACTTTCGCGGCGGCGACGATGGTGTTGGTTTCGAGGTCGATGAGGTTCACCAGGTCGGTCGCGTTGTCGTCGGTGGGCCACACGGTGATCAGGTGGGTGTCGTCGGCGGCGGTGATGAGCGTGGGGTCGTAGTCGACTCCGCGCGGCCCGGGCAGATCGTTTTTGACCGGTTCGCCGGCGGTGGGGATGGTCCACCAGCTCTTCGCGTTCGCGGCGATCGCGGTGTCTTGGGTGGCGAGGATGGCCGTGGACGTCACGGGCACGTCGACGCGCTTGACGCCGTTCTCGGTGAGGAGGGCGATCGTCTGGTCACTCAGGGTGACCAGGGGTGCCGAGCCGAGGTAGCTGACCTCGCCGGTGGCTTTGATGTCCACGCTCGTTCCCGGGACACGGGCGGAGTCGTCGGTGTCGAGGGGCCAGAGGGTCAGGGCTGTGCTGCCCGCCGTGGCCAGCACGGGCCGGTTCTCGACGGTCGTGGCGTGGATGCCGGCCTGTCCTGTTGGGCCTCCGTTGCCGCGCCAGGTGACTGATCCGGTGGCGCCGTCGAGGATGGCGAGGTTCCCGTCGTTGTCGACGACGACGACTCGGCCGTCCTCGAGCAGCACGGGTGTCGATCGCGACTGCACCGGGACGGACCAGGCCGCTTTCTGGCCGTAGCCGGGCGGGGCGAGCACGGGGAGGTTCGCGAGGTAGCCGGGCGGCTCTGCGGCTGTCGGAGCGACCACGGCGGGCTCAGAACCCGTGGTGAACACGACAGCTCCGACACCGCCGGCGACGAGCACCATGGCGAGCACCGCGGCGCCGCCCACGACGACGCGTCGACGCTTCCCGCCGTCGGCTGCGGCGGTGTCTGGGGGAGTGATGTCGTACGGGGTGCCGTCCGCCTTCACGACCATCAGGTGCGTGCCGTCAGGGGAGGTGGCGCGGACGCGGATGGCCTCGAGCCCGTGGTCGCGGGCGATCTGGGCGACGGCGGCGATCCCGGCGTCCGTGGGCGGTCCGTCCATGCCGATATCGACGGGGGCCCCGTTGACGGTGATGGAGCTGTCGTCCCGGAGATCCAGGGTGACGACGGGGAACGGGGGGACGGTGGTCGGGTCGAACTCAGGCATTCGTTTTCACTCCGTAGAACTCCCAGTGCCAGGCCTCGTGCGGGCCACGGCCACCGGGCTTGGCCCAGTCGGGGTGGACCCATCCGTAGGTTCCGGCGTTGGCGACGAGCCAGTTGTAGGTGCGGTCGTAGTAGGCGATTCGTGCGTGACTCGGGGTGCCGATGTCCACAGCCAGCGCCCACCCGTGGTTCGAGAATCCGGGGGTCGCGGCGCCGCCGCCGTAGAGCCTTTTCGCCTCGACCTGGCCTTCGAAGTCGCGGTACCCGTCGTTGATCGGGATATCGCTTCCGAACTCGGCCCGGTAGGCATTGTTCATCGCCGTCAGGGCTGCGGCCGCGTCGGGGCGGAGGTACATGGTGCCGACGTAGCTCTGGTTCGTCGTCCACGGGATCGGGACGACGGCGGTGGTGTCGATGCGGCCGTTGTCGTAGCCGCCCCACTTGCCGGGCTTGGTGCCGTTGGCCTCGGCGTAGTCGCCGGAGGCACCGACGGCGCAAGCGGAGGCGCCGGGCCCGCCGGCGGAGGGGTCGAGCTGAACCCCGGAGAGGGTGGAGACGATGTTCACGGCCCCGGACCAGTACTTCTCGTAGTGGTACGGGTCGGCGTTGATCTGCACGCGGTGCGCGGCGATGCTCGGTTCGAGGCCCTGCCAGTTGTCGACCGTGATCAGCTTCTTGAAGAAGTTCGTCGCGCTGATCGTGGGGTTCATCCGATCCTCGTATGACCCCCATGTCCCGTTGGCGCGCTGTTGAAACAGGCCCCGCGAGTCGGGTCCGACGGCGTCGCCCTTGTCGATGACTGTGAGCGAGGACTCGCCCATGGCGGTCATGACGCCGATGGCCTGGCCCTTGGCGTCGAGCCCTATGGCCTGTCCGGCGTTCATGATGTACGCGGCGTTCACGAGCTGCACGCCGCTGTAGTCGCCGACGGTCTGCACCGGCAGCTCAGCGACGTCGACGCTGACTGCAGGCGTGCCCGAGCCCTGTCCTGTGCTCGCGCTGGCGGGCTGGCAGTTACCCCCTGAGAACAGCACCACGACCAGCAGCGGAACCGCGAGAACGGCAGCTGCACCGCCGGCGGCGACCCGCTTCATTCGATGCCCTCGGGCGGGGTCAGTCGTGACACCGTCCATTCGCCGCCGACCGCCTGGCGGTTCAGGAGCACTTGGTACTGCCCGACGTCAGTCGGGACAAGAACGGTGATCTGCGTTGCGTCCGGGGCGGCGCTCACGCGTGGCTCGCCGGTCACGCTCGAGGCGGGGACGAGCGCCGGGTCGGTGAACTCATACGCCACGAGGGCATCGCCGTCGAGGTAGCGGTTGAACCCGTCCCACCACTGGTCGTAGGGGAGCTCGTTCTGCACGAAGGCCTCCATGGCCCCGAGGGCGACATCGGCGGCCTCGTCGGCGCCGGCGTCGTCCATGGTGTCGGGGACCGGTGACGCGGTGTCGGTAGAACGTGCTGTACTGATTCCGGGACTGGGGGTCTCGGGGGAGTCGGGCGACGTGCACGCACTGATGCCGAGAACCAGAGCGAGAGCGACAACCAGGGCCACGCCAAAGGCAGATCGTCGAGCCATCGGTCATCTCCTAGGGTGCGCGCGGGTGAACCTCAAACGAGTGTATAAACGTACTTGTCTGTATAGCAATACTTGTCTACGGTATAGCTATCTTGCAAAGTGAGTTTTCACGACGAGGGGACCGGCATGGGGCGCCGAGCAGCAACCGGCCTGAGAACACAGGCGAATCCGTTCATCCCGGGGGAGGCCCCGCCACCGCCGGAAGAGGCCGTTGAGCCGGACCCTCTCTGGAATGGGCAGATGAGCCTCGAGGGGCCAAGCAGCCCTGAGGCCGCACCTCTTGTCGATGTCTCCGCCGAGGAGCCATGGCCAGTTGTCGAGATCACCGATCGGCCCCTCGTGACGGTCATGGGACTCCACGGCGGCTCGGGAGCAAGCCTGGTCACGGAACTCCTGGGCGCGGACGCACTGGATGTCGGCCGCGCGTGGCCGGTGTTCACCGGGTGGGATCGCCCCGCTCCGTCCCTGCCGGTCGTCGTCACGGCCCGGACCAACTACGAGGGCGTCGCCGCTGCGTCGCGCTTCGCACGCCTGTGGGCGGGGGAGACCCTGCCGGGCTCGACGCTCCTTGGCATTGTGCTGATCGACGACGGCCCGAAGCTCTCCTCGCAGCAGCGCTCGGTGGTCCGACGGATCGGCCAGATGACCCCGCACGGGTGGCACCTGCCGTGGAACGAGTCTTGGCGGCTCTCGAAGCCGTCCGCAGAGGCGTCATCCCTTCGGGTGCGCCGCATCGTCAGCAACATTCGAACGCTCGCGCAGAGCACGAACGGAGATATCTCATGAGCAACCTGCTCCTGGCCACGGCCATCAACCTCGCCGGCGTCCTGCCCGATCCGACGCCGGAGCAGCCCCCCGGCACCGAGGGCTTCACGACCCTCCTCAACTACATCAGCTGGGGTGTCATCACCCTCGGCCTCGCGGGCTTCCTCGCCTCCGCCGGCTACCTCGCGTTCGCCGCCTTCACCGGCCGCGAGATCAACGGCTTCAAGGGCCTCGTCCTGGCGATCATCGTGTGCATCCTCGCGACCAGCGCCGGCGCCATCATGCGCGTCTTCATCTAACGACCGATCTGCCGGGGAGGCACCATGAGCACCGACAACAACACCAAGACCGACTCGCCGTTCAACATGTGGTGGGTGGTGTCAGGCATCGGCGCCGTGCTGGTCGTAGTCGCATTGATCCTGGTCCTTGTCTTCGGACGAGGAGGAGGATCCGACGACGCGGCACCGGCTCAGACGTCGTCCGCGAGCGT
This sequence comes from Frigoribacterium sp. Leaf263, assembly GCF_001422285.1. Lineage (GTDB taxonomy): Bacteria > Actinomycetota > Actinomycetes > Actinomycetales > Microbacteriaceae > Frigoribacterium. Next base: position 36,617 of record NZ_LMMO01000006.1, read on the forward strand.
TGCTCCTGCCCCATCGAGCAGCGCAGAAAACAGCGCCGCGGCAACGAGTTGCGATCTTGACGACTCGAACCAAGACATCCCCGTTGCTGGTCCTGAGGCCGACTGGCAGGCGCAGGGGTACCTCCTCGTTCCGATCTCATCCGAGTTCGGCCCAACGGCCCTCCCTGACTCGGAGTGGGGATGCTTCGCGCACTCGCCCACCGGCGCTCTGTTCGCTGCCGCCAACGTCATTGCGGGCGCGGGTGGTCCTGACTACGAGACCTTCATGCCCGACGCGGCAGTCGACAACTCCGCACTCGAGGCGTGGATCGCAGGAGAAGACCCTGCCGCTCACACTCAGTCGGCCGGGCAAGTCGCACAGTTCAGTGGCTTCCAGATGGTCTCTGTCGAGGATGACGCGGTGGTTGTGAACCTGGCGCTTACACAGGGCGAAGTGAGCGCTTCGGTGAACGTATCGCTGGTCTGGAACAGCGATCTCGGGACTTGGAACGTCGACATGGCCACTAGCGACTTCGACTTCGAGCCAATAGACCTTCAGGGATTCACGCCATGGGGTGCGAGCAGTGGCAGCTGACGAGCCCGGCTGCCAATTCTTCGACGCCGAGTGCGTCGTGGGCGGCACAATCGGCAACATTGCTGAGGGTCAGATCAGCGACTTCGTCAAAACGATGGCCGAAGGAGCGATCTCCGTACTGAAAGCCCTGACCACGTTTTGGATGGGCCTCCCGTCGCCGACGGTGACCTCCTCAGCGGTGACAACGATCCAGGAAAGCCTCTCCTGGTACACGTTCGCCTTTGCGCTGATCGGTATCTTCATCGCCCTCGGGCGGATGGTGTTCACCCAGCAGTTCAGCACCGGCATGATGGCCGTGAAGATGATCATCAACTTGATCATCGTGACGGCTGTCTACGCCACCGCCTTCAAGGCCCTCATCGCGGCTAGCGATGCTTTCGCCCCGTGGATCGTCGAGAAAGCGACCGGTCAAGATCTCAACCTGGCGGGGATGCTCAACGTCGAGCTGATCATGTCTGCCGGGATCGGGCCGGGGCTGCTCATGGGCGTTCTCGCGTTCCTGGGGAGTCTCGCCAACGTGATCTTCATGCTGCTTCGGGCGGTCATGATCGCGATTCTGTTCGCGTTCCTGCCGACGCTCGCGGCGGCCTCCGCCTCCGAGACGGGCAATCAGGCGTTCAAGAAAGCTCAGGGATACCTCCTGGCGTTCGTTCTCTTCAAGCCCATCGCTGGGGTGATCTACGCACTCGGGTTCCTGACGATCACCGACCCCCCAACTCTCAGCGGGCTCGACGACGTCGGCACGGCGCTATTCAGCACATCGGTCGGCGTCATGACGCTGCTGATCGCGAGCTTGGCGCTTCCGGCTCTGATCAAGTTCATCGTCCCGGTGGCAGCTAATGGCACCTCGGGCGCGTTCTCCGGTGCCGGCATGGTCGCCGCGGGTGTCGCAGCTGGCGGGGCCGTCGTGTCTCTCAGGGCTGCAGCGGCGACAGGTGGCGCGTCCGCGGCCGCGGGCGGCGGGAGCGCAGCTCTCACTGGCGGCAAGGCGGCCGCCGCCGCGGGCGGGCAGAGCGCGGCATCAAGCGGCGGTCAAGCCGCGGCGGCGAGTTCCGGCGGCGTCAGCTCCGGGGGAGTGGGCGGTGGCAAAGCGTCAGAAGCCATCAGTGGCAGTGGCGGCGGCACCGCGGGTGGCAGCGGCTCGTCGTCCGGTAATGCCACGGGTGGCCCCGGTTCTGGCGCCGGTTCATCCGGCGGGAACAGCAGCCCCTCAACGAGTGGAGGGTCCTCCACCGGGGGTACAGGTACGTCAGGCAGCGGGTCAAGCGGTGCGAGCACGGGGGGTGCTGGCACGTCGGGAAGCACCGTCCCCGCTGGGGCCGCGGGTGGTCAGGCTGCGGCGCAGTCGTCGAGCGGGTCGTCGAACGGCGGTTCAGCTGGTGACACGGCGAGGGTTCTCGGCGATCTGGCGGCGGCCGGTGGCAACCAGGCTCACGCGATCGATGACGCTGCAGAGGAGAAGTGATGACCGATACGACCCCGCCGAACGTCTACGGCAACATCGTCAAGCCCGGCCGGATGGGCATCCTCGGGCTTCCCCTCGGGATCTCGCTCGCCGGTGTCCCGCTGGTGATCGTCATCGTTCTGATGCTCACCCAGAGCTGGTTCTGGCAGGCCCTCGTGCTCGTCGTCATCGGCACAGTCCTGTTCGCCCTGGTCAACATTCGCCGGCCCTCGGACGGACGCAACTTCTACGAAAGACGAGCCCTCATGTTCGCTCACAAGCGCAGCGTCAAGCGCGGCGACAACCTCAACATCGGCGGCCCCACGGGCCGCGCGCCCGACGGCACGACTCGCCTCCCGGGGCTCCTGGCGCCCAGCGAGCTCAGCACGCACTTTGACTCGTTCGGCAACGAATTCGGCCTGATCAGGCTCAAGGCAGCACGGCACTACACGGTGGTGCTCGAGGCGTACCCGGACGGAGACAGCCTCGTCGACCAGGCACGCATCAACTCTCAGGTCGACCACTGGGGCGCATGGCTGGCTGACCTCGGCGTCGCCGAAGGGGTCATCGGTGCCAGTGTCACCGTCGAGACCTCCCCGGACTCGGGGCTGCGCCTTGCCCGCATGACGCAGAACAACCTCGACCCTCAGGGGTCTGAGTTCTCCCACGCTGTCGTCGGTGAGATCCCCGCACGCTTCAACTCCGGTTCGCCCGCGATCACGACTCGCCTCGCCATCACGTTCAGCGGTAAGGGCCTCGACAAAGACGGCACCGACCGGGGCTTGCAGGTCATGGCCGACGAGATCGGCAACCGCCTCCCAGTGCTTCTCGGGAACCTCTACGACACCGGCGCCGGCACCTCCGTTCGGGCGTGCACGGCTCAGGACATCGTCGACTTCACCCGTGCGGCCTACGACCCCACCGTTTCGGCCCAGATCGAGCAGGCGCGAGCTGAGGGCGGCACGGGCCTGACGTGGGAGGACGCCGGCCCTGTGTTCGCGGCCAAGGAGATCGACCTGTACTACCACGACCGTGCCGTATCTAAGACGTGGCAGATGTTCGAGGGCCCGCGCGGGCAGTTCGGGTCAAAGACATTGCGGCCGATGCTCGAATCGACCCCGGGGGTGCTCCGCAAGCGGGTGACGATCCTCTACCGTCCGATCCCTGCCGGGGAGGCCAGCGAGGTCGTCGAATGCGACATCAACAACGCGAACTTCTCCGGGTCGACGAAGCGCCGCCCGAGTGCTCGTGAGCAGCAGCGTCTCGCCTATGCGAAGAAAGCCGCCGCGGAGGAGGAGCAGGGCGCCGGCCTCGTGCGGTTCGGGATCGTCATCACGGCCACGTGTGCGGCGACGACGGAGTTCCCGCGGCTGGACAAGATCATCCCGTCGCTGTCGAACCGGGCCCGGTTGAAGATCCGTCCGGCTCTCGGCAACCAGGACGTCGCCTTTCAGGCGGCGCTCCCGCTCGGGGTCGTGCTCCCGGAGCACACCCTGATTCCCGATCAGGTGAGGGACTGGATCTGATGTCACTGCTGAAGAAGGACAAGCCCGCCGTCACCGACACCGACCTCACCATGACGCTGTCGCGTCGTGAGGCTAGGCGCCTGGATTCGCTCGGGAGGCGGCTGGGTCGCCGTCAGGCCCGTCGCCGACCCGACGGGACGCCGGTGATGTCGCAGCTGCAGTCGTTCTGGAATGACTCAGCCCAGGCCCGCAAGCAGTCGGGGCTTCGCCCCGGTCGGCGGGGCTGGATGACGAGGGCCGCGGGCCGGGTCAACTACATCGAATCGCCCATCGAGTACCAGGGCACCACCGTGCAGGTCGAAGGGCTGTGGCCCTTCGTCATCGGCTCCGGGTCACCCGTGGTGGGTGTGCCCCTCGGGCCGCATCTGCTGAACAGCTCGACGGTGTGCGCGGACCCGATCTTCTGGTTCCTCAACAACCTCGTGTTGAACCCGTCCGCGTTCGTCGTCGGCCGTCCGGGGCTCGGTAAGTCGACCCTCGTGCGGCGGATGATCACCGTGCTCGAGGCGTGGGGCATCGTCCCCATGGTCCTCGGTGACACCAAGCCCGACTACGTCGACCTCATCGAGGCGATGGAGGGTCAGGTCATCACCGTCGGCCGTGGCCGGGCGTCGATGAACCCGCTGGATCTCGGTCCGATGATGACGGCCCTGCTCGAGCTGCCCGAGGGCCGACTTCGCCGGCAGGCGTTCGAGGAGATGCGCGGACGCCGGCTAAACCTGTTCACGAGCATGCTCGCGCTGCTGCGCGACAAGCCCCTCGAGTCCTTCGAGGTGTCGATCGTCAGCGAGTGCCTGCGAATCCTCGACCCGGATCTCATGACACCGCCCCTGGTGGGCGACGTCCTGGCGCTCGTTCGCGATCGCCACCCCCGGATCGCCAAGGTCGCCATCGACCGCAACGACGAGGCCCACTACTACGCCCGCGTCGAAGGTCTCCTCGACCTGCTGACCGCACTCGGGGAAAACGGCCCGTTCGGGGACATGTTCTCCCGCCCGACCACCGAGCACGTCGAGCTGGGCAGGCCGATGGTGTTCGATCTGTCCTCGATCGACGACTCCGACTCGATGCTCCTCGCGGCTGCACAGTCGGTGTGCTGGAACTACGGTTCCGCGGTCGTGTCAGCTGAGAAGCACCTCGCCGAGGCAGGGCTTCGGGAGCAGCGGCACTACTTCCTCGTGATGGACGAGCTGTGGCGGATGCTCCGCGCGTCGAGCACGATGGTGTTCTTCCTCGACGCCCTGACACGGCTGAACCGTTCCCGCGGTATCGGCCAGATCATGGCCACCCACACGATGAACGACCTCAAGCTCTCCACCCAAGAGCTATCCGACATCGCCTCCGGTTTCGTCGAGCGCGCCGCCATGGTGTTCATGGGCGGCCTCGCGGAAGCCGAGATGGGGAACCTGACGAAGGTGTTCTCGATGTCCCGCGCCGAGCGGGACATGATCACCGACTGGTCCTCCGAGGGCAGCGTGAACCCCGAGACCTCCAAAGCCGCCGCGCCTCCCGGCCGAGGAAAGTTCATCCTCAAGATCGGCAAGAAGCCGGGCGTCCCCTTCAAGGTGCAGCTGACCAACACGGAGTTGTTGGTCAATGACACCAACAAGGCGTGGAAGAGCGCGAGCGATCGCGCCGCGATGAGTTCCACTCATCAGCTCGACGTCGAGCACGAGTGGGCTGACCTGTGAGCCGCGAAGCGAGCCGGAAAAGCCAGCCCGGCACCGGCGAGGCGGGGTGGATCGCACTCGGCGGGTTCCTCGTCCTCATGGTGCTGGTCGTCATGGCGATCTGGGTCGGAGCACAAACCAACCCCGGGACCGAGAAGCTGCCCGCCAGCGACCCGGTGTCGATCATGGGCGCCCTCCTCGACGGCACCCTCGTCCCCACCGGCGCACAGATCGGTGCGACGCTCGGGCTCCTGATCGTCCCCGCCGGCGTCAGCGCCCTCCTGGTCGTCGTGGCGCTACGCCAGCGGCGCACGAGGTCGCGAGTCGACTACAAAGCCCGCTCCATGGCGCAGAAGCGCGATCTGATCGACCTGTTCGAGGAAGCGGCCGACAAGGACGCTCAGCGCCTCGGCGCCCGCCAGGCGGGCCCGGGTGTACCTCTGGCTTCGACCGTCGCGCTCCCCGGCGGGAAGCTCTACGCGTCGTGGGAATGGGTGCAGATCTGGCTCATGGGCCCCCGTGCCGGCAAGACGACGTGCGTGTGCGTGCCGCAGATCATCCAGACCGAGGGCCCCGTGCTCGCGACGTCGAACAAGCGCGACATCGTCGACCTCAGCCGCGGCCCCCGCAGCGAGAAGGGCGTGATCTGGGTCCACGACGTCCAAGACATCATCGGCGAGGCCCCAGCCTGGTGGTGGAACCCGCTGACGTTCGTGACCGATATGGAGACGGCCGAGAAGATGGCGGACATCTTCATCACCTCCGCCACCGCCGCCGGGGCGAAGCAGGATGCCTACTTCGAGTCCGCCGGCAAAGAGACGCTGTCGAGGCTTCTCCTCGCGGCAGCGCTGGGGGATCTTTCGATCTCCGAGGTGTTCCGATGGGCGAACAACCCCGACCCGGACTCCACGGTCGGCGCCCTCGACCCGGCCGAGATCCTCGCCCTGCATGGTCAGTTCGACCAGGGCGAGGCACTCCGCAGCACGCAGACGTTGACCGAGAAGCAGCGCGACGGCGTCTACGGCACGATCCGGCCCTGGATCGGAGTACTCGGCAGCGACAAGGTGCTCCCCTGGATCACAGACAACGGCTCCAAGCGGCCGCACTTCGACCCCGAGGCCTTCGTCCGCTCGACCGACACGATCTACCTGATCTCCAAGGAGGGCGGCGGGTCAGCCCGGGCTATCACCGGAGCGCTCACCATGGCGATCCTGATGGCCGCAGAGAAGGTCGGGGCACGTCAGGCCGGCGGGCGCCTCTCAACGCCGCTGATGGCCGTTCTCGACGAAGCCGCGAACGTCTGCCGCTGGCGCGAGCTGCCCGATGTGTACTCGCACTACGGCTCGCGCGGCATAATCGTGTCCTCGTTCTTCCAGTCTTGGGCTCAGGGCGTCGAGGCGTTCGGGGAGAACGGCATGTCGAAGCTCTGGTCTGCCGCCAATATCCGCGTCGCCGGTGCGGGACTAGCCGAAGACAAGTTCCTCTCGTTCCTGTCGAGCCTGATCGGTGACCACGACGTCACGAAGCGCAGCTCCTCGACGCAGTCCAAGGGCCGCAGCGTGACGACGAGCATCCAGCGCGAGCGGATCTTCGACGTCGCGGATCTCACGGCCATGCCGCGCGGCCGCGCGGTGATGCTCGCCTCCGGCATGCCCGCCGCTCTCGTGAAGCTCGACCACTACTCGACGGCCCAGTACGCCGAGCAAGTCGAAGAGAGCAAGAGCTACTACGAGGGCCTGGCCGTCAAAGAGGGCCGGACAACGGTCGGAGCTGCCTCATGAGCGACGACTTCGACGACCCCACCGAGCACGACGGCGACGAGGAGACCGTGCAGCTCGAGACGGTCTACGCGAACGTCGTCGAGTGGGTCGACCAGTGGTTGCTCCCGCGGTTCGCGAGGAACCCCAAGACGCACAAGTGGGACCCGCAGTGGTTCGAGTACGTCGAGGTCGTCGACCGCCTCGAGGCGCTGTGGCGCTCATGGGAGCACTTCCGCCTGGAGGGCATGACCGGCATGGCCGTGTTCTTCCGCGACTATCTCGATCCGGCCATGGCCGTGATCACCTCGGCCGACGGCCCCTTCTGGCAACTCGGAACCCTCGGTGCTCGAACCGTCCCCGAACCGTGGCCCTCCGGGACACCAGATGCCGACTTATACACCGATCGATGACCCAGCGACAGGACACCCGTGTAGGGAAGCAGACGCCTTAGGGTCGTTTGCGGCCAGGGTCAAAGACGTCCATGGAGCCGACACCGTAGAGGGCTGCCCCCGTGAAGACTTCGATGGTTTCGCCGTCGATAAGGACTTCTACCTCTCCATCGCTGGCGGGCACGATGGTTTCGGTGTCTTGCCAGAAGCAGATGACCGAGTCGAGCTCGCGACGGATGGTGAGGGTGCCGTGCCTGTTCGACGTCGCCCATTCGTCTCCCAGGGAGATGGTGGTCCGTGCTGAGGTGGATGCTTGCATGACGGCCGGGTGCGGTGTCGCGACCAGCACGTCACCGTCCAGAGCGAGGACGTGCGGGATGCTCAGCGCGCTGGCTCGGCCGGCCTCGTCGTCTGATGCTCCGCGCATCCAGGAGATCAGGCATGGGCGGCCGTCTCGATCCCGGAAGAACGAGGGCGCGTAGTAGCTGTCGCCATAGGTCAAACGTCCCCAGCTGGTCGCGTTGAAGTGGCCCTCGGCGAAGGTGCCGACCGAGTAGGCGACGTAATGCAACTGGTCGTCCTGCCAAACAGAAGTGACCATCACGTCGCGGCCATCGATAGTGAAAATTTGGGGGCACTCCCAGAGAGCACCCGTCCATACCGGGTCGGTGTCGTTCGTGTTTCGGGATGCCGCCAGCCCCGTATACGACCACGAGACGAGGTCATCTGAGACGAATGAGCTCGCGGCCGCGTCACCTCCGACGATGGCGGTGCCCACGAGCATCCGCCACCGTTCGCCATCTCGCATCACGAAGGGGTCGCGAAAGGCAACGAGGTCAAGCGGTGGGGCCTCGGCCACGACGTCGCCCTTGGTCCACACGAGCCAGTCGTCATCGACGGGGGTCGCGGTCCGGATGCGGCCCACGCCGAAGTCGGGCGTCGAAACCGCGGTGTAGAAGATCGTTGCCTGCCCGGTTTCGTTAACAGCAAGCGAACCAGACCAGATGCCGTCATCGCCGTCACCTGGCTCAAGGGCAATGGGATGCTCGGTCCAAGAGACCAGATCAGTGGAACTTGCATGGCCCCAGCGGCACTCGGGTGCCCACGTTGTTCGCCCGGGGACGTATTGATAGAACAAGTGATACCGGCCGTTGTGCCATGTCAGGGCGAGCGGATCGTTCATCCAACCCGAACCGGGCGTGAAGTGCCAGCGGGGACGTACGCGCGTCGAAAGCGTCATGGATGCGGCTCCTTTGCTGCCGCCGTCGGCGGCGGGACTTGGGGAAAGTATGGACTTGACAAGACGATTTGGCAAAACGTATTGTCAGTGCCGTCGCCCCCCACGACGCGTGCCTGACCCCCGGCACCTCCCTCGCAATCATGCAATGTCGCACAGAATTGGAGTCGAAGTGATGATGCTTCGTACAGACCCACGGAAGTCCCGCCGTGTCCCGGCCATCGCAGCCGGAGCTCTCGCGGTTGTCAGCGCAGTCGTCCTGTCGGGCTGTGGTGCCGGAGGAGGTTCCCCCACAGCGGGGGACGACTCCATCACTGTTCTCGTCGAAGCAGGTGGCCATGGCGAGCTGCAGCCCATCGCGGACCAGTTCAAGGAAGACACCGGCACCTCGGTGACCTTCGTGGAACTCCCGTACGACGGTCTCTACAACCGACTGAACAGCGAGTTCAGCTCAGGATCGCTCTCGTTCGATGTCGCCGCACTGGATTCGATCTGGCTGCCCACCTTCGCTGAGGCGCTGACCCCCCTCGATGACATGTTCACCGACGAGGTGCAGTCGGACCTGTTCCCTGCGCTCGTCACCGAGGCACAGGTCGACGATTCGTTCGTCGGAATGCCGGCCTGGACGAACTCCGAGATCCTCTACTACCGCACCGACCTCTTCGAAGATCCCGCACAGCAGTCAGCGTTCAAATCCGAGTACGGCTACGACCTGACTCCGCCCACGACCTGGGATCAGTACTCCGACGTCGCTGAGTTCTTCACCCAGGACACCGACAGCGACGGACAGGTCGACGTCTACGGCACTGATGTCAAGGGCGCGGTCGAGACCGAGTGGCTCGCCACGCTGTCCCAGACCGGCGAGAAAGACATGGTCGTCGGCGATGACGGCACCGTGTCCCTCGGTGATGCCGACAGCCTCGCGGCGCTGGACTTCTACACCAGCCTGCTGTCCTCGGCGCCTTCGGGTGCCGCGCAGCTGGACTGGGCTGGCTCGCAGAACCTCTTCAACCAGGGTCAGTTGGCGATGATGCGGTTCTGGGCCCACGCCTACAAGCAGATCCCCGCCGACTCGGCGGTGAGCGGCAATGTCGGCGTCACCACGATGGTGGGTGGCCCTGGCGGGGTCGCGGGTGTTCCCGGCGCCTGGTATCTGTCGGTTCCTGCGGGGACGGCCAAACAGGATAAGGCGCTGGAATTCGTGCAGTACGCCTACGACAACAACGAGCTTTCGGTGGATACCGACCTGGGACTCGCTTCCCGGATCTCAGTGCTCGAGAAGTACCAGGACGAGCCCGGCTACGAGAACTACAAGCCTCTCATCGACACCCTGAACGCGGACGCGACAATTCCCCGTCCGGCCACCCCGGAGTGGCAGGAGATCGTCGACACTGCCCTCGTCCCGATGCTCCAGAAGGCTGTTGTTCCTGGAGCTGACAACCAGCAGCTCCTCGACGACGCCAAGGCGCAAGTGGAATCAATCACCGAATGATCCCGGGCTGCGGCGTCCCGCCTATAACGGGGCGCCGCAGCTGTCCACCCGATCTTCGCCACATTCGACCGAAAGTCTCATCGTGCGCCTCAACGATCGCCGGTTCGCCCTCTACTTGATGCTGCCGGCAACTGCCTTCCTCGCCGTGTTCGTCGCATGGCCGCTCGTCCAGTTCGTCTCCAACTCCTTCTTCGAGATAAGCAAGTTCGCTGGCGGCCCCCGCACCTTCGTGGGCTTTGACAACTACATCGAAGCCTTCACCTCAGACGACTTCGGCAATGCCGCCTGGCGGACCGTGGTCTATACGATCGTCGTCGTCCTGTTCGAGTTCGTTCTCGGCCTCACCGTGGCGCTCATCTTCACGGCACTCGGCAACGCGTCTCGAGTGTTCCGCACCATCTTCCTTTACCCCCTGATGATCGCCCCCATCGTCGCTGGGCTGCTCTGGCGGTTCCTACTCATCGACAATTTCGGCATCGTCAACCAACTTCTGACCGAGGCGCACATCTTGAACGACCCGGGCCAGATCCAGTGGCTCAGCGACCCCAAGATCGCCCTGTTCTCGGTGGCAATACCCGACATCTGGCTCACGACATCGTTCATATCGCTCGTGCTTTTCGCAGGTCTGCAGAACATCCCTGGAGACGTCATCGAGGCCGCCAGGCTCGACGGTGCCAGCTACCCGACGGTCCTTTTCCGGATCATTCTGCCGCTCCTCAGGCCCGTGATAGCCGTTGCCTTGATCCTTCGTGGCATTGACGCGGCACGCGCCTTTGACGTCATCCTCATCCAAACCAACGGTGGGCCACAGCAGAGCACGGAAACCATGTCGCTGCTGGTGTATCGAACCCTGGTTCGATTCGGAGAACCCGGCCTAGCCAGCGCCATGGGAACCGTGTATCTGATTGCCATGCTCGCCGTCTCAGTCACAGCCATCCTGCTCATCTGGCGACCCGGAAATGAGAACACCCGATGAACGGCCTCGAAACCAACCGCATCAGCTCCCGAGCTATCCTCTGGGTCGCCCTCGTCTTGCTGGTCGTGCTCTACGGCTTCCCCTTCCTCTACATGCTCTTCACCTCGTTCAAAACACCACTCGAGACCATCGCAGTGCCGCCGACCGTTCTCCCGTCGACCTGGACGATCGAGAACTACGCCTCCGCCATCGGACGCGACGGTGTCGTGCCTTCCTTCATCAACAGCGTCGTCACAGCCGTGCTCAGCACCGCGATCTCACTGGTCCTCGCGCTGCCAGCCGCGTACGCAGTAACGCGCTACCGCACTCGCTTCGGCCGGTTCTTCATCGTCGCCGCCCTGGTGATGCGCATGGTGCCCCCCATCGTGATCGGGGTGCCCATGATCGGCATCTTCCGCAGCCTCGGCATCTCCGACACCTCGTTCGCGCTAGCCATCGCCCACGCAACCATTTCCCTGCCCCTGTCGATCTGGCTCATGTCGAGCTTTTTCGAGGCCGTGCCCGAAGAACTCGAGGAGGCGGCCAAGATCGACGGGGCGAGCCGGCTTGGCGCGCTGTGGCGAGTGGTGCTGCCGGTGACTGCCGGCGGTATCGCGGTCACCGCGATCTTCGCCTTCCTCGCGTCGTGGAACGAGTTCCTCTTCGCGCTTCTGCTCACGGCCACGAGGTCGCAGACCACCCCGATCGTCATCGCCAACTTCCAGACGCAGTTCGGTCTGGACTGGGGCGCGATGACCGCCCTAGCTGTGATGTATTCCGTGCCCGTGATCCTTCTCGCCCTGGTGCTGCAGCGTCACATCGTCGCCGGCCTGACAGCCGGAGCGGTGAAGGGATGACGGCCTCAGGGAGAATGGTCGTGAGCCGAACCGTCCGGCCTCGAGCACCCAGGGGGAGACCGTGGCACGCAAAGCAGTAGGCATCAAGGACGTGGCTCGCGAAGCGGGCGTCTCCGTCACGACGGTCTCGCACATACTCAACGACGTCGAGTCCGCCCGCGCTAGCGACGAAACACGCGAGAGGGTGAAATCCACGGCCAAGCGGCTTGGATATGGTGCCAACCGAATCGCCCGAAGCCTCCGCCGGCAGCAGTCCGACATGATCGGGCTCCTCAGTGAGGAAATTGCGACCACCCCCCACGCGGGTCGAATCATCCTTGGCGCCCAAGAGGCCGCCCAAAAACGTGGACTCACCCTCGTTCTGATCAACACCAGCCGCGACCAGCTCGACACCCAGCGTGACAGCGACGCCCTCCTCCGCCAACAGGTCGACGGGGTGCTCTACGCCACGATGTACCACCGCACCATCAATCTCCCCGAGTCGTTAAAATCTGTCCCGACGGTGCTGATCGACTCGGCGTCCCAAGACGGAACCGTCCCATCTGTCGTCCCCGACGAAGAAGGTGGTGCGTTCGCTGCCGTCCAAGAATTGATCGATCACGGCCATCGCCGGATCGGCTTCGTCACTAACGTGGACGACGTCCCAGCCACCAGAGGTCGCCTGGCCGGCTACCGCCGCGCTCTGGGCGAAGCCGGAATTCAGTTTGACGCTCAGCTCGTGGTCGCCGAGCAATCCGAGACCCCGGGCGGCTACAAAGCAGCTGTCGAGGTGCTTGATCGCAGTGATCGGCCCACCGGTCTGTTCTGCTACAACGACCGAATGGCCATGGGCGCCTATCACGCCGCGTCGGAACTCGGTCTGCGCATCCCAGTCGACCTCTCGATTGTCGGGTTCGACAACCAGGAGCTGATCGCCGAAGGCCTGTACCCGGCGCTTACTACGGTCGCGCTGCCGCACTACGAGATGGGGGAGTGGGCCCTCAGCGCCCTGACTGAGCTGATCCTCCCGGACACGACGAACGTGACCTCCTTGGATTCGACCAGAGGGGCCCGGATCTACGAGACCGCGGTGCTCCCCTGCCCGATCGTGCGGCGCAACTCGGTCTCCTCCCCCCGACCCCTAGGAGAACCCAACCGTGACTGAACTGTTCGTCGTCGGAGAAGCCCTGGTTGACGTGCTCTCGACTCCGACAGGGCAACGAGAACACCCGGGCGGTAGCCCGCTGAACGTCGCAATCGGGCTTGCGCGCCTCGGCGCATCTGTCACCCTCGCGACCCGCCTTGGCACGGATGCACGGGGCCGGCTGGTCACACAGCACCTCACCGACTCCGCCGTACGCCTGACACCTTCATCCATCGATCCCAGCGTCCGAACCTCCAGTGCAACGGCCACGCTCGAAGCCGACGGGTCTGCCACCTACGACTTCGATATCAACTGGGACGTCGGCAGCCTCCCTACTTCTGGGTTCGAGCTCGTGCACACGGGATCCATCGGGGCCCTCCTCGCCCCCGGCGCCGAGAAGGTAGCCACCTGTTTCGAAACAGCTGCGAACGATGTGCTTCGGTCATTCGACCCCAACATCCGACCGTCGGTGCTCGGCCAGCGCCACGATGTGCTCCCCATGGTCGAGCGGATCGCGCGTTCCAGCACCGTGGTCAAGATGAGTGACGAGGACGCACATTGGCTGCACCCCGAGCTTGACCCGCTCGAGGTAACCGCCCACTACGCCCGGTTCGGCGCACAGATCGTTGTCGTGACGGAGGGCGCAAAAGGCAGCCTGCTCCGCGTCGGAAACAACACCTGCCCGATTCCTTCACAGAGCGTCAACGTCGCCGACACAATCGGCGCCGGCGACTCATTCATGGCCGGTCTCCTCTTCGCCCTCACCCACTCCGTCGGAATCGCAGACGTCATCGGACGGACTGCAGACTTCAGCGATGTTGTGCGCGCGGCCGGTTTCGCAGCGGCCTGCGCCGCAATCACCGTCGGACGTCCCGGCGCCGATCTTCCCCGAGCACATGAGCTCGAAGTCCCGCTACAGCACCGCAAAGAAGAGGCATCCGATGAGCAGTGACAACCGCTATGACGTCACAACGTGGCCGATCGGAGATGCGACCCAAGACGTTGGCGAGGTCCTGAACAGCATCATCGCCGACATCGCCTCACGCCAACGCACCAACGAAGCTTCGGATGGTGGCAGACCTGGGGCCGTCATCGTGATACCGCCGGGCGACTACCCGCTGCGTACCCAGGTTCTCATCAACAGCAGCTTCCTCAGGATCGAGGGCTCCGGGCACGGGTTCACCTCATCGAGCATCCGTTTCAACGTCCCCGAGGACGAGTGGCCGGACCTGCACGAGCTTTGGCCCGGCGGGAGCCGCATCCTCGTCGACCTGCCGCTCGTTCCTGGCGCAGCTGAGATCGACGGTGCTGCGTTCGTCGTCGCCCGGGAAGGCAGTCCACGCATCAGTTCCGTCGAGTTCTCGGGCTTCTGCATCGATGGCCTCCACTTCACGGCCAACGACTCGGACCGGCACCCAGAGAACACTTACGTCAACGGCAAGACCGGCATCTACGTCGCCAGCGCCAACGACTCCTTCAGAGTCACAGGCATGGGGTTCGTGTACCTCGAGAACGCACTCACGGTCTGCAACGCAGACGCGCTGTCCATCCACGACAACTTCATCGCCGAGTGCGGCAGCTGCATCGAACTGCGCGGCTGGGGCCAAGCATCCAAGATCACTGACAACCTCATCGGCGCTGGCCCAGACGGTCACTCGATCTACGCCGAGAACCACGGCGGACTCTTGATCGCCACGAACAACGTCTTCCCCCGTGGCGCGAGCAGCGTGCACCTGCGCTCTGTAAGCCGATCGAGCGTCACGGCAAACCGCCTTCACTCCTTCTATCCAGGCATGGTGGTGCTCTCTGCCGGAAGCTCGGAAAACCTCATCGCTTCCAACCATCTGCTCCGCGACCACGAACCATGGACGCCATTCCTTGACATCGACAATGGCCTCGACGACCTCTTCGGCCTGATACAGATAGACGGCAACGACAACTCCATCATCGGCAACCACATCTCAGAGGTGATCGACGCGGCCAGCATCCAGCCAGCCGGCGCGCGGCCTATCGCTATTCGAGTCGCCTCAGGGACGGGCAACTACATCGCGACGAACCACGTCGTCGCTCGTGAGGCAGACGCGTCGTCGAGCGGTTCCGCCTTCGAGGCGCAAGTGGACGCCCTGCTATCCACCAAGGCGCTGAACACCATGAACGTGACGACTGTCTCCATCGACTCGGCGGCGCGGAGCAACACGGTCCTGGATACCGGAACTGACGCCGAGGTGCTCGCTGACCGGACGGTCAACGCGGTGCGGCCGATCCCTACGGTCTGAGAACGCCCTCACGGCCACCGATGTGGAGAAACGTCGCCGGCCCGAGCTGGGGGATGGCACACGACCGAGGGCTCCAACGCATCGACAAACGAGGCTGCTGACATAATATATATTATCAGCGCTTTGGAGGAGGCTAGAAGGGGTCCAGCGCTGACCAATTGCGCGGTGGCTCAGGCCCTGTCGACAAGGTCGCGGCGCACCCCTGTCCGGCACTTTATGGCACCCGTGCGCCCATGTGGCGCTACACGGGCTGCAACCCAGCGGGTTGACCACTGCGGCAACCAGCCCGCCTGCCGCATCACGCGCGACGGGCGGCTTGTCCCCGACGTCCGCCGTATGCTCAACGTTTAGGGGATTTTGGATGATTTATTAGTTTCCAATAAACCCTTCTAAACAGGCTAATATGGGTATGTGGACAGCATCGACAACCCCTACACACCGAACGCCGGCGCCTCCCCCGAGGTGCTCATCGGACGCGAGAACCAGATCGGTGACTTCCGCGTCCTCCTGCAGCGTCTCGGCAGGGGCCGTTCCGAGCAATCCATGATCGTGACCGGCTTGCGCGGCGTCGGGAAGACGGTGTTGCTGAATCAGTTCCGCGAGATCGCCGCCGACTCCAACTGGGAAGTCGTGGAGTTCGAAGCAAGCAAGTATGACGACAACCGCTTCCGGCAGGCCATGTTCTCGCAGCTGAAAGCGGCGCTGTTGCGACTGTCTCCTCGCACCCGGTGGACAGAGAGAGGCCAGCGTGCAGCGGAGGTTCTGAGCTCATTCGGGGTCGCTGTCGACGGACAAGGCACCTGGTCCCTGTCGTGGGACATTCCGCCAGCAGAAGGCCTCGCTGACCACGGCGACCTCGGTCTTGACCTCACGGATGTGCTCGTCGCGATCGGTGAGGCAGCCGCCGAACGCAAGCAGGGTCTTGTGCTCCTGATCGACGAAGTCCAGTTCCTTCGGACATCCCAGCTCGAAGCCCTCATCCAGGCAATCCACAAAACAGTCCAGCGGAAGCTGCCGGTCACATTCGTTGGTGCCGGCCTCCCGCAGATCGCCGAACTCGCCGGCGATGCCAAGTCCTACGCTGAACGCCTCTTCAAGTTCCCCAAGATCGACTCGCTTGAGGGAGACGACGCCCGGAAGGCTCTGACCGAGCCCGCAGCCGGAGAAGGGGCGGTCTACGACTCGGACGCCGTGGACCTGGCCATCGAAATCACTCGCGGGTACCCGTACTTCATTCAGGAGTTGGGCTACCAGGTGTGGACGGTCGCCACGGCAAACCGCATTCATCTGGACGACGTGCAGATGGCGCGTGAGGCGTACGACGCGAAGTTGGATAGCTCCTTCTTCAGAGTGCGACTCGATCGAGCAACACCACTGCAAACCGCCTACATGCGGGCCATGGCAGAGCTTGGACCCCGAGCGCAAAAGGCATCGGATGTGGCACGCATCATGGGCCGCGAATCAACGCAGCTCGGACCCACCCGAGCTGAACTGATCGAGATGGGCCTGCTGTACACGCCCGAGCACGGCTATGCCGCGTTCACGGTTCCTGACTTCGACCAGTTCATTCTTCGAGCGGTACCTGTCCTGGAGGTACCTCCGATGCAGACTCGACGCAGAAAACCCCCTGAAGCCAAGTGATCTAGCGCGCTAGCGCCCGAGATCCTTACCGCGTTCCTTCTGGGGCCCGGTGCCACGGTTCACGCGTGCCCGAGGCGCGGCCACTTTCCGCGACTCAGTGAGTGTTTGATTGGCGCTCTTGGGGTAGCTCGTCGACGCGATCGCTGCAGCTCGGCCAGCTGCGGAAGTTTGTGCCGCTGTGCGCTGAGCAGGCGAGGCTGAACCGTCAGCACTTACGGTCGAGACGGGCGATCCTTCGACAGCCGGACGGCTTTGCTCCTTCTCGTGGGTGTTCGCGATGCTCTCTTCTGCGGCGCCGTCTGCATGCAGCCGGTCCCGTTCAGCTTCGTGGTCGGCCGCGTCAAGCGAGACGGCTTGGGCGTCGTTGGGCGCAGCTTCCTCTGCCTCTCCTCTCGCTGGCATCTCTTCCTCACGCGTCGGCTCCGACGCCTCCTCCCCACGCTCGGCATCCTGCTCGAGCGTGGCGGCGGCGGCGCGGTCGGCCTGTGCTGCGGCGTCCTCGCGGGTGGCGGCGAGGTAGTCGTCGACGGCGTGCATGAGGTCGTCGCGTCGCTTGTCCTCGCTATCGGGGAACTGGGCCCGGAGGGAATCGACATCGATGCCGTACCGCTGGTGGGCTTGCTCGCGGACGATCTCGTAGACGTCGCGGGCGCCGGGGTCGACGTTCGAGAGCGTTGCACCGTAGGTGGCGGCGTTAGCGATCCGCTCGCCGTTGGCGGTGGCCCAGAACGCTTCACGCCCGACCTGGTCGCGGACACTTCGGGTGACCTGCGCCTGGTCGCGGACGGCGGCCTGTGCGCGCTCGGCGAGCCCGCGGTCGCGCTCCTGTCCGGCGCGCTTGACGGCCTCGGCGACTTGGCCGGCTCCCATCATCGCGGCGCGGATGGCGCGGTCGATGTCGGTGCCGACGAGATCTTCTTCTTCGCTCATGAGCGGTCCCCTATCCTCGTGTCGCTCAGGTCTAGTCGCGGCCCTGGCCGGCGCCGCTCCCGCGGCCTCTGTTCGGGTCGTAGTGCGTGGGTGCGCGAGCGGGCACCGGCGCGGTGCGTCCGGTTCGCTCGGTCGCCGCCTGTTTGGTGGCCTGCTCGAATGTCGCCACGGCGCGGCTGACAGCCGTCGCGGTCGTGGCCGCAGCGGTCAGCTCGCCGCGGGCCCGCTGCGCGCCCTCGACGGCCTTCCCGATCCGGTTCAGCTGACGGAACACAGCCGTCCACCCGGTGACGGAATCCTTACCCGTGGCACGGGCCGTGAGGCGCGCTACGTACGCGGCGTTAGCGCCCATCTGCATGCCCTGCGAGCGGCGCCTTCCGGGCTGCTCGTCGGAGAACTTCTCCCGCTGCGCGAGCCGGGCGAACACGTCGGAGGCGTCCGCGATCGGTCCGTGGTTGCCTCGCTCGAAGTAGAGCGACGCCTGCGCGAACGCACCCGACACGTGGACGGCGGCGTACCGGTCAAACCCTGCGGCACGGTCGGGGATGACGATCTGGTTGGCGACCTCGTTGAGCTGCTTGACCGTCTCCGGTGAGAGCCGTTCGAGCTTGATCCGCTCCCGCACATCGGGGTCGCTGCTACGCACCGACTGTGCGCGTTCCGTCCACGCCGGCACCGCTTCGAGCTCGTCGCCCGGCGTCGAGGACCAGCGGGCGCGCAGCTGCCCGAGTCCGAGGTTCCCGTCGAGCTTGGAGGGCGAGAACCAGACCGGGTTCTCCCGCTTGCCATCGACGACCTCGGGCACGAGAGCGACGGAGAAGCCGACGACCTTCTCCGTGTCGCCTTTCTCGAAACGGGGCCGTACGAGCACTCGCGCGTCGCGGGTCTTGGCGATGAAGTCGGCCTCGCTGGTGGCGGTCTCGGACACCGCCCGCAGTCGGCGGCGCAGCTCGTCGCGCTGCACGACGGGAACAGCGTCCCGCTCGGCGCGTGTGCGCTCGGCCGGCTTGTGGCCGCGCACCCCGTCCTGCTCCTTCTCGCGCGACTCAAGCACCTGCAAGCCGTACTTCTTCTCGAGCACGTTGGCGATCTTCTGCGACCGCGGCTGATCGTTGTGGACGGGCTGCTTCGTGCCGTCCTCGCGGACGAGATTCACGGCGATGTGGATGTGGTCGTTGCCGTTCTTCGACACCCCGTGGCGAATAGCAACCCACCGGCAGGACTTCGCACCGTCCGGGTCGACGAAGCCCATCTGATCGACGAAGTCGTTGGCAATGTTCTCCCACTGACGATCAGACAGCGGCCCCTCGCCAGGGTTCAGGCTCAGCGAGGCGTGCCACATGTGGCCCTCCTTCTCGCCGACCTTCACGTGCTTCTGCTGCTCCTCATTCCACTCACGAACAGGGACCATCACGGACGTGCCGAACACCTTCCGAGGCTGGTCGATCAGGTTCGCCAAATCGAGAGCGTCATCGGTCGTCAACGCACCCAGGGGTGCGGCCTGCAACATGACGTCATGGCCCGCGACGACGTGCGGGTTTTCGTGCTCGTTGGCGCGCCCTTCGCCGACGAGGTACGTCATCAGTCCAGCGGCCCGGCCCCCGCGAGTGATGTTCGGCATCATGACCGCACCGTCACATCGTCAAGGGCTGCATCGATGCTCGCGCACGTGTCGTTGACGGCGCGCAGCGTGTGCGTCAGCTCGTCGCCGACGGGCGCACCTGAGTTCGTCGCGCGGGCGATCTGGTTGACGTTGTTGGACACCGCCGCGAGGTACCGGCGGATGCGGAACAGCTCAACGAGCATGTCGTGACGGTCGGTCGCGGTCTCGCCCGTGCCGTCCGCCAGAGCGGCCTCCACGAGAAGCCGCGGGATGGTGACCTTCCGTGCCTGGGCGCGCTGCAACAGCAGCGCCTCCTCCTCAGGTGTCACGCCCACCTCGTGCGTGTGCCGGCGTCCGCCCTTGACGTTCGCACGGCGACGGCGAGAGGACTCCCGGACAGGTAGCGGCTGATCTGTCATCGGCTCGCCCTTCCCGCCCAGTGCAACGACCCCGCCAGCCGGGGACTCGGACACCAGTCTGACGCATCCGCGACAGCAAGTCGAGGATGCAAGCCATTTACCCCGGGTAAATGTATAGCTTGCTCCCCCAACACGGGGCGCCCCTCACTCACTGTGACATACGGCTGAGTTGAAGGCAGCCGGGATAGGATCCAGCTCGGGGCCGGCTAGTGCTCTCGAGTCGGCTTACCCATAAGGTGGGTTTATGGCACCTGAACTTGACATCGAAAAGACCGAGCAGAAGATGCGCGAGCTCCTCGACGCGCGCATGCAGTCGGTGCGGGCACTTGTGACGTCGCGGCAGTCCGTGACGGACCTGCGCGCGCAGCTCGTAGAGGCCGAAGCAGACGACACGAAGAAGTACTCGGCGGCCCTGTCGGACGGGTGGACAGAGACCGAGCTTCGCAAGCTCGGCATCGCTCCGGCCGACCAGAAGCCTCGCGCCCGGCGCACCTCGACGAGAGGACGTCAAAGCCCCTCAGCGGATGCAGACTCGGCGTCGGCTGACCCCGCCCAAGGCTGAGCCCGCTGGACGCAAACTCCCGTAGCCCGACCGCCCAAAGCTCGTCGACCGAACTAGTCGCGGTGACTTTCTAGTCGCGTTCCCGTCCGCGAACTTGTTCAGGGCGAGCAGAGCTTCGTGTTGTCATCGGTGTTCCCGGTGATCGACCGACCGCCTGCGGGAACGAGGGGTTTGTCTTCTGACGGGAGGCCGCAGCGGTGAGTGCCGCTCCGTGCACACGACGAGTCTTGTCGGTCTCAAGGGCAGGCTTCGTTCGAGGCTCTGCGGCCTGCTCGGCGGTGGTCCGGAACACCCGATACCGCAGCACCACGGGGCACTGCTCGGCGAGGTTCTGAGCGACGGCTTCCGAACGGGATTTGCCGTCCGGTCCGTCGAACACCCCTCGGGCGTACTCGCTGGGAACCCAGCGCCCGCCGAGCCCGTCTCCGCCGGTGAGGGCTGCTTCGTAGGCTTCTTTCCAGCGGCCGCGGATGCGCGCCTCGGAGACCTCGTAGGGCACTTCGACGTCGATGACCTCGACGTCGTAGCCGGCGTTCTCGAGCTGGCGCCCGAGGGCGAGAGCATCCTTCATGTCACTCAAGACGGAGTCGACGACGATGTTGTCGCCCGTGGCGATGGCGTTGGTTCGTAGGGCCCTGGCGAGGTAGGACGATTCCTCGTGCACCAGGGACGCAAGCTCCAGCGGGTAGAAGTTCTCCCCCGCCTCCTGGCGCTCCCGGATCTCGTTCGGGATGAGGAAGTCGTCGTAGCTTCCGTCGGCTTGCGCCTCGTGCAGCAGGGACCGTTTGAACTCGTCGGCATCAATAACGAGGTACTCGCCGCGGTGGTCCCCGAGGACCCCTTTCAGGACCGTGCTTTTGCCGGCGCCGGGTGGGCCCGCGAGCACGATTGCTTTCTTGTCTTGGTGCAGATCCGGTGTGGCTGATCGCACCTCGTCGATGAGGCGCGTGTGTAGCCTCCGCCGCGCCGGAGTGACGTCTCCGTCGATCCACCATCGGGGGTTGTTGACGGTGGCGGTCGGGGCCCCGGGAGCGAGGGCTTGTCCGGGTTTGGACAGCTCGCGAACAGTGTCCATGTGCCGGACAACTTCGTCCGGCGTGAGCAGTTCGGCCAAGACCTATCCGAGCCTGTGGCGGAGGTTGAAGACCTCTTCGTAGATGGCATCGTCGATCAGGCCCAATCGGGCTGCGTCATCGACCTCGGACCAGGCACCAGGCGGGTCGACGATGAGCGTGTCGTACCCGTCAGTCGTACCGCCCTTGACGTACGGGAAGCGGGTGAGCTCGTCGACCAGTTGCTCCCGCGTCAGGAACCCGGCGGCATAGCGGCGGCAGATCTCTTCTGGGGTCGCGCCGGAGAAATTCTCCATCGGCATCAACAGGTTCTGGGCAGTCTTCAGTGCGCTCGAGACTGACGGCTGGGCGATGCCGAGGAACTTCGAGATCTCGCGCTGGCTGTACCGCTTGGACAGGAGCACCAGCTCGCGCCGGTAATCCAGCTCGTCGATGTCCTTCCGCAGCCGCGCCCGAACGGCCGGCTGCGCATCAATGGGAATGTCCATGAGTGCCACGTGAACCACCTCCTATAGAACATTCTATCGCGTGTCGATCCTGGAGACCAGGGCCCGGTGATCAGGTTCCGTGCTGCTTCCAGCACTGGCAGTTGCGATGATCGAACGCTGCCCGGTAAAGCCGGTCGGCCTCGTGATTGAGATGCGCGACTTCGTTCGTGTGAGCGGTGGACTGCAGCTCATAGCCGGTGATGAAACCCGCGTCGTAGATCCGCTGTTCGGCCGGAGTCAGCTCCCACGGATGGACGTCGTCCGTCGGGTCGTCGAAGACGGGCGGCGCATCGGCGTCGGTGGGTGGGGGTACCTCTTCTTCGGCCCATCCTCCCCAGTCCATGACCTACTCCCCCGGCGTCTCATTGTCGGCACCACCGCCGGCGATGACACGGGCGATGTGGTCGGGGCGAAGCCCTGACCAGTGGTCGTGCTCTGAGACCACGACAACGGGGGCGCCGGTGTAGCCGAGGTCGTCTTTGACGTAAGCCAGGGCTCCAGGGTTCTCGGTGACATCGACGACTTTGACCTCGAGTCCTGCGGCTTCGAACTTCTCGATCGTCTTGGTGCACGCGAAGCACTGCGGCTTTTTGTAGACGGTGATCATGGCGGTACCCCCTTCGTTCATTCTGGTGCAGCGGTCAATCAGCGGGGCCGAAGGCGTCGGACCAGCACGTCGGGTGGATGCCCGTGCGGATTAGCTCACGCTCCGGGGCGGGCCGGTTCGGCATGGCGTCTTGGATGGGCTCCCCCTCGGTGAAGAGCCGGTACTCGGCGCGGGTGAGCTCGACGGTGCTCGTCTCCTGGCAGAACATGCACGCAGGGGTGACGTGCGTGACGGGTACGTCGTCGGCTGTCCACGCGAGGACGACGGCCTTGGCTGGGCCGTCGCCGAGTCCGCCGAACACGGCGCGGTGCTCGCCCTCGTGGCCGAGTGGCCGGGTGCACTGCCACCCCGAGATGCTCTCGGGTGCGGACTCGCATTCCATCTGGCTGAGGTCGAGATCGGCGTCGGGGGCCTTGGGGTCGAGACGCCGGACGCCCAGGGTGCTGGGGCGTCGGTAGGTGATGTGCACGGCGGGCCTCACTTGGTCCGGGCGGGGGTCAGGTCCCGCTTGTAGAGGGCGAGGTGCACGGCCTGGTGGACGTCCATCCAGTCGCTGTAGCCGTGCCCGGCGATCTGCACCTCGTCACCGGGGCGGATGAGGTTGCCGGCCCGCTTGATCAGGTTCCCGTCCTCGTAGCACACGCGGACGTGGGGGATGCTGCTGTCGGTCTCGATGACGCGTTGGGCTTCGAGGTGCCCCGCTGCCGTGAAGGTGCGGGCCGTGAGGATGCCGTCACACCCGTAGACGACCTCCTCGGGCATCGCGTCGCCCTGACCGGCAATCAGCACGCTGCCCTGGTGGTCGTAGCTATCGGTCATGCCGTTGAACTTCCGGCCCTCGAACCGGCCCGCGATCTCGTCGACCTGGCCGGTCGTCGGGCCGTCGGCCCAGCTGACGTTCATCCACGACGACGCGGTGCCGGTGCTGCACCGAACACTGAACTTGACGCCGGGGAACGCCGCTCGAAGCTCCGTCCGGAGCAGCTTCGCAACGTCTTTGGTGGGGATCATGGTGCTCATGGGGTCTTGTCTCCTGTCGGGGGGCCTGCTTGACTGGATGGAGCGGGACGGACCCATTTCGGTTGGGTCCATCCCGCTTCTGCGTGCCCGCTAGTGGTCGCGGGTGAGGGTGTCGACGAACGTCGTGTAGTCGGTCCCGCCGATAGCTGCCGTGTGGCTGAGGGTCCAGCCGTTGCGGGCGTGTCCGGCGAGGTCGCTGTCTCGCTCCCCCAGCTTCCGGAGCTGGCGCTGTAGGCCCTCCTCCTGAACGACGGGAACGACGGTGGTGACGGTCGTGATCTGCTGAGCCATCTGATCTCTCCTTCTCCTCCTCGTTTTTTTGCCGTGAAGGCGGTTTTCCGCCTTAGCGACCGAAGGGCGCAGTGCAACCCGAAGGGCGGCAGGGGAGAGAATTCCGGCGCGAAATAAGGGAGCGCAGCGACCGCGTGCCGGAAATCTCGGAGGAGCCGGTGGCGTAGCCACTTGAACGGAGACCCGGAGGTGGCTACGAGGAAGCGCAGCGACCGAGCCGCCGAAGGCTTCACGGCAAAACAACGGCCCGCCAGGGCCAGACAGGGTCGACGCGCAGCGGCGACTCCACACGGGAGCGAAGCGACCACGAGCGCAGCGACCTCGAGCGCAGCGAGTGGGGGTGAATCGTCGCAGCCGGCCCTGCCGGTGTGCACCGAGCTCCGTCGAGGTGCACCGGGGAGAGATGAGGGGGCGAAGCCCCTTCGTGTCTCACCGAAGGTGGGACGCCGGCGCCGGAGAACCGGAGGGGCGGGGAGGAGCCCACTTCGATTAGGCCCTCCCCTCCCCCGGTTCTAGCTCTCGTCCATGGCGGTCTCGTCGTAGTCGTCACCCTCAGCGTCGAACGGGTCGAAGTCGCCGGTGTGCTGGGTGTCGTCAGCAGCGGTCCCCCGGATGCTCTCGGCCTGGGCTGCGTGTCGGGCAGCGTCGACCTTGCCGCCGTCGACGACGATCTGCTCGACCTCGGCCAGGCCGTAACCCCAAGCGGCCAACTGCTCGAAGTAGAGACCGTCGAGGCCGGTCGGGTTCCGCCAGGTGCCCTTGCTGGTGCTGGACTCGATGCCGCCGAGGGTCACGGCGACCATGACGTGCAGCGCCTTCGCGGGGTGCGCGGCGGCGTACTCCTCGATAGCGGTTGCCTTCCAATAGGAGGCCGTGGCCTCCACCCCCAGGAACGTCGCGGCGAGGCCGTTTCCATCGGTAATGCCGTGACCGACGGTCTGGCGGTGGCGCGTGAGTGCCACGGCGACCCACTGCTGGGCGTCCTTCGGCATGGTCTTGCGCGAGAGGAACTCGGTCAGCCACTCGCGGCGGACGATCTCAGCGGAGGCCCACGCCTTGTTGTTGGCGATCAGGGTGCGGCGCTCGGCCTTCTGCTCGTCGGTCATGGGACCGGCGGCACCGGCGCCGCTGCTGCGGTCACGCCACCCGAGGGCCTTCATCTGGGCCTTCGTCACGAAGAACTCCGCCTGAGCGTCGGTCGAGCCGTAGTTCGATCCGACGAACGCGGCCCGACCCTCGACCGTGGCCAGGGTCTCCACGGTGACCTGGTTGCCGTCGGCGTCGTCCAGGTATGAGACCCGGACATGCTCGGCCTCGTAGTAGCCGGGCTGACGGTCGAGGATCGTCCAGCCCTGCTCGACCAGCTCAGCGGTGCGGGCAGCGATCGCGGCGGCGCGGGCGCGGTCGTCACGGGCGCGCTGCACCGAGTGGGGGAACTGCGCGGGGCGCTGGCGGGCTTCGGTGGAAAGCTCGGCCAACACGTCGGCGTCGTCCTCGAACTCGATCAGCACGGCGGCCTGATCGAGCGTCAGCTCGTAGAGGTCCGCCGACTCGGTGACCGCTGCGCTGTCGGCGACAGCGAGGCCCTTCTTCACTTCCGCCGCTTTGGTGCCGGTGCGGCGTCCGATGGTGGCTGCGCTCATGCCGTCGAACGACAGCTGCTTGAACGCGGCGACCCTTTCGGACTGCTTCACGCCCTGGCGCTGATCGTTCTCGACTAGCTGCTCGATGATCCGCGTTGCCGTGTCGTCGTCCCCGGTCACGATGTACGCCGGGATCGTCGCGACGCCCGCTTCTCGGGCGGCGAGGGTGCGGCGCTGCCCGGCCCGGACGTGCACGCGGCCCTGGTCGTCCCGGCGCGCGAGGATCGGTACGAGGACCCCGTTCGCCTTGATCGACGCGACGAAGTCTTTGTCGATCGTCACGTCGAGTCGCACGTTCTCCTCGACCTCGATGCTCGTGGGGTCGATGTGTTCGATGGTGCCTGCGGTAGTGGTTGTCATGTTCTTCTCTTCCTCTCGTTTTTTTGCCGTGAAGGCGGTTCCATCGCCTGAGCTACCGGCGGGGCCTGTGCAACCCGAAGGGCGGAGGAGGAGAGAAGTTCGGGGCGAAAGAAGGGAGCGCAGCGACCGCGTCCCGCACTTGTCGGGGGAACCGGTGGCGCAGCCACTTGAACAGGGCCCAGAGGTTGCTACGAGGGAGCGCAGCG
Organism: Frigoribacterium sp. Leaf263; assembly: GCF_001422285.1. Lineage (GTDB taxonomy): Bacteria > Actinomycetota > Actinomycetes > Actinomycetales > Microbacteriaceae > Frigoribacterium. The sequence continues at coordinate 62,763 of NZ_LMMO01000006.1, forward strand.
ACCGAGCCGCCGAAGGCTTCACGGCAAAACAACGAGCCCGTCAGGGCGACACAGCGCCGCGCAGCGGCACCCCCGGGAGCGAAGCGACCTCGAGCGCAGCGAGTGTCCTCAGCCCTTGATTTTCCGCGGAACTCGGGGCCGTGAGGCGCGTGTAATTTGTCGCGCTGCTCCCCCGGAATGAGGACCGCCCCGCGCACGTGGTGAGGGCGCACGGGGCGGTGTGGCCGCCTGGGATGAAGGCAAGGCCTCAGAGGTCTGATCCTCTGGTGCCCTGGACGGTAGCCGAACGAACGAGACCCCGACCAGGGGCCGTCGAGGCCTCAGAGACAGCCAGCGGGCAGAGAGGGGCCCCGGGTGCGGAGGGGGGTGCACACCGGGGCCAGGGGCCAAGTGGGGGAACTTGGCCTGGATCAAGCGTAACCGCAGGCCGCTGGTGAGTCCTCAAGCCGCGCCTATAGCGGCCAGGCGTCGGGCTCCGGTGTGCTGCTCGCGATCAGTGCGCGGATCTCGCGGTCGTGCTGGATTGTCCACGCGACGGCGGAGTTGAACGACTCGGCGGTGTGGAGCCAGGGGCGCCGGCCCCCGGCGTCTCGGCAGTGCGCGTAGACGTCGAAGACGAAACCACCCTGCACAGGGCGCTGCCGGACGTAGCCGAGTGGATCAGTGACGACCTGCCGGATCTGCCACAGGCCCTGCCCGCCCGGGATCGGCGGGACGGCGTAGGGGTGCTTGTAGGGGCGTCGGCGCAGCACGGCGGCCGCCTGCTCCCCTGATCCTCGAACTCCCATGAGCTGGACGGTAGAATCAGCCACCGACACGGCCCGGGGTGAGGCCTCCGCGCAGAGTCTCGATCTGGATAGTGGTCGGCCCTAGGGTGTGGCCATGTCGACAACCGCGGCACCTCCGTCGTCGCCGGGTTCCCCGACTCGACGCTCGGTGTGGACGCTGATGGGCTCCTCTCGGCCTTCGGGACTATCGAGGCGATGACACATCGGTCGACGTGCCCGTGCAGCTCCTGTAGCGGGTGGCTTCGCCAGCGTCGGCAGGCTCGGAAGCGACACGTTCGGCACGAGGTGCAAGCTCGGACTAGACGTCGCTGGAAGGGTCGACACGGCTGATGTCGAAGCGAATTTTCTTTGGCACTTTCCCTGTGACCAAGACCGCCAGGGAACCGTTGCCGGAGAGCCGGGCGGTGACGAAGTCGGCCTTGGTGCGGGCCGCGGTGATGTCTCGCTGGATGCGTTCTGGATCTTCGTCCTCGGCCAAAAGATAGAGGTTTCCATCAACAGTCATGGTGTATTGGTTCATGGCTCGTAGTGCTCTTCGAGCAAACATCGAGCGCGCCCCTGGACGTTGTTAGAGGCCCGGACCCCGCCGCGGGCCAGGCACCCGAATGCCGGCACAACGGCGGCGGGGTCTGGGCCTACCCGAATCCTGATCCAAACTCGAGTCCTCGAACCGTAATACGACACCAACCCGACGTCTACCGAATGGAACTCTGGGGCCTCGTTCATGACGAGAAGGCGAAACGCCTCATGTCCACAAATCGAACTCACTAGCGCGCAACCGCTGGCACCGGCGTAGCGTTCACCCCTGCTTCCCCGGGGCCCTAGCCCTGACCACCCATCGAGCATGTGAAGCGTGCTCGGGAGGCAGGGTGCCCTTCTGGCCCGAACCGGAAGGGCGCCACACCCTTCATTCGAGGTCGAACAAGAACCCTGCGACCAACCTCGCAACCGCGTATCTTCTCGGGCACGTCGGGAGGCCGCAGGCCCACCGACATCGGGGTACAAGGATTCGGGTCCTCGTACTTCTTGGTGGGGCCGCCGCGCAGGGGTGCGCGATGCCGGCCCCGCCTCCCCTGGAATGACACAGCCGCCGCGACGCGGATCAGGTGCGTCGCGGCAGCCGGCCGAGGCGGGACGCCGCGGGTCTCAGATAACGACTGTCCCTGCACGTAAACCATCGCGCGTGCCAAACCCCATTAAGGGGGCCTAGACGTCGCCCTGTCGAGGGTCAAGCAGATGTCTGTTCACTATTCGGCGAAGCTCGCACCTGCCCGAGCACGATGAAAGCGCCAAAACCGCCCCAAGCCTTAGGGAAACTTGGGGCGGCTGTTGCCGGCGTGTACGCCAGTTTTTCTCCAACTTCACGCGGTGCTCATGAAGGCATCGACGCGTGAGCTCGAAGCAAGTCGGGATAGGCGACCCGAATCGGTCCACCCCATCGCGTTACCAACGCGCTTGCCTAGACACAGTTCACATCAGTGACGCATCCCATGCATCCCCCATTCGAGATCTACTCGCATTTCAGCCAGCGCACACCATGAGAGGTATCGGCTAGGCGCTGTCTAGCCAAAGGTCAACCCTTGGACTCTTCGGACGTCAGTTGGCACCCTGGTCTGATGGACCAAATCACAATGAGTGTGAACGGCGCCCTCTACGTGCTGACCCCTGGGCAAGACCTCGAACAGATCAAACGCGACGTCGCTGCCGCTGCCCGTGACGGAGCGGACTTCGTCACCGTGTCGATCTTCGGTAACCGCACTCTGAGTGTTTTGGTGGCGCCCGGCGTGCAGATCACCCTGCAGTCCGAGACCGTCGACATTGACCACCGAAGCGACGAGGATCTCATCGCCCCGTTCGAGACCTCAAATTTTGATGATTACCACCCCTGGTACTGACTCGGAGAGCCAGCGAGCAGTTGACATCGACGCCGGAGTCTTCCAGGCCGTCCGTGACTGTCTCGAGGGCATCGAGAACGACGACGGAACGTCGACGTGGAGCGATCACGTGACACGCCTCCGTGAACGGCTCCACGGGCCAGGTTGCTCTCCGCCGTCCTGAGCGGGTCGGCGGGGTGAGAGCGCAGGCTGGGGAAGCGAAGGCACCCGCCTCGTGGCACGACCGAGCTGGAGGAGCACGCATGAGCGACACCAAGCGACCGGCCACACCTGCCAACCCCGACACGGTCGATCCCGACCACGGTACCGAGCCCGACGGAACACCCGTCGAGAACCCCTCGGGCTAAACAAAGGGGACGCCCTTCCCGCCGAGGAAGGGCGTCCAACTCCCGGCCCGCGACTGTCTACCCGCGGGATCGATCCTCTAGCGGGTACCCGCGCTCAGGAATTGTCAGCCTTACGGGCCTTCTTCGCTAGCCTGTCCCGCTCTCGGATGAGCGAGTCGACAGTCCCCGCGTCCAAGGCGTCGATGAACGGGTTGATCTGACCTGTGCGCTGTTCCACCACGGCGGTATACGCCGCAGTCGCCTTACGAAGCTCCACAGCAGCACGTGCCACCTTCTTCGGCGGTACCGGCTTCAAACCAGACAGCTGAGCGTGCTCCTCAACCGCCTGGATGAGATCTTTCGCGGCTGTGTCGATCTTCTTCGTCATGAGATCTTGATACCCCTTTCAGGTAAACGGGACGAGCATGCAAGCCCTAGGGCGGTGCCCTGATCGATCCGAGCGGAGCTACCGCAACAAAGCGACGGCAACGAGGCCCACGCTGATCGCACCAGTAACAGCCAGCCCCACCCATGCGACTGCGCTCGTTGTCCCCGAACTCCCCTGCACGTCATCGCGTTTACGTCGCCCACGAGGCACGGAGGCTCCACTCATCCGGATGCGGCAACAGCTTGCACACGAAAGCGGCATCGGCTGGCCGGATATGGCCACTTAGCCATCGTTCCAATGGAGACCAGGCCTGTGCTTGACGCACCTCCGGCGAGGCGCCAGCTGCCGTAACCAAATGACAGTCACGTCCTACCGAGTCGGCGGCCCGTTCGATGACCCAACAACTGCCGTTCAGGCCATCGACAGACTGCACGACATCCTCCGGCACCTGATCTACCGGCCGTTGCACTCCGGGGAACACCACGACGCCGACGGCACCCTCCGGCTCACCGCTCCCACGATGCTCTGGGGCGGCTACGTCCGCCTCGCGTTCGACGAGATCCGCCCAGCCGGCGCCGGCTCCCCGCAGGTCGCCCGCCGCCTCCGCGCAGCACTGCTCGACCTCCTCAGCATCGCCCCACCCGACCGCACAGGACCCCTTGAAGAACAACTCGCTCTCCTGACCGAGCTCTCGACCGCCCGGGCAGCGACTGTCTCCGACGCTCGAGTCGCTCAGATACCCGACCCCTCAGGCATCGGCTCAGCCGCCGACCTCGTCACCCCCGCCTCGAACGCCCGGCCCGACGAAGAAAAGACAGCAAAGTCACGAGACGAGGACTGAGCGTCACCTGTTTCGGCACACCAACTTTCACCAGGGACGAGGCCCCACCCGGTATCAGGCGCTGGGCTGGCATGCGACTAGGTTGCGAGAGCAGCCCAGACCTTGCTACCCAGGTGGGGTTTTCGGATTTGCTCAGGTTCCCCGCCAAGGATCGGCTATCAAACACCCGCGTCGAGCTGGCCGTTCATGGCACCTAGCCGAGAAGGACGACGAATTTCGAAGCGTCGTCGCGACTGATTGTCCGCCTGGCGCACTGGTCCCGTCACGGGCCCCATCCTCTGCCCGCGACGAGTACGAAGAGTCGTGGAAGGCCGCGCCAGCGGTCCGGAAAGGCAAGAACTCATGTCTGAGATCACCGCCCACCACGGGCTCTTCAAGAACACCGACCTCCACGTCGACGACACCGGTGGAACGGGACGCACCGTCGTCCTCATCCACGGCTGGCCTCTCTCGGGCGAGTCGTGGAGCAAGCAGGTGCCCGCGTTCGTCGAGGCCGGCTACCGGGTCGTGACCTACGACCGTCGGGGCTTCGGCCGGAGCGACAAGCCCAAGACCGGATACGACTACGACCACCTCACGGAGGACCTCCACACGGTCCTCACCGAGCTCGACCTGAACGACGTCACCCTCGTCGGCTTCTCGATGGGTGGCGGCGAGGTCGCCCGCTACTTCACGAAGTACGGAACGGAGCGTCTGCACAGCGTCGTCTTCGCCTCGGCCGTCCCGCCGTACCTGATGAAGACCGACGACAACCCGGACGGCCCTCTGACCAAGGAGGCGGCCGCCGACATGACCGCGGGCCTCACGAAGGACGAAGACTCGTTCTACGACGAGTTCACCACCGGCTTCTTCTCGGTCGACGGCGTGCTGAAGGTGTCGGAGGCCGACCGTCAGGACGCGCTCCGTCTCGCCAAGCAGGCCGACAAGACCGCGGCCCTCGAGGCCATGGCCTCGTTCGCGAACACCGACTTCCGCGACGACCTGACCCGGGTCACCGTGCCGACGCTGGTCATCCACGGCGACGGTGACGCGACCGTCCCCTACGAGGGCTCCGGTGCGCGGACGCACGCCGCGATCGCCGGTTCCGAGCTGCACGTCATCGCCGGCGCTCCGCACGGTGCGAACGTGAGCGACGCCGACGAGTTCAACCGCGTCGTCCTCGCGTTCCTCGCGAAGTAGGACCAGGACGCGGACTCCGAGAGCGCGGCCCCGGCTAGACAGCCAGAGCCGCGCTCTCCTGCCGTTGAACCAGCTGGCCGATCCCAGCATCAGTCCGCGGTGACAGCACGAGGAGGCGGGGATGCTGGGATCCAGGGACAGGCGGACTCTCCTTCGTGCGTGAGCATTCTCCTACGGTCGATTCAGCGGCCCCAGAAGGGACGGCACGAACCTAGGAGCACGTCACGTGGACATCGCCGGAAACACCATCCTCATTACCGGAGGCACCTCGGGCATCGGCCTCGGCCTGGCCCTGCGACTGACGGAAGCGGGCAACAAGGTCATCATCGCGGGACGGCGCACAGAACTACTGGACGCGATCACGGCCGAGCACCCCGCCATCTCCGCCATCGAGCTCGACGTCACCGACCCGGACTCCATCGCCCGGGCGCGCACGAATCTCGAGATCAGCCACCCCGACCTGAACATCCTGGTCAACAACGCCGGCACCCAACTCCGAGAGGATCCCCTCGACCCGTCCGACATCCGGCTCGCGGAGCAGCAGATCGCCACGAACCTCCTCGGACCGATCCGAACCTCGTACGCCTTCACCTCCCTACTCGCCGGCAGGAAGGGCGCGGCCATCGTCAACGTCACCTCGGCCCTCGCTTTCGTCCCGTTCCCCGCGACCCCGACCTACAGCGCGACGAAGGCGGCGCTGCATTCGTTCACGGAGAGCCAGAGGATCCGACTCGCCGACACGGGCATCCAGGTCGTCGAGATCGTGCCATCGGGCGTGCGCACGGACCTGCTGGGCCAGAAGAACAACCCTGACGCCATGCCGCTCGAGGACTTCCTCGACCAGGTCATGACCCAGTGGCGAGAGGACCCCGACGCCCACGAGCTGGTCGTCGAACCCGCCCGGGGGATCCGCAATGCGACGGCCGACGGAACCTACGACGGTCTCCTCGCCATGTTCAGCACACTCTGACGGCATCCGCCGGTCCCCGCTCCCGAACGGGAGACCGGCGGTCTCTGGCTGAGACACGCCCCGCGCCCCATGATGAGGGCATGGACAAACGCTTCCTCGCCGAATTCCTGAGATCACGGCGCGAGCTGCTGCAGCCGCGAGATGTAGGCCTCTCAGTCGGACCGCGGAGGCGTGCACCCGGCCTCCGACGGGAGGAGCTCGCTCAACTCGCCGGCATCTCCACGGACTACTACGCGCGCCTCGAACAGCAGCGAGCACCCACACCCTCGACGCAGGTCGCCACATCCCTGGCCCGCGCCCTCCGCCTGACGCTCGACGAGCGCGACCATCTCTTCGCCCTCATCGGCCACAACGCGCCCAGCCGCTTCGACCGAACCGACCACGTCAGCCCCGCGCTCATGAGCGTGCTCGACGGACTCCACGAGATCCCCTGCCTCGTCCAGAACGATCTGCACGACACGCTAGCGATGAACTCCCTCGCCGAGACCCTGCTCGGCGACGAAACCATCCACACCGGTCTCGCCCGCAGTGGGTTCTACCGCTGGTTCACCGATCCCACCGAAAGACGCCTCTACCCACCGGAAGCACACGAGATACACGGACGATTCCTCGTCGCCCGCCTCCGGATGGCGACCACGACCGGAAGCGACACCGCCCGAGCCGAACACCTCGCCGCCGAGCTCTCCCATTTGAGCGTGGAGTTCGTCCGCCTGTGGAACTTCCACGAGGTGGCGCTCCGCTACGACGACTGCAAGGTCCTGCTCCACCCCGAACTCGGCAGGATCGAGATCGACGCCCAGATGCTCTTCACCGAGAACCGCTCCCAGACCCTCCTCGTTCTCAACCCCAGCCCAGGAAGCGACAGCCGCAGCAAACTCGATCTCCTCACCGTCATCGGCCGGCAGGACCTCGGACTCCCCATCACCCCGGAATGACCACCGCCGACCGATCCCCCACCACCCACCGTCGAAGGACCCCAGCATGCACATCCCCGCGAACGCTGCTCGAGAGATACCCACCCCGGACGGGACGATCTGGAAGTACTCCGTCAACGACGCGGTCGGCATCTCGTACCAGACCCTCACCGCAGACACCCCTGAAACCGGCCGGCACCTGAACCGGGAAGTCCACGAGATCTACTTCATCATCGAAGGCAACGCCACATTCACAGTCGGTGACGAAGAGCACGAAGTCGGTGAACGGGACATCGTCGTCGTCGAACCCCTGGCCGCACATTCCATCAAGACCACGGGGCTGACCTACATGACCATCACCCGGCCGGACTGGCACTACGAGCAGTACGAACTCATCGACGACGAGTGACACCCACCGTCCCACCGGTCAGCACTCGAAGCGCGACCGGGAACCTTCGCGGTCGACGTTCGAGGGGTAGGCGCTGCGCGTCGTGGCCGCCATCTCGTCGAGGATCCGGTCACGTCTCCCCGACCGGCGCTCCTCGCTCAGCTGTCCGCCGACATCAGCCGCGGATCGAGGCCGTACTGGTCAGGCGCGCCCAGGTTCTCCCGCAGCGTGCTTCCCTCATAGTCGTCGTGGTACAGGCCGCGCGCCTGCAGGATCGGAACGACCTCGTCGACGAAGGTGTCTATGCCGTCCTCGTTGACGTCGATCGAGATCCAGAAACCGTCGCAGGCGCCTGCCTCGAACCACTCCTGCAGATGGTCAGCGATGACGGAGGCCGGCCCGACCGGGGTCGGGTGGTAGTCGATGACCCCGTGCGCGAGGACATCGCGAATCGTCCATCCTTCGCTAGCCACCTCGAGCGCACGGGCCGACCTCGGGTCGTAAGGGTTGGGACGCGCTGAGGCGAGTTGCTCCGCTGTGAGAGGAAGGTCGAGCTGTTCGAGGGTCAGGGGAACCGGCAGGCTGAGCATCGCACTGAGATACGGCACTCGGTCGGCGACGGTCAGCTCGCCCAGCGCCACCCGACGGTCAAGAGCCTCGCGTTTCGTGGGGGCGATCGCAGGCATCACACCGGCGAAGAACTTCACCTCGTCGGGGTTCCGTCCCGCCCGGCGCGCAGCCTCTCGTAGGGCCTCGCGCTGCTCTCTGGCGTCGTCAATCGTGAAGACGGCACCGACGACGCCACTGGCGTACCGCCCCGCGATCTCCGCCCCGTTCGCTCCCCCGCCGGCTGAGAAGATCACGGGCTGACCCTGCTCGGAGGGAGGAAGGGGCAGCGGCCCCCGCGAGGCGACGTACTCGCCCTGCAGGTTGATCGGCCGGATCTTCGCGTTGTCGGCGAAGCGACCGCTGGCCGTGTCTTTCAGCCATGCGCCCTGTTCCCAGCTGCCCCAGAGCGCCTGAACGATCTGGATCGTCTCATGGGCGCGTTGATACCTCTCGGGACGCGGGGCGATCGTCTTGCCGTAGTTCGCAGCGGCGGCGGGATCGCTCGTGGTGACGGCGTTCCACCCGGCTCGGCCGTGACTCATGATGTCGAGGGCTTTGAATTGCCGGGCGAGATTGAACGGCTCCATGAAGGTGGTGGAGCCGGTTGCGACGAGCCCGATACGCGACGTCTCACGGGCGATGGCGGCGAGGGTCAGCATCGGGTCGAGCGTGATCATGAGCGATTCGCGACTGAGGTCGCGCTGTTCACCGAGGAAATCGGGGAGAAACAAGAACGCGAACTTGCCCCGCTCCGCGGCCTGGGCATAGCGCACCTGGGCGTCGAAGCTCGTGTAGTTCGCCGGATCCACACCGGGGGCACGCCAGGCCGAGGTCTGCGACCCGTAACCGTTGCCCAAGTGCATTCCGAGGATCATCTGCTTACCGGTGGTCATGCGTCTCCTTCGGTTCGACGGTCGGGGTCCCCGCCGCGCTGCAGCAGGGATTCGCGCGAGCGGGCGACCACGTCCTCGTCGACGGGTGGAAGTGGCAGTTTGCCGGCGGAGGGGCGAAGACCAGCGAGGTGGATCGCCGCGTGCCGCCGCCAGGCCTCAGGCGCATGGTCTCCGGCGGTCTCGATGATGCCGCGGAGCGCCCAGAAGAGCAGGTCCAGGTCGGTCACCGAGGCGTCAGCACGGATGGTCCCCTGGGTGGCGGCGTCCTCGAGCAGGTCCGCGATCAGGACCCGATACTGCCGGCGCAGGGCGGCGGTGCTCTCATCGCTCCAGATCCTCGCCAGGCAGCCCCGGTTCGCCGACTGGACTTCGCCGAGCGCGTAGACGAACTGCTCGAGTCCGCGGCCCTCCCGAACCGTCTTCGCTGTGCTTGCGAGAGTGATGACCTGCTTCATGAACTCGTGTACGAGTTCCGCGATCAGTGCATCTTTCGTGGGGAACCGCCGGTACAGCGTGCCGACCCCCACTCCCGCCATCTGGGCGATCTCCTCGACTCCGGCGTCGAGCCCGTGGTCCGCGAAGACTTCACGTGCGGCGTCGAGGAGACGCTGGCGATTCTTCGCCGCGTCGCGGCGTAGAGCTCGGGGCTCGACGTGCTCGTGTTCGCCGCCGGCGCTGGTCTGAGTGGTCATCTCTGCTCCCTGGCGGGTGATGGTGAGGCACGCTCGGCGCCACTATTCGGACTCGTCCCCGACGACGGTACCGCCGGCGACCATCGCCATCTCCGCATGCCGCAGCGGCACCGGGTGCTCCTCGAGGTGCGAGCCGACGACGTGGCGCGTGATGCGGGGAATGAAGAAGCCCGCGACGCCGGCCAGGAGCATGGCACCGGCCAGAACGAGGAAGCCAGCGGTGTAGCCGGACTCGGCGGGGAAGCCTGCAGTCTCACCACCTGACGCGACGATGCTCGCCATGACCGCCGCGCCGAGCGAACCGCCGATCGTACGGATGTTGGCGTTCATGCCGCTCGCGACGCCGGTCTGCTCCCGGGGGACGGCGCTCACGATGATGTTCGACATCGACGAGAACGCCAACCCGAAGCCGATTCCGGTGAGCGCGGTCGCGACGACGATCTCCCATACCTCCGTGTGCGCCAGGGCCAGCATCAGGAGGCCGACGAGAGAGATGACCGTTCCGAAGACGAGGATGAGGCGTGAGCCGAACCGCTGAGCCAGGCGTCCAGCGACCAGGCCGACCAGGAACATCATCAACGCATTGGGGAGCAGCATCACGCCAGACAGGGTGACGGTCGCTCCGAACCCGTATCCGGCGCTCGACGGGGTCTGCAGGAAGGTCGGGAGGAAGCCGAGCATCGCGTACATCGCGATACCGAAGAGGAGGGCGACGAGATTGGTGGTCCACACAGAGCGGACCCCCATCATCCGCATGTCGATCAACGGATTCGTGCTGCGCTTCTCGACGACCACCCACACGACGCCGATCACGACGGCCGCCGCGAGAAGCCCGAGAACGGGAAGCGAGATCCAGCCCTGCACAGGGGCCTGGCTGACAGCGAGGAGGAGAGCAACCAGCCAGCCGGACATCAGCGTGGCGGCGCCCCAGTTGATCCTGCCCGGACTGCGCTCGGAACTCTCGGGGACGAGAAGCAGAGCCGCGACCGCTGCGACGACGACCATCATCATCGGGAACCAGAACAGCCAGTGGTAGCTGAAGGCCGACACGATCGGCCCGGCGAGGACGATACCGAATCCGGCGCCTATGGCGGAGAGTGCGGCGATCAGACCGACAGCGCCACCGACCTTCTCACCGGGGAACTCATCGCGGATGATGCCGAAGGCGAGCGGCAGCACTCCCCCACCGACCCCCTGGATCACCCGAGCGACGATCATGACCCCGAGAGACGGTGCCAAGGCCGCCAGCAGAGATCCGAGCGCCAGGGCGACCAGCGCCACCACGAAGACGCGCTTCTTGCCCGACATGTCGCCGAGACGGCCCATGATCGGGGTGAAGATCGACGCCGACAACAGGTAAGCCGTCAACACCCACGTCACGTTCGTCTGTGACGTGCCCAACGCCTCACGGATCGTCGGCAAGGCCGGAATCACGAGGGACTGCAGCAGCGCGAACGCCGCCACTCCCAATGCGAGGACGAGGAACGTCACCTGATGGTGCGTGCGCTTCGTGGACGTGGTCACGAGTCTCCTACCTGTAAAAGGAATGTTCATTCCGCTTAAGACCGTAGCACAAAGCGGAGCACAGGCTCCGCTTGTGATCGGCGCATGTGAGCGAGATCGGGGCGTCCTAGCGGGCGCGTTCGACTCCCGCGCGGCATCAGGGAGACCGCCCGTGCCGCGTGGTCGTGAGGGTCAGCGCCACATGCCGCCGTTCCGCCGGGGGCGCGCACGGGTCGGCATCCGTGAGCACGACCCCAGCCCACGAGAGGGGCTCCTCTCGGTTGCAAGCCGAGCCACACGACCTCCGCCCCCTCGCGACCCCGGCTACGTAGCGCCCTTGACAGCCGTCCTGACTGATGTACGCTCCTGAACACCTAGTGCAGCTAGGTTTTGACTCGAGGAGGCGTCATGACCGCGACCGGTCCCGCAGGTGAGACCACGCTCACCCAACCCGTCAGCACCATCCGAGTGGGGCGGGGCTATCTGGCCGCGCTCGGCTTCGCGCAGTTCGGCCTGTTCGTCGCCCTCCTGGCACCGGTGTTCGTGAGCATGCAACTCAAGGCCCAGGAACTCGCGCCAGATAGCCCAGAGACGCTCATCGGGCAGGTGCTACCGATCGGTGCCCTGGGCGCCCTGATCGCCAACCCGCTGATCGGCGCCCTGAGCGACCGGACCCGCACGCGCTGGGGCCGACGCCGCCCTTACCTTGTCGGCGGCGTCGTGCTGCTGACCGTCGCACTGGCGCTCGTGGCCTTCTCTCCGAACCAGCTGAGCCTCACGCTGTCGTGGCTGTTGGCCCAGGTCGCCGCGAACGCCGTGCTCGCCACCCTGATCGCGAGCTTCGCCGACAACGTGCCCGAGTTCCAGCGCGGTCGCGCGTCGAGCATCATCGCCCTGGCGCAGAACGTCGCCATCCTCGCCGGTCTTTACCTGGCTGTCTTCCTGGTCGGCAACCTGCCGCTGCTCTTCATCCTCCCCGGCGTCCTGGCCGTGGCACTGGTGCTCGTCTACGCGTTCATCGCCCGCGACGACCTGCCCGATTACCAGATCAAGAAGTTCACCTTCATCAACCTCGTCAGCTCGTTCTGGACCAACCCGATCAAGAACCCCGACTTCGGCCTCGCCTGGTGGTCGCGGTTCCTGATCACGCTCGGCACGTTCATGTTCACGACGTACCGACTCCTCTACATGCAGGACCACCTGGGCATCAATGACGTCGCCGAGGCCACCGCCGCGGTGGCTTTCGGCGTGCTGCTCTACACGATCGCCTTGCTCGTCAGCGCCGCCGTGTCGGGCTATCTGAGCGACCGCACCGGTCGCCGCAAGATCTTCGTCGCAGGTTCCACTGTCGTATTCGCCGTCGGCCTGGTGCTGCTCGCGCATGCCGAGACCGTCACGGGCTTCTATGTCGCCGAGATCATCATGGGCTTCGCCTTCGGCATCTACGCCGCCGTCGACACCGCCTTGATCGTGGACGTGCTGCCGAACGCAGACCGACCCGGAAAGGACCTCGGCGTCATCAACATCGCCAACGCCCTGCCCCAATCTCTCGCCCCTGCCCTGGCCCTCGCCCTGCTGGGCGTCGGCAGCGCCGACAACCAGAACTACGTGCTGATGCTCTGGGGCGCGGGGATCGTCACACTGATCGGGGCAGTCGCGATCATCCCGATAAAGCGCGTGCGCTGACCGGGCACGAGACATGACGGCGCGCACCCGTCGGGGTGCGCGCCGTCATCGTCAGGAGCCCGATCGTCGAGGCAGTTCTGCTCCATCAGGAGCCACCCCTTCGCCAGGTCCTCAACCCACGTCAGCCTTCGGCGCGCTCCGGAGCGCGAGATCCCACACGAGCCGCAGATGTGCAGCCATGTCAGTAGCCGGGTCGAGCATCCACTGCAGCTGCATACCGTCACTGACGGCCATCATCACCGCGGCGAGCTTCGCCACGTCGACGTCCTCAGGCACTTCTCCGGTCAACTGGCGCAGGCGCAGGGACTCAGTGAGATTCGCCCGAAAGCGCACGTAACGCTCGGCGAACCATGCGTGCGCGGGGTGGGACGGATCGCTGGTTGCGGCGGCGGCCATGCTCGTGAACAGCTGCACCATCCCGGGCGTCTGTGCGTTGCGCTCGATGACGGCCAGGAACTGGTCGATGATGTCGAGCCCGGCCGTGTCATCGCCGCTGTCCTCGTCGCGCGCGGTGAGGATCGCGAGGAACAACTCCTCCTTGCTGCCGAAGTGGTGCAAGAGGCCGGCCTGGGTGAGGTCGACGGCGTCGGCGAGCTCACGCACCGAGGTGCCGCGCATCCCGTTCCGGTCGACGACCTCGAGGGCCACGCGGAGGATCTCTTCCCGCTTGGCCACACCCTTCGCATACGAACCCCGACGTGCCATGCTGACCAGGCTATCCGGTGCCGACCACCCCTAAAGTTCACACCACGCTGAAAACCTAGTCGCGTTCAGTAGTGAGTGCTAGCGTCAGAACGCGGCGCCGACGAGGGCCCGCCCTGATCTTGGAGGCACCGTGGCTGAAGACACCACCACCCCGACCGACTCCCTGCACTCGAGCGACGACACTGGCTCCGCCGACAGGACGCAGATGGTCTCGCCGACCGATCCGCGCCTCCTCGGCCTCGTCGACCGCCTCTCCCTCGAGCAGAAGGTGCAGCTGCTCACCGGCCGCGACTTCTGGACCAGCTGGCCGATCGAGGACATCGGCCTGCGCAGGATGCTGTTCTCGGACGGACCCTCCGGCGTCCGAGGGGAGACCTGGGACGAACGCAGCCCGTCGCTGAACCTGCCGAGCGGCACCGCCCTCTCAGCTGCCTGGGACACCTCGATCGCACGTCGCTACGGTCATGCCTCCGCCGTCGAGGCTCGTCGCAAGGGCGTCGACGTCGTGCTCGGCCCGACCATCAACCTGCACCGCTCCCCCCTCGGTGGCCGCCACTTCGAGGGCTTCAGCGAGGACCCGCTGCTCACAGCCGACCTCGCAGCCGCATACGTCACCGGCGTGCAGGAGAACGGCGTGGGGGCCACGCCGAAGCACTACGTCGCTAACGACTTCGAGACCGAACGCTTCACCGCGGACGTCGTCGTGAGCGACCGCGCCCTGCGCGAGCTCTACCTCGCAGCGTTCGAGAAGAGCGTCGTGGAGGCGCGGGCCTGGCTGGTCATGAGCGCCTACAACTCGATCAACGGCACCACCGCCTCCGAGAACGATCTGCTCGAGACGCCGCTGAACAGCGAGTGGGGCTTCGATGGCGTCGTCATCAGCGACTGGACCGGCGTCCGCTCCGTCGACAGCGCCAAGGCATCTCAGGACATGGCCATGCCCGGGCCGGTGGGTGCCTGGGGCGACGCACTCGTCACGGCCGTCCAGTCGGGCGAGGTTCCCGAGGCGGCGATCGATCGCAAGGTGCTGCGGATCCTGACCTTGGCCGCCCGCGTCGGCGCGCTCGATGGCTTCGACGGCGTGGAGCCCGTCTTCATCGAAGACGGCGTCGCCTTCGCCCGCGAGGCCGAGTCAGCCGGTGCGGTGCTCGTCGCGAACGACGGCATCCTGCCGGTCGAGGCCAGCTCGGTACGCAGAGTCGCCGTGATCGGCGACAACGCCGACCGCGCCCGGACGCAGGGCGGCGGCAGCGCCACGGTCGTGCCCGAGTCGGTCGTCAGCCCGATCGAGGGCATCCGCGAAGCGTTCCCCGACGCCGAGGTGACCTGGTCGGTCGGCGCAGTCGTGCAGGAGGGCGTCGCCGAGATTCCCCTGTCCGAGCTGACGAACCCCGTCACGGGCGACGCCGGCGTGCACGTGTCGTTCCTCGACACTCACGGGGCCGAGATATTCACCGAAGAGCGGCGCGCGACCTCGTTCGTCTACATCGGCGGCGACGCCCCCGTGACGAGCCTCGGGGAGTTCGTCGCGACGACGACCTGGACCCCGTCGACCACAGGCCGCGTGCGGCTCGGCTTCGCCTCGATCGGCGAGGCGACTTTCGTCGTCGACGGCGACGAGCTCTTCACCGCCACGGTGGAAGCCGAGGGCGACGAGCTCGGCGCCGCGTTGCTCGCTCCCCCGAGCGAGTCGCACGCGCTCGACGTCGAGGCCGGCCGACCGGTCGACCTGACGGTCCGCTTCCGCAAAGCGAAGGCCAGCGGAGAGTCGTTCGACGGCGCGATGATGTTCACGTTCGGCCTCGACGCCGACGACTCCGACCCGCAGGCGCTCATCGACTCGGCAGCGGCCGAGGCAGCGGAAGCCGACCTCGTCGTGATGGTCGTCGGCACCAACAGCAAGGTCGAGTCCGAGGGCTTCGACCGAGCCAGCCTCGCCCTACCCGGCCGGCAGGACGACCTCGCACGCGCCGTGTTGGCCGCCAACCCGCGAACCGTCGCGGTCGTCAACGCCGGGTCGCCGGTCGAGCTACCGTGGCGCGACGACGCAGCCGCCGTGCTGCTCACCTGGTTCGGTGGGCAAGAGTACGGTCACGCTCTGGCCGACCTGCTCACCGGTGTCACCGAACCCGGCGGGCGCCTGCCCACGACCTGGCCCGCCGCGACAGACGACGTGCCCGTGATCGACGTGACACCCCGAAACGGCGTGGTCCGTTACGACGAAGGGATCCACATCGGCTACCGGGCCTGGCTGCGGGCCGGCGCCGCGCCCGCGTGGCAGTTCGGCCACGGCCTCGGCTATACGACCTGGCAGCAGTCGGACCTCGTCGTCTCCGACACCGTCAGCGAAGGAGGCGCGGTCACGGTCGCCGTCGACGTCGCCAACACCGGCGCCCGCGCCGGCAAGCACGTGGTGCAGGTCTACGCGTCGCGCGCTGTCTCCGTCGTGGACCGTCCGGCCCTCTGGCTCGTTGGCTTCGCGCCCGTGTCTCTTGAAGTCGGCACCTCGTCCACGGTCGAGGTGACGGTGCCCGCGCGCGCCTTCGCCGACTGGCGTGATGGCGCGTGGGCGCACGAGCCCGGCGAGTTCACGCTGCACGTCGGCACCTCGGTGGCCGAGTTGCCTCTCACGGCCACGACGAAGTTCGTAAGTTAGGTCCTTTTCGATTCCCCGAGGAGCCCCTTCTGACGCGAAAATCACGGTCGTCGCCAGGGGCTTCCTTGCCCGCAAAATCGTCACTGGCTAATCGCCGGCTCCCGCTCGTCAGACTCCCTACCGCCCGGACTCCATCGTTTCGGGTGCCGCACATGCGGCGAGACTGTGGCTTGGACGGGTCAGCTGCTTGACTGGAAGCACCAGGGACAGATCAGTGTTCGCTGGCAGGGGCCACGACGTGCACGGTGACTCCGGCGGCAGCGATCAGTTCCAACGCGTGAGGGTCCGCCGAAGAGTCCGTCACAAGATCGTCCACCTCGGAGATGTCCGCCATTTTGGCCAGGGTGGCTCGGCCAACCTTCGAGCCATCTGCCACGACGATGACTCGATCCGCGTTCGCCACCATGGCGTGGTTCGTCCGGGCTTCCGTCTCGTCGTGTGTGGTGACGCCTCCAGTAGCGCTGATGCCGTCTGTCCCGAGAATGCAGGTCCCGACGTTGATGCCGCGAAAGGCGCTCTCGGAGAGGGATCCGACTGCCTCGAAGGAACTCTGGCGGACGACGCCCCCGGTCATGATGACTTTGAGCCGAGGCCAGGTGGCGCATTCCATTGCGATCGTCAGAGAATTCGTGATGATCGTCAGGCCCGATCGATGCCGGAGTCCACGAGCGACTTCTGCGGTCGTCGTGCCGCCGCTGAGGGCCAGCGCGTAAGGGCCCGTCGGAATGAGATCCACGGTTCGCCGTGCGATGTACTGCTTCTCTCGCCTGTAGCTCGTGTTGCGGAGCCGGACGGGGATCTCCGGCTGAGAGTCCCTCTCTCTGGCTCCGCCGTGCGTCCGCACGAGTTGGCCCTGCTCGTCCAGTTCGGCCAGGTCTCGACGAAGTGTGGCCTCGGACACGCTGAGGTCACGCGCGAGGTCCCCAAGGCTTCGACTCGTGTGCTCGTGCAGGAGAGACAAGATGCGTCGCATCCGTTCGCTGCGCTTGCTCGAGACAGCTCTCGGCGATGACTGGTCCAGGTACTGCTTGCTCACGCCCATCACTCCACACTCGTCAACCGCTCAATAAAAGTGATCACTTCAATCGAATTATGGCCTACAGATTGATTACTTCGCTCACTTAATCGCAGTATCTGCCTATGACACTCGTCACCACTCGTGGGCTCATCGAAGGCGCGATCACTCGCCGTAGCGCGATCGCGAGCTTCAACGTCGTCACGTTGGAGCACATCGAGGCCATCACGGAAGGTGTCGAGCAGGCAGGCTCTGGAGCGATCCTGCAGGTCAGCGAGAACGCGATCGGCTTCCACAAAGGGGACATGCGACCGCTTCTTCTGGCATGCGCCAGCATCGCGTCGTCATCCTCCGCGCCGATCTCGCTGCATCTGGACCACTTTCAGGACTCGTCACTCATCTCGCAAGGTATCGATGAAGCGGCCGGTCTCGGTGTCAGTTCCATCATGATCGATGCCGCCCACCACCCGTACGTGTCGAACATCGAGCTGACCCTGGATGCGGCCCAGCGGGCGCACAGTCACGGGCTCTGGGTCGAGGGCGAGCTGGGCGAGATCGGGGGTAAGAACGGGGCTCATTCCCCCTTGGTTCGCACCGATCCTGGCGAAGCTCGCGAGTACGTCGCGGGCACCTCCATCGATGCGCTTGCCGTGGCCGTTGGCAGTTCTCACGCCATGACGTCCGCCAGCGCCTCCATCGACGTCGACCTCATCGGCCGCTTGGAAGAGGCCGTGGGTGTCCCCCTGGTCCTTCACGGGTCATCCGGTGTCTCGGACACGACCCTACGAGCAGCCGTGTCAGCAGGCATCCGAAAGATCAACGTCGGGACAGCCCTGAATGTGGCGTTCACCGACGCTGTACGCCAACGACTCTTCGATGAGTCAGACGTCCACGACCCGCGCATCTACATCGCGGACGGGCGCGACGCCATCTCCCGGACCGTTACTCGAATTTGCCGCCTCGTCGCCGAGTCGGCCGATGAACATCGACCAGCTCTGCCGGTCGTCAGCAACGCAAACCGTTTTTAGCGAATCTGCCGGCGGCGCCCCAAGGCGCCCCGCGCGATGTCAGTAAGGAGCACCGTGGTCAATCACTTGTGGAACACCATCCGCGAACACAAGGCAGGTAAAGCAGTAGGCATCTACGCGGTCTGCTCTGCCCACCCAGCAGTTCTCGAAGCGTCGATCCTGCAGGCACGCGAGGATGGCTCCTATCTTCTGATCGAAGCCACGTCCAACCAGGTCGATCAGTTCGGCGGGTACACCGGCATGCGTCCCGCTGACTTCCGCGAACTCGTGTTCGCTCTCGCTGACGATCTGGGCTTCGCTCGCGACCGTCTCGTTCTGGGCGGCGACCATCTGGGGCCCAACCGCTGGCAGAAGCTCGATGCGGAAGAAGCCATGCTCAACGCTGAGGGCCTCGTCCGCGCCTACGTCGAAGCCGGATACACCAAGATCCACCTCGACTGCAGCATGTCGTGCAAGGGAGACCCGGCACCGCTCGGTGACGACCTGGTCGCGGAACGCACCGCCCGTCTTCTCCGTGTCGCCGAGGACGCCGCCCGGGCGTCCGGGCGAGCCGACGACATCCTCTACGTCATCGGCACAGAAGTGCCCGTGCCTGGTGGGGCTCACGAAACTCTCGGAGATCTGGTCCCCACATCCCCTGCGGCTGCCCGGGCCACTCTCGAACGGCACCGTCGAGCCTTCGCCGACGTCGGGCTCGACGACATCTGGCCCCGCATCATCGCTCTCGTCGTGCAGCCCGCCGTCGAGTTCGACCACCTGCGAGTCATCGACTACCACCGTGCCGGCACAGTGGATCTTCGGAGGGTGCTGGACGATGAACCGGGACTGGTCTTCGAGGCCCACTCCACCGACTACCAAGAAACCGCCCGTCTGACCGAGCTGGTCGAGGACCACTGGGCGATCCTCAAGGTCGGACCAGGCCTCACCTTCGCGATGCGACAGGGCCTGTTCGCTCTGGCGAACATCGAAGACGAGCTCGTCCCGGCTGCAGACCGTTCGAACCTGATCGAGGTTCTTGAACGTCGGATGCTCGAAAAGCCCGGCTACTGGGAGGGCTACTACGAGGGCACGCCCGACCAGCAACGCATCGCTCGCCGCTTCAGCTACAGCGACCGCATGCGCTACTACTGGCCAGACGAAGAAGTCGAAGCCGCCGAAACGCGACTGTACGACAACCTGTCACACCTCGAGATCCCCCTGCCGCTCATCAGTCAGTACATGCCTGACCAGTACGCCCGCGTTCGCGCCGGCGAACTCCGCCCGCACCCCCGGGACCTCATCCTGGACGCCATCCGCGACTCCCTCCGCCCGTACGCCCAGGCCTGCTTCCCGGCCGAGAACAACGACGTCTCCCCCACCCTCACTGGAGCACTCCATGTCTGACACGATCACCCCTCTTCACGCCTCCGCCACAGCTCGCGAGATCTCAAGGCAGCCGGACGTCTGGCTCGAAGCAGCGCAGAAAATCACCGGCCAGCGTCAAGACATCGACGCGTTCCTCACGCCTCTTCTGGCCAACCCGCGACTGCGCATCATCCTGACCGGGGCTGGAACGTCGGCGTTCGTCGGCGATACCGCCGCGCCGGCGCTCACTCAGCTCCTCGGAAGGCGGGTCGACTCCGTCGCGACCACAGACATCGTTTCCAACCCTCGCGAGTATCTCGGCGAGGACCTTCCCACGCTCCTGGTCTCCTACGCCCGATCCGGCAACAGCCCTGAAAGCACGGCCGCGACAGTCTTAGCTGACGACGTCCTCACCGAGGTTCACCACCTCATCATCACCTGCGACCAAGAGGGCAACCTCTACAAGCAGCACCAGGACGACCCTAAGTCGAAGATCGTTCTGATGCCCACCAGGGCCAACGACGAGGGCTTCGCCATGACGTCGAGCTTCACCTCGATGCTGCTTTCCACCCTGCTGATTTTCGGCGGAGACGACGACCGCGCCGTGACCGCCCTGGGACGCACTGTCGAGAACATCGTGACCCACCGACAGGACGAGATCCGCCAGCTCGCCGGCGCCTCATACGAGCGAGTCATCTACCTCGGTAGCGGCCCCCTCACCGGTCTGGCACGCGAATCGGCCCTGAAGCTGCTCGAGCTGACAGCCGGCCGGATCGTCACCTACTACGACTCGGCTCTCGGATTCCGTCACGGCCCGAAAGCCGTCCTCAACGACAGGACTCTCGCGCTGGTCTACATGTCCTCCGACACCTACACCCGTCGATACGACCAGGACATCGTCACGGAACTTCGTTCCGCCCTCGGGGCAGATCACGTCATCGCCATCTCCTCCGAGCCAATGCCCGACGAGGACGGCCGGAACTGGGTTCTCGATGAACTGACGGGTGTGAGCGATGCGTTCCTCGCCGTCGCCTACATCGTCATCGCGCAGCTGCTCGGTCTCTCGTTCTCCGTCAAACTCGGGTTCACTCCCGACAACCCGTTCCCGAACGGGACCGTCAACCGCGTCGTCAAGGGAGTCACGATCCACCCCCTCGCTCCCTCGGACCACAAGCACACGAACGGCGGTCGGTGACGATGGCTCTGTTCCTCGGAGTCGACGGCGGCGGGTCCAAGACCAACTTCGTCCTCCTCGACGACACCGGCCGGATCGTGTCCGAGATGACGACGGCCAGCTGCTACTACTTCAACGACGGCATCGAACTCGTCAGCCGCATCCTGGCCACAGGGATCAGCGGCGTCACATCCCAAGCGGGCATCACCACCGGACAGATCAACCAAGCCTTCTTCGGACTGCCCGGATACGGCGAAGTCAGTGCCGACATCGACCGACTCGACACGATTCCAGGCGAAGTCCTCGGACACGATCGATTCACCAGCGACAACGACATGGTCTGCGGATGGGCCGGTTCACTCGGCGCCCGAGACGGCATCAACGTCATCAGCGGTACCGGGTCCATGACCTACGGCGAATACCACGGTCGCAACCACCGAGTCGGCGGCTGGAGCGAACTCTTCGGCGACGAAGGATCGGGCTACTGGATCGCCGAACAAGGCCTCAACGCATTCAGCCGCATGAGCGACGGACGCCTCCCCCGCGGACCTCTTTACAACATCATCAAGACACGCGTCGGCATCACCAACGACCTGGATCTGATCGACGTCGTCGTGAACCAGTGGAAGGGCCTCCGAGTCAACATCGGCGACCTCTCCAAAACCGTCGTCGAAGCTGCCGAACAGGGCGACACCGTCGCCATCCAGATCCTCATCAACGCCTGCGACGAACTCGTCGAGATCGTCGAGACCACCCGGCTCCAACTCGGCTTCGGCAACGACACCGTGCCTGTCTCCTACTCCGGCGGCATGTTCACGACCGCCATCATCCGTGACGGCTTCGCCGACGCCCTCACCGCCCTACCGGCCCCGTACGAGTTGCACGAACCTCTGTTCGGCCCCGGAGTCGGAGGCGCCCTCTACGCCGCGAAAAAGGCCGGCACCCCCCTCTCCGACGCTGCTCTGCAGCGCCTTCGCACGCACTAAACGACACCCCTCCCCACCCCGCAACCCGATGTCAAAGATGAGGTCATTGTGAACAGAACACGCAGCTGGATCTTCTACGCAGCACTCCTAGTGCTCTTCTGGGGAGTGTGGGGGGCTCTTTCTTCCCTTCCCATCAACCTCTACGGATACCCCGATGAGATGATCTACGTCATCTGGGCGTTCACCATGATCATCCCGGCCGTATTCGCGCTGCGAGGTCAGAAATTCGACCGCCGACCCAAAGCCGCCATGTACGGCCTGCTCATCGGCCTGACCGGCGCGGGCGGACAGCTGCTGCTGTTCAACGCCCTCTCCACCGGTCCCGCGTACCTCATCTTCCCGATCATCTCCGTATCCCCGGCGATCACCGTGCTCATGGCCGTGATCTTCCTCCGCGAACGCCTGCGGAAAGTCGCCATCATTGGCCTCTTCGCCGCCCTCGCAGCCATCGTCTTGTTCAGCGTCGCCGGCTCCTCCGGTGAGGCAACGGCTGGCCCGTGGCTGCTCATCGCAATCTTCGTCAGCATCGCCTGGGGTGTGCAGGCCTTCTTTATGCGCAAGGCCGCCACGATCGGCGTGAACGACGGCACCACCTTCGGCTGGATGGCCATCAGCGGACTCGCACTCGTCCCCTTCGCGATCCTCGCCATGGGCGGGCTCCCGCTCGATGTCCCCTGGCAGGCGCCGGCGCTCACCGCAGTAACCCAGCTGCTGAACGCAATCGGAGCGCTCTTCCTCGTCATGGCCCTCAGCCGAGGCAAGGCATCCATCGTGGCGCCCACGACCAACGCCCTCGCCCCAGTCCTCACGATCGTCGTGTCTCTGATCATCTACCAGACCCTGCCCTCGCCCTTCGGCGCAGTCGCCATCGTCCTGGCACTGGTGGGATCAACCCTCATGGTCTACAGCGACGAGAAACGCGGCGAAGCTGTCCCAGAAGCACTCCTGAACGACGAGCTCACCCGCGAAACCACGCCGTCGCCTCGGTAGCCACAACGCTTAGACGGAAAGTGAAAGGCCCGCTCAAGTCCCTCAGGGGACGTGAGCGGGCTTTTGCGGCGGCACCCAGACAACGGAAGGCATCAGCGGCGCCGCACGTGTCCCCCGTTCGATACAGTCCCCGTCCTCAGCCGACGGCTTCGGCTAGGAAAGCCACCTTCCGGCTGTTGTATCGGTCGGTTTCACGGGACGGCCCCGCCATATACCCGTGACCGAAGAGACCGTTGCTCATGGCTGGTATGTCCACGACGTTCCGAACTCCGAGGGTCGTCAGCCGGACGCCTAGATCCTTGGCCTGATCAGGGAAGGTGCCATCGTTTCCGTCCGCGATGAAGGCAGGCGGGAACGCTGTTGTGACGTGTGCGAGCATGTCTGCCTCTCTGGCCAGGGGCACCTCCGTGGTCGAGTTCTGGGGCTGACCGACGTAGGCGCGAAGACTGAGGCTGAAGAGAAAGTCGGCTTGCGGGCTGGGGAGTTCGGTGCGGCCGGTGCGGGCGAGATCGATGGCGGCGCTGTCAAGGACGACGGCGCGAAGTACCCCCTTATCCAGGACGGGGTCGATCCCAATCTGTTCGGCGTAGGCGGGGTTGGTTTCGATGTTGGCGAATTGACCAGCAAGTTGGCCGCCGGCGCTGCTGCCCGCGATGACGACTCGAGACATGTCCAAGCCGTATTGGTCCGCGTGCTCTTTGAGATACGCGACCGCTTGACTCACTTGCTGCACCTGTGTCGGGTACGGCGCACCTGGGGCGAGGGCGTAGTCGAGGGACACCACGTTGTAGCCCGCGTCGATGATCGGTCCGTTGCCGAGTGCGAACGACGAACCGGCAGCGTTGGGGTCGCCCATCGACTTGGACCCGGCAATCCAGCCGCCTCCGTGGATGAACACGTAGGTCGGGCGGGAGGCTTCGGCCTTCGGTTCCTTGCTGTAGATGTCGAGGAAGCTATTGGGGAACTGGGTGCCGTACTCGATGTTTCGAGTCAGTGTCGTTCCTGCGGGAAGCGCTGTCTCCCCGGACGGGCCGTTCGAATCGAAGGAGTTCACCTGATCTGCCGCTTTCTGCAGGGCGTAAACAGCTGGCCTGACCGATAAGTCGGTGATGACGACCGCACCGATCAGCATCACGGCAAGACCCGATGAGACCATACCTACCGTCCTCATGCCTACTACCACCATCCGTTGCGCACGCGTGCGTTTGTTCTGCGTGCGGCCTTGCCACGCCAGGACGAACGCTGCAAGTGCAAGCGCGGCAACTCCGATGTGGGCCGCGATGTAGAGCCAGTTCCAGCCGGTGCCAAACCAGACTGCTTCGGCCGCGATTGATGCTGTAGCAACACAGCGGATGAAGAGTCTCCAAGAAGCGGCTTTTATCCGAGGGGCCAGGCTGAGCACTCCGATCAACGCGAGAATCAAGATGAATCCCACGGCGTCCTGGTGGCGTACGAGGTACGCCTGAAGCAGCAGAACAAGGGTCAAGAGCCCTCCGGAGGCGGCGCAGATCGCACGGTGACGAGTGACCACCCCGGCGAGAAAACCTGACACTTTTCCGGCAGGCGATGAGAGTTGCGCAGGCATAAAGCTCCTTCAGATGACAGCAGCGCTCGGTATTGGGAGCAGGGCGGTCGCATCGGAACCTCACCCCTGAATCCGCCACAGGTCGTAGCGATGGCAGGCAGGCAGGCAACGGCTGCGTAGCTCCCCATCAAAGTTTGCCACACTGGCAATACTTGAGTTGGGGATTTCCTGGGTATTGACTCGTGAGGGCTCGTGCCGGCGCCCTGCGAGCTTGCCGGCGTCGATGACCCTCGACTTAGATGAAGTCAGCCCAGACCGGAATATGGAGCCAGACCTCACGTGACATCGAGGCGACGTTTTCTGCGCAGCTGCCGCGCGTGATGGCGAAACGCTGAATCTGGGCCTCGGGCCGGCCGTGACCACGGGGCGAGCTTTCGGGCACCCCAGAGATGGCGCCTGGGTGCGCGGAGCGTGCCCCGCGTGATGCGAGATGTTGTCGGCGAAGCAACGGCAGAGGCAATCCCGGGCTACCGGGTCGCACCCCTTACCGGCCCTGCACGCATGGGGCCGGCAGGGAAGGCTCGCTTCTCAGGCCCGTATCAGGTCGATGTAGGCGTTGATGTGCGCGTCGACGGGCAGTTCTGGGTCGTAGAGCCACTGCAGCTGCAGGCCGCGAACAAGTGCGTTCAGCTGCCGAGCCGTGACATCGAGATCGAGTCCCGCCCGAAGGCGACCTCGTTCGTGCTCCTTGACCAGCTCGCTCTTGAGGAGCGCATTCCCGTCAGTGATTCTCTGCTGTGCCCAGTCGTGGGCAAAGTGGTCCACCTGGTGTGCTTCGCCGAGCAGTGATACATCGAGGCTGATGAGCCCCGGGATCGCGTTGTTCCGACTGACGAGTTCTGCGAGAACATCGAGCAGGCCCCTCTGGTCGATGAGTGGCTGAAATAGCGGCTGCTCGCGTCGCGCCTGCTCCTCGAACACTGCTCGCAGCAGGTCTTCCTTCGATGGGAAGTAGTAGCTGAGGGCCGCGTGGCTCATGCCCAGCGTTTCGGCGATCTTCCGCAGCGATAGTCGCTGGAAGCCGTGCTCGGCGAAGAGATTGAGGGATTGAGCGACGAGTTCTTGCCTCCGCTCGAGCCCGTTGGCGTAGGGTCCGCGCCGTTTCCTGCCGGTCGAATCAGCAGTCTCCTTGGCAGATGCCATCAATGCCCTCGCTCGTCCTGGCCGACAGTTCTTGAACTCGTGCAGACCACCATCTCGATTAAGTTACCAGTTCGAAGACTTTCATGTTGGACAACATTGGGCTACGGTGAGGACACCTCGCAGCCGGCCGCACGTGCCGACGAAGGCGACGAGGATTTCAAGGGAGAAATCATGAGCAGTGCTGACCTCGATAGGCCGTCCCGGACGGTGCGACCTTGGTACGTGGCGACAGTTGCTGGGCTGGCATCGTTCGTTGACGGAGCAGCCTTGTCCGTGAATGGAATCGCCCTGGTGATCTACCAGCAGTCGATCGGACTGACCGGTGCACAGGTCGGGCTGCTCACCGCTGCGGTGACCTTCGGCCTCGCGGTGGGCGCCCTCGTCGGTGGTCGTGCCGGAGACCTCTACGGGCGGCGCAAGGTCTTCCTGGTCACGATGATCGTGATCGTCCTCGGCAGCCTCGCACCCACTTTCGGGACGTCCTTCGGGGTCCTCTTTGCAGGCCTTGCCCTTTTGGGCCTGGGCGTCGGGGCCGACCTGCCGGTGTCCCTAGCCACAGTGGCCGAAGTGGCCACTGACAAGAATCGCGGAGCCATGCTCGTGTTTTCTCAGGCCATGTGGGTGTTGGCATCGATCACCGTCATCATCGTCGCGACGACGACAGGCGACCAGGGGCGCATTTCGGGCCAGATTCTCTACGGCATGATCGCGCTTGTCGGCACGATCGGGTTCGTCATGCGTCTGACCATCCCCGAATCGGCAGCCTGGATCCGAAGCCGCGAACAGCGTCGGCTCGGAACTGAGCTTCCCGGCGACCAAGCGGCCGTCCGAGAACTCTTCAAGGCACCCTTCCGACGCCCACTCGTCGTTCTATCCACCTACTACGCCCTGATCGGTGTGGCAGGCAATGTGGCGGCCTCATTCGTCGCCTTCATCGCTGTGAACGTCGCCGGCCTCTCCGTCACCGCGTTCACCGGTTACACCCTCCTCGCAATGCCGACGACCCTTGTCGGGCTCGCCGTCATGATGAAGCTGGTCGGAACACGGGCCCGCCTGCCCCTGTTCCTCGCCGGTGGAATCGTCTTCGCAGCAGGGTTCCTCCTCCCTGTTGTCCTCGGTGTCAATCTGCTCTCACTCGTCCTCGTCGTGGTTCTCGCCAGCGCCGGCTCGGCTTTGTGTGGTGAACCGATGGCACGGGTTTGGGCTAACGAGTCGTTCCCCACGCTGCTCCGCTCAACCGGGCAGGGCTTCGTCTTCACCGTCGGACGAGTCACAGTCGCTGTCGCGTCAGCCCTGGCACCCGTGTTGATCGCTTTCTCGCCCAGCGCGTTCTTCATCGCCCTCTCCGTCGCAGCCCTGGCCGGGGTGCTCATTGGTTACCTCGGCTTCCGTCGTGGCGGCATCCGGAACGCATTCACCGGCGGGACGGAGGTTTCATCACATGACTTCAAGTCCGTCATCTCGTAACCGAGCCGCCCCACGCGGCTATGTCGCTCCCGGTTTCGGTGCCGTCGCCGATGCCTTCGCTTCCAACGTCATGGATCGAGGCGAAGGCGGTGCCGCCTGCACCGTCCTCGTGAACGGGGACGTCGTCGTCGACATCTTCGGTGGCGAAGCCCGGCCGGGCAAGAACTGGACTGCCCACACAAAATCTGTCGTCTTCTCGGTCAGCAAAGGCGTGACGACCATCCTTCTCCTGATGGCCGCGGAGTCTGGATTTCTCGACCTCGACCGCCCCGTCGCGGAATACTGGCCCGAGTTCGGAGCCCACGGCAAAGGAAGCTTGACCGTCCGGGAGCTCCTGGCCCATCGAGGCGGAATCATCGGCCTGGAGCAGCCTGTCGCCCCTCACGAACTCGGTGCATGGTTTCCCGTGGTCGACGCGCTAGCCACCCAGAAGCCATTGTGGCGGCCAGGAACAGGACACGAATACCACGCCATCACCCTCGGGTACCTCGCTGGTGAGGTCCTTCGGCGAACCACAGGATGCCTGCCCTCCGAATGGCTTGCCGCGGAGGTCGCCGCACCCCTCGGCCTCGATATGACCTACGGGGATGACATCGATGACCCTAACCGGGCCCTCATCCGACAGCCCATGGACCAAGGGGCGGGAATCCCGATGTCGCCCTTTGACGACGAGACCTCGGCTCAGATTCTCTTCTCTCACGTCTACGGCCCGGGCGACATCTTCGAGGTCAGCAACAAGCCGGTCTTCCTCGACCATGAAAGTCCCGCGGCGAACCTCGTCACACGCGCCCGCGACCTCGCCCGGCTCTACAGCGCAACCGTCGTTACAACGGATGGCGTCAGACTTCTCCAGGCCAGCACCGTGGCCGAGGCCAGCGCACCCCTGTCGATCGGCAAACCCCTCCTCGGTCCAGACGTCGGAACACGGTGGGGAACCGGCTTCATGATCCACAGCCACCGCCGCCCCATGGCCGGCCCGGGAAGCTTCGGACACGACGGGGCGGGCGGGCAACTCGCCTTCGCCCACCCGGGCCTCGAGCTCGGATTCGGTTTCCAGACTGCGTTCCCGGGCGGCGACTTCGACGACCGCGCCAACCGGCTGACCACCGCCCTCCAGACCTGCCTCTAAATTGCCCGCACCCTTCAATGAAAGCCACCCCCAATGCCTGTTGATCCTTTCCTGACCCCCCTGCTTCCGACTCCTCACCTTCCTGAGATACACGACTTCGCGGCCTGGCGAGCTACTGAGGAGGCGAACGCCGACGCCTTTGTCTCGCAACTCATCGAAGAAGCGCCGACCGACGTCAGATCGCATACCGCTGTCATCGCGGTGGCCGACGGCGGGATGATCGAACTCGGAATCTTCCGCCCTGACAATGAGGACGTACTCCCCGCGCACCTCTACCTACACGGCGGTGGGTGGATCGCCGGCTCAGCCCTCAGCCAATCCACGTCGACGATCGCCAAAGAGCGCGCCATTGGTGCAAACTGCGTCGTCATCACCGTCAACTATCGGAAAGCACCAGAGCACCCCTACCCCGCTGCGCTGCTTGACTGCCAAGCCGCTTTCGAATGGGTAATCACCCACGCGGACGAGCTTCTCGTCGATGCCACCTGCATCACGCTCGGCGGAGGGTCAGCCGGGGGCAATCTCGCCGCTGCGCTCGCTATGAAGATCCATGACGAAAACGGGCCTGCGATCGCTCTACAGCTGCTCGAAGTCCCCAGTCTTGACCTGACCCTCAGCCAACCATCACACAGTGATCGCGACCTAGGCACGAACTACGCCCTCCACGCCGAAGACACTCAGCGCATGATCGGCCTGTATCTCGGACCCGATCAGGACCCGGCCGCCCGATACGCATCACCTCTGCTCGCGGAGGACGTCTCCGGAGTTGCTCCGGCCTACATCATGACCGCGGAGTTCGACATGCTCAGAGACGACGGAGCACTGTACGCAGACAAATTGCGTCGGTCAGGTGTCCCCGCGACGCACTCACTCCAGATCGGGCACATTCATGCCTCATCGGCTTTCACCAGAGTTATGGAAGGAGCAAGACGTTGGCGGGGGGAGGCCATAAATGCCCTCAACCATGCGCACGCTGAAGAACGCCCCTGACATAAACACACTTCAGCCCGCGCCTATTGGTCCGAACCATCATACCCTTGAGGTGATAGATCGAAGATTTACAGAGTCGTCATCAGAAACCTTTTTGACCCTTTGGATACAACCGCCCTAGAGCACCTCGGCCTCTGCGTAGATTCGCAATGTCAGTTTGATCAACCCAAAGGCCCCGTAGGATTCGGACCGAGACGGCTCGATCCGCTCGACACGCTTTCAAGTAGCTAGCGGCGCGAACATGAGCCCAGGTGGAATCGTCATCCGCCGTTGGTTTGAGGGACACCCTTTCCGAGCGACTCGAAACGATATATGTAACCACCAGCCTCACCGCTCACAGTCATGTACCCGTCGGTGGTCCCTGGGCGGACCGCGAGGTTCGTGGCGGAGACCAGACCTTCGTCCTCCTCCGGCACGGTGATCCTGGCGATCAGGTCACCGCCGGAGTTGTGGACAGCGATCTCTGGCTTGCCTTCGAAGGCCTGGTATACGTTGCCGTCGGCGTCGACGGCGCTCGAATCGACTCGCCCTGCACCCGCCGACATGTACATGCCGGGATGCAGACTGGTCGCGGCGCTGCGTTCCTCATCGAGGGCGACGAGGTCGATACGGTTCGCGGCGTATTGACTTAGCCACAGCCCCGACCAGTCGGCAGTGAACGAGATTCCGTTGGGTGAAGGAAGACCGCGCGCGATGACTGACGCCTCACCCGTACGCCCGTCAATCCGGACGACCCGGCCTCCTGTGGTCGCCGCTTCAGCCGGCACACCGGGAAACGCCGTGAAGTCGCTGACGAAATGGTTCCCTTCCTCGTCGAAAGCGATGTCGTCGGGGCTGAGCCGCTGCCCTTCGACGTCACCTTCGAAGAAGACCCGGGGGTCGATTCCGTCTGCGGTGATGCTGGTGATGGTCCCCCGGGCGATGTCGGTGAGGTAAAGCCGATCGTCCAGGGGGCTGAACTGTGCTGAGGTGAATGCACTGGATCGATCCGTGTACACGGGTTCCACCTCCTCGGTCTCGAGATCGATTCCGAGGACCTTCGGCTCCCCGGAGGGCGCGGTGACATCGACGACGTAGAGACGACCGTCGGGGCCGAAGGCCGGCCCCTCGAGCAGAGTGCGACCCGTCGACTCATGCACGTCGGTGACCTTGAGGACACGCTCGGCCTCTCGCGCCATCTCGCGCTCGGGCGCACCGTCGACGCCTCCGTTGGTGCAGCCGGTCGTCAGGACCGTGATCAGTGCCACGGCCGTGCCCGCGGTGACGAGCCGGGGCCAGCTCACGTCGTCGCCTGGGAGGGGACCCCGCCGAGCACATCGCCCAGGGACATCCGACGCCATTCCTCGAGCACGTCGTGGAACGCGACCGGGCCGGGGCCGTAGGAGGAGGTGTTCGGCCTGCCGCGGCCCTCGGCGTTGTAGTAGCCCGGGGTGCACTCGGCCTGGAAGG
>NZ_LMMO01000007.1 GCF_001422285.1 Frigoribacterium sp. Leaf263
ACCACCACCGACGACACCGGCGCCTTCGAAGCCCCCGGCCTCACCCCCGAGACCGACTACACGATCATCGTCGACGGCGACACCGACCGACCCATCGARTTCACCACCCCCGCAGCCGGCGCCCCCAACCCGCCCCTCGAACTCGAACAGCCCGCCGCACCCGTCGACCCCGACCCGGTCACCGTCGACGTCGTCGGCACCATCACCGACGAACAGGGCGAACCCGTCACCGACACCCCGATCGTCATCGTCGAGACCACCCGTCGACCCCGACCCGGTCACCGTCGACGTCGTCGGCACCATCACCGACGAACAGGGCGAACCCGTCACCGACACCCCGATCGTCATCGTCGAGACCGACACCACCGACCCCGTCGTCGAGACCACCACCGACGACACCGGCGCCTTCGAAGCCCCCGGCCTCACCCCCGAGACCGACTACACGATCATCGTCGACGGCGACACCGACCGACCCATCGANGACCACCACCGACGACACCGGCGCCTTCGAAGCCCCCGGCCTCACCCCCGAGACCGACTACACGATCATCGTCGACGGCGACACCGACCGACCCATCGAGTTCACCACCCCCGCAGCCGGCGCCCCCARCCCGCCCCTCGAACTCGAACAGCCCGCCGCACCCGTCGACCCCGACCCGGAGCCCGAGCCCAGCCCGGAGCCCACGCCGGACCCGACGCCCGTGCCGCCGGCGCCGACCCCCGAGCCCGCCCCCGACACCGTCTCGATCAGCGGAACGGTGATCGACCTCGACGGGGCCCCGGTCGTCGGCGCACCCGTGGCCGTCGTCCTGGCCGAGTCCGCGGTGGATCCGGTGGACCCGGCCGACCCGACATCGCCCGCCCCGGGTGACGTCGTCGCGGCCACCACGACCGACGACGCGGGCCGCTTCGCCGCTGCAGGGCTCGTCACCGAGACGACCTACCGCGTCGTCGTCGCCGGCCAGACCATCGCGACCGTCACGACCGGCTCGACCGACCTCGCGCTGGGCACCGTCGTCCTCGCCCGCGACGCCGCGCCCGACGCGCCGCCCTTCGCCGGGGCGCTCCCGGGCGTCGGCCCCTCGCTCGCCTACACGGGCGCCGACGCCGCCGCGCCCCTCGGTTTCGGCGCCGGCCTGCTCGTCCTGGGTCTCGTGCTGGCGACGGGAGCGGCCGTCCGCGGCCACCGCCGACACGCGGCCGCCGAGCGGACCGAGTGACCCGAGGAGGCGCGGTGCGGGACCCCCTGCACCGCGCCTCCTGCCGTCCCCGGCCCGACTCGGACACCACCGCGTGCGCGGAGCACCGCCTGATCCGCCGACGCTCCCTCCACATCGCGGTCGGTGACGACGCGCCCCGGCGAGACCGCCCCGTCGGGAATGCGCGGCGGGCCGGCGGGTGTTGACTGACGCCATGAAGAACACGACACTCGGCCAGGTCGACGGCGGCCTCGACGTCGGACGCCTGGGCCTCGGCCTGATGGGCATGTCCGCTTTCTACACCGGCAACAGCACGGACGACGCCGAGTCGGTGCGCGTGATCCACCGCGCCCTCGACGTCGGCGTGACCCTGCTCGACACCGCCGACATGTACGGCCCGCACACCAACGAGCAGCTGCTCGGTCGCGCTCTGAAGGGCCGCCGCGACCAGGCGGTCGTCGCGACCAAGTTCGGCAACGTCACCGAGCCCGAGGCGCGGGCCGAGCGGACCGTCGACGGTCGCCCCGAGTACGTGCGCAAGTCGGTCGACGGGTCGCTCCAGCGTCTCGGCATCGACCACATCGACCTCTACTACCAGCACCGCGTCGACCCGCAGGTGCCGATCGAGGAGACGGTCGGCGCCATGGGCGAGCTCGTCACGGCGGGCAAGGTGCGGTTCCTCGGGCTGTCGGAGGCGGCGCCCGAGACGATCCGTCGCGCCCACGCCACCCACCCGATCACGGCGCTGCAGACCGAGTGGTCGCTCTGGAGCCGCGAGCCCGAGGCGGAGATCCTGCCGACGGTGCGCGAGCTCGGCATCGGCTTCGTGCCGTACTCGCCGCTCGGCCGCGGGTTCCTGACCGGCACGATCCGGTCGGTCGACGAGCTGGCACCCGACGACTTCCGGCGCTTCGCCCCCCGCTTCTCGGGTGACAACCTCGAGGCGAACGTCCGCATCGTGCAGCAGGTCGACGAGGTCGCCCGCGCCGTCGGCGCCAAGCCCGGGCAGGTCGCGCTCGCGTGGCTGCTCGCCCAGGGCGACGGTATCGTGCCGATCCCCGGTACCAAGCGCCGCGCCTACCTCGACGAGAACGTCGCGGCCGACGACGTCGTGCTCGACGAGGACCAGCTGCACCAGCTCGACGACGTCGCGAAGCCGAAGGGCGACCGCTACGCCGACATGTCGACGGTCGACCGGTAGCGGCGGGCCGGGCGCGGCGCGGCCGAGGAGGCGCGGGTACGGTCGACCGATGGACGACGTGATCAGACGAAGGGCTCTCGTGCACGGCAGCGTGCAGGGGGTCGGATTCCGTTTCTCGACCGAGGGTGAGGCCGACCGCATCGAGGTCGGCGGATTCGTGCGCAATCTGCCCGGCGGCGACGTCGAGGTGGAGGTCGAGGGCCGCCCCGACCGTGTGGCCCTGCTGCTCGAATGGCTGCAGGAGGGCCCCTCGGGCGCGACCGTCGAGTCGGTCGAGGTGACCGAGATCGACCCGGTCGGCGAGACGGCGTTCACCACCCGTCGCTGAGGCTCGCGCCTCGGCATCCCGCGATCCGGATCCGCACCTCACATCCGGGCCCCGGCCGGCGTCTACAGGGTGAGTAGCATCGCCGAGTGTGAGGAGCCGTCCGTGACGACCGAGATGACCGAGAGCGTCGAGCCGCCGATCGTGCACACGACGGTGGCGACCCCGCTGGGCGAGCTCACCCTCGTCGGATCGACGGAGGGCCTGTCCGGGCTCTTCTTCCCGGATCACCGCAACCTGCCCGACCCGGCGGGGTTCGGCCGGGTCTCGACGACGGGCGTCGGGGCGACGGACTTCGCCGAGGTCGAGCGGCAGCTCGGCGAGTACCTCGAAGGCGGGCGCCGCGTCTTCGATATGCCCCTGGCGCCGCGGGGCAACGAGTTCCGCCGCCGGGTCTGGGCCCTGCTGCGCGACATCCCCTTCGGCGAGACCCGCAGCTACGGCCAGCTGGCCCGGGAGCTCGGCGACGTGGGTCTGGCCCGTGCGGTCGGCGCGGCCAACGGCCTCAACCCCCTCAGCATCATCGTGCCCTGCCACCGCGTCGTCGGGGCCGGCGGCGCCCTGGTGGGCTACGCCGGCGGGCTCGAGCGCAAGCGCTGGCTGCTCGATCTGGAAGAGCCCGAGAGCGCCTCCTCGGGTCGACTGTTCTGACGTGCTCCCGTTCGACCGCGTCGTCGAGAGGCACGGCACGACCGTCTGGCGTGTCTGTCGAGCCGTCCTCGACGAGCACGACACCGACGACGCGTGGTCCGAGACCTTCGTCGCCGCCCTGATCGCGTATCCGTCGCTGCCCGAGACCGCCGACGTCGGGGCCTGGCTGGTGACCATCGCCCATCGCAAGGCGATCGACGTCGCACGGGCCAGGACGCGGCGGCCCCGCCCGGTCGAGGTCCTGCCCGAGAGCAGACCCGCGCCTCCGGCGGACGAGGCCCTGACCCGCCGAGACGAGCTGGTCCGGGCGCTCGAGCAGCTTCCGCCCGGCCAGCGCCGTGCCGTCGTGCACCACCACCTCCTCGGGCTGTCGCATGCCGAGGCCGCCGAGCTGACCGGGGTCAGCCCCGCCGCCGCTCGGCGCGCCTCGTCGGACGGCATCGCCCGTCTCCGCAGCATCCTCACCGCAGCCGACCCCTCGCCCCCACGGAGGACTCCATGACCGGACCGACCGATCCCGTGCCGGCCGACGACGACGACGCCCGTCTGCGCCGCCTGCTGGACGACTTCGCTCCGGGCGACGATCGTCTCGCGGCTCTGCGCGCCCGCTTCGTGCGATCGGCGTCGGACGCCGAGGCGATCGACGTGTCGTACCGGACGCTCGACTCCCCCGTCGGCCGCCTGCTCGTCTGCGCGACGACCGTCGGCGTCGTCCGCGTCGCATTCGACGTCGAGGGCCTCGACGGCGTGCTCGAGCGGCTCGCCGCCGCGATCAGCCCCCGCATCGTCGAGGCCCCCGCCGCCCTCGACGACGCCGCGGCCCAGCTCGACGAGTACTTCCGCGGCGAGCGCCGTTCGTTCGATCTGCCGCTCGATCGTCGCCTGTCGAAGGGCTTCCAACGCATCGTCCTCGAGCATCTGCCCGACATCGCCTACGGCGGCACCGAGTCGTACGCCGCGGTCGCCCGCGCCGCCGGCAGTCCCCGGGCCGTCCGTGCCGTGGGCACCGCCTGCGCGACCAATCCCCTGCCGGTCGTCGTGCCCTGCCACCGGGTCGTGCGGAGCGACGGCACCCCCGGTCGCTACCGTGGGGGGATGGCCGCGAAGCAGATCCTCCTCGACCTCGAGGCCGCCTCGTGACCGGCGGCGACGGCGACGGCGACGGTCCATCGGTCGACGCGGGGGCCGACCCGTCCGTGATCGTCGGCGACGACGGGCTCGCGCGTCCGCTCTGGGCCTCTCGTGATCCGCTGATGCGCGAGTACTACGACACCGAGTGGGGCATGCCCGTCCGCGACGAACGCGGCCTCTTCGAGCGGCTGAGTCTCGAGGCCTTCCAATCGGGGCTGTCGTGGGCGACCATCCTCCGCAAGCGACCGGCGTTCCGCGAGGCCTTCGCCGACTTCGACCCCGACCGAGTCGCGCTCTTCGACGACGACGACCGCGCCCGCCTCCTGGCCGACGCCGGCATCGTCCGCAACCGGTCGAAGATCGACGCGACGATCCAGAACGCCCGGGCCGTCGTGGGGCTCCGCGACGACGGCGGGCTCGCCGATCTCATCTGGTCGTTCCGCCCCGGCGAGACTCCTCGCCCCGAGACGATGGCCGACGTCCCCACGACCTCGCCCGAGTCGCTCGCCCTCTCGAAGTCGCTCAAGAGTCACGGCTTCACCTTCGTCGGCCCGACGACCATGCACGCCCTGATGGAGGCCGTCGGCATCGTCGACACGCATCTGGTCGGCAGTCATCGCCGAGGCTCGTCAGGCGTCTGGGCCGAGCCCGTGCCCGGGCCGGCTGCGGCGACCGCGTCCCCGCTGCGGACCGCCTCGACCGGGTCCGGCTCATGACCCGCCTCGTCGTCCGGCCGGTCGGCGCGTACGACCGGGCCCACGCGCTCGGTCTGCTCGCCGCTCACAGCATCCCCGGTGCCGAGGCGACCGATCTGGGCGCGGGGTCGCACTCGCGGCTGGTCGAGGCGGGCGACGGACCCGCGCGCGCCTCCTACCGGGTCGATCTGTCGTTCGCGGGCGACGAGGGCGTCGTCGTCGACGTGGCTGCGACCGATCGCGGGACGCTCGGCGAGATCGAGACGATCGTCCGCCGCTGGCTCGACCTGGACGCCGACACCGACGCGGTGCGCGACACCTTCGCCGCCGACCCGGTGCTGGGCCCCCTCGTCGCGGCCCGCCCCGGCATCCGCGTCACCGGCAACCCGGAAGGCTTCGAGACAGCCGTCGTGACCGTGCTCGGGCAGCAGGTGTCGCTGGCTGCCGCACGCACCTTCAGCGGGCGGCTCGTCGCAGGGTACGGCGAGCCTCTCGACGGCACGGGTCTCACGAGGTTCCCGCGGGCCGAGGTGCTGGCCGCCGCCGACGTCGACGGCCTCCGCGCAGCCGTCGGCATCACGAACAGTCGTGCCCGGACCGTCCAGGCCCTCGCCCGCACCGTGGCCGACGGACTCGTGATCGCACCCGGCGGCGATCTCGTCGACGTCCGTCGGCGGCTGCTGGCCGTTCCCGGCATCGGCCCCTGGACGACCGACTACCTCGCCGTCCGCGCCCTCGGCGACCGGGACGCCTGGCCCGCCGGCGACCTGGTGCTCCGCCGGGTGCTCGGCGGTCTGACCACGAGACAGGCGGAGGCCGCCGGTGCCGCGTGGTCGCCGTGGCGGGCCTACGCCCTGTTCCATCTGTGGGCCGCGGTGCTGCCGACGGCACCCTGACCGGGCCGCATCCCTCGCTCAGAGGGCCGGACCTGGGCGAACCTGCGAGCGCCCGCTCGGAGACCGCGTAGCGTCTCACTGGTCGAAGGCGTTTCTTTCGTCTTCTCTGGCCGGTGTTGCTCGCATCCCTGCCCGTGAAGCTCAACTGCGACAACATCGGCACGAGGGGCATCGTCGGCGGCCTGGCCACGACGGTGCCCCTCATCTCCGCCCTCCCGGCCGCTACCGTGGCCCCATGGATGCCCAGCAGATCACCATCCCGACCCCCGACGGCGGATCACTCGCGACGACGCGACGGCCGGGCGGCGGCCCCGCCGTCGTGCTCCTCCACGCCGGCGTCGCCGATCGGCGAGCCTGGGAGGGCGTCGCCCTCGACCTGCGCGCCGACCACGATCTCGACCTCGTCGCCTACGACCGTCGCGGCTTCGGCGACAGCCCCGCCGCGGCCCCCGACTCGACGTTCACCCACGTCGACGACCTGATCACGGTGCTCGACGCCCTCGACATCCGGGAGGCCGTGCTCGTCGGCAACTCCCGCGGCGGCGCCCTGGCGTTCGACACCGCGCTGCTCCACCCCGAGAGGGTCAGCCGGGTCGTCGTCATCGGATCGGCGGTGTCGGGCATGACCGACGACGACACCCCCTTCGACTGGCAGCCGGACGCGGCGTCCGAGCCGTTGATCGCGGCCTCCGACGACCCCGAGGCGAGTGTCGACGACCGCATCGATGCCCTGGCCCACCTCTGGCTCGACGGGCCCACCGCACCCGCCGAGCGGGTCGCCGGCTCCGCGCGCGACCTGTTCGGCGCCATGAACCGCCGCATCATCGAGCTCGGGGCGCCCGGCGGGGCCGGGGGCGGCGACGTCGACGCCTGGTCGCGTCTCGGCGAGGTGACGGTTCCGGTCCTGTGCGCCTGGGGCGACCTCGACCTGCCGTGCGATCTACCGTTCCTCGTCGAGACCGCCCGGCGGGTCGGTCAGGGGCCGGGCCGCGTCCTGCCCGGTGTGGCGCACCTCCCGGGTCTCGAGCGTCCGGAGCTCGTGGCGGGGCTGATCCGCGAGGTGCTCGAGCGTCAGGCGCGCTGAGAGGACCGGGAGCGACCGCACGGCGTCACGCGCCCCGACTCGTTAATCGGCCAGAGCCCGATCGGCCGCCCGTCGAGGCCGGAGGGGAAAAGCGCAGGTCGGGCCGAGTAGCTAGAGCGACTAGGCAGAAATGCTCGTTCATCAGGCATTTTCACGTTGAGGATCGGCCTCCGCGAGCGTACGGTCGCCGGGTGCCGACCAGCTGATGGATCGGCGGGTCGCACCTCTGATCGTCGAGCTTCTCACGGGCAGGGAGCGGAGGCGCGACCCACCCGGCCCGCTGCTGCACCTCACGCCCGCCAGCGCCACCGAGCCGCCCCGACCACGCCGAGCAGCGTCGCGGACACGACCAGAGGCACGGGCGTCGCCGCCGCGAGCGCCGCGGAGCCGCCGACCAGACCGGCGAGCACGAGTCCGTCGACCGCCCAGATCACGCGCACCAGGGCCATCGGGTCACCGGCCGGCGACGACACCGGCAGCAGCAGCGCGGGCGGCATCGGCCCCTTGAGCGCGCCGGTCGCCCGGACGCCCAGCGACAGCACCGCGGCGGCCGCCGCGGCGAGGGGCACCGCACCTCCTGCCGTCGGCCCCACGAGGCCCGCCGTCACGACGCCCGCGGTCACGAGCACGACGACGGTCAGGACCAGGGGGAACAGAGCGTGCAACCCGAGGAGGTGCGGGTCGCCCACCCCGTAGAGGGTGACGTCGCCCACGACGGCGGCCGCATGACGGAGGCCGTCGGTGATCGGGCCGAGACCGGCGAACACGACGAGTCCGGCGGCGGTGCCGAGCAGCACGGTCGAGTCGACGGCGGACGACGCCGCACCGGTCGACGTCGCCGCGCCGAGCAGGACCCCGCCCCCGGCCAGCGCCATGACGCCGAGTGCGAGCCGGACCGGCGTGCGGGCCGCACCGATCGCGTCGCGCCGCACGAAGGTCCACGCCCTCCACCGCGACGGTCGCACCGCCGCGAATCGACGACCGACCCGGGGTCGCGACCGGTAGATCGCGGTCGCCCCGGCGAGGTCGACGCCCGACACGAGACTCGACGCCGCCTCCCACCGCGACGCCTGCGCCAGCAGATCGTGCGGCCGGAGGCGCGCCAGAAGCCACGGCGTCACGGCGAGCGCAGCGGCGACCGAGGCGACGAGCGAGAGCACGGCTGCGATCTCCGGAGGCGCGATGCCGCCGACCGGATACGCCCGCTCGACCCAGCCACCCGGCGTCGCGACCGAGGCGGCGGGCACGAGCCGGCCCACGACCGCGGTCGCGACCGCACCCGCCGCCAGCCAGCCGGCGGCGCAGGGGGCGGCCTGCCCCACCAGCCACGACACGAGGATCACGACGCCGACGAGCGCCCCGGCGACGACGAAGAGCAGCGCGGCCCCGGGTGACGCAGCGCCGGCCTGCACCAGCGTCGCTCCGATGACGGCGGCCGCACCGGCGCCCGAGACCACGAGGGCCGCGCCGGCCCGGACGAGAGGGCGCCGGAAGGCCTCGAGCCGCGGCAGGTCGGCGGTCGCCAAGGCGAACACGAGGAGCGGTGTCGACGAGACCGGGCCCCGCTCGCGGCCGAGCACGAGGGCCGCGCCGATCAGCGACGCGACGACGATGCCGGCGGCTCCCGGCGCCTGGGCCGAGGTCAGCGCGGCGACGCCCTCGGCGCTGACGGCGGTCGTCCAGACGAGCCGCGCGACCGGAGCGACGACGACGAGGCCGAGCGCGACGATCACGTAGGCGCGATACCAGCGGTCGTGGCGGGTCCGGGCCGAGCGCGCCTCCCACACGCCCCGGACCGCGGCGACGCGAGCTCGGGCTCGGGCTCGCGCGCGGACTCGGTCTCGCGCTCGCGTGCCGGGGCGGGGGCGGGGGCGGGGGCGGGGGCGGGGGCGGGGGCGGGCGCTCGCGCCCTCGTGCCGACCGTCGCCGTCGCGGTCGCCGTCGCGGACTGGCGTGCTCATGCGGCGGCGGCCAGCTCGAGCGTGCTCCCGCCGAGCGCGTCGGCGAGCACGTCGCTGTGGGTGGCCACCACGATCGTCGCCCCGTCGTCTCGGCGAGCCCGTAGCACCCGGACGACGGCGGCGAGGTGCTCGGGGTCGAGTCGCTGCTCGGGCTCGTCGACGATCAGCAGCTCGAACGGCCGGGCCAGCACGAGGGCGAGGCCGAACAGCTGGGTCTGCCCCGACGACAGCTCATGCGGGTACCTCGCTCCCAGCCCGCCGGAGCCGCCGAGCCCCAGGTCACCCAGGACCGAGCGGGCGAGCGCGGACGCCTCGTCGCCGTCGACCCAGGTCGAGGCGACGAGCAGCACGTGGTCGGCGATCGTCAGGTCGGGTGCGAAGGGCGGCAGACCGATCAGGGCCGCGACCCTCCGCCGGAACTCGCGGTCCCGGGCGTCGACGTCCGCCCCTCCCACCCTCAGGCGGCCGCTGGTCGGGTGGCGGGAGCCGGCGAGGAGGCGCAGCAGAGTGGACTTGCCGGCCCCGTTGCCGCCCCGCACCACGAGCACCTCCCCCGCGGCGACCGACACGGACACGGGTGCGAGCAGGGTCACGCCGTCCACCCGGACACCGGCCTGGTCGACATCGATCATGGGTCGAGTCTGCCAAGCCCGCACCCCACCCGTCGAGCATCCCCGCACCGCGCCCGCTCCCCGCACCGCACCCCGAGCAGCGCGACACCCCGTTTCCCGCGTGACACCCCCATCCATCGGGGTGTCGCGCCGATAACGGGGTGTCGCGCGGAGTGAGGGCGCGGCGCGGACGCGCGGTGCGGCGGGGGCGTCACGCCCGCGGCGCGCTCCCGCCTACGCTCCCGCCGCCGCGCGGTGGTGCCGTCCGAGCGGCAGCATCATCGGCGACCCCGTCGTCGGGTCGGTGATGACGCGGCTGTCGAGGCCGAAGACGGCCCGCACGCAGTCCTCGGTCAGCACCTCGTGCGGCGTGCCGACGGCGTGCACGCGCCCCCCGGCGACCGCGACGAGGTGGTCGGCGTACCGCGCGGCGAGGTTGAGGTCGTGCAGCACCATGACGACGGTCGTCCCGCGCGACCGGTTGAGATCGGTCAGCAGATCGAGCACCTCGATCTGGTGACTGACGTCCAGGAAGGTCGTGGGCTCGTCGAGCAGCAGCAGGTCCGTCTGCTGGGCCAGGGCCATGGCGATCCAGACGCGCTGGCGCTGCCCGCCCGAGAGCTCGTCGACGGCGCGGTCGGCGAGCACCGTCGTGTCCGTCGCATCGAGCGCCGCGGCGACGGCCACGTCGTCGGCAGTGGTCCAGCGCGAGAGGATCCCCTGATGCGGGTGGCGGCCCCGGCCGACGAGGTCGGCGACGGTGATGCCCTCGGGTGCGACGGGCGACTGGGGCAGCAGACCGAGGGTGCGGGCCACCTGCCGGGCCGGCAGCCGATGCACCTCCGACCCGTCGAGCACGACCCGCCCCGAGACGGGCTTGAGCAGCCGCGACATCGATCGCAGCAGGGTCGACTTGCCGCACGCGTTCGCCCCGACGATGGCGGTCATGCGCCCGGGGGGCACCACGAGATCGAGGTCGTCGACGACGACCCGGTCGCCGTACGCCAGGGTGAGATGC
Organism: Frigoribacterium sp. Leaf263; assembly: GCF_001422285.1. Classification (GTDB taxonomy): domain Bacteria; phylum Actinomycetota; class Actinomycetes; order Actinomycetales; family Microbacteriaceae; genus Frigoribacterium. The sequence continues at coordinate 10,773 of NZ_LMMO01000007.1, forward strand.
TCGATCTCGAGGGTGTGGTCGATGGTCACAACGAGCCTCCGGCGCGATTGGTGCGGACGATGAGGTAGATCAGGTACGGCGCCCCGAGCACGCCCGTGACGACCCCGACGGGGAACCTCGTGCCGAGGGCGTACTGGCCCACGACGTCGGCGACGAGCACGAGCAGCGCGCCCACGAGCGCCGACGGCACGAGCAGCGCGCCGTTCGGTCCGACGATGCGGGCGGCGATCGGCCCCGACAGGAACGCCACGAACGCGATGGGTCCGCAGGCCGCGGTGGCGAACGAGATGAGCCCGACGGCGGCGACGATGACGATCAGGCGGGTGCGGTCGACCCGCACGCCGAGCGCCGACGCGGTGTCGTCGCCGAGCTGCGTGACCGACAGGTCGCGCGACTGCGACAGGAGCACCGGCGTCAGCACCGCGAGAGCGATCAGCACGGGCACGACCTGCGGCCAGCTCGTCCCGTTGAGGCTGCCGGTCAGCCAGCGGGTCGCCTCCTGGAGGTCCCACTGCGCGGCGCCCGAGAGGACGTACGCGGTCAGGCTGTCGAGCATCGCGGCGATGCCGATGCCGATCAGCACGAGTCGGGTGCCGGCCACGCCGCCCTTCTTCGACAGCAGGTAGACGAGCACGGCGACGGCGAGTCCGGCGACGATCGCGAACGCCGACACCTGGGCGTCGTCGAGCGACAGGGTGATGATGGCGAAGGCGGCGGCCGCGCTGGCGCCCGAGCTGATGCCGATGATGTCCGGGCTCGCGAGCGGGTTCCGCAGCATGGTCTGGAACGTCACGCCGCCGAGCCCGAAGCACAGGCCGGCGGCGACCGCGAGCACCGCTCGGGGCAGCCGGAGGCGCCCGACGGTGAACCCCGCACCGGGGACGTCGTGCCCGAGCAGCACGCCGAGCACCTCGGCGGGTCCGTAGAAGGTCCGCCCCACCATGAGGCTCACCACGAACACGACGACGACCGCGGCGACGAGCACCCCGATGACGGTGCGACGCCGACGACCCCGGGCGCGACGCGCGCGTGCGACCTCGTGGGCGGCGGAGGCGATCGCCGAGGAGGCGCGGGTCGCGTCCCTGACGTCGGCGGCGCTCACAGCGCGCGCACCTTCGACCGGCGCACGATCCAGATGAAGAAGGGCGCGCCGATCAGCGCGGTGACGATGCCGACGTCGATCTCGGCGGGTCGGGCGACCACGCGGCCGACGACGTCCGACGCGGTCAGCAGCACCGCGCCTCCCAGGGCCGAGTACGGCAGCAGCCAGCGGTGGTCGACCCCGGTCAGCAGGCGGCAGGCGTGGGGCACGACCAGGCCGACGAAGCCGATCGGGCCCGTGACGGCCGTGGCGGCGCCGCAGAGCACCACCGCGCCGAGGGCCGCGGCGCCGCGGGCGACGGCGACCCGCTCGCCGAGCCCGGCCGCGAGATCGTCACCGAGCGCCAGCGAGTTCAGCGCCTTCGCCGAGAGCAGGCACACCACGAGTCCGACCACGAGGAACGGCATCACCTGACCGAGGCTCGAGAACGTGCCGCCGCCGACGCCGCCGATCTGCCACGAGCGGATGTTGGCGGCGATGTCGCCTCGGGGCAGCGCCACGGCGGTGATGAACGACGCGAGGGCGGCCGAGGTGGCGGCCCCGGCGAGGGCGAGCTTGAGGGGCGTCGCGCCGCCGCGCCCGAGCGAGCCGATCGTGTAGACGAACAGGGCGGTCACCGCGGCACCGGAGATGGCGACCCAGACGATGCTCGTCGCGGCGCTCAGGCCGAAGAACGCGAGACCCGCGACGACCGCGAGGGAGGCGCCGGTGTTGATCCCGAGGATCCCCGGGTCGGCCAGGGGGTTGCGGGTCACCCCCTGCATCACCGCGCCCGAGACGGCCAGGGCGGCTCCGGCGACCGCGGCGAGGAGGGTCCGCGGCACCCGCTTCGCCACCGACGCGCGGTCGAACCCGTCGGTGGCGCCGCCCAGGGCGGCCCAGACGTCGTCGAGGGCGACGGCGCGCGTGCCGATGACCAGCGACAGGGTCATGACGACGGCGAGCGCTCCGATCAGCGCGAACAGCCAGAGGGCGCGCGAACGCCTCGGGCGTCGCACGACGGCGACGCCCGAGGCGGTCTCGGCGGGGAGGGCGGTGAGCACTACGACTTCGCGGCGGCCTCGTCGAGCAGGTCGGCGTACTCGTCGAGGATCCACGAGATCGACAGGGGCGTCGGGTTCGCGGCGGTGCCGAGCGATCCGGTGCCGGGGAGCGCGACGATGGCCTCGTTCGCGACGGCGGGCATCTGCGAGAGCACGGGGTCGCTCTCGAGCGTCTTCACGAGCTCCTCGTCGCCGTAGGTGACGATGACGTCGACGTCGTCGAAGGTGTCGGCCGTCTCGGCGCTCTGCGTGAGCGAGAACAGGTCGGTCGCGGCCGAGGCGTCCGCGATGCTCTGCGGCTGCTGCAGACCGAGGTCGTCGAAGAACTGCACGCGGGTGTCGTGGGTCGTGTAGAAGCTGACCTCGCTGAGGTCGGTGGTGTCGACGTGGGTGAGGAACATCGCCGTCTTGTCGGCGAGCGCGGGGTGATCGGCGGCGACTCCGGCGATCTCCTCCTCGAGGTCGGCCACGAGCTGCTCGCCCTCGGCGGCCATGCCCATGCCCGTGCTGTTGAGCTCGATCATGTCGCGCCACGAGGTGCCCCAGGCGGTCTCCGGGTAGGCGACGACGGGCGCGATCTCGCTGAGGGTGTCGTAGTCCTCCTGCGTCAGGCCGGAGTACGCGGCCAGGATCACGTCGGGCTCGGTGTCGGCCACGGCCTCGAAGTCGACGCCGTCGGTCTCGTCGAAGAGCACCGGGGTCTCGCCGCCGAGCTCGTCGAGCTTCTCGCTCACCCACGGCAGGACGCCGTCGCCGTCGTCGTCGCCGAAGTCCGCACGCGCCATGCCGACGGGGACGACGCCCAGCGCGAGCGGCACCTCCTGGTTGGCCCAGTTGACCGTGGCGACGCGTTCCGGCTTCGTCTCGATCGTCGTCGTCCCGAGAGCGTGCTCGATCGTGATCGGGCTGAAGTCGGCGGACGCTGCGGGCGCGTCGTCGGTCGCACCGGCGTCGGCGGAGCAGCCGACGAGGCCGACGGCGAGGGCGGACGCGGCGCTCAGGGCGAGCAGGGTGGAGGTGCGGGACATGGGTTCCTCTCGAGGCGGGACGGGATGCCGGACAGGGGACGACCGGTGTCGGGAGGGCGCGCGGAGAGTGCGCCGCGTCGACTGACGCCCCGACCGCTCTGCTGTGGGGAGCGTCGGGGAGGCACGGTGGTCACCGTGTTAGGCATGCCTAACCTAACTGGGATTCGACGTCGGGGGCAAGTCCGCGACGCGGCTCCTGAGGGGCGGATCGGGCATCATGGGGCGAGCCCTGATCGGGCGCGACCCGCCCGGGAAGGAACCCGCATGAGCGTCAAGCCCACCGTCCTGTTCGTCTGCGTGCACAACGCCGGCCGCTCGCAGATGGCCGCCGGCTATCTGCAGGCCCTGGCCGGCGACCGCGTCGAGGTCCTCTCGGCCGGCAGCGAGCCGCGCGACGAGATCAACCCGGTGGCGATCGAGGCCATGGCCGAGGAGGGCGTCGACATCGCCGGCAACCAGCCGAAGGTGCTCACCACCGACGCCGTCCGGGCGAGCGACGTCGTCATCACGATGGGCTGCGGCGACGCGTGCCCGATCTTCCCGGGCAAGCGCTACGAGGACTGGGCGCTCGACGACCCGGCCGGTCAGGGCATCGAGGCCGTGCGCCCGATCCGCGACGACATCAAGGAGCGGGTCGAGGCCCTGCTGAGCGAGATCGCGCCCGCTCCGTGATCTCGGCGACGACGTCGTCCTTCGCGTCGGAGTAGGCGTTCGAGTCGGTCCACGACCGCTGCATCAGCGCCTCCTTGACCCCCTGGTAGAGCGCACGGTCGGCGGCGTCCGCGCGGAGGTGATCGCGCAGGAGGAGGTAGTCGGCGATCGCGCGATGACCGCGCTCGTAGACGTGGACGTGCACGTCCCTGCTCGGCGTGCGGACGAGACGATGCTCGGGTTCGCGGACCCTCAGCTCGTAACCCGCGACGATGAGGGCGTCGAGGTAGTCCTCCTCCGCCGTGATGTCGGGCACCGCGACCACGAGGTCGATGATCGGCTTCGCAGCGAGACCGGCGACGGACGTCGAGCCGATGTGCTCGATCTCGACGTCGAGCCCTGCCAGGGCCAGCGCGATGCGCTCGCGGTGGACGGCGTACACGTCGGCCCAGCGCGGGTCGTGGGGTTCGAGCCCGACGTGCAGGGGCTGGGGTCCGCCGACGAGCTCCAGCGAGGTCACGTCGGGGCGTCGGGGCGTGCGGCGGGTCGTCATCGTGAGGCTCCTTCGAGGGTCGGTCCCAGCGCGGTGGTCGACGGCCAGCCCGCCAACGTAACCGGGCGCGCCCCGCGGTGCAAGCCGCCGGGTCGGGTGCACCGCGCCGGCCGGGGGTCCGGGCGGTGTCGAGCCGCGCCTCCTCGGTCTGGTCGGATGTCGGACCGCCTGCTACTTTGACGCCATGTCCGCGTCGCGTGTGATGGCCCCCGAACCTCCCGCCGACGGCGCGAAGCCGAAGGGGCCGGCCTCGTACTTCGCCAGCATCGAGAAGACGTACGGCCGGCCCGTCCAGGAGTGGCTCGACCTCGCCGGCGAGCGGCTCGACGAGCACCCTCACATGCAGGTCGTGTCGTGGCTGAAGTCCGAGCACGGCATGGGCCACGGGCACGCCAACGCGATCGTCGCGTACGTGCGCCAGGCGCGCGCCTGATCCGCCGGCCTCCGCCACGGCGCCAGGTTCTTCACACGACGCCAGCATCATTCACCGCGTCGTGTCCACATCCCGGCGTTTTGCGCCCGCCGCGCTCGGAACGCCTAGCGTCGACCCCACGTCGCACGAGAGGACCACCATGACCGACCACTCCCCGACCGACACCGGCCCGACCGGCACCGGCCAGGACGTCACCAGCCCCGAGGCCGGCCGCGCCGCGGTGGATGCGGCGACCCTCGAGGCCGCCGCAGTCGAGACGTACCGGGACAGCCGGGCCGACGGCGACAGCCCGAGCACCGGTGGCGCCGACGAGACCGGCGACACGAGCACCGACACCCAGGGCGCACCCGCCGGCCCGGGCGACGCCACTCCCGACGGCGACGTCGTCCAGCCCCTCGGCGGCACCCTCTCGGGTGAGAAGGACTACGTCGTGGCCGACCCGGCCGGGCTCTCGGGCGAGCGGACCGCCGCTCTCACCGCCGACGACGAGACCGGCCGCGCGCCGGGGAACGAGGCGGACGGCGAGGTCGACACCGACGGTGCGAACGACGCGGGCGACGTCGGGGCCATGCGCCACGGCAGCGGCGGCCGCTGACCTCGGCGGCCCACCCGACCGCGCGCGCCGCACCGCGCCTCCTCCCCATCCCCACCGCACCCCGGTCGTCCCCGGCCGGCGCAACCGCCCGCCCGGGCGCATGGTCCTGTGGTGCATGCTGGAGGAGATGACTTCCTCACGCCCCCACCTCGACGACCTCGCCCGCTTCATCACCGCCTCCCCCTCGTCGTTCCACGCCGCGGCCGAGGCCGCCCGGCGCCTCGACGAGGCGGGGTTCGACCGTCTCGACGAGACCGCGGTCTGGCCCAGCGGCCCGGGTGCGCGGTACATCGTGCGCGACGGCGCCGTCGTCGCGTGGATCGAGCCCGCCGGGGCGCACGCCACGACCCCGTTCCGCGTGGTCGGGGCCCACACCGACTCCCCCGGCTTCAAGCTCAAGCCGAAGTCGACCACCGGCACCCGCGGCTGGGTGCAGGCCGGCGTCGAGGTCTACGGCGGGCCGCTGTTCAACTCGTGGCTCGACCGCGACCTCGAGTTCGCCGGGCGGCTCGTGACGCGCCAGGGCGAGACCCGTCTCGTGCGCACGGGGCCGCTGCTGCGGATCCCGCAGCTGGCCGTCCACCTCGACCGGGGCGTCAACTCCGAGGGGCTCACCCTCGACCCGCAGCGTCACCTGAATCCGGTCGTCGGGGCCGGGCCGCTCGATCAGGCCGACGTGCTCGGGCACCTCGCCGCGCTGGCGGGTCTCGACCCGGCCGACGTGACCGGGTACGACGTCGTCGTGGCCGACACCGCGCCTCCGGCCCGACTCGGTCTCAGCGGCGAGCTCTTCGCCGCGGGTCGCATGGACAACCTGACCTCGACCCACGCCGGTCTCGTCGCCCTGATCGAGACCGCGACGAGCTCAGGAGGCGCGGGTGCCGAGCTCGATCACGTCGCCGTCTTCGCCGCCTTCGATCACGAGGAGGTCGGTTCGGCCACCCCGTCCGGCGCCGCGGGCCCTCTGCTCGAAGACGTGCTCGCCCGCGTGTCCGACGGCCTCGGGGCGACGGCCACCGATCACCGTCGCGCCCTCGCCGCCTCGTGGTGCCTCAGCGCCGACGCCGGGCACGCCGTCCACCCGAACTACCCCGAGCGCCACGACCCCGCGAACCAGCCCATCGTCAACGGCGGTCCGCTGCTGAAGATCAACGCGAACCAGCGCTACGCCACCGACGGGCTCGGCGCCGCCGAGTGGTCGCGGGCCTGCGAGCAGGCCGGCGTGCCGTTCCAGGAGTTCGTCTCGAACAACTCCGTCCCCTGCGGATCGACCATCGGCCCGATCACGGCGACCCGACTCGGCATCCGCACCATCGACGTCGGCGTCCCTCTGCTCGGCATGCACTCGGCCCGCGAGCTGTGCGGCGCCGACGACCCCGGCCACCTCTCGCGCGCCGCCGCGGCGTTCCTCGCCCCCGCCGCCTGACGCCGCGGCGCGGCAGGGCGCCGGTGCGGGCGTCGCGGTCTCGCGGCCGCGTCACCACCCCCGGTCCCCGTCATTCCGCGCCTGCGCCGAACCCGGCCGCGCCGTCCGCTCCCAGCGCCCACGACAGCATCTCGGGCCAGGGCCCGAACCCCGTGTCGGGGGTGAGGTGACCGCCTCGGGGGACGAGGTGGAGCGGGGCGTCGACCCGCGCCTCCCAGGTGTCCCGCAGTCCGAGCGGCAGCCATTCGTCGTCGTCGCCCGCCACGACGACGGACTCGGCGGCGCCGGGGGGCAGCAGCCGGCCGCCGAACGCGTCGCCCGCGACGAACGCGCTGATGCTCTGACCCGCCACGAGCTCCGGCGACGGCGGCGACACGAGGGCGACGCGATCCACCCGAGGAGGCGCGTCGCCGGACTGCAGACGCAGCCAGAGCACGGACCCGAGGCTGTGGCAGACGACGGTGACCGGGCCGTCGGGCAGCGCCGCGAGCTCGCTCCGCACGACGGCCTCCCAGGCCACGGGATCGGGCGCATCGGCGTCGGGCAGCTGCGGGTAGCGGACGACGAGACCGCGTGCGATCAGCGCGTCGGCCAGCCGATGCTGCCAGTGATCCGCCGGCCGATGGTTCTGCCAGCCGTGGAGCACGAGGTACGAGTGGTCGGTCACCCCATGATCCTGCCCCGTGACGGCCGCTCGACGTGCCAGGCTCGACCCATGACGTCACACGGGTCGAGCGAGTCACCTGACGGGCGCGAGGGGCGCGAGGCGCGCGGCGCCGGCGGGCCCCTCAGCCTCGATGCGCCGGTCGGCTTCGACGCCCCCGCGCCGCCCGGGTTCCGCGTGACGCGGTGTTCGCGGGTGATCGGGCACGGCGGCGCCGTCTTCCGAGCGGCGGGCGACGCCGTGCTGCGCTTCGGGGTGCACCGGGGCTCCGGGTTCGTCCCCCTCGAGGTGCCCGACCGGGTCGAGCCGGGGGTCGAGAGCCGGTGGGCCGTGACGTTCGGCCCGCTGCGCCCCGCCGTGGCCTGCCGCGTGATCGACGTCGTCCGGACCGAGACGTCGATCGGCTTCGTCCACGCGGCGCTCCGAGGCCACCCGCAGCGCGGCTTCGAGAGTTACGTGGTCGTGCGGCATCCCGACGACTCGGTCACGCTCGACATCCGGGTGGTCTGGCGGCCGGCCGCCTGGTGGATGCGGGCCGCGGGCCCGTTCGGCGCCATCGCCCTGTCGCTCATCCTGCGGCGGAACCTCCGCGCGCTCGACCCCGTGATCGCCTGACCGGGCCGCGCAGGAGGTGCGGACCGGCTCCACACCCCCGCCGCACGAGTCCCCCGGGACGGTCGCGCGCCTCCTCCCCGAGCCGCACGACGCGGACACTCGACGAGGCCCCGGAGGGGGCGTGCCACACTGTGTCGATGACCGCCCGCCGCCGCCACGCCGGCTCCTCCCATCGCGCGGCCGCCCGCGACGCGGCCCGCGCCGATGCGCTGGACACGAGCGTCCGCGTCGAGCGCATCGCGCAGGGCGAGCTGTACGTCCGCGTCAACACCATCGGCCGGACGGGCGACCGGCCGTTCGTGCTGGTGCCCGGCATCGGGGTCTCGTCGGACTACTTCGAGCGTCTCGCTCCGAACCTCAACCGGTTCGGCCCCGTGCACGCCCTCGACCTGCCGGGCTTCGCCGGTGTGCCGCACCCCGGTCGCGCACTGACGATCCGCGAGTACGCCGACCTCGTGGGCGCCGCGATCGACGGGCTCCACCTCAGCGACCCGGTGCTCGTCGGGCACTCGATGGGCACGCAGATCGTCACCGATCTCGCGGCCCGTCGCCCCGAGCTCTCGACCCTCGTCCTGATCGGGCCCGTCATCGACCCGGCCGAGCGGAGGGTCGTCACCCAGGCGCTGCGCTTCGCCCGCGCCGCCTGGCACGAGCCGGGTCGTGTGAAGTTCCTGGCCGTCAGCGCCTACGTGCTCTGCGGGGTCCGCTGGTTCTCGCGCATCCTGCCGAAGATGATGACCTACCCCATCGAGGATCATCTGCCGAACGTGCAGGCCGACACGCTCGTCATCCGAGGCGAGCACGACGCCGTCGCCCCCCGCGACTGGGTGCGCCGCGTCGGCGACCTGCTGCCCTCGTCACGCCTCTGGGAGATGCCCGGAGCGGCGCACTCGGTCATGCACGCCCACGCCGAGGAGGTCGCCAAGCTCTGCGTCGAGCACGCGCAGCAGCCGATCACCGCCGACGAGGGCGGGCAGCTGCACCACTACGACGACGCGAGCGACGGCGACGAGAGCGACGACTTCAGCCCCAGCCCGGCCGACTTCGCCAAGGCCGTGAGCGCGCGGCTGCGCTCGACGGTCGCGACCCTCCGAGGCGACGACGCCGCTCTCGCCGCCGCCAAGACCGACCACGCCGAGTCGATGCAGGCGGCGTTCACCCGTCGGCAGGCCGAGAAGGCGGCGGCGGGCATCGAGCCCGACGACGGCCCGCACATCGACACCGCCTGACTCGGGCCCGACCACGCCTCGCGTGGCCCGACCGGGCCTCAGGCGCCGGTCACGGTCAGCCAGATGAGCGCCAGGTTCAACGCGACGACGACCGCGACGGCCGCCCACGCGGCGATCCGGATGCCGAGCACGTTGCGGCTCTCGCCCATCAGCGTCGCGTCGCTCGTCGCCCTCACCAGCGGCACGAGGGCGAAGGCGATCCCGAAGCTCAGCACGACCTGGCTGAGCACGAGCAGCCACGTCGGGCTGATGCCGGTGGCGAGGAGGATGAGCGCCGGCACGAGCGTGACGACCCGGCGGACGAACAGCGGGATGCGGACCTTCAGCAGACCCCGCATGATCTCGGCTCCCGCCATCGAGCCGACCGACGTCGAGGCGAGGCCCGATGCGAGCAGGCCGACCCCGAACAGCACGCCGACCAGCGGTCCGAGCGCGTCGGCGATCGCGGCGTGCGCCCCCGGGATCGTGTCCGTGCCCGTCCGGCCCTGCAGGGTCGACGCGGCGAGCACGAGCATGGCGATGTTGACGCCTCCGGCGACGAGCAGGGCCAGCACGACATCCCACCGGGTGGCCTTCAGCACGCGCCGACGATCCGCCCCCTTGGCGACGTCGCCGTGGTGGTCGCGGACCAGGGCCGAGTGCAGATAGACCGCGTGGGGCATGACCGTGGCCCCGAGCATGGAGGCGGCGAGCAGCACCGACTGGGCGCCCTCGAAGCGGGGAACGATCCCGCCGAGCATGCCGCCGACCGACGGGGGCGCGAAGAAGAGACCGGCGCAGAAGCCGAGGGTCAGGACGGCGAGCAGGCCGATGATGATCGTCTGGAAGACGTGACCGCCGCGGTAGCGGGTGAGCGCGAGGATCCCGAGCGACACGACGCCGGTGATGACGCCGCCGAGCACGAGGGGCACGCCGAACAGCAGCTGCAGCGCGAGCGCCCCGCCGATCACCTCGGCGACGTCGGTCGCGGCGGCGACGAGCTCGGCCTGCCCCCAGTAGGCCAGGCGACGCCGGCGCGGGAGGCGTCGCCCCATCACCTCGGGCAGCGACTGCCCGGTGACGATGCCGAGCTTGGCCGACAGGTACTGCACGAGCACGGCCATGGCGTTGGCTGCCACGAGCACCCAGAGCAGCAGGTAGCCGTACTGGGCCCCGGCGGTCAGGTTCGCCGCGACGTTGCCCGGGTCGACGTACGCGATCGCGGCGATGAACGCGGGGCCGAGCAGGACCCCGCGGGGTCTCGGGTGGGCGGGCGAGGGGCGCGGGCCGCCCCGCGCCTCCTCGGGGGTCGTCGCAGTGCTCTCGATGGCCATACGACGACCCTACCCAAATTTCGGCGAGCCAAACATTCACTCTCGGCAAGGAGAAACTTGCCGCGGGCGGGGATCTAGCGGGTGGCCACCGTGATGGTCGCGACCCCGACGAGGAGCTCGTCGGGCACGAGGTCGGTCTCGAACGTGGTGTTCAGCAGATCGGCCGCCTCGGGGCTCACGTGCACCGTCGTGCCCTCGAGGATCGCGTCGGAGCCCTCGATGCGCAGCGGCTCGAGCGTGCCGCCCCACAGGTTGAAGAGGTACGCGTGACCCGCGACGGGCTCGCCGTTCACCGACACGTCGCCGTAGAGCTTCGAGGCCCCCGGGTCGATGTCGAAGTTCGTCAGCTCCACCACCGTGTCGCCGGCCGTCAGGCTGAGACCCGAGTCGTCGTGCTGGATGTCGCCCTGCACGTACGGACGGACCTCGCCCTCGGGGTCGTAGTACTCCACGTTGCCGCCCGTGATCGGGAACGAGAAGGTGCCGCCCTCGAACGTCGCGTCACCCACCACCCCCGGCGTCAGGCCGAGCAGCTCGAGCGCGCTGACGAAGCCCTCGTCGACGGCCACCTGGGTGTCGACGCCCTGGCCGAGGTCGGCCACGACGGCCAGCGGCGTGGCCTCCGACTCGGGCAGCTCGGGGTTCTCGCGGTGGATCGGTGCGGTGTTGTTGCTCTCGGAGTCCGACGTCGAGTAGCAGGCCGTCAGCGAGAACGAGAGGGCGCTGGCGGCGACGACGCCGACGACGGTGCGGGCGAGAGACGGGCGGGCGGTGAGGCGCATGGAGGTTCCTTTGTTCGGTCGGTTCGAGCTAATCACACCTGGTCGGACGGGATGAACCGGTCGACCTTGCGGTGCCAGCGCTGCCCGAGCAGACCGCCCAGCACGGCGCCGACGAAGCTCAGCACGACGACGAGTCCGGCGAAGATCAGAGACTCGATCGAGCTGGGCGAACCGTTCGCCGAGGCGGCGGACGCGTCGGCCGCGCCGAGGTCGGGCAGCTCGAGGCCGAGGGCCACGAAACCGACGACGAGGAGGATGAGACTGACGACGACACCCCAGATCCACGTCGCCAGACCCTGCTTGAAGCCCGAGAACCGGGCGACGCGCGACGCCGTGAAGCCGCCGATGAGATAGCCAGTGAAGACGACGATCAGCACGACGATGCCCGTCATGATCGAGAGCAGTCCGCCGTTGTCGTCGGCGAAGCGCTGCACGCCGACGAGTCCGTTCGAGGCTCCGTCGGACGATGCCGCGATCCAGGCCCCGACGATCGCGCCGTAGATCGCCATGATGACGAAGCCGAAGCCGGTGGCGGTGAACCAGCCGAGCAGACCGGCGCCGAAGCGGATGCCGCTGAACTCCTCCTTCTGCTGCGTCAGGAGGTCCCGACGGACGGCGACGTGGTTCACGCCCCCGTCGGCGACGAGCGGGTACGAGCCCGTGCCGGGCTGTGCCGGGTACGACGGCGAACCGGCGGTCGGTGCGGCCACCGTGGGGGCGTCGTCCGCGCGCGAGCCGTGCTCCGCAGCCGAGGAGGCGCGGGTCGGGTCGGACGAGACCGGCGCGACGACCGTGGGCGCGTCACCGGCCGAGCGGCGGTCGTCGTCGGAGCGGCGATCGTCGTCGCGAGACGACTCGCCGGCCCGCGAGGCCTCGGCGGCACGGAGCGCGTCGTCGTCGTGGAGGGTGCGGCGCTGACCGTCGTCGCCGGTGGTCGCGGACCAGGCGCGGGCGGGCGGTGCCGTCGGGGCGACCATGGGGGGAACGGCGGGGGCCGCGGAGGCGGCGTCCGCGTCACGGCGGTCGGCGTCCGCGTCGCGCTGCTCGGCGTCGGCGTCGCGGCGGTCCGCGTCGCGCTGCTCGGCGTGCGTGTCCGTGTCCGTGTCCGCATTCGCGGCCGACACGGGCTCGATGACCTCGGTCTCGCCGTCGCGTGCGTCGCGGGAGTCGGCGTCGCCGGCCGCGTCGCGGGAGTCAGCGTGATCGCGGGCGTCACGGGAGTCCGCGCCGACGCCGTCGCCGCGCTCGTCGGCCGGGCGGGCCGCCGGCACGACGAACGGGTCGTGTGCGGGAACGGGCGCGGCGGCCTCCGAGGCGTCCGAGGGCGCAGCGGCCGGGAAGGCCGGCGCGCCGAAGTCGACGGCCGGAGCGTCGGCCGACGGCGACGGCGACGTCGACTCGGCGCGCTCGTCGGCGAACGAGGCGTCGGACCCGTCCTGGCGGTCCTCCGGGGCGATGGCGGACTCGCGGGGAGTCGTGTCGTCGGGGTGTCGGTCGTGGTCGGGGCGGTCGCTCCCGGGCGTGCGTGCGTCCGTCATGTGTGGCTCCTCGTGCGTCGAAGCCCGGTCGTCCGGGCCCTGTGATCCTCCTGAACGGTACGCCTCGGGGGCCCCCGAGGGCGGGAGGCCCGCCCGAAGGCCGGAGGACCCGATCCGGGGCGACCGGTAGCGTGGGACCGACCGCCGAGCGACAACGAGGACGAGGACGTCATGACCGACACCGCCGACAGCACTCCGACGGGGGCCATCCCCGCTCAGACCACCGGGTCGACCGACCGCGCGGAACGCCGCCGGCCCAACCCCGACATCGCCCGCTCCTGGCTCCTGGTGCCGGGCACGGCGCCCGACCGCTTCAGCGGGGCCGCCGCGTCGCGGGCCGACCAGATCGTGCTCGACATCGAGGACGCCGTCGACCCGGCCCGCAAGCCCGCGGCCCGTGCGGACGTCGTCGCCTGGCTCCGCGACGGCGGCCGGGCCTGGGTGCGCATCAACGACCACTCGACCGCATTCTGGTCCGACGACGTCGACGCGCTGCTCGGCCTCCCCGGCCTGCAGGGCGTCATGCTCGCGAAGACCGAGGCCCCGGAGGACGTCACCGAGACGTACGACCGCCTCGGCGGATCGCTCCCCGTGCTCGCCCTCGTCGAGTCGGCACTCGGCATCGAGGAGAGCCCCGCGATCGCGAAGGCCCGCGGCGCCTACCGTCTCGCGTTCGGCAGCGGCGACTACCGCCGCGACACCGGCACCAGCGCCGACGACCTGGCCATGGCCTACCCCCGCTCGCGGCTCGTCGTCGCGAGCCGCATCGGCGGACTGCCCGGGCCGATCGACGGCCCGACCGTCGGCAGCAGCCACCCCGTGCTCCGCGAGCAGTCGTCCGTGGCCGTCGCCCTCGGGATGACGGGCAAGCTCTGCCTCGACGTCGAGCAGCTCCCCGTCATCAACGAGGTCATCAGCCCGACCCCGTCGGACGTCGCCTGGGCGCAGGACTTCCTGGCCGACTTCGAGGGTCGCGGTCGTGTCATCCGCGACGGCAGCGATCTCCCCCGCCTGGGTCGTGCCCAGAAGATCGAGAAGCTGGCCTCGGCGTTCGGCGTGCTGCCCTCGAACTGACCGCCGATCCGAGAGCCGAGGAGGCGCACCCGACCCGGGTGCGCCTCCTTCGCGTTTTCCTCCGCCCCCCGCTCGGTCCCCGCCCGATCATTGACAAGCGATAGTCAGCGACATATCTTTGACGCATCGCGACACGACGTCGCGACATCAGACTCTTGTGAAGGGGATACCTCATGGGTACCGACACCGCTTTCGACGACCAGGGCGACCCTCGTCGCCACCACCACCCCAGCGCCCGCGACGGCGAATCCGACGGGCGCGGCCGCTTCGGTCGGCCCTTCGGCCGCGGCTTCCGCCCCGGCCAAGGCTTCGGCGGCTTCGGGGGCTTCGGACCCGGCGGCCCGGGCTTCGGACCCGGCGGCCCCGGCTTCGGCCCGGGTCGCGGCGGACGAGGGCGCGCCCGTCGCGGCGACGTGCGCCTGGCGATCCTGTCGCTGCTGGCCGACGCACCCTCGAACGGCTACGGCCTGATCAAGTCGATCGCCGAGCGCACCGACGGCGCCTGGAAGCCGAGCCCCGGCTCCGTCTACCCCACGCTGCAGCAGCTCGTCGACGAGGAGCTCATCGTCTCGGACGAGACCGCGTCGAAGAGCGTCTTCAGCCTCACCGACGCCGGCCGGCTCTACGTCGCCGACAACGAGGCCGAGATCGAGAAGGCCTGGGCGGCGACCGCTGACGACGCCAGCGACACCGACCGCGAGTTCCAGACGAGCCTGCTCAAGCTCATGGGCGTGGTGAAGCAGTTCCACCACGACGGCAGCGAGGCCCAGCGCGCCGCCGCCACCGCCAAGCTCGACGAGACCCGCCGCGCCCTCTACGCGATCCTGGCCGACTGACCGGCGCCGCGCCTCCCGGGTCGCGCGGCGTCGGTGTCGCTCGGCAGCGGGCCCCTCTCGGCCGATGCGCAAGGAGCCATGCCAGAATCTCGCGCCGTGACCGACTCCGCGCCGACCCCGCCCCTGCCCGACGACATGTCGGGAGCGATCACGGTGCGACGCGACGAGGACGTCGCGCCGAGCCTCGCGAGCCCGTGGCGCGAGGTGCGAATCGGCTTCGTCGTCCCGGAGTCGTCGACCTCGGCCGCCCACGACGTGCGCCATCTGCTGCCCGAGCCCGAGCTGCACTGGGCGCCCGGTCTGCGGCGGGGCACCCTCGCGGTGCTCCCCCAGCCGGCCGCCCTCACCCGGGTGCTGCTCGACTGGGAGTGGTCGGTCGCCGCCGCCGACTTCACGGTGCACTCGTTCGACGACGAGCCGTTCTCGGGTGACGAGCGCGCCGCCCTCGAGGCCTGGCTGCGGGGAGCCGCGACCCGGCTGCAGCTGCTCGACGGGGCCGTCGACGCGGCGGTCGACCGGGCCGTGACCGACGTGGCCTCCGGGGTCGACGAGAGCGCGCCTCCTGCCGGGGTCGCCGACGGCCCGCTCGCCTGGGCCGTGCTCGGCACGCGGGTCTCGGTGCCCGATGCGGGGTCCGCGCACTCCCGCGTCGACGTCGCGCTGCCCGACGGTGCCGACCCGGGCTGGGAGGTCTTCGTCGACGCCGCGACCGGCGAACGCCTCGGCTTCCGCCGGACCCTCGACGAGGCCGGCGAGGCCTACGCCTTCAGCTACCTCGTCGCCGACCACGTCGACGACGTCTCCCCCGACGACCTGCGACACTGGCACGACCAGCACATCCACCGGCAGCTGCTGGCCGACGACGTGCGGCAGGCCTACGTGCACCTGCTCGCAGGGCTCGATGCACCGGTGTCGGTGACGTACTCGGGCTGAGTCCGCCCGCCCCGGGCCCGGCCGGACGGCGGGGTGAGCGTCGGCTAGGGCCGCTCGTCGACGATCGCGACGAACCGGCTGCCGACGCCCGCCACCTCGCGTCGGGCGAGACCCGGCTGCGGCTCGGGCAGCTCGTCGACGCCGTGGTCGTCGCAGCTGAGCCACGTGTAGTCGGGCCACCACTTCTTGGGCCGGGCGGCCTCGTGGAAACCGCAGACGACGCACGCCAGATCGACCCAGACCGGCTTACCGGTGCGGTTGGCCCGCGACTGCACGAGCCAGGCCGGCGGCGACTTCTCGAGCTCCACGAGCTCGTCGACCGTCAGGCGGACGGGGATGCCGTGCCGCTTGGCCATCTCGAGCGGGATGTCGAGTTGCAGGGCGGCGTCTCGTCGCGTGATCACGGCACCCACCTTAAGCGAAGCCGAGGCCGATCCCGCACCGCTCGCCCGGCATCGCCGTCGGCGGCACCGTCGGCATCGCCGTCGGCGGCACCGTCGTCAGTCGAGCACGCGCTCGAAGCAGATCGACTGCGGGATGGTCGTGACATAGGGCTCGTAGACGGGGATCGGCGTCCAGCCGACCTTCTCGTACAGGGCGACGGCGTCGGGCTGACGGTCGCCGGTCTGCAGGATGAGACGACGGGCCCCGCCGGCGCGCCCGATCGCCTCGAGCTCGACCATGATGAGCCGCCCGATGCCGCGGCCGCGGCGCGTGCCGTCGACCATCACGCGCTTGACCTCCCACTCGCCGGCGCGGTCGTAGAGCACCGCGTGCCCGACCGCCGCACCCTCGGAGTCGACGACGAGCACGGTCGCGCGCACGTTCTCGGGGTGGACCGTCAGCGCGGCGTCGCGTGCGGCGGCCTTCTCGGCCGGCTCGTCGGGGTCGCGGCCGACGGAGTACACGGCCGTCATCTCGGCGTCCATCCGGGCGCGCATCTCACGGGCGCGGGGGTCGTCGTACTCGACGTGCTCGACGTGGAGAGGAGGGAGGGGGGTGGTCTCGGTGCGGGGCGAATCGGTCACCAGACGATTCTGCCTCGTCTCGCGCCTCCCTCGGTGCCCACGGGCCCGGCGGGCGGTCAGCGCAGGCTGACGCCGCGGGCCGACATGAACGGCACCGGGTCGGTCGACCCGCCGTTGATGCGCGTCTCGAAGTGCAGGTGGCAGCCGGTCGAGTTGCCGGTCGACCCGACGAGGGCGATCAGCTGGCCTGCGACGACCGACTGGCCGTTGGCGACGCGGATGCCGCCGTTGACGATGTGGCCGTAGGCGGTGCTCACCCCGCCGCCGTGGCTGATGCGCACGTAGTTGCCGTAGCCGCCGTAGTAGCCCGCGTAGCTGACGGTGCCCGACGACGCCGCGTAGATCGGGGTCGAGCAGCCGGGGGCGAGGTCGACCCCGTCGTGCAGACGGTAGATGCCCGTCACCGGGTTGATGCGGTAGCCGTAGGGGCTCGACATGTAGCCGCCGCTCGGACGGACCCAGGCGCCGCCGCCGCCGGCCGAGGGTGCCGGGGTGGAGGGTCGCGCCGGGGTGGGGGCGGGAGCTGCGGGGCGCGGCGCGCTGGGCGTGCTCGGACGCGCGGCGGCGGCAGCGGCCGCGACCCGCGCGGCCTCGGCGGCTGCGGCGGCCGCCTGCTCCTGCTGGCGCTGAAGCTCGGCCGCCTGTCGTGCGGCCTCCTCTTCGCGGGCCTTCTTCTCGGCCGCGAGACGCTGACGCTCGGCCTCGACGCCGGCCTCGTAGTCCTGCTGGGTCTTGGCCGTGGTGTCCTGCAGCACGGCGAGCTGAGCCTGCAGGGTGGCTTCGTTCTCCTGCTGCGCGGTGACCGCGGCGAGGGCGGCGTCCGACGCGGCCTGCGCCTCCTGCATGGAGTCCTCGGCGTCGTCACGGAGGCCGGCCAGCGCCTCCTCGGCGACGGCCGCCTGGTCTCCGAGAGACGAGGCGACGTTGCGATCGGTGACGGCCTGCTGACGGATGCCGTCGGCCTGCTCGGTGATCTTGCTCATGGCGCCGAGGCGGTAGAGGAGGTCGCCGGCCCCGGCGGAGTCGCCCGCGAGCTGCGTCGAGACGTCGCCGCCGCCCGTGCGGGCGAGCTGGGCCGCGACCTGACCCGCACGCTGCTCGCTCTCGTCGGCCACCTTGTTCTGCTCGTCGACCTGCTTCTGCAGCTCGGCGAGCTTCGAGGCGGCCTCGTCGGCTGCGCTCTGCGCCTCTTCGAACGCGGCGCCCTTGGCCTCGGCCTCGGACTGCGCGTTCGCAGCGTCGCTCTGCAGCTGCGCGAGCAGCGATTGGAGCTCGTCGATCTGCGCGGCCTTCGTGTTCTCGTTCGCCACGGCGGCGCGGACGTCGTCCCAGCTGGGGTAGGTCACCGCTCGAGCCGGCGACGCCCCGATGATCGTGCCCGAGATGACGAATGCCAGGGCGAGGAGGACCGTGAGGACCGTCGCGGGCAGGCTCCGGAAGCGGGCGGCGGTCGCGGGGGAAGTCACGGAGGCGGAACCAATCTCGAAGTCGACGCCGGGTCGCGCGGTCGAGAATCGACCAGGCGAGAACCGGGGAACCCGCTCAGCCTAGGTGCGGAACCCCCGAAGGGTAAACCCTGAGTTCAAGGTTCCCCCTCAGCCGGATGTCCCCACTTGGGGTGTCTCGTGTGTCGACTCCAGTCACATGAGTCACACGCGTTCGCCGTTCTGTCCCCCGACGCGGCCGCCCGCGGCCTCGCCGGTCGTGCCGCGGCGCACCTCGGCGGGGTCGTCGCGGTACGCCGAGTTCAGCCGCGCGAGGGAGCTCGCCAGCGTCGCGACCTCCGAGTCGTCCCACCCGGCGAGCCGGTCGGCGAGCGCCGCGCGATTGGCGTCGACGGAGCGGGCGAGCATGGCCCGCCCGACCGGCGTGACCGACAGGGCCAGCCCGCGTCGGGAGTCCGGCCCGTCATCGGTCTCGATGGCTCCGAGCTCGACGAGGTGCGCGAGCTGCCGCGAGACGGTGGACCGGTTCAACGAGAACTCGGCCGCCAGATCGATCGCCCGGCGACCGGGTTCGGCGGCGATGACGTCGAGCAGGGAGTGCTCGACGAAGGTCAGCGGCGAGCTCCGTCGACGGGCCCGCGCGACGGCCCGCCGCGAGACCAGCTCGAGCTCGGCGTAGACGTCGTCGATGCCGGTCGGTACGGGGTCAGCCACCCTCCGAGCCTAAGCGCACGAGCGCGTCGCCGATCGACCGAGCAGACTGCCGACATGACGATGACGCGGAACTGGTCGGGCACCCTGATGTACTCGACCACGGACGTCGTCGTCCCGCGATCCGTCGCAGACCTGCAGGAGGCGGTGGCCGGCACCGCGCGCATCCGCGCCCTCGGCACCCGCCACTCGTTCAGCGACGTGGCGGACGGTCTCGGCGTCCACCTCTCGACCGAGGCGCTCCCCCTGGACCTCGTCGTCGCGGCCGACCGCCGGACGGCGACCGTCGGCTCGGGCTCGACCTACGGAGCCGTCGCCCGAGCCCTCGAGGCCGAGCGCCTGGCCCTGGCGAACATGGGCTCGCTGCCCCACATCTCGGTGGGCGGGGCCGTCGCGACCGGCACGCACGGCTCGGGGGTCCGATTGCAGAGCCTGTCCGCGTCGGTCGCCGCCCTCGAGGTGGTCGGGTCGGACGGGACGATCCGGACGATCCGCCGCGGCGAGGCCGGATTCGGAGGGAGCGTCGTCAGCCTCGGGGCCCTCGGCGTCGTGGTGCGCGTGACGCTCGACGTCGAGCCGACCTACCGCATGCGGCAGGACACCTACGTCGCGCTGCCGTGGTCGAGCGTCGACGCTCACCTGGTCGACGTGCTGTCGGCCGGGACGAGCGTCTCGCTGTTCCACGAGTTCGACGACTCGGTGCGCGAGGTGCTGGTCAAGTCCCGCGTCGCCGAGGGCGCGGACGACGTGGACGTCCCCGATGAGCTGCTGGGCGCCTCCCGGGCTCCCGTCGACGAGCACACCGAGGTGACGGGCGACTCGCACACGCCGATGGACGGCAGCGTCGGGCCGTGGCTCGACCGGCTGCCGCACTTCCGGCTCGACGCGACGCCCTCGCACGGGTCCGAGCTGCAGAGCGAGCACTTCGTCGCGCTCGACGACGGCGCCGCGGCACTGCACGCGCTGCGGGCTCTGGGCGCGGACCTCAGGCCGCACCTGCACACCTGCGAGACCCGGGCGGTCGCGGGCGACGACGCCTGGCTGAGCCCGACTCCCGTCGACAGCCTGGCGATCGCGTTCACCTGGAGGAAGCACCCCGCCGAGGTGGCCGGCCTGGTGGAGAGGGTCGAGGAGGTGCTCCGTCCGTTCGGATCGCGGCCCCACTGGGGCAAGCTCAGCTCGCTCGCACCCGAGGTCGTCGTCGCCCGGTATCCGCGGTTCGGCTCGTTCGCGGACCTGGTCGGCGAGGTCGACCCGGGTGGGAAGTTCGTCGGACCGTTCCTCGAGCGCCTCCTGGCCGCGGCTCGCTGACGGGCGGGCTCCGGTCTCGGTCGCGCACCGGCCCGGTCGTGTCACCGACCGGTCGTGTCACCGAGCCGGTCGTGTCACCGACCGGTCGTGTCACCGAGCCGGTCGCACCCTCTGCCGGTCGTGCCAGCTCGCTCGAGTGCTAGAAGGCCTCACCCGTGGGGTCGAGGTCGTCGTCGTCGAGCTCGGGTCCGCCGACGGGGCGCCCCTCCCACGAGAGCAGCCGCCAGCCCGACTCGGGGTCGCCCTCGAGCGTGACGACGCCGGTGTTCTCGAGCGGGTGCTCTTTGACGAAGAGCGCCGAGCCGACCGCCCGGGCCCCGCACCACCCGCGGATGGCGGCACCGTGGCTGACGACGGCGACGGTCTCGTGCCCGCTCGCCACCACCTGCGCCACGGCCTCGTCGAAGCGCGTGAAGAACTCGTGACCGTCTTCGCCGCCGGGCAGTCGACGGTCCAGCTCGCCCGTCACCCACGACACGACCGTGCCCATGTAGGTCGACACGGCCTCGGGGTCGCTGCGCGCCTCGAGATCGCCGGCGATCACCTCGCGGAACCCCGCGACCTCGACCGGGTCGAGCGACAGGGCCGACGCGAGCGGCGCGACGGTCTCGTGGGTGCGACGGAGCGAGCTGACGAAGAGCGCCCCGATGTCTTCGCCGACGAGCGCACCGGGCACGGCCGAGGCCTGCGCCCGACCGAGCTCGGTCAGGCCGGGGCCGGGCGCCTCGGTGCCGAGTCGACCGGCGACGTTGTCGGGGGTCTGGCCGTGTCGGATGAGCAGGAGACGCATGGGTCAACCCTAGAGGGGACCTCCGACACGAGACCTGCGGGCGGGGGCGCTCGGGTTCAGGGGCGCTCGGGTTCAGCGGCGCTCGGGTTCAGGGGCGCTCGGCGGCGGCACGCGCGCGGCGGCCGCGGAGGATGCTGCGCAGCCCGGTGATGAGCACCGGCGTCACCGAGAGCAGCACGAGCACGATCGCCCACACGTCGACGTGGTCGCGGATGAGAGGGATCCCGCCGAGCAGCGAGCCGAGCACCACCATGCCGACGGCCCAGAGGAACGCACCCACGACGTTGAAGAGCAGGAACCTCGGGTACCGGTACCCGGCCGTGCCGGCGGCCAGGGGCACGTAGGTGCGGACGATCGGCACGAAGCGACCGAGGATCAGCGAGACCCCGCCGTACCGGGCGAAGAACGCCTCGGCCTTCTCGAGGTGCGCGGTCTTGAGGACGCGCGCGTCGGGTCGGAACCACCGTCGACCGAACCGGTTGCCCAGCAGGTACCCGACCTGGTCGCCGAGGAACGCCGCCACGAAGGCGCAGAGGGCGATCGTCCAGACCTGGAGCCCCAGGGCCTCGTGCAGCAGCCCCGCGGTGAACAGCAGCGAGTCGCCGGGAAGGAACGGGAACAGCACGCCCGACTCGATGAAGATCATGATCGAGATCCCGGCCAGGGCCCACGGCCCGAGGGCGGGCAGCAGCGACTCCGGGTCGAAGAGCAGGAATCCGCCCGACGCGGCGGGCAGGGCGGTGGCGAGGAGGGAGGCGGTGGTCACCGGAGGACTGTAGCGTCCGCGGCTCGCAGACACCGCGCCTCCTCCTCCCGCGGGACGAGGTCGGCGCCCTCGATCTCGTCCGACGGAGGGATACCGCCCGTGAGGGACAGGCTCCTAGGCTGACGTCGGGACGAGGCCGCCGCTGGCGGCCCCCACAGCCACGAGGAGACACCCCACCGATGATCGAAGCCCAGGGCTTGACCAAGAGGTACGGCGCCAAGGTCGCCCTCGACCACGTCTCGTTCACCGTCCGCCCCGGTCTCGTGACCGGGTTCCTCGGGCCGAACGGCGCCGGCAAATCGACCACGATGCGCATGATCGTCGGTCTCGACCGGCCCACCGCGGGCACCGTCACGGTCAACGGCCGTCGCTACGCCGATCACGCCGCGCCCCTGCGCGAGGTGGGCGTGCTGCTCGACGCGAAGGCCGTGCACCGCGGCCGGTCGGCCGCCGACCACCTGCTCGCCATGGCCGCCACGCACGGCATCGGCAGGTCGCGCGTCAAGGAGGTCATCGCCCTCACCGGTCTCGAATCGGTGGCCAAGAAGCGCGTCGGCGGATTCTCGCTCGGCATGGGGCAGCGTCTCGGCATCGCCGCGGCCCTGCTCGGAGACCCCGCGACCGTCATCCTCGACGAGCCCGTCAACGGCCTCGACCCCGAGGGCGTCGTCTGGGTGCGCACGCTGGCCCGCCACCTGGCGAGCGAGGGTCGCACCGTGTTCCTCTCGTCGCACCTCATGAGCGAGATGGCGCAGACCGCCGACCACCTGATCGTGCTCGGTCGGGGTCGTGTGCTCGCCGACTCGCCCGTCAGCGACGTCATCGCCCAGGCCTCGGGCGACGCCGTGCGCGTCCGCAGCCCGCGCGCCGACGACCTCGTCGCGCTGGTCGGCCCCGGGTCCGCGACCGCCACGGCGCTCGAGCCCGGACTCGTCGAGCTCCGCGGCGTCAGCGCCGCGCGGGTCGGGGAGCTCGCCGCGGCATCGGGCATCGTGCTGCACGAGCTGACCCCGCTCGTCCGCTCGCTCGAAGACGCCTACATGACCCTGACGCAGGACTCCGTCGACTACCACGCAGGAGGCGCGCCCACCACCGACGCGCCCGTCACCACCGAAGGGGCCCAGCGATGAGCACCACCGCTCCCACCCGTTCCACCCGCTCGCGCACCACCGGCAGCGGCGTCACCTTCGGCGGCGTGCTGCGCTCCGAGTGGATCAAGCTGCGCAGCCTCCGCTCGACCGTGTGGTGCTTCGCGATCATCGCGGT
Source organism: Frigoribacterium sp. Leaf263 (assembly GCF_001422285.1). GTDB lineage: Bacteria > Actinomycetota > Actinomycetes > Actinomycetales > Microbacteriaceae > Frigoribacterium. Next base: position 33,905 of record NZ_LMMO01000007.1, read on the forward strand.
GCTCATCATCGGCTTCGGCGCCCTCTTCAGCAGCGTCGCCTCCGGCTTCGAGGGCATGCAGTCGACGCCCGAGCAGGACCAGTCGCTCGCGGCCTCGGTCACCACCATCGGCGTCGCCTTCGCCCAGCTCGTCGCCGCCGTCCTCGGCGCCCTGATCATCACCGGCGAGTTCGGCACGGGCATGATCCGCTCGACCTTCACGGCCGTGCCCCGCCGTACGCCGGCCCTCGTCGCCAAGCTGATCCTCGTCGCCCTCGGCACCTTCGTGGTCTCGGCCGTGAGCCTCGGCATCACGTCGCTGCTGGCGGTCCCGCTGCTGCGCGGCGTCGACATAGAACTCGATCTCGGCGACGGCCGCTACTGGCTCTCGATGCTCGGCGCCGCGGCGTCGGTGGCCTTCATGGCCATGATCTCGTTCGGTCTGGGCATGATCATCCGCAACAGCACCGGCGCCATCGCCGCCGCGATCGGCCTCGTGTTCGTCGTGCCGATCCTCTTCTCGATCGCCATGGGCCTCGTCGCCGGCACCTGGGTGTACTCGGTGTACGAGTTCATCCCGCCGACCGCGGCCTCGCGTCTCTACGAGTACGTCGTCGACGGCGCCTCAATGCTCACCGGGCCCGCGATCGACGGGGCCATCCGCCTCGAGGCCTGGCAGGCTCTGCTCGTTCTCGTCGGCTGGGTCGTCGTGCTCTTCGGGGCGGGGCTCGCCCTCGTCAAGCGTCGCGACGTGTGATCCACCCGCACCGCGCCTCCTCGGCGTGACGACCGACGGTCCGGCTCGACCGATCCCCACGGATCGGGAAGAACCGGACCGTCTCGTGCGTTCGGTCACCAGGCACACCCAGCCGTCACCCTCGAGGAGCCCCATTTGACCAGCGCGACATCCCCGACGACGACCACCGAGCACGTCTCCGACGACGACGGGACGGCGGCGCGCAACAAGCTCGTCATCGGCCTGCTGCTCGTCTCGGCGTTCGTCGTCATCCTCAACGAGACGATCATGGGCGTGGCCCTCCCGAGCCTGACCCGCGACCTCGGCATCACCGTCACCGCCGGCCAGTGGCTGACCACCGGCTTCATGCTGACGATGGCCGTCGTGATCCCGATCACCGGGTTCCTGCTGCAGCGGTTCAACACCCGACCCGTGTTCATCACGGCCATGAGCCTGTTCAGCCTCGGCACGGCCATCTCGGCCATCGCGCCGGGCTTCGGCGTGCTGCTGCTCGGCCGGGTCGTCCAGGCGTCGGGCACGGCCATCATGATGCCGCTGCTCATGACGACGGTCCTCACCCTCGTGCCGCCGGCCACCCGCGGACGCACGATGGGCAACATCTCGATCGTCATCTCGGTCGCCCCCGCGATCGGGCCGACCATCTCGGGCGTCATCCTCAGCGTGCTCGAGTGGCGCTTCATGTTCATCCTCGTCCTGCCCATCGCCCTGGCGGCGCTGGCGCTCGGAGCGGCCCGCGTCAAGAACGTGACCACACCGAAGAAGGTGCCGCTCGACGTGCTGTCGGTGATCCTGTCGGCCTTCGCGTTCGGCGGCATCGTGTTCGGACTGAGCTCGATCGGCGAGGGCGCCGAGGCGGCCGTGCCGGCGTGGGTGCCGCTCGCCGTGGGCGCCGTCGCGCTCGTCGTCTTCGTGCTGCGTCAGCGTTCGCTGCAGCGTCGGGACCGCGCACTGCTCGACCTCCGCACCTTCTCGTCGCGCACGTTCACGATCTCGGCGACCGTCCTCGGCATCGGCATGATCGCCCTCTTCGGCACGCTCATCGTCCTGCCGATCTACCTGCAGAACGTCCACGGTCTCGACCCGCTGGCGACCGGCCTGCTGCTGCTGCCCGGCGGTCTCGTGCAGGGCCTGCTCTCGCCCGTCGTCGGACGCCTCTTCGACAAGCACGGCCCGACCGTGCTGCTCGTGCCCGGGACGATCCTCGTCAGCGCCGTGCTCTGGTTCATGTCGACCGTGTCGGAGGCGACGCCCATCCCGATGATCCTCGGAGCCCACGTGGCGCTGAGCATCGGCCTCGCCCTCATGTTCACCCCGCTGTTCACCTCGGGCCTCGGCTCGCTGCCGTCGAACCTCTACTCGCACGGCAGCGCCATCGTCGGAACGGTGCAGCAGCTGGCGGGCGCGGCGGGCACAGCCGTCTTCATCACGGTCATGACGCTCGCCACGACCGCCGCAGCTCGGGGCGACGTGGTGGACGTGGCCGCGACCGGCGCCGGCGTGCGCGCGGCGTTCCTGGTGGGTGCGATCATCTCGGTGTTCGCGGTCGTCGGAGCGTTCTTCGTCCGCCGACCGCCGGTGACCGAGGGCGCCGCGCCCGTGTCCGCCCACTAGCGCCAGCCCGCGCCGGCGCGCCGGCGCCGCACCCGCGCCGGCACCTGGCCCGCGCCGGCGCCTGGTCCGCGCCGGTGCGCCAGCGCCGGCGCCTGGCCCGCGCCGGGCCCGGCCCGGCCCCGGACCACCCCCCTGGCCACCCGGCACCCGCACCCTGCCCCGCGCTCTCAGCCGGCCGCCTCTCCCCTGGTTCGCCCGGTCGGCAACTCCTGCGTCCTGCTGACCCTCGGAACGGCGAGGCGCCAGTGTCTGCGGCCCCGCGGCCCGAGGACTCGCGGCAGGCAGGAGTTACCGGCGGACACGCGCCTCGGCCCGCCCGCCAGGCCGATCAGCGCGTCGATCGCGGCAGCCGTCGGCCCCCATGTGTCGCGCACCATCCTCGTGCCCGCCCGGAACGGCACGTGACCTGAGCGTGCGATCGCCGCGTCCTTGAGGCGGTCTTCGTCGAACCGCATCTGGTGATGCTCACGCCCGTCGGTCTCGAACCCCACGATGCCGTCGACGACCATGTCGATGATCTTTCGCGTGCGTCCGACAGGCACCTGACGCTGAACGACGTGACCCGCGCGCCGCAGGCGGGTTCCCGCCGCGCTCTCGAGGATGCTCTCCGCGCCTCCGTCGCTCCAGGCCACGAGGCCCGCCGCGTCGGCGCGTCGGCGCGAGAGCACCTCGACCGCGTCGTCATCGTCGTGGAGGAGACCAGACTGCCGGGCCCAGTCGACGAGTATCACGGCGTCCTCCAGCGTTCGCGCCTCGACGACGGCCAGAGCGAGCGCATCCCGAGGATCCACCGACCAGGTCGTCCCCCGCTCGCTGAGCTCCACCCGGTCCCAGACCACTCTCACACCGCGGCGTCGTCGCAGCCGAGAGGCGGTCTCGGGCACGGAGACCGTGACCGTCGGCCGCGTCCACGACCAGGCCCCCAGCTGACCGAGGGCCGCGGCCCCGGTGAGACGCCCTCCGATACTGACGGCCACGTACCGGGGGTCGTCCCTGTCCCAAGTCGAGTACCACCCTCGACGCGGCCTCGTGACGCTTCTCGAGCGGACTGCCGCCGTGAGGTGCCGGTCGGTCGCTCCGTGCGCCACGAGATCGTGCTTATGCAGCAGGCCGCCGGCGGACGAGACGAGTTCAGCGATCGTGGTCATGCCGACAGATCGTGCCGATGACACGACGCACCCGCGCGCGCCGATCTCGGCACTGTGGAGGCACCGGTCGCAAGACCCGCTGTGGAGGATCTCCTCGGAGGTCAGCACGTCACGGAGGACGATCGGCCTCTCCGTCGGCAACTCCTGCGGCGTGCAGTCGGAGTGCTCCTCACCCGACTGCCGCAGGTGCCGGGGCCCCCGCCGCCAGGAGTTGCCGACCGTCACGGAGGGGCGTGTGGGGACGTGCGGACGGCGGGAGTGTGCGGACATGGGGGGGACGTTGGGGGCGGACGTGGGGGGACGTTGGGGGCGGACGTGGGGGGACGTTGGGGGGCGTTGGGGGCGGACGTTGGGGGTGCCGGTTGGTGGGGGTGTGTGGGGACGGTGGGGCGTTGTCAGTGGAGGTCGGGGGTAGCGGAGACGGAGGCTGGTGAGGGTACTGACCGTCGGGCTGAGCGGCGGCCGCCTCCGGGGCGGCGAGGGCGCGCGGCGCACGGCGCACGGCGCACGGCGCACGGCGCACGGCGCACGGCGCACGGCGGGCGGCGGGCGGCGGGCGGCGGGCGGCGGGCGGCGGGCGCGGGCGCGGCTAACTCCTGCCAGGTGCTGCAAACCGGCGACGCCACGCCCGCAGACGCCCATCTGCGCAGCCGCAGGCAGGAGTTGCCGACCGGTCGAGACGAGGAGCTGGGGTGGGGAGGTCGTCGAGGGCTCGGGGCTGACGGTCGTCGAGGACCCGGGCGTGGAGGAGGGGGTCGCCGAGGGGTTAGGGAGTCGAAGAGCGAGCTTCGACGCGCGAGGGTCGCCGGGGGGTTAGGGCGCGGAGGAGCGGGGGTCGCCGGAGGCGTCGAGGGTGGAGAGGTGAGGGTCGCCGAGGGCCAGGCCGATGTCGATCAGCACCACGCGCCCGGCGAGGTCGGGGCCGCTCCCCCGCAGCAGCCCGGTCTTGCGGCCGCCGAATGTGACGGTCACGTCCGCCGGGAGCACCAGCTCGGCCGTCCCGACGTCGGGGTGCAGGCCGCTGGGGATGTCGACGGCGACCACCAGGGCGTCGACGCGTCCGAGCGCCTCGACGATGCGCCCCGCGTCGCCTCGCAGTCCGCCGCTCGCGCCGATGCCGACCATCCCGTCGAGCACCACGTCGTACCCGCCGACCAGGCCCGGCGCGGTGGCGGGGTCGGTCCAGGGCCCCGGTCCGTCGAGGGTCGCTCCTGCGGCGAGCGCTGCGGCGAGTGCCACCTCGTGCAGGCGCGAGCCGGTGGGCACGATGGTCACGGCGCCACCCGACGGCACCAGGTCCCGGGCGAGCGCCGCGCCCGCGTAGAGGGTGTCACCGCCGTTGTCGCCGCTGCCGACGAGCAGCAGCACCCGGCCAGCACTCCCCCGGGAGGCCGAGGAGGCGCGGAGCAGGTCCCGCACGACCTCCGCGAGCCCTGCGGCGGCCCGCTGCATGAGCGGCTCACCGGCGTCGAGGAGCGGCTTCTCGGCGGCGCGGATCTGAGCGGCGGTCCAGGCGTCTGTCATGACTCCACTCTGCGCCGGGGCGGCACCGCGCCGCTCATCTCACGGCGCGGAGGACGGCCCCCACCCTCGGAGTCCACCACCCTCCGCCCACCGAAGGCCATCCGCCGCTCTGCGCTGTGGCCCGCTGGCTGGTACCCACCACGCACCACCGGCCACCCGCCACCCGCCACCTACCCCGGGCTGCACCGCACCCGCCCCCGCCCCCTGCACCCACTGCGGGCCGGGCGGCACCCGCCACCACCACCCACCGGGCCAGGCGGCGCCCGCCCCCGCCGGCCGCTGCCAGACTGAGGGGATGCGTGCTCAGGCGAACAACCCCGTCGACGGAACCGAGATCGCCTACGAGGTGGGCGGTGACGGCCCGCCGCTCGTGCTCGTGCACGGCTCGGGTCTCTCGCGCGGCACCTGGCGCGGGCTCGGGTACCTCCGGGACCTGCAGCGCGACTTCACGGTCGTGGCGCTCGACATGCGCGGCCACGGCAAGAGCGGCAAGCCGCACGACGCCGATTCGTACAGCATGGACCTGCACCGCGGCGACATCGAGGCCGTTCTCGAGGCGACGGGGCTGGCCCCGGCTCACTACGTCGGCTACTCGTTCGGGGCGCGCATCGGACTCTCGATCGCCGCGCACACCCCGGGTCTGCTCCGTACCTTGACGACCGTCGGGGGCAGCTGGGCTCCGATGAACGGCAACATCGGCGCGACCTTCGCGCCCGACTGGCACGAGGCGCTGACGACGGGTGGCATGGCCCGCTTCGTCGAGCGGTGGGGCGAGACGATCGGCCGCCCGATCGACCCGGAGACCCGTCTCGCCTTCATGCACGACGATCCGGAGGCGCTCGCCGCCTTCTTCACCGCGGCCGAGACCGGGGGCGGCCTCACCGTCGACCAGCTCGACTCGGTGACCGTCCCGACCCTGCTGCTCGCCGGCACGCGCGACGTCGACCGGCACCGCGAATCTCAGGAGGCCGCGCGCCGCATGCCCGCCGCCGTCTTCTACTCGCTCGTCGGCCAGGACCACGCGTCGTCGCTGCTGCCCGTCGATCAGGTGACGGACCTGCTCCGCACGTTCCTCGAGACCGTCGACGCCTGAGGGCGCCGCGCCGGCCCGTGCGGACCGAGGAGACGCAGGGCGGCCGGCCGGGAGGGCCCGCGCGCTCGAGCTCCGGCTCGAACGAGCCGAGGAGGCGCGGGTCGACGGACCAGGGATGCCAGCGCGCTCGAGCCCCGGCCCGAGCAGACCGAGGAGACGCAGGGCGTCCGACCGGGAAGGCCCGCACGCGAGCCCCGGCCCGAGCGGACCGAGGAGACGCAGGGCGTCCGACCGGGAAGGCCCGCGCGCTCGAGCTCCGGCTCGAACGAGCCGAGGAGGCGCGGGTCGACCGACGAGGAAGGCGTGCGCGCTCGGGGCCGCGGGCTGCGAGAATCGGGAGCATGGGCATCAGTCGTCGCGCGTTCCTGACGGGCACGCTCTCGGGCGCCGCCGTGCTCGTGCTCGCCGCGTGCACGACCGACGCGCCCTCTCCGGCGCCGTCGACGGGCGGGCCGACCCCGACGCCGACCGAGGCCCCGACCGCGCCGGCCGGTGTCGCCGCGGCGGGGTTCCTCCGCAGCAGCTGGGCCGACGACGCCCTGGCCGGAGGGTCGTCGAGCTACCTGGCGACCGGCTCGACGGTGACCGACCGGCTGACGCTCGCCGGCTCGCTCGACGATCGGCTCTTCTTCGCCGGCGAGGCCGTCGCCGACCGGAACGCGGGCACGGTCTACGGTGCGAGGGCCTCGGGCTTCGACGTCGCCGACCAGGTCGCGGCCGTCGCCGCCGAGGGTGAGCGCATCGCCGTCATCGGGGCGGGGATCGCCGGTGCGACCGCCGCTCGGGCCCTGGCCGACCGTGGCTTCGACGTCGTCGTGGTCGAGGCGCGCGACCGCATCGGCGGTCGCATCCACACGGTCGCCGACGACTCGTGGCCGTTCCCGGTCGAGCTGGGCGTGTCGACGCTGTTCGGCGACGCCTCGCCCGCCCTCGTCGGCGCGCTGACCCTGGCCGGGGTGGACACCGTCCGAGTCGACGGCGCAGGCGTCGCCGGCGGCTCGACCGACACCTCCGACACCTCCGACACCCCCGGCTCCACCGCCTTCCCCGGCTCCGGCACCGCGCAGGTCGCGGCCCGCACCGCCGACGGCACGACCACCGATCTGACCGGCGCACTCGCGGCCGCCGTGACCACCGCCTCCGCGTGGGCTGCCGGCACCGACGGCGTCGACAGCGGCGACGGCACGGGCGGCGGCCTCGGCACGTCGGCGCGGCAGGTCTTCGCCGAGTCGGGCGCCGACCGGGTCTCGAGCACGCCCGACGCGACGGGCGTGTCCGACGCCGAGCGCGTGGCGTTCCTGCTCGACACCGTCCTGCCCGCCCGGTTCGGCGCCGAGGCGGGCGACCTGGCGATGAGCCAGATCGGCGACGATCTCCTCCCCGTCGATGCGACCCTCGTCACGGGCGGCTTCGAGTCGTTCGTCACGGGGCTCCTGGACGGACTCGACGTGCTGCGCGGCAGCACCGTGGTCAGCGTCCAGTACGGCGATCAGGGGGTCGGCCTGCGACTCGCGACGGGCGAGTCGCTCTCGGCGGACCGCGTCGTGTCGACGATGCCCCTCGGGGTGCTCAAGCGAGGGGCGGTCGAGTTCGATCCCGCTCTGCCCGCCGCGTACTCGTCGGCGATCGAGTCGCTCGGGATGGGCGACCAGGAGGTCCTCTGGCTGCGCTTCGATCGGGCGTTCTGGTCGACGGAGGCCACCGTCTGGGCCGTGCTCGACGACACCGCGAGCGATCGCCTGTTCGTCAACCTCATGCCGTCGACGGGCGAGCCGATCCTGGTGTCGCTGACGGGCGGCGACGCCGGTCGCGCGGCTGCGGCCCTCGACGACGACGAGGCCGTCACCGCGGCCCTCGCGTCGCTCGAGCCCTACCTCGACCTCGTGTCGGCCTCGCCGACCCCGTCCGGCGAGCCGACCGTCGACCCCTCGGCGACCCCCGGCTCCTGACGCGTGGCGACCGCCAGGTCTCGAGGACCGCGGCGACGCCTGGACGACCCTCGCCGCGCCTCCGGGGAGAGCCCCGCCCCCGCCCTGATCGCGGGAGTCCGAGGAGGCGCGCCCGTCACCGCCGGACGATGCCGCGGACGCAGATGGCTCAGCCCGACGAGGGCCACCGTCACCCCGATGATCGTGCCGATCGCGATGCCGTTGTAGAGCACGAACTCGTCGGGCCAGCGCACCTGGGCCGGGTCGAGGAAGAAGTACGGGTACCAGCCGACCCGCGCGCCCCGCCAGATCGTGAACAGCCCCCAGACGACGGGGAACGGCAGGGCCGCGAGCACGAGGCTCCATCGGACCCTCGTGCGCCCGGGTGCGAAGATCCAGTCGACGAGCACGAACGTGGACAGATAGAAGTGCAGCACCTGGCTCGACCAGGGGACGCCGATCGTGTAGTTGTGACTCGCCGACTCGATCACGATGACCCCGTAGACGAGGCCCGACACGATCACGTACGTCGTCACGAGCGCGTGCAGCGAGGCGAACCAGCGCGGCTCGGGCACTCCCCGCAGCATGAGGATGCCCGACGCGGTCAGCACGACGACGTTCGCGATGTTGCTCTGCTGGGTGAAGTAGCTGAAGTAGTTCACGGTGCTGAACGTGCTGAAGCCGAGAACGTAGACGAAGTACGAGACGAGGGCCGATGACCCGGCGGCGGCGGCGAGCAGCCGGAGAACGCCCACGAGTCGTCGCACGTCGTCACACTCTCCCGGGTCAGGCCGTCGTATCGGAAGAACCGAGCGTACTAGCGGAGCCTGACGGCGACCGGGTCGCGGGGGCCCGCCCCGGGTACGGCCGACCCGCGCCGCAGACGACGACCGGGCCGCCGCGCACGAGGCGCGACGACCCGGTGGGTGTCTCGAAGCGGGGGCCGCTTACGGGATGTAGTTGAACTCGTCGGGGTTCGGGCCCGTGCGCTCGTCCTTGTTCAGGGCCGTGATGGCGGCGACGTCCGCGTCGGTCAGCTCGAAGTCGAACAGCGCGAAGTTCTCTTCGACGCGCGAGCGCGTGACCGACTTCGGGAACACGATGTCGCCGCGCTGGATGTGCCAGCGGAGCGTGACCTGGGCGGTCGACTTGCCGACTCGCTCGGCGATCTCGGTGATCGTCTCGTCTTTCAGGACGCCGCCCTGGGCGATGGGCGACCAGGCCTCGGTGTGGATGCCCTTCGACACGCCGAACTCGCGGAGCGGGTCCTGCGTCAGGTACGGGTGCACCTCGATCTGGTTCACGACCGGCACGACCGAGCCCTCGGCGAGCACGCGCTCGAGGTGCGGCTGCTGGAAGTTCGAGACGCCGATGGACTTGGCGCGGCCGCTGGCGTGGATCTCCTCCATGGCCTTCCACGTCTCGATGTAGTCGACGTCGATGCCGGGCAGGGGCCAGTGGATGAGGAACAGGTCGACGTAGTCCTGCTTGAGGGCCTCGAGGGTCCCATCGAACGCCTTCAGCGCGTCGTCGCGCTTGTGGAAGCCGTTGTTGAGCTTCGAGGTGACGAAGATGTCGCTGCGGTCGAGGCCGCTCTCGGCGATGGCCTCGCCGACGCCCGCCTCGTTGCCGTACATCTCGGCGGTGTCGATGTGGCGGTAGCCGACCTCGAACGCGGTGAGGGTGGCGTCCTTCGTCTCGGCCGGGTCGACCTGGTAGACGCCGAACCCGAGCTGGGGGATCTGGATGCCGTTGTTCAGAGTGATGGTGGGGATCGTGGTCATGTGAGAAGCCAACACCCGGAAGCTGTCCAGGCTTCCAGATTGGCTCTGGTGTCTGCAGCCCGGGCGTGTTACTGTCGTGAGTCGCTTGGAGCAGATCTACTCTGATCGTTCCCGGAACAGCAGCAGCCGAGTCCACACCGGCCATCTGATCCGAACAGCCCGACATCATCGGAGCCACCTCACCAGGTGCTCACTCCTCCGGTGATCGTGACACGGGCCCGACCGGACACCGTCCGAACCGCCGTCGCATCCCGACGGCCCACGCGAGCCGAGAACGCCGCGTGCCGCAGAGCACATCGAGAGAACGCATCATGAAGAACACCATCACCACCATCACCGGGACGGTCACGACCGTCCCCACCCTGACCACCGCCCGCCTCGTCGAGTTCGTCGTCGTCGACGACCGTGGCGCCGAGTTCGCCGTCCGCGCATGGAGCGACGTCGTCACCGACGCCGTGCGCGTCGGCTCGACCGTCACGGTCTCGGGCACCGAGGGCTGGGTCATCCCCGGCCGCAGCTGGCGCCGCGAGCCGAGCCGCACCATCGTGCAGGCCTACTCGGTCGACGCCGAAGAGCTGCTCCTCGCCGCCTGATCGATCCGACGCGACCCCCACGGTCGCGGGAGTGACTACGAACCGCCCGCACGGCCTCGCCGTGCGGGCGGTTCGCCGTGCGAGCGATCCGCCGTGCCGGCGGTGAGCCCCGCGAGCGATCCGCCACGCGGGCGGCGCACCGGCCGTCAGGCGGTCAGCAGCCCCTGCGCGCGGACGAGGATCGGCCGGTGGTCGGAGATCCCCGCCGGCAGCGTGACGATGTCGTCGATCGTGAGGTCGATGCTCGTCGCGAAGTCGAAGTGCCCCTTGACGTAGCGGTAGCCGAGATAGGTCGGCGTGTCGCTGCGGGTGAGGATGAACCCGTCGCGTTCGATCTGCTTGCGGAGCCCCTGGTGGAACCAGGGGTAGTTGAAGTCGCCCACCATGAGCATCGGCACGCCGGGGGCCAGCGCGCGCATCAGCTCGTGCGCCGACGAGACCTGCTTCCGCCGCAGCCCGTTCGACGCCGTCAGGGGCGCCGCGTGGAACGACCCGACGAGCACGTCGGTCTTCGAGACGCGGTCGGCGAGATGCATGGCCAGAAGCCGTTCGTGCGCGGGCGACATGACCCGGTCGTGCATCGACTTCTTCAGGGCGTAGACCTGGGAGCCCAGCAGCTCGAAGCGGTCGGGCCGGTAGTAGGCGGCGAGGCCCAGACGGTTGTTGCGGGTGGACGCCGCCAGCACCAGGTCGCCGAGTCGCTCGGGGATGTCGTTCGTGTCGGCCTCCTGCAGGCAGAGCACGTCGGCCCGGTGATCCCGCGCCAGGGCCTCGATCTCGCCCTTGGCCGTGTGCTCGCGCAGGTTGTAGCTGATCACGCGCATCGAGTTGCCGTCTTCTTCGTTCACGGGGACCGAACCTAGCCCACTCACGTTTCGCGGACGTGCAGATCGGGTGGGTTCTTCGCTCTGCGAACAGGCAGGAGGCGGTCCGCACCGTCTCTCGACAGGTGCGGACCGCCTCCTGGTCACCATCCGACGCGGGGCTCAGGGCCCCGCGCCGTCAGCGGCGGCTCAGCGCCAGCGCGGCCACCAGTGGTGGATCAGGCCGCCGATGGCGTTCCAGATCCAGTCGAAGATCGCTCCGAGGTCCCATCCGTGCCCCGGTGTGCCGGGCTCGGTGGGCGGCTCCTCCGGTTCGGGCTCGGCGCCCGAGGCGACCGTCACGTAGGTGACGGTGCCGGTGTCGCCGTACGAGACCCGGCCCAGATAGCTGGAGTCGTAGTCGAGCCCCGACCACGAGGTCGTGACCGTCGTCGTCTCGCCGAGCGCCGCGTCGAGGGTCGCGGGGTCGACCGCGAAGCCGCCGACGGCCTGCGCCGGGTCGAGGAGGTACGACGTCAGCGTGTAGCCGAGGTCGCCGGCCCCCGAGTAGAAGTCGACCATCAGCACGTAGCTGCCGGCCTCGGGCGCCTCGACGTCGAGCTGCTCGTCGGCGGATCCCGTCGCCGCGTAGTCGACCAGGGTGTCGGGCTCGCCGGCCTCGTCCGCCGAGTAGAGCAGCAGATCGAGATCGGCCGTGTCGTCGGCGGAGTCGAGCACGAAGCGGCCGTGGGTCGTCCCCTCGGCGACGGTCAGCGGCACGAGCGCGGGCTCGCCCCCGGCCGTGCCCGAGCCGGTGGCGACGGACCCCTTGACGAGCCCCTCGGTCTCGAGCGGCAGCGTCAGCGCGTCGCCGGCCGTCACGTCGAGAGCGGCCTCGCCCGAGGCGCCCTCTCCGCTGATCTCCGAGGCGGCGTCGAGCTGGACGGGACGCACGGCCAGCGGGCTCCGCACGTCGTGGCTGCCGTCGCTCCAGGTCAGATGTCCGGTGGCGAACTCGTCGAGCGCCGCCGTGGTGCGGGTGAAGGTGACCGAGTACTCCTTCTTCTCGCCCTCCTGGGCGAAGGAGAGGGTCGAGGGCGAGACCTCGACCGAGACGCCCGGCATCTCAACCGGCGCCGCGGTGTACGTGCCCGCGCCGGTGGCCGTGACGGTGCGCGTGACCGTCGCCGTGCCCGCGAGGGATCCGACGCTGATCGACGGGAGGTTCATCGACGAGTCAGTGCCCTCGACCGTGCCGATCGAGTCGACGTAGGCCTGCCACTGATCGGGGCCGTTCTCGTAGAGCAGACCCGGGTCGAGGAACCTCGTCGGGTCGACGTGGCCGGCGCCCTGCGCGAAGACGTCGCGGTTCGGCCGGCCGTCGGCTCCGACCAGGTCGTAGGCCGTCGTCATCATGGCCGACTTGACCTCGCTGGGCGACCAGTCGGGATGCGCCGACAGGTAGAGCGCGGCGAGACCGGCGATGTGGGGCGACGACATCGACGTGCCCGAGAGGAACTCGTACGAGCCCTCTTCGCCGGCGGCGTTCGCGCCGTCGGCGAGGATCGCCACTCCGGGGGCCGAGATGTCGGGCTTCAGCAGGTTGCCGCCGTCGGCCGTGACCGGGCCGCGAGACGAGAAGCCGGCGATCTGCGGGGTCGCGGGCTCGGGCAGGGCGTCGGGGTTGCCGTCGAGGAGGGTGACGGTCGCGCCCTCGGTGGCCGCGTAGGCGTGGAGGGCCGTGTAGCCCTCGGCGTCGACGTGGACGGTCGGGATGACGTGCTCGTCGAGGTCGACGGAGCTCGGGGTCTTGTTGACCAGCAGCATCGCGATGCCGCCGACCCGGTCGACCTCGGCGCTCTTGTCGGTGCGGCCGACCACTCCGCGGTCGCAGAGGACCACGGCGTCGTCGGGCACGAGCGAGGCGTCGAGCGTGCCCGGCGTGCAGAGCAGGGCGTCGGCGGTCGTCGCCGAGGCGAGCTTGACCGCCTGCGAGTCGACCAGCGTCCCGGTCAGGCCGTCCGTTCCGACGGGGACCGTGATCGAACCGCCGAGGTACGAGGTGCCGTCGCCGGTGCGGGCGGTCGCCGAGTAGCTCGGGATCGTGCTGGCGGCGACGGTGGTGATCCAGGGCGCAACGTTGTCCGCGGTGGTGGCCGTGGGGCCGTCGTTGCCGGCCGAGGCGGCGACGAAGACGCCGGCCGAGGCCGCTCCGAGGAACGCCTGGTCGGTGGCCGAGTAGGTGCTCGTCGCGCCGCCCCCGCCGATGGAGTAGTTGATGACGTCGACGCCGTCGGTGACGGCCGCCTCGATGGCGGCGATCAGGTCGAGGGTGGCGCAGCCGTCGTCGTCGGTCGACACGCGGTCGGGGCCGTCCCAGCAGACCTTGTAGGCGGCGATCTTCGCCGCGGGCGCGACGCCCGAGATCGTGCCGAAGTCGCGCCCGGCGACCTGCGCCTCGACATCGGCGTTGCCGGCCGCGGTCGAGGCCGTGTGCGAGCCGTGCCCGTTGCCGTCACGGGGCGAGAGGTACTCGCCCTGTTCCTCCGTGCCGATGTTGCCGACCCCGAAGCCGTCGACGAAGTAGCGGGCGCCGATCAGCTTCGTGTTGCAGTCGGCGGCGGTGAACTGCACGCCGGTCTGGCAGACGCCCCGGAAGGTGCCCCCGTCGCCGCGCGGGTAGACGGTCGCGTCGCCCTCGAGGTGCGGCTCCGTCTCGCTGACGGCGCCGAGCGGGTCGCCGGCGAACGACGCGTTGCCGGCGGCGATGCCGGAGTCGATGATGCCGACGACGACGCCGTCGCCCGCGGTGTCCTGACCGCCGAGCGAGTCCCAGACGCCGCCGGCGCCCTGGGCGTCGCCGAGTCCGAGGAACTCCGTCGACGGCGTCGCCTGCAGCTTCAGCAGCTCGTTCTTCGACACGGCGGCGACCGTCGGGTCGGCGGCGAGCGACCGGGCCTGGTCGGCCGTGAGATCGGCCGCGAACGCGTTGGTCGTGACCGAGTAGTGGGCGTCCACCGAGGCGCCGACCGCTGCGGCGACGTCCGCCTGGGTCTCCTCGAGGTGATCGCTGTATTTTTGCACCGGAGCGGCGCGGGCGTCGAGTCGCGTGCCCTCGGGCGTCGCCGTCGCCGGGAGGCCGGCCGTGCCGCCCTCGTAGGTCGCGGCCGCCGGCTCGCGGAGCGTGACGATGTACTTGCCCGCCGAGAACGACGTGTCGCCGACGACGGCCGGCCCCTCGGCTGCGACGGCCGACGACGCCGGCAGGGCGACGACGCCCGCGCCGACGAGACCGGTGGCCACGAGACCCGACAGGAGGAGCGCGGAGAGAGGGACTTTCGGCCGACGAGGGCCGGATGGAGTGATCACGGGTGCCTTCCGACGCTGTCGCCCCCATGGCGAAGTCGTCGAGTAAGAGTTACCTGAGAATTCATCTGCCCCTCAAGCGGGGGTGCTGGCCGATCGATGCCACTGGCCGGGTCAGGCCGGTTTGTTTACCTGTCGTGACCTGTTCGGGGGACACCGTGTCCACCGAAGGGCCGACGTCAGATCCAGCCTCGCCGCGACGCCTCGACGCCGGCGTGGAAGCGGTTCGTCGCTCCGAGCTCGGCGAGCAGCTCGTGCAGACGCCGACGCACCGTCCGGACCGACACGCCCAGCCGCTGGGCCACGACCTCGTCGGTCGCCCCGGCCGCGACGAGCGCCACGAGGTCGCGCTCGTCGGCGCTCGGCGGACGTCGTGACCCTCCCGTGGCCGCTCCCCCGGACGCCGCCAGGCCCGCGTCGGCGACACGGGCGGCGATCAGGGCCCAGTCGCTCGAGGCCGGGCCGGGCACGCCGTCGTCGGGGGCGCGCTCGACGGGCACGGGCACGGCCGAGCGCCATCGCTGCTCGAACAGCTCGACGAGCGCCGCGACGAGGGCGGGCGACTCGGTGACGAGCGCCTCGGGCGCGGCCGGGTCGTGCCCGAGCGAGACGAGGGCGATGCGTTCGTCCGCGACGGCCAGCTTGACGGGCAGGGAGTCGGTGAGCCGCGCCTCCTCGCCGTGACCGCCGAGTCGGCGGACCCCCTGCCACCGGCCGTCGGCCCCGAAGCTGTCGATCGTGTAGACGGCCCGCCAGCGGACCCCGCGGGCCAGCGCCGTCCGCTCGGTCGCCTCGTTGCCGGCGACCACGTACGGCGGGCGGTCGAAGGCCAGGAACGAGCGGGTCGCCGTCAGCTCGAGCCGCGAGTACCAGTCGCCGACGGCCGCCCCGCCGACGAGCGTCCGCGTCGTGGCCGACGGGTCGGCGAGGCGGCGCGTCTCGTCGAACAGCTCGGCGAGGACGGCCGTGGAGGCGCGGGCCGCGGAGAGCGCGTCGGCCCGCTTCGTCACGAGGGCCGGCACCGAGACCCGGGGGTCGATGGCGGCCCAGCGCCCCTCGGGGGCGGGCCGCTGATCGGAGCGCGGCGACGGGGCCGGAGCCGCGGCCCCGCGGTGCACGAGACCGAGCTGACGCAGCTGCTCGAGGGCCACCGCGACCGCTCCCCGGTCGATCACGGGCAGGGCGGCGGCGACGTCGTCGAGCACGACGCCATCGGGCTCGGCCAGGACGACCTCGAGCACCTCGGCGGCGACCTCGTCGACCCCGAGCGCCGAGAGCTCGGGCAGACTCATGCGCTCGACCCTAGCCGCGGCGCGCGGAGACCGAGCGCGCGTCGCCCCGGCGGGTCACGCGGCGGAGCGCGCAACGCCCCGGCGGGTCACGCGGCGGGTGCGAGCTCCATGGCCTCGGCGAGCAGCGCGACCGACCGCAGCCGCGCCTCCTTCGACGACCCGGCGTGCGCGACGATCAGCTCGTCGGCCTGCGCCGTGCGGGCGAACTGCTCCATGTACTCGCGCGACTCGGACGGGGTCCCGACCGCTGTGTAGGTCGTCATCGTCTGCACGTGCTGCCCCACCGGGGTGCGCAGCAGGTGGTCGAGCTCGGCGTCGTCGAACTCGCGGGCGACGTCGATCTGACCGCTCTGCCGCAGCAGCATCAGCAGACGCTGCCGCTTGACGACCGCGAACTGGGCGTCGGCGTCGTCCGCGTCGTCGGCCACGACGGCGTTCACCGCGGCGATGACGTACGGCTCGGCGAGCTGCTCGGACGGCTGGAACTCGCGGCGGTAGGCGGTCACCGCGTCGATCAGGTCGCCGGGCGCGAAGTGCGAGGCGAACGCGTAGGGCAGACCCAGGGCCGCGGCGAGCTTCGCCCCGAACAGCGACGATCCGAGGATGTACAACGGCACGTTCGTGCCTCCGCCGGGGACCGCCTGGACGCCGGCCACCCGGGACTCGCCGGCGAGGAACGCCTGCAGCTCGAGGATGTCCTGCGGGAACCGCTCGGACGACGCGGGGTCGCGGCGCAGCGCGCGGAACGTCGCCTGGTCGCTGCCGGGCGCCCGCCCGAGGCCGAGGTCGATGCGGCCCGGGTGCAGCGTCTCGAGCGTGCCGAACTGCTCGGCGATGGTCAGCGGCGAGTGGTTGGGCAGCATGACGCCGCCCGAGCCGAGACGGATGGTGGACGTCTGGCTGGCGATGTGGGCGATCAGCACCGACGTCGCGCTCGACGCGATCGACGCCATGTTGTGGTGCTCGGCGTACCAGACCCGCCGGTACCCGCTCGCCTCGGCCTGCTGTGCGAGGGCCACGGAGGCGGCGAAGCTGTCGCGCACCGTCTCTCCGGGGGCGACGGGGGCGAGGTCGAGGATCGAGAGGGGAATGCTCATGCGGGTGCCAACACCGAGGAGGCGCGGTTCATGCCCGCGCGCGGCCTCTAGTCGGCGACGGTGCGGGGCGGCGCCGTCGAGGCGCGCGCGACGAGCTGGGTGGGCAGCGAGGCCACGGGCGTGGAGTCGCCGGCGAGAACGGCCTCGACCGTCGTCATGATGAGTCGGCCGAGCGCCTCGAAATCCTGCCGGACGGTCGTCAGCGGCGGCAGGAAGTGCGCCGCCTCGGGGATGTCGTCGAACCCGACGATGCTGACGTCGCCGGGCACCGAGACGCCGGCCTCGGCGAGGGCGTGCATGAGGCCGAGCGCCATCTGGTCGTTGCCGCAGAACACGGCGGTCACCTCGTCGCGGGCGATCCTCTCGACGATCTCGCGGCCGACCCCGTGACCCGAGGCCGGGGTCCAGTCGCCCCGCAGCAGCACCGACGGCTCGAGTCCGAGTCGCGTGCAGGCGTCACGCCAGCCCCGTTCGCGGTCGCGACCGTCCATCCAGCCCTCGGGCCCGGCCAGATGCGCGATGCGCGCGTGACCGAGCGCGACCAGGTGCTCGACGGCGGACTCCGCGCCCGCGACCTGATCGAGCGACACGGTGTGGTGCCCGGGCTCGGCCTCGCTGTCGGCCGTGACGAGCGGCACCGACAGATCGGCCCGGCGGAGCACCCGCAGCACCTCGGGGTCGGGGGCGATCAGCACGAGGGCGGCGACGTTCTGACCCAGCAGCGAGTCGAGGGCCTGCTGCATGCCCTTCCGGTCGGCGACGTCGAGGGTGGCCATCGAGACCTGATAGCCGGCCCGGCGCGCGGCGCCGTTGAAGCCGTGCATCGTGCTCGAGGGGCCGTAGTACGGGAACCCGGTGCTGATCAGGCCGAGCGAGGTCGTCCTGCGGCTGGCGAGGGCGCGGGCCGCGAGACTCGGCCGGTAGTTGAGCTCGTCGATGGCCGTGTCGACCTTCGCCTTCGTCGCCGGCCTCACCGACGGATCCCCGTTCACGACCCTCGAGACGGTCTGATGCGAGACGCCGGCCGCGGCCGCGACGTCGAAGAGGGTTGCCACGAGATGATCCTAGATCTGTTCGTTTCGCGGGTCGGACGGGCCCGGACGACGAGGAGGCGCGGCCCCCTCGATCGGGAACCGCGCCTCCTGGGGTGGTCGCTCTACTTGCCTGCCGAGGCGGCGCGACGCTTGTTGAAGACGTCGAACGCGACCGCGGCGAGCAGCACGAGGCCCTTGATGAGGGACTGGTACTCGGTGCCGACGCCGAGGATCGACATGCCGTTGTTGAGGATTCCGATGATCAGACCGCCGACGATGGCGCCGGTGACGGTGCCGATGCCGCCGGTGACCGCCGCACCGCCGATGAAGACCGCGGCGATGGCGTCGAGCTCGAAGCCGTTTCCGGCGCTCGGGCTGGCGAGGTTCAGCTGACCGGTGAAGACCAGGCCGGCGAGGGCCGAGATGACGCCCATGTTGACGAAGAGCAGGAACGTGACCCGCTTCGTCTTGATGCCCGACAGCTCGGCGGCGTGCAGGTTGCCGCCGATGGCGTAGACGTGGCGGCCGAAGACCGAGTTCTTCATGACCGTGGAGTACACGACGACGAGGACCGCGAGGACGACGAGGACGATCGGGGTGCCCGAGTAGCTGGCGAGGAGGAACCCGATGTACATGACGAGGGCGACCGTGAAGACCATCTTCGTGATGAACCACAGGAAGGGCTCGTCCTCGAGCTGGTACTTGCGCCGCGTGGCCCGACCGCGGAGACCGGTGCCGATCAGGGCGACGGAGGCGATCGCGCCGAGCACGAGGGTCAGCGGCTCGTAGCCGGTCGTGCCGAACGCCGGCAGGAAGCCCGAGCCGATGTCGCGGAACCCCTGGGGGAAGGGCGAGATCTGCTGACCCTGCAGGGCGATCTGAGCCGCACCGCGGAAGGCGAGCATGCCCGCCAGGGTGACGATGAACGCCGGGATGCCGAAGTAGGCGATCCAGAACCCCTGCCAGGCGCCGACGAGACCGCCGAGGATGAGGCAGAGCACGACGGCCAGAGGCCAGGGCAGACCCCACTGGGTGATCATGACGCCGGCCATGGCGCCGGTGAACGCGACGATCGAACCGACCGAGAGGTCGATGTGACCGGCGATGATCACCATCACCATGCCGATGGCCAGGATCAGGATGTAGCTGTTCTGGACGACCAGGTTCGACACGTTGATCGGCGCGAGCGTGATGCCGTCGGTCGTGACCTGGAAGAACAGCACGATCACGATCAGCGCGATGAAGAGGCCGATCTGGCGGAGCTGCCCGCCGAGGTACGAGACCGCACCGACGAGGGGGTTGCCGCCGGAGCCGCTCTGCGGCTGACGGGAGGTGGGCGACCCGCCCGTGGGCTTCGGGTCGGTGGCCTGGGTGGGGCTAGGCGCGCTCATTGACGGGGCTCTCTCGTTCGAGGGTCATGTACTTCAGGAGGAACTCGGGGGTCGCCTCGGCGATCGGCACGTCGGCCGTGATGCGTCCCTCCGAGAGGGTGTAGACGCGGTCGCAGATGCCGAGCAGCTCGGGCAGCTCGCTCGAGATGACGATCACTCCCTTGCCGGCGTCCGCGAGCTGGTTGATGATCGTGTAGATCTCGTACTTCGCGCCGACGTCGATGCCTCGGGTGGGCTCGTCGAGGATCAGCACGTCGGGGTCGGTGTACATCCACTTCGACAGCACGACCTTCTGCTGGTTGCCGCCCGAGAGCTTGCCCGTCAGGGCGGCCACGTTCGGCGCCTTGATGTTCATGCTCTTGCGGTAGCCCTCGGCGACGCGGCTCTCTTCGGAGCTGTTGACGAAGCCGGACTTCGCCAGCTTGCGGAGGGCCGAGCCCGAGACGTTGCGGGTGATGTCGTCGATCAGGTTGAGACCGTACTTCTTGCGGTCCTCGGTCGCGTACGCGAGACCGGCCTTGATGGCCTTGCTCACGGTGCTGGTGTCGATCTTCTCGCCCCGCTTGTAGACGGTGCCCGAGATGCCGGTGCCGTAGCTCTTGCCGAAGACGCTCATGGCGAGCTCGGTCCGACCGGCGCCCATGAGGCCCGCGATGCCGACGATCTCGCCGGCCTTCACGTTCAGGTTGGCCTGGTGGATGATCTCGCGGGTCGCGTCGAGCGGGTGGTGGACGGTCCAGTCCTCGATGCGGAGGAGCTCCTCGCCGACGTTCGACTCGTGAGCGGGGTACCGGCTCTCGAGGTCGCGGCCGACCATGCCCTTGATGATGCGGTCCTCGGTGACCTCGCCGGCGTGCATGTCGAGGGTCTCGATCGTCTTGCCGTCGCGGATGATGGTGACCTTGTCGGCGATCGCCTTGATCTCGTTCAGCTTGTGACTGATGATGATCGACGTGATGCCCTGCCCCTGCAGGCTCTTGATGAGGTCGAGCAGGTGGGCGGAGTCGTCGTCGTTCAGGGCCGCCGTCGGCTCGTCGAGGATCAGCAGCTTGACCTTCTTCGAGAGCGCCTTGGCGATCTCGACCAGCTGCTGCTTGCCCACGCCGATGTCGGTGACCTTCGTCACGGGGTTGTCGCGCAGCCCGACGCGGGCCAGCAGGCCCGCGGCGTCGAGGTTGGTCTTGTTCCAGTCGATGAAGCCGCCCTTGGACTGCTCGTTGCCGAGGAAGATGTTCTCGGCGATCGACAGGAACGGGCTCAGCGCGAGCTCCTGGTGGATGATGACGACGCCGGCGGCCTCGGAGTCGTTGATGTTCTTGAAGTCGACGGGCTGGCCGTCGAGCAGGATCTGGCCGTCGAAGGAACCCGAGGGGTAGACCCCCGACAGCACCTTCATCAGCGTCGACTTGCCGGCGCCGTTCTCGCCGCAGATCGCGTGGACCTGGCCGCGCTCGACCTCCAGCGTGACGTTCTGCAGGGCCTTGACGCCGGGGAACGTCTTCGTGATGTCGCGCATCTCGAGGATCGTGTTCGCCACGTGTTCCTTCTCTCGTGCATGGGGTGGGGGCGGAGCTGTGGGGCGCAGGAGGCGCGGCACGGGTGCCCCGCGCCTCCTGCGCCCCGGGGGGCGGGGCGACCTACTTGAGGTCGGCCTCGGTGAAGTAGCCGCTGTCGACGAGGACCTCTTCGTAGTTGTCCTTCGTGACGATCGTCGGCTGGAAGAGGTACGTCGGCACGACCTTCTCGCCGTTGTCGTACGTCTTGTCGTCGTTCGTCTCGGGCGTCTCGCCCTGGAGGATGTCGTCGGCCATCACGACGGACTGGTCGGCGAGCTGACGGGTGTCCTTGTAGATGGTCGAGTACTGCTGACCGGCGATGATCGACTTGACCGAGGCGGCCTCGGCGTCCTGGCCGGTCACGACCGGGAGCGCGTCGGAGCTGTAGCCGGCACCCTCGAGGGCCGAGATGATGCCGATCGAGATGCCGTCGTAGGGCGACAGCACGCCGTCGAGCTTCGTGCCGCCCGAGTAGGTCGACGCGATGAGGTTCTGCATGCGGGCCTTGGCCGTGGCCGGGTCCCACTGCTGGGTGGCGACCTGCGTGAACTCGGTCTGGCCGGAGCCCACCGTGATGGTGCCGTCTTCGATGTAGGGCTTCAGGGTGTCCATCGCGCCGTTGAAGAAGAAGGTCGCGTTGTTGTCGTCGGGGCTGCCGGCGAAGAGCTCGATCGTCTTCTTGTCAGCGCCGTCGATCTTCTTGCCGTCGGCGTCGGCGAGGCCGAGACCGGTGAGGAGGCTGGTCGCCTGGTCGACGCCGACCTTGTAGTTGTCGAACGACACGTAGTAGTCGACGTTCTCGTTGCCGGTCAGCAGACGGTCGTACGAGATGACGGGGATTCCGGCCGCGGCGGCCTGGTCGAGCTGGTCGCTGAGCGAGCCGCCGTCGATCGAGGCGACGATCAGGACCTTCGCACCCTTGGTGATCATGTTGCTGACCTGCTGGACCTGCTGGGGGATCTTGTTGTCGGCGTACTCGAGGTCGACCTTGTAGCCCTTGTCCTCCAGCGCGCTCTTGACGGCGTCGCCGTCCTTGATCCAGCGCTCGGAGACCTTGGTGGGCATCGCGACGCCGACGAGGGCGCCCGCGTTGTCTCCGCCGGTGTCTCCGCTGCCGGAGTCGGCGCCACGGCCGCCGCCGCCCGAGCAGGCTGCCAGCGACGTGACGAGGCCGACGGCGACGATGCCGGCGAGGATCTTCTTGTTCTTCACGGTGTGATTCCTTTGGTGTCCGTGTCATCTCGACGACGTCGTCGATGACGGTGGGAGGGGGGTGAGGGTGAGTCGAGGGGGGCGACCGGCCGAAGTGACCGGTCACACGGGAGGGCGTCGAGTGCGACGGGGAGGCGACCGGCGGGGCTGAGACCGCGTCCGGGCCGGCTGCGGAGCAGGCTCGGGGCGACGTGCGGGGCTCCGACCGGGGTGATCGGGGCGGCCGCGGGGCCCGGAGTCAGCCGAGGAGGCGCGGGGCCGGGCCGTCGGCGACGGGGTGCGGCGAAGAGAGGGCGGCCAGGGGGCGGCGGCTCGCGCGTCGGGTTGTGGTGCTGGTGTTCACAGGTGACCTCTTCGTCAGGGACTGCTTGCAATGTGAGCGCTCACATCCGAGCGCTCGCCAACTATGCGCGTTGCGCAGGCGCGTGTCAAGTCGGTTGTCCCCCTGCGGGGTTAACACGCTCGCCACACGCCGTTCACGTCGCTGAGCGGAAGGCACGGCACAGTGTCCGCATGATCACCGCGACGGCCACCGTCCACACCGCGCACGACTCGGCCGGTCTGTTCTGGCTGTCGCGGCGGCTGCTCTCCGAGCACGTCGCCGCCCGGGTCGGCGAGGGCCAGTACCTCGTGCAGCTCGCCGACGCCGGCACGGTGCTGCTCACCGAGTCGACGGAGATGCTCCGCTTCGACATGGTCGTCCGCGACGAGCTGTCGGCCCGCCGCACGCGTCGCGCACTCGAGGCGGCTCTGCACCGCCTCTCACCAGGGTCGGTCTCGGCGACGACCTGGGAGTCCGACCCGGTTGGCACGCGCTCGATGCCGGCCTAGACCGCTGCACGGCGGGCTGACCGCACCCGAGGGTCAAGGGCCGGTCGACCGCTGCACCCTCGGTCGACCGCACCCGATCGGGTCAGGGTCAGTTGATGCAGGCGCCGGCCGCGTAGCTCGTGCCCGCCGGGGTGGGCGTCGGCGCGGGCTCGGGCGCGACGGTGGCCTCGGGCGCCGTGGTCTCGGCCGGTGTCGAGGGCTCGGGGGTCTCGGTGACGGGCGGCTGCACGGTGATGCCGTCGCTGCCGAGCACGACCGTGACGGCGGTCACCTGACTCGACGCGACCGCGACCGCTCCGGGCAGGTAGGCGGCGACCGCCTTGGCCTGGGCCTCCTGCCCCGCGGGGTAGTTCACGACCGTCGCGGCCGTCGCCGACGCCGACGTCGGGGCGCCGGTGACGAAGCCCGCCGCAGCCAGGGCCTCGGTGGCCGTCGTGGCGGCGCCCGTGACGCCGCTCGCGTTGGCGACACTGACCGAGACGTCGGCCGGTGCGGCCGCGACGGCGTCGGTGTACGCCTGCGGCGGACCCACGAGCCCCTGGATGAACCCCGGCATGGCGCCCTTGTCGACCTCGACGATCGACAGCGGCGAGCCGCCGACCGAGATCGTCGGCGTGCCCAGGATCGGGATGGTGGCTGATCGGACGTTCTCGGGCCGGAGGTTCTTGACCTGATTCGCCAGCTGCAGGAAGTTCAGCCCCGAGTCGGTCTCCATCGACGAGCTGACGGCGTCGAGCACCGAGCCGAGCTTGGTCGGGTTCAGCAGGGTGCCGGCCGAGAGGATCTTGCGGGCCTCGACGCTGAGGAAGTACTGCTGACGGACCTGGCGGTCGAGATCGCCGCCGGGGAGGCCGTGCCGCTGGCGCACGAACGACAGCGCCTGCTTGGCGTCGAGCGTCGAGACCCCCGCGGGCAGATTCACCCCCGAGAAGCTGTCTACGGCGGCCTGGTTGAGGCAGACGTCGACCGGGCCGAGCGCGTCGACGACGCGGTAGAAGCCGATGAGCGACACGCGCACGTAGTGATCCATCGTCAGACCGGTGAGGTTCTGCACGGTCTGGATGAGCAGCTGCGCGCCGGCGGCCTCGCTGCCCCCGGACTCCTTGCCGAGCGAGTAGGCCGCGTTGAGCTTGTTCTGCCCGTAGCCCGGGATCTCGACGTACGAGTCGCGCGGCATCGAGATGAGGGTGGCGCTCGAGCCGTCGGCGGGGATGTGCAGGACGATCATCGTGTCGGTGTTCGACGCTCCCCCGTCGGAGTCGGTGCTCAGCAGCGCGAGCTCGTCGGGGGTGGCGTTGTCGGGTCGGTGATCGTCGCCGACCAGCAGGATGTTCTGGGCCACGCCGTCGACGTCGTCGTCACCGTCGTCGCCGGCCGACGGGATCGCGTCGACGTGCGTGACTCCGCCGACGAACCGGTTGTAGCTGTAGGTGGCGTAGCCGCCGGTGAGCAGGAGGAGGGCCGCGAGCACACCCGCCACGGCGGGCAGCACGACGACCCGGCGACGACGACCTCTGGCGTGCCGCGGAGGCGTGCGGTCGTCCGTCGCGGCGGCGTGGCCGCCCTCGAGGGGCGCCGTCTCGTCGTGTCGTTCGGATCGTCTGCTCACACTCGATGGTAACCAGACGACCCGTGACCGTTCCTGACGATCAGCGCTCAGACGATCGCGGCGATGCTCCAGGACGCCTCGTGCGACTCCCCCGGTCCGAGGTGCACGAGGTCGACGCCGCTCGTGAACGCGTCCGGCGGGCAGGTCATCGGCTCGACGGCCAGACCGCGGCGGTCGTCCTCCGGCTCGGGGCGGTCGCCGGTGTGCACCTGCACCCAGGGGAGCTCCCGGCCCCAGCTCATCCGCACGCCGGTGCCGTCGGCCGTCGTGACCCGCGCCTCGTGACGCCCGCCGGCCGCCGCCGCGACGTCGGTGAAGGCGTGATCGACGAAGAGGTCGCCGATGAGCCGACCGTCGCGGAAGTCGAAGCCGTCGCGTTCGGAGACCCCGTGCACGCCGAGCGGCACGAGGCGGTCGTCGGTCACCTCGAGGTAGCCGTCGGCGGCGAGGGTGAGCGTCCAGTCGTCGACGCGGCCCTCGCCGGCGACGAGGTAGGGGTGCGGGGCCACGCCGTACGGCGCCCGCCCGGCGGCGGCGTTCGACGCCAGCACGGTCGTGTGCAGACCGTCGTCGTCGAGCCGGTACTCGACCCGCAGGTCGAGGCGGTACGGGTAGCCGTCGCTCGGCGCCAGGCGGGTGGCCAGCACGACGCGGTCGGGCGTGTGGTGCTCGACGTCCCATTCGGCCCACTGGACGAGCCCGTGCAGAGCGTGACCGCGCTCGACCTCGGTGATCGGCAGCTGACGCTCGACCCCCTGGTCGTCGTAGAGCCCGTCGACGACCCGGTTGGGCCAGGGGGCGAGCAGGGCGCCGCGGTAGAGCGGCCGGACCTCGTCGACGCCGAACGGGACCACGAGGTCGCGGCCGTCGTGGGTGAGGGCGCGCAGGGTGGCGCCGACACCCGCGATCTCGGCGCGATACGGGCCGTGCTCGATGGTGCTCGCCCGGCCGCTGAGAGGCAGCGGCGCGTCGACCGGACCGGTCGCCGCGGTCGTGGACGAGGAGGCGCGGGTGGGGTCAGACAACAGGGGACTCCTCGAAGACGGTGCGGGCCAGGTGGTCGTTGCGGAAGCGCCCGTCGGGATCGACGGCGCGGGCGTGCGCGGCGAAGTCGTCGAGTCTCGGGAAGCGGCGGCGCAGCGTCCCGTGGTCGAGCGTCGCGACCTTGCCCCAGTGCGGGCGGGCGTCGAACGGCGCGAGGGCCTCCTCGACGACGGGCAGCACGGCGAGTACCTCGTCGGCCAGGCGTCGCCAGGTGAAGTGGAAGGCCACGCTGTCGCGTCCGCCGCTCGGGCTGAGCCACGCGTCGTCGGCGGCCACGGTGCGGATCTCGCTGACGAACAGCACGTCGGCGAAGCGGTGCCCCACCGCGCGGAGCGCCCCGATCGCGGCGGCGGCGTGCTCGGCGGGCACGAGGTACTCGCTCTGGATCTCCTCGCCCGCGCTCGGGGTGAAGTCCGCCCGGAAGTGCGGGAGCCGGTCGAGCCAGGGCCCGGGGACGCCGAGCTGCGGCGTCACGGCGTCGGCCGCGGTGTCGGGGAGCATGTGGACGGCCGCCTCGGCGGGCACGCCGCCCAGGTCGGCGAGATCGAGCCGGACCGGGTCGCCGACGCGGGCCTTGGCCCAGACCTGGTCGACGGCGTCGCCCGTCCACCGCGTGAAGAGGCTGACGCTGTACGCGTGACCGAGCACGTCGTCGAGCCGATCGAGGGCGGCCCGCCAGGGCAGCGCCGAATGCACGGTCTGCACCACGTCGAACGTCGGGACCGTGTCGAGGACGAGCGCGGTGACCACGCCCAGGGCCCCGAGACCCACCACCGACGCCTCGAAGCGGTCGTCGCCCCGGCGGACGGTCTCGAGGGAGCCATCGGCGCGGACGAACTCGACGGCCGCGACGGACGCCGACAGGGCGGGGTTGCCGACTCCCGAACCGTGGGTGCCGGTCTGCACGGCTCCGGCGACCGAGATGTGCGGCAGCGAGGCGAGGTTCGGCAGGGCACGACCCTGACGCTGCAGCTCGACGGCCAGGACGGCGTGCGTCGTCCCGGCCCCGACGCGGACGGTGCCCGCCTCGGCGTCGAGCTCGATGGGCACGTCGAGCCGATCGAGCGACACGAGAGCGCCGTCGGTGTCGGCGACGCGGTTGAACGAGTGCCTCGACCCGAGGGCCTTCACCCGTCGAGACGAGGTGACGACGTCACGGACCTCGTCGACGGTGGTGGGACGGCGCAGGTCTGTCGTCGAGTACTCGACGTTGGCGGCCCAGTTGTGCATCGGGACTCCTTCGGCTCGGTGGCGCGTCCACTCTAGACCTCCGCACCCGCCCGAAGTGAGCGCTCACTCGCGTGCCCCTCGACCGACGCGGGCGGGCGACGACACGCGGCGGACCCCCCGGACTGGGGAGGTGCGACCCCCCTCACTGGGGAGGGGGCGGGCATGCTCCGAGCCGCCCGCACCCTGTTGTCTGGAACAGGACGCCAGGCGAGGGAACGCGGGCGACCGAGACGACCAGGGGACGACCACGATGGACACCACCGCATCCGGCACGGATCAGCCGCCCGCCGTCGTCCAGCGCGCCCCACGGACCCTCGGGAGGATCCGGTCGGAACGCGCCCCGCGCCTCCGGAGATCCCCCCGCTTCTACCTCACCTACCTCGACGAGCCGCAGGCCTCGGGCGACCTCTCCGTGCCCGCCGGCAGCTGCCTCGTGCTGCGGTCCATCGGCGGAGACGACCCCCGGCTCGTGGAGGTCCGCCTGCCCGACGACTCGATCGTCGGCATCGCCCGCCTGCGCCGGGGGTCGTCCGTGGGCGTCGCGTCGCCCGAGTCGCTCGCCGCCCTGGTCTCGCTCGGGACGGTCTTCGTCGACTGGACGTCGCTCGACGGCGTGCGCCGCGCCTCCTGGCTGCGCGTCCCGCCGATCCCCGCCCGGTACCGCACCCTCGCCGGCTGATCGTCGGCGTCGCGATCGACGCCCGGGCAGCAGCCAGGGCGCGACTCGGCGCCTGAATGAGCGATCCGCGCGGCCTCTTCGGTCGGTCCAGGATGCGCGAGCCGGGCTTGACTGGGACGACGCCGATCAGGAGACGCCATGAAGAACATCCGCTACGACAGCGCCATCATCCTCACCAGCGACGACGTCGCCGACGCCGTCATCGAGTACGCGGCAGCGCTCTCGGGAGGCGACCGCGCCGACACCGTCGAAGTCCCCGCCGTCGCCCCGGACGGGATGATGACGACCACGAAGATCCTCATCGGGCCGGCCAGCGAACTCGTCGTCGAGGACGCCGAGGCCGACGAGCTCGAGATGGAGAACACGGAGTTCGTCGAGCGCCTCCGCGCGGCGGCCGAGACCTTCGGGCACAGCGAGCCCATCCACGCCGCGGACCGCGAGACCCCCGAGAAGCTCTGAGAGCGCGACCGAGCGGCGTCTCCGACGATCATCGCGGCATCGTCGACGCCCTGCCCACGGTGCGGTTCCCGCTCGAGCGGGAGGTTCACGGTGTCGAGGTCGGAGACGATGGCTTGCGACCCCATGGCGGCGGTCTCGTGGGCTCGATCCAGGGATGACCCGTACCCGGACAACTCATCCCTTCCTGCCCTGGATGTCGCTCCGTAGAGTCCCGACGGTGACTCGATACGAGTGACATCTACGAAGGAGCTGCACCACTTGAAACTCACTGGTAACACGATTCTCATCACCGGTGCCACGTCCGGGATCGGGCTCGGTCTGGCCCGACGTCTCCACACCGCGGGCAACAAGATCATCATCGCCGGCCGTCGAAAAGCCCTGTTGGATGAGATCGCTTCCGATCACCCGGGCATCGACGCGATCGAACTGGACGTCGGAGAACCGTCTTCGATCGCCCGAGCAGCCGAGACGCTCAAGGTCACGCATCCCGGACTGAATGTTCTCATCAACAACGCGGGCATCATGTACGAAGAGAGCCTCCTCGATCCCGCCGACGTGCGCCTGGCGGAAGACCATGTCACGGTCAACCTCCTCGGGACGATCAGGATGACGTACGCCTTCCTTCCGCAGCTCGTCGGTGAGAGTGATGGCACGGTCATCAACGTGACGTCCTCTCTCGCCTTCGTGCCCTACCCGGCGACACCCACCTACAGTGCGACCAAGGCGGCGCTGCACTCGTTCTCGGATTCGCTCCGCATCCAGGTGGCCGCGTCAGGCATGCAGGTGATCGAGGTCGTTCCCCCCGCGGTACGGACCGACTTGATGAACCAGACCGACAGCGCCTACGCGATGCCGCTGGACGAATACCTGACAGAGGTCATGTCGCTGCTGGAGACCAAGCCGGACGCGGACGAGATCATCGTCGCCAGGGCCGAGGCCATCCGTCACGCGTTCACCCGGGGCGACTACAAGGAGATGTTGAGCTCGTTCAGCACGATGTAGCCCGGCGCGAGCAGCCGGCCCACGGCAGAACCGCGACCGCCGCGCGGTCGCCGCGGATCCTCGGCGACGTGCCGGCGAACCGGACCGACATCCGATCCGCAGCCACGGACAACTCGTCCCTGGCTGCGGATCAGCCGGTGCCACATGATTGACGCATGAACGAACGTCTGCTGGCAGAATTCCTGCGGTCTCGGAGGGAGTCGCTGCTCCCCCAGGACGTCGGGCTCACCGGCGGGTCCCGACGTCGTGCGCCTGGACTTCGCAGAGAGGAAGTCGCCCAGCTCGCGGGGATGTCGACGGACTACCTGGCACGCCTCGAACAGCAACGCGCACCCCGCCCCTCGACGCACATCGCGGCGTCCCTGGCCCGGGCGCTGCGGCTGAGCACGGACGAGCGAGATCATCTGTTCGCCCTCATCGGGCACAACGCCCCCCGCACGTTCGACACGTCAGATCACGTACCGCCGTCACTCCTGCAGGTTCTCGATGGCCTCTCGAACGTTCCCTGCCTGGTGCAGAACGACTTGCTGGACACCCTCGCGATGAACTCGCTGGCCAAGGCGCTCTTCGGCGATGAGACATCTTTCACCGGCCCTTCGAAGAGTGGATTCCACCGCTGGTTCACGGACCCCGAAGAACGCAGGATCTATCCCGCGGATGCGCACGAGCGCCATGGGCAGTACCTTGCCGCGCGCCTGAGGATGGCCACACAGGACGGCAGCGACACGCGACGCGCACGGGACATCGCGGCAGAGCTCAGTGAGAGCAGCGCGGAATTCCGTCGCATGTGGGATCTCCACCATGTGGCTCAGACGTACGACGAGTGCGACACGCTGCTCCACCCTGAGCTGGGCAGCATCGCCATCGACGCGCAGGTGCTGTTCACCGAGAAAGGGTCGCATCGGCTCGTCATCCTCAATCCAGGCGCAGGCGCGGAGAATCGAAGCAAACTCGACCTTCTTCGCGTCATCGGACATCAGCGATTGAGCCGCTGAGTGCGGCGGCCCTGCGTCGGACCGCACCGAGCGAGATGAACCAGGCCGGTGCTCACCCGCCGTTCGCCTGCCGGGCCCCCTGCGCCAGCGACTCCAGACGGTAGACGAAGGGGCCAGCCCCGCCGCTGAGGGCCATGAACCCCTCGGTCGTCCCAGGACGGGCTGCGAGGTCGGTGGCGGAGACCGGACCTGCGTCCTGCTCCGACACGGTGATCGTGGCGATCAGGTCACGTCGTCGCCGGGGCGGGGACCCCGACGAGCACATCGCCCAGGGACGTCCGACGCCATTCCTCGAGCACGTCGTGGAACGCGACCGGGCCGGGGCCGTAGGAGGAGGTGTTCGGCCTGCCGCGGCCCTCGGCGTTGTAGTAGCCCGGGGTGCACTCGGCCTGGAAGGTCTCCCGGGGGAACGAGCCGTCCCGAGCACGTCGTGGAACGCGACCGGGCCGGGGCCGTAGGAGGAGGTGTTCGGCCTGCCGCGGCCCTCGGCGTTGTAGTAGCCCGGGGTGCACTCGGCCTGGAAGGTCGCGTTGTCGATCGCGGTCGTCCGGACGATGCGCCCCCAGTCGTCCTGCGCCTCCTCGGTGGGCTCGACGGTGCGGGCGCCGGCGGCGCGGGCCGCCCCGATGACGGCTGCGATGTGCTCGGCCTGGTCTTGGAGGATGTGCACGAAGTTGACCGAGTTCGCGTTCTGCAGGGAGCCGAGGTGGAACAGGTTCGGG
>NZ_LMMO01000008.1 GCF_001422285.1 Frigoribacterium sp. Leaf263
CAGGGGCCCCGGCCCCGTGCCGGGACCCCTGTTCCCGGTGGAACCCCACCCCGCCAGCCCTCACCAGGCCGGCAGGGTGGGGTTTTCCCGTACCCGCCCGCGACCGGCCGCCCCGGTTCGCCCGGGTCAGACGGCCCGAGGTCGGGCGGCCACCGCGCGGCGCTCGCCCCGGATCGCCTCCGACGGGGTTGACTGGGCGGGTGCTCGTCTGCGTCGTCGTCCCCGTTCGAGACGATGGCGCCCTGCTCGACGCGTGCCTGAGGTCGCTGGCGCGGCAGACCCGCGTCCCCGACGAGGTCGTCGTGGTCGACAACGGCAGCACCGACGACACCGTCGAGGTCGCCCTCCGTCACGGCGCCCGGGTCGTCACCGAGTCCGAGGTCGGCATCGCGGCCGCGTCGAGCACGGGGTACGACTCGACGACGGCCGATCTGATCGGTCGCTGCGATGCGGACAGCGTCCTGCCGCGCCACTGGGTGGCCGAGCTCGTCGCGACCTTCGAGAGCGACGACGACGTGCTGGCCGTCAGCACGAACGCCCGCTTCTACGACGCTCCGATCCTGACCGGTGCCGCTCTGTCGACGTTCTACGTGGGCGCGTACCACCTGATCGTCGGGGCGGGGCTCGCGCACTGGCCGCTCTTCGGATCGACGATGATGATGCGCCGTTCCGCCTGGCTGCGGGTGCGCGACGTGGTGCACCGTCACGACGTCATGCTCCACGACGACATGGATCTGGCCGTGCACCTCGGTGATCTCCAGCTCGCCGGGCAGGGGCGCATCGCCTATCGGCACGACGTGGTCACCGGCATCTCCGCCCGGCCCCTGAGCGTCCGCAACGACCCCTGGCTGCGGACCTACCGCGCGCTGCACTCCTTCTCGGTGCACGGCGTCGACGGGCGGCCCTGGTGGCGCTGGCTGCGGGCCGATCCGGCCGGTCTGTTCCGGCGTCTCGGGTTGACGCGGAAGGTCGACGCGATCGACGTCGTCTCAGGAGGGGGGCACCTGCCGACGGAGGTGACGCGGCACGAGAGAGCCGCGCCTCCCGCATCCTCCCGAGGAGGCGCGGCCTCGGCCGATCGCGCCCGTCGCGACGAGCAGCGGGACGGCCCCCGCGACGGCACCGAGCGCGAGGGGTCCGCCCGCGACGTCAGCCGCTGACGGAGGCGCCCGGGTGCCGCGTCGTCGATGCGGCGTCGCCGAGCGGACGATCGGCGGTGCGCAGCCGGCTCCGTGCGGTGAGGAACGGCAGGGCGAGGCCCGCGACGAGGGCGCCGGCGCCGCCCGAGACCAGGTCGCCGAGGGTGTCGTCGTAGCCGACGTAGATGGCGTCGTCCACGATGTTGTGCCCCCACCACTCGCCGATCTCCCAGAGGACCCCGGTGGCGAGGCCGACGGCGACCGTCGCGACGATCAGACCGGCGCGGTGCCCGTGCGACGGCAGGAAGCCGACGAGCTGCGCCACGATGACGGCCAGCGCGGCGAGCACGCCGTTCAGGGCGACGTGCACGACGATGTCCCACCCGTCGACGCGGGTGTAGAGCTCGAACACGCTGCTCCAGGCGGCGACGAGCACGGTCACGCCGACCATGACGTCGAATCCGGCGCGCACACCGAGGAACCTCGGGACGAGCACGGCGGCGAGGGCCAGCATCAGCACGGCGATCTCGACGAACCCCCAGCCGATCCCGACGACCACGACGCTGAGCGCGGCCAGGGCGCGGACGGCGTCGGCCACCCACTCCATCGGGCGGGTCGGGCGCTGCACGAACGTGTCGATCATGAGTCCATTGGACTCGCCCTCGCGGCGTCGCGCCCGATCCCGGCCCGCATCGTGCCCGGATCGTGAGACGACGACGCGCCGCCCTCACCTCGCAGCGACCCGACCGAGCGGGTCGGTCGGGTCGCCGCGAGGAGCGGGACGGCGCGGAGTGGGTCGGCTCGACTCAGCGGTCGCGGGGACTCAGCGGCCGAAGCGGCGACGGAGGCGCGGAACGGCGACCAGCGCGGTGCCGAGCGCCAGCAGCGCAGCGGCGCCGGCGATCCAGAGGCCCTGGTCGGCGCCCGTGTAGGCCAGCGTCCCGTCCGGGCGCTGCACCACGGTGGTGCCGCCTCCCGCCGGCACCACGGCCGGGGGAGTGGTGGCGCTCGGGGTCGGCTCGGCGGCTGCGGCCTCGGCGACCGAGAACGGCGCGAACTCCGACGAGTCCGAGAAGTAGGCCTGCTCGTCGTCGAGCACGAGCTGCGAGAGCGCGGCGAAGTCCCCCGCGGGCAGGATGAACTGCGCGGTGAAGGTGCCGTCGGCGGCCACGGGGACGATCGCGACCGCGACCTGCTCGTCGGGGTCGTAGGCGACGGGCGCGGTGTCGAAGGGGATGTCCTCCGTGTCGCCCGAGGCCGCGGCGACGCTCTCGCGCACCGCGTCCTCCTCGTCGAAGGACGCCAGGAGATCGACGATCTCGCCGTCGGCGACCAGCACGCCGGCCGCGGACCCGGGGACGGCGTCCGCGCCGGTGATGGTCACGATGCCGGCCGTCGCGCCGGTCGGGACGGAGAGGGTCGGGGCGGGGACGCGCTCGCGCACGTCGATCTCGGCCGACTCCGAAGCGCCACTGGCATCGGAGACGGTGACGGTGATCACGCCGAGGTCGAGGTCCTCGGGGATGTCCATGTCGAAGGAGACCTCGCCCGCGGAGTCGAAGACGAAGTCCTCCTCGTACGAGTAGACGGTGAACGACGTCGACGGGGTCACGGCCGGGCCGGTGACGTCGACCGAGACGGCGTCGTCGTCCGCGAAGCCGTAGGCGTAGACGGACACGGTCTCGCCGGGCGTGGCGACGGAGCTGAAGACCTCGACCGTCGGCTCCGAGTCCTCGCCGGGCACGACGACGACCGAACCGGGCGTGGGCGTCGGCGTGGCCGACGGGGTCGGCGCGGGCGTCGCGCTCGGCGCGGGCGTGGCGCTCGGGGTGGCGGCGGGTGCGGGTGCTGCGGCGGCGGGGCGCTGCCCGACGACGACCGTGCCGCCGGTCGTGTCGCCGGCGTCGGCGGCCGGGTCGGCCGGGGCGGCGGGGTCGGCCGGGGCGACGGTGCCCGGATCGGTCGGCACGGCGACCGGGGTCGTCGTGGGGTCGACGCTCACGACGTCGGTCGGAGCCTCGGCGGTGGGCGTCTCGGCGGCGAGGGCGGCGGTCGGGGCGAGGACCATCGCGGCGACGAGCGCGGCGGCGCCGGCTCCCGAGCGGAGGCGGTGTGATCTGGGCATGCGTGTTCCCCCTGGAACGGTCGTGCACCTCGAGCGGGCGCGTCGGTCCGAACCTAGGTGATGCGGGGGTGGCCGCACGGCCCCCTGTTCGAGTCGACGGGGACTCCGACGCCGGATCGTTGCCGATCCGTCCCCCGTCAGCGCGCCTCCGGGGGACGTTCCGCCTCTCGCCCGGCCGGCCAGCGCAGCACGGCGTGCACCGGGTCGTGGTCGGAGGCGGCGGCCCCGCCGTAGCGCGGGGCGCCCACGCCGGCGGTCGAGACCTCGGCGTCGGGGCTGACGAGGATCCAGTCGAGTCGGCGGCCTCCGGGCCGCGGCGGGCCGTAGTGCGACCAGCTGCCCCACCCGGGGTCGACGAGGTGGTCGGCCGCCGTCCGCGCGTCGACCAGGAGGCCCCCGCGGGTCAGCTCGTCGTGCGAGGGGGAGTCGTCGCGGGCGTTGAAGTCGCCGAGCACCACGACCGGGCCGTCGAGACCCTCCACGACGGCGCGCAGCCGACGGGCCGAGTCGAGTCCGGCCCGACGCGAGAACGGGTCGACGTGCACGGCGATGACATGGAACCGCGCCCCGGTCGCGCGGTCGGACAGCTCGACCTGCACGACCACGCGGGGGAACAGCGCTCCCGGCCCGCGCGACCCCGGCACGTCGGGTCGATCCGACATCCACCAGATGCGCGACGAGAGCACGCTCGACCGCTCGGCGTCGACGTGGATCTCGACCCGTTCGTCACCGCGGCGGCGATCGCGTCCGCTGCCGATCGCCGTGTAGCGGTCGCCGAGCATCGCGGCGAGCTCCGCCGACTGGTCGGGCATGACCTCCTGCACGGCGAGGACGGCGGGCGACTCGGACTCCAGGAGGCGCGCCACCAGCGGGGCCCGCCGGCTCCAGCGATCGGGGCCGCCGGGTCGCAGAGCGGGCAGCCGCCGCCGCAGATTGAACGTCATGACGTGCAGATCGGGCGCGGGCGTCGGGCCGATGGTCGGCCGATCGTCGCCAGCGCCCGGCGCGACGGTCATGCCGTCACGAGGCCGGGCCGAGCAGCACCGCGACGGTCGCCGCCGTCATGCCGACGATGAAGAACAGCGTGCCGCCCTGCATGGTCAGCGTCTTGTTGCGGTCCGCCGTGGGCACGTCGACCTCGAGGATGGGGCAGCCCGACCAGCCGATCAGCCCGATGCTGAGGGCGACGAGGCCGAACGCGGCCCAGAACAGCACGGCGAGCCCGGTGGGCAGCACGCTCGGTCGCCAGCCCGACGAGACCAGCAGGCCGAGCCCGACGGCGACGCTCCCCACCGCGGCCATGAACCACAGGGTCCCCGTCCACATGATCCGCTGGACGTTCTTCTCGGGCGACATCAGGTCGTTCTGCACATTCTGCACGAAGATATCTTGCGCCTGTCGCCGACCGTCCGCGCACCACGACCGTCGGATCAGTCCGTGAAGATCGCTCCGACGGGCTCCCGCTTCTCGGCCTGGAACCGATCCTCGGCGCGTCCGAGGGCCCAGTAGGCCGACAGCGAGAGGACGGTGCGGTCGAGTCGCCAGTCGTCCTGCAGCACGGCCCGCACCTCCTTCATGGCTCCCCGCTCGCCATGGGCGAAGACGGTCACCGGCCCCGTGGGGGTCTCGAGCGAGCGCAGGGCGGCGATCAGCAGCGACCCGGGCGTCGCGGCGCCTCGTCGGTGCAGCCAGCGGAGCTCGACGCCCGACGGGCGGGCGAGGTCGAGCTCGTCGTCGGGGGTGTCGACCTCGACGAGGGCGAGCCCGTGCGCGTGCTCGGGCATCGACTCGAGGGCCGAGGCCACGGCGGGCAGGGCCGAGTCGTCGGCGAGCAGCAGATGCCCCACCTCGGGGTCGTCGCTCGGAGACCAGAGTCCGCCGGGGCTCGACATCGAGAGCCGGTCGCCCGGTCTCGCGGCGAGGGCCCACGGGCCGGCGACCCCCTCGTCGCCGTGCACGACGAAGTCGATCGCGATGGTGCGGGCGACGCGATCGACGAGCCGGATCGTGTACGTCCGCCGCACGGGCAGGTCGCCGGGCGACAGCTCGGAGCGCAGGGCGTCGAGGTCGAACGGCGGCTGCAGCCCGAGTCCGGGTCGTGCCAGCAGGAGCTTCACGTAGCGGTCGGTCGCGGCGAGCTGCTCGCCGCCCGCGTCGGCGAACTCGTCGAAGGCCGGCCCGCCGAGGTGCACGCGCACGAGGTGCGGCGACACCCGCTCGGTCCGGTCGACGACGAAGACGTGCTGCGTCCGAGCCGGCCGCCGAGGAGGCGCGGTGCCGGTCACCGCCGCCCCTCCGGTCGCGGAGTCCCCGGTCGTCATCGCGTGGTCGCCGCTTCGAGCAGCGGGACCAGCTGCTCGAGGGCGTAGTCGCGGGCGAGCGAGGTGCCGAGCGAGTAGGCGGACGAGATGTCGCCGTCGATGACGACGTCGTGTCCGGCCGTCACCGCGTCGAGCTGCTTCCACTGGGGGTCGTCGGTGATCTCGGTGGTGTCGATGAAGATCGGGAACGCCACGATCACGTCGGCGTCGATCAGGTCGAGCTGCTCCGACGAGATGCTGACCGAGAAGCCGCTCGAGTTCGGGGTGAGGGCGGCGATCTCGGGGTTCTGGTCGAAGCCGAGCTCCTCGAGCAGGTCGACCCGCTCGGATCCCTCGATGTAGGCGCCCCAGCCCTCGCTGGTCTTCGTGGCGGCGGTGACGGTGAGGTCGTCCCACTCGGGGTGCGCGTCGGCGGTGGCCTCGACGGCCGCCTCGCTCCGCTCGACGAGCCGGTCGCCTTCGGCCTCCTCGCCGAGGGCGGTGGAGACGAGGTCCATCTGGTCCTCGAAGTCGGTCAGGTAGTTCGCGCCGCCCTCGGGCACGCCGATGGTCGTGGCGATGCTCGACAGACGGTCGTAGCGCTCCTGGTCGCCCGAGCCCTTCGTGTCGAGGATGATGTCGGGCTCGAGGGCGGCGATGGCCTCGTACGAGGGCTCCAGGGTGCCGATGATCTCGGGCGACGTGTCGTACAGGCCCTGCGCCCACGGCCCGACGCCGTCGTTCTCCTCGCCGAAGGCCAGCCAGTCCGACGCTCCGACGGGCTGCACGCCGAGGGCGAGAGCGGTCTCGGCGTCGCCCCAGCCGAGGGCGACGACGCGCTGCGGCTTCTCGTCGATCCGGACGTCCCCGAAGGCCGTCTCGACCGTGACGGGGAACCCGCCGGAGGCGCCTCCTCCGCCCGAGCCGGAGCCCGAGCCGGAGTCGGAGTCGGAGTCGGCCGAGCATCCGGCGAGGGCCAGGGCGGCGACGGCGAGGACGGAGACGAGGGGGAGTGTGCGGCGCATGGGTTCCTAGGGAGATCGGGGTGGTGGGGTGGAGGACGAGGTGGGCGACCGGGGTGATGCGGACGACCCGCGGGGCGGTCGGCGGAGGGTCGTCCGCCCCGCCGTCAGCCGGCAGCGGCTCGACCGCGCGGCCAAGAGGTGAGGTTAGCCTAAGCTAATCCGCATGGCGATGTCCCGGACGCTCGGGGTCGACCGCGCCCCCCGGCCGGCCGGCGCGCTCCGACGACGACGCAATCGGGTCGCGGCGCTCGCAGCGGCCGTCGCGCTCCTCGTCGTCGCCGTCGTCCTGGGCCTCGCGGTCGGCGCCCGTCCGGTCGCCTTCGACGAGGTCGTGCGGATCCTCGTCGGCGCGACGTCGCGTGACACCGCCGACGCCGTCGCGGTGCTCGATCTCCGTCTGCCCCGCACCGTCGCGGCCATCGTCGCCGGAGCGGGTCTCGGGGTGGCCGGCGCCGTCGTGCAGGCCGTGACCCGCAATCCCCTGGCCGACCCGGGCATCCTCGGCGTCACCTCCGGCAGCGCGTTCGCGGTGGCCCTCGCCGTCGGGTTCCTCGGGGTGACGTCCGCGAGCGGCTGGGTCTGGTTCTCGCTGGTCGGGGCCGGTCTCGCGACGGTCGCGGTCTCGCTCATCGGGGGAGCGGGCCGAGGAGGCGGTGGCCCGGCCCGTCTGACCCTCGCCGGTCTCGCGCTCGGCTCGGTCCTCGCCGGCATCACCTCGTCGATCGTGCTGGCCGACCCGCGCCGCTTCGACGCCGTGCGCGCCTGGGAGGTCGGC
Source organism: Frigoribacterium sp. Leaf263 (assembly GCF_001422285.1). Classification (GTDB taxonomy): domain Bacteria; phylum Actinomycetota; class Actinomycetes; order Actinomycetales; family Microbacteriaceae; genus Frigoribacterium. The sequence goes on from NZ_LMMO01000008.1 coordinate 7,365, forward strand.
TCGCTCGCCGACCGCGGCTGGGAGCCCGTGCTCACCGTGCTGCCGTTCGTCGGCGCGGGGCTCGTGGTGGCCCTGCTCGCCGCCCGTCCCCTCGACGCCGTCGCTCTCGGCGACGAGCACGCCTCGTCGGTGGGGGTGTCGGTGCCGGCCGTCCGGCTGGTCTCGCTGATCGTCGTCACCCTGCTCGCCGGAGGCGCGACCGCCGTGGTCGGTCCCATCGCGTTCGTGGGGCTGATCGTGGCGCACGCCGCCCGCGGTCTGGTCGGGCCGAGTCAGCCCTGGATCACCGGGCTCTCGGCCCTGCTCGGCCCCGCGCTGCTGCTGCTCGCCGATGTGATCGGGCGGGTCGTCGCCCCTCCGGGCGAGCTGGCCGCCGGACTCGTCACCGCCGCCGTCGGGGCGCCGGTGCTCATCGCGATCGCCCGACGCCGACGAGGGGTCGGCGCATGACCGCCGGTGCGCGCGGCCCGGCCGTGAGCGGTCGGCGCCTGACGACGGCCAGGAGGCGCGGGGTCGCGACCCTGACGCTCGCCGGGGTCGCCCTCGTGGTCGCCCTCGTCGCGCTCGGCATCGGCGACTACCCCCTCAGCCCCCTCGAGGTCGTCCGCGCCCTGACCGGCACCGACGGCTTCGCGTCGACGATCGTCCTCGAATGGCGTCTGCCGCGGGTGCTCGCCGCCCTCGTGTTCGGCGCCGCCCTCGGCGCCTCGGGCGCGATCTTCCAGTCGCTGACGCGCAACCCCCTCGGCTCGCCCGACGTGATCGGGTTCTCGACCGGCGCCTACACCGGGGCGATCATCGTGATCGTGTCGGGGGCCTCGTCGTCGCTCGGCACCGCCGGCGGCGCTCTCGCCGGGGGGCTCGCCACGGCGCTCGCCGTGTACCTCCTGGCCTACCGCGGGGGCGTCCCGGGGCTCCGGCTGATCATCGTCGGCATCGGCGTGACCGCGCTGCTGCACTCGGTCAACAGCTGGCTGCTGCTCCGAGCCCAGAGCGAGGTCGCCCTGACCGCGTCGTTCTGGGGTGCGGGATCGCTCGCGCTCGTCGGCTGGTCGCAGCTCGTCCCCGCCCTCGTGCTGCTCGCCGTGCTGACCCCGCTCGTCGTGGCCCTGTCGCGCCCGCTGCGCCAGCTCGAGCTCGGCGACGACGCCGCGCGCTCGCACGGGCTCCGGGCCGAGGGCTCGCGACTCGCCGTCGTCGTCGTCGGGGTCGCCCTGACCGCGGTCGTGACGGCGAGCACGGGCCCGATCGCGTTCGTCGCGCTCGCCGCGCCTCAGCTCGCCCGGCGGCTCGTCCGGTCGGCCGGGGTCCCCCTGGTCGCCGGGGCGGTGACGGGAGCGGTGCTGCTGCTCGTCGCGGACCTGGTCGCCCAGCACATCGCCTCGAGCCCGGTGCCGGTCGGGCTCGTCACACTCGTCATCGGCGGGGTCTACCTGATCACGCTGCTCGTCGGAGAGAGCCGGAGGTCCGCATGACCGATCACATGGGCGACACGGCCGGCACGGGAGCGACGGCCGGCACGGCAGCCACGGCCGGCACGGCAGGCGCGGTGCCCGCGAGCGGTGCGGCCGATGCTTCGGTCCGTCTCGAGGCCCGGTCCGCGCATCTGGCCTACGACCGCCGCACCGTCAGCGAGTCCGTCGACGCCGTGGTCCGCGACGGCTCGTTCACGGTGATCGTCGGGCCGAACGCCTGCGGGAAGTCGACGCTCCTGCGGGCCTTCGCGCGCCTCCTGAGGCCCCGCTCGGGGTCGGTTCTGCTCGACGGGCGCGACCTCGCGACCGTCCCGCCGAAGGAGGCCGCCCGCCTCGTCGGCCTGCTGCCGCAGACCTCGACCGCGCCCGAGGGCATCACGGTGGCCGAACTCGTCGCCCGCGGCCGCTATCCGCACCAGGGGCTGTTCCGGCAGTGGACGGCGACGGACCGCGAGGCCGTCGACTCCGCGCTCGCCGAGACCGATCTCGCCGAGCTCGTCGACGTCCCCGTCGATGAGCTCTCGGGGGGTCAACGGCAGCGCGTCTGGGTGGCCATGGCGCTGGCGCAGCAGACCTCCGTGCTGCTGCTCGACGAGCCGACCACCTACCTCGACATCGCGCATCAGTACGACCTGCTCGACCTCTTCGCGCGACTGCACGCGCAGGGCACCACGGTGGTCGCGGTGCTCCACGACCTGAACCAGGCGGCGCGCTACGCGACCGACCTGATCGTCATGCGAGACGGCGACGTCGTCGCGACGGGTGCGCCCGCCGACGTGCTGACCGAGCGTCTCGTGGCCGAGGTCTTCGATCTGCCCTGCCTCGTCGTGCCCGACCCCCTCACCGGCACGCCGATGGTCGTCCCCCGGCCGCGCCCCGGCACCCGCTGAGCCCGCCCGGGGGGAGGATGTCCTCATGAGGGCCAACATGGTCGTCTACCTCAGCTCGCGTCTCGCCTCGGCGACCACGGGCGGCGCCCTCCGCGTCGACGGCGGCTACGTCGACGCGATCCTCCCCTGAGTGCGACGTCATGACGGGTCCCGGTGCCCGGGAATGGCCTAGGTTCGTACGGGCGTTGCACCCGGAGGCGAGAACAGCCCGCCGGACGACCCGAGACCGCGCCTCGTGCGCAGAGGAGACATCGTGACCCAGCCCAAGATGAACGTCGAGTCCTTCAACCTGGACCACCGCACCGTCGCGGCCCCCTACATCCGCGTCGCCGACCACAAGACGCTGCCGAAGGGCGACACGATCACCAAGTTCGACGTGCGCTTCACGCAGCCGAACGAGGCGCACCTCGAGATGCCCGCCGTGCACTCGCTCGAGCACCTCTTCGCCGAGCATTCGCGCAACCGCTCGAACGACGTCATCGACTTCTCGCCGATGGGCTGCCAGACGGGCTTCTACCTGATCCTGCAGGGCACCCCCGAGATCGACGACGTCATGGCGCTGGTCGAGGGCACGCTGACCGACATCACGACGGCGACCGAGGTGCCGGCGGCCAACGAGACGCAGTGCGGCTGGGGCGCGAACCACTCGCTCGAGGCCGCGCAGGAGGTCGCCCGCGGGTTCCTCGCGGCCCGCGACCAGTGGTCGACCGTCACCCGATGAGCCACGGAGCCGCCGTCCCGCCGGTCATCGTCGTCGTGGCCATGAGCGACGAGGCTCAGCCGTTCGTCGACCGCGCCGCGAGGGTCGACGACGCCGTCGCGGTCGGCGGCTCGCTGCAGCGCGTCGTCGAGATCGACGGCCTCGAGCTGCTGCTCGTGCAGGGCGGCATCGGCTTCGTCAACGCCGCCGGGGCCACGACCTCGGCGATCGTCCGGGCGGGCGCCCTCGAGGGGGTCGTGCCCACCGTCGTCAGCGCGGGCACGGCGGCCGGCATGGGTCACGGCATCGGGATCGGCGACGTGGTCGCCGGCGGCGAGTACGTCAACCTCGACGCCGACGCCCGGGTCTTCGGCTACCGCCTGGGCCAGGTGCCGGGCATGCCGGCCAGCTTCCACGCCGACGAGGCTCTGATGGAGGCGGCGCTCGCGTACGGCGCGTCGGTCGCGTCCCCCGGCGGCTGGGCCGTCCGCCCCGGGCTCATCGCGTCGAGCGACGCGTTCATGACCGCCGACCGGGTCATCGGCGTGCGCCGCGCCTTCGCCGACGTGGTGGACGTCGACGCCGTCGACATGGAGTCCATGGCGATCGCGCAGACCTGCCACGTGCACCGGGTGCCGTTCGTGTCGGTCCGGGGCATCAGCGATCTCGCGGGCCCCGACGCCCACGACGTGCACGACGAGAACCTCGCGCTGACGGCCGGTCGGTCCGCCGACGTCGCCCTGGCGCTGGTGCGGGGTCTCGCGGGCCGCTGACCGTCTCGGCCCGCGCCTCCTCGACTCCCGGCACCCTCGTTCGGGGGACACGCTCGCCCCCAGAAGTGCCCACTGTGCACAGGGTGCACGGCTCCCTATGTTCTCCCTAAGAGTTTTCTCGGTTGAACGACAGGGGTCCACTTCGTGAAGAATCGCCACATCAGCGCGATCGGGGGTGCGGCGCTCGCGTCGCTCCTCGTCGCCTCGCTCGCCTCGCCGGCCGTCGCCGCGCCGACGTCGCCCTCCGCAGGCTCCTCCGCATCCGGCGTCACGGGCGGGATCGCCTCGGCTCCCGGCGCGGACGGCCAGCTCTCGCCGCGCAGCCGCGACGACCGCCCCGACCCGGCGGCCGAGGCCCAGCGCGAGCTGAACCGCGAGGCGGTGGCGCGCGTCGTCACCGGTCAGGCCGAGCCTCAGCAGCGCAGCGCGCGCAGCGACACGCAGTCGGTCCAGATCAAGCCCGGTCAATGGGCCCAGTACGGCGTCGAGTCGAGCGACCAGATCCTGTCGTTCCTGATCGACTTCGGCGACGAGGTCGACCCCCGCTACCCCGACGCGCCGGCCGGCCCGATCCACAACGAGATCGCGAAGCCCGACACGGCGAACGACAACTCCACCTACTGGACGAACGACTTCAGCCGCGGCCACTACCTCGACATGTTCTTCGACACGCAGGGCGAGTCGCTGAAGGGCGTCTACGAGGAGATGTCGAGCGGCCGGTACACCGTCGACGGCGACGTGAGCGACTGGGTCACCGTGCCGTACTCGTCGGCGAGCTACGGCGAGACCGAGAGCCAGGCCGACATGACCCGCTTCGTGCAGGACAGCGCCGACGCCTGGTACGACGACCAGATCTCCCGCGGCAGGACCCCGGCGCAGATCACCGAGTACCTGCAGACCTTCGACCGGTGGGACCGCTACGACTACGACGGCGACGGCGTCTTCGACGAGGCCGACGGCTACATCGACCACTTCCAGGCCATCCACGCCGGCGAAGGCGAGGAGGCGGGGGCCGACTCGAGCGCGATCTGGTCGCACCGGTGGGCGGTCGGTCAGGACTCGGAGGGGACGGCGGGCCCGGCGGTCAACCCGTTCGGCGGCGTGAAGATCGGCGACAGCGAGTTCTGGGTGCGCGACTACACGACCGAACCCGAGAACGGCGGCCTCGGGGTCTTCGCGCACGAGTACGGTCACGACCTCGGTCTTCCCGACCTGTACGACACGAGCGGGGGCGAGAACGGCACCGGCTTCTGGACCCTGATGAGCTCGGGCTCGTGGCTGGGTCACGGCGACGGGGCGATCGGCACGACGCCGAACCAGATGGGCGCCTGGGAGAAGCTGCAGCTCGGCTGGCTCGACTACGAGATCGCGGTCGGCGGCCCGAAGGCGGCGAAGTCCACGCACCAGATCGGCCCGTCGTTCCACGCGACGAAGAAGCCGCAGGCCGTCGTCGTCACGCTGCCCTTCGACAAGAAGGGCAACGCCCGCTTCTACCTCGCCGAGAACCGTCAGTACGGCGGCTACGACGACACCCTGCGGACGGGCCCGTACAACTTCGGCTGGCTCGAGTCGCAGCCCGACCGCGTCGAGCACTTCCCTTATCAGGACGGCCTCAGCATCACCTACTGGGACAGCGCGCAGTCGGACAACAACACCGCGCAGCACCCGGGTGCCGGTCTGGCGCTGCCCGTCGACGCGAACCCGAAGGCCCTCACCTGGTCGGACGGCTCGATCGCCCGCAACCGGATCCAGAGCTTCGACTCGACGTTCGGCATCCAGCGGACCGACCCGATCACGCTGCACCGTGAGCTCGGCGGCGCCTCGCTGACCCTGACGGCACCGGCGCGGCCCGCGGTCTCGATGTTCGACGACACCGACCCGCTCGCCTACTACGACGCGTCGAACCCGCAGGGCTCGGTCGAGGTCGCCGGGTCGGGCACGACCATCCAGGTGCTGCAGAGCAACAAGCAGGGGATGATGACGATCCGCGTCGACTAGTCGACGGCGGGGAGCACGAAGGAGGCGCGGGTCCTGTGGATCCGCGCCTCCCGTCGTCGCCGGGTCAGCGCGTGGCGCCCTGGTGCAGGTGGTCGATCAGCGTGGCCTTCGTCGCCCGCGACACCCCGGACAATCCGGCCTCGCGGGCGAGCTCCCGCAGCTGGACGAGCGTCATCGCGGTGAGATCGCGTGCCGGGTCGGTCTCGGTGTCGTCGGCGACGCCCTCGTCGACGGTGACGGCGTGAGGCAGCGGGGGGACGAAGAGCGACGACGGCGGGGACGAGACGGCCGGCGGGAGGCTCTTCGACGCGGCGGCGGAGGTGGCCCCGGAGTCCGAGTCCGCGCCGGACCTCTTCTCGTCGGACTTCTTCGACTTCTCATCCGACTTCTTCTTGTCGGACTTCTCGTCGTCGGACTTCTTGGCGTCCGACTTCTTCGAATCGGACTTCTTCGAGTCGGACTTCTTGCCGTCGGACTTCTTCGAGTCGGACTTCTTGCCGTCCGACTTCTTCGAGTCCGACTTCTTCTCGTCGGCCCGTTCCCCCCGGCCCGTCTCGCCCGATGCCGACCTCTTGTCGTCGTGCTTGCGGGCGACCGCGTCGCGCTCCGCCCGGAGCGACGCGACGGTCTCGTCGTCGAGGAAGTCGACGAACGGGTTCGGCTGACCAGTCTTCGCGGCGACGATGGCCGTGTAGGAGGCCGCCGCCGAGCGGACCTTGGCCGTGGCTCGACCGGCGCGTTTCGACGATGTCGGGCGCTCGGCCGTGACGGCCGCATGCTTCTCGAGTGCGTCGATGAGATCTCTGAGGGCTGTCTTGATCTTTTTGCTCACGGGGTCATTGTCGACCACGGAGGTGAACGTGCAACCCCTGCGATGTCAGCTCGTCGTCGGGGCGCCCGTCGAGGGCTCCGCCGCGCCGTCGACGGCGACCCGTCCGTCGCCGAATCGGCGGTCGAGCACCTCGGCGCTGGCGGAGCCTGCGAGGAACCCGCGGAGGACGGTCACGAGCCCCGCGAGATCAGCGGCCGAGGCCCGGCCCTGCGCGTCGTCCATCCCGGCGTCCACCGCTCGCACGTGGGGCATCAGGGCCCTGCCGTCGTCGGTCAGGCTGAGGACGACGGCCCGGCGGTCGTCGGGGCTGGTCTCGCGGGCGACCAGACCGCGACGGACGAGGGCGTCGACGATGCGACTCGGGCTGCCGGTCTCGCAGACGATGAGCTCGCCGAGCGCCTTCAGCGTCACGGGGCCGAAGTCGTCGAGCACCCCGACGACCTCGGCCTGCGACGGCGTCAGGCCGACCGGCGAGAGCGCGTCGGCCACCGCCCGATTGCCCTCGCGCTGCGCGGCGAGCACGAGGTAGCGCAGCTCGGAGGGGGCCAGAACGACTCGATGATCGCCAGAAGATGTCACGTCACGAGATTACCGGCTGCGATCGGCGGCGGACGCGCTGTCCGAAGACGCGGGGTCCGATGGCGCGGAGCACCGAGGGCAGCACGACGGTTCGGATCACGACGGCGTCGAGCGCGACGGCGATGGCGAGTCCGAGACCGATCTCGCGCACGATGCTGATCTGCCCGGTCATGAACGCCAGGAAGACCACGATCATGATCAGCGCCGCGCTGTTGATCATGGGGCGGGTCGCCCGCAGTCCTTCGCCGACGGCCGACCCGAAGTCCCCGCCCCGGGCGACCGTCTCGGCGATGCGGGCGATGATGATGACCATGTAGTCCATGCTCAGCCCGAACATGACGGCGAAGAGCAGCACCGGTGTCACCGAGTTCAGCGGCACGTCGCTGGTCGCCGACTGCACGAGCGTCAGGGCGCCGAGGCTCGCGCCCACGACGAGGGCGTTGAACGCGAGTGCCAGCAGGGCCAGCGTCACCGAGCGGAACGCCACGACGAGCAGCACGAAGGTCGCGACGAACACGAGCAGGGCGATCGTCGGCAGGGCGCCGATCAGCGTCTCGTCGAAGTCGAGTCCCTGCGCGGTGGCGCCGGCTACCGCGACCGTCGACGATGAGCCGAGCTCGTCGGGCAGATCCGCGCGGATCTCGCGGACGAGGTCGTGCGCCGCCACCGAGTCCGGTCCGTCGTCGGTGGTGACGAGGAGGCGCGCGACCGGTCCCGTCGACCCCTCCGTCCACAGCGCACCGAGCTCGGCCGGCGTCTCCCCGTCGGTCAGGAGCGCCGGGAGGGCGGCCGGGTCGATCCCGGCCGTGGCGACGCTGGTGACGGAGGCGACCTCGTCGTGCGACTCGAGGACGCGAGTGGCCGTCGTCACGTCGGCGACGAGCTCTTCGCGGGTGTCGGCCGAGACGACGACCTGCAACGGGAACAGGTCGTCGACGCCGATGCGTGCCGCGGCCACGTCGAGACCCACGCGCGCCGGGTCGTCGGGGGGCAGGACGGTGGCGCTGGCGACGGGGGACTGCAGGGACAGGCCGAGGGCCGGGGACGACACGGCGAGGAGCCCCGCGACGCCGACGAGGGCGACGATCGCCGAGATCGCCCGGGCAGGGGTGGCGCGTGTCGACGACGGACGCGCGGTCGAGGCGCGCCGCCCTCGCGTCGGGAGGGGGATGCGGCCCCAGTCGATGCGACGACCGAGCAGCCCGAGGATGGCGGGCAGGACGGTGTGGGTGAGCACGAGGGCCACGGCGGTGACGATCATCCCGCCGAGGGCGATGCTGGTGAACGCCATGACGCGCGGGACGAGCAGGGCCGAGAGGGCGACGATGACCGCCGCGCCCGAGAAGAGCACCGAGTGCCCGGCCCGCTGCATGGCGACGTCGACGGCGTCCCGGACGCTCAGCCCGCGGTCGAGCTCCTCGCGGAATCGCTTGACGATGAACAACGAGTAGTCGACGGACACCGCGAGGCCGATCATCGAGACGATGTTCGAGTACAGGTTCGAGACGTCGGTCTCGCGGGCGATGAGGTAGCCGACTCCGAGCGCGACGGCGAGGGACGACCCGGCGATCAGCAGGGGGACGATCGCCGCGGCCACCGAGCGGAAGACGATCAGCAGGACGATGATCAGCACGGGGAAGACGATCAGCTCGGCGCGGAGGGCGTCCTCCTTCGAGTGGGCGTTGAGCTGGTAGTCGAGGGCGGGCTGCCCGGTGACGTACCCGTCGACCCCGTCGTCGAGCGCTTCGACCGCCTCCTGCAGGTCGGGTGTCAGATTCTGCGCCACCGTGTTGTCGCCGTCGAAGCCCGCGGCGATCACCACCGTCCGTCCGTCCGACGACGCGTAGTCCGGACGTTCGCGCGGAGTGGTCACGCTCGCGGCCCCGTTCTCGCGGAGGAGGGCCGAGGCGTCGTCGATCACTCCGGGGCCGATGGCCTCACCCGCGTCGAGCACGACGACCACCTGGTTGGGGGAGTCGCCGAAGTCCCGCTCGATGCCGGCCTGGGTGACGAGGGCTTCGGCCCGGGGTGCCGTGAAGCCGCCGCCGGACAGTGCGCCGTCGAGTTGGAGGGCGAGGGCGGCGAACACGGCGACCAGGATCACCCACGCGGTCAGGACGAGTCGGGGTGCTCGTCGGAGCGGACTGAGCGGTCGTGACATGGCGGTCTCCCGTCGGGCGTCGAAGGACGCCGGTAGATGATGGAACATGCATGTTGTATCACGCATCGGGTGACGAAGCGATTCGGCGATCCCGATGCAATACATGATCTGACATTTGTTGTCGGGTCATGAATCTGACATTCTGGCTGCTGCCGCAGCCCGGCACCGAACCGATCACCTCTCGAGGAGCCTCATGACCCTGCAGACCGACACCCCCGACGCCGCATCGCTCGATCGACGAACAGCCCCGCTGAGCGACGCCCGAGCGGCCGTGGCCGCCATCGCCCGCGGCGAGATGGTCGTCGTCGTCGACGACGAGCACCGCGAGAACGAGGGTGATCTGATCATCGCGGCCGATCACGTCACACCCCAGATCGTGAACTTCATGATCACCCACGGCCGTGGTCTCGTCTGCCTCGCCCTCGACGAGCGCCGCGCAGCCGAGCTCCGCCTCGACCCGATGGTCGAGCGGAACGAGGACCACCAGTCCACCGCGTTCACCGTCTCCATCGACGGCACCCCCGCCCACGGCGTCACGACGGGCATCTCGGCGTCGGAGCGCGCCACCACCATCCACCTGGCCGTCTCGGGCCACGCCGACGACCTCGCCCGTCCCGGCCATGTCTTCCCCCTCGTGGCCCGCCCGGGCGGTGTGCTCGAACGGCCCGGCCACACCGAGGCCTCCGTCGACCTGGCCCGGCTGGCCGGCTGCTCGTCCGCCGGGGTCATCGTCGAGATCATCGGCCCCGACGGCGAGATGCTCCGTCTCGACGCCCTCCGCGAGTTCGCCGCCCGGCACGGTCTCGTCCTGACGAGCATCGAGGCGCTGGTCCGCCTGCGGGCCGAGCAGGCCGCCGACTCCCCGGCCGAACGCGACTGATGCTCGCCCTGAGAGTCATCCGCGGGGCGACGCGTTCCGTCGTCTGGCGCATCGTCCGCCGCAGGATCGGCAGCGTCGAGGGTCTCGAGAACATCCCGCTCGACGGTCCGCTCGTCGTGGTGCCGAACCACGCCAGCTACTTCGATCACTTCGTCGTCCAGGTCGTCGTCCAGACGTTCCGCGGGCGGCCGGTGTGGTTCCTGACCAAACGCGAGAGCTTCGCCCGACGGTTCCCCCGGCTGTGGGCGACGGCCTGGTACGGCATCCCCGTCGACCGCGACGTCCCGGCGCCCGACACCCTGCGCGAGGTGCGTCGCGTGCTCACCTCGGGCGACGGGCTCTGCGTCTACCCGGAGGGGACCCGCGGCGACGGCGGTCCGCTCCGGGAGTTCAAGCCCGGCGCCTTCCGGTTCGCCCTCGCGCACGGCGCCCCGATCATCCCCGTCGGGCTGCACGGCACGGCCGACGTGCTCCGCAAGGGCGACCGGTGGTTCCGGCGCGGCCGGGTCGATGTCGTCATCGGTCGTCCGCTCCAGGTCGACGCGTCGGTGCCCAAGCCCCGGGCGGCCGAGGCGCTCGCCGGGTCGGGCCGCGACATCGTCGGGGCGCTCGTCGAGAGGGCCGGGCAGAACGCCCGTCGCCGCCGCGCGTCTGCCGCTCCCTCGGCCGCCTCCGCCGTCGACGCGTCCATCGTCCACGAACTCGGCGACGAGGGGGTCGTGGCCCCGTCGGTGCTGCGCCGCCTCCGCATGCTGACGACGGTGGTCGGCCTCGACGAGCGTCACGGCCTCGAGCTGCGGGTCCAGCGGGTCCGCCTCGCGGCGCTGCGGGCGGTGAACCGCCGCGGGCCGTCGCGTGTCGCGTCCGCCGTCGTGGTCGGGTTGCGCCTCGCGCGCCTCCGCCGTGAGGCGCCGGCGCACCCTCTCGTCAACTACCTGCTGGGCCGCTGGTGCCTCGCGATGCCGAGGGCGCTGGGCGGCGGTCCGGTCCGGGCGCTCGAGCACCTCGCGGTCGCCGCGACGGATCCCTCCGACCCGACCCGCTCCGCGCTCGCATCCGCCGAGGCGCATCGGCGTCTCGGCGACCCCGCCCGTGCGCTCGGCCAGCTGCGCAGGGTGGTGCTCGAGACACCGCACCGCCACCCGCACCACGCCTCGCGTGTGCGACGGGCCGAACGACTGGCGGTCGAGCTGCAGGGGCCTGCCTCGTGAGACCCGTCGCGCACTCGGCCTCGCGTTCGATGCCGCATCCGCCCGAGGTCGTCCGGCGGGTCCTCATCGAGGCGTCCACCGTCGCGGACTGGAACCCGGCGCTGTCGTCGGTCACCGCGCCTCCTGGTCCGGCCGTCGTGGGACGCGCCTACCCGATCCGCATCCGCGACCTGGTCGGAGGCCGCATCACGTACCTCGAGGTCGGTCCGACCCTGGTCGTCCACCGCCTCGTCGCCCCGGGGGCGGACGAGCAGGGCGAATGGCGGCTCGAGGAGGCGCGGGGCGGCACCGTCGTCACGCATCGCCTCGAGCACCGGGGGATCGTGCTCCGCGTCATGCACCGCGCCTTCGAGCCCGTCCCGGCCTGGCGGCTCGAGCGGCTCGCCGGGGTCCTCTCGACGATGGGTCGGACGTCGGGCTAGACGGGGGCGACGGCAACGGCGCTCGGCACGAACGAGACGAGCACGCTCGAGCCCACCGGTCGGCCGACCTCGGGGCGATGGTCGATGGCGAGCCGAGCGTCCGGCCCGGTGCGGACCGTCGTCCGCGAGACGGCGCCGCGGAACGACACCGACTCGACGACGCCCGCGACGCCATGCGGGTCGTCGGTGAAGACGACGTCCTCCGGGCGGACCCAGGCCCAGACGGCGCCGTCATCGGGCGATCCGACGGCGTCGAGCTCGCGGCAGCCCGGCAGGCGCACGCGACCGTCGACGACCTCGGCCCGCACCCGGTTGCTCGTCCCGACGAAGTCGGCGACGAACGCCGACGCGGGCTCGCGGTAGAGCTGCTCGGGGGTGCCGATCTGCTCGATCGAGCCGGCCCGCATGACGGCGACGCGGTCGGCCACCGCGAGGGCCTCCTCCTGGTCGTGGGTGACGAACAGGGTCGTGATCGAGAGCTCGCGTTGGATGCGTCGGATCTCGTCGCGCAGGTGCACCCGCACCTTCGCGTCGAGGGCGCTCAGCGGCTCGTCGAGCAGCAGGACGCGGGGCCGGGTGACGAGCGCCCGGGCGAGGGCGACCCGCTGCTGCTGGCCGCCCGAGAGCTGGTGCGCGTAGCGCCCGCCGAGGTCGGCGAGACCCACGAGGTCGAGCATGGCGCGCGACCGGGCGAGGCGCTCGGCGCCGCCGACGCGACGCATGCGCAGGCCGAACTCGACGTTCTGCAGCACGGTCAGGTGCGGGAAGAGCGAGTACGCCTGGAACACCATGCCGACGTCGCGGCGGTGCGTGGGGACGTCGACGACGTCGTGGCCGTCGATGGTGATGCTGCCGCCGGTCACGCTCTCGAGGCCGGCGAGACCGCGCAGGGCGGTGGTCTTGCCGCAGCCGCTCGGTCCGAGCACCGCGACCAGCTCGCCCGGTCGCAGGGACAGCGAGATCCCGTCGAGGGCGCGGTGCCCGGAGAAGTCCTTGACGACCGAGCGGAACTCGACCGCAGCCCCCGCCTGACGATCGATCCGGGGAGGGGCGGTGAGGGTGGCGGTCACGGGCGGGCCTTCCTGAGCGGTGCGGGGGAGATGACGGACGAACCGGGGCCGCGCGTGCCGACGCGTCCGATGACGACGAGCAGCACGAAGGCGAATGCCAGCGCGAGCAGGGCGAAGATGACCGCGGCGTACGGGTCGCTCCGCGACACCTGCACGAGGGCGGTCTGCAGGGTGACGCGGTTGAGCAGCGACGCGATGGTGAACTCCCCGAGCACGACGGCGACGGTGATGAACGCGGCGGCGAGCAGACCCCGTCGCAGGGTCGGCACGACCACGCGGGCGGCGATCCGGGGCCAGCCGGCGCCCAGGGTGCGTGCCGCCTCGGTGAGGGTGCGCAGGTCGGTGCCGGCGAGGTCGGACTGCACGGCACGGTAGGCGTAGGGCAGCACGGTGATGCCGTACGCGAGGGCGAGGGTCCAGGCGCCCGAGCCGGCGACGCGTGACACCACCGAGTACACCGGGGCCAGCCCGACGACGAGCACGATGGCCGGCACGGTGATCGGCACGAGGCACACGAGCTCGAGCGGGCGGGCGAGTCGCGGGTACCGCAGGTGCACGAGCACCATGGCGGGCACGAGCAGCACGAGGACCAGCACGGCGGCGACGACGGCCAGCACGAGCGAGTTCGTCACGCCCTCGACGAGGTTGCGGTACGCGCGCTCGTTCTCGGGGTCGACGATCGCGAGCCAGTGGTTCAGGTCGTGGCCGCTCCCGTCGGCGCTCCGCAGAGAGAACGCGACCATGGCCGCGATCGGCACGGCGAAGACGAGCCCGATCAGGCCGAGCGCGACACGGCGGGCGGTCGCCGACGACGCGGTCATCGCTGCCACCGCTCGGTCCGCCGCTGCAGCAGCGAGTACAGCGACATCAGCACGACCATGACGACGACCATGCCGAGAGCCAGGGCTCCGGCGACGTTCTCCCGACCGAGCACGGTCTCGCTGACCAGCGCGGCGCGGATCTGCAGCGGCACGATCTGGGCGCCCTGACTGATGATCGCCGCCGCCGTGGCGTACGACGAGAAGGCGTTCGCGAACAGCAGCAGCAGGCTGCCGACGAATGCGGGCGCGAGCACGGGCACCACGACGCGGGCGAAGTGCTGCCGCCGCGTGCCGCCGAGCGTCGCCACCGCCTCCTGCCATTGCGGTCTCAGTCCGGTGACGGCCGGCATGAACGTGATCACCATGAGCGGCACCTGGAAGTAGATGTAGGGCAGCAGGAGCCCGGGCACCTGATAGAACCAGACGCCGTCCGCGAAGATGTCCACGCCGAAGCGGGTCAGCAGCAGCTGGGTGACGACGCCCTGGATGCCGATGGTGGCGGTGAATGCGAACGCGAGCATGACGCCGCCGAACTGGGCGAGCACGCTGGCCGCCGAGTCGACGAGGCCGCGGACGAGTCCGTCGGGGCGGAGGGCGGTGAGGCCCCAGCAGGCGACGGCGCCGACCACCGCGCCGACCACCGCCGTCACGCCCGACACGAGGGCCGAGCTGCCGAACGCGCGCAGCACGCCGGGTTCGCCGAGCACGGCGATGCCGTCGAAGGTGAACCGGCCGTCTCCGTCGACGAAGCCGGTGCCGAGCGCCAGCAGGCACGGCAGCACCAGGAAGGCGAGCACGTAGAGGGCGAACGGGGTCAGCCCCCACCACGCCGGCGGACGGCGCCGACCCCCGGGGGAGCCGACGCCGTCGGAGGTCGAGGAGGCGCGGGTCGTCGACCCGGCCCTCCTCGCCACGGTCGTCACGGTCAGCCGATCACGGCTGCCCAGCGCTCGGCCAGGACCGCCGAGGCGGCCTCGGTCTGCTCGCTGGTGAACTGCACGGTGTCGGCGGGCTGCTCGCCGACGGCGTCGAGGGCGGCCTGGTCGACGGTGCCGGCCTCGACCATGGCGTCGAGGCGCACGGGGTAGGCGCCGGCGGCGAGGTACAGGTTCTGGGCGGTGTCGCCCATGATGAACTCCTGCCAGAGGCGCGCGGCCGCGGGGTGCGGGGCGTCGATGTTGATGGCCTGGTTGTAGTAGCTGGCCAGGGCGGTGCCGGGCAGCACGGCCGTCTTCCAGTCGCGTCCGCCCGCGTCGGCTGCGGCGGCGAGGTTGTTGTAGCTCCAGTCGAAGACGACCGGGGTCTCGCCCGAGGCGATGGTGGCGGGCGTCGGGTCGGTCGGCAGGAAGTTCCCGGCGTCGTTCAGCTCGCCGAAGAAGTCGACTCCGGCGGTGATGTCGTCGACGCTGCCGCCGTCCTGCAGGGCGGCCCACTGGACGGCCGCGGCGGCGGCGCCGGCCTGGGTCGGGTCGCCGTTCAGCGCGACCTTGCCCGTGTAGTCGTCGCCGAGCAGGTCGTCGAGGCTCGTGGGCTCGGGGACGGCGTCGGCGTCGTAGCCGATCGACATCAGACCGGTGTAGTCGTAGACCCACCGGCCGTCGGCGTCCTTGCGGTCGTCGGCGATGTCGTCCCAGGTGGCCACCTTGTACGGGGCGAACCGGTCGAGGTTCGCGAGGGTCACGGCCGAGCCGAGGTCGAAGACGTCGGGGGCGCCGTCCTGACCCTTCAGGTTCTGCGCCGCGGTGATCTCCTCGGCGCTCGAGACGTCGGGGTTGTCGGAGTTGACGGTGATGTCGTACTCGTCCTCGAACGCGTCGATGATCTTCCCGTAGTTCGCCCACGTGTCGGGGAGGGCGATCACGTTGAGCTCGCCCTCGGCCTCGGCGGCGTCGACGAGCGCGTCCATGCCGCCGAGGTCCTGCGCGCTGGTCGCCGTGGCGGCGTCGGTGTCGCCCGCCGCGCCTCCTGAGGTCCCGGCGTCGGCGGCCGAGCAGGCGGTGAGACCCAGGGCGAGGGCGGCGACGGTGGCGGCTCCGGCGAGGTGGCGCGTGGCGAGCATCGAGATCCTTCGGGTGCGGGGCCCCGGCCCGTCGCGGGGATGCGACGAGGGGTGCCGGTGGGCCCACGAGGACGGTAGGGAGGCGCGGCGACGTCCCGGGTCCCGGCGGGCGTCTCCGAGGTGAACGGCAGACGTCGTGACGTCGCGCATCACGACCCGTAGCATTAGATATACGAAATCCTCTGGTAATATTTGACGCATCGTCATCGAGTCAGGTCGATCACGTCAGCAGGGGAGCCCAGAACGCATGAGAAGCAGAACCGTGATCCGTGTCGCGGCCGTGGCCGTCGCCACGGCGACCGTCCTCACCGGGATCGTCGACGTGTCGGCCGCAGCCGTCGCCGAGGGCGGCTCGCCGGTCGACCTCTCGGGTCGGACGCCCGTTGTCATCGCCTCCGAATCCACCCGCCTCGTCGGGCCTCTCGCGATCATCCAGACCGAGACGAGCGCCTTCGGTCTCCGAGCCGATGCCGACACGATGCGCACCGGCGGCGGCGGAGCCCTCGCCGAGGCGCAGGCCGAGGCCGACGACTGGTCGGTGCCGGCGGTCGGTGAGGTCGGCCCGGTTCATGGTGTCGGCGACAAGGCGGACCGCTGTCTGACCAAGGCCTCGCCCGGTGACGGCACCGTCACGATCTCGAGCTGCGACTCCTCGCCCCGGCAGGACTGGCAGTGGACCGACACGACGGAGAGACAGGGCTTCTCGACGGCGCTCTCGCCGTCGAGCGCGACGGCACGGGCGATCGCACCACGGGGTGCGGGCACCTACGTGCACGCCGTCGACGGTGGCACCTACAAGCGGCCGATGGCCCTCGACGGCGCGATGAGACCCGAACGGGAGATCACCGCGTCGGCCGACGTGGATGCGATCGAGCGCTCCGCGGTCGTCTCGGGGGTCGCCTCGACGGGGTCGACGGTGTCGATCGGCGACGAGTCGGTCGTCGTCGGCGACACCGGCGAGTACACGCTCACGCTGACGGGTCTCGAGGTGGGCGTGACCTCCGTCGTGGTCACCCAGACCCTGCCGAGCGGCGCGGTGCACGGCACGGCGACGCTCGATGTCGAGGTCCCCGCGGCCTCCGGCGAGTTCACCATCGTCGAGCTCCCGTCGACGGAGATCCCCCGGGGCCGTGACAGCACGGTGACGGCGCAGGTCGAGACGACCGCCGAGCTGACGACGATGGACTCCACGGTCACCCTCACGGCGCCGGCGGGCACGACGTTCGCCTCGGCCGATGATCGGGCGGTCGCCTACCTGCGGCCCGGCGACGACGACTGGCGAGAGTCGGCCTATCTGCGCCTGACCCGCGGCGCCCTGTCGAGCGACGCGACGTCCGTCACATACGACGCCGACACCCCGACCAGCGGCTTCCGTCTGCCCGCCGGGTCCCGCCTGCGGTTCGAGTCCGTCGTCCGCGTCCCCTTCGGCACCGCCGACCTCGGCGCCCTCGGCCTCGTCCACTCCGGCACGGCGAACAGCGGCGACTTCCACGTCTTCGGCCGGGCCGCTCTGACGTTCGTCGACCGCTACCGCGACGGCACCCTCGACGACCTCGTCGACGGCGACCGCTTCACCCCCGGCGAGGTCGAGTTCACCGGCACCGGGTTCCCCGGGGCGACCGTGACCATCGCGCCCGCCTCGGGGGCCCCCGTGTCGACCGAGGTCCGACCCGACGGCACCTGGCGTGCCGTGCGCTACCTGGGCAACGGCGCGTACACGCTGTCGGTGTCTCACACCTCCGGCGAGGGCGAGAACACGATCGGGCCGATCAGACTGTTCTCGAGCACGGTCGCCGAGGGCGACTTCACCCTGACGTCCCCCGTGGACGGCGATGGTCACGCGGCCCAGGGATGGGTGACCTTGTCGGGCACCGGGACGACCTGGTCGCGGGTGTCGATCGCCGACGACTCCGAGATCGCCCCGACGACCGCGACCGTTCAGTACGACGGTTCGTGGACGGCGCGACGCTGGGTCGGCACCGAGCCGACGTCGTTCACCGTGACGTCGTCGCGAGCGGACGTCGAGAACGGCTCCGCGACCGTCGCCTTCAACACGGGTGTCAGCGACCGGCCCTTCACGTTCGACAGCCACACCGACGGCGGGACCTTCACGCCCGGTCCGATCACCTTCTCGGGCACCGGCTCCACCGGCGACACGGTCACGCTGACCGCACCCGGCCTGGCCCCGCTGGAGGCGCGGGTCGACGTCGCCGGTCGGTGGTCGCTGCAGAGATGGCTGGGCAACGGGTCGATCGCCTTCACGGCGACCCACACGACGACGGGCGGGGAGTCGTCCCAGCAGCAGCTCCGGCTCTACTCCGACCAGGTGCCGCAGGGCGAGCTGGTCGTCTCGACCCCGGTCGACGGCACCGCCCATGAGCAGGCGGGCTGGGTGACCTTCACCGGCAGCGGCACGACCTGGTCCCGCGTCGCGATCGACGACGGCTCCGGTGCGGCCCCCTCCGGGGCGACCGTCCAGTACGACGGCTCGTGGACCGTCCGGCGATGGATCGAGGCCGGGCCCATCACGGTCACGGTGACCAGCGGTCGAGCCGACGTCGAGAACGGCCGCCACGAGATCCGCCTCGGGGCCGACCGGTGAGTGCTCGGGCGCCCTCCGCCGCGCCTCCTCGACATCCTCCTCGCTCCACCCCTCCTTCGGCGTGCCGCCCGGCCCGCCGCCGCACGACAGAACGGATCATCATGCGCCGCAAGCTCCTCATCACCTCCGCCGGCATCGGTCTCGCCCTGCTGACCCTCACCGGCTGCACCGGCGGCACGACCGAGGCCGAGAAGTCCACCCCGACCCCCGCCTCCTCGGAGTCCGCCTCGGCGTCGGCCACGGAGTTCCCGAAGCCGACCGGCGAGTGCATCGACGGCGTCGCGACCTTCGTCGACAACGACACCGAGTTCGCACTGCCCGACGGCTGCGAGACGGTCGACATCATCGGCGCCGGCAACACCATCACGCTCGGCCCCGTCACGAACCTGATCGTCGAGAGCGACGGCAACACCATCGACGTCGACTCCGTCGAGACGATCACCAACCTGTCGTTCGGCAACACGGTCACCCACGGCGGCGACGCCCCCGAGGTGCCCACCGGAGCCGACGACATCGAGGTCGGTTCCCGCTAAGGCTCTCCTCCGTCCGGTCGTCCGCAGACCGGCCCACTCCCCGCTCCGAGAACTCGGGGCCACTACAGAAGAAGGAACAACACACCACATGTCGAAGAAAAAGCTCTCTCAGCGCGCCGGCGCTGCGGCGCTCGCCACCGCGACCGTCGTCTCGGGACTCGCTTTCGGGCCCGGTGCCGTCGCGGCCCCCGCCTCCTCGGTCAGCGTGACCAGCCCCGCCAGCACCTCGGACGCCTCGGTCGGTGAGACGCGCCAGGCCACGACGAACGATTTCGGTTCGGTGTCGGCGCTCGAGGTCCCCTCGGTCGAGTTGAAGCGCGGTGAGGTGTCGGACGTCACGTTCGTCGTCCGCAACAGCGAGGCGAAGACCGGTTTCGCCCCGAGGGTCGTGCTGACCGCTCCGGAGGGGACGACGTTCCCCGAGCAGGCGACCGCCTCGGCTCGCTACCGTGCCGCCCCCGATGGGTTCTGGGGCACGGGTGCCGGTCTCGACCTGAGCAACGGCGTCGTGTCGGACGGCGGCAGGACTCTGACCTTCGACAACAGTGCGGCCCCGGTCAACATCAGCGCCGACCGCGACTACGAATACACCGTCAAGGTCCAGACCACGGCTGACGCCCTGGACGTCAGTGCGAACACCATGCGTTTCGTCTACTCGGGAACGTCGGCTCAGGGTGCCTTTGAAGCGACGGGCGGCGCCCCTGTTTCGATTCCCGGTGACTTCGGTTCGGTGTCGGCGCTCGAGGTGCCGTCGATCGAGTTGGTGCGCGGTGCCGTGACGGATGTGAAGTTCGTCGTCCGCAACACCCAGGCTCACACGATTTTCGCGCCGAAGGTCGTGCTGACCGCGCCGGAGGGGACCACATTCCCCGAGCAGGCGACGGCGACGTCGCGTTACCGCGATGCTCCTGATGGTGAGATCTGGGGTCGCTGGGACGAGAACGTCCTGCGCAACGGCGTCGTCTCGGACGACGGCAGGACCCTGACCTTCGACAACACCGGCCAGGGGATCTCGGTCGGTGCCAACCGTGACTACGAGTACACCGTCAAGGTCGAGACGGCCGCTGATGCGTTCGACGTGTCCGGCAACGAGATGGGCTTCGTGTTCTCGGGTGTCTCGGCTCAGGGCAACTCGGTTCCGTCACCGCGCTCGAGGTCCCGGCCACGGAGCTGGTTCGTGGTGAGACCTCCGATGTGAAGTTCATGGTCCGCAACACCCAGGCTCACACGAACTTCGCGCCGAAGGTCGTGCTGACCGCACCCGAGGGGACCACGTTCCCCGAGCAGGCGACCGCTGCGAGCCGGTACAAGATCCTGACCGAGAACGACTGGCGGGTCTGGGATGGCTACGACCTCAAGGGCGGTGTCGTCTCGAACGGCGGCAAGACCCTGACGTTCGACAACACCGACAGCCCCATCGGCGCCGCAGCGGACCGGGACATCGAGTACACCGTCAAGGTCGAGACGGCCGCTGATGCGTTCGACGTGTCCGGCAACGAGATGGGCTTCGTGTTCTCGGGTGTCTCGGCTCAGGGCAACTCGACTACTCGGACGTGACTCTCGACAACCTCGAGGATGGCGACACGTTCACCCCGGGTGATGTGACGTTCTCAGGGACCGGCACGCCCGGTGCCACCGTGACGGTCGCGCCGAGCACGGGCCTGGGTGTCTCGACGGAGGTCCGCCCGGACGGCACGTGGAGCGCCGTCCGATACCTCGGCAACGCCGCGTACACGATGTCGGTGACGCAGGTCGCGGCCTCTGGTGAGAACACGATCGGAAAGATCCGTCTGTTCTCGGATGCCGTCGCCGAGCAGGACTTCTCGGTCACGAGCCCGGCCGCGGGTGCGGGGCACGGTCAGCAGGGCTGGGTGACGTTCACCGGTGTGGGTACGACGTGGTCGACGGTGTCGATCAGCGACGGCTCGGACGTGCCCGCCACGACGGCGACCGTGCAGTACGACGGCACCTGGTCGGCGCGCCGGTGGGTGGGCACCGAGAAGACGACCTTCACGGTGACCTCGTCACGTGCCGACGTGCAGAACGGCTCGCAGACGATCGAGTACAACACCGGTGTCTCGGGTCAGGCGTTCAGCCTCGACAGTCACACCGACGGCGGCACCTTCACCCCCGGCAACGTCACGTTCCGCGGCAAGGGCTCGACCGGTGACAAGGTCACGTTCACGGCGCCGGGTCTGGCGCCCATCGAGGCGACGGTCAACGCCGCGGGTGAGTGGTCCGTCCCGCGGTGGCTGGGCAACGGGTTCATCACCTTCACCGTCACTCACACCCCGGTGACCGGTGACGAGTCGCAGCAGACCCTCCGTCTGTTCTCGGACCAGGTCCCCATGGGCGACCTGACCGTCACGAGTCCCATCGACGGCGCGGGCCACGAGCAGGCGGGCTGGGTGACCTTCACCGGCACCGGCACGACCTGGTCGAAGATCTCGATCAGCGATGGCACGTCCACCGCACCCTCGACCGCGACCGTGCAGTACGACGGCTCGTGGACGGTCAACCGGTGGGTCGGAACGAGCGCGACGACGTTCACGGTCACGAGCGAGCGCGCCGACATCGCGAACGGCAGCGAGACGATCGAGTTCAACGTGGGCGACGTCGTGGGCGACTTCACGATCGGCAGCCACACCGACGGCGGAACGTTCACCCCGGGCAACGTCGCGTTCACGGGAACGGGCACGACAGGTGACACGGTCACGATCACCGCGCCGGGTCTGGCGCCGCTCGAGACCGAGGTCGACAGCCGCGGCAAGTGGAGCATCCCGCGGTGGCTCGGCAACGGGTTCATCACCCTCACGGTGACCCACACCCCGACCACCGGTGACGAGACGAAGCAGACCCTGCGTCTGTTCTCGGACCAGGTGCCTCAGGGTGATCTGACCGTCACGTCGCCCCTCGACGGCGCGAGCCACACCGCGGCCGGCTACGTGACCTTCACGGGCACCGGCACGACCTGGTCGAAGGTCTCCGTCAGCGACGGCACGAACGCCGCGCCGTCGGTCGCGACCGTGCAGTACGACGGCTCCTGGACCGTGCGCCGCTGGGTCGGCACCGACCCCGTGACCTTCACGGTCACGAGCGAGCGCGCCGACATCGCCAACGGCAGCGAGACCATCCGCTTCAACACCGCGGACTAGTCGCATCAGAACACGGAGGAGGCGCGGGTCGACATGACCCGCGCCTCCTCGGCTTCTCCGCTCGTCGTGCGGTCAGGCGAACAACTTGCCGACCTCGGTCACGAGCTGCTGCACCCCCAGCACGACGAACAGCACGGCGCAGATCGTCATCATCGAGTTGCTCAGCCAGCGGCTGCGCCATTCGGCGGGCGTCCGAGACGAGTTCAGCAGCCACAGCAGCGTGATGGCGAGGAACGGCATGAAGAGCGCCCCGAGCACGCCGTAGAGCACGATGAGGCCGATGGGCCGGTCGAGGAACAGGATCGCCATCGGCGGCACCGTCAGCCAGATCACGAACGCCCGGTAGTACGTGCCGCCGATGCGGCGACGCGGATCGTCGGCGTCGAGACCGCGCAGGGCGCCCACGAAGTCGGCGAACATCAGCGAGACGCCGTTCCACACCCCGAGGATCGACGAGAACGACGTCGCGAAGAACCCGATCAGGAAGAACCACGTCATGAACGTGCCGTATCGCTCGCCGAGCACGGCCGCGAGCTGCACGAGTCCGCCCTCGCCGTCGGCCAGGGCGATGTCGGCCGAGTGCAGCAGCTCGGCGCCGACGACCAGCATCGAGAACACGAAGACGCCGCTGACCACGTACGCGACGCCGTTGTCGAGGCGCATGACGCGCATCCACCCCGGGCTGTTCCAGCCCTTCTCGCGCAGCCAGTAGCCGTACGCGGCGAGGGTGATCGTGCCGCCGACGCCGCCGGTGACGCTGAGGGCCACGACCAGGCCGTTCTCGGGGATGGTCGGCACGAGACCGACCAGGATGTCGCCGAGGTTGGGCAGGGTCACGATCGCCGACCCCACGACGGTGATGAACATCACACCGACGAAGAACGCGATGATCTTCTCGAAGAACGAGTACCGGCCGAACCAGACCATCACGCCGCCGAGCACCCCGGCTCCGATGGCGAAGACCTTCAGGTCGACCTCGGGGAACAGCGCCTGCAACGGCAGCGCGGACGAGCTCATGGCCGCGGCGCCGTAGACGAAGCCCCAGACGACGATGTACACGCCGAAGTAGACGCTCGTCCAGCGGCCGAGCGACCGCCAGCCCTCGAAGATCGTCCGCCCCGTCGCCAGCGACCACCGGCCGGCCCCCTCGACGAGCGCGATCTTGATGACCACGCCGATGACCACCGTCCAGGCCAGCGCGTAGCCGAAGCGCGACCCCGCGACCAGGGTGGCGACGAGGTCGCCCGCCCCGATCCCGGTGGCCGCGACGACGAGGCCGGGTCCGATGATGCGCCACCGCCTGGCGGAGACGGGGGTGGTCAGGTCGTCGGTGCGCGGGGCGTCCGGGCTGGCGGCCATGGGGTCCTCTCGGATCGTTCGTCGTCGAACGTCGAGCTCACGGGACCGGGCCTCGCTGCTCGACCTGGACGACACGCGTCGCGCGTCGTCGACCCCCAGTCAAGCGGGTGCGCGCATCTCGCGCCACCCGGACCGCGACGGCGCGGCGTGCCTCAGGAGGCGGCGGTCGCCACCGACAGGTCGACCAGGCGCGCGAAGGCGGCCGCGTCGAGGGCCTCGCGGTCGGTCGGCGCCAGCACCCACGACAGCGTCACGAGATCGCCCTGCGCGACCTGGCAGGCGTGACCGCGGCCGGGGGCCCCGCCGAACGAGGCGGCGTACGTGAAGCAGACCGCGTCGCCGTCCGTGGCGCCCGCCGAGCCCGCGAGGGTCTCGTCGAAGGGCGTCAGCGCGAAGGTGCTCTCGGTGCCGCTGACCCCCGCGGTCGTCGTCTCGGGGCAGCCCGCCAGCTCGTCGCGGAGCGCCGCCACGTACTCGTCGGCGTCGTCGCGCGACACGACGCCGGTCGTGAACTGCTGCCGGTCGCGCGTGAAGACGGCGGACGCCGAAGGCAGGGTCTCGGACTCGGTGAAGCTGCGGAAGTCCATGGCGCAGACGCCGAGGCCGTCGTCGATCCCGGACCCGGAGCTCGACTCGCGCTCCGAGGGTGCGGGCGAGCCGTCGGACGACGCGGCCTGCGCGAGCTCCCAGGCGCCGCCGTCGTCTCCGCTCGCGGTGGTGACGTCGCCGGGCTCCGGCAGGAGCCTCTCGAGCTCGGACGCCCCGGCGCTGCCCCGGGGTCCGTCGGGGCCCGCGGAGTCGGCGCAGCCCCCGAGCCCGACGCCGGCCACGATGATCGCGGCGAGCCCGAGCATCGTACGGAAGGAGGTGCGGGTCGACTGCACAGGTGCCTCTCGGTGGTCCGGCCACCGTTCTACCATGCGGCCCATGACAGGATCGTCCGCGAACCCGGACCCGATCGCACGGAGGCCCCCATGACCGAGCTCTTCTTCACCATCCTCATCGGCGCGATGACCGTCGCCGGACTCGGACTCGTCGCCGCGGCGTTCATCGCGCTGGGCCGGTCCAGCTGACCCGCGCCTCCTCGGCCGGTGCACCGGATCCCGGTCTGCCCATCTCCGGCGGCGATGGGTATCGTTCTGGCATGAGAGCACTCCAGGCCGAGATCATCGCCGAGCTGTCCGTCCGCCCCGTCATCGACCCGGCCGCCGAGGTCGAGACGCGCGTCGCGTTCCTGCGCGACTACCTCGAGAAGACCGGCGCCGCCGGCTTCGTGCTCGCCGTCAGCGGCGGCCAGGACAGCACGCTCGCCGGACGGCTCTGCCAGCTCGCGGTCGAGGGCGTCCGCGCCGACGGGGGCAGCGCCGAGCTCGTCACCGTCCGGATGCCCTACAAGGTGCAGGCCGACGAGGACGACGCCCAGCTCGCCCTGAGCTTCATCGCCGGGGCCGAGGGCGTGACGGTGAACATCCAGCACGGCGTCGACGGCATCGCACGTGACTACGCCGACGCCACCGGGGCGGCGCTCAGCGACTTCACGAAGGGCAACGTCAAGGCCCGCACCCGCATGGTGGCGCAGTACGCGCTGGCGGGCGAGCGCGGGCTGCTCGTGGTCGGCACCGATCACGCGGCCGAGGCGCTCACCGGGTTCTTCACCAAGTACGGCGACGGCGGGGTCGACCTCGTGCCGTTGACCGGCCTCAGCAAGCGACAGGGCAAGGCGCTGCTGGCGCACCTCGGGGCCCCTGCGCGCCTGTACGAGAAGGCGCCGACGGCCGACCTCCTCGACGAGACCCCCGGTCAGACCGACGAGGCCAACCTCGGGCTCACGTACGCCGACATCGACGCGTATCTCGAGGGCGGCGACGTGGCGGACGACGTGGCCGAGGTCATCGAGGCGCGGTATCTCGCCACCGAGCACAAGCGCCGGGTGCCGGCGTCGCCGTTCGACACCTGGTGGCGTCGCTGAGTCGCCTCGGCCCCGCCTCAGGATCGGGGTGTTGGGTCGAGACACGTCTCATCCGACCGACCGAAGGAATCCCATGCCCCTCCTCCCCGTCTCCGACCCGTCCGGCACCGACGTCGAGCTGTACTACGAAGAGGCGGGCACCGGGAAGCCCGTCGTCCTCATCCACGGCTGGCCGCTGAGCGGCCGCTCCTGGGAGGGGCAGGTGCCCGCGCTCGTCGAGGCGGGTCACCGGGTCATCACCTACGACCGCCGCGGATTCGGCAAGTCGTCTCAGCCGTGGAGCGGCTACGACTACGACACGTTCGCCTCCGACCTGAACACCCTCCTCGAGACCCTCGACCTCACCGACGTGACGCTCGTCGGCTTCTCCATGGGCGGCGGGGAGCTCGCGCGGTACGTGAGCCTCTACGGCCAGGACCGCATCTCGAAGCTCGTCTTCGCCAGCGCCGTGCCGCCCTACCTCTACAAGGCGTCCGACAACCCCGACGGCGGCGTGGACGACGACCTCGCAGCGTGGTTCCACGACGGCATCACGAGCGACCGCCCGAAGTTCCTCAAGCAGTTCCTGACCATGTTCTTCACGGCCGGCAGCCCGTCTCTGATCAACAAGCCCAAGGTCAGCGACGAGCAGCTCGCCTACAACCTGGCCATCGCCGAGAGCGCATCGCCGAAGGGCACCCTCGACTGCACCGTGGCCTTCGCCACGACCGACTTCCGCGACGACCTCACGAAGATCACCGTTCCGACCCTCGTCATCCACGGCGACTCGGACGCGATCGTCCCCTTCGAGGTCAGCGGCAAGCGGACCCACGAGGCCATCGCGGGCAGCGAGCTCGTCGTCATCGAGGGCGCACCCCACGGCCTCACCGTGTCGCACCGCGACGAGTGGAACGAGCACGTGCTCGCGTTCCTCGCGAAGTAGGCCCTCCTCGGGCACCCGGCCCGCACCTCCTCGTCGTCTCGTCGGCAGGGGTGCGGGCCGTCCGTCGTCCGGGAGTCGCCGAGGGGCGCCGTCCGCGTCCGGTCCGAGAGCACCCGTCGGTGGTTTGACGTCTTTTGCCTGGTTTCAGCGGAGATCCGGGCGTCGGGACGGTGGCGTGGCTCGCGACAATTGGACAATCTCTATGCATGACATCTGAAATGTTTCCGACCCTGTATCGAGTGAGCGAGATGGAGCCTCGCGAGGCCGCTGCCCTCAGGAAGCATGTCGGCGCAGGGGGCTACCGTCCCGTCCACCCGGGCGTCTACGTGACCCACGGCGAGTGGACCCGTCTGACGCCGCGTCGACGACACGTCGTCAAGGCGCTGGCGGCCATGCCCCGGCTCGGCGCACGACTGGTCGCGAGTCACGAGACGGCCGCGGCCCTCCACCGGTGTCCGGGCCTGCGGGGCTGGCCGCCGCGCGTGCACGTGACCGATCCGGCGCGGATCCGCGCGCAGGCCACCGCGCACGTCGTCAAGCACGCCCAGACGCTCGATCCGCTCGACACGTGGCTGGTGTCGGGCGTCCCGGTGACGTCGCCGACCCGGACCGCGGCGGATCTGGCGCTCTCGCAGCAGCATGCCGAGACCGTGGTCGTCCTCGACGATCTCCTCCGGCGTGATCTCGTGGCCGTCGCCGATGTGGAGGCCCTGATCAGGGCTCGGCCCCGGGCGCGGTCGCGGGTGGCCGCGCTGACCGCGCTCGCCTTCGCCTCTCCGCTCGCCGACTCGCCCGGCGAGAGTCTGGCCCGGGTGGTCCTCGCGCGCATCGGAGCGCCGAAGCCCGTCCTCCAGCACCGGTTCCACTCCGACGGCAGCTTCGATCCCCGGGTCGACTTCTGGTTCGCGGAGCACGGCGTCGTGCTCGAGTTCGACGGGGCGGCGCGCTTCACACGGAGTCGGCACGTCGGACCCCGGACGCCCGAGCAGGTCGCCGTCGACGAGCGGCTGCGTGAGGACGCCATCCGGGCGCATCCCGACGTGGCCGGCTTCGTGCGCTGCGTCTGGTCCGATCTCCGCGAGCCCGCACGACTGCGGGCCGTGCTCGCGTCGGCCGGGGTGCCGTGCCGACGATGAGCGGGCGGATCAGCCGAGGACGCCCAGATGGTCGAGCAGGATGTTCAGGCCGATCAGGATGAGGATAACCCCGCCGGCGATCTCGGCGGGCCGCCCGAAGCGGGAACCGACGCGACGCCCGATGACGACTCCGACGAAGGCCACGATCGTGGTCGTCACCCCGATGAGGGCGACCGCGCCGCCGATCGACACCGGCAGGAAGGCCAGCGTGACGCCCACGGCGAGAGCGTCGATGCTGGTCGCGACGGCGAGCACCATCAGCTCGCGGAGCCGCAGGCGGTCGGTGTCCTCGTCATCGTCGGCCTTCTTCGAGAACGCCTCGTAGAGCATCTTCCCGCCGATCAGTCCGAGCAGCCCGAACGCGACCCAGTGGTCGACGTCGCGGATGGACGACGAGAACGCCGACCCGAGCAGCCAGCCGACGAGCGGCATCGCCGCCTGGAAGGCTCCGAAGGTCACGGCGATGACGACCGCGTCGCGCAGCGAGAAGCGCCGCATGTGCAGCCCCTTGCCGAGCGCCACGGCGAAGGCGTCGGCGGAGACGCCGACGGCGATCAGGAGGAGGGTCCAGAACGACATGGAGGCACGACCTTTCAGCGGGCGCACGCGGACGTGCTCGCGCAGCCGGGCGCGATGGAGACGAGGAGGCGCGGCTGCGGTGCCGACGGACGTCCTGATCCTGCCATGCCCCGAGAGCCCTCAGAGGCGAGAAAGCCCTGATCAGAGAAGTTCGGCGGCTCGAATTCCGGACTTCAGGCAGGGGTGGGGCGGATCGCGTCGCGACGAACCGGCCTGCCGTGGCCCGTCAGTCGGTGCCGTCGATGCCGCCGAGCCGCTCGAGCACGCCCGTGAGGATCGTGCCCGCCGGGTCGGGCAGCACGTGGTGGTTCAGGTAGATGCCCTCGAGCCACGACAGGACCTCTTCCGCCGGCCAGCCGACGGCCTCCCAGTCGACGCCCGGCAGCGCCCGGGTGACGGGCTGCTCGGTGCCGGGCCGCAACCAGGCCTCGGCGATGGCGCGATCGGGCTCGGTGCCGGGGTCTGCGGTCCAGAGGAGGGCGATGGGGTGCTCGCGGTCGTCGTCGGCGGAGTCGTCGCGCGCGCCGCGGGGTGATTCCTCGACGTGGTCGTGCTCGACGTGGCCCGCGCCGAGCCAGGGGAGGGTCAGCAGCTCGCCCTCGATGTCGACCTCGATCAGGTCGAGCTTCGTGGGCTCCTCGATCTCGCAGACCCAGAGGTCGAAGCCGGCGTCATGCCAGGCGGCCGCGTCGTCGACGTCGTCGAGCACGGCGGGCAGCAGTCGGTGGAAGTCGGTCAGCAGCTGACTCGACCACGCGACCAGGGCGCGCGTGTCGGCGGTGTTCCAGGGGCTGACGTCGGTGTCGTCGCCCGAGACGTCGTGATAGTGGAAGGCGATGCCCGTGCCGTCGGACTCGAGATGGATCTGCCCGGTGCCGAACCCGACGTAGAGGGTGCTCTGCCCCGTCTCGTCGTCGAACTCGCCGTACAGGTTCGGCTTGCCGAGCGTGGTGGGCACCGGGAGGGCGGCAGCGGGCCGCGGGCCCAGGGCGAAGACGGCCCGGAACCGGGTCGTCGGGAGCCGGAGGCTCATGTCTGTCACGGCGGTGGTGTCCAATCGGTCGGGACAAGAGTAGTCGGCGCGGTGGACGCCCCGGACCGGTCAGCGGACGGGTCTCGCCCCGGGCAGTTCGTGCAGCGCCTCCGCCGCGAGCTCGGCCGTGATCGGGTCGCGGTCGATGGTGGCCTGACGGAGGAGCCGGAACGACTCGGGCATGTCGGACCACTGCAGCACCTCGACGATGTTCGGCACGCGGAGCTTGTAGGCGAGGCCGTCGGTGACGTCGCGGCAGACCCGCTGGAGCGCGCTGTTGCCGCACTGCTCGACGTACAGGGCGAAGAGTGCCACGGCGTGGGCGTTGAGGGCGGGGCCGTCCTCGCGTTCGAGATCGACGAGGCAGCCGTCGATGGCGGTCGTGATCTGCTTCAGCACCGAAGCCGAGAGTCGGGGGACCGCGAGGCGGACGGCGCCGCCGTAGAGCACGCCGAGGGTCTGGACCGCCTCGACCGCCTCGTCGGCGTTCGGCGTGGCCACCCGCGTGTAGCGGTTGGGGGCCATCTCGACCAGGCCCGCCCGGACCAGGTCGCCGAGGGCCTCGCGGATCGGGGTGCGCGAGACCTGGAGCCAGGTGATGAGCTCGTCGTCGTGCAGGCGTTCGCCGGGCTCGAGCGTGCCGTCGATGATGGCGTCGCGGATGCGCGCCCGGACCGTGTCGCGCAGCAGCTGCCGCTCGGCTGCCGGGGGCGAACTGGGGATCGGCATGCGGGCTCCATTCATCACAGGTGTGTGGGAACGACTCTAACCGAGTCCTCCGACGCCCGGACGCACGAGACCCACCCGCCGCGAGTTCGCGGAGGGTGGGTCTCGGGGGCGCGTCGGACCGGTTCAGGGGACCCGACGCGCGGGGGTCACGAGGCGGCCGGGGTGCCGGTCGAGCTCGGGACGTGCTGCGAGGGGACCTCGACGCCGTGCGACGTCCGCAGCACCTCGAGGGTCGCCTCGATCTCGGACTCGTGACGGTCGGCGTCCCAGCCCAGGGCCTCGCCGAGGACGTCGGCGATCTCCGAGAGGAGCTCGATGGTCACCCCGCCGACGAAGGCGAGGTTGGTCCGCCGCAGGACGACGTCCGACAGGTGCACCGCGTCCTCGTGCTCGGCGAAGTACGCGATCTCGGCGCGCGTCAGCTCCGGGTGACTGGCCAGGGGCTCCGACGGCTGGTCGAGCAGCACGTCGATCACCGAGGAGGCGCGGGTGCCGTAGCGGGTCAGCAGCCGGTCGACCTGCGCCTTGTCCAGGCCGTCGGCGTGCGCCGCGACCCAGGTGGTGCGAGCGGCGTCGGTGGCGGGGAAGTCCTTGCCACCGCCGATCGCCATGCCCGTCGTGTCGACCGTCCGCGTGACGCCGAGCCGCGTGGTGGCCTCGGTCGACAGGTGCGCCGACAGGGCCCGGAACGTGGTCCACTTGCCGCCCACGAGGCTGAGCACCGTCGACGACGGCAGGCCGGCGATGGGCGTCTCGACGATGCGGTAGTCCCGGGAGACGAACCCGGGCGCGGTGTCCTCGTGCCGCGGCAGCGGGCGGATGCCCGAGTAGCGGTAGACGATGTGGTCGCGCGTCACGTCGATCTGCGGGAACACGTGCTTGACGAGGTCGAAGAAGTAGTCGACCTCCTCCTCGGTGCAGACGGCCGGCTGCGACGGGTCGGCGTCGATGTCGGTCGTGCCGATCAGGACGCGGCCCTTGAGCGGGTAGATGAGCACGATGCGGCCGTCGTCGTTCTCGAAGAAGATCTCGCGACCGCGGGTCGCCTCGAGCAGCTCGGCGTTGTCGACGACGATGTGCGAGCCCTTGGTGCCGCCCATGTACGCGGACTCCCCGCCGAACGCGGCGTTGGTGAGGTCGGTCCAGGGGCCGGAGGCGTTGATGACGACGTCGGCCGTCACGACGAACTCGGCGCCGCTCACGACGTCGCGCAGCAGCAAGCCGCCGTCTCGCGAGCCGATCGCCTCGACGTAGTTCGCGCTGCGGGCGTGCTCGCCGGCGGCGAGTCCGTCCTTCAGCACGTCGAGCGCGAGACGCTCGGGCTCGTGCACCGAGGCGTCGTAGTAGGTGCCGGTGTACTTGACGTCCTTGTTCAGGGCGGGCATGTCGTTCAGCGCGGCCTTGCCCGTGCGGAACTGGTGGCGGGGGACCGAGCCGCCGTCGCGCGAGAACGAGTCGTACAGGGTCATGCCGACCTTGATGAGGAGCGCACCGCGCTCCTTCGTCGAGCGCTGCTTGTGGGTCAGCATGCGCAGGGGCGCGTTGAGGATGCCCGAGAACGTCGAGAAGATCGGCATCGTCGTCTGCAGCGGCTTGACGTAGTGCGGCGCGATCCTGAGGAGGCCGTTGCGCTCCTCGACGCTCTCGCGGACGAGGCGGAACTCGCCGTTCTCGAGGTAGCGGATGCCGCCGTGGATCATGTGCGACGAGGCGGCCGACGCGCCGGAGGCGTAGTCGTTGCGCTCCACCAGCACGACGTCCACGCCCTGGAGCGCCAGGTCCCGGAACGTCGCGATGCCGTTGATGCCGCCGCCGACGACGAGGACCTTGGCCGTGGGGCGGTCCATGATGCGGGCGACGTTGGGTCGTGCGGGTTCAGTCTTCTTTGACGCAGTCACTGGGAGCTTCTTTCGCGTTGCGTGTGTCCGACGATGTCGGCCGGCAGCTCTCGCCGGTATCGTCTATCGTCGACCCATGTTCCCAAGGGTGCAACGTAACTGCACAAACGTGCACGGAGGCCGTCGTGACCGATCTGCTCTCAGCCGACAAGACCCAGGACGCCCTGCGCGCCGCCCACCTCTATTACATGCAGGACCTCACGATGGAGGCGATCGCCCACGAGCTGGGGACGTCCCGCTCGTCCGTCTCGCGCCTCCTGAAGTCCGCTCGCGACACCGGACTCGTCGACATCCAGATCAAGTCGCCGCTCGATCAGGCCACCGTGGTGGGCGAGGCCCTGCGGCACCGCTTCGGCGTCGTGGCGCACATCGTGCCCGTGCCCGACCAGGCCAGCGACGTCGACCGCCTCGATCGCGTCGCCCTCTCCGCTGCACGGACGCTCACGCCGTACGTCGACTCGAACATGGTCATCGGCGTCGCCTGGGGCTCGACGCTCAGCGCCGTCAGCCGGTGCCTCGTGCCCAAGGCGACCCACAACTCGATCGTCGTCCAGCTGAACGGCGCCGCGAACACCCGCACGTCGGGCATCGAGTACGCCAGCGAGATCCTGCGACGCTTCGGCCACGCGTACGGCGCCGTCATCCAGCAGTTCCCGGTGCCGGCGTTCTTCGACGACCCGGCCACGAAGCGCGCCCTGTGGCGCGAACGCAGCACCCGGCGCGTGCTCGAGCTCCACGAGCGCATGGACCTCGTCGTCTTCGGCGTCGGCGCCCGCGGCGCGCTCGTGCCCAGCCACGTCTACTCGGGCGCGTACCTGGAGCAGAGCGATCAGGCGAGCCTCGAGCGCGACCGCGTGGTGGGCGACGTCGCGACGGTGTTCTTCCGCGAGGACGGCTCGTCGGTGGACATCGCGCTCAACGCGCGCGGGAGCGGACCGGACCTCGCCACCATCCGCCGGGTGCCCCGTCGCGTCTGCGTCGTGGCCGGCACGGCCAAGGTCGCGGCCGTCCGCGGCACGTTGGCCGCGGGCCTCGTCACCGACCTGATCATCGACGAGGGCACCGCGCGCGCCCTGCTCGCCAGCTGACGGGACCCGGGAGGCGCGGGTCGACCCCGGGGGACAGCCCGCGGAGGGCGGACCCAGCCTCGGGGCGTAGACGGGACGGGTAGTCGACCGGCCCGTCCCGACGGGCCAGAAGGAGGGTCCTCATGGCCAGCACCGATCTCACCGGACGTCGCGTCCTCGCTATCGTCACGAACTACGGCGTCGAGCAGGACGAGCTCGTCGTCCCGACCCGCGCGTTGCGCGACGCGGGCGCGACCGTCGTCGTCGCCGCGCAGTCGACCGCCCCCGTCGAGACGCTCGTCGGCGACAAGGACCCGGGCGAGTCCGTCCTCCCCGACACCACCATCGAGGAGGTCGACGCCTCGGAGTTCGACCTCCTGCTCGTCCCCGGCGGCACGATCAACGCCGACACCCTCCGCCAGGACGCCGGCGCCGTCTCGATCGCGTCCGCGTTCGCGAGCAGCGGCCGCCCCATCGCGGCGATCTGCCATGGGCCCTGGCTGCTCGTCGAGGCCGACCTCGTCAAGGGTAAGGAGCTCACCTCGTTCGCCTCGTTGACCACCGACATCCGCAACGCCGGAGGGTCCTGGACCGACCGCTCGGTCGTGACCGACGTCGAGGAGGGCTTCACCCTCGTCACGTCGCGGACCCCCGATGATCTCGACGACTTCGTCCGCGAGACGACCACGGCCGCCGCGTCGCAGGAGCCCGCCGCGTCCTGAGGGCCCGTGGCGAGGGCGCGAGGGCGACCTGCGCCTCCCGCATCGCGACCCGCAGCCTCCCGTCCCGCGCCGATTCGTCGGCCCCGGGACGGGAGGTCTTTAATGTGAGGACGCCGTCTGCGATCGACGCGGCACGAAGCCAGGCACCGCCACGAGAGGGAGTCCCGCGATGATGTGGGGGAAGAAGCGCAGCGACACGCCGACGCCGACGCCGGCGCCGGTCGATCCCGCCGCCCTCGAGAGGGCCGTCGTCGAGGCGCTCCTCATCGCCCGGGCCGCCGCCGTCGTCACGGTCGCCAATCGCATCGTCGTGCACGCCCTGCGCGACAACGAGGTCTTCGACCACGACGAGACGGCCGCGGCCGTCCGGCGCACCCTGCACCGCCTCGCCGAAGAGCAGCGGGCGCAGAACACGCGGATCGCCGGCGAGCGGGCGAAGGCCCTCCGAGCCCGCGGTCGATCCCGTCACCAGCACGACTACCGGCCGGGGGACGACGACACCCTCTGGTTCCGCGAGAACGCCTACGTCACCGTCGCCGACCGTCTCGACGCCCTGCGGGATGACCCGGACCACGTCGACGGCATCGTCGCGGCGGCGGTCGAGCGGGCCTGGGGAGACGTCGGCTCGGCCGTCGTCACCCGCGTCCGTGCGAGACAGGTCGTCGTGGACGACGACTACCGCGACGACAAGCAGTCCCGGCTGGCAGGCCTCGGCGACGACCTCGCCGCCCTCGCCGCGCGATCGACCACGCCCCCGACGGGGGGTTGAGGCCGCCCCCGCGACGGCGGATAGTTGGTCGTTCAGACGACGAGGGAGACCGCCTCGTCGCGCCGAGACCGCCCTGGGCGCCCTGGGGATCGGGAGATCAGACCATGACCAGCATCAGGCAGCGGGTGCTCCGCGCCTTCCTCAGGAGTCGGTACAGGGTCGTCGACGACCTCAGGATGCGGCCCCGCCCCGACGACGACCCGCACGTCCACGCCCCCGGCGTCGACCCCGACCGCGTGCTGGTCTTCGGCAACGGCCCCGCCGTGGGCTGGGGCGTCCGATGCCACGACCTCGCGATCCCCGGGCATCTCGCCCGGCGGCTCTCGACGCTGACCGGCCGCGGCGCCGACGTGGACGTCGTCGCCGACCCGGACATGACCATCGAGCACGCCGCCGACCACCTCCCCGACCGGGAGCTCTGCGGCTACGACGTGGTGGTCGTCGTCGTGGGCATGAGCGACGCCCTCACCCTGCTGCCGGCGCACAAGTGGCGTCGATCGCTCTCTCACCTGCTCGACGCCGTCGAGCAGGTGACGAGCCCCACGGCGAGCATCATCGTCGCCGGGATCCAGCCGCCGAGCAGCGTGTCCGGTTTCGGCGCCGTGCCCGGGGGCCTCGTGGATCGGCACGCCGCGCTTCTCAACGAGACGACCCGTGCGCTCTGCGCGACCCGGCCGACCACGCACGTCATGCCGGCGCCCGCGATGCCGGACGCCACCGACGCTCTCTCCCGCGACGCGGGGCGGTACCAGGCCTGGGGCTCCGCGCTCGCCGAGGTCGCGGCACCGCTCGTCGACTCGGCGCTGGCCGACGGGCGGAGCGCCCGCGCCTCCCGGCACGCGCCGCAGAGCGACGAGCGGCGGGTGGAGGCCATCCGCGCGCTGGGTCTGCTCGACAGCCCGGCCGAGAAGAGGTTCGACGACATCGTCGACCGGGCGAGGATCCTCCTCGGCACGCAGGGCGCGTCGTTCTCTCTGATCACCGACGATCGGCACTGGAACAAGGCCGTCTCGGGATCGTCGCGGATCGAGCTGCCCCTGGCCGACTCGTTCTGCGCCCACACGATCCGCAGCGGCAGGCCCCTGGTCGTGCCGGACGCCTGGCGCGACGACCGCTTCGTCTCGCATCCGGCGATCCGCTTCTACGCCGGGCACCCCATCGAGACGGACGACGGGGTGCGCATCGGCGCCCTCTGCGTCGTCGACGCCGAGCCCCGGGGCTCCGAGGGCGTCGATCTGGTGCTGCTGCGCGAGCTGGCCCTCGCCGTGCAGCGCGAGCTGAGGATCCGTCCGGGCGACGACTCCGACGCGTCGGACGCGGCCGGACGACTCGCGGCCCGCTAGCGCCTCAGCGCCCCTGACGCTTCTTGAAGGGCTTGGGCTGGCCCTTGACCGCCGGGGTGCGACCCTTGCCCTTGCTCGCCTTGGCCTTGCCGCCCGCCGGGGGTGCAGGAGGCGCGGGTGGCGTCGACGGGCTCGCCAGCTCGGCCTCGGCCACCTCGATCGCCGCCCGCCCGGCCTTGGTCAGGCGGTAGGGCGCCGCGTCGCGATCGAACAGCCGCTGCCCGAACTCGAGCTCGAGCGCCTCGATCGACGATTCGAGCTTCTGACGCGAGATGCCGAGCTTGTCGGCGGCCACGGGGAAGTGCAGGACCTCGGCCGCGACGAGGAAGTGCCTCAGATGACTCGTCTTCACGCGGTGGCGACCGACCCGTTCGCCGACGGCGCGGCGCCGTCGGCGCGCACGCCCAGGCCGTCGAGCGCCTTCTGGAAGATGGTCAGCCCGCTCATCCCCGGGAGGTTCGAGATGTTCTGGTCGAGCTTCGCGGCGGCCTTGCGACCGTCGACGCCGCTCATCAGCTGACCGAAGACGAACCTCACGTCGTCGAGCTCCATGATGGACGACCCGACCGGGGCCCACACCTTCGAGAGCAGGAAGCGCGTGAGCTTCTGCGCCTTCTTGCTCTTCATCAGGCGCTCTCGGGCCTGCGACACGTAGAAGGCCACGTGCCGCGCCTCCTGCTTGGCGATGCGTCGCAGCAGCTCGGCGAGCACCGGGTCCTGCTCGAGCTCGGCCATGCGCTTGTAGGCGGCGACGGCGGAGTACTCGTTGGCAGCGCCCCACGACATGTGGACGGCCACGAAGTCGGAGCCGACGAACTTGCCGAGCAGACCCTGCTTGACGGGGTCGAGGCGGTCGCGCCAGCCGAGCTTCAGGCGGTTCGCCCGCAGCTGGTCGTAGTCGACCTTGATGTCGTGCACCTCGAGGATGGCGGCGAGGGCCTCGCCGTGCCAGAACTCCTCGCGGTTCCACATCGTCATGAAGGTCGACACGTCGTCCTCTTTGTGCGAGGGCGTCGTCAGCAGGTCCCGGGTGTAGCAGACCGTGTGGTACTCGACGTCGGCCATGTACCGCAGGGTGCGCAGCGAATCGGCCGACAGGGGGTTCTTCTTGAAGTGGTCGAGGTCGAGGTCGTCCCACGTGATCCGCTCGCTGGTCGCGGCGAACTTGTCGATGTCGAATGCCATGCCGTGTTCAGGAGGCGCGGGCGTCAGGCCCTGCCTCCGTCTCCTTTCGCTGTGATGCCGCCACGAGTCCAGTCGCGGATGCTCCATCTTCTTCGGAGCGCTTCGCGTGCGAGATTGGCGTCGGGGTTCACGGCTGACGGGTTGCCGAGGAGCTCGAGCCAGACGAGGTCGGCGTGGGAGTCACCGTATCCGTACGAACCTGCGAGATCGACCCCCCGTTCGGTCGCGTACTGCGTGAGCCAGGCGGCTCGCGCCTCGTCGACGAGCGGGGGCTGCGCGAGGTACCCGGTGTACACGCCGTCACGCGAGTGCATGGTGCTCGCGACGACCTCGTCGAAGAGCGACGCGAGCGGGGCGGCGAGCGTGCCGATCGACCCGGTCACCAGCACGGTGCGGTGACCGGCGGCCCGGTGCTCGGCGATCCGCGCGAGGGCGTCGGGCAGGGTGTGCCGTCGCACCGTCTCCGCGTAGCCGCTCGACGAGACGACGTTCTGCAGCCGCGAGACGGGCATGCCGCTGTAGCGCCGCAGGAACGATCGGATGAACTCGCCGCGGTCACGGGCGTCGGCCCGCAGATAGGCCGGCAGGCCGGTCAGCAGACTCGCGACCTCGCCGGGCCACGCCGCCTTGCGGAACCCGTTCGAGCGGACCCACAGGTACTGCTCGACGATGTTCGAGTCGAGCACGGTCCCCTCGAGGTCGAAGACGGCGACGACGTCGTCGCGCCGGGGCAGCGCCTTGGTGTCGGCGACCGCGCCGGCGGCCGCCGGGCGCACCGAGAACGCGCGCGTCATCGCCGTGATCGACGGGAAGTGGACGGTCTGGAAGTAGTCCTCCCAGTCGATGTCGGTCACGTCGAAGCCGATGCCGGCCGGCGATCCCGCCGGCAGGCCGGCGTGGAGGGCGCGGGTGCGACGGTCGTCGAAGATGATCTCGGACTGCACGTAGTGCCGGTAGAGGTCGGTCAGGCTCTGCAGCGACTCGAGATCGCCGCGGCGGGTCTGCACGGCCGTCAGCGCGCTGCGGGTGCGCGCGTTCGACGGCAGGCGCGTGAGCACCCTCTCGCGCAGGTCGTTCGTGCGCTGCTTCATGCGGATGGCGCCCTCGACCTTGCGCACCCCCGGGAAGTTCCAGGTCGGCACCGGGATCGACGTGTGCTCGTCGCGCGGCAGGGGGTTCGCGGTGAAGAACGTGTTGAGGTTCTCGAACATCCGCAGGATCGGGAACGGGTTGCTGTTGCCCGACGCCACATGGAAGTACTGCGCGTCGCCGGCGGGCTCCGAGCCGGACCCGGCGGACTCCGAGGAGGCGCGGGTCGGGTTCGCCGCGACCGCCAGGATGACGTTCACCACGAAGTCGACCGGCACGACGTCGAGCACGCTGTCGGGAACCCCGGGGAACTCGGGCAGCAGACCCCTGGCGTACGACATGATCAGCGGGTCGGCGACCTTGAAGCCGTCGATCCACCCCGGGAAGGGATGGCGCAGGGCGCTCTCGACGATGGCCGGGCGCACGACCGAGAGGCGGTGGCCCTTCGCGGCCCAGAGCTCCTCGGCGGCGCGCTCGGCGAAGGCCTTCGTCAGCGTGTAGACGTCCGTCCAGCCGAGGGTCTCGGCTCGGGTGCGCCCGTAGTCGACGAGACGGGCGGCGACCCAGGCGACCCGCGCCTCCTCGGCTGCGGTCGAGACGGCCTGCGGGCCGGTCTTGCCGTGACCCGTCCGACCCTCGGCCAGGAACCGGCGGAGGGTCTCGGGTTGACGCGACGCGGCCTCGACCCGCGCGCGGGCGTCGCGCGCCGCGGCGTACTCGGCACGCCAGTCGACCTCGTGCGTGAGCGCCGACTCGGGGAAGACGCCCTTGCGGATGCCGCCGACGTAGGCCGTCGAGACGTGCACGACGTGCGGGTCGCCGCCGGCCCGGCCGAGGGCCTCGTACAGACCGACGGCGCCGCCGACGTTGGTGTCGAACGCCTGGTCGATCGGCGGATCGAACGACACCGTCGAGGCGCTGTGGATGACCACGTCGAGGTCGGCGGGCAGATCGGGCAGCGATCCGAGCCCGCTCTCGACGACCCGGAGGCGCTCGGTCAGCGCCCGCTCGACCTCGGCCGGTCCGACGCGGTCGCGCCACGTGGCGAACACCGGCTTCTTGAGCAGGTGCCGCAGGCGACCGAGGGCCGGGGTGCCCGCCTTGGGGCGGATGAGCAGCGTCACGGTCGTGTCGGGGTGCGTCGACAGGAGACGCTCGAGGATGGCCTGTCCGACGAAGCCCGTGCCGCCCGTGAGCAGCACGTGCGACGAACCGAGGCTCGTCTCGGTCGAGCCGGGAGCGGACGAGGGCAGGGCGGTGGTCATGCGGTGAGCTTTCGTGTGACGGCGGATCCGATCGAGGGGTCGAGCCCCGGGAGCCCGGCGACGCGGTCGCCGACGGCGTCGGCCCGCACGTGACCTGCGGCCCCGCCGTAGACGATCGTGTCGAAGAACGTGCGCTCGGCGTCGGCGCGCTCGACGGCGCCGATCGGCCAGACGGCGGTGGCGAGGGAGGCGCGGGTCTGCTTGACCGCGCGGGGCGAGTCGTCGAGGCGCCAGCGCGACTCGATGTCGAAGAAGCGCTCGTGACGCGACTTGACGGTCCGGATGCGGGCGACGACGGCCGACAGGGCCGGGTCGGCGGCGCGCTCGACGAGGACTTCGTAGGCGTCGCCCAGGACCCACTCGTCGACGAGACCCGTGGTCATGTGCACCGCGACGATCGGAACGCCCTTGCCCATGGCCTCGATCGCCCGGGTGATCGGGCCCCGGCGCTCGACGGCGTCGGAGGCGCTGTGCCGCCGGGGGCCCTCGTCGACCTCCTTCAGGCGGGGGAGCCCGTGCGCCTGGAGCACGGCGTCGATCGCGTCGGCGATCCAGAACTTCTCGAAGGCCCATGTGACGAGGAACGCCGTCACCCGGGCGTCCTTGTGCGTCGCGGTCACGAGCAGGTTGCGCAGGTGCTCCATCGTGGCGCTCTCGAGGCGGCCGAGATGACGCAGGAGGCGCAGTGAGTCGTCGTCGAGGGGCGTCGTCGCGAAGGAGTCGAGCTCCAGCTCGTCGCGGAACGCGCCCTGCGCCGTGAGGGTGAACTCGCGGATGTCGAAGTCGGTGGAGTCGTAGGGGTCACTGCGGGTGCTCAAGACCTGCGATCCTCTCGTGACGCTCTCGTGTGGTGGTTCGGGCACGATGCACGCTGCGAGCCCTACAGACCGTATCGTAAGCGGCATGGCAACAGCGCTCGTCACCGGGGGCACATCCGGCATCGGAGCCGAATTCGCCCGCCAACTCGCCTCGCGCGGCTGGGACATCGTCCTGGTCGCTCGAGACCTCTCGCGACTCGACTCCTCGGCGGCCGAGCTGCGCGCGCTCGGACGGCGCGTCGAGGTCCTCCAGGCCGACCTCGGCGACCGCGCCGACGTCGACCGCGTCGCGGCCCGCCTCGAAGACGCCTCGGCGCCCATCGACCTCCTCGTCAACAACGCCGGCTTCGGCGTGCACACCCCGTTGTCCTCGACCGACGTCGCCGCGCACGACGCGGCGTTCGAGGTCATGTGCCGCGCCGTGCTGGTGCTCTCGGGCGCCGGGGCACGGGCCATGCGCCTCCGGGGCCGTGGTCGCATCGTGATCGTGTCGAGCACCGCGGGCTTCATGACCATGGGCGGCTACAGCGCGATCAAGGCGTGGGCCACGTCGTTCGGCGAGAGCCTGTCGGTCGAGCTGAAGGGCACGGGCGTGGGCGTGACGACCCTGCTGCCCGGCTGGGTGCGGACGGAGTTCCATCAGCGCGCCGGCATCCGGTCGTCGTCGATACCCAACGCGTTGTGGCTCAGCGCCGAACACCTCGTGACCGCGTGTCTGCGCGACGTCGACGAAGGCAAGGTGGTCTCCATGCCCACGGTTCGGTACCGGGTGCTGTTCTGGTTGGTGAGGCACGCTCCGCGGAGCGCCGTCCGCGCCGCCTCGGGACGCATCTCGTCGAGTCGGCGGAAGCCCGTCGAGCAGTGACTCCCCGAGACAAGCGGGAGCACCCCCGCCTCGACGCCGTCGCCCAGCGTGCCGGCGACGTCGCCACCGACGCCCGCGACCGGTTCAGCTCGCGCCGGCACGCCATGGCGCGCTACGTCGCCCAGCGCATGGTGCTCAAGCCCACCATCTGGTCGATCACCGACGTCACCGTCATCGACCGCGACCGCCTCGACGGTCTCTCCGGCGGGTTCGTGGTCGTCGCGAACCACTCGAGCCACCTCGACGCCCCGCTCATCCTGGGGGCCCTCCCTCGGCGACTCGCCCGGTACCTGGCGACGGGCGCGGCGGCCGACTACTTCTTCGACGTGCCGTGGCGCCGCCAGCTGACGGAGCTGTTCTTCAACGCGTTCCCGGTGCAGCGGGGCTCGGGGGCGCCGGCCTCCGCGGCCGACGCGACCCGCGCCTCCTCGGAGGGGGCCTCGGCCGGCTCGACGCCGCAGAGCTCGGCCCGACGCCGCGCCGCCGCCCGTGCCGCGGCGAGGGGACGCGCCGGGCACCCGACGGTCAGCGCCAAGTCGCTGCTGCAGCGCGGCTACCCCGTGCTCGTGTTCCCCGAGGGGACCCGCTCGAAGGACGGCGCGGTGGGGCACTTCAAGCCCGGCGCCGCCGCCCTCGCCTCGGCCTGCGGCGTGCCCGTCGTGCCCCTCGCGCTGATCGGCGCGAACATCGCCCACCCCCGCGGCTCGAACTGGCCGAGACCCGGCCGGCTGCCGGTCGGGGTCGCGTTCGGCGACCCCATGCTGCCGCTCGAGGGCGAGAGCAGCGCGGCCTTCTCGACGCGCGTCCGCGCCGAGGTCATGCGTCTCCGCGACGCCAACACGGCCCGTATCCTGGGGCCTGACAACCCG
This sequence comes from Frigoribacterium sp. Leaf263, assembly GCF_001422285.1. Lineage (GTDB taxonomy): Bacteria > Actinomycetota > Actinomycetes > Actinomycetales > Microbacteriaceae > Frigoribacterium. Next base: position 49,143 of record NZ_LMMO01000008.1, read on the forward strand.
TCCGAAGGAGCACATCGGTGACCGACGTCCAGCAGCAGAAGAGCGACACCGTCGCAGCCGTGAAGCACATGAAGTGGTGGGGCTGGGGCGTCGAGGGCGTCGCCTTCCACCACCACGACAAGCCCGCTTTCGCGCCGTTCGTCAAGAAGATCGTCGGCGTCGAGCTGTCGGAGGGGCACGACACCGGTCTCGACTTCGCGGACCTCGTCGTCCCGGCCTCGATCGCCGCCCCCGAGGTCGTCGAGTCGCTCGAGCAGATCGTCGGACCCGGGGCCGTCGCCACCGACGACCACGACCGCGTCGTCCACACCTACGGCAAGAGCATCCGCGATCTCATCCGCATCCGCGCCGGGATCCTCGAGCGCGTGCCCGACGTCGTGGTCTACCCGGCCGACGAGGCCGAGGTGCAGAGCATCGTCGACCTCGCCGTCGCGTCCGATCTCGTGCTGATCCCCTTCGGCGGCGGCAGCAACATCGTCGGCAGCCTCGAGCCGATCACCACCGAGACCCGCACCGTCATCTCGCTCGACATGGGTCGTCTCGACCGGGTGCTCGACATCGACGAAGACAGCGGTCTCGCCCGCATCCAGGCCGGCGGCCAGGGCCCCGACCTCGAGGCGCAGCTCAACGCCCGCGGCTGGACCCTCGGGCACTTCCCCGACAGCTTCACCCACTCGACCATGGGCGGCTGGGTCGCCACCCGCTCGTCGGGCATGCAGAGCGACAAGTACGGCGACATCGCCGACATCACCAAGGGGCTGCGCGTCGTGCGCCCCGGCGGCGTGCTCGCGATCCGCGCCGTGCCGAGCGCCTCGACGGGGCCGTCGCTCCGCGAGATGATCATCGGCTCGGAGGGGCGCCTCGGCGTCATCACCGAGGTGACCGCCCAGGTGCACCGCCTGCCCGAGAAGCGCGAGATCCTGGCCTACCTCTTCCCGTCGTGGCACGACGGCCTCGCCGCCATGCAGGCGATCGCCGAGAGCGACGCGCACCCCTCGGTGACCCGCGTCAGCGACGCGCACGAGACCGCCTTCTCGTTCGCGACCTCGAAGCCCGGCAAGGGCATCTCGCAGAAGATCACCGATCTGCTGCCGACCCTGCTCAAGGCGAAGGGCTGGGACGTCGACGCGATGTGCCTGTCGTTCATCGGCTACGAGGGCAGCCCCGAGCACGTCGCACGCACGCAGAAGACGGTCGCGAACATCGTCAAGGCGAACCGCGGCATGAGCGTCGGCACCGGCCCGGGCAAGCTCTACGACCAGAAGAAGTTCGACACGCCCTACCTCCGCGACTTCTTCATGGACCACGGAGGCGCGGCGGACGTCAGCGAGACCGCCGCCCCCTGGTCGAAGCTGCGCGACGTCTCGTCCCGCGTGTACGCCGCCGCCAACCAGGCCTTCGACCAGATCGGCAAGCAGGGCTGGATCATGGGCCACCTGTCGCACTCGTATCACTCGGGGGCGTGCCTGTACTTCACGTTCGCCTTCGAGCACGGCTCCGACGCCGAGGCCGAGTACGACGTCGTCAAGCACGCCATCCAGCAGGCGTTCATCGACACCGGCGCGACCGTCAGCCACCACCACGGCGTCGGCCTGGAGCACCAGCCGTGGATGTCCCAGGACGTCTCGCCCGAGGGCGTCGCCGTCATGCAGGGGCTCTTCGACTCCGCCGACCCGGGGCGGGTGTTCAACCCCGGCAAGGTGACCGGCGCGTAACGCCCGCCCGCGCACACCCGCGCCCGCGCCCTCGACGCCAGGGCGATCCGCCACCGATTCAACACGCCGCCACCGGATCCGCTGGCGGCGTGTCGATTCCGTGGCGGATTGCGTGCCGGTTCTCCCTCCCCAGACCGCGACGCCGTCTGCCTGTCCACAGCGGAGCCGAGGAGGTGCGGATCGCGCATCGACGTCGGACACGGTGGATGTCATGGTCGGCCGGATCTTCTCCTCCATCATCTTCGCGGCGGCGCTCGGCAGCAGGAGCCGCGAGGCCGAGGCGCTGAGGCGCGATGCTCGGCGCGGACTGGCTCAGAGGGTCTGCCAAGGGGCCTTCGTCATGGCTGAGGATCGGGCTCGCTTCGATTCGACCGCGCGTCATCTCGTCACCCTGCGAGCGCTCCTGGCTGGACTCTCTCCGGGCACGATCGTCTCCCACGCGTCTGCCGTCGCCCTGCGGCGCGGCGCCTAGACGTCGTCACGACGCCACATCTTCGACAACCCGCCACGAGATCACGTGGCGGGTTGTCGAATCGGTGGCGTTTCGGCGGGGCGGCGGCACAGGGGGCCGACCTAGGATGAGGGTTCGATTCGAACGCACAGACACCGCTCACGGAAGAGACTCTCATGCCCGGAATCCACGCCGACATCACGTCCGCCTTCGGCGACACGCCCCTCGTCAAGATCAACCGCCTCGCCGGCGAGGGCGGAGCCGACGTCCTCGCCAAGCTCGAGTTCTACAACCCCGGCGCCAGCGTCAAGGACCGCCTCGGCGTCGCCATCGTCGACGCGGCCGAGAAGTCGGGCGCGCTGAAGCCCGGCGGCACGATCGTCGAGGGATCGAGCGGCAACACCGGCATCTCGCTCGCCCTCGTCGGCGCGGCTCGCGGCTACAAGGTCATCGTCACCATGCCCGAGACGATGAGCGTCGAACGCCGCACGGTCATGAAGGCCTACGGCGCGGAGATCGTGCTGACCCCCGGGCCCGAGGGCATGCGGGGAGCCGTCGAGCGCGCGAAGCAGATCGTCGACGAGACCGAGAACGCGATCTGGGCCCAGCAGTTCGAGACCGAGGCGAACGCCGAGATCCACCGCACGACGACGGCGCCCGAGATCCTCCGCGACACCGACGGCCGCATCGACTTCTTCGTCGCCGGCGTCGGCACCGGCGGCACCATCACGGGTGTCGGCCGCGTGCTGCACGAGCAGGTGCCCGGCGTGCAGGTCGTCGCCGTCGAGCCCGCCGACTCGCCGCTGCTCAGCGAGGGCAAGGCCGGCCCGCACAAGATCCAGGGCATCGGCGCGAACTTCGTGCCCGAGGTGCTCGACCGCTCGCAGATCGACGAGGTGTTCCCGGTGCAGCTCGACGACGCTCTGCGCGTCGCCCGCGACCTGGCGACGCACGAGGGGATCCTCTCGGGCATCTCGTCGGGCGCGATCATGCACGCAGCCCTCGAGATCGCCAAGCGCCCCGAGAACGCCGGCAAGCGCATCGTCGCGATCGTCTGCGACACGGGCGAGCGCTACCTGTCGACGGTGCTCTTCCAGGACCTCGCAGGCGCCTAGCATGCGCCTGGTCGCCCGCCTGCGGGAGGACCTCGAGACCGTCCGCCGGCGCGACCCCGCGGCCAGGGGGCGCCTCGAGACCGCCCTCGTCTACTCGGGGCTGCACGCGGTGTGGGCGCACCGCGTGACCTCGCGGCTGTGGCGTGCGGAGGGTGCGCCGCGCCTCCTCGGCGCCCGCACCCTCGCCCGGGTCGTGTCGCAGCTGAGCCGCACGCTGACCGGGGTCGAGATACACCCGGGGGCGAGACTCGGCCGCCGCCTGTTCATCGATCACGGCATGGGCGTCGTGATCGGCGAGACCGCGGTGGTCGGTGACGACTGCACGCTGTTCCACGGCGTGACCCTCGGGGGCAAGGGCCGCGGAGGCGCGCTCGGCCGTCGTCACCCCACCCTCGCCGACGGCGTGATGATCGGCGCCGGGGCCGCCGTGCTCGGCGGCGTCACGGTGGGTGCGGGCAGCATCGTCGGCGCCAACGCCGTCGTCACGAGGGACGTGCCGCCCGGCTCGATCGCGGTCGGGGTGCCCGCCGTGGCGCGTCCCCGGGACTAGGCCGGCCGGCCCCGCTCAGGTGCGGCGCCGACGCTCGACCCGAACCCCGGCGGAGCGTCAGTGGCGGGGCTCCCAGCGGAAGAACCGCACCGCGCCCGCGACGGCCACGGCCGCCCAGAGCAGCGTCGGGGCGAGCAGCACGGGCAGCAGCCCGAGGTCGCCACCGTTCCAGGCGAGGACGATGAGCTCCATCAGGCCACCGCCCGGCAGGATCCGCTTGAGCCAGAGCAGATCGTCGGCGCCGGTGATCGTCCACCAGATGGCGACGCCGAGGGTGATGAGGTAGATCGGCATCGTCGTGTACTGGGCGTGCTCGGGCGACGTGCTGAATCCGGCCGTGGCGAGGGCGAACGCGGCGAACATCACCTCGGCGACGAGCACGGCGACGATGAGCAGACCGGGGTTCACGGGCGGCTCCTCGATCGCCAGCACCCCGAGCACGATGACGAGCTGCGCGAGGCTGACGGCGACGACCGGCAGCACGAGCCCGCCGATGATGCCCGCGTCCGAGACGGAGCCGCTGCGCAGCCGCTTGAGGTGGAGCGACTGCCGCCGGGCGGCGAGGGTCGTCGTCGCCGTGACGTAGACGCCGAGTCCGAGCATGCCGATGATCTGCACGCCGGCCAGCATGCCCCCCGTGCCGTAGCTGCCGACGGCGAAGGTCAGCGCTCCGAAGGCGAGCGGCAGGAGCAGGGCGCAGAGCGCGACGGTGCGATTGCGGACGAGCATCCGCAGCTCGGCGACGGCGATGGCGAGCGGGCCCGAGCGACGCGCCGGCGTGGCCGGGGACTCGGACGGACGAGGGGCGGTGGCGGTGGTCATGAGTGGTCCTTTCGAGAGGGTCGGTCGGATCGGGGGCCTAGGAGGCGCGGCTCAGCTCGCGGAACACCTCGTCGAGTCCCGACTGGTGCACCGTCAGCCGCTCCAGAGGCCGATCGGCCTCGGCCGCCCAGGTCAGCAGCCGGGTGAGATCGCGCTGCGGGGCGTCGGTCTCGACGACGACGAGGTCGTTCTCGGTGCGGGCGACCCGCAGGGGGAGCTCGTCGAGCGGTCCGGGGGCGACGAAGCGGATGCTGGTCGTGCTGCCGGCGGTGAGATCGGCCACGGTGCCCTCGCGGCGGATCGTGCCCGCGTGCATCAGCCCGATCCGGTCGGCGTTGTCGGCGGCCTCCTCGAGGTAGTGCGTGGTCAGCACGAAGGTGACCCCCGCCTCCCGCAGCTCGGTGACGACGTCCCAGAGGGCGTCGCGGGCCGCCGGGTCGAGCCCCGTGGTCGGCTCGTCGAGGAAGACCAGCTCGGGGGTGCCCCAGACGGCGGCCGCGAAGTCGACGCGACGGCGCTCGCCCCCCGAGAGCTGGGCGACGCGCGAACGCGCCTTGTGGTCGATGCCGACGAGACCGAGCACGCGGTCGACGTCGTCGTCGCGGCCCGAGATCGCGCCCGTGAGCAGCACGCTCTCGCGGACCGTGAGCTCGGGGGCCAGGCCGCTGTCCTGCAGCATCATGCCGAGGCGGCGTCGCGTGCGGGAGCGGTCGGTCGGGTCGCCTCCGAGCACCTCGACGGCGCCGCCGTCGGCCACCCGGTGGCCCTCGAGCACCTCGAGGGTGGTCGTCTTGCCGGCGCCGTTCGTGCCGAGCAGAGCGTAGAGCTCGCCGCGCCGCACCGTGAGGTCGACGCCGTCGACGGCCGTGAAGTCGCCGTACGTGCAGGTCAGACCGGTGGTCGAGATCACGACGTCCGACCCGTCACGGGGGTCGTGCGTCACGGCGGGCCGGGGCGTGGTGTCGGTGGAGTTCGTCATGACCTCGACGATGCCGGGGCGGGCGCACGCCCGGTAGTGCCACCGTGCCACCACCCGGGTGTGACATCCGTCACGTCGGGGCATGACATCGCGTGCTGACGGGCGTCGGGGGCTGTCGCTACCGTGGACCCATGCCCCGCCGCACCCCCGACCGCCTCCCCGCGCTGACGCGGATGCGGCGGTACGTCACCGGGTCGTTCGTGTCTCTCGTGGCGTTCCTGGCCGTCTTCTCCGTCGCGGCGCTGACGACCGAGGGGGCGCCGGTGCGGCTGGTCGTCGGAGTCATCGCGGTCTCGATCGCGGTGGCAGCGCACTCGGTCTTCTGGGAGCGCGGGGCCCCGTGGTGGCTCGCGGCCCTGTCGCTCACGTCGTCCGCCGCCCTCTGGTGGGCGGCCCACCTCGAAGGGCAGAATCCGACGCTCCTGCTCTTCTTCGGCGTCTCGGTCGGTCTCGTGACCACGACCCCGCCCTTCACCTCGTGGCGGTGGCTCGTCGCCGCCATGGGTGTCGCGGTGGCGCCGCTGCTCGTCCCGGCCACCGGCGGGCGACCCGTCGTCCTGTCGGTCTCGATCGCGGTCGTCGTCGTGACGATGGCGGCGATCTACCTCGTCTACCGGCTGAACCGATACGGGTTCGACCTCTACCTCGAGATCGAGGCCGCCCGCGAGACGACGGCCGAGCTGGCCGTCGTGCGAGAGCGATACCGCTTCTCGGTGGACCTGCACGACATCCAGGGTCAGGCCCTGCACGTCAGCCGACTGCAGCTGCAGCTCGCCGCCAAGACGCTCGACCGCGACCCGGACGAGGCGCGGCGCCACCTCCGCGAGGCCGAGCAGCTGATCGTGCAGACGATCGCCGAGACCCGCCGGCTCGCGTACGGCGAGCGGGCCCTGACGCTCGCCGGCGAGCTGGCGAACTCGACCGAGCTGATCCGCGCCGCGGGCATCGACCTCGTCGTCGACGGCGCTCCGCCGCGGGGTCACGCCGCCGACGACCTCTTCGGGCACGCCGTCCGCGAGGCGACGACGAACATGCTGCGCCACGCCCAGGCCGAGCACGCGACGATCCGGATCCGTCCGGACTCGGTGATGATCGAGAACGACGGGGCCGCCGAGGCCCCGCGCGTGCTCAGCGGACTCGCCCGCCTCGGTGAGCGCTTCGCCGCGATCGGGGGAGCGGTGACCACCAGTCACCACGACGGCGTGTTCCGACTCGAGGCTCGGGCGGAGGGCGCCGGGGCGACGCGGCCGGACTCGACGCCCCGCGCCTCCTCGGTCTCGCGATCGACGGCGCCGACGACCGGACGGCGCGCATGATCCGCGTGCTGCTGGCCGACGACGAGACGCTGCTGCGGCGGTCGATCGCCGCGCTGCTCGATCTCGGCGACGGCATCGAGGTCGTGGCGCAGGCGGGCGACGGCGCCGGGGCCGTGAGCCTCGCCGCCGAGCACGAGCCCGACGTCGTGCTGCTCGATCTCGAGATGCCCGGCATGGACGGCATCGACGCGGCGACGGCGATCCTCGCGAGCCGGCCCGGACAGGCCGTCGTGCTGCTGACCCGGCACGCCCGACCGGGGGTGCTGCGGCGCGCGCTGAGCGCGGGGGTGAGGGGCTTCGTGCCCAAGTCGATCGACCCCGACGAGCTCGAACGGGTCATCGTGCAGGTGCACGGGGGGCGCCGGTACATCGACGCCGACATCTCGGCCGCCGCGATGATGGACGACTGCCCGCTCACCGAGCGCGAACTCGACACGCTGCGACTGACGACCGAGGGGCTGTCGGTGCGCGAGATGAGCGCCCGACTGCATCTCGCCTCGGGCACCGTGCGGAACTACCTGTCGTCGGCCATGCAGAAGACGGGCGCCTCGTCGCGGCACGGGGCGGCACGGATCGCACGCGAGCGCAGCTGGCTGTAACGGGATGCGGTCCGGCGGACCCACCGCGCCACCGGGCCCGCCGCGCCAGTCGCACCGCGCCCGCCGGGCCGGGTCGGGCGCGTCAGGCGGAGGGGCCGCCGACGTCCGCGTGGCCGACGCGCTCGCCGGCGGTCGACATGTGGCGCCGCATGGCCTGCTCGGCGGCGGCGGGGTCGCGGGCGGCGATGGCCTCGAAGACGTCGAGGTGCTCGCGGTACGCCGCCTCGGCCTGGACACGGTCGCGGAGGCCGCGCTCGACCCAGAGCCGCAGCAGCGACCGCGTGCTCTGCAGCAGGTCGCGCAGGACGATGTTGTCGGCGCTGATGGCGATCTGCAAATGGAAGCGGATGTCGGCCTGGAGGAACGTGTCGATGTCGTCGCGGTGCTCGCGCATCGTGTCGACGAACCCGCGCAGCTTCTCGACGTCCGCGTCGTCGATGCGGGCCGCGGCGAGGGTCGCGGCCTGGATCTCGAGACCGCTGCGCACCTCGATGAGCTCGCGGGTGCGTGTGGCGTTCAGCATCATGCCCCAGCTCAGCGTGGTGGGCAGCAGCTCGGACGTGGTGTCGCGGAGGTACGTGCCCGAGCCGGGGCGGACGCTGACGATGCCGAGGATCTCGAGGGCGGCCAGAGCCTCGCGGACCGCCGACCGGCCGACACCGATGCGTTCGGCGAGCTGCCGCTCGGGGGGGAGGCGCGACCCCGGCACGAGCTCGCCCGCCGTCAGCAGACCGATCAGCTGCTTCACGACCTCGGAGACCGCGGTGCCCTTCGGCACGAGCTCGAGGTCGAGCCGCAGCGAGGTCGGGTCGTCGTCGGGGTAGGCGGGCACGCGGCAAGCCTACCGACCGCTATGGCGAGATACGATGCGACGCTTGGATTGGTCAACCGGTTGACAAGTCGGACCCGAGCACGGCACCATGGTCGAGCACGTGCAACGGGGCTCCTTCGAGAACCGGTGACGTCATCCAACAGAGTCGTTAGATATCGAAGGAGTCGATGTGGACACCCCAACCCGCTCGGCGGAGCCGCAGAGCGCCGTCGAGAAGTCCGCGATCCGCAAGGTCGCCATCCGTCTGGTGCCGTTCGTGGCGTTGATGTTCTTCATCAACTACCTCGACCGCACGGCCATCGGATTCGCCGCGCCGAACGGCATGGAGAGCGATCTGGCCCTGTCGGCCGCGCAGTTCGGCTTCGCCTCGGGCGTGTTCTTCATCGGATACATCCTGCTCGAGGTGCCCAGCAATCTGGCGCTGCACCGCTTCGGCGCCCGCCGCTGGCTCGCCCGCATCATGGTCTCGTGGGGCATCGTCTCGCTGCTGTTCACCTGGGTGCAGAACTTCGAGCAGCTCGTCGTGCTGCGGTTCCTGCTCGGTGTCATGGAGGCCGGGTTCTTCCCGGGCGCCATCCTGTTCCTCAGCCTGTGGGTGCCCGCGCGCCACCGCGGCAAGATCCTCGCGCTCTTCTACCTGGCGCAGCCCCTCACCTCGGTCATCGGCGCCCCGCTCGCCGGCTGGCTGATCAGCCACGACGGCTTCTTCTTCGGCCTCGAGGGCTGGCGCTTCATGTTCCTCGGCGTCTCGATCCCGGCCATCGTCATCGGCGTGATCGCCTGGTTCTACCTGAAGGACAAGCCCGCCGACGCGAAGTGGCTGACCCGCGACGAGCAGGTCTGGCTCACCGAGGCCCTCAAGAAGGAGTCCGCCGGCAAGACCGGTTCGACCGCCGGCGGCAAGCACCCCAGCATCCTCAAGGTGTTCGGCAACGGCCGCGTCTGGATGCTCGCGTTCATCTACTTCGGCTTCGTCTACGGCCTCTACGCCCTCGCGTTCTTCCTGCCGACGATCATCGGCGGGTTCCAGGAGCAGTACGGCACCGAGTTCAGCGTCACCGAGCGCGGGTTCATCACCGCCATCCCCTACGTGCCCGCCGCCATCGCCCTGTACTTCTGGTCGCGTGACGCCTCGCGTCGCGGCCTCCGCACCTGGCACATCGTCATCCCCGCGGTCGTCGGCGGTCTGAGCATCCCCGTCGCCCTGTTCACGGGGTCGCCGCAGGCCACCATCGCGGTCATCGCGGTCACCGCCATGGCGATCTTCGCCGCGCTGCCGAACTTCTGGACCCTCCCCACGCAGTTCCTCACCGGGGCGGCCGCGGCGGCCGGCATCGCGCTGATCAACACGATCGGCAACCTGGCCGGATTCAGCGCCCCGTACATCACGGGCGCCGTGACCGACGCCACCGGGAACTACGAGGTGCCGATGTTCATCGTCGGGTTCTTCATGCTGCTCTCGGCCGTCCTCATGGTGATCCTGAGCAAGATGAGGAAGCCCGAGGGGGCCGCGACCCCCGACGAGGCCGCCGAGCTCGCCCGGACCTCGGGTCTCGACTGACCTCGAGGAGGCGCGGGTCGCGATCATCGCGCACCGCGCCTCCTCGGCACCGCCCGCCCCACACACCCAGTGATCTCCACCGTCGGGGATCCGCACCGCCAGGAGCCCAGATGACCCGCCTCTACAACGAACCGAGCGACTTCGCCGACGAGATGATCGACGGCTTCGTCGCCGCCAACCAGCGCTGGGTGCGCCGGGTGCACGGCGGCGTCGTGCGCGCGACGCGCAGCACGCCCGGGCGGGTCGCGCTCGTGGTCGGCGGCGGGTCGGGCCACTACCCGGCGTTCGGCGGCCTGGTCGGCCAGGGGCTCGCCCACGGCGCCGCGCTCGGCAACCTCTTCGCGTCGCCGTCATGGCAGCAGGTGCGCTCGGTCGCCCGGTCGGCCCACTCGGGCGGCGGCGTGCTGCTGAGCTACGGCAACTACGCGGGCGACGTGCTGAACTTCGACCAGGCGCAGGCGAAGCTCATCGCCGAGGGCATCGAGACCCGCACCGTCACGGTCACCGACGACATCTCGAGCGCGTCGCTCGCCGAGAAGCACCGTCGTCGCGGCATCGCGGGCGACCTCACCGTCTTCAAGAGCGCCGCCGCGGCCTCCGACGCCGGCTATCCGCTCGACGAGGTCGTCCGGGTGGCCGAGAAGGCGAACGAGCGCACCCGCAGCTTCGGCGTCGCCTTCTCGGGCTGCTCGCTGCCCGGGGCCGACGAGCCCCTCTTCACCGTCCCCGAGGGCCGCATGGCCGTCGGCATGGGCATCCACGGCGAGCCCGGCATCGGCGAGGCCGACGTGCCGACGGCGAACGAGCTGGCCGAGCTGTTCGTCACCTCCCTGCTGGCGGAGCTGCCCGAGGGCGTCGAGGAGGCGCGGGGCCAGCGGGTCGCGGTCCTCCTGAACGGCCTCGGCTCGGTCAAGTACGAGGAGCTCTTCGTGGTCTACGCCCGGGTCGACCAGCTGCTGCGCGACGCCGGCCTCGTCGTCGTCGAGCCCGAGGTCGGCGAGCTCGTCACCAGCTTCGACATGGCCGGCGCCTCGCTGACCCTGTTCTGGCTCGACGACGAGCTCGAGACGTTCTGGACCGCCCCCGTCGACGCCCCCGCCTACAAGAAGGGGTCGGTCGACGCGGCCGACCGCGTCGAGGTCGGCGAGCGCGAGGCCCTCGTGGCCGAGGCCATCCCGCCGGCGTCGGCCGAGTCGCAGAGCGCCGCTCGCGTCGTCCACGCCGCCCTCGTCGCCGTCAAGGCGACCATCGACGAGAACGCCGACGAGCTGGGGCGCATCGACGCCGTCGCGGGCGACGGCGATCACGGCATCGGCATGCAGCGCGGGGTCACCGCCGCGGTCGCCGCCGCCGATGCGGCCCTGGCCGGTGGAGCCGGCGCCGGGACCCTCCTCGACCTGGCCGGCGACGCCTGGTCCGACCGGGCCGGCGGCACCTCCGGCGCCCTCTGGGGTTCGGCCCTCGCGAGCATCGGCGCCGCCCTGACCGACGACGCCGCGCCGACGCGGCACTCGGTGACCGCCGGGGTCGCGGCCGCGACCGACGCGATCCTCGAGTTCGGCGCCACGGTCGGCGACAAGACCATGGTCGACGTGCTCGTGCCGTTCTCCGCCGCCCTCGGCGCGGCCGTCGACGCCGGCGACGACCTGCCGACGGCCTGGGCCGGCGCCTCGGAGGTGGCCGTCCGCGCGGCCGCCGCCACCGCCGACCTGCTGCCGAAGATGGGCCGCGCCCGACCGCACGCCGAGAAGAGCCTCGGCACGCCCGACGCGGGGGCCACCTCGCTCGGTCTCATCACCCTGACCATCGCTCGGGTGCTCGCCGAGCAGACCCCCGGCCACCGCGCCTCCTGACCTCCCCCCGTCCCCGCTCTACGGAAAGGCACCACCATGGTTGACCAGCTGCGCATCGTCGTCGGATCGGACGACGCCGGATTCGACTACAAGGAGATCCTCAAGGCGGATCTCGCCGCGAACGACGGCGTCGCGAGCGTCGTCGACGTCGGGGTCGACGCCGACGGCCACACCGCTTACCCGCATGTCGCGGTCGACGCGGCGCGCATGGTCGCCGACGGGAAGGCCGACCGGGCGATCCTGATCTGCGGCACCGGTCTCGGCGTCGCGATCGCGGCGAACAAGGTGCCC
>NZ_LMMO01000009.1 GCF_001422285.1 Frigoribacterium sp. Leaf263
GGCGAACAAGGTGCCCGGCATCCGCGCGGTCACGGCGCACGACTCGTTCTCGGTCGAGCGCAGCGTGCTCTCGAACGACGCGCAGGTGCTCTGCATGGGGCAGCGCGTCATCGGCGTCGAGCTCATGCGCCGTCTCGCGAAGGAGTGGCTGACCTACCGCTTCGACACGACGAGCGCCTCCGCCGAGAAGGTGCAGAGCATCTGCGAGTACGACGGCTCGGCGCAGCCCGTCGGCCTCGACGGCGAGTCATGAGCCCCGCAGCCGACCGCGCCCCCCGGTTCACCATCGGGGTGAGCCTCAAGATGTACTTCACCCACGCGCAGACCATCGAGTGGTCGAGGGCCGTCGGCGAGCTCGCCGAACGGCACCCCGCGGTGCGGTCGGGTCTCGTCGAGCTGTTCGTCGTCCCGTCGTTCCCGGCCCTCGTGCCGGTTCGCGACGCCCTCGCCGGGGCTCCCGTGCGGCTGGGCGCTCAGGATCTCGCGTCGGCGGACTCCGGGGCGTTCACCGGCGAGGTCAGCGGCGTCGAGCTCGCCGAGATCGGCTGCACCCTGGCGGAGATCGGACACGCCGAGCGCCGGCGCCTGTTCTTCGAGGACGACGCCGTCGTCGCCGCCAAGACCGCGGCCGCCCTCCGCAACGGCATCACGCCGCTGCTCTGCGTCGGCGAGATCGAGCAGACCCCGCCCGCCGTCGCCGCCCTCGAGGTGACGTCGCAGATCGACTCCGCCCTCGCCGACGCGCAGGCCGCCGGTCTCACGGGCCCGCTGCTCGTCGCCTACGAGCCCGTCTGGGCCATCGGCGCCCCCGAGCCGGCAGCGAGCGAGCACATCGTCGCGGTCGCCCGCGCCGTCGACGAGCACCTCGCCGCGCTGCCGTCGCACGCCGGCAGCCGGGTCATCTACGGCGGCAGCGCCGGGCCCGGTCTGCTGACCGACCTCGGGGGAGACGTCGCCGGGCTGTTCCTCGGACGCTTCGCGCACGACGTCGCCGCGGTCGAGACCATCCTCGACGAGGCGCTGGCCCTCGACGAGGCGGTGCCCGCGTGATCGGCCTCAGCACCTACGCCTACTTCTGGCGCGGCTCCGACCGCGTGCCGGAGCCGATGACGCTCGACGACATGATGCGCGACACCGCGGCCCAGGGCGTCCGGCTGTTCCAGATCTGCGACCACGCGCCGCTCGCGGACTACGACGACGACCGGCTGCGCGCGCTCCGCGCCCTCGCCGACGAGCTCGACCTGACGCTCGAGCTCGGCACCCGGGGCACGGACCCGGCCGTGCTGCGGACGTATCTGCGTCTCGCCGTCGCGCTCCGCGCCTCCCTCGTCCGCAGCATGTGGACGGCCGGCGACGACCGACCCGACGCGATCGAGACCGACCGGCGCCTCCGCGCGGTGCTGCCGGAGTTCGAGGAGGCGCAGGTCACCCTCGCGCTCGAGACCTACGAGCAGGTGACCTCGACCGAGCTCGTGGCGGTCGTGCGCAGCATCGGCAGCGACCGGCTCGGCATCGTGCTCGACCCCGCGAACACCGTCGCGAACCTCGAGCACCCCGCCGATGTGACCGCCCGCTGCGCGCCCTACGTCAAGAACTGGCACGTCAAGGACTTCGCCTTCTCGCGGAAGGACGGCTGGGTCGGCTTCGCCCTCACCAGCACGCCCCTCGGCGACGGACGCCTCGACTACGACGGGATGCTCGCCCTCCTCGAGCCCGAGGCGCGCGGCATCAACCAGGTCGTCGAGCACTGGCTGCCCTGGCACGACGACCCCGAGACCACCACCCGCCTCGAGGCGGAGTGGACGACCCTGACCATCGAACACCTCAGGAAGAAGAACAGCAATGACTGACACCCTCAGCACGCAGACCGTGACCCAGGCCGCCGACCAGGGGACCCCCGACGTCACCGTCGCCGTCATCGGCGCCGGTGGGAAGATGGGCCAGCGCGTCTCGAACAACCTCGAGAAGAGCGGGTACACCGTCTTCTACAGCGAGGCGTCGCCCGCCGGACAGGAGCTCATCCGCGGTCTCGGACGCGAGGTGACCTCGACGGAGGACGCCATCGTCGACGCCGACGTCGTCATCCTCGCGGTGCCCGACGTCGTGCTCGGCAAGGTCTCCGAGAGCGTCGTCCCCGCCATGAAGTCGGGCTCGATCATCCTCACCCTCGACCCGGCCGCCGCCTATGCGGGACTCCTCGAGCAGCGCGACGACATCCACTACGCCGTCGCGCACCCCTGCCACCCGTCGGTGTTCCTCGAGCGCCGCACCGACGAGGAGTACGCAGACACGTTCGGCGGCATCGCGGCCCCGCAGGAGGTCGTCGCCGCCCTCGAGGGCGAGCCGACCGACGTCGTGCGTCAGCTGGCCACCGACGTCATCACGACGATCTACGCCCCCGTCATCCAGGTGCACTGGGTCACCGTCAAGCAGCTGGCGATCCTCGAGCCCACCCTCGTCGAGACCATCGCGTGCATGATCGGCGAACTGCTGCAGGAGGCGCTCGACACGACGGTCAACCAGGCCGGCGTCCCCGCCGAGGCCGCCCGGGCCATGCTCTGGGGCCACACGGGCATCGCGCTCACCAACGCGCTGCGCGGCTCGAACCCGTTCTCGGACGCCTGCCACATCGCCATGGACTACGGCCGCGAGTCGATCGTCAAGGACGACTGGAAGAAGATCTTCGACGACGAGCAGCTGGACCACGTCATCGCGCGCATGCTGAAGATCGACGCCGTCAAGCGCTGATCGGGTGCGGCGGCGTCGGTCGCCGCCGCCGGGCCCTGCGAAGCGGACCGGGCACTGCGACGATGTCGCGGCGCCCGGTCCGCTTCGCGTTTCCCGGCGCGAGGCCCCGCTGGGCCCCTGTCCCTGCGCCTGCGCTCGGCTAGCCGGCGTCGGGCGCGCTGGGCGCGGCGCGGCGCTGGTCGACCCGGCGCGGCAGCGCGAACACGAGCGCGAAGGCGAGCACGGCGAACGCCGCGCTGACGCCCATGGCCGCGGCGGCGGCGTCGGTGAAGCCCGTCGCGCGACCGGCCGCCGTGGCGAGCTCGCGCCCGCCGGGCAGCGACCCGAACAGCACGCTGCCGATGATCGCGATCCCCACGGCCGAGCCGATGCGCTGGATGGCCGAGATGACGGCGCTGGCCGAGCCGGCGTCGCGGGGGTCGACGGTGGCGACGATGAACTGCACGTTCGGGGCGATGAAGAACCCGTTGCCGAGACCGGCGACGAGCAGCGGCACGAGCAGCAGCCAGTTGGTCAGGTCGGCGGCGTCGGTGACCATCAGCAGGATCCACATCGCGCCGAGTCCGACGGCGACCAGCGCGGTGCCGAGCACGAGCACGTTGCGGCCGAGCTTCTGGGCCATGCGGTTGCTCTGCGACGACGAGATGATGCTGCCCACGGCGAACGGGATGGCGACGGCGCCCGACGCGAGGGCGCTGTTGCCGAGACCCGACTGCCAGAGGAGCGAGATCGTGAAGAAGATGCTCGTGAACGCGGCGAAGTAGACGAGGGCGAGCACGACGCCGCCGGTGAACGACGGGTGCGAGAACAGGGTCGGGGGCACGAGCGGGGTGCGGCCGCTGCGGGTGTAGCGCACCTCCCACAGGGCGAAGGCGGCGAGCAGCACGAGACCGGCGGCGATGGTCAGGTAGGTCCAGAGGGGCCAGCCCTCGTCCTGGCCCTGGATGAGCGGCACGAGCAGGGCGACGAAGGCGGCCGACACGAGCACGAGGCCGACGACGTCGAGGCCCTTGTCGGGGCGGGGCACGGACTCATCGCGCTTCGGCAGCAGGATGGCCGCCGCGATCAGCGTGATGACGCCGAAGGGCAGGTTGACGAAGAAGACCAGGCGCCAGCCGTTCTCGTCGCCGAACGCCTGGATGATGAGACCGCCGATGATGGGGCCGAGCGCCGACGAGACGCCGATGACGGCGCCCATGATCGCGAACGCCTTGCCGCGAGCGCGCCCCGGGAACAGCAGCTGGATGAACGCGGTCACCGCGGGCACGAAGATGCCGCCGGCGAGACCCTGCACCACGCGGAACACCACGAGCTGCACGTCGCTGGTCGCGACGCCGCAGGCGAGGCTGGCGAGCGTGAAGAGCAGCACGCCCGTGAAGTAGACCCACTTGTGGCCGATGCGGTCGCCGATGCGGCCGGCGGGGATGAGGGTCAGTCCGAAGGCGAGGGCGTAGCCCGAGATGATCCACGACAGCGTCGCCTCCGACGCGTCGAGCGAGGTTCGGATGGTCGGCAGGGCGACGTTGACGATCGTCGTGTCGAGCAGGGCGATGAACATGCCGAGCAGCAGGGCGACGAGCGCCAGCCAGGACTGCCGGGGGATGGCGGGCGCCGGGGAGGCGGCCCGGACGGAGGCGTCGGTCATGAGGAGCCTTTCGTGCGGCGCGCGGCCGACGGGGGACGGAAGAGGGGAGGAGGCGCGGGAGGGCGAGCGGGGGAGTCGCGGCGAGAGCGCAGTGACCGGTCGGCCGGAGCTTGCGATCGTACCCGACCCCTGGAGCAAAGATTCAGACTCTGCATTTTCTTCCCGGCCGAGGCAGGAACCCCGGGCGACGGATGCGGGGAACGGCCACGAGGCCGGACCACGCGCAGCGACCACGGGGCGGCCCCGCGCCGCGATGCCACGACAGGATGGACCCATGGCACTCTCCTCACGCGCCCGCGCCGTCCGACGCTCGGCGTCGGCGACCGGACCGACGGGCGCGACGCACCCCGCGCCTCCCGACCCCTCCCGACGCACCGGCGCCTTCCGCTTCGGACTGATCGCGACGCTGGGCGGCGGTCTCGGCGTGGGCATCATCGTGTCGCTGATGGCCCTGTCGACGATCCTCGTCTACATCGGGCTGGCGTTCTTCCTGGCGCTGGCGTTCGAGCCCGTCGTGCGTCGCCTCGTCGACTGGGGCGCGCCCCGGTGGGTCGGAGTCGTCGCCGCCGTCGTGCTCGTGGTCGGCCTCGTCGCGGGCATCGTGTCTGCCGTCGTGCCGGCCCTCGTCGAGCAGCTCGGCTACGTGATCCGCGAGACGCCGGCGACGCTGCAGCACCTGTCGCGCGAGCCCTGGGTGCAGCAGACGGTCGAGACGCTCGGTCTCGATCTCGACGTCGACGACGCCGTGGGGGCCGTCTCGGCCTATCTGCTCGACCCCGACAAGCTGCTCGCCCTCGGCGGCGGGCTGCTCGCCGTCGGTCAGGGCATCACCACCGGCATCACCGCCGTGATCGTCGTCGCCATCCTCACCCTCTACTTCGCCGTCACGCTGCCGCAGATGCTCCGCTCGCTCAGTCGGGCGGTGCCGCGCAGCCACCGCGAGCGGGTCATGGACATCGCCGACGAGATCTTCCTCTCGGTCGGCCGCTACGTCGCGGGTCAGGTCGTGCTCGCGGCCGTCAACGCCGTGTTCGTGTTCATCGTGCTGTCGATCGCCGGCGGACCGGTGCCCGTGCTCTTCGCGACCCTGGCGTTCCTCGGCGCCCTGATCCCGGTGGTCGGCACCGTCGTCGCGTACGCGATCATCATCGCCGCCACGATCACCGTGTCGCCCGTGACGGCGGTCGTGGTCGGGATCGTGCTGCTCGTCTACGCGCAGATCGAGGCGTACGTGCTGACGCCCCGCGTGATGTCGAAGGCGGTGGCGGTGCCCGGGGCGCTCGTCATCGTCGCGGCGTTCGGCGGAGGAGCGCTCGGCGGCGTGCTCGGCGCGCTCGTGGCGATCCCGATCGCGACGGCCGGGGTGCTCGTCTTCGAGCGCGTCGTCGTGCCGAGGCAGCAGCGGGTCTGACCCCGACCGGGGTCGCGGACGGCCGAGGAGGCGCGGGTCGGCCGAGCCGCGCCTCCTCGGCTCCCCAGGGCGGCCCGTCGACCCGGCGGGCCGGCGTCAGGCGTGGGCGGCGACCCGCGCGACGGCCTTCTCGGCGATGCCCCGCATCGTCTCGCTGAGACGCGGGCCGGGGGAGCTCAGCAGCGCTCGGGCCTGCTGCGCGTCGAGACCGGCGAAGACGTCGCCGATGGTGACCCCGTGATCGGGGCGGGACACGACCGAGACGGGGTCGCCGGCCTGGACGGGCCCGGCCTTCACGATCGACAGGTACGCCCCCGGGCGCCCCTCGGCCTGGAACCGGCGGACCCAGCCGCTCTCGCCGAGACGGCGCGCGAAGGTGGCGCAGGGCGTGCGGGGCATCGTCACCTGCAGCACGAGGGTGTCGCCGACGGCCCAGCGCTCGCCGATGACGGCGCCGGTCACGTCGACGCCCGAGGTGCGGAGGTTCTCGCCGAAGAGCCCGGGCACGACCTCGTAGCCGAGGATCCCCGCGAAGTGCGCGGCGTCGTCGTCGGCGTAGGCGTAGACGGCCTTGTCGGGGCCGCCGTGGTGGGCGCGGCTCGCCTGGACGTCGCCGCGGACGCCGAGCCGCTTGACCTCGACCGGGCCGTCGACGGGTCGCTTGTCGATGGCGGTGACGCCGACCGAGCCCGAGTCGTCGAGCAGGGCGTGGACGCGGCAGACGGCGGTCAGCGAGGGCATCCCGCCATGGTGCCGCACGGGGCGGCCCGGCGACAAGCACGGCGTGACCGGCCGACTCGGGCCGTCAGAGCAGCAGCAGGCCCCGGACCACGGCGGCGGCGCTGCCGACCGCGGCGAGCACGAGCACGAGGATGCGCCCCACCCGGGCCGAGACGTGACGGCTCAGGCGATGGCCGGCGACGGCGCCGATCAGGAGGGCGGCGAAGGCGCCGACCCAGACGCCCCAGGGTTCCGTCGGCACGCCCTTCGACAGCACCGACGCGAGGTTGACCGAGAGGAGGAACACCTGGCCCGTGCCGACGAAGACGTCCCGCGACCAGCGCTCGCTCGTCGCGTGCACCGTCAGCGCGGGGCCGCCGACCCCGGCCGTGACGTTCATGAAGCCGCCGAGGGCTCCGGCCGCCACCGCGCCTCCCGGGCCGGGCAGCAGCCGCACGGTCGACGAGAACGCCATGACGAGCACCCCGACCAGGGCGAGCACCCCGACGGTGACGGTCAGGGGCCCGGTCGGGGCGGTTCGGACGACCCAGGCCCCGATCGGGACGGCGACGAGCGCCGGCGCGACGAGCAGCAGGGCACGCCGCCACCGCACGGTGCGCCACGTCTGGGCCAGCAGCACCGCGGCGAGGGCGGCGGCGAGCACGTTGCCGACGGTCACGCCGGCCTCGGGGCCCAGCACGATGACGAGCAGGGGTGCGGCCGTGAGGGCGAAGCCGATGCCCGAGATGCGCTGGGTGAGCGCCCCGAGCATGATCGCGGCGGCGGCCAGGCCGAGGGTCAACGGGGTCACCGTTCCACGCTAGCCCCCGGGGGAGCGCCGGCCGGCGCCGGTGCCGGTGCCGACGCCGGGGCGATGGGCGTCGCCTCGGCCACGGCGTCTTCGGGCGACCCCTCGCGATCCGACCGCACGAAGGCGATCCCCGCGAGGATCGCCGCCCCGCCGAGCCCCTGCAGGAGGGTGAGGGATTCGCCGAGCAGGATCCAGGCCCACAGCGCGGCGGCGGCGACTTCGAGCAGGCCGACGAACGACGCCAGTCGCGACCCCAGCATCGTCGTCGCGGTGATGCTCGCCGCGTACGAGATCGCGGTGGCGACGACGCCGACGGCGAGCATCGGGACCCACCAGGGGGTCGTGGCGCCGAAGAGCCCGACGGGGGCGGCCGACGCGGTGAAGGGCACCAGGCCGGTCGCTCCGACGAGCACGAGCACGACGACCCCGACCAGCAGCCCCGCGCAGGCGAGCGCCACGGGTGGCAGTCCGCGGGCCGGTCGGGCTGCGATGACGAAGTAGGCGGCGCAGCAGACCATCGCCACCGCCGCCGACGCGAGACCGACGGGGTCGAGGCGCCCGCCGCCGCCGGGCGACACGACCAGCACGAGTCCGCCCGCGGCGACCGCCGCGCCGACCAGGACGACCGCGGCCGGCCGGCGGCGGGTCACGACCCAGGCGACGGCGACGAGGAGGAGCGGCGCCATGTACTCGATCAGGATCGCCGTGCCGACGGGGATCCGCCGGACGGCCGCGAAGTAGAAGACCTGCGTGCCGACCACGCCGACGACGGCCATGCCGAGGATGCGCCACCGCGCCGTCCAGAGCGTGCCGAAGCGGCCCCGCAGGGCGAGGAGGGCGAACGGCGTCAGCACGAGTCCGCCGACGAGGGCGCGCACGGTGACCGCTGCGGCCGGACTCCAGCCGCCCTCGAGGAGCGGCTTGACGAGGGCGCCCGAGACGCCGAACGAGGTGGCGGCGACGAGGGCGACGAGCAGACCCCGCGTGGTCGGGTGATGCGACATGGGAGGCCTTCTGGTCAGGGGCTCGAGCGGCTGGTGATCCTGACGCTAGGGTGTCTCACGATAAGGAGTCAACTTGCATTTCGCCCCTGACACGACCGACGTCCTCGCCTTCGACGTCGTGCTGCTCAACACGTCCGCCTCGGCGTCGAGGTCGGGCGCCGACGAGCTCGCGACGGTCGAGCAGCTCGGCGCTCTGCTCGCCGGGAGCGGCTTCTCGGGGCGCATCGACCACGACGAGCGCGAGCTGCGCGAGGTGCACGAGGCGCGGACGGAGCTGCGACGACTGTGGTCGCTCGATCGCGAGACCATGGTCGGCGAGGTCAACGCCCTGCTCGGCGACGCCGATGCGACACCGCGCCTCGTGCGGCACGACGGCTTCGACTGGCACGTGCACGCGACGGCTGACGACGCCCCCCTCGCGGTGCGGATCAGGGTCGAGGCCGCCCTCGCCCTCGTCGACGTCATCCGCTCCGACGAGGTCGGGCGCCTCCGGGCGTGCGAGGCGCCCGACTGCGACGGCGTGCTGGTCGATCTGTCGCGCAACGGCTCGAAGCGGTTCTGCAGCGTGCGATGCGGCAACCGCATGAACATGGTGGCGTTCCGGGCACGTCGGCCGCCGGGCGGCGCCTAGCCGCGCCTCCTCGGCTCCTTCCGACCCGAGCGGACCCGGCCCGCCCCGCGGATCCGGATCTACTTCAGGGGGTCGTTGCCCCAGTTCATCAGCGACCAGCGCCAGTGCGTGTCGGTGACGTCGCCCTCGGGGCGCTGCTTCGAGTGGCGGGCCACGTAGCCGACGACCTTGCGCATGTGGGCGTGGTCGTCGTCCGTGTAGTCGCCCTGCTTCTTCTTCAGGATGCGGACGATGTGACGACCGCTCGCGTGACCCGTGGACTCGTGGCCGTCGGTCTTCTGGCCGACCTCCTTCGATTCGTCGGTGTCGAGCCAGCGCTCGAGCTCGGAGGCGGTCATGTTGACGGCGTCGCCGAACTCGTCGCGCGTCGCCTTGTCGTCGTGGTCGCTCATGCGCCCATCGTGCTCCCGCGGTGCGCCCGGTGCTCGGGCGGCCGCGAGGCGCGCCGAGGTCAGGCGCGGAGGTGCGGGGTCAGGCGCGGAGGGCCGGGGTCAGGCGCGGAGGTGCGCCGGCAGCGTCATGATCTCGGCGCCGGTCTCGGTGATCGCGATCGTGTGCTCGGTGTGCGCGGTGCGGCTGCCGGTCGCGCTGCGGAGCGTCCAGCCGTCGGGGTCGGTGACGAGCCGGTCGGTGTCGGCCATGATCCAGGGCTCGAGGGCGAGCAGCAGACCCGGACGGAGCTTGTAGCCGCGGCCGGCGCGACCGGTGTTAGCCACGTGAGGGTCCTGATGCATGGTCGAGCCGATGCCGTGGCCGCCGAACTCGACGTTGATCGGATAGCCGTCGGCGCTCAGCACGTCGCCGATGGCGGCCGACAGGTCGCCCAGCCGCGCACCCGGGCCGGCCGCGGCGATGCCCGCGGCGAGCGCGCGCCGCGTCGAGTCGATCAGGGCGTCGCTCTCGGGCTGGGGCGAGTCGCCCACCACGAAGCTGACGGCCGCGTCGGCCGCGATGCCGTCGAGCACCACGGCCAGGTCGAGGGTCAGCAGGTCGCCGTCGGCCAGCACGTAGTCGTGGGGGAGCCCGTGCAGCACCGCGTCGTTCACCGCGGTGCAGATGTAGTGGCCGAAGGGCCCGCGGCCGAACGACGGCGCGTAGTCGACGTAGCAGGAGGTCGCGCCCGCCTCGAGGATCATCTCGCGGGCCCAGGCGTCGATCTCGAGCAGGTTCGTGCCGACCCGGGCACGGCCCGAGAGCTCGTGCAGGATGTCGCCCACCAGTGCACCGGTGCGCCGGGCTCGCTGGAGTTCGACGGGGGTGAGGATCTCGATCACGCGGGTGCCTTCCGGGGTGGGTGCGGGGTGCGGCCGCCGATAACTATACCGCCGCGCCTCGATCCGGGCTACGATCGGCGCATGGTCCGACTGCCGCTGAGCCCCGTCGAGGTCGAGCGCGGTCGCCGCCTCGGCGCCGCGCTCCGCCGCGCTCGGGGCGCGCGGTCGATGAACGAGACCGCCGTCGCCGCCGGCGTCTCGCCCGAGACGCTCCGCAAGATCGAGACCGGGCGCATCGCCACCCCCTCGTTCGCGACCGTCGCGGCCGTCGCCGGCGTGGTGGGCCTCTCGCTCGACGTCGTCTGGGCCGAGGCCAGCACGGGCGACCGTCTCGACGAGCCGGCGCTGACCGCTTCGTGACCCGCGCCTCCTCGGCTCCTCGTCGCGGCCGATCGCACGCCGGGGGACGGGACGCGATCCGGGCCGGCTCGGTAGGTTGACGCATGACCGATCTCGCCGTCACCGTCCTGCCCGCCGCCGACTCCGCCGCCCGAGGTGACGCCGGTCAGACCGACGCCTGGGGCGCCGCCCCCGCCCGGCGGGCCATCGCCGGGGCCGGGGCCCGGGAGGTCCCCCTCGGCGACGAGACGCGCATGATCGTCGTCGCCGGCGGCGTCGACCAGGGCGAGCTGCGCCGGGCGATCGACGAGCACCCGGGCGTCTCCGTCGTGCAGCTGCCGAGCGCCGGCGTCGACGCCTACCTCGAGACCATGCGGGGCGCACGGCGCGACGGACTCGTGTTCACCAGCGCCAAGGGCGCCTACAGCGCACCGGTCGCCGAGCACGCGCTCGCCCTCACCCTCGCCACGCTGCGCTCGCTGCAGATCAGGGCGCGCGCCACCTCGTGGGAGCGCGCCCAGCGGGGGATCTCGCTGAACGGCGGCCACGTGCTGATCATCGGCGCCGGGGGCATCGGCACCGAGCTGCTCCGACTGCTGCAGCCGTTCGACGTCGAGGTGACGATGGTGGTGCGCACCGCCCGCGAGGTCGAGGGGGCCGCCCGCACCGTCACCACGGACCGACTCGACGAGGTGCTGCCCGCCGCCGACGTCGTCGTGGTCGCCGCGGCGCTGACCGAGGGCACCACGAGTCTCATCGGGGCCGACAGGCTCGCCGCCATGAAGGACACCGCCGTGCTCGTCAACATCGCGCGCGGCGGGCTCATCGACACCGACGCGCTCGTGTCGGCGCTCGCCGAGGGCCGCATCGGGGCCGCGGGCCTCGACGTCGTCGACCCCGAGCCCCTCCCCGACGGGCACCCGCTGTGGAGCGAGCCCCGGGCGCTCATCACCCCGCACCAGGCGAACACGGACGTCATGACCGAGCCGCTGTTCGAGGGCCGCGTGCAGGCCAACATCGAGGCCCTCGCGAGCGGGGGCGAACCCGTGGGCGTGGTCGACGTCGACGCGGGCTACTGATCCCCAGCCGCCTCGGCGTACGGTCGCCCGCATGAGTCGTCGCCCGCACTCCGCCCGCCCGGCCGCCGCCCGCCCGGCCGCCGCCGGCTCCACCGCCGCAGCCCGCTTCGAAGGCCGGATCGCCGGGATCGGCACGGCGTCGGGCACCCGCGTCGTCATCGGCATGTGGGAGCGCTCGCCCCTCGGCCGCTTCACGGACGTCATGATCGAGGACGGCGCCGGCCACCGCCTCCTGCTGGCCCCGTCGCCCGAGGTGGCCGACTACGTTTCGTCGACCTACACCTTCGACGAGGTGCGCGTCGTGCCCGTCGACACGCGACGGGTCGACGGCGGCATCGCGGTGACGGCGGGAGATCTCGCGGTCCGGCTGACCATCGGCGGCATCTCGCCGCTCGGCATGCTGATGCGCCTCGTGCCGACGCGTCTCGCCACCGAGCCACGGTGGCTCCGGCTGATCGACCCGGTCGCGCGGGTGCTCGTCCGCGGTGCGCGGACGGCGGGCTCGGCCGGCGGTGGCAAGCGCGAGTACTACGGCGTGACGCTGGTGCGCGACGTGACGGCCGCCGTGACCACGCGGGGCGGCGCCGATCTCGGGCCCCTCGCGCCCCTCAGCCCGCCGGTGCGCTTCGGCTTCGGCTCGGCTCCGGCGCGTCCGAGCCTCGTCGACGTGGTGACGACGATCCGCTGACCGCGCCTCGTCGGCACCCGCCCGTGCCTCGTCGGCGACCGACCGCGACCCGGCGGCACGCGGCTGCGCCCCGAACGCGGCGTTGTCCGATCTCCGGCCATGAGATAGCTTCAGACTTCGACGCTCGACCCGGATCGCCTACCCCTCGGACCGGTCGACGCCCCTGACGCCCCCCGAAGCGTCGGGCAGGCTGCGTCCAGGACCCGAACCTGACAGGACATCACCCATGCGGTCTGCCCCGCCCGAGAGCCCCGACGACCCGTCCGCCGAGATCCCGCGGCGCTCGACCCCGCGCCACGCGGCCGACCGGCCCGTCGACGCCGCGACCGTCGCGGCCGCGCCCGTCGCAGCCGCACCCGCGGCGGATCCGCCGCCGCACGCCGAGCTGACCTGGAACCCCGAGGCGACCGGCGCGTTCGCCATGCCCTCCCTCGCGCCCCAGACCCTCGGCGCCTCCGTCCATCTGCCCCATCCCGAGGACGAGGCGGAGGCCGAGGAGGCGCGGGTCGTCGCCCGGGTCCGCACCGGCTCGATCGACCTCCCGCGTCGCGACGCCGATCGCGGGCCCCAGGCCGCCGGGGCGGACGCGGCCGTCGACGCCCCCGTCGCCGCGGCGGGCGTCCCCTCGGACGACGCCGGGACCGGAGGCGCGGAGGCGGCTCCCGACCAGTCGCGTCTGTTCGGCCGCGGTCTGCTCTACGTCGTCATCTGGTCGCTGCAGCTCGTCGTCGGCACCGTGGTCTCGCCCGTCCTCGCGCATCTGCTCGGCGTGACCGACTTCGGGGCCTTCTCGACGGCGCAGGCGATCTACCAGGTGCTCAGCGTGCTCGCGCTGCTCGGTCTCGACCAGGCCCTGGTGCTGCAGCACGCCG
This sequence comes from Frigoribacterium sp. Leaf263, assembly GCF_001422285.1. GTDB lineage: Bacteria > Actinomycetota > Actinomycetes > Actinomycetales > Microbacteriaceae > Frigoribacterium. The sequence continues at coordinate 13,223 of NZ_LMMO01000009.1, forward strand.
AGGACGGGAACGGCCGGAACGCCCGAGGTCTCGTGATGGTCGGCCTCGTGATCTCGTTCGCCGTCACGGCGGTCGCCGTCCTGACCGTCCCGCTCTGGGCCGAGGCGCTCGGCTTCGGCACCGAAGGCGATCTCGTGCTGGTCGTCATGCTCTGGGCGGCGCCGTCGGCGGCGGTCCAGGTCATGCTGGCGCTGCTGCTCGCGGAAGACCGGTTCCGGGCCTTCGCGACGACGAGCATCGTCTCGGCCGTCGGCGGGCAGGCCATCGGCCTCACGCTGCTGCTGACCCTCGGCGGCGGCGCTCTGACGTACGCCTGGGGCAGTGTGATCAGCCAGACGCTCGCCATGCTGATCGGCTTCGTCTTCACACGGCCGCTGGTCAGCGGCCTCGTGAACGGCCGGGTGAGCCGCCGCGCCATCTCGTTCGGAGTGCCGCTCGCCCTCGCGAGCCTCGCCTACTTCGTCCTCAACGCCGGCGACCGGATCGTCATCCAGCGTCTGATGGGCCCCGACGCCGTGGGGCAGTACCAGGTGGCCTACGTGGTGGGCTCGTCGGTGATCCTGCTGCTGTCGTTCACGAACAGCGCCTGGGCGCCGCACTTCGCGAAGATGCGCGACGAGGCGGCGCGGTTCGCGCTCGCCATGACCGCACGCGACGAGATCTACCGCCTGCTGAACCCCATCGTCATCGGGCTCACGCTGGCCTCGCCGATCGCGATGCCGATCCTCGTGCCCGAGGGGTTCGAGCCCGCCACCCTGACCATCGTCGTCTACGTCGTCGCCCTCACGGCGTACCCGGCGACGGCGGGCGGGGCCAGCGGTCGTCTGCTGACGATCGAACGGCGAGCGAAGACGCTCGGCGTCATCACCGGCATCGCGGCCGTCGCCAACATCGGGCTGAACCTCGTCCTCGTGCCGCCGTTCGGCATCCTCGGCGCGGCCATCGCCACGGTCATCGCCTACTCGGTGCTGGCCTCGCTGCAGCTCATCGTGCTGCCCAGGCGGGTGCCCTGGCACGGGTCGTCGGGCGCTCTGCTGCTGACGATCGTCGCGAGCGTCGTCTTCGCCGGCGCGACCACGGCGCTGCCGCAGACCCTCGAATGGAACATCGCGCGTCTCGTGGTCGCTGTCGCCTGCCTGCCCTGGTTCCTCCGCCGTCTGTCGGCGGCCCGCCGCCCGCCCGAGTCGCTGCCCGTCGACGCCGCGACCACCCCGGACGCCCCCGAGACGTCCCGTCACGACCAGGAGACCTCTTGACCCCCCAGCGCCCTCCGGCCGCCGAGCCGGCACCCCGTCGGGTCGTCGTGGTCGACCTCGGCGAGCCGCTGCCCGACCTCGTGGCCGACGCCCGCTACGACTCGGCCATGGTGTTCGGCACCTGGCACGGTCTGCCCATCGGCGTGGCCGACGTCGTGCTCTCCGCCGACCCGGGGGAGACCCGCGAGGCGCTCGCCCCGCTGACTGACCTGCGCGACGAGGCCGCCCGCTACGAGGCCGCCCGGCCCCCGCGCCTGCCCGACGAGCGCCTGCCGTCCGTCACGGTCGTCGTGTCGACGATCGTCGGACGCCGGGAGGACCTCGAGCTGCTGCTCGACGGGCTCGCCGCCGTCGACTACCCCGACGTCGAGTTCCTCATCGTCGACAACCGCCCCGTCGTCCCGGCCGACGACGTCCTGCCCGGTCTCGTCGCCGGCCGCGCCCGGGTTCGGTCGATCCACGAGCCCCGCAAGGGGATCTCGGCGGGTCGCAACGCGGGGGTCGCGGCCGCGCGCGGCGACATCGTGGTCTTCACCGACGACGATGTGCGCGTCGAGCCGAACTGGCTCCGCGAGCTCGCCCAGCGCTTCGTCGACGACCCGCGCGTCGACGTCGTGACCGGTCTGATCCTGCCCGCGGAGCTCGACACCCCGGCGCAGATCTGGTTCGAGCGCTACTACGGCGGATTCAGCGGCGAGCGCACCTGGCGTCCTCTCGTGCTCGACGCCGAACGGTGCTCGTCGCGGCTCGTCCGGGGCTCGCGCATCACCGTGTCCGAGGGCGGTGAGATCGTCCGGCGCTTCGCCGTCTACGGCGTCGGCGCGTACGGCGCGGGGGCGAACATGTCGTTCCGGCGGAGCGCGCTCGAGCGGATCGGAGGATTCGACCTGGCCCTCGGCACGGGCACGCCGGCGCGCGGCGGCGAGGACCTCGCGGCCTTCGTCGGCGTGCTCTGGACGGGCGGCCGCATCGCCTACGAGCCGGCCGCCGTCGTCCATCACCGTCACCGGGTGGGCACCGACGAGCTCCTGAAGCAGTTGCGGGGCAACGGTCTCGGCTTCACGGCCATGCTCACGTCGCTCGTGCTCGGCGACCCGCGGCACATCGCGGGACTCGCCTGGCAGCTGCCCCTCGCCGTCCGGTCGATGGCGGTGCAGAGCCTGTCGCGGATCTCCGGAGGCGCGGCGCGCGAGGTCGAGGCGCGTCCCGCCGGCCTCGAGGACGCCTACCCCCGGGCGCTCGTGCTGAACGAGCTGCGGCACTACCCGACCGGGCCGATCGCGTACCTGCGGAGCCGGCGGCTCGCGCGGCGGCTGGACGGCGGCGACGGACGCGGTGGAGGGGCCTCGCGGCGCTGACCCGCGCCTCCTCGGCTCCCGCCCGCCCGGCGGGGTCGCGCCTCGGACCTAGCCGTCGTAGCGGTAGATCGCGGCCCAGTCGATCTGAACGGCGCCCGCCGCGCCCTCGGGGGGCCGCTTCTTCGACGTCTCGATCTGCATGACCCAGTGCATGGTCGCCGTCGGGATGTCGCTGCGCGTCGTCCCGATCGTCACGCCGTCGATCGAGAACACGATCTCGTCGGGCTTCCACTCGATCGTGTACGTGTGCCACTCGCTGAAGGGAACGGCCGTGCGGCGCGCGAACGAGTTCTCGGCGGGGTCGCCCGGCGTGTGGTTGTAGGCCCGGACGTTCTTGTCGAGATGCCCCTCGGGGAAGTCGATCTCGCCGTCGTCCCAGTCGTTGTCGTCGCTCCAGAGCAGGAACGCGGCGCTGTAGCCGGGCACCGGGTCCGAACGGAGGCGCACGCTGTAGCGCCCGTACGTCGTCCCGCCCCACTTTCCGTCGACCAGAGGCACGACGGCGGACGAGGTGATGTCGTCGCCGAGGGCGGAGACCCCGAGCGAGAGCATGCCGTCGGCGACCGAGATCGCCGAGGCCCGGTACGTGCCGATGTCGGCGGTGTCGGTGAAGCCGTCGTAGGGCAGCCACGAGCTCGCGTACGGGCCGGGGAACGACCCCCGGTCGACGGGGGTGTCGAAGTCGTCGACGAAGGTCTGGGTCCAGCCGGGCAGATCGCCGACGGGGGCCGCCTCGCCGCTCGGCGAGGCCTGATCGGCCGCCGAGGGGGCGGACGACTCGCCGGAGGCCGGATCGACGGCGGGATCGACGGGATCGGCCGGCGCGGGGGTGGCGGTCGGGGCCGGCGGGTCGGTGGTCGTGTCGACGGGGGGCTGCGGGGCGACCGTGGTCGGGGCCGCGGTCGGCACGGGCGGCCGCCGCGCGGGATCGGGGCCGACGCTGAACGGGGTCATCGCGCCGGAGTCCTCGTCGAGCACCAGCAGGGGCACGCCGACGAGAGCGATGGCCGAGACGGCCACGACGGCGGTGACGGCCAGGCGCGTCCGGCGTCGTCGAGAGCGCTCATGAGGCCTCTCGTGGGTCGGCACGTCGTCGTTTCCTTCGGATACGGCCGTCGAGGAGGCGGGCTCGGGTTCGCCCGCCGCGACTCGGCGGTCGACTGATCATCACCCGCCGCGTGCCGCTGGTCAAGCGCCGTGTCCGTCTCGCGACGTTACACCCCCCGAGCGAGGGGCACCCCCCGGGAAACCCGTTCGTAGTCCACTGTTCACCTGTCCGAGACCGGATGGGGCGTATCGCTCGAGGGTCTCCGGAGGTTACCCTGTCATGAGCCGCCCTGCCCGATACCCACGAGTACGGCGACGACCCGAACCACGCCGACCCGAACTCGGCGCTCTGTACCCCGCCGATGGGACGACCCCCACCCAGGGTCGTGCACACCCGTCGGTCGAGCGCGCCGTCCGTGCGGAGAGGCGGCTACCCCTGGAGATCACTCGTGACCCGAGCTGACTCTGCCCTCGCGAGTGCGCGCCCCGACGGCGCCGACCCCGACCTCGCGAGACGCAGTCACCCGACCCTCGTCCCGACCCGCGACGCCTATGCGGTGATGACGCCCGCGTGGCGGCTCGCCGCGGCCGGCCTCGTCTGGGTCACCCTCGTCGTGATGGGCCTCGGCTTCGCGACCGGGGCGACCGCGCTCCGCGAGATCGCCGTCCCGGTGTTCCTGCTGCTCGAGCTCGGCATCGCGCCCGCCCTGCTCGCCGCGCCGATGCGCGCATCGCGGTTCGTGCTGGTGGCCGTGGTGACGAGTCTCTCGTCGACCGTGCTGATCGGCACCGCCATGGCGCGGACGGGCCTCTGGCAGCCCACCGGGACCATGACCACGGTCGTCATGGTCACGATCGTGCTGCTGGCCACGGCGACGGTCCGCGAGATCATGGCCGTCGGACTCGACCGCGCGGCGCGTGCCGACGACGGGGCGTCCGGCCTCTCGGCGGACTCCGAGGAGGCGCGGGCCGGCTCCCGAGGTCGCCTGCCCTGGGTGCCCCTCGCCACCGCGGCGGCCCTCGTGCTCGTCATCGGGTCGTCGCTGCTCGTCCGCAGCGACCCGACGCCCGGCGGCCTCTTCACCCTCGAGGGCCCGGGCTGGTTCGTGGGCCTGGCCCTGCTCGTGGCCGCGGCGGTCTTCGCCCTCGTCACGCACCGCAGCCCGGCGCTGCCGCTGCTCGTGCTGAGCGGGGTGGTCGTGCTCTCGCAGGCCATCGTCTACGGCACCCCGACCATGGTCAGCGCGGCCCGCCACGTCGGCGTCATCGACTCGATCCGCGTCAACGGCGGCGTGACCCTCGGCACGGACATCTTCCAGTCGTGGGCGGGCCTGTTCTCGGGCATCGCCTGGGTCGCCGACGTGGCGGGGATCCGCGACGTCATGATGATCGCCACCTGGTGGCCGGTCATGATCACCCCCGTGATCGCCCTCGCGGCCACCGTGCTGGCGCGTCGGTTCCTCGCGCACGACGGCCGGGCCTGGTTCGCCGGCGGGCTGTTCGCCCTGACGCTCACCCTCAACACCATCTACTTCTCGCCGCAGTCGCTCGGCATCGTGCTCTCGCTCTGCATCGGCGCGCTGGCTCTCAGCGCCGGTCGTCCCGCCGCCGAGACGGCCTTCGCGTCGAGCAGCCGGCCGGCCGACCCCGGCGAGCTGGTCGCCGAGGGCGACCCCGCCCACTCGACCCGGCCCCGCGCCTCCGGCGTGGTCGGCTGGTGGTCACTCGCGGCGATCCTCGTGCTCGGGTCGACCCTGGCGGTCACGCACCAGATCTCGCCCTACCTGACCACGGCCGCGCTCGGCGTGTTCGTCGTCTTCCGGCTCGTGCGTCCGTGGTGGACCCCGGCGCTGGTGCTCGTGCCGGCGGTGCTCTGGGCCCTCGCCAACCGGTCGGTGCTCGGCACGTTCCTCATCCCCTCCGCGGCGGGCAACGTGCTCGACAACGCGGCGCCGCCGGAGCACGACGGGGCGACCCTCGGCAAGCCGCTGGTCAACCAGCTGGCGTTCGGTCTGCCGGCGGTGGTCCTGGTGCTGGTCGGCCTCGCCGCCCTGACGGCCTTCGTGCTCCACCGGAAGTCCCGTCAGCAATGGGCTCTCGTGCTCGCGGCGGCCAGCCCGGTCAGCCTGATCATCGTGACGAACTACGGCGCCGAGGGGATCTTCCGGGTGACGCTGTTCGCCGCCCCGTGGCTGTGCATCCTCGCCGCCATGCTGCCGTGGCCCCGTCGCCTCTCGCGGAGGCTGGGGGTCTCAGCCCTCGCGGCGGCCCTCGTGCTGGTCGTCGGCGTCAACGTCTACGGCAACACGGCCCTCGACTGGAACCGCGTGGCCAGCGTCGACACGACCCGCGCGACGCTCGCCTTCGAGAACGAGGCCGCGCCCTACGCGGCCCTGCTCGTGCCGGGCAACGGCAACGCGACCCCGGGCGCCCGTACGGCCAAGTACGACCGGCTGCAGTACGTGCCCCGCGAGTCGCTGAACGGGTACGCCGAGACGGGCCCCGGCTACGACGCGGTGCAGGACGAGCGCGACCTCACCGAGCAGTTCGCCGTCGGCTGGGAGGCGTCGGAGTACTACGTCATCGTCTCGGACGTGCTCGGCGCCTACGACGAGCGCTACGGGTTCCAGACCTACGCGGACTACCAGGAGCTCGGTCGGGCGTTCGCCGACGACGACCGGTGGGAGGTCGTCTACACGAGCCCGACCGCGAAGCTCTACCGGCTGACCGACCCCGAGGCCGTCCGCGGCTGAGCGGGCTCGGAACGACCGACGGGGTCGGCGTCGTCCTGAGACGACGCCGACCCCGTCGGTCGTTCCCGGTGTCAGCGGCGCCCGAGGCGCCGTTCGCCGGTCGAGCCGACCGAGTAGGCCAGGCCGTAGTGCTCGAAGAGGGCGGGCTCGCGCGACGCCTCGAGCTCGCCGTCGGTGTCGATGGACGGGGCGTCCTTCACGATCTTCTTGTCGAACTGCACCTTGAGGTGCTTCGGTGCGACGACCGCGCCCTGCAGGGGCACGAAGAGGAGCTTCTTGCCGACGATGCCGGCCTGCACCGTGGCGAACGTCGCCAGCTGGGTCGACGTGTCGAAGTAGATGCTCTCGAGCGTCCCGACCTTGTCGCCGTTCGGGTCGACGACGGGCAGGCCGATCCAGTCACGCAGGTTCTCGGCTTCGAACATGGAGTCCCTCTCTGTCGACGCGGTCAGGGCCGGAGCGACCCCTCCGACGCTAGTCGCCCGGGGTCGCTCCCGACGCGATCTCGCGCAGCACGGACAGATGCTCGTGCCAGGCCGCCCGGCCCTCGGTGCTCAGCGCCAGCGACGTCCGGGGCCGTTTGCCGACGAAGCCCTTCTTCACGGTGACGTAGCCCGCGTCCTCGAGGATCGCGATCTGCTTGCTCAGCGTCGAGTCGCTCACCTGGACGGCGTCGCGCAGATCGCGGAAGTCGAGCTGCTCGGCGGCGGCGAGGGCGGCGGTCATCGAGAACCGCACGGGCTGATGCAGGGTGTCCGACAGTCGCAGACGGGGGTGCTCGCCGCTCATCGCCGGGCCTCGCGGGCCTCGATCAGGGCGCACCCGACCGAGACGACCAGGAGGGCGCCGGCCAGCAGGCAGGTCGCGACGACCCTCTCGCCCTGCGAGCCCGCGACGACCACCATCGAGACGACGTAGACGCCGAACAGGCCGACGATGTAGCCGACCCAGCGCTTGCCGAAGCCCACCTTGTGCGATCGCAGGAAGGCCAGCTGGAAGGCGATGATCACCCCGATCCAGACGAGCAGACCCGCCATCGCCACGAGGTAGTTCCGGCCCTCGGTGAGCCCGAGCGCGAGGGTGCCGAGCGAGAGCGTCGACCCGAAGGCGAGCAGCACGGCGACGGCGGGCCAGCTGGCGGCGGCGGTGGCCTGCCGGCCGGTGCTGTCGGCGTCGGACAGCAGTCGGCGGGCCTCGTCGGGGGTGGGGAGCGACGTGCGGTCGGTCATGATCTCTTCCTCTCGGTCGTGTGACTACAGACTAGAAAGTACTTTCTCGATTGGCAAGTACTTTCTCGGGATCACGTCGAGGTGCCATGATGACCGACATGACCCGCGCCTCCCGCCCCCTCCTCCTGGTCGTCGACGTGAGCGACGAGGGTCGCGACGACCCCGCGTTCCACGCCGAGCTCCGTGCGCTGACGGCGAGCGTGCTGCGGGCGGCCGACGAGGCGGGCTTCGACGCGACGCGCGTCGCGGCCGAGGCGGCGGGCGTCGAGGGGCTGCTCGCCGAGCTCGAGCGAGCCGACGCCGTGCTGCTGACCGGCGGAGACGACGTCGACCCCGTCTTCTACGACGGGCAGGCCGAGTACCCCGGTCGCGCCCAGACGTTCCCCGCGGCCGATCGGGCGCAGATGGCCCTCGTGGTCCGAGCCGTGGAGGCGCGGGTCCCGACGGTCGGCATCTGCCGCGGAATGCAGCTGGTCAACGTCGCCCTCGGCGGCGACCTCGTGCAGCATCTGCCGGGCGACGCCCACGTGCGGGCGGGGGCGCCCGACGACAGCATGGTCGATCACGACGTGCGGCTCGACCCCGCCAGCGATCTCGCGGCCCGGCTCGGGGGCGACGCGTTCGACGTGCGGAGCTCGCATCACCAGGCCGTCGGGCGGCTCGGCGGCGGGCTGACCGCGGTGGCGTGGGCCGACGACGGCACCGTCGAGGCGCTCGAGCACACCGCGGCGCCGCTCTGGTGCGTGCAGTGGCACCCCGAGGACGCCGGGGCGCGCGGCGACGTGCTCTCCGATCTGCTCGCGGCGGCCCGGGACGAGGTCGCTCCCGCGTGACCGGGGGCGGGCGCGCCTCCGTCGCCCTGCATGACCGTGGCGGGCGCGCCTCCGTCGCCGCCTCCAGTTCCGGGGCTTGCGGCCGGGGGAGGGGGATATGTCACACTGGATGAAGCGCCCTCGTCGTGGAGTGGCAATCCCCCTTCCCACCCGTCAGCAACGATCGCGGCGAGTGCGCATCGCCCCCGCGACCCGTGCCCCGGCACGCCTCGTGGCGGCGTCCTCCCGACGAGTCGTCTCGTCGTGCGCGCTCTCCGCCCGAACCGGAGGCACGCCCGTGACCGACACCCTCACCCGTCCGTCGTCGACGACCAGCCGGACGACCCACCAGCAGCCGCACACCCTGACCCCGTCCGCCGTCGTGGGCATCGCCGTGCTCGGGCTGTCCACCTTCTTCGCGATCACCACCGAGCTGATGCCCGTCGGCCTGCTCTCGACCATGAGCGCCGATCTCGGCGTCGCCGAGTCGCGCATGGGCGTCGTCGTCACCGTCTACGCGCTCGCCGTCGCGGTGCTCGCGCTGCCGTTGACCCGGGCCACGGCGCGCGTGCCGCGCAAGGCCGTGCTCGTGGCGACCCTCGTCGGCTACACGGTCTCGAACCTCATGGTGGCGCTGGCCCCGAGCTTCGAGTTCCTCTGCGCCGGGCGCGTGGTCGGGGGCGTCGCGCACGCCCTGTTCTTCTCGGTCGCGTCGGCCTACGCGACGCGCATCGTGCCTCCCCGTCTCGCCGGGCGGGCCATCGCCTTCGTCTACTCGGGCAGCTCCCTCGGCTTCGTGATCGGCGTGCCCGTCGCCACGACGGTGGGCGACCAGGTCGGCTGGCGCCTCGCCGTGACGGGAGTGGCGATCGCCTCGGCGCTCCTCGCCGTCGTGGCCCTGGTGTTCCTGCCCGCCGTCCGGGGCGAGGCCCACCCGCACATGGGCTCGGTCGCGTCGTGGGCCCGCAGCGGACTCCTCGCCGTCGTCGTCGCGGATCTGCTGCTGTTCGCCGGGCACTACGTCGTCTACACCTACATCGGCCCGTACCTCGTGGGCGCGGGGCTCGGTGCCGGCTCGACCGGGACGGCCCTGCTCGTGCTCGGCGCCACCGGCGTGATCGGCCTCCTCGTCGCGGGGGCGTTCGTCGACCGCGCCCCGCGGCAGACCCTCCTCGTCGCCGTCGCGGTGATGACGCTGGCGCTCGGCGCCCTGCCGTTCGTGCACGGCTCGCTCGTGGGCACCTTCGTCGTCGCCGGCGTCTGGGTGGCGGCCAACGGCACGACCGGCACCCTGTTCATGGCCGCGGCGATCCGCACCGGCGGCGTCAGCCCCGACATCGCCGGAGCCCTGATCAACGCCGGCTCGAACGTCGGCATCGCCGCCGGTGCCGCGCTCGGCGCCCGGGCGTTCGAGATGACCGGTCTGGCGGCGCTGCCGTTCACCGCGTCGATCGTCGTCGCCGGGAGCTTCGTCGTCGTGCTGCTGGCCCGGCGGGGGTTCCCGACCGACGGCCACTCGCAGGTGTCGCTATCGACCTCGAACCTCCGCACGATCACCTCGTCCGTGGCGGTCGTCACGGGCTCGATCCGGACGATCCCGTCGCGCACCGGATCCGTCCCCACCCTCGGAGGTCACTCGCGCCCCGACGCCTGACCCGCGCCTCCGGCCCGTCCGCGCCTTCCGCCCCTCCGGCCTCCGGGTCGCGGTCCGCGCGGGCCGCGGGAGATCCGCACACGGGGATGGCCGAGGAGGCGCGGCGCGGCCGTCGACGCGTCACCGGGGGTCATCGCGCAGCGGCGTCACGATCGGATCGGGCAGGATCGACGCATGACCGAGTCCTCCACGCCGAAGCAGCTCATCCTCAACCTCTTCGAGATGAACTGCGTCGGGCACATCACGCATGGTCTCTGGCGCCTGCCCCACAACCACCGCAGCGAGTACAAGGACCTGGCGTACTGGCTCGAGCTCGCGCGCCTGGCCGAGAGCGGCGGCTTCGACGCGATCTTCATCGCCGACGTGCTCGGGGCCTACGACGTCTACGGCGACAGCCCCGCGCCCGCCCTGCTCGAGGGGATCCAGGCTCCGAACAACGATCCGATGCTCGTCGTCCCGGCGATGGCGGCGGTGACCGAGCACCTCGGCTTCGGCATCACGTTCTCGACCAGCTACGAGCCCCCCTTCGCGTTCGCGCGGCGCATGTCGACGCTCGACCACCTGACGAAGGGTCGGGTGGGGTGGAACGTCGTCACGTCGTATCTGCCGAACGCCGCCCGCAACTTCGGCCTCGACGCCGAGATCCCGAAGGCCGAGCGCTACGCCCGCGCGGCGGAGTACCTCGACGTGCTCTACAAGCTGTGGGAGGGCTCGTGGGAGGACGACGCGGTGGTCGCCGACCCCGGCGCCGACGGTCTCGAGCCCGGTTCGGGCGTCTACACCGACCCCGCCAAGGTGCACGCCATCGATCACGAGGGTGCGCACTTCCGGGTGGCCGGGCCGCATCTCAGCGAGCCGTCGCCCCAGCGGACCCCGGTGCTGTTCCTCGCCACGGCGTCGCCGAACGGCGTCGAGCAGGCGGCCCGCAACGCCGAGGTCGTCTTCACGGGCGGCCCTGCGGTCAAGGCGGTGGGTGCGGCCACGCGGGAGGCGGCCGTCGAGGCGGGCCGGTCCGCCGACGACGTGCGGTTCATCGTGCAGGCGGGTGTCATCACGGGGCGCACCGACGCCGAGGTCGCCGAGAAGCTGGCCCTGTACCGGTCGTCCGCCAGCGCGCAGGGGCGGCTCGTGCACCGCAGCGTCCCGTTCGACGCGCTGTCCCACCCGAGCGATCGCACGGTGCGCGAGGCCCTCGAGATCGAGGGTCGTCTCGACCACCCGGGCGCCTCCTCCCTGCCCCTCGACATCACCGTCGGCCAGCTGGTCGATTCCGTCGACGAGGCCTGGGGCGGCACCTTCTTCGTGGCCGGCACGCCGACCGTCGTGGTCGACGAGATCGAGCGCTGGCTCGACGAGGAGGGCATCGACGGCATCAACCTCCGCCAGTACCACTCGTTCGACACGCTGCGCGACTTCGTCGAGCTGATCGTGCCCGAGCTCCGCCGCCGGGGGCGCGTCCGCGAGGCGTACGTGCCGGGGGAGACCCTGCGCGAGCGGCTCACGGGAGGCGGCCCGCGCCTCCCCGAGACGCACCCGGCGGCCGCCTACCGGCGCTGAGGGGGCCCGAGCAGGCTGGTGCGAGCACGCCGCTGATCGACCCGCTTCCGAAGAGCAGGCGCCTGGTCGGTTGCTCGGTCGGTTCCGTCCGACCGTCGTCGGGCGTGCACCGCGAGCATGTTCACGCCGTGTCGGCCCCTCGAGGTGGAGTCCGCGCAGCCCAGGTCCGTCGGTTCGTCTTGCCCGCGTCGTTCCGGACGGGTTCGTCGACGATGCGCACCGTCGCCGGGCATCTGGCCGGGTCGAGCCGCTGCTGCACCCAGGCCAGGATCTCCGCCGTGGTCACGGTCGCGCCGGCGACGTCGACCACGGCCTCGATGCGTTGGCCCAGGTCGTCGTCGGCGACACCGAACGCCACTGCGCTCCGGACGGCTGGATGCGTCTCCAGCATCCTCTCGACCTCGCTCGGGTGCACGTTCACGCCGGCCCGCAGGATCACATCGTCGACCCTGTCGACGATGTGCAGGTACCCGTCGTCATCCAGGCGTCCGAGATCTCCGATGGTGTCCCAACCGTCATCGGTGCGCATCGAGGGGGTGCCGAGGTACCGGTAGGTGGGGCCGCCTTCGCGCCGCAGCCAGACCTGTCCTGTCTCGCCGGTCGGCAGATCGACGCCGGCCGGTGATCGCACCGCGACCGTCGTGCCGCCGGCGGGCCGTCCGACACTGCCGGGGTGCTGGAGCCACTCGTCACCGCGGATCGCCAGCACGCCGTTCGACTCGCTGCCCGCGTAGACCTCGACGACCCGCTCGGCGCCGACCCAGGCCATGAACCGGCGCTTGAGATCCGGTGGGCACGGGGCCCCCAGGTGCAGCACGGTCTGCAGCGACGACAGGTCGGCTGCCGCCCGTTCGGCCTGGGGCAGCCGCAGCAGGCGGTGCATCATGGTCGGGACGAGCATCATCCACGTGACCCGGTGCTCGGCGATCGCCCGCAGCGTGTCCCGCTCGTCGAAGCGGGGCAGCAGCACGAGTTCGTGGCCGGTCAGGAGGCCGCGGAACGCGTACGTGAACGGCGCTGAGTGGGTCAACGGCCCGGAGACGAGCTGCACTTGGTCGCGGGGCAGGAAGGGCGCGACGGCGACGTCGGGATCGATCAGGGCGGGGCCGGCCGCCATCACGACCTTGGGTCGCCCCGTCGAGCCGGACGACGTCGGCGCCTTCCAGCTCGCGGCCCACATGTCGGGCAGGGGCCCGTCGTGGGCGGACACGGCGGGGGGAGCCCACCCGGCGGGCAGCCACGGGACGTCGGGCGACGACGACGGCGACCCGACGACGAGCGCGGGGCGGACGAGCTCCTCGAGTTCGGCCCGTTCGGCGATGCCGAGCCCGAGCGACACGGGTTGGGGCGTGGCCCCGCATCTCCAGATGGCGACGCACGCGACGACCGTCTCGACCGTGTTCGGCAGGGCGACCGTCACGAGCGAGTCCTGGCCGACGCCGAGGTCGAGGTAGGCCCGCGCCAGGGCGTCGGAGGCGCGGTCCAGCTCCGAGGTCGTCAGCGTCGCCGTGTCGTCGCGGACGACCACGCGGTGCGGGTCGGCCTCAGCGAGACCGCTGACGACGCGGGAGATCGACTGCCTGACCACGATCGCCCTCCTTCCCGACGGCGGCGTAGAAGTCCTCGTGCAGTCGGGCGACGTCGTCCCAGTCGTGCGTCGCCGCGAGGTCGCGGCCGGGACGGGCTGCGGGACCGGTGCCGTCCAGGGCGGCGATCAGCGCCTCCTCGATCGACCGGTCGTCGGTCGCGTACGCGACGGTCTCGCCGAAGACCTCGCGCAGCACCGGGAGGTCGCGCGCGACGACGGGCACGGACGCGGCCAGCGCCTCCATGGCGGCCAGCCCGAAGCCCTCCTTCGTCGAGACGAAGGCGAGCGCCCCGGCGGCAGCCACGAGCGCCGGCAGATCGTCGTCGTCGACGACGCCGAGGATCACCGGGTCGAGCCCGAGCGCGACGACCCGCTCGTCGAATGCGGCGCGGTACGACCGGTAGTCGAACAGGGTCTCGCCGCCGCCGAACACGAGGCGGACGTGCGGTCGCCGGGCGTGCAGCCGGGCGAAGGCCTCGACGAGGTCGATGCTGCCCTTGCGGGGCTCGATGCCGCCGAGCGCGAGCACGTAGTCGCCGAGTCGCTCGCGCCAGCGTGCCCTGCCGGCGTCGCTCGCGGGACCGGAGGCCGCGGCCGCCGCGAATCGCGCGGAGTCGACGCCGTTCGGGATCACGGTCGGCGTGACCCCCCAGCCGCGCTCGACGTCGGCTGCCACGGCGGCCGAGACGCAGAGTCGGGCGATGGGGTGACGGATCGCCTCGTCGTGGCAGCGCACGAGCTGCGGCGTCGTGAACTCGTCGAGGTGATGGATCGTCCGGAGGCACGGGCCGACGGCGTTCGCGGAGATGCAGTCCTGCGCGTGCACGACGTCGTACGCGGCCCGGGCGCGCTCGGTCGCGAACCCGGTGCCCATCGTCTCGATCGACCGTCGGATCCGGTCGCCGACCGACTCGTCGTCCCGCGCGGCGAACGGCACGACCCGCACCTCCACCGCCGGGTCGACGCGGCGGAAGAACGCGTCGTCACCGCCCCGGCCGAGCGTCCACACGGTCACGTCGTGGCCCCGACGCGCCAGGGCCTCCGACAGGGCGAGTGTGTGCACGACGCCGCCGCGGGGCTTCGTCGAGTACGTGATCTGGGCGATGCGCACGGGGCTCCTCGGGGTCGGGAGGTGGTCAGCGGAGGTCAGCGGCGTACGCGTCGGGGGCCCGCTCCTGGAGGTGGTCGATGGTGCGGCGTGCCCGGGCGACGCTCGCGACGACGTCGGCCGTGGCGACGGCGAGCCCGCCCTTGGCCCAGGTCTTCGCGACGACCTCGCCGGCGGGGTCGACGACCTTCGCCTGCCCGAGGAACCGCAGCCCGCCGAGCACCCCCGTCTGGTTCGACGACACGAGGTACAGCTGGTTCTCCGCCGCGCGGGCGCAGTCGTAGAGGTCGAACAGGTGAGCCTGGCGGTCGTTGCGCATGCGGTCCGAACGGTCGGTGACGCTGGCCGGCCAAGCGCTCAGGCAGGCGAGCAGCTCGGCGCCGTCGAGGGCCAGGGTGCGGGACGACTCCGGGAACGTCTTGTCGAAGTCGATCATCATGCCGAGCCGGCCGACGGGAGTGTCGAACGGCGTGAACGAGCTCCCCGCCCGGTACGCCTCCGACTCGCCGAGGGGGAGATGCACCTTGCGGTGGGTGCCGAGCAGGCGCCCGCCCTGCACGCAGACCGCGCTGTTGTAGCGGACGTCCTCGCCGCCGTCGAGCTCGCGCTCGGCGACGCCGAAGCAGATCGTCATGTCGCCCGCCATGTCGGCGACGGCCTGCACCTCCGGCCCGTCCATCTCGACGGCCGGCGGCAGGGCCTCAGGCCCCGGGTGGACCATGTCGAGCAGGTAGCCGCCGAGCGTGGCGTCGGGCAGCACGAGCAGGTCGACCCCGCGTTGGCGGGCCTGCTCGATCATGCCGGGCAGCTTGGAGAGCGTGCGCTCGACGTCCCGCCCGAAGTGCGCGGCGACGGCCCCCATCGTGATCTCGGCCATGGCCACAGGCTAGCCCGGCACCACGGCCTCCTCCGGCAGAGGCGACCGGCCCGCCCGGGCCGCGATGCTGTCCGCCACGTGCGCGGCGTCGCGGGCGACGGCCTCGAACCGGCCCGAGCCCCATGTGTGCAGCCACGGCAGCCCGAGGAAGTGCAGGCCCGGCGTCGTGGTCGTGCCGCGCTGGTGGGTGGGGTGGCCGGCCCCGTCGAACACGCCGATCTGCACCCACGAGTAGTCGGAGCGGAAGCCCGCCGACCAGACGATGCTCGTGATCCCGGCATCGCGCAGGTCGAGGCCCGTGACCTCGGTCTCGGGCCGCCAGACGGGGGTGTACCGCGCCTCCGTCGGGGCATCGAGGCCCTCCCGCTCGATGTAGCGGTCGATGTCAATCTTGATCGACTCCATCACGGAGTCCGCGTGGTCGAGCGACGCCTCGGCGGTCGGGCTGAACGTCAGTGCCGTGCCGTCGGCGGCGGTGAGGCGGCCGTGGAGCTGCATGCCCTCGAGCGCGAAGGCGCGCAGGTCGATGTCGCGGCCGCCGTCGCGTCCGGTCATGTAGTGGTTCGTCGACTCGCGCTTCGTGAGGCCGCCGACCTGCGCCTGGACGGGGATGTCGTAGACGCCCATGTCGCTCAGCCAGGCGATGCAGTCGCGACCGCGGTAGAACCGGGCGCACCGGGGTGCCGATCCGAGCGCGAGGTGCACGCGTCGGCCGGCGAGGTGCAGGTCCTCCGCGATCTGAGCGCCCGACTGGCCCGAGCCGACGACGAGCACGCCGCCCTCGGGCATCGCCCCGGGCGACCGGTAGTCAGCGGAGTGCACCTGCACGATGTCGGATGAGACCCCCGCCGCGACCGCGGGCAGCACGGGCCGGTGGTAGCCCCCCGTCGCGACGACGACCTGGTCGGCGCGGATCGTGCCCTGGTCGGTGACGACCTCGAAGCCACCCGTCGCAGCATCACGCAGGCGCGTGACGAGCACGTTCTCGACGACGGGCGCATCGAACGAATCGGCGTAGCGGCGGATCCAGGCGTGGACTTCGTCGCGGCCCATGAAGCCGTCGGGGTCGTCGCCGTCGTAGGCGAAACCCGGCAGCGCGCACTGCCAGTTCGGCGTGACGAGGGTGAAGGCGTCCCAGCGGCGGTCGATCCAGTCGTGCGCGATCGTGTCG
Organism: Frigoribacterium sp. Leaf263; assembly: GCF_001422285.1. Taxonomy (GTDB): domain Bacteria; phylum Actinomycetota; class Actinomycetes; order Actinomycetales; family Microbacteriaceae; genus Frigoribacterium. The sequence goes on from NZ_LMMO01000009.1 coordinate 29,633, forward strand.
CGCTCGAGCACGACGTGGTCGATGCGCTGCCGGGTCAGATGCCAGCTGATGGAGAGGCCCGCCTGGCCGCCGCCGACGACGGCGACCTCGACGTGCGTGCCGTCGACGACCCGGCGCGGTGCGGTCACGGAGCCACCTCCGACGAGGAGGCGAGCGAAGGAGGCGCGGGTGCGGCTGCGGGGGCGGGCGACGGCGGCTGCATCTCGAGCACCTGCACCGCGCCTCCGTCGTGCGTGGCGGCGAGGGCCGTGATCTCGCTCTCCTGCTGCATCGCGGAGGTGCACGCGAAGCCGTACTTCGCGGCGACTCGCTCGCTCGCCACCCGGAGCGCGGTGGTCGACCGTTCGACGAACTCGGCGAGGGGGTACTCGGCCCCCGCGACGAGGTAGTCGTGCATCACCAGGCTCGGGGAGTAGCACGCCGTCTCGGTGCCGTCGGGCCAGCGGACCTGGAACGTCATCTCAGGCACGGGCGAGCACCCCCGCAGCAGCGGTCGCGGCGGTGGCCTCGCCCGTGCGGTAGGCGTCGGGTCGACGGTCGCGCAGGTGGAACATGCCGCCGCGCATCGCCCGGAACGTTCCCTCGACGTCGATCTCGGCGATGGCGAGGCCGGCGTCGAGCAGCGTCGTGGCGAGCACGTTGCCGCCCGGGTCGACGACCTTCGCGTTTCCGACGTAGCGGAGCGAGCCGAAGGTGCCGGCCTGGTTCGAGGCGATCCAGAAGACCTGGTTGTCGAGGGCTCGGGCCAGGTCGAGGAGGTTGAAGCGGTAGGTCCAGCGGTCGTCCTGCAGGTTCTCGGCGGTGGCGGTCCGGGCGACCGGCCAGGCCGACATGCTGACGATGATCTCGGCGCCGTCCATCGCCAACGAGCGGGCCGCCTCAGGGAACGCCTTGTCGTAGCAGATCTGCATGCCCAGGCGTCCGACGGGTGTGTCGAACGCCTCGTAGACGTCGCCGGCCGAGTACGACATGGCCTCGCCGAGGGGCTGGTGCACCTTGCGGTACGAGCCGTAGATCTGCGAGCCGTCGAGGCAGACGGCGGCGTTGTACCGGGTCTCGCCGTCGTCGGCCGACTCGCAGAAGCCGATGCAGACGACCATGTCGCCGACGATCCGCTGCACTCGACCGATCTCGGGGCCGTCCAGCGTGATCGCGGGCGGAAGGGACCGGGTGGTGGTCTTGAGGGTGTCGCCGTGGTTGCCGAGCGACGACAGGTAGCCCCCGATCGCAGCCTCGGGGAAGACCAGCAGCTGGACGCCCGCCTCGCGCGCCTCGTGGACGAGGCTCTCGATGAGCTCGTAGTTCTGGTCCAGGTCTCGGGTGAAGTTCGCCGAGACGGCAGCGACGGTCGTTGCCATGGTGTCTCCTTGCGGTGCGTCGGTGGGGCCGTTCGCGCAGGGTCCTGCACGCCTCCAGTGAACGTCACATCGTGTTTCTGATTGGTTTCGGCGGGAATAAGACCTCGTTTCGACGGTCGGGGCCGCAATAGATGAGTGCGATCGGCGGTCCCGAAACAAAAGAACGTCCCCTGGTAATCAGCCGGTAACACTCGGGCCGAAGACTCGAGCGCAGATCGACCGGCAGTTCCTCATCCGACCCCGCAAGGAGCCCGCACCATGAGCGACATCGACTACGACCAGCAGATCCTCGACAACATCGAGACCTCGCGAAACGAGATCGCGCACCCGTCGCTGCCCAAGGGCAGCAACATCTACGGATCGACGAAGATCTTCCCCGACTACACCGCCACCAAGGACGAGTACTACTTCCAGCTCGTGCACGGGATCGCGCACGAGTCGTCGGTGAGCTTCGTCGCCGTGCTGCAGGCGACCAGGGCCCTCCGCAAGGGCTTCACGAGCGTGCTGTACTTCTACGGCCCCGGCTCGATCAACGCCATCGCCAACCGGGGGTTCCCGACGACCGGCGCCGACGGGTTCCCGGGCGAGAACAACATCAACAACGCCCTCGAGACCTTCATCGCCGAGGGCGGCACCGTGTTCGCGTGCCGCTTCGGCCTCGCCCTGCACGGTGCGCGCGAGGAGGACCTCATCGCCGGCGTCATCCCCGCCCACCCGCTCGACGTGCAGGACGCCGTCATCCACTACGCCCGCAAGGGCGCCATCATCAACAGCACCTACATGGTCTGAGCCGGTGATCGCATGACGATCACCAACGAGTCGCAGGCCCCTGCTCGCCGTGCCGGTGGCATCTCGAACGGAGGCGCGCTCTCCGCCCGGGTCGACGTCGCCATCCGCGGCATCCGCGTCGCCGCGCCCGTCCACCGAGAAGGAGGCGCCGGTCCCAGCGACGACGGACACGTGATGTTCCAGGGCCTCCAGACCGCGATCCCGCAGAACCAGGACAGCCCGTACCTCGTCGACGACGGCAAGCTGTACCTCGACGGCGAGGACACCGGCATCGAGGTCACACCGGTCGGACGGCCCCGGTTCTACGATCTGTCGACCGCCGACGGCGTCTCGTACGAGAAGATCGCGCGCCTCCACGGGGCGAAGGTGCTCGCCACCACCGTCGTGCAGACCTGCGTCCGCTACGACGTCGCCGAGCGATGCCGCTTCTGCTCGATCGAGGAGTCGCTGAACGCCGGCGCGACCGTGGCCGTCAAGACGCCGTCGATGATCGCGGAGGTGGCCGAGGCCGCCTGGCGACTGGACGGCGTCGAGCAGATGGTGATGACCACCGGCACCTCGAAGGGGCGGGACCGCGGAGCCACGCACCTGGCGCGGTGCGTGCGCGCGATCAAGGCCGTCGTGCCCGGGCTCGAGATCCAGGTGCAGTGCGAGCCCCCGGGGGACCTCGCGACGATCACCGACCTCTACGACGCCGGAGCGCGCTCGATCGGCATCCACGTCGAGTCGATGGACGACGATGTGCGGCGCCGCTGGATGCCGGGCAAGTCGCGCGTCTCGATGGACGAGTACCGGGCCGCCTGGCGCGAGGCCGTCCGCGTCTTCGGCCGCAACCAGGTCTCCACGTACCTGCTGGTCGGGCTGGGCGAGGACCCCGACGAGTTGGTCGCCGGGGCGCAGGAGCTCATCGACATGGGCGTCTACCCGTTCGTCGTGCCGTTCCGTCCGCTGCGGGGGACCCTCGCCGTGGACGTCGACCACGTCCCGGCGCCGCACGGCTCGGTCCTGCACGACATCACGTTCAGGGTGTCGGAGGCGCTGATCGCCGCGGGCATGAAGGGCACCGACCAGAAGGCCGGCTGCGCCGCGTGCGGCGCGTGCTCCGCGCTGCAGACGGCGGGGGGCTGACGTGGCGCTGCTCGACGTGCCGGCCCTGATGGGGCCCCGGGTCGTGGTACCGCCCGCCGAGTTCCTCATCGGGATCGCCGACGGGCGCGACCTGGAGGCGTACCGCCGCCTGCGCCACGTCGCGTTCGTCGACGAGCAGGGCCTGTTCGACGGCAGCGACCAGGACGACCTCGACGACGACCCGCGCACGATCGTGCTCGTCGCCCGGGCAGGCACCGTCATCGTCGGCGGTGTGCGCCTCGCCCCCGAGGGCGAGCGGGACATCGGCTGGTGGACGGGGTCCCGGCTCGTCGTGGCGCCCGCCGCCCGCAGCGCGCTCGGCATCGGTTCCGCCCTCGTCCGTGCTGCATCAGCCCTGGCCGAGCAGCTCGGCGTCGTCCGCTTCGATGCGACCGTGCAGGTGCGCAGCTCGGTGCTCTTCCGCCGCCTCGGCTGGGAGACCACCGGCACCTGCGTGATCGGCGGGGTCGACCACCTGCGGATGCGCTGGCCGATCGACCGCTACCAGCGTCTCGTCGACGCGACCAAGACGCTCCTCGAGACCGTGCTCGAACCGCACACGGCATGGGCGTCATCGCCCGTCGGCGCCCTCGGCGGCCCCGGCTGGGTGGGCGACGACGGCGCCCCCGTGCCCGGGACCGACGTGGTCGCCGCATGCGACGCGATCCTCCCGTCCATGGTCGAGCGTGACCCTGAATGGGCCGGCTGGTGCGGCGTGCTCGTCAACGTCAACGACCTCAGTGCCATGGGCGCGACGCCCGTGGGGATCCTCGACGCGGTCGGCGGCCGAGACGCCGCGCTCGTCCGCCGGGTGATGACCGGCCTGCGGCGCGGCGCCGAGGCATGGGGAGTCCCACTGCTCGGCGGCCACACGCAGGTCGGGGTGCCGGCCGCCCTGAGCGTGACGGCCCTGGGACGCACGGCGCACCCCGTGCCGGGTGGTGGCGGTCGCTACGGCGATGCACTCAGCCTCACGATCGATGTGACGGGGGCATGGCGCGAAGGTCAGCACGGCACCCAATGGAACTCCACCGAGGGGCGCCGCTCGCACGAGCTGCGTGACCTGGCCGGCACCGTGGCACGAGCCCGCCCGGCAGCGGCGAAGGACGTCAGCATGGCGGGGATCGTCGGTACCGTCGGCATGCTGGCCGAGGCCAGCGGCTACGGCGCGGTCGTCGACGTCGCGTCCGTGCCCACACCCGTGGTGCCGAACCCCGGAGGTGCCGGGCACGGGGTGAGGGACGTCACGATGGGCGACTGGCTGAGCTGCTTCCCGGGGTTCGGCATGGTGACCGCCGACCGCGCTGGGGAGTCCCGGATGCATTCGTCGCACGCGGAGACCGCCGAGGTGGGCGTGCTCACCCTCGAGCGCGGCGTCCAGCTGCGCTGGCCGGACGGCGTCACGACTCGAGCCGTCACAGGCGGCGTGACCGGTCTCGGGCCCGCCTGACCGCACCACGATCGCTGACACGTTCCGCCGCTCCTCACACGCCGAGCATGACCTCCCCCGAAAGGATCGCCATGACCGAGATCACGGACAAGGCCGAGACCGTTCCGACCAACCAGACAGACGTCATCGTCGCCGATTCGAGCCGGATGCCGTGGGAGACGTTCCTCGTGCCCCAGACCGGGGCCGAGCTGCCGAGCAAGAGCCTCTTCAGCGACCCCGACACCGGCATGCAGGTGATGATGCTCCGCTACGCGGCGGGCTTCACGAACACGTGGCACACCCACCCTCATGCCCACGGGATGTACGTCCTCGACGGAGTGCTGAACACGCACCGGGGGCAGTACGGGCCGGGCAACTTCGTCTGGTTCCCCGAGGGTGGGTGGATGGAGCACGGGGCGACCGCGGACAACGACGTGACGTTCCTCTTCATCACGAACAAACCATTCGGAATCGTCTACGCGAGTGACGATGATCAGCCGTATCCGATGTTCGACGCCTGAGCAGATGGGGCGGCTTCCGCGGAGTCTTCCCGCCCTGGAAGCACTCGGGCGGGGCGTCGATCCGGTCGCGAGTCTGCAGCCGGTGTCTCTGTCTGCGGTGACGAATCCCTCTGGCTGTCCGACAGGCGGTCGTTCATCGGGACACCTGCTCGAGCTGCTCCTGACCGGCTCAGATCAAGTGGCGTCTGGCCTGCGTATTCGCATATGCCTGTCCCGCAAAAATGCCCGGTGACGGGGGTCTAAACGCTACAGTCGTCGGTTGCTCATCGGATACGCCCGCGTCTCGACCTCGGGACAAGATCTCGCAGCACAGCGTGATGGTCTTGCAGCGCTCGGTGTTGACGATCAACACGTGCACGTTGACCACGGCTTGTCGGGGACGACTCGAGCGCGGCCCGGCCTCCGCGAGGCCCTCGCTGCGTGCCGCGCCGGCGACGTCCTGGTCGTCACCAAGCTCGACCGTCTCGCTCGCTCACTTCGGGACGCGACAGACATCGCGGATGAGCTGACGAAGAAGGGTGTCGCCCTGAATCTCGGGGGAGCGGTCTACGACCCCACCGACCCCGTCGGCCGACTCTTGTTCAACGTGCTCGGCATGGTCGCCGAGTTCGAGGCGGACCTCATCCGAGCCCGCACCCGCGAGGGCATGGCGATCGCCAAGGCCGCAGGCAAGCTCCGCGGCCGCAAACCCAAGCTCACCCCCTCGCAGGAAAAGCACCTCGTGCAGCTCCACCGCACCGGCGCACACACCACAAGCGAGATCGCGGAGCTCTTCGGCGTCGCCCGATCGACGGTCTACCGCGCGATCCAACGCGCCGAGACGTCCTAACCATAGAGCTGCGCGCTGCCCTGCACATTTCCCGTTCAAGACGCTTGTTGCCGGCTTCTATGGAGTGCAGGTGCTGTGTAGATTCAGGGAATGGGCAAAGCGTCGCGACGTAAGCAAGAAAAGGCCCACGCTCGAGCACAGGTAGACCCATCTGGGAATCTGACTCTCATCGTGGCCACGACTCCTGCTTCAACTCAGGAGGGTCTCTCCGTTCTTGAAGACGTCCGTCTGACTCGTGCAGCGTTGCTTTATGCCGATCGAGTGGAGCTCTGGTCACCGGCGGCCTCGTTCATTGCGGTCATGGCAGCCGGGGTGCAGCAGGATCCGTTGACGCTCCTCGAAGCTCTAGACCAGATGTCCGATGAGCAGCTTCGGAACTTCAAGGCTGACCCAGACCAACTCCGTCCGATGGTGCGCGAAGTGCGCCGCTGGAGTCAGATGCCCAGAAGTGAGCGGCGGGGAGTTCCCGTTGCCCAACGTAAGGCGTTTGAGGCAGCGACCGGATCGATTGTTGAGATGGCCCGAGGCGAGTCCTCCGTGCTTTCGAATCTCGACGATCAATGGCGAGCGGGGGGTGGAACGGAACTCAATGAAGCAGCAGAGGCCGGCCTGCTAGATATTCGGTACCCACAGTGGATCACCGGTGCGAACTCAGGTCGACACATGGAGGCTTACGTCGAGGAACTCAGAGAATTGATTGCGGTACCGAGTAAGCATGTTCTTTTCGACGAGCAAATGGCTAGGTTGCTCGCGAGCTTTGAGAAGGAAGGACGTGGTCAAGCGTCCCCTCAAGCACTAGCAAACGCTGCAGATGCTGGGGCCGGAACGCACTTCATTGAGCGACTTAGTGCCTTCCCGGACGCGTCCATGACGTCCGTCCTCGAGGCTCGGCTCGAGCTTGCCGATGAGCTGATCCACTACCGCCGTGGGATAGCGGAAGTCACCAAGCGATTGAGTGTCGATGCCATCGATCCTGGCTTCGACGCTGAGGTTCAGCGAGTTTGGCGAACCGATGTCGAGCCGGCACTGGTCGACCTGCGGAATGCAGTTGGGGGGTCTCGTATTGCACGGGAAACTGCAGGCGCGCTAGCTGGCGACAAGAGTTTCGTGGGGGCGGTCCTGGGTGTTCCTAGCCTCTGGTTTGGGCTGCCGGCGTTTGCACCCGAGGCGCCAGACGCCCTCGCCATCGCAACCTCGATCGCCGCGGCAGCCGTCGCGAGCGTACGGGCCGTCCAGACTCGTAGTGAACGTCTTGAGGCAGCTCCTAGAAGAGATCTTCTCTACCTCCTCTCGCTCGACAAGCAGTTGGCCACGAGACCATCTCCATAACTCGCCCTATAGGGGATCCTTCACCGAGATCGATTCCGAAATGATCTATCGAGACGATCTGGGCTCAGCAACTACGGGGGAGTGGCCGCTGCCCTCGGGCGTCTGGTGACGGATCGCGTACCGGGCGTCCGACGGTGGAGCAGACACGTCTCCAGGTTCACTTTCGCTCGAAGACTGATTGAACATGCTTGTCGAACGCCGCCTGCATATGCCCCACGTTTGTTACAGCTGCACGTGTCGCTCTGTCTTGTGGTGTCGCCCGGAGCCAAGCGCCGAGCACCGCGAAACCAACCGCTGCAACATTGCGCACGATTTCACGGTGAGTGCCCCAAGGGCCTAGCTTCGTTATTTCGGGCGCTTCGTTCATCACGAGCATGCACAGGAGAACTTCCTTGCGTGTTGCATCGTCGGTGATCAACTCGGCATCCACGCTCAGCTCGGAGAGCGACCTCCACCACAGCGGAAACTCTTCTTCGAAGGTCCGCGTGTATAGAACCTCGCGCCACTCGTCCTCGGCTATCTGCACCCGCTGGGCGTCTGTCTCATCCGGCTCGACGGTGTTCGAATGGGCTTTCTGGAACAACTCGACGAGGCGGAGAACTGCTTCACGCTCGGTGTCGCGCCGTCGCGCTTCTCGATCCGCGGTAAGCCTTTCGACTTCTCGCTTCGCGGACTGCCTGTCCCGGACAGCGGCACGTCGATTCGCATCTATGGCTATAACTGCGCCAAATACAGCGGCGGCGGTCCCAGGTATCCAGGTCAAATCAGGGGGCGGTGGCATGAGCCAATCGTAGGGAGGCTATCGATGGCGGCGCGACCGCGTCGTGTGATAACTAGATCGCCGACCACAAAATCCTGCCTGCGCAGGTGACAGGAATTCGGCTCAGGTCGCCGAGCTCGTGGACGTGGCCTATCCGTCGGGTGTGCCCGATAGGGGATCAACTGCCGGTCCCCGCGCTCTAGGGGTGGGGTGGCATCTTGGGTCTGCGCGAAAGTGGAGTTGGTGTGGGGTGTGGACGCCGCGCAAATGCCTACATCGCATTCGGCCTCTTGATGCGTGGAGAATGGCTTCATGAGCGACGAAGTCTTTCCCGACCGTTCAACTGTCCAGAGTGCCGTTGTTGGAGTCGCTATGGCTGCTGCAAGCCAGGTGCCCGGCCTCGGTATTGTCCTGGGCGGCATCCAGGCAGCTATCGAGACTCGACGACAAGAGGTCCAAGACGAGTACCTGGCTTCGCTCGCAGCGCGAGTGCGATGGTTAGAAGAGCAGAACGGCGAAACTCGGTTCAATCCGGCGGACCCGAGCTTCTACGCGGCAGTGAACAGGCTTTTACGTGCCGCTCACGAGTCCGCGGACGACGAGAAGCGACGACTCCTTGCAGAAGCTGCCGCAGGAATCGGCGCAAGCAGCGCGGCTGTACCGGAGCAGCAGGAACGTTTTATTGACTGGGCGGCACGTCTCAGGCCCTGGCATATCCGTCTACTCGTGGCCTTCGACAACCCCGCCGGTTGGATCGCATCTCACGGCGGAGACCCGGAGAAGTATGAGCAGACGACATTTGCGTCCCTCCACACTTTCATTCGCGACGACATCGCTGGCGGTGACGGAGAGCTGAAGGGACACCTCACTGACATGGTCGCCGAACTGGATCGCGAAGGGCTCTTGACCCTCCCTGCTCGTATCCTAGAAACGACCACGACGGGCTCCGCGCTCACGCACATCCGGACGACTGAGCAGGGGCGGCGGTTCCTGCAGTTCCTTGGAACTGGCCAAAGACGCACGGGAGAAGTTGGCAACGAGCCTTTCTAGCGCTTTTGCCGTACGTAGAGTCCGACGGTGGTTCAACACAGGTGCTGACGCTGCTCCAGCATCGTCCCGATAGGGAATCGTCTATCGGACGCGGGGTCCTAAACAAAGATCTCTAGGCTGACCGCATGAGGAACGAGCCGACCCCTGCACAACGCCGCAGACTCCGTCCCCTGATCACGCTCGGTTCACTCGTTCTTGCGCTGAGCGTGGGAATACCGTTGGTCATCCTCGGCGTGCCGCAAGTGGTCGCCATCATTGGCGGAATCGTCGTGTTCCTGATCGCACAGCAAACAGCGAGCCGTTGGCTGTCTACGGCCCCATCCACACCCGACGAGGAATGAACCGGCGGGTGATGCCGTAGCCCATCCATTACCGGCCCTACTGCGTCACGACGGGCGGTGACCAGGGTGGTCGGCCGTGAATGCTGGCCCGCCGCCTGATTCGACGTCGTCGGGCTTACTGGCCAGAAGGACGGGAGGAGCTGTGCCAGCGGCGGGGGTGCCGCGGGGCTTGTGTCGCGAGGGTGGACAGCATGAACGAACCGACCCCCCTGCCCCTCGAGGTGCGCGGACTCCGCAAGGCCCACCGCGGCCGCCCCCGCGTCGCCGACGTCTCCTTCTCCGTCCGTCCCGGCCATGTCGTGGGCCTGCTCGGCCCCAACGGCGCGGGCAAGACCACGACCATCCGTCTTCTCCTCGATCTCGTCTCCCGGGACGGAGGTGACGCTCTCGTCCTCGGCGCCCCCTACCGCGAGCTGGTGCACCCGGCTCAGCAGGTGGGCGTGGTCCTCGACGCCGGCGGCCTGCACCCGGCCCGCACGGGCCGACAGCACCTGGCGATCGCTGCCCTGCGGGCTGGGGTCGGCGCCGACCGTGTCGCTGCGGTCCTCGCCGAGGTCGGGATGAGTCAGGACGCCGACCGCCGTGCCGGCACGTATTCGCTCGGCATGCGCCAGCGGATCGCGATCGCCGCGGCTCTGCTCGGCGAGCCGCGCCTCCTCGTCCTCGACGAGCCCGCGAACGGTCTCGATCCCGCGGGCATGCACTGGCTCCGTCAGAGGCTCCGTGCGTTCGCGGCCGACGGGGGCTCCGTGCTGGTGTCGTCGCACCTGCTGTCGGACATCCAGGAGATCGCCGACGACGTGGTGGTCATCACCGAGGGCCGTGTCGTGGCCGAGGCCACGATGGCCGATGTGCTCGCCGACCCGACCGGGACCCTCGAGGGCTACTACCTCGAGGTCACCGGCACCGAAGGGGTGGTGCGCTGATGTTACGCGCGGAGATCCTCGGGCTCGTCACCACGACGGCCACCAAGGTCGCCGCCGTCGTCGCGCTGCTGGGCCTGGTCATGACCCAGCTCGTGTTCGTCGTCCTCCTCCCCGCCCTTGCCACGGGTCAGGTCGGCCCGGGGGCCGAAGCCCTCGGCGATGATCTTCCCGTCGTCGACCTGACGGCCGCGGCGACGCAGCTCGACGCTCTCTCTCCGCTCGGGACAACGCTCGGCGGCGGGTCGATCGGCCTGGCGCTCGTCGCGGTCGTGCTGTTGGGGGTCCTCGCGGGGACGAGCGACGACCGGCACGGCGGCATCGTTGGCGCCGTCCTCGCGAGCCCTCGTCGCAGCCGTGTCGTCGTGGCGAAGGCCACCGCCGTCGGCGCCGGCGCAACGGTCGTCGGGATCGTGCTGGCGATCGTCAGCCTGCTCACCCTGATCGGTTCCCTCGCGCTGACCGCGACGCCCTTCACCGCAGCCACCGGCGCCGTCGTCGCGACATCGGCACGCGGGGTCCTCGCCATCACCTGCCTCGCGGTCATCGGCCTCGCGGTCGGCATCCTCTGCCGATCCCAGCTCACGGGGGTGCTCGTCACGATCGGCGCCCTCGTCGCCGAACCCATCGTCGCCGCCGTCGCCCAGCTCGTCGGCGGGGGAGCGGCGGCCTCGTGGACGCAGTTCCTGCCCGTCGCCCTCGCGCAGTCCGTCATCCACGGAGGCGCGGGCACGGTCGGCGGAGGGGTCGCGATCGCTGCGCTCCTGGCGCTCACGGCCGTGGCCCTCGTCGCGGCGTCCGTGGCGCTGTCTCGACGCGATGTCTGAGCGAGAGGGGCGGCCCCGCAACCGCACGAAGGTCGTCGTCGTCGTGGTCGCCTCGGTGCTGATCGTCGGCGCGGTCGTGTCCGGCATCTGGTCCCGTGTGTCCGGTCCGACCGGGGAGCCGGCGTGGATCGGCGTGATCGAGACGATGACGGGCCTGTGATGTTCCTCGCGAGCAGGGCACGATGACCTCCGCCGCCCGCCCTGACGCCGACCCCACCGGGGGTCGGCGTCGGTCGTGGTTGACTCGTCCCATGGATCCGCAGCCGCGTCGCGCACCCGCGTCGCGCCTCCGGTCGGCGTTCCCGTCGTTACTGGTCGCGGCCGTCGCGCTCGGGTACGTCGCGCTGGATCTCGGGGGCGAGCAGATCCCCGCGACGGTGCCCGGCGACGTGCCGCCCCTGGTGCACGCGGCCCTCGTGCTCGTTCAGGCGCTGTCGCTGCTGGCGCACCGGCATCGGCCGTTCGCCGTGCTCGCAGTCGTCGTCGCCGCCGATCTCGTCGTCCTCGCCACCACGGAGGGTGAGCTCGGCATCGGCGCCCTGGGCGTCGTCGTCGCTGCGTACACGGTCGCCCGCCGAGTCGACCGCACCGCCCGGCTCGTCGCGCTCGTGGCCGCGGCGTCCGCGACCGCCCTGGTCGGGGCGGCGGCGATGGTCGTCGGCCCGCTGGGTTCGCCCGGCGGGGTCGTGCTCGCGACCGCGGCGGCCCGGGTCGTCGTGCTGTACCTGCTGCCGGCGGTGGCCGCCGAGCAGGTGCGTGGTCGTGAGCGCCTCCGGGAGGCGCTCGAGGCGCAGGAGCGCTCGGTGGAGCGGGAGCGGCGGGAGGATGCCGACCGCGCCGTGCGGTCGGAGCGTGCCGCTCTCGCCCGTGAGCTGCACGACATCGCCGGCCACCACCTGTCCGGGATCATCGTCGGGGCGCAGGCGGCCACGGCCCTGGTCGTCAGCGACCCCGAGCGGGCGCGGGAGATGCTCCGCACCGTGCAGGACGACGCCCGCATCACGCTCGGCGATCTCCGCCGCACCGTCGGCCTGCTGCGCGACGATGAGCCCGAGGCGTCGGGGCGGCCCGTCGCGGCGCCCACCATGGCCGGCATCGAGGGGCTCGCGGAGGCGGCACGCGAGCGCGGCCAGGACGTCACGACGATCGTCGAGGGCGAACCGCGCCGGCTCGGCCCCCTGGCCGAGGCGACCGCCTACCGGATGGTGCAGGAGTCACTCGCCAATGCCGCACGGCACGCCCCGGGAGCGCCCTGCCGTGTCGCCGTGACCTGGACGGACGACCAGGTCGAGGTGGTGGCGCGGAACGAGGCCGCCGATCCGGCCCTGATCGCCCTGGGCACTAGCACGGGCACGGCTACGGGCACGGAAAGGAGCCGGGGCACCGGCTATGGACTCGCCGGTATGGCCGAGCGCGCCGAACTCGTCGGCGCCCGGCTGACGACGGGCCCCGACCGGCACCACGGCGGCTGGACGAACCGACTCGTCCTCATCGGCGACACAGGGCGCGCCTCGTGATCCGCGTCGTGGTCGCCGACGACCAGATGGTCGTCCGGGCCGGGCTGTCCGTCGTGCTGGGCGCCGTCGACGACCTCGAGGTGGTCGGCCAGGCCATCGACGGGGCCGAGGCCGTCAGCCTCGCCCGCAACCTGCGCCCCGACGTGGTGTGCATGGACATCCGCATGCCCGGCACGGACGGCATCACCGCCACCCGGCAGATCACTGCCGACCCGACCATCGACGCGGGAGTGCTGGTCCTCACGACCTTCGACGTCGACGCTGACGTCTTCGCCGCGCTCGAGGCGGGCGCAGCCGGGTTCCTCCTCAAGGGCACGGACGAGGCCACCTTGGTGAGCGCCGTCCGATCGGTCGCGGCTGGGGAGGGCACGCTCGATCAGAGGCTCACCCGCCGCGTGCTCCGAGAGTTCGGCGAGCGTCGCGCAGGCGCCGTGGGGCGGGCGACGCGTGAGAACGCGGAGGGTGCCGGGCTCACCGCTCGTGAGCTCGAGGTGCTGCAGCTGCTCGCTCTGGGGTCGTCGAATGCGGAGATCGCGCAGAGCCTGTTCGTCGAGCTGACGACCGTGAAGTACCACCTCGCCGGGCTTCTTCAGAAGACCGGTTCCCGCGACCGGCTGCAGGCAGTCCTCTGGGGCATCAGAGCCGGACTCGTGCAGGTCGGCTGAACGACGACCCTGGCCATGCGCGTCCACAGGAGACGACGGTGAGCGATCGCTGCCCGGGCGCTACTGGCTGATCCTCGACGTCTCCACGGCGCCCACCGACAGCAGCACCAGCGCGCGCGCCGTCCCCGAGCCGGCTTCGCAGCCGTAGACGACGAGCTGCAGGCCCGGCGCCCCCTGCACGGCGAAGGTGTGGGCGTCGAAGTCGAGCCGCCCGACCTCGTCGTGCGCGAACCGCTTTCCTGTGGTCGTCTTGCGCTGGACTCGCTGCGTGCTCCACAGCTCGGCGAAGTCGGGGCTCGCGTCGTTCACGTCAGCGACCAGGCGAAGGAGGCGAGGGTCGGCCCCGAACTCCGTGGTCGCGGCCCGCAGGCTCGCGACGGTCGAGTCGGCGGCTCTGGCCCAGTCGACGTGGAAGCGCCGCGCCACCGGGTCGAGGAAGGTCATCCGTACAAGGTTGTCGAACCGTTCGAAGGGTGCGTACACCGCTCGGGCCAGGGCGTTGGCGGCCAAGACGTCGTGCACCGGGTCGATCACGAACGCGGGGTGCGTGGACCACGAGTCGAGCAGCTGCCCGAGGGCGGGCGTCACCGACCTCGCGACGCGGGGGAGTCGCGACGGAGCCATCAGCCCTGCCAGCGCGAAGAGGTGGTCGCGCTCGTCGCCCTCGAGCTCGAGCCCGTCAGCGATGCCCACGAGCACCGCCGCTCCGGGGCTGACCTCCCGCCCCTGCTCGAGGCGGGTGTAGTAGTCGACGCTGAGGCCCCCCAGCACCGCTACCTCCTCGCGTCGCAGCCCGGGCACCCGGCGCACGCCGCCGCCGGGCAGCCCGAGCGACTCCGGGACGAGGCGGCCGCGGACGGCACGCAGGTACGAGGCGAGGGTCAGGTCATCGGCGGGCAGGGTCACGGGACCAGGGTAGGTGGCCGGCACCGCGCCTCCCTGGCCCTGGCGCACCCCGGAAGGACAGGGCACGGGGCCCCGGATCGCAGGCGCCGAGAGTATCGGCATGGACACCACCAGCACAGCCCTGCCTGCCCACCCGTACCTCGGCCTCTGGGTCACGGCCGACGGCCGCATCCGTCACGAGCTGCGGGCCGACGGCCGCTACGTCGAGGCCCGCGGCGACCGCGAGGCGGCCTACGTCGGCCGCTACGAGGTCGACGGCGACCACATCGACTACCGCGACGACACCGGCTTCACCGCGGACGGCGACTTCCGCGACGACGTCCTGCACCATGCGGGCATGGTCCTGCATCGACGGAAGGTCGTCCTCGTGACGGGCGCCTCCAGCGGCATCGGGCGTGCGACGGCCGTCCGCCTCGCCGCGGCCGGCCACTCCGTCGTGCTCGGAGCCCGGCGCACCGACCGCCTCGACGCAGTCGTCACCGAGATCGAGGAGGCGGGCGGCACGGCGATGGCGGTGCCGCTCGACGTCACCGAAATCGCATCGGTGCAGGGCTTCGCGACGGCTGCACTAAGACGTTTCGGGCGGATCGACGTGCTCGTCGCGAACGCCGGCGTGATGCCGCTCTCGCCCCTGGCATCGGGCCTGGTCGACGAGTGGGACCGGATGATCGACGTCAACGTGCGAGGCCTCCTGCACAGCATCACGGCGACGTTGCCCGCCATGCTCGCGCAGGGCACGGGCCACGTCGTGACCATCGCGTCCGTCGGAGCGTACGACGTCTCGCCCACGGCTGCCGTCTACTGCGGCACGAAGTTCGCAGCGCGAGCGATCACCGAGGGGCTTCGCCTGGAGTCGCCGCGCGGGATCCGGGTGACGACCGTCTCGCCCGGCGTCACCGAGTCCGAGCTCGCGTCCACGATCACCGACGCCTCCGCAGCCGCCGCGATGGACGTCTACCGCGCCGAGTCGATCTCAGCCGACGCGATCGCCCGCGCCGTCTTGTACGCCGTGGCCGAGAGGCCCGACGTCGATGTCAACGAGATCGTCGTGCGCCCTACCGCGCAACGCTGAGTCGCTCCCCGACGCACCGGCGGTTCGTCCAGCGGACGTCGGGAGAGATGGCCGGTGTCACCGTTCGGGCGTCTCAGTCCCGATAGCCGATCGGGCTACGGACGGGCGGGGTCAGGCCGTCTTGGCAAGCTCGCGCTGTTCTACTGACCGAAGTTTCAACCGGGTGTAGATGAAAAGGGCTACGTTCACGGCCGTGAAGATGATCCCGAGCCCCATACCTGTGAAGCCGTTGAGGTCAGTACGAGCATCGAGTACCGCGAACAACACGAAGATGGCCAGCCATGCCACCGCGCTGATCAGAGCTAGGCGTGCTCGCCCTTTGTGCTTCTTGATATCGGGACTCATGACGTCAGCGTAGGGGCGACGCTGGCGTCTCGATAGACGATGGCTTACGCGGACACTCGCGGGGTACCCGGTGCTCGCAAAAGAGCGACCAACCAGACGAGCAGCGTCGCAGGGATGAGCAGTTCTATCAGC
>NZ_LMMO01000010.1 GCF_001422285.1 Frigoribacterium sp. Leaf263
CGAGTTCGACGACGAGGTGCTCGCCGCACTCACCGACGACGAGCTGGCGGGGCTCGAGCGAGGCATGTCGGCCATCGCACGGCACCTGGGAGCCGCGGACACCTCAGCATGAGGCCGTCACCATCGATGTCGTCAGGATCGGATTCCGGCCTGGCGGACCGATTCCTCGTGGCCGGCGCGAGACACCTCCGCGAAGAAGTCGCGTGAGTCCCGAAGATGTCGTCGCCTAGCCGCGGAGATCTGAGAGAGAGCGGGACCTGTCGGATGATGGATCAGTGAATGGGACCGATCGCCTCCATGGCCTCGTGGAGGAGTCGGCAGACGAGCGACGATCGATCTAGGCACCCACCCGGACGCCCGAGACCGGTAGCGGATACGCGACCGCGGCGAGAAGCATTCGCTTGCGGTCGAGAGCTTCTCGGCGGCGCGGTGGGCGAGCGCCAGCCCCAGGTGCAGGGCCGAGTTCTGAACCGATCCGGCTTCGCGCGGGGTCGCCAGCCCGGCGCCTTGATGTAACCTTGGGTTACATGAACACGTCCCGAGCGCTGCCCGGCCACGACTTCGGCTTGGCGGCATCACGCTTCCATCGTGCGACGCGGCAGGCGGTCGAGGCTGCGCTCCAGCCCTTCGAGCTTTCAGGCGCCCAGTACGGAGCGCTCGTCTTCGTCGACCGCAACCCGCGAACGAGCAACGCCGATCTGGCCCGGTTCCTCCTCATCACGCCCCAGGCTCTGGGGCGCGTGACTGCGCAGCTCGGTGTCCGAGGCCTCCTCGTCCGAGATGCCGACGAAGCGATCGGCCGACGCCGACCGTTGGCGCTGACACCCCTCGGGACACGGGTGGTGCGGGAGGCCGAGCCTGCAGTCGAACGCGCTCAGCAACAGCTTCTGAGCCCCCTCACGACCGAACAGCAACTGGCCTTCCTGCATGCGCTCGATGCGTGCACGCCATTCCCTGACAGTCCCGGAAAGGACCTGACATGACTTCTTCCCCCTCCCAGATGACCCCACTGGTCGTCGTCATCGGCGGCGGCACGGGCATGGGCCGCGACATCGCCCTGGACCAGGTGAGCTCGGGCGAGATGTCCTGATCGCCGGTCGACGCGAGGGCCCGCTCACAGAGACGCAGCGGTCCGCGGCAGACCCCGAGAAGATCCTCACCGTCGTCGCCGATGCCTCGACAGTCGAGGGTGTCAGCCGGATCGTCGATGCCGTGGGCGACAGGCGCGTCGCGGGCGTCGTCGCCGCCGCGGGTGGGCAAGGCGGATTCCGTCGACCGGGAACCGACCTCCCGGCGATCGAGAGCGCGTGGGCCGACGCTCTCCGGGTCAACCTCTTCACCGTCGTCCTGCCCGTCGAGGGTCTTCTTCCTCAGGTGCTCGACACGGAAGGACGAATCGTCCTGATCGGCTCGACGGCCGGACTCGACGGCGGCGGGGGCCCCTACTCGACCGCCAAGGCCGCCGTCGCCGGCTACGGCCGCGACCTCGCCATCCGCGCTGGCAGGCGCGGCATCACCGTCAACACCCTCGCCCCCGGTTTCGTGGCCGACACGGACTTCTTCGACGCGGCCGGGCTCGGCGACAGCTCGACCATGATCGACGCCGCCGCCGCCCGCACCCTCGTCGGTCGAGTGGGTCAGCCGGAGGACATCACCGCGAGCGTCCGCTGGCTGCTGAGCTCCGAGGCAGGCTGGGTGACCGGGCAGACCATCGCCGTCGACGGCGGCACCGTCATGCTCCGATGACCGCCTGCCTCGTCGTGGGCGCCCACGGTCGAACCGGTAGCCTCGTCGTCGACGAGCTCGTGCGGGCGGGCCCGCCTGGACGATCATCCGCCCCGACGCCGTGACGGAGCCGGCTACGGCCTGCCGGGTCAGGCAGCCGGACCCAGCTCGGCCAGTTCGCCGCCCGCGATGCGGAGACGACGTTGTGCCCGCCGGGCCACGGCCGAGTCGTGCGTGACGATGACGAGGGTGAGCCCTCGATCACGCCAGACGCCCTCGAGCAGGTCCATGATCTCGTCGCGGGTGGCCTCGTCGAGAGAGCCCGTAGGCTCGTCCGCGAGCAACACGCTCGGTTCCTTGACGAGCGCCCGGGCGATGGCGACGCGCTGCTGCTGTCCTCCGGAGAGTTCGCTCGGCAGGTGGTCAGCTCGTTCGGCGAGACCCACGGACGCTAGTGCCGCCTTCGCCTTGTCCCGGCGTTCCGCCCGGTGCGTCGACCCGTCCGCAAAGGCCGTCTCGACGTTCTCCGCGGCCGTGAGGGTGGGGATCAGGTTGAAGCCCTGGAACACGAAACCGATCTCGCGTGCCCGTGCCGCCGCCAGGGCATGGTCGCCCGCCGCCGAGAGCTCGGAGTCACCGAGTCGAACCGTGCCGCTCGTGGGCCGGTCGAGCGCGCCGAGCATCTGGAGCAAGGTGGACTTGCCACCGCCGGTCGGTCCCTGGATCGCGACCATCTGCCCTGCAGGGATCACGAGATCGACCCCGTCGAGTGCTTTCACGGTGCGCTTTTTCTGCTGATAGGTCTTCGTGACGGCGGTGAGCGTGTACATGGGGTCGGTGGCTCCAGAGGCTGTGGTCGGTCGGGTCGTTCCGGCCGGAG
Source organism: Frigoribacterium sp. Leaf263 (assembly GCF_001422285.1). Taxonomy (GTDB): domain Bacteria; phylum Actinomycetota; class Actinomycetes; order Actinomycetales; family Microbacteriaceae; genus Frigoribacterium. The sequence continues at coordinate 2,606 of NZ_LMMO01000010.1, forward strand.
CCGGGAGAGAGGTCGAGGTCGGGCGGGACGTGTTCACGCGACGCTCCTCAGGGCCTCGGCGGGACGCAGGCGGGAGGCGCGCCAGCCCCCGACGGCGCCGGCGAGCAGACCGCCGGCGACGGCGAGGCCGACGGCGAGCAGCACGACCGAGACGGTGACGGGAACGTTCAGAGCGACGTCGGTGGTCGCCTGGGCGATCTGCTGCCCGAAACCGCCTCCGCCCGCAGCGGCGCCAGGGCCGTCGGCGCCGGGGCCTGCAGCGTCGGTCGTGGCTGCCGCGGACAGAGTCGGCGCCACGATGTTCACGACGAGCACTCCGATCAGGCCGACCGCGACACCGACGACGCCGCCGAGCAGACCCGTGACGAGCGACTCGCCCGCCACCTGGCGGGTGATGCGGGAGTTGCTCCAGCCGATGGCCTTGAGCGTCCCGAATTCGCGCGTCCGGCGGCTCACTCCCGAGACGGTGAAGAGGATCGCGATGAGGAAAGCTGCAGCAAGGACGACCACCGAGAGCCACGTCCCGAGCTTCCCGATCAGGTCGGACGCAGTGGACAGCGAACCCGACACGCTCGACGCGAGGTCGGATTGGGTGTTCACGGTGGCGTCCGGCAGTGCCGCCTGCAGGTCGGTCTTGAGCGCGTTGACGCCGCTGGCGCTCGATGCCGTGACGTAGACGTTGCTGATCTGGTCCGTCAGACCGCTGAGCGCCTGAGCGGTGTCGAGGGGCACGTACGTGTCAGAGGCGGTGGCGGCGTCCGACGACGTGGACGCCACGATCCCGACGACCGTGAAGTCGGTGCCGCCGATGGCGAGCGTGTCACCGACGGCGAGTTCAGCGCTCGTGGCGTACGTCTGGTCGAGCACGACGACGTCGGTCCCCGCGTCGGCGGCGGTGAAGCTGCGGCCGTCGACGAGCGATGCGCTGCTGAGCGGTCCGACCGCGTCCGTGGCGGGGTCGAGGCCCGTGACCGAGAACTGGTCGACGTCGAACGCGCTGCCGCCCGCGCCGTCGGCCCCGCCGGAGGGAGGCGCGGCCTCCGTGCCTGAGTCGGTACCGTCACCGGTCGCACCGTCGGCACCCGCGCCTCCTGCGCCCACCGGGGAGAAGTCGGGCAGCGTGCCCGAGAAGCTGGAGTTCTGCAGGCTCAGGGTCGCGGTCGCGGCGGAGACGCCGTCGACACCCTCGACGGTGGTCAGGGCCGACGAGTCGAAGGTCGCAGTGCCGCGCGCGGCGGAGAGGGTGCTCTGGGCGACCTCGGTGCTGCCGTCGTCGGTCGTGGTGCCGTCACCGGAGCCGAAGGCGAACTGCTCGCCAGGTCCACCGGTACCCGGCTCGGCGATCTGAGTGATGGTGACGTCGGTTCCGACGCCGTAGATCGACTCGAGGACGGAGGACTGGGCGTTCCTCACGCCGGCCGCCACCCCGCTCACCACGATCACGAGGGCGATGGCCAGGGCGAGGCCCGCTGCGACGATCACGGTCTGTTTGCGTCTGTTGCTCAGCTCTCTGAGCAGGTAGGTCAGGAACACGGTTCTCCTCGGTGCGGGGATCAGGACGAGGAACACGCTAGGAAGCGACACCCTCAGATCCCCATGACCCACATATGCGCTTCCTATGGCTCCAAGGCCTCGGACCCGCCGTCAGGGTCGAACCACGTGCCCGGATGCTGATCGACTATCGGGCATCCGCAGACCGGGCGATCACGGACCGGACCAAATCACCGATCGGAAGCTCGCGGCGCCTGTGGCCGTCCACCAGCAGCGCCTGCATCCCGGCTGCCCTGGCTCCGTCAATGTCCTTCACGAGATCGTCGCCGACGAACAGGCATGCCCCCGGCTCGACTGCGAGCTCAGAGGCGAGAACTGAGAAGGCCCTCACGTCGGGCTTCGACAAACCGATGCGCTCAGACGTGCAGACGACATCCAACTCGACGAGGAGACCTGTGCGCCGGACCTTCGCTAGTTGCTGAGCCTCCGCCCCGTTCGTCAGCAGCCCGATGCGATGACCGGACGCGCGCAGGCTCCGAAGAAGCGGAAGCGCATCAGGGAATGCCCGCCACGACGACTCGTACGCCCGCAGGTACTCGCTGAACAACTCGTCGATCTCGACGTCACTGGCGGGGACGTGGACCTCGAGCGGCGGGAGGACCGAGCGCAGTCTCTCGCGGCGTTGCTCCGAGAAGCTGATCTCGCCCGACCGCCAACGCTCGAAGTGCTGCTCTTCGGCGGCGAACCAGCTATCAAGAGTCGAGTCCGACGCGACGACACCGAGCGAGCCGAGGAAGTGGGCCGCGGCGGAGCGGGCCGAACCGTGGTGATCGAACAGCGTCCCGTCGAGGTCGAAGCCGACCGCACCCACTCGCGTCACCGCGCCAGTCTAGAAGTGGACCAGTGGCCGATCCCCTACCGGAACGTCATGAGATGTAGTCGAGCGTGCGCCAAGCTGGGAGCACGACGGGTGCCGATGAGGTCGCCCCTTCACCCCCTCGAGAAAGACACCGGCATGATCTCGCTGACCGCCGCCTCCGCCATGGCCCTCGTCGCGCTGGGCATGGTGCTCACCCCCGGCCCGAACATGATGTACCTCGTCTCGCGCAGCATCAGCCAGGGCCGCCGCGCCGGCCTGTTCTCGCTCGCCGGCACCGCGGTCGGCTTCGTCGTCTACATGACGATGGCCAACGTCGGCCTCGCCGCGGTGTTCCTCGTGGTGCCCTGGCTCTACACGGCGCTGAAGGTCGCCGGCGCCGCGTACCTGCTCTGGCTGGCCTACAAGACGCTGCGACCCGGAGGCGCCTCCGTCTTCGACACCCGTGATCTGCCGCGCGACTCCACGGCCAAGCTCTTCCGCATGGGGCTCGTGACGAACCTGCTGAACCCGAAGGCGGCGATCATGTACCTCGCCCTCATCCCCCAGTTCGTCGACCAGAACGCCGGCGGCGTCGTCGCCCAGGGCTTCCAGCTCGGCGCAGTCCAGATCGCCGTCAGCCTCACCGTCAATGCCGCCATCATCGTCGCCGCCGGGTCCATCGCGGTCTTCCTCCGCCGCAAGCCGAGCTGGATGCGCTGGCAGCGGTGGGCCACCGGAACCCTCCTCGGCGCCGTGGGCGTGAAACTCGCCCTCGACGCACCCGCGCCGGCGGCGGCTGGATAGCGAGCGATCCCCTTACGGGACGCTCCAGCTCCGACAGCCGGACAAGAGATGCATCGTTGTGTGACAACCCGCCAGGAGCAGCCCCGCGATGAGGGCGACGAGCAGGTCGCAGTATGCGGCCGCCGCGCGAACGGTCGAGCCGGAGTTCAGACGCGGACGCGGTGCAACGGGTCGAGCGCCGAGTCCAGCGCCGCCTCGAGCGGCCACGCCGAACGCAGCGGCTGGCTCATCACGAGTCCGCCCTGCACCGCCGTGAGGATCACCATCGCGATCCGCTCCGGGTCGGCCTCGCGGTCGACGTCGCCCGACGCCTGCATCTTGCGGACCCCCGCGGCGAGCAGATCGCGCCACGCGCCCATGCTCTCGGCGATGACGCGCTCGAGCTCAGGGTCGGTCATGGCCGCCTGCGTCGCGAGCGACCCGATCGGGCAGGCCCACCGACCGAGGCCGAGGTAGTAGTCCACGAGCGCCTCCCGCCAGGCGCTCCACGACTCCCACGAGGAGAGGTCGTCTACATGCGGCTGCTGCGCGGCGAGCAGCTGCCCGCCCTCCCACGCGGCGACCTCGCGGACGAGCTCCGCCTTGCCGCCCGGGAAGTAGTGGAACAGCTGGCTCTTGCTCGTCAGGGTCGCCGCCCGGACGGTGTCGAGGGTCGTCCCGCCGATGCCCGACGCGAGGATCTGCTCGCCCGTCGCCTCGATGATGCGCTGCCGCGTTGCTCGGCCGCGCGCGGTGAGCTTCTTCTCTTCCACGCCCCGATCCTAGCCCTCTGGACCACCGGGTCCATTCGTGTGCTAGTAATGGACCATGAAGTCCAATGAAGAGGAACTGCAGACCCTGACAGCCGACACCCGCTTGGCAGGCACGACCGCGCTCGTCACCGGCTCGACCAGCGGGATCGGCGAAGCCATCGTCCGCGTCCTCGCCGCCTCCGGCGCCGAGGTCGTCGTGAACGGGCGCGACGCCGGACGCGCCGAGGCCGTCGTGCGCAGCATCACCGAGGCCGGCGGTCAGGCCCACGCCGTGGTCGGCGACCTCGGCGGGACCGCGTCAGAGGTGCGCCGCATCGCCGCGGCAGCTGAGGACGCGCTCGGCGGCCACGTCGACGTCGTCGTCAACAACGCCGGCATCTACCCCGTTGGCCCCACCGCCGGCCTCTCCGACACTGACCTCGACGCCGTCCTCGCGGTCAACGTCCGCGCGCCCCACGTGCTCGTCGGAGCACTCGCCCCCGCGATGGTCGAGCGCGGAGGCGGCTCGATCGTCAACATCGGCTCGTGGATGGCCCGTGTCGGAGTCCCCTTCGGCGCCGCCTACACCGCCTCGAAGGCCGCCCTCGAACAGATGACCCGCACCTGGTCGGCCGAGTTCGGACCCTCCGGCGTGGGAGTCACGACCGTGTCTCCCGGCGCGACGAGCACGCCAGGCAACGCCGAGAGCGCCGACACCCTGGCCGCGATGACGGCGGGCACCGTGGCGGGCCGACCGGTCCGCCCGGTCGACGTCGCCTTCGCGGTCCGCTGGCTCGTCTCGGGCGAGGCGGCGTTCGTGCACGGCAGCACCGTCGACGTCGACGGTGGGATCGCCGCGGTCCGGCTCGCATGAACACCGACCCGACACTCCAGGACGCCCGACGGTTCGGTGCGTCCTCGACTGCCCTCGACGTGGTGGAGGGCATCGACCTGCACGGCCAGACTGCCCTGGTCACGGGTGCCAGCTCAGGGATCGGCGTCGAGACGGCAAGGGCTCTTGCCCGGGCCGGCGCGACGGTGGTCCTGGCGGTCCGCAGCATCGACGCCGGCGAGAGGACGGTCGAGGAGATCAGAGCCCGGGACCCGGCCGCGACCCTTCGGGTGATGGAACTCGATCTCGCCGACCTCGACTCCGTGCGTCGACTGACCGCTGAGTGGTCGGGACCCCTGCACCTGCTGGTCGCCAACGCAGGCGTCATGCACGTCCCCGAACGACGCACGCCCGAGGGTCGGGAATGGCACTTCGGCGTCAACCACCTCGGGCACTTCGCCCTGGCCAACGGCCTCCACCAGCCGCTGGCCGAGGCTCAGGGAGCGCGCGTCATCTCGCTGTCATCGAGCGGCCACGGTGCGAGCGGCATTCGCTTCGACGACCTCGACTTCCGTCGAACGCCCTACGACGCAGGGATCGCGTACGGGCAATCGAAGACCGCGAACGTACTGTTCGGCGTCGAGGCCACGCACAGATGGCACGACGAGGGCATCACGGCTGCTGCCGTGATGCCCGGGGGCATCTGGACCGGACTGCAACGCCACTGGGACCCCGCCGTGCTGGCCGAGATGAAGCGCCGCTACTCCCACCGCGTCAAGACGGTCGATCAGGGCGCCGCGACATCGGTGTTCGTCGCCACACGGGCAGAGCTTGGCGTCGGCGCCCCGGCGTACTGGGAAGACTGCGGCCCGGCCGACGTCGTGGACCACATCATCGACGGGACCCACGGAGTCATGCGCCATGCCCTCGACCCCGACGTGGCTCAGCGCCTCTGGTCAGAGTCCGAAGCCCTGACCCGATGAGAAATCCACCCACCAGATGGCAACCCGATAGCCGATCTATCGGTACGCCGCCCTGAGCAGGTTTGCGAGATGGAAGTTCCACCCCTCCTCGTGTGCGGCTCGAAGTCCGTCGCCATCTACGAGCTGCCCAAAACCTCGTTCCGTCAGCGTGACCGTGCTCCGCTCGCCGTCACTACGGATGTCGAAGCGGACCATAAGTGGCGACGGCCATTCCGGCTGCTGCCACACGAAGGCCAGCCGACTCGGCGGTACTGCTTCCGTCACGCGACCGTCAGCGAAGTGCTCGCGGCCGCCCTCGGTCCAGGTCTCGCGCACGACCGAGCCGACCTCGGGAGTCAGCGCCAGCTCAGGCCACCAGGAGTCGCGCTCGTCCGTAAGCGCGCACCACAGTCCCTCCGCGGAGGACACCGATGCGACGGTGATCGACAGAGAGTCAGCGCACATGCTCAGACGCTAGTGCGTCTGCCCAGCACCGGCGCCGATGTGCCGGCCAGCGATCGCTCACCGGGCAATGGCGGACGCTAGCGACTCCCCGCACGTACGGGGCGCTGGCTGTCTCGATAGGTCAGTCCGAAACAGATCTCGGTGAACGATCCCTTATCGGGCGGGCCAAACAGCGATCTTGTCTTCGGCCTATCGTGCCCCTATGTCGCCTCGAAGCAGCCAACAGATATATCTTCTCTGCACCGTTGGCATTGCGGCCGGCATCCTCCTGCTGGTCTTTCTAGACGGCGCGGCTATCACGCTGGCAGGACTACCTCTTGGCCTTTCGCTCGGAATCGCGCTCCGTACCTGGTGGAAGAAACACGGCTGGAATCCGGGCATCACCATCACGGAAGACGTGGCCGAAGGCGAAGCACCTAGAGACGAAGACCACAGCGCCGACGGGACGTCCCGAAAGCCAAGGGGCCGTTGACCGATCCCCTAGCGGGCAGTCAGGAACGATCCTTTCTGGGCGAAGTCGCCGTCATCCCCTGGCTGCTACTTTCCGTGAACCGGAATCGGGCCTTTGAACAAAGACGAGTGTGACCACCGACAGTGACATCATCCGCAGCTCGCTCTCCGCGAGTGCAGCCTTCAGCGAGCTGTACGACCGGCACGCCACCGCCATCCATCGTTTCGTGAGCCGGCGTGCCGGGTCAGACGTCGCTGATGACGTCATGTCCGAAACGTTCCTCGTGGCGTTTGAACGACGCCGCGACTATGACCTGGAACGCGGCACCGCTCTGCCCTGGCTCTACGGCATCGCCTCCACGCTGTTGCGGAAGCACGCACGTACCGAAGCCCGCGCCTGGCACGGCTTGAACGCGGACCACGCCTCTCACGTCTCAGTCGACGCCTTCTCGGAAGCCGACGGTAGGGCCGATGCGCACCGAGCGATGGAACACCTCGGGCACGCGCTTCGCAAGATGCACGCCAGGGACCGAGAAACGCTGCTCCTCTACGCCTGGGCCGACCTCGACTACGACGGCATCGCCCAAGCCCTGAATATCCCAGTCGGGACCGTCCGGTCACGCCTCAACCGCGCACGCCGCCTGCTGCGCGCATCCACCCAGCACGACACGACCCTCAGATTGGAAGGTGCCCCGTGGACGAGCTGACTCTCCTCCGGGAGACCCGCACAGACGTCACTCCCCCCGACCAGTCCGCCCTGGACCGCGGCCGCGCAGCACTGTTGCACGCCGCTGCGACCGAACAAGCGGCGCAGCCACGACGCGTGCCGGCCCGCCCGAAGCTCCGCTGGGCTGTCGGCATGAGCCTGGCCGCCGCGGCAGTCGTGACGGGCCTCGTCGCTACGAACATCGTGGGCTTCGGCACCACTGACAAAGCCGTGGCGTCGGTGCTTCACGAGTCGGCCGAGGCTGCCATCCGCACGACCGACCCCGTGGTGGGCCCCGGACAGTACCTCCGCATCGACACCACGGCCGTCAATTCCACGACCACCGCGGGCGACGACGGCGACACCAGCTACCTGACCATTGCAACGGACAGCCTCTTCATCCCCGCAAACCAGGCCGACGATTGGGTCTGGGCCCGAGGTGCCACGAAGCCCTACAAGACCTTCGGACCCGACTCCGAGGCTGCGGCGGCAAAGGCGCCAGCCGGCACCGCTGAGCTGGTGCGCGCCGCAGGTGGCACGTTCTATGCCGGGAGCCCCCGCAGCGGGTCAACCGAAGCTGAAACGTGGCCCACGGAGCCTCATGCCCTTCTGGCCGCCATCCGTGATGAAACCACCGGCCAGGGCGTGTCCTCAGACGACGAAGCTCTGACCTACATCCTCGACACGCTCTCCCAGAACCCGGTGCCCGCTGAGACGCGATCGGCCCTCTACGAGGCCGCGGCACTCATCCCCGACGTAGAGATCCAGGACGACCGTGCAAGTTTGAACGGCAGGACCGGAGTGGCGATCGGGCGAACTGACGGCGAAGCAAACACACGCCAGGAAATGATCGTGGACCCATCGACTGGTGACTTCATCGGCCAACGCCGCGTGCTCCTGAGTCCCGAGTCGGGCATGCCTGCCGGCACGACCACGACATGGACCTCGAGCAGCACCATCGTGTCGGACACGGCGCCCGAGGGTGGAACCCCCAACGGCGCCATGGATGATGAGGGTTGCGTCGTCACCGGTGTGAGCGAGTTCCAATGCTGACGCCCACGGCTGGATCAGCGCCGGCCATCCGGACCGACTCGATCGACCTGCTTGCCACGCAACCTCTCGACATCTCCGCCTGGAACCAAGCCTTTCTCGACGCCAAACACGAGACCCTCACCTAGCCACTAGGGAGCACCCTTGCGGGACACCCCGCAAGGGCTGCCTCGCGTCCGGCCCGTCGTAGAAGAACCAACTCCCTGGCGGCCAGCAACGGCCCCAACCAATGGCCGATCCTCTATCGGAACCAACCCGTACCGCAGCTCATGCGCCGCGGTGTCACGCTTAGTACATGTGGAACGACAAGCTGCCGAACGGCCGCGACCCACGAGCCGTCTACTGGATAGTCGCTGGGCTCTTCTCCCTCTTGCTCGGGATTGGCTGGTTGGCCCTCGTGGCGGCCGGCCGCCTGCCTTCGTCGATCAGGGGACTTGAGTTCCTCTTCGTGCTGCTGGGCATTGGGGCCACAATCTACGGAGCCGTTCTCGTGCTCAGACCACGACGGAAGCGGTAGACCTCCCCCCTTTCCGTTGTTGTCGCGGCCACCGATCGTCATCCGTACCAACCGTCGGGGCCAGCGGCCTCGGCGAGGCTTGCGTGCTCAGCAGGATCGGTCAAGCGCCAACCGTAGGGAGCTGACTGCACGTAACTGGCACCGTCTCTCTCTACGCGTACTCGCCCGTCCATGAGCCCGCTGGTGAAAACCTGTTCGTCGAGCCAGAGGAGGAGCTGTTCTACCCACTCCTCGGCATTCTCGGGGAGAAAGAAGAGCCAGTACTGGGGTTCACCGGCGGAGGGGAGGGCGATGGGGACACGCGCGGAGTGGCCGTCGCGCTGGATGAGTTCGACATCGACGTGTCCGGGCGAGGCGCGGATGTCTCGCATCTCGTAGTCGAGATACGACAGGTCCGGCCCGGTAGACCGACTCTTTCGCTCGACCCTTCTCATCGAGGCCACGATCTCTGCATCGGTCAGCATGCGCTCAGCATGTCATCTTGCTTCGACGATCCCACACGCCGGTCGCTGTGGCACGGCCAGGGAAGCGGGAAGGCCGTTACCGGTGCCCGATAGACGATCGTCTATCGGGACGCCGAGTGTGGCCTAGACAGGCGATCGATACAGTCGAAGGATGAAGAATCGCTCGCTGGTCGTCGTGGCACTCAGCGCCTTGTTCGTCTCCCTGCTGCTCCGCTTGATCTGGCCCAACCAGGAGTTCCTCGCCGGGTTGTCCGTGGCGCTTCAGCTGAGCGGCATCGTCATTCTCGGGATCTACATCGTCGAGTACTTCCGCAATCGAGCACGAGCTCGCAGCTGACTGCTCGCAGCCCGATGAACGATCGGCTATTGCGACAGCTACGACGCTCTCGCTGCTGGACCGTTTTGGGCTCAGGGGCCCGATCTCAAGGAGCTACCGCGGGGTCGAGGGCGACGCGAAGCAGTTCCTTGGCGCGCTGATATCGGCCCCGTGCAGTCGATGCCGGGATGCCCATGACCTGAGTTGCGTCGGTGATCGTGAAACCGTCCCAGTGAACGAGCCGGACGAGCTCCGCCATGTCCGGCTCGAGCCGTGAGATGGCGTCCCTGACGTCGAGGTGCTCGTCTGCCGGCGGTGCTGTGACCGGTGCGAGGACGGCGTGCCCGCGGAGGCGGTCGGCCAGCGCCCACCGCCGGTGCACGCCCCGAGCGTGGTTCAGCAGGACGCCGCGGGCGATGCCGAAAAGCCACATTCGTGCCTGCTCGGGTTCCTCGGGCAGATCATCGAGGCGGCGCCAGGCGACGACGAAGGTCTCGCCCAGCAGATCGGGCGCCTCGTCGGAGTCCGTGCGCCGCCGCAGGTAGGAGAGGAGGTCGACCGAGCTGGCCTCCAGGGCAGACCTGAGGGCTCGCTTCCGGCTACCCATCACGAGGCGACCTTCTCGCAGAGGATCGACTCTTCTCCGGTGTAGTCGTGGCCCCCGTCGAACGCGGCGGCCTCGGCGTTGATGACGTCACGGACGGCGTTCGACACCGCTGCGGCGTAGATGTCGTCCTCGGTTGGGCCGGACTGTGTCGCGTGGACGTCTTCGAGGTCGCCCTCCGGAAGGACTGCCACGTAGGAGACGCTCGTATCGCGCTGGCGCACCTCCGTGATCGAGGCCTGCACGTCAGCCTGGTCGACGAGGTCGAGGGCTCGGAGGTGGCGGGCGAAGTCGCTGTCGTTGGCCGGGTTGGATCGTGTGACGGCGCCGTTGCTGTCGATGTTCTCGATGTCGTAGACAGCGACCCTGGCCTCGCAGGCACGACCGCTCGGGAGGATGAACGGGTAAGCAAGGTCAGGGTCCTGCGCCCACGGCGCCCAGTCGAAGACCGAGGCGGCGACTGCGGTGCCGGCACCGCTGACGAGCAGCGCTGCGAGGCCCGCGGTCGCGGCGACGCGGAGCGGCCGGCGCCGGAGGCGCGAGACGGTCTTGGCCTCGGCCGCCATCACGGCGAGGTCGTGTCGCAGCGCTTGGCTTGAGTTCGTCTCTGCGGGTGCACTGTCGTTGAGGAGCACGTCGAGGTGATCGGGGGTGTGGGTCATCGTTCCTCCAAGGTGGGTTCACCCTGTACGTGTCCGGCACACCGAGAAACGTCCATGCCCGTGCCCCGATCGTCTATAGAGACACTCTGAAGCTAGAGGTCGCGTTCCTTGGCCGCATTTGCCCGACGGCGCGGTAGCAAGGCCTCCATGACCGTGAGGACCACGATGCTGAGTCCGATGCCGCCAATGAACCCACCTGAGTGGGGTGCTCCCATGAAATCGGGGTAGTTGAGCGGCTGCGTGAGGAACACGAATCCGACCACAACGAAGGCGACCGCCACGACGAACCACGATCGGTTTGCCAAGCTCACGTATGTCACGCTCGGACCCTACAGCTTGCTACCAGATGGTGCGCCGAACACCGATCCCCTACCGGGCGCTGCTTCTGGCTAGGCGTTTAACCCCATCGAACGCGAAGCGGCCGTGGCCTCAGGTCGGTTCAAAGCGGCCCAAGTGAGGATTCCCGCCACCAAAACGGCTGCAACTACGCCAGCGACGAGAGCCGCACGACCGCCCGGACCATCCTTCATGGCTACCCCCTGGAGTCAAGCTACCCCGGTGACGCCCGAGGAAGGATCGTCTATCGGGACAAGGTTGCACCCGGCCGGGCGGTGCGCCCTCACACTGGTGAGGTGCGATTCGACACTGTCCTCGGCCCAGCCGATGCTTCCAACCTGCAAACCGAGGTCGCTGGGCTTCGACGTCGACAACGACGTCTCGTTCGAGGTGTGAGCACAGGTCCGAGCGGGAGTGACCAGCCGTGCCAGTTTCAGGCCGTCGTGGAGGAACAGGAGCGAAGTTGGACGTTTATCCGTCAGGGGAGCAGTCATCGTGCCCACTACTCAAAGGGCCACCTGCACAGCGAGGACGGATCCTTCGAGGTCAGCTTCGAGCGCAGCGGCAATGTCGCCCCTCCCGTACGTCTGCTCACGCCGGAGCTGCTCCCCCTCTGGGGATCTCCAGCGAGCTACTCACCCATGCTTGTTCAACGGATCAAAACACACTGGTTGCTGTTCACCTTCGAGCACGAGCTCGATCCAGCACAGCGCGCAACACTGGTCGTTGACGAACGCGATGGCATCGCTCACCGCTCGTACAGTCAGAGCCACACCACCGTGCTCACCGAAGTTCGTGTCCTGGACGACGAGGACCCGACACCAGCCCAGCCCAAGTTCTCACGCCTGCAGGAATGGCCAAGGCTCGAGTACTGAGGCCCTCAGAAGTTTCCGCGTCGTATCAACTGGTCGAATGAGTCACCCGGCCAGTGAAGGGCGCGAGCGCCTCAAGAAGGTGCGTGGATTGCCGACCGCACACGTCTCAGCGACCACATTGACCGCGACTCCGGAGCACCGCACAAGTCAGACACCTCAGGTCGTGGCGACGTTCGCATGCCGATCGTCCTATGAGACGGGGTGAAAAGCCTCAGCCTGCTCACCTGCGGCCGCGGGCGTTCACGCTTGACCAAGGCTCAGTCCGGACCTCTGTCGAGACTGTGCGTGCTTGACTTCTATGCTGGCGGCACCGGCGGACCGTCACGGCTCGAGATGAGGTCCCAATGTTCATGAGACGCGGTAAATCGACCGAGGGATGGGCCGCGATCGGATTCGGAGTGTTCGCATGCATCTATTCGATCTTTGGCCTGTCAGGGGGCCTCGGGCCGTTGTCGCAGGCTGGCCGCTCGGCGACGCTGGTTTATCTGGGTATCCCTGTCGGAGTCACCTTCATCGTCCTAGGTATCGTCGCCCTGTATCGCGACGCCCGTCGGGCCCGTGACTGACTCGCGCCCAAAGCATGTTGGTGCGTCCGCTCGTTGAGACCGAGCGAATTTGGGTCATCGGCTTCAGAGTCGCGTGCGCGGCGTGAAGCGCAATCTCTGAACACCCTTCCTGACTGAGGGCGGGCACGGGGCCGGCGGCGGTGTGTCCCGATAGACAATCGTCTATCGGGACAACTGATACTGAATGGTCGAACGTCACGGTCTGTGTTTTCAGCTCAGGATTCCGACACCAGATAGTTGCTCCGACTTTGACCAGAGGGCGGCGGCTGTTGCGGGGTCGGTGGCGACAGCCGCGAACGGCTGCCCGACTGCGTCAGGAGCCGTTTTGGAGCCGGCAGGGCCCCAGAAGAGCGTGGGCGTGGCCTGTGCGCTCAGGGCGGCGGTCAGGACACCGATGTCGGCGGGTTCCGGGTCGCGGCCGATGACTCTGGCTACTGCGCTGGTCAGGATCCTCGTGGCTGCGGAAGGGTACGTCGTGTGGAGGGGCGTGCGCGCCATTCCGGGGTGTGCGGCAAAGCTCCGGACCGTACTGCCCTGTGCGCTGAGGCGTCGCTGCAGCTCGACGGCGAAGATCACATTTGCCAGCTTGGAACGGCTGTAGGCACGCCCGGGTGAATACGAGGTGCGGTTCGAGAGCTCGTCGAGGTCGAGCGTGGCCCCGGTGTAGAGAGCAGAGGACACAGTGACGATCCGGGGTTCGATTCCTGGTTCGAGGGCTGGGAGCAGATGCCCCGTCAGGGCGAAGTGACCGAGGTGGTTGGTTGCGAACTGGCTCTCGATGCCGGCGTGGTCGTGTCGGAGGGGGACGCTGCTGATCCCAGCGTTGAGCACCAGCAGGTCGAGAGGCGCGTCGCCTACGGCCTTGGCGAAGTCACGGATCGAGTGGGGGTCGATGAGATCGAGAGGCGCGACGATCAGGCGGCCGGCGGGCAAGCTCAGCTCCTCGGCTAGTCGGTCTCGTGCGTGCTCAGCCCTGGCCGTGTCGCGGGCTCCGATGACGACCTGTGCACCGCCCTGCAGGAGCGTCCGGGTGGTGACAAGGCCGAGCCCGCTGGACCCGCCTGTGACGACTGCGCGTCGACCGGTGAGGTCCGGGGCGGAGGCGAGGGGATCGGACAGGCGGGTGCGAGTCGGGTGCGTCAGCGGGGTCATGCTCGGAGCGTAGAGTCTGACGTCAGCGTGAAGGTCAAGGACCAGGAAGGGCACCATGCGAATCGGTGAGTTGAGCAGGAAGACGGGTGCGACTCCGCGGGCTCTGCGGTACTACGAGGAGCAGGGCCTTCTCAGCGCGGAGCGCCAGTCGAACGGCTACCGCGAGTACGCCCCGAATGCGGTCGCGATGGTCGAGACGATCCGCTCCCTCCTCGACATGGGCATGCCCTCCTCCCTGGTCAGAGACGTCTTGCCCTGCACGGTCGGAGAACGATCCGAAGCGGCTTGCCCAGATCTTCTGCGCCAGGTCGCCACCTTGCGAGATGACGTGCGGACGCGCGCCGCGCGCTTCGAGATGATCGATGACTCCCTCACGTCATACCTGACCGCCAACGCCTGACCTGCTGCGAGCGTGCCCGACGTGTGAAGGAAGCTGAGGTCGTCCGGTGGCTGATCGTCTATCGGACGCGACGGGCTCTAGAGCTCAGGTATGTGAAGACCGTCGCGCCGAGACCGCATAAGAGAGTCACAACGGCAGCTACCCGGCCCAGTCCCTGGGCACTGATCGATGACTCGTACTGCTGCTTCGTCTGGACAACATCCGTGCCCTCCGGCACGGGCCAGAAAAAGACCGGTGTAAGCCACCCGGCTTTGACTGTGGCGACAGCACACACGATCAGTGCGGCGACGGTCAATCCGACAAAGACCACGGCCCAGCGGCCGGAGCGTGATCGACCTGTCGTGAGGTCACGGTAGCGGCCCCACGACCCGGACCCAGTAGCCGGCCGTACCCGTCCGTCGCACCAAGTGCAGTTCACCATCGGCTATTGGGCATCTCTCGAGAAGATTCAGCTCGTGCTGGGGATGCGCCAAGGTGCTGCGCTTCCTAGTCTGACGACATGCAACGGGCAGCTGTCACGGGTGGTCGAGCCGCCAGGTGCGGACTCATCCTGATGGCCATGACGGCGGCGTCCGTGATCGCGACGAGGTCGGCGGGGCACGGCGAGGCGAGTTTCGTGCTGCTCCTGCTCGAGTTCGATCTCCTGTGGATGACTTTGCTCGTAACGGGAGTCATCCTCCGCCGCCGGGGTGAGCCCGTCCGGGCTGGCTGGCAGCGGATCGCACGAGCGCTCCCTCCTGCTCCCGTCGCGCGTGCCATCGGGCACGAGGTCGCGGCCCTTCGAGCCCTAGCGTGGGTGGTGCGGCGACGACCTCCCACGGTTCCGATCGGCGCGCTGCCTGTGCCTGCGAAGAACGGGACGGCGGTTCTCCCTGCGGCCTTCATCGCGGCAAGCGGCGTCGAGATCGCGGTGCTCCATCTCGTTCTCCCGTACCCGGCTCTTGCCGCAGCGCTGACGGTGCTCAGTGTCTACGGTGTCGTCTTGTTGCTCGGTTTCGTCGCTGTCAGGTGGCAGCACCCGCACTACCTGACCGAGACCGACCTCGTCATCCGCAATGGCCGCCACGTCGTCGCGACGGTGCCCCGCAAGGACATCGCCTCGGCCCGCGTGCACCACGACGGGACGACGACATCCCCGACAGTCGAGGGAACGACCGCGCGCATAGCGACCCTCTCGGGATGCACCATCGCGCTCATCCTCAGCGCACCGGTCTCGCTTCGACTTAGCGCCTCGCCCCGTTCGACGGTCCACCGTGTGACGCAGCTGCGCTTCGCAGCCGACGACACGACAACCGTGACCGACGGCCTGCGACGAGATCACGACCGCTGACCGCTGACCGGTCACCGACCGGCTACCGGGCGCTCACCCGTGGCCGGAGAACGGTCAGCGGGATCCGCTTGACTGCTTTGTGTGAACACCCTCATTGTCACCGCGAACCCGGATCAGAACTCTCTCACCGCAAACATCGCGCAGCAGCTCGAGGCGGCCCTGCGACCGGGAGCAGTCGTCGTGGCCGACCTGGCTGCCGAGGGCTTCGACCCCCGCTTCGGCCCTGCCGACAGGGAAACTTACCGCGGCGAGACCGACACCCTTCCCGACGTCGTTCGCGAGCAGCGGCGAGTCGATGCAGCGGACCACCTCGTTCTGATCTTCCCTGTCTACTGGTGGTCGATGCCGGCGCTCATGAAGGGCTGGATCGACCGCGTGTTCATCGCCGGCTGGGCCTTCGACATCGATCCCGCCGGCGGAACGCGTCGCAACCTCCACGGGCTCACCGTCCACCTCCTCGCCGTGGCAGGCGACGCAGCCGGCACGTACGAGCGCCACGGCTACGAACAGGCCCTCCGCACGCAGATCGAGCACGGGATCGTGGACTACTGCGGCGCACAGCGAGGCTCTGTGGCGTTCGTGCACAAGTCGGAACAGGACGACCAGAAGGCCCGTCACGCGCTCGTCCTGGACGCAGTCGAACGAACGGCTCGCGCCATCACGAGCTGAGCACCTGAGACGGTTTACTGACGACGCGCCGTGGTCTCGGTGTCACCGACCAGGCGCCCGGTGGCCGATCCCCTATCGGGCATGTATCAGTAAGCGTCGCCCACGCCCGGGGATTTCTCCGCGCCCTCGATGACAGCGAGCAGCAGTGCATTGAGCTGCGCGCTCCGTGACGCGTCCAGCCCGAACATGCTGAGGTCGTTCGTCGCCAAGGCCACCTGCTGCACCGCGTCGAGCACGGCCTGGCCGGCTGGCGTGATCGCGGCGGGGTTCCTCCGGCCGCGGACGCGGACGCCCACCCGACGGACGAGACCGCGACGCTCCATCCCGTCGAGCACATCCGACATGCTCTGCGGGCGAACGAAGACGGCCCGAGCGATCTCCGCCGACGTGAGCTCAGCACCGTCCGCCAGGCACGACAGCACGCCGAACTGCACGAGGCTCACGTCGTGCTCCGCCATCCCCGCAGTGATCTGGGAGCCGATGATGCGGGCGACCTTGACCGCGTTCCAGCCCAGCACGGAATCGAGCCCGCGACCTCCATCGTCATCCATGCGTGCCTCCTCGTTGTCCACCTAGATAAACAGGATCCTGTTTTTCAGGCTATGGTGCAGGAACCTGCTTTCAGGACCTCCTTGCAGTGTGCACCACCCACCCACGCGACACCGAACCGACATGACAGGACAGGCACCATGACGACACCCGCACTCCCCGACGACCGAGGCCGCTGGGGCGCCGACGACGAACTCGGCACCCTGAACCTGATCGACGACGCCGCGAGGGCCCGCGCCGCTGAGGAGGTGCGGGTCGGCCTGAGCGTGTCGCTCGCGTACCCGGTCGAACCCGCCTCGATGCTCGGCGGACCGTTCGCTCCCCCTGCACCGCCGTCGCCCCCCGTGCAGCAGGCGCTGCTCTACACGGGCACGCCGCCCATGGGGATGTCCGAAGTCCTCGTCGTGACGCCGCATCACCCGGCGCTGACGCACATCGACGCTTTCGCCCACATGCCGATCGACGGCACCGTGTACCCGGGTCGCCCCCTCGAGGAGACCGTCACGGCCGGAGGCGTCGTGCACGGTTCCACGACCGCCTTCGCCGCGGGGATCACGACGCGGGGAGTCCTGCTCGACCTGGCACCGGAGGGGCCGCTGCCGTCTGCGCACCCCGTCACCGCGGCAGATCTCGACGCGGCCGAGGAGCGGGCCGGGGTCGAGGTGCTGCCCGGTGACGCCGTGGTGGTCCGGAGCGGCTGGGGCTTCAGCTGGGACGCCGAGACCCAGGCGCCGGGCATGACCGTCGACGCGGTCACGTGGATGCACCACCGTGGCGTCTCGCTCTACGCCGGCGACATCAGCGACTCCTTCCCGCCGAGCGACCCGGAGATGCCCCTGCCGATGCACATGGTCGGGCTGGCCCGCCTGGGCATGCCCCTGATCGACAGCGTCGCCACCGACGACCTCGCCGCGACCTGCGCCGAGCTCGGCCGACACGCCTTCCTGCTCAGCATCGCCCCGCCCCGCCTGCACGGCCTCACCGGTGTGCCCGTGAACCCCCAGGCCATCTTCTAGGCGGGCGCTCGGGTCGTGCGCGTCGTGATGACCGATGGGTGTCGCGACATGCCTCTCGTACCGCGGTACCACTTGGCTGGCATGTCGGTACGACGACCCGACGCGGGCGCACGAGGTGCCTTCCTAGCGTCGGAACATGACCCCGAGCCCGCTGCCCACCGACCACCTGCGTCGTTCCCTCGCTCTGACCGGCTGCGGGGCTGCGGCACTCGGCATCGCTCTCATCTGGTTCGCCCGCAGTCGCGTCGACCGGCCCGTCTACGTCAGCGAGCTCGGTGCCGACGGCGAGCCCACAGCGGCTCCGTTCGAGGTGGCCCTGCTGCTCGTCGTCGCCGCTGGCGCGTGCGTGGCGTGGGCCGGGCGGGGCATCCGGTCGTCACGTCCCACGCTCCGGGCCTGGTCGGTCTCCACCTCGGGGCAGCGTCTGTTCTGTTCCTCGTGGCCTCGCAGGTGCCATGCACCGCAGGGTGCCCCCTGCCGGTGGGTCCTGCGGCGACCGTGCAGGACGCCCTGCACACGTCCGCGGCCGTGGTCGCGTTCGGTGCGGCGTGCGTGGCGATGCTGCAGGCGGCGTGCGCGTCGGGACGCCGTGCGCTGCGCCTCCTCTCGTCCGTCTGCGGCGTCGCGGTCGCAGGGATCGCCGCGACCGGTGGTCTACTGTCCGTCGCGGGCGTGGCGACGGCTGTCGGCGGCTGGCTCGAGCTGATCGCGACCTCGATCGCGATCTCGTGGCTGATGGTCTTCGGCGCGACCTCGGCGTTCGAGGGGGGACGATCGGCCGGAGCAGGGGCGCCCGTCCGGCGTCGGCGCACGACGTCCGACACGTCTGCGTAGGGTCGGAGCATGCCCGACCGACGCCCCGCGGAGGTGCCCGCCGACTCGGTGCCCCCGGCGCCCCCTCGACCTCCCGGGCGCGTCCGCGCGTCGATGACTCGCCACCCGCGCGCCGTGGACCTGTTCGTCACGTCACCCATCCCCGTGGTGCTGCTGATCGCCGGGGCAGACGCAGGCGTCATCCCGACGAGTGTGGAAGTCGCCATAGCTATCGGCCTAGGTGCTCTTTTCTTGGTCGCCGCAGCCGGGGCAGTCCACCTCGTT